>CANNGH010000001.1 GCA_947504115.1 uncultured Sedimentitalea sp.
CTGACCAAGGACGAGGGCGGCCGTCACACGCCGTTCTTCGCGAATTACCGCCCGCAATTCTACTTCCGCACGACGGATGTGACTGGCACGGTGACGCTGCCCGAGGGCACGGAGATGGTGATGCCCGGCGACAACCTGAAGTTCGAGGTCGAGCTGATCGCGCCGATCGCGATGGAGCAGGGCCTGCGCTTCGCCATCCGCGAAGGCGGCCGCACCGTCGGTGCCGGCGTCGTCTCCAAGATCATCGCGTAACCGAAACGGGCGCGTGCGCGCGCCCGCAGGGTTCGACGAGGGGCAGCGAATGGGTCGCTGCTCCTCCTATCAACTCCAAGCCCCTGAAAGGCTGAAGACATGCAAAGCCAAAACATCCGTATTCGGCTGAAGGCGTTCGATTACAGGGTGCTGGATGCCAGCACGCAGGAAATCGTCAATACCGCCAAGCGGACCGGCGCAAACGTGCGCGGTCCGATCCCGCTGCCGAACAAGATCGAGAAATTCACCGTTCTGCGTGGCCCCCACGTCGACAAGAAATCCCGTGACCAGTTCGAGATCCGCACGCACAAGCGCCTGCTGGACATCGTCGATCCGACCCCCCAGACCGTGGACGCGCTGATGAAGCTCGACCTCGCCGCTGGCGTGGATGTCGAGATCAAGCTGCAATCGTAAGCGGGGAGGGCCACAAGATGTTGCGCTCTGGTATTATCGCAAAGAAAGTCGGCATGACCCGGCTGTTCATGGAAGACGGCAAGCAGGTTCCGGTCACGGTTCTCCAGCTCGACGGGTTGCAGGTGGTGGCGCAGCGCACCGCCGAGAAGGATGGCTATACGGCCGTTCAGCTGGGTGCCGGCACGGCCCGCGTCAAGCGGACCAGCCAGGCCATGCGCGGCCATTTCGCCGCCGCCAAGGTCGAGCCCAAGCGGAAGATCGCGGAATTCCGCGTCGATCCCGAGAACCTGATCAATGTGGGCGAGGAAATCACCGCTGACCATTATTTCGCCGGTCAGTATGTGGACGTCGCCGGCACCTCGATCGGCAAGGGCTTTGCCGGCGCGATGAAGCGGCACAATTTCGGCGGTCTGCGGGCGAGCCACGGCGTGTCGATTTCGCACCGCTCGCACGGTTCCACCGGCCAGTGTCAGGACCCCGGCAAGGTGTTCAAGGGCAAGAAGATGGCCGGTCACATGGGTGCCGCCCGCATCACCACGCAGAACCTCGAGGTCGTGCGCACCGATTCCGAGCGCGGTTTGATCATGGTCAAGGGCGCGGTTCCGGGTTCGAAGGGCGGCTGGGTGACGATCAAGGATGCGGTGAAAAAGCCGTTCCCCGAGAACGCCATTCTGCCCGCAGCCCTGAAATCCGCTGCCGCCGAGGCCGCGAAAGCCGCCGAGGAAGCCGCCGCAGCAGCCGCAGCCGAGGCCGAGGCCGAGGCGCAGCGTCTGGCCGAAGAGCAGGCCGCACAGGAGGCCGAGCAGCTGAAAGCCGCCGAGGCCGAGATCGAGGCCGAGAAGGATGCCGATATCGATCCTTCGAACGAGAAGAAGGAAGGCGAAGAATGAAACTCGACGTCATCAAACTGGACGGCGGCAAGGCCGGCGACATCGAGCTTGACGCCGATCTGTTCGGTCTCGAGCCGCGCGCCGACATCCTGCACCGTGTCGTCCGCTGGCAGCGCAACAATGCGCAGCAGGGCACGCACAAGGTCAAGACCCGGTCCGAGGTCAAATACTCGACCAAGAAGATCTATCGCCAGAAAGGCACCGGCGGCGCCCGCCATGGTGCGCGTTCGGCGCCGATCTTCCGCAGCGGTGGCATCTATGCCGGGCCGACGCCGCGCGACCACGGTCACGAGCTGACCAAGAAGTTCCGCAAGCTGGGCCTGCGCCACGCGCTGAGCGCCAAGGCCAAGGCCGGCGAACTGGTCGTGATCGACGCCGCGGAATCCGACGGCAAGACCGGTGCATTGGCCAAGCAGGTTGCAAACCTGGGCTGGAAGCGCGCGCTGATCATCGACGGGGCGACCGTCAACGAGGGTTTCGCCAAGGCCGCGCGCAATATCGAGGGTCTGGATGTCCTGCCTTCGATGGGCGCAAACGTTTACGACATCCTCAAGCGTGACACGCTGGTGCTCACGAAGGCGGGTGTAGAGGCACTGGAGGCTCGGCTGAAATGAGCGCGAAGGCAGAACATTACGACGTGATCCGCAAGCCGGTCATCACCGAAAAGGCCACGATGGCAAGCGATGCCAACGCGGTCGTCTTCGAGGTGGCGATCGACAGCAACAAGCCGATGATCAAGGAAGCCGTCGAGGCGTTGTTCGGTGTGAAGGTCAAGGCCGTCAATACCTCGATCACCAAGGGCAAGGCCAAGCGGTTCCGCGGCCAACTGGGTCGGCGCAAGGATGTCAAGAAGGCCTATGTGACCCTGGAAGAGGGAAACACCATTGACGTCACAACCGGCCTTTAATAGGCACGGGCATCTTGCCATGGCCCCGGATTCGATCCGGGGCCGCGGTTTTCAACCGGGGACCTTTGGGGCCCTTTGAGCGAGGCGGGGTGAACCCCGCCCTACATATCGCGGGGGCGTGCCCCTGCATTTGCTAACGGAAGACAGAAAGCATGGCACTCAAGTCGTACAAACCGACGACGCCGGGCCAGCGTGGGCTGGTTCTGATCGACCGTTCGGAGCTGTGGAAAGGCCGTCCGGTCAAATCCCTCACCGAAGGGTTGACCCGGCACGGCGGACGCAACAACACCGGACGGATCACGATGCGCCGCATTGGCGGCGGGGCAAAACGCCTCTATCGGATCGTCGACTTCAAACGCAGCAAACTGGATGTCGCGGCAACAGTGGAACGGATCGAATACGACCCGAACCGGACCGCATTCATCGCGCTGATCAAATATGACGATGGCGAGCAGGCTTACATCCTGGCACCGCAGCGTCTGGCGGTCGGCGACAAGGTCGTCGCCAGCGCCAAGGCCGACATCAAGCCCGGCAACGCGATGCGGTTCTCGGGGATGCCGATCGGCACGATCGTCCACAACATCGAGATGAAGCCCGGCAAGGGCGGCCAGATCGCGCGCGCTGCAGGCACATATGCCCAGTTCGTGGGTCGCGATGGCGGCTATGCGCAGATCCGGCTCAGCAGCGGCGAATTGCGTCTGGTGCGGCAGGAATGCATGGCCACCGTCGGCGCCGTCTCGAACCCCGACAACAGCAACCAGGATCAGGGCAAGGCAGGCCGCATGCGTCACAAGGGCATTCGCCCCTCGGTGCGCGGTGTCGCGATGAACCCGATCGACCACCCGCACGGTGGTGGCGAGGGTCGCACCTCGGGTGGCCGCCATCCGGTCACGCCCTGGGGCAAGCCGACGAAGGGTGCGCGCACCCGTAACAGGAACAAGGCGTCCAGCAAGCTGATCATCCGCTCGCGTCACGCCAAGAAAAAGGGACGCTGATAGATGTCTCGCTCTGTCTGGAAAGGTCCTTTTGTCGACGCTTACGTGTTGAAAAAGGCCGAGGCGGCCCGCGAAAGCGGTCGCAACGAAGTCATCAAGATCTGGTCGCGCCGGTCGACCATTCTGCCGCAATTCGTCGGGCTGACGTTTGGCGTCTACAACGGCAAGAAACATGTCCCGGTGAACGTCAGCGAAGACATGATCGGTCAGAAGTTCGGTGAATATTCCCCGACCCGGACCTATTTCGGTCATGCTGCCGACAAGAAAGCGAGGCGCAAGTAAGCCATGAGCAAGGATAAGAATCCCCGCCGCGTGGCCGATAACGAAGCAATGGCAAAACTGCGCATGCTTCGCACCAGCCCGCAAAAGCTGAACCTGGTGGCCGCGATGATCCGCGGCAAGAAGGTCGAGCGCGCCCTGACCGATCTGATGTTCTCGAACAAGCGGATCGCCGAGGACGTGCGCAAATGCCTTCAGTCCGCGATCGCCAATGCCGAGAACAACCACAATCTGGACGTTGACGAACTGGTCGTGGCCGAAGCCTATGTGGGCAAGAACCTGACGCTGAAGCGCGGTCGTCCGCGTGCGCGCGGCCGGTTCGGCAAGATCGTGAAGCCGTTCTCGGAACTGACAATCAAGGTTCGCCAAGTCGAGGAGCAAGTCTGATGGGTAACAAAGTCAATCCGATCGGGATGCGCCTCCAGGTCAACCGCACCTGGGACAGTCGCTGGTATGCCGACACCAAGGATTACGGCGATCTGCTGCTGGAAGACCTCAAGATCCGCGATTTCGTCAAGAACGAGTGCAAGCAGGCGGGTATCAGCCGCGTGATCATCGAACGTCCGCACAAGAAGTGCCGCGTGACGATCCACACGGCACGCCCCGGCGTCATCATTGGCAAGAAAGGCGCGGATATCGAAACGCTGCGCAAGAAGATCGCCAACATAACCGACAGCGAGTTGCACCTGAACATCGTCGAGGTGCGCAAGCCCGAGTTGGACGCCGCGCTGGTGGGTGAATCCATCGCTCAGCAGCTTGAGCGCCGTGTGTCCTTCCGTCGCGCCATGAAGCGTGCCGTGCAGAACGCCATGCGCATGGGTGCGCTGGGGATCCGCGTGAACCTTGCCGGCCGTCTCGGTGGCGCGGAAATCGCGCGGACCGAATGGTATCGCGAGGGTCGGGTGCCGCTGCACACGCTGCGGGCGGATATCGATTACGCCCATGTCGAGGCCCAGACGGCCTATGGCATCATCGGGATCAAGACCTGGATCTTCAAAGGCGAGATCATGGAACACGATCCTTCGGCGCGCGATCGCAAGGCGCAGGAACTCCAGGACGGCCCTGCACCCCGCGGTGCCGGTGGCGGACGCCGGTAAGGAGACGGAAAGATGCTTCAACCAAAACGTACGAAATTCCGCAAACAGCACAAGGGCCGTATCCACGGCCTGGCCAAGGGCGGCAGCGATCTGAACTTTGGCACATACGGGCTGAAGGCGCTTCAGCCCGAGCGGGTGACCGCGCGCCAGATCGAAGCGGCACGTCGCGCGATGACGCGTCACATGAAACGGCAGGGCCGTGTCTGGATCCGGATTTTTCCCGACACCCCGGTGACCTCCAAGCCCACCGAGGTGCGTATGGGCAAGGGCAAGGGCTCGGTCGATTTCTGGGCCGCCCGGATCAAGCCGGGCCGGGTCATGTTCGAAATCGACGGCGTGAGCGATGACGTTGCGCGCGAGGCCCTGCGCCTTGCCGCGATGAAGTTGCCGATCAAGACGCGTGTCGTGGTTCGCGAAGACTGGTAAACGCATGGCGGGGCGACCCCCGCCCTACGAAATCCGCGAGGCCCCCATCGATATGATCGGTGGGGGTTTTTCGCTTTCCGGGACCCGCCAGTCGATGCAAAGCGATACGTTCACTCCGGACCGTCCGTCACGATTTCCAGCCCGACATTGCCGATCGTTTTATTACGCCCCAATGTCCGATGTTTCAGGGTGCCGTTCACGATATAGAGATCCTTGACGTCGTATCTGTCCGATACGCCGTCCTCGCGCCTCACGAAGATGGCGGCGGTGGTGAGGTGGGGATCGGTCGGCTCTTCGAGGCGGAAGAAGGACGGGTCGGCATTTTCCGCCAATGCGCGCATGGTGACGAGGATTTCACTGTAATCGGTTATGCGCTCGTCCTGAAAATAGCAGTAGCCCTCGGCGCCACCCACACCCACGGCGACGACCGCACCGACAACGATGCCGACCGGGTTCGTCAGCGCAGCGCCCACGGCCCCGAGGCCGGTTCCGGCGACACCCGCGATCGTGCCCGCCGCCGAACTGCCCGCTGCTGTGGAACCGAGCATCGTCGCCCCGGTCACATTGTTGGT
The DNA here is from genome assembly GCA_947504115.1 of uncultured Sedimentitalea sp. Lineage (GTDB taxonomy): Bacteria > Pseudomonadota > Alphaproteobacteria > Rhodobacterales > Rhodobacteraceae > Pontibaca. The sequence goes on from CANNGH010000001.1 coordinate 5,833, forward strand.
GAGCGTGTAGTAGCCGAACGCCCGAGACGCGAATTCGGATGTGGCGTTGCCGATGCTGGCCGCGCTTTTTCCCTTGAGCAGCGAACTCAGGCGGTAGTCGCAGAACTCGGCGGAGGCCTGGGTCGCGATGGCCTGAGCAGCCAGCACCATGATGGCGAGAGATCTTTTCATCGGGCTGTTCTTCCCATAGGTTACGGGTGGTATTCGAGGCGTCATAACGCATAAGCGGGTGCTCCACGAGAGCGGCCGGTGCGCGGTGCGCAACATTGCGCTTGCCATCGCGCGGCAACGCTCCTATACGGCGGACTTCTAACCCAATCCACGGGAATCAGGGTGACGCCTTGCGCGGCCCTCCCGTGATGTTGAAAGGAATTAGGCGATGAACGCCAAGGAATTGCACGACAAGACGCCGGACCAGCTCCGGGAGGAGCTGGCGAAGCTCAAGAAAGAGAGCTTCAACCTGCGTTTTCAGCAGGCGACCGGCCAGTTGGAAAATGCCGCACGAATCCGCACTGCGCGCCGCAGCGTTGCGCGCGTGAAGACCGTGCTGAACCAGAAAGCCGCGCAAGCGGCGGCAGAATAACGGAGTCTGACAGATGCCCAAACGTATTCTTCAAGGCACCGTGACATCGGACCAGAACAAGCAGACCGTGACCGTTCTGGTCGAGCGCCGCTTCAAGCATCCGCTGATGGAAAAGACCATCCGCAAGTCCAAGAAGTACCGCGCCCATGATGAGGCCGACAAGTTCAAGGTCGGCGATATCGTCCGCATCATCGAATGCGCGCCGAAATCGAAAACGAAACGCTGGGAGGTGCTGGAGGCGTAAGCCGCTACACCTTCCGGTTTGAGCGAAACCCTGGGGCATATGTAAGTCCCCAAAGGTCGGGAGAAACCACATGATCCAGATGCAGACCAATCTGGATGTTGCTGACAATAGCGGCGCCCGCCGCGTTCAGTGCATCAAGGTTCTGGGTGGTTCCAAGCGTAGATACGCGTCCGTCGGCGACATCGTTGTCGTCTCGGTCAAGGAAGCCATCCCACGCGGTCGCGTGAAGAAGGGTGACGTGCGCAAGGCCGTCGTCGTGCGCACCGCCAAGGAAGTCCGCCGTGAGGACGGCACCGCGATCCGTTTCGATCGCAACGCTGCCGTCATTCTCAACAACAACAACGAGCCGATCGGCACCCGTATCTTCGGGCCGGTGGTGCGCGAGTTGCGTGCGAAGAACTTCATGAAAATCATCTCGCTTGCTCCGGAGGTGCTGTAACCATGGCTGCCAAACTCCGCAAAGGCGACAAGGTCGTCGTGCTGGCCGGCAAGGACAAGGGCAAGGAAGGTACAATTACCTCCGTTGATCCCAAGGCCGGCAAGGCCGTTGTCGACGGCATCAACATGGCCATCCGCGCCACGCGTCAAAGCCAGACCAGCCAGGGCGGCCGCATCCCCAAGGCGATGCCGATCCAGCTGAGCAACCTGGCGCTGCTTGACGCCAACGGAAAACCCACCCGCGTGGGTTTCAAGGTCGACGGCGACAAGAAAGTCCGCGTTGCCAAAACCACGGGGGACGTGATCGATGCTTGATACCGCAACCTACATCCCGCGCCTGAAGTCGGATTTCCGCGAGCGTATCAAACCGGCGCTGAAGGAAGAATTCGGCTACAAGAACGACATGCAGATCCCGCGTCTGGACAAGATTGTCCTGAACATCGGCTGCGGTGCTGAAGCGGTGCGCGACAGCAAGAAGGCCAAATCGGCGCAGGACGATCTGAGCCTGATCGCCGGCCAGCGTGCCGTCGTCACCAAGGCCAAGAAATCCATCGCCGGTTTCCGGGTCCGCGAAGAGATGCCGCTGGGCACCAAGGTGACGCTGCGCGGCGACCGCATGTATGAATTTCTCGATCGTCTGATCACCATCGCCCTGCCGCGCGTCCGCGACTTTCGCGGCGTGTCGGGCAAATCGTTCGATGGCCGTGGCAACTATGCCATGGGTCTGAAGGAACACATCGTGTTCCCCGAGATCGATTTCGACAAGGTCGACGAGACCTGGGGGATGGACATCATCATCGCCACCACGGCGCAAACCGACGCTGAAGCCAAGGCGCTGTTGAAGCATTTCAACATGCCCTTCAACTCATAAGCGCGGGAAGGAACAGACATGGCTAAGAAAGCAATGATCGAACGCGAAAAGAAGCGTGAGGCGCTGGTCAAGAAATATGCCGCCAAGCGTGCCGCGCTGAAAGAGATCGCGAATGACGAAAGCAAACCGATGGAAGAGCGGTTCAAGGCGCGCCTGAACCTGGCGAAGCTGCCGCGCAACTCCTCGGCGGTGCGGTTGCACAACCGCTGCCGGCTGACCGGGCGTCCGCATGCCTATTACCGCAAACTCAAGATTTCGCGGATCGCCCTGCGCGATCTGGGCTCGGCCGGGCAGATCCCCGGTCTGGTGAAATCGAGCTGGTAAGGGAGAGACAGTCATGAACGATCCTATCGCAGACATGCTCACCCGGATCCGCAACGCCCAGATGCGCGGCAAGTCGACGGTGATCACACCGGCCTCCAAGCTGCGCGGCTGGGTTCTGGATGTGCTCGCCGACGAGGGTTATATCCGCGGTTATGAAGCAACCACCGGCGCGGACGGTCATCCGGCGCTGGAAATCAGCCTGAAATATTACGAAGGCGTCCCCGTCATTCGCGAATTGACCCGGGTCAGCAAACCCGGTCGCCGCGTCTATATGGGCGTCAAGGATGTTCCCAGTGTCCGTCAGGGCCTGGGTGTGTCGATTGTCTCGACCTCGAAAGGGGTGATGTCGGATGCAAGTGCACGTAGCCAGAACGTTGGCGGCGAAGTGCTTTGCACCGTATTCTAAGGAGGGTCTGATGTCTCGTATTGGCAAACAACCCGTCGAGTTGCCCAGCGGTGTTTCGGCATCCGTCTCGGGCCAGACCATCGAGGTCAAGGGACCCAAGGGCACCCGCAGCTTCAGCGCGACCGACGATGTCGCCATTGCGGTCGATGACAATGTCGTCACCGTGACGCCGCGCGGCAATTCCAAGCGCGCGCGTCAGCAATGGGGCATGAGCCGCTCGATGATCGCGAATCTGGTCACCGGCGTCAGCACCGGCTTCAAGCGCGAGCTTGAAGTGCAGGGCGTCGGCTATCGTGCGCAGATGCAGGGTAAAACGCTCAAGCTGAACCTCGGCCTGTCCCACGATGTGGATTATACCGCGCCGGACGATGTGACCGTGACCGCGCCCAAGCAGACCGAAATCGTCGTCGAGGGCATCGACGAACAGCGGGTCGGGCAGGTTGCCGCGAACATCCGTTCCTGGCGCGAACCCGAGCCTTACAAGGGCAAGGGCATCCGCTACAAGGGTGAGTTCGTCTTCCGCAAGGAAGGCAAGAAGAAGTAAGGACGTAAAGACAATGGCAAACAGCAAAAGAAACCTGTTTCTGAAGCGCCGTCTGCGCGTTCGGAACAAGCTCCGCAAGGTGAATGCCGGGCGTCCGCGCCTGAGCGTGCACCGGTCCAGCAAGAACATCAGCGTTCAGCTGATCGACGACGTCAAGGGCGTCACGCTGGCCTCGGCCTCGTCGCTCGAGAAAGATCTGGGCGTCGTGGGCAAGAACAACGTCGAGGCGGCCACCAAGGTGGGCGTCGCCATCGCCGAGCGCGCGAAAAAGGCCGGTGTCGAGGAAGCCTATTTCGACCGTGGCGGTTTTCTGTTTCACGGCCGGGTCAAGGCATTGGCCGACGCCGCCCGCGAAGGCGGTCTGAAACTCTGACGGTGCGGCGGGGTGAACCCCGCCCTACCGATGCGCCGCAGGCGGGGTTCGCCCCGTCCCTGGTGCAACAGCGAAGGCGGGTATGCCCGTCTCGATGATCGGGGGTTCCGGGCGAATCCGGAATCACTTCGATTGAAGCAACCGGCGCGGATGCGCCGCATGACCCGAGGAGGCCACATGGCCAGAGAAGACAATCGCCGGGGCGGTCGCCGTGACCGCGACGAAACCCCGGAATTCGCAGATCGCCTTGTAGCGATCAACCGCGTCAGCAAGACCGTCAAGGGCGGTAAGCGCTTCGGCTTTGCAGCCCTTGTGGTCGTGGGCGACCAGAAGGGCCGTGTGGGCTTTGGCAAGGGCAAGGCCAAGGAGGTCCCCGAGGCCATCCGCAAGGCCACCGAAGCTGCCAAGCGCGGCATGATCCGTGTCCAGCTGCGCGAAGGCCGCACATTGCACCACGACATGGAAGGGCGTCATGGCGCCGGCAAGATCGTGATGCGCACCGCACCGGAAGGGACCGGGATCATCGCCGGCGGTCCGATGCGGGCGGTTTTCGAGATGCTGGGCCTCAAGGACGTGGTCAGCAAATCGACCGGGACGCAGAACCCCTACAACATGATCCGCGCCACCATGGACGGGCTGATGAAAGAGCAGTCGCCCCGTTCCGTTGCGCAGCGTCGCGGCAAGAAGGTGTCCGATATCCTGCCCAAGCGCGAGGAATCGCATCACGCATCCGACCAGGTCGCCGAGGAGGCTTGAACCACATGGCAAAGACAATCGTCGTCAAGCAGATCGGTTCTCCGATCCGCCGCCCCTCCAAGCAGCGCCAGACGCTGATCGGGCTGGGCCTGAACAAGATGCACAAGACCCGCGAACTGGAAGATACGCCCTCGGTGCGCGGCATGGTCGCCAAGATCTCGCATCTGGTCGAGATCGTGGAAGAAAAGAGCTGAGGTAGGGCGGGGTTAACCCCGCCCTACGCCAGTTGGTCGGGCAGTGCCCTGAATCCGGCTTGAGACGCCCCCTTAATCGCGGGGGCGTTTGTCGTTGCCTTCCGGGCCGAGGGGGTCTATAGGCCCCGGGTGACCCTCAACAGGCACGACTCACAGTAAAACGCCGTGTTCGGCCGCTCCCGTCGCTGGGGGCCGCATCCGGCAAAGGAGAAGCGACAATGAGACTCAACGAACTTTCGGACAATCCGGGCGCCGCCAAAAAAGCCAAGCGCGTTGGCCGTGGTGCCGGCTCGGGTATGGGCAAGACCGGCGGACGTGGCATCAAGGGCCAGAAATCCCGTTCGGGTGTGGCGATCAAGGGGTTCGAGGGCGGCCAGATGCCGATCTACCAGCGCCTGCCCAAGCGTGGATTCAACAAGCCCAACCGCAAGGCATTCGCGGTGATCAATCTTGGCCTGATCCAGAAATTCGTCGATGCCGGCAAGCTGGATGCCGGGTCCGCAATCACCGAAGACGCGCTGGTTGCCAGCGGCGCAGTGCGGCGCAAGCTGGACGGCGTGCGGGTGCTGGCCAAGGGCGATTTCAACGCCAAGCTGACGCTGGAAGTCACCGGTGCCTCGAAATCCGCCATCGCGGCGGTCGAGAAGGCGGGCGGCGCGCTGACGGTCACAAATCAGGCCGCGGCAGAATAACGGGTTGTGAGCGGCGCCTCTGCCGCTTACATACGCCCTAGTTTTCCCATGACGCCGCCCGAGCCGGAAAACGGTTCCGGGCGGCGTTTTCATAGAAGAGACCGCTTCATGGTATCAGCAGCAGAACAAATGGCGGCGAACACCAGCTGGTCGGCCCTTGGCAAGGCGACCGACCTGCGCAATCGCATCCTGTTCACCCTGGGCCTGTTGGTCGTCTATCGTCTGGGCACGTTCATCCCGGTGCCCGGCATCGATGGCACCGCCCTGCGCGAGTTCATGGAAGGGGCCGGGCAAGGCATCGGCGGCATGGTGTCGATGTTCACCGGCGGTGCCTTGGGGCGGATGGGCGTGTTCGCGCTGGGGATCATGCCCTATATCTCGGCCTCGATCATCGTGCAGTTGCTGACGTCGATGGTTCCCGCGCTCGAACAACTCAAGAAAGAGGGCGAGCAGGGGCGCAAGAAGATCAACCAGTACACGCGCTATGGCACGGTCGCGCTGGCCACGGTGCAGGCCTATGGTCTGGCCGTCAGCCTCGAAGCGGGCGATCTCGCGACCGATCCGGGCATGTATTTCCGCATGGCCTGCATGATCACGCTGGTCGGGGGCACCATGTTCCTGATGTGGCTGGGCGAGCAGATCACCCAGCGCGGCATCGGCAACGGCATCTCGCTGATCATTTTCGTGGGCATCATCGCCGAGGTTCCCGCCGCACTGGCGCAGTTCTTCGCGAGCGGACGCAGCGGCGCGATCAGCCCGGCGGTGATCGTCGGCGTGATCCTGATGGTGATCGTGGTGATCCTGTTCGTCGTGTTCATGGAGCGCGCGCTGCGCAAGATCCACATCCAGTATCCGCGCCGCCAAGTGGGAATGAAGATGTATGACGGCGGCAGTTCGCACCTGCCGGTCAAGGTGAATCCGGCAGGCGTGATCCCGGCAATCTTCGCCTCGTCGCTGCTGCTGCTTCCGGTGACGATCTCGACCTTCTCGACAGGCGCAGCGACCGGTCCGGTGATGTCGTGGCTGCTGGCCTATTTCGGCCCCGGCCAGCCGCTCTATCTGCTGTTCTTCATGGTCATGATCGTGTTCTTCACCTATTTTTACACCTTCAACGTGTCGTTCAAGCCCGATGACGTGGCCGACAACCTGAAAAAGCAGAACGGTTTCGTGCCCGGCATCCGCCCCGGCAAGAAGACGTCGGAATATCTGGAATACGTGGTGAACCGCGTGCTGGTTCTGGGGTCGGCCTATCTGGTGGCGGTGATGCTGCTGCCCGAGATCCTGCGCGGCCAGTTCGCCATCCCGTTCTATTTCGGCGGCACCTCGGTCCTGATCGTCGTGTCGGTGACGATGGATACGATCCAGCAGGCCCAAAGCCACCTTCTGGCCCATCAATACGAAGGCCTGATTGAGAAGTCGCAATTGCGCGGCAAGACCAAAAAACGTCCGCGGCGCAACCCGGTGCGCCGGTGAGCATCGTCCTGCCGGGGTCGCGGCACCGGGGCCGCGATCGCCGCTGTCCGGGATGACTGACCCGGTCGGCGGGGCAGGGGTTGACGCCTGCGGGAATTGCACATAGCTAGCCCTATCTCGACAGAGAATCACTGTGCGTCGCGCATTCCATAGCGGCGTGGGATCACCTCATGAAATGCTGGGTCCGAAGGCGACACTGCCAAGGGCCGGCGTTGTGAAAAAAGGGTCTGGAATTACGGATCCGCAACGAAAAGGAAAGTGACACGTGGCACGTATTGCCGGCGTAAATATCCCGACTGCCAAGCGGGTTCCAATCGCCCTCACCTATATCACCGGAATCGGAAACGGGGCCGCCAAGGCCATTTGCGAGGCTGTCGGAATCGATCCGTCGCGCCGCGTCAATGAGTTGAGCGATGGCGAGGTCCTGCAAATCCGCGAACATATCGACGCCAATTATACTGTCGAAGGCGACCTGCGCCGCGAAAACCAGATGAACATCAAGCGCCTGATGGATCTGGGCTGCTATCGCGGTCTGCGTCACCGTCGCAATCTGCCTGTCCGTGGCCAGCGCACCCATACCAACGCACGCACCCGCAAAGGCCCTGCAAAGGCCATTGCCGGCAAGAAGAAATAAGGGGGTCTGACAGATGGCACGTGACAAGACACGCACCAAGCGCAAGGAACGCAAGAACATCGCCGCCGGTGTGGCGCATGTGAACTCGTCCTTCAACAACACCAAGATCCTGATTTCCGACGTTCAGGGCAACGCGATTTCCTGGTCCTCGGCGGGCACCATGGGCTTCAAGGGGTCGCGCAAATCGACCCCCTATGCCGCGCAGATGGCCGCCGAAGATGCCGGCCGCAAGGCGCAGGATCACGGCGTCAAGACCATCGAGGTCGAGGTGCAGGGCCCCGGTTCGGGCCGCGAAAGCGCGCTGCGCGCGTTGGCGGCTGTCGGGTTCAACATCACCTCGATCCGCGACGTGACCCCGATTGCCCATAACGGATGCCGGCCGCCCAAGCGCCGCCGCGTCTGAGTCCGGATTCTTTGGCCGGGGCTGCGCCTGTGCGCACGGCCCCGGTTCCGTCATTTTGAAACCTCGGGAGTCTGCATCTTTCCGGACATGGGATGCGGGCAGGTATGGAGGGATACATGATCCACAAGAATTGGGCTGAACTGATCAAGCCGACCCAGCTTGACGTCAAGCCGGGCAATGATCCGGCGCGTCAGGCAACGGTCGTTGCCGAACCGCTCGAACGCGGCTTTGGCCTCACGCTGGGCAACGCGCTGCGCCGCATCCTGATGAGCAGCCTTCAGGGCGGCGCCATCACCGCCGTCCAGATCGACAACGTGCTGCACGAGTTTTCCAGCGTGGCCGGCGTGCGCGAGGATGTCACCGACATCATCCTGAACCTCAAGGGCGTCGCACTGCGCATGGAGGTCGAAGGCCCCAAGCGTCTGTCGATCAATGCCAAGGGTCCCGCCGTCGTGACGGCCGCCGATATCAGCGAAAGCAACGGGATCGATATCCTGAACCGCGAACATGTGATCTGTCACCTGGACGACGGCGCCGAACTGTTCATGGAACTGACGGTCAACACCGGCAAGGGCTATGTGTCGGCAGAGAACAACAAGCCCGAGGACGCGCCCATCGGCCTGATCCCGATCGACGCGATCTATTCGCCGGTCAAGCGTGTGAGCTATGACGTGCAGCCCACCCGCGAAGGGCAGGTTCTGGACTACGACAAGCTGACCATGAAGATCGATACCGACGGGTCGATCACGCCCGACGACGCCGTGGCCTTCGCCGCGCGCATCCTTCAGGACCAGCTCAGCATCTTCGTCAACTTTGATGAGCCCGAAAGCGCCTCGCGTCAGGACGATGATGACGGTCTGGAATTCAACCCGCTTCTGCTCAAGAAAGTCGACGAGCTGGAACTGTCGGTGCGGTCTGCCAACTGTCTCAAGAATGACAACATCGTCTATATCGGCGATCTGATCCAGAAAACCGAAGCGGAAATGCTGCGCACGCCGAACTTCGGTCGCAAATCCCTGAACGAGATCAAGGAAGTGCTCTCGGGGATGGGGCTGCATCTGGGCATGGACGTCGAGGACTGGCCGCCGGAGAACATCGAGGATCTGGCCAAGAAGTTCGAAGACGCATTTTGAGGGTACGGCGGGGTGAACCCCGCCCTACGAAATACGGGTATGGCGGGGTTCACCCCGCCGCCCGGATAAATGGGCAATCCCGCCCCAAGGAGAGCGGCTGACACGCATCGGCCGCCGGACAAAGCATAAACCTGTAGAAGGAAGCTGAAAATGCGTCACGCAAGAGGACACCGCCGCCTGAACCGCACACATGAGCACCGCAAGGCTCTGTTTGCCAACATGGCCGGCTCGCTCATCGAACATGAGCAGATCAAGACCACCTTGCCCAAGGCCAAGGAACTGCGCCCGATCATCGAAAAGATGATCACGCTGGCAAAACGCGGCGACATCCACGCCCGACGTCAGGCAGCATCGCGCCTGAAGCAGGACAAGGACGTTGCCAAGCTGTTCGACGTTCTGGGCCCGCGCTACAAGGACCGTCAGGGCGGCTATGTGCGCGTGCTCAAGGCGGGTTTCCGCTATGGCGACATGGCGCCGATGGCGATCATCGAATTCGTCGACCGCGACCGTGACGCCAAGGGCGCCGCCGACAAGGCCCGCGTGGCCGCCGAAGAGGAAGCCGCGGACGCCTGATCGCGCGGAACCTGGTGTTTGCCTTTCTCCCCGCCCTCGATGGGCGGGGTTTTCGTTTGCGGGGCAGCGATGGTGCGGGTGCTTGCATTTTGACAACGCGCCTCGCATATCAAGGGACCATGACGAACCTGATCCGCCTCATCGCCGCGCTGCTTGCGTTTTCGCTGGCCGTGACGGTGCACGCCGAAACGCGCGTGCCGCAGAGCCGTGCCGAAATCGCAACCGGCTTTGCGCCACTGGTAAAGCAGGCCGCGCCGGCGGTGGTCAATATCTACGCCCGCCGAGTGGTGGAGACGCGGCGGAATCCGTTCATGGATGACCCCTTCTTCGGCGATTTCTTTCGCGGGTTCGGCGACCCCCGCCCGCGCGTGCAGAATTCACTGGGCTCCGGCGTGATCCTGTCGGGCGATGGCATCGTTGTGTCCAATTTCCACGTCGTCGGCATGGCCACCGATATCCGCGTGGTGCTGTCGGACCGGCGCGAATACAGCGCCCGCGTGGTCCTGGGGGATGAGGAAAGCGATCTGGCGATCCTGCAACTGGACGACGCGAGCGACCTGCCGCATCTGGGTTTGCGCGATTCCGACCGGGTCGAGGTGGGCGAACTGGTGCTGGCCATCGGCAACCCGTTCGGCGTGGGCCAGACCGTCAGCAGCGGCATCATCTCGGGGCTGGCACGGTCGGGGGCGCTGACCGGGCAGGCGCGGGGGTATTTCCTGCAGACGGACGCGCCGATCAATCCGGGCAATTCCGGCGGTGCGCTGGTTGACGTGAACGGCGATCTGATCGGCATCAACACGTCCATCCTCAGCCGTTCGGGTGGTTCGAACGGGATCGGCTTCGCGATACCGTCCAATCTGGTGGCGCAATTCGTACAGCAGGCGCGCGACGGAAACGACCGGTTCGAGCGCCCCTGGGCGGGCATGTCGGGCCAGCCGGTCGATGCCGATATGGCCGGGTCTCTGGGCCTTTCGATACCAGAAGGTATCGTGATCGCCGACCTGCACGCCGAAAGCCCGTTCGCGCAGGCCGGGCTGGAGGTCGGCGATGTGATCACCCATGTGGACGGGCTTGCGGTCAATTCGTCGTCGGAAATGCTGTTCCGGATGTCGGTCGCGGGGGTAGGGGCCACGGCGCAGGTCACCCGCATGCACGGCGAGGAGCGTCAGGATATCGACGTCGCCATGATTGCAGCCCCGGATACGCCCTCCGCGGACGAGCGCAGTCTGGGGCGGGACAGTGTTCTGCCGGGGCTGACCGTCGCGCGGGCCAATCCGGCGATGATCGCGCGGCTGGGTCTTCCGCTGTCCACCGATGGCGTGGTGGTCACGGCCCCCGGTCCGTTCGGCGCGCGCGCGGGGTTGCGAAAGGGCGATGCCATCGACCGGATCAATCGCGCGCGCGTCGCGACGACCGCCGATGTCGTGGATGCCCTGCGGGATCCCGGCCGCTGGGTCACCATCGAGCTGTCGCGCCGCGGCCAGCCGGTTCAGTTGCGGTTTCGTCTGTGATGGCGGATCTGTTCGACAGCGACCCCAAGGCCGCGCCGCCCGCAAAGACCCGTCCCCTCGCCGACCGCCTGCGCCCGACGCGGCTGGACAGGGTGATCGGGCAGCAACACGTTCTCGGACCCGACGCGCCGCTGGGCGCGATGCTGGCCGCGGGCAGTCTGGGCAGTCTGGTTTTCTGGGGGCCGCCGGGTGTGGGCAAGACCACCATCGCGCGGCTTCTGGCGGATGAAAGCGATCTGCATTTCGTGCAGATCAGCGCGATCTTTTCCGGCGTGGCCGATCTGAAAAAGGTGTTCGACGCCGCCCGCATCCGCGCGCAGAACGGGCAGGGCACGCTGCTGTTCGTCGACGAGATCCACCGCTTCAACAAGGCGCAGCAGGACGGGTTCCTGCCCTATATGGAGGACGGCACGATCTTGCTGGTCGGCGCGACCACCGAGAACCCGTCCTTCGAGTTGAACGCGGCGCTGCTCAGCCGGGCGCAGGTTCTGGTGCTGGAGCGGCTGTCGCTGGCCGATCTGGAACTGATGACGCAACGCGCCGAACAGGAACTGGACCGCGCCCTGCCGCTGACCGCCCCGGCGCGCGAGGCGTTGCAGGAGATGGCAGATGGCGACGGGCGGGCACTGTTGAACCTGATCGAACAGGTCATGGCTTGGAAGGTGGACGCGCCGCTTGACGCGCAGGCTCTGGCCAAACGGCTGATGCGGCGGGCGGCGAAATACGACAAATCCGGGGACGAGCATTTCAACCTGATTTCGGCGCTGCACAAATCGGTGCGCGGATCGGACCCGGATGCCGCGCTTTACTGGCTGGCGCGGATGCTGGCGGGGGGCGAGGATCCGCGCTATCTCGCGCGCCGCATCACCCGCATGGCGGTCGAGGATATCGGCCTTGCCGACCCGCAGGCGCAGACGATCTGCCTGCACGCCTGGGAACTTTATGAACGTCTGGGCAGCCCGGAGGGCGAACTGGCACTGGCGCAGGCGGTCAGCTATCTGGCGCTCGCCCCGAAATCGAACGCCGGGTATGCCGCTTACAAGGCGGCGATGCGGTTGGCCAAGAAGACCGGCAGCGCGCCCCCGCCCAAGCATATCCTGAACGCGCCCACCGGACTGATGAAGGAACAGGGCTATGGCAAGGATTATGCCTATGATCACGATGCCGAAGACGGATTTTCCGGGCAGAACTATTTCCCCGACGGGGTGAAGCGCCCGGTGCTGTATTCGCCGGTCGAACGCGGCTTCGAGCGGGAGTTGAAAAAGCGGCTGGATTACTTCGCCAAGCTGCGGATGCAGCGGCAGTCGTGACGGGTCGCGTCGCCTTGACTCTGCGCACATTGCGCGCGACATCCCGAGCATGATTTCGACGACACTCCTCGTGGCTTTTGGCGGCGCGCTTGGCGCGGTTCTGCGCTATTTGAGCGGCATCGGCGTGGTGCGTCTGCTGGGCCATCACGATTTCCCGCTGGCGATCCTGACGGTGAATATCGTCGGCTCGTTCCTGATGGGGGCGTTCGTCGTGGCTGCGGCGCAGCGTGGGCTGACCCATTTCAGCCCCTTCGTGATGACCGGTCTCTTGGGCGGGTTCACCACGTTTTCGGCGTTTTCGCTGGAAACCGTCACCTTGATCGAACGCGGGGCGGCGGTGCAGGCGGCGCTTTATGTCGCGCTGTCGGTCGGGTTGTCGGTGGGCGCGCTGGCGCTGGGGCTGATCGTGGCACGGGGGGCTTTGGCATGAGCGGCGTTCAGACAATCACGGTCGAGTCCGGCGACGCCGATCAGCGGCTTGACCGCTGGCTGCGCCGCCTGTTTCCCCATGTCAGCCAGGGCCGCATCGAAAAGATGTGCCGCAAGGGCGAATTGCGGGTCGATGGCGGCCGGGTCAAGGCCGCGACCCGCCTGCTGGCGGGGCAGGAGGTGCGCATCCCGCCTCTGCCCGACGCCGATCACCGCCCCGCCCCCGCGCCGACCCGGATTTCGCAGGCCGATGCGCAAATGATCCGCGATTGCGTGATCTATCGTGACGATCACATTCTGGCGCTGAACAAGCCGCCGGGCCTTGCGGTGCAGGGGGGCAGCGGTCAGGCGCGCCATGTCGATGGCCTGGCTGGGGCGCTGATGTTCGATCTGGATGAAAAGCCGCGCCTTGTGCACCGGCTGGACAGGGACACGTCGGGCGTTCTGCTGCTGGCGCGCACCCGTGCCGTCGCTGCCGATCTGACCGCCAGCTTCCGGCACCGCGAGACGCGCAAGCTCTATTGGGCCGCCGTTGCCGGTGTGCCAATGCCGAAGATGGGCACGATCAAATACGGGTTGGTCAAGGCACCGGGTCGCGGAGCGGGCGGCGAGGGCGAAAGGATGCATTGCATCCACCCGCGCGAGGTGGATGCGACACCGGGCGCGAAACGGGCGACCACCGATTATGCCGTGCTGTCGGCGGCGGCGCGGCGCTGCGCCTGGGTGGCGCTGGTGCCGGTGACGGGACGGACCCACCAGTTGCGCGCGCATATGGCGGAACTGGGCCATCCGATTGTCGGGGACGGCAAATATGGCGGCTCGGGGCAGGACAATCCGGGCGATGGCTGGGGCGCGCAGCTGGGCGGCGAGATCAGTCGCAAGCTGCATCTACACGCCCGTTCGCTGCGGCTGGAACACCCGGTGACACGCGCCACGCTGCATCTGACCGCGCCGCTGCCCGATCACATGCGACGCACGTGGGACACGTTCCAGTGGAGCCCGTCCGATGTGCCCGACGATCCGTTCGAGGATAGCGAAGAATGAGCGCGTGGAAGCAGAAACGCTTTTGGCGACAGGCTGCGGCGGTTCCCGAGGACAGCGGTTTCGCGGTGCAACTGGACGGGCGCGCGATCCGGACGCCGGCCAAGGCCGCGCTGGTCCTGCCGTCCCGGCAGATGGCCGATGCCATCGCCGCCGAATGGGACGCGCAGGAGGACGTGGTCAACCCGCTGTCCATGCCGGTGACCCGCAGCGCCAATGCCGCCATCGACAAGGTCGCCCCGCAACGGGCCGAGGTCGCCGGCATGCTGGCCGCCTATGGCGACAGCGACCTGTTGTGTTACCGCGCCGACAGCCCGCAGGGACTGGTCGAACGCCAGCGCGCGGCGTGGGATCCGCCGCTGGATTGGGCGGCCGTCACGCTGGGCGCGCGTCTGGAACCGCGGGTCGGGGTCATGCACATCCCCCAGTCGCCCGCTGCACTGGCGGCGCTTTCGGCGCGGGTGAACGGGATGACGCCGTTCCAGCTGGCCGCGTTTCACGATCTCGTCAGTCTGTCGGGCTCGCTGGTTCTGGGCTTTGCGGCGGCACTGGACTGGCGCGATACCGATGACATCTGGAACCGGTCGCGGGTGGACGAGCGCTGGCAGCAGGAAAAATGGGGTGTGGACGCGGATGAGGCGGCCTTGACGGAGGTGCGCAAAGCGGCTTTTGTGCACGCCAAACGGTTTTATGAGATGTGCTGACCCTCCGGCCCGATCACGGGAAAAAGAGGTTTGGTCGCATCTGTTTATGGCATCTATGCCTTGACCTCCCCCGATGAATCCGACCACACTTGCCGCCAATACAGGTATAAGTCGTTACGCCGTTCGTTCCCGGCCAGATTTTGTCGGACAACCTGCCCCGAAGAGGGTGGGATAGAAGTAAGAGGTAATTATGAGAAAATCCGCATTCTTGGGCGCGTTCGTCGTGGCCGGGTTGGCCTCGGGCGTGTCTGCAGCGGGGACGCTCGACGAGGTCAAGGCGCGCGGCACGCTTGAGTGCGGGGTTGCACGGGGCGGCGCGGGCGGCACGGCGGTCGGGGTTCCCGGTTTTGCGGCGCCCGATGCCAATGGCGTGTGGCAGGGGTTCGACGTCGCCCTGTGCCGCGCGGTCGCTGCGGCGGTTCTGGACGATCCGATGGCGGTGAACTTCGTCCCGACCGACACCGAGAGCCGGTTCAGCGCGCTTGCGTCCGGCGAAGTCGATCTGCTGTCGCGCAGCACCACCTGGACCTTCACCCGCGATGTCGATCTCAAATTCAATTTCGTCGGAATCAATTATTACGACGGGCAGGGGTTTCTCGTGCCCAAGGGGTTGGGCATTTCGTCGGTCAAGGATCTGAACGGGGCCTCGATCTGCCTTCAGGAAGGCACCACCACCGCACTCACGCTGTCCGATTACTTTCGCATCAACAACATGACCTATGAGGCCGTGCCGGTCGAAAACACTGCGGACGCGCAGCAGCAATATCTGGCCGGTGCCTGCGATGCCTATACCAGCGATGCGTCGACCCTCGCGGCGACGCGCGCCACCTTTCGCAATGCATCGGAACATGTGCTGCTGCCCGAAATCATCTCGAAGGAGCCGCTTGGTCCTGTGGTGCGTCATGGCGATGACGAATGGGGCGATCTTGTCCGCTGGACCCTTTATGCGCTGATCGCCGCCGAGGAATACGGCATCACGTCGGCCAATATCAAGGAAATGGCCGAAGGCACCGACAATCCGGAAATCAACCGCATCCTGGGCACCGAAGGCGATCTGGGCAAGATGCTGGGGCTGGACAACGCCTGGGCGCTGCGCGCGATCAAGGTGAACGGAAACTACGGCGAGATATTCGCCAGGAACATCGGCGAGGAAACCCCCATCGGTCTGGCGCGCGGCTTGAACGCGCAGTGGAAAGACGGGGGGCTGCTTTACGCACCGCCCTTTCGCTAGGCGGTGGGGCGCGCGCAATTGGTGAGCCTTCCTCCCAAGCTGGACAGTTACGATTTCGCGATCCTGCGCGCGCTGCAATCGAATGGTCGCATGACCAAGATCGCGCTGGCGCAGGCGGTGAACCTGTCCCCCAGCCCGTGCTGGGAGCGGCTCAAGCGGCTTGAGCAATCGGGCCTGATCGTGGGCTATCGCGCGCTGGTCGACATCCGCCGCCTTGGCCCGGTGACCGAAGTGATCGTCGAGGTCACCCTGGCCAATCACCGTGCCGGGGATTTCGCGCGCTTCGAAAGCGCCGTTCAGGACATCGCGGCGATCGGATCGTGCTGGGCGACGGGGGGCGGCGTGGATTACATCCTGACCCTGTCGGTGCGGGACGTGGACGCCTATCAGCGGTTGATGGACGATCTGCTGGAATCCGACATCGGAATTGCCCGCTATTTCGGCTATATCGTAACGAAACCGGTAAAATCGGCGCCGCCGCCCCTGCCGCAGCCGTGACAGACGAATCCTCTGCATCCGCGCGATGTTCCGGCGGTGTTGTCCGTCCGGATCGGGCAGAACGGACACATCTTCGGCAGGCAATCGGCTAGGGTCGGCGAGAACCTTTGAGCGTTGTCCGAAAGGAGTGTCAGATGAAACGGGAAAACGTCCATGCCGGAGCCTGCGGTTTCGACCTGTCCGACCAGCGGCTGGTGCGCCCGTTTTCCTACGTGGGCGGCAAGTGGATCGCCGGTGACGATGGCGCGAGTTTCGATGTCACCGATCCGGCCGATGGACGGGTGCTGGGGGCCATGGCCGCGCTGAGCGCCGGGCAGAGCGGTGCGGCGGTGGATGCGGCGCAATCCGCCTTTGACGACTGGTCCGGTCTGCTGCCACAGGATCGTTCGGCCATATTGCGCCGCTGGTTCGATCAGATCATGGCCCACCGCGAGGATCTGGCGCACCTCATGGTGCGCGAACAGGGCAAGCCGTTGTCCGAGGCATTGGGCGAGATCGAATACGCCGCCTCGTTCGTCGAATTCTACGCCGAAGAGGCCAAGCGCCCGAATATCGAGGGCGTCACCAGCCATCTGCCCGATGCCGAAATGGAGCTTTGGCGCGAGCCTGTCGGTGTCGCCGCCCTGATCACCCCGTGGAACTTTCCCTCTGCCATGCTGACGCGCAAGGCCGCCGCCGCGCTGGCCGCGGGCTGCACCGTGGTCGCGCATCCATCCAGCGAGACGCCGTTTTCGGCCACGGCGCTGGCCGAATTGGGCGAACGCGCGGGGCTGCCTGCCGGGGTGTTCAACATCGTGACCGGCAAGGCGCGAATTGTCGTCGAGCCGTGGACAACGGACGTGCGCGTGCGCGCGCTGTCGTTCACCGGATCGACCGAGATCGGGCGGCTGCTTTACCGGCAATGCGCCGATACCGTCAAACGGCTGGTGATGGAGTTGGGCGGGCACGCGCCGGTGATCGTTTTCAAGGGCGCGGATCTGGACACCGCGGTCGAGGAGACGATCAAGGCGAAATTCGCCACGTCGGGACAGGATTGTCTGGCCGCCAACCGCATCTATGTCGAGCGTCCGATCTATGACGAATTCTGCGCCCGCTTCACCGCCGCAACCAAGGCGCTGAGCGTCGGTGTGGGCATGGACGATCCCGATATCGGCCCGCTGATGAACGAAAGCGCTGTCCAGAAGCAGGAAGCACAGGTCGCCGATGCGCTGGAACAGGGCGCGCGGCTAGGCTGTGGCGGCGAGCGCCATGCGGCGGGGCGGCTGTTTTACGAGCCGACCGTGCTGCTGGACGTGCCGGATGCGGCGGCCATCATGGGCGAGGAGACCTTTGGCCCGGTCGCGCCCATCACCCCCTTTGATACCGAGGGCGAGGTGATCGCCCGCGCTAACGCGACCGAATACGGTCTGGTCGCCTATCTGCACAGTCTCGACCCGCGCCGGATCTATCGCGTCTCCCGCGCGCTGCAGTTCGGCATGGTGGCGGTCAACCGCACCAAGGTTACAGGCGCGCCCATTCCGTTCGGCGGCGCGAAGCAATCCGGTCTGGGGCGCGAGGGCGCGAGGCTTGGAATGGAAGAATTCACGGAAATCAAATATGTCTGCCGCGACTGGGCCTAAGGCCCGGACAGGCGGCGGCACGAACAGAAAGGACACGATATGCTGGACAAGGATACGCGCAAGAACGACATGCTGGAGCAGTGGGACCGGGAGAATTTCTTTCACCCCTCGACCCATCTGGCCGATTTCGCCCGCGGCGACATGCCCGCCCGCGTGATCTCAAGCGGCAAGGGCAGCCATATCACCGACCGCGACGGCAACCGCCTGCTGGATGCCTTTGCGGGGCTTTACTGCGTCAACGTCGGCTATGGGCGCACCGAGATTTCCGAAGCCATCGCGGCGCAGGCGCACGAACTGGCCTATTACCACGCCTATGTCGGCCACGGCACCGAGGTCAGCATCACGCTGGCCAAGATGATCCTGGACCGCGCGCCGTCCAACATGTCCAAGGTCTATTTCGGTCTCGGCGGGTCGGATGCCAACGAAACCAACATCAAGCTGCTTTGGTATTACAACAATATCCTTGGCCGTCCCGAGAAGAAAAAGATCATCAGCCGCTGGCGCGGCTATCACGGCTCGGGCCTGATGACGGGATCGCTGACCGGGCTGGAGGGCTTTCACCGGAAATTCGACCTGCCGCTGTCGCAGGTGATTCACACGGTCGCGCCCTATTACTATCGCCGCGACGACCTGGACATGTCCGAGGCCGATTTCGTCGCCCATTGCGCCTCCGAACTTGAGGCGCTGATCGAGCGCGAAGGCCCCGACACCATCGCCGGTTTCATCGGCGAGCCGGTTCTGGGTACCGGCGGCATCGTGCCCCCGCCTGCGGGCTATTGGGAGGCGATCCAGAAGGTTCTGAAGAAACACGACATCCTGCTGATCGCGGACGAAGTCGTGACCGGATTCGGGCGGTTGGGCAGCATGTTCGGCTCGGACCACTACGGCATGGAGCCCGACGTCATCACCATCGCCAAGGGGCTGACCAGCGCCTATGCGCCGCTTTCGGGGTCGATCATCTCGGACAGGATGTGGAAGGTTCTGGAACAGGGCACCGACGAGAACGGCCCGATCGGCCACGGCTGGACCTATTCCGCCCATCCGATCGGCGCCGCCGCTGGGGTCGCGAACCTGGAACTGATCGACAAGCTGGACCTGATCGCCAACAACACCGACACCGGTCCCTATCTGCGCAAGCGTCTGGCCGAGGAACTGGGCGAGCACGCCAATGTCGGCGAGATCCGCGGCGAGGGGATGCTGGCTGCCGTCGAATTGGTGCAGGATCGCGACAGCCGAACGTTCTTTGACGCGGGCGACGGGATCGGCGGCAAGGTGTCGGCCGCGATGCTGAAACGCGGTGTGATCGCGCGGGCGATGCCGCAGGGTGATATCCTCGGTTTTGCGCCGCCCTTCTGCCTGACGCATGAGGAAGCGGACCAGATCGCCACGACCGCGCGCGACGCATTGGCCGAAGTTCTCGGTTGATTGCCTCCGCTGCAGCACCATGGCCGCCCCTCACCGGGCGGCCTTTTTCGTTTTTGGGGATCGCACCGAGAACGGCTGGCAAGATGTCTTGCCTTTGAGCGCCTCGATGATGTTCGCCACCGCCCTTGTGCCGGGTGCATTGCGCGCGACCGGTCCGCTGAAGGTGGCGGGCGTCTATACCGTGCCGGTCGAACAGCAATGGGTCAGCCGCATCCAACAGGCCGCGCAGGCCGCGGACAGATTACCTATGACTAGGGCGCGGGCAAGACCACGCTGATGAACATCCTTTTCGGTCAATATACGGCTGACGAGGGGTCCGTCACGCTGTTCGGCCAGAAGCTGCCACCCGGCAACCCGCGCGCCGCATTGGCGGCAGGTGTGTTTTTCAGAAATAAGTTCAGCAGGCCGTCACGCGCGGTTCAGTGAGTGCCCGCAGCACGGAAGCCACCGTTCGTGTAGCGAGCGGCGGGTTCGAGCCCTTTATGGCGGATGCCGCGCTTGAGTTGCGCGCCATTCTTGCTACTTTAATCCGGCGCGCAAACTATAGAGAAAGGGATCATGATGCAGCCTGATCTTTGTGTGCAACGCTGGGTGCTTATCTCATCCTACAGGCGTTACCTCGATGCTGACCGTGACTGGACCTTGGCACAGCTTGAGGCGCGGTCATGGCTTCCAACCGGTGAACGGTCGATGGTCGCGACACTGGGTGATCCTGGATCGAGGGTTCGACGCAGCTACGAAGCACGCGAGGAAGCGTTGCAGCGGCTGCTGTTGGTGCGTGCGAAGCTGGAACGCGCCCGACAGCGTTTAGCGAAACGGCAGCGCCGGGATAATGGCGAAATGCGAGTTCTTTTTCTGGCCAGATAGACCGTCCCAGTCTGCGCGTCCTCCGGTGGCTGTTTCGTCCCCACGACAATAAAGGGACGCTTCTCCCTCTTGACAATAAAAGTGCCCGTTCCCAGCTAATTGGCGCGGGACGCCGCTTCAAGGGTCCCGGAGATGTGGGTGCGATTGGATGCGTGTGCGTATTGCGACGCATCGTCCCCGTCATCGACCGCGAGGTGCAGTATCTGGCCTTGCGCATCGACATACGTGGTCGCCCTGCGTCTTCGTGCCGGATCGTTTCAGATCCCCCTCCCTTCGCGACAGTCCCGCAACGCCAACCCGTCCGCAATCGGATGCGGATGCAAGATGTTGTGACCATGAAGAGGAGGAAGCGATGATGAGTTATGGACTGTCCCCCGCGCAGTGGGATCCCTTCGCGGATCTGCGGCAATTGCAATCTCAGATGAACCGTATGTTCGATACCGGCGCGCGCAGCAACCGGAGCGGAAACTGGCCGCCCGTCAACATGTGGCTGGGCGACGACAGCGTGGTCGTCACCGCCGAGATGCCGGGTGTCGCGCAGGACGATATCGACCTGACGGTGCGCGAAAATACCCTGATCATCGCCGGCAAGCGCAAGCGCGCAACCGACGAGGAAGATGCCGCATGGCACCGCCGCGAACGCCCCGCCGGCGAGTTCTCGCGAAGCATCCGTCTGCCGCTGCGTGTCGATCCCGACAAGGTCGAGGCGCGGGCGAAGAACGGCATCCTTGAGATCGAGATGGGCCGCCCCGATGCCGAGCGGCCACGCAAGATCAAGGTCAAGGCAAGCTGACCAATTGCAACGAGAGGAGGCAAGACAATGGCGAATGAGATGACGAAAACCGGCGGTGACGTGGCCCGGACCGAGCGCGAGGATACCCGCGATACCGGCCCGACCTTCCGCCCCGCAACGGACATTTTCGAAAAAGACGACGTGGTGACGGTGGTCATCGACATGCCGGGGGTCACCCCCGACAGCGTCGATGTCTCGGTCGAGAACCGCTCGCTGA
Source organism: uncultured Sedimentitalea sp. (assembly GCA_947504115.1). Taxonomy (GTDB): domain Bacteria; phylum Pseudomonadota; class Alphaproteobacteria; order Rhodobacterales; family Rhodobacteraceae; genus Pontibaca. Next base: position 27,119 of record CANNGH010000001.1, read on the forward strand.
CCGTGCGTGGCAAGATCGACGCGCCCGCGCCCGAAGGCTACCGGCGCATCTATGCGGAATACGCGCCCGGAACGTTCGAGCGGGCGTTCAGCCTGCCGGACACGATTGACGCAGGCGCGATCGACGCCACGCATCGTGATGGCGTGCTGACGCTCACCCTGAAGAAGAGCGAAGCCGCCAAGCCGAAACAGATCAAGGTCAAGGCCGCATAAGCGGCCAATGGCCACCAGTGAAAAAGGAGGAAAGACCAATGGCATTCAGTGATCTCATCCCCTGGGGTCGGGACCGCAACCGCGTGGCAGAGCGCAGAGATGACGACGACAATCCCCTGATGTCGCTCCAGCGCGATCTCAACAGCGTGTTCGAGGATTTCTGGGGTCGCTTCGACAGCCCGTTCGGCGGAAGCCTGACGGCAGGCGGTCCGCGGACCGACATCTCGGAAACCGACGAGGCGATGCTCGTCTCGGTCGATCTGCCGGGCCTCGACGACAAGGATATCGAGGTGAACGTCACCGAGGACATGCTGACGATCCGCGGCGAGCGCGAGGAAAAGACTGACAAGGACGGCTTCACCTCGCAGTCGCGGCGCAGCTTCCACCGGATGATCCCGGTGCCGCCGGGCGTCGATGCCGACAAGGCGGAGGCCGAGTTCAGGCGCGGCGTGCTGACCGTGACCTTGCCAAAGACCGAAGAGGCCAAGGCACGGGTCAAGCGCATCGACGTGAAATCCGGATGATCCCGAAAATATCCCGCGGGCCAGACAATTCGGCCCGCGGACAGTCCATGGAGAGCTGGAGGAAAGGAACAAGGGCAAAACGGAATCTGTGATGTCTGCAAGCGCCGCCCGGCCAGCGAAATGACGCGGACTCGAGGTCGGCAAGCGCGCCTCGCTGGTGGTGCTGGATGCGGGCGATCCTATCGAGGCGCTGCGCCTGCGGCCCGACCGGCTGGCGGTGGTGTCGAACGGGGGCGTGATCTCGCAACAGGCGCGCACCGATGCCCGCCTGTCCCTGCCGGGACGGCCAGAAACCGTGCGGCGGCGGCACGACGCCGGTTAACGGCGGTGGAACGAACGCATGTGCAGCGCCGATTGCGCATCGCTGCGGCCCGCGCCGGCACTCAGCGGGCAGGCCCGGCGGACGGCGCAGCCGCGTTCCATGCAATCGGTTCCCGCCGCACTGTCGAGAAAATCGTGGCACGCCGCCAGATCATAGCCATGATCGGCGGCCAGCGCGCCGACAGGGCAGGCGGTGGTGCAGGGCTGACCGGCGCAGGTCAGGCAGGGTGATTGGCCTGTGGCCGGCGGAATCGCGATCTCGGCCTCCAGATGCAGCGCGCCGCGATAGGAGATCATCAGGCCGACAATGTCATGCACCAGCATCCCGGTGGGGCTGGTAAAGGCACGTCCCGATTTCTGCGCCCAGTCGATGAAAGGCGCGTAGGGCGGGCCGCCGAAGGGAAAATGCGCCCGTGCGTCGAACGTCTGGGCCAGCGCCCCGATCACCCGGCGCGACCAGCGATCCACCGGATCGCGCTGAGCATCGTCATATTCGGGTGCGCCGCAGAAAGCAGGCCAGAACCCCTTGCCCGCGCCCAGCAGGATCAGCGTTCCACTCTCCAATTGTTTGACCGGAACCCGCGCGGGATGCAGCGCGCCCATCACGATCAGGCCGCTGGCCTCGGCCTGCTTATTGATGTGAGTATAAAGGGCGTCCGCCATGGCGCTAATCCGGACGGATCAGAGAGCCCGCGCCATGTTCGGTATAAAGCTCCAGCAGGCACGCGTTGGGTGCGCGCCCATCCAGTATGACGACGGCGCGCACACCGCCGGCGATCGCCTCGAGCGCGGTCTCGGTCTTGGGGATCATGCCTCCGGCGATCACGCCGTCGCGGGTCAACTGGCGGATCTGCTCGGCCTTGAGCTCGGTCACGACATTTCCGTCGGCATTCTTGACACCCGACACATCCGTCAGCAGCAACAGGCGGTCGGCCTTCAGAGCGGCAGCAATCGCACCGGCGGCGGTGTCACCGTTGATATTGAACGTCTCGCCGTTGCGCCCGACGCCCAGCGGCGCGATCACCGGGATCATGTCGTTGGCGAACAGCGTGTGCAGCAGTTTCGGGTTCAACTCGGCCGGCGTGCCGACGAAACCCAGCGCCGGATCGGTCTGATCGCAGATCATCAGCCTCGCATCCTTGCCCGACAGACCCACGGCCATGCCGCCCTGGCCGTTGATCGCCTGCACGATGCGCTTGTTCACAAGGCCCGACAGCACCATTTCGACCACCTCGACGGTGGCCTTGTCGGTGACGCGCTTGCCGTTCACGAATTGCGAGGTCACGCCCTGCCGCTCCAGCATGGCGTTGATCATCGGCCCGCCGCCATGCACGATCACCGGATTGACACCGACCTGCTGCATCAACACCACGTCGCGCGCGAACAAATCCATCGCTTCGTCGCTGGACATGGCGTGACCGCCCAGCTTGATGACGACGGTCGAGCCGTCATAGCGCTGCAGATAGGGCAGGGCGCTTGACAGCGTCTCGGCGGCGGCGATCCAGTCGCGGTTCATCTTTCGTGTCTTCATCTCTGGCATCCGTTTGACGCGCAGTTGTCACTGAATCGACGCCGCGCACAAGGGGTCGCTCACTCCAACGTGGCGATGATACTGCGCAACGTGGCGATCCCGTCACCCTTTTCCGACGAGGTCACGACGATTTCGGGAAACGCCGCCGGGTGGTTGGCCAATGCGCCCCGCACCTGGTCGAGCATGCGGGCACGGTCGGCTTCCTTGATCTTGTCGGCCTTGGTGATCACCACCTGAAAGGTCACGGCCGAGCTGTCCAGCAGCGACAGGATTTCCCGGTCGACCGTCTTGATCCCATGCCGCGCATCGATCAGCACAAAAGCGCGCCGCAGGGTCGCGCGTCCCGAAAGATATTGCTTCAACAGCCGTTGCCATTTTTCCACCACCGGCAAGGGTGCATTAGCATAGCCATAGCCGGGCAGGTCCACCAGATAGCGGCCATCGCCAAGGGTGAAAAAGTTGATCTCCTGCGTGCGCCCCGGCGTGTTGGAGGCGCGTGCCAGCCCCTTGCGCCCGGTCAGCGCATTGATCAGGCTGGACTTGCCCACGTTGGAGCGGCCGGCAAAGCAGACCTCGATCCGGTCGGCGGGGGGCAGGCCCGACATTGCGACGACGCCCTTCACGAAATCGGTCTGTCCGGCGAACAGCTTGCGCCCCGCCTCGGCTTCGGCGGCATCGGGCGCTTCGGCCTCGGGAAACGGCATCTTCATCACAGCAACCTGATGGCGTCGCCGACGGCGATCTTGCCGCCGCGCACCACCTCGGCGCGGACGCTGAAATCGTGGTGACCCCAATGGGCCAGCGCGCCCAGCGGGTCGGCATCGCGCTCTCCGGTTTCGGGGTTTGCGGTGGTGGCGAGGCAGCGTGTGGCCCGCTCGCGCACGCACAACACCGCCTGGCCGATCCCCACCTCACGGTCCAGCCAATCGAACTCTTCCCATTCCGGCAGACCGTCGAACCAGATGTTGCCGCGCCAGCGATGAATCGAAAGCTCCTGTCCCGATTGGCGCTCTACCGCCCGGTGCGAGGCCAGATTGCACAACGTCACCGACGGAAACGCGCTGTCGGTCATGCCGCGCCCCGGCACCCGGACGATACCAGCCGAGGCCGCGCTGTCGCCCGGCATCAACGGGGCGACCCAGTCGAGAAAAACCCCGGTCTCGGTATCCGGGTCAAACTCCAGGTCAGGGCGGTCGGGATGGCGCAGCCGGACCCGCCCGTCCTGCATTCGCGCAGTGATCGCCATGAGCGCCGGCACCTTGGCGACGCGGGTGAAGTTGACACACGGCGCCCAGGCGCTGGTGTCCGCCTTGCTGTGCTCATGCGTCACGGCCCAGACGCGATCGCCGGGCAGTGTCTGCCCGGCGGTGAGGGAAACCGTGTCCAGCCTTTCGCGCCCGTGGCTTTTGATTGGATGCCGCCACAGCCCGGTGACCGCCGTGGTCATTTCTTTTCGGCCTTTGGCTTGCGCGAGAAACCGGACAGGATGTTTCCCAGAACGTTGGGTTTATAGCCCTGGCTGCGCATGATGGCGTATTGCTGGGTAAATGTGATCGTGTTGTTCGCGATCCAGTACACCACCAGCCCGCTGGCGAAGCTGCCCAGCATGAACATGAATACCCACGGCATCCACGCAAAGATCATCTGCTGCGTGGGATCGGTGGGGGCGGGGTTCAGTTTCTGTTGCAGCCACATGGAAATGCCCAGCAGCAGCGGCAGGATGCCGATCAGGATCGTCGCCATCAGCGTGCCGGGTTCGGGCGCGCCCCAGGGCAACAGGCCGAACAGGTTGTAGATCGAGGTGGGGTCCGGTGCGCTGAGGTCCTGGAAGGGACCGAAAAACGGCGCATGGCGCAGTTCGATGGTGACGAAGATCACCTTGTAGAGCGAAAAGAAGATCGGGATTTGCAGCAGGATCGGCAGGCAGCCGGCAGCCGGGTTCACCTTTTCCTTCTTGTAAAGCTCCATCATGCCCTGTTGCATCTTCTGGCGATCGTCGCCGGCACTCTCTTTCAGCGCCTGCATCTGCGGCTGAAGTTCCTTCATCTTCGCCATCGAGACGTAGGATTTATAGGCCAGCGGGAACAACAACGCCTTGATGATCAGCGTCAGGCCGATGATCGACCAGCCCATGTTGCCGATCAACTGGTTGATATTGTGCAGCAGCCAGAAGATCGGCTTGGTCAGGAAAAAGAACCAGCCCCAGTCGATGCTGTCGAGAAAGTTCGGGATGCCGCTGCGTTCATAGTCGCGCAGCGTTTCCCATTCCTTGGCGCCCACGAACAGGCGGGTGGTGACACTTGCGGTCTGACCGTCGGCCACCTGTTGCGTCGGCAGCACCGTCTCGGTCTGGTAGATATCGCGGCTCTCGTCATATTTGGCGACGGATCTGAATGCCGTGTCCGCCGGCGGAATCAGTGTGGACATCCAGTAATGGTCGGTAAATCCGATCCATCCGTTCCCCGTCACCTGTGTGACCTCGGCCCGCGCGCCATCGCGGGCATCGGTGGGGAAATCGGCCATTTTCTTGTAGCTGACCTCGCTCAGCTTGCCATCGGCCACGCCCACCATGCCCTCGTGCAGGATGAAGAAGCTCTTGAGGTCTTCGGGTTTGCCATGCCGGCGCAGCAGGCCGTAGGGCGCAATGCTCGCGACGTTGCCCGACGCGTTCTCGACCGATTGCGTCACGGTGAACATGTAGTCCTCGTCCACAGCGATCTGACGGCGGAACGTCAGCCCATTGCCATTGTCCCAGACCAATGTGACCGGCGAATCCACGCCAAGAATTTCGCCCTGTTCGATCTGCCATTCGGTATTGGGCCCCGGCACATCCTGCGGCGACAGCCCGGCGCCGGCCGCCCAGCCGTAAAGCGCATAATATGCGGACGTGCTGCCGGCCGGCTTGAGAATCGACACGATCGGAGAATCGTCGTCAAGCGCGACGCGGTAATCCTTGAGCGACAGTTCGTCGATCCGCCCGCCCATCAGCGAAATCGACCCGATCAGGCTGGGCGTGTCGATCTTGACGCGCGGCGCCTGGGTCAGCGTTTCGTCAACCGGTTCCTCGGGTGCCGTCGCGGTTTCGGTCCGATCGCCGGCGGTGGACGGCGTCAGCGGAGCCTGCTCGGATACCGGCTGGTCGGCTTGCGTCGGCTCGGTCGATGGGGCCTGCTGGTCCGGCGGGAACAGCAGAAACCATCCCAGGATCACGACGAAACTGAGCGCGGTTGCGAGGATGAGGTTCTTGTTCTGATTGTCCATCGGGGACCGGCCACCTTGTGCATGCAATGACAGGTGGGGTTCAACAGAGTGCGACCCCAAAGGTCAAGCAGATTCCCCAAAACAGCACATATCCAGAGCGGCGCCGCCGCAGCGGCGGGCGGGCATGCAGCGGCAGGATATGTCGCAGGAAAATCGCGTTCCGCCCCTAGGCGGCGTCTTCATTTGCGGATTCCCAAAGGGCTTGGAGTTCTGATTCAAGATCGAAAACGGAGGCGATCTTGAGCAGACGAACCTTGACCGACGCGCAATGGGCGCGCCTTGAACATCTCGTTCCCGGCAAGAAGGGCGACCGGGGACGCACGGCAACGGATAACAGGTTATTTCTGGACGCGATTTTGTGGTTGGCGCGAACGGCGTCGCCGTGGCGAGATCTGCCGCCGGACCTTGGTAATTGGCGAACGGCGCATTGCCGCTTTCGGCGTTGGACCCACGCAGGGGTTTGGGAGAGTCTTTTCAAAGCCTTGAGTCGCGATCCCGACTTTGAATACGTCCTTGTCGATGCAACCATTTTCAAGGGCCATGCAGACGAAAGTGGCGCAAAAGGGGGGCTCAGGCTCACGCGATTGGCCGATCAAAAGGCGGCCTGACCGCTGCCCGGCAGTCGATACGCAGTATCGATGAGAGGGGACAAAGATACATGCCGCTGTGGACGCGCTCGGGCTGCCGATCCGCTTCACCATCACCCCAGGTCAGTGGGGCGATTGCCCGCAGGCGCGCGGCTTGATCGGCGGGCTGACCGGAGTCGGCCATGTCATGGCGGACGCGGCCTATGACGCCGATTACCTCCGCCAGTTTATCGTGGATGATCTCGGCGCAACCGCGCAGATCAAGCAGAACCCGACGCGGACGGCCAAACATACCATCGATTGGATATTCTACAAGGAACGCCACCTGGTCGAGCGTTTCTTCAACAGGATCAAACGCTTCCGCAATTTCGCAACGGTTTTCGGGTTGATCCCCAACTCGCGACTCAACTCCGCGAGCGAAGCTTGCCCCTCTCGGGATCATGCTGCGCATGACCCTGCCGGGCAGCGGATCGCTGTATTGCAGCTCTGACGGCTTGCGTGGTCGTCGCGCTCCCGTGACGAACTTGTCCCATAATGCTTCCTTCCATTCCTGCGAAAGGATCACACCATCAAACCGTGGGATCAAACACCTAGCCCGCAGTGCGACCGATGCGCGGCGCATCGGCAAGTTTCGCCTCATGCGCGGCGATCCAGTCCAGCGTCTGATCGAACGGCATGGGTCTGGCGATGCCGAACCCCTGCACATGATTGCAGCCAAGTTGCGCCAACAGTGCGTGTTCGCCCACTGTTTCCACCCCTTCCGCCAGGGTTTCGAGATCGAGACGCTCGGCCATGGTCAGGATCGCGCTGATCAGACGTTGCTGTTCCACGTCGCGGTCGGCCTTCATCACGAAAGAATGATCTATTTTTATGCGCGACACCGCAAGCCGGCGGATCGACGCGATCGAGGCATGGCCGGTGCCGAAATCGTCCAGATCGATCCGGCAGCCCATAGCGCTGAGCGCCGCGATATTGCGCGTCACGATCTCGTCGGGCATGTCGCTGACAACGGTTTCCAGAACCTCGATCGCAAGGCGGTCGGGCGAAAGGTCGAAGCGGTCCAGTTCCCAGCGGATCCGTTCGGCCAGGCCGGGGTTGCGCAATTCCTGGGTGGCGAAATTGACGCCGACGCAGGCGACGTCGGCCCCGGCGCAATCCCATGCCTTGAGCGCAGTCAACGCGCCGTACAGCATCGTCTGGCCCAACCGTTCCATCAGGCCGGCCTCTTGCAGCACCGGCAGGAACCGGTCGGGCGCGATCAGGCCGTGGGCTGGGTGCTGCCAGCGCGCCAGCGCCTCAAAGCCGGTGACCTTACCGGTATCGGTGGAAATCTGCGGCTGGTACCAAGGCTGGATCTGCCCGTTCTCCAGCGCCCGGGCGGCATCTTCACGCAGATCGTGGCGGGCGCGGGTGCGGCGACGGATTTCCGTGGAATAGGCGCGGATGGCCGAAGGCCCGGTCTGCTGTGCTTCGTTCAGTGCGGCGGTCGCGGCCTCAAGCCAATCGCTGCCGGTTTCGCCCGGAGCCCGACCGCGCAGGCAGAATCCGACGGAACAGGACAGATAAAACGCGGTCGCATCCAGCGATACCGCTTCTTCAAGCGCGGTCTGAAGTCGTCCGGCAAGCTGGATACACAGTTCCAGGTCAAGCTGACGAACCGGCATCAGGCAGATCGCGAAACGGCTGTCGCCCAGCCGGGCCACCGTGTCACCATCCCGTAGAACGGAAAGCATCCGCTCGCCCGAACGCTGCATCGCAAGATCGACGGCCCCCGGCCCGTGATGTCTGGCGAGATCGCGCAGATCGTCGATTTCCAGCACGAAACAGGCCGAGCGCAGGCCCGACGTCTCGGTATCTTCGAACACGCCTTCGAGAACCGTCTCGAATCCGTCGCGCAGCATAAAGCCGGTCACGCTGTCGCGTGGGATCAGCGTTTGCGCCGGCCCTCGGGAGAAAGCCCCGCCAAGGGCAAAGATCAGCGGCAGCCCCAATGCGATCAGCAAAAGCGCGGTTTCCCCCCAGAGCCAGAAGGCGCCCAGCGTGATCGCCGGCATGAACGCCAGAACCGGCGGACCGATCAGGACCGGCAGGAACCGCGTTCTGAAGCCGGACAACAAGCCGGAGACGGGCAGAGACATGGCAGCACCTTTCACAGCGGACGCGAATACCCGAGTGAGCCTAAGGCGACGATGCTGACCTATGAGTTAACGCAAAAGCGGATTTTCCGACGTTTTTTCGCCAATTTGGCGATTTTCCGGGCCAAATCCCGCAAAAACGGAACAGCGACGGATCCTGCAGGGGGCAGGGCGGGGCGTCCAGCGGTCTTCGGCAAGGCCCGGATCGCGTCGATTTCCGGAGCGCCCATGTTTGCCGCCTGTTCCTCCAGCTTGCGGTAATGTGCCAAAACCTGAGCGCCTGTTCCGGTCACCCGCGCGCCACCGCCATGCGATCCGCCGCGCGTGCTCTCGACCCGCGGGTCGCGGAAGGCGTCGTTCATTTCCTCGACCAGCATCCAGGCACGCTTGTAACTCATCTTCACCGCGCGCCCGGCAGCGGCGATCGAGCCATGGCTGGCGATCAATTCCAGCGGATCTTACCGGGCCCCGGCATGAGGTCGTCCCCGAAATACAGGCGCAGGCGCATGCGGACATAAACCGTATCGGGTGCCGTTTTCTCGGTCATACCGGCAAGATCGCTGATCGGCGCTCCTTGGACAAGGATCGACTGATCTGTCGATATGTCTGGTTGGCCATGACGGTTTGCGCTGCGATACGGGAATTGAATCAGCCAACCCCGATCAAGCCCGAGTTTTTCAACGGAATGCGCTCTCTTCAGAGCCGCTCCTAGCGGAGCGGGAGTTCAATGGGCCAACGGCATCGAAGAATCATGGCCCTGATTTTCAAACCGTAGTTTCGACGACGAGAACTTGGAAAGTGCGCGCTCAGCGGCAGTTTACGTAAGCTAATTGTGCCGAAGTTCCATTCTTGCTCGACAAAAAGTGCCAAGTCACGTTGGATAAGTTCCAACTCTCGCCGGATGTCACACTTTGCTTGGAAAATTAGCTGAGTTGGCAGGATTCTTAGCTAAGCTGTTGATATACAATTAAACAGCGTATTTGAGGATACGGTATCGATCTCTATAAGAAAAAATCAGGAATGTGCAGCAGACCGTGCTTCAGGTAAACCGTGGGCTGAGCCTTATCTCCTTCTCCGCGAATTGTGTCAATTGCTGGTGGCAAGCTGGCTCGGGTAAGGGGCCGGACTGATTGCCATGGAGCGCGAGCAACCTGCTACCCGGTGCATCCACGGGTATGAGTTGCACTATTCGGGGCTTGGCCCTCAGTTGACCGATGGCGCTTCTCCAAGCGGTTTGATCTGCCGAGGCTCATGTGAAGGGGTGGTGGAGGCCGTGGTCATCGAACCAGAGCGCGGCACTTGGTCGGCCGAAATGTCGTCGTGCGGACCAGACCGGCCATTCTGCTACGTCTTGAAAACAGTCAGGCTTGCTTCGCGCCTGGCGCCCATGCTTGCACAGGTCGGGAACCTCCCCATATTTCCTTCATTACCTCAATTTGAAGTTCGGAAGACCAATATGGGCTATGTAAAGACAGCGATGCTGATGGCCGCGATGACCGCGCTTTTCATGGGTGTTGGCTATCTGATCGGCGGATCGGGGGGCGCGGTGATCGCGCTTGTCGTCGCGGCGGCAATGAACGCCTTTACCTGGTGGAACTCGGACCGCATGGTCCTGCGCATGCACAACGCCCAGCCGGTGCCACAAGGCGATCGGATGGGCCTGCACGCCCTGACCGCCGAGCTTGCGCGCAATGCGAACCTGCCCGCGCCATCGGTCTATCTGATCGACACGCCGCAGCCAAATGCCTTTGCCACCGGTCGCAACCCCGCGAACGCGGCAGTCGCGGTAACTTCGGGCCTGCTGCGCAGCCTGTCTCGAGAGGAACTGGCCGGCGTGATCGCGCACGAGCTGGCACATATCCGCAACCACGACACCGCGATCATGACCGTCACCGCAACCTTCGCGGGGGCAATTTCGATGCTGGCCAACTTCGCGCTCTTCTTCGGTGGCTCGCGGGAGCGGCTGGGGCTGATCGGCACGCTTTTGATGATGTTCCTTGCGCCGATGGCGGCGGCGCTGGTGCAAATGGCGATCAGCCGGACGCGGGAATATGCCGCCGACAAGGCCGGGGCCGAGATCTGCGGGCAGCCGCTCTGGCTGGCCTCGGCATTGGAGAAGATCGCCATGGGCGCCGCCCGGATCGACAACCACGCTGCCGAGCGCAACCCGGCGACGGCGCATATGTTCATCATCAACCCGCTGCACGCGCACAAACACGACAATCTCTTCGCGACGCATCCCGCGACCGAGAACCGCGTGGCCGCGCTTCGCGCGATGGCGGCGCAGCGCGGGCGATCTTCGGGCACCGCCGGTCAGTTGATATCTGACAGTCGTGTTCCGAATACCGTAAATCGCAGACGAGCCGGGCCTTGGTCCTGAACAGGAATTTGTCGAGCGAGGTCGATCGAGCTACCACCGGATTGTGAACTATGGCCGGATTCATCTCTTTTCCGACTGCCTCGGTCTGCAACCGACCCGAACCTGCCTTCCATCAATCGTTCCCTTGCTGCGGTGCAGCTTTCGCGTTGCGGCCATTCGAACGTTGCGCAGCATCTCGCTTGATCGGATGGCGGCTGTGCGAATTTTCAGTTCATTCTCAGTAGGTGGTTGAGCAATCGCTTCATGCAGAGCAATCAAGCCAAAGACTGGAAATTATGACTTGCGTAGGAAACCAACCAAGTCTACCCACACCGCGTCAAAATCTGCGCTCGTGGCAAGTAAGCCCGGCGATGCCGCCGAGGCCGTGCGGACTCATGTTGCGTTCCAGAGCAACCATTTTACCGACTTTATTGCGACGCTGCTACGCGACCGTTCCGACAGCGCGGTGTGATCTTCAGCCCTTGCGCCTTCGCAATCGGCATTGCGGCTGGGCGGTCTATCGCTCGCCCCTGTTTTCTTTTTTTTGGGGCTGGGCAAGGCTGAGCAGGTCCTTGACGGCCGCGAACACCGTCAGAACAGCAATTGCGGCCAGCAGGATCGGGCTGGTCAGGATTGTATCCAATAAATCCGGCCGAATGACCGCATAGCCGTCGAGGCCAAAATACCGTACCCGCATTTCGACGCGACCGGCCTCTGACAGAAAAGACATGATCAAACCCGGCGCGCTACCTTCGAAGGACGGTGTGATATGGCCGAACATTGTGGCAGGCGCGTTTGCCCGCCAAACTTCGGCAGAGGCACCGCGCGTCAACTTGCCGCTTTTGACCACTTCCAGCGTCGGGCGAAAGTACGCCGCCGCGAGGCTGGTCTGGCGGGCGTCCCAGGTTCCCGCTTCGAGAAAGTCCTGCGCCCCTGACCCCATGTCCCCACCGAACTGGATCGCACCGTTGACCACAAGCGCTCCGTGCCGCTGCCATTGCGTCTTCGGCACTACCAGCAAAGCACCGACCGGCATGGCAGGTGCCGTGCCTGACAGCGCCTCGATCATAAGGCTGTCATCGGGCTGCAGGCGCAGGGCCACACGCGAGTCGGGTGGCCAGTCGAGAACGCGGGTTTCAGGGGTAGAGATTTCAAAGATTGCGGGCGGACAGATGCCGCTCGTGGTGTCCTGCAAAACGGGGGCCGAGCGTTCGGTGCAGAGCATGGCGCCATTGAGTTGCCAAGCATTGGTATCGCCTTTGAAAGTCACCGTCGCGCCGAGGGTCCGCGCCTCGACCAAATAGGTCCGTGTCGCCGTCCCGATAAACGTCGCCGCAAGAAGAAGCACAATCACCACAATGGTCAGCACCGTCAGCCAAGGACTGGTAAAAGGGGCCTTGCGCCTTGACAGGTTGAAAGGTCGGCGGATTTGGCGTCTTGTCAAATCCTTACTCCTTCGGGAATACGACCGTAATCTTGTCTTCGGCGGAAGCGCCGCCGGTCTTGACGCGATAGATGCTCACATCCACGTTCCCCGGCTGCGGACGGTCCTTGATGACGCAAACGGTATCATAGGCGGTGCGGCCCTGAAGATCGACAGGTTCGCATTTGACCGGCGGCGCGTCCTGGCCGACGTAGGCAAAGACGCGGTCGGCGCGAAAGGAATTGATCAGCAGGGTCAGCTCCGTCAGTGCGGTCGTGTTCCAGAAGGCGACAGTCGCCTCTGTGGTCTGACCGGCCGTGCAATCCCCTCGGCTGACGCGGATGGCAAGGCCGTTGGCGACGGATTCCGACAACCGCTGTCCGTATTCCGTCGGAAAGGGAACGTCGGGATAGGGAAACTCCGCGGACCCGCCACGCCAGGCGGCATCTACGTGATAAGTATTGACCGCCTCGTAAAGGCCGTCCGCAGAGACCACACGGACGCAAATCATCTGATCCGCCCATGCCGCCGGGACATGCGCCCGGAAGTCCACAGGCCCTTCCACCAGTGTCCGGGCCTGCACCCCGACAACGACGGCGCCAGAGATTCGCGCCGCTTTTAGAAGCGCCTCGTGAAATACTGTCTTCCCTTCCTCAGGATCGTTTGCGAGGCTCAGCGTGGTCTGGGCGATCCCGGCCTGCGGCAGAACAAGGGCGAACAGGAAGAAACGAATGAACCGGATCATGGAAATTTTCTTTTTGAGTTGCATTGGCTTTGGAGGGTACTCCAGCGCAGGCAGCGCGCAAACAGTTTCTGTGCTCAATAGCGACCGCGAACATGGATTTGGCTTCATGTTCAACCATGGCGGTGTATGCTATGTCGCGATGCCGCGCCATGTGGCGGGTGAATTTCCCCGCGTCACGCTATCGACGGCGGCCCCCGTCGTCAGCGGCACCGGCAATGTCATCACGCCGTTCTGGCCCAGCCTTGATTTGGCGCTGGCTGTCGCGAGTGAGGCGCTGGCCGGCAGCTGCACGGCCAAGCTTGACGATCTGACACCGTCGCGCCGTGCCCGCAGCGCCAGCACCGCGCAGGTGTTGCGTCTGGCCGACAACGGGGCTGAGGACCGCATCGCAATTGATATCCAGGACAGGACCTATCTGACCTTCACCGGCCAGATCGCAGCGGGCGAGACCGAAATTGCCCAAGGCACTTCCGGAGCTTTCGCCTATGTAACGGGAGAGCCGATCGGCATGGCAATCACCTCTGACGATCCCAGCCGGGCGCTGTTCATGCGGTCCGAGGAAATTGCGCTGAACGTTGGGCGTTTTCTGTCGGAATCCGGTGGGCAGATCGCAGCCAAAGCCACGCCGGAGGAGGCACCGGCGGCCCGCAACACGCTGCCGCTGGCGCTGGTGTCATCCAGCGTGGCGCCGGTCAGTCCTGAATTCGCGCCGGAAAACATGCTGGGCGGCGGGCAGTTTGTCTTTAGTCCCCGGCCGGATATGGTTTTCGATTTGCGGTTCGAGCCGGACAAGATCAGGCCTCTGTCGCGACTGCAGATAATTTCTCCGGCCGGTTCCGGCCATGCCTTGCCTAAGAACCTGATTTTGCAAGTGTCCCACAGGGACTCTGAAGGCGGTTTCGTCACGGTCAGCCGCAAGCAAATGGGCTCCGACGGCATCTTTGACACCGGCCCCATGGCCCCGCGCAACGTGCGCCGCATCCGCGTGATCGTGCTGGACGCATGGTCGACCGGCACGATTGTGATCGACCGGATCAGCGCCGAGTAGCGGTCAGTCGATCAGTTGGATCGTGAACGGCACGGTGTCAGTGACATTGCTGAGGTTCGCGGTACCAATCAACGACCCCTCGGGCGATATCGTCGCCCGCCCGTTCATGTATCGCGGCGTCAGAAAGACGCCATCGCTGTTCACTGTGATGAAGCAATCGGATGTGTTATAGGTATTTGCATAGCACGACGAATCCGCCAGATACTCTCCGACACTGATCCGCCAGTAGCCGACCATGTCGGCATCGACTGTGCCGGTCCAATTGCGGACAACAACATTACTGAAATCCTTGTCGCTGGTCTTGCTTCCGTCGAAACGGATGCTCAACACGGGCTTGGTCGCCAAAAAACCTTCCAGCGCGATGCGCTTCACCGTCGGATTGGGCGACAAGAGGCCGTATTCCGTCGCCATACGCACCAGGTCGGCGTCGCCGGATTCCATCATGATCTGCATCGCGGCAAGGCTGCGGGCGGGGTCGGGACTGTTCAGAAGTTCCTGATACGGATTCAGATTATTGATCCGCTCATTGATCATGGCCTCAATTTCCCCCGGTGACAGGGACTGCGCGAAGGCGCCAATGGGAAGTGCAATGGCGAGAGCCGCAGCAAGTCGAAGCATAGTAGAATGTCCAGCCTTTCAATAAATGTGAAATGGTGAGCGGCCAATGCCTTGAATGTTGCCACGCAGGCGGCAATTCAGTCAATTATTAAAATTGGTCGAAGCCGAAAGCTGCACCGCGAGTTTCCGCGCCGTAGCCACAGCGGACTTGGCGAGCCCACGCCGTCCAGCAAGTCGGACCGCCCAACTTTTAAGTACCGCGATACTGATTGAGACGGATTGAACAACCCGTCTCAATCAGTAGATTGCTGTTACCGGGCTATCGCCTTCGACGATCCATCCCCGGTACATGCCTTCGCAATTGAACGGCGCTGCGATCACCCCATCCCGGTCCACCGCGATGAGCCCCCCGGAGCCGCCGAGAGCCGTTAGATCGATCGTGATTGCGTCTTCGACGGCGCGTTTCAGCGGAGTGCCAGCAAGACGCATGCGAGCGTCGATCTCATGCGCTAGGCACAGGCGCAGAAAGACCTCGCCGTCGCCAGTGGCCGATACCGCGCAACTGGCGTTGTCGGCGAATGTGCCGGCCCCGATCACCGGGCTATCGCCGACACGGCCAGACTGCTTCGCCGTCATGCCGCCGGTCGAGGTCGCAGCGGCAAGGGTGCCGCGGTGGTCGCGCGCCACCGCCCCGACGGTGCCGTGGCGGCGCGCGGGATCGTCGTCAAGAGTGCCCTCTTGCTCCATTTTCAGGGTTTCGAGCAGGGCGTCATATCGCTCTTGCGTGAAGAAGTAATCTTCGGCCCGGAACTCAAGTCCGGCCGCGCGCGCGACGGCGAGGGCCCCGTCGCCAATCATCAGCACGTGATTGGTATGTTCCAGAACGGCGCGGGCTGCGAGGACGGGATTTTTCGGCCCGAAGATACCGGCGACCGCGCCTGCGCTTCGGTCGCGACCGTCCATGACAGCGGCGTCCATCTCTTGTGTCCCGTCACGGGTAAAGACGGCGCCCCGCCCCGCGTTGAACAATGGTTCATCCTCAAGCGCGCATACCGCCACCGTCACCGCATCCAATGCGCTGCCATCCTGCGAGAGCACGGCCTGGCCTGCTTGCAGCACACGGGCCAGGGCGGCATGATACCCGGCTTCGCAGTCGGGTGTCATGCTGTCGCGCGACATGACGCCCGCGCCGCCATGGATCGCAAGGCTGAATCGCTGCGCCATCTCTGCCTCCGACATGAAGTACCGTTTCCATTCTACCCGGCAGCCGATGACCAGGCTGCACATGTGACAAATTGAAATTGCTGTGTCAATTCAATGTGAGCTTTATCAATCGGCAGGCTTGGTGCTACAGTAGCACAAATTATACGATCCTCTCATGAGGAACGGAGTGAAAAGAATGAGCATACCCACCACGTTTGGCGCCAAGGGTCCGCTCATTGCGATCGGTGGCGCAGAGGACAAGTCGTCCCGCGCAGACATATTGCGCCGCGTATTGGCCATGTCGGAAAAAGACGCACCGGTGGTCGGAGTCATCACGACAGCGAGCAGCATACCTGGTCACGTGTTCAATTCGTATCGTACCACGTTTTGCGCGATCAGCACAGCCGAGATACTGGACATCCGGATCCGCGACCGCGACGATGCCGCGTCTGAAGACAACGTCGAGATGATCCGGAGTTGTGACATCATCTTCTTGTCCGGTGGCGATCAGATGCGCCTGACGTACATTCTTGGCGCTACCGCGGCGATGGCGGCGATCCGCACCCGCCATGCTGAGGGCGGGGTCATTGCCGGAACAAGTGCCGGCGCCGCCTGCCTGTCTCAGACCATGGTCTATGGCGGTTCGGCGGGGGATTCCCTGCGCAAGGGTGCCGTCAGAATGAGCGCAGGCTTCGGGCTGGTGGGGGGCGTCATCATCGACACCCACTTTCTGGAGCGCGGCCGTTTCTCGCGGCTGATGGAGGTCGGTGCCACCAATCCCGAATATCTTGGCCTTGGTATCGGCGAAGACTCGGCGGTGCTGTTCGAGGGGAACGTGATACGCGCGTTCGGATCGGGCCACACCATCGTCATCGACAGTTCAGAGGTTACCGGATCGAACGTGTTCGACCTCGAAGACGGTGAGGCGGTGAGCGTTCACAATGTCATAATGCACGCGCTGGTCAATGGTTACGGATACAACCTGACGGACCGGCGTGTCCTCGGACCCGATGAGCTCCGGGCAAAAAATCTGGAGCATAAGATTGCATATTCTTGAACACCGCGCCTTGCGTGGGCCGAACTACTACAGCCGCTATCCGGCCATCTATATGCGGCTGGACATCGGCGATCTGGAAGAGAGACCCAGCGACAACGTGCCGGGGATCGCGGAAAGGCTCAGCTCCCTGATCCCCACCATCTACAACCACCGATGTTCTGTCGGCGAGCCGGGCGGGTTCCTGCAGCGGGTCAGGGCCGGGACGTGGGCGGGCCACATGGTCGAGCACGTCGCGATCGAGTTGCAAAACCTCGTCGGCTTCTCGGTCGGCTACGGCAAGACGGTCGACAGCTATGAGCCCGGCATCTACAACGTCGTCTACCGCTACCGCGACGAGGCCACGGGTCTTGCCGCGGGCGAGGCAGCGGTCGAGATCGTTCGCAAGCTCTATCATGATCAGAACGTGGACCTCGGACCCGTCATTGACCATCTCAAAGAGGTGCGCGATGCCCACGCGCTGGGCCCCTCGACCGGCTCCATTGTCGACGCTGCGAGGGCCCGCAACATTCCCGCCTACAACCTGAGCGAAGGCACGAGCTATACCCAACTGGGCCATGGCGTCAAACAGCGCCGGTTTCAGGCGACGGTGACCGATGCGTCGGGGATCATCGGTCATTCGATCGCCGACGACAAGGAATGGACCAAGCAGGTGCTCGAGGATGCTGGCGTGCCGGTGCCACGGGGGCAGGTTTGCCATTCGTTCGAAGAGGCGCAGCAAGCCGCGGACTGGATCGGCTGGCCGGTGGTCACCAAGCCGCTGTCGGGCAATCACGGCCGTGGCGTGAGCACCGACATCGCCAGTACCCAAGACCTGCAGGCGGGCTTTGACGCGGCTCTGGCCCGTGTGCGAGATGATTCCGGAGCGGTTATCGTCGAAAGCTATATCAAGGGCGAGGATCATCGATTGCTGGTGATCGGCGGCAAATTGGTCGCCGCCGCCCGGCGCCGACCGGCGCATGTGACCGGAGACGGCAAACACACGATTCAACAGTTGATCGACATCGAGAACAAGGACCCGCGGCGCGGCGTCGGTCACGAAAACCTGCTCACCCAGATCGATGTCGATATGCAGACGGAACGACTGCTCGAACAGGCCGGTCATACGCTCGACACCGTGCTGCCCCAAGGCGAGATCGCCTTTCTGAAGTCGACGGCGAACATCTCGACCGGAGGCACCGCAGCCGATCTGACGGACGAGGTTCACCCCGAGGTCAAGTTTGCGATGGAGCGGATCGCAAGGCTCGTCGGGCTCGACATCATCGGAATCGACCTGCTTGCCGAAAACCTGTCGCTGCCGCTGGACCAGCAATCGGCGGGCGTGGTCGAGGTCAATGCCGGGCCGGGTTTCCGCATGCACATGGCGCCGACCCATGGCACGCCCCGCCCGGTGGGCGAGCATGTGGTCGACATGCTGTTTCCCGATCCCACCGATGACGGACGCATCCCGATCACCGCGATCACCGGCACCAATGGCAAGACGACGACCACGCGTCTGATCACCCATATACTGCGGCAGGCTGGCCACTCGGTCGGCATGAGTTGTACCGGAGCGGTCGAGATCGACAACCACGTGATCCTGCGCGGGGATTATTCCGGCCCGGCAGGGGCGCAGGCGGTTCTGCGCGAGCCGACGGTCGAACATGCCGTGCTCGAGGTCGCGCGGGGCGGAATCATGCGCCGGGGTCTGGGTTTTGACGAATGCGATGTGGGCATACTGCTGAACATCGCGTCCGATCATCTGGGCGAACGTGACATTTACACGCTGGACGAACTCGCCCGATGCAAGACCGTTGTCGTGGATGCGGTGAAGAAAGAGGGCGGATATTGCGTGCTCAACGCCGACGATCCGATGGTCATGGAACACGGCACCTATTGGGCGCGGGGCGAAATCATCTATTTCACGATGGACCCGGACAACCCGGAACTGGCAGGACATCTGGACGGCCTCGGCATGGTGCTGACGGTCAAGCAGGGCAAGATCGTGCTTTTGCGCGGCAAGGTCATGGTCGAAATCGTCGAGGTCAACGACGTACCCATCGCCTTTGAGGGGCATGCGCCGTTCAACGTGCAAAACGCGATGGCCGCCGCCGCAGCCGCGCTGGCGCATGGCATCGAGATCGACGATATTCGCGCCGGGCTGCTGACGTTCCACCCGACGCCGGCGCAGATGCCGGGCCGCACGAATTATTTCGAGGCGGACGGCGTGAAGTGCCTGATCGACTATGGCCACAATGTGCCGGCCCTCGTCGCGCTCGAGCCGCTGGTGAACGGGTTGGCGACGCAGCGCAAGATCGCGGTCGCCGCCGCGCCCGGCAACCGCCGCGATGAGGATCTCACAGCCTTGGGCGCGCAACTCGCCGCGATGTGCGATACGCTTTACGTCTATGAAACGGATGCCCGCGGCCGCGACGCTGGGCAGACTGCGAAGCTGATCCATGACGGCGCGGTGGCGGCAAACGCGACCGTCCGTGTCGAGACGATCATGGACGAGCACGAGGCGGTGGCGAAAGCCATCGACGAAGCCGAGGCGGGGGATTTCCTGTTGCTGCTGGTGGACGACATCGAGGGCGCGACGGAACGTCTCAAGGGACGAAGCTTTCCGACGCAGGCCGAACTCGCCAGGCCCTGACCAGGCGGCAGACCGAACGCGAGGGCGCAGGTGTCGTCGCGTGTTTGGCGACGGATAGAGAAAGGACAGGAAAATGACCAGAAACGTGTTCGTTGTCGGCCTGAACGAGATGAACGCCGAGCGCCTCAAGCGGCTGCGCGGCGTGGATGATGTGGAATTTCACCAACTCCTGACGCCGGCGCAGGTTTCGGAAACGCAGGAATTCGACATCCCCGCCATGCTGAAAGAGGCCGAGGGTATACTGGACGGCTTTGACGGTACGATCGACGCCATCGTCGGCTATATCGACTTTCCTGTCTCGACCATGCTGCCGCTGCTCTGCCAGAAATACGGGACGCGCAATTCCTCGCTCGCCAGTATGCTGAAATGCGAACATAAATACTGGTCGCGCAAGGTCATGGCCGAGGTCATCCCGGACCACATTCCGAAATTCACCGCATTCGATCCTTTCGATGACAACGCTTTGTCAAAGATCGGCGAGGCCGATCTGCGCTTTCCCTTCTTCGTGAAACCGATCAAGTCTTCGGGCTCGCGGCTTGGCTTTCGCATCGACAATCCCGAGGACTTTTCCTACGCGACCGAGAAGCTGCGCGCCGAGATCGGCCTGATCTCCGAGCCATTCAATTTCGTGCTGGATCAGGCGGAACTGCCCGACGACATCAAGGCGGTCGAAGGCCATTACTGCATGGCCGAGCAGATGATCGGTGGGCGCCAATGCACGGTCGAAGGCTATGTTTACGAGGGCGAAGTCGTACCCTATGGCACCGTGGATTCGATTCGTTATCCGCAGGTTCTGAGCTTTTTCTACTACCTCTATCCGTCGGCGCTGCCCGAGTCCGTTCAGGCCAAGATGTACGAAATCACCCGCACGATCATGGGCCACATCGGTTACGACAACGCCGGCTTCAACATCGAATATTACTGGGATGAGATTCAGGACAAGATCTGGCTGCTGGAGATCAACACCCGCATCGCGCAGTCGCATTGCGATCTGTTCGAGATGGTCGACGGGACCAGCCATCAGCAGGTGACCATCGACCTCGGTCTCGGGCGCAGCCCGGACATGCCAAAGGGCGAGGGCTCCGAACAGGTCGCAGCCGAGTTCTTCTACCGGGTGTTTTTCAGCGACGCGACAGTGGCCCGCGTTCCGTCGCGCGCCGAGATCGAAGTCGCTGCCGAGCAGGTCGCGGGAACACGCATTTCTTCGTACGTGTCAAAGGGCATGAAGCTGTCGGACCTGCCCGAGCAGGATGCCTATAGCTATGCCGTGGCATCCGTCTGGATGGGCGCGCACAAGACATCCAAGCTGCTTTGGAATTACGAGCAGGTGATGAAGAAACTCGACTACGAGTTCACCGACATCGCGGAATAGCACTGCGTCGGCAGCGGTTTTCCTCCATCCATATCGAAAGCGTCCCATGAAGGTTGATACCGAACTTCCCCTCGTCGTGCGCGAGATCGAGCATGTCGAGATCCCGATGCCCGACGGCACCCGGCTGGCTGCGCGGATCTGGATGCCCCAGGACGCCGAAGCGCAGCCGGTGCCTGCAATCCTCGAATACATCCCATATCGGAAAAACGACAAGACGCTGGAGCGCGACCATGCCCGCGCTCCATGGCTCGCGGCGCAAGGCTATGCCTATGTCCGCGTCGATCTGCGCGGGACCGGCGAATCCGAAGGCGTGATGGAGGACGAATATACCCCCGTCGAATTGCAGGACGGCTGTGACGTGATCGCCTGGATCGCTGATCAAGGCTGGTGCGATGGCGGCGTGGGTATCGTGGGCATATCCTGGGGCGGCTTCAACGGGTTGCAGATCGCGGCGCTGCGCCCGCCGGCGCTGAAGGCTGTCGTGACGATCTGTTCGACCGACGACCGTTACGCCGATGACATCCATTATATGGGCGGGACGCTTCTGTGCGACCAGTTGTCCTGGGCTTCAGTCATGTTCGGGATCAACACGCTGCCCCCCGATCCCGCGCATGTCGGCGACCGCTGGCGCGAGATGTGGGAGGCACGGCTTGATGGCTCGGGTCTATGGCTTGAGACGTGGCTGGCGCACCAGACCCGGGACGAATTCTGGAAACACGGGTCGGTCTGCGAGGATTACTCCGCGATCCAGGTGCCGGTCTATGCCGTCAGCGGCTGGGCCGACGGTTATTGTCGGGCGGTGTTCCGGCTGGTGGAAAACCTGCAAGGCCCGGTCAAGGGGATCGTCGGCCCATGGGCGCACAAATATCCGCACTTGGGCGAACCCGGCCCGGCGATCGACTGGCTGACCGAGGAAACGCGCTGGTGGGATCAGTGGCTCAAGGGCCACGACACCGGCATCATGGACGAGCCGCCGCTGCGACTGTATCTACAGGACCACGCCCCGCCGCGCAGCCACTATGCACACCGCGAAGGCCACTGGATCACCGAGCCCGCATGGCCCTCGCCCAATGTCACACGGACAAGGTTCGCTTTGGGCTCGGACGGGCGGATGGTTCGCGACGGTGACAATCTGCCGGACGCCCTGCTCGCGATCCGCTCGCCGCTCTGGGTCGGCATGCAGGGCGGCAAGTGGTGTTCCTACGCGCATCCCGGAGACCAGCCCGGCGATCAGCGGCGCGACGATGCCGGCAGCCTGGTGTTCGAGACCGCACCGCTGGGTGCTGATCTCGACATCGTCGGGGATGCGTGCATGATCCTTGCGCTGCGGGTTGACCGACCGGTGGCGCAGGTCGCCGTGCGCCTGGTGGACGTCGCGCCCGACGGTTCGGCGACGCGGGTCAGCTTTGGTCTTTTGAACCTGACCCACCGGGACAGCCATGAACATCCCACTCCGCTTGAACCCGGCCATGATTATGTGGTGGAAGTGCCGCTCAAGCATGTGGCGCAGAAATTTCGCGCGGGACATCGTATCCGTCTGGCGGTGTCGAGCAGTTATTTCCCTCTTGCCTGGCCGACACCGGAATCGGTCACGCTGACCATTCTGCCCGGCCAATCGCAACTCGACCTGCCCATTCGCGATGCCGACGGACCCGTCGTTCCGGATTTCGCACCGCCCCGCGCGGCACAGCCACTCGACGCTACCTATCATGTGACGCCTGTGGCGGAGTGGATTGTCGAAGAAGACCGAGACTCCGGCCGGGTGAGCGCCCTGATCCGCGATCACGAAGGCAGCGCGCATATCAGCGCGCATGATTTGTATCATTCGGCCGAGGGGCGTGAACGCTATTCCGTTCTGCCGGACGATCCGACCTCTGCCGAGGGAGAGGTCAGCTGGACGCACGAGATGCGCCGTGATGTTTGGTCGGTGAAAACGGTCACCTCCACGTACTTGACTGGGGACCAAGGCGCGTTTCGCATCGTTGCCCGGCTTCAAGCGTGGGAGGGAGACCTCCCGGTTCGGGAAAGGACTTGGGATATTCTGATACAACGCAATTTGGTTTGATCGGCTTTGTCAGAATAAACATTATTGCTCGTTCTGACGCTCAGGTGATTGTGCAGAATTTTGTGCCCTGGCGCATTTTATTACGCCATCGGGAAGTGAGAGCGGCGATGCGAAGTCGGCCGCGGTAGCGGCGGGATGAGCCTGCTGCGGGGGGCGTGAAAATCGTTCACCTTTACGCTTTCTGGCGACAGAGAGGGCGGGAGGATTTCCACCGTGGATTTGTATCGGAAAGGCTGGCTTGCCCCCGATACATGTTGTGGGATTGCATCGGCTCATACGACAATGTCTGATGTCTATGACACAGCAGGATGCTCCCATGACAGATGACCAAACCACCCATCAAGCCGAAGAGGACGCCCGCAACGAGACGATATTGATTTACGTTGACGGCCGATTGAAACCCAGGGCCGAGGCGACGGTTTCCGTCTACGATAGCGGTTTCATGCTCGGTGACGGCGTGTGGGAAGGCTTGCGTCTCTATAATGGCATTTGGGCCTTTCTGGACGAGCATATCGACCGCCTGTTCGAAGCCGCCAAGGCCATCGACCTTGATATAGGCATGGACCGCAACGGCGTCATATCCGCGTTGGAGCAAACCCGCGAAGCCAACGGCATGGCCACCGACGTTCACGCCCGCTTGATGGTCACCCGCGGTGTCAAGCACCGGCCGTTCCAGCACCCCGCGCTATCGCGATCCGGCCCGACCTTCGTGATCATCATGGAACATTCACGACCGAAACTGTCCCGCCCGATCCGGCTGGCCACTGTTCCGCATCTGCGCGGCCTGCCGATGACCCAGGACCCGAAGCTGAATTCACACAGCAAGCTGAACTGCATCCTCGCATGCATCGCCGCCGAGAAAGCCGGGGCGGATGAGGCGCTGATGCTGGACCAGCATGGATTCGTGAACACCACGAACGCGTGCAACTTCTTCGTGGTGAAAAAGGGCGCCGTCTGGACCTCCACGGGGGACTATTGCATGAACGGGATCACCCGCCAGAAGGTCATCGACCTTTGCCATGCCAATGGCATTCCATGTTATGAACGGAACTTTTCGCTGGTCGATACCTACTCAGCCGACGAGGCGTTCCTGACCGGAACCTTTGGCGCACAGACGCCGGTATCGGAAATCGACGGACGAACGATCGGTACGGGTGAAATCGGCCCTGTCACGAGCCGCATTCGCGGCCTTTACAAAGACCTCGTCGAAGGTGCCGGACAATGAAGATCGCCATGTGGTCCGGCCCCCGCAATCTGTCGACGGCCATGATGTACAGCTTCGGAAACCGCCCCGATTTCGAGGTCGTGGACGAGCCGTTTTACGCCGCTTACCTCAAGGCGTCCAACATCACGCATCCAATGCACGCGCAGGTCATGGCCGCGCAGGACGCCGACCCCGAGAAGGTCGCTGCCGCCTGTGCAGCGGACCCCGCCCGGCATCGCTATATGAAGCACATGGCCCATCATATGAAGGGCATGCCATTGGACTGGGCGAAGAGCTGCATCAACATCCACCTGATCCGCCATCCCGCCCGCGTCATCGCCAGTTACGCTGCAAAGCGCGAGAACCCGACGCTGCAAGACATCGGTTACGCGCAGCAAACCGCATTGTACGACAGAATTGGCGGTCTGGTGATCGACAGCCACGACATCCGAGAGAGCCCCGAAGCCGCTCTGCGTACGCTATGCGATGCAATCGACCTGCCATTTTGCGACTCGATGTTGCATTGGCCCGCTGGCCCCAAGCCGTTTGACGGTGTCTGGGCGCCGCACTGGTACGGGGTCGTCCACCGCTCGACCGGCTTCGCGGGACCGGAAGGAATGCTGCCACGGCTCAAGGGTGAGGCTGCGGATTTATGCGAAGCAGCTTTGCCACATTACGAGGCTCTCAAGGCACTCAAGCTGAAAATCGGTATCGCCAAAAAGCCCGAATCGGCGCGAATGGATTGATCTTGGTGAATAACTGCCCTTATACCCGAAGCCTTCACGGTCGCGCAGCCCGCAAAGTCGCGGCCTTCTGTCATATTGGGCCAAGAAAAGACCTGCGGCGACGCAGAGAACTGATCTGGTTGGTTGGGCTGCCAAGGCTTACTACGGCCCTGGGCCCGAGGACGCTGACGGCGAAGATGTCGTGCGCGCCCTGCCACTGACCTTCATCGGCTACTATGACCGCAAGGAAGATGACTTTGTCGGGACCACCTATTTTGCACACCCTGTCGAAGAGCTTGGCGAAGACGATGAACACGATGGCAAGCCGTTTGCGGGGCTGAGCTTCTTCCCCCGCGAGTGGAAAATCCAGTGCGGGTTCATCTATTTGCGCACGCTGCGGACCGGACGCCGCGCCCTGAGCCTGGAGCGCGGATCACTGCTGGACACGATCTTGCGCCTCGGCGACACCGGGAAGGAGTCGATGTGGGAAAGCACGGTGAAGCAACTCCGTGCCCTCGACCCGCCGATTGGCGACATTCCCCAGTTCGCAGGCATCCAGACACAGATCAAGGATCGCATGGTGCGCCTCGTCGGTCTGTCGGCGGACAAGGATGCGACGGGCTTTTATGCCTCTGACTGACCCAAACTCTGTTTCCCTCTGATACGGAACAACGGATATTCGAAGGCACGTTCCGGCCCTGTGTCCGCGCGGATAGGCTGGATATCCTGAAAGACGCCATCGATCTGGGCGAAGTCGATCTGCGGGACGACAATTACCGCAGCGCCGATAACGATATCCTCGCGGTTGCGGGCGACGGCCCGACGCACCATCTCCTGCAACATCGCCCGGACACGGTCCGCTACTTACCGGGGTTTCCTGAAGTTCCGTCAGCACGTCTCTCTCTCCTGCTTCCAGGGCGGACAGCAGGCCCGCTGAACGCTTCGGAGAGAACTTGAATGCGGAGCGAAACCGACAGAAATGCCGGCGCACCGAGATGCCGGATTTTTTCGGGCCAACGGCGCCTGAAATGGAAGACATGGTTTCTGCGAACCAGGTGCAAACCCCATTTTCCGCCGGTGACACGCGGCCTGCACCCCGGCCGATGTGAAGCAGTTTGTGAAGCACCGTGATGTGCAGACGGGAGGCTGGCCGCTTGATCAACGGCTATCCCATTGGCAAGCAAGTAATTTTTGTGGTTCATGGCTGGGGTGGTAGGATTCGAACCTACGGTACACGGTACCAAAAACCGCTGCCTTACCGCTTGGCTACACCCCAACGTGCGAGGCTAGATAAGCCGAGGCGCGCAACGGTGCAAGGCCCAATTCGGCAAACATCCAAGCATTTCGGGTTTGGTTTGCGAGCTTGCAGCGATTCCAACGCGTATGCGGCGGTTCTGAAGGTCTTCGCTTTGCCTCCCGAACAGGCGAGACGTGGAACAGCGTGCCGTCAAAACACGCGAGAGCCATGCATCATACATGCGCGACCTCCATTCCGTGCGCGCCGCCCATCATCAGCCCGATTTCCTCGATCCCCAACCCGGCGGTTTGGCGCGGCTCGCTCAGCCGGCCTTCGTTCAGCGCGGCAAAACGGTCCGCGACCTCCATCAATTCGTCCAGATCCTGGCTGATGCAGATCACGGCCGCGCCTTGTGCCGCCAGATCCAGCAACGCCTGTCGAATCGCTGCCGCAGCCGAGGCATCGACCCCCCATGTCGGTTGATTGACCACCAGCACCTCGGGGCGTTGCAAGACCTCTCGTCCGATCACGAATTTCTGCAGGTTGCCCCCCGACAATGCCCGCGCCACCGTGTCGGGGCCCGGAGTGCGCACGTCGAACGCCTCGATGATGCGACGGGCAAATGCTTCGGCGGCGCGCCATTTCAGAAACCCGCCCCGCACCAGCCCCTCGCGCGCCGCACCGGTCAGCGCGGCGTTTTCCGTCAGGCTCATATCCGGCGCGGCGGCATGGCCCAGACGTTCCTCGGGCGCGCTCAGCAGCCCCAGCCGCCGCCGCTCGCCGGGGCGCTGCTGTCCGATGGGTTGGCCATGCAGGCGGATCGTATCGGGCGGGGTCAGGATTTCACCTGAAAGCGCGGCCAGCAATTCGTCCTGACCGTTGCCGGCAACACCACCGATGCCCACGATCTCGCCCTTGCGCAAGGCAAGCGAGACCTCTTTCAGCGACGTGCCGAAGGCCGACGGCGACCGCGCCGAAAGCCCGCTGATCTCGAGCGCGACATCCCCCATGGCGCGCCCGGCGCGCTCGGGGGCCTTCAACTCGCTGCCCACCATAAGTTCCGCCATCTCGCGCGCGGTGGTTTCCGAGGGCGTGCATTCGCCCACCACGCGGCCCAACCGCAGCACCGTGGCATGATCGCACAGCGCGCGGATTTCTCCGAGCTTGTGACTGATATACAGGATCGCCGTGCCTTCGGCGGCCAGCTTGCGCAAGGTCAGAAACAGGATATCGACCTCCTGCGGGGTCAGTACGCTGGTCGGTTCGTCCATGATCAGCAGACCGGGCTCCTGCAAAAGGCAGCGCACGATCTCGACCCTTTGCCGCTCGCCCGCCGACAGGTCGCCGACGATGCGGCCCGGATCGAGCGGCAGGCCGTAGGTTTCGCTGACTGCCCGGATTCTACGCGCCAGATCGCGCATCGGCGGCGGGTTCTCCATCCCCAGCGCGACGTTCTCGGCCACGTCCAGTGCCTCGAAAAGCGAGAAGTGCTGGAATACCATGGCGATGCCGTCGGCCCGCGCGGCGCGCGGCTCGGTCGGCGCATAGGGCCGCCCCCGCAGCCGCATCCGGCCGCCATCCGGTTTGACCAACCCGTAGATCATCTTGACCAGCGTGGATTTCCCGGCCCCGTTTTCGCCCAGTAACGCGTGAATCTGGCCTTGCTGGATGTCGAACGAGACATCGTCATTGGCGATTACGCCGGGATAGGCTTTGGTCAGGCCCTGAAGGCGGAGAAGCGGGGCGTTCACGCAGTCTGGTCCTTTCGGCGGGCGTCGCGGTGCGGGTTCAGCAGGTCGGCGGCGACGCCGATGGCGATGGCTTGCGGGTGTTTGCCTAACGCCGGAGACCCGATCGGGCAAGCGATGCGTGCGATTGCCTGCGGATCATGCCCCAATGCGATCAGTCGCGACCGGAATCGCGCCCATTTGGTTTTGGACCCGATCAGCCCGGCAAAGCCGAAACCATGGTCCAGCAGGCGATGACACAGCTCCAGATCCAGCACATGCGAATAGGTCACGATCAGGTGCTCCGCCCTAAGCGGCGCGTGACGCACCAGTTCGGCGGGCGCGGCGGCTGGCACCACTGTCGCCCGTTCCGGAACCACAGCCGGAAACCGCTCCGGCGCGGTATCGACCCAGGTGATCGCCAGATCCGGCAGCGGTGCCAGCACATCGACCAGCGCGCGCCCGACATGGCCAGCGCCCCAGATCCACAGGTCGCGTTGCGGGTGGTGGACCGGCTCGATCATCCAGCCCTCGACCAGTTGCGGGGCGGGGGCCACGCCTTGCACCCGTGCCTGTGCCAGACGTCGGCGCACGGCCAGCGGCATGTCTCCGACGCCGGAAACGGGTCGCGCGATCACCTCGCCCTCCAGCGCATCGACGGCCGCGGCGTCATAGACCTCGCTCAGCAGCGTCACCGCGCCGCCGCAGCATTGGCCCAGATCGGGGCCGAGCGCATGCTTGCTGATGCGCCTGCCGGTCACGTGCAGCGCCGCTTGCGCTGCCTCATGTTCCAGCGTGCCGCCGCCGATGGTGCCCGTCTGCCCGCCCTCCCAGACCAGCATCGCCGTGCCCACCTCGCGCGGGGAGGAGCCGCGCAGGGCCGCGATCACCACGCGGGTGACGCGGCCATGACGGGCGACCGCGTGGCGCAGGGCGGCAACATCAAACCCCATGGCGCACCCGCTGGATCGCGGCCCAGACCCGTTCGGGCGTCGCGGGCGCATCCAGCGCCGGATAGGCACTGCCGCAGGATGCAATCGCATCGCCGATCGCCAGAAACGCCGAAACGCCCAGCATCAGCGGCGGCTCGCCCACCGCCTTCGAGCGATAGATCGTGTCCTCACGGTTCTGCCCGTCCCACAGCGTCACGTTGAAAATGTCGGGCCGGTCCGAGCAGGCCGGGATCTTGTAGGTGCTGGGCGCATGGGTGCGCAGAACGCCCTTGTCGTCCCAGACCAGTTCCTCACTGGTCAGCCAGCCCGCGCCCTGCACGAACCCGCCCTCGATCTGTCCGATATCGATGGCCGGGTTCAGCGATTGTCCGCAATCGTGCAGGATATCGACCCGCAGCAACCGATGCTCGCCGGTCAGCGTGTCCACCGCCACCTCGCTGACCGCCGCGCCATGGGCGAAATAGAAGAACGGCCGCCCGTGGCCACGCACCCGGTCCCATTCCAGCCCCGGCGTGCGGTAGAATCCGGTGGCGGACAGGCTGACCCGGCCCATATAGGCCAGCCCCACCGCCTCGGCGAAATCATAGCTTTCGCCCCCGACCTGCACACGCTCGTCAGCAAAGATCACGCTATGCGGATCGGCCTGATGCCGCTCGGCCAGGAACACGGCGATACGGTCGCGGATCGTGTCGCAGGCGGCGCGCACCGCCATGCCGTTCAGATCGCTCCCCGACGAGGCAGCGGTGGCCGAGGTGTTGGGCACCTTGCCGGTATCGGTCGCGGTGATGCGGATACGCGAGATGTCCACGCCGAACCGGCTGGCGGCCACCTGCGCGACCTTCTGGTGCAGGCCCTGCCCCATCTCGGTGCCGCCGTGGTTCAGATGGACCGAGCCGTCCTGATAGACATGCACCAGCGCGCCCGCCTGATTGAGGTGGGTCAGCGTGAAGGAGATCCCGAATTTCACCGGCGAAAAGGCAATGCCGCGCCGGATCACCCCGCCGCGCGCGTTCCACTCCTGCACGCTCGCCCGCCGCCCGGCGTAATCGCATCGCCGTAACAACTCGCGCGTGATCCCGTGCAACTCGAAATCCGCCACTTCCATGCCGTAGGGCGTCGTCTGCGCCGTTTCCGGCAAGCGTGGACCGTCCCCCCGCGGCTCCGCCGCCACCGCCCCGCGCGACGCCAGATCGGGCGCGCTGTCCACTGCTTCTTCTTGCGGAAAAATATCCCCGCCGGAGGCTCCCGCAGCTTCCGCATGCGCCTCGGCATAGTAATTGAGCACCCGGACCGCCACCGGATCTCGCCCCAGATGATGCGCGACATGGTCCAGCACCCGCTCGATCCCCAGCACCCCCTGCGGCCCGCCAAAGCCGCGAAAGGCGGTGGCGCTTTGCATGTTGGTGCGCAGCCGGTGGCTTTCGATGCGGCACGCCGGCAGCAGATAGGCGTTGTCGGCATGCAGCATCGCCCGGTCGGCGACCGGCAGGGACAGATCCTGGCTCCAGCCGCAGCGGGTATATTGTACGAACTCCACGCCCTTGATGCGCCCCTCATCGTCGAACCCCGCGCGGTAGGTGATGCGGAAATCGTGCCGCTTGCCGGTGATCACCATGTCGTCGTCGCGGTCATAGCGCATCTTGCAGGCGCGCCCGGTTGCCCGCGCGGCCACGGCGCAGGCCACCGCCAGCGCGTTGCCCTGGCTTTCCTTGCCGCCGAACCCGCCGCCCATGCGCCTTGTTTCGACGCGCACGCCATGCATCGGCACGCCGATGGCTTCGGCCACCTTGTGCTGCACTTCCGTCGGGTGCTGGGTGCTGGAGAGCACCACCATGTCGCCATTGTCCTGCGGCAGCGCCAGTGCGGCCTGGCCTTCAAGATAGAAATGCTCCTGCCCGCCCATCTCGATCGTGCCTTCGATCACATGCGGGGTGGCGCTGATGGCGGCGCGCGCGTCGCCCTTCTGCCAGATGCGCGGGCCGTCCTCGAAGCGGCTGTTGGCGGCCAGCGCCTCCTCGATCGTCAGGATCGGCTCTTGCGCTTCGATCTCGACGCGGACCAGCCTTGCGGCACGGCGGGCGGCGAGGTGGCTTTGCGCCACCACAAGAAACAGCGGCTGTCCGGCATAATGCACCGTGCCATCCGCCAATAACGGCTCGTCATGGGCCGAGGGCGAGACATCGGTTTCGAACGGCAGATCCTGCGCTGCCAGCACCGCCACCACGCCGGGCGCAGCGCGCACCGCCGACAGGTCCATTTCCGCAACGGTGCCGCGCGCAATTTCGGACAGGCCGAAACACAGATGCAGGCAATCGGCCGGAACCGGAATGTCATCGACATAGCGCGCCGCGCCGGTCACGTGCAGGCGGGCGGAATCGTGGGGCAGGGGCTTGGCGACGCTCATGCCGAAACCTCCCGCACCGAAACGGTTTCACCCATGTCTTCGGCGAAATAGCGCGCCAGCAGGGCCCGCGCGGTTTCCAGCCGGTAGCGCGCCGAGGCGCGCATATCCGAAAGCGGTGCGAAATCGGCGTCGAATGCGGCCTGTGCCGCGGCGATGGTGTCCGGCGTCCAGCGCTGGCCGGTCAATGTGGCCTCGACATGGGCAGCGCGTTTCGGGATGCCTGCCATCCCGCCGAAGGCGATGCGCGCTCCTGCGACCGTGCCATTCTCCACTTTGATGTCGAAACAGCCGCAAACGGCCGATATATCCTGATCGAACCGCTTGGACAGCTTGTAACATTTCAGCCGGTCGGGCTGGCGGCGAAAGCTGACCGCCTCGACGAATTCGCCCGGTTGGCGATCCTGCTTGCCGTATTCGACAAAGAAGTCCTCGAGCGGAACGTCGCGGCGCGTATCGCCCTTGCGCAGATGCAGGGTCGCTCCCAATGCGATCAGGGCGGGCGGATTGTCCCCGATGGGCGAGCCGTTGGCGATATTGCCTCCGACCGTCGCCGCGCCACGCACCTGGACCGAGCCGTAGCGGCGGATCATCGCGGCATAGGACGTGTGCAGCCGCTCCATCGCCGCCCCCATGGCGTTCATGTCCACCATCGCACCGATGTGCACGGTTTCGTCTGCAATCTCGATATGTTTGAGATCGTCGCAGCCGCCGAGGAAGATCACCGGATCCAGTTCGCGCAATTGCTTCGTGACCCAGAGTCCGACATCGGTGGCGCCGGCAATCAGCGTGGCGCCGGACCAGGCGGTATAAAGCGCGGCGAGATCGTCGGCGTTGCGCGGGCGGAAAGATTGCGCCACGGGGGGCTGTCTGCCCCCCGCACCCCCCGAGGATATTTCCGGCAAGAAGAAGGATTTTTCGTGCTGCATCCACTCGGGAACCGGTTGTTCGGCCGCCGCCTCGGCGGCGCGGATGATCGGGGCGTATCCAGTGCAGCGGCACAGGTTGCCGGCAAGCTGCACATCGTGATCGCGCGCGCCGTTCAGATGCGCGGTGGCCATCGTGACGATGAAGCCCGGTGTGCAGAAGCCGCACTGGCTGCCGTGGTGGTCGATCATCGCCTGCTGCACCGGGTGAAGCGTGCCATCGGGTGCTGCGATGCCCTCGACCGTGCGCACCGCCTTGCCGTGAAGTTGCGGCAGGAACAGGATGCAGGCATTCAGCGCGCGCGCCCCGTCCGCATCGCTGACCATGACGCTGCAGGCGCCGCAATCGCCCTCGTTGCAGCCTTCCTTGGTGCCGGTCATGCGGCGATCCTCGCGCAGCCAGTCCAGCAGCGTCCGCGTCGGCGGCACATCCGGCAGCGTGACAGTCTCTCCATTCAGAAGAAACGTGATGTCCATTGCTGAAAAACCCGTCGCCTTACCGCTTGAACCCGTGAAAGCCGGCCTTCGATGCGACGTAGAAGGGTGGCGGGTGTTGTCTTGTCCAAGCGTAGAAGGATTTCCGGCTTTCTGGCAAGTAAAAAGGTGCTGTGCCGCGCGGCGTGGCTTCCCCCGCCCGGCAAGCTGTTCTAGCTTGCCGACATGAGCAGCGATCCCCGATTCATCCACCTGCGGGTGCACACCGAATATTCCCTTCTGGAAGGGGCGGTGCGCCTGAAATCCCTGCCCGATCTGTGTCGCAAGGCGGCAATGCCCGCGGTGGCGATGACCGACACCAACAATATGTTCGGCGCACTGGAATTTTCCGTCACCGCCAGTGGCGCCGGCATCCAGCCGATCATCGGCTGCCAGGTCGATCTGGCCTATCTGTCGGTGCAGCCGGGCGAGCGGGCGAAAGACCCGGCACCACTGGTGCTGCTGGCGCAGTCGGAGCTGGGTTACGAGAACCTGATGAAGCTGAACACCTGTCTTTATATCGGCAAGGACGGGCAGCTTCCGCAGGTGACGGTCGAGGAACTGGAAAGCCATGCGGACGGTCTGATCTGTCTGACCGGCGGGCCGAACGGGCCGGTGGGGATGATGTTGCAGGCCGGGCAGCGCGACGCCGCGCAGGCCTTGCTGGCGCGGCTGGCCAGCGCCTTTCCCGACCGCCTTTACGTCGAGTTGCAGCGCCATCCCGGCGAGGACGGCGCGCCCGAGGCGGAACGGTTGACCGAGCGCGGGCATGTCGAGATGGCCTATGCCATGTCGCTGCCGCTGGTGGCGACGAATGACGTCTATTTTCCCGACCCGGACATGTATGAGGCGCATGATGCGCTGATCTGCATCGCCGATGGATCCTATGTGGACCAGCAGCAGCCCCGCCGCCGTCTGACGCCGCAGCATCATTTCAAATCGCAGCAGGAAATGATTACGCTATTCGCCGACCTGCCCGAGGCGGTGGAAAACACGGTCGAGATCGCGCGCCGCTGCGCCTTCATGGCCTATCGGCGCGATCCGATCCTGCCGCGGTTCGCCGATGATGAGGTGGACGAATTGCGCCGGCAGGCCAAGGAGGGGCTGGCCGCGCGGCTGGCCGTGATTCCACACGCCGCACCGGTCGAGGAATACGAGGCCCGGCTGGACTTCGAGCTGGGCATCATCGAAGGCATGGGCTTTCCGGGATATTTCCTGATCGTCGCCGATTTCATCAAATGGGCCAAGGACCATGACATACCGGTGGGGCCGGGGCGGGGGTCGGGGGCGGGCAGCCTTGTGGCCTATGCGCTGACCATCACCGATCTGGACCCGCTGCGCTATTCGCTGCTGTTCGAGCGGTTCCTGAACCCCGAACGGGTGAGCATGCCCGATTTCGACATCGATTTCTGCATGGATCGCCGCGAGGAGGTGATCCATTACGTGCAGGACAAATACGGTCGCGACAAGGTCGGACAGATCATCACCTTCGGCGCGTTACTGTCCAAGGCGGCGGTGCGCGATATCGGGCGCGTGTTGCAGATGCCCTATGGACAAGTCGATCGCCTGTCCAAGCTGATCCCGGTCGAAGGCGTCAAGCCGATGTCGATCTCGCGCGCGCTGACCGAGGAACCGCGCTTGCGCGAAGAAGCGCGCGCCGAAGAGGTGGTCGAACGCCTGCTGCGCTATGGCCAGCAGGTCGAGGGGCTTTTGCGCAATGCCAGCACCCACGCCGCTGGCGTGGTGATTGGCGACCGCCCGCTGGATGCGCTGGTGCCGCTTTATCAGGATCCGCGATCGGACATGCCGGCGACCCAGTTCAACATGAAATGGGTGGAACAGGCCGGGCTGGTCAAGTTCGACTTTCTGGGGCTGAAAACCCTGACGGTGATCCAGAACGCGGTGGACCTGATCAAGGCGTCGGGCCGGCATCTGCATATCGCGGCGGACGGGCGGCAATTGTTCGACCCGCCCGAGGGGCTGGAAGACGATATCGGGGCCATCCCGTTGGACGATGAGGCCAGTTACAAGCTTTATGCGGCGGCGAAAACGGTGGCGGTGTTCCAGGTGGAATCCAGCGGCATGATGGATGCGCTGAAACGGATGCGCCCCACCTGTATCGAGGATATCGTCGCGCTGGTGGCGCTTTACCGCCCCGGCCCGATGGAGAACATCCCGACCTATTGCGAGGTCAAGAACGGGCTGAAGAAGCGCGCCAGCATCCATCCGCTGATCGACCATATCCTGGAGGAGACCCAGGGCATCATCGTCTATCAGGAACAGGTGATGCAGATCGCGCAGGAAATGGCCGGGTATTCTCTGGGCGGTGCCGACCTGCTGCGCCGCGCCATGGGCAAGAAGATCGCCGAGGAAATGGCGAAAGAGCGTCCCAAGTTCGAAAAAGGCGCGATGGAAAAGGGCGTGGACCAGAAAAAGGCGTCCGAAGTCTTTGACCTGCTGGAGAAATTCGCCAATTACGGGTTCAACAAATCCCATGCCGCCGCCTATGCCGTGGTCAGCTATCAGACCGCATGGCTCAAGGCGAACCACCCGGTGGAGTTCATGGCCGGGGTGATGAATTGCGACATTCACCTGACCGACAAGCTGGGCGTCTATTTCGAAGAGGTGAAAAAGGGGCTGGGCCTGCCCTGGGTGCCGCCTTGCGTCAACCGGTCGGGGGCCATGTTCTCCGTGGCCGACGGCGCGCTGGTCTATGGGCTGGGGGCGCTCAAGAATGTCGGTGTCGAGGCGATGCG
The DNA here is from genome assembly GCA_947504115.1 of uncultured Sedimentitalea sp. Taxonomy (GTDB): domain Bacteria; phylum Pseudomonadota; class Alphaproteobacteria; order Rhodobacterales; family Rhodobacteraceae; genus Pontibaca. The sequence goes on from CANNGH010000001.1 coordinate 62,552, forward strand.
TCTGATCGTGGAGGGGCGCGGGGAGCGGCCGTTCGCCACGCTGTTCGATCTTGCCCGTCGGGCCGATCTGAAACGGGTTGGCAAGCGCCCGATGGAGATGCTGGCGCGCGCCGGGGCCTTCGACACCCTGGACCGCAACCGCCGCCGGGTGTTCGACAGTCTCGATGCGCTGGTGGCCTATTCGGCGGCGGTGCACGAGCAGAAGCATTCCAGCCAGGTGTCGCTGTTCGGCGAGGCGGGCGAGGATCTGCCCGAGCCGCGTCTTTCGGGCGCGCCCGACTGGTTGCCCGCCGAGCGGCTGGCCGAAGAATTCAAGGCGGTGGGGTTCTACCTGTCGGGCCATCCGCTCGACGACTACATGGGGCCGCTGAAACGGCAGGGCGTGCTGACGCTGGAGCAGTTGACGGCCAAGGTGGAAAACGGCCCCCTGGTGGCCAAGCTGGCCGGGGTTGTCGCCGGGCGGCAGGAGCGCAAATCCGCGCGGGGCAACCGGTTCGCCTTCGTGCAGCTTTCGGACACGACCGGCGCCTACGAGGTGACGCTGTTTTCCGAGACGCTGGAGAAAGGGCGCGAATATCTGGAGACCGGATCGAAGGTCGTGGTGACGGTCGAGGCGACCTTCGAAAGCGAGCAGTTGAAGCTGCTGGGCCGGTCTCTGGTGCCCATCGACACCGCCGTGGCATCGGCCGGCGCGACCGGGCTGCGGGTGTTCGTCGAAGAGGCGGACGCCGTTGCCACCGTGGCCACTGTTCTGGAGCAGGCCGCCGAAGCGGCGCGCGGCGCGGCGCGGGGGCCGGTCTATCTGTGTCTGCTGGACCCGGCCCTGCCCGGAGAGGTGGACATGGATCTTGGTCAGGAATTCGCCATCAATCCGCAGGTCAAGGGGGCCATCAAAAGCTTGGACGGGGTGATGGAGGTCGAGGAATTATAGCGGCGCGGCGGGGTGAACCCCGCCCTACGCAACACCCGTAGGACCGGGTTCACCCCGCCACGCCGCCCGGTCAATAATGGGGCGGGCGTTCATCACCCAGGACCACACCGCCGCCGCTATCGGCGGTGCGTTCGCCTTCGCGTTTCATCAGCATCTCGACCCGGCGGGTGAGCATGTCGATCTCGCCTTGCTGTCGCGTCACGATGTCGCTCAGATCATCGACGTTGCGGATCAGGTGGGCGAGTTTCTCTTCGATCTGCTGCATGGGGATGTTCCTTGTCGTGGGCGCAGGGAGCGGTGGCCGGACTGGCTTTGATCCTTTTATTGCCTTCTCTGCGAGAAGGCAGCCTCCGGCGGGGGTATTTTTCACCAGAAAGAAGCCGGGCTGGGGTGGTGACCTTGCTCCTGTTCACCCCTTCAGCTAGACCGCGCGGCAATCCGATTGCCCGAGGATCCCGGATATGGCCAAGATCAAGAAACAGCCCCGCCCCAAGGCCGAAACGCCCAAGGGGTTTCGCGATTATTTCGGTGGCGAGGTCACGCAGCGCGCCGATATGCTGCGCGCCATTGCCGAGGTCTATCACCGTTACGGGTTCGATGCGCTGGAATCTTCGGCTGTCGAAACGGTCGAGGCGCTGGGCAAGTTCCTGCCGGACGTGGATCGCCCCAATGTCGGCGTTTTCGCGTGGCAGGAAGAGGATGAGGGCGATTGGCTGGCGTTGCGCTATGATCTGACGGCACCGTTGGCGCGGGTCTATGCCCAGCACCGCAACGATCTGCCCACACCCTATCGCCGGTATGCGATGGGTCCGGTCTGGCGCAACGAGAAGCCGGGGCCGGGGCGGTATCGGCAGTTTTATCAATGCGATGCCGACACGGTGGGCACGGCCAGCATGGCGGCGGATGCGGAGATTTGCGCGATGCTGGCAGATACGCTGGAGGCGGTCGGGATTGCGCGCGGCGATTACATCGTGCGGATCAACAATCGCAAGGTGCTGAACGGGGTGATGGAAGTGGCCGGCGTGCTAGACCATTCGCACCCTGGGAAATTCGAGGCCGAACGCGGGATTGTGCTGCGCGCCATCGACAAGCTGGACCGGCTGGGGCCGGACGGTGTCGCTGCCTTGCTGGGCGAGGGACGCAAGGATGAAAGCGGAGATTTCACCAAGGGCGCAGGACTGTCGGCGGCGCAGGCCGGCGTGGTCATGGGCTTTATCGAGGCGCGCCGCGAAACCGGCGCGGCAACCGTGGCGCGGCTGCGGGATCTGGTGCAGAACTCCGAAATCGGGCGTCAGGGTGTCGATGAGCTGGAAGAGATTGCCGCACTGTTGGCGGCAGCGGGCTATGGCCCGGATCGCATCGTGATCGACCCGTCGGTGGTGCGGGGCTTGGGGTATTACACGGGGCCGGTCTATGAGGCCGAACTGACCTTCGAGATCTTTGACGAGAAGGGCCGCAAGCGGCGGTTCGGCAGCGTCGCCGGAGGCGGGCGCTATGACGATCTGGTCAAGCGCTTTACCGGGCAAGAAGTACCCGCGACAGGGATTTCCATCGGCGTGGATCGTCTTTTGGCGGCGTTGCGGGAAAAGGGACGGATCGCGACGCAGGAGCGCGGGCCCGTCGTCGTCACGGTGATGGATCGGGACCGGATGGCCGATTATCAGGCGATGGTCGCCGAACTGCGCAATGCCGGTATCCGGTCCGAGGTCTATCTGGGCAATCCGAGGAATTTCGGCAACCAGTTGAAATATGCCGACCGCCGCGCCAGCCCGGCCGCCGTGATCGAAGGCGGCGAGGAAAAGGCCCGCGGTGTCGTGCAGATCAAGGATCTGATCCTCGGGGCGCAGATCGCCGAGAGCGCCACGCTGGAAGAATGGAAGGAGCGCCCCAGCCAGATCGAGGTGCCGCGCGATCAACTGGTGGCCAGCCTGCGCGAGATGCTGGACCGTCATGACGGGTATCGCGACTGATGCCGGATCGCAAGGCCGTTCTGGCGCGTGCCGCCGAACTGCGGGCGCATTTCGAGGGGGCCGGCGCATTGGCGGTCGAACCGCCGATCCTGCAACCCGCCGAAACGCTGCTGGATCTTTACGGAGAGGACATCCGCGCGCGCGCCTATGTCACGTCGGACGCGATGCGGGGCGAGCAGATGCTGCGCCCCGATTTCACCGTTCCCGTGGTGCAGATGCATATGATGCAGGGCGCGGAACCGGCGCGTTATACCTATGCCGGAACCGTTTTCCGACGGCAGGAACATGACGCGGAGCGCGCCAATGAATATGTGCAGGTCGGATACGAGGTGTTCGACCGCGACGATCCCGCCGGCGCCGATGCCGAGGTGTTCGCGCGGATCTCGGAGGCGGTTGCGGGGCTGTCCCTGCGCGCGGCGACGGGCGATATCGGCATTCTCATGGCCGCCGTGAGGGGTTTGAGCACGACGGAGGCGCGCAAGGCGGCGCTGATGCGCCATATCTGGCGGCCGCGGCGTTTTCGCGCGTTGCTGGATCGTTTCGCCCGCCGCTTACCGGAACCGGCGGGCCGCGTGGCGCTGCTGGAAGCCGCCGATCCCTTCGCGGAAGCCGGAACGCTGATCGGCAAGCGCAGCCGGGCCGAGATCGAGGCGCGCATCGAGGCCTTGCGCGCGGATGCCGCCGCTGCGCCGATCGCCGAACATCAACTGGCCGCGCTCGAGACGCTGTTGAGCGTGCGCGAGACCGCGCCCTATGCCTTGCAGCACCTGCGCGACATTGCGGTGGACCTGCCCGACTTGACGCCGGCGCTGGATCGGTTGACGGCCCGGCTGGAGGCAATGGACGCGCGCGGCGTCGATGTGCAGCGGCTGGATTTCGAAGCCAGCTACGGGCGCACGTCGATGGAATATTACGACGGTTTCGTGTTCGGGTTTTACGCCGAAGCCCGCCCCGGCCTGCCGCCCATCGCCAGCGGAGGGCGCTATGATGCGCTGACCCGACGACTGGGCCGCGGGGCCGAGATCCCGGCCGTTGGCGGGGTTCTGCGCCCCGGCCTGATGCTGGAACTGGAAGGAACGGCGTGATGAGCCTGAAACTGGGCGTGCCGTCCAAGGGCCGGCTGATGGACAAGACGTTCGATTGGTTCGACAAACGCGGCATTCGCCTGTCGCGCAGCGGTTCGGATCGCGAATATGCCGGGGTTGTCGAGGGGATCGACGACGTGTCTCTGGTGCTGCTGTCGGCCGGTGAGATCCCGCGCGAACTGGCGGCAGGGCGCATCCATCTGGGGGTGACGGGAACGGATCTGGTGCAGGAGAAACTGCCGCTCTGGGAGCAGCAGGTCAAGGAAATCGCGGCGCTTGGCTTTGGTCATGCCGATCTGATCCTGGCGGTGCCGCGCGCCTGGGTCGATGTCGAGACGCTGGACGATCTGGATGCCGTCGCGGCGGCGTTCCGCGCGCATCACGGTCACCGGTTGCGCATCGCGACCAAATATCACCGGCTGGTGCGCGATTTTCTGCGCGCCGGCGGGGTGGCCGATTACATGCTGGTGGACAGCCAGGGCGCGACCGAAGGCACGGTCAAGAACACGACCGCCGAAGCGGTTGCCGACATCACCTCGACCGGCGAGACGCTGCGCGCGAACCATCTCAAGCTGCTGGGAGACGGCGTGATCCTGCATAGTCAGGCGACATTGTGGCGCAGCCGTATCGCGGTGTTTTCGGATACGGAACGCGCCGCGCTTGAGCGGATGTTGCAGCGACTGGCCGCGATACCCTGACCGGCCCGCTTGCGGCTGTCGTCGCGTTATGGGTATTTGAAACCAGAAAGAAGCTGGGGCGCTGTGTCGCCTGGTCCCTGCTCAGATCACACCGATTTCGGCTAGCGCGCGGTTCAGATCGCCGGGCAGTGCGTCGTCGTCTTCGCGCGAGGCGCGCAGATCGGGCGGGGCATCCCCGAGGGGCAGATAGCGCCATCCCTGGAAGGGGCGGCGCAGGGCGGTCTGGGTGCGAATCACCGTCGGTTCGAGCACGATGGCGCAGCGCGCGATACCATCGCTGCCGGTCATTTTGTCCAGGCGCAGGATGCGTTGGCGGCACTGGATCTGCCCCTTTATCACCCAGTAGATCGAGCCGCCGTCCAGCAGTTCCCTGGCGCGTTTGGGCCACATTCGGGTGACATGGCGCGGCAGTCCATCCGCCCCGCGGGCGCCGGCGGTCTTTTGCCAGGCGATGAGGTCGTCGACGGACTCCGTGGCGACGCTCAGCTTGATGAGATGGATGCCCTGGTGCAATGGAATCGCCTCCGGTTGTGGCCCATATTGTGTGGAACTTGCGTCGGCTTCAAGCTATTGTGGGTGCCTCCCAAGTTAGGATTCGTGACATGAGCCGTTTTGCCGCCCCCATTGCTGAACAGATATGGGACATGAAATACCGGTTCAAGAAGGCCGACGGCAGCCCCATCGACCTGTCGGTCGAAGATACGTGGCGGCGGATCGCGCGCGACCTTGCCCAGGCGGAAGACGACCCGGAACTGTGGCAAGAGCGGTTTTATGCGGCGTTGGAGAATTTCAAATTCCTGCCTGCGGGACGCATCACCGCTGGCGCGGGTACGGCGCGGCAGGTGACGCTGTTCAACTGTTTTGTGATGGGCACGATTCCCGACAGCATGGGCGGCATTTTCGAGATGCTGAAGGAGGCCGCGCTGACCATGCAGCAGGGCGGCGGCATCGGATATGATTTCAGCACGATCCGACCGCGCGGGGCGGATGTGAAGGGCGTGGCCGCGGATGCTTCGGGCCCGCTTTCGTTCATGGATGTCTGGGACGCGATGTGCCGCACGATCATGTCGGCGGGCAGCCGGCGCGGTGCGATGATGGCGACGATGCGCTGCGATCACCCGGATATCGAGGATTTCATCTCGGCCAAGGCCGACGCCGCGCGGTTACGCATGTTCAACCTGTCGGTTTTGGTGACGGATGACTTCATGGAGGCGGTCAAGTCCGACGGGCCGTGGGATCTGCGCTTTGACGGCAAGATCTATCATACGATGCAGGCGCGCGACCTGTGGAACCGGATGATGCGCGCGACCTATGATTACGCCGAACCCGGGGTGATCTTCATCGACCGCATCAATGCCGCCAACAACCTGAACTATTGCGAGACCATCGCCGCAACGAACCCTTGCGGCGAACAGCCCCTGCCGCCCTACGGCGCCTGTCTGCTGGGCTCGATCAACCTGGCGCGGCTGGTCGCCGATCCGTTCGAGGACACGGCGCATCTGGACAGCGACGCGCTGACCGATCTGGTGGGCACAGCGGTGCGGATGATGGACAACGTCGTCGATATCAGCAAGTTCCCCCTGCCCGAACAGCGCGCCGAGGCGCAGGCCAAGCGTCGGATCGGACTGGGCGTGACCGGGCTGGCGGATGCGCTGCTGATGATCGGGCTGCGCTATGGTTCGCACGAGGCAGCGCGTCAGACCGAGGACTGGTTGCGCGCGATCGCCCGCGCCGCGTATCTGGCGTCGGTGCAACTGGCGAAGGAAAAGGGGGCGTTTCCCCTGTTCGACGCCGAGGGATATCTGGCCAGCGGCACCATGCAGCAAATGGATCCGGATGTGCGCGACGCGGTGCGCGAACACGGCATCCGGAACGCCCTGCTGACCAGCATCGCGCCCACCGGCACGATCAGCCTTTATGCCGGCAATGTCAGTTCTGGAATCGAGCCTGTCTTTGCCTATGCCTATACGCGAAAGGTGCTGCAGAAGGACGGCAGTCGCACCGAGGAGGAGGTGGTGGATTACGCCGTGCAGTTGTGGCGCGACCTGAAGGGAGGCGCGCCGCTGCCGGAATATTTCGTGAACGCCCAGACGCTGAGTCCGACCGAACATGTCAGAATGCAGGCGGCGGCGCAGAAATGGGTGGATTCAAGCATCTCGAAGACGATCAACTGCCCCGAAGACATTTCCTTTGATGACTTCAAGGACGTCTATGTTCAGGCTTGGGACAGCGGGTGCAAGGGATGCACGACCTACCGGCCCAACGATGTGACCGGAAGCGTGCTGAGTGTGAGCGCGGATGCCTCCGCCGCACCCGAAATCGTCGCAACCGACGCCGCAGTCCCGCAAACGCCCCATGGCGACGTCATCTACATGTCCGAGCCGCTCGACCGGCCGCAGGCCCTGGAGGGCAGCACCTACAAGTTGAAATGGCCGGACAGTGAGCACGCCATCTATCTCACGATCAACGACATCATCATCAACGGTCATCGCCGACCCTTCGAGGTCTTCATCAACTCCAAGAACATGGAGCACTTCGCCTGGACCGTCGCGCTGACGCGGATGATCTCGGCAGTCTTCCGGCGCGGCGGCGACGTATCGTTCGTCGTGGAGGAGTTGAAGGCGGTATTTGATCCTCGCGGGGGGGCGTGGGTGAAGGGCAAGTACATCCCTTCGATCCTTGCGGCAATCGGCGGCGTGATCGAGCAGCATCTCGTCCTGACCGGGTTTCTGGCAGGCGAAGGGAAAGGTCTGAAGACGGACCCGCAGGCAATGGCGATCGGCCTGGAAACCGGCGGCCGAGGAACCGCCTGCCCTGGTTGCGGGCAATCCGGAATGCGCATGATCGAAGGCTGCATGACCTGCGCAAGCTGCGGATATTCGCGGTGTCAATAGCTTGCTGCGTGGTAGGCAGTATGACGACAAGCTAATTTTGGCCATTTTCGGGAAAAAATGGCCATTTTACAACTTAACGGCGGCCATTAAGGGAAATCGCGTTTGCAGCGTGATTTTCACTGCTCTTCGCGATTTCGGCCCAAAGTCGGCGTCCTGATTGGAACATGGGTCTTGGTGCCAGTCAACCGAAATGGAAACCGAAGTTTTTTCAAAGATTCTGCCCACCGAATGAGTGCAGATTTCTGTGAAGATCGGACGGAGGCGTAGGCCGCTGTCAATGAATTGCGAAGATGCTGCAAATGGAAAAGGCCGCGGATAGTTCCGCGGCCTTCTGCTTTTTGTGACTGGTGGTTGGCCAACATGATACGAAGCCTGCTGCGCGAGTTTGGACACATCTTGCCCATCGGCATAGAAGCGGTGACGGCATTTGCGAAGCGGCACCTCGGAGGAGATCACCCAGACATGCCCGAGATCGCCAATGGCATGCTTGGTATGCAGTGCTACCAGTTCATTGGCCTGAATGAACGCATCGACGGCTACTCCAAGATGATCGAGCAACATGCACTGCTCAACACAGATGCCCGCAGATTGATGCGCATGCCTGGGATCGGTCCAATCACAGCGTCCGCGATCGTCGCCACGATTGGGGACGCGCATCAGTTCCGGACAGGTCGTGATCTGGCGGCGTGGCTGGGGCTCACTCCGCTGAACAAATCGAGTGGCGGCAAGGAACGTCTGGGCAAGATCACCAAGAAAGGAGATCGCTACATCCGAAAACTGCTGGTCGGAGCCCCCTCCCGGACATCCGTGCCCTCGTGCGATGGTGGTACCACCCCGGCTCTCGGCGTTTCCGCCAGCGCGGCTGTATCGGTCGGGGCATCGGGAGCTGAGATCGCCGACATTTCCCGGCCGCGCGCGGAGATCGGCGCGGCGGAAGCGGGAGCCGCCAGTATCGCGATCGCAGTCCGCATATCGCCCATTCGACGCAGCATCTCCGCGACATTGGGATCCTGTTCGTTGAAGATGCCGCGGGCGCGTCGCTCGCGTTCCTCGCTGAGGGCGATCATGGTGCGGACCATCTTGTCGGCGAGGATCGCGAAATCCTCTTCGGTTTCGTCGAGAGCAATGCCCAGACGTGCGGCCGTATCTTTAAGGCGCCGGATTGCGGGGCTCTTGTCGCAAAGAAAAATCGCCTCCTGCAATGCGGCGCGCGCGGCGGCTTCTAGCGCCAGGGCGGTCTCGGCGGCGTCCCGCGTTCGGGGACCGGACAGCGCGCGCAGGCGGTCAGCGAGTTCGATCTCGCTTTGCGCGTAAGCGACCAGGATCTCGGTCATGATTTCAGGTGGCATGTCCTGCTCCGCGTTGAAGTAGATCTCGCTGATGGCGGTCAGTTGCCGGGCGAGGTCTGCGGCATCGCGCGGGACATGCGAACGCAGAGGGAAGCAGAAGAATTCGGGTTTGAATCGATTTTTCGCCGCCGCAGGGACGCGGCGCCGCCAATAGAAACCGGTGGATCGACGTTCGAGATGGGGTTGATGGGTCGCCATGGACGGGCCTCCTCGGGTTGGAGGTGCCGCTTGCGGCCCGGGATCTGTGCAGAGGCTTGTGCAACGGATTGTGCAAAGCGCAGTGCAAAAACCCTGCGCCTATTCCTGAGGCCCGTGTTTTTCTGCGTTAACTTCAATGCTTTGCGGAAGTTATGGCTCCGGCGGTAGGGATCGAACCTACGACCAATTGATTAACAGTCAACTGCTCTACCGCTGAGCTACGCCGGAACGGTTTGGGCCATATAACAATCCGCTCCGGTGGCGTCCAGTGCGATTTTTGATGGAGCGGGAAAATTCGCGGCGATCGATCAAGTGAGCGAGAATTCGGGATTCTCGTCCAGGCGCCCGTCGTATTTCACCCGCGATTTTCGTGTCAGGTCGATGAGGTGCGCAAGGACGTTGCGTTCGGCTGCGGGGATCAGGGCCGGCGGTGTGTCGAGGTAAAGCCGGTGCGTCAGTGTCCTGACCGATGCGGGGGTGTTGGTCAGTTCTTCCAGGATCGCCGCCTCGCGCATTCGGCGATGTGCGATCAGCCAGTCCAGCCGGGCGGCCGGGTCGGTGATCGGAGCACCGTGGCCGGGATGGAAGACATCCCATTCCGCATCGCGCAGGCGTTCGCAGGAGGCCATGAAATCGGTGAGGTCTCCATCGGGCGGGGAGACCAGAGAACTGGCCCAACCCATGACGTGATCGGCGGTAAAGCAGAGCTTTCCCCAGGCCAGGACGATATGGTTGCCCAGATGGCCCGGTGTGTGGATGACCCGAAGGGACCAGCCGTCGCCCTGGATCAGGTCGCCGTCGCGCACGGTCCGGTCGGGGCGGAACTCCGCGTCCAGACCCTCGCCTCCGCCTTGCAGGCCGTTGGCGGCGAGGTCGCGCATGATCGCACTGCGCCCCGCGGTGGCATCGCCGAAGGCCAATACCGGCGCGCCGCTGCGCGTGGCGAGATCGCGGGCCAGCGGCGAGTGGTCCAGATGGGTGTGACTGACGACGATATGGCTGATCCTCTGGCCGGGCCGCAGCGCGGCGAGGATCGCCTCGAGATGTGCGGCGCTGCGCGGGCCGGGATCGATCACGGCGAGGTCTCCGGTTCCCACAAGATAGGTGTTGGTGCCGCGCCATGTCATGGGCGAGGGATTGGGGGCGAGGATGCGGCGCAGACCCGGCGCAAGGGTGACGGGCACGCCCACAGGCGGGTCGAAGTCGTCGGGGGTGCTGGGCATTGCGGGTCCTTCCGTGATTGCTGTCGGCACGGCTGCGGGGAAATCTATCGCGGGCCGGCGAAAACGCAACTCGGCGCGCGAGCGAATTGCAATACCGCTCGCCATCGTCTTGTTCTAGGTTCGGCGCATGGTCTTTCGCTGGCTCAAACGATTCCTGCCGCGCGGTCTTTATGGGCGGACGGCGCTGATCCTTGTGGTGCCGGTGGTGGCGCTGCAACTCGTGGTATCGTTTGTTTTCATCGGCCGTCACCTGGGGGACATCACGACGAAGATGTCACAGGCGCTGGCGCATGAACTCGCATTGGTCGTGGACGAGACGGCAGGAGCCGCCACCCGGCAGCAGGCGCTGGACGGTATCGCGCCGTTTCTGGCGGCTTTCGACATGCGGGCGCGTTTTGTTCCGCCCGATTCCGTGCCGTCGGCCGATCAGATCCGCTGGCACGATTTCTCCGCCGACATGGCGCGCGACACGATCCGGCGCATCGTACCGGGGATCCTCGCGCTGCAGTTCCCCGACAACAATGTCGTGCACGCTTATTACGAGTCCGATCTCGGGCCGCTCCAGATCGATTTCAACCGCCGGCGTGTGCGGGTGACGGCACCGCATCAGTTGATCGTGACGATGGTGGTTTTCAGCATGCTGATGACCGTGATCGCCTTTGTCTACATGCGCAACCAGTTGCGCCCGATCACGCGGCTGGCGCGGGCGGCGCAGGCCTTCGGGCGGGGGCACAACATGATATACCGGCCGGCAGGTGCGATCGAAGTGCGCGCGGCGGGGCATGCCTTTCTCGACATGCGCGACCGGATCGAACGCCAGATCGAACAGCGCACCATGATGTTGTCGGGCGTCAGCCATGACCTGCGCACACCCCTGACGCGGCTCAAGCTGGGTCTGGCGATGATGGAGGATACCGAGGATCTGCTGGGCGATGTGGACGAAATGCAAAAGCTGCTCGATGCGTTTCTCGATTTCTCGCGCGGCACTGCCGAGGGCGACCCCGAGCCGACCGATGCGGTCGATCTCATCAGGCAGATCGTCAAGGATGCGCAGCGCGCCGGTGCGCCCGTCGAACTGGTCGGGGCCGAGGGGGCGGGGCCGGTCATGTTGCGCCCGATGGCGATCAGGCGGGCGGTCGAGAACCTGATTGCGAACGCGGTGCGTTATGGCAGCCGGGCCGAGGTTTCCGTGGTGGTGTCGGACGCATCGCTGCGCATCCGGGTCGAGGATGACGGCCCCGGTATCGCCGAGGCGGACCGCGCCGAGGCGATCAAGCCGTTCTCCCGGCTGGACCCGGCGCGCAACCAGAATCGCGGCAGCGGCGTGGGGCTGGGTCTGGCCATCGTTGCGGATGTCGCCAGTGCCCATGGCGGCAGCCTGCACCTGGATCGCAGCGAGCGGTTGGGCGGGCTGCAAGCGGATATCGTGATCGGACGATGAGGCTTCCACGCGATTGCGGGCCGCGAGTTGCGCAAATCATGTTATCCTGAGATGCTGCCCGGCTTCACCGGTCGATTGACAGACGCCTCGATGCAGATGTTTCGGCCTGGGCAGGGCGACCGGGAATTGTGCAAAAATCCACGGACCTCAGATGAAAGGACACCTGATGACATCATCGAAAATCGGCACCGGAATGGCCGTAACCTGTCTGATCGGCGGCACGGCCCTTGCCGCCCATGCCCAATCCGCGCCCACGATTTCCGATCCGGCAGCCCTGGAGATCGCGAGCGGGTTCGACCATGTCGGGGCCGAGGTGCATGAACTCGATCTTGACGGTCGTCCGGTCTTCTACATCGACGATGGCGATCCCGAGGGACGTCCGGTGGTGTTCATCGGCGGGCAGGGCACCAGCCTCGCCGCGTTTCAGCTGACCGAATTCAACCGCTCGCTGCGTCTTGCGCTGGGCCTGCGGATGATCTCGGTCGAGCGTAACGGATTCGGCGAATCGCCCTTTGACCCGGATCGCGGCTACAGCGATTACACCGACGAGGTGCTTGGCGTTCTGGATCATCTAGGGGCGGACGAGTTTGCCATCGTGGCGATCTCCGGTGGCGGTGCCTATGCCGCGCAGCTTGCCGCGACGGTGCCGGATCGCGTGATCTCGCTTCATGCGACGGCGGCGGTTTCCAGCACGCTGCCGACGCGGGAGGAGCCGAATTGCGACATGTCCCTTGATGAGAGGAAGGAGGATCTGACCAGGTATACCCACAATCCCAAGGATTGGTGGGGCGTGCCGGGATCGCCGGTTCTGGTCATTCCGGGCTGGCAGGCCGAAGCCTATGGCGACGCGACGCGCTCGTTTTATGTGAACGGCCAGATGGGCGACCCCTCGGCGCTCGCGGCGGAATACCTGCGGCCCTGTTCGGACGATGCGGTGGTGGATGCCGCGCGCATCACCGCGCCCGCCTATCTTTACTGGGGCGAAGAGGACACTTCGGTTCCGGTCAAGGTGATCGAGCACTGGAAACAGGCGCTGCCGAACGTCGTGCGCGCCACGGTCTATCCGGGGCAGGGGCATACGGTGCAATACCGGCACTGGGATCAGGTGCTGACGGACATCGCGGGGCTGGGCGATCATACCGTGGTCTGCCGCGATGGCGAGACGCTGCTGATCGCCAATGAAGAAGTCGGCGAGGACGAGTTTCAGGGCAACTGCGCGTGGCAAGAGGCCGAGTGATCAAAATGCGGGGACGTGTCTGCGCGACATGTTCCCGCGTCTCGGGCGACCGGGATGCATTGGGACGGGACGCATTTCTCCTGTTATTGGGGTAAAGCGTCTGATTCTGCGCCAAATTGCGATTCCGCCCGCGCCAGACTTGGGTTAGATCGGACGTATGGACATCGTTCTGATCGCGACAATCATTTCCTCGCTGTTTCTGGTGCTGGGGCTGGCCGAGCCGCTGGCGGCGCGGATGCGGCTGCCGTATATCGTGATCCTGGCGGTGTTGGGCATCCTGATCGGGGCTGCGGCGCTGTTCGTTCTTGGCACGGATTTCGTTGACGTGCTTAATCCCGTCGCCGAGGCCATTCTGGCGCTGCCGATCCGCTCCAACGTTTTTCTCTATGTCTTTCTGCCGACGCTGATCTTTCAGGTCACGCTGGGGCTGAACCTGCGGCGCATGGCGGATGACTGGGTGCCGATCCTGGTGATGGCGGTCATTGCCGTGATCGTCGCCACGCTGGTGGTCGGGTATGCGCTGTCCTGGGCCACGACCCTGCCTCTGGCGGTATGCCTGCTGATCGGCTCCATCGTGTCCACGACCGATCCGTCGGCGGTCGTCGGCGTGTTCCGCTCGATCTCGGCGCCGCGGCGGCTGGCGCGGATGATCGAGGGCGAAAGCCTGCTGAACGATGCCGCGGCGATCGCGCTGTTCGGCGTCTTCATCGAACTGGTGATGGCCGGTGTGCCCGACCCGACCTTCAGCACCGCCTTGGGGCGGTTTCCGCTGCTGCTGTTCGGCGGGATGCTGGTGGGCTGGGTGGCGGCGCGGATCGCGGTCTGGCTGATGGCCCTGGTCAAAAGCTATGAAATGGCCCAGATCTCGATTTCCGTCGCCTTGCCCTATCTCGCCTTTATCGGTGCCGAGCAGACCATCGGCGCGTCGGGCGTGATCGCGGTGGTGGTGGCGGCGATGACGCTGCAACTGACCGGCCCCGGTCGCCTGCCGCCCGCCGCATGGCAGAACCTGCGCGAAGTCTGGGACCTGCTGGCGCATTGGGCGGGCGCGCTGATCTTCATTCTGGCCGCTTTGCTGATCCCGCGGGTGATGGAAGATCTGCGGCTGAACGATTTGTTGCTGATCGGGATCGTGGTCGTCGCGGCAATCGTGGCACGGGCGATCATCCTTTACGGGCTGCTGCCGCTGCTCACGGCGCTTGGCCTGTCGCCGGTGGTCGAACGCCCCTATCGCGTGGCGATGATGTGGGGCGGTCTGCGCGGTGCCGTCACGCTGGCGCTGGCGCTGGCGGTGACCGAGAGTTTCCGTATTCCCGTGGACGTCAAGCGTGTGGTCGGGATCGTCGCGACCGGCTTTGCGCTGTTCACGCTGCTGGTGCAGGGGACGACGCTGCGCTGGATGATCAACTGGCTGGGGCTGGACAAGCTGTCGCCGCTGGATCGGGCGCTGTCCAACCAGGTCATCGCCGTCGCGCTTCAGACCGTGCGCGAGGATCTGGCCAAGACAACGGAAAACTATGCGCTCACCCATGACACCGTCCGCTCCGAGGCCAAACGTTTCGGCGCCCGCCTGAACGCCGCCGTGCGGGCGGCCGAGGACAATGCCGAGATTCTCGACCGCGACCGGGTCACGCTGGGCCTGATCGCGCTGGCCGGGGCCGAGCGGGAAACGATCCTGTCGTTGTTCCGGGAGCGCACGATCTCGTCGCGGCTGTCCGACCGGGTCCTGTCCGAGGCCGACCGCCTGATCGAGGCAGCCCGCAACGGCGGGCGCACAGGCTATCAGCGCGCGGCACGGCGCAGCTTTGCCTATGGTCCCGGTTTCCAACTGGCGCTGATCCTGCACAACCGGCTGCACATCTCCGCGCCGCTGGCGCTGATGACCGCGGACCGGTTCGAATTGCTGCTGTCGCAACGTCTGGTGCTGCGCGACCTGCACGGCTTCATCGACGGGCGCATCCGTCGCATCCACGGCCGCCGCGTCGCCGAATTGCTGCATGAGTTGCTGAGCCGCCGGATGGAGGCGGTGGAAAAGGCGCTGGAAGGGCTGCGCCTGCAATATCCCGGCTATGCCGAGGAGCTGGAACGCCGCTTCATTCGCCGCACCGCCCTGCGTCTGGAGGAGCGCGAATACGACCACCTGCATCAGGACGGGCTGATCGGGGACGAGTTGCACACCGAACTGGCGCAGGACATCGCGCGGCGCCGCCATGCTGCCGAGCACCGCCCCAAGCTGGATCTGGCGGTGCAAAAGGCGGCGCTGGTGCGTCAGTTTCCGCTGTTTTCCGACATGGACGACAGCGCCCTGCGCCGCCTGGGCCGGTCCCTGGTCACGCGGTATATCAACGCGGGCGAGATGATCATGCATCGGGACGATACTGCGAAAAGCGTCTTTTTCATCGCCACCGGCGCGGTTGAACTGGAAACCGCGAACCACACCTGGCGTCTGGGGCGGGGTGACATGTTCGGCCAGACGGCGATCCTGATGCAGCGCCCCCGCCGCACCCAGGCGCGCGCCATAGCGCCCACGACCCTTCTGGTGCTGGACGAGGCGCGGTTCCGGCGTCTGTTGCGTCGCAGTAAGGCGATACAGGACGCGGTGCGCGAAAGCGCCACGAAACGCGGCATCGATCCTGCTTTGCTGGACGTGGGCACGCAGGCCGCAGAGTGACAAACCCGGCGCTCAGGGGGCGAAGCGGTCCAGCGCCTGCGTGAACACCCCGCCATCGACATTGCCGCCTGACGCCACGACGATCACGGCATCCCCCGCGACCGCCTGGGGCTGGAACAGCGCCGCCGCCAGCGCCACCGCGCCGCCCGGTTCCAGCACCAGTTTCAGCCGGGCAAAGGCCAGCGCCATGGCGCGCTGCGCCTGTTCGTCGCTGACCGCCAGACCGGGACCGCACAGCCGCCGCATGACCGGAAATGTCAGCCGTCCCGGTTGCGGCGTCACGATGGCATCGCAAATTGATACGCGGCCCGGTGCGTTGGCGCGGATCTCTCCCGCGGCGAGCGAGCGGGCGGTGTCATCGAACCCCTCGGGTTCGACCGGGCGGGCGCGCAAACCGGGCGCGTGACCCTCCAGCGCCAGCGCGATGCCCGAGGTCAGTCCGCCGCCGCCGCAGCAGACCAGGACATCGGCGATCCCGATCCCTGCGGCGCCGGCCTGCGCCGCGATCTCAAGGCCGACGCTGCCCTGCCCGGCGATCACCTGCGCATCGTCGAAGGGGCGGATCAGGGTCAGATCACGCTCGGCGGCCACGTGTTTGCCGATCGCGTCCCGGTCTTGGCTCGCGCGGTCATAAAGCACCACCTCGGCGCCAAGGGCGCGGGTGTTGGCGATCTTCAGGTCCGGTGCATCGCGCGGCATGATGATCACTGCCGGAACGTCAAGCTGGCGCGCGGCCAGCGCCACGCCCTGCGCGTGATTGCCGCTGGAAAACGCGATGACGCCGCGCGCGCGGGTTTCATCAGGCAGGGCTGACAGCGCCGACCACGCGCCGCGATACTTGAAGCTGCCGGTATGTTGCAGGCACTCGGCCTTGACCAGAACCCGGCGACCCGCGATGTCGTCCAGAAAGGGCGAGGACAGCAGCGGAGTGCGCCTTGCATGGCCCTCCAGCCGCGCGGCGGCGGCCTCGATCATGGCGAGATCGCTCATGTCGCGGCGTCGATCACGCGGGTGATGACGTCCAGCGATTCCGGCTCATCCAGAAACGGCACATGCCCCCGGTCCGGCACGGTGGCGGTGATCAGACCCGGATGGCGCGCCTCCATCTGAACCACGGTCATCGAATCCAGAATGTCCGAATTCGCGCCCCGGATCACGCCGACCGGCAGCGGTTCCAACGCGTCGAAGAGCGGCCAGAGGTCGGGCGTCTCTCCGGTTTCCGCCTGCGCGATCAGAGCATCGCGCAGATGCGGATCATAGCGCAGCTCCAGCCCGTCGCCGGTTTCGCGATATTGCGCGCGGGACTGCGCCAGCCAGACGTCGCGCGAGATGCCGGGAAAATCCTGCCCCAGCACGATCATCATGGTTTCGGCGGCCTGTTCGTGGGTCTTTGCCGTGGGACGCCGCCCGACGTAATCCAGAATGCGCGCCAACCCGTCCTCGGCCAGCACCGGGCCGACATCGTTCAGAACGACACCAGCCAGACGATCCCGATGGGTCGCGGCCAGCGCCATGGCGATCAGCCCGCCGCGCGACGTGCCCAAGGTCACGACACGCTCCAGCTCCAGATGGTCAAGCAGCTCCACGACATCCTGCGCCTCGCGCATCACGTTGTAATTGCCGTGATCCGGGTCGTGATCGGATTGGCCCCGCCCGCGATAATCCATGCGGATCAGTCGTATGTCCGGCAGATGCGGCGCCAGAAGATCGAAATCGCGGCTGTTGCGGGTCAGCCCTGCAAGGCACAGCACGGCAGGGCCGTCGCCGTGGTCCTCGTAATAAAGCGACAGCCCGTCGCCGGTGGTGAAATATGCCATCACGCAAAAGCCGCAAGGAGTGCGCGGTCGATGAGGCACAAGCCGTCGCTGTCGATCGTCATGGCGTTCCTTTCGCTTGGGTCGGCGCGACAGTCGCACAACGCGGATGATGCCGAAAGGGGGGCGGGTTTACATCGACGAATGAATGATTACCTTGTGCGTCTCGAAAGCACCCGCGCAGATACGCGGCCTTTTCAATTCACGCACCCCCCAGACAGATTGGAGTTTTCATGACCGAGGTCAAAACCGGCGACACCGTGCGCATTCATTATACCGGAACCCTTCAGGATGGCACCAAGTTCGACAGTTCCGAAGGGCGCGATCCGCTGGAGTTCCAGGTGGGATCGGGCCAGATCATTCCCGGACTCGACGGCGCGATGCCGGGCATGGCAGTGGGCGAGAAAAAGACCGTCGAAGTGCCTTGCGACGAGGCCTATGGCCCCGTGAACCCCGAGATGCGCCAGGCGGTCCCGCGCGAGGGTATCCCGGCGGAAATCCCGCTTGAGGTCGGCACGCAATTGCAGATGCAGACGCCCGAGGGGCAGGTGATGCCCGTGACCGTGGTGGACGTGGCCGAATCCGAGGTGACGCTGGATGCCAACCATCCGCTCGCCGGCCAGGATCTGCGGTTCGACATCGAACTGGTCGAAGTCGCCTGAACCGCGATCGCCCCGCCGCCGCAGGCGGGGCGCGTCACATCGATTCGGGCTGCGGCATCCCGAGAATGTGATAGCCGCCATCGACGCGCACGATTTCGCCGGTGGTGCAGGCTCCGGCATCCGAAGCCAGCCAGACTGCGGTGCCGCCCACCGCTTCGAGCGAGGCATTCGCGCGCAGGGGCGTGTTGCGCTCGGTGAACTTGTAGGTCTTGCGGGCCCCGCCGATCGCGGCGCCCGCCAATGTGCGCATCGGTCCCGGAGAAATCGCGTTGACGCGGATGCCTTCGGGGCCGAGGTCGTTCGCAAGATACCGCGTGGCGGATTCCAGCGCCGCCTTGGCCACGCCCATCACGTTGTAATTCGGCATGACCTGATTGCTGCCCTGATAGGTCAGCGTCAGCAGCGTGCCGCCGTTTTCCACCATCAGCGGATGCGCGCGGCGGGCGACCTCGATGAAGGAATAGGCGCTGATTTCAAGCGAATTACGAAAATTGGCGCGGCTGGTGTTCAGGAACCGCCCCGTGAGTTCGGATTTGTCGGAAAATGCGATGGCATGGACGAGGAAATCAATGCTCGCCCAGCGTTCGGCCAGCGCGGCAAAAGCGGCGTCCAGCGATGCGTCGTCGGTCACGTCGACATCGACCGTGAAATCGGAACCCACGCTGGCCGCCAGCGGTTCCAGCCGCTTGCCGAACGCGTCGCCCTGATAGGTAAAGGCCAGTTCCGCCCCCGCCGCGTGCATGGCCTGGGCAATGCCCCACGCGATGGAACGGTCGTTGGCGACCCCCATGATCAGGCCGCGCTTTCCCTTCAATGGTTCTGACATCTGCTGTTATCCCTGAAATTTCGAGAGGATCATCGAACCATTGGTGCCGCCAAAGCCGAAACTGTTGGTCATCACGCTGTCCAGACCGGCATTTTCCACCGTCTCCAGCGCGATTTCGGACGGATCCAGCGCAGGGTCCAGCGTTTCCACATTGATCGAGCGCGCGATGAAATCATGTTCCAGCATCAGCAGGCTGAAAATCGCCTCAAGCGCACCAGCGGCGCCCTGCGCATGACCGGTCATCGACTTGGTGGAACTGATCGGCGGGGTCTGACCCTGACCGAACACGCGGCGCACCGCCTCGACCTCGCCCACGTCGCCCACCGGCGTGCTGGTGCCGTGGGCGTTGATATAGCCGACGCGGCGCCCCTCGGGCAGGGTTTCCAGCGCCAGGCGCATGGCCCGTTCACCGCCTTCACCGCTGGGGGCAACCATGTCGTGCCCGTCGCTGGTGGCCGCGTAACCCGTCACCTCGGCGTAGATTTTCGCACCGCGCGCGCGGGCGTGTTCCAGTTCCTCGAGAACGACGATACCGCCACCGCCCGAGATCACGAACCCGTCGCGCCCGGCGTCGAACGCGCGGCTGGCGCGCTCGGGCGTGTCGTTGTATTTGGACGACATCGCGCCCATCGCATCAAAAAGGCAGGACAGGGTCCAGTCCAGTTCCTCGCCGCCACCGGCGAACATCACGTCCTGCTTGCCCAGCATGATCTGCTCGGCCGCGTTGCCGATGCAATGCAGGCTGGTCGAACAGGCGGAGGTGATGGAATAATTGATGCCCTTGATCTTGTAGGCGGTCGCCAGATTGGCGCTGATGGTCGAGGACATGCACTTGGGAACGGCGAACGGCCCGATCCGCTTGGTCGCGCCGGTTTTCAGCACGGTCTGATGCGCCGCCAACATGGCGCTGGTCGATGGCCCGCCGGACCCGGCGACAAGGCCAGTGCGCGGGTTGACGATATCGCCCTCTTCCAGCCCGGCATCGCCAATCGCTTCGGCCATCGCGATATGCGCATAGGCCGCCCCCGGTCCCATGAAGCGCAGCGTGCGCTTGTCCACATGCTCGGACGGGTCAATCTTCAGCGTGCCGGCGACGCGGCTGCGAAAGCCGTGTTCCGCCATTTCGGCGCTGGCTTCGATGCCCGAGCGGCCTTCTTTCAACGCGGCCAGAACCTCTTGGCTGTTGTTCCCGATGGAGGAGACGATCCCCAGACCGGTGACGACGACGCGACGCATTTGCGTTCTCCTGTATTCGGTTTTCCGACGATTGCCTGTCGATCGCGCTCAGCTTTCGGACAGGGCCACCTTCATGTCCTTCACCTGATAGATCACATCGCCATCGGCTTCGACCCGGCCATCCGCCACACCCATGGTCAACCGGCGCGTCTGCACCGCCTTGGTGAAATCGACGTAATATGTCAGCATCTTGCGGTCGGGGCGAACCATGCCGGTCAGCTTGACCTCGCCCACGCCCAACGCATATCCGCGCCCCTGCCAGCCCCGCCACCCGAGGTTGAACCCGGTCAATTGCCACAGCCCGTCCAGCCCCAGACAGCCGGGCATGATCGGGTTGCCGGGAAAATGGCACTCAAAGAACCACAGGTCGGGATGGATGTCGAACTCGGCCACGACATGGCCCTTGCCGTGGCTGCCGCCATCGCCGCTGATCTCGGTGATGCGGTCCATCATCAGCATCGGCGGTTCGGGCAGTTGCGCGTTGCCGGGGCCGAACAGTTCGCCGCGGGCGCATTTCAACAAGTCGTCCTTGTCAAAGCTGCTGGGGTATGGGGCCATCTGGCGTGCTCTCCTGCCTTGCTCGTTTCGCGCATTCCGTTTCGTCTAGCATTGCACTCGGGCGTCCTGCAAGGTCGCCGGTCGCTGCGGCGCCATGATGCAGGGTTGCGAATGAATTTCATTTGAAACTTGCCCCCCTCACATCCTATATTGACGTCATGGCCAATACAGAGATCCCGATGACCGACTGTCCGACGAAAACCGCAACCACATGGTTGGGCAAGGCCGATCTGCGCCCGACCCGCCAGCGTGTGGCCTTGGCCGAACTGCTGGTGGGCGATGGCAAACATCGCCACGTCACCGCCGAAAGCCTGTTCGAGGCGGCGCGCGATTGCGGCGCGGCGGTTTCGCTCGCCACGGTCTACAACACCTTGCGCGCCTTCTGCGCCGCTGGGCTGATGCAGGAGGTGACGGTGAATGGCGCGAAAAGCTATTTCGACACCAATACCCATGACCACCCGCATTTCTACTGGGAAGACGAGGGCCGGTTGAGCGATGCGCCCTCCGAGAAACTGCGCATCAGCGGCCTGCCGCAAGCGCCTGAGGGCGCGGAAATCGCGTCGGTCGATGTGGTGATCCGCCTGCGCCGGCTCTGAGCCCGCCGCGCCGGTTTTACGGATCAGGCCGGTCGTGCGGACATCCGGCCGCTGAAAACGGGCCGAAACGCCAGCACGACCGACAGGGACACATCACTCCCCGAAGACACGCCTGAAAATCGTATCCACATGTTTCGTGTGATAGCCGAGATCGAACTTTTCCTCGATTTCGGCGGGGCTGAGCGCGGCGGTGACGTCCGCGTCGGCCAGAAGTTCGGTCTTGAAATCCTTGTCGTCTTCCCACACCTTCATCGCGTTGCGCTGCACCAGCGTATAGGCATCCTCGCGCGATACACCCGCCTGGGTGAGGGCCAGCAGCACCCGTTGCGACATCACCAATCCGCGGAACTTGTGCAGGTTCGCCAGCATGTTGTCGGGATAGATCACCAGCTTGTCCACCACCTGCGTCAGGCGGGCCAGCGCGAAATCCAGCGTGATCGTGGTATCGGGGCCGATATTGCGCTCGACGCTGGAATGGGAAATGTCCCGCTCGTGCCAGAGGGCGACGTTCTCCATCGCAGGAACCACCGCCATGCGCACCAGCCGGGCCAGCCCGGTCAGGTTCTCGGTCAGCACCGGGTTGCGCTTGTGCGGCATCGCGCTGCTGCCCTTCTGCCCGGCGCTGAAGAATTCCTCGGCTTCCAGAACTTCGGTGCGCTGCATGTGGCGGATTTCGATGGCGATATTCTCGATGCTGCTGGCGACGACCCCCAGCGCGGCAAAGAAGGCCGCATGCCGGTCGCGCGGAATGACCTGCGTGCTGATCGGCTCGGGCTCCAGCCCCATCTGCGCGCAGACATGCTCCTCGACGCGGGGGTCGATATTGGCGAACGTCCCCACCGCCCCGGAAATCGCCCCCGTGGCGACCTCGTAGCGCGCCTTTTCCAAACGGTTCAGGTTGCGCTCC
This sequence comes from uncultured Sedimentitalea sp., assembly GCA_947504115.1. Lineage (GTDB taxonomy): Bacteria > Pseudomonadota > Alphaproteobacteria > Rhodobacterales > Rhodobacteraceae > Pontibaca. Next base: position 84,848 of record CANNGH010000001.1, read on the forward strand.
ATCTCGGCGTAAAAGCGCGCAAAGGTCAGGCCCATCGTGGTCGGTTCGGCGTGAATCCCGTGGCTGCGCCCGATACGCACCGTGTCCTTGTGCTCGTAAGCGCGGCGTTTCAGGGCGGCCAGCAGATCCTTCATATCCGCGATCAGGATGTCGGCGGCGCGCACCAGTTGCACGTTGAAGGTGGTGTCCAGCACATCGGAACTGGTCATGCCCTGATGCACGAACCGCGCCGCGTCGCTGCCGACGATCTCGGAAAGATGGGTCAGAAAGGCGATGACATCGTGTTTCGTCACCGCTTCGATCTCGTCGATGCGGGCGACATCGAATTCGACGTCTTTCGCTTTCCATACCGCTTGCGCATTCTCGCGCGGGATCACGCCAAGCTCGGCCATGGCGTCGCAGGCATGGGCCTCGATCTCGAACCAGATGCGGAACTTGGTCTCGGGCGACCAGATGGCGACCATGTCGGGGCGGGAATAGCGGGGGATCATCGGCAACAGCACCTTTCGTGATGGAGTTGCGCCGCGTCATAGACCGCCGCGCGCGGTGCCACAAGGCAGGAGGCGGCTCAGGCGTCCGGTTCCAGCCGCGTGTCGATCGTCGCGCCATGCTCCAGCGTGCGATGAACCGGGCATCTGTCCGCGATCGCCAGCAGCCGCGCGCGCTGGTCGTCGTCCAGATCGCCCTCCAGCCGGATCACCCTGTCGAACCGGTCGATGCGGCCGCTGTCGTCGGCGTCCTGCGCATGGACCTTGGCGTGGCTGACATCGACGCTGACATGGTGCAGCGCCCAGCCCTTGCGCCGCGCATACATGCGGATGGTCATCGAGGTGCAGGCCCCCAAGCCAGCGGCCAGCAGCCCATAGGGCGACAGCCCCCTGTCGGTTCCGCCAAACGCCGCCGGCTCATCCGCCAGAAGGTGATGGTCGGGGCCGGACTGCACGTCCTGCAGGAACCCTTCGGGGTCCGCCTCGGAGACGCGCACGATCCCCTCGGGCGCGCCGGGCGGCGGGGCCGGCAGGGTCAGGTCGATATACCGCCCCACCCAGGCGGCGATCACGTCGGCCGCGTATTCGGCATCGCCCGCGCGCGAGATCAGGTGATCGGCATCGTCCAGCGTGACAAAGCTCTTGGGATGTTTTGCGGCGACGAAGATCCGCGTGGCGTTGTCGATGCTCACGACGTCGTCCCTGGGGGCATGCATCACCAACAGCGCGGCATCCAGACCACGGATCGTGGCTTCGAGATTTCCGGCGGAAATATCGCGGATGAACTCGCGGGTGATGACGAAGGGGCGGCCGCCCAGACAGATCTCGGCCTGTCCGCGTTCTTCGATCTCGGGCAGATGGGCGGCGAAATTCCGCGTGATATGCGCCGGATCGAAGGGCGCGGCCAGCGTCACCACCGCCTTGACCCCCGCGATCCGCTTGGCCGTGCGCAGGACCGCCGCGCCGCCCAGCGAATGACCGATAAGCAGCGCCGGCGCCATGTCGCGTGATGTCAGATATTCGCAGGCCGCCACAAGATCGGCCACGTTGGAACTGAACGAGGTGTTGGAAAACTCGCCCTCCGAATGGCCCAGCCCGGTGAAATCGAACCGCAGAACCGCAATGCCCATCGCCGCCAGCCGTCCTGCGATGCGGCGCGCGGCGGCGATGTCCTTGGAACAGGTAAAGCAATGCGCGAACAGCGCGGTGGCCAGAACCGGACCATCGGGCAGATCCAGCCGCGCGGCCAGTTCTTCGCCGGAATGGCGGGTGAATGTGATGCGTTCGCTCGTCATGGCAGCCTCATTTACCGAACGACATCAGGCAGGGACATCGCCTTCGACCGTGCCATCGCCCAGAATCACCGTCCGCATCGGAATGTCCCAGGGCATGGGAAAGATGCTTTTCATCCGCGCAAAGGGCTGCCCGACGCCGATCACCCATGGCAGGGTATCCATTGCCGCCAGCGTGCGGTCGTAGAAGCCGCCGCCATTGCCAAGGCGGTAAAGCTCTTCATCGATCCCCAGCACGGCAGAGATGACGATATCGGGCTGCACCGCCTCGCCCTCGGATGGCACCGGGATGTTCCAGACGCCGCGTTCCATCTTGCAGCGCGGCGCCCAGGGGCGAAATATCAGCGGCTGCGCCTTTTCCAGCACCACCGGCAGCACGATCTTCGCGCCCGCCTCGTGTGCCCGTTTCATCCAGGCGCGCAGGTCCAGTTCGCCCCGGATCGGCCAGTAGGCCGCGATGGTGCGTCCCTCCGGCGGCCCGATCAGGCGGTCGAGTTCTTCACCCACCACCTCGGCCATCCGCGCATTGTCGGCCTGCGAGGTCGCGCGGCGCAACTCGTAAAGGCGCGCGCGTTCGCCCCGACGGAACTGCGCCACATCCTTCGCGGCTTGCGGATCGACCGGTTGCCCATCGACCAGATTATGGGCGAAACAGGGTTCGGACCCTCCGATATCGTCAGACATGCGCACACCTCCATTCCCCGGGGCAGCGTAGAAAACACTGCCCCGGATGTCAAAACCCCTGCTTCTTTCTGGTTCCAAATACCCAAATCCCCGGCGCGGCCACACGCGCAACGCCGGGATCGGGCACTCAGCAGCTGTAATACATCGCGAATTCGACCGGATGGGGCGTCATCTCGTACCGCTCCAGTTCCGCGCGTTTCAGCCGGATATAGCCGTCGATCTGGTCGCGGGTGAACACATCCCCCGCCAGCAGGAATTCGCCATTGGTTTCCAGCTCGTCCAGCGCCTCGCGCAGCGAGCCGCAGACGGTGGGGATGCCGGCCAGTTCCTCGGCGGGCAGATCGTAAAGGTTCTTGTCCATCGCCTCGCCGGGGTCGATCCGCGACTTGATCCCGTCCAGACCGGCCATCAACAGCGCGGCAAAGCACAGATAGGGGTTGGCGGCGGGATCGGGAAAGCGCGCCTCGACCCGTTTGGCCTTGGGCGATTCCGCCCACGGAATACGGATGCAGCCCGACCGGTTGCGCGCGGAATAGGCCCGCAGGACAGGCGCCTCGAACCCCGGCACCAGCCGCTTGTAGCTGTTCGTGGTCGGGTTGGTGAAGGCGTTCAGCGCCTTGGCGTGTTGCAGGAGACCGCCGATGAAGTACAGCGCTTCCTGGCTCAGATCGGCATAGCGGTCGCCGGCGAACAGCGGCTTGCCGTCCTTCCAGATCGACATGTTCACATGCATGCCGCTGCCGTTGTCGCCGCTGATCGGCTTGGGCATGAAGGTTGCCGACTTTCCATAGGCATGGGCGACGTTGTGGATGACGTACTTGTATTTCTGAATCTCGTCGGCCTGCGTGGTCAGCGTGCCGAACAGCAGCCCCAACTCATGCTGGCACGAGGCGACCTCGTGGTGGTGCTTGTCCACTTTCATGCCCAGCCGCTTCATCGTGCTGAGCATTTCCGAGCGCAGATCCTGGGATTCGTCCACCGGGTTGACCGGGACATAGCCGCCCTTCAGCCCCGGGCGGTGGCCCATATTGCCCATCTCGTACTCGGTGTCGGTGTTCCAGGATCCATCCGTCGCGTCCACCTCGTAGGATACCTTGTTGATGGTCGTGGAAAACCGTACGTCGTCGAACAGGAAGAACTCGGCCTCGGGGCCGAAATAGGCGGTATCGCCGATGCCGCTGGCGATCAGATAGGCCTCGGCCTTCTGGGCGGTGCCGCGCGGATCGCGCGCATAGGGTTCGCCGGTGTCGGGTTCGACCACGGTGCAGTGGATACACAGGGTCTTTTCGGCATAGAACGGATCGACATAGGCGCTTTCGGTGTCGGGCAGCAGCTTCATGTCCGAGGCTTCGATGGATTTCCACCCGGCGATGGACGAGCCGTCGAACATGAACCCCTCCTCGATGAAATCCTCGTCCACCAGATCGGCGACAAGGGTCATGTGCTGCAGGGTGCCGCGCGGGTCGGTAAAGCGTATATCGACGAATTCTATGTCTTCGTCGCGGATCTGCTGAAGAATCGCTTCGGTGCTCATTATGGGTGAGTCCTTCCTTTGGGAATGCGGTTGTTTACAGGGCGTCGATGCCGGACTCGCCGGTACGGATACGGATCGCCTGTTCGACGGGGCTGACGAATATCTTGCCGTCGCCGATCTTGTCGGTGCGCGCGGCGTCGACGATCGCATCTATTGCGGCCTCGACCTGATCGTCGTCCAGCACCACCTCGATCTTCACCTTGGGCAGGAAATCGACCACATATTCGGCGCCGCGATACAGTTCGGTATGGCCCTTTTGGCGTCCGAACCCCTTGACCTCGATCACGCTCAGACCCTGCACGCCGACGTCCTGAAGCGCTTCCTTGACCTCGTCCAGCTTGAAGGGCTTTATGATGGCTTCGATCTTTTTCATGGCCAGGCTCCTGACGGCGGGATTTGACGGGCACAGACCATTTATCGCGCGCGGTGACAATCGTTCAGGATGATGCGAAGCCATAAACGGGCGGGCTGCGCCGGTTTTATGCATCGCGCCGGTTTTTTTGGCAATGACCAAGTGAGGGCGACACATGAGCGAATTGCTGAGCGCGGCGCAGATGCGCGCCATCGAAAATGCCGCCATCGACCGCGGCCAGGCGACGGGGCTGGAATTGATGGAGCGCGCCGGGCAGGGCGTCGTTGATGCGGTGTTCGCTGAGTGGTCCGCGCTGGCGCAAGCACCACGTCACGCCGTCGTGCTCTGCGGGCCGGGCAACAATGGCGGCGACGGGTTCGTCGTGGCGCGGCTGCTGCGCGAGCGCGGCTGGCGGGTCGATCTGTTCCTGTACGGCGACGCCGAGAAGCTGCCCCCCGACGCCGCACGGAATTGCGCACGCTGGACCGCCATGGGCACGGTGCGGCCCCTGACCTCTGTGCCGGACCTGGCGGCGCTGTGCCCCGATCTGGTGCTGGACGCGTTGTTCGGAACCGGCCTGTCGCGGCCATTGGATGAAACGCTGGCGCAGATCCTCGGTCAGGTCGCGACGATGCGCAGCGGGCGCGGAGCGACGCGCGTCGTGGCCGTGGATATGCCCTCCGGGCTATGCTCGGACAGTGGACGGCTTTTGGTCGGGCTGGACGGTTCCGCTTTGCCCTTGTCGCCCGTCGACATGACCGTGACGTTCGCGCGTCCGCGGCTGGGCCACCGCCTTGCGCAGGGCAGCGCGTTGTCCGGCAAGGTCGTCGTCAAGGCAATCGGCCTCGATCTGGACGCGCTGCCGGGCGACACGAGGTTGGTGCGCGAGGCCGCGTGCTCTCCACAACGCCTTGGCAAGAACACCACCGCCCACAAATATACTCACGGACATGCGCTGATCCTGTCGGGCGGCGCGGGACGCACCGGCGCGGCGCGGCTGGCGGCGCGCGGGGCGCTTCGCATCGGTGCGGGGCTGGTCACGCTGGGTGTTCCTGGCGCGGCGCAGCAAGAGGTGGCAAGCCAGATCACCGCGCTGATGCTGCAACGCGCCGATGATGGCGATGCGCTGGGCCGGGTGCTGGAGGATGCGCGGATCAACGCGCTTTGTTTGGGGCCGGGGCTGGGCATCGACCGGGCGCGCGATCTGGTTCCCGTGGCTCTGGCTGCCAGCAGAAGTTGCGTTCTGGATGCGGACGCGTTGACGGCATTTGCGCACGCCCCGCAGGAGCTGTTCGACCGGCTGCACGAAAGCTGCGTCCTGACCCCGCATGACGGCGAGTTCGCCCGCCTGTTCCCCGACATCGCCGAAAAGCTGTCCGCGCCCGCGACGACCGGACCGGCCTGGTCGCGCGTCGATTCCACCCGCGCGGCAGCTTCAAGGGCGAGCTGCGTGGTGCTGCTGAAGGGGCCGGACACGGTAATCGCGGCCCCCGACGGACGCTGCGTCGTCAACTCCGCCCGGCAGGAACGCGCGGTGCCATGGCTTGCGACGGCCGGGGCGGGGGACGTGCTGGCCGGGTTCATCACCGGCCTGCTGGCGCGCGCCGACGACCCGCTGCAGGCCGCGCAGTCAGCCGCTTGGCTGCACGTGGAATGCGCCCGCGAATTCGGCCCCGGCCTGATCGCCGAGGACATCCCCGAAACGCTGCCGCAGGTTCTGCGCCGGCTGACGTAATCGGCATTACCCGCCCACGTTCACCGTCGCGCGGCGCGCAATTTCCCTCTCGCAACGATCGAGAGGCTTTGCTATGACGCGTCGACCCGCCGGCGATGCCGGCGGTGGCGTGCGGGTGTGGCGGAATTGGTAGACGCACCAGATTTAGGTTCTGGCGCCGCAAGGCGTGGGGGTTCAAGTCCCTTCACCCGCACCACGTCGATCTCGTCAAGATCAACGAAAGCCCTTGGCTTGCCGGGCCGTTCCTCACTCGCGGGTTACAGTTCGAGAGCGAGGATTCGCGGGAACTGCGCGCGACGGACGTCATGCGTGTCGCGTCCTGTGTCGGGATTGTGCCGATCGGAAAAATTGCGCTCCAGCATTGTCGCGCATTTTTCTGCGCTGCGGTCGCATCTATCTGTTGCTGTTTTTCCGGCGTGAGCGTATTTCTGTCTGTGGGACACCCCTCCCCAACGAGGGGCGCTTATCTGGAAGGGTAGCAAATGAGTGTAGAAATACCGGCGACGCGGCCGGCCAATCCGCGTTTTTCCTCCGGCCCTTGTGCCAAATATCCCTCGTTCGATCTTGACAGGCTGGCCGAAGCGCCCTTGGGGCGCTCGCATCGTGCTGCCGTCGGCAAGGCAAAGCTGTCGGCGGCGATCGAGGAAACCCGCGACGTGCTTGGGGTCCCATCCGACTACCGCATCGGCATCGTTCCGGCCTCGGATACCGGGGCATTCGAGATGGCGATGTGGAACCTGCTGGGCGAACGTCCGGTCGAGATGCTGGCATGGGAGAGTTTTGGCTCGGGTTGGGTGACGGACGCGGTCAAGCAGTTGAAGCTGAAGGCCACGGTCAAGACCGCCGACTACGGGCAGATCGTCGATCTGGCGGGCGTCGATTGGGACAGCGATGTCTGTTTCACCTGGAACGGCACGACTTCGGGCGTGCGGGTGCCGGACGGCGCGGCGATTCCGGCAGATCGGGCCGGGTTGACCCTGTGCGACGCGACCAGCGCGGCGTTTGCCATGTCCCTGCCGTGGGACAAGCTGGATGTGACCACGTTCTCCTGGCAGAAGGTGCTGGGTGGCGAGGCGGCGCATGGCATGCTGATCCTGTCGCCCCGCGCGGTCGAGCGGCTGGAAAGCTACACGCCGTCGTGGCCGCTGCCCAAGATCTTTCGCCTGACCAAGGGCGGCAAGCTGATCGAGGGGATTTTCCGGGGCGAGACCATCAACACGCCGTCGATGCTGTGCGTCGAGGATTACCTGCAGGCCCTCGACTGGGCGCGCTCGGTCGGTGGGTTGGCGGGGCTGATCGCGCGGGCCGACGCCAATGCGCGCGCGGTGTGGGAATTCTGCGAGACGCGCGACTGGATCGCCAATCTGGCCGAGGACGACGCGACCCGGTCAACCACCAGCGTCTGCCTGAAATTCACCGACGCCCGGATCCGTGACGGCGCGGCCTTTGCCAAGGCGGTGGCAAAGCGGCTGGAGGCCGAGGGCGTGGCGCTGGATGTCGGCGCCTATCGCGATGCGCCGCCCGGCCTGCGGATCTGGTGTGGCAGCACGGTGGAAACCTCGGACGTTCGGGCGCTGTTGCCCTGGATCGAATGGGCGTTCCATACGGAAATCTCTGCCCTGTCAGCGACAGTCTGAACGCGTGACGGGCCAAGCCCCGCCCTACGCAGATTTCGTAGGGCGGGGTTCACCCCGCCGTTCCCCTCGACCTTCACAAGGACCACAAACATGGCTCCCAAAGTTCTCATTTCCGACAAGCTGTCGGAGGCCGCCGTCCAGATCTTTCGCGATCGCGGCATCGACGTCGATTTTCAACCCGACCTTGGCAAGGACAAGGAAAGGCTGGCGCAGGTGATCGGCGATTATGATGGCCTTGCCATCCGCAGCGCCACCAAGGTGACCGAAAAGATCCTGCGCAATGCCACCAACCTCAAGGTGATCGGTCGCGCCGGGATCGGCACCGACAACATCGACAAGGAGGCGGCGAGCAAGCAGGGCGTGATCGTGATGAACACGCCCTTCGGCAACATGAACACCACCGCCGAACACGCCATTGCGCTGATGTTCGCCGTCGCCCGCCAGATCCCCGAGGCCAGCGCCTCGACCCATGCCGGCAAGTGGGAAAAGTCGCGCTTCATGGGCGTGGAATTGACCGGCAAGACGCTGGGCGTGATCGGCGCGGGCAATATCGGCGGCATCGTCTGCGACCGCGCGCTGGGTCTGAAGATGAAGGTGATCGCCTATGATCCGTTCCTCGGCCAGGACAAGGCCAACCGGATGGGGGTCGAAAAGGTCGAACTGGACGACTTGCTGAAACGGTCCGATTTCATCACGCTGCACGTGCCGCTGACCGACCAGACCCGCAACATCCTGTCGGCCGAAAACCTCGCAAAAACCAAAAAGGGCGTGCGCGTCATCAACTGCGCCCGTGGCGGACTGGTGGACGAGGAGGCGCTGGCCGAACTGCTGAAATCCGGCCATGTCGCCGGGGCGGGGTTCGACGTGTTCGCCGAGGAACCGGCGGTCGAAAACCCGCTGTTCGGCCTGCCCAACGTCGTCTGCACCCCGCATCTGGGGGCCGCCACGACCGAGGCGCAGGAGAACGTCGCGCTTCAGGTGGCCGAGCAGATGTCGGATTTCCTGCTGACGGGGGCCGTGACCAACGCGCTGAACATGCCCTCGCTGACGGCCGAAGAGGCCAAGGTGATCGGTCCCTGGGTCAAGCTGGCCGGGCATCTGGGGGCCTTCATCGGCCAGATGACGGACGAACCGATCAAGGCGATCAATATCCTTTACGACGGCACCGTGTCCGAAATGAACGAGGGGGCGCTGAATTGCGCGGCTGTTGCGGGCATCATGAAAAAGGTGAACCCCGAGATCAATCTCGTCTCGGCGCCCGTCTTCGCCAAGGAGCGCGGCATCCGAATCAGCACAACCACGCAGGACAAATCCGGGGCGTTCGACGGTTACATCAAGCTGACGGTGGTGACGGACAAGCGCGAACGCTCGATTGCCGGGACGGTTTTCAGCGACGGCAAGCCACGGTTCATCCAGATCAAGGGCATCAACATCGATGCCGAAATCGGCGAACATATGCTATACACCACCAACGAGGACATGCCGGGCATCATCGGCACGCTGGGCAACACGATGGGCGAAAACGGCGTCAACATCGCCAATTTCACCCTTGGCCGCGCCGACAAGGGCGGCGAGGCGATCGCCTTGCTTTACGTCGATGAACCGGTGCCCGACCCGATCCTGAAAAAACTGGAAGCGACCGGGATGTTCCGGCAGGTCAAGCCGCTGCAATTCGAAGTCGCCTGATGCGATCCGCGCCGCCCCCGACCGGGGCGGCGTCTTTCATTCCTGCGCAAACCGGCTAGGTCCTAGGCTATGACCACGCAACCGATCTATGTCGTTGGCGACATCCACGGCCACGCCGACAAGCTGGAACACGCGCTGGACCTGATTGCCCGCGATGGCGGCCCCGAAGCCGGGATCGTGTTTCTTGGCGATCTCGTGGATCGCGGACCCGACAGCCGGGCGGTGATCGAGCGGCTGATCCGGGGACGAACCGAAGGACACGACTGGCTGGTGGTGCGTGGCAATCACGACCACATGTTCGCGCGGTTTCTCGATCGGGGCATCACCCATGATGCCAATATCCAGTCCGGTCTGGGCTGGCTGCATTCCCGTCTCGGCGGCCGCATGACCCTGACATCATATGGCGTCGAATACGCCGCTGGCGGGGCTGCGTCGGATCTGCTCATAGCTGCACGCGAAGCGGTTCCGCAGGCCCATCGCGATTTCCTGAGCAGTTTGCCCTATTATCACGAACGCGACGATCTGCTGTTCGTCCATGCCGGAATCCGCCCCGAAATACCTCTGGCGGAACAGCACCCCGACGATCTGATCTGGATCCGCGGCCCGTTTCTGGATTACACCGCGCCGCATCCGTGGCTGGTGATACACGGTCATACCGCCCTTGAGATGCCGTGCCATTTCGGCAACCGGATCGACATGGACGGCGGTGCGGGACATGGCCGCGCGCTGGTCCCCGCGGTGATCGAAGGGCGCGATGCATGGGTGTTGACCGCCAAGGGCCGCGTCGCGCTGAAACCCTAGGTCCAGTCCAGCACGACCTTGCCGCTCTTGCCCGATTTCATCGCCGCAAACCCGTCCTCGAAGCGCGCGGCGGGAAAGCGGTGGGTTATGACCGGGCCGACATCCAGGCCGTTCTGCAGCATGGCGATCATCTTGTACCAGGTTTCGAAGATCTCGCGGCCATAGACGCCCTTGATGGTGATTGCCTTGAACACGATGCGTGACCAATCGACGGGCGACTTGCCCGGCGGGATTCCCAGAAGCGCGATCCGCCCGCCCATCACCAGTGCCTCGATCATCTGGTCCATTGCCTGTTGATTGCCGGACATTTCCAGCCCGACGTCGAACCCTTCTTTCATCTTCAACCGCGCGATGGTCGCGGCCAGATCGTCCTGCGTGACATTCACCGGCACCACGTCGGCAACCCGTGCGGCCAGATCCAGCCGCGCCTGATTCACGTCGGTGATCACCACGTGCCGCGCCCCCACATGGCGGGCGACGGCGGCGGCCATGATGCCGATAGGGCCCGCGCCGGTAATCAGCACATCCTCGCCCACCAGATCGAAGCTCAGCGCGGTATGCACGGCGTTGCCCAGCGGGTCGAGAATCGCGCCGATATCGTCGCTGATCTCGTCGGGCAGGGGAACCACGTTGAAGGCGGGCAGGCGCAGATACCGGGCAAACGCCCCCGGCTCGTTTACGCCGATTCCGCGGGTTTCCGGGTCGAGATGGAATTTGCCGGCCCGTGCCTGCCGGGAGTGATGGCCGATCAGGTGACCCTCGCCGCTGCATCGCTGGCCGACTTCCAGATCATCGACATTGCGGCCGATTTCAACGATCTCACCGGCGAATTCATGGCCGGTGACCAGCGGCACCGGAACAGTCTTTTGGGCCCATTCGTCCCAGTTCCAGATATGGATGTCGGTGCCGCAAATCCCCGTCTTGTTGATACGGATCAGCACATCGTCGGGGCCGATTTCCGGCACCGGAACGTCCTGCATCCACAGCCCTTCGCGCGGTTCGGCCTTGACCAGCGCCCTCATGCCGTTGCTCATGCCAGTACCCCCGCCGCACGACCGGCCAGGGCGAACGCGTCCAGCGCGCGATCCAGATCCGCGCGGGTGAGGGCGGCATTCATCTGCGTGCGGATACGGGCCTGACCGTGTGGCACCACCGGATAGAAGAACCCCGCGACATAGACACCCTCCTCGAACAACCGTGTCGCCATCTCCTGCGCCAGTTGCGCCTGCCCCAGCATCACCGGCACGATGGGATGTTCGCCGGGGAGAAGCTCGAACCCCAGCCGCTCCAGCCCCGCGCGCCAATATCCGGTGTTGTCGAACAATTGCCGGCGCAGCGCGTCACCCTGCTCGACCAGATCCAGCGCGGCCAGCCCCGCCGCCACGATCGAGGGCGGCAGTGAATTGGAGAAAAGGTAGGGCCGCGAGCGCTGTCGCAAAAGGTCGATCACCGGCTGCGGACCGGCCGTGTAACCGCCGATGGCCCCACCCAGCGCCTTGCCCAGCGTGCCGGTCAGGATGTCCACCTCCACGCCGAAATGCGCGGGGGTTCCGGCCCCTTTCGGCCCCATGAACCCCGTGGCATGGCAATCATCGACCATCACCAGCGCGTCATATTCGCGCGCCAGCCGGGTGATCTCGGGCAGATTGGCCAGATAGCCATCCATGCTGAACACGCCGTCAGTCGCGATCACGATGAACCGCGCCCCATCGGCGCGGGCCTGTTGCAACTTCGCCTCAAGATCGCCCATGTCGGAATTGGCGTAGCGATAGCGCTTTGCCTTGCTCAGCCGGATGCCGTCGATGATCGAGGCATGGTTCAGCGCATCGCTGACAATCGCGTCTTCGGGTCCGGTCAGCGGCTCGAACAACCCGCCATTGGCATCGAAACAGGCGGCGTACAGAATCGAATCGTCGGTGCCGAGAAATTCCGCCAGACGCCGCTCCAAATGCCGGTGGATGTCTTGCGTGCCGCAGATGAATCGCACACTGGCCATGCCGAACCCGCGCGGCTCCATCGCGTCGCGCGCCGCGCCGATCAGGGCAGGGTGGTCCGCCAGCCCGAGATAATTGTTGGCACACAGGTTCAGCAGTTCGCGCCCGCCGACCGTGATATGCCCGCCCTGCGGCGACTCGATCAGGCGTTCGCGCTTCATCAATCCATCGGCGTCGATTTCGGCCAGCACGTCGCGGACGTGATCCAGATAACTCATAGCGGCCCCCTTTTGACAAATCCTAGCACGCGCGCCCGGCTTTCCAAATGACGTGGCTGCCGCCCTTGTCATTTCACTGCGCTTCTGTGTGAATAAAGCGGGATTGCATCCCGTAACCGGAAAACAGGAGACACCCCATGAGCGATATCGTCATTCTGGATGGCGCCCGCACCGCCATCGGCACCTTCGGCGGCGCGCTGGCCGCGATCCCGCCCATCGACCTTGCGGCAACCGCGACCAAGGCGGCGCTTGAGCGGTCGGGGGTCGAGGGCGGCCAGATCGGCCAGGTGATGTTCGGACATGTCATCAACACCGAGCCGCGCGATATGTATCTCTCGCGCGTTGCGGCGATCCAGGCCGGCATCCCCGACAGCACACCGGCAATGAACGTCAACCGGTTGTGCGGATCGGGCGCGCAGGCCATCGTCTCGGCGGTGCAGGCGCTGATGCTGGGAGACGCCGAATTCGCCGTGGCCGGCGGCGCGGAGAACATGTCACGCAGTCCGTTCATCAACCCGTCGGCGCGCTGGGGCCAGAAGATGGGCGATGTGCGCGCGCTTGACATGATGCTGGGGGCGCTGAACTGCCCCTTCGGCACCGGCCATATGGGTGTGACGGCGGAAAACGTCGCCAGCGAACACGGCATCGAGCGCGGGGCGCAGGACGAATTCGCCCTGACCAGCCAGCAGCGCGCGGCATCGGCCATCGAGGCCGGGCATTTCACGAGCCAGATCGTTCCCGTCGAGGTCAAACAGCGCCGCGAAACGGTCGAATTCAAGGTGGACGAGCATCCCAAACAGACCTCGACCGAAGCCCTGGCCGGTCTGCGCCCGGCCTTCCAGAAAGACGGCAGCGTGACGGCGGGCAACGCCAGCGGCATCAATGACGGGGCAGCGGCGATGGTTCTGGCAACGGCCGAAGCGGCGCAAAAGGCGGGGCTGACGCCAAGGGCACGGGTGCTCGGCTATGCCCATGCCGGCGTGCGCCCCGAGGTCATGGGCATCGGTCCGGTGCCCGCGGTGCGTAATTTGCTAAAGCGCACCGGACTCGCCGCGGAGGATTTCGACGTGATCGAAAGCAACGAGGCCTTTGCCGCACAGGCGCTGGCGGTGAATAACGAACTGGGACTCGACCCGGCCAAGGTGAACCCCAATGGCGGCGCCATCGCGCTGGGCCATCCGGTCGGCGCGACCGGGGCGATCCTGACCATCAAGGCGCTTTACGAGCTTGAACGGATCGGCGGCGGCAAGGCGTTGATCACCATGTGCATCGGCGGCGGCCAGGGTATCGCGCTGGCCATCGAGCGGCTCTGATCCGCAACCGCCGGGGGGCTGTCGGCCCCCCGGACCCCCCGGAGGGTATTTGGAGAAAATGGAAAGCGTGAAGCTGTCCCCGGTTCCACTTTCATCGAAATACCCCCGCCGGAGGCATCGCGCGGAACGCGCGATTCAAACCCGCATGGGCATCACGACGTAGACCGCGCTTGTGTCGTTGCCCTCGCGCATGAGCGTCGGATCTCCGGAAGAGTTGAACAGGAATACCGCATTTTCACGATCCACCTGATTGGCGATCTCCAGCAGGTATTTCGCATTGAACCCGATTTCGAGACGCTCGTCACCATAGGCCACGGCCAGTTCTTCCTCTGCGGCGCCGCTGTCGGGGGCATTGACGGACAGGATCAGCCGGTCTTCTTCCAACTGCAACTTGACCGCGCGCGAGCGTTCCGACGATACCGTCGCTACCCGGTCCACCGCTTGCGCGAATTCCGCCGCGTCGACCTCGAGACGGCGGGTGTTTCCCTGCGGGATGACGCGCGTGTAGTCGGGAAAGGTGCCGTCGATCACCTTCGACGTCAGGGTGATATCGGGGGTGGCGAAACGCACCTTGGTTTCGGAGACCGACACGGCGATGTCCATGTCGTCATCCTCCAGCAGCTTGCGCAATTCGCCCACGGTCTTGCGCGGCACGATCACGCCCGGCATGTCGGCCGCGCCGTCGGGGAGATCGGCATCGATCCGCGCCAGCCTGTGGCCATCGGTGGCGACGCAGCGCAGCACCTTGCCGCCATCGCTGTCGCTGACATGCATGTAGACGCCGTTCAGATAATAGCGTGTTTCCTCGGTCGAGATGGCAAATTTCGACTTGTCGAACAGCCGCCGCAGCACCGCCGCCTTGGCCGAGAAGCTGGTGTCGTATTCCGATGAGGCCATCACCGGAAAATCCTCTTTCGGCAGGGTCGCCAGCGAAAAGTTCGAGCGGCCCGCCTCGACGGTCAGCCGCCCCGCCGCGCTGTCGGCCGTCAGCACCACGAGCGCGCCATCGGGCAGCTTGCGCACGATCTCGTGCAATGTGGTCGCCGCGACCGTTGTCGCACCGGCGCGCTCGACCTGTGCCGGAGATTTGTCCACCACCTCGATATCCAGATCGGTGGCGCGGAACTGCACCTCATTGCCTTCCGCCTCGATCAGGACGTTGGCCAGGATCGGGATCGTATTGCGCCGCTCCACGACCGATTGCGCCTGCGAGACGGCCTTGAGCAGCGCGCCGCGCTCGATGCTGATTTTCATATCTGTCGTTCCTCCGCGTACGCCGACCCGGGCCGGGAAGCGCAACCTAGCGGTTTGTCTTCCCGACACAAGGTTTTTATGGATTTCTCGGTGTGAAATGATGGCCCGTCAAGAGGCCGGACGCAACGGCCCGGGCCTTATGGTTTTCGCGCATCGCGCCGGGTCACGCCTCCAGGGCGCGCCGCAGCATCTCTACATCCTCGGCGATCTGCCCGTCGGTCTGTTTCAACTCCTTGATGCGGCGTACCCCGTGCATGACCGTGGTATGATCGCGACCGCCGAAACGCCGCCCGATCTCGGGCAGTGACCGGCTGGTCAGTTGCTTGGCCAGATACATCGCCACCTGCCGCGGCCGCGCATAGGAGCGCAGGCGTTTGGGGCCGATCATGTCGCTGAGGCGGATGTTGTAGTATTCCGACACGCGGCGCTGGATTTCCTCGACGGTGATCTTGCGCTCGGAGGCGCGCAGCACGTCCGCCAGACAATCCTGCGTAAGATCCATGTCGATCTCGCGCCCGACCAGCGAAGCGAAGGCGAAAAGCCGCGTCAGCGCGCCTTCGAGCACGCGCACGTTGGTCGAGATCCGCTGCGCGAGGAATTCCAGCACGCCGGGGGCGATTTCCAGCCCCGGATAGGTGTCGCGATAGTGCTGCACCTTGGATTGCAGGATGCCGAGGCGCAATTCGTAATCTGTGGGGTGCAGATCGACAACCAGCCCGCATTGCAGGCGCGATCGCACCCGATCCTCAAGCTCCTTGATCTCGCCGGGGGCGCGGTCGGCGGAGATGATGATCTGCTTGTTCTGGTCCACCAGCGCGTTGAACGTGTGAAAGAACTCCTCCTGCGTGGAGTCCTTGCCGGCGATGAACTGGACGTCATCCACCATCAGCACATCGACCGAGCGGAACAGATGCTTGAAATCCATCATCTTGCGTTCGCGCAGCGCCTGCACGAACCGGTACATGAACTGTTCGGCGGACAGGTAAAGCACGTTCAGTTCCGGCTGGCGCGCCCGCAACTCCCAGGCGATCGCATGCATCAGGTGGGTCTTACCCAGCCCGACACCACCATACAGCACCAGCGGATTGAAGGTGACCGGCCCACCTTCGGCGACCCTGCGCGCGGCGGCATGAGCCAACTCGTTGGGCTTGCCGACCACGAAACTGTCAAATGTGAACCGCGCCTCCAGCGGTGCCGTCTGGATGGCGTCGCCCGCGCCGTTGCCGGTTGCGACCGGCTCGGCGGCGGCGGGGCGGGGGGCGGGACGGACCGGTGTGTTGGCCGGAACCTGGAACGCCAGCCGCTGCACGGATTCGCCGCTGGAATTGAGTTCATGCAGGATCGCGTCGGCAAAATTCTGGCTGACATAATTGCCCATGAAATTCGTCGGCACATTGAAAAGGGCAACACCGTCCTGCAACTCGGCAAATTCCAGCGGCTCGATCCAGGTCTTGAAATTGTTCCTGCCTACCGTCCGGAGCAGCTTTTCCCGGACTTGTCCCCATTTTTCCTGTGTCATGCAGCGCCTCTAAAAAATCCCGATCGCCGAAACCGACCGATTCCCAATAGTGTTCTTGACCGGGAAGGTCCCCGGCGGGATTCACGGCACAGGTCGCATGGCCGCGCACCGTCAGGTCCGCGCCGTCCCGTGAGGGACGTGCTTATCGGTCGGCTCGGCATCCCGCCGCCTGCGCAGATGCAGCCGACAGGTCGCGTCACGGAACCGTTACGCACACATGTATTGACAGGGCTGCCCATCGGCTGAAACGACCGACGAAAGCAGCTGGCCACCGGACCCGGCGCAGCACCGGATCATGGTAACATTTGCCGGCAGTCTTTCCCGATGCCCGTCAGGAATTCGCGCCGGCAGCCTGCCCCCCAGGCGAGTGAATCGCTGCACATGTCGTAGCAACTTCACAGGCCGAGCGGCAACGAAACTATGCCATTGACTCGGGCTTTGGGTGCAAAGAATCTCCGGGTCGGCGGGTTTGGTGTCTTTTCCAACACCAAGGCGAAAAGGCGCCGCCCGGATGGACAGCGCCTGTTGATTTTTCCGCTTGTCTCGGCTTGTGCCGGGCGACTCAGCCCAGCGCCTTCACGCGCGCCGACAGACGCGACATCTTGCGCGCGGCGGTGTTGCGGTGAAACACGCCCTTGCTGACGCCGCGCATCAATTCGGGCTGTGCCGCGCGCAGCGCAGCGCTTGCCGCCTGCTGATCGCCCGAGGCGATGGCCTCTTCGACCTTGCGCAGGAATGTGCGGATGCGCGAGCGGCGCGCCTTGTTGACGGCAAAACGCGCCTCGTTCTGGCGGGCGCGTTTTTTGGACTGGAGTGTATTTGCCATTGAATCGGACCTTTCCGTGGGTTCATCGCATGAAGTTGCGCAATGCGATGCCCGCCCCGAAAGGGGTCAACGGTTCGATCCGAGCCTGAGCGGGCCACACACGCATGTATGACAGCGCCTATAATCGGATCCAGCCGGGTTTGCAAACCTCAAAAACGCAGCCTGCGGCCCGGCGGCATCTTGCCGGGGCGCACCCGGCCGAAGATGGCCCCGATGGCCATTGATGTTCCCGCTCTACTTGTCGCGGAATTGCGCCTGACGTTTTTCCAGGAACGCGTTCATGCCTTCCTTCTGGTCCTCTGTGGCGAACATGGAATGAAACGCGTTGCGCTCGAACCGGATGCCTTCGGACAGCGTGGTTTCGTAACTGCGATTCACCGCTTCCTTGGCGGCCAGCACGCTCATCCGCGACTTTTCGGCGATCTTGTGGGCGGCGCCCATGACCTCTTCCATCAGCTTCTTGACCGGCACCACGCGGCTGACCAGACCCGAGCGTTCGGCCTCTTCGGCGGTCATGAAACGGCCCGTGAGGTTCATGTCCATCGCCTTGGACTTGCCCACGAAGCGGGTCAGCCGCTGCGTGCCGCCGATTCCGGCAATGACCCCCAGATTGATCTCGGGCTGGCCGAATTTCGCGGTCTCCGAGGCGATGATGAAATCGCAGGCCATCGCCAGTTCGCAGCCCCCGCCCAGCGCGTAGCCCGACACGGCGGCGATGATCGGTTTGCGAATCGCGGTGATCCGGTCGTTGACATCGGCGAACAGGTCGGCGTTGAACACCTCGACAAACCCCAGCTTCGCCATTTCCTTGATGTCCGCCCCGGCCGCGAATGCCTTGTCGGATCCGGCCACGACGATGCAGCGCACCTTGTCATTGGCGTCCGCCTCTTCCAGCGCCTGGCACAGCTCGCGCACGAGCTGCTGGTTCAGCGCGTTCAGCGCATCCGGGCGGTCCAGCCTGATCAGCGCGACGTGGTCCTCGACTTCGACGTTGATCGTCTCAAAGGCCATGAAACTTGCTTTCGGTTGTTGCGTTCAAGGGCAAATCCTTATCACGCGGGCCATTTGGTTCAAGCTATCTTTGGCAGCGCGGACAATGGAACGATGACCGCCCCGCCTGAACCAGCCGTGCAATGGTGCCGCCGCACCCGTCGCGCCGACAGGGCAGGCCCTCGCGTCCATAGACGTCGAATGCGTGCTGGAAATAGCCAAGTTCGCCGTCGGCCTGACGGAAATCCCGCAGACTGGAGCCGCCCGCCTCGATCGCCTCGCCCAGAACCTGCCGGATGAGGGGCACCATCGCCGCGACACGCGGCGCGGCAATTCGCCCCGCCTTGCGCCGTGGCGAGATTCCGGCGCGAAACAGCACTTCGCAGACATAGATATTGCCCAGACCGGCCACGATGCGCTGGTCCAGCAGCGCCGATTTTACCGGTGTCATCCGTCCGCGCAACGCGGCCACCAGATGATCCTCGTTGAACGCGTTGCCCAGCGGCTCGGGCCCCAGCCCTGCCAGCAAGCGATGCGATGGGGCGGCCTCGGTCGCCATCAAGTCCATCGCGCCAAAGCGGCGCGGGTCGTTGAAGGTGATGCGGGCGCCGTTCTCAATGTGCAGCACGACATGGTCGTGTTTCTGCATCGCCGGATGATCGCGCACGAAGCGGCCCAGCGGATCGCCCGACACCGTCATCCGCCCCGACATGCCGAGGTGGATCAACAACGTCTCGCCACCAGACAGATCGGCCAGGATATATTTCGACCGCCGCCGCAGCCGTTCGACCCGCTGCCCGCTCAGCCGCGCGGCCATGTCGGTGGGAAACGGCCAGCGCAGGTCGGGACGGTTCACATCGGCGCGCATAATCATGTGCCCCTCCATCACCGGGGCCAGACCGCGTCGAACCGTCTCGACCTCGGGCAATTCGGGCATTGCGCGCTCCTGTGGCAAAGCGGGCGCATTGTGCGCAGCCGCCAGCGCCCTATAACAGGGACGAAACCGCAAGGCGACAGGAACCCCATGGCAGGCGACAGCGACAAGACAACACATTTCGGGTATCAGACCGTTCCCGAAAGCGAAAAATCGGGCCGTGTGCAAGGTGTGTTCAACTCGGTCGCGTCCCGATACGACGTGATGAACGATGTGATGAGCGTGGGCATTCACCGTCTGTGGAAAGACGCGATGATGGACTGGCTTGCGCCCCGTCCGGGCCAGAAGCTGCTGGATGTTGCGGGCGGCACCGGCGACATTTCGTTCCGCTTCCTGAAACGTGCGGGATCGGGCCATGCGACGGTTCTGGACCTGACCGAGCCGATGCTGATCGCCGGGCGCAAGCGCGCCGAGGCGGCACAGATGGCCGGCAATCTCGACTGGGTCGTGGGCGATGCGATGGCGCTGCCATTTGCCGACAACACATTTGACGTCTATACGATCAGCTTCGGCATCCGCAACGTCACCCGCCCGCAGGAGGCGTTGGCCGACGCGTTCCGCGTGTTGCGGCCGGGCGGGCGGTTGATGGTGCTGGAATTCTCGCAACTGCCCAACGCGGCGATGCAGAAGGCCTATGATCTCTACAGCTTCAACGTCATTCCCCGTATGGGTCAGCTGATCGCGCAGGACCGCGACAGCTATCAATATCTGGTCGAATCGATCCGCAACTTTCCCGATCAGGAGACGTTCCTGTCCATGATCCGCGCCGCCGGGTTCGAAAACGCCGCCTATCGCAATCTCAGCCTCGGGATCGCCGCGCTGCATTCCGGCTGGAAGCTCTGACATGCGCGGACCACACAATATCTGGCGGTTGATCCGCACCGGTGCCACGCTGGAACGCACGGGCGCGATGAATGTGGTGCTTGATGCGTTCGACGCACCCAAGCCGTTGCGCTTTGTCGCCCACGCATTGGGCAAGCCGTTCAAATGGCTTGGCTATAACGGCGATCCCTCGATGCCGCCCGCGACGCGTGCGATCACCGCGCTGGGCCCGGCCTATATCAAGTTCGGCCAGGTGCTTTCGACACGGCCCGACGTGGTGGGCGACGATCTGGCGGTGCAACTGCGCGTGCTGCAAGACAAACTGCCTCCCTTTCCGCTCGATGTCGCGCGCGCCGAGGTGGAAAAGGAACTGGGCCAGCCCCTGCCCGAGATGTTTTCCGAGTTCAGCGACCCCATCGCCGCCGCCTCGATCGCGCAGGTGCATCAGGCGCGTGTCGCCGAGACCGGGCAGGAGGTAGCGGTCAAGGTGCTGCGCCCCGGCATCGAGAAAGCGTTCCGCAAGGATATCGACGCCTTCTATCTTGCCGCGCGCATCATCGAATTGTTCGCGCCGGGGGCGCGCCGCCTGCGTCCGATGGAGGTGATCGAACATTTCGACGGCGTCGTGCGCGGCGAACTGGACCTGCGGCTGGAGAGCGCCGCCGCCTCGGAATTCGCTGCGAATACCGCGGATGATCCCGGCTTTGCCGTGCCCGATATCGTCTGGAGCCTGTCGGCGCGCCGCGTGATGACGCTGGGCTGGGCCGATGGCGCGCCGCTGGGCGACAACGCCGCCATCGACGCGGCCGGACACGATCGGGTGGACCTGTCGGAACGGGTGCTGCGGCTGTTCCTGATGCATGCCCTGCGCGACGGGTATTTCCATGCCGACATGCATCAGGGCAATCTCAAGGTTGCCCCGAACGGCGACATCATTGCCTATGATTTCGGCATCATGGGCCATATCGACGAATATACCCGCCGGGTCTACGCCGAGATCCTCTATGGCTTCATCCGGCGCGATTACAAGCGCGTCGCCGAGGTGCATTTCGAGGCGGGCTATGTTCCTCCCGACCGCGACGTCGATGAATTCGCCCGTGCCCTGCGCGCCGTGGGCGAGCCGATCTTCGGTATGGACGCCACGCGCATTTCCATGGGCCGGCTGCTGAGCTACCTGTTCGAGGTGACGGAACGCTTCGGCATGGAAACACGTACCGAGCTGATCCTGCTGCAGCGCACGATGGTGGTGGTCGAAGGCGTCGCGCGCTCGCTCAATCCACACATGAACATCTGGCGCGTGGCGCGTCCCGTCGTCGAGGATTACATCAAGAGTTCGATCGGTCCGCGCGCGGTGCTCGGCGATCTGGCAAAAACCGCCCGCGTCCTCGCGCGGTTCGGACCGCGCCTCCCCGGTCTTGTCGAGGCGGCGTTGATCCGGCAGGCCGAACCGCCCGCGCCGCCCCCGCGCCCGCTTCGCCGGCGCACCCTGTTGGCCACGGCGATGGTCGCGGCAGCCTTCGGGGCCGTCGCCGGCTTCACGCTGACGCTTTTGCCGTGACGGGAAAGCCTGTTGAAACGACGGACGCCTCCGGCGGGGGTATTTCGAACCAGAAAGAAGCGGCAGGCATGTCTCTGGCCCTGACCGAATTGAGAATGTCGCATTTCCGGTCGCACAAGGCGGCGCGACTGGTGCTGGATCATCGCCCCGTGGCGATCCATGGGCCCAACGGTGCCGGCAAGACCAACATCCTGGAAGCGGTGTCGCTGCTTTCGCCGGGACGCGGGTTGCGTCGGGCGGGGGCAGGCGAGATGGTCCGCCGCCCCGAGGCGCTGGGCTGGAAGGTGCGGGGCACCGTTGAAGGGCCGGGTGGCGCGCATCAGATCGAAACCTGGTCCGAAGGCGGGGCCGCGCGTCAGGTCAGAATCGACGACAAGATCGCGCCGCAGGTCGCGTTGGGCCGGATCGTTCCGGTTTTGTGGCTGATCCCGGCCATGGATCGGCTGTGGATCGAAGGCGCCGACGGGCGGCGGCGGTTCCTGGACCGCATGACCATGAGCTTTGTCCCCGATCATGCCGAGGCCGCGCTGACCTATGAAAAGGCCATGCGCGAGCGCAACCGGTTGCTGAAGGATCAGGTGGGCGATGCCGGTTGGTACGGCGCGCTGGAAACACAGATGGCCGAGGCGGGGCAGGTGCTGCATCGCAATCGGCAAGCGGCGCTGGACCATCTGCGCGCGGCACAGGAACAGGTCGAGACCGCCTTTCCGGTGGCGGACCTGGAGCTTGTCACCGGCGAGGGCGATTGGGGCGGGGACTTGCGCGATGCGCTGGTGCGGGGCAGGTCGCGGGACATGGCGGCCGGGCGCACGCTGGTCGGGCCGCACCGGTCCGATCTTCTGGCGGCTTATGCCGCCAAGGGTGTCGCCGCGCGGGAATGTTCGACCGGTGAGCAGAAGGCGCTTCTGGTGTCGCTGATCCTCGCCAATGCGCGCGCGCTGGCGGGGATGGTCGGCGCGCCGCCGATCCTGCTGTTGGACGAGGTTTCGGCGCATCTGGACGCATCGCGCCGCGCCGCGCTGTATGACGAACTCTGCGCCCTCGGCGCGCAGGCCTGGATGACGGGCACCGAGCGGGATATCTTTGCCGATCTGGGCGTGCGGGCGCAATTCGTGAAGGTTGACGAAAGCGACGGCCTGTCCCGGAACGTGCAGGAGTGATGTCGAATGTGACGCGCCGACTGGCGGACGCAAAATATGGGGCAATCGCGTGACAATCCCCCCAAGGCATCGTATAGAAGGGCGAAATCGACAAGGGATGTTCGGATGTCCGAAGAGGCGCGCGTGCCGGAAGAATACGGCGCGGATTCTATTAAAGTTCTCAAGGGGTTGGATGCGGTCCGCAAACGCCCTGGCATGTATATCGGCGATACCGATGATGGCTCGGGCCTGCACCATATGGTGTACGAGGTCGTGGACAACGGCATCGACGAGGTTCTGGCCGGTCATGCGGATGCGGTGACCGTCAAGATCCACCCCGATTCCAGCGTTTCGGTGATCGACAACGGCCGCGGCATTCCCGTGGGCATCCACGAAGAAGAGGGTGTTTCCGCCGCCGAGGTCATCATGACCCAACTGCATGCGGGCGGAAAGTTCGACCAGAACAGCTACAAGGTGTCGGGCGGCCTTCACGGGGTCGGCGTCTCCGTGGTGAATGCGCTGTCGGACTGGCTGGAACTGCGCATCTGGCGCGACGGCAAGGAACATTACGTCAGGTTCGAGCGCGGCGAAACCGCCGAACATCTGCGCGTGGTCGGCGACGCCGATGGCCAGACCGGGACCGAAGTGCGGTTCCTGGCGTCGACCCAGACATTCTCGAACCTCGATTACGACTTTCACACGCTGGAAAAGCGCCTGCGCGAGCTGGCCTTCCTCAATTCCGGCGTGCGCATCATCCTGATCGACGAACGCCCGGCAGAGGCCCTGCGCACCGAGTTGTTCTACGAGGGGGGCGTCAAGGAATTCGTCAAATATCTCGATCGCTCCAAAACGCCCGTCATGGATACGCCGATCTACATGGTCGGTGAGCGCGACGGTATCGGGGTCGAGGTGGCGATGTGGTGGAACGACACCTATCACGAGACGGTGCTGCCCTTCACCAACAACATTCCGCAGCGCGACGGCGGCTCGCATATGGCGGGATTCCGCGGCGCGTTGACGCGCACGATCAACAGCTATGCCCAGACCAGCGGTATCGCCAAGAAGGAAAA
Organism: uncultured Sedimentitalea sp.; assembly: GCA_947504115.1. Classification (GTDB taxonomy): domain Bacteria; phylum Pseudomonadota; class Alphaproteobacteria; order Rhodobacterales; family Rhodobacteraceae; genus Pontibaca. The sequence continues at coordinate 108,694 of CANNGH010000001.1, forward strand.
GGTCAGCTTTACCGGCGACGATGCCCGCGAAGGGCTGACCTGCGTGCTGTCGGTCAAGGTGCCGGACCCGAAATTCTCCAGCCAGACCAAGGACAAGCTGGTTTCGTCCGAGGTGCGTCCGGTGGTCGAGGGGCTGGTGAGCGAGAAACTGGCTGAATGGTTCGAGGAGAATCCCAACGAGGCCAAGCAGGTGGTCGGCAAGATCGTCGAGGCCGCGCTGGCGCGCGAGGCGGCACGCAAGGCCCGCGACCTGACCCGGCGCAAGACCGCGATGGACGTGAATTTCCTGGCCGGAAAGCTCAAGGATTGTTCCGAGAAGGACCCCGCCAAGACGGAACTGTTTCTGGTCGAGGGCGACAGCGCCGGCGGCAGCGCCCAGACCGGGCGCGACCGGGGCACGCAGGCGATCCTGCCGCTCAAGGGCAAGATCCTGAACGTGGAGCGGGCGCGGTTCGACCGGATGCTGTCCAGTCAGGAGATCGGCAATCTGGTCATGGCGCTGGGCACTGGTATCGGGCGGGACGAATTCAACATTTCCAAACTGCGCTACCACAAGATCGTCATCATGACCGATGCCGACGTGGACGGCGCGCATATTCGTACGCTGTTGCTGACGTTCTTTTACCGACAGATGCCGGAACTGATCGAAGGCGGATATCTCTATATCGCCCAACCGCCGCTTTACAAGGTGACGCGCGGCAGGTCCGAGGTCTATCTCAAGGATCAGGCCGAGATGGACGATTATCTGATCCAGCAAGGCGTCGAAGGCGCGGCCCTCCGTCTTGGCAGCGGCGAAGAGATCATGGGCCCGGATCTTGTTCGCGTGGTGGAGGAGGCGCGGCAATTGCGCCGCGTGCTCGACGCGTTTCCGACGCATTATCCGCATCATATACTTGAACAGACGGCCATTGCCGGCGGTTTCGTTCCCGGAGCCATCGATTCTGACCTCCAGGGCGTCGCCGACATGGTCGCGGCGCGACTGGACCTGATCGCGCCGGAATACGAGCGCGGCTGGCAGGGGCGCATCACGCAGGATCACGGCATCCGTCTGGCCCGCATCCTGCGCGGGGTGGAAGAGGTACGCACGCTGGACGGCCCGATGCTGCGCTCGGGCGAGGCGCGCAAGACCGGCAGCTTCACCGAAAGTCTGCAAGGCGTCTATGGCACGCCGGCAACGCTGCATCGCAAGGACCGGCACCAGACCATCTACGGGCCGCTCGGCCTGCTGAAGGCGATTCTCGAAGAGGGCGAAAAGGGCCTTTCCGTGCAACGCTACAAGGGGCTGGGAGAAATGAACCCCGACCAGTTGTGGGAAACCACGCTGGACCCCGACGCGCGGACGTTGTTGCAGGTCAAGGTCGATGATGTGGCCGAGGCCGACGATCTGTTCACCAAGCTGATGGGCGACGTGGTGGAGCCGCGTCGCGAATTCATCCAGCAGAATGCGCTGAGCGTGGAAAACCTGGATTTCTGATTTGGTGTAGGAGGAGCTTTTCGGTCGCGGTGCGAGATTGGGGATGGCAAATTTATCCATTAATTATGGGTCCGCAGATCCGCGCAACACTGCCGGGTCGATCCAAGTGAAATGGCTGATCGCACTCGGCGTCCGCGCGTAGAACGGGTTTGTCACCCGTCGAGCCGACAAGGCAACGTGTTGTCAGACTTGGTTGCTCTCGGCTTTCAGCCGCGAATGACGTCTTGAATGCCAATCATCCTTCCGGAGGCCTGCAACGGTACAACGTGCAATGGCCAAGCCATCCTTGCGCCGGCGAATGGACGCGACCTCAGGCCTGAACGTCCGCCTTCTTCGAGAGAGCCAGACCATTCCCGAATTTGCGTGTCGTTTCAGAGGGGCGGGCCAAGACGCTTCCTCTTGGATCGGTGGCGTAAACGGCGTGAGCCTTTCGCGAGGCCGCGGCTTCGTACACCCAGGCGATCACCAGCATGGCCACGACCCCCAAAGGAGGAAGGAGGAAGGGGTTCAGAAGCGCGATGTCCGACCCCTTGATGAGCACGTTGAACGTCAGCGCCAAAAGCGTCCCCGAGGCAAACACCAAGAGCCCCTGACGCCCCAGCAAACGAAGCGGCGCGCTGATCGCACTGGCCGTGATCTGAAATACCACACCCGAACATGAGAGAACATAGACCAGTGCCAGGCTGTGCAGCAGACGGGGAAGCGCGAGGAATGTCTTGTCGTGGGAAACGAGGTGAAAGGGCACGCCGATGCTTCCCAGGCGCGCCATCTGATGGTTCAGGAACGGGCCCACGCCGGGCACGTAGCGCCAGACGACCACCAGCAGCAGGTAGCCGACACTCAACGCCAAGAGCATCCGCGATACCGGCACGAACCTTTGCTTTCGCCCCAGAGAAAGACCGATGAGCAGGCCGCAGACGAAGACAGCCTGCCAAGAGAAGGGATTGAAGAACCAGCCCCCGGCGTTCGGGAAATTGGGCATGTTCAGACGCCACAAACCGGCACAGAACCACAAGAGCGCGGACGCCCCCGCGAGCAACCAGGGGCGGCGCAGGCCAAGCATGATCGCAAAGGGCGTCAGACCCAGAAGCACCATATAGGCCGGCAGGATATTGACGTATCCGAGTTGATGCATCAAAGCCGGAATGCCGATCAGGGCGGATTGGGTGTTTTCGAAAACCTGTGTCAGATTGATCTGTTTGGTCAGGGCAGGCATGTCAAAGACCATGGCGCCACCGGAATAGATTGCGATCGCCCAAACGGTCAGAAAAATCTGGACCAGATAAAGCACCCAGGCGCGATGCCAGACGGGCGAAACCGCATGCCAAAGACCATTGCTTGCCAGATTATGCGGAAGGAACCGCCCGCTATAGGCCAGCCCGGCCGCAACGCCGGACATGACGAAGAACGCCTCGGCCGCGTCTGAAAAGCCGATATTTCTGATCGTGAAGTTTTCATACGGGTTTCCCGGAACATGATCGATGAAAATCATGATCAGGGCGAGTCCGCGAAAGGCGTCTATACGCGGATCTCTGGGCCGGCGCGCGACGGCGCCGCCCTGGCCATCAGGCTGTGACATCGGCACCGATCCTGTTTTGTCCGGATGTGCTGGACGGCACGCTTGGCGACGTCCAGCGGCTGAGTTGCGATCTGAACGCCTTGACGACCGGCGGTTCTTGCCGCTCTTCCGGCACGACGAACAAGGACGGGGAGTGTGGCCGCGATGTCCAGGAAATCAGCAGCGGGGCGCACAGCATGGGGATACAGACCGGAAGCAGCCACAGGCTGAGCCTTGGCGCCAGCAAGGCCACGACAAGCAGGCTTATGGCACCCGCAACCACGATCCAGGCACCGTCGCGCATCGCCGTCACCAGTGGAATGGGCCCCTCTTGCCGTGAACTGGCCGGCCACCCGCCATCCCTGCGGGCAAAGACCTGCAAGACGGCCCGCGTCTGATACATCAGCATCAGCGGCGCAAGAAGCGATGTCAGCAGGATCTCGGACACGACCGAACGCGACGATTGTCCGGCTCCACCAAAGTCCGACGCGCGGCCCGAAAAGATGGCCTTGAACAGGATGGCAAGCTTGGGAACGATAAGCAGCCCGCCGATGCCAACGACCAGCGCCGTGATCTGCTTGGTCCGGTCACTGGGGAAAACGGGGAAAAGCTGATGAGGATGCGGAAAATAGTCGGGTTCCGTGGCCATCATCGTCGCGATGACGGACGCGACAAGAAAGGTCGCCCAGAGCACCGAAACGATGTAGGCGAATATCCCCTGCAGAAACACGAACCGGCTCCAGGCCGTCAAACCGGGTGCGAACAACAGCCGAATATGTTGCAGATTTCCCTGACACCAGCGGCGATCGCGCTTGGCATAGGAGATGATGTTCTCGGGGCCCCCCTCGTAGGAGCCGCCAATGGTTTCATCGACCTGAACCTTCCATCCCGCCCGCGCGAGCAATGCCGCCTCGACATAGTCGTGGCTGAGGATGTGTCCGCCGAACGGCGGCTGGCCGGACAGTTCCGGCAATGCGCAGCTGGCGGCGAATGCCTCGACGCGCACGATGGCGTTATGCCCCCAGAACGGCCCCGAGGTTCCTTGCAGGCGCGCGAGGCCACGGGTGAAGACGGGTCCGTGAAAACGTGCGGAAAACTGGATCGCGCGCCCGAAGAACGACTGCGCGTCGATGATTCTGGGCAACGTCTGCAACAGACCGAGCTGCGGATCGTTCTGCATCCGTGCGATAAGCACGCGCAACGTTTCGCCCTCCATAAGACTGTCCGCGTCCAGAATGATGGCAAACTCGTAGGCACCGCCCGAGTGACGGATGAAATCCTCGATATTGCCGGCCTTGCGACCCCGATTGTCCCGGCGACGGCGATAGAAAATGCGGTCCCCGCCGGCCAGTTCCTCGACAAGCCTCGCAAACGCGACACGCTCCTGTCTTGCCGTCGTTTCGTCCTGGGTATCGGAAAGGACGGCAATATCGATCTCAAGCCCGGCGTCCCGGATCGAACGATCCATCGCGGCGATGCGCGCGAAAGTGACGGTCGGGTTCTCGTTGTGGATCGGAAACAGGGCGACCGTTCGCGGAGTCGGTCCTTTGATGCTAGCGCTGGATTTCGCCCGTCGGTGCCCCGGCAGCCCCACAATGGCAAGCGCTGCACCCCATGCCAGCCATGCGGTCGTCATGAAGATCAGGATGATCCGGGCAACGTCCCACGAACCTACCCCGTCCTGCGCTGCCGCATCTGCCAGCAGCACCGTCGCCGTCAGGGCCGCCAGCGCCGCGAAGGTCAAGGCCGCGGTTCTCAGGACGATGGTGCGGGGACGCAGGGAAACGTCAGCGGACAATTTTCAATTCCACTCAGGTGCGCTCGGCGGGGAATAGCAGCATCGCCAGTTGCATTATGAAGCTCTTTCTCGCGGGACGTTCAAGCGCTTGCCGTGGCATCGCCAAGGGCGCTGTCGGAGGAGCCCACAGGTCCACCGTGTCAAAATCCGGGCGTTCACAGCTGATAATCTGTTCTTCGTTCATTTTCTCATCCACTGATAAAGCCATGTCTCGGTCAGATCGCGACCGTAGCCGGACAAATAGCCCTTCATTTCCACAACAGCCCCTGCTGCAGACTCGGCCTCGACGACCAACCGCCACGTGTCGGTGCCACTGATCCGGCTTGATACGACCTCGGTCAGGGTTCCGTTCGTGACGGTGACATGGGGCGTAACGTCCGCATCGGCGGGAAGTTCCCTCAACAGACCTCCACCGAAGTCGATGACGAATTTCCGCCGACCGTTCTTGCCTTCAACGCCGGCGACGCCGCCTTCTCCCACACGTGTGCGCAAGACACGCGCACGTTGCGGGTGGGCATCGCCCGGCGGATTCATCCCCCAATGCAGGCGATACGCCACTTCCAGTTCATCCCCGGCTTTTGTCACCCCATCGGGAATCCAGAAAGCGACGATATTGTCATTGCCCTCCAGCTTTGAGGGAATCTCGACCAGACGAACGGTTCCCTTCCCCCAATCACCCAGCGGTTCGACAATGAGCGACGGGCGCTTTTCGTAATGCGCCTGCGCATCCAGATAATCGTCAAAGCGCCGGCTGCGCTGCACCAGCCCGAACGAGGCCGGATCCTGCGCGCCAAGGTAGGAACTGGACAGATGCGGCGGATTGTTGAGCGGGCGATAGAATGTCTCGCCGGCGCGCGTGTTGAGGATCAGCGCTTCGCTGTCATGCACGGCGCTGCGGAAGTCGTCGAATTCGTCCGGATCGCTGCCGCCAAACAGGAACATGGATGTGATCGGGGCAATGCCGATCTGCGCGATGTCGTTGCGCAGGAACAGGCGCGCGGTGACGTCGACGATCGTCGTGTCACCGGGCTGTACGACAAAGCGGTATGCCCCGGTCACCGACGGACTGGTCAGCGCGGCATAGATCACGACAGAGTCCGATCCCGGTTCCGGTCGTTCCAGCCAGAACTCGGAAAACATCGGAAATTCCTCGGCGGAGGAATGGCCGGTATTGACGGCAAGCCCGCGCGCGCTCAGCCCATAGACGTTTTCGCTGCCAAGCGCCCGGAAATAGCTCGCGCCCAGAAAGGCGATCAGTTCGTCGAACCGATCCGCCCTGTTCAATGGCGACAGAAGACGGAAACCGGCGACACCGGGCAGTTCGGCATCCGCCGGTATTTTCTCGGCAATACCCTCGCCGAATTCGAAATCGGACGTGGAAAAGACAAGCGGTGCCACCTGTCCGTCCACAATTTCGTGAATCGCGACCGGCTCCTTGAACAGCCAGCCAAGATGGAAGGCTTGCAGGCGAAAGATTTGCGATTCGTCCTGCCAGCGCGACCGGTCGCGCCGGTAGCGGATCATCTGATAACCGTCGTAATCGAGATTGGTCCAAAACCCTTCAACAAGCTTGGGCTGCTGATACGGCTGCTTGCTCAGCGAACGCATGCGATCAGTCAGGCTATCGTAGCTGAAAGGAGCGATCCCGGCGCTTGCGGTCGTTTGTCCCGTTGTTCCGTTCGCGGCGAAAAGGGCCGATGCCGCCACAGATGCAGAAAGCGCAGCAAGAAAGCCGCGCCGACCCAAATACCCGGTTCCCGAAGCAAAGCCCCGGGAATTATTCAATTTTCGCACCTGGCATCTCCAGCAGTCTTTGCGCCACAAGCCAATAAAGGGCAAACGCGGACGTCTGCAATGGGCGGCCGCGCGCCGATGGCAACATCTTGCCGCATCTGCGGCGGCTTCAGTGTCCGGAGGGAGCCCCGTTCGGGGCCGATGCAATGTCGATTCGACCCATTGCGAAACCTTTTCCCGACGGCGCCGGCCCTTGAAATTGCTCACCCGATCCGCAAGGTGGCATGATGACCGACATGTCCCAAGCCGAGATCATCGCATTTCTGTCGGACGGCGCCAACCTGCGCGGCCACGCGCCCGTCAAGGTGATACGCACGCATGGCGCGATCGTGTTCCTGAGCGGCAAGGATGCCTACAAGATCAAGCGCGATGTGCGCTATGACTATCTTGATTTCTCGACCCTGCAAAAGCGCCGCGCGATGCTGCTGCGCGAGCTTGAGTTGAACGCGGTAACGGCCCCTTCGATCTATCGCGATGTGATCGCCGTGACGCGCGATGCGGCGGGGCGATTGCGTCTCGGTGGGGAGGGTGAGGTTGTGGAATGGGTGCTGCGCATGCGCCGGTTCGAGGCCGCCGACGAGCTCGACAAGGTCGCCGGGCGCGGCGCGCTGGATGACGCGGTGGCCGACGCCTTGGGCACGGTTGTCGCACGCTATCACGCACAAACCGCTTCGCGCGTCGATCTGTCCGGCTCGGGCCTGATCGGGGCCGTTCTGGAGCAGTTGAACACGGCCTTTGCCAAGATGACGCCCGATCTGGGCGCCGATCTTGTGTCGCGGTTTCGCTCGACCGCCGACCGCGTCTTTCATCGTGCCGTCCCCATCCTGGAGACGCGCGCGAACGAGGGCCATGTCCGGCGCTGCCACGGCGATCTTCACCTGCGCAACATCGTCCTGATCGACGGCACCCCGATGCTGTTCGATGCGCTGGAATTCGACGAAACGCTCGGCACCTGCGACGTGCTTTACGATCTGGCGTTTCTGCTGATGGACCTGCGGCACGAGGGCCTGTACCGTGCGGCGGGTCGCGTTCTGAACAGTTATCTGTTTCATGCGAACGATATGGCTCCTTACGCGGGCCTGGCGCTCTTGCCGCTGTTTCAAAGCCTGCGTGCCGGGGTCCGGGCGATGGTGGCGGTGCAGGCGGCGCGGCTCGACCCGAATGACGACCGGCTTTTGCCGGGGGCGCGTGCGTATCTGCGCGAGGCGCTTGCATATCTCGATCCCGCCCCGGCCCGATTGATCGCAATCGGCGGGCGGTCGGGCACCGGCAAGACCGTGCTGGCCGCATCGCTTGCCCACCAGATCGGCGCGCCGCCGGGGGCCGTGCATCTGCGCAGCGATCTTGAGCGCAAGGCACTGTGCGGCGTCTCGCCGCTCACCCGTCTGCCGGAATCGGCCTATGACCCCGAGGTCAGCGCGCGTGTCCACGATGCCATGCGCACCAGGGCGCGCGTCATCCTGTCGGCTGGCCACAGCGTGATACTCGATGCGACATGGCTGAACCGGGATGAACGCGCCCGTCTGCCCGATCTCGCGCGGGACGCTGGCGCGGGGTTCACCGGCATCTGGCTGCGGGCCGATACGGCGGTTCTTGAAAGGCGCGTCAGCACCCGGATCGGGGACGCGTCGGATGCGGACGCGTCCGTTGTGCGTCGGCAGGTCGATCCGGCGGACGATCCGGCCTCATGGCTGCAGATCGACGCGTCGGGCGACAAGGACACCACATGCACGCAGGCGCAAAGACTGCTTTCCGACCCATCTGACGCGACCGACCCGAACACATCGCCGGATGGCTGATCGGAGAACAGGCGAGGGAACGGTCCGGCTTTTGTCGCAGCGTCGCGTTGTTCACGACAGGTCTGCACCATTGACTGCCGGACATGACTGTCCCCTTACCCGTCTTTGCCGACACCGTTGTCGCGGATCATATGCTCTGCCGAGGGGAAATCACGATTGCGCACCTCCGTCGCATAGGCGCTGATCGCGCTGGCGGCCTCGGCAGCGAGATGGGCGTAACGTTTCACGAAATTCGGCCGGAACGCATCGAACAGCCCCAGCATGTCGTCCATCACCAGGATCTGTCCGTCGCAGCCAACCGACGCGCCGATGCCGATCGTCGGAATTTCAAGGTCCTGTGTGATTTCATCCGCCAGGCTGGCGACGAGCTTTTCCAGCACGACGGAAAAGGCCCCGGCCTCCTGCACGGCGCGGGCATCGGCAAGGATCCGGTCACGGTCCGGACCTCTGCCCTGCACCTTGTATCCGCCCAGCGTGTTGACGGATTGCGGGGTCAGGCCGACATGGCCCATGACGGGAATGCCCCGGTCCACCAGAAACCGGATGGTCGCAGCCATGTGCCGTCCGCCTTCCAGCTTGACCGCCCCGGCCCCGGTTTCGGCCATCAGGCGCGCGGCATTGCGGAACGCCTGTTCGGGACTGTCCTCGAAACTGCCGAAGGGCATGTCCACCACCATCAACGCCCGGCTCAGCCCGCGCGCCACGGCCTGACCGTGCAGGATCATCATGTCGAGCGTCACCGGCAGCGTCGATGGCAACCCGTGCAGCACCATGCCGACGCTGTCCCCGACCAGCACCAGATCGCATTCGGCATCGGCCCATTGCGCCACGGGCGTGGTATAGGCGGTCAGGCAGACCAGCGGGGTCTGGCCTTTGCGGGCGCGGATATCGTTGGGGGTCAGGGCGGTTTGCGGGGCGGGTCGGCTCATGTCACTGCTCCATTCGGATCGGATCGGGCGGTCGGCGATGCGGGCATCTGCCACCGCATCCCGAACGCCGGGGTTCGACAGCATCCTGCCCGATCCCGACGCCAACAGGAAGACATGTCCGCGCCGCCCCCCCCGCGCCGCATCTGTGCATACGTCAGCAAAGCTTCGGCATGCGATCAAGGCGCTTCGGAACCGGTCCATCGGTTTGCCGAGGGCGCAGAAATCGCCAGAAGGTCAATCGCGCGGGCCGCGATCTGATCGACGATTTCCGACACGCTCTGCGGTTTGAGGTAAAACGCCGGCACGGGCGGCAAAAGGATAGCGCCCATTTCCGTGGCGGCAGTCATGTTGCGCAGATGGGCGAGCGTCAGGGGCGCTTCCCGTGTCAGCAGGATCAGGCGACGGCGTTCCTTCAACTGGACGCTTGCGGATCGTGTCAGCAGGTTGTCGTCCAGCCCGTGCGCGATCGCGGCCAGCGTGCGCATGGAGCAGGGCGCGACGATCATGCCGGCCACGGGAACCGAGCCGGAGGCGATGCTGGCGCCGATATTGCCGTTGTCATGATATCGGGTCGCCAGGGCACGCAATTCGTCCTGCGCGCCCGGTCCGCATTCCTCGGCCAGTGTGCGCGTGGCGGCGGCGCTGGTCACGATGTCGATCTCGGCTCCCATCCCGGCCAACCGGCGTGCGACCGAAAGGCCCAGAGCGGCGCCGGATGCCCCTGCGACGCCCAGAACGACGCGCGCGCTCATGACGCGAAGTCCGGCATCACGCGCGACAGCAGGTCTGCGGCAAAGGCGGCATCCTTGGGGGCGGTTTTCATCACCTCGCCCCATTGCCTGCTGGTTTCGCTTTCGATCTTGACGGTGGCATCTATGCCCATCTTGCCCGCCAGTCCCGCCCGAGGAGACGCGAAGTCAAGGTAATCCATCGGCGTGTTTTCGATCAGCATCACATCGCGCGCGGGATCCATCCGCGTGGCCAGCGCCCAGGCGATATCGTCCCAGTTCGCAGGATCCAGATCCGAATCCACCACCACGATCATCTTGGTATAGCTGAATTGCGGCAACATCCCCCAAAGCGCCATCATCACCCGGCGCGCCTGACCGGGATAGCGTTTGTCGATACTGACCACCGCCATCCGGTACGAGCAGGCCGCGGGCGGCAGCCACAGGTCGCGGAGCTCGGGGATCTGGGCGCGGATCGTGGGCAGCGCCAACCGGTTGAACACCTCGCCGATGATCGCAGGCTCGTCCGGTGGGCGGCCGGTATAGGTGGACAGGTAGATCGGGGCCTGCCGTTGGGTGATCGCGGTCACCTGCATCACGGGAAACGGCTCGGCCTTGTTGTAATATCCGGTATGATCGCCGAACGGTCCTTCGGGCGCCAGTTCGGTGGGCGACACCCAGCCCTCCAGCACGATCTCGGCCTCGGCGGGCACCATCAGGTCCACCGTTTTCGCGGCCACAAGGCGCGGGCGCGTGCCGTTCAGCGCGCCTGCGAAGGTCAGTTCGGACACGGTTTCGGGCAAGGGTAGCGCGGCGGACAGCAGCGTGGCCGGGTCTGCGCCCAGAACGATGGCCACCGGCGTCGCCTCGCCCTGACGCGTCCAACTGCGATGATGGGCGGCGCCGCCGCGATGGGGCAGCCAGCGCATGATCACCTTGTCGCGTGACAGAACCTGTGCGCGGTAGATGCCGGCATTGTAACGGCCGATATCGGTTGCCGCCGATCCGTGCGGGCGCGTGATCACCACGGGCCATGTGATCAGCGGCCCGGCATCGTCCGGCCAATGCGTCTGCACGGGGATGGCCGACAGGTCCACTTGCGCGCCCTCCAGAAACCGGTCGTGAACCGATGCCGATCCGGCGATCCGGGGGCGTGTCGCCAATGCCGCCTTCAGCATCGGCCAGCGCGACAAGGCATCACGCAGCCCGCCCGGCGGCGAGGGCGAGCGCAGCGCGGCCAGGAACGCCCCCAGATCATCCAGCCGGTCCAGCGTGACGCCCAGACCTGCAGCGACCCGTTCGGGCGTGCCGAAAAGATTGGTGACGACCGGCATATCCGACGTCGCCCCACCATCCAGAACCGGTTGATCGAAGCGCAGGACCGGACCGCCCCGTTCCAGGACGGCGCGATGCACGGCCGTCATCTGATGCCGGAGCGAAACCCTGTCCGGGACGCTCTGGTATTGGCCCGCATTGGCGCACCAGTCGAGAAAGCTGCGCAGGCTGGGATGGGGCGGCAAGACACGCACGGGATTTCCTGTCAGGCGAATTGACCCGCATCTATCAGCAAAAAACCGAAGCCAAATTGACGAATGTCAATTTATCGTCGTCTTCGCGCGATTACGGTGAGGGCAGATGCGCAAACCGGATCAAAGGAGCGCCGCATGTCCGATCCATCCCAGCAGATCCCGCAATTGCCGGCGGTACTGGTCTTTCCGTTGCGGGCCATGCCCCTTGCGCCGTTGTCGATGTCGCTGACGGCGATCTCGCGCAGCATCGCCCGGCGGCATCCCGGCCTTTTCCGCAGACTTGGAGAGTATTGCCATACCCGATACGTGCTGGACCCGACCGATCTGCCATTTGTCATCGTTCTTGATCCCGGTGGCGGCGCGCCGCGTGTTGCGCTGACGCGGGGGCGGGGGGACGGCACGGCGCGTATCGCAGGATCGCTGGCGGCGCTTCTCGGGATGGTGCATGGCGCATATGACGGCGACGCATTGTTCTTCTCGCGCGATCTGGTGATCGAGGGCGATACCTCGGCCGCGCTGGCGCTGCGCAATGCCATCGATGATGCCGAACTGGATCTGTCGCAGGAGATCGCGCGGCTTTGCGGGCCGATGCAAGGACCGCTCCGGCGGTTCGTCGCGTTGCTGGAACGACAGAGCGGCGTCAGCCTGACCCGCGCGGCGGAGGGGACTGCATGGTGATGGAGATCGTCTGTCCGGCGGGCACGCCCGCATCCTTGCGCGCCGCGGTCACTGCCGGTGCCCACACGGTCTATTGCGGTTTCGCGGACGAGACCAACGCGCGCAACTTTCCGGGCCTCAATTTCGACCGCGCCGAAATGCGCGAAGGGATCGCCTTCGCCCACGACCACGGCGCAAAGGTGCTGATTGCGATCAACACCTTTCCCCGCGCGGGCGACGAGGCGCTGTGGCACCGTGCCGTGGCCGATGCCGAAAGCTGCGGCGCCGACGCGGTCATTCTGGCCGATCTGGGCCTTCTCGATCATGCCGCGCGCCACCATTCCGGCCTGCGGCGGCACCTTTCGGTGCAGGCGGCTGCGGCCAATGCCGATGCGGTCAATTTCTATGCCGACACCTTCGGCGTGAAGCGCGTCGTGCTGCCGCGCGTCCTGTCGGTGCAGGAGATCGCCGCGATCAACGCCGAAACCGACGTCGAGACCGAGGTTTTCGTCTATGGCGGTCTTTGCGTGATGGCCGAGGGGCGCTGTTCGCTGTCCTCGTATGCCACGGGCCTGTCGCCCAACATGAACGGCGTCTGCTCGCCCGCCAGCCACGTGGAATACCACGACGACAAGGGCGTGCTGGACGCGCGCCTTGGCGGCTACACGATCCACCGCGTGCAAAAGGGCGAACCGGCGCCCTATCCGACCCTGTGCAAGGGCTGTTTCAGCGCCGGGGACAAGACCGGGCATCTGTTCGAGGATCCGGTCAGCCTGAATGCCGAACAACTGATTCCGCAATTGCAAAAGGCCGGCGTGACCGCGCTCAAGATCGAGGGGCGGCAGCGCTCGCGGTCCTATGTGGCGCAAGTGGTGCGCAATTTCCGCGCGGCGGTGGACGCGCTGGAGGCGGGGCTGCCGATGCCGGAAGGGATGCTCGCGCGGCTTTCCGAAGGGCAGGCGATGACCACGGGCGCATATAAAAAGACATGGAGATAGGCGCATGGAATTGACTGTCGGACCTAACCAGTTTTTCTGGTCGGCGGACGCTTGGACATCGTTCTATCAGGATCTGGCCGCCGCCCCGGTCGACCGGATCGTACTGGGCGAATTGGTCTGCTCCAAACGTCTTCCGTTCTATCAGGACCGCATTCCCGACGCGATCACAACGCTTCTGGGCGCGGGCAAGGACGTCGCCCTGACCAGCCTCGCGCTGGTGACTCTGAAACGCGAACGCAAGCTGGCGGGCGAACTGGTCGGGATGGGGGTTGAGGTCGAGGTGAACGACCTGACCGCTCTGGCCCATTTGCCTCAGGGCGCGCCGTTTTCGGTGGGTCCGCTGGTCAATGTCTATAATGAGGGCACGATTTCATGGCTCGCCGGGCGCGGCGCCACGCGCATCTGCCTGCCGCCCGAATTGCCGCTGGCTTCGGTCGCGACCCTTGCCAGGGCGGGCGCGGATCTGGGGGTCATAGTCGAGGTCTGGGGCCATGGCCGCCTGCCGCTGGCCATTTCGGGACGCTGCTATCACGCGCGCATGCATGGACGCACCAAGGACAATTGCCAGTTCGCCTGCGAAGACGATCCCGACGGGCTGGACGTGCTGACGCTGGAAGGGCAGCCGTTTCTGGCCATGAACGGCGTGCAGACCCTGTCGGACAGCCATGCCTGCGCGGCCTATCAGATCGACGCGCTGCGCGATGCGGGCGTGGGGGCGCTGCGCCTATCGCCGCAATCCAGGGGCTTTGACACGATCTGTGGGCTTTACCGGCAGCTTCTGGATGGCGATGTGGACGCCGATCATGTCACGGATGCAATTGGCCGCATTGACCCGAACACGCGACTTTCGGATGGTTTCCTGACCGGGGCGCGCGGTGTGGACTGGTCTGGCAAGGCCGCGCATCCCTGACAACAAAAAGGAGCGGTCATGAAAATTGCATCTGTCACCTCGCCCGAGCGGAGCGGAACGGACCGGCTTTTGTCGGACATCGCTGACCGGTTGCTGGCCGGGAGCGTGCCGCTTGCGGGTATCGTCAAGGATTTCGGCTATGCCAGCGCCTACGAGAACGGCTGTGACATGAAGGTGCGGGTCTTGCCGGATGGGCCGGTGATCAAGATCACGCAGGACCTCGGCGCCGGGTCGGACGCCTGTCGGCTGGACCCCGGTGCAATTGCCGAGGCCGTCGCCACGGTCGAGCGGGGGGCCTTTCGGGATGCAGCCCTGTTCATCCTCAACAAGTTCGGTCCCGAAGAGGCAGCGGGGCGGGGATTCTGCAGCGCCATCGGAAGTGCGCTGGAGGCCGATATTCCTGTTCTGGTGGGCCTCAGCGCCGCCAACAAGGCTGCCTTCGACGCTTTTTCCGGCGGAATGGCCACGACACTTGCGCCGCAACCCGAAGCGATCATCGCGTGGCTGAACGAGGGTGAACACTGACCCGCGCCACCGGGCGTGAGCAGGGGCGCCCGTTTGCAAGCGGCCAGCCCCGTGATCCCGGCATGGCGACACGGGCCCGAGGGACGGCGCTCTCGGCCCTCGTTGATCAGGATCAATGAGACTGTTTCCCGTCTTTCGTATGGTGGCGCCGAAGCGGTCCGTCGAAACGTCTCAGATCGGTGATGACAGGCTCTCACGCGGGCGCCCTCTTTTGCATCATGTGCGGATTCCGCGTATCCCTGAGGGTTGTACACCGGCGCCATGGCCCCGAACGTCCACGGAAATCGGATTTTCGCCCGGTTCGATGAAGCCCCGGGGGCCGAACAAGCGATAAGGAGTGGCAGGATGCACGATTTCACGAGCCGCCCGTCGGATCGGGCCTTGTTGGAACCCGCTTGGTTTCGCATCGATCGGCCCGTCATGCGGTTGCGACGTGCATGTTTTCGGACAAGCCATGAGTGACAGTGCGGATCATTCGGCAGATGGTCAGGTCATCGCCGTGCGCGGCGGCATTGTTGACGCGGTGTTCGCGGAAGGCGGCCCCGAGATCGACGATCTGCTGTATGCGGGCGACGTGGCATTGCAGGTCATGACCTTTGTCGAGGGCGGTGCAGCACGCTGCATCGCGCTTGGGCCGGTGCATGGGCTGGGGCTCGGGACGCCGGTGCGGGCCACCGGCGGGGCCGTCCGCGTGCCGGTGGGCGAGGCGGTTCTGGGCCGGATGCTGGACGTGTTCGGCGCGCCGATCGACGGGCTGCCGCCGCCCGAGACGGAGGAGCGCCGCTCGATCCACCGTCCGCCACCGCGATTATCGGACCGCGTCCTGCGCGCCGAAGTGCTCGAGACCGGCATCAAGGCGATCGACCTGCTGGCCCCGATCGAGCGCGGCGGCAAGACTGGCCTTTTCGGCGGCGCGGGCGTGGGCAAGACCGTGCTGCTGAGCGAGCTGATCCACAACACGGTCGAGCATCACCACGGCGTCAGCCTGTTCTGCGGTATCGGCGAGCGGTCGCGCGAAGCCGAAGAGCTGTGGCGCGAGATGGGCGAGGCGGGCGTGCGCGACAAGATGGTCATGCTGTTCGGCCAGATGAACGCGGCCCCCGGCGTGCGGTTTCTGGTCGGCAAGGCCGCGTTGACCATCGCCGAATGGTTCCGCGACGACCGCCAGCAGGACGTTCTGTTGCTGATCGACAATATCTTTCGCTATGTTCAGGCGGGTGCCGAGGTGTCGGGGCTGATGGGGCGGATGCCCAGCCGTGTGGGATATCAGCCGACGCTGGCGACAGAACTCGCAACCTTGCAGGAACGCATCGCATCGACCCGCAAAGGGGCGATCACCTCCATTCAGGCCGTCTATGTGCCCGCAGACGATTTCACCGATCCGGCGGCGGCGCATATCTTCTCGCACCTCTCGGCGTCGGTCGTGCTGTCGCGCAAACGCGCCAGCGAGGGGCTGTATCCCGCGGTCGATCCTCTGGCCTCGGCCTCGGTCATGCTGACGCCGAATGTCGTGGGCCAGCGTCACTATGATATCGCCCGCGCCGTGCGGCGCACCCTGGCCGAATATGAAGACCTGCGCGACATCATCGCGATGCTGGGGATCGAGGAATTGTCGGCCCATGACCGCGCCGTCGTCGCGCGGGCAAGGCGGCTGGAGCGGTTCCTGACACAGCCCTTCGCCACCGTCGCCGGGGCGACCGGCGAGGGCGGCAAGCTGGTCCCGATGGAAATCACGCTGGACGGCTGCGAGACGATTCTGAACCAGCACAGCTTTGATCGCCCCGAAAGCGACTATTACATGATCGGCGCCCTCAGCGATCTGGAGGAGGATCCATGAGCATGGCGCGCGAGATGCAGGTCAGGATCGGATTGCCGGACAGGACGCTTTTCGACGGGACGGCGACGCAGCTTGGCGGTGTCGCCGCCAATGGCGGTTTCGGTATCCTGCCCAACCATGTCGATTTTGTCACCGCGCTGGTGCCGGCGGTCCTGGTGATCACGCAGGAAGGCGGGACCGAGCGGATTTTCGGCGTCGACGATGGCGTTCTGGTCAAGAAGGGCCATGACGTTGATATTGCGGTGCAGCGCGGTGTCGAGGCACCGGATCTGGCGTCGCTGGATGCGGTGGTCGCCGGTTTTTTCGACACGCTTGAGGATGAAGAGCGTGTCGCGCGCGCGGCGCTGTCGCGGCTGGAGGCGGATATGGTGCGCCGCTTTGCCGGGCTGAGGACGCAGCCATGAGCGACAGGCGCAAACAGGCGGACGAGATCGCCCGCAGCGCCGCGCGCAAGCAGGACGCGCGCGATAATCCGGCGCCAAGCCCGCTGCGCGGGATCGGGGTGTTCGGGGTGATCGGCTGGTCGGTTGCCGTGCCGACGGTTGCGGGGGCGTTCCTGGGGCTCTGGCTGGATCGCGCCTATCCGCAGGATTTCTCGTGGACCATTGCACTGATCCTCGGCGGGGTCGTCGTCGGCGCGGCCCTGGCCTGGGCGTGGATCGAAAAGGAGAAGGGCGAATGATACCGGATTTCGACTGGACCGCTGTTGCGACCGGCATGTTGGCCGGATCGGTCGCGGGCGCGCTTTACTTTGCCGGATTGGCCTGGGGCGTGCGGATCGCCTTGCAGCGGACACGCGCGATCACCGTTCTGTTGCCGAGCGCCGCCATTCGTATCGCGCTGCTGCTGGCCGCCGGCTGGTGGACCGCATCCCTGGGGGCCGGGGCGCTGGCGGGCTTTGCCGTCGCATTCCTGGCGCTGCGCTTTCTGGTGATCGCGCTTGCGCGGCCCAAAGGCACTGGGCGGGTCAAATCATGAAACTGACACCGGACGACACCATCCTTTTCACCATCGCCGGTTTCGGCCTCAATGCCACGATCGTCTTTACGTGGATCGTGATGGCGCTGCTTACGGCTGCGTCGATCCTGATCACGCGGAATTTGCGCCCCGATGTGCCGCCCAGCCGCTGGCGCACCGTTCTGGAGGCCATTGTGCTGACCATTCAGGGCCAGATCAACGAGATCAGCGCGCAGCCAGACCGCCGGTTGCTCTACTTCTCGGGCACATTGTTCCTGTTCATCATCGTGTCGAACATGCTGGCCATCGTGCCGGGCTGGCATTCTCCCACCGCGTCGCTTTCGACGACCGCGGGGCTCGCGCTGGCCGTGCTGGTGGCGGTGCCGCTTTTCGGGATCGGCAGCCGGGGGATCGGTGGCTATCTGCACAGCTATATGGAGCCCAACATCATCATGCTGCCCTTCAACATCATCGGCGAGGTATCGCGCGGGATCTCCCTTGCGATCCGCCTTTACGGCAACGTGATGAGCGGCGCGGTGATCGCCGCGATCCTGCTGGGCGTCGCGCCGTTTTTCTTTCCCGTGGTGATGGACATGCTGGGCCTGTTGACCGGCGTCATTCAGGCCTACATCTTCGCCATTCTTGCCACGGTCTATATCTCGTCCGCTACGGCGGAACCCGAACCCGAATCCAGACCTGCAAAGGAGCAGACATGACCGATCTATCCCTCATCGCCGCCGTTTCGATCTTCACCGCCGGGTTGACCGTTGCGTTCGGCGCAATCGGTCCGGCACTGGGTGAAGGGCGCGCCGCCGCGTCGGCGCTCAGCGCGATCGCGCAGCAGCCCGACGCAAGCGGCGTCCTGTCGCGCACATTGTTCGTCAGCCTCGCCATGATCGAATCCACCGCGATCTACTGCTTCGTGGTCGCGATGATCCTGCTTTTCGCCAACCCGTTCTGGAACGCGGCGCTTGAGGCAGCAGCACCGGCGGTGGGTGGGTAGCAATGTCCATCGACTGGATCACCGTCGCGGCCCAGATCGCCAACTTTTTGGTGCTGGTCTGGCTGCTCAAGCGGTTTCTGTACCGGCCCATTCTGGACGGCATCGACGCGCGCGAGCGCCAGATCGCGGAACGCATGGAAGAGGCGGGCCGCATCCGCCGCCAGGCCGAGGCGACCGAGGCCGAGCACAAGGCCGAGATCGCCAGGCTGAAGGCCGGCCGCGAAGGCGTGATCGAGGAGGCGCGCAAAGAGGCCGAGCAGGAGCGCGATGCGCTGCTGGCGGCGGCGCGCGAACGTCTGCAGCGTGAGCAGGCGGCGCGTGAGGAGCTCCGCGCCGAGGAGGCCCGCCGGTTCGCCGCCGATCTGGAATTCACCGGCGTTTCGGCGCTGGTCGCGCTGCTGCGCAAGGCGCTGCACGATCTCGCGGGCGAGACGCTGGAGCATCGCATCGTCGCCCGCGCGCTGGAACGCCTGCCCGGCATGGCAAGCGAACTGGCGGATGCCGCCGGAGAAAGCCGCGAGGCGATTGTAACCACATGCGACCCGCTGCCGGACCATCTGCAAACGCAGCTTGCCCGCCAGATCAACGCGGCCCTGCCGGACATTGCCGTACGTTTCCGCACGGACCCCGACCAGTCCCCCGGACTCGGTCTGCGTGTCGGGGGCGCGCAACTGGGCTGGAGCGCGGACAGTTATGTCAGCGGATTGCGGGCCATGCTTGCGGATGCACGCGATGGAAGGGGGCAGGCCGATGCCGCATGAAAACAGCCTCCTGCAAACCCTGCTGGACGCCCCCGCGCCGGAACCTGAACTCAGCGAGATCGGGCAGGTGGCCGAGGTCGGCGACGGCATCGCCATCGTCACCGGCCTTGCCCGCGCGCTGGTCGACGAATTGCTGGATTTCGGCAATGGGCTGATGGGTCTCGTGTTCGATCTGGAAGAGGACCGCCTGGGCGTCGTTCTGCTGGGCGAGACGGGCCGCACCGTGCCCGGCGCCGATGTGCGCCGGACGGGCAGGGTGGTCGCGGTGCCGGTGGGCCGCGCGCTGCTGGGCCGGGTCGTCGATGCGTTGGGACGCCCCCTCGACGGCGGCGCCGCGCCCGAGACCGACCGCACGCGCCCCATCGAGATGGAGGCCCCCGGCATCCTCGCGCGTGCGCCCGTCGCCCATCCGCTGGCAACCGGGCTGAAGGCCGTGGATGCCGCCGTGCCGGTGGGGCTGGGTCAACGCGAACTGATCATCGGGGACCGCCAGACCGGCAAGACCTCGATCGCGGTCGACACGATCCTGAACCAGAAGGACACCGGCGTTCTGTGCATCTATTGCGCCATCGGCCAGCGCGGCGATGCGGTGGCCAAGGTCATCGGTGCGATCCGCGACGGTGGGATGATGGACCGAACCATCGTCCTCTCGGCGGGTGACGAAGAGGCACCGGGCCTTTCCTACGTCGCACCTTATGCCGCGATGTCGATGGCCGAAGGTCTGGCGACCGATGGCCGCGACGTCGTCATCGTCTTTGACGATCTGACGCATCACGCGCATTCCTACCG
Organism: uncultured Sedimentitalea sp.; assembly: GCA_947504115.1. Taxonomy (GTDB): domain Bacteria; phylum Pseudomonadota; class Alphaproteobacteria; order Rhodobacterales; family Rhodobacteraceae; genus Pontibaca. The sequence goes on from CANNGH010000001.1 coordinate 128,740, forward strand.
CGAATTGTCGCTGCTCTTGCGGCGCCCGCCGGGGCGCGAGGCGTTTCCCGGCGATATCTTTTTCGTCCATGCCCGGCTGCTGGAGCGGGCGGGCCAGTTCGCCGAGCACGCCGGCGGCGGCTCGATCACGGCGCTGCCGGTGGTCGAGACCCAGGCGGAAAACCTGTCGGCCTATATCCCGACGAACCTCATTTCGATCACCGACGGGCAGATCTACCTGTCGCCGCGCCTTGTGCGCAGGAACCAGTTTCCGGCGGTCGATCTGGGCGTCTCGGTCAGCCGCGTGGGCGGCAAGGCGCAGGCGCGCGCCTTCCGCGAGGTGGCCGGCAACCTGCGCGTGACGCTTTTGCAGTTCGAGGAACTGGAGGAGTTCGCGCGTTTCGGCACCCGTCTTGATGACGATACGCGCCAAAGGCTGACGCGCGGCGCCGCCGTGCGCGCGGCCCTGCGCCAGCCCGAACGCGATCCGATGGCAGCCGATGAACAGCTGGCGGTGCTGCTCAGCGCGATGGCGGGGTTGCTGGACGATATGGATGAGGCCGAAACCGGCGCCGCGATGACCGCAATCCGCGCGAATATGCGCATGACGGACAGCGTCACCGCGGATATCATCGCCTCGGGCCGCGGTCTGGGTGACGAGGACCGCGCCCGCATCGTGGATGACGCACGCGCCGCATTGTCGGAGGCAGGCAGTGGCCCAGACGCTTGAACGCCTGACCCGCCGCACCGACACGATGCAAAGCATTCGTGGCATCGTGCGCACGATGAAGACGATGTCGGCCATCAACGCGGCCCCCTATGAACAGGCTGCCGAGGCGATAGACGTCTGGCGGGACACCGTGCTGGACGGGATGCACGCCTTTCTGCGCTGCAACGGCCCCTTGATGCAGACGGTTTCAGAAGATCCGCAAAGGGTGCTGATCGTCATGGGGTCCGATCACGGTCTGTGCGGCAATTACAACGAGGTGCTGGCGCGCGAGGTGATGGATTATCCGCACGCGGACACGGCGCAGATCATCTGTGTCGGTGCGCAGATGCAGGATGCGCTGAACGGCGAGGGCATCACGCCTGCCGCCACGCTGTTGCCGCCCGCCAATACCGACGGGCTGATCCGGCTGGCCGGTCAGCTGGTCACGCGGCTGGACGCGATGCGCGCGACGGCGGGGCCGGAGAATCTGGCTGCTGCGCTGGTTTATACGCAGCGTGGCCTGCACGGGCTGCAATCGCCGGTGACGCGCGCATTGTTGCCGCTTGATCCCGACATGCTGGACAGGTTGGCGCGGCGGCCCTGGACGTCGCGCAGCCTGCCGCAATTCTCGATGGCGCCGCCGGACCTTCTGGCGTCTCTGGTGCGCAATCTGGTCTTTGCCACGCTTTACCGCGCCGCCGCCGAGGCATTGGTCACCGAGAACGCCGCGCGCCTTGCCCGGATGCAGCAGGCCGAGCAATCCGTGGATGAAAATCTGGAGGCGTTGAACGCCGAGACCCGCTCGGTCCGGCAGAGCGAGATCACCACCGAGCTGCTGGACGTCATCGTGGGGTTCGAGGCGCTCAAACGGCGACACCGGCGCTGAAAGCGTCGCAAGGCGACCGGTTTCCGGGAATGCGGCAGGACGGAATGCACAAGGGGCAATGGTGATACCGCCGGCGGCGCGCGCGGGGAATTGACCGGCGAGACCTGAAGCGGCACCATCGCGCGCTGACCCGTTGGCGCTGGCAACGGGCCGTTGCGGACGTATTGTCGATGATCGATCGTTCCGGGATCACCTCACATTCTGTTGGTGCCGCCGTCTTCGACCGTCACCCATTCATAGCCGGTCGTCATTGCCTTGAGATATGCGGCCGGCGTGTCCCCCGTGGTTGCCATATAGACGTGGATCACCACGAATATCGCCATGGCATAGGCCGCGACCACATGCAGCCACGCGACGGACTGAAGGTCGAACCCGGTCAGGCCGACCGTCAGGTAAAGGATGCCCGTGATCCATATTGCAGGGTTGATGATCAGTTTCAGGAACAAGTAGCTGAGCCGCTGCAACGGATTGTGCTTGCGCTGGACCGTCGGCTTGGCCGGATGCGCCTCGCCGCGAAAGATGCCGTAGGCATAAAAGCGGATCACCGGAACGAGGTTGCGGAAGGTTGGAATATAATGCTGCCATGCGCCGGTGGTGAAATGCCAGAAGATCGCAAAGATCCAGAGCACGATGATGAGCCCCGCCGCCACCAGATGGAGCGTGAAGGCCGAGGACCAGTTCGGCCCGCCGATCAGCCCGTGCAGCCGCGCGCCGGTGAACAGAAGGACCAGCACCAGCAGGGCCTGCATCCAGTGCCAGAAGCGTTCGAACCGGGTGAAGATCTTGAGGTATTGCCGTTCCGCCATGTCTCAGCCCCTTCCGTTTCCACGCCGTGACACGATCCGCAGCCCGGCATGGACGATGACGCCGGCCAGCGCCAGTGCCAGCAGCCAAAGCCCGATCCGGTCAGTCAGAGGGAATCCATCGCGCCCGGGCAGGTAAAAGCCGGCCAGATTGGCCAGCCTGCCGTCCTTGGCATGGCATTGGCCGCATTTCAGAGCTTCGCTGGCGGGCGCGACCATGTGGGTGGTCGGCCACCACATCTCGGTTTCGACAAAATCGTATTCGCCGGAATACGGCACGTCGCTGCCTTCCATTCCGGCCTTCAGCGCCTTGTCCCAGTCATAATTGGTCCAGAAGGCGGTGTCGCCTTCCGGCCCGTAGACGTTGCTTTGGATCAAGTATTCGTTGACCTCGTCATAGGCCTGCTTGCCGAGCATACGCTTGAACGGAAAGATCACCGATCCCGGTTGATCGGGGCCGCCGCCGATCCGGTTGATGCCCACCAGTTTCGTCGGGTCGATCTTTTCCCCCAGCAGGGTATATTCCACGATCCCGTCCCAGAACGCGTAATCCGGCACGACGTCTTCTTCCCATTCGAAATTTCCCTTGATGGTCAGGTAGGTGTGCCGCCCGTTCTCGTCCACTTCGCCGTAAGGTTTGCCATCCTTCAGCTTGCCGGCGGTCGACCAGTCCCACCAGGTCTTGGTCGCCACCCCGCCCTTGGCATATTCCGGGATGTGACAGGTCTGGCAGGCGACGCGGTCCGTGTGGTCGTTCAGCTTGTTGCCCTTCAGCGACAGCGCCTTGTGCGGGGACGAACTGTGGCAGGAATTGCACGCCAGAATGTCGGTGTTGCGCATGCCCGGCCGCTGGTGCGTGCTGTCGCTGATCGTGCCGTGATAGCGCGATCCGGGCCATGCGTGACGGTCGCCGACGTGGCAATCGACGCAGACCATGTCGGCGCCGTCGGGGGACATGTGCACATCGACATGCGGTGACGGATCGACCAGCGCCGAGGACAGGTCGCCATGTTTCACGTTATCGCCGCCGCCGCCGTAAAAGTGGCAATTGCCGCAGTTTTCGCGCGTGGGACGACCGACATGCGCGGCAACCTTGGCCAGATCGGGCGGCAGGTGGGTCAGGTTTCCGTCCGGCTCCTCGACGATCAGCGATTGCGGGTAAGGCGTGTTGGCGCTGGCCTGCGTGCGCGGTTCATAGAGCGGATGGCCGGCTTCGGTCGGCCATTTGATGTATTCGCCGGTGGTGTCGTGACAGGCAAGACAGTCAATTCTGGTTTCATCGGTGAAATCGAAACTTGCGGTCTCGTCCCAGCCATAGCCGGCATGACACGAGGTACAGCGCGGCTCGTTCGTGGCAAGGTTGCCGCAAAAGGCGTTCAGCACGGTTTTCTTGCCCAGGGTCTGGCCGGTGGCGGGGTTCACCGTTTCCCATGTCCAGTGAATGGAACTGCTCACCTGCTTGCCCGCTTCGGTATGACAACTCAGGCAAGCCTTGGTGACTTCCTGCCCGGTCTTGAACGGCCCTTTCAACTGCTCGAACTTCGCGTGATCCGCCGTCAGGGCGGGAATGCCCGCTCGGGGGTCGGGAGCCGATTGGTTCGGGCTAGTGCCCTGAGCGGATGCTGCCGCCGAAAAAGCAAGCACGAACAACGCGCCGAGTAGGGTTCGCAATAAGGTCATCTCTCCATGCTCCGCTGCAAGCAGGCGCAGGGTCAAGCGCTTTGACTTGCCACGACAAGGCTTGCACAGGGATATCACGCTGGAAAGACGCAATTGTGTCGCAGGTGGCGAAAGGTTGTGCGGCCCGGACGTCCGTTGCAGAGGCGCATATCGCCGACACGAGCATACCGGGGCGTCGAACGCTTCGGACCATTGTGTTGACGCTGCGGCATTGTGGCCAATTGCGGTTGCATGCCGTAAATGGAATATCGTGATCGGTCACGAGCAAGGAGCATGGGATGATCAGACGTTTGGTTGTCTTGGCCATGTTGCCGTCATTGATCTACATGGCGGATCCGGCGCAGGCCGGCACCCTGACGGTTGAGCCGGTCGAGATCACGGAATGGAAATCCGTCTACGGCGTGGTGGAAACCCGTGATCGTGTGCCCGCGCGGGCGCGCATCGGTGGCACGATCGACGCATTGGACGTGACCGAGGGCGACAGGGTCGAGGCCGATCAGCAGATCGCCCATGTCGAGGATGACAAGTTCGCCTTTCAATTGGATTCCATCGACGCCCAGCTTGCATCGCTCAAGGCGCAACTGCTCACCGCGCAGGCCGATCGCGAGCGCGGTGAAACCTTGCTGGATCGCGGCGTCATCACGTCCCAGCGGATGGAGCAGTTGCGCACCAATGTCGATGTGATCGACGGCCAGATCCGCAGTCTTGACGCGGAACGGCTGGTTCTGGAGCAGCGGGTCAGCGAGGGCGCGGTCCTGTCGCCCCAGAACGGCGTTGTCCTGTCGGTGCCGGTGGCGCGCGGCTCGGTGATCAACCCCGGCGAGGCGGTGGCGGTGATAGGGGGTGGCGGGTTATTCCTGCGACTGGCCCTGCCGGAACGCCACGCCGCCGCCCTGTCCACGGGCGACGAGATCGTGATGGGGGCGGGCGAGGAGGACCGGCGCACCGGCCGATTGGTCAAGCTTTATCCGCAGATCGAAGAAGGCCGCGTGATCGCCGATGTCGAGGTCGATGGTCTCGATGGCCGCTATATCGGGCGTCGTATGCCGGTGCGCCTGCCGATCGGCACACGGCAGGCGATCCTTGTGCCCGCCGCCGCGCTGACAACGCGCAGCGGGCTGGATTCCGTCACGGTCGAGGCGGCGGATGGTCCGGTGACGCGCGTTGTCGTGCCCGGCGCGGCCGTACAGCATGACGGCGCGCCGTGGCGCGAAATCCTGACCGGCCTGGCCGCGGGTGATCGCGTGGTGATCCCGGATGACTGAAGAAAAAAGCCGGCTGGGCATAGCCGGGCGGCTGACGCAGGCCTTTATCGACTCATCCCTGACACCGCTTTTCCTGATCGCGTCGCTTGCGGTGGGATTGATCGCACTGGCCAGCCTGCCGCGCGAGGAAGAGCCGCAGATTTCCGTTCCGATGGTCGATATCCACGTGCAGGCCGACGGGCTGGCCGCGCAGGACGCGCTGAAATTGGTGACCGAACCGCTGGAAACCATCGTCAAGGGGATCGGCGAGGTCGAGCATGTTTATTCCGACACGCGAGACGATCGCGTGATGGTGACCGCCCGCTTCGAGGTCGGCGTCTCGTCGGATACCGCGATCTTGCGGGTGCGCGACAAGATCCTGGCCAACCTCGACCGGATTCCCGTGGGCATTCCGCAACCGCTGGTCGTTGGCCGGGGTATCGACGACGTGGCCATCGTCGCGCTGACCTTTGCGCCTGAACCGGGGCAGGACGGCATCACAGCCGACACGTTGACCAGCATCGCGCGCCAGGTCGAGGTCGAACTGGTGCGGATCGACGATGTCGGGCTGACCTATCTGGTCGGCGAAACCGACCAGATCCTGCGCATCGCGCCGGATCCGGAACGTCTGGCGCTTTACGGTATCACGCTGCAACAACTGGCGAGCAAGGTCGAAGGGGCCAATCGCGCTGCGCCTGCGGGCAATCTGCGCAACACCGGCGAACAAATCGAACTGGTGATCGGGCAGACGCTGTCCAGCCCCGATGAGATCGACAATCTGGAATTGACCGCACGCGACGGACGCACCGTTTATGTGCGCGACGTCGCCGATGTGGCGTTCGTGTCCGATATGAACGAGGCGCATGTCGCCACGTTCTCGCGGGCCGAGGACGGACGGATCCTGCGCCGCCCCGCCGTGACGCTGGCTCTGGCCAAGCGGGCCGGAGCAAACGCCGTGACTGTCGCCGACGAGATACTGCACCGGGTCGAGGCGATGCAGGGCAACCTGATCCCCGATAGCGTGAGCGTCGAGATCACCCGCGATTACGGCGAAACCGCCAGCGAAAAAGCCAATGAACTGCTGTTCCATCTGGGGCTTGCGACGCTATCGATCGTCATTCTGATTTTCCTGGGTATCGGCTGGCGCGAGGCACTGGTGATGGCGGTCGTCATCCCGGTGACGATCCTGCTCACGCTGTTTGCGGCGTGGATCATGGGCTATACGCTGAATCGCGTGTCGCTGTTCGCGCTGATCTTCTCGATCGGGATCCTTGTCGATGACGCCATCGTGGTGATCGAGAACATCGCCCGCCACTGGGGTCTCAAGCCTGCGGACAAAAGTGCGCGGCAGGCTGCGATCGAGGCGGTGGCCGAGGTCGGCAACCCCACCATCGTCGCCACGCTGACGGTCGTGGTGGCATTGCTGCCGATGCTGTTCGTGTCGGGCATGATGGGCCCCTACATGAGCCCTATTCCGGCCAATGCGTCGGCGGCGATGATCTTTTCCTTTTTTGTCGCGGTGATGATCACGCCTTGGCTGATGATGAAATTCGCCAGCCCGGCCACCATCGCGCATGCCGGCGACGCCAGCGCCCACCCCGGCGGCGGGCTGGGACGGTTCTACGCCGCCGTTGCGCGCCCCTTGCTCAGGGGCAAATGGCGCTCGGGCCTGTTCCTTGTCGCCGTGGCTTTGGTGTCGTTCGGCTCTCTCGCGGCGCTTTACACGCGCGACGTGACGGTGAAGCTGCTGCCTTTCGACAACAAATCCGAGCTGTCGGTGCTTGTCGACCTGCCCGAAGGCGCATCGGTCGAGGCGACGGATGCTGTCGCGCAGGCGGCCGCCCGCATCGCTCTGGACATGCCCGAAGTCGTTTCGGCGCAGACCCATGCCGGCACCCCCGCCGCCTTCGATTTCAACGGTCTGGTGCGGCACTACTATATCCGTTTCGGCCCCGAGATGGGGCAGGTGCAACTGAACCTCAAGAGCAAGGACGACCGCGACCGCAACAGCCATGCCATCGCGCTCGATCTGCGCGAGCGGCTGGCCGATGGCCTTGATCTGCCGGAAGGGTCGGTCTTCAAGGTGGTCGAGCCGCCTCCCGGCCCGCCCGTTCTGGCGACGCTTCTGGCCGAAATCTACGGACCCGATGATGAGACCCGCCGCGCGGTCGCTGCCAAGGTGCGCCAGGCGTTCGAGGAGACGCCCTTCATCGTCGATACCGACGACAGCGAAGGCACGCCGCCGCGCCGTTTGCGCGTGCAACTCAACCCGTCGGACATGGATTTCTTCAGGGTGCAGGAAGGCGACGCATTGGAGACGCTGCGGCTGCTCAATTCCGCCACCACCATCGGCTATTCCCATCGCGGGCAGGGGCGCCAGCCGATCCCCATCGTCATGGCCCGCGCGCGTGCAGACCGGGTGATGGACGAGGCCGCCCTGACCACCCCCATACCTGTCAACGCGCTGCCAGGCGCGCGCGGGATCGTCGAACTGGGCGACGTGGTGCGCGTCAGCGAGGAACGCGCCTCGTACCCCATTTTCCGGCATAACGGGTACAGTATCGTCATGGTGATGGCCGAATTGGCGGGCGAGTTCGAGGCGCCGCTTTATGGCATGCTCGCCGTCGACGACCGGCTGAAGGCGATGGATTGGGGCGACACGCCACAGCCCGAGATCCGCCTGAACGGACAGCCTGCCGATACCGGCCACCCCTCTCTGCTCTGGGATGGGGAATGGGAGGTCACCTGGGTCACCTTCCGCGATATGGGCGCGGCCTTTGCGGTGGCCTTGCTGGGCATCTACATCCTTGTGGTCGCGCAATTCGGATCGTTCCGTCTGCCGCTCGTGGTGCTGACGCCCGTTCCGCTGACCTTCCTTGGCATAATGGTCGGGCACTGGTTGTTCGATGCGCCGTTTTCGGCCCCCTCGATGATCGGCTTTATCGCGTTGGCGGGGATCATCGTGCGCAACTCGATCCTGCTGGTGGATTTCATTCGCCACGCCGATCCGGAGGGTCGCATCACCGTCGAAACCCTGATCGAAGCGGGCGCGACCCGGTTCAAGCCGATCCTGCTGACCGCACTTGCCGCCATGATCGGCGCCGTGGTCATATTGGCCGACCCGATCTTTCAGGGGCTGGCCCTGTCGCTGCTGTTCGGGTTGCTGACGTCCACCGTCCTGACGGTGCTGGTTATTCCGGCAATCTACCGCGTGTTCAAGACATAGGCGCCGTCGCGGTGTCGCGGGAGTGAACATGCGATGCGGCGCAGTTCCGTCGCGGGGACGGTATCGCGCCGAAACGATGCCGGTTCAGTGTGTCAGAACCCGCGACAGGAAGCTTTGCGTACGCTCGTTCTGTGGGTTGTCGAAAACCTCGTCGGGTGTGCCCTGCTCGATGATTTCGCCCTGATGGATATAGATCACCCGGTCGGCGACCTCGCGGGCGAAATTCATCTCGTGGGTGACGATCACCATGGTCATGCCATCGCGCGCCAACTCGCGCATGGCATCCAGAACCTCGCCGATCATCTCGGGGTCGAGCGCCGATGTCGGCTCGTCGAACAGCATCAGGCGGGGTTCCATCGCCAGCGCCCGGGCCAGCGCGACGCGCTGCTGCTGCCCGCCGGAAAGCTGGGCGGGGTATTTGTGCGCCTGATCGGCGATTCCGACCCTTTCAAGCAGGCGCTCGGCGGTCTGTCTGGCCTCGTCGCGGCTGGCATGGCGGACCTTCCTGGGGGCAAGGGTCACGTTGTCCAGCACGCTGAGATGCGGGAACAGGTTGAATTGCTGGAACACCATGCCGACTTCGGTGCGGATCTGCTGCAATGTCTTGCTGGCCTTGCCGTGGGGTTTCAGAACCTTGCCGTCCACGTCCAGATGCCCCTGCTGGAACTCCTCCAGCCCGTTGATGCAGCGGATCAGGGTGGATTTGCCCGAACCGCTGGCGCCGATGATGACCACGACCTCGCCCGGGGCGACGGTCAGGTCGATGTCCTTGAGAACATGCAACTGGCCGAAATGCTTGTTCAGCTTTTCCATGCGCACGATAGGTTCGGCGGTGGGGTCGGTTTTCATGGCTGCTGTTCTTTTCATTGGCCCACCAACCCCTTGCGCTCCAGCATGCGCAGCGCCAGCGACAGTGTCAGCGTGATGACAAGGTAAAGCAGGGCGACCATCAGATAGACCTCCAGCGCGCGGAAGGTGGTGGCGATATAGATCTGGCCCTGACGGACCAGTTCACCCACTCCGATGACGGCGAACAGCGACGTGTCCTTGATGCTGATGATGCCCTGATTGCCCAGCGCCGGGATCATGCGCCGAAACGCCTGCGGCCAGATCACGTAGCGGAAGGTCTTGATCTGCGACAGGCCCAGCGACAGCCCGGCCTCGCGCTGGCCGCGTTCGATGGATTGCACGCCGCCGCGCACGACCTCCGAAATATAGGCACCGGAATTGACCGCGATGGCGGCGATACCGGCGGAGACCGCATCGATGGGGCCGCCCAGCAATTGCGGCAGGCCGTAGAAGATGAACAGCACCTGAACCAGCACCGGGGTGCCGCGAAAGATCTCGATATAGGCGATGGCGGGCCAGCGCAGCCAGAACACCGGAGAGATGCGCAGCAGACCGAACACGATGCCGATAACGAAGCCGATGGCCAGCCCGCCGAACGAGATCAGCAGCGTGTAGGGGATACCCTTCAGAAGATATGGAATCGACGCGAAGGCGGCTTGCCAGTCGAATTGAAAGGTAATGTCCACTAGCGAGGCTCCGCAGCTGGCAATCAGAGGACGGCCCCCTCTCCTTGCGGGGGAATCCCGAAGGAGAGGGGGCCGTCAAGGTGATGTGGCGGTCATTCCGCGATCATCACAGAACCGGGCGGATCATTCGGTGCTGCTGCCGAACCACTTGGCGTGGATTTCGTCATACGTGCCATCCTCGTGCATGGCCGCCAGCGCCTGGTTGACGGGCGCGACAAGTTCGCTGCCCTTGACGAAGGCGATCCCGTATTGCTGGCCTTCATAAAGCGGACCGACGACCTTGACGCGGCCTTCGCCGCGGGTCTTGGCAAAGTAGGCGACGTTGGGCGCGTCGTAGAACACGGCGTCCACGCTGCCGCCGAGCAGCGCCATATACATGTCGCTCGACCCGGGATAGGGTGTGATCGTGGCGCTGTCGCCAAGGTTTTCCGTCAGATAGTCGAAGCTGGTCGAGCCGATCTTGGTGCCGATCTTCATGCCGGCAAGATCATCGACCGTTTCGACCGCGTCCTGATCCGCGCCGACCAGGATCTGAAGGCCGCTGTCATAATAGGGGTCCGAGAAATCCACGACCTGCGCGCGTTCGTCGGTGATGGTGATGCCGGCGATGGCGATGTCCACGGTGCCGGTCTGGACCGCCGGAATGATGCCGTTGAAGTCCATGGTGTTGAGGTCGTATTCGAAACCGGCGCGCTCGGCCAGTTCGCGGATGATGTCCATGTCGAAACCGGTCATCTCGCCGGTTTCCTGATCCAGCATCTCGAAGGGAACAAAGCTGGGATCCGTGGCCACCTTGACGGTCTGGGCCGCCGCCATGCTGCCCAGCGTCATGCCGAGACCGATGCAGCTTGCCAGCGCGAAAGTCTTGATTTTATGTTTCATATTGTTCCCCATTGCCCATTGAACGTGGCGCTTGTGATTGTCGAATACGGTCTCCACAGTGACAAGTCGCCTATTGAGGGTCAAGCCGAAACCCCAAAACGGCTGGCTGCGTGGGCATGTCAGCGGCGCCGGCCTGACGCCGTTTGTCGATCCGGCGCGAAGCTGCCGGCGACTTGACCCTGATTTCCTTTTAATTGACCTTGGTCAATGCTGGCCCACAGCCGAGGCCTTAAGAAACCGGTAGCGAACTCTGGCAAAAGCACGAGGGAACCGTCTTGGAATACCTGCGATCCGCCATCCGACTGATTCTGGCAGCACTGGTTCTTGTGGTGGTATCGATGGTGCCGATGCAGGCGGCGGAACTGGAACGGTTCCTTCCCGATCTCGACCCGTCCGAACTGGTGCCCGACGCGACGAGCTTTGGTCCGCTGCGCGATGACATACCCGTTGCGCCGGTGCTCAACGGCTCCGAAACCGTGGGCTGGGCGTTCCTGACCACGGATCTTGTCGGCACCACCGGGTATTCCGGCAAGCCGATCCATGTCGTCGCCGCGGTTTCGCCCGATGCGGTTCTGACCGGCGCGAAGCTGGTGGAGCATTCCGAACCGATCGTGCTGATCGGCATTCCCGAATCCAAGATGACGCGTGTGATCGAGGCCTATGCCGGCACCGATCTCAAGGCGCAGGTCGCGGGCGAGACGGCGCATGATCTCGACATCATTTCGGGCGCGACGGTGACGGTGATGGTGATCGATGATTCGCTTTTGCGGGCCGGGGTCAAGGTGGCGCGGGCCCTGCGGCTGGGCGGGCTGGCCCCCGCGGCGGACGAAGGACCGCGGCGCAAGCTGGACCTGACGGCCGAGGCCGCCAGCGGCTGGTCGGAACTCCTGGGCGATGGAACGATCCGGCGGCTGACGCTGGATGTGGCGCAGATCAACACGGCGTTCGAGGAAACCGGCGACGAAAAGGCCATTGCGCGCCCGGAAAGCGGCGCGCCCGACGATACGTTCATCGACATGAACCTGGCACTGGTCAGCGTCCCGGCCATCGGCAAGGCACTGTTGACGCCGAACGATTACCAGAACCTGACCGAGTGGCTGGAGGAGGGCGAACATGCCGTTCTGGTCACCGGGCGTGGGAAATATTCGTTCAAGGGCTCGGGTTATGTGCGCGGCGGCATCTTTGACCGCATCAGCATGGTTCAGGACGACCAGACCGTGCGTTTCCATGACAAGCAGCACCGCCGCGTCGGGCGGCTTGCGCCGTCGGATGCGCCGCGATTCACTGAAATGGACCTGTTCAAGATCCCCGCCGAGGCGGATTTCGACCCGACCGAACCCTTCACGCTCCAGCTTCTGGTGTCGCGCGCCATTGGTGCCGTGGACAAGGCGTTCCTGACCTTCGATCTGGGCTATCGCCTGCCCGACACCTATGTCGAGCCGGTCAGGGCCGCCGCGCCGGTCGCACAGCAAGCCAGCAATGAAGAGGCCGAGGCCAAAAGGGCGCTGTGGCAGCGCATCTGGCGTGACCGCACGGTCGAGATCGGCATTCTGGTGGCGATGCTGGTCGTGTTGACCGGCTCGTTCTTCTTCCAGTTCCAGATCACGGCGAACGAGCGGCGGTTTTACTGGTTCCGCATGGGTTTCCTGACCATGACGCTGGTGTTCATCGGCTGGTATGCCAACGCGCAATTGTCGGTGGTGAACCTGATCGCGCTGGGTGCGGCGTTGCGCAGCGGCTTCACCTGGGACGCGTTCCTGCTGGATCCGCTGGTGTTCATCCAGTGGTTCGCCGTCGCGGCCTCGCTGATCTTCTGGGGGCGGGGGGCCTATTGCGGCTGGCTGTGCCCGTTCGGCGCATTGCAGGAACTCAGCAACCAGATCGGACGCGCCCTGCGTATCCCGCAATGGACCCTGCCGTGGAGCCTGCACGAGCGGCTCTGGCCGGTCAAATACATCATCTTCCTCGGTCTGTTCGGCGCGTCGCTTTATTCGGTGTCGCTGTCCGAGCATCTGGCCGAGGTCGAGCCGTTCAAGACCGCGATCATCCTGAAGTTCATGCGCGACTGGCCGTTCGTGGTCTATGCGCTGGTGCTGCTGGTGATCGGGCTGTTCGTCGAGCGGTTCTTTTGCCGCTATCTGTGCCCGCTGGGCGCGGCGCTTGCGATCCCGGCGCGTATCCGCATGTTCGACTGGCTGCGCCGCTACAAGGAATGCGGCAACCCGTGCCAGACCTGTGCGAACGAGTGTCCGGTGCAGGCGATCCACCCGACGGGCGAGATCAACCCGAACGAATGTGTGAACTGCCTGCATTGTCAGGTGCTCTACCAGTCCGAGACCAAGTGCCCGGTGGTGATCCGCAAACTGAAGCGTCGCGCGGCCGTGGGCAAGGTTGGCGACGATTACCGCAAGAAGGGCCAGCCGCCAAAGCTGGCCGAAACTCAAGCCTGAAAGAGGAGGGACACAATGTCCGAAGACTTCAAGAAACTGGCCATGACGCGCCGCGGAATGCTGGGGGCCACGGCCACCGGCGCGGTGCTGGCCACAACCGGCGTGGGCGCAACGATGCTGGGAAGCCGCAAGGCCAGCGCACAATCGGGCGGTCAGGGCTTTGAACTGGCTCCGGGCGAGCTGGATGAATATTACGGCTTCTGGTCGTCGGGACAGACCGGCGAGATGCGCATCCTTGGCTTTCCGTCGATGCGCGAACTGGTGCGGGTGCCGGTGTTCAACCGCTGCTCGGCCACCGGCTGGGGCCAGACCAACGAATCGCTCAAGATCCTGACCGAGGGCCTGCTGCCCGACACCAAGGAGTTCCTGGCCAAGCGCAACATGGTCACCTACGACAACGGCGACCTGCACCATCCGCACATGTCCTTCACCGATGGCACCTATGACGGGCGCTATCTGTTCATGAACGACAAGGCCAATACGCGTGTCGCACGCGTGCGGTGCGACGTGATGAAATGCGACAAGATCATCGAGATCCCCAACGCCAAGGCGATCCACGGCCTGCGCCCGCAGCGCTTCCCGCGCACCGGCTATGTCTTTGCCAATGGCGAGGACGAGACACCCATGGTCAATGACGGCTCGGTCCTGGATGAGCCCGAAAAGTATGTGAACTTTTTCACCGCCATCGACGGCGACGAAATGAAGGTTTCGTGGCAGGTGATGGTGTCGGGCAACCTCGACAACCTGGATGCCGATTATCAGGGCAAATACGCGTTCTCGACCTCCTACAACTCGGAAATGGGCATGAACCTGGCCGAGATGACGGCGAGCGAGATGGACCATGTGGTGGTCTTCAACATCAAGGAGATCGAAAAGGGCGTCGAGAGCGGCGATGTCGAGATGATGAACGGTGTGCCGGTTATCGACGGGCGCAAGGAGAAGAACAAGAAATACACCCGTTACATCCCGATCCCGAACAGCCCGCATGGCTGTAACGCCGCGCCCGATGGCAATTACATCGTGATCGCCGGCAAGCTGTCGCCGACCTGTTCGGTGATCGACGTGCGCAAGCTTGACGCGCTGTTCGAAGAGGATGCCGATCCGCGCTCCGCCATCGTGGCCGAGCCGCAGCTGGGCCTCGGGCCGCTTCATACCGCGTTCGACGGCAAGGGGTTCGCCTATACGACGCTGTTCATCGACAGCCAGATCGTCAAGTGGAATATCGAAGACGCGATCAAGGCCTATGACGGCGACGATATCGATCCGATCGTCAGCAAGGTGGACGTGCATTACCAGCCCGGCCACAACCACACCACCATGGGCGAGACCAAGGAGGCCGACGGCAAATGGCTGTTGTCGCTCAACAAGTTCTCGAAGGACCGGTTCATCAATGTCGGGCCGCTGAAGCCCGAGAACGAACAGCTGATCGACATATCGACCGACGATATGAAGGTGGTCCATGACGGCCCCGCCTTTGCCGAACCCCATGACGTGGTGCTGGTGCGCCGCGACATCGTCAATCCGGTGGAGGTGTGGGATCGCAATGATCCGATGTGGGAGGATGCCCGCAAACAGGCCGAAGAGGACGGTGTCGATCTGGACTGGGGCCATGACGAGCCGATCCGCGACGGCAACAAGGTGCGGGTCTACATGTCGTCGGTGGCGCCGCAGTTCAGCCTTGAAAAGTTCACGGTGAAACAGGGCGACGAGGTGACGGTCTATGTCACCAACATGGACGATATCGACGACCTGACCCACGGCTTTTCGCTGGGCAATTACGGCATCGCGATGGAGGTCGCGCCGCAGGCCACCGCCTCGGTCACCTTCACCGCGGATCGTCCGGGCGTCTACTGGTATTACTGCCAGTGGTTCTGCCATGCGCTGCACATGGAAATGCGCGGTCGCATGCTGGTCGAACCGGCGGGCGTGTAGGGCCATGCTGCGCGCGCTCGCCCTTGCCGCACTGCTGATGCCGCCATCCCTCGCGATGGCGGCAGAGGTCGAGGTGCGGCCGGGCGACGGCGCGATCGCGGCTGCAATGAAAAACGCCGCAGACGGGGATGTGCTTCGTCTGCGGCCCGGTACCTACAATGAATCACTGACATTCGAGCGGCCAATGACGCTGGATGGCGGCGGCGAGGCGGTGCTGGAAGGCACGGGCGAGGGCAGCGTGATCACCGTGACCGGCCCCGACGTGACGGTGCGCGGACTGACCATCAGCAACTCGGGGTCAAGCCACGAGACCATCGATTCCGGGGTGCAACTGACCAAGACGGCGGATCGCGCCGTGGTCGAATACAATACGCTTTTTGGCAATCTCTACGGCGTGGACATCCACGGCGCAAAGGATTCGCGGGTCGAGGGCAACATCATTCACGGGCGGCAGGACCACCGCATGAATGATCGTGGCAACGGCGTCTATGTCTGGAACGCGCCCGGCGCCCAGGTGATCGGCAACGACATCAAATGGGGGCGCGACGGCATCTTCATCAACACCTCGCGCGATAACGTGTTCCGCGACAACCGCTTTCGCGATCTGCGTTTCGCCGTGCATTACATGTATGCCAACGATTCCGAGGTAACGGGCAACCTCTCGATCGGGAACGATCTGGGCTATGCGATCATGTTTTCCGACCGGGTGAAGGTAAGGAACAACCTGTCGCGCGGGGACCGCGAACACGGCGTGATGCTGAACTATGCCAACCAGTCCGAAATCATCGGAAATCTGGTGCAGGACGTGCAGGAAAAATGCCTGTTCGCGTATAACGCGCATCGCAACGTGATTTCCGGCAACCGGTTCGAAGGCTGCAATATCGGCATCCACTTCACCGCTGGCTCCGAGCGCAACCAGATCACTGGAAACGCCTTTATCGGCAACCGCACGCAGGTGAAATATGTCGGCGCCAAATGGGTCGAATGGTCCCATGACGGGCGCGGCAATTACTGGAGCGATTTCGCCGCCTATGACGTGGATGGCGACGGAATCGCCGATATGCCCTATCGCCCCAATGACAGCATGGACCACATCCTGTGGACGCAACCGGCGGCCAAGCTGCTGCTGGGATCGCCCGCGGTGCAACTGGTGCGCTGGTCGCAATCGGCGTTTCCGGCGCTGTTGCCGGGCGGCGTGCTGGACAGCGCCGCGCTGATGCGCCCCCCCGAAGTGGCGATTTCCGAGAGCGAGGGCAGCGATGCAACGCAGTGATGTTCTGACCATCGAGTCGGTGGATAAATGGCGCGGCAAGGCACAGGTCTTGCACGGCGTCAGCCTGCGCGTCGCCGCCGGCGAGCGTGTCGCGCTGCTGGGCCATAACGGCGCGGGCAAGACCACGCTGATGAAGATCGTGCTGGGCCTGACGCCTTCGGGGGCCGGGACCATCGCCATCGACGGCGCCGCGCCGGGCAGCGCGCGCGCCCGCCGCGCCACCGCCTATCTGCCGGAATCGGTGGCGTTTCACAAATCCCTGACGGGACGCGAGCAGTTGATCCTGTTCGCGCGCCTTGCCGGGGTGGGCCGCGACACCACCGGCGCGCTGCTCGACCGGGTCGGGCTGGGCCATGCCGCGGACCGGCGCATCGGCACCTATTCCAAGGGCATGCGCCAGCGGCTGGGCCTTGCCCAGGTCTTGCTGGGCCGCCCTGCCGTGGCGCTGCTGGACGAACCGACCAGCGGGCTCGATCCGGTTTCGCGCCACGATCTTTATGCCATCATCGACGAGCTGGCCGATCAGGGCACCGCCATTCTGATTGCCAGCCATGCCCTGACCGAGGTCGAGGCCCGCACCGACCGCATCGCCATCATGCGCGACGGGCGGCTGGTGGCCGATGACACGCTGGCCAATCTGACCCACAGCGCCGGGCTGCCGATCCGCATCCGCCTGCAGACCCGCGACGACAGCGCCGAACGCATCGCCGCCGAACTGGGCGGCACCCGCGTCAACGGCGCCGCCGTCGATCTGGTCTGCCCGCCCGGCGGCAAGATGGAGCAGTTGCGCCGCATCGCCGCGCTGGGCGACGTGGTGGTGGACGTGGACATGACGCCGCCCCGTCTGGAAGAGTTGTATCGTCATTATTCGCAGGAGAAGGCGCAATGATCGCCCGTATCCTTGCCATCGCCGGAACCGAGGCGCGCATCGCGTTGCGCAACCGCTGGGTGCTGATGGCGACGCTGATAATGACGCTGTTCGCGCTGGCGCTGACCTTCGCCGGCAGCGCGCCGACGGGGGCGCTGGGGGTCGATCTGCTGACCGTGGCCGTCGCCTCGATGACGACGCTGTCGGTCTATCTCGCCCCGCTTCTGGCGCTGATGATCTCGTTCGATTCCATCGCCGGCGAGGCCGAACGCGGCAGTCT
Organism: uncultured Sedimentitalea sp.; assembly: GCA_947504115.1. Classification (GTDB taxonomy): domain Bacteria; phylum Pseudomonadota; class Alphaproteobacteria; order Rhodobacterales; family Rhodobacteraceae; genus Pontibaca. The sequence goes on from CANNGH010000001.1 coordinate 146,487, forward strand.
TGCGCTGTTGCTGTCCTATCCGGTGTCGCGGGCCGAATTGCTGCTGGGCAAGTTTCTTGCCCATCTCGGCGCGCTGGCTTTCGCCATGACCATCGGGTTCGGCGCCGCCGGAGCGATCACGGCGGCGATGGGCGGGGCCAGCCCGGAAAGCCTGATCGCGCTGTTCCGGCTGATCGTGACATCGGTGATCTTGGGGGCCGCGTTTCTGGCGATCGGCTACGCGCTCTCGGCGCTTGCGGGCAGTGCGACCGCCGCCGCCGGTCTGGCGGCGGGGGGCTGGTTGATCCTTGTGGTGCTTTACGATCTCGGCCTGCTGGGCGCGGTGGTTCTGGACAGCGGCGGCGTCTTTACGCAACGGGTGTTTCCGTGGCTGATGACGGCCAATCCCGCCGATGCCTTCCGCCTGTGGAACTTTGCCGCGTCCGACAGCGTGGCGCTGGCCTCGGGGATGGCGGGCGCGGCCAAGGGCCTGCCGTTCTGGGCCGCGCCGCTGTCACTGCTGCTGTGGCCGGTGGCGGCGCTGGCGCTGGCGCGGCTGGCCTTCGCGAGGGTCGAGCCATGAAACGTGCGATCCTGCTTGTCCTGCTGCTCGCCGCCTGCCGCGAGGAAGAGGTCGCGATGCCCGACCCGGTCGCGCTGAACGACGAGGCACTCAGCCATTTCTGCCAGATGAACGTGGCCGAACATGCCGGACCCAAGGCGCAGATCCACCTCGAAGGATACCCGGCGCCGCTGTTCTTTGCCCAGGTCCGCGACGCGGTGGCCTATATCAAGGGGCCGGAACGCGACGCCGCGATCACCGCCATCTATGTCAGCAACATGGCCGCCGCCGAAAGCTGGGCCTTGCCCGGAACCGAAAACTGGATCGACGCCAATGAGGCGGTATTCGTCGTCGGCGCCCCCGTGCGCGGTGGCATGGGCGCGCCCGAGATCGTGCCGTTTGCGAACGAAACCGACGCGCAGGATTTTATCGCGCGCTATGGCGGCGCGGCCATGGCGCTGGACGACATACCGGCCGACGCCGCGATGGGGCCGGTCGATCTGAACACACCACTGGAGGAGCCGTCATGACAAGCCCCCTGAACCGCCGCCGTTTCCTGACCATCTCGGCCGCCGCGCTGGCCCTGCCGGCCGCCGCGCGCGGGGCCACCGCTCCGGTCGAGTGGCGCGGCACCGCCCTTGGTGCGGGCGCATCGATGAAACTGGTCGGGCTGGAGGGCGCCAAGGCGCACGGCGTGTTCCGCGCGGTCGAAAGCGAACTCGCCCGGCTCGAGTCGATCTTCAGCCTCTACCGAGAGGAGTCCGCGCTGTCCCGGCTGAACCGCGAGGGGCGGCTGGATGCACCACCGCCCGAACTGCTGGAAGTGCTGACATTGGCCGGCGCGGTCCATGCCAGCACCGGCGGCGCGTTCGATCCCACGGTGCAACCGCTCTGGATGGCCTATGCCGAAAGCGTGGGAAATCCCGACGATGCCGCGCTGGACGACGCGCGCGGACGTATCGGCTGGTCCGATCTGCGCCTCGCGCCCGAAGCGGTGCGGTTCGAGCGTCCCGGCATGGCGCTCACGCTGAACGGCATCGCGCAGGGCTATATCACCGACCGTATCGCGGCGCTGCTGCGGGCGCGGGATCTGGGTGATGTGCTGATCGACATGGGCGAGATCGCGGGCCTTGGCCAACGTCCGGGCGGCGGCCCGTGGAAAGCCGGCGTCGCGACGCCGGACGGGCAGATCGTGCAGCGTGTCACCCTCAGTGACCGCGCTCTGGCAACCTCGGCCCCGCTGGGCACGGTGCTCGACGGTGCGGGCACCGTCGGCCATATTCTCGATCCGCTGAATGGCGTCCCGGCAAGCGCGCACAAGCTGGTTTCCGTCACCGCCGACAGCGCCGCGCTGGCCGATGCCCTGTCAACCGCGTTTTGTATGATGGACGGACCTGCCATCGACCGGACCTTGCGCATTCACCGCTCGGCCTGGCTGGAGCACATCGCCTGACGACACGGCTGTTCAGTGCCGCAACCGGCGCAGCACGAACAGCCGGATTGCCGAGGCCAACCCGCATTCAGTGCCCCGCTCGGCGTCGATCTCGGCGGCGAGGTCGTTGATCGCGCGGCCCTCGCGCGCCGCGATTTCGCGGAAAGCGGTCCAGAATTCATCCTCAAGCGAAACCGAGGTGCGGTGGCCGCGCAGCGTCAGGGAATGTTTGCGCGGCCGGCTCATTCGTCGCGCTTGTGTCCGTCCAGATCGCGCGCGGCCTTTTCTGCGCTCGCATCATCGCGCCGTTTTTCGTTCTTGCTGCGACCGAAACGGATTGCGTTTTCGTCCGCGCGGGCCTTTCTTTCGGCCCGCGCCCTTTGCTTGCGCACCCGGTTCAGATTGACCGGCTGCGTCATCACTTGGGCCCGACCATCTGTTCCGGACGCACGACGCGCTCGAACGTCGCTTCATCGACAAAGCCCAGGCGGATCGCCTCTTCCTTCAGCGTCGTGCCGTTCTTGTGCGCGGTTTTGGCCACCTTGGTCGCATTGTCGTAACCGATCTCGGGCGCAAGCGCCGTCACCAGCATGAGAGATTCATGCAACAGCTTGTCGATCCGTTCACGGTCGGCCTGCAGCCCCTCCACCAGATTGTCGGTGAACACGCCTGCGGCGTCACCCAGAAGCTGCATGCATTGCAGCACGTTATAGGCCATCATCGGTTTATAGACATTCAGTTCGAAATGTCCCTGCGATCCCGCGAAACCGACGGCGGCATCGTTGCCCATGACCTGCGCGCAGACCTGCGTCAGCGCCTCGCATTGGGTCGGATTCACCTTGCCCGGCATGATCGAACTGCCCGGCTCGTTCTCGGGCAGGATCAGTTCGCCCAGCCCGCAGCGCGGCCCCGAGCCGAGAAAGCGGATGTCGTTGGCGATCTTGAACAGGCTGGCGGCGACCGTCTTCAGATGCCCCGAGATTTCCACCATCGCGTCATGCGCGGCCAGCGCCTCGAACTTGTTGGGCGCGGTGACGAAAGGCAGGCCGGTGATCTCGGCCATGTTGGCGGCGGCCTTTTCGCCCCAGCCGTTGGGCGTGTTCAGCCCGGTGCCGACGGCGGTGCCGCCCTGTGCCAGTTCGTAGATACGGCCCAGACCGTCCTTGACGCGCGCGATCCCCATGGCGACCTGGTGGGCATAGCCCGAGAATTCCTGACTGAGGGTCAGCGGCGTCGCGTCCTGCGTATGGGTGCGGCCGATCTTGATGATGCCGTCAAACTCGCGCACTTTGGCCTGCAATCCCGCGTGCAGCTTTTCCAGCCCCGGCAGCAGCACGTCGCGTGCCATCGTGGCGGTGGCGATGTGCATGGCCGTCGGGAACGTGTCGTTGCTGGATTGCCCCATATTGACGTGATCGTTGGGGTGCACCGGATCCTTGGAGCCGATCTCGCCCCCCATGATCTCGATGGCGCGGTTGGCGATGACCTCGTTGGCGTTCATGTTCGACTGGGTGCCCGAGCCGGTCTGCCACACGACCAGCGGGAAATTGTCGTCGAACTTGCCCTCGATCACCTCGCCGGCGGCGGTGACGATCGCCTTGCCGCGGTCGGCGTCCAGCTTGCCGAGATCGACATTGGCCTGCGCGCAGGCCTTCTTGATGACCCCCAGCGCGCGCACAATGGCGATGGGCTGGCGTTCCCAGCCGATCGGAAAGTTCTGGATCGACCGCTGGGTCTGCGCGCCCCAGTATTTATCCGCCGGCACCTCGAGTGGGCCGAAACTGTCGGTTTCTGTGCGGGTCTGGGACATATGTCATCTCCGTCCTGTATGCGATTGCATGCCGTTTATCCGCCACGCCGCGCAGGCGCAATCGGGCAGTTGCGCGCAGGCTGAGCCTCGGTTTTCCGGATTATTTGCGGAAGGAATCCAGCGACACGATCTGGGCGTCCGATTTTGCCGCATCCTCGGGAGTTTCGCGCGCATGATCGGTGTTGATCGCCGGAACGGGCTGATCCTCGTCTTCGTCCTCGTCTTCGTCGTCCATGTTTTCGAACCGCAGGCCGAATTCCACCGACGGGTCCACGAATGTCTTGATCGCATCATAGGGAATATAGAGCGGTTCGGGCGCTTCGCCGAAATTGAGCGTGACCGCAAACCCGTCATCGCCCACGTCGAGGTTGTCATACCAATGCTGCATGACGACCGTCATTTCGCCCGGATAGCGGTCCGACAGCCAGTCGGCCAGTTCGACATCGGGATGCCCGGTGTTGAAGGTGATGAAGAAATGATGCGCACCGGGCAGGCCGTTTTCGGCAACGTCCTGCAACACGGATTGGATAAGGCCCCGCATGGCCTTGTGCATCAGGTTGCCGTAATCGATGTCGCGCGCCATTGAAAACCCTTGCATGTTTGCTCCAAGCATACGGGATTCGATGCGAAACGAAAGGGTGCGCGCCGCTTTTCCTTGCCGGCGGCGGCGTTGCGGTTTTCCATCGGAAGACCACGCCCGTTTTTGTGCGTCTATTTTGCGATCTTTTCGTCGCGCACGAACATGTTCGCCCATGCCCGTTCCACCAGTTCCGGCGTCATCTGGTGGGGGAGACCCTCGAAATCGCAGATCGACAGGATCTGGTCGATCAGGAACACCGGCTGATAATTGGCATAGACGTTGCCGATCGTCGGATATTTGATCTTCAGCAGATGCACCAGCGATGCCTCGTCCAGCGGCAAACCCCGCTTGCGGGCGATCATCGCGAAAATCTTGATATAGTTCTCCTTGGTGGGACCGTCGATCTTGATCTTGAAAAAGATCCGGCGCAAGGCTGCCTGATCGAAGATTTCGTTGGGATGGTAGTTGGTGGAAAAAATCACCAGCGTGTCGAACGGCACCTCGAATTTTTCACCCGATTGCAGGCCGAGGATGTCCTTGCCTTCCTCCAGAGGGACGATCCAGCGGTTGATCAGCGCCTGCGGCGGTTCGGACTGGCGGCCCAGATCGTCGACGATAAAGATGCCGCCCGTCGATTTCAGTTGCAGCGGCGCCTGATAGGTGCGCGCCGTCGGGTTGTAGACCAGATCCAGCATCGACAGTGACAATTCGCCACCCGTCACCACCGTCGGTCGCTCGCAGCAGACATAGCGCGTATCGAACCGCCTGACGCGACGCAGCGCCGTGGGGTCGTCCCGTTCCGGTTCCACGGCGGTATGCACGATCGGGTCGTAGACGGTGATGACCTGTCCGGCATATTCGATCGCGCGCGGCACATAGATGCGATCGCCCAAGGCGTCACGGATGCCGTTTGATATACTCGATTTTCCGTTTCCCGGCGGACCATACATCAGGATCGAGCGGCCGGCGCTGACGGCCGGACCGAGCTGGTCCAGCAGGCCGGGGGGCAGGATCAGGTGCCCCATGGCGCGGGTCAGTTGATCGCGGGTGATCTGGATATTGCGGATCGACTGGCGTTTGACCTGCTCGCGGTAGACGTCCAGCGGCACCGGCATCGCGCCGAAATACTCCGACTGTCCAAGCGCGTCCAGCGCGCGCGCCTTGCCCGAATCGGTCAACTGATAGCCCATCTCGTTGCCGGCACCGGCGGTCATGCTGCCTGTCGCCTCGATCAGTTTCTGGCTGCGCCCCAGATCGAGAAGTTCCTGCGCCACCGGCACCGGCAAACAGATCGCTTCGGCAAGGTCGCCGACCGTGTCGATATTTTTGCGAAACAGCGTTTTCAGCGCGATGTCGCGCATCATCACGACGGGCAGTTGCATGTCCGTCAATCCGCGCGGAGCGGGGGGCGCCATCATGGCGCTGAGTTGCATGTTCATCGGGTCACCCCTCGGTCGATGACGGTCGGATGCCATGCTGGTGCAGCAACCTTACGATCCGGTAAATTGGTGCCGGCGTTACTGCCCGAAAAACGCCCCGAGGATCAGATAAAGGGCCAGCGTTCCCCCAAGGCTCAGCCCCATGGGGAATTTCTTTGCGCGCTGCCAGCTTTCCCAGCCGGGCGCGATGCGGCGCAACGCCGTGTGCTTGGCCAGACGGTGCGTGACGAAACCTGCCAGCAGGGTGGCGGCAAGCAGCGCCAGCAACAGCCGCAGATCACCCGGCGCGACAAAGGGCGCGGCAGCGGCGGCGAATTTCGCATCCCCTGCTCCGACAGCGCCGGCTGCATTCAGCGCGATGCCAAGAACCAGCACGACCGCCATCTGCAGGATCCGCATTGCGTAATCGGGCAGGGGCAGGGCGATCGGCCCCACGACCAGGAAAATCCCCGCCAGAAGCAGAACCGCCTGGTTCGTGATCCGCATCTCGCGCAGATCGGTGAAGGCGACGTAATAGCAGACGGGCAGCACGAAGGGCAGGAACCACAACGCGGCGTCGGCCTCGATCACCATGGAATCAGGTGCTTTCGAGCGCGCGCAGCGCCCGCACGGCCTCTTCGAAATGCTGCGGATGGGTGGCGATTGCCTCGCGCAGCAGCCCCTTGCCGGTTTCCACGTCGCCCTGTTTCACGGCCGTCAGGGCAAGCGTCTGCAACAGTTGCGCCCGCTCGGTCTGATCCATCGGCACCACTGGCAGGGCATAGTTGCGCTGCGCCCCGCGCGCGAGGACGAGATTGTTCTTGGCGGTGAACAACGTCGAATCCTGCCGGATCGCGTCGCCGAACATGCGTTCGGCATCGCCGTAAGCACCGCGCGTCAGTTTGGAATACCCCCAATTGTTCAACACGTTGGCGGGCTGCGTCGTCAGTCCGACGGCGGTCTCATAAAAACTGTCGGCCTTGGTCCATTCCCGGTTGGCATCCGCCACCATCGCCTCCAGCCGATATCGCTCAAAGGTCTCGTGGGTAGGTGGCACGCTGTTCAGCGTCGCCTTGGCACGCTCCCAGTCACCGTTGCGGATCAGCGCGTCCGCCAGATCGATGGAATCGCGCGGGCCCGCTCCGGGCATGGCGGCGACCTTGCTCCAGGCGGCGACCGCTTCGGTGTTGCGTTTGGCGCGCACCAGCGATTTCGCCAGTCCGCGCTGAAGGTCGATCCGGTCGGGATTGCCGTTGGCTGCGCGCCGGAAATAGCTGACCGCCTCGCCCGCGTCGGCAACTGTCAGCATGACGTCGTTGAGGTTGGTTTCGTCCACCACGTTGACGTCATCAAAGGCGCGCTCGACGGTCTTGTCACCCTTCTCGGAACAGGCCGCGAGGGCCAGACTGCCCGAAAGGATGAGCGACATCAGGAAGGATTGGCGCATTTCTTGCGTCCTTTTTTTTACTGCTCGGGCCGCGATCACGGTGATGTGCGGATCCGGTAATGGCTGCTGCCCTGCCGCACAAGATCATAGCCGTCGGCTTGTCCGCCACTCTTATCAGAGGTTTCCGATTTTGCGAGGGCCAGCCGAAGATTGTCGCGGATCGCGTCACTTTGGCCATTGTCCAGCGCATATGCCTTGCGCAAGACCAGCGCCGCCTGGGGAAATTCGCCCTGCTCCATCAGGAGCGCGCCGAGATTGTTCCATGCCTCCGGTCGGTCGGGTGCGGCGACCACGGCGCGCCGCAACAGTGTTTCCGCCTGGCCCAGACGTCCCAGCCCCAGATTTGCAGTGCCGAGGCCTGCCAAGATTTCCGGCGTCATGCCCTCATCCAGTGCCGCACGCATGAAGGCATCAAGCGCCAGTTCATGCTGGCCCGCCTCCATCAGCCGGTTGCCCACGGTCACGCCATCCACCGCAACGCCGCGCCGGTCGATGCCGGGGGCGAATGGACCTGTCCCTCGCGATATGCGATCCGGTCCGCACGAGGCGAGTGCCAGAGAAACGGCCGCAGCGGTGAAGAGGCACCACCGGGAACGATCGCCGCCCCCACCTCGAAAAACCATGCAATCAATTGCCCATATTGCCCAAATTGGCGATACCGTTCGCCGAAGGTCCGACAAGGATGATCAGCAGCGGCGGCACCGTCAGCATCATTGTGGCGAGTGTCATTTTGGTTGGCAACTTGTTTGCGGCCTCTTCGGCGCGCATCACGCGCTTGTCGCGCATTTCCTCGGCATAAACACGCAGCGCATCCGCGATCGAAGTGCCGAAACTGGCCGACTGGATCAGGACCGTCACGAAGGACGACACGTCCTGAACGCCGCATCTTGTGCCCATGTCGCGCAGGACCGATGCCTTGTCCTTGCCTGCTTTCATTTCATAGGCAACGATCTCGAATTCTTCCGACAGGGCAGGGTAGGAGGCGCGCAATTCGCGGGCCACGCGAACGATCGATTGATCCAGCGACTGGCCGGCCTCGACGCAGACCAGCATCATGTCGAGCGCATCGGGAAAGCCCTGGGTGATCTGCTCCTTGCGGGCTTCGACGCGGCGGGTGATCCAGTATTTCGGCAGGAGATAGCCGGCGCCGCCGGGAGCGAAGATATAGATAAGCCGCTTCTGAGTATCCATGGCGTCGGCGTTGCCCAGACCGAACACATAGACCAACCCCAGTGAGAGCCCGACCAGCCCCAGCGCGAATTGCGCGAAATGAAAGACGCGCACCGCGTCCTTGGACTGATAGCCCGCCTGGCGCAGTTTCAACTGGATGGCGGTCAGCTCCTTTTCGTCGCTGGGCTCGAGAAAGGTGGCGAAACGCTGCAATTGCTCGTTTCGCGCGCCCTGTCGCAGGCGCTCTTTCTGCGGCTTTGGCCCGGCTTCGCGATGCATGTCGCGCTGCAGCTTTTTCAGCGGGTCCTCACGCTGTTTCAGCAGCATGGGAAGCGTCATCAGCACCATGAAGACACCCAGCATTCCAACCGCGATCAGCGGTCCCAGCGGGCCGAGCATCCGGACGAGAAAATCGTTCATTTCGACAAGCGGCGCCATGGCTTCATCCTCAAACCTTGATATTGGTCAGAACGCGCATCACGATCAGGTTCATGCCCAACAGGATGCCGACGACGAAACAGGCCGGAATGAACCACGGGTGATCCAGCACCTCGTCGTAATAATGCGGATCCTTCAGCGTGATGAACAAAAGACACCCCAGCGGAAAGCCGGACAGGAACTTGCCCGACCACTGCGCCTCGGCGGTGATCGCCCTGACCCGGCGGAACAGGCGGAACCGGGCGCGGATCACCTTGGCCAGCCCGGCGAGAATTTCCGCCAGATTTCCGCCAGATTGCTGCTGGATGGTGACAGCGACGGCGAGAAAACGCAGATCCTGCATGTCCAGCCGCTCCGCCATGTCCTTCAGCGCCTCGCCCACATCGCGGCCATAGGCGCTTTCATCGGCGATGACGCCGAATTCGGACGCCAGCGGATCGTCTATTTCTTTCGAAACGATCGAGATCGCCGATGAGAACGGATGCCCGACCTTGAGGCTGCGCACCATCAGTTCCACCGCGTCGGGCAGTTGTTCCTCGATCAGGGCCATACGCTTCTTGGCCTTGGAGTTGATCCAGAAATAGACGCCACCCACCCCGATCAGAAGAGACGCACCCGCACGCATCGGGATTTCGGTTTCCGTGCCAACGCTCAGCGCGACAAAGGCGACGGCGGCCAGACCGGCCATGATCATGATCAACTGGCGCGGCGTGAACGCGATCGCCGCCTTTTGCGCCTTGCTCGCCAAAAGCGAATAAAGCGGGATCGAACGCGATTTCATGTGCTGCTGCATTTCCTTGCGCAGCTGTTCCAGCACCTGTTCGCGGCCCGCGCCCCGCTCCAGCATTTCGAGGCGGCGGTTGACCTTGCTGTTCAGGCTGATCGATTTCCCGAACGCCACCAGGTAGATCCCTTCGACCAGCACGATCACACCGACAAAGATCAGACCATATATGATCGGCTCGATACCTATCTGCATCAGCCTGCCTCCGGCCGCGTCGGATCGTAGATCGAGGCGGGCAGATCGTATCCCCACATCCGGAAGCGCTCGGAATAATGGCTGCGCACGCCGGTTGCGGTGAAGTGGCCGATGATCCGGTTTTCCGGCGTCAGTCCGACCCGCTGAAAGCGGAAGATTTCCTGCATCGAGATCACTTCGCCCTCCATCCCGGTGATTTCGGTAATCGACGTCATGCGGCGCGAGCCGTCCTGCAGCCGGCTGGCCTGCACGATCAGATTGACGGCGCTGGCGATCTGGCTGCGTACCGCCTTGATCGGCATTTCGATGCCCGCCATGGCGATCATGTTTTCCAGACGCGAGATCCCGTCGCGGGCACTGTTGGCGTGGATCGTCGTCATCGAGCCATCATGGCCGGTATTCATCGCCTGAAGCATGTCGATCACCTCCTCACCGCGGGTTTCGCCGACGATGATGCGGTCGGGGCGCATGCGCAGCGCGTTCTTCAGACAGTCCCGCGGACTGACCGCGCCCTTGCCTTCAACGTTGGGCGGGCGGCTTTCCATCCGGCCCACATGGATCTGCTGAAGCTGCAATTCGGCAGTGTCCTCGATGGTCAGGATGCGCTCGGCGTTGTCGATGAAGGATGACAGGGCGTTCAGCGTGGTGGTTTTACCCGAGCCGGTGCCACCGGACACGATGATGTTCAGCCGCGTCGCCACCGCCGCCTGAAGATAGGCAGCCATCTCTTCGGAGAAGGCGCCGAAATTCACCAGATCGTCGATGCCCAGCTTGTCCTTCTTGAATTTCCGGATGGACACCAGGCTGCCGTCCACGGCCACCGGCGGCACCATCGCGTTGAAGCGCGATCCGTCGGCCAGCCGCGCGTCGACATAGGGGTTGGATTCGTCCACCCGCCGGCCCACGGCCGAGACGATCTTGTCTATGATGCGCAGAAGGTGGCGTTCATCCTTGAACGTGACATCGCTCAGCTCCAGCTTACCCTCGCGTTCGACAAAGACCTGCTGCGGGCCGTTCACCAGGATGTCGTTCACCGTGTCGTCCTGAAGCAGCGTTTCCAGCGGTCCGAGACCGGTAACCTCGTCATAGAGTTCGTTGTTCAGTTGCTGGCGGTCGTCGCGATTGAGAACAATCCCCTTTTCCTCAAGGATTTCGGCGGCAATCGCGCTGATTTCGCCGCGCAGGTCCTTTTCGCTGGCATGTTCCAGCGCCGCCAGATTCAGATTGTCCAGAAGGGCGCGATGCAGGTCCAGCTTGATCTCCGCCATACGCTCCCGGCGCTTGCGCTCCTTGTCCATTGCAACGGGTTCGCCGGCGGCTTTTTGCGTCATGGGCCGGCGCAGGGTGGCGGCGGGCTTGGCGGTCGACGGAGCGGGGTCGGCATCTGCGATCGGGGCGACAGGCACGCGGGCCGCCGCCGCCGGACCCGATGAAGTTTTCTTGTATCTGGAGAACACTGCCTGATCCCTCTTTCGTGCGTTACGCCGATTTGGCGTCATTCTGGCCCAGTTCGTGCAGCGAGCGCGCGAGTTTCGCGGTCTCCTTGCGCAATGGATTTCTGCTGGCCGACATGGCCAATGGCAGGCCGTGATCGCAACTCTGCGTGACCTGCTTGCCGCCGTCGGGCAACAGGAGGTCGATGGAGATATCCAGCGATTCGGCCATCCGCTTTATCCGACCCTTTCCGTTGAGGTCGGTGAATCTCGGTGACCGGTTCAATGCAAAGCGCAGTTTCTGAAACGGCAGATCCTCGGATTGCAACGCACGTTTCATGCGCAATGCGTTCTGGGCCGAGCGCATGTCCAGTTCGAATATCGCGAAATAGACATGCGCCGCGTGCAACACGGTTTCCGACCAGTGTACCAGCGTCGGGGGCATGTCGATGACGACATAGTCGAAATGCCGCCGAGCCATGTCGATCACGCGTTGCACATCCTCGGGCGAGATCAGATCCAGCGGCACCAGATCCGCCGGGGCGGTCAGGACCTGCATCCGGTCCTCGAAGCTGAGCAGCGCCTGGCCGAAAACCTCCTCATCCATGCTGGCGGTATCGGTCAGCATGTCGAAAACAGCCTCGCGGCGGGGCAGGTCCAGATAGGTGGAAACCGATCCGAACTGCAGATCGAGATCGATCAGGCACACCCGCGGCGCTCCATCGCCGACCAGCCCCGCCAGTTCCCAGGCCAGGTTCACGGCAAGTGTGGTCGCGCCCGTGCCACCGGCCAGGCCCTGCACCACGATCACCGCCCCTTCGCGGGCGGCATCGGGTTTCAAAACGTGCGGATTAGGCACGTCTTGCGTCTGCTCCGGCTCGGGTGCGCGCAAGCGATCGATCGCGGCCTGCAATTCCCCCTCGGGCAGCGGGTAGGGCACGAACTCATCCGCGCCCTGACGCAATAGCTGGTGCAGCGAGGCCGGAGTGACATCCTCGGCGATCAGGATCACGCCGATGCCGCGCGCCTTTGCCTGCGCGATGATCTCGCCCATGAGAACAAGACTGCCCTCGTCCTTGCTGTCGATGGCAAGGGCCACGAATTCCAGCCGGTCGGATTCCGCCTGACCGAAAAAGGCCATTGTTTCGGCAAAGCCCAGATCGCCCCAGTTTTCGCCCATCGCGGCTTCCATATCCTCGATCAGAAGATCGAAATTCTGGATCTCCCTGCTGATGGTGCAGGCCAGGATCGGACTGGTCTCTGTCTGAGGCGTTTCGGTGTTCATGGCCTTCATCCCCTGTCCGACCGGACGATCACGGCGCCGGATCAAGCCGGTCCGATCTGTCCTGCCGGTGCGCGAACGCGAGCCGGAATCGCCTGCCGGTCGCGTATCAAACGCAATGTCGGGGGGAACTGGGGCAAGAATTAGGCCAAAAAGCCCCGATTGTAGGGAAATGCGGAACGATCGGGCCTGAGGCGGCCCGATTGATCATTCGACGGCAAGTTCCTGCGGAGTGACGCCTTCCAACGTGCTGCGCGGCACGGCGCTGGCGATATATTCGCGATAGATGACTTCGGCATATTTGCCGTCCAGAAGGGTGGGATGGCGCGCGACAAAGCCGGTCACCTCGGTCACCGCGCGGCGATTGGCCCGTTCCGGTGCGGTCGTGTTCACCACGGGGCGGGTTTCGCCAAAGGACACCACCGCCTCGAGCCGGGAGCGGCTGATGCCATGCGAGGTCAGGAACGCGACCACCGCGTTGGCCCGCCGCTGCCCCAATTGCCGGTTGTAGGCGGACGAGCCGACGAGATCGGTAAAGCCGTAGACGCGGAACCGCACCTCGGGAAACTGGCGGATCCAGTCCGCCTGCCGCATGAGGATCTGTCGTGCCGCGCCATCAAGAACCGCGCTGTCAAAGGCAAAGTGCACCGTGCCGGGAATTTCCTGCGCGAAACGCGTGGCAAGGTGCGTGACGTATTGCTTTTCGCCATTCATGATCTGCGTGTTGTTCATCGTGGCATCGCCGAACGATCCGCCATCCAGAACCCGTCCAGCCTCCTGCGCACATCCTGACAGGGAAATTGCCGCGATCAGTGCCGTGATCCGTTTCATCATTTGCCCGGTCCCTCGCTCAATCCATGACATAGCCGTAGGACCCGCTGAAATCCTGCCGCGCGACCTCGCTTGCCGCGCGCGATGCGTTCCGGCTGGTCTTGCCGAACAGGAACAGATCCTTTTCGCTGGGCGGCCTGATCCGGTCGGTGGGCAGGGCCAGTGCCTCGCCTCTTGTCGGCGTGACCAGATGGGCGGTGACGATGATCACCAGTTCGGTCTGGCTGCGCTTGTAATCGGCGCTGCGAAACAATGCGCCCAGCACCGGCACATCGCCTAGCCAAGGCAATTGCGAGGCGTTGTCCAGAAACTGGTCTTCGATCAATCCGGCGATGGCAAAGCTCTCGCCGTCGCGCATTTCCACCGTCGTCGAGGTTTCCCGCCTGGTGAATGAGACAATGTTGGCACCGTTCACGACGGATTCGTTGCTGCGGTCGATCGCGGATACCGCCGCATTCAGTTCCAGATTGACCAGATCCCTGTCCACGACCCGGGGGGTGAAGTTCAACTGGATGCCGAAAGGCTTGTAGTCGATGCTGTAGACACCGTCTTCCTGCGCCACGGGCACCGGATATTCGCCACCGGCAAGAAACTTCGCTTCCTGGCCGGACAGGGCGGTCAGATTTGGCTCGGCCAGGGTGCGCACGACGCCTTTGCGCTCCAGCGCCTCAAGCAGCAGGCCCACCTGAACCGAGCCGACATCGAATCCGAAGAGAACCGCGCCGACATTGTCGTTGCTGGATGGAATGTTGCCGGCAAGGCTGTTGGACAGATTCGGCTGGGTATTGTTGGCGCCGATCCCGCCATTCACACCCAGATCGCCACCCAGAAGCGATCCGCTGAAGCCCAGCGACGAACTCAGCGATTTCGAAACCGAGCGCTGCATCTCCGCAAAGCGCACCTTGAGCATGACCTGCTGCACACCGCCCACGCTCATCAGGTTGGAGACCCGTTCGGGCGCATACCGTTCGGCAAGTTCCAGCGCGCGCTGCAGACGCGACGAACTGGACACGACCCCGGACAGCACGATGCCGTCATTTGCGGTTCGCACCTCGATTTTCTCGCCCGGCAGGATCTGGCGCAACCGTTCCTTGAACTCCGTCACATCGGCGGCGACGCGCACATCCACATTGGTGATCAGCCGCCCGGTGCCATCCAGCAGGGTCAATGTCGTCAGACCCGGCGATTTTCCAAGCACATAGATGGAGCGGTCGGAAAGCGAAGAAATATCGGCGATGCCGGGATTGGCGATGGTCAGTTCGGCGAACGGCACGTCGCTTTCCACCACGACCGCGCGGTTCATCGGAACGTCAAGCGTGGAGGCCGTGCCCTGTTTCATCACGCGCAGATTTTCGGCGTGTCCGCCGTGTGGAGTGGCGGCAAGCGCCACAGCGCAGCCGATCACGGCCGCCTTGAAAAAATCGTGAATCGCCATGTGACCTGCCCTCCGATCACGCCTCAATGTCCGGGTCTTCTTGCCCATTCTGAGCGGCACTCTGCGAGAGATGCGGTTTCATTACAATGATCAACCGATTCCGACACGATCCTTATGTGGGTATTGCGCAACAGTCCACGCGAGCCGACGGAGGCTCTCACACGCAGAGCGAGAGCCTTGCAGTTGGCTCAGTTCGTGCAGGGAATCGTGATGTCCACGACCTCGGTGCCGCGACGTGTTCGGATGGTGCAGACCTCTTCTCTTTGCGGTGCGGGGGCGGGTTGTATTTCACCGCGACCGAGAAGCGAACGCTGGTTTACCTCGATGGCCGAGGCGGCGATGTCGTTATCGTCGTCGCCGGTTCCCACCAGCGCGAGCGTCAGTTTGCCGGTATTCTGGGCCAGCGTCAGGGCCGCCACCTGTTCGGGGCGCACGGCAACTGTGACGGTGCGCGCAATGGTGGCGTCGATATCGCTGCTGGCGGTCTGATCCACGGCGATGAGCTTGACGCCGGCCTCGATCATACGGGTGACGTCGCCATGCGCCTCCGCGACTGCATCGCGCAGCGAACCGGTCCAGTAGACATCTACCCGGTCGCCGGGTCGCAGGAATCCCGATACGCCCGAGGCGACATCGACCTTGATCGCGAAAGCGCGCATGCCGCGACCCAGACGTGATGCGATTCCGGCATCCTCGCCGGGCTCGGTGATCTTGACCGCCATGATCGCCTCGTCCTTCTCCATGGCGCGCAGTACGACGCGGCTTGCCTTCTGGTCGGGCGGGAACAGGATGGCGGGGTCGGTGAACGCGCCGTCGGGGATCGCATTGACCGGCCAGCGCACCGTTCGGACATTGTCGCGGGCCAGTGTTTCACCATAGCGCAGACTGCGCGTTGCCACGAACACGTCGGTGGTGGGAACGGCCTCCTTCTGACGCTCGGCGTTCAGGGCTTGTTCCATATCGGCGAAGTAGGTCTTGGCCATCATCACCGCACCGCCTGCCAGCGCAATGCCGACGATCAGAACCAAACCGAAAACCGCGCGCATAATATTTGCCCTCATCTCATACCGGTCGGGGGTGGCCGAGTCCGGCGTCCCCCGCGCGATCATCGCCGCCAAAGGTTAATGGCGTGCAAATATCGGTCAGTGTTTGGCCGCCCGATCACCGGTGAGGCGAAGAAGGGGCGTTAACGAGCCGAATCCGCAACGAAAGTGGCGATTTGGCTTGCAGCTTTCTTGTCGATTTTCGTCGTGGCGTCGCTTAGCGCGCTGAACCAAACACCGGCAATCACGACAATAGCTGCGCATAAGATTACCCAATCCACCGTGACCGCGCCGCTTTCATCTGAAAAGAAAGATCTATAAAACTGACACATGCCCAAACCTTGATGTAGCCGAGGCGGATGAAAAAGGGTCACGTCTTTAGCCTCAAAGACGTGACCCTGTTGTACTATCCGGATGGATTGCCCGGAGTATCTCGGTTAACCACCAGAAGCAGTACCCGTAAGTTCTTTATACTCGATCTTCGTCGCGGTAGTTTCCGATAGATCGGCAGTCTTCTGACCAATCGACTGATAAGCCACTACCGCCAGAGCCACCACGGCCGCGGTCAGCACGACCCAGTCGACCGTCACGGCGCCGTCTTCGTCCTTGCGAAAATGTTTGATGAACTTCATCATGATATGTCCCTCCTGAGGATCAACGTTACTTTCTTAACCGCGCTGTTCCCGTCTGCCCGTTTCTCTTGGGGGGTGGGCGGTGGCCGTTGCGGTATGGGTTCATATGACCGGCGCGCGGTGGCGGAATTTGGGCGGAAAAGAGGATTTGCTGCCCAAATTTAACTTTTCGGCAATGTTTGCTTAACCGCCTGAAATGGTGTGAAATTTTCTCATAAGCAACGGCTTCGGGCGCGACATTCCGATGCAAAACCGTCTCAAATCCGGCAAATCCGTCACAATCCTTGGCAAATATCTGGCCGGATCGACCATTTTCCTGCAGATTGATCAAAAAATCACTTCGAGCGGTGAGGCAGCAGATGATCCTGCGAGCAACGGTGTTGATTCTGGGCAGTCTGATATTGTCCTGCCCCGGCATTGCCCGGGCGGAACGGCTTGTTCTAATGGAACAACCGGACGGCGAGCCAAAGACCGGTGTCGAGGAGCCAGCAGCCGTGATGACGACAATGCGCTCCGAGCCGCCGCCCTATATCGATTTTTCCGCCAAACGCGTCAAACCGCCAGCGCCCGGAACCAAGAAGCGGATCACCGTGCAGATCGATCCGAACGAGCCACCCAAACCCACGATTCCACGCCCGCCCCGCGCGACAGCAGCACCGGAGGCCCCTGCCGCGCCAGGGCGTCACGCGTGGTTCTGGGACCAGATTTCACCCGATCTGACCGGAGCGGCGCCGGGCCGGCTGGGTGCGGCGCTGGCGGCGTTGAACGCGTCCGGTCAGGTGGTGGCGCCGCGCCTTCAGCATCTTCAGGACATCGCGCGCACACGCGGCGTCGATATCCTGCGCTCGACAGTGGGAACGCGTGTGTCGCCCGCGCTGGTTCTGGCGGTGATCGCAGTGGAATCGGCGGGAAAAAGCGATGCGGTCAGCCGGGTGGGTGCGACGGGTCTGATGCAGTTGATGCCGGACACCGCGTCGCGATTTGGCGTGACCGACAGCCTTGTGCCGGCGCATAACATCGCCGGCGGGGTCAAGTATCTGGACTGGCTGATGCAGGAATTCGGCAACGATCCGATTCTGGTGCTGGCCGGTTACAATGCGGGTGAGGGCAATGTGCGCAACCATCAGGGCGTGCCGCCCTTCGCCGAAACCCGCGATTACGTGCCAAAGGTTCTGGCGGCGTTTCAGGTTGCCAGCGGATTATGTCAGACCCGGCCGCAGCTGATCAGCGACGGATGCGTGTTCGTCGCGATGAACTGAGCGTCAGGTCTCGAAGGCGTCGGCCCAGTCCGGGTGGCGCTTGCGCATCACGTCGACGAAGGGGCAGGTGGGGCGGATGCGGTAGTCGCCCGCGCGCGCGTCCGCCACCATCCGCGTCAGAAGTGCCAGCCCGGCGCCGGTGCCGCGCATCGCGTCCGGCACGCCGGTATGGTTCGCGTCGACCAGGCCGGGCGAGAGCGTGCGATAGGTCAGTTCCGCTTCGGCGCCGTCGCGGCGCAGGGAGTAGCGGCCCCCATGAGGGCCGCGTTCGTATTCGATGTTTTCGTCAGACAATCGTGGCCTCGGTTGCGGCGCGGATGTCCTCTTCGGTGACGCCCTCGGCGGTCTCGACGATCTTCAGGCCGCCCTCGACCACGTCAAGCACACCCAGATTGGTGATGATCCGATCCACCACGCCGGTTCCGGTCAGCGGAAGAGTGCATTCCTTCAGCAACTTGGATTCGCCGGCTTTGTTGGTGTGATCCATCACCACGATCACGCGCGGCACGCCCGCGACCAGGTCCATCGCGCCACCCATGCCCTTGACCAGCTTGCCCGGAATCATCCAGTTCGCCAGATCGCCGTTTTCGGCAACCTCCATCGCCCCCAGAATGGCGGCGGCGATCTTGCCGCCCCGGATCATGCCGAAACTGGTCGCACTGTCGAAATAGCTCGTGCGGCTGAGTTCGGTGATGGTCTGTTTGCCGGCATTGATCAGGTCGGGGTCTTCCTCGCCCTCGAACGGGAAGGGGCCCATGCCCAGCATGCCGTTTTCCGATTGCAGCGTGATGTCCTTGTCGCCGACATAGTTCGCCACCAGCGTCGGGATCCCGATGCCGAGGTTCACATACCAGCCGTCTTCCAGTTCCTCCGCCGCGCGGGCGGCCATCTGGTTGCGGTCCCAGCCCTTCATTTCATTGGCCATGGTTTACGCCTCCTCACGCTTGCGGGTGGTGCGCTGTTCGATGCGCTTTTCATGGTCCCCCTGAATCAGGCGATGCACATAGATGCCGGGCAGGTGGATGCAGTCGGGATCAAGGCTGCCACGCGGCACGATTTCCTCGACCTCGGCCACGCAGATACGTCCGGACATCGCCGCAGGCGGGTTGAAGTTGCGCGCGGTCTTGCGGAACACCAGATTGCCGGTGTCGTCGGCCTTCCAGGCCTTGACGATGGACAGGTCGGCGACGATCCCGCGTTCCAGAATGTAGGTTTCGCCGTCGAAATCCTTGTGCTCCTTGCCCTCGGCGATCTGCGTGCCGACGCCGGTCTTCGTGTAGAAACCGGGAATGCCGCTGCCGCCGGCGCGCATACGCTCGGCCAGGGTGCCCTGGGGATTGAACTCCAGCTCCAACTCGCCGCTCAGGTACTGGCGCATGAATTCGGCGTTCTCGCCCACATAGGAGGAGATCATCTTTTTCACCTGCCGTGTCTGCAGCAGCACGCCCAGCCCGAAATCGTCCACGCCGGCATTGTTCGACGCGACGGTCAGATTCTTGGTTCCCGCATCGCGGATCGCCGCGATCAGCAGTTCGGGAATGCCGCTGAGCCCGAAGCCACCGGCGGAGATCAGCATGCCGTCATGCAGCAGCCCGTCCAGCGCATCGGCGGCGGTGCCATAGACCTTCTTCATGGAAAACTCCCTAAATACGCGGTTGGCTCGGTTGTGCCGCCGCACCCGCGCAGAGTCAACCGGACATGGACGCGCCGCCCGGCGTGACAGGCCGCGCGCATCACGTGTCGGCTGCTTTCTTGGTGGCTTTGCTCGAAGTTGTCTTTTTCGCGGCCGTCTTCTTTGTGGCGGTTTTTTTCGCGGCGGGTCTCTTCTTGCCCGACTTGGCGGCCTTTTCGGCGATCAGTTCCACCGCCGTTTCCATGCTCACATCCTCGGGTGACGTGTCCTTGGGCAGGGTGGCGTTGATCTTCTCCCACTTCACATAGGGGCCGTATTTGCCCTCCATGATGTTGACCGCGCCGCCAGCTTCGGGATGTTCGCCCAGTTCGCGCAGCGGCTTGGCCGTCTTGCCGCGTCCGCCCCGGCTGGCCACTTTCTCGGCCAGAAGCTGCACGGCCCGGTTCATGCCGACGGTGAACACCTCGTCGATGCTCTCCAGATTGGCATTGGTGCCGCCGCGTTCGGATGTGCTTTCGGCGTGTTTCAGGTAAGGCCCGTAGCGACCGATATTGGACCAGATCATCACCCCATCCTCGGGATGCGGGCCGATCGGGCGGGGCAGGGACAGCAGCATCAGCGCGCGCTCCAGTTCCAGTTCCTCCGGCGCCCAATCCTTGGGGATCGACTGGCGGGGCGGTTTCTTGTTGTCCTCGGTCACCTCGCCGCGCTGCACATAGGGGCCGAAACGGCCCTTGAATACGCGGATCGGATCGCCGGCATCGTGGCCCAGCAATTTGCCCTCGGGGGGGATCGCGCTGTCTTCTTCCATGCCCGGCGGGCCGAAAGGACGCGTATAGCGGCATTCGGGATAGTTCGAACAGCCGATGAACGCCCCGCCCGAGCGCGCGGTGCGCATGCTCAGCCGGCCCGCGCCGCAATGCGGACACAGGCGCGGATCGCTGCCGTCCTCGGTCGGCGGGAACAGGTGCGGTTCCAGCACCTCGTTGATCTTTTCCAGAACGTCGGTGATGCGCAATTCGCTGGTTTCGGCGATCGCGGCGGAAAAATCGCGCCAGAACCGGGCCAGAACCTCTTTGTAATCCTCGTCGCCGGCGCTGATATGATCGAGCTGGTTTTCAAGTGCGGCGGTGAAATCGTAACCGACATAGCGGCGGAAATAGTTCTCCAGGAACGCCGTGACCAACCGGCCCTTGTCCTCGGGAATCAGGCGGTTCTTGTCCTTGCGCACATAGCCGCGATCCTGAATCGTGGTCACGATGCTGGCATAGGTCGAAGGGCGGCCGATGCCCAGTTCCTCCATTTTCTTGACCAGCGTCGCCTCGGTATAGCGCGGCGGCGGCTGGGTGAAATGCTGCTCGGGCGTCACGCCACGCTTGGTCGCGTCTTCGCCTTGCGAGATCTGCGGCAGGCGCTTGTCGTCGTCGTCCACAACGGCATCGTCGCGCCCTTCCTCATAGACGCGCAGAAAGCCGTCGAACAGCATCACCTGCCCGTTGGCACGCAGTTCGATCTGCCCGTCGCGGCTGGCGATGTCGATGGTGGTGCGCTCCATCCGGGCGCTTTCCATCTGGCAGGCCAGCGTGCGCTTCCAGATCAGGTCATACAGCTTGCGCTGATCCGCGTCCGACAGGTTCAGCGCTTCGGCATCGCGCGTCATGTCGGTGGGGCGGATGCATTCATGCGCCTCTTGCGCGTTCTTGGCCTTGTTCTTGTAGATCCGGGGCGATTTCGGCACGTAATCGGCGCCGAAACGATCCTTGATCGCGTCGCGGGCCGCGCTGACGGCCTCGGGCACCATGTCGATGCCGTCCGTTCGCATATAGGTAATGTGCCCGGCCTCATACAGCCGTTGCGCCGCGCTCATGGTCTGGCGCGCGCCCATGCCGAACTTGCGGCTGGCCTCCTGTTGCAGGGTCGAGGTCATGAAGGGCGCGGCGGGATTGCGGCTGGCCGGTTTCGCCTCGACCGATTTCACCGTCAGGTCGCGGCTGGTGATCGCCTGCACCGCCAGTTCGGCCTGGGTTTCGTTCTCGATGTCGTAGCGCTCCAGCTTCTTGCCCGCCAGAACCGTCAGCCGCGCCTCGTATTCCTGCCCGCGCGGTGTTGCCAGCACCGCCTTGACGGTCCAGTATTCGCGGGCACGGAACGCCTCGATCTCCATCTCGCGCTCGACGATCAGGCGCAGCGTGACCGATTGCACCCGTCCCGCCGATTTGGCGCCCGGCAGCTTGCGCCAGAGCACGGGCGAGAGGTTGAACCCGACCAGATAATCCAGCGCGCGGCGGGCGAGATACGCCTCGACCAGCGGCATGTCGACCTGGCGCGGGTTTGCCATCGCCTTGGCCACCGCATCCTTGGTGATCGCGTTGAAGGTCACGCGCGACACCGGCGTGTCCTTCTTGATCGAACGGCGCTTGGTCAGCGCCTCCTGCAGGTGCCAGCTGATCGCCTCGCCCTCGCGGTCGGGGTCAGTCGCGAGGATCAGTTCGCCGTCCTCGGCCAGTGCGTCGGCGATCGCCTTTACGTGTTTCTTGCTGTCGCTGGCGATCTCCCATTTCATGTCGAAATCCTGATCGGGATCGACCGAGCCGTCCTTGGGCGGCAGGTCGCGCACATGCCCGTAGGATGCCAGAACCGTGTAACCGGGGCCGAGATACTTGTTGATGGTCTTGGCCTTGGCCGGGGATTCTACAACGACAACGGGCATTTAGGGGCAAACCTCCTGCGGCGGAACTGGCGCGCTCTATGGCGGGGCAACATGTGGGGGGCAAGGCCGGAATGTCAATGCGTCGGATTTTACGCACCGATTTTCGACGGATTCCGGGCGGATCTCCCGGCGCTGCCCTTATGTCGGAAATGGCGGGACGCCGCTCCGACCGTCAGAGGTTCACTTGCTCAGCGACAGAAGACCGCCGGGCTGGCGCAGGATCTTTCCGTCGATCTCGAGGTCGACCAGCATCGGCCCGACCCGCCCCGCCGGTAAGGACAGATCGCGGATCAACTGATCCTCGGCGACCGGCGACGGGCCGAGCCGCGACAGGATCTGCTGGTGCAGCGCGGCGGTTTCGCGCAGGCCGCGCTTTTGCGGCGGTGGCGGCGGCAAGGTTTCCGGCGCGGGCAGATCCGCCAGCAGATCGCGCTGCACCGGCGCGCGGGCGGGCAGGGCGGCGATCACGTCGGCGGCATTGCGCACCAGTTGCGCGCCGTCGCGGATCAGCATGTTGCACCCGGCGGCACGGGCATCGAAGGGATGGCCCGGAACCGCCAGCACATCGCGTCCCTGATCCAGCGCATCGCGCGCGGTGATCAGACTGCCGGACTTCGCCGCGGCTTCGACCACGACGACGGCTTGCGCAAGTCCCGAAATGATGCGGTTCCGGCGCGGAAAATGGCGGGCTTGCGGCGTCATGCCCATCGGCTGCTCCGACAGGATCACGCCCTTGCGCGCGATATCGTGGGTCAGGTTGGCGTTTTCTGCCGGATAGATCGTATCGACACCCCCCGCCAGCACGGCGACGGTGCCGGTGTCCAGCGCGGCCAGGTGCGCCGCTGTATCGACGCCCCGCGCCAGACCGGACACCACGACATACCCCTCGCCGCCCAGTTCCTGCGCCAGACTGCGCGCCATCCGCGTGCCCAGCGACGAGGCGTTGCGCGCGCCGACCAGCGCGAGCATCGGGCGCGAAAGCAAGGCCGGATCGCCGATCGCCCAGAGCAGCGGCGGCGCGTCGGCGATATCGGCCAGCGCCTGCGGGTAATGTTCGTCGCCACGGCATATCAGGCGCGCTCCGGCGGCTTTTGCGGCCTTGAGTTCGGCGTGAATGACACCCGGCGGGCAAACCTCATAGCGTTCGACACCGGCGGCGCGCGCGATGTCTGGCAGCGCCTCCAGCGCCTTCTGCGCGGTGCCGTGATCGTTCAGCAGGCGGTGAAACGTGGCCACTCCCACCCGGCGCGAGCGCAACAGGCGAAGCCACGAAAACCGATCCTCTTCCGTGGTGGGTGGGAGTTTGGGGTGAGTGGAAGAAAACTGTTCCTCGGTCATCCGTCGCTCCGCCTGATTGCAGAATCAGGTTTAGGAGAACCGGGTTAACGAAGCATGAACGCCCATGGAACCCGCCCCGCCTTTTGCGGTTGGTCGGTGAAGCTCGCAATCGGAGGCGCTTTGCCATCAAAACCCGGAACATCGCCGCCATTGCCGTCACAGCCCTTACCGCAAGCGCGACCTTGGCCGAGGATGCAGCAAACATGATCCAGACCGACGGCATCGGCATCCGGGACAACACGGTCGTCTTTCCGAGGGTGAAGGCGGCCCAGAACGGTTACGTCGTGATCCACGCCACCAGGGATGGCAAGATCGTGGCCCCGGCCTCGGTCGCCCATACCGCCATCGCGCAGGGCGAGAACAGGGGTGTGGTGATGGACATGGGATCGGAGTTCAAGGACTCCACGCCCTACATCGCGATGCTCCATGCCGAGACCAACGGCAATGACACCTACGATTTCGCCGAAGGCAGCACGGATGTGGATACGCCGGTGACAGAGGGCGACAAGATCGTGACCGTGCCCTTCGATAGCGGTGACATGTAAGCCGCCATCGCGCGCACGGCTCACGAAAGCCTTTTCCATTGGGGGTTGCGGTTACCCCGTGGCGGATCCGCCCACCGTCAGCCCGTCGATCAGCACCGTGGGCTGGCCCACGCCGACGGGCACCCATTGCCCGGCCTTGCCGCAATTGCCCATGCCCGGATCAAGCGCCATGTCGTTGCCGAGCGCGCGGATCCGGTGCAGCGCCGTGGCGCCATCGCCGATCAGGGTCGCGCCCTTGACCGGCGCGCCGACCTTGCCGTTTTTCACGCGGTAAGCCTCGGTGCAGGAAAACACGAACTTGCCGTTGGTGATGTCCACCTGTCCGCCGCCGAACCCGACGGCCCAGATGCCGTCCTTCATGTCGGCGACCAGATCGGCCGGATCGGCCTCGCCGCCCAGCATGTAGGTGTTGGTCATGCGCGGCATCGGCGCGTGGGCATAACTTTCGCGCCGCCCGTTGCCGGTGGGCTGCACCCCCATCAGGCGGGCGTTCTGGCGGTCCTGCATGAAGCCGACCAGAATGCCGTCCTCGATCAGCACGTTGCGCGCGCTGGGTGTGCCCTCGTCGTCGAAGGTCAGCGATCCGCGCCGGTCGGGAATCGTGCCGTCGTCCAGAACGGTGACGCCGCGCGCCGCGACCTGCTGGCCCATCAGCCCGGCAAAGGCGCTGGATCCCTTGCGGTTGAAATCGCCCTCGAGCCCGTGGCCCACGGCCTCGTGCAGCAGGATGCCGGGCCAGCCGGGGCCAAGCGCAACCTCCATCACCCCGGCGGGGGCCGGTTCGGCGTGCAGGTTCACCAGCGCGATGCGCAGCGCCTCGCGTGCCTTTTCCTGCCAGCTGGACGGATCGATCAGACCATCCAGCCCGACGCGCCCGCCGCCGCCGTCATGGCCGCTTTCGCGCCGCCCGTCCTGTTCGACGATCACCGATACGTTCACCCGGCTCATCGGGCGCACATCGCGCAGATGCACACCGTCGGGGCGCAGGATCTCGACCTCTTGCAGAGAGGTGGCCAGCGTGGCCGAGACCTGCACCACGCGCGGATCCATCGCGCGGGCGAAGGCATCGATCTCGCGCAGGGTCTCGATCTTGACGGGAAAGGCGAGGCCGTCGATCGGGTCGTCCTCGCCGTAAAGATGACGGTTGGTTGCGCGCGGCGCATCGGCCCAGGTGCCGCCGCCATCGCCCACCGCCAGCCGCGCGGTTTCGGCGGCGCGCCTCAACGCGGGAATGCTGACATCGGTGGAATGGGCATAGCCCGACACCTCGCCGCGCACGGCGCGCAGGCCAAACCCCTCGGCCGCGTCGTAACTCGCGGTGCGCAGGCGGCCGTCGTCGAACACCAGAGCCTCGGACCGGCGGCGCTCGGCAAAGATCTCGCCATCGTCCGCGCCCTCCGTCGCGCCGCGCAACACGGTCAGAGCATCTTCGAGGGGAAGGTCGCGTTCAAAGGGGCGAAACAGGGTTTCTGACATCTGGCAAAGCCTCGCAATTTGATCTAAATCAAAAAAAGCGTCTGTTTGACGCAATCAGAACTCTTTATCTGATGCGCAGAACATGATTATTAAAGAGACCAATGACAACGGGGTGTTCACGTTTTGTGAATCTGCCCGGTTCGGACCAGAGACCAACGCGATCAACCGATCAGGACACAAAATGAAGCACGCTTTCACGTTTTCCGCGCTCCTCGCCGCCTTTGGCGCCCTGCCTGCGATGGCTCAGGACGGGCTTGATATCATCGGCAAGCCGGAGCAGGGCGCGATGGGGTTCCAACCGGCCGCGACCGAACTGGCCCGCGACCAGCAATGGCTGGACTGGATGATTCTGGTGATCATCACGGCGATCTGTGTCCTTGTGACGGTCCTGCTGATCTACGCGATCATACGCTACAACCGCCGCATGAACCCGAATCCCGCCCGCTTTACGCACAATTCGCCGCTGGAGATCGCCTGGACGGTCGTGCCGATCGTGATTCTGATCTTCATCGGCGCGTTCTCGCTGCCGGTTCTGTTCAAGCAGCAGGAGATCCCCGAGGCGGACATCACGATCAAGGTGATCGGCAACCAGTGGTACTGGACCTATGAATATGTCGATCACGATTTCGGCTTTGACAGCTTCATGATCGGGCAGGGATCGAAGACCCTGACGGACGAGGTGGCGGCGGAACTGCAAGAGGCCGGATACGGCCGCGACGAATTCCTGCTGGCGACCGATACCGCGGTGGTCGTGCCCGTAGGCAAGACCATCGTGATGCAGGTAACCGGTGCCGATGTGATCCATTCCTGGACCGTTCCGGCGTTCGGCGTGAAACAGGACGCGGTGCCCGGCCGTCTGGCGGAACTGTGGTTCTCGGTGGACGAGGAAGGCGTGTATTTCGGCCAGTGTTCCGAGCTTTGCGGCAAGGATCACGCCTATATGCCGATCACGGTCAAGGCGGTCAGCCAGGAGGCTTACGATGCATGGCTGGATGAAACGATCGAGGAATATGCCGGCACGCCGCGCAACGTGACGGTGGCGGCGAAGTGACAGCGGGCGGCGGGGTGAACCCCGCCCTACGCCGGACGTCGGAAGGGGGGCGATATGAGCGACATCGGCTATAATTCCGGCATCCGGGAGGACGAGGCGCAGTTCGGCGATTTCTTCGAACTGCTCAAACCGCGCGTGATGTCGCTGGTGGTGTTCACCGCCTTTGTCGGCCTGATCGCCGCACCGGTGCCGGTGCATCCGCTGATCGGGTTCTGCGCCATCCTGTTCATCGCGCTGGGCGGCGGGGCTTCGGGCGCGCTGAACATGTGGTGGGACGCGGATATCGACAAGATCATGCGCCGCACCCGCAATCGGCCGATTCCCGCGGGCAAGATCAGCGGGCAGGACGCGATGGCGCTGGGGTTGGCGCTTGCGGGTCTGTCGGTGATGATGCTGAGCCTTGCCACCAACCTCGCGGCGGGGGCTATGCTGGCCTTCACCATCTTCTTCTACGCCGTGGTCTATTCCATGTGGCTGAAGCGCGCGACGCCGCAGAACATCGTGATCGGCGGCGCGGCGGGGGCATTCCCGCCGGTGATCGGCTGGCTGGCCGCCACCGGAACCATGGCGATCGAGCCGTGGTTGATGTTCGCGCTGATATTCATGTGGACGCCGCCGCATTTCTGGGCGCTGGCGCTGTTCATGCGCAACGATTACGACGATGCCGGCGTGCCGATGCTGACGGTGACGCATGGCCGCCCATCCACGCGGCGGCACATCCTGGCCTATACCGGGCTGCTGGCGCTGCTGGCGGTCGCGGCGGCCTTTACCGGTATCGGGGGTCCGATCTATCTGGCGGTGGCCGTGGTGATGAATCTGGCCTTCCTGCGCGGTGCGCTGCGCATCTGGCGCCGGGACGAGACAATGGCCGAGGCTGACAATTACGCCGCCGAGCGCGCGTTTTTCAAGCTGTCGCTGCTGTACCTGTTCCTGCATTTCGGCGCGATTCTGGCCGAGGCCGTGCTGAAGCCCTGGGGCTTGGGCGGCTGGGCATGAGCTTTCAGAAAACCACGCATGAGTTGCATAAGCGCCGTCTTGGCCGCAATATCGGGGTCGGACTGGTGCTGGCCGGGCTAATCGCGATCGTGTTCGGGTTGACGGTAGTGAAGGTCACCAATGGCGCGTTCGAGCCGCCGCGCACAGAGCAGGGGGGTGAATGATCATGAAGGGATCGCAGAAAACTCTTTTCGGGTTGATCGGTGTCGTCGTGTTCATGGGCGGAATGGCCTGGGCCGCCGTGCCGTTCTACGACTGGTTCTGCCGTGTCACCGGGTTTTCCGGCACCACGGGTGTGGCCGTCGCCGGGTCGGACGAGGTCCTGGATCAGACCATCAAGATCCGCTTTGACGGATCGCTCGACCGCGACATGCCCTGGACCTTCAAACCCGTCGAGCGGCAGATGGAGCTGCGCATCGGCGAGACGGGGCTGGCATTCTACGAGGCTTACAACCCGACCGACCGCCCCATCGCCGGCTCGGCAAGCTACAACGTCTATCCGTACGAGGCGGGCGGCTTTTTCACCAAGATCGACTGTTTCTGCTTTGAGCAGCAGGTCTTGCAGCCAGGCGAACGGGTGCAGATGCCGGTGACATTCTACGTCGACCCCGAAATCGTGACGGACCGGAACGCGAAATACGTGAAGGCGATCACGCTTTCCTATACATTCTACGAGATCGACCTGCCCGAGGGCTATGCCGCCCTGGATCAGGACGAAGAGCAACTGTGAACAAGAAGCGCCGCAAGGTGAGGGACAACTGAACATGGCACAAGCGAAAACCCACGATTATCATATTCTCGCCCCGTCGATCTGGCCGATTATCGGCGCGATCGCCGGATTTGCGCTGCTGTTCGGCGGCGTGCTGTGGATGCACTCCGTCACACCCTGGCTGTTCTGGGCCGGCTTTGTGGGCGTGCTTTATACCATGTTCGCCTGGTGGTCCGAGGTCGTGCAGGAAAGCCGCATCGGCGATCACACACCGGTCGTGCGCATCGGCCTGCGCTATGGCATCATCCTGTTCATCACGTCCGAGGTGATGTTCTTTTTCGCGTGGTTCTGGTCCTTCTTCAAACACGCGCTTTATCCGATGCAGGAATATCCCGGCACCGAATATGTGCAGCCGGAAATCTTCGCGGTCGACGCGTTTCACCTGCCATTGATCAACACGCTGGTGCTGCTGCTGTCGGGCTGTGCCGTAACTTGGGCGCACCATGCTCTGGTGCACGAGAACAACCGCCGGGATCTGATCACCGGTCTGGCGCTGGCGCTGGTGCTGGGCATCGCCTTTACCGCATTGCAGGCCTACGAATACCGGGAACTGCTGCTGCACCACGACTGGACGTTCGGTGGCGATCAGTATTACTCCAACTTCTTCATGCTGACCGGCTTTCACGGTTTTCACGTGATCATCGGCACGATCTTCCTTGGCGTTTGCCTTGTGCGCGCGATCCAGGGGGATTTCAGTTCGGACCATCACGTCGGTTTCGAAGCTGCCGCCTGGTATTGGCACTTTGTCGATGTGGTCTGGCTGTTCCTGTTTTTCGCCGTCTACATCTGGGGCACGTCGGTGATGCTGTAACCGACGCAACAGGTCCGATTGCGGTTGAAAAACCGCTCCCATGACCTAACACAGGCAGGCGCGCGGACCACCGCGCGCCTTTGCTTTCATCCAACCGGTTGTCCATGCGCCGTATCCTTTTCCTGCTTGTCTTCGGAGTGACCGGAACCGCCATCCTGATCGGGCTGGGCGTCTGGCAGGTGAATCGGCTGGCATGGAAGCGCGACGTCGTGGCCGAGATCGAGCGCCGCATCGCCGCAGACCCGGTTGCGCTGCCCGCTCATCCCGATCCCGACGCCGACAAATACCTTCCGGTTCGGGTATCCGGGCGCATCGGGGACGAGGAACTGCACGTGCTGGTGTCGATCAAACGGATCGGGCCGGGTTACCGCGTGATCGCTCCGTTCGAGACCGGGACGGGGCGGCGCATCCTGCTGGATCGCGGCTTTGTTCCGTCCGAAGAAAAGGATGCCGCGCGCAATGTCGGTGAAATGACCGTCACCGGCAATCTGCATTGGCCGCAGGAGATCGACGCCTACACGCCGGACACGGAATTCGACGCCAATATCTGGTATGCGCGCGACGTGCCGGCCATGGCGGCTGCTCTGGGAGCCGAGCCTGTCCTGCTGATCGCGCGCAGCGCGACCGGGCCGGATGTGACACCGCTGCCGGTGGACACCCGCGGCATTCCCAACGATCACTTGCAATATGCCATCACCTGGTTTTCGCTGGCCCTGATCTGGGCCGCGATGACCGTCGCTTTCCTGTGGCGTCCAGGCGCCCGCAAGACAGGCCAAAGACAATGAAATACATCTCGACCCGTGGCGCCGCTCCGGAACTGGATTTCGAAGAGACGATGCTGACCGGCCTTGCCCGCGACGGCGGGCTGTATGTGCCGGCCGAGATCCCGCGGATGGCGATTGACGACATCGCCGCATTGGCGTGTTTGCCATATGAAGAGGTGGCGCAGCGCGTCATGCGCCCGTTCATCGGCGACACGTTCGGCGATGACGACCTCGCCGCGATCATCGCGCGGGCCTATTCCGGGTTCAACCACGCCGCCCGCGCGCCGCTGGTGCAGTTGGATGCCAACCATTTCCTGCTGGAACTGTTCCACGGGCCGACGCTGGCCTTCAAGGACTTCGCCATGCAGCTGATCGGGCAGTTGTTCCAGTCCGCACTGGCGCGCCGGGGCGAGCGGGTCACCATCGTCGGCGCAACCAGCGGCGATACCGGCTCGGCCGCGATCGAGGCGTTCCGGGGGCTCGACAATGTCGACGTGTTCATCCTGTTTCCGCATGGCCGCGTGTCCGAGGTGCAGCGCCGCCAGATGACGACGCCCAGCGAATCCAATGTGCACGCGCTGGCGGTCGATGGCGATTTCGACGATTGCCAGGGCGCGCTCAAGGACATGTTCAACGATTTCGATTTCCGCGACGGCGTGCGCCTTGCCGGGGTCAACAGCATCAACTGGGCGCGGGTGCTGGCGCAGGTGGTCTATTACTTCTCGTCCGCCGTGTCGCTGGGCGCGCCGCAGCGCAAGGTGTCGTTCACTGTCCCGACCGGCAATTTCGGCGATATCTTCGCCGGTTACATCGCGAAACGCATGGGGCTGCCGATCGACCGGCTGGTGGTGGCGACCAACCAGAACGACATCCTGCACCGCTGCCTGTCGGGGCAGGGCTATCGCAAGGGGCAGGTCGAGCCGTCGATCAGCCCGTCGATGGACATTCAGGTCAGTTCCAATTTCGAACGCGCGCTGTTTGACGCCTATGGGCGCGACGGGCGCGCGGTGACGCAACTGATGGACGAACTGAAAGAGGGCGGGTTCGAGGTCAGCCAGGGCGCGATGCAATATCTGCGCGAACAGTTCGATTCGGGCCGCGCCAGCGAAGAGGAAACACTGGCCACCATCGCGCAAACGCTGAAATCCAGCGGCGAGTTGCTGTGCCCGCATTCCGCCGTGGGGGTCAAGGTTGCGGGCGAGCTGCGCGATCCGTCGGTTCCGATGATCACGCTGGCGACCGCGCATCCGGCCAAGTTCCCCGACGCGGTGGAGCAGGCCAGCGGCATCCGCCCGCCCCTTCCCCCCGCCATGTCGGATCTGTATGACAGGCCGGAACGCGTGACCCGGATCGCCAATGATCTGGAGGCGCTCAAGGACCACATCAGGGGACATATTCGCGCGTGACTGTTCAACAAACCCAACTGTCCAACGGCTTCCGCATCGTTTCCGAAAACATGCCGGGCCTGAAATCCGCCGCCATCGGCATCTGGGTCAGCGCCGGTGGGCGGCATGAACGGATCGAACAGAACGGCATCGCGCATTTCCTGGAACACATGGCGTTCAAGGGCACCAAGCGGCGCAGCGCCCTGCAGATCGCCGAGGCGATCGAGGATGTCGGCGGCTATATCAACGCCTATACCAGCCGCGAGACCACCGCCTATTATGCCCGCGTGCTGGAGAACGACGTGCCGCTGGCGCTGGACGTGATCGGCGACATCGTCCTGAACCCGGTTTTCGATCCCGCCGAGATCGAGGTGGAGCGCGGCGTGATCCTGCAGGAAATCGGACAGGCCGCCGATACGCCCGACGATGTGATCTTCGACTGGTTGCAGGAAGAAAGCTATCACGATCAGCCGCTGGGCCGCACGATACTGGGGCCGTCCGAACGGGTGTCCGGATTCAGTCGCGACGATCTGTCCGGCTTCGTGGCCGAACATTACGGACCGGGCCAGATGATCCTGGCCGCCGCCGGGGCCGTGGATCACGACGCGCTGGTCAAGACCGCCGAGGCGCTGTTCGGGCACATGCAGCCCACGCCGCTTTTGCAGGCGCTGCCGGCGCGTTTCACCGGCGGCGAAACCCGCCGCGACAAGACGCTGGAGCAGGCGCATTTCGCGCTGGCGCTGGAAGGGCCGGGCTATCGTGACGATGCGATCTATACCGCGCAGATCTATGGCAGCGCGCTGGGCGGCAGCATGTCCAGCCGCCTGTTTCAGGAGATCCGCGAGAAACGCGGGCTGTGCTATACGATCTTTGCGCAGGCCGGGGCCTATGACGACACCGGAACCACCACGATCTATGCCGGCACAAGCGCCGCGCAGATCGGCGAACTGGCCAATGTCACCATCGACGAGATGAAGCGCGCCGCAGACGGCATCTCGCCCGAAGAGGTCGCCCGCGCCCGCGCCCAGATGAAAGCCGGTCTGTTGATGGGGCTGGAAAGCCCCAGCAACCGCGCCGAACGGCTGGCGCGCATGGTTCAGATCTGGGACCAGGTGCCGCCGCTCAGCGATACGGTGGCCCGGATCGACGCGGTGACCACCGGCGACGTGCGCGAGTTCGCCGAGACCATGGCCGCCACCGCCCCCGCCGCTCTGGCGCTCTATGGTCCGATTGCCGGTGCGCCCACCCTGGCCGAGTTGCAGGACAGGCGGGCCGCCTGATGCCGGCGCGATGATCCTTGCGCGGCGCAAGCTGAAGATCGAGACCGACCGGCTGACCCTGCGCCCGCCGATCCACTCGGATTTCCGCGACTGGAGCGCGCTGCGTCATCAAAGCCGCGAGTTTCTGATCCCGTGGGAACCCAGCTGGGCCGAGGATCATCTGTCGCGCAAGGCATTCACCAACCGCGTCTACTGGGCGCAGCGCTCGGTCGGGAACGGTTCGGCGGTGCCGCTGTTCCTGTTCCGGCGCGACGACGACGTCCTGGTCGGCGCGATCACGCTGGACAATATCCGGCGCGGCCCGGCGCAAGCGGGCACGCTGGGCTACTGGACCGGCCAACCGTTCGCGCGGCAGGGATACATGCGCGAAGCGATCGAGGCCGTCGTGCATTACGCCTTTGCCCGGCTGGATCTCAGCCGGATCGAAGCCGCCTGTCTGCCCGAAAACGCCGCCTCGCGCGGGTTGCTGGAAAGTGCCGGCTTCAAATACGAAGGCGTGGCGCAATCCTATCTTCAGATCAGCGGACGCTGGCGCACCCATGTCCTTTACGCGTCCCTGCGCAGCGACCGGCGCGGCAAGACCCTGACCGGCTGAGCCGCGTTCCGGTGCTATTGTGCGCCATCCACGGCGACATATCGAAAGGAACAGCACCATGTACGATCCCGCGGATTTCAAACTGGACGGCGCGGTCGCCGTCGTCACCGGTGCGGGCGCCGGAATCGGGCGCGCGATTGCCGAGACCTTCGCCGCCGCGGGGGCGGCCGTCATGGTCAGCGATCTCAAGGCCGAAATGGCCGAGGCTGTCGCCGATGGTATCAAGGCGCGCGGCGGCAAGGCGGCCGGGATGGCCTGCGACGTGACGAAAGAGGACGATCTGGCCGCGCTGGTAAGCCGCACGGTCGAGACCTTCGGCAAGCTCACGATCATGGTCAGCAACGCGGGCGGCGGCGGGCCCAAGCCGTTCGACATGCCGATGGAGGATTTCCGCCGCGCCTATGATCTGAACGTGTTTTCGCTGTTCCGCCTGGCCCAGCTTGCCGCGCCCGAGATGGAAAAGGCTGGACGCGGATCGATTCTCGCCATCACCTCGATGGCGGCCGAGAACAAGAACAAGCGCATGGCGGCCTATGGCTCGTCCAAGGCCGCGACCAGTCATCTGGTGCGCAACATCGCATTCGACCTCGGCCCCAGGGGCATCCGCGTGAACGGCATCGCCCCCGGTGCCACCCGCACCGACGCCCTGGAATCGGTGCTGAACGACGAAATCGAAGGCAAGATGCTGGAACATACCCCAATCAACCGCCTGGGCGAGCCGCAGGACATGGCCAACGCGGCGTTGTTCCTGTGCGCGCCGGCGGCCAGTTGGATCAGCGGCCAGATCCTCACCGTCTCGGGTGGCGGCGTTCAGGAACTGGATTAAGGCGCGTTGTGTGGGGCGGCGGCCACTTGCAAGGGCGGGCAGGCTTGGGCATGACGGAACCATGACCCTGAACCCGGCAGACGATGATTTCGCCGCGAGGCTGCGCGATGCGCTGCCCGGTTTGGACATCGCGCCCCCCGACCCCCGCTATCTGGAAGAGCCGCGCGGGCGGTATCGCGGCACCGGCGCAATATTGGTCCGCCCGCGCAACACGCAACAGGTCGCCGATACCGTCGCCGCCGCCAACGCGGCACGTGTGGCGGTGGTGCCCTATGGCGGCGGGACCGGGCTGGTCGGTGGGCAGGTGATGCCCGAAGGGCCGGCGCCGCTGATCCTGTCGCTTGAGCGGATGCACGCCATCCGCGCGCTTTATCCTCTGGAAAACGTGGTGGTGGCCGAGGCGGGGACCATCCTGACCGATGTGCACGACGTCGCGCGCCGGCACGAGCGGCTGTTCCCGCTGTCGCTGGCCTCGGAGGGATCGGCGCGGATCGGCGGGCTGCTGGCGACCAATGCGGGCGGGGTGAACGTGCTGCGCTATGGCAATGCGCGCGATTTGTGCCTCGGGCTCGAGGCGGTTTTGCCGGACGGGCGCATCTGGAACGGGCTGACCCGGTTGCGCAAGGACAATACCGGATATGACCTGAAAAACCTGCTGATCGGGGCCGAGGGCAGCCTGGGCGTGATCACCGCCGCTGCCCTCAAGCTGTCGCCGATCCCGGCCGAGCAGGGAACGGCAATGCTGATCGTCGCCTCACCCCAGGCGGCGCTGGATCTGCTGTCGATCGCTCGCGATCAACTGGGCGAGGGGGTCAGCGCGTTCGAACTGATCCACCGGCAGGGGCTGGAGTTTCTGGCCGAGGTGGGGCCGGATCTGCGCCAGCCCTTCGATACGTCGCCCGAATGGTGCGTGTTGATCGACCTCGGGCTGGCGGCGGGCCATGATCCACTCGCGGCGTTGCAGGATCTTTTCGCTGCCGCGCTGGAGCGCGGATTGGCCAGTGATGGCGTGATCGCGCAAAGCGAGGCGCAGCGGGAGGCGTTCTGGACGCTGCGCGAATCGATCCCCGAGGCGAATCGGCGCATCGGCTCGGTCTCCAGTCACGACATCTCGCTGCCGCTGGGCGCGATCCCCGATTTCATCGCACGCGGGCCGGCGGTGATCGCCCGGCTCGGCGGCTTCCGGGTCAATTGCTTCGGGCATCTGGGCGATGGAAACCTGCATTACAACGTGTTCCCGCCCAAGGGGCGCCAGCGCGGGGACTTCGACAACCAGCGCGCCGCGATCAAGCGCGCGGTGCATGATCTGGTGCACGAGATGGGTGGATCGGTCAGCGCCGAACACGGCATCGGACGGCTGAAGGTGGAGGATCTGGAGCGTTACGGCGACCCGGTGCGTCTGGACGCGATGCGGGCGATAAAGGCGGCGCTCGATCCCAACGGCATCATGAATCCCGGCGCGGTGCTGCGCGCGTAGGGCGGGGTTCACCCCGCCACGCGCCTAGTCCAGAACCCGCCCCGCCACCGCATCCAGCCGGGCGAGCAGTTCAGGGTCGCGGGCGTCCGGCGCGGTCAGGATCGCGTTGTCCAGCGCCCGGTCACAGCCATGCGGGCAAGCGGCGCGGTCGGACCCGAGCAGGGCGGGCAAACCGGCCAGCATGTCCCGCGCCTTGCCGGCATTGCCGGTCAGGGTGGCGATGATCTGCGTCACATCAACCTCGCCATGATCCGGATGCCAGCTGTCGAAATCGGTGATCATGGCAACGGAGGCGTAACACAGCTCCGCCTCGCGGGCGAGGCGCGCCTCAGGCAGGTTGGTCATGCCGATCACATCCGCGCCCCAGACCTCGCGATACATCCGGCTTTCGGCGAGGGTCGAGAATTGCGGCCCCTCCATCGCCAGATAGGTGCCGCCGCGATGCACCGCGATCCCGGCTGCGCGCGCGGCGGTTTCGCAGGCATCGCCCAGACGCGCGCATGTCGGATGCGCCAGACTGACATGGCCCACACAGCCCGCGCCGAAAAAGCTGGCCGCGCGCCCGACTGTGCGGTCGATGAACTGATCGACGATCACGAAATCGCCGGGGCCCATGTCCTCGCGCAGCGACCCGCAGGCGCTGACGCTGATCACGTCGGTCACGCCGATACGTTTGAGCGCGTCGATATTGGCGCGATAGGGCACGCTGTCGGGGGAATGGACATGGCTGCGCCCGTGGCGGGGCAGAAACGCCATGTCGATACCGTCGAGAGAACCCGTCAGGATCCGGTCGGATGGCGGACCCCAGGGGCTGTCGACGCTGCGCCATCGGGCGTCCCGCAGCCCGTCGATCTCATAAAGGCCCGAGCCGCCGATCACTCCGATGCTTGCATGCGCCATGTCCATTCCCTATCTAAGCTGCCGCGCATCTACGGCGGCGCCTGCATGATATGCAACCGCTCAGCCGGGTTGGCCGCGGTTTTTGGGCCGCAGGGCATGGTCATCCGCCGTTCATGGCCTTATGACGGCGCATTGCAGCGCCACCCGATCATAACAGGACTTTCGATGAAAAGAGCCATCATGGCAGCTTTTGCCAACCGCCTTGCCATTCCCGACTTGCGCTGGATGCCGGACGAGGGGCTGACCCTGTCGCGTCTGCGTATCGAATTGCTGTCGGGCCTGACGGTCGCGCTGGCGCTGGTGCCCGAGGCGGTGGCCTTTGCCTTTGTCGCCGGGGTGCACCCGCTGGTCGGGCTTTACGCGGCGTTCATGGTCGGCCTGATCACGGCGCTGTTCGGCGGACGGCCCGGCATGATCTCGGGGGCGACGGGGGCGCTGGCGGTGGTCATGGTGGCGCTGGTGGCCGACCATGGCGTGGAATACCTGTTCGCGACCGTCGTGCTGATGGGGTTGATCCAGATATTCGCCGGTGTCATGCAATGGGGCAAGTTCATCCGGCTGGTGCCGCATCCGGTGATGCTGGGCTTTGTCAACGGTCTGGCCATCGTGATCTTTCTGGCGCAGCTGACCCAGTTCAAGGTGCCCGGAACGGCGGTCGATACCGGACACGGCATGGGCGGGGGCGAATGGCTGAGCGGCGGGCCGCTTTACCTGATGCTGGGACTTGTGGCCGCGACCATGGCGATCATCTGGGTCGCGCCGCGCGTGACGCGGTTCGTTCCCGCGCCGCTGGCGGGAATCGGGATCGTCGCGGCGGTGGTGATCGGGCTGGGGCTGGACGTGCCGAGGGTCGGCGATCTGGCGTCGATCCAGGGCGGATTGCCCACGTTCCACATGGTGCCGCTCAGCTGGGAAACGTTCAAGATCATCCTGCCCTATTCGGTGATCCTGGCCGCGATCGGCCTGATCGAAAGCCTGCTGACCCTGAACCTGGTCGGCGACATCACCGGCAAACGGGGCGGGGCCAGTCAGGAATGCATCGCGCAGGGCATGGCCAATACCGTCACCGGTTTCTTCGGCGGCATGGGCGGGTGCGCGATGATCGGACAATCGATGATCAACGTGAAATCCGGCGGCCGCACCCGCGTGGCCGGCATTGCCGCAGCGCTGTTCCTGCTGTCGTTCATCCTGTTCGCCGCCCCGATGATCGAACTGATCCCGCTGGCGGCGCTGGTCGGCGTGATGTTCATGGTGGTGATCGGGACGTTTGCCTGGAACAGCCTGACCATCCTGCGCCGCGTGCCGCTGATGGATGCGTTCGTGATCCTGCTGGTGACGGTGGTGACGGTGATGGAGGATCTGGCGGTGGCCGTGGTGGTCGGCGTGATCGTCTCGGCGCTGGCCTATGCGTGGAACAACGCGCGCCGCATCCACGCCAATACCGATCTGCGTGAGGACGGGGCAAAGGTCTATCGCATCCAGGGGCCGTTGTTCTTTGGCTCGTCGGACGGCTTCGCCGAGCTTTTCGACGTTGCGGGCGATCCGGATCGGGTGATCGTGGATTTCGCCGACAGCCGCGTTGTGGACCAGTCGGCATTGCAGGCGATCGAGGCTCTGGCCGCCAAATACGAAGCGGTCGGCAAACAGATCGAATTGCAGCATCTCAGCCGCGATTGTCACCGGCTGTTGACCAAGGCGGGACATCTGGTGGTCGATAGCGACGATGATCCTGATTACGCGCTGGCGGTGAATTACTCGGTGCGCACGGGAATTCTCGGGTCGCATTAGGCACGGCATTTGCCGATGGGAACACCGCATGCTAGGGCGCGCTCCATGCAATTCAGGGGTGGCTGCGTCAGGTGATTGAACTGCAACCGGAAACGCCCGCCGATTGGTGGGAGGTCGAGGCGCTGTATGATCTGTGTTTCGCGCCGGGGCGCGAGGCGCTGTCGTCCTATCGGTTGCGCGACGGCATCGCACCGGTGGCGGGGTTGTCGCTGGTGGCGCGCGATTCACGCGCCATTCTCGCCGGCGCGATCCGGTTCTGGCCGGTGCGGGTGGCCGAAAAACCTGTGCTTTTGCTGGGTCCGGTGGCGGTGCATCCCACGCGCCAGGGCGAGGGTCTGGGCGGCGCACTGATCCGCGATGCGCTTGCCGCGGCGCGCGACGACAAGTGGCAGCGCGCGATGCTCGTGGGCGATGCGCCCTATTACGGACGTTTCGGTTTCACCCCGCTAAAGGGCGTCGTGATGCCGCCGCCGACCAACCCGGACCGCGTTCTGGGGCTGGATTTGCTGCCCGGAGGATGGGACGGTGTGCGTGGTGCGGTCACGCGCTGGGATACGGTCCAGCATTGAAAATCCTGCGACCCGTGCCGATCTTGTGACCACGCGCAAGGAGAGCCGGAATGAACGAGATTGTCATTACTGAACCCGTCGATGTCGATGCCGAACTTGACCTTCTGGCAGCGCGGTATCGTGCGGCATCGGGGATCGGGGTGCAGTTGCTGAACCTTCTGGGGGCCAAGGCCGAAGGGCTGCTGGAGCGGCTGCCGGCGAAGGTGCGCGGCCAACTGGACGGGGCCACCGAACAGGCCCTGCGGATCGCGATGCGCACGGCGGATCGCTCGCGCGGGGCATTGCCCGACCAGAAGCCGTGGGTGAACACCGCCGTCACCACCGCGATGGGCGCGGCCGGGGGATTTGGCGGTCTGCCCGCCTCGCTGGTGGAATTGCCGGTGACCACCACGGTGCTGTTGCGCGCGATACAGGGCGTGGCGCGCGAACATGGCTTTGATCCGGCCGCCGAGAACGTGCAGTTCGATTGCATCCGCGTCTTTGCCGCCGCCGGACCGCTGGCAATGGATGATGGCGCCGATACCGGGTTCCTGTCGCTGCGCCTGACGCTTTCGGGGGGCAATATCCACCGGCTGATCGGCGCGGTCGCGCCGCGTCTGGGGGCGGTGCTGGGGCAGAAGCTGGCCGCGCAATCGGTGCCGGTGCTGGGGGCGCTGGCGGGCGCGACGGCGAATTACGTCTACACCAACTACTACCAGCAGGTCGCGCATGTGCATTTCGGCCTGAGACAACTGGCAATCAGCGCCGATGTCCCTCATGGGGAGCTCGTGACCCGCCTGGAACAGCGCATGAATCGTCGCCTGAAGTGAGCCCGGCGCCATTGCCTGCGCGCGGCGGCCGGAATATGATTCGGGTGCGCCGAAAACCCGAAAAACGTCAAAAACCGTTGCGATCCGATGATAAAGCAGTTGCCCATCTCCGTTCAGGCCGCACATAAAAGCGATGTGCGCAGCCAGTTCGCCGCCCTGTGCTGGCGGCTGAACCGGGGCAAGCCCGAAATCCTGCTGATCACCACGCGCGGGTCCGGGCGCTGGATCGTGCCCAAGGGCTGGCCGATGGACGCAATGACGCCTGCCGCCTCGGCTGCGCAGGAGGCATGGGAAGAGGCGGGCGTGATCGGCGAACCGGCGGATCGCTGTCTGGGATTGTTTTCCTACCTCAAGACGGTTGCGCCGGATCGGGTTCTGCCATGCGTCGCCATGGTCTATCCCGTACGGGTCGAATCGCTGGCGACCGACTTCCCCGAAAAGGGCCAGCGGCGGCGCAAATGGTTCCCGTCCGACAAGGCGGCGACAAAGGTCGACGAGCCGGAACTGGCGCGGATCCTGCGCGATTTCGATCCGCACACGCTGCCTTGACGCGAATTTGACATCTTGTATCCGGACATTTCACATATATTTTGTGTAAAGAATATGAGTTGAGCCCGGAATGATCCGCTACGCCCTGAAATGCTCGGATGGCCACGCCTTTGACAGTTGGTTCCAGTCCGCTGCCGCCTATGAAAAACTGGCGGCAGCGGGCATGATTTCCTGTGCTGTCTGCGGTGGGGCCGATGTTGAAAAGGCGATCATGGCACCGCGTGTCAGCGCCGGCGACCTGCCGTCTCGTCCGCTGTCGCGCCCGGCCAACACGGCGGAGGCCGCGATGATCGAATTGCGGCGCAAGGTTGAAGAGAACGCCGATTATGTCGGCCTTTCCTTCGCCGCCGAGGCGCGCGCCATCCATGAGGGCAGCGCGCCGGAGCGCGCGATCTACGGCGAGGCGCGCGTGGACGAGGCACGCAAGCTGATCGAGGATGGCGTGAAGGTCGCGCCGCTTCCCTTTCGCACCCGGCGCAAGACGAATTGAGGCGGGCGCGGCGCGCGCCTCTCTTGCTCTTGGATCGCCGCTCGCATATGACGCGGGGCAAATCTGGCTGCGCGCCCTGGAGCAAGACCCCTGATGCCCGTTCTCGTGATGAAATTCGGCGGCACGTCGGTTGCCAATCCCGACCGGATCCGTCGCGCCGCGAAACGGGTCGGGGTCGAGGTGGCCAAAGGCTACGACGTCATCGTCATCGTATCGGCCATGTCCGGCAAGACCAACGAACTGGTCGGCTGGGTCGAGGAAACCTCGCCGATGTTCGATGCCCGCGAATATGACGCGGTCGTGTCATCGGGCGAAAACGTCACCGCCGGACTGATGGCACTGACCTTGCAGCAGATGGATGTGCCGGCGCGCAGCTGGCAGGGCTGGCAGGTGCCGGTGCGCACCACCAGCGCCCATTCGGCCGCGCGGATCGAGGAGATCCCGACCGACAACATCCGTGCGAAATTCTC
The DNA here is from genome assembly GCA_947504115.1 of uncultured Sedimentitalea sp. GTDB lineage: Bacteria > Pseudomonadota > Alphaproteobacteria > Rhodobacterales > Rhodobacteraceae > Pontibaca. The sequence continues at coordinate 187,448 of CANNGH010000001.1, forward strand.
CGAAGGCATGCGCGTCGCGGTGATCGCCGGGTTTCAGGGCCTCAGCCCCGAGGGCCGCATCACAACGCTGGGGCGGGGCGGCAGCGACACCACCGCAGTCGCCTTTGCCGCGTCTTTCGGGGCGGAGCGCTGCGATATCTACACCGATGTGGATGGCGTCTATACCACCGATCCGCGCATCACCGACAAGGCCCGCAAGCTGGACAAGATCGCGTTCGAGGAGATGCTGGAACTGGCCAGTCTCGGCGCCAAGGTGCTTCAGACACGCTCGGTCGAACTGGCGATGCGCTACAAGGTCAGGCTGCGCGTGCTGAGCAGTTTCGAGGAACCGTCCGATACAGCCGGCACGCTGGTCTGCGACGAGGAGGATATCATGGAATCGAACATTGTGGCCGGCGTCGCCTATTCCCGTGACGAGGCCAAGATGACGCTGCTTTCGGTCGCCGACCGCCCCGGCATCGCCGCCGCCATCTTCACAGCCCTGTCCGAGGCCGGGGTGAACGTGGACATGATCGTGCAGAACATCAGCGAGGACGGGCGCACAGACATGACCTTTTCCTGTCCTACCAATCAGGTCGGGCGGGCGGACAAGGCATTGGCGGCGGCCAAGGAAGCCGGCGGGCTGAATTTCAGCGAACTGGTGGTCGATCGCGACGTGGCCAAGGTTTCGGTCGTCGGCATCGGCATGCGCAGCCATACCGGCGTGGCAGCCAAGATGTTCCAGGTCCTTTCGAACGAGGGGATCAATATCCGGGTGATCACGACTTCCGAAATCAAGATTTCCGTGCTGATCGACCGGAAATACATGGAACTTGCGGTTCAGGCGCTGCATGATGCCTTTGAACTGGACAAATCCGCCTGAAACGCACTGCGTTCCGGGTGGTGTCTGCAAGGCCACGATCGGGGACCATGTCGAACAGCACCGAAAGCGAGAGCCGCAAGCTGCTTGGCCGCCTTCGCGACGCCATGGCCAGCGATATCGAAGGCCAGGCGCGGCTGAACAAGATCCCCCATCTGATCGCCGACAGCATGGAGTGCGAGGTCTGTGCGGTCTATCTGTTCCGCGATGAGGAGACGCTGGAACTGTGCGCCACCGTCGGACTCAACCCCGAGGCGGTGCATCACACGCGTTTGCGTCTGGGCGAGGGGCTGGTGGGGCGCGTGGCGCGCTCGGGCAAGCCGATAAATTCGCCGGACGCGCCAGCCGAGCCGGGATTCCGCTATGTTCCCGAAACCGGCGAGGAACAGTTCCGCTCTTTCCTCGGCATCCCGATCCAGCGGCTGGGCGAGAAGCTGGGCGTGCTGGTCGTTCAGTCCCGCGATACCCGCGCATTCACCCCCGACGAGATCTACGCGCTCGAGGTTGTGGCGATGGTGCTCGCCGAAATGACCGAGTTGGGCGCGTTTGTCGGCGCAGGCGACGGATTGGCGGCGCGTCATCAGCAGGCGGTCCTGATTCGCGGCCTGACGGGGCAGGAGGGGACCGCCGAAGGCCATGTCTGGCTGCACGAGCCGCGCGTCGTCGTGACCAATCTGATCGCCGATGACCCGGCCCGCGAAATTGGACGTCTGAACGAAGCCGTCGACAAGTTGCGCGTCAGCGTGGACGAAATGCTGGCCATAAATGCCGGCGGTGATCAGGAGCAGCTTCAGGTTCTCGAAGCCTATCGGATGTTCGCCAATTCCAAAGGCTGGTTGCGCCGCATGGAAGAGGACATCTCGGCCGGCCTCAGCGCCGAAGGCGCGGTCGAAAAGGAGCAGAGCCAGGCGCGCGCGCGCATGGGCCAGGTTCAGGATCCTTATCTGCGCGAACGGCTGAGCGATCTGGACGATCTGTCCAACCGCCTGTTGCGCCACCTGACCGGCCAGTGCCACCGCAACGGGGCCGAACTGCCCCCTGACCCGGTTCTGGTCGCCCGCAATATCGGCCCCGGCGAATTGCTGGAATACGGTCGCGTGCTGCGCGGCATCGTGCTTGAGGAAGGCTCGGTCGGCAGTCACGCGGCAATCGTCGCACGTGCGCTGGCGATCCCGCTGGTGGTGCGCGCCCCGCGCATCGTCGACGAGGCGATGAACGGCAATCAGATCATGGTCGACGGCGATCAGGGCATCGTGCACCTGCGCCCCGAGGATACCGTGGTCAAGGCGTTCCGCGACAAGATGGCGATGAAGGCCAAGGCGCAGGAACGCTATCGCTCGATCCGGGACAAGCCGGCCATCACGCTTTGCGGAGCCAGGATCGATCTGACGATGAATGCCGGGCTGATGGCGGATCTGCCGTCGCTGGAAGGGTCGGGCGCCGAGGGTGTCGGCCTGTTCCGCACCGAGTTGCAGTTTCTCGTGCGCAACAAGATGCCCAAGCGCACCGAACTGGCTGCGCTTTATTCGCATGTGCTTGACGCGGCGCATGGCAGGCGGGTGGTGTTCCGCACGCTCGATATCGGGTCGGACAAGGTGCTGCCCTATATGAAGCCGACCGACGAACCCAACCCCGCGCTGGGCTGGCGGGCGATCCGCGTCGGGCTGGACAAGCCCGGCGTCATGCGGATGCAGCTACAGGCGCTGATCCGTGGGGCCGGCGGGCGCCCGCTGACGATCATGTTCCCGTTTGTCGCGCAATATGAAGAATACCGCGCCGCCTGCGCCGAGGTGGACAAGACCATCGCGCGGGAAAAGCGTCTGGGCCATGTCCTGCCGGCAACGCTTGAGATCGGGGCGATGCTGGAAACACCATCGCTGGCCTATGCGCCCGAGCGTTTCTTTCAGGAGGTCGAATTCCTGTCGATCGGCGGCAACGATCTGAAACAGTTCTTTTTCGCTGCCGACCGCGAAAACGAGCGTGTGCGCCGCCGCTATGACACGCTGAACGTATCGTTCCTGAGCTTTCTGGAACAGATCGTGGAACGCTGCAAGCGCAGCAACACGCCTCTGTCCTTTTGCGGCGAGGATGCGGGCCGCCCGATCGAGGCGCTGTGCCTTGCCGCCATCGGCATACGTGCGCTGTCGATGCGCCCCGCTTCGATCGGCCCGGTGAAAAGCCTGCTGTTGCGCTCGAACCTGACGGAACTGCGCGCGGTGATGGACGCCGCACGCGAACGCGGTGACCAATCGGTCCGGCCCGCCGTGATGGATTATCTGCGCGCGCAGGTTTGAGAGGGGAAGGCGATGTTCGGCGGTGATCGGCTTGCCGGTTGCAAACGTGGCAGCAGGCCAGCATGAGCGGGATCGACGACGTTGCCCTGTATTTCAGTCCGGCGCTGCTCTAGGCGCTGAATGCGGTGCTGGGAATCGTGATGTTCGCGATCGCCATCGACCTGACTGCGCGTGATTTCCGCACGCTGATACATGCACCCAAATCGCTGATTGTCGGGCTGGTGGCGCAATTCGCGGTTCTGCCCGCCGTGACATTCGCGCTGGTGCTTGTCAGCGAGCCGCGCGCGTCGGTCGCGTTGGGTTTGATCGTCGTCGCCGCTTGCCCGGGTGGCAACATCTCGAATTTCATCACTCACCGGGCGGGCGGCAACACGGCGCTGTCGGTTTCGCTAACGGCGTGTTCCACCATGGCGTCGATCGTCCTCACGCCGCTGAACATCGCATTTTGGGGCGGACTCCATGCGCCCAGCCGCGCCATTATGCGCGAAACCGCCATAGATCCCGTCAGAACGGCAATCATGGTGGCACTGATCCTGATCGTACCGCTGGCCGCAGGCGTCGCGCTGAACATGCGCCGCCCGGATATCGCGGCGCGGCTGCGCAGGCCGTTGCAATATGTGTCTTTCGGTATTTTCATCGGATTCATCATGATCGCGCTGATCGCGAACTGGACGTTTTTCATACGCTTCGCGGGTTCCATCGGCGGACTGGTGATCGCGCACAACGCGCTGGCGCTGGGTGCGGGCCTTGCCGTTGCGACCTTGGCGGGCCTGTCGGAGTATGACCGGCGGTCGGTGACCATCGAGACAGGGATTCAGAACTCGGGGCTGGCGCTGGTGCTGATTTTCGGCTTCTTCAACGGCTTGGGTGGTATGGCGGTGGTCGCCGCGCTGTGGGGGATGTGGCATGCGGTGGCGGGCCTTGGGCTGGCATTCGTCATGGCGCGCACCAAGGCGGCGGGATGCGCCGCATCCTGAACGCCGGGGCGCAAGCAAGGGCGTGTGCGGAAGAATCGGCCTTGAACTCGGTCGGTCGGCGCGCGCAGAAAGGGCACGCATTGGCAAGGAGGGCGGGCATGACCCGAACGGGCACGACCAGGGTGGCGCTGAACGGGTTTGGCCGGATCGGTCGGTCGATTCTGCGTTTGCTGATGCACCGGGACGATTTCGAACTGGTGCTGATCAACGAGATCGAGCCGCTGGAAACCTGCGCCTATCTGTTTCAGTACGACAGCATCTATGGCCCGTGGCCCGGCACCGTCGAGGCGCGGCCGGGCCATCTGGTGGTCGATGGCCGCGCCATCCCGTTTCACGACGTCGGCGATCTGAGCGCGCTGGATATGGGCAATGTCGATGTGGTTCTGGAATGCACCGGCATGGCCGGCAAGCGCGCGGTGGCCGAGCGCGGGCTGGTGGCCGGTGCGCGCTCGGTTCTGGTGTCCGGCCCCTCGAACGAGGCCGACAAGACGATCGTTCTGGGCGCCAACGAGGCGGAGTTGGGCGCGCACCGCATCGTTTCGAACGCGTCCTGCACCACCAACGCGCTGGCGCCGTTGCTCAGGGTGCTGCACGAATCGTTCGGCGTGGAAAGCGGGCAGATGACCACGGTCCATTGCTATACTGGCAGCCAGCCGACGGTGGACAAGCCCCGTGGCAATCTGGCGCGCAGCCGTGCGGCGGCGCTGTCGATGGTGCCCACCACCACCAGCGCGCAAAAGCTGCTGGGCCGGGTTCTGCCGGCGCTGGAGGGCCGGATCGAGGCGCGGGCGGTGCGGGTGCCCACGGCCAGCGTATCGGCCATCGACCTGATCGTGCAAACCCGCGTGCCGGTCACGGTGCAGACAGTCAATGCGACGATGAAAAACGCGTCGGGCAACGGCTCGATCATCGGCTGGACAGAACAGCCGCTGGTCTCCACCGATCTGCGCGCCCGGCCCGAGTCGCTGATCATCTGCGGGCCGGAAACATCGGTGTCGGTCGGCGGATTGTTGCGTGTCTTTGGCTGGTACGACAACGAATGGGGGTTTTCCAACCGGATGCTGGACATGGCCCGGCTGATGGGCGCGCGGGAGTGACGGACCCGCAACGGCGGCTTGACAATTGTCAAGTTGCCGGGTGTGATCGTGCCTTAGCAAGAGACGGAACGTGCGCATCCTTCGAGGGTGCGTACGATTGATCTAGAAGGGAACTGTCGTGGCACAGCCGCAAAAACCGAGCAGATCGGTTGACGACCTGCCCGGCATGGCTGAAGCTGCCGAACTGGACGGCGGAAAAATCGAACAAAGGGACTGGACAGAGACTTTTGCAACGCCAGATCTATTGGCCATGACGCATATCGTGACGAGTTTTCGCAACGACGCAATTCCGGCCGCGCTGCGCATCCGCGCACGAGAGGCGGCAAATCCTTCCGCCGCATCCCGGAATGGTCTTGCGCCAGCGTCGCGCGGTTCCGCCTGCTGCCGGCCTGAATCGTGCATCGCGTCGACGACGACAATGCAACCTGATCGACCTATCTGACCTCAAGGAGAAAACGATGATCAAACAGATATTCGCAACCGTCGCCGCAATCGCGGCCCTGTCGGCTCCGGCCCTTGCCGCTGGAGATGCCAAGAAGGGGGAGCGGGTGTTCAAGAAATGCCAGGCCTGCCATCAGGTCGGCGAGGACGCGCAGAACCGTGTCGGCCCGATCCTGAATGACATCATCGGCCGCCAAGCCGGAACCGTCGAAGGCTTCAAATATTCCGACGCCATGATAGAGGCCGGCGAAGAGGGAATGGTGTGGAACGATGAGCACCTGCACGGATATCTCGAAAAACCACGGGATTACATTCCCGGCAACAAGATGTCTTTCGCCGGTCTGCGCAAGGAAGAGGACCGGGATGACGTGGTCGCGTTTCTCGAGCAATATTCCGATCCCGACGCAGTGGCCGCCGATCACGAGGACGACGCAGAAGGCGAATCCGAAACCGAGGAATGATCGTCGTCAGAGCATGATTTCCTGCCCCGCCCATTGTGGCGGGGCATTCTTTTTCGCGGTTACCGGGTTTCCTCGGCCTCGCGGATCAAGCCGCGTATCCAGCGCGTCACCAGCCAGTTGGCCGGCAAGGCCAGCGGAACACTGAGCGCGAGCGCGCTCAGGGGTGACAGCGCCGGCAGGCCGATGGCCTGACCCATCAGGCCAAGCATGAACAGGTTGATGGCCACCGCGCCGGCCGTGAAGACGTAGAGCAGCGCATAGAGCTTTCCGAAAGCGGGAATGCCGGTTTGATCGTCGCTCACGGCTCGACCCGTTCGTTTGCGGCCAGTTGCAGGGCGGCGGCGATCAGCGCGGGAACGCCCGGATGAGTGCCGATCGGAGCGAGGCGCGGGCCGGGGAAATCGGCAAGATCCAGTGCCTCGGGAATGTCGTCGGTGACGTGGCCGCCGCTGGCGGCGAAAAACGGCAGGCAGATCGTCTTTGCGCCGGTGTCGAACACCACGTCGCCGAGATAGGGCGGCTCTTCGATGAAGCCCAGCCGGACGTCGCCGAACGTCATCAGATTGCCCAAAGCGTCGGCAAAGGTCCGTGTTGCGCGCGCCGAGTTCTCGCTGCGCCCAGAACCATGCGCGGCGATGATCAGGCAGGTGTCGGCGGCTTTCCAATCCTGCGCGTCCAGCGTCTCGCGCAGCAGGTCGCGGGCCAGTCCTGCCAGCGCCGGGTCCGCGCCAAGCGGCGGCAGTATCCGCGCCGCCCGCGCGCCGACCCGCTTGGGCAGAAGTGTCTGCGTGAACCAGCCATCGGTCATGAACAGCGGGTAGATCAGCGGCTGCGCGTCGCAGCCCTCCAGCGCGCGGTCCAGCGCGCCCTTGTCGGCCAGCGTCGCGCTGTGCAGCCGCCAATCCGGCAGGTGGTCGCCGACCCGTGCCGTCAGTTCGGCCAGATCGGCCTCGGCAGGGGCAGGGTCCGACGGCTGGCCGTGGCTGACCACGATGACATCAGTGGCTTGTGCCTTCGGAGAATGTGATCTTGTTCCAGACATTGTATTTTCCCGAGGGTTTGCGCATCGGCAGGCGCCGGACCTCTTCCAGTGTTTCCGCGTCATAGACGATGACCGCGCCATCGTCTTCCCAGATCGACACCAGAGCATAGCGCCCATCGCGGGTGAATTCCACATGCGCCACTGTCGCGCCGGGTTCGGGACGCAGGGTTTTGACGATCTCGAGGCTTTGCTTGTCGATCACGTGCATCACGTCCTTGTTCGGACCGAAAAACACATCGGCCCAGAAATAGGGCGAATCTTCGTGGCTGCGCAGGAAAAATCCCGGCCCGTCGGTGTCGATGGTTTTCAGCACCGACCAGTCCTCGGTGTCGATGATCGACAGCTTCCCCTCTTTCAGGTGGGGGGTCGCCATTACACGCCGCCCGTCCTTTTCCCACGAGATGCCGGACCCCAGATGCGGCATGCCGGGCAGGGGCAGTTCCGCGATCTCGCGGCCCACGTTCAGGTTGACTACGACGCCACGCTTGCCGTCGCGCGCCGCGCCGATCAGGTGACGGTAATCATTGGTGAAAAAGAAATCGTCCAGCGGCTCGGCGATCTCGATCCGGCGACGGGCGAACAAGCCTTCGGAGGAGGGAATCGCCTCGACCATGTCGCGTTCCTGGCTGTGGATGAACCCCTCATAGACCGGCGGCGCGTTCGGGTCGGTGGCGACCTCCCAGATTTCGGGCTGATCCTTCAGCGCGAGAATGAAACTGTCGCGTTGGGGGGCCTGATAGACGGCGGAAACGCGACTGTGAACGCCGCTGACCGATATCACCGGCATCACCTTTTCGACGCTCAGATCGGCGGTGGACAGGATCGTCAGCGTCATCGGCAGGTAGTTGGCGACCGCCAGATGTTTGCCGTCCTTGCTCATGGCAATATTGCGGCTGTTCAGGCCCGCGCGCACGCGCCCGACCTGTTGCAGTGACCAGATATCGTATTTCTGCACCCAGCCATCGCGCGACATGATGAACACATAGCGCCCGTCAGGCGAGAATTTCGGGCCGCCATGCACGGCGAACGGGGTCTCGAACCGGTCCAGAACCTCGAATGTGTCACCGTCCAAAACGCTGACATGGTGATCGCCGGTTTCGACCACCAGCGTGATGTTCAGCGGATCGCCGTCGAAAACCGGGCGCTCGGCAGCGGTGTAATCCGGATCGAACCACAGCGTTTCGACGATCTCGGTCTCTGTCCAGTCGGGGATCACGTCCAGCGGGGTTTCCAGCCAAGAGGCCAGCGCGGCGATCCGGTCGGAGTCCAGGACATCGCCGAACCCCTCCATCTGGGTGGCGGCGCGGCCTTTCGCGATCACGCTTTCCAGATCCGGGCCGCGCATGCGCCCCAGCGTTTCCGGGATCAGCGCCGGGCCGGTGCCGCCAAGACGGCTCTCGCCGTGGCAGGAGGCGCAATGGTCGGCGTAATCCTGCGCCGGATCTGCGGCAAGGGGCGCGGCCAGCGCCAGAAGGCTAGAAAAAACGATGGGCCGGATCATGGCGTTTCCCGCGGAAGGGCGTGACGGTCAGCCGCTCGGCCTCGTCCACGCCGATTTCTTGATTTGAGAGATAGCAGGCCGGATCTTCGGCCCAAGGATCGCCGGTCAGTTGCAGCGCGCGGATACGGGTGTTGCCGCCGCAGACCGACTGGAATGCGCAGGCGCCGCAGCGTCCTTTCAGCGGGCGGGGACGCAGGCGCAGTTGCGCCAGCATCGGATCGTCTCCAGTCCAGAGCTCGGAAAACGGCGTGTCCTTGACGCTGCCGATCGTGTAATCGGACCAGTAGGTATCGGGATGCACCTTGCCCTGCGTGTCGATATTGGCGACGCCAAGACCCGAGGAATTGCCACCCCAAGCCTCAAGATGATCGCGCAAGTGCGCCAGTTTTTCCGCATCGAAATGCCGTTCGGCCCAGCGCAGGAAATAGACCGCGTCAGCGTCGTTATTGCCGGTCACGATGTCCAGACGCCGCGCCGCCCCGCTGGCGCTGGCCCAGGCGCGGTCGATCAGCAGATCAAGCGCCGCGCGGGTGTGGGAATGGTTGCTGTCCTCGCCCCGGTGCTTGTCGCCGCGTCCGGCATAGACCAGATGCGAGAGATAAAACTTGTCTACATCTTCGTCATCGCACAGATTGATCAGATCGGGCAGTTGATCGTGGTTGTCCTTGGTCAGGGTGAACCGCAGCCCGACCTTGAGCCCGCGCGATCTGCATTCACGCACGCCGCGCACAGCGTCGTTATAGGCGCCATCGACGCCGCGGAACCAGTCATTGGTCGCGCCGATTCCGTCGATGGAGATGCCGACATAATCGAATCCGGCCTCGGCCACCTTGTCGGCGTTTTCGCCGTGGATCTTGGTGCCGTTGGTGGACAGCGCCAGCATCTTGACCATCGGGCGCGCCTTGGCGGCGATCTCGAACAGGTCGAAGCGGTCCAGCGGCTCGCCGCCCGACAGGATCAGGGCGGGGATGCCGAACTGGCCCAGATCGTCCAGCGTGGACATCGCCTGTTCATGGCTCAACTCGCCGGGGAAATGCGCGTCGGACGAGACGGTATAGCAATGGCGGCACTTGAGGTTGCAGCGCCGCGTCAGGTTCCAGATCACCACCGGTTTCACCGGCCCGCTACTGCGACGGGCGCGCACGGGGGTGGGGTGGGTCAGTTGCTCCATATATTCGGAGAGACGGAACATATCGTTATCCTTTCTCGGGCCGCAGCCGCAGCCCGGTCTTTTTCAGGATCCGCGTGGAATAGAGGATGTCATTGCCCCGGCAGGCATCGCCGAGAATCTCGGCAACCTGAACGCGCAACGCCTCGACCTCGTCCCGGCTGCTGCCGTGCAGCATCGCGAACAGGTTGTAGGGCCAATCGGGCAGGGCGCGGGGGCGTTCGTAGCAATGGCTGACGAACTCCAGATCTCCCACCATTTGACCCAGCCGCGCGACCTGGTCGTCCTCGACGTCCCAGACCGACATGCCGTTCGCGGTCATGCCCAGCTTGTAATGGTTGGGCGCGACGGCGATGCGGCGGATGATGCCACGATCCTGCATGGCGCGCAGCCGGTCGCAAAGATCGCTTTCCGCGATGTCCAGTTGCTGGGCGACGGCGGCATAGGGGCGCGGCACCAGCGGCAGGCCGCCTTGCGTGGCGGCGATGATGCGGCGGTCGGTCGCGTCGATACTCATGCGGCCACCCGGAAACCGATGAAGAATTCCTGCAACTTGGGAAAGCACAGCACCTTGTGTCCGGTCTCCCGTGTCAGTTCCTCGGCCACGCGGTCGATCTCCTCTTGGGTTTCGGTGGCCAGCACGAACCACATGTTCAGGCGGTGTGTGCGTTCATAATTATGCGCGACCTCCGGGCGTGCATTGACTTTGGTCAGGACGGTTTCGAAATCGTCCTCGGGCACGGCGATGGCACACAGGCAGAACGCCCCGCCCATGGCGGTGGCGTCGAAGAACGGGCCGAAGCGGGTGATGACGCGCGCCTGTTTCATCGCCTCCAGCCGCGCGATCAGGTCGGCCTCGCTCAGCCCAAGTTCATCCGCCACCATGGCGAAGGGCTCGGGGGCGATGGGAAAGCCGTCTTGAAGGCGGTTCAGAATGGCGCGGTCGGTATCGTCGAGGATCATGCGCGTTCCCTTTCCGGGTTGGCGACCATGGCGCCGGTCTGTTTGAAGCAATGCAGCGAAAACAGCGGTATATGCGGCACGTCGCGAAATTCGGGCAGTGCGCAGACCCGCGTGAGTGTCGCCATCGCATCGGCGCGGCTGCGGGCGTGGATCATCGAATAGAGGCGATAGGGCCAGACATCCGGCACGATCTTGCGTTCGTAACAGAGGGTGATACCGGGCTGGCGGGCCAGCAGCGGACCGGCTTTGGTGATCGCGTCATGATCCATGTCCCAGACCACCATCGCGTTCGAGCGCCAGCCGAGCGCGCGGTGGCGCACGATCACGCCCAGCCGCGAGATGATGCCGGCCTCGACCAACACACGCGCGCGTGCCAGCACGTCGTCTTCGGAACGGTCCAGCCGGTCGGCCAGCGCCGCCCAGGGGCGCGGGATCAGGTCCAGTCCGCGCATCAGCCCCTGCAACAGCGGGCGGTCGTCGGCGCGGAACACGCTGCCATCGACGGTGCGGCCCATGGAATGCAGCATCCGGTCGCCCCGCATGGCGAATCCCAGATCGACGTTGAAGGGCCGCACCAGCCGCAGGTCCAGAACCCGCAGGCCGGAGCGTTCGGAAATTCGCGCCAGCGCCGCATCCACATGGGCGCGGTCGGGGCCGGTGGCCACGAACCACAGGTTCCAGTCGTTTTCCCGCAGATAGGAATGGTTGACGCCCGGCTCCTCACCGATGATCGTCGCGACCTCCTCGATCCGGTCGTCGGGCGCGGCGACCGCGGCCAGCGTGCTCGCCGAGACGATGTTGGGCGCGCAGGTGGCGCCGACGCGGGTGATCCGGCCATGGTCCTTCTGGTGAGCCAGCCGCGCGATCACGTCGGCCTCGGTCACGCCGAGCGTTTGCGCCAGTTGTTCGAACGGGCGGGAAATGATCGGAAAATCGCGCTGCCAGTCGTCCAGCAGCGCCTGCGTGATCGGATCGGTCACTCCTTCCATGGCTTACAACCCCGTCCTGTGCGCGCGCGCGGTGAAAAAGATGCCCGAGGGGCTTTCGGCGTCGATTTCGCGCAGTTTCTCGAATGTCCGCGTGTCATAGACGATGACCTTGCCGGCATCGCGCACCGAAAGCCAGACTTCATGTCCGCGCGGGGTGAACTCCATGTGCAGCACGCCGGGGCCGGGCTTGAATTCGTGCACGACTTCTTTGCTCATGGTGTCGATAACCTGGATCGTGTCGTTGTCGGGATGGGCGAAGTTGACCCAGACCTGCCGTCCGTCGGGGCGCGCAATGGCGAATACCGGCTGGCCGTGGGTGGCGGTGCGCCCGGTCTCGGTCAGGTCGCGCGCATCGACCCAAAGCACCTCGCGCTGGCCGACCGCCGGAAGCACGAATTCGTTTCCCGCCAGCGCCCAGCCCTCCAGATGCGGCATCTTGTAGACCGGCAGACCCTCGCGCCCCGCGGCATAGCCGTCCAGGATCGGCTGCGGTTTCGGGTCGTCCTGCCACAGGTCAAGCGCGGTCAGGTGGTCGGCGCCGAAAAGGCCGGTGATATAGGTGCGCCCGTCGCCCGTCACCAGCGCGTCATAAGGGTTTTCGCCCATGCCGGTGATCTTGGTGATCGCGGGTTCATCACCGGACATGTCGGCGATCCAGGTCTCGCCCGCGTCCCACAGGGTAAAGACGAAGCGGCGGCCGGGAATATCCACCAGCCCGATCGTTTTCGAACCCGTCGGAATGTCCGCGACCATCTCCAGCGTGTCGGCATCGAAGATGCGCACGCCTCCGGGTTCGTAGTTCGACACGGCGACAAGGCCGCCATCGTCCGAAATCGCACCGCCGATGGAGTTGCCGCCCTGGATCACGCGGTTGACGATTGATCGTTCCAGAATGTCCACCTTGGTCAGCCCGCCATCGCGTCCGAACACATAGGCGAACCGCTGATCCGGCGAATAGACCAGAGAGGCATGGGACAGATCGCCCAAGCCCTCGATCCGCCCGATGCGCGCGCGTTCGGATTGATCCACCACCAGAAGCGATCCGCTGGCGCGTTCCACAACCAGCCCCAGATCGCCGGTCGGCTGCGCCATTGCGGGGCCCGACAGGACCAGCGCGGCGGCAAGAAAAAGGCGTTTCATTCAGTGTCTCCGGTCAAAAGATAGGTCGCGATCCAGTCCGCTTCGGCCCGGCTCAACAACGGCCGCCAGGGCGGCATGGCGGTGCCGGGAATTCCGTCCAGCACGACCGAGGACAACGTTTCGCGATCATAATGTTCCAGTGATTGCGGCCGGATGTCGGGACCAAGCCCGCCCTTCAGCGTCAGCCCGTGGCACGAGCCGCAATCCTGCAACACGAACCGTTCCAGCGCTTGCGCATCGACCCGAGGCGCATCTCCGGCGTTGGCGGTTCCGGCAATCAGCAGCGCCAGGATCAACGCGGACCTATTCACCCGCCATCACAGCCGGTCCGGTCTGTGCCTCCTCGCTCACCCCCGTTTCGCCACGATAAAGCGAAACGACATGGCCGATCACGAACAGCACCGGCGCACGCAGCGGCATCGCCTTGATATCGACCCCGATCTGGTCCAGCCGCGAGATCAGCCGCTTTTCGCGCGGCGTGGTGGCGGCGGAAACCGCCATGACCGGCAGGCTGGCGGGCATGCCCTCGCGCATCAGGTTCAGCGCGATTTCGGGCATGTTGGCGACGCCCATATAGACGACCAGCGTGGTGTCGGGGTTGGCCAGACTCTTCCAGTCCAGATCCAGGCTCTGGCCGGCGGCGCGGTGGCCGGTGACATAGCGCACACCGGTTGCCAGCCCGCGATGGGTCAGCGGCACGCCGGTCGCGGCGGCCATGCCCTGGGCCGCGGTGATGCCGGGCGCGTATTCGACGGTCACGCCGCAATGGGCCAGATGCGCGGCCTCTTCGCTGCCGCGCCCGAAGATCATCGGATCGCCGCCTTTCAGGCGGGCGACGGTCAGACCCTCGGACGCCAGTTCGGCCAGGATTTCGTTGATCCGTTCCTGGGGAACGGTATGGCATTTCGGGGCCTTGCCGACCGGGATCATCCGTGCCATCGGCGGGGCAAGGTCAAGAATTTCGGGCGAAACCAGCCGGTCATAGACGACGGCATCGGCCTCGTTCAACATACGCAGCGCGCGCAGGGTCAGCAGGTCGGCGTCGCCGGGGCCGGCACCGATCAGATATACCTTGCCTGTGGGGGTCATGTGCTGGCTCCTGAGTGTGGCTGCATGGTCCGGGTAAGAAACCGGGGACCGCGCTGCGGCCCCCGGCAATTGCGCGTCAGTAGACGTCGGCGCGGGTGTTGTAGACGTTGAACTTGCCTGTCGGCGTGATCAGGCGCGGGTCCTTGATCACGTGCTTCAGCTCAAGCGTCTTGTCGTCCACCACCACGATGGCCGATTCCAGATCCTTGGCGTTCCAGACCGAGAACCAGATTTCGTTCCCGTCCTTGTTGAATTCGCCTTGAACCACACGCGGTTGGCCTTCGGCGATGCCGGCCCATTCGACGATCGGCAGAACCGTGTAGTCCGGCTCTTCCTCCGCCATATCGGCAATCTTGAACACCGCAACCGAGCCGGAGGTCTCGGCATCCGGGTTCAGCGTGGCATCGACATAGAGATTTTCTGATTCCGGGTGCGTCTTGACGAACAGCGAACCGCCGCCAAGGGCGTAAAGCTGGTGCACCATCTTCCACGCGCTGTCAGGGTGGCCTTCGGGGTCTGTTCCGATCAGCGCAACGGTATCGTCACCCAGGTGCGAGGTTGCCCAGACCGGCCCGTATGTCGGGTGCTCGAAGTTGGCACCACGGCCCGGATGCGGCGTTTCGCCTTCGGTTTCGATCACCGCCACCAGCTTGCTTTCCTTGGTGTCGACCACCGCGACCTTGCCGCGTGCGTTGGCAGCCGTCAGGAAATAGCGCTGGGTGCTGTCCAGACCGCCGTCATGCAGGAAGCGTTCGGCGTTGATCTCGGTGATCTTGAGCGCTTCCAGGTCGGAATAGTCGACCATCATGATCTTGCCGGTTTCCTTGACGTTGACCAGGAATTCCGGCTTGTAATGCGATCCGAGGATCGCCGCCACGCGCGGTTCCGGGTGGTAGGTCTGTTCGTCATAGGTCATGCCACGGGTCGATTTGATCCGCAGCGGTTCCAGCGTGTCGCCATCCATGATCACGAATTGCGGCGGCCAATAGGCGCCCCCGATGGCATACTTGTCCTCATACCCTTCCATTTTCGACGTCTCGACCGAGCGCGCCTCGGCGCCGATCTTGACCTCGGCCACGGTGTCGGGGTCTTCCATCCACAGGTCGATCATGTTGATCTTGGCGTCGCGGCCAATCACGAACAGATAGCGCCCCGAGGCCGAGATCCGGCTGATGTGAACCGCATAGCCGGTCTTGAGGATCTTCTTGATCTCGTAGGTGGCACCGTCGATCAGGGCAATTTCACCCGAATCGCGCAACGTGACCGAGAACAGGTTGTCGATGTCCCAGTCGTTCATCTTTTCGGTGGGACGGTCCTCGGGCGCGATATGGACCTGCCAGGTGCCGCGGATGTCTTCCATGCCGAATTCCGGCGGCGCGGGCGGTTCAAGCAACACATAGCGTGTCATCATGTCGACTTCTTCTTCGGTCAGGTCGCCCGATGTGCCCCAGTTGGGCATGCCGGCCGGTGAGCCGTAGGTGATGAAGTCGCGCAGGTATTCGAACCCTTTTTCACGCGTGATGTCGGGCGTCAGGGCCTTGCCTGTCGCGCCCTTGCGCAGAACGCCGTGGCAACCGGCGCAGCGCTCGAAATACATCGTCGTCGCCTGCTGGAACTCCTCGTCGGTCATGACCGGATCGTCCGGTTTGCGTCCCGGGATCTCGACCTTGATCTCGCCCAGAGTCGTCATCGACGGAACATACATGTCACCGGGTTGGGTGGCGTGTTCTTCCAGGGCGTCCTCGCGCGCCTGTTCCTCGACGGATTTGTCGGGTGTTTCTTCTGTTTCTTCCTGAGCCCAGGTGCCGCTCGCGGCAAGGGCCAGCGCGACGGCAGCACTTGTCAGAAGCGATGCCCGCCGAATGGCAGATGTGGATTTCATTACGAATACTCCGTTCGCTGGTGAGGCAGGTTGTACCTTGAACGGCGAGCGTTCACGATTCCTTGACTTCAATCAAGGTGAGATCGCTTTGAAACGGCCAGTGTCGCGCCATGGAACATCGCGGTTTCCTTCGCGCGTTTTGCGGCATCCTGTTTCTGGTCCTGTCCCTGGCAGGCCCCCTTCAGGCGCGCGATGCAAGACTGGGGTCGGAAGACGAAATCGCCCCCGCCGCACCGACGGGCGCCATTGCCGCCGAGATCTTCGGACTGGACAAGGCCCCCGTTTTGACGCGCGAGGACGTCGCCGTGCCCGGCTGGTCGGTTGCGCAGGGCGGGCAGACGGTCGGCTATATCGCCTCGACCTGGGAAATCGCGCGTTCGGTCGGCTATTCGGGTCGGCCGCTGGATGTGCTGGTCGGGGTCGATCCGCAGGGGCAAATCGCCGGGGCAAAGCTGATGCGCCACGCCGAGCCGATTCTGACGCTGGGCATTTCCGACAGCGACATTGCCGCCTATGTCGGCGGTTTTTCCGGCGTCGACCTGATGAACCCGCAAGATGGCGAAGGGTCCGACCTGCCCGACATCATTTCCCGCGCCACCGTTTCGACGGGGGTGATTCGCGATTCGATGTTGCGCACCGCGCGCACCCTGGCGATGGGGCGGGGATTGCTGCCGGGTGGCGGGATTGATCGGGTGAATTACCAGCCACGCGACTGGCCTTCGCTGCTTGCGTCCGGCGCGATTGCGCGGGCCGAGGTCACGCTCAGCGAGGCGCGCGCGGCGATGCCCGATGCGCAGGTGCCCATTCCCGAAGGCGACGGCCCGTTCATCGACCTGTTCGTCGCGCTGGCCGATCCCCCGACCATCGGACGCAATATCTTGGGCCAACAGACCTATACCAGCGCAATGGGCGCGCTGGCGCCGGGCGAGGCCGTGCTGTTCGTCGGTTCGCGCGGGCTTTATTCGCACCGGGGCCTTGAATGGCGCAACAGCGGCGTGTTCGAACGCCTGGAACTGGTGCAGGGCGATCTGCGCCTGCCGCTGACCGACAAGGGCTATGTCCGCCTTGACGAACTGGCGGCGGTGGACGCCCCCGAGTTGAAGGAACGCAGCCTGTTCACCATCGCCGGCGACGGGTTCGATCCGGCGCTGCCGTTCACGCTGGAACTGACCGCCACGCGCCCCTCGGCGAGGGAGGGCGAGGAAAGTCTCACGCTTTCGGTGCTTTACGCATTGCCGGATCAGTTCATCCTTGCCCCGCCGCCCGAGGCCGCGCCGCTCTGGCAGCAGACATGGGAGCGAAAGTGGTTCCCGGTCGCCACGGTCGCCGCGATGATGGGGTTCCTGACGCTGATCCTGCTGTTCCAGGAATGGCTGGTGCGCCGCCCGAAGGTCTGGCAGGGCGTGCGTATCGGGTTTCTCAGCCTCACGCTGTTCTGGCTGGGCTGGGGTCTGAACGGGCAATTGTCGGTGGTGCAGGTCGTCGCCTTCGTGCAGTCGCTGCTATCGGGTTTTCACTGGGAAACCTTCCTTATCGAGCCGATCATCTTCACGCTGTGGGCCGGTGTCGCGCTGGGGCTGCTGTTCTGGGGGCGGGGGGTGTTCTGCGGCTGGCTGTGTCCGTTCGGCGCGCTGCAAGAGTTGACGAACCGGCTTGCGCAACGGCTGGGCGTGCGCCAGATCGCGGTGCCCCAACCCCTGCATGAGCGACTGTGGATCATCAAGTACACCTTGTTCGTCGCGATCCTGGCGCTGTCCTTCTATTCGATGAAGGACGCGCTGATCCTGGCCGAGGTCGAGCCGTTCAAGACCGCCATTTCCATGCGCATGATCCGCGCCTGGCCCTTCGTCGCCTTCGTGCTGGCGCTGCTGTTCGCCGGGCTGTTCATTGAGCGGTTCTATTGCCGTTACCTGTGTCCGCTGGGCGCGGCGCTGGCGATCCCGGCCAAGCTCAAGATCTTCAACTGGCTGCGCCGACGCCCGCAATGCGGCCGCGAATGCCGCCTGTGCGAGACCAAATGCCCCGTCGGCGCCATCGAACCGCTGGGCAGCATCAATCCCAACGAATGCGTGATGTGTCTGCGCTGCCAGGTGATCATGCTCGATCCCGATACCTGCCCGGTCCTGAAACGGCGGCAGCGCAAGGCGACACCGCCGCCCGAAACCGTGCAGACCAAGCCCGCGCAGACGTGAGACGGGCGCTGGCGATCCTGTTCGGCGACGGGTTCCGCGTGTTCTTTCTGGCCGCGGGGCTGTTCGGCGTCCTGTCCATGCTGGTGTGGGAGATGTGGCTTTTCGATCCGGCGCCCGACCTGCCATTCGCGGCGCTGCCGCACCTTTGGCACGGGCACGAGATGGTGTTCGGCTATGCCACGGCAGCGCTGGGCGGGTTCCTTCTGACGGCGGTTCCGGGCTGGGTGCGCAGCGCGCCGCATGTCTTTGTTTCGCTCTCTTTTTCACTCTGGTTCGGGGGGCGCGTCGCGGTCTGGTTCGCCGCCGATCTGCCCGCCTTTGCGGTGGCGCTGGTCGATCTGTCGTTCCTGCTCTTGCTGTTCGCCGGAATCGCCGCGCGCGAGATCAAGCGGCCCAAGGGGCAGAACAGGGTCTTTCTGGCCTGTCTCGCGGCGATCTGGCTGGGGAATCTGCTGGTGCATCTGGAGTGGATGGGCGTGACGGACGACACCGCCGGCAGGGGTCTGCGGCTGGGCATTCTTGCCTTCTGCGCACTGATCGCGGTGCTGGGCGGACGGGTCGCGCCGGGATTTACCCGCAACGCGATGAAACGCGCCGATGTCCCGCCCGCGCGTTGGCCGCGCAGTCCCAACCACACCGAACGTCCCGCATTGGCACTGCTGGGGGTTCTGCCGGTGGCCTTGCTGATCGGCTTGCCCGACGACCTTCTGGGCGTGCTGGCGCTGGTAGCGGGCGCGCTGCAACTGGTGCGGCTGGCGCAGTGGCATCCGCTTTGGACATGGCGGATGCCGATCCTGTGGGCGCTGCATCTGGGGGTGGGGATGCTGGGTGCCGGGCTGGTGCTTTGGGGGCTGGCGCTGCTCGGGCTGGGCGACGAGGTGGCGGCGCTGCACGTTCTGGGCATCGGCGCGATCGGTGGCATGACGCTGGCGGTGATGAGCCGGGCAATCCTGGGACATACCGGTCGCCCGCAGATCGCCCCAGGGCCCGTGGCGCTGGCTTATGGGCTGGTGGCGGGTGCGGCCTTGCTGCGCTGGTTCGGCGCGGCGGTGGCAGGTGCGTGGTATTTGCCCCTGATGCTGGGCGCGGGATCTCTGTGGATCGCGGCGTTCGGCCTTTTCACCATCGCCCTCGGGCCGACGATTTTCGCGCAGCGCGCAGCCCGCCCGCGCGAAGGCACCGGCCTCTAACGGTGACCTTGCGGCAACTTGCTTGATCGGTGTTAACCGGCGGGCCTTGACTTTGGTTAAGGCGGGGGAGACGGTCGTGACGCATCTACGCAATATCATCAACGCAGCGCAAAGGAGAGCGCAATGCGCGAAGTCATGACCAAGAGCATGGCCCGAAACATCTTTTTCGGCGGGTCGCTGTTCTTCATCATCATATTCGTGGGGCTGACGGCTCATACCCACAGCTACATGGTAAACACCTCCACGGATAGCGAAGGGCTGACCGAGAGTGTCATCGCGGGCAAGCATGTGTGGGAAAAGCACACCTGCATCAATTGCCATTCGATCATGGGAGAAGGCGCGTATTTCGCACCGGAACTGATGAACGTCATGGCGCGCTGGGGTGTCGAGGATGACCCCGAGGCTGCCTATGAAACGCTGAAGGGCTGGATGGACGCGATGCCGACCGGCATCGAGGGACGCCGGCAGATGCCCAATTTCAATCTGACGGATGAGGAATATCGTCAACTGGCCGATTTCCTGCTGTGGACCAACACCATAGATGCTCAGGGCTGGCCACCCAACGAGGCCGGCTGAGAAAGGACCGAACTCCGATGAAATATCAATCGCAAAAGATCGCCTATGCGTATTTCGCCACGGCGCTGGCGTTGTTCGCAATCCAGATCCTGGTGGGGCTGCTGGCGGGCTGGGTCTATGTCATGCCCAACACGCTGTCCGAACTGCTTCCCTTCAACGTCATCCGCATGCTGCATACCAACAGCCTCGTCGTGTGGCTGCTGCTGGGCTTTTTCGGCGCGGCCTATTTCCTGATCCCCGAAGAGTCGGAACGCGAAATCCACTCGCCGATGATCGCCTATCTGCAACTGGCCATCCTGGTGATCGGGACACTGGGCGTGGTCGTGACCTATACGTTCGACCTGTTCCAGGGCAACTGGCTGCTGGGCAAGGAGGGGCGCGAGTTTCTGGAACAGCCCAAATGGGTCAAGGTCGGCATCGTCGTCGCGGCGCTGCTGTTCCTCTACAACGTCACCCTGACCGTTCTGCGGGGACGCAAGACCGCGATCACCAACATCCTGCTGCTGGGCCTCTGGGCGCTGGCGCTGCTGTTTCTGTTCGCCTTCTACAATCCGTCCAACCTCGCGCTCGACAAGCTCTACTGGTGGTATGTGATCCACCTCTGGGTCGAGGGCGTGTGGGAGCTGGTGATGGCGGCGATCCTGGCCTTCCTCATGCTGAAACTGACCGGCGTGGACCGCGAAGTGGTCGAGAAATGGCTGTATGTCATCGTCGCCGCCGCGCTGTTCTCGGGCATTCTGGGCACCGGGCACCACTACTACTGGATCGGCGCGCCGGCCTATTGGCAGTGGATCGGCTCGATCTTCTCGACGCTCGAAATCGTGCCGTTCTTCGCGATGATGTCGTTCGCGTTCGTCATGGTCTGGAAGGGCCGGCGCGATCATCCCAACAAGGCGGCGCTGCTGTGGAGCATCGGCTGCACCGTGCTGGCCTTCTTCGGCGCGGGCATCTGGGGCTTCCTGCACACGCTGCACGGGGTGAACTACTACAGCCACGGCACGCAGATCACCGCCGCGCATGGGCACCTGGCCTTCTTCGGCGCGTATGTCTGTCTGAACCTTGCGATGATCACCTATGCCATGCCGATCCTGAGGGCGCGCGATCCCTATAACCAGGTGATCAACATGGCGTCGTTCTGGCTGATGGCGGGGGGCATGACCTTCATGACCTTCACGCTGACCTTCGCCGGCACCATCCAGACGCATATGCAGCGCGTCATCGGCGACTACTACATGGATGTGCAGGACAGCCTGGCGATCTTCTACTGGATGCGGTTCGGTTCGGGCGTGGCGGTCTTGCTCGGCGTGCTGCTGTTCCTTTACGCCGTGTTCGTGCCGCGCCGCGAGGTCATCTCGCATGATGCGACCGTGGCGGCGGAGTGAGCGGCATGGATGGATCCCTGACACAATCGAAGGGGGCGGCTGACGCCCCCTTCTACCTGGCCCAGGGCGGCGAGATCGCCCTGTTCGAAGCGGCCAGCGCGAACAATCTGCCGGTCCTGCTGAAAGGGCCGACAGGCTGCGGCAAGACCCGGTTCGTGTCGCACATGGCCGCCCGCCTTGGCCGCCCCCTTTATACCGTCGCCTGCCATGACGATTTGTCGGCGGCCGACCTGATCGGGCGCTATCTGCTGAAAGGCGGCGAAACCGTCTGGGTTGATGGCCCGCTGACCCGCGCCGTGCGCGAGGGCGCGATCTGTTATCTCGACGAGGTGGTCGAGGCCCGCAAGGACGTGACCGTGGTGCTGCACCCGCTGACCGACGACCGGCGCATCCTGCCCATCGACCGCACCGGAGAAGAGCTTGAGGCGGCGCCCGGCTTCATGCTGGTGGCCTCCTACAACCCCGGTTATCAGAACATCCTGAAAACCCTGAAACCCTCGACACGGCAGCGTTTCGTCGCGATGGAGTTCGATTTTCCCCCGCCCGAGGCCGAGGTCGAGATCGTCTCGCGCGAAAGCGGGCTGGAGCCCGAGCGCGTCAAGCCGCTGGTGCGGCTGGGCGGCAAGCTGCGCGCGCTCAAGGGGCAGGATCTGGAAGAAGGCGTGTCGACCCGCCTGATCGTCTATGCCGCCACGCTGATCGCGCAGGGCATGGATGTTCAAAGCGCGGTGGAGGCGGCGATGATCGAGCCGCTGACCGACGACGCCGACGTGAAACGCGGGCTCCTCGATCTTGTCACAGCCGTCTTCGGGTGAGGCACGGCATGAGCAAGATCGAGATCGAGCCATGGGAACCCGAAGAAACCGTCGGGAAACTGTGGCACGAATTTGCCAGCCGTCTGGGTGCGCCGCAGGTGCATCACGGAGCCAGCGTTGACCTTTCCGAGGTCGCCGGGCGGCTGGCCGTTTTCTTTCGCGGGCTGGGAGGCGCGCATTCCGTCGAACTGCGCCCCGTCAGCGGCGAACTCAGCCGCCATCGGCTGAGCTTTCTGCGGCGTCTGGGGGCCGAGGCCGAGATACTGCCGCGCGCCAGTTTCGACGGCGAGGTGCTGCGCCTGCCCAAGACGCTGGCCGTATTCCCCACGCGCGAGGCGAACGGCGCGCTTTATCTGTGGCTGACAGCCGCCGCCGCGCATGCACCCGCGCATGAGGCCGACACCGATCCGCTGCGCGCCGATCTGCGCGCGATCCGCTGCGCTGAAGCGATGGTCGCGGCAACGCTGGACACCGCGCCGGGTCTGGCCGGGCTATACCGCACACTCTGCGAGGCGACGCTGCATTTCCGCCAGGTTCCCCGTCTGGCCGGGCCGGAGGCCGCGATCGAAGAATTGATCCGCCGCGCCCTCGGCGACGATGCCGACCTGTCCCCGACCGCACGCAAGCTGGCGCAGGCCGAGATCGACGACCTCACCGCGCCGCGCAAATATGTTCCGTTCCAGCCCGTGCCGCTCTGGCCCGATCTGCGCGAACTGACCTTCAGCGCCTCGGACACCGTGGAAAGCCGCGATTCGGACGGCCCGCCGGAAGAGGGCGCGGAAGGCACCCACCGCGCCCGCCGCCGTCAGGCCGACCAGGCCGAGCGCAACGACAGCCTGATCCTGCACAAGTTCGAGGCCATTCTCAGCTGGGCCGAGTTCCTGAACCTGAACCGCCGCGTCGATGACGACGACCCCGACAACGCCAAGAAGGCCGCCGACGATCAGGACGAGATCGGGCTGGGCCAGATCTCCAAGGCGCCGGCGACGCGGCTGAAGATCCACCTTGACCTTGCCCCCGAGGACGTCGACCGCGAACGGCTTTCCGGTGTGGACACCTTTCCCGAATGGGACGCGCGCGCCGGGACCTATCTGCCCGATCACGTGCGCGTCCTCTCCAGCATGGCCGAACCGGGCGATGCCGTTCCGTCCTTCCGCGAGGATCCGCGCGCGATGCGCCGCATCCGTCAGGTGAAACGCCAGTTCGAGGCGCTGCGGCCCGGCCGCGTTTCGGTCTCGGGCTGTCTGGACGGGGACGAGTTGGACATGGAGGCCGCGGTGCGCGCGCGCGTCGATATCCTGGCCAATGGCGCGGGCAGCAACCGCATCTGGCGCCAGACCCTGCCGCAGGCGCGCGATCTGGCGGTTTCAATCCTGCTGGACGTGTCGCGCTCGACCGAAAGCGCGGTGACGGGCCGCGCGGTCATCGATATCGAGCGCGAGGCGCTGGCGGCACTGTCCTGGGGGCTGGATGCCTGTAGCGACGATTTCGCGATCCATGCCTTTTCCTCGCTGAAACGCGACCGGGTCTATATCCAGACCTGCAAGACCTTCGGCGAGCCGATGAGCGGCCTGATCGAAGACCGCATCGGATCGCTTCGCCCCGGCTTCTACACCCGTCTGGGGGCCGCGGTGCGTTATGCCTCGGCCGATCTGAGCCGGCAGAGCAAGAAGCGCCGCCTGCTGCTGGTCATCACCGATGGCAAGCCCAACGATCTGGACCATTATGAAGGCCGTCACGGTATCGAGGACACCGCCATGGCCGTCCGCGAGGCACGCCGCGCCGGTCATTCGGTGTTCGGCGTCACCATCGACAGACAGGCCAAAAGCTGGTTTCCCCGTCTGTTCGGGCGCGGCGGGTTCCACGTGATCCCGCATCCCGACAAGCTGACGGAGGCATTGCCGCAAATCTATCGCGAACTGGTGGGCGCATGAGCGAGACAACCGCCCTTGAGGAGCTTCCCGGCGAACTGTTGATGTGGGTGCTGATCGTCAGTGAATTGCTGGTCTTCGGCGCCGGGCTGGCGGTGTTCCTGTCGCTGCGCATTGCCGACCCCGTCGGGTTTTCCGAGGCGCAGGATGCATTGAACCGCACGGGCGCTGCGATCAACACCATCGTGCTGGTCACAAGCGGGTTCCTGGCGGCGATGGCGCTGTGGTGGCGCGAAAACGGGGCAAGGGCGCGGGCCTGTCTGGCGCTGATCGGCGCGGCGCTGCTGGGGGTGGTGTTCCTGGTCATCAAGGTGGCGGAATACGCCGAAAAGGCAGCGCACGGAATCTATTGGGACAGCCACACCTTTTTCACCTTCTATTACCTTCTGACCGGGTTCCACGCCGCACATGTGGTGGCGGGTATCGTGATCCTGCTGCTTGTGGCGTGGCGGGACGAGCCCAACAACATCGAGGTCGGCGCCGCCTTCTGGCACATGGTCGATCTGGTCTGGGTGCTGCTGTTCCCCGTGATCTATCTGCTGCAATGACGGGCGAGACACTTATAAAAGCTTGGATCGCGCTGATCCTGCTGAGCATCGGTTCGGCGCTGTTGTCGCTGTGGCAGATCCCGCAGGAATGGAAGTTCGTTGCGGGCGCGACGATCCTGACGCTGGCCTGGCTCAAGGCGCGGGTGATTCTGTTGCGGTATCTGGGACTGGCAGAGGCGCCGTTCTGGGCGCGGGGCTTCGGCATTTCGCTGGCGCTGTTCTGCCTGCTGCTGTTGGGGCTTTACCTGGTGCCGGTCATATTCTGAACGCAGAGGCAAGCGGCGCGGGCAGGTCGAATTCGTCCAGAACGCGCGCGCGGCCCTCGGGCGACATCTTGCGCGCGGTGCGTTCCACGATGCGTTGCAGCTTGTCGGGATCCTGTGTCGTGGAAAATGGCGCGAAATACCATTTCAGGAACACGAAACAGATCACGTCCTCAAGCGCCTGCACGTCCGGGTCGCGCTTGATCCCTTCCTTGCGGATCATCTTTCCCGCCGCTTCGGCCTCGGCATCGTCAAAACCTGCATCGCGCATGATCGCGCCCACGCGGGTGGCGTGATGCTGCGCCAGATCGCGCCGCCAGGTCAGATAGCCGGTGCGTCCCTCGGGATAATCGGCGCGTTTCAGCACCCAGCGTTCGATATGCTGCCCGCGCGCGGCGATCTTCAATGGCTCGCCCGCATCGGGAAACAGCCGGGCCAGTTCGCCGCTCATCCGCTTGCCGTAAAGCAGCGCGGCGGGCGCGCCTTCGGAGCGGTCGGGATCGGCGGCATTCGCGGCGTCGATGGCCTCAAAGGCGGATTGCAAACGGCTCATAGCGCCTTGTTCCATGCGGCGGCCGGATCTTCCTCGGCGTAATCGCGCAACTTTTCGACGTCGTCGATCGAGGCATGGTTCTTGGCGATGCGCACGCCCGCGCCGCGCAGCTTGGCAAAGGCGCGCGACAGGCTTTCGGGCTTCATGCCCAGACGTCCGGCGATCAGCACCTTGTCGTAGGGCAGGGTGACGACACAACTGCCGGTCTCGCAATTGCTGAGATCCAGCAGGAATTCGGCCACCCGCTGCGCGCCGGTCTGGGCCTTGATCTGTTCGATCTGCCCGATCAGCGCATGTAGCCGCTGGAACGTCGAGGCGACGATGGAAACCGCCATTTCCGGGTTCTGCTTCATCATGCCGATGAACCCGGCCGACGGGATCTGCAACAGCGTGCAATCGGTCACGGCCTCGGCCGAAACCGGGTATTCCATGTGCCGCAGCGCCACCGCCTCGCCGAAACTGCCGCCGCGCGTGAACACATCGACAATCGCCTCGTTGCCGTTGGGCGCGATGCGATAGAGTTTTACCCAGCCATCCAGCACGATATGAATGGCCTGCGCCTTTTCGCCCTGAAGGAACAGCGTCTCGCCCCGTCCGGTGTTACGCAGGGTCGCGCGTTTCAGCAGTTCTTCGGTCAATTCCTCGGGCAGGCTCTTGAGCAAAAGCGACGCGCGGGCGGTATCGGCATGTTTCGGGATCATGGCTGGCATCAGGTCCGCCTGGCTTGTGGTAACGTCATGACGACACCGAATGGCGACGGCGCGAAACGACAGGACATGCGGCGATAACAGCCGATCGGAAACTCGCAAAAGCGGCTACGGGATCGCAATTGTCCCGAGCCTTGTCAAGGCGCCGCCCCCTGCGACCCGATGACCACCCTTTGCCGCGCTTGCGTGCATGCTCACGACGTAAGCGCCGCTCGGGTGGGAGACAGCATGGCGGCGGTTATGCCTTGTGCGGTGATGTCGGCGGGCAGGTCGCGCCCCTGGATCAGCGCCGCTGCCGCGCGCGCCAGCGCCGGGGCCGACTGGATGCCGTATCCACCCTGACCGGCCAGCCAGAAAAAACCCTCGGCTTCGGGCGCGAATCCCGCGACCGGCGACTTGTCGGCGACGAAGGTCCGCAGGCCGGCCCATTTATGGTCGATCCGGCGCACTTGCATGTCGAACGCGGTTTCGAACCGGTCCACGGCGATCGCCACATCCAGTTCGTCGGGCTGGGCGTCGCAGGGCGGGCTGGGGGTTTCGTCGGCGGGCGAAATCAGCAACTTGCCGGCGTCGGGCTTGGCATAGAACTCCTCGTCCGCATCGATGATCATCGGCCAGTCCTCGATGTCGCAATCCTGCGGTGGCGAGATCAGCAGCGCGGTGCGGCGTTTCGGCGTCAGCCCGATGGTCGCGACACCGGCCATCCGGGCGACCTCATCCGCCCATGCACCTGCGGCGTTGACGATAACGGGTGCCGCGTGCCGCGCGGTGCCGGTATCGACCTGCCAGACCCCGTTCGCGCGCGACAGCCCGCGCAACTCGGCCCCCGTATGCAGCACGCCGTTCGCCGCGCGCAGCCGTCGGAGGTATAGCTGATGCAGCGCGTCCACGTCGATATCGGCAGCCGAGCCTTCGCGCAGCGCTTGCGCAGCATAGCCGGGCCGCAAAAGCGGCACGCGGTCCTGCAATGTCGCCGGGTCCATCGTCTCGACCGCATCGCCCAGTTCGGCGCGCAGCTTGCGAAGGGCCGCATCCTGATCGGCGCGTGCGATATAGACGACATCGCGCTGGCGCAGCAGCGGATGCGGGGCGAATGCGCTGGCCGGATCCCGCAGATACGCGTCCGATGCGCGCGTCAGCGCCCGGATCGCCGGTGGCCCGTAGGATTGGCTGTAAAGCGCCGCGGAGCGGCCGGTGGTATGGTATCCGGGCTGGGATTCGCGCTCCAGCAGCAGCACCCGGGCGCCATGATCGGCCAGTTCGGCAGTCACCGACGCCCCCGCCATGCCCGCGCCGATCACGATGATGTCGTAACTGTCCATGCGTTCCTCCAGCGGTTGCGCGCTTGATGCTAGCACCCTGTTTCCGTTTGGAAAGCACGATTCCGATTGCAAGGCTGCGGCAACGATGCCGGCCTTGGCCCGTCCGCTGCGCGGTCCTGCCCGGTTGACGAACCCGCCCCCGCCGGATTGAAATGGCAGACAGCATCAGCGCCTTCATGCAGGGAATCATCCAGATGGCAAATGTCGCGACCGGCAAAGCGCCCCCGCCCGCATTTCAAACCGGCGGCCAGACCAACGCCGCCCTTCTGTCCCGGCGCGAGGCGGCGGTGCCGCGCGGTGTCGCCTCGGCCACGCCGGTCTTTGCCGATCACGCCGAGAACGCGGAATTGTGGGATGTCGAGGGCAACCGTTACATCGATTTCGTCGGCGGGATCGCCGTGCTGAATACCGGGCATCGCCATCCCGATGTGGTCGCCGCCGCGCGGGCGCAGGAGGATCGTTTCACCCATACCAGCTTTCAGGTGGTGCAATACGAACCCTATGTCGCGCTGGCCGAACGGCTGAACGCGCTGGCGCCCGGCGATGATCCGAAAAAGACGCTGCTGGTCACCACCGGCGCCGAAGCGGTCGAGAACGCAGTCAAGATCGCGCGCGTGGCGACCGGGCGGCCCGGCATCATCGCCTTTGGCGGGGCCTATCATGGGCGCACGCTGATGACGCTGGGCCTGACCGGCAAGGTGTCGCCCTACAAGACCGATGTCGGCCCGTTTCCGGCCGATATCTTCCGTGCGCCGTTCCCGTCAACGCGCGACGGGATCAGTGTTGCCGACGCGCTGACCGGCCTGCGCAACCTGATGCTGACCGATGCCCAGCCCGAGCGCGTGGCCGCCATCATAATCGAACCGGTTCTGGGCGAAGGCGGCTATCTGCCGGTCCCGTTCGAGATGCTGCGCGCGTTGCGCGGACTTTGCGACGCGCATGGCATCCTGTTGATCGCGGACGAGATCCAGGCCGGGTTCGGACGCACCGGTACGTGGTTCGCCATCGAACATTCCGGTGTGGTGCCCGATCTCATCACTGTCGCCAAAAGCATGGCCGGGGGGTATCCGCTGGCGGGCGTGATCGGGCGGGCGGATATCATGGACAAGATGCCTCCGGGCGGGCTGGGCGGCACCTATGGCGGCAACCCGGTGGCCTGCGCCGCCGCCCTTGCCGCCATCGACGCGATCGAATCCGACGGGTTGCTGGCGCGTTCGACGGCGCTGGGCGCGCATTTTCGCGACCGGTTCGCCGATATCGCCGCGCGGGTCGCGCCGGATCGTATCTGGGATATCCGCGGCCTTGGCGCGATGCTGGCGGTGGAGTTCGTGACCGATCACGACAGCGCCGAGCCGGATGCCGCGCTGACCCGCGCGGTCTGCGCCCATGCGCTGCAACGTGGGCTGATCCTGCTGTCCTGCGGTATGCATGGCAACGCGATCCGGGTGATGGTGCCGCTGACGGCGTCGGATGCGATCATCGACGAGGGGCTGGCGATTTTCGAGGCGGCACTTGCCGATGCGCTGGCCGAACTGGCGGAATAGAACGCCCGCATGTCCCATGTCTTTCCCCGCCACACCGGACAACAGCCCCCCGTCGCCGTGGGCGGGCAGGGCTGTTATCTGAGCGATGCCAGCGGCAAGCAATATCTCGACGCGTCGGGCGGGGCGGCGGTGTCCTGCCTTGGCCATGGCGATCCGCAGGTGATCGCGGCGATGAAGGCGCAGCTGGATCAACTGGCCTTTGCCCATACCGGGTTCTTCACCAGCCAACCGGCCGAGGATCTGGCCGATCTGCTGATCGAACGCGCGCCCGGCGATCTGGACCGGGTGTTTCTGGTCTCGGGCGGCTCCGAGGCGGTGGAGGCCGCGATCAAGCTCGCGCGCCAGTATTTCGTCGAGAAGGGCGAGCCTGGGCGCAATCACCTGATCGCCCGCAAGCAAAGCTATCACGGCAATACGCTGGGCGCGCTGGCGGTCGGCGGGAACCAGTGGCGGCGCGCGCAATTCGCGCCCTTGCTGATCGGCGCCAGCCATATCGACCCTTGCTATGAATACCGGCTGCGGCAGGATTGGGAGACCGCCGAAGCCTATGGCCAGCGCGCCGCCGATCTGCTGGAGCAGGAATTGCTGCGGCTGGGGCCGGAAACCGTCATGGCCTTCGTCGCCGAGCCGGTGGTCGGTGCGACGCTGGGCGCGGTGCCGCCGGCGCCGGGCTATTTCAGGCGCATCCGCGAGATCTGCGACAAATACGGCATCCTGCTGATACTGGACGAGGTGATGTGCGGCATGGGTCGCACCGGCACCCTTTATGCCTGCGAACAGGACGGGATCGCGCCGGATATCCTGTGCATCGCCAAGGGGTTGGGTGCGGGATATCAACCGATTGGCGCGATGCTGTGTTCGCGAGAAATATATCAAGCGGTTGCCGATGGCAGCGGATTTTTCCAGCATGGCCACACCTATCTGGGTCATCCGGTCGTGGCGGCGGCGGGCCGGGCCGTGGTGACGGCCCTGATTGAGCGAAAACTTCTGGCGCGGGTGCGTGCCCAGGGGACCAAGCTGCGTGCGGCGCTGGAGACCCGGTTCGCCGCGCATCCCCATGTCGGAGACATCAGGGGGCGGGGGCTGTTTCTCGGACTGGAACTGGTTTGCGACCGCGTGACCAAAGAACCGTTCGATCCGGCGCGCAAGGTGGCGGCGACGCTCAAGGCGGCGGCGTTCGACAATGGCCTGATCTGCTATCCGATGGGCGGCACCATCGACGGCAAGACGGGCGATCACGTGCTGCTGGCCCCACCCTTCATCATCGAGGACAGCCACATTGACGAGATCACCGATAAGTTGGAGACCGCTATAAACGCAGTCTGCTGAAAAAAGGGGGCGATATGGCGCTGGATCATCTTTGCATCATCGGCGCGGGCAGCATCGCGGCGGAAATGCTCGTCACGCTGGGCCGCGTTCTGGACGCGCCGTTGCAGCGGCTGACCGTGCTGCAACGTGCCGGCAAGACCGCGCTGCCCGAGGATATGGCACAGGCGGCCGCGCGCTGCGCGCACAGCGTACGCGCCAGCGACGACCTGGCCGACGTGATTGCCGCCCGTCCCGATCTGGCCATCGAATGTGCCGGCCACAGGGCGGTGCAGGCCTATGGCGCGCGCCTGCTGGAAAACGGCATCGAGACGGTGATCGCATCGACCGGAGCTTTGGCCGATGCGGGCCTGCACGATCGTCTGCGGCGCGCGGCATTGGCGGGGCGCACCCGTCTGGTACTGCCTGCGGGCGCGGTGGGGGGCATGGATATTCTGGCGGCGCTGAGAAACGGCGATCTGGACTCGGTCGCCTATACGTCGCGCAAACCGCCCCATGCCTGGCGCGGCACGCCGGCCGAAAAGGAACTGGATCTGGACGATCTGACCGCCGAAGCCGTGTTCTTTGACGGCACCGCGCGCCGCGCCGCCACCGATTATCCCAAGAACGCCAATGTCGCGGCCACCATCGCGCTGGCCGGTGCCGGGTTCGATGCGACGCGTGTGCGGCTGATCGCCGATCCGCAAGTCACGGCCAATATTCACGAGGTCAATATCGTGTCCGATGCCGCCGAGGTGCAGATGCGGATCGTCGGCAAGCCCTCGCCGCGCAACCCCAAGACGTCGCTGCCCACCGTTCACAGCCTCGTGCGCGAGGTGACGCGCCGGCGCGATCCGATTGTGTCGTGACAGATATTGACCGTGCCGGGTCGCTGCCTTATGCAAGCACCGCACGCGGGCGTTGTGTAATGGTAAGACCTCAGCCTTCCAAGCTGATGATACGGGTTCGATTCCCGTCGCCCGCTCCATCCACCCCTTATTTTCGTGGTGACGACGCGTTGACGCGGCATTGCGACGCTTGACCCTGCTGCGCTGCGTTGCGATGAAGCGGCGCGCGATACCGCGCCCGCGGTGATACCGAAGGACCCCTTAATGGCACGCTCTGCACAGGCGACCGACGCGATTCCCGGCAAGACCGAAGAGCGCGAGAAATCGCGCCAGATCGGCAATCTGGCGGCGCTCTGGCCGTTTCTGCGCCCATATCGGTTGTTGATGCTGGGGGCCGGACTGGCGCTGGTGCTGACGGCCTGTGTGTCTCTGGCGCTGCCGCTGGCGGTGCGCCGGGTGGTGGACAATTTCCGCACCGGCGACTCCGCGCTGCTGAATCAGTATTTCGTCGCGGCGCTGGCGATTGCGGGGTTGCTGGCGCTGGGCACGGGGCTGCGCTACGCGCTGGTGACGAAACTGGGCGAACGGGTCGTGGCCGACATCCGCAAGGCCGTGTTCGACCGCATGATCGGGATGAGCCCGGAATTCTTCGAAAACATCATGACCGGCGAGGTGCTGAGCCGGATCACCACCGACACCACGCTGATCCAGTCGGTTCTGGGCTCGTCGATCTCGATCGCGCTGCGCAATGCGCTGCTGTTCGTGGGCGGTCTGGCGCTGATGCTGCTGACCTCGCCCAAGCTGACGGGGCTGGTGTTGCTGCTTGTGCCGGTCGTCATCGTGCCGATTCTGGTGCTGGGCCGCCGGTTGCGCGTGCTCAGCCGCGAAAATCAGGACTGGATCGCGGCGTCCTCCGGCAACGCGTCCGAGTCGCTGACGGCGGCGCAGACGGTGCAGGCGTTCACTCACGAAGCCGCCAGTCGCGCGCAGTTCGCGGACATGACGGAAACCTCCTACCAGGTGTCGCAGCGGCGTATCCTGACGCGGGCGGTGATGACCGTGATCGTGATCTTCCTTGTCTTTTCCGGCATCGTCGGCGTGTTGTGGATGGGTGCGCGCGATGTGCGCGGCGGCGTCATGTCCGAGGGCGCGCTGATCCAGTTCGTGATCTATGCGGTTCTGGTGGCCGGGTCGGTCGCCGCCCTCTCCGAGATCTGGGGCGAATTGCAGCGCGCCGCCGGCGCGACCGAACGGCTGGTCGAATTGCTGCATGCCAATGACAACGTGCGCGACCCCGACCGCGCGGTCGCGCTGCCCCGGCCCGTGCGCGGCGAGATCGAATTCCGCGACGTGTCGTTCCGTTACCCCGCCCGGCGCGAGATCGCCGCGCTGGAAAACGTGACGCTGTCGATCACGCCGGGAGAGACGGTGGCTTTTGTCGGCCCCTCGGGCGCGGGAAAGACCACGATCATCCAGTTGATCCAACGCTTCTATGATCCCGACGAAGGCGAGGTCACGCTGGACGGCGTCGCTTTGCGCGACATGGCGCGCGAGGATTTCCGCAAGGCCATCGCGCTGGTGCCGCAGGACCCGGTGATCTTTGCCGCCAGCGCGCGCGACAATATCCGCTTTGGCCGCCCCGAGGCCAGCGACACCGAGGTCGAACAGGCTGCTCGCGCCGCCGCCGCGCACGACTTCATCATGGCGCTGCCGCAGGGCTATGACAGCTATGTGGGCGAGCGCGGCGTGATGCTGTCGGGCGGACAGAAACAGCGTATCGCCATCGCCCGCGCCATCCTGCGGGATGCACCGGTGCTGCTGCTGGACGAGGCGACCAGCGCGCTGGATGCAGAAAGCGAACGTGCGGTGCAGGCGGCGGTGGACAAGCTGAGCGCCGACCGCACCACGCTGATCGTCGCGCATCGCCTCGCCACGGTGAAAAAGGCCGACCGCATCGTGGTGCTGGACCAGGGGCGCATCGTCGCCACCGGCCCGCATGACCAGCTGGTCGCCGAGGGCGGTCTTTACGCGCGGCTGGCGCGGCTGCAATTCACCGACGGGATCGCGGCGGAATAGAACCCGTCGATTTCACGACATAAAGACGACCGTCGCCGCCGCCAACGGCTTGCGTATGCGCGTCTTTCCGCCCATCCTGCCTGCAGGACGCATGCCCGCCCGCCGGGCCTGAAGGGGAAGGAACACGCCATGTCGTTTGCCAATCGGGCCGATCGCGACGCCATCGAGAATGAAATGCCCTGGTCCGAACGCGATGTTCCGGTGACGCTGCACCAGATGTTGTCGCGCACGGCCCGCAACTTTCCCGACTACAAGGCCAGCAGCTTTCAGCTTTTGTCCGGACCCAAGGACAAGGCGGAGACGCTGACCTGGGCGGAATTGCTGGCAAACGTCAATCAGGCCGCCAACCTGTTCCGCTCGCTCGGGGTGGGGGAAAAGGACGTGGTCGCCTGTGTCCTGCCCAATTGCAGCGAAACCGTCATGACCATTCTGGCGGGTGCGGTGGCCGGGATCATCAATCCGATCAACCCGCTTCTGGAACCCGAACAGATCGCCTCGATCCTGCGCGAGACGGGGGCCAAGGTGGTCGTGACGCTGAAGCCGTTTCCCAAGTCGGACGTGGCGCAGAAGACCGCCGCCGCCATCGCCGATGCCCCGGCGGTGGAAACCGTGCTCGAGGTCGATCTGAACCGCTACCTGACGCCGCCGCGTTCGTGGCTGGTGCCGTTGATCCGCCCGAAGCTGCACGAAAAGCCGCGGGCGCAATACAAGGATTTCAGCGCCGAACTGGCCCGCCAGCCCGGGGAGTTGACGTTTCCGGACACCACGCAGGACCGCATCGCCTTCTATTTCCACACCGGGGGCACCACCGGCATGCCCAAGGTGGCGCAGCACACCTATGGCGG
Source organism: uncultured Sedimentitalea sp. (assembly GCA_947504115.1). Taxonomy (GTDB): domain Bacteria; phylum Pseudomonadota; class Alphaproteobacteria; order Rhodobacterales; family Rhodobacteraceae; genus Pontibaca. The sequence continues at coordinate 221,448 of CANNGH010000001.1, forward strand.
CGTCGTCTATAACGGCTGGATCGGCGGCGAATTGCTGCTGTCGGCCGAGGACAACATCATGTGCCCGCTGCCGCTGTTTCATGTCTTCGCCTGCCACGTGATCCTGATGGCGGCGGTCTATTGCGGCGCGCATGTGGTGTTTCCCACACCGGCGGGCTATCGCGGCGACGGCGTGTTCGACAATTTCTGGAAACTGAACGAACGCTGGAAGATCAGTTTCATCATCAGCGTGCCCACCGCCATCGCCCAGACCATGCAGCGCAAAGTGGATGCCGATCTCTCGACGGTGAAAAAGGCGTTCTCCGGTTCGGCGCCGCTGCCGCTCGAATTGTTCAAACGGTTCGAAAAGGCCTCGGGCGTCACCATCATCGAAGGCTACGGCCTGACCGAGGCGACCTGCCTCGTGTCCTGCAACCCGGTCGACGGCGTGAAAAAGGTCGGCTCGGTCGGTATCCCGTTTCCCTATACCGAAGTGAAGATCATCAAATCGACGCCCGACGGCCCGGTCGAGGCCGAGACGGACCAGATCGGCGAAATCTGCCTGTCCAACCCCGGCGTCCATACCGGCAGTGTCTATACCGAGGTCGACAAGAACCGCGATCTGTTCCACGAGGGCATTTACCTGCGCACCGGCGATCTGGGCCGGATCGACGCGGACGGATATCTGTGGATCACCGGGCGCGCCAAAGATCTGATCATTCGCGGCGGTCACAACATCGATCCTGCCGAAATCGAAGACGCGCTTTACAGCCACGAAGCCGTGGCCTTTGCCGGTGCGATCGGTCAGCCGGATGCCCATTCGGGCGAATTGCCCTGCGCCTATGTCGAACTGGTCAGCGGCGCATCCGTCACCGCCGACGACCTTCTGGAGCATTGCAAGACCCACGTTCACGAACGCGCGGCCCAGCCCAAACATATCGAGATCCTGCCGGAACTGCCCAAGACGGCCGTTGGCAAGGTATTCAAACCGGATCTGCGAAAAAGGGCCATCACCCGCGTCTATGACGAGGCGCTGCAAGAGGCGGGGCTGCCCGCGCGCGTGGCTTCGGTCGTGGATGACAAGAAGCGCGGGCTGGTGGCGCAACTGCGCCGCAACGGAGCGGATGAGGTGGCGGTCGCCAAGGTGCTGGGCGACTTTACCCGGCCCTGGGACTGGGAGGACTGACACGGCTACCGTGGCAGTGAAATCCATGTTCCGCCAAAGAGAGTCCGAGCCTCCGGCGGGGATATTTCGGGCAAGAAGAAGATTTCGTCAGTTGCCGGCACTGGTCATGCGGCGATGTTCGACGACCTCTTCCAGCCAGCCCAGCTCCATCTCGGGGACCGAAGACAACAGCAGATCGGTATAGTCGTCGAAGGGCGGCGCCAGCACGGTGGATTTGACACCATAGCGCTGCACGCGGCCCTGATACATCACCGCGATGGAATCCGCGATGGCGCGCACGGTGGCGATATCGTGGGTGATGAACAGATAGGCCACGTTTTCGCTTTTCTGCAGGTTCAGAAGCAGCTTCAGGATACCGTCCGCCACCAGTGGATCCAGCGCGCTGGTCACCTCGTCGCAGATGATGAGCTTGGGCTTGGCGGCAAGCGCGCGGGCGATGCAGACGCGCTGTTTCTGCCCGCCTGACAGTTCCGCCGGATAGCGGTCGAGGAACCCTTCGCCCATCTCGATCTCGTCCAGAAGTTCCTTGATCCGCTTCTTCTTCGCGGCGCCTTTCAGGCCGAAATAGAATTCCAGCGGGCGGCCGATGATCGTGCCGACGGTATGGCGCGGGTTCATCGCCACGTCGGCCATCTGATAGATCATCTGCAATTCGCGCAGATCCTCGCGCGTGCGCCCCTCCAGGGCCGGAGACAGGGTGCGACCGGTGAATTCGATCTGCCCATCGCGCGGCGGCAGCAACCCGGTGATGACCCGTGCAAGCGTGGATTTGCCCGACCCGCTTTCGCCCACCACCGCCAGTGTCTGACCGGGATACACATCGACGCTGACATCGTGCAGCACATCGAAACTGGTGCCGCGATAGCGCGCGGTGATGTTCTGCACGCTCAGCACCGGTTCGTCCGTCGGGTGCTTCTCTTCGTGCCGGATCGAGCGGACCGAGACCAGCGCGCGGGTGTAATCCTCCTGCGGGGCGTTGATGATCTGATCGGTGGTGCCGTATTCGACCTTCTCGCCCATGCGCAGAACCATGATGTCGTCGGCCACCTGCGCCACCACGGCCAGATCGTGGGTGATGTAGATGGCGGCCACGCCGGTATCGGCGATCGCCTCCTTGATCGCCTTCAACACGTCGATCTGGGTGGTCACGTCCAGCGCCGTGGTCGGTTCGTCGAACACAACCAGATCGGGTTGCGGACACAGCGCCATCGCGGTCATCACCCGCTGCAACTGCCCGCCCGAGACCTGATGCGGATAGCGGTTGCCGATGGTTTCGGGATCGGGCAGGCCCAGCTTGGCGAACAGCTCGACGGCCCGCTTCTCGGCCTTGGATTTCGAGAACCGGCCATGGCGGACCGAGGCCTCGATGACCTGTTCCATCAGCTTCTTGGCCGGGTTGAACGAGGCGGCGGCGGATTGCGACACATAGGTCACCTCGGCGCCGCGCAGCCGTCGCAGATCGCGCATCCCGCTGGCAAGGATGTTGCGACCGTTGACCCAGACCTCGCCGCCCGAGATGTCGACGCCGCCGCGCCCGTAACCCAGTGCCGCCAGACCGATGGTCGATTTGCCCGCGCCGCTTTCGCCGATCAGGCCCAGCACCTTGCCCTTTTCCAGATCGAAGGACACGCCGTGGACGATCTCGATCCATTTCGGCGGCTCGCCCGGCGGATAGGCGGTCGCGCCGATTTTCAGATCGCGAACCCTCAGGAACGTGTCGTCGCTCATCCGCGGCCTCCTTTCAGGCTGGTGGTGCGGTTCAGCACCCAGTCGGCCACCAGGTTGACCGAAATCGCCAGTGTCGCGATGGCGACGGCGGGGATCAGTGCGGCCGGGATGCCATAGACGATACCGTCCTTGTTTTCCTTGACGATGCCGCCCCAATCGGCCTGCGGCGGCTGCACGCCGAGACCGAGAAACGACAGGGTCGAGACGAACAGCACCGCGAAGATGAAGCGCAGCCCCATTTCCGCCACCAGCGGTGACAGGGCATTGGGCAGGATTTCGCGGAAGATCACCCAGATCCGCCCTTCGCCGCGCAGTTTGGCGGCCTCGACGAAATCCATCACGTTGATGTCCACCGCCACCGCGCGGGCCAGACGGAAGACGCGGGTGGAATCCAGCAGCCCCATGACCAGGATCAGGATCGGGATGGTGACCGGCATCACCGACAACACCACCAGCGCGAAGATCAGCGTCGGGATCGACATGATCAGGTCGATGAAGCGGCTGAGCAGTTGATCGACCCATCCGCCGATGACCGCCGCGATCAGGCCCAGAACCGAGCCGGTGAAAAAACTGAGCAGGGTGGCGGCGGTGGCGATGAAGATGGTGGTGCGCCCGCCATAGATCATCCGGCTGAGCAGGTCGCGCCCGATACTGTCGGTGCCCAGCCAATGCCGCGACGACGAGGGTTCCCACACATCGCCGACGATCTGGGCCATGCCGTAAGGGGCCAGCAGCGGGGCAAGGATGGCTGCAAGGAAATAAAGACCGGTGAAGAAAAGCCCGATCAGGGCGGCGAGGGGGATGTTCTTCATGGGTGATCCTCCGCGGGGAGGGGGAGCGCGAAAGCGTCGGGTTCTAGATGGGATGCAATCATTTCGGATGCCTCAGCCGCGGGTTGGCGAGGATCGACACGATGTCGGCGGTCATGTTCAGCCCGATATAGACGGCGGCGAAGATCAGCCCGCAGGCCTGCACCACGGGCACGTCGCGTTTGCTGACGTGATCGACCAGATACTGGCCCATGCCCGGATAGACGAACACCACCTCGACCACGACGACGCCCACCACCAGATAGGCGAGGTTCAGCATCACCACGTTGACGATGGGCGCAATGGCGTTCGGGAAGGCGTGTTTGCGGATCACGTCGAATGTGGTCAGGCCCTTCAGCTCGGCGGTTTCGATATAGGCCGACTGCATGACGTTCAGGATCGCGGCGCGGGTCATGCGCATCATGTGCGCCAGGATCACCAGCGTCAGCACCGCCGCGGGAAGGACGATGGCGTCGAGTTTCTGACCGAAGCTCATGCTGTCATAGATCGTGGCGACAGACGGGAACCAGCGCCATTTCACGGCGAAGAAGAAGATCAGCACATAGCCCAGAAAGAACTCGGGCAGCGAGATCGAGGCCAGCGTGAAACCGGAAATCAGCTTGTCCGGCCAGCGGTCGCGGTAGCGCACCGCCAGCAGGCCGAGAAAGATCGCCAGCGGCACGGCGACGATCGCGGCCCAGAAGGCCAGGAACAGCGTATTGCCCAGCCGCGCGCCGATCTGCGTGGCGATATCGCGGCCATTGGACAGCGAGGTTCCCAGATCGCCCTGCAGCACACCGCCCAGCCATTGGAAGTAACGCAGCCATGCGGGATCGTTCAGGCCCATCTCCTCGCGCAGGTTGGCAAGCGATTGCGGCGTCGCCGACTGGCCCAGGATCGCCTGCGCCACGTCGCCGGGCAGGATCAGCGTGCCGACGAAGATCAGGATCGACGTCGCGAAAAGCAACAGGACGCCCAGCGCGATACGCTGGGCCACAAGCTTTACGACCGGGAGCACCTCACGCCATCCAGCAGAAGATCGCGGCAGAATTGTTCATCATGTCCGCGTTGGGATGAGGCTTCCAGCCGGCGATGCGCTCGGTCCGGGCATCGAGGAAATCGTTGAACATCGGCAGGATCAGACCGCCTTCGTCGCGCACGATCATGCCCATCTCGTTGTAGAGTTCGGTGCGCTTGTCCTCGTCCAGCGTGGCGCGCGCCTGCATCAGCAATTCGTCGAACCTTTCGTTGTCGAAACGGGTATCATTCCAGTCCGCGGTCGACAGATAGGCGGTGGAATACATCTGGTCCTGCGTCGGACGCCCGGTCCAGTAGGAGGCGCAGAACGGTTGCTTGTTCCACACTTCGGACCAGTAGCCATCGCCCGGCTCGCGCTTGAGTTCAAGCGGGATACCGGCCTTGCGCGCGGTCTGTTGATAAAGCTGTGCGGCATCCACCGCGCCCGGAAAGGCCACGTCCGAGACACGCAGGATGATCGGGCTGCCGTCATGGCCGGATTTCTTGTAATGTTCGGCGGCCTTTTCCAGATCGAACTCGCGTTGGGGAAGGCTGTCGTCGAACAGCGGATACGTGGCGTTCACCGGGATATCGTTGCCGATCGTGCCATAGCCACGCAGGACCTTGTCCACCATCTCCTCGCGGTCCACCGCGTATTTCAGCGCCAGCCGCAGATCGTTGTTGTCGAAGGGGGAGGTGTCCACATGCATGACGAACACGTTCTGACCCCGTCCCTGCGTGCGTTCCAGCACCATTCCGGGCGCGCGATCCAGAAGATCGGCCAGTTTGGGCCCGATCAGGTTGGCCATGTCCACCAGGCCCGATTGCAACGCGGAAACGCGGGCCGTCGGGTCATTGATCACCAGCACCTCGGTGCTGTCGAAATGGCCGCGGGAATCGTCCCAGTAATCCTCGAACCGTTCCATCACGTGGCGCACGCCCGGCTCGTTCACGACGATGCGATAGGGGCCGGACATGATGCCGCTGGCCGGATCGTCGATGCCGCCGCCCGGTTGAATGCGCAGATGCGGATCGGTCAGCAGATAGGGCAGATCGGCGTTCGGCTCGCTGAGGGTGATCTCGAACAGATCCCCCTCGGCGCGCATCGATTCGATGCCCTTCATCAGCCCCAGCGCGCCCGAGGTCGCCTTCTCATCGGAATGGCGTTGCATCGTCTTCAACACGTCGTCGGCGGTCAGCGTGCTGCCATCATGGAACAGGACGCCGTCGCGGATCTTGAACGACCAGACCTTGGCGTCGGGAGAGGAACTGAAATCCTCGGCGACGCGGCGCCCGAGACCACCGTCGAAATCCACGTCGACCAGGTTTTCGCCAATCTGCGCGATCACGTTATAGGGTGCCTGGCTGAGCGTCAGCGCCGGGTCCAGCGTGTTCGAGCTTTCGCCGCCGCCAAGGCCCAATTTCAGATGGCCGCCCTTCTTGGGTTCCTGCGCGCGGGCGGCGCCGGCAAGGATGCCGCTGGCTGCCGAGGCGGAAACCCCCAGGGCGGCGGCGCGGCTCATGAAGTCCCGTCGGCTCATCCTGCCGCCGCTCACGGCTGCGGCATAGTGAAGGATTCGTTTTTTCATTCCATTTCCCCCTTGTATCGTTTTTTGCGTTATTCTTGCCAAAGCGTTGCGCATTTCCCGAAGGCTGGCAACAGTTAATCCCCGAAGGTTTCCCGTGCGGTTGCGGCCCGTGTCAGGTCTCGATCCAGATCGTCACCGGTCCGTCATTGACCAGCGACACCGCCATGTCGGCGCCGAACCGGCCCGTCTGCACCGGCACGCCAAGCCCGGCCAGCGCATCGGCAAAGTGCAGATACAGCCGCTCGCCCGTCTCGGGCGGGGCTGCGGCGGAAAAGCCGGGGCGATTGCCGCGCGAGGTATCGGCGGCCAGCGTGAACTGGCTGACCACCAGCGCGGCGCCGCCCGCATCTGCCAGCGAGCGGTTCATCTTGCCCGACTCGTCGCGAAAAATGCGCAGTTTGGCGATCTTGGCGGCCAGTTGGTCCGCCTCGCGCTCGCCGTCTTCCTGCATTGCGCAGACCAGGATCAACAGCCCCGCATCGATGGCACCGACCGCGTCGCCGTCGATCTCGACGCGGGCTCGGGTGACACGCTGGATCAGGGCGCGCATGGATCGTCCTCCCGGTTTATTGGTTCATCGCCACGATATAGCCAACGATTCCGGCCAGTATCAGGCCGAGGATCACCGCGAAGGCGATCTTGACCGCCGACCAGGGGCGTTCCCCCTGCACCCGGCCCGATTGGCCATTGACGACGAAGCGATAGGTCTGGCCGCGATACTTATAGGCCGCCAGCCAGACTGGCAACAGCACGTGCTTGAAGGTCACGTCGCGCACGCTGGTGTCGATATCGTGGATGCGCTGGCGGTCGCCGCCGATGTCGAAGCGCACGTCGCGTTCGATCACGCGGGCCATATGCGCGCGCGCCTCGGTGAACCCTTCGGTCAGGTCCACGGTGTAACCTTCGGCGTGAAATCCGGCCAGATATTCCGGCTGATACGGCTCCAGCGCGGCCAGATCCCAGGGTTCCAGCGCGTCGGTATAGGATTTGGGCAAGCTGTGCGAGGCCAGCACCAGCACGTCGTCGAAGAACCGCGCGACACGGCCCGACACCGCGTTCCAGCGCACCTGTGCCACGCGTTCCTGCACCCGCTTGCCGTCACGCATGACGGTGCGCGTGGTGTAATAGACGGTGCCGCGTTCGCCGCGATAGCGCGATTGCGTGTCGGCGTCAAAAGTCCAGTAAGGCACATAGATGCCCTGCATCCGCCGCCCCTTGCGGGCATATTTGCGCAATCCGTTGGGCGCAAACCACAGGCTGCCCAGCCAGTCGGTCATCGCCTTGCGGGCGCTGCGTTCGTCCATCGCGAACGGCAGCACGCCGCGCGGTTTGATCCGCCGTTGCGCGCCGGTATCGGTGACGATGGGCGTGGCGCAGAACGGACATTCGGTGGCGTGGCTGTCGGGGGCGAATTCGATCTGCGCGCCGCAATTGGGGCACGAGGTCACGCGGATTTCCACCATGTCCTGCACCGGCAGGTCATGGGCGAGGGCGGTTTCGAAATCCAGTTCCTTCAGCCGGGCACCGCCCCACGGCGATGAGGCGATGGGTTCTTCATGCCCGCAATGGTCGCAATGCAGCACGCCGCGGCCCGGATCGAACCGGTATTCCGCGCCGCAATTCTCGCAGGGGAACCGGTGCTCGATCGGCGCGGGCGGGGCCGATTGGCTGTCGTCGGACATTGTTTTTCATGCCTCCGGCGGGGATATTTCGCGCAAGAAGAAGATCTTATGCGCTTGGCGGCGGTGGCGGCAGGATGGTGAACAATTGCGCAAGTTCATCGACCTCGCCGGCGCGTTTCCAGCCGTCCTGCCCCGCCGTCCAGACATGGGTTTCACGGCTGAGCGAGCCATCCGCCGCCATCCGCCCCAGATCGGCGCGGGAAAACGGCCCGCGCGTCTGCCCCTGTTCGGCAAGGTGCCAGACTCGTTCGACCGGCGGCGGAGGCGGCGGTGCGGGTTGCGCCGGGGCCGCGCCCCACGGTCCCTGCTGCGCCATCTGCGAGCCCATTGCCATGCCCATACCCGCGCCCAGACCGGCAGCCATACCGCCGCCCGAGGGGTTTTGCGCGGCGGATGTCATGGCCTCGGCCGCGGAATATCGGGTGAACTTGCCCAGATCGCCCGCCAGCCCCATCGACGAGCGTTTGTCCAGCGCTTCCTCGACGGCCTGGGGCAGCGAGATGTTTTCGATGTAAAGCTCGGGCGTGGTGACGCCGTACGCCTCCAGGGTCGGTGCGATCTGGCTGGCGATCAGCTTGCCCAGATCGGCGGTGTTGGCGGCCATGTCCAGAACCGGGATGCCCGACCCGGCGATGGTGCGCGAAAACTCCTGCACGATGATGTTGCGCAGTTGATAGCTGATTTCGTCCATGGTGAATTCGCCGTCGGTGCCGACGATTTCGGTCAGGAACCGCGCCGGATCGGTCACCCGCACCGAATAGGTGCCGAAGGCGCGGATGCGCACGGGGCCGAATTCGGGATCGCGGCAGATGATCGGGTTCTTGGTGCCCCATTTCAGATCGTTGAACCGCGTGGTGTTGACGAAATAGATTTCCGATTTGAACGGACTGCGAAACCCGTGATCCCAGTGCTGAAGCGACGTCATCACCGGCATGTTATTGGTTTCCAGCATGTAAAGGCCGGGGCTGAACACGTCTGCGATCTGGCCTTCATGGACGAAAACCGCGGCCTGACCCTCGCGGACGGTCAGCTTGGCGCCGTACTTGATCTCGTGTCCCTCGCGCTGGAACCGCCAGACCATGGTGTCGCGGGTGTCGTCCGTCCAGTGTATGACGTCGATGAACTGGCCCGAGAGAAAATCGAAAATGCCCATCATTCAGTTCCTTTCCAAAGCCTGTGTCACACGTCCCCGCCCATCAGCTCGCGAGCAATGGCGAGCGCGATCGGGCGGGCCTCATCGGCGGTCATGCCCGGTTTCAGGCGTGGATCATAAAGCAGTTTCAGCAGCAATTCATCATGCGTGGTCAGCAGCGCGAATTCGTCATCGTCGTTGAAGATCGACGGGCGCGCTGCCGGGCTGTCATTGGGCAGGCCCAGGCCTTGGGCGATTTCCTCGTGAATGCAGGACAGCCGCACCAGATCGGGATGTTCCGCGCGGATCAGCGCGATGGCGCGCGTATATTCATGCGGATCATGCGCCGACGAGACCGCGACGACCATGCAGTAGAAGGAACGCGGCAGATGCCGGAACAGGCCCAGTTCGGTCTGGCTGATGCCGGGAACAAGCTGGCGCAGGCGTCGCAGCAAATCAGCGTTGTCGTCCTCGCCGGCCACGAAGACATGGAAATTGCCGTCCTTGCGCACACCTTCGATGGAATGGCCGGTGACGCTGGCGAGGCGCCGGGCGTAGTTGTTGATCGCGGCCTGATCGCGGCGGCGCTGGTCCAGCGGCACGCTGGTGCCGAATTCGGCGCTGATGCGGACCGGCCCCGACCACCGGCTGAGCCCGCCGCTGGCGCCGCCCGCGCGCAGACCGCCGCCGCGGGTGTATTCATCGAAGAACGCGATGTTCTCGAAGTTGCGCACCAGATCCTCGGGTGAAAACGGCGTGTCCGGCCCACCGCCATCGGTGCGCAGCAGGCCCTGAACCAACAGATCGTCCTGCACCCGGATGTAATAGGTCTGCAAATCGCTGCTTCTGGCGGAACGCGGCGTGACCGCCGGCTGCGCCACCTTGACCAGCCCGTCCGGACGCGCCGGCGGCTTTACCGAGGCGCGAATCTGGGGGTCGGTGCAGGCGGACAGGCCCAGGACAAAGCCCAGCACAAGCCCGCCGGCAGACCGATGCACGAAGGAGCGGCTTCCATCCACGGTCATCGTTCCTAACGGGGAACAGCGGTCGCCGCCGTATCGCCGGTGCCGTCCTTGCGCGTCTTGGCTGCCGCCAACGTGTCGCGCAGTTCGGCCTCCATCTTCTCCAGTTCGGCCTCGGCCTCGGCGCGGCGGGCCTTGCCCTCGTCGGCGATTTGCAGGCTTTCCTGAATCGTGCCGATCAGATCGGCGTTGGCCTGTTTCACCGCCTCGATATCGAAAACGCCGCGTTCCATCTCCTGACGGATCATCTTGTTGCTGTCGCGCAGATTGGCGGCATTCTTGGTCAACAACTCGTTGGTGAGGTCGCTTGCCTCGCGCACGGCGCCCGCCGCCTCGGCGCTGCGCTGGATCGTGACCGCCTGCGCAAGCTGCGTTTCCCAGAGCGGCACGGTGTTCACCAGCGTCGAATTGATCTTGGTCACCAGCGACTTGTCGTTTTCCTGCACCAGCCGGATGCTTGGCAGTGATTGCATGGTGACCTGACGGGTCAGTTTCAGATCGTGCACCCGGCGTTCCAGATCGTCGCGCGCGGCGCGCAGGTCGCGCAGTTCCTGCGCCTTCATCACCTGATCGTTCTCGGCGGCCTTGTCGACTTCGCCGGATTTGGCGGGAATGGTCGAATTGTCGAGCTCGCGCAGCTTCTCCTCGCCCGCCGCGATGTAGAGCGCCAGTTCGTCATAGAAATCCAGCGTCTTTTCATACAGCAGATCAAGCGACTTGATGTCTTTCAGCAGGGTATGTTCGTGCCGCAGCAGGTCATCGGTGACGCTGTCGATCTGGCTTTGAACTTCCTCAAAGCGGGCGGTGAACTTGGCGAAGGGGGCGGCGCGGCCCATCAGCTTTTCCCACCAGGACCGATCGCGGCGCACGTCCAGTTCGCTGACCGAAAAGCCCCGGATCGTGGTGACGATCCCGCGCAGGCTGTCGCCGGCGGGGCCGACATCCTTGTTGCGCACATCGGCCAGCATGGCCTGACTGATCTGTTGCAGTTCACCCTGCGCGCGCGTGCCGAAGGCGACGATGGAGCCGCTGTCGCTCATGTCGATCTCAGCCATCCGGCGGCGGATTTCCGCGCCCACCGGCGCGTCGGCCTTTGCCAGCGGCACGATTTCGGGGTTCGGATCGGGCAGGGTGACGGCGGTCACCTGCTCGATTTCCGTCGCGCTTTGCTGGGCCTTGCTGCGCACGTTGTCAGACATCAATGAAAATCCTTGTTACTGGGTCGGCGAAAAAATCACTGCGGGCGCACGCCTTCGCGTTTCAGGCGGTCGCGCAGCACGTCGATTTCAATGGTCAGGTCGCTGCGATCCTCCAGCAGCATCTTGCGGGTGCGGGCGGCGAAATTCTGTTCCAGATCGTCGAGCAAGGCAAGATAATCGTCGCGCGCCTTGGCGTCGCGGCTGCGGGCATAGATATCGGCGAAACGGGCGGTCGCATCGCGCGCGCCCATCAGATAGACGGTCATGAATTTGCGCGCACCGGTCAGGTCGCGGGGGTCTTCCTCGACCGTGCGGAAAAGATCGCGCGCCGTGGCCTGGAACCGTTCGACACGGGCGGCGATCCGGCGGTCATTGGCGCGGGCGATTTCGCGCGTCATGGCAGAAAGATAGGCCTCGCCCTCGTCCACCACGCGCGACACGCGGGATTGCTGAAAGTCGTCGACTCCGGCGGCGCCCTTGCTTTTCAGCGGGTCGATGCCGAAGGCCACCAGGTGCAGCGCGCCCGCCACGATCCCGTAAAGTGCGGCCCCAACCGCGCCGCCATCCGATTGCGCCAGAACGCCCGCGCCCACGCCCAGGGCCGCCAGCAGCGCCGCCGCGATCTTGCGCGGAAAGGCGGGACGACGCGCGACCTTGCGTGCGTCATAGGCGGCCTGCGCGCGCAACCCGTCGCGCAGCAGCCACGCGCCAAGGCCCAGCAATCCCGCGCCGATGACGCCGAAGGTCAGCCCGATCGGGTCTTTGGCCAGCGAGACGAAAAACAGCACCACCGGCGGAACGAACAGCAGGTTCGAGGCAAAGCCGACCGGATCGACCTGCGCATTGTCAAATCCGCTTCGGGGCAGGGGCGCTGTTTCATCGCTCTCGGGGCTGTATTTGCCGCCATATCGCTGCGCCATGGCCTAAAGCCCTCCCAGCCAGCCGGTCGCCACGCCGAACAGCAGGACGATCAGTCCCGCATAGGCGATCTTCTGGACGGCTCGTCCTGACATTGTGGCCCTTTCGCTGGTTGGCTGGGATGAAATCTATGTCATGCGCGGCGCGCTTGCTAGGGGGAAGCGATATGCGTGATGAATCCCGCCATGACAATCAGGATCCGGAGCGTTGCGGCGGGCGGCTGCGCCGGGGGTTCGGGGTGGTTTTGCCGCCGCGTTTGCCGGGTTTGGCGGTGCCCACCGGTGGTTCGGCATCGCCATCGAGGCCAAGTTGATCGCGCATCACGCGGCGGCGCACCTCTTCGACCGCGCCGGGTTTCAGATCGCCCAGTTGGAACGGCCCGTAGGAAACGCGGATCAGGCGGTTCACCGTCAGCCCGACTGCGGCCATGGCGCGGCGCACCTCTCGGTTCTTGCCCTCGCGCAGCGCGACCGTCACCCAGGCGTTCGCGCCCTGCTGGCGGTCGAGTGTCACGGTCATCGGCTGGAATTTCTCGCCGTCGATCACCACGCCCTTACGCAGCGGGGCGAAATCCTCGTCCTTGGGACGGCCGTTCACGCGGGCACGGTATTTGCGCAGCCAACCGGTGCTGGGCAGTTCCAGCTTGCGCTTGATCGCGCCGTCATTGGTCAGCAACAGCAGCCCTTCGGAGGTGATGTCCAGCCGACCGACGCTCATCACGCGGGGCATATCCTCGGGCAGGTTGTCGAACACGGTGTCGCGCCCCTTTTCGTCCCGCGCGCTGGTCACGAGGCCCGGCGGCTTGTGATAGAGCCACAGGCGCGGCGGTTCCGGCGCGGCAAGCGGCTTGCCGTCCACTGTGATGCGGTCGGAATCGGTGACGTTCAGCGCCGGGCTGTCGATGGTCTTGCCGTTGACCTGAACGCGGCGGGCCTCGATCATGCGCTCGGCCTCGCGGCGCGAGGCGACGCCGGCGCGCGACAGGACCTTGGCGATGCGCTCGCCGGGGGGAGGGGATGTGTTCATGGCCCTGCGATAGCGCATTGGCGCGCCTTGCGAAAGACGCAGATGCGGGGCAGGCTGCGGCGATGGTGTTCCGATCATACATGCAGCAGGCGCTGGAACAGGCAAGCGCGGCGGGTGCGCGCGGCGAGGTGCCGGTGGGCGCGGTGATCGTCGCGCCGGACGGCAGCATCGTGGCCGCGGCGGGTAATCGGACGCGCGAATTGAACGATCCCACCGCCCATGCCGAGATCGTCGCGATCCGCGCCGCCTGCGCCGCCATCGGGTCCGAGCGTCTGGTCGGGCATAACCTTTACGTCACGCTGGAGCCGTGCGCGATGTGCGCCGCCGCCATCGCCGCCGCACGGATCGCGCGGCTGTATTACGGTGCGGGCGATCCGAAATCCGGCGGCGTGGCGCATGGCGCGCGGGTGTTTGCGCACCCCCAAGCGCATCACCGACCGGAAATATACGACGGGATCGCGGGGCAGGAGGCCGAGACGCTGCTGCGCGCGTTCTTCCGTGACAGGCGCGCGGCGGACTGAGACGCTTACCCCCGGTCTTGAGCGAGTTCATCCAGATACACCCGCACCGCGCTTTGCACATGACGGAATCGGTCGCCGCCCAGATGCTTGCCGCCGAACCAGCGGGTGACCACGATGATGTGGTCGTGCAGCCCTTCGCGCTCGAGCATGCGCAGGATCACCTGTCCGGCGCCGCTTTCGCCGTCGTCATTCTTGATCGGGCCGTCTTCGGTCAGCAGCCCCCACGAATTGTGCGTCGCCTTGGCGAATTTCTTGCGCCGCTTCAGCTCGGCGATGAACGCCCTGGCCTCGTCGTCCGACCGGCACGGACCGCCAGCGACGGCGTATTTCGACCCCCGATCGCTGATGACGTTCTCAAGCACGAGCATGGCGCCGACCGGTTACAGCGTGATCGCCTGCATCACTTGCGGTTCGACCACCTTCACATCGGGAAGGGCCTCGACCAGTTCCTCGGCGGATTGCGCGAGGATCGGGAAGGACCGGTAATGACTGGGAATGATCGTCTTGAAGTCGAACCAGCGCTTGGCGACATAGGCGACCTTTTTCATGTCCATGGTGAAATGCCCGCCCGCACAGAGGATGCCGATATCGGGTTTGTAATAATCGGCGAACCATTCCATGTCCGCCATGATGTCGGTATCACCGCTGTGATAGATCACGTGCCCCTCGGCAGCGATCATGTAACCCACTTCGGAGCCGCCGGGGCGCAGGCCGTCATCGGTCTGGAAGGTCGAGGAATGTTCCGCATTCACCATCGAGATTTTCACGCCGTCGACGTCGATCGTGCCGCCCTTGTTGAAGCCGATGGTTTCGATATTTTCGGTTTCGCTCCAGAGGTTCATCACATCGAACTGCCCGATCACCGGCACGTCCAGCTTGCGCGCCAGCGACAGCACGTCGATCACGTGGTCGAAATGCGCGTGCGTCAGCAGGATATGCGTCGCGCCCTGAACGGCGGCATCGTGCTGATCCTCTTGCAGCATCGGATTGCCGGTCAGCCAAGGGTCGATCAGGATGGTCAGATCGCCGGTTTCGAGGCGAAAGCTGGCATGGCCGAGCCAGATGAGTTTCATGGTCAAATCCTCCGTGCGTTTCAGCGAAAGGTAACATGGCGCGGGGCAAATGCCACCTTGGCGCGGGAAAATCGGCATATGGCGGATGCGCACCGGCGGCAAGGCTTGCGGGCAGGGTAGCGGCGCGGTAAATGCGCGGCAATGCAAGAAGGGAAAGGTTCCCATGTCGATTGACCAAAGCACTGCCGCGCGGGTGGCCAAGCTGGCCCGCATCAAGGTCGAAGAGGACGCGCTGCCGGCGCTGGCGGACGAGTTCAACACCATCCTCGGCTTCATCGAACAACTCAACGAAGTCGATGTCGACGGGGTGGAGCCAATGACCTCGGTCACGCCGCAGCGCCTGACCCGGCGCGCCGACGAGGTGACGGACGGCAATCAGCAGGCGGCGATCCTGGCCAACGCGCCCGATGCGCGCGAGGGGTTCTTTGCCGTGCCGAAGGTGGTGGAATGATGGCTGATCTGAACAAGCTGGGCCTGGCCGAGGCGCGCGACGCGCTGAAACGCGGCGATGTCACGTCGGTCGAACTGACCGAAACCTGTCTCGAACGGATCGAGGGGGCCGCGGCGCTGAACGCCTTCGTCCACAAGACGCCCGAGATCGCGCTGGACCGCGCCCGCGCCGCCGATGAGCGTCTGAAGGCGGGCGATGCACCGGCGATGTGCGGTCTGCCCATCGGGATCAAGGATCTGTTCTGCACCAAGGGCGTGCCGGGGCAGGCTGGCAGCCGCATCCTGCAAGGGTTCCTGCCGGGATACGAATCCACTGTTACGCAAAATCTGGCGGATGCCGGCGCGGTGATGCTGGGCAAGCTGAACATGGACGAATTCGCCATGGGCAGCTCCAACGAAACCAGCGTCTATGGCAATGCGGTCAATCCGTGGCGGCGCAAGGGCGACGATGCGCAGTTGACGCCGGGCGGCTCGTCCGGCGGCTCGGCCGCTGCGGTCGCCGCCGATCTGTGTCTTGCGGCCACCGGCACCGATACCGGCGGTTCGATCCGCCAGCCGGCGGCCTTTACCGGGACCGTTGGGGTCAAGCCGACCTATGGGCGCTGCTCGCGCTGGGGGATCGTCGCGTTCGCCTGCAGTCTGGATCAGGCCGGGCCGATGACGAAATCGGTGCGCGACGGCGCGATCATGCTGGGCGCCATGGCCGGGCACGATCCCAAGGACAGCACCAGCGCCGATCTGGCGGTGCCGGATTTCGAGGCGATGCTGACCGGCGACATCAAGGGCAAGACCATCGGCATCCCGCGCGAATACCGCATGGACGGCATGCCCGCCGAGATCGAAAAGCTGTGGAGTGATGGCGCCGACATGCTGCGCGACGCGGGCGCGAAGATCGTCGATATCTCGCTCCCGCACACGAAATACGCGCTGCCCGCCTATTACGTGATCGCCCCCGCCGAGGCGTCCAGCAATCTGGCGCGCTATGACGGCGTGCGCTATGGCCACCGCGCGAAACTGGCGCAGGGCGACGGCATCACCGAGATGTACGAGAAAACCCGCGCCGAAGGCTTCGGGTACGAGGTGCAGCGCCGTGTCATGGTGGGCACCTATGTGCTGTCTGCGGGGTTCTACGACGCCTATTACAACCGCGCCCGCAAGGTGCGCACCCTGATCAAGCGCGATTTCGAGAACGTGTTCGCCGACGGCGTCGATGCGATCCTGACCCCCGCCACGCCCTCGGCGGCCTTTGGCCTGGGCGAGATGAAGGATGCCGATCCGGTGCAGATGTATCTCAACGACGTGTTCACCGTGACGGTGAACCTTGCGGGACTGCCGGGGGTCACGGTGCCTGCGGGACTGGATGAACAGGGTCTGCCGCTGGGTCTGCAACTGATCGGACAGCCCTGGGAAGAGGGCGACCTGCTGAATACCGCTTTTGCACTGGAACGCGCCGCCGGTTTTGTGGCCAAGCCGGAAAAATGGTGGTAAATACCGGTGCGCAACAGCGATGAAAACAGGAAAACACCCATGCGTGCAGCCATCTGCGTTCTTGCCCTGGGGCTTGTGACCGCCTGCGCCCCGCAGACCTCCTCTTATGATGCGACGGGTGTCGGTTTCGGCAATGCCGCCGATCGTGCGCGCGAGAACGAATTGAGGGGCGGGCTGGATGACGCGAACCGTCTGACCTCGCCCGCCGACGTGTCGCAACAATCGCTGGGACCGGCTTCGGGAAATTCGCCCGAAGATATAGCCGCGCAGACTGCCGCCGCGCTGGCGGCCAGTTCCGACCGGGACGAGTCCGACTCCGACGGTGGACCATCGCATATCAGCCCGCCCAACCCGATTGAAACCGACGAGCCGCTATCGGCCCTCCCGAACAATGCGGCGCCGTCGGCGGTCAACCAGTTCGGAATTTCCCGCGAAAACGATTTCGGGGCGGTGTCGCAACGCCAAAGCATCGAAAGCGACGCCGAGCGGATCGCGCGCAACCGGGCGCAATATCAGGTGGTGCAGCCCACCGACCTGCCGCCGCGTCCGGCCGAGGGGCGGCCCAATATCGTCAGTTTCGCGCTGGGCACCAACCATGCGCGCGGCACCAAGGTCTATAGCCGCTCGCCGATCAATCTCGGCCCCAAGGTCGCGACCAGATGCGCCGCCTATCCGTCCGCGGATCAGGCCCAGGTGGCGTTTCTGGAAAAGGGCGGGCCGAGCCGCGACCGGCTGGGGCTGGACCCGGATGGCGACGGCTTTGCCTGCGACTGGGACCCGACACCGTTTCGGCAGGCGGTGCGGAACTAGAACGCGATGCCGCTTTGGCATCCGTCGCCCAATTTCGGTCCGCGTCGTGACGGGCTGACGCCGCATCTGATCGTGCTGCATTATACGGCGATGCAATCGGCGCGGGCCGCGCTGGAGCGGTTGTGCGATCCGACCGCCGAAGTGTCCGCGCATTACCTGATCGGGCGCGACGGCAGGATCTGGCAACTTGTCGACGAGGACCAGCGCGCCTGGCATGCGGGCGCAGGCGAATGGGCGGGGCGGGACGACGTCAATTCCCGCTCGATCGGGATCGAGTTGGACAATTCCGGCGATCATCCATTTTCCGAGCCGCAAATGGCCGCGCTGGAAGACCTGTTGCCGGGCGTGATGGCGCGACATGGGGTTTTGCCCGAGGGCGTGATCGGTCACTCCGACATGGCGCCGGGGCGCAAATGCGATCCCGGCCCGCGTTTCGACTGGGCGCGACTGGCGCGCGGCGGATTGGCACGCGCCGGCACTGCAGCGCCGGTGGCGGCACCCGACTGGCCGGCTTTTCGCGATCTGGCGCGGCGCGCGGGGTTCTCGGCAGCGGTGTGCGACGCCGATCTGTTGTCGGCGATCCGGTGGCGTCTGCGTCCCGGCGCGCGGGGCGATCTTTGCGCCGCCGACATGGCGGCACTGGCCGGGTTCGCGGCGCATTGCCATTGACCCGGCCTGCCATTGCGCACATATCGGATATGCGCGGAGGGCTGGATGGCCGCTTGGGCCGGGGCGACCCGTCCGAGAGGAAAGTCCGGACTCCCTGAAGCAACGGTGCCGGGTAACGCCCGGGCGGGGCAACCCGACGGAAAGCGCCACAGAAAACAGACCGCCCCGGCAGGACCGGGGCAAGGGTGAAACGGTGGAGTAAGAGCCCACCGCGCCTCTGGCAACAGGGGCGGCACGGCAAGCCCCACCGGGAGCAATGCCAAATAGGATCCCCGCGCGGACTCCGGCAACGGGAAAACGTCCGCAAGCCCCGCTTCAGCCGGGGGGATCGGGTTGGCAGCTTGAGACGCATGGCGACATGCGTCCCAGAGGAATGGTCATCCAGGGGGCCACGCGCCCCCGGACAGAATCCGGCTTACAGGCCCTCCGCGCGTTTTTCCGGCCTGATGCACTGGCCCGGAAGGGGCGAATCGCCCTTGACTTGGCCCCGCACGCGGGTAAAAGCGCACCCTCATAGGATTTTACGAAAGGCCGCCGGTCTTTCGACGCAGGAGAGAAATCATGGCGAAGCCGACCACCATCAAGATCCGTCTGAACTCGTCCGCGGGAACCGGGCATTTCTATGTCACCAAGAAAAACGCACGCACCATGACCGAAAAGATGACCGTGCGCAAATATGACCCCGTCGTCCGCAAGCACGTGGAATACAAGGAAGGCAAGATCAAGTAGGATCGCCCGCCTTTACGGATCGGCACGGGGGTCGCGCGGGGCGCGGCCCTTTTTGCGTTTCCCGTCCGGTGGGTCAGGGGGCGATCAGACGCAGGCCCGGTATCTTGCGCAGGCGCTGCATGTCGGCATCATAGATTTCGGTCATCTCGTCCACCAGCGTGTCGGTCCAGCCGGGCAGGTTCAGTTCTTCTTCCAGTTGATCCTCCAGCGCGTATTCCTCGAGATAATCCGCCATGACGTCGCGTTTGCGGGGTTCGCCCAGGTTCGGATAGCGCCGCAGATGGTCGCGAAAGCGTTTCATCCCCTCGCCCGAAATGATGGCGGCCAGCAGATCGAACGCGCCGGTGATTTTCTCGTCTTCGTGCAGCCCGGCCATTCCTTGAATGATGGCGGCCCAGACCAGCGGCGCATCCTCGTGACACCAGACGGTCAGGGTGACATCGGGTGCCGCCTCATGGATGCGGGCCATGGTATCGGAC
Organism: uncultured Sedimentitalea sp.; assembly: GCA_947504115.1. GTDB lineage: Bacteria > Pseudomonadota > Alphaproteobacteria > Rhodobacterales > Rhodobacteraceae > Pontibaca. The sequence continues at coordinate 240,954 of CANNGH010000001.1, forward strand.
CAGCGCAATTCACGCGGATCGCGCCCGGCAAGCCGTTCGTCCAGTTCGTCTTGCGTGACAGCGCCCAGCGTCGCGGGCAGAAAGCTGGCGGGATTGCGGATCGCCATGAAAACCTCGATCCGGTCGGACCTGAACAACTGCCGCAATTGCGCCACGCGCTGTCCTGCCAGCGGATAAAGCTGCCCCTCGGCCACCGCGAAACGGGGCGAGCCGAAGAAATGGGCGTTGGACAGGATCACCCGATCGGCCTGTTCCTCGTCCAGTATGGCGTCCAGCAGCACGTCACGCGCATCGGGGGCGGGCGGGGCGGTTTGCAGGGCGTTGAACGCGGCCTTCAGCAAGGCGCGGTAACGACTCGGGCCGGGGACGGCCACGCCCTTCTTGCAGAAATCGTCCCGGTTGCGCAGCAGGCATTTCAGCAACCGATCCTCTTCGGTGTGATGGGCGCCCGGATGGAAAACGATGTGCATCTGTGCGTCTGCGATCCTGATTGCGCAAGGGTTTCATGCGCCTAGCGTTCAAGGCCGCCATCGTCAATGCGGCGCGCCTGCCTGTCGTCGCCGAAAATGCCGAAAGCACATTGGCGAATCGGGATTCCCGAATTAGAACATATAGGGAACAAACTCAGGATCATCTGTGAAGTGTATGTCTGCACTTTTACCTCGACACATACCCCGGACGGACAGGAATCCGACCTTGTTCAGGGCCGCCACCCTGTCCGAGGTTTTTCCCACGACCGTGATGGATGCCGGGGCGCTTCGGTTCGTTTTGACGCGGATCCGATCCCGCACCGGTCCCGTTCTCTGGGTGCAGGACCGGCTGTCGCGGAAAGAGGCCGGCCACCCCTATCTGCCGGAGCTTTCCCTGCTGCGGGTGGATGTGACGCGTGCCGTGGATGTTCTTCGTGCGATGGAAGACGGGCTGCGCTGCAAGGGGTTGTCGGCGGTGATCGGCGAGATCTGGGGCAATCCCTGTGCGCTGGATTTCACCGCCACCAAACGGCTGGCGATGCGCTCGGAGTCCGGCGATATCCCCTGCTGGCTGATCCGCCGCGCCGCCAGCCCCGATCTGAGCGCCGCGCGCGAGCGTTGGCGCGTGACGTCGCTGCCATCGGCCCCGCACCCGGACGATCCGGCCGCCCCCGGCGATCCGTGCTGGCGGGTGGAACTGTTCCGCTCGCGCTATGCACGTCCCGGCGAATGGGTGGCCAGTTATGACAGCGCGGCGGATCGTGTCGATTTTTCTGCCCCATTTCGCGATGGAGCGCTGGCAAAGGGTGAAGGAGCGCGCGAACGACGCGCCGCCGGATGACATGCCGGTGGTTCTGGCGACCGAGGGGCCGCACGGGCCCGTCATCCACGCCGCGAACCGTGCGGCCCGGATCGCGGGGATCGCCGCGGGCGCGCGGGTGGTCGATATGCGCGCGGTCTGTCCCGACCTGCGGGTGGAATACGCCGACGTGGCGGGCGACCGCGTGGCGCTTGGGCGGCTGGTGCTCTGGGCGCGGCGCTGGTGTCCGTGGACGGCCGCCGATGGCGCGGATGGGATGGTGCTGGACACCACCGGCTCGGATCATCTTCTGGGGGGGGAGGCTTCCATGCTGGACGAGATGGAAACCCGGCTTTCCCAACTGGGTCTGAGCGCAAAGCTGGCGATTGCGCCGACATGGGGGGCCGCCTGGGCGCTGGCGCGATACGGACCGGTGCGGGCAATCTGCGGCGCTGATGAAATCTCGGCTCAGCTTGCGCCCTTGCCGGTCTCTGCGCTGCGCTTGAGCGGGGAAACCGTGCTGTTGCTGCGCCGTCTGGGGCTGAAAACCATCGGCGCCCTGACCGATGTGCCGCGTCTGCCGCTGACCCGGCGTTTCGCGCGCAGCGGTTTGCAGGACAATCCGGTGCTGCGGCTGGATCAGGCCATGGGGCGTCTGGGCGAACCGATTTCCAGCGCCGAAGCTGCGCCGCGCTTTCAGGTGCACCGCCCGCTGCCCGAGCCGATCGCGGACCCGACGCCATATCTGCCCGACCTGTGCCGCGATCTTTGCGCGCAACTGGCCGGGGCGGGGTTCGGCTGCCGCCGCCTGCATCTGACCGTCTATCGCACCGATGGCGAGATCAGCACGGTCGGGGTTGCCACATCGGCGCCCAGCCGCGACGCGGATCATCTGCTGCGCCTGTTCGACGACAAGCTGGAGCGTATCGATCCCGGTTTCGGTTTCGACCAGATCACGCTGGAGGCCGGCACCGTCGAGAAGATCGACATCGTCCAGACCCGGCTGGATGGCGAAGCCGACGAAGACCTGCACCTGACGCGCCTTGTCGACCGTTTGACCGCCCGGTTCGGGTCGCGTTCGGTGACCCGTCCGGTCTGGCGCGAAAGCCATGTGCCGGAACGCGCCGAAAGCTGGAGCAGCGCCCTTGCCGATGTGCGGACCCTGCCGCGCCCGACGCCGAAGGAACGCCCGATCCGCCTGCTGCATCCCCCCGAGGAGGTGCGGGTGTTCTACGCCGTGCCCGAAGGGCCGCCGGCGCAGTTCGTCTGGCGGCGCCAGACCCTGCGTGTCGCCCGCTATGCCGGCCCGGAGCGGATCGCGCCGGAATGGTGGCAGGATCGTCCGGGCACACGGCTGCGGGATTATTTCAAGATCGAGGTCCAGAGCGGCCAGCGGTTCTGGCTCTATCGCGAAGGCTTGCACGGCGACGGGCGCGGCGGCGATCCGCGCTGGTTCGTGCACGGGATGTTCGCCTGATGCCCGAGATTGACGATCGCCGCCCAAGACGCAGTTTGCCGGACGAGGGTTTCACGCCGAATCCGCGCACGTCCTATGTGGAATTGGGCGTCACCAGTTGTTTCTCGTTTTTGCGCGGCGCGTCGGACGCCGTGGATCTGACGGCGACCGCCTCGGCGCAAGGGTATGACGCCATCGGTATCGCCGATCTCAACACGATGGCCGGGGTGGTGCGGCTGCACGCCGAGGCGAAGAAAGCCTGCCTGCGCCCGGTGATCGGCTGCCGGTTGCAACTGGCGACGGACGAGACGTTTCTGGCCTATCCCCGCGACCGGGCCGCCTATGGCCGGCTGTGCACGCTGCTGTCCAAGGGCAAGATGCATGATCTGAACGGCAAATGGCAGGCGAAAGGAATATGCGACATCTCGCTGGAGGATCTGGCGGCGCATGTCGAGGACGTGCAACTGATCCTCGTGCCCGGTGAGGATCTTTCCCGTCTTCAAGCTGATCTACCGCGCCTGACCCGCGCCTTGCCCGGCCTGCGTCATATCGCGGCCAGCCATCTCTATCGCGGTGATGATAGGGCGCGGATCAATCGGCTGGATCGGTTGGCACGCCAGCATGGCCTGTCGATCCTTGCCACGAACGACGTGCATTATCACGCGCCGGATCGCCGCCCGCTTCAGGATGTGATGACCTGCATCCTGCACAAGACCACCGTGGCGCGGGCCGGGTTCCTGCTGAACGCCAATGCCGAACGTCACCTGAAATCCCCCGACCAGATGCAGCGCCTGTTCGCCGACTGGCCCCACGCCATCCGCGCCACACGCGAGGTGGCCGATGCCTGCGATTTCGACCTGACTCAACTTGCCTATGAATACCCGAAAGAGACCGTGCCCGAGGACCGCACCCCGCAGGAATATCTGGAGGAACTGACCTGGAAGGGGGCGGCGTGGCGTTATCCTGACGGTATTCCCGACAAGACCCGCGCCACGCTGGGCAAGGAACTGGCGATGATCGCCCGGCTGGATATCGCGCAGTATTTCCTGACCATCCACGATATCATCACCTTCGCCCGTCACGAGGTCAGCCCGCCCATCCTGTGTCAGGGGCGCGGTTCGGCGGCGAATTCCGCCGTCTGCTACGTGCTGGGCATCACCGCGGTGGACCCCGCCAAACACGATCTGCTGTTCGAGCGGTTCATCTCGGAGGAACGCAGGGAGCCGCCCGATATCGACGTCGATTTCGAACATGAGCGGCGCGAGCAGGTGATCCAGCATATTTACGGGAAATACGGCCGCGACCGCGCCGGGCTGTGCGCGACGGTCATTCACTATCGCCCCCGCATGGCTATTCGCGAAGTGGGCAAGGCCATGGGGCTGGGCGAGGATGTCACCTCGGCGCTGGCGAAAACCATCTGGGGCAGCGCCGGGCGCGAGGTTGGTTTGAAAGAGGCGGCAGAGGCCGGGCTGGACCTGCGCGATCCGCTGCTGGCGCGTGCCGTGAAACTGGCCGACCAGATGATCGGGATGCCACGCCATCTGTCCCAGCATGTGGGCGGCTTCATCCTGACCGAAGGGCCGCTGAGCGCCACCGTGCCCATCGGCAATGGTGCGATGCCCGAGCGCAGCTTCATCGAATGGGACAAGGATGACATCGACGAATTGCGCATCCTCAAGATCGATGTGCTGGCGCTGGGCATGCTGACCTGCATCCGCAAGGCGTTCGATCTGATCGAGGCGCATCATGGCAGGACATACCGGCTGGCCACCGTGCCCAAGGAAGATCCGGCAGTATATGACATGCTGTGCAAGGGCGACAGTATCGGCGTGTTTCAGGTCGAAAGCCGGGCGCAGATGAACATGCTGCCGCGCCTGCGCCCGCGCTGTTTCTACGATCTGGTGATCGAGGTCGCCATCGTCCGCCCCGGCCCGATCCAAGGCGACATGGTGCATCCCTATCTGCGCCGTCGCAGCGGCAAGGAACCTGACGAATATCCCTCGCCCGGCCCTGAACATGATCCTGATGAGTTGAAAAACATCCTGAAACGCACCCTTGGCGTGCCGATCTTTCAGGAACAGGCGATGAAGATCGCGATGGTCGCGGCGCGGTTTTCCTCGCTCGAGGCCAATGAACTGCGCAAGGCGATGGCCACTTTCCGCTCGCGCGGGACCATCGGTGCGCTTGAGGAAAAGATGGTCGGACGCATGATCGAGCGCGGTTACGATCCCGAATTCGCCGCCCGCTGTTTCAACCAGATCAAGGGGTTCGGCGATTACGGCTTTCCCGAAAGCCACGCGGCCAGCTTTGCCTTGCTGGTCTATATCTCAAGCTGGATCAAGCATCATTACCCGGATGCGTTCTGCGCCGCGCTGCTGAACTCGCAGCCGATGGGGTTCTATGCCCCGGCCCAGATCGTGCGCGACGCGCGCGAACACGGGGTCGAGATACGCCCGCCGGATGTGAATTTCAGCGATTGGGACAATACGCTGGAACCTTCCGGGCCCGGCACATTCGCGATGCGTCTGGGGCTGCGGCAGGTCGATGGCATCAGGCGCGACGCCGCTGAGCGGGTCATGGATGCGCGCACTACACCGTTCACCGACCTGGAAGATCTGAAAACCCGCGTCGGGATCAACACCGCCACGATCCGCAGGCTTGCCGCCGCCGACGGATTCCGCTCGATGGCGCTGGATCGGCGCGCGGCGCTGTGGGAGGCGCGCGCGCTGAAGGACGCGCCGGACCTGCCGCTGTTCACCCTGTCCGATACGCGGGACGAGGGCGGGGAAATGGCCGTCACCCTGCCGGAAATGCCGCAATGCGAACACGTCGTGGCAGATTACCAGACCCTGCGCCTGTCGCTGAAGGCGCATCCGATGTCCTTTCTGCGCGCCAGCATGACGCGGCAGGGCCATGCCTGCGCGCGCGATCTGGGCCGGATGCGCAACGGAGCGCGGGTTTCGCTGGCCGGTCTGGTCCTGATCCGCCAGCGCCCCGGCAGCGCCAAGGGAGTCTGTTTCATCACGATCGAGGACGAAACCGGGGTGGCGAACCTTGTCGTCTGGCCCAAGGTGATGGCGCAATACCGCAAGATCATCATGCGCGCCGGGCTGATCCATGTGCAGGGTATCGTGCAGCGGGACGAGAATGTCATTCACGTGGTCGCGCATGATCTGGAAAACCGCAGCGACGCGCTGGAGCGGTTGGCAAAAGATCCCGAGGCGCGCGCCGGACCCATGGAACAGGGGGCCTGCGCACCAATGCAGCGCCATCCGCGCGACGTGCGCGTCATCCCCAAATCGCGGGATTTCCATTGAATCTCAATGACTGACTGCTTGACGTTCCACCGGAGAATGGCCGAAGGTGGCGGAACGGACCCCGGACCCGCGCGCTCAGCCGAAAAGGAGTTTATCCATGTCCACTCGCGATTTCCGCACGACGCGCCGCCAGTTCCTGACCGGCGGGGCAGCAGGTGCCGCGCTTTCCACCGTCGCCCGTCCGCTTGCCGCGCAGGAGCCTCCGGTTCCGCTGGAGCAGTATCGGGCCGAATATTTCAATGCCGCCGAATGGGCCTTCATCATGGCCGCGACCGCGCGGTTGATCCCGGCGGACGGCGACGGCCCCGGCGCGCTGGAAACCCGCGTGCCGGTCTTCATCGACCGCGAGATGGCGGGCGAGTTCGGGCAGGCGGCCACGTGGTATATGGAAGGCCCGTACCAGCCCGATGCCGCACCCCTGTTCGGCTATCAGTCTCCGCTGACGCCTGCGGAGGTGTATCGCGGCGGGATCAGCGCTTTCAACGACTGGTGCGAGCGTCACCATGACGCCGCGTTCGCCGATCTCGACGCCGACGCGCAGGACGAAGCGTTGAGCGCGCTGGACAGCGGCGAGGTGCCCCTTGAACCCGAGTTGCGGGATTTCTTCGATCTGCTGCTGCAGAACACGAAAGAGGGCTATTTCGCCGATCCGAAACATGGCGGCAATCACGAAATGGCGTCGTGGGTCTATATCGGCTTTCCCGGTGCGCGGGCCAGCTTTCTCGAGTGGACGGACCCGTCCAAGGACAACGTGCCCTACCCGCTGGGGCCGGTCTCCATCGCAGGCGAAAGGGCGTAAATCATGGCACGAGAGGAAAAACGCAAGGACGTGGTCATTGTCGGTCTGGGCTGGACCGGCGCGATGCTGGGCATCGAACTCGCCGACGAGGGCCTTGAGGTGCTGGCGCTGGAGCGCGGCCCCGACCGCGACACGGTGCCGGATTTCCAGTATCCCGACGTGGCCGATGAGCTGAAATACGGCGTGCGCTACGGCTTCATGCAGAAACCGAAGAATTCCACGGTGACGATGCGGCACAATACCGGCGAGACGGCGCTGCCGTACAGGCATCTCGGCTCGTTCCTGCCGGGCGATGGCGTGGGTGGTGCGGGCGTTCACTGGAACGGTCACAACTGGCGCGCCATGGCAGAGGAATTTCGCCTGCGCTCCTACGTCGAGGAGGAGTTCGGCGCCGATATCATCCCCGACGACATGACGATCCAGGATTGGGGCGTCACCTATGACGAACTTGAGCCGCATTTCGACCGGTTCGAATACATGGCCGGGATTTCGGGGCAGGCGGGCAATATCAACGGCGAGATCATTCCCGGCGGCAACCCGTTCGAGGCGCCCCGTTCCCGTGATTACCCGATGCCGCCGCTGGCGCAGACGCTGGACGGGCGCATGTTCCGGGACGCGGCCGACGCGATGGGCCTGCATCCGTTTCCGCGTCCCGCGGCCAACGCGTCCGAGGCTTATGTCAACGAATACGGCATGCAGCTTGGCCCGTGCAATTACTGCGGCTTCTGCGAAAGGTTCGGCTGTCTGAACTATTCCAAATCCTCGCCCCAGACCTGCATTCTGGACGCGCTGAAGCGGCGAACGAATTTCAGCTATCGCACCCATTGCGAGGTTCTGAAGGTGGAAAAGGCCGCCGATGGCAAGACCGCCACGGGCGTGACCTATTGGGACGAAAAGGCCGGCGAGGAGGTGTTTCAGCCCGCCGATCTGGTGATTCTGGCCGCCTACCAGTTGCACAACGTCCACCTGATGCTGCTTTCGGAACTGGGCGAGCCCTACAACCCGCAGACCGGCGAGGGCGTGACCGGCAAGAACTATGCCTATCAGATGAATGGCGGCACCGCGCTGTTCTTCGAGGATGTCGATTTCAACCCCTTCGTCGGGGCGGGTTCGAACGGCTATTGCATCGACGATTACGCCATCAACCAGATCGATTTCGCCGCCGAAGGCTTTATCGGAGGCAGCTATATCAGCGCCGGGCAATTCAACGGCCAGCCGATCCGCTCGATGCGCCTGCCGGGCGACGTGCCGAAATGGGGCGCCGGCTGGAAGGAAGGCATCAAGAAATGGTACGGCCATTCCATGTCGATCGGCAGCCACGGGTCGAACATGGCCTATCGCGACTGCTATCTGGATCTGGATCCCACCTACAAGGACCAGCATGGCCGCCCACTGATGCGGATGACCTTCGACTGGAAGGACAACGACATCCGCATGACCCAGTTCATGCGCCGCAAGATCGAACCGATCGCGCAGTCGATGAACCCCACATCGTGGGCTTCGGGCTACAAGGATGCGGGGGCAAAATATGACCTCCGGCCCTATCAGACCACCCATAACGTGGGCGGCACGATCATGGGGGACGACCCCAAGACATCGGTGCTGAACCGGTATCTGCAATGCTGGGACGTGCATAACGTCTTTGCCATGGGCGCGGGGGCGTTTCCGCAGAACATCCAGTACAACCCAACCGGCGTCGTCGGCGCGCTGGCCTATTGGGCGGCCGAGGCGATCCGCAAGGATTACCTGCCCAATCCGCGGCCCCTGGTCTGAGGAGACAGCACAATGTACACGTTTCTGCGCATATTGACCGCGCTTGTGATCATCGGGGTGATCGCGCTGCTGGCCTTCATCTTCTGGCCGGTTCAGAGGACCGCCCCGCAGGCCGATCTGCCGGCGGACTATCAGGTGCCCGATGGTGCCGGCGAATACGCCATGCAACTGGCCGATTGCGCCGCCTGCCACACCGCCGAGGATGGCGAACGCTTTGCCGGGGGTCGCGCCATCGAAAGCCCGATGGGGGTGATCTATTCCTCCAACATCACGCCCGACCCGGAAACCGGGATCGGCGATGTCACGCTGGATCAGTTCCGCGCGGCGCTTTACGATGGGATCGGCAAGGACGGCGAACATCTCTATCCGGCGATGCCCTATGACAACTACCGCAAGCTGACCGAGCCTGACGTGCGCGCGCTTTACGCGTATTTCATGGACGAGGTTCCACCGGTGCGCAACGCCGTGTCGGCCGCGGAAATGGGTTTCCCCTTCGACCAGCGCTGGGGCATCCGGGCGTGGAAATGGGTGGCACTCGGCAAGGCCGGCTTCACCCCGGAATTCGATGATGAGCAGCTTGATCGCGGCGCCTATCTGGTCGAAGGGCCGGGTCATTGCGGCGCCTGTCACAGCCCGCGCAACGCTTTTTTCGCGCAGACGGGATACACCGCAGCGGATGACCGGTTTCTGACCGGGGGCGAGATCGGCGGATGGCATGCACCCGACCTGCGCGGACCGGACAGCGCACCGCAGAAATGGGCGGCCGACCAGTTGGCTCACTGGCTGCGCACCGGGCGCAACAACCACGCGGGCGTCAGCGGCGAAATGCAGCTGGTCGTGGGCGAATCCCTGCAATATCTGAGCGACGATGATGTGGCCGCGATGGTTGCCTATCTGCGCCATATCGGCCGCGATGGCCCGGCCCCCACGACTCCGGCAGCACGCCCCGAGACCTCCGGCGAAACCGAAGAGCTGCTCGCCTCGGCCGATCCCGACATGGATCTGGGCGCGCGGCTTTATCTGGACAATTGCAACGCCTGCCATTTCGTGGACGGGCGCGGCGCGGACGAGGTGTTTCCCGACCTCGACGGCAATTCGCTGGTCAACGCGCCGGGGGCGACCGGCCTGATCGACATCATCCTGAACGGTGCGGAACTGCCCTCGACCGAGATCCGGCCGATGCGCCTGCGCATGCCGGGCTTTGCCGACCGGTTGTCGGACGACGAGGTGGCGACGCTCGCCACCTTCCTGCGCAGCGCCTGGAGCAACTCGACGGGTCCGGTCGAGGCAGGCGCGGTGGCGGACCTGCGCAACGGGTCGGCGCAGTAAGGCACGCCATGTCGCGGCGCAAGCGGTGATCGTCATCGCTTGCACCGCGATGTCTTGCCTTCGCGGAACTTGCCGTCAATTCTATCAAACCTCTCTATTGCATTTGAAAATTCACGGGCACATCATGTCCCGAAACGGGGAGGAACATGCAGGATAAAAGGGTATCGCCACTTTCACATGATCCGCCGCCTGTTCTAGAGGTGCGCGATCTGGTCAAGAATTTCGGGGGCCTGCGCGCGCTCGACGGATGCTCGTTCTCGGTGCAGGAGGGGACGATCACCGGCCTTATCGGTCCCAACGGGGCCGGCAAGACGACGATGTTCAACGCGATAACCGGCTTTTTCCGTCCGGATTCGGGGCGTGTGCTGACCGACGGTCAGGATATCACCAGCCTGCCGCCGCATGGCGTGTTCAATCGCGGCATCTGCCGCACCTTTCAGATCCCCCGCGAACACGGCACCATGACCGTGCTGGAAAACCTCATGCTGGTTGCCCCCGATCAGGCGGGCGAGCGGTTCTGGAACTGCTGGTTCCGCCCCGGTCTGGTCCGCCGGCAGGAGCGCGAGATCCGCGACCGGGCGATGGAGGTGCTGGAATTCGTCGACCTGACGCGTTTGGCCGACGAATATGCCGGACGCCTGTCGGGAGGCCAGAAAAAGCTGCTGGAACTGGCGCGTACCCTGATGGCCGAACCGCGGCTGGTGCTGCTGGACGAGCCCGCCGCCGGGGTGAACCGCACGCTGATGAACAAGCTGACCGAGAACATCGAATATCTGCGGCGCGAGCGCGGCATCACCTTTCTGCTGATCGAACACGACATGGATCTGGTGATGCAGCTTTGCGATCCGGTGATCGTGATGAGCGAGGGCCGCCGCCTCATGGAGGGCCGCCCCGAAGAGGTGCGCAACGATCCGCGCGTGCTCGAGGCGTATCTGGGGGGGCAGTATGGCGCTGCTTGAGGTCGATTCCATCACGGCCGGATATGGCGACACCGAGATCCTGCGCAACGTCTCGATGCGGGTCCGCCAGGGCGAGATCGTGTCGATCATCGGACCGAATGGCGCGGGGAAATCCACGTTGATGAAGACAATCTTCGGCCTGCTGCACCCGCGCGAGGGAAGCGTCAGTTTCGACGGCGCCGACATTTCGGCCCTGCAACCCTATCAGATCGTGGAGCGCGGCATGTGCTATGTGCCGCAGGTGTCCAACGTGTTCACGGAACTGACCGTGTCGGAAAATCTGGAGATGGGCGCGTTTCTCGCGAAAAAGGCCGATATCGCGGCGCGCAAGGAACGCATCTATGATTATTTCCCCCGCCTGAAGGAGCGCCGCAACCAGCGCGCCGGCAAGATGTCGGGCGGCGAGCGGCAGATGGTGGCGATGGGCAGCGCGCTGATGCTGGAGCCGAAACTGGTGCTGATGGACGAACCGTCCGCCGGATTGTCGCCCAAGATGGTCGGCGTGATCTTCGAGCAGATCAAGAAGATCAACGAAGCGGGACCGGCCATTCTGATCGTCGAGCAGAACGCGCAGCTGTCGCTGAAGATGTCCGACCGGGGCTATGTTCTGGCCAGCGGCGAAAACCGGTTCGAGGGGACCGGACAGGAACTGCTGAACGATCCCGAGGTCGGGCGGCTTTATCTGGGCGGCTGAGCCGGAACCCCGCAGGAGGAGAGGCAAGGAATGAGCACGCAAGACACGCCAGACGACGCGGTTGGCCGCCGTCGCGACGACCGCACCGCGCGCGAACGTATCGGCGCGGCACTGCGCAGCCGCACGGCGCTGGGGGTGGCGTTGCTGCTCACGCTGGTGGCGTTCTGGATCCTCGGCCAGCGCAACGGCGCGTCGCTGTCGGATCTGTTGTCGCTGACGGTTTGGGGCGTCATGCTGGGCGGCATCATCTCGCTGGGCGCGATCGGTCTGACGCTGGTTTACGGCGTGCTGAAATTTCCCAATTTCGCCCATGGCGCGCTGGTCACGCTGGGCGCCTATGGCGCGTTCACCATCGCGTCGTTCCTGCCACAGGGTCCGATCCTGTTGCCGTTCTCGTTCGGGTGGGAACTGATCGCGGCGATGGTACTGGCGATGCCGGCGGTGTCGCTGGTGGCGCTGGTCGTGGACCGGGTGCTGTTCCGTCCCCTGCGCCGGCGCGATGCCTCGCTGGTGCTGCTTGCCATGGCGTCGCTGGCCGCTGCGTTTTTTCTGCGGAGTTCCATCTACCTGATCTGGGGGCCGGATTTCCTGTTCTACTACCCCGGCCGCGCCAATCCGGCGCTGCAATTGCCGCTGGATATAAGGGTGCAGGCGGATCAGATCTTTGTTTTCGTGCTGGCGGTGATCCTCGTGGCACTGACCTGGCTGCTTCTGGAGCGCACGCGAATGGGCAAGGCGATGCGCGCCACCGCCAACAACCCCGATCTGGCGCAGGTGCGCGGCATCAATACCGAACGCGTCATCGCATGGACCTGGGTGCTGGGCGCGAGCCTCGCCGCCGCCGGAGGCGTCATGTACGGGCTGGCCTCGCAACTGCGCCCCGAGATGGGGTTCTGGCTGCTGCTGCCGATGTTCGCCGCCGCGATCATGGGGGGCCTCGGCAATCCGCTGGGCGCGATTGTCGGCGCGGTGATCATCGGCATCGCGCAGCAGGTGTCCTCGTCCTTCATCAACCCGGCTTACGGGCCGGGGGTTGCCTTCGTGCTTTTGGTGATCGTGCTGGTGCTGCAACCGCAGGGGTTGTTCGGCAAAGGGGGGGAGTGACATGGAACCGGTCGATCTGGCGCGCGCGTCGTTCCTGTTCTTTCCGCTGGCCCTGCTGGGCATGTTGGTGCTGCCGGGGCGTCCGGCGCTGCGGCTGCTGCTGGCGGTGGTCGCGGCGGCAATCGTCGCGGTGGTCCTGCCGATCTGGCTGCCCCGCGGGATCCTGACTTATCTGGTTTCGTTTTCGACCATGGCGGGGATCTACGCAATCCTCAGCCTTGGCCTCAACAGTCAATGGGGGCTGACAGGGCATGTCAATTTCGGCGTCGCCGGATTTTTCGCGGTCGGCGCCTTCACCTCGGCGCTGTTCACGACCAAGATGCCCGAGGGGGCGCTCGCGGCCTATTCGCAGCAGGCGTTCGGGCTGGAATGGCCGTTTCTGGCGGGCGTCGTCATGGCCGGGATCGTGGCCGCCATCGTCGGCTTTCTGATCTCGATTCCGGTGCTTCGGTTGCGCACCGACTTTCTGGCCATCGCCACGCTGGGCATTGCCGAAGTGATCCGCTTCATCTTTCAGAACGAACGCTGGCTGGCCAACGGGCCGCAGCCGATGCGCGGCATTCCGCGTCCGCTCGACTGCCTGTTCGCCGATCCGGCCTGTTCCTGGCTGCCCCAGGGCGTCGTGAACTGGCTCGCGCCGCTCAGTCCGCGCGATTACGTGTTTTTCTATCTCATCGTGGTGGCGCTGGTCCTGACGGTGGTCTATCTGGCGCTCGAACGCATCTCGCGCTCGCCCTGGGGGCGGATGCAGCGCGCAGTGCGGGACGAGGAGAATTCGGCCGCGATGAACGGCAAGAACGTCACGGCCCGGCGCATCGAATCCTTCGTCGTGGGCAGTTTCATCATGGGTGTCGCGGGTGCGATCTATGCGCATTACGTGGTCAGCATCGACTACAGCCACTTCAACCCGCTATTCGCCACCTTCATCGTCTGGGTGATGCTGATGCTGGGGGGCAGCGGCAACAACAAGGGCGCGATCCTGGGCGCCTTTGCGGTCTGGGGCGTCTGGAGCGGCGCCGCCTTCGTGATCGACATGGCCAGCCCGGCCTTGCAGGCGATTTCTCCCGACCTGCCGTCGCGCGGCGCCTATCTGCGCTGGATGCTGGTGGCGATCCTTCTGGCGGGCATCGTGCTGTTCCGGCCGCAGGGAATATTGCGCGAGCGCAAGAAGGTGTCGGACTTCATGCCCAAGGGGGACTGACGAAAAAAATGGACGCCGCTTGCGGCGTCCATCGGTATTGTCAGGAATGTGCGGATTATTCCGAAGCGATCTGGTCCGCCGGAACGATCTGGATCGTCTCGTCACCGGTTTCGGTGTATTTCCAGATCGCGACCGGGGTCTTCACGTCGCCATTGTCGTCGAAATCGACCGAGCCGCCGGCACCGACATAATCGATGTCCTGACCGTCCTTTATCAGTTGCAGCGCCCTGGTGATCTCCTCCTGGCTGCCGCCGATGATCTGCTCTCCCGGCGGGTTGCCGATGGGGCGCAGCCGGTCAGCCAGTTCGCGGCCGGTGATCTGCGCAGGGTCCGTGATGCCGTCGGCGATCGCCTTGGCCAGCGCCAGCCCGATCACCATTCCCGCGTCATAGGTGGTTTCGGTAAACGGCGGGATCCGGTCATGTCCGTAGGCCGCCGTGTAGGCTTCGGCAAAGCTTTGATAGCTTTGCGACTCCGGATCGGCCGAAGGCACGGTGCCCAGTTTGCCGGCCAGATCCGCGCCGCCCGCCGCATCGAGCACTTCGCTGGAGCGGTTCGCGTCGGTGAACTGCCAGTTGGTATACTCGAAGATATCGCGGCTTTCCTTCAGAATGGCCGCCGTGTGCGCCGGATACGTGGGCAGAACCAGAATGTCCGGTTTATCCTTGAGCGCGGCTGTAATCTGCGAGCGATATGTGGGTTGCACCTCCTCGGGGTGGGCGACTTCGGCCAGAACCTTGCCGCCGCGCTTTTCGAAAGCTGCGGCAAAGGCGTTCGACAATCCCTGCCCATAAGGGTTGTTGATATAGATCGTCGAGGCGGTGGCGAACTTGTAATCATCGATGATGTTGCCGGCCGCCAGATCTGCCGCGACCACCCCCTGCAGCGCATCCGAGGGGCTGGTGCGGAACAGCAGATCGGCGTCCGCATCTTCGGGCAGGATCGAAACCAGCGGCGACGTCGTGCCGTTGCCGACCTGCAGCACACCCGACGGGATCGTGACCGACGTGGCGATGGCCACGGTCACGCCGCTGGACCACGCCGCGATGATCGCGGGAACGCCGTCAGCCTCGACCAGCTTGCGCGCCGCTTCGATGGCGGGGGTGGGCAGGGTGTTGGAATCCTCGGCGATCAGCCGCGAGACGATGGGACCGCCAAAGACCTCCTCGGCGGCGGTGTTGATCTGATCGAGCGCCAGCTTCGCAGCGTCGCGATAGAAATTGCCGTATTCCGCGCCCGATCCGGTAAAGGCGACGACCTGACCGATCGGCACCTGCGGCGGCGCGTCCTGCGCCCAGACCGGAGCCGCGAGCGATACGCTGAGCGTCATGAGACCGGCGGTTGCGCCCGCCATGTTGATGAACCGGCGGCGATCCCGATCGTGTGGTTTCTTGTTGGACATTTATTCCTCCTCTTGCTCACGGTGGGTCCGCGCCCTTGGTGGCCGGCTCCCGCCGCTTGAAGCAGGCGGATGGTAGCATGTGTTCGGCCCATGCCCCAAATGATCTTTTCCGGCGAAAAACCACGTAATTCAAAGCGGATGGGGCGCGAAACTTGCTCGATTAACCTTTATCGCCTAATGATGGACGGACGGTTTCGAGGCTATGACCAATACAACGATGACCGGCAAGCGGCGTATCGTATCGACGATAGGTGCCAGCGGTAATTTATTTCCCACTGCCTGACCGAACGTCGAGAACAAGTCGGGGGATCTGTTCAAGGAGCACTGGCATGAAACGAGTGATCGTTATGGGCGACGCCGAAGAGGGCGCAATCAGACAAGCCGAAAATTGCCTTGTCGATGCAGAGGCCATGTTGCTGATGGCCGACAACCATAAAGGGTATGGCATGCCGGTCGGTGGCGTGGCTGTTTACAAGGACCGGATTCCGCCCGCCGGTGTCGGTTTCGATATTGCCTGCGGCAACAAGGCCGTGAAGACGGACCTGAAACTGGACGACATCGAGGACAAGCTGGACACTCTGGCGGATACGATCTTCGACACGCTGACCTTCGGAGTTGGCGGCGAGAACAAGGTCACCGTCGAGCACGCGCTCTTCGATGACCCGGTCTGGAATGAGGTTTCATTCCTCAAGGAGTCTCCACGGCTGAAGAAAACCGCCCGCGCGCAACTTGGCTCGATCGGTGCCGGAAATCACTATGTCGACGTATTTGCGGATGAGAACGACGACATCTGGATCGGGGTGCACTTCGGATCGCGCAATCTGGGGCACAGCATAGCGTCGCATTTCATGAAACAGGCCGGCGACAATCTGAACATAATGGATGAAACGCCCCATACGCTGGATGTAAGTTCGAGCGTCGGAAAGGACTATATCGCCTGCATGAAACTGGCCGGTAAATATGCGTATGCCGGCCGGGATTGGGTTTGTGAAACCGTTGCGGATATACTGGGGGCGGAGATCACGGACGAGGTCCACAACCATCACAATTATGCCTGGCTGGAGAACCATGATGGTGAGGATTACTGGGTCGTGCGCAAGGGCGCGACTCCGGCTTTTCCGGATCAGCGCGGATTTGTCGGATCGTCGATGGGGGACGATTCGGTGATCCTTGCAGGCGTGGACAGCGAAGCCTCACGCGCGCTGTTCTATTCGACGATACACGGGGCCGGGCGCGTCATGTCACGGACCCAGGCCGCAGGTCGAAGACGCAAGGTGCGCACGACACGTAAACGGCCGGACGGAACGACTTATGAATTCGAGGAATGGGTGCAGGAGGGCGGCGAAGTCGATTTCGACGCCGTGCAGGAGAGAATAAGAAAGAAAGGCGTCGTTCTGAGAGGGGCCAGCGCCGATGAAGCACCCGAAGTCTACAAGGATTTGACGGACGTTTTGCAAGCGCATGAGGGGACCGTCAAAGTCCTCCACACATTGCGCCCGTTGATCGTGTGCATGGCGGATTGACGACAGGTTGCGCGGGCAGGGATCGCGTACCGTCCAGAGGCGCGGACGGTACGCGGTGTCGTCGCTCGCGACCGGTCGGTTCAGATCATTGGATCATGGCCTTCGCGTCGGTCTATTTCGCGGATATATTGCGGAATCTGCGCGCGCGTGATGCCGATATCGGCCAGCAGGTGGTCGTTGAAGCTTTGCAGCGCGGCGGTCGCGCGGCGCCGCTGCCAATTCGCGAACCCCCGGGCGAATACCGGGCGCAGGCGGCGCAAAAGACCGGGGGTCGCCGGCGTGGGAACCTGCGGCGAAAGCTGGCCTTGCCACTGTGGTTGCAGATGAACAGTCATGTCATGGCTCCTCATATCTGGAAAACGGGATGATGCGGTGGCCGCCGCGGAAATACAGGGACGGCGGCACCGGATGCTTGATCCGGCGGAAGGGCGGCCCATTCGGATCGCCCCGCGCCGGACGTGCGGCGTTTGCCGCACGATCGATCGGTAATTGATCGGAAAAGACCCCGAGGCCGGCACGGATAAAAACCGCCCGCGCCGCCCGGGGTTACACGCGGGTCAGAAGTGACCCTGCATGCTGCAAAAACCTGTTATGAAGGCTGAACAACATCATGATCCTTATATGGGTTGCATCACGGGACGTTTCAATCCTTGCGCTGGTGCCTTCCCGGTGATCGGCGCGAAAGCGTCGGCGCGCGACGCCTTTTTATCACAGGCGGCGAAATTCCGGCCGGTTGAGGCCGGTCGAGATTGACTGGCATCAAGGCGATACCTAGCTTGGAGGCAATGTTGGTTCATGAAGAACATTTCCGCTTTCTTTTGCTGAACCGCCCTTAACCCCGGGCGGTCGGATGCGCCCGCGTCCGGCAAACCTCCCGGGGCTTCCTGAGAATCCTGACTTGGACATTCGACCATGCCGTCGTCTGGGGAGAAGACATGACTATTCTGTGCAATGCAACCGATCCTGATCCCGCGCCGATTCCGGTGCCCCTGCGCCAGCCGCAGCCTGCAATCACCGCATGGCTGACCGAAGCTGACCGTCAAATCCTGACATACAGCATGGATCATTGCCTGTCCGAGGACGAAGAGCTTGTCGCCGGGGTGCTGCGCAGCAAGATCGATCTGGCCGAAATCATTTGCGGCGATGCGCCCCCGGATGTGGCCACGCTGGGCTGCAATGTCACGTATATGGTGACGGGCGGTGGTGCGCAGTACGGTCGGCTGACATGCGACGACACCGGCGGCGATGCGATCGCGATTACCTCGCTTCTGGGGGCGACGCTGATCGGGATGCGGGAATTGCAACGCGCACCATTGCTGCGCGCCGATGGCTCGATCCTGACGCTGGCATTGCTGCGGGTCGCGCCGGCAAGGAAAGAGCGCGCCGTGGAGCAAAGGAGCCCGACGGCCAACCATGGTTTTCCCGAAGAGAACGACCTCCGCGCATAATTTTTTAAGGGGTTTTTCTCTTCGGGTCGATTACTCTCAATCCAGACGCTTTTATGGAGTTGTCCCGTGTCCCTCTCGTTCTTCCGCGCCATCTGTGCCGGCTGCGCCGCCATCCTGCCCCGCGCCGCCCGCGTACGGTGCCCGCATTGTCATCATCCGATCCAGCCGAGACGCGCCGTCCGGCTGCCCCGCCCGCACGCAAGGCGCGCCGTATGAGCGCAAAACAGAATTTTCGCCGTCTCGTCTGGCCGGTCGTCCTGATGGCGCTGGCGGTGGCGCTGCTGTTCAATCGCGCTGCGCTTGCCGGGCTTTTCGACCGTGGCGATATGGTGATCCTTGGGATCACCGCGCTGTCCTATTTCGCCGCCGCCTGGCTGCTCAGCCGTATTCTCGCGCTGGTTCTGGATCAGACGCCGATCCGCAAACGGCGGTATCCGCGGCTTTTGAAGGATCTGATCGCGGCGATCCTGTTCTTCATCGCGTTCGCCGCCACGGTCGCGCTGTTCATGGGGCAGGGCGCGGTGGGCGCATTGGCGGGGTCGGGCCTGATCATCGCCATGCTGGGCTTTGCCATCCGCAACGTGGTGGCCGACACCCTGTCGGGAATTGCCCTGGGGATCGAGGGACCGTTCCGCATCGGTGACTGGATCGACATTGACGGCCTTGCGCGCGGCCGCGTGATCGAGATCGGCTGGCGCACCACCCGCATCCTGACCCGCGATTCCGCATATACGATCCTGCCCAACAGCCAGATCGCGCGCCAGCGCATCACCAACTATTCTGCGCCCAAACCGCAATATCGCGCGCAGATCTCGATCACGCTGGATCACACCCTTCCGATCGCCGCGGCGCGCGAACTGATGCTGGAGGCGGTGAAAAAGGCCAAGCTGATCCAGCAGGACCCGCAGCCCGACGTGCGGGTGCGCGCCTATGAGGAAGGCGGGATCACCTATGCCGTGCGCTATTGGCTGTCGCGGTTCGAGCGGGACGTGGATTGCCGGGACGAGGTTTACGGCCTGATCGACGATGCCCTGCGCCGGGCCGGCAGCATCGCACCGCACCGCCGGATCGAACTGGTGCGCAGCGGCCCGCGGGGCGATCCATTTGCGCTTGAGGATGACCCCGTCTGAACAAAGGCCGGTTCACTTGGCCGTATGGGGCTGCCAATCCTCGGGGCGGGGCAGGTGTTCGAACGTATGTTCGGGCGGCGGGCTGGGCAGGGTCCATTCCAGCGTGTCGGCATATTCGTTCCAGTAATTCGCGCGGGTTTCGCGTTTGCCTGCGAACAGCGTGTAGAACACGATGCCGATGAACAGCACGAACGATGCGAACGACAACAGCGCGCCCCAACTCGAGACCTCATTCCAGAAGGCGAACCCCTGCGGATAATCGATATAGCGCCGTGGCATGCCCTGACGGCCCAGGAAATGCTGCGGAAAGAACGTCACGTTCGCGCCGACGAAGAACATCCAGAAATGCAGCTTGCCAGCCCATTCGGGATACATGCGCCCGCTCATCTTGGGCAGCCAGTAATACATGCCCGCAAATATGGCGAAGACGGCGCCAAGGCTCATCACATAGTGGAAATGCGCGACCACGTAATAGGTATCGTGGTAATAGCGATCCATGCTGGCCTGCGCGACCACCACGCCGGTCACTCCGCCCACGGTGAACAGGAACAGGAAGCCGAAGGCGAACAGCATCGGCGTGCGGAACGAGATCGACCCGCCCCACATGGTGGCGATCCAGCTGAAGATCTTGATTCCCGTCGGCACCGCGATGGTCATCGAGGCAAGCTGGAAATACGCCTGCTGCGGGATCGACATGCCCACCGTGAACATGTGATGCGCCCAGACGGCGAAGCCCAGGAACCCGATGGCGATCAGTGCCCAGACCATCGGCAGATAGCCGAAAATGGGCTTGCGCGAGAAGGTCGCGACCACATGGCTGATGATGCCGAACCCCGGCAGCACCACGATATAGACCTCGGGATGGCCGAAGAACCACAGAAGGTGCTGATAAAGGATTGGATCGCCGCCGCCCTGCGGCACGAAGAAGGTGAATCCGAAATTGCGGTCCATCAGGACCATGGTAATCGCCCCCGCCAGCACCGGCAGCGCGGCCAGGATCATCCAGGCGGTGACAAAGATCGACCAGGCGAACAGCGGCACCTTGAACAGGGACATTCCCGGTGCGCGCATGTTCAGGAAGGTCGTGATCATGTTGATCGCCCCCAGGATCGAGGACGCGCCCGACAGGTGCACCGCGAAGATGATCATGTCCATCGACATGCCCCCGTCGCGCGTGGACAGCGGCGGATAGAACACCCAGCCCACGCCGGCACCGCGCTGCCCGTCGCCGCCGGGCAGGAACATCGACAGCACGGCAAGGCTGGTCCCCGCGACGAACAGCCAGTAGCTGAGGTTGTTCAGGCGCGGAAACGCCATGTCCGGCGCGCCGATCATCAGCGGCATGAAATAATTGCCGAACCCCCCGAACAGCGCCGGGATCACCACGAAGAACATCATCAGGATGCCATGGTAGGTCACCATGATGTTCCACAGATGCCCGTTGGGGGTGCAATCTGCTGCGGACGGCCAGAGGCGCGCGCCCTCGAGACACATGTACTGCACGCCGGGATGCATCAGTTCCAACCGCATATAGACGGTGAACAGCACCGCGATCAGCCCGATGAAGGCCGACGTGAACAGGTAGAGGATTCCGATGTCCTTGTGGTTCGTGGACATGAACCAGCGGGTGAAAAAACCACGCCGATCAGCGCCATGATCCAGTGTTGCCTCGCTCATCTGTCCTCTCCTCCCGTGGTGGACGTGCGCGGATTCGAATAGGCATTTTCAACTCTTATTTCATGCTATATGATGATTTTTGTCAATATCAATAAGGGGAGCGCCCATGCGCCTTGCGGCTTTTACCGATTACGGTTTGCGGATTCTCATGCGGCTGGCCGACGCGCCGGACAGGCGGTTCAGCACCGCCGATCTGGCGGCGCAGTTCAAGGTGTCGCAGCACCATCTGACCAAGGTCGTGCAGGATCTGGCGCGGGGCGGCTTCATCACCACCCAGCGCGGCAGCGGCGGCGGGATCGCGCTGGCGCGGGATGCCGACAGCATCCGGTTGGGCGAGGTCGTGCGCCATCTGGAGCGGCGTTTCGCGTTGGTCGAGTGTTTTCAGGCCGATGGCGGGGAATGTGTGCTGAAACCGCGATGCCGGCTCAAGGCACGCCTTGCCGCAGCCCGCGAGGCGTTCTTTGACGAACTGGACCGCAGCACCGTCGCCGATTGCGCCTGGCACGGCGATGTCGCGGCCTGAGGGCAGACAAGGAAAGGACAAGTCACATGACCCGGATAGAGATTGGCGACGACATGATCCAGGTGGACGCGCAAACCGTCGCCGACGGATTGCAGATGGATCCCGAAGCGTTGAAACAGGGCATGCGCGACGGCACCATCACCAGCCGGTTCGAGCGCGGCGAGGGCGAGCATGCAGGCCGCATCCGCGTGACCTTCTTTTCGCCGGCGCGGCGGGTGCGTCTCACCGCTGACGATACCGGCAATATCCTGACCTGCAGCGCCGTGGACTACACCAAACGGCCGCTATAGCGACAGGTTTTCAGCGGTCGGGCGGGGTCCAGTCCGGCGGCGGGACATTGCGGCGACGCAGACGCAGGGCCAGGCCCAGTCCGACGCCCACGCCGATGGCGACCGTCAGATCGGCGAACACCGTCAGCGCCAGCGTCAGCACCAGCAGCACCCGGTCCGATGGACGGGCGCGCATATAGCCGCGCCATTTCTTCGGCTCGCTCATGCTCCATGCGGTCAGCACCAGCAGCGCCGCCAGCGCCGGCATCGCCAGATACCCGGCCAGATCGGCGGCCAGCATCATCACCAGCAGGATCACCAGCGCATGGATCAGCCCGGCCACCGGTGTGATGCCCCCGGCGCGCACGTTGGTGGCCGTGCGCGCGATGGCGCCTGTGGCGGGCAGGCCGCCGAACAGCGCCGAGCCGACATTGGCCCAGCCCTGCGCCAGAACCTCGGCGTTGGGCCGGTGGCTGCCCGCAATCATGCGATCCGCCACCATCGCCGACAGCAGCGATTCCACCCCGGCCAGAAACGCGATGACGAAGGCCGATGGCAGCAAATCCAGCATCCTCGTCAGCGACAGGTCGGGAAGGGCGGGCATGGGCAGCGTGCTGGGCAACGCGCCGAACCGGCCAAAGATCGTATCCACCGGCAGCCCCGCCATCGCCACCACGAGCGAGGTCGCGGCAACGGCGACGATCAGCCCCGGAAACCGCGGCGCAAGGTGCCGCAACAGAACGATCAGCGCCATGGTCACAAGGCCGATTGCCGTCGCCGCCACGCTCCATGTGGCGCGTGAGGTCCAAAGGCTCGACACGGTTTCGACGAAATCCGCGGGGGGCTGCGCGAAGGACAGGCCGAACAGGTCCTTGATCTGGCTGGTGGCGATGATCACCGCGATGCCGATGGTGAACCCGTTGACCACCGGTTCGGGTACATATTCCACAAGGTTCCCCGCCCGCAGCCAGCCGGCGACGATCAGGATCACCCCGGCCATGAAGGTCGCCAGAACCAGCCCGTCATAGCCATGTTGCGCGATCACGCCGAAGACGACGACGATGAACGCGCCCGTCGGTCCGCCGATCTGCACACGGCTGCCGCCGAGCAGGGAAATCATGAACCCGCCGACGATCGCCGTGATCAGCCCGTCGGCCGGCTCGGCGCCGGACGCGATGGCGATGGCCAGGCTCAGCGGCAGTGCCACCATCGCCACGGTCAGGCCCGCAAGCAGATCGGCAATGAACAATTGCAGCGAATACGTCCGCAGCGTGGTCAGCAATTTGGGTTTCATGGCACGGGTTTAGCAATCCCGGTCCGTAACGCGCAATGGACTAATTTGCCGCGTGCGCCCCCCGGTCATGCCAGTGAGGGTATCCCGTCCGAGGTGCGTTCGAACATGGCGATTTCCAGGCTTCGCGCGATGCGTTCGGCACGGACCATCAGGTAATTCGCCGCTTCGGGCGTGGGGGCGGTATCGTCCAGCGTGGCGCGGAACAGGCCCAGCCAACGGGCGAAATCGCTGCGTTCGACACGGTCGAGTTTCTGATGAACCGGCACCGGTTTGCCTGAATAGACCCCGGCATTCAGTGCGACCGAGGCCCAGAACGCTTTCATCCGCGCCAGATGCGCGCCCCAATCGTCGCCGATCTCGCCGACGAAAATCGGCCCCAGACGTGCATCCGTGCGCACCCGGGAATAGAACTCGTCCACCAGCCGCGAAAGATAGGCCTCGTCAATGCCCATCGCATCCGCAGCCGCACGGATTTGCGCGCGCTTTTGCGCGCTGTAGCCATGAACCACTGCGAAAGTATTGCCCGCCACGGTGCTCCCCTTCTTTTCGGTCTTTGGATGGCCGCCGCGCCCGCATTGCTCACCAGCGGCGGGCGTGGCGGCCAGATCGCCTCTCGCGCATATCGACAGGCGCGGAGGGATTGGAGTATTCAAGATGCAATCTAGGCGTCTCAATTGGTATTGTAAATACCTATTATGACGCCCCTGGCGGTCCGCGCCGTCGGGCGGCATTTTACCCTTCCCATTTGGCGGTCCTGCGCGCACCTTGACGGGAACGCGAAAATAAAGACTTGGCGCGGCTGGAACCCCGCCTAAATCGTATTGTCAGCCAGAGCACAGGAGCATCTTTCATGACCGCACGCAAATTCATCGCCACCCTTGGACTTGCTGCCGGAGTCGCCTCGGCGGCGCAGGCGGATATCACCGTTTCATCCAAGATCGACACCGAGGGCGGCTTGCTGGGCAATGTCATCGCGCTGGCGCTGGAAGATGCGGGATTGCCGGTGGTGCGGCGTTTGCAACTTGGCGGCACGCAGGTTGTCCGCGAGGCGCTGCTGGCGGATCAGATCGACATCTATCCCGAATATACCGGCAACGCTGCGTTCTTCTTCAACGAAGCCGACAGCGATGTCTGGAAAGATGCCGATGCGGCCTATGAGCGGGCCAGGGAACTGGATGCAGAAGAAAACAATATCGTCTGGCTGCAACCCGCCCCGGCCAACAACACGTGGGCGATCGCGGTGACCGGCCCGGTCGCGGAAGAAAACGATCTGGCCACCATGAGCGATTTCGGCAAATGGGTGTCGGATGGCGGGGAGGTCAAGCTGGCCGCCTCGACCGAATTCGTCTCGTCCCCCGCGGTACTGCCGGCGATGCAGGAGACCTACGGGTTCGAACTGGGTCAGGATCAGACCGTGATCCTGTCGGGCGGCGATACGGCGGCGACGATCCAGGCGGCGGCGCGGGGTACCTCGGGCGTCAACGCGGCGATGGTCTATGGCACCGATGGCGGTGTTGGGGCGACCGGACTGGTGGTGATGGAGGACGACAAGGGCGTGCAACCGGTTTACGAGCCTGCCCCCATCGTGCGCGCCGAGGTGCTGGAGGAATATCCCGCGATCGCGGACGTCCTGAACCCGATCTTCGAGACGCTCGACATGGCGACGCTGCAAAAGCTGAACGGGCGCATCCAGGTCGGTGGCGAAGGGTCCGAGGCCGTCGCGCGCGATCATCTCACGCAGATCGGGGTTCTTGACTGAACCCGTGGCCGTCTCGTTGACGGCATCGCGCCCCATGGGGCTGACGGTTTCGCCGCCCGGCGTGCTGTTCGCCGTATTGGGCGCGGCCTCGCTCTTGCTGCCATTCCTCACCTTGCGCGCCAACCGGATCGTCGCCGGTGAGGGCGCGGCCCCCTGGGAGGTCGCCGGTCCGACGGTCACCATTGCCGCGCTGACCGCCATCGCGGCGGGGCTGGCTTGCGGGCTGTTGCCGTCGCGGCCGTGGTTGCGCTTTGCCGGCAGCCTGCTCAGCCTTGCCGGGCTGATTTTCCTGCTCTCGCGCGGTGCGGCGAACCTGCTGGGTGATGCGGGCGATCTGGCGCGGGTTTCCCCCGCTGCCGGGTTCTGGTGCCTGCTGTCGGTGGTCATGCTGTTGATGGCGGATGCGATCGGCGGTCTGCAACCCGGACCGCGCTTGCGGCTTGGCCTTCTGACGCTGGTTCTGGGGGCGCTGGCGCTGCTGCTGTGGTCGGGGGCGCTGAACGATCTGTCGCCGATGCAGGAATACCGGACCCGCGCCGCCGCGTTCCGCACCGCGACGTGGCGGCATGTGGCGCTGGCGCTCGGCTCGCTGGGTGTCGCCGCCGCGATCGGCTTTCCGCTGGGCATTCTGGCGTTCCGCAAGGCGCGCGTGCGCGCGGTCACGCTGCCGGTGCTCAGCTTTCTGCAAACGATTCCGTCGCTGGCGATGTTCGGCATCATGATCCCGATCCTCGGCTGGGTCGGGGCGACCGTGCCCGGCGCGCAGGCCGTCGGAATCGCAGGAATCGGTTTCGCCCCCGCCTTTGTCGCGCTGCTGCTCTATTCCCTCTTGCCGGTGGTCGCCAATACGGTGGCCGGCCTTGGCTCGGTTCCCGCCGCCAGCGTCGAGGCGGCGCGCGGCATGGGCATGACCGGGCCGCAGCGGTTCTGGACGGTGGAATTGCCGCTGGCCCTGCCGGTGATCCTTGCCGGGCTGCGCATCGTACTGGTGCAGAATATCGGCCTTGCGGTGATCGCGGGGCTGATCGGGGGCGGCGGATACGGCACCTTCGTCTTTCAGGGTCTGAACCAGACCGCGACCGACCTGATCCTGCTCGGCGCGCTGCCCACCGTCCTGATGGCGCTGGTCGCCGCGATCCTGATGGATATCGTGGTGGAAGTCGCGCAACCCACGCTCAACCGGAAAAACACATGATCGAGATCGACCACATCACCAAGACCTATGGCGACATCAACGCGGTGGACGCGGTGTCCATGGTGATCGAGACCGGCACCATCACCGTCGTCGTCGGCACGTCGGGGTCCGGCAAGACGACGCTGTTGCGGATGATCAACCGCCTTGTCGAGCCCACATCGGGCGAGGTGCGCATCAACGGCGAGCCGACCCACGCCGTCGCGCCCTATCTTCTGCGCCGCCGGATCGGTTACGCGATCCAGGGCCACGGGTTGTTCCCGCATCAGACAGTGGCGCGCAACATCGCGTCGGTGCCGCGCCTGCTGGACTGGCCGACGGACAAGATCAACGCCCGCGTGGACGAGCTTCTTAGCCTGTTCGGCATGGACCCGGCCGAGTTCCGCGACCGTTACCCGCAAGAGCTTTCGGGCGGTCAGCAGCAGCGCGTCGGGGTGGCCCGCGCGCTGGCCTCGCGCCCCGATCTGCTGCTGATGGACGAACCCTTCGGCGCGCTCGACCCGATCATCCGCGCCCGCGCGCAGGACGATCTGAAGGAGATCCAGCGCAAGCTGGGTTCGACCATCGTGCTGGTCACCCATGACATGGACGAAGCGATCCGGCTGGGCGACCGCGTCGGGGTGATGGATGGCGGGAAGCTGGTGCAATACGCCCCGCCCGAGGATATCGTGGAACGCCCCGCAAGCGGCTTCGTCGCCAACATGGTGGGCGACGCCGAGCGGCCCATGCGCCTGCTGTCGCTGATCCCCGTCGGTGACCTGACCGAGGATGGCGCGGCCGAGGGTGCCATGCTGCCGGACACCGCCAGCCTGCGGGATGCGCTTTCGGCGTGCCTGTGGACCGGGCGCGATGCGGTGCCGGTCGAACGCGACGGCGCGCAGATCGGGCGCGTCACCCTGGCCGCGATCCGCCACCGCGTCGGGCAGCACGCATGAGACCGGCGATGATCCTGCGCCTTGCGCTGCTGGGGCTGTTGCTGGGGCTTGTGTTGCGCCCGCATGCGTTCGTTTGGATGTTCGAACCCTTCGCACCCGACCGAAGCACGGCGATCTATGACCGTGCATCGCTGTTGTCGCTGTCCCTCAATCATCTGGCGCTGGTGGCGGCGGCGAGTCTGGCCGCGACGATTGTCGCGGTCGCGCTGGCGATTTTCGTCACGCGCCCTGCCGGTGCGCCGTTCCGGCCATTGTCACGCACGATCACCAATATCGGCCAGTCGTTCCCGCCGGTCGCGGTTCTGGCGCTGGCGGTCCCGGCTTTGGGTTTTGGGGCGCGTCCGACCCTGGTGGCGCTGTTCCTCTACGGGCTGCTGCCGATCTTCGAGAACGCGCTGACCGCGCTTTCGACGCTGCCGCCGCGCACGATGGAGGCGGCGCGGGGCATGGGGCTGAACCGCTGGCAGCGGCTGGCGCAGGTGGAACTGCCGCTGGCCGCGCCGGTGATTCTCGCCGGGATCCGCGTGTCGGTGATGATCGCGCTGGGCACGGCGACCATCGGTTCGACCGTGGCGGCACGCACGCTGGGCGAGCCGATCATCGCCGGGTTGCTGACCAACAACACCGCCTTTGTCCTGCAGGGCGGGCTGATCGTCGGGCTGTTCGCGGTGCTGATCTATGACGCCTTCGTGCAGATCGAGAACCGGCTGCTCGACCGGCGCCGCAAACCGGTGGCCCGCAAGGTCGCCTGATCTACGCGCCCGCCAGTTCCAGAAACCGCTGTTCGGCCAGCGACAGGTGCCGTTCCTTGTGGCGCAGCATGTGAAAGCGGCGCGGCGGCAGGGCGATATCCACCCGTACCAGCCGCCCCGAGGCAATCGCGGATTCGACCACCAGCATCGACAGGATGCTGGCGCCGGCACCGGCCTCGACGGCGGCGCGCACCGCCTCGTTCGTGGGCAGTTCCAGCGCGATGTCGATATCATCGGTGGACAGACCATGTTGCGCCAGAACCGTCTCGAACACGGCACGGGTGCCCGAGCCGGGTTCGCGCAGCACCCATGCGCTGGATTGCAGATCTTTCGCGCCTGTCGCCCACGGATGGCCGGGCGCGACCACCAGCGCCAGATCGTCGCCGGGCAGGGATCTGATCGACAGGGCGGCATCCGCAATCTCGCCCTCGACGAACCCCAGATCGACGGTGGCGGCATGGACCATGCGCGCGACATCGGCGGTGTTGCCGGTGGCCAGTTCCAGCGCGAAACCGGGATGGGCGGCGTGGAATTGCTGCATCAGCGGCGGCAGCCAGTAATTGGCGACGGTCTGGCTGGCGGCGAGGCGCAGCGTGCCGCGTTTCAGCCCGGCCAGATCGCCCAGCAGACGCTCGGCCTGCTCGGACCGGGCCAGCACGGCGCGCGCCTCGTCCAGGAACAGCCGCCCGGCATCGGTCAGAACGATGCGCCGCCCGACCCGGTCGAACAGGCGGACGGCGTGGCGGTCCTCAAGGGCCGAGATGGCGGCGCTGACCGCGCTTTGCGTCAGATTCAGCGCCGCCGCCGCCTGCGTGACATGCTCACGTTCGGCGACGGCGATGAAGATGCGAAGCTGATCGAGCGTCATGCGAGCATGAGAACCAGACCGAGCGAGAAAAGGGAAATGAAAATCCATGCCCCGGCGCCCAGCAGCGCGGGGCGCAGCCCCTCGGCGGCCAGTTTGCGCATATCGGTTTCCAGACCCATCGCTGCCAGCGCCGTTGCCAGCAGGAACTGCGTCGTGCCGGTGGTGAAGGGCGCGGTCACTTCGGGCACCCAGCCGGTGCTGGCAAGGCCGACCATGGCGACGAAACCCAGCACGAACCATGGCACTGGCGGCGCGGCGCGGCTCGAGTCGCCACCCTGTTTGCGCAGGCGGCTTGCGGCGGCGGCACCCAGCATCAGCACCATTGGGGCCAGCATCATCACACGGGTCAGCTTGGCAATTGTGCCGAACTCGCCGGATTCCTGGCCGCGGGCATAGGCGGCGGCGACGACCTGCGCGACCTCGTGGATCGAGGTCCCGGTCCAGAGACCGAAGGCATGCGGCCCCGTGTTCAGCAATCCGCCGACCAGCGGCATCAGCACCATCGAGAGCGAGCCGAAGATGGTAACGCAGGCCACCGCATAGGCCACGTCCTCGTCCCGCGCGCGGGTTACGGTATTGGTGGCGATCACCGCCGAGGCACCGCAGATCGAACTGCCCGCCGCAATCAGCTGCGTCAGCCCGGCATCGACACGCAGGGCACGGCCCAGCCAGGTGGTAAAGGCAAAGGTCGCAAGCAAAGTCACGATGATCAGCGCCACGCCGACCCCGCCCACGGCGATCACCTGTTGCGCGGTCAGTTGCAGGCCCAGCAGCACGATGCCCGCGCGCAGCACGCGTTTGAGGCTGAAGGAGACGCCGGGTTTGGCGATGGCGGGCGTGCCGATCAGGTTGTGAAACGCCATGCCGATCAGGATGGCGATGATCAGCGGGCTGAGCACGCCCACACCGGGGATCAGCCGCAGCCCGAACGATGCCGCCGCGATCAGGGCCGCCAGCACCAGACCCGGCAAGATGCTGCCGGCTGTCGTGTTGAAAAAGGACCGGGCGTCCAGATCGCCCGTGTCTCTGTCGGTTATCGTATAAGCCATTCCGAACCCCCTCGGTTTATCTTCAAGGGATCAGATAAACCTGCACGATCAACAAATCTAACGGATTGCTCATGTCGGAACGTTCGGATTTTTCGAATGATGCGTTACAACAGCCATTCCACCGGAAGCCAACCGATGACGGTGATCGCGGCATTGCGCAACAAACTGCCGCCCGGCTCATCCGTCAGGGGGGCGGCATCCGGATTTTCCGGGTCGGTCCAGATCAGATCGCCGTCGCGCCGCTCGACCTGCCAGGCCAGACCGCCAAGCCCGTTGTCAAAGGCCCGGTGAACACTGCCGGCCAGATTTTCGCTGTCGATCAAAAGGCCCATCTCGGTATTGAGCGAGGTTGAGCGCGGATCGAAATTGAACGATCCGATGAAGATCCGCTGCCCGTCCACCGCGAATGTCTTTGCGTGCAGGCTGGCCCCGGACGACCCGAACGGCCCCATCACGTCGCGCGGCGCACCCGGCGCGGCCTGACGGCGCAGTTCGTAAAGCGCGATGCCTTCCTTCAGCATCGCCTTGCGCCGCTTGGAATAGCCCGCATGCACCGGCAACACGTCGGTGGCTTCGAGAGAATTTGTCAGCAGACGCACCTCCACGCCATCGCGCTCCAGCCCGGCAAAGGCCTTTACGCCGGCAGCACCGGGAACGAAATAGGGCGAGATGCCGTCGAAACGGGATTTCACGTCGCCCACCGCCTGCATCAGGCGCACCGCCAGCAGGTCATCCTTGGGCACGGCACCCTGTCCCTTGGCCGGGTCGTCGCTGACCAGCAGGGCGTCGGTCCATTCCAGTCCAAGTTCGCCGCGGGCCAGATCGGCGACGATATCGGATGACCGGAGGATCTCGCGGTATTCCTCGATCTGCGGATCATCCTGAAAACGTGCCAGACGGTCGGCAATCGGATCGCCCGATGGCGGCGCACCCACGATCGGGGCGGCGGCATGCACCGAGGGACTGTTCCAGTAGCGGTCGAAATCCCGCGAGACCTCGGGCACCACCTTGCCCACGGCCAGCGCGTCGAGATCGACGTAAAGCGGCATCGGCCCGGTGTCGAAATACTCGTCCCCCACGTTGCGCCCGCCCAGAATGGTGGCGCGGTTGTCCACGGTAAAGGATTTGTTGTGCATCCGCCGGTTCAGGCGGAAGAAATCGAACCCGTAGGACAGCAGCTTGAACCGGCGCAGGTTGAACGGATTATACAGCCGCACCTCGGCCATGGGATGGGCGTCGAGCGCCGCGATTTCCCCGTCCAGCCCCGACGTGCCGTTATCGTCCAGCAGCAGCCGGACCCGCACACCCCGATCCGCCGCCCGTTTCAGCGCATCCAGCAACAGGATCCCGGTCAGGTCGTCGTGCCAGATGTAATATTGCGCATCGATCGAGGAGACCGCGGCATCCGCCATGATCATACGCGCGGCAAAGGCGTCGGCACCGTTCTGCAACGGCGCGATGCCGGTCTTTCCCTCGTGCCGGGCGACGCGCTGCGTCAGCGCCTCGGCCAGCGGGCCGGTTTCGGAGGGAGAAAGATGGGTGCCGTCTTCCTTCTCGTCGGGGGGCAGGGCGAACAGGAACCGCGCAGCGACGATGGCCATCGCGATCACGAGGATCGCAAATATCACATATCTCAGCGCAGTCAGCATCGGTGTCTCTTTCCATGCGCCCCACGGCACAAATCGGGCGGTTTCGGTCCCGTTATCCCGCCAGTCGCCCGGCGAGTCCAGCAAGGCGAGCGATCAGCAGGACGACCACGCCAATGGCGATGGGTTTGGCTGGATTGCCCGCTTTCAACGGGGGATGATCCTGGTCCGGGTGCGATCCGTTCTATCTAGTGCAGAAAGACGGGTCTAGCCATGCAAACCGCGACAACCCGCTGCCCGCAGGTGGAATTTTCGGGCAACGCCCTAACATCTATGGGATTGAGGACCGTAGAAATCGGAACGAAGGATTTGAGATGAGAAGATTGTTCGCAACGGCCGCTGCCGCATCGCTGACATTGGCGGGGGGCGTGATGGCGCAGGAGACACAGCCCCTGTCGGCCGAGGAGTCCAACCCGGGAACCATGGGCTGGATGCAGGGCTTTCCGCCGCCGCGGGACAAGACTATCCGTTTCACCGACGAGGATTTCTTCACCTTTCCCAAACTGCGCTGGACGGTTTGCCACTTCCGCGAACTGATGCCCACGACCGGCGTGCGCAACGGCGCGGATGCGGCCAGCGCCTTGCCCGAGGCGTTTGATTCCGGCATCGACGCGGTGACATTCACGCCGCTGGGCGGCGGTGAGGACATGACGTGGGACGCCGCGTTCGACGCCAATCACACCGACGGCCTGCTGGTGCTGCACAAGGGCCGAATCGTCTATGAGCGCTATGACGGCTGCCTTGACGAAATCGCGCTACACGGCGTCATGTCCGTCACCAAAAGCCTGACCGGCCTGATGGGCGAGATTCTGGTGGCCGAGGGCAAGCTGGACGAAACCGCGCAGGTCGGCGATCTGATTCCAGAACTTGCCGACAGCGCATTCGGCGACGCGACGGTGCGGCAGGTGATGGATATGACCACCGCGCTGGATTACTCCGAGGATTATTCCGATCCCGACGCCGAGGTCTGGACCTTTGCCCAAGCCGGCAGCCCGCTGCCCAAGCCCGAAGGCTATGACGGCCCGCGCAGCTATTACGAGTTTCTCGAGACGGTGGAAAAGGACGGCACCCATGGCGCGGCGTTCGGTTACAAGACCGTGAACGCCGATGCGCTGGGCTGGCTGATCGCGCGCGCCAGCGGCGTGTCGGTGGCGGATCTGCTGGCCGAGCGCATCTGGACCCGGATCGGGGCCGAGCGCGAGGCGTTCTATACCGTCGATTCCATCGGCACGCCCTTTGCCGGCGGCGGCTTCAACGCCACCTTGCGCGATCTGGGCCGGTTCGGCCAGTTGATGCTGGACGAAGGCCGCTGGAACGGCGAACAGATCATCCCGGCCGAGGCCATCGCCCGCATTCGCGAGGGCGGCGACAGGCAGGCGTTCGCCAAGGCCGGATACGACACGCTCGAGGGCTGGAGCTATCGCGGCATGTGGTGGGTCAGCCATGACGATCACGGCGCCTTTGCCGCGCGCGGCGTTCACGGCCAGACCATCTGGGTCGACCCCGAAGCGGACATGGTCATCGTGCGGCTGGCCTCGCATCCCGAGGCGGCGAACGCGGCCAACGATCCGACGTCGCTGCCCGCTTGGCGCGCGGTCGCGGATCACCTGATGGAACAGGAAGACGCGCCGCAACTGGCCGGGCCGGAATGGTTCATCGAGGATATCGCCGGACAGGGCGTCGTGGACATGAGCCCCGCCAGCCTGGAATTCCTGCCCGATGGCCGTCTTGCGGGCAATGCCAGCTGCAACCGGCTGATCGGCAGTTACGAGGATACGGATGGCGCGCTGTCGATCGAACCGGCGGGCACCACGATGATGGCCTGCCCCGAGGCGCTGATGAATCAGGAGCGCCGCGTGCTGGATATGTTGCCGCAGATCACCGGCTACAACATCGACGAGACCGGCGCGCTGGTTCTGGAAACCGATGGCCGCGAGACGATCACGGCGCGGCGGCGATAACATGAAAGGATACGATATGAACGGCTACATGCATTTTCTGGAGCGCAACTGGTGGCTGTTGCTGATCCGCGGCATCGCGGCCATCCTCTTCGGGATCGCGGCCTTTGCCTGGCCGGGCCTGACGGTCGCGGTTCTGGTGCTGATCTTCGGGGCCTACGTTCTGGTGGACGGGATTTTCGGCATCGTGGATTCGATCCGTTATCGCGACCGGATCGACAATTGGTGGCTGTGGCTTCTCGAAGGGGTGTTGGGCGTCATCGTCGGGCTGCTGACGCTGTTCATGCCGGGGGTGACGGCGCTGGTGCTGCTGATGTTCATCGCCGCCTGGGCCATCGTCGGCGGCGTGCTGCGGATCGTCGCGGCCATCCAGTTGCGCAAGGAGATCGAGGGCGAATGGCTGCTCGGCCTTGGCGGTGTGCTTTCGATCGTCTTCGGCATCCTGCTGATCGTGATGCCGGCTGCGGGCATCCTGTCGCTGGTCTGGCTGATCGGAATCTGGGCCGTGGTGTTCGGAATCCTGTTCATCGTTCTGGCGTTCCGCCTTCGCAAGGCGGGCAAGGAACGGCAGGGGCTGGGCCAAGCCCTCTGAGCCTTGGCGAAAAAACAGCGCCCGCCCAAATGCCGCGGGCGCTGTTCGTCCTTCACATCGTCAGATGCGGAATGATCTGCTTCTTGCGGCTGACAACGCCGGGCAACACCACCGTATCGCTGTCCGAGCGGGCACCAAAGCTCTTGTCGGCGCAGTTGCGCACCAGATCGTTGGGGATCAGCAGCGTGGATTCCTCGTTCAGGATATCGACCACGAACAGCAGCACCTGATCGACGCCATCCTCGGCGGCGACGGCGGTCATTGCCTGCATCAGCGCATCCTTGCGGTCGAGCACGCTCTCGGGCGATGTGGTTTCCAGAACGGAAACGCGGAACTTGGTGCCGGAGACCTCGTATTCCTTGGAATCCATCCGCAGCAGTTCATTGTCGGAAAACCGCGAGACGTCGGACTTGGCGGCGAACATCCGGGCCGCGTATTCGGCAACGTCCACCCCCAGATCGGCAGCCAGCTTGTCGGCCACGTCCTTGTCATGCGGCGTTGTGGTCGGCGAGCGGTAATGCAGCGTGTCCGACAGGATGCAGGTCAGCATCGCGCCTTTCAGGCCATCGGGCATCTTGTCCATATTCTCGCCGATCAGATCGTACATGATCGTCGCGGTGCAGGCGAGCGGGCGGATGGTGACGTTGATCGCGCCCTTGGTCACAAGCCCGCCGGCCAGCTTGTGATGGTCGATGATGGCCTGCACGTCGGCGCCGTTGATATTGGCGGGCAGTTCGGCGGGGTTGTTGGTATCCACCACGACACAGGGCGCATTGTCGGCGACGTCCTGGATGATCTCGGGTTTTTCCAGACCCCAATGCTCCAGCATGAAGGCGGCTTCGGTATTGGGTTCGCCCAACAGCACCGGCTTGGCAGGGGTGCCCTCGATTTCGGTCAGGTACCATGCCCAGATCAGCGGCGAGCCGGTGGAATCGGTGTCGGGGGATTTATGTCCAAAGACTTGAATCGTCATGTATGTGTCCTGTCTGAGGGGGCGATTTGCGCGCCTTATAGAAAAGCGGTCCGGCAATGTCACGCAGGCCGACGATGTAAAATGGACGCGGCAGGCGGGTTTGTCTAACCTGCGCGCCATGATGCGCGAGCAGGATCTTTATGCGCCGGTCAAGGCGCTGCTGGAACGGCAGGGCTATACCGTCAAGGGCGAGGTCGGCGCCGTCGATATCGTGGCCCGGCGCGGTGACGACCCGCCGGTGATCGTCGAACTGAAACTGCGGTTCTCGCTGGCGCTGTTCCATCAGGCGGTGGCACGGCTGTCGATCACCGATGCGGTTTACATCGCGGCCTGCCGGCCCCGCGGGCGGACGGCGCGGCGGGCGCTGCGTGACAATCTGGCGCTGTGCCGGCGTCTGGGGCTGGGGCTGATCACGCTGAGCGCGGACGGGCGCGCCGAGGTGCATTGCGATCCCGGTCCCTACGTCCCGCGCCAATCCGCACCGCGGCGCGCGCGGTTGCTGCGCGAATTCGAACGCTTGCAGGGCGATCCCAATACCGGCGGCTCGACCCGGCGGGGCATCGTCACGGTCTATCGTCAGGATGCCTTGGCCTGCGCGGCGCATCTGGCGGACCATGGCACCGGCAAGGGGGCCGAGGTCGCGCGCGCCACCGGCGTCGCGCGCGCCACCCGGATCATGGCCGACAACCATTACGGCTGGTTCCTGCGGGTGGAACGGGGCGTTTACGCGCTCAGCGAGCAGGGCCGAGCCGCCCTTCCCGCACAGGTTTCCGCGCCTTGCGGCCAGACGCCGAAAGACCGCGACGAATCCTGCAACTCGGTGCTTGACACGGACCGGCGGTTTTCCTAACTCTGCATCGTTATCACTCGACCCGGTTGAGTGATAACGGTCCTTCGGCAAACCGGAGGACCCCAAGGTAACAACCTTTGAGCCGCAAGGAGCTGCAAAGATGGCATTCACACCACTTCATGACCGTGTGCTGGTTCGTCGCGTGGAAAGCGAAGAAAAAACCGCTGGCGGGCTGATCATTCCCGACAGCGCCAAGGAAAAGCCCGCCGAGGGCGTGGTCGTTTCCGTGGGCGCAGGCGCCCGTGACGAGGATGGCGACCGCATCGCGATGGACGTCAAGGAAGGCGACCGCATCCTGTTCGGCAAATGGTCGGGCACCGAGGTCAGCATCGACGGCGAAGAGATGCTGATCATGAAGGAAAGCGACATCATGGGCATCATCGAAGGCAGCACGGCCGCCAAGGCCGCGTAAGCGCCGCATATCGTCTGATCCCGTAATTCAGGAAAATTCAAGGAGAGATCGAGAATGTCTGCAAAGGACGTGAGATTCGATACCGACGCCCGCAACCGGATGTTGAGGGGCGTGAACATTCTGGCCGACGCGGTCAAGGTCACCCTCGGCCCCAAGGGCCGCAACGTGGTGATCGACAAATCCTTCGGCGCACCGCGCATCACCAAGGATGGCGTGACCGTCGCCAAGGAAATCGAGCTGGAAGACAAGTTCGAGAACATGGGCGCGCAGATGGTGAAGGAAGTCGCCAGCCGCACCAATGACGAGGCCGGCGACGGCACCACCACCGCGACCGTCCTGGCCCAGGCCATCGTGCGCGAAGGTCTGAAATCGGTTGCCGCCGGCATGAACCCGATGGACCTCAAGCGCGGCATCGATCTGGCCACCGCCAAGGTCGTCGAGGCGATCCAGGCCGCTGCCCGCGAAGTGAACGACAGCGCCGAAGTCGCGCAGGTCGGCACCATTTCCGCCAACGGCGAGGCCGAGATCGGCCAGCAGATCGCGGACGCGATGCAGAAGGTCGGCAACGAGGGTGTCATCACCGTCGAGGAGAACAAGGGCCTGGAAACCGAGACCGACGTGGTCGAGGGAATGCAGTTCGACCGTGGCTATCTGTCGCCCTATTTCGTCACCAACGCCGACAAGATGACCGTCGAGCTGGAAGACTGCATGATCCTGCTGCACGAGAAGAAACTCTCGTCGCTGCAGCCGATGGTGCCGCTGCTGGAATCCGTGATCCAGAGCCAGAAGCCGCTGCTGATCATCTCGGAAGACGTCGAAGGCGAAGCGCTGGCGACCCTGGTCGTCAACAAGCTGCGCGGCGGTCTGAAGATCGCGGCCGTCAAGGCACCGGGCTTCGGCGATCGCCGCAAGGCAATGCTGCAGGATCTGGCGATCCTGACCGGCGGTCAGGTGATCAGCGAAGACCTGGGCATGAAGCTTGAGAATGTCACCATGGACATGCTGGGCAGCGCCAAGAAGGTCACGATCACCAAGGACGAGACCACGGTTGTCGACGGTGCCGGCGCAAAGGCCGAGATCGAGGCGCGCGTCGCACAGATCCGCCAGCAGATCGAGGACACCACCAGCGACTACGACCGCGAAAAGCTGCAGGAACGCGTGGCCAAGCTGGCCGGCGGTGTTGCCGTGATCCGCGTCGGCGGCATGACCGAAGTCGAGGTGAAAGAGCGCAAGG
The DNA here is from genome assembly GCA_947504115.1 of uncultured Sedimentitalea sp. Classification (GTDB taxonomy): domain Bacteria; phylum Pseudomonadota; class Alphaproteobacteria; order Rhodobacterales; family Rhodobacteraceae; genus Pontibaca. Next base: position 278,341 of record CANNGH010000001.1, read on the forward strand.
ACCGTGTCGACGACGCGCTGAACGCGACCCGCGCGGCCGTTCAGGAAGGTATCGTCGTCGGTGGCGGTGTCGCGCTGATCCAGGCCGGCAAGAAGCTCGAAGGTCTCACCGGTGAGAACAGCGACCAGACTGTCGGCATCGGCATCGTGCGCAAGGCGCTCGAGGCGCCGCTGCGCCAGATCGCAGAGAACGCCGGCGTTGACGGCTCGGTCGTCGCGGGCAAGATCCGCGAAAGCGACGACCTCAAGTTCGGCTTCAACGCGCAGACCGAGGAATATGGCGACATGTTCAAGTTCGGCGTGATCGACCCGGCCAAGGTGGTGCGCCACGCGCTGCAGGACGCCGCGTCGGTCGCGAGCCTGCTGATCACCACCGAGGCGATGATCGCCGACAAGCCGCAGAAAGAAGGCGCCGGCGCCGGTGGCGGCATGCCCGACATGGGCGGCATGGGCGGCATGATGTAAAGCCATCACGGTTGGCCGCAGGCATCCGGTAACGGGGGGCTGACTGCCACACCGCCAGATTTAGGGTCGCCCTTTTCGGGGGCGGCCCTTTTTATGTGGGCTGAAACGTTTAGCGGGCTTTGGTTATTGGCTAGGGCAAGATATGATTGCCTACTGGTGGAAATCTGCGAGAAGATGGGGCGTCCTGAATGACGGCAGAGCGGACGAACCTGCCGTTTACGCCAATGGGGAAAACCGTCAAATTATCGAAGACCGTAGAGACAAGTGCAACGAGCGCTGGGCGCAAGCGTGTTGCACAACAATACGGGGAGGACAGCAAGTGCCAACAGCTTTCAGGGGCGTATTTGACCGACTTGATGATCCTAAGAATGAGCGCGCAAAATTCCTTTCGAGATTGTTCGGAATCTTCTCGGAGAGGGTTGTTTCGATTTGGGCAAACGATGAACGTGCGCCTTACGAAAACCTAGGCAGGCCTACTCTGAGGACCTCAGATGATGTGGCTAATGTCCAAGGATATACTCTCGACTTTACGTTTAGAGACCGATCTACAGGGAAAGTCTATGCGTCGGAAATGAAGTGCGAAATCGAGTATTTGAACTTCAAGTACTTTATACTGGAAGCATCCCATCAACTTGATCACCATAAAAAGCCAGCGTTCCACGCTTTTTTAGCGGCTGCACACAGCCCTGATCAGTTAATTGTCCACGTCCAGCAAAAACCTATCTCGATTAATGGTGCTATCCTTGTTTGGGGAGCAATCAATTCAGACACAAAGAAGCAGATCATGTCAGAAAGGGGCTTTCATGACATTCTCTCGGTCGAGAACATATGTCGAGACCTCGTACAGTGGAAAAATCCGGAATATCGAAGGATGATTGGTCAGTATCGCTCATGGTCGAACAGGTTGTTTGATGGCCTTCTATCAGTTTAATCTGACCGAGTAGGAAATTTAGAGAACCATTAGAAAATGAGCAGGTTGGCTCTGAACGACCATTGCGCGGATAATTCGCTGACTGAAGCGTATGATCCCGGGCCATAACGTTGCAATGACGATCCCAACGTACCTTTCCCCCGCCGCGCGGAAGGCTTATCTGGATCTCATGAGATGGCTGTTTGCGATATTCCTGCTCTGGCCCGCCATGGCGCGGGCCGATTGCGTTGTGCTGTTGCACGGGCTGGCGCGGACCGAGGCGTCGTTTGCCATCATGGAGCAGGTTCTGGAAGGGCGCGGCTATCAGGTGGTCCGACCGAGTTATCCCTCGACCGATCTGCCGATCCCCGATCTGGCCGAACAGACGCTGCCCGCCGCAGTGGCGCAATGCCAAAGCCAGCCGGTGCATTTCGTCAGCCATTCGATGGGCGGCATCCTGATCCGACTGTGGCTGCGCAATCAACGCCCGGATTATCTGGGCCGCGTGGTGATGCTGGGCCCGCCCAATCAGGGCAGCGAACTGGTGGACCGTCTGGGCGATCTCGAGGTGTTCGGCCTGCTGCACGGTCCGGCGGGCATGCAGTTGGGCACCGGGCCGGAAAGCGTGCCGCTGAACCTGCCGCCGGTGGATTTTCCGTTGGGCGTGATCGCCGGAACGGTGACGCTGAACCCGATCTTTTCCTCGATGATCGACGGGCCGGATGACGGCAAGGTGTCGGTTGCCTCGACCTTTGTGGACGGCATGACCGATCACATCACCCTGCCGGTCACGCATACCTTCATGATGAACAACCCTCGCGTCATCGCCGAGGCGGTGCATTTCATCGAGACCGGTCGGTTCAACCCCGAAATTTCCTGGCTGGACGCGCTGTTCGGCAGTATCGATGCGATCTGCGCGCCCGGCGAGGAATGTTCGCCCCGTTCGCGCGGGGGCGAGCGGTGAGGTCGCTGGCGCTGGATCTTGTCGGCGCCGAGGTGCTGCTGCCGGGCGCGGGGCTGGTGCGGGCACGTCTGTCGCTGTCCGATGGGGTCATAACGCCCGAAAGCGTGGGCCGTTCGGTCGATCTGCGCGGCTACCGGATCGTGCCGGGCATTGTCGATCTGCATGGCGACGGGTTCGAACGCCATGTCGCTCCGCGCCGCGGCGCGATGATCGATCCGGCCGAGGGCATCATTGCCGCCGCGGCCGAATTCGCCGCCAACGGCATCACCACCGCGGTCCTGGCGCAATTCTACAGTTGGGAGGGCGGGCTGCGCGGTCCCGAATTCGCCGACGATGTGATGCGCGCCATTGCGCGCGCGCGGGGCGATCTGGCCACCGATCTGATCGGGCAATTGCGGCTGGAAACCCATATGCTCGACGCTTACGACCGCCTGCCGGGGCTGCTGCAGGATTGGGGTGTGGGCTATCTGGTGTTCAGCGACCATCTGCCCCATGCGCGGCTGGAACAGGGGCGCAAGCCGGCGCGCCTGACCGGTCAGGCGCTGAAGGCCGGGCGCAACCCCGAGCGGCATCTGGAGCTGATGCAGCAACTCCATGCGCAGCGCGACGATGTGCCGGCGGCGCTGGACCGGCTGACGCGGGTTCTGGCCGGGCAGGGCGTGCTTATGGGCAGCCATGACGATCCCACCGCGCAGGTCCGCGCCGAGTGGCGCGCGCGCGGCGTGCGGATCGCCGAGTTTCCCGAGACGATCGAGGCGGCCATGGCGGCGCGCGAAGGGGGCGATGCGATCGTGCTGGGGGCGCCCAACGTGGTGCGGGGCGGATCGCACAATGCCAATGTCAGTGCCCGCGACCTGATCGCGATGGGTCTGTGCGATGCGCTGGCATCGGATTATCACTATCCCTCGCCGCGCCGCGCGGCGCTGATGCTGGTCGAGCAGGGGATCTGCGATTTCGGGACCGCGTGGGATCTGGTGTCATCCGGTCCGGCGCGGGTTCTGGGACTGAAGGATCGCGGCGCTTTGGTGGCGGGGCGGCGCGCCGATCTGCTGGTGCTGGACGCAAATCAGCGTGTCGCCGCGGTAATGGCCGGCGGAACCTTCACCTATCTCACCGGTCCGGTCGGCGCGCGGTTTCTGGAGGCCGGAACCTGACCGCGCGGCATCATCCGGACGGCAACATTGTCCACGCCGCGATGCCCAGCGACCCGATCAGCAAAACCCACCACAGCCGCCACAGAAGGCCGATGGCCGCGTCGATGTCCCGTGCGCCGACATCATGCCGCCCCTTTTCGTTGACCCATGCCAGCGGCTGCATGGCACCGTCATAGCTGCGCGGACCGGCCAGCGCGACATCCAGCGCGCGGGCCATGGCGGCCTCGGGCCAGCCGGCATTGGGCGAACGGTGCGCCCGCGCATCCGCGACGATGGCCGGCCAGTCGCGCATCCGTCCCGAGAGCGCGGCGAGGATCAGGCCGGTCAGCCGCGCCGGGATCAGGTTCAGCGCGTCGTCAAGACGCGCCGCCGCCCAGCCGAACCGTTCGTGGCGGGCGGTGCGATAGCCGATCATGCTGTCGGCGGTGTTTATCGCCTTGTAGGCCAGCATCGCGGGCAGCCCGCCGACAAGGAACCAGAAGGCGGGCGCGACCACGCCGTCCGACAGGTTCTCGGCCGCGCTTTCGATGGCAGCGCGCGCCACCTGCGGCGGGTTCATCCCGCGACAATCGCGGCTGACGATGCGCGCCACCATCATGCGCCCGTCGCCGACCGACAGGCGCAGCGCGTCGCCGACGGCCTGCACGTGTTGCACGAGCGAGCGTTGCGCCAGCAGGATCGCCGCGGCGACGATCTCGACCAGCGGCCCGGTCAGCGAGATCGCCCAGCCCAGTGCCACGGCCCCGCAGGCAAGCGCCGATGCCGCCACCAGCCCCTTGGCGCGCCGGTGATCGCCCCGGTTCAGTTGCCGGTCCAGCAACGACACCGCCCGCCCCAACAGAACCGCCGGATGCGGCACGCGCGACCACAGCCATCGCGGCTCGCCCAAGGCGGAATCGAGTGCCATTGCCAACACGAGAATCAGCGCTCCGGTCATTGCGACCCGACAGCGGGCAGGGGGCGGATTGGCAGCACTGCAGAACCTGTGATAATGATCGGAAAAAGTGACAATTGACACCGTTCAAGCGGATTGTCGCCGAGCAGACAAGGGTTTATACACCTTTACGATGTAACGCCGGACGCGTTAAGATTTTGTTAACACTTTCGGAACATCACCATAAAAGGTGAGGCACGCGAGAGTGATTTAGCAGGTCGTGTCCGGTGGTGTGATGAACGTTCTGATCGTAGAAAATGAACCGGAGCTTGGGCGGCTGTGGCAACGGCACCTGGAGCGTCAGGGTGCGCATGTCACGCTGGTTCATAATCAGGAAGATGCCATTCTGGCCCTCTACAATGGTGATTTTCAGATCATCGTGCTGGATCTCGTCCTCAAGGACGGGAGCGCGCTGGCGGTCTCGGATTTCGCCAGCTATCGCCGCCCGGACGCGCGGGTGATCTTCGTCACCAACACGACCTTCTTTTCCGATGGCTCGATCTTTGCCCATTCCGCCAACGCCTGCGCCTATGTCCAGAGCGAGACTCCGCCCGAGGATCTGGCAGCCATGGTCGAGCATTACGCCGCCGGCCGCTGATCCCGCACGATATGATCCGGATCGACCGTCCCGGCCATGTAAATGCCGTTGTTGACGGTGTCGTGGAGGCCAGCGTTCACGGTCGCGATGGCGTCGCGCGGATCGGTGCGTCCGTGATCGTCGGTGTTGCCACCGATCAACACGCCCATGTCGCGCGCCCCGTTTTTCGGTGGTTCCCTTTTCAGCTCGGACGCGGAATCGGCGTTTTCGAAAAACCGCACTTGATTAAAATGCGCAATGCGTCACTCTTGAACCCGTCTGCCAAACTGGGGGTGCGGGATGACAACCTATCTGCCGAGAGAGCTGCAAGAGGGGCTTTGGGCCGCCCGGCTTGCCACCTTGAAAAAGACCAGCCGCCTGCGGGTGCAGGTGGGCGATGATTTCTATCCGGTGCTGCGCCTGTGGCGCGAGGGGTTCGCGGTCGAGGACGCGACCACGCCGAGGATGCGCGGTCTGGTCGACCTTTATGAGGGCGGCCGGCATCTGTATCAGTGCCTGATCGTCGCCAGCGATGCCGATTCCGGCGAGATGCGTTACGAGTTCAAACGCAATACCGCCATCGCGGACCATGCCGCGCTGGATTTCTACCGCGAGCCAGACGCACCGTCAGGATTGCTGACATACGAATAAGCGCGCCACCGCTGGCGTCATTGCAGATCGGCAAAGGCCGCGCGCAGTCGCTCGGCGGCCTGCTCGACCCGCGCGCGCTGCGTGCCGATGTTGAAACGCAGGAACGTCTCGCCGCCGGTGCCGAAAGTGTCGCCGTGATTGGCGGCGATACCGGCATCGCGTTCAACCCGGGCGATGAAATCCGCAGGCTCCATCCCGGTGCCCGCGAAATCGACCCATGACAGGAACGTCGCCTCCAACGGCATCGACGCAAGGCCCGGAATATCGGCGATTGCCGCGTCGAATACTTTCCGGTTGCCATCGAGGTAAAGCATCAGCGCATCGACCCATTCCGCGCCTTCCGGCGAATAGGCCGCCGTTGCCGCGATCTGGCCCAGCGAATTGGGCGCGAGGCTGAGCGCCTGCATCCGCGCCGCAAACCGCGCGCGCAGGTCTGGGTCCGGGATGATGACGTTGCCAGTGTGCAGTCCGGCGACGTTGAAGGTCTTGGACGGGGCGCTGAGCATCAGCAGGCGGTCGTGGATCGACGGATCCACGTTCGCCATCGGGATGTGGCGCTGCCCCGGAAAGGTCAGATCATGGTGAATTTCATCCGACAGCAAAATCAGATCGTGACGGCGCGCAAAATCGGCCAGACCTTGCAATTCCTCGCGCGCCCAGACCCGGCCACCGGGATTGTGCGGTGAACACAGGATCACCATGCGTTCCGCTCCGGTCATCTGGGCATCATAGGCGGCGAAATCCATCTCGTAACGCCCGTCATTGTCGATCAGCGGACATTCCACCACGCGACGACCGGCGCCTTTGATGACGCGCGCGAAGGCGTGATAGACCGGTGTGAACAAGACGATGCCGTCGCCGGGATCGGTAAATGTGTCCAGACACATGGCGACACCATTGACCAACCCCGTCGTGGTGAAGATCGACGCGGGATCGACCTGCCAGCCGTGGCGTTGATCCATCCACCAGCAGATCGCCTCGCGGTAAGGAGTTTCGAGGTCGCAATAGCCGAAAATGCCCAGATCGATTTGGGCCTGCAACGCGTCGCGCACCGCCTCGGGCGCGCGAAAATCCATGTCGGCAACCCACATCGCCAGCCCGTCCTCGGGCGACACGCCGTAAATCGCCTCCATCTTGTCCCATTTGGTGCAGTGGCTGTCGCGCCGGTCGATGAGCGTGTCGAAATCCATGGAACTCTCCTTTGGTCGTCGCGCAGGCTATCGGAATGCCGGAGCGGCGCAAGAGGCGTTGCAGCGCGCGCTGCGATCTCCTAAATCAAGGGCATGAAACGCCCGATCCTGATCCATCCCGACCCACGGCTGAAAAAGGTCTGCGCTCCGGTGCCGGATCTTGACGACGATTTGCGCGCTCTGGCCGACGACATGCTGGAAACCATGTATGACGCGCCGGGCATCGGTCTCGCGGCACCGCAGGTCGGTGTTCTGGCGCGGTTGCTGGTGATGGATTGCGTCAAGGAGGAGGGTGCGGCACCGCGCCCGACCATCATGTTCAACCCCGAGATCACCGCCGTCTCGGACGAGGTGAACACCTACGAGGAAGGCTGCCTGTCGATCCCCGAGCAATACGCCGACATCACCCGCCCCGCCGAGGTCGAGGTGTCTTGGATCGACCGTGACGGCAAGTTGCAAACGTCCGGCTTCGACGGGTTGTGGGCGACATGTGTGCAGCACGAGATCGACCATCTGAACGGCAAGCTGTTCATCGATTACCTGACGCCGATAAAGCGCCAGATGATCACCCGGCGGATGCAGAAGCTGAAACGCGAAAAGGCACGCGCCTGACATGGCCGTCCGGCCGATCCTGCGCTGGCCCGACCGACGCTTGCGCACGACCGCCGCCGATGTGGCCGCGGTGAATGACGAGGTGCGCGCCATCTGGGACGACATGATCGACACGATGGAGGCGATGCCCGGCGTCGGGCTGGCGGCGCCGCAGATCGGCATTGCCCTGCGGTTGGCGGTGGTCGCGACGCCCCCGGCGCGCGGCGGCGCGGTGCGGCTGGCCGATCCCGAAATCCTGCACGCCTCGGTCAAACTTCGCGAACATGACGAGGCCAGCCCCTGTCTGCCCGGTGTCTCGGCACTGATCGAACGCCCTCGTGCGGTCACCGTGCGCTATCTGGACGAGAGCGGCGCGGTCACGGAGCGGGATTTCGTCGGGATCGAGGCGACCAGCGTGCAGCACCAGATCGACCATCTGGCCGGGCGGATGTATTTCGACCGCCTGTCCAAGGTGAAGCGCGACATGCTGCTGCGCCGCGCGCGCAAGGTGGACTGACCATGCGCGTGGTCTTCATGGGAACGCCGGATTTCTCGGTGCCGGTCTTGCAGGCGCTGGTCGATGCCGGCCACGAGATCGCCGCCGTCTACTGCCAGCCGCCGCGCCCGGCGGGACGCGGGAAAAAGGATCGGCCCAGCCCGGTGCAGAAGCGGGCGGAGGAGCTGGGCCTGAAGGTACGCCATCCGGTGTCGCTGAACACGCCCGAGGCGCAGGAGGACTTCGCCGCGCTGAACGCCGATGTCGCGGTCGTCGTCGCCTATGGCCTGATCCTGCCGCAGGCGGTTCTGGACGCGCCGGTGCTGGGCTGCCTGAACATCCATGCCAGCCTGCTGCCGCGCTGGCGCGGGGCCGCACCGATCCATCGCGCCATCATGGCGGGCGACCATGAAACCGGCATCTGCATCATGCAGATGGACGCCGGGCTGGATACCGGGCCGGTGTTGCTGCGCGAACCGGTGCCGATCACGCCGGAGGACACCACCGGTCAGTTGCACGACCGCCTGTCGCAAATCGGCGCGGCGCTGATCGTGCAGGCGCTGGGGCGGCTCGACACGCTGACGCCGGTTCCGCAACCCGAGGACGGCGTGACCTATGCCGCCAAGATCGACAAGGCCGAGGCCCGCGTTGACTGGAACTGTCCTGCCGAAGTCGTGGACCGTCATATTCGCGGCCTGTCCCCCTTTCCCGGCGCCTGGACCGAGATCGGCGGCAGTCGCGTCAAGCTGCTGGACTCGCGGATTGCACAGGGGCAGGGCGCGCCGGGTCAGGTTTTGGATGCGCGGGATGGGCTGATCATGGCCTGCGGCAGAGGGGCGGTATCCGTAACGCGCTTGCAACGGGCCGGGCGTGGCGCGCAGGATGCCGCCAGTTTTCTGCGTGGCAACCCGGTTGAGCCGGGAACGCAGCTTTGACCTGTCCTTGATCGGCAGTCCTCAACCGCTGGTCTGAGCCTGCATGTCGTCCGGGTCGATCCCGGCCACCACCACCGGTTTCTTCATCGCATCGCGGCGAAACGGCTCGCCCAGTTCCTGGTTGATCATCGCTTCGATCAGCGTTGTCCGCCCTGCCTTCTGATCCTGTAGAGCGCGGTCGAGCGCAGCCGTCAGTTCTTCCATCGTGCGGGCCTGCACGCCCAGCAATCCACAGGCAGTGGCGATGCCGGCATAGGTGACGCCCTCGTCCAGTTCGGTGCCGACGAAGTTGTCGTCGAACCACAGGGTCGAGTTGCGCTTTTCCGCGCCCCATTGATAATTGCGGAACACGATCATCGTGATGGCAGGCCACTCGTCGCGCCCGATGGCGGTCAGTTCGTTAACCGAAATGCCGAATGCCCCGTCGCCCGCGAAACCGACCACCGGCACGTCGGGGCAGCCGATCTTGGCCCCGATGATCGCGGGCAGGCCATAGCCGCAGGGGCCGAACAGACCGGGCGCCAGATATTTACGTCCCGCCTCGAACGAGGGATAGGCATTGCCGATGGCGCAGTTGTTGCCGATATCGGATGAAATGATCGCCTCGCGCGGCAGCGCCGCCTGAATCGCGCGCCAGGCCATGCGCGGGCTCATCCAGTCGGGTTTGGCCTTGCGGGCGCGTGCGTTCCATGTGGTGCCGGGATCGTCGTCCTCGTGATCCAGGCTGGACAACTGCTGCGCCCAACGTGATTTCGCCTGCGCGATGCGCGCCTTGCGATCCTCGCGCCCGGCATCGCCGGCGCTGTCATCCAGTTGCGCCAGCAGGTGTTGCGCCACCTTCCCTGCGTCGCCGACAATGCCGACCGTGACAGTCTTGGTCAGGCCGATCCGGTCGGGGTTGATATCGACCTGAATGATTTTCGCGCCCGACGGCCAATAGTCGATGCCATAGCCGGGCAGGGTGGAAAACGGGTTCAGCCGCGTGCCGAGGCACAGCACCACATCGGCGTCGGCGATCAGTTCCATCGCCGCTTTTGAGCCGTTGTAACCCAGCGGCCCGGCGAACAGCGGATGCGAGCCGGGAAAGGCGTCGTTGTGCTGATAGCCGACACAAACCGGCGCATCCAGCCGCTCGGCCAAGGCGATGCTGGCCGGGATCGCGTTACCCAGAACCACGCCCGCGCCGTTCAGGATCACAGGGTTTTGCGCGCCGCTCAGCAACGCCGCGGCTTCGGCAATCGCCGCCGCGCCACCCGATGGCCGTTCGAACTCGAGGATCTCGGGCAGGTCGATATCGATCACCTGGGTCCAGAAATCACGCGGCACGTTGATCTGCGCCGGGGCGCTGGCGCGGCGCGCCTGAAGGATCACGCGGTTCAGCGTTTCGGCGATGCGCGCGGGGTCACGGACCTCTTCCTGATAGGCCACCATGTCGCGGAACAGGGCCATCTGTTCGACCTCCTGAAATCCGCCCTGACCGATGGTCTTGTTGGCCGCCTGTGGCGTGACCAGCAACAGCGGCGTGTGGTTCCAATAGGCTGTTTTCACGGCGGTGACGAAATTGGTGATGCCGGGGCCGTTCTGGGCGATCATCATCGAGACCTTGCCGGTGGCGCGGGTATATCCGTCGGCCATCATGCCCGCGCTGCCCTCGTGCGCGCAGTCCCAGAAGGTGATCCCGGCCTTTGGGAACAGATCGGAAACCGGCATCATGGCCGACCCGATGATGCCGAATGCCTGCGCGATTCCGTGGCGCTGGAGGGTTTTGACAAACGCCTCTTCGGTGGTCATTTTCATCGTCACACTCTCCTGTTGCTGCCGGGATGGTATCACATGATGTCGCGTTGACCTGATCGCGCAATCGCCAAAACGCTCCGGGCCGGAAGAGTCGCTATCGGCCATGGCGGGCGTTGAACCGCGCGATCTCCTCTGCGGTTGGCCGCTTGGCGGTGAACACCTCGATATAGGCGGGCATCCGGTCCAGCCGCGCCTGCCGGTCTTCGCTTACCTGCATCGAGATATATCCGATCTGGGTATAGATCACCGTCATCGCCCGCACCTGCGCCTGCGCGGTCTCATAGCCGAAGCGCGCGAACATCGCGGCGATGGCGGCGATGCGGTTGTCGTCCGCACACCGCACACGCGCCTGAAGCGCGCTATCGTTGCGCGCCCAGTTGCGGATCGCCAGATCCAGCTTCGCGTCGAACAGCCGGTCGTCTACCCAGCAATCGAACAGGTTGAACATCGCTTCGGTGATGGTGTCGGCCTCGGCCTGCGTGCGCGCGATGAGATTGCCGGTATTGCGGTTTTCCCAGCGCGCGATCATCGCTTCTAGCAGGGCGTCGCGGTCCTTGAAGTGCCAGTAGAACCCGGTGCGCGTGAGGCCCAGCCGCTTGGCCAGCTTCATGATCTTGACCGATTCGACGCCGCTTTCGGTCAACATGTCATAGGCGCCGTCAAGCCATGCCTCCTGAGTGACGTTCGGTCTCGGCGAGGATGTCGTAACCATCGGCTGAAAGGTCTTTCTTGACAGATGTGTCAATCGCGGGAACGGTAATCTGGTTGTAAAGCCTGGCGGGGGAGAGTCCATGACCGCTGATACGACGACGGGCCGCACACGGCGCAGGGGCGGCGGAACCAAGCGTTCGGCCGCATCCGGTGACAATCCGCATCTGGTGGTGCCGTTCATAAGGCGCGGCATCCCCACCTACGACATTCTAGAGGAACCCGCGCTCGACAGGATCGAGGCCACGTCCGAGCGAATCCTTGCCGAGATCGGCATGGAATTCCGCGAAGACCCGGAAACCGTCGATCTGTTCCGTGCGGCGGGCGGCAAGGTCACGGAACGGGGGCCGGATGTCTGGAACATCCGGTTCGAGCCGGGGCTGATCCGCGACATCCTGAAAACCGCGCCCGCGCAATTCACCCAGCACGCGCGCAACCCGGCCAACAATGTCGAGATCGGCGGCGATGCGGTGGTGTTCGCGCCCGCCTATGGCTCGCCCTTCGTGATGGATCTGGACCAGGGCCGCCGCTACGGCACGATCGAGGATTTCCGCAACTTCATCAAGCTGGCGCAATCCAGCCCGTGGCTGCATCATTCGGGCGGCACGATCTGCGAACCGACGGACATCGCGGTGAACAAGCGGCACCTTGATATGGTCTACAGCCATATCCGCTATTCCGATCGCGGATTTCTTGGGTCGATCACCGCGCCGGAACGCGCCGAGGACAGTATCGAGATGTGCCGCATCCTGTTCGGCGCGGATTTCGTAGACCGAAACTGCGTCATCATGGGCAATTTCAACACGACCTCGCCGCTGGTGCTGGACGGAATCACGACGCGGGGCATCCGCGCCTATGCCGCTGCCGGGCAGGGGTCGATCCACCTGCCGTTCCTGCTGGGCGGGGCGGTGTCACCGCTGACCATGGCGGGCGCGGTGGCGCAATGCTTGGCCGAATCGATGACCTCCTGCGCGTTGACGCAACTGGTGCGCCCCGGCGCGCCGGCGGTGCTGGGCAGTTTCCTCAGCACCATGTCGCTGCGCTCGGGCTCGCCCACCTTCGGGACGGCGGAACCGGCGCTGGGCTCGCTGGCGATGGGGCAGTTGGCACGGCGTCTGAACCTGCCGCTGCGCAGCGCGGGCAATTTCAGCACCTCGAAACTGCCCGACGCGCAGGCCATGCAGCAGGCGATGATGTCGATGCTGTCGGCGGTGCAGTGCGGGGCCAATTACGTCCTGCATTCCGCCGGGTTTCTGGATGGGCTTCTGTCGATGTCCTATGAAAAGTTCATGCTGGATACCGATGCCTGCGGCGCGCTGCACGTCTATCTGAACGGGCTGGATGTGAGCGAGGATGCGCTGGGTTTTGAGGCTCTGGCCGAACTGGGGCCGGGCCAGCACCTGTTCGCGACCGCCCACACGCTGCGCCATTACAAGACCGCCTATTACGACAGCGCGCTGGACGACAACCAGCCGTGGGAAACCTGGAGCGAACAGGGCGGGATCGATGCCGCCACCCGCGCCAATGCGAGGTGGAAGGCAACGCTGGAGGCTTACGAGGCGCCGCCGCTCCATCCCGGTATCGACGGAGCGTTGCAGGATTTCATGGCCGAGAAAAAGGCGTCGATGCCCGACGCGTGGTATTGAGGAAACCGCATGACGAAAGACCCGCTGCTTCAGCCGTTCCAACTGAAACATCTGACGCTGAAGAACCGGATCATGACCACCGCGCACGAGCCGGCCTATCCAGAGGACGGTATGCCCAAGGAACGCTATGCCGCCTATCACGCCGAACGCGCGAAGGCAGGTGTGGCACTGGCAATGACCGCCGGTTCGGCCGCCGTCAGCCGCGACAGTCCACCGGTGTTCAACAATGTGCTGGCCTGGAAGGACGAGGTCGTGCCGTGGATCCGGAACCTTACCGATGCCTGCCACGAACATGGCTGCGCGGTGATGATCCAGTTGACCCATCTTGGGCGGCGCACCAACTGGAACAAGGGCGACTGGCTGCCGTCGGTCTCGTCCTCGCGGCATCGCGAACCGGCGCATCGGGCCTTTCCCAAGCTGGTCGAGGATTGGGACATCGACCGCATCCTGACCGATTTCGCCGATGCCGCCGAGCGGATGCAGGCGGGTGGCATGGACGGAATCGAGATTCAGGCCTATGGCCACCTGCTCGATCAGTTCTGGTCGCCGCTGAGCAATGATCTGAGCGGCCCTTACGGTGCCGACACGCTGGAAAACCGGCTGCGCTTTCCCATGGATGTGCTGGACGCGATCCGCAAGCGGGTGGGCGATGAGTTCATCGTGGGTTTCCGATATACGGCGGACGAGGCGCAGAAAGGCGGGCTGACCGCCGAGGAGGGGATCGAGATTTCCCGCCGCTTCGCTGACTCGGGCAAGGTGGATTTCCTGAACGTGATCCGGGGGCGCATCCACACCGACCCGGCGCTGACCGACGTGATCCCGGTGCAAGGCATGAAAAGCGCGCCGCATCTGGATTTCGCGGGCGCCGTGCGCAAGGCGACCGGCATGCCCACCTTCCACGCCGCGCGTATTCCCGACGTGGCGACCGCACGCCATGCAGTGGCCGACGGGCTCTTGGACATGGTCGGCATGACCCGCGCGCACATGGCCGACCCGCATATCGTGCGCAAGATCGTCGAGGGGCGCGAGGAGGATATCCGCCCTTGTGTGGGTGCCACATATTGCCTGGACCGGATCTATCAGGCGGGCGATGCGCTGTGCATCCACAACGCCGCCACCGGGCGCGAATTGTCGATGCCGCACGAGATTGCGCCCGCTTCCGCACGCCGCAAGGTGGTGATCGTTGGCGCCGGTCCCGCCGGGCTGGAAGCGGCGCGCGTCGCCGCCGAGCGGGGCCATGACGTGACCGTGTTCGAGGCGGCGGGCGATCCCGGCGGGCAGGTGCGGCTGACCGCGCAAAGCCCGCGCCGGCGCGAGATGATCGGCATCATCGACTGGCGCATGGCGCAATGCGCTGCCCGCGATGTGGAATTCCGTTTTGGCACATGGGCCGAGGCTGCGGATGTGACAGCGTTGAGCCCCGATGTCGTGATCATCGCGACGGGGGGTATGCCCAATACCGAACTGTTCGAGCAGAAGCACGAGCAATCCCATGTGGTCACCAGTTGGGACATCATCTCGGACGACGTGAAACCGGCGGGCCATGTGCTGATCTATGACGAAAGCGGCGATCATCCCGGCCTTCAGGCCGCCGAGATCGCCGCCGCCGCCGGATCGCGCGTCGAGGTGATGACCCCGGATCGCACCTTCGCGCCCGAGATCATGGCGATGAACCTCGTGCCCTATATGCGCAGCCTTCAGGACAAGGATGTGACGTTCACGGTCACACGCCGCTTGCTGGATGTGGCGCGAAACGGCAACAAGCTGACCGCGACGATCGGCACCGATTACAGCGATCTGAGCGAACAGGCGCACTACGATCAGGTGGTGGTCAATTACGGCACGCTGCCGCTCGACGATCTGTATTTCGACCTCAAACCGCTGTCGTCAAACGGCGGCGCGGTGGATCAGGAGGCGCTGATTGCAGGCAAGCCCCAAGCCCTGACGCGCAACCCGAATGGCGCGTTTCAACTGTTCCGGATCGGCGATGCGGTCTCGGCGCGCAATACCCATGCGGCGATCTACGACGCGCTGCGGTTGGTCAAGGATATCTGATTGACTCCGGCCGCGCCGGCGGTATAAGCGCGGCCTCATTGGTGTTGGTGGCCCCCGCAAGGGGATGCCTGTCAGGCTTTGGCCAGAGGACAACGCCCTTCACGCCCCTAACGGGCCTTAAAGAAGGAGATCAGCCGTGACCAAACGCACGTCTGCCAAATACAAACTCGACCGCCGCATGGGCGAAAACATCTGGGGCCGCCCGAAATCCCCGGTCAACCGCCGCGAATACGGCCCCGGCCAGCACGGCCAGCGCCGCAAGGGCAAGCTGAGCGATTTCGGCATCCAGCTGCGCGCCAAGCAGAAGCTCAAGGGCTATTACGGCGACCTGACCGAAAAGCAGTTCCGCCGCATCTATGGCGAAGCCGAGCGTGTCCGTGGCGATACCGGTGAAAACCTGATCGGCCTGCTGGAGCGTCGTCTGGACGCCGTGGTCTATCGCGCCAAGTTCGTGCCCACGGTGTTCGCCGCGCGTCAGTTCGTGAACCATGGCCATGTCAAGGTGAACGGCAAGCGCGTCAACATCCCCTCCTACCGTGTGAAAGAGGGCGACGTGATCGAGGTGCGTGACAAGTCCAAGCAGATGACCGCATTGCTTGAGGCGGTGCAGCTTCCCGAGCGCGATGTGCCGGATTACATCGAGGCGGATTATTCCAAGATGACCTGCACCTTCGTGCGTACACCGACCTTGGGCGATGTGCCCTATCCGGTGATGATGGAGCCCAGCCTGGTTGTCGAATTCTACGCCAAGAACTGATCGGTTCGCGCGCCTTGTTTGCGAGACGGGCCGCGCGGTTGCGCGGCCTTTTTCATTGTGGGGGCGCTGCCCCCACGCCCCCCGGGGTATTTTCAACCAGAAAGAAGCCGGGTTTGTTCGGGCGGAGCGCTTTCCACGCCGATCTCCGCCCGATATGACAGTTGCGGTAAGGAGTCCGTGAGATGAACAAGATCGCCCCGCAGCCCGGAATCATGGATATCGCGCTTTATCAGGGTGGCGCGGCGCATGTTGACGGGGTGGCCAATGTGGTCAAGCTGTCCTCGAACGAGAACCCGTTCGGCCCCAGCCCGCGCGCGATTGCGGCGGTGCAGGCGGCGGCGGCAGAGATGCACCGCTATCCTTCATCCGATCATGCGGAATTTCGCGCGGCGATCGGCGCGGCGCATGGGCTGGAACCGGAGCGGATCATCTGCGGCGCGGGCAGCGACGAGATCATCGCGTTGCTGTGTCAGGCCTATGCGGGTCCGGGCGACGAGGTGGTGCATACCGAGCACGGTTTCGCAATGTATCGCATCTGCGCGCAGGCTGCCGGGGCAACCCCCGTCGAAGTGCCCGAGAGAGAGCGTGTAACCGATGTGGATGCGATCATCGCCGGATGCAGCGCACGTACAAAGCTGGTTTTCATCGCCAATCCCAACAATCCCACCGGCACCATGATCGGCGCGGGCGAGGTGGCGCGCCTTGCCGATGCCATTCCACCGCAGGCGATTCTGGTGCTGGACGGGGCCTATGCCGAGTATATTGACGGTTTCGATGGCGGCGCGGCTGAGGTCAGGGCACGCGAAAACGTGGTGATGACGCGCACGTTTTCCAAGCTTTACGGATTGGGGGGCTTGCGTGTGGGCTGGGCGTATGGACCGCAGGCGATCATCGACGTGCTGAACCGGGTGCGCGGGCCGTTCAACCTTTCGGCGGCGGGAATCGTGGGTGCGCAGGCCGCGCTGGCCGATACCGACTATACCGAGCAGTGTCGTGCCGAGAACGCGCGCTGGCGCAACTGGCTGGCCGAGGCGCTGGCCGAAATCGGCGTGCCATCGGATACGTCCTGCGCCAATTTCATTCTTGCGCGTTTCGCCAGCCAGGCCGAGGCCGAGGCCTGCGACCTGCATCTGCAGGCCAACGGGCTGATCGTGCGCCGCGTGACGGCATACAAGCTGCCCGCTGCGCTGCGCATCACCATCGGGAACGAGGCCGCCTGCCGCCGGATCGCCGCTGCCATCGCCGGGTTCAAGGGCAAGGGCGCATGAGCGGCCCGATTTATGACCGCGTCGCCTTGATCGGGCTGGGACTGATCGCGTCGTCCATGTTCTGGGCAATCAAGCGTGCAGGCGTGGCGGGCGAGGTGACGGGCTATGCCCGCTCGCAGGCGACCCGCGACACCGCCCGCAGGATTGGCCTATGTGATCGGGTTTGCGACAACGCCGCCGAGGCGGTCGAGGGTGCGGACCTTGTGGTGCTCTGTGTGCCGGTTGGCGCCATGGGGCAGGTCGCCGCCGAGATCGCGCCTGCGCTGAAACCGGGCGCGACGCTCAGCGATGTCGGCTCGGTCAAGGGCGCGGTCATTGCCGCCGTGCAGCCGCATCTGCCCGAGGATGTGTATTTCGTTCCGGCGCATCCGCTGGCGGGAACCGAACATTCCGGGCCCGAGAGCGGTTTTGCGGAATTGTTCGACAACCGCTGGTGTCTGGTGGTTCCGGTCAACGGCACCGAGGAAGCCCCTGTCGCGCAGTTGCGGACCTTCTGGGAGGCGCTGGGCGCGCATGTCGAGATCATGGATCCCGACCACCACGATCTTGTGCTGGCCGTGACAAGCCACACGCCGCATCTGATCGCCTATACGATGGTAGGTGTCGCCGACGATCTGCGCCGGGTGACCGACAGCGAGGTCATCAAGTATTCCGCCGCCGGTTTTCGCGATTTCACCCGGATCGCGGCCAGCGATCCGACCATGTGGCGCGATGTCTTCCTGTCCAACAAGGATGCGACGCTGGAAATCCTGGGGCGCTTCACCGAGGAATTGTTCGCCCTGCAACGCGCCATCCGCACCGGGGACGGCGCGCATCTGCACGATTACTTCACCCGCACGCGTGCCATTCGCCGTGGCATCATCGAAGCCGGACAGGATACCGATGCGCCGGATTTCGGGCGCGCCAAGGGCCGGAAATGAAAGCGTTGGCGGCCATTCTCGCCTTATGCGCGGCGCTGCCGGTCGGCGCCGGGGCGCCTGCGGAATCCTCCCGGCCGGTTGCGCGGAATATCGCGGTGCCGGCAGCGCTCGACAACCTTCGGACCGCACGCAAGGTGGCCATCGCACATACAAGACCGATGCCGCGTCCACCCTCTCCGCAGGAGCTTTTGGCGGCGTCGCGCCCGGTGCTGGCCTTTGCCGGGCCAAAATCGTCGCTGCGTCCGTGGGTCCGACCCGATAGCGTGGTGCAGCAGGCCGTGGCTCGACAGCAGATGCGCGAGAAAGGGGCGGTTTGCGGTGACATGGATATCCAGGGCGGAGAAATCGGCGATGTGCCGGGCAAGCTGCGCGGGTGCGGAATCGCCGATGCCGTTCGCGTGCGGTCGGTGGCTGGGGTGACGCTCAGCCAGGCGGCGGTGATGGATTGCCCCACGGCGCGCGCGCTCAAGACATGGGTGGAGCAGGGCGCGAAACCGGCGTTCCGCTCGTTCGGCTCGCTGGCGGGGATGCAGGTCGCGGCCCATTACACCTGCCGCACGCGCAACAACCAACGCGGCGCGAAGATCTCGGAACATGGCAAGGGCCGGGCCATCGACATATCCGCCTTTGTCATGCGCGACGGCGGGGTGATCTCGGTGCTCGACCACTGGGGAAAGGGTCGCAAGCTGCGCCGCGCTTATCGTGCCGGCTGCGAGATTTTCGGCACGACGCTGGGGCCGGGAT
The DNA here is from genome assembly GCA_947504115.1 of uncultured Sedimentitalea sp. Classification (GTDB taxonomy): domain Bacteria; phylum Pseudomonadota; class Alphaproteobacteria; order Rhodobacterales; family Rhodobacteraceae; genus Pontibaca. Next base: position 297,102 of record CANNGH010000001.1, read on the forward strand.
CGGACCCGCATCACCGCGATCATTTCCATTTCGATACCGCCCGTTATCGCGCCGGGTCCTATTGCGGCGGTTAAAGCGTGTCGCGTTTAGCAGAATTCGATTGAACGCGACATGCTCTAGCGCAGGATCAGGCGCGGCGCCGGACCCAGCGGCAACAGGCCGAAATAGACCTTGCCGTTGCGCAGAGCCAGCGTCGCGTCCAGCGCATCGCCCTTGCCGCCGATCCCCGACAGCATCGACAGGACCTGTTCGGACGCAGCCGCCGACCGGGGCGACAGCGCGCCGCTTTCGCGCGCAAGTACCAGCATGTCGCGCCAGTTCACGGCCTTGAGCGTGACCTGGCCGTCGGGAAACCCCTGTTCGTCAACGGTGACGTTTCCGGCTGCTTTCACCTGCAACGGGCCCCATTCGATCTGTGCCAGCGACAGGTCGATGGCGGCGGGTTGGGGGCGGCGCTCTTCCAGGGCACGGCGGTCCCAGGGGCGGTCGAACCCGACCCGCATGGTCACGGCGAGACTGCCGAAGGTTTCGGGAAGGGTGCTGTTACTGACGGGATCGTCGCGCAGCAAAGGGCCGGCGATCACGCCTGCGGCGTCAAGGTCGATGTCGTAAACCTCGGGTCTGTCGGTCTGGACCATCGTCATGGCGATTGTTTGCGCGGTGAACAGGGTTCCGTCCTCGCGGCGCACACTCAGCGGGCCGGATTGCAGCGCCATGCGCTCAAGTTCCAGCCCCAGACCGGGGGCCAGATGCAGGTCCGCATGCATGTCCTGCGCCGCGATCACCGCTGTGCGATCAAGCCACGAGAGGCGCTGGGGGCTGGCGGGAAACTGCAGGCTCAGCCAACCCGGCCAGATCGCCGGGCTTTGCAGATGCAGCCAGTCGGCCTGCCACGCGATGCCGGTGGCGGGATCGGCCAGTGCGGGATTGTCCAGCGCGGTGATCAGGTGCAGCGGATAGCCCGAGGTGGACATCGCGGCGTAATCCGCCTGCCAGCCGTGTTCCTGCTGCGCGTCGAACCAGTTGGCGATGCTGCGGCGCATCATGTAGCCCGCGCCGTACCACCACGCCGACCAGAGCAGCCCCAGAACCACCAGAATTTTCAGCACGCGGATCATGCGCCGACCCCTTTTCCCTGCGCGTGCTTTGTTGTTTACAGGGACCATGAAACAAGGACCAGTGCGATGACGATGTGGGTGTTCGGCTATGGCTCGTTGCTGTGGAATCCGGGATTCGAGGTGACGCGGCGTGTGGTGGCGACCCTGCCGGGGTATCGCCGCTCGTTCTGCATGCGCTCGATCCACCATCGAGGCACGCCCGAGGTGCCGGGCCTTGTGCTGGCGCTGGACGCCGCACCGGGTGTGGCCTGCACCGGCATGGCGCTGGCCGTCGCGCCGGGGCAGGAGGCGCAGACGCTGGACTATCTGCGGGCGCGCGAACTGATCTCTTCGGCCTATCTGGAGCGCGACCTGACGATCACGCTGCAGGACGGCGCCGAGGTCTGCGCGGTGACCTATGTGATCGACTCAGAACACGAGCAATATTGCAGCGATTTGCCGCTTGAGGAACAGGCCAATATCATCGCGCGTGCCGTGGGCGATCGCGGTGCGAACACCGAATACCTGTTCAACACCGCCGACCATCTGGCCGAGGTCGGGCTGCACGATCCCGATCTGGACTGGCTGGCGCAGCGGGTGCGGGGCCTGACCGGATAAAGCCTTGGCGTTTCCCGGACATTCTTTATAGGGTGCGCCCGAGAAGAAACGTGTCAGGATCCAGCCGCATGGCGCAACCAGACCGCAAACCCCGGCCCCAGTTCACGCAGCCGGTCCGCCAGATCGTGTCGATGGTTCTGGTTCTCGTGCTGGCAGGTGCCGGCGCGGTTCTGGCGCTGCCGCGCGTGTTGCCGGTGTTTCAGGCCAATCCCTATCTCAACGGGTTCATCTTTTTCGTCTTCGTGATCGGCGTGCTGGCCTGCTTCTGGCAGGTGATCCAATTGGCCGGGTCAGTCCGCTGGATCGAACGGTTCGTCTCGGGCGATCGCGAGCAGACCAGATCCGCACCGCAATTGCTGGCGCCATTGGCGTCGCTTCTGCGTTCGCGGGCCGAGCGGATGCAACTGGGCGCGACCTCGACCCGCTCGATCCTGGATTCGGTCGCCACCCGCATCGACGAAGAGCGCGAGATTACGCGCTATATCGTCAACCTGCTGATTTTCCTCGGCCTGCTGGGCACGTTCTATGGTCTTGCGACCACGGTGCCCGCCGTGGTCGAAACCATTCGCAGCCTTGCCCCGCAGGAGGGCGAAGAGGCGATCGGCGTCTTCAACCGCCTGATGAGCGGGCTTGAGGCGCAGTTGGGCGGCATGGGCGTGGCGTTTGCGTCGTCGCTGATGGGGCTGACCGGATCGCTGATCGTGGGCCTGCTGGAATTGTTCGCCGGGCACGGGCAAAACCGGTTCTACCGCGAGCTTGAGGAATGGCTGTCATCTTTCACGCGGGTCGGGTTTTCCTCGGGGGAGGAGGGCGGTAGCACCGGCAGCGATGTGATGGTGACGGTGCTGGACCAGATGGCCGAGCAGATGGATGTGCTGCATGCGACGTTCCGCCAGTCCGACGAGGGGCGCGCGGCGCTTGATCGCAAGCTGGGCGAACTGATCGATGGCATCGCGCAGATGAACGACCGTCTGGACCAGTCCGACGCTACCGCCGTCGCGCTTGATCGCGTGGCCGGGGCGCAGGACCGGCTGACCGAGCTTTTGCGCGACCATGGGCCGGGCGAGGGGATCGACGCCGAAAGCCGGATGCGGCTGCGTTCGATCGATGTGCAGATGCTGCGCATCCTCGAGGAAATCTCGGCCGGGCGACAAGAAAGCCTTGCGGAATTGCGCAAGGATATCGATCGGTTGGTCCGGGCCTTTGCGCATCCGCGCGGCGCGGCGCGCGCCGGCATCATGGATGACGGGAGGGAGAGTTAGGGCATGGCCCTGCAACGGCGCACAGGACAACGGTTTCAGGCGTCGATCTGGCCCGGTTTCGTCGATGCGATGACCGGGCTTTTGCTGGTGCTGATGTTCCTGCTGACCATCTTCATGGTGGTGCAGTTCGTCTTGCGCGAAACCATCAGCGGGCAGGAAACCGAACTGGACGCGCTGACGGACGAGGTCGGCGCGCTGTCCTCGGCACTCGGGATGGAGGAGCAGCGCGCGGGCGACCTTGAGGCGCGGCTGGGCGCGCTGAACGCGGCGCTGAGCACGGCACAATCCGATCTCGCGGCGGCGCGGGACGAGCTGGCCAGCCAGTCGGACCGTATCGCGTCACTGGCCGCCGCGCGGGATCGTGCCGAGGGCCGCGTCGCCGATCTGGAACAGACCCGCACCGAACTGCTGAGCGAACAGGAGGCGCTGAACACCGCGCTGGCGCAAAGCCGCGAGGAGATCGACGCGCAGGCCGAAGCCGCCCGTCTGGCCGCCGCCAAACGCGAGGCGCTGGAGGCATTGGTCGCCGATTTGCGCAGTGAAACCAGCCAGGCGCAGGATCGCGCCGCCGCCTTGCAGGACCAGTTGAGCGATGAAGAAGCCGCCCGTCTGGCCGAGGCCGCCGCGGCGCAGGCTTTGCGCGACAAGCTGGAAAATGCCGATGCCGAACTGACCGCGATGGCCCTGTCGCTGGAACGCCAGCGGCAGGAGGCCGAGGACACGCTGGACCTGCTGGCCGCCGCCGAGGCGGTGCGCGCGGAGCTTGAGACGGATCTGGAACAGGCGTCCGAACAGGCCGATGCGCGGGCCGACCGCCTGGCCATCGCGCGCGCGGCGCTGGCCGAGCAGAAAGAGGTCTCGACCGAGGCACAGCGCCAGACTGCGCTGTTGAACCAGCAGGTCGCGGCGCTGCGGGGCCAGTTGGGGCAATTGCAGGCGCTTCTGGACGACTACAAGAAGCGGGACGCGGCGGCGCAGGTGCAGATGGAGAACCTGGGCACGGATCTGAACGCCGCCCTCGCGCGCGCCGCCTCGGAAGAGCGCAAGCGCCGTCTGCTGGAAGAATCCGAACGCCAAAGGCTAGCGCAGGAAGCCGAGGAATTGCGGGCGCAGGCCAAGGATCTGGAACGCTATCGGTCGGAATTCTTCGGACGGTTGCGCGATCTTCTGAGCAATCAGGAAGGCGTGCGTATCGAGGGCGACCGGTTCGTGTTCTCCTCCGAAGTGCTGTTTCCCTCGGGCAGCGCCCAGTTGTCGCAAGAGGGCCGGCAGCAGATCGCACGGGTGGCCGGCATCCTGCGCGGCATCATCGACGACATTCCGCCCGAACTCGACTGGGTGATCCGGGTGGACGGGCATACCGACGACACGCCGCTCAGCGGATTCGGCAGATATACCGACAATTGGGAACTCAGCCAGGCGCGGGCGCTGTCGGTGGTGCGCTACATGGTGGATGCGCTCGACATTCCGCCCGATAGGCTGACCGCCAACGGTTTCGGACAGTTCCAGCCGGTCAATACGGCCGACACGCCCGAAGCCCGCGCGCAGAATCGCCGGATCGAACTGAAGCTGACCGAGAAATAGCGTTCCGAACGAAAAAGCCCGCCGCGATCTGATATCGCGGCGGGCGCAACCGGCAACGGGTGCCGTTTTCTGGTTACTCGGCCGTCAGGAGCGGCGGCTTGTTGCCCGAAAGGCGGGGATTGTCCTTGCCTTCGATGCGCAACTCCAGATCGTCGTCCTTGACGCCGACCTTGACGATACCGCCCTTGGCCAGCTTGCCGAACAGCAATTCCTCGGCCAGCGGCTTCTTGATGTGCTCCTGGATGACCCGGCCCAGCGGGCGGGCGCCCATCTTGTCGTCATAGCCGCGATCGGCCAGCCACTGCGCCGCCGCATGGGTCAGTTCGATGCTGACGCCGCGGTCGAACAATTGCGCCTCGAGCTGGAGGACGAACTTCTCGACCACCTGCAGGATCACGTCCTTGCTGAGCGGCGCGAACGAAATGACCGCGTCCAGACGGTTGCGGAATTCCGGCGTGAAGGTGCGCTCGATCGCGGCGGTATCCTCGCCCTCGCGACGGTCGCGGCCGAACCCGATGGCCGCCTTGGCCAGTTCGGTTGCGCCGGCATTCGACGTCATGATCAGCACCACGTTGCGGAAATCCACCGTGCGGCCGTTATGGTCGGTCAGCTTGCCGTGATCCATCACCTGCAACAGGATGTTGTAGACGTCAGGATGCGCCTTTTCCATCTCGTCCAGCAGCAGCACGCAATGCGGGTGCTGATCCACGCCATCGGTCAGCATGCCGCCCTGATCGAAGCCCACATAGCCCGGAGGCGCGCCGATCAGACGCGAGACCGCGTGTTTCTCCATGTATTCCGACATGTCGAAGCGCAGCAGTTCCACGCCCAGCGTATCGGCCAGTTGCCGCGCGACTTCGGTCTTGCCGACGCCGGTGGGGCCGGCGAACAGGTAATTGCCGATCGGCTTTTCCGGCTCGCGCAGACCGGCACGGGCCAGCTTGATCGCGCTTGCCAGCGCCTCGATCGCCTTGTCCTGCCCGAACACCACGCGCTTCAGCGACCCTTCGAGATCCTTGAGAACCTCGGCGTCATCCTTGCTGACGTTCTTGGGCGGGATGCGGGCGATCTTGGCGACCACGGCCTCGATCTCCTTGGTGCCGATGGTCTTGCGACGCTTGGATTCCGCCAGCAGATGCTGCGCCGCACCGGCCTCGTCGATGACGTCGATGGCCTTGTCGGGCAGCTTGCGGTCGTTGATGTAACGCGCCGAAAGTTCCACGGCCGTCTTGACCGCGTCGGCGGTGTAGCGCACGCCGTGATGCTCTTCGAAATAGGGTTTCAGCCCCTTGAGGATCTTCACCGAATCCTCGACCGAGGGTTCGTTCACGTCGATCTTCTGGAACCGCCGCGACAGCGCGCGGTCCTTTTCGAAATGCTGGCGGAACTCCTTGTAGGTGGTGGAGCCCATGCAGCGCAGCTTGCCGCCCTGAAGCGCGGGTTTCAGCAGGTTGCTGGCATCCATCGCACCGCCACTTGTTGCGCCGGCGCCGATCACGGTGTGAATCTCGTCGATGAAAAGCACTGCGTCGGGATGCTCTTCCAGTTCGGTCATCACTGCCTTCAGCCGCTCTTCGAAATCGCCGCGATAGCGGGTTCCGGCCAGCAGCGCGCCCATGTCGAGCGAATAGATCGTGGTTTTCGACAGCACCTCGGGGGTTTCCCCGGCGACGATCTTGCGCGCCAGCCCCTCGGCGATGGCAGTCTTGCCCACGCCGGGATCGCCCACCAGAAGCGGGTTGTTCTTGCGCCGGCGGCACAGCACCTGGATGCAGCGTTCGACCTCGGATTCGCGTCCGATCAGGGGGTCGATGTCGCCCTCGCGCGATTTGACGTTCAGGTTGACGCAGTATTTGCCGAGCGCACTTTCCTTGTCGTCGCCGGCGGTGATGCCTTCGGGTTCATCATGCATTTCTTCGGCTGCCCCCGTCACTGGCCGGCTTTCGCCAAAGGCAGGATCCTTGGCGACGCCATGGGCGATGAAATTGACCGCGTCATAGCGGGTCATGTCCTGTTCCTGCAGGAAATAGGCCGCGTTGCTTTCGCGTTCGGCAAAGATGGCGACCAGCACGTTCGCGCCCGTCACCTCGGTGCGGCCCGAGGATTGCACATGGATCGCCGCGCGCTGGATCACCCGCTGGAACGCCGCCGTCGGCACAGCCTCGGAGCCATCGATATCGGTGACCAGATTGCTGAGATCGTCCTCGACGAAATCGACGAGGGTGTTGCGCAATTCGCCCATGTCGACGCTGCACGCCTTCATCACGCGGGTGGCGTCGGGTTCGTCCAGCAGCGCCAGAAGCAGATGTTCCAGCGTTGCGAATTCGTGGCGCCGCTCGTTCGCCAGCGCAAGCGCGGCGTGGATGGCCTGTTCAAGGGTGCTCGAGAATGAAGGCACGGCGTGCTCCTCTGGTCTGTGTCGGTGAGGGAACGAAAGGGGTCGAACCCCCGAGCCAACTTGATCTTATACTATTAGAGTTTGGTTGATACGGCCACGTCTTCAAGTTTTTTCTTTCATCGCGCAGTCACATTTCACGTGACCGTTGCAAGACATGCGGATCAGAACCTGTCTTTCCGGGTGCGGATTTCGGCAAAGACATCCGCCGCATCGGCATCTTTCATGTTCAGCGCGTCCCGCACCGAAGGCTCGGCGGCGCGCAGAAACGGATTGGTTTTCCGCTCCAGTTTCAGGGGGGATGGCACGGTGGGCTGGTTCTGCGCCCGTGCCTGCGCGACATCTTCGACCCGCGATATAAGGTCGGGATTGTCAGGTTCAATGGTCAGGGCGAAGGCGCCGTTCGCCTTCGTGTATTCATGGCCGGAATAGATGATGGTGTCGTCGGGCAGGGCGGCCAGTTTCTGCAGGCTGTCCCACATCTGCGGCATCGTGCCTTCGAACACCCGCCCGCATCCCAGCGCCATCAGGCTGTCGGCGGTAAAGGCGGCATCGCTTTCGGGAAAATGGAACGCGATATGGCCCAGCGTGTGACCCGGCACGGCGATCACGTGGCCGATTTCTTCGCCGATCCGCACCGTGTCCCCTTCCGCCACCTCGATGTCGAGCGGGGGCAGGCGGTGGGCGTCGCTGCGCGCGCCGACAACCTTGGCCGGATGGTCTGCCAGCAAGTCCTCCAGCCCCTGCACATGATCCGCGTGATGATGGGTCAGCAGCACATGGCTGGCCCGCCAGCCGCGCTCCTGCAGCGCCGAAAGGATCGGGGCGGCCTCGGGAACGTCGATCACCGCCGTTTCGCCGCTTTGCTTGTCATGGGCGATGAAGGCATAATTGTCGGACAGACACGGGACGGTCAGGATCTCCAAAGGCATGGTCTTTCGTCCTTTCGTTGTTAAAGTCGGTTCGACCGAGACTGGCTCAACTGGCAGGCGCGTGCAATGCATCTCGACGTGCAGGACCTTCGCAACTTCTACTACCGCAGCACGCTGGGGCGCGCGGCGCAAGCGTCGATCCGCACGCGGATGCTGGAATTGTGGCCCGAGGCCAAGGGCCAGACGGTGGCGGGGTTCGGTTTCGCGCTGCCGGTGTTGCGCCCCTATCTGCCGCAGGGGCGGCGGGTGATCGCCTTGATGCCCGCACAGCAGGGCGTGATCGCCTGGCCGACCGGGATGCCCAACGTTTCGGTCCTGACCGAAGAGACCCAGTGGCCGATCGAGACCGGGCATATCGACAAGCTGGTGGTGATGCACGGGCTGGAAGGGTCCGAGCATCCCTCGCAACTTCTGGACGAATGCTGGCGGGTGCTGGGGCCGGGAGGGCGCGCGATCTTCATCGTGCCCAGTCGCGGCGGGCTGTGGTCGCGAAACGAAGCCACCCCGTTCGGACATGGCCAGCCCTATACGCCGGGGCAGCTCGAGGCGCTTTTGAAACAGCACCGTTTTGTGCCCGAAGCGCATAGCGCCGCGCTGTATCAGCCGCCGTCGACGCGGCGGTTCTGGCTGAAGTCGCGGTCAGTTTTCGAACGGCTCGGTCGCGGATTGCCGTCGGTGGTCGCGGGTGGCGTCGTGATGATCGAGGTCAGCAAACGCGTGCAGGCCCCGACCGGCACCGGGGTGAAGGAACCCGTCAGACGACCGGCGCGCGCGCTCAAGGGGGTTACCAAACCGGCGTGATGGCCGGACATGGCCCCGTTCGAACGCGCGCGACGGAATCGAAACCGGCGCGCCAAGGCAGATAAATGGACTGCGGATTTCGCGCAAAGGGTCGCAGTTTCACGAAACCGCTGGAAACAAGGGGATTGCGCGCGACGCCATAATGACCATGCCATGTTGCGGGAACGGGACGCCTCTGCTACATCGACGCTGATTTTGATGTCCTGCCATTCTGCGGGGCCATTCAACGCCCCCGGAGATCGCGCCTTTCGCGGCCAACCGGGGCCAAACGCCGGAAGGGTGGACGTGTCAGAAGCAGCTTCGATTTCCACGGGTATCGCCGCGCGCTATGCCACCGCGATTTTCGAGATCGCGCAAGAGAACGATGACCTCGCGGGTCTTGAAACCAGCCTCAGCGATCTGGCCGCCGCGCTGGATCAAAGCGCCGAGTTGCGCGACCTGATCGCCTCGCCGCTGATTTCGCGCAAGGATCAGAAGAACGCCATCGTCGCGATTGCCGAAAAGATGGATCTGGCCCCCGTGCTGCGCAAGTCGCTGGCGCTGATGGCGGAAAAGCGGCGCCTGTTCGTCGTGCCCCAGCTGATCACCGCCCTGCGCGAGCTTCTGGCCGCGCAGCGCAACGAAGTGGTCGCCGACGTCACCAGTGCCAAGGCCCTGACCAAGGCCCAGACCGAGAAACTCGCCTCCACTCTGACGAAGAATGTGGGCAAGACCGTCACCATCAATGCGACCGTCGATGAAAGCCTCATCGGTGGTCTTGTCGTCAAGGTGGGCAGCAAGATGATCGACACGTCGATCCGCGCGCGGCTCAATTCCCTCCAGAATGCAATGAAAGAGGTCGGATAAATGGGTATCCAAGCAGCAGAGATTTCTGCGATCCTGAAGGACCAGATCCAGAATTACGGTCAGGAAGCCGAAGTGGCCGAGGTTGGCCGCGTCCTGAGCGTGGGCGACGGGATCGCCCGCATCTACGGGCTGGACAACGTGCAGGCCGGCGAGATGGTCGAATTTCCCGGCGGCATCATGGGGATGGCGCTGAACCTGGAAAGCGACAATGTCGGCGCGGTGATCTTCGGTTCCGACCGTGAAATCACCGAGGGCGACATCGTCAAGCGCACCAAGTCCATCGTGGACGTTCCCATCGGCGACGCGCTGCTGGGCCGCGTGGTCGATGGTCTGGGCAATCCGATCGACGGCAAGGGGCCGATCGAAACGTCCGAGCGTGGCATCGCGGACGTCAAGGCGCCGGGCATCATCCCGCGTAAATCGGTGCACGAACCGATGGCGACGGGGATGAAGGCCATCGACTCGATGATCCCGATCGGGCGTGGCCAGCGCGAGCTCATCATCGGTGACCGCCAGACCGGCAAGACCGCCGTGGCGCTCGACACCATGCTGAACCAGAAAACCTATAACGACGCCGCCGGCGACGACGAAAGCAAGAAGCTGTACTGCGTCTATGTCGCCATCGGGCAGAAACGCTCGACAGTGGCGCAACTGGTCAAGAAGCTGGAAGAGAACAACGCGATGGAATATTCCATCGTCGTCGCGGCCACCGCATCGGAACCGGCGCCGCTGCAATACCTTGCCCCCTATACCGCGACCGCGATGGCCGAGCATTTCCGCGACAATGGCCGTCACGCGCTGGTGGTCTATGATGACCTTTCCAAACAGGCCGTGGCCTATCGCCAGATGTCGCTGCTGCTGCGTCGTCCGCCGGGGCGCGAAGCCTATCCGGGCGACGTTTTCTACCTGCACTCCCGCCTGCTGGAGCGGTCCGCCAAGCTGAACGAGGATTTCGGTTCCGGGTCGCTGACCGCGCTGCCGATCATCGAAACGCAGGGCGGCGACGTGTCGGCGTTCATTCCGACCAACGTGATCTCGATCACCGACGGCCAGATCTTCCTTGAGACGGAACTGTTCTATCAGGGCATCCGCCCCGCCGTGAACACCGGTCTGTCGGTGTCGCGTGTCGGATCGTCGGCGCAGACCAACGCGATGAAATCTGTGGCCGGTCCGGTCAAGCTGGAACTGGCGCAGTATCGCGAGATGGCGGCATTCGCGCAGTTCGGCTCGGACCTTGATGCCGCGACGCAGCGGTTGCTGAACCGTGGCGCGCGTCTGACCGAGTTGATGAAACAGCCGCAATATTCGCCGCTGACCAACGCCGAGATCGTCTGCGTGATCTATGCCGGGACCAACGGTTATCTGGACAAGCTGCCGGTGTCGGATGTGGGCCGGTTCGAATCGGGGTTGCTGGCGCATCTGCGCGGCAAGCGTTCGGATATCCTGGACTTCATCACCAACGAGGATCCCAAGGTCAAAGGCGACGCCGAAGAGAAGATCAAGGCAGCAATCGACGAATTCGCCGCCGATTTCGCTTGAGGGGGGTTTGACAGATGGCAAACCTCAAGGACCTCAAGAACCGGATCGCGAGCGTCAAGAACACGCGCAAGATCACCAAGGCCATGCAAATGGTTGCCGCGGCGAAACTTCGCCGCGCGCAGGAGGCTGCGGAACAATCGCGCCCTTATACCGAGCGTTTCAACGCTGTGATGGCGCAACTGGCCGCATCGGTCGGCGGGTCGGATTCCGCGCCGCGCCTGCTGTCGGGCACCGGCAGCGATCAGACCCACCTGCTGGTGGTGATAACGGCCGAACGCGGCCTGTGCGGCGGGTTCAACGCGAACATCGCCAAGCTGGCGCGCACCCATGCACAGCGGCTCAAGGCCGAGGGCAAGACGGTCAAGATCCTGACCATCGGCAAGAAGGGGCGCGACGCGCTCAAGCGGGAATACGGCGATCTGTTCGTCGGGCATGTGGACCTGACCGAGATCAAGCGCATCGCCTATTCCGATGCGCAGGGCATCGCGCGCGACATCATCGGACGGTTCGACGCGGGCGAATTCGATGTCGCGACGCTGTTCTACTCGAAATTCGTCAACGTGGTGACGCAGGAACCGACCGCGCATCAGATCATCCCCGCCGCCTACGAGGCCGGCGAGGGCGACGATGCAAAGGCCGACACCGGCGCGGTCTATGATTACGAGCCGAGCGAGGAGGCGATCCTGGCCGATCTTCTGCCGCGCGGCGTGGCGACGCAGATCTTCTCGGCGCTGCTGGAAAACGGTGCATCCGAACAGGGCGCGCGCATGTCCGCCATGGACAACGCCACCCGCAACGCCGGCGAGATGATCGACAAGCTGACCATTGAATACAACCGCTCGCGTCAGGCCGTCATCACCAACGAGTTGATTGAAATCATTTCGGGCGCCGAGGCGCTCTAACGAACCGGAGACAAAAACATGGCAGAAGCAAAGGGCAAGGTGACGCAGGTCATTGGCGCCGTGGTCGATGTGCAGTTCGACGGCGATCTTCCCCAGATCCTGAACGCGCTGGAAACCGACAACAACGGCAAGCGTCTGGTGCTGGAAGTTGCGCAGCACCTGGGCGAAAACACCGTCCGCACCATCGCGATGGACGCCACCGAAGGTCTGGTGCGCGGTCAGGACGTGACCGATACCGGCGACACCATCCAGGTGCCGGTCGGCACCGCCACGCTGGGCCGCATCCTGAACGTGACCGGCGACCCGGTTGACGAGAAAGGTCCGGTTGCCGCCACCGAAACCCGCGGCATCCACGGCGAAGCGCCCGACTTTTCCGAACAGTCCACCGAGACCGAGATTCTGGTCACCGGCATCAAGGTGATCGACCTGCTGGCGCCCTATACCAAGGGCGGCAAGATCGGCCTGTTCGGCGGCGCCGGTGTGGGCAAGACGGTTCTCATCATGGAACTGATCAACAACATCGCCAAGGTGCACTCGGGCCTGTCGGTCTTCGCCGGTGTGGGCGAGCGGACCCGTGAGGGCAACGACCTTTACCACGAGATGATCGAATCGGGCGTCATCGTTCCCGACGACATGGAGAAATCCAAGATCGCGCTGGTTTACGGCCAGATGAACGAGCCGCCGGGCGCGCGCATGCGCATCGCCCTGTCGGGTCTGACGCTGGCGGAACAGTTCCGCGACGAATCGGGCTCGGACGTTCTGTTTTTCGTGGACAACATCTTCCGCTTCACGCAGGCGGGTTCCGAGGTTTCGGCGCTTCTGGGGCGTATTCCGTCTGCCGTGGGCTATCAGCCGACGCTGGCCACCGACATGGGCGCGATGCAGGAACGCATCGCCTCGACCAAGGCGGGTTCGATCACCTCGGTGCAGGCCGTCTACGTTCCCGCGGACGACCTGACCGACCCGGCGCCGGCGACATCGTTTGCCCACCTCGACGCGACGACCGTTCTGGACCGTGCGATTTCCGAACTCGGCATCTATCCGGCGGTGGATCCGCTGGGGTCGACCTCGCGCCTGCTGGACCCGGCCATCGTCGGGGAAGAGCACTACAAGGTCGCCACCAGCGTGCAAGAGGTGCTTCAGCGCTACAAGTCGCTGCAGGACATCATCGCCATTCTGGGCATGGACGAGTTGAGCGAAGAGGACAAACTGGCCGTGGCGCGTGCGCGCAAGATCCAGCGTTTCCTGTCCCAGCCGTTCGACGTGGCCAAGGTGTTCACCGGCTCGGACGGCGTGCAGGTGCCGCTGGAGGAAACCATCGCGTCCTTCAAGGCGGTTGTCGCAGGGGAATACGACCATCTGCCCGAGGGCGCGTTCTACATGGTCGGCGGCATCGACGAAGTGAAGGCCAAGGCCGAGCGCATGGCCGCCGACGCGGCCTGAGGAGAAGCCTGATGGCAGATACAATGCAGTTCGATCTTGTCAGCCCCGAACGCCGCCTTGCCTCGCACAAGGTGGTGTCGGTCAAGATACCGGGGGCCGAGGGTGACATGACCGTGATGGAGGGCCACACGCCCACCATCACGACGCTGCGCCCCGGTGTGCTGAAGGTGGACGGACCCGACGGGACGGCGGAATACGTCGTCAGCGGCGGCTTTGCCGAGATCAATGCCAGTGGCGTTTCGGTGCTGGCGGAAAAGGCGATCCCGGTGGGCGAGATGACCCGCGAGGATCTGGACCAGATGATCGAGGACGCCCGCACCGCGCATGAAACCGCGCGCGAAACCTTCAAGAACGAGCCCGGCCCGGTTGATGACGCCGCCAAGGTTCTGGCGGACATGGTGGCCGTGGGCGATCATATCAGACTGTCCTCCGGTGCACCGCTGCCGGGATGACGACCGGCGGAACCGGCCCGTCCCGGGCCGGTTTTGATCCTGTTCCGGTGGATAATCTTCTCGGACTACGCCGTTGCATGATCCGGCGATGAAGCGGCTCAGAAATCATCTCATCGGTGTCGATCAGGGCGATGTCGTGCTGTTCACGGATTTCGAACATGGCGGCGAGATGTGGACCGGCACCGGTCCGCGTCAGCGGGTGCATCCGGTGCGGTTTTCCGGCGAGTTCCGCCGCGCGCCCGCCGTGCATGTCTCGGTGTCGCTTTGGGATATGGCGACGACGGCCGCGATCCGGGCCGAGGTGGTGGCGCAGAACACGACCGCCGAAGGTTTCGACATCGTGTTTCGCACCTGGCTGGACACGCGGGTGGCGCGTATCCGGGTCGCGTGGATGGCGATCGGCGAATTGCCCCACGACGACGATTGGCTCATCGACTGAGCCGCGTTGCCTTGGCCGCGCCGCGCCGCTAAACCGCGCGCCATGACACATCCCGACCGTCCGCATCGCAACTTCTATGGCCGCATCAAGGGCCAAGCGCTGAAGCGCAGCCAGAAGACCTATCTCGATCAGGATCTCGCCGCCCTGTCGCCAGGTCCGGTCGGATGGGAGGAGAACCCCGAGCGCACGCCGCTTGACGTTCAGGCGCTGTTCAGCGGGCGACCGCTATGGCTGGAGATCGGTTTTGGCGGGGGCGAGCATCTGGTGCATCAGGCCGCGCAAAACCCGGGTGTCGGGATCATCGGCGCCGAGCCCTATATCAACGGCGTGGCGATGCTGCTGGGCAAGATCCGCCGCGCCTGCGTCACCAATCTGGCGGTGCATCCGGGCGACGTGCGCGATCTGATGGACGTGCTGCCGGCGCAATCGGTCCAACGCGCGTTCCTGCTCTATCCAGATCCCTGGCCCAAGAAACGCCATCACCGCCGCCGATTCGTGACGCCGGAACATCTGGAGCCGCTGGCCCTCGCGATGGCGCCGGGGGCGACCCTGCGCATTGCGACCGATATCCCCGACTACGTGCGCCAAGCGTTGGAAGAGGTGCCGCGCGCCGGGTTCGACTGGCTGGCCGAAAGTCCCGCCGATTGGCGCAAGCCGTGGGATGACTGGCTGTCCACGCGCTATGAACAAAAGGCGCTGCGCGAGGGGCGCGTGCCGCACTACTTGACCTTCCGGCGCAGGTTCTGATCGGTTTTCGTGTTATACTGGCCGCATTTGAAACAGAACATTTCAAACGGAGGCCGCCATGCCGAAAACCGAGATGGTCAATTGCCACGTCCACACCTTTACCACCGCTCATGCCCCACGCGATTACCCGCACCCCTTTGTGCGGGTGTTCCGCGCCGCGCCGTGGCTGCTGCAATTCCTGCGCTGGCTGTCGTCGCTGACGGCCTATGACCGCGTCACCACCTTCCTGAAACGGCTGGAGGATTTCCACCGCACCGGCAGCCGCGACAGCCAGCGCGCCGTATTTCGCGAATTGCTGCATTACTATCCGCGCACGACGCGATTCGTGGTGCTGCCGATGGACATGGCGCCATCGGGCCATGGCCCGGTGCAGACCGACCTTCCGGCGCAGCATGACGAACTGGCCGCCCTGGCGCGCGATGTGGATTACGGGCCACAGGTGATCCCCTTTGCCACGATCCACCCCGAACGGCCCGAGGCCGCGCAGGAATTGCGCCGCTGCATCGAGGTGCTGGGCTTTCGCGGGGTCAAGATCTATCCCAGTCTCGGCTTTGCGCCCGATCATCCGGTGTTGATGCAGCAGGTCTATCCGCTCTGCATCGAACACGACATCCCGGTGATGACCCATTGTTCGCGCGGCGGCGTCCATCGCAAGGGCTGGAATCAGGACCGGATCAATGCCGTTACAAAGCCCGCCGCCTATGTGCCGATCCTGCGCAAGTTCGAAGCGCTGCGCCTGTGTCTGGCGCATTTCGGCGGCGATGCCGACTGGATCGCGCATCTGCAGGACGGTTATGATCCCGATGATCCCTCCGCGCGCCAGCGGAACTGGGTATCGGTGATCGACGACATGATCAGCTGCGGCGACTATCCCAATCTCTACACCGATGTCAGCTATACCATCTTCAATTTCGAAGAGCGGATCCCCCTGTTGCGGATGTTCCTGACCGATAAACTTATGCAGGAGAAGGTTCTTTTCGGATCGGATTTCTACATGACCCGGCAGGAGGCGCTTTCGGAAAAGGCGATGTCGATCCGGCTGCGTGATGCCTTGGGCGAGTGCCTGTTTCACCGCATCGCCCACGAAAACCCCCGCCGCTGGCTGGGCGAGGCCTGACGCGCGAGGGCTGGACCGGCGGGCGGCAATTCGCTAAGCGCAAGGATACCCTGATCCAAGGATATGCCATGTCCGCCAACGCCGCTCCGATCCCGATGACCTCCGCGCCCTGCGGCCCCCTGACCGGCGTGGCCGAGGTGCCGGGGGACAAGTCGATCTCGCACCGCGCGCTGATCCTTGGGGCGCTGGCACTGGGCGAGACCCGCATCACCGGCTTGCTGGAGGGCGAGGACGTGATCGATACCGCCCGCGCCATGCGGGCCTTCGGGGCCGAGGTGACCGATCATGGTGGCGGCGAATGGACGGTGCGGGGCGTCGGCGTCGGCGGCTTTGCCGAACCGGACCAGGTGATCGATTGCGGCAATTCCGGCACCGGCGTGCGGCTGATCATGGGGGCGATGGCGACTTCGCCCATCGTTGCGACATTCACCGGCGAT
This sequence comes from uncultured Sedimentitalea sp., assembly GCA_947504115.1. Taxonomy (GTDB): domain Bacteria; phylum Pseudomonadota; class Alphaproteobacteria; order Rhodobacterales; family Rhodobacteraceae; genus Pontibaca. The sequence continues at coordinate 313,713 of CANNGH010000001.1, forward strand.
GCCAGTCTCAATTCGCGCCCCATGGCGCGCGTGACCGATCCGCTGGCATTGTTCGGGTGTCAGGCGGTCGGGCGTTCGGGCGGGCGGCTGCCGATGACGCTGATCGGCGCGGCCGATCCGCTGCCGGTGCGCTATGTCCTGCCGGTGCCATCGGCGCAGGTGAAATCGGCGGTGCTGCTGGCGGGGCTGAATGCGCCGGGGAAAACCGTGGTGATCGAGGGCGAGGCGACGCGCGATCACACCGAACGGATGCTGACGGCCTTCGGCGCCGAGATCATCGTCGAGGATGGCGCGGAGGGCCGCACCATCACCCTGACCGGTCAGCCCGAATTGCGGCCCCAGAGCATCGCCGTGCCGCGCGATCCCTCCAGCGCCGCCTTTCCCGTCTGCGCCGCGCTGATCGTGCCCGGCTCGGACGTGCTGGTGCCGGGGATCGGGCTGAACCCGACACGGGCCGGGCTGTTCGAAACACTGCGCGAGATGGGCGCGGATCTGACCTATGAGAACCTGCGCGAGGAAGGTGGCGAACCGGTGGCCGACCTGCGCGCGCGGTTTTCGCCCGACATGAGGGGGATCGAGGTGCCCGCCGACCGCGCCGCCAGCATGATCGACGAATACCCGATCCTGTCGGTCGTCGCCGCCAATGCGCTGGGACGCACCGTGATGACGGGTGTGGGCGAGTTGCGCGTCAAGGAAAGCGACAGGATCGACGCGATGGCCACGGGCCTGCGCGCCTGCGGTGTCACCGTGGACGAGGGCGAGGACTGGTTCGCGGTTGATGGCGCCGGCCCGGGCAGCGTGACCGGGGCAGGGGTCTGCGCCAGCCATCTGGATCACCGCATCGCCATGTCGTTCCTGGTTCTGGGCATGGCGGCGCGACAGGCGGTTTCCGTAGATGACGGTGGCCCGATCGCGACGTCATTCCCGGTCTTCGAATCGCTGATGGCCGATCTGGGCGCGACGATCCGCCGCGAACCCTGCTGAACGGAGGCAGAATGGCATTCACCATCGCAATCGACGGCCCCGCCGCAGCCGGAAAGGGCACGATCAGCCGCGCGGTCGCGGACCATTTCGGCTTTGCGCATCTGGATACCGGCCTGCTTTATCGCGCGGTCGGTGCGCGCACGCTGACCGGCGCCGACGCGGTCGAGGCGGCGCGCGCGCTGGTGGCTGCGGATCTTGACGCGACAAACCTGCGCGGCTCGGCCGTGGCCGACGCGGCCAGCAAGGTGGCGGTGATCGCCGAGGTGCGCGCCGCTCTGGTGGATTTCCAGCGCGCGTTTGCCCGCCGCTCGGGCGGGGCGGTGGTGGACGGGCGCGATATCGGCACCGTGATCTGCCCCGACGCCGAGGCCAAGCTGTTCATCACCGCCTCTCCCGAGGTCCGTGCCCGCCGCCGGTTCGAGGAACTGACCGAACGCGGTGTGCAGACCACCCGCGATGCCGTTCTGGCCGAGGTTCATGCCCGCGACGAACGCGACATGTCCCGGTCCGAAGCGCCGCTGAAAGCCGCCGACGACGCGGTGACCATCGACACTTCCGCCATGACCATCGCGCAGGCGGTCGAGGCCGCGATCGCCGCCGTCGAAATGCGGATGCAGGACCGCCCGTAGGGCAATGCCGGCGCCATGCTACGGCTGGCGACACGATGACCCGCCCGTTCCTCTTGTGGCTTGCCTGCGGTGCCATAACGCGTTATAGGCGACCCTGTCGCAAAGGTGGAAAACATCGCAAGACATGGGTTGAGCAGGGTCGGACCGTCCGGCCCTCTTTGTTTTGCGGCTCCGCTGACCAACGAAATCTCGAAAGACCGGCGGAGACAACCGCACGGCCGGAAAAATGCAAAAAGATAGGAAACGACTTATACATGTCCGCTAACGCATCCATGCAGGAGTTCGAAGCACTCCTTGAAGAAAGCTTCGAAATGGACACGCCCGAGGAAGGGTCTGTCGTCAAAGGCAAGGTCATCGCCATCGAGGCGGGCCAGGCCATCATCGACGTCGGCTACAAGATGGAAGGCCGCGTCGATCTCAAGGAATTCGCAAACCCCGGCGAGGCGCCCGAAATCGAAGTGGGCGACGAGGTCGAGGTTTATCTGCGCTCCGCCGAGAACGCTCGGGGCGAGGCCGTCATCAGCCGTGAAATGGCCCGCCGCGAAGCCGCGTGGGACCGTCTGGAAAAGGCCTATGCCGACGAAGAGCGCGTCGAGGGCGCCATCTTCGGCCGCGTCAAGGGTGGCTTTACCGTCGATCTGGGCGGCGCTGTGGCGTTCCTGCCCGGCAGCCAGGTCGATGTGCGCCCGGTGCGCGATGCCGGCCCGCTGATGGGTCTGAAACAGCCGTTCCAGATCCTCAAGATGGACCGCCGCCGTGGCAATATCGTGGTGTCGCGCCGCGCCATCCTGGAAGAGAGCCGCGCCGAACAGCGCGCCGAGGTCATCGCCAACCTGCATGAGGGTCAGGCTGTGGACGGTGTGGTCAAGAACATCACCGAATACGGTGCGTTCGTCGATCTGGGCGGTGTGGACGGGCTGTTGCACGTCACCGACATGGCATGGCGCCGGGTCAATCATCCCAGCGAGATCCTGTCGATCGGCGAGACCGTCAAGGTTCAGGTCATCAAGATCAACAAGGAAACCCATCGTATTTCGCTGGGCATGAAGCAGCTTCAGGAAGATCCGTGGGATCTGGTGGGCGCGAAATATCCGCTGTCCAGCGTCCACAAGGGCCGCGTCACCAACATCACCGATTACGGCGCGTTCGTCGAGCTCGAGCCGGGCGTCGAGGGTCTGGTGCACGTTTCGGAAATGTCCTGGACCAAGAAGAACGTCCATCCCGGCAAGATCGTTTCGACCAGCCAGGAGGTCGAGGTCATGGTGCTGGAGATCGACCCGGCCAAGCGCCGCGTTTCGCTGGGCCTCAAGCAGACCATGCGCAATCCGTGGGAGGTGTTTGCAGAAACCCACCCCTCCGGCACGCAGGTCGAGGGCGAGGTCAAGAACATCACCGAATTCGGCCTGTTCATCGGGCTGGAAGGCGATATCGATGGCATGGTGCACCTCTCCGACCTCAGCTGGGACCAGCGCGGCGAAGAGGCCATGCAGGAATACCGCAAGGGTGACATCGTGCAGGCCGTCGTCTCCGAAGTCGATGTCGAAAAGGAACGCATCAGCCTGTCGATCAAGGCACTGGGCGGCGACAAGTTCTCCGAGGCCGTCGGCGGCGTCAAGCGCGGCTCGGTCGTGACGGTTACCGTCACCGCGATCGAGGATGGCGGGATCGAGGTGGAATACGAGGGCATGAAGGCCTTCATCCGCCGCAGCGACCTGTCGCGCGACCGCTCGGAACAGCGTCCCGAACGCTTCAGCGTGGGTGACAAGGTCGATGTTCGCGTGACCAACGTGGACGCCAAGACCCGTCGTCTGGGCATGTCGATCAAGGCCCGCGAGATCGCCGAGGAAAAAGAGGCGGTCGAGCAATACGGCAGCTCCGACTCGGGCGCCAGCCTGGGCGATATCCTGGGTGCCGCGCTCAAGGGCGACGAGTGATCGGTCAGGCGCTGACCTGAAATGGAAACGGCCCCGCATCCGCGTGCGGGGCCGTTTTCGCATCGCGAATCGGGCCAGGGGGCCGGATGCCGGCGAAAACGGTCGCGGGCGCGCCTTTTGCCGCCGAACCGGGTGGCGCAACCGGTATTTTGCGACGCCGACAGAAATATCCTGCAAACTCCAATAGTTCCGGTTTCGGATTCCGAAGTTTCTCCGTATAGTCACGGGCAAAAGCAATGTGCCAATCTTGCTGCCCCTGGGAGGTCCTAACCATGATCCGGTCGGAATTGATTCAGAAGATTGCAGATGAAAACCCGCATCTCTATCAACGGGATGTCGAAAGGATCGTGAACACGGTATTCGATGAGATCACCAACGCCATGGCCCGTGGCGACCGGGTCGAATTGCGTGGTTTCGGTGCGTTTTCGGTCAAAAAGCGCGACGCGCGGATCGGTCGCAACCCCAGAACCGGCGAAACCGTGCATGTGGAAGAAAAACACGTCCCCTTCTTCAAGACCGGCAAGTTGCTGCGGGACCGCCTGAACGGAAAGTAGATAAATGCGTTACATCCGCTATGCCTTGCTGGCCTTGCTGGCGATCGTCCTCGTGTCGGTGTCGCTGGCCAATCGCGAATTCGTCACTGTCCAGTTGATGCCCGATGCGCTGGCGGGACTGGTCGGCTTCAACCTGTCGCTGACCCTGCCGCTGTTTCTGGTGATTCTCTGCGGGATCATCGTCGGGCTGATCATCGGCTTTGTCTGGGAATGGATGCGCGAATACAAACATCGCCGCCGGGCCGCCGTAAAGGACCGCGAGGTGCGCAAGCTGGAGCGCCAGGTCGGCCACCTGAAGGAACAGAAGCACGAAGGTCAGGACGAGGTTCTGGCGATTCTCGACGACACGACTCCGGCCCATGCCCGGCGGAGTTGAGGTCAAGATTTGCGGCCTGACGCAAAACGCGGATATTCCCGCCGCGATCCTGGCCGGTGCGCGCTATGTCGGGTTCGTGTTCTTCCCGCGCTCGCCCCGAAACGTGGCACTGGAGGATGCCGCCTTCATGGCGGCGACCGTGCCTGAAGGCATCTGCCGCGTCGCGTTGACCGTCGATGCCGACGACGCGATGCTGGATCGGCTGGTGGGCACGGTGCCGCTCGACATGCTGCAACTGCACGGGCAGGAAACGCCGGACCGCGTCGCCGTGATCCGCGCCCGTTTCGGCCTGCCGGTGATGAAGGCCGTCGGCGTCGCTGATGAGGACGACCTCGCGGCCCTGGACACCTACGGGCAGGTGGCCGATCAATTGCTTGTCGATGCCAAACCGACGCAAGACGCCAATCTGCCTGGCGGCAACGGGCTGGCCTTTGACTGGCGGCTGATCGCCAATCGCCGCTGGCCGGTGCCGTGGATGCTGGCGGGCGGGTTGACGCCCGACAATGTCGCGCAGGCGGTGAGGATGACCGGCGCGCAGCAGGTCGATGTCTCCTCGGGCGTGGAAAGCGCGCCGGGCGTCAAGGACGGTGCACTGATGCGCGATTTCGTGCAGGCCCTGCGGACGGCGGAACCCGCCAAAGGCTGAGCGCGCCGCTTTACCCCGCCTGCACAACCGGTATAAACGCCTTCTGACCCGATGGCGGAGGACGCAATGGCGAACGAGTTTTTCAATTCCTTCATGACCGGCCCCGATGAAAAGGGCCGGTTCGGCGATTTCGGCGGGCGGTTCGTATCCGAAACGCTGATGCCGCTGATCCTGCGCCTTGAGAAGGAGTATGAAAACGCCAAGACCGACGACAGTTTCTGGGCCGAGATGCACGATCTCTGGACCCATTATGTCGGTCGTCCCAGCCCGCTTTATCATGCCGAGCGCCTGACCGCGCATCTGGGTGGCGCGAAAATCTATCTCAAGCGGGACGAGTTGAACCATACCGGCGCGCACAAGATCAATAACGTGCTGGGCCAGATCATTCTGGCCCGCCGCATGGGCAAGACCCGCATCATCGCCGAGACGGGCGCGGGCCAGCACGGCGTCGCCACGGCAACCGTCTGCGCCAAGTTCGGCCTGAAATGCGTGGTCTATATGGGCGCGCATGACGTCAAGCGACAGGCGCCCAACGTGTTCCGCATGCGTCTTCTGGGGGCCGAGGTGATCCCGGTGACCTCGGGGCGCGGCACGCTCAAGGATGCGATGAACGATGCGTTGCGCGATTGGGTCACAAACGTGCGCGACACGTTCTATTGCATCGGCACGGTGGCCGGTCCGCATCCCTATCCCGCCATGGTGCGCGATTTCCAGAGCATCATCGGCAAGGAGGTCCGCGAACAGATGCAGTCCGCCGAGGGGCGTCTGCCCGACACGGTGATTGCCTGCGTCGGGGGCGGGTCGAACGCGATGGGCCTGTTCTATCCGTTCCTCGACGACAAATCGGTGAACATCATCGGGGTCGAGGCCGGGGGCAAGGGTGTCAACGACAAGATGGAACATTGCTCAAGCCTGACCGGCGGGCGGCCTGGTGTGCTGCACGGCAATCGCACTTATCTGTTGCAGGACGATGACGGGCAGATCCTCGAAGGCTATTCGATTTCCGCGGGACTGGATTATCCCGGGATCGGGCCGGAACATTCCTGGCTGCACGACATCGGGCGCGCGCAATACGTGTCGATCACCGATGCCGAGGCGCTGGAGGCGTTCCAGTTGAGTTGCAGCATGGAAGGGATCATCCCCGCGCTGGAACCCAGCCATGCACTGGCCCATGTGATGAAGATCGCCCCGGACCTTCCCGCCGATCACCTGATCTGCATGAATATGTGCGGTCGTGGCGACAAGGATATCTTTACCGTGGCGCGCGCGCTGGGCTTTGACATGAGCGACGCGATATAGCGGTTTTCTCAGTCGATTGCGCGGCTTTCCAGCGCGTCCAGCGGCACGATCTCGAGGGCGCGCAAATGGGTGGCGCTGAGGCGCAGACGCGGCGCGCAGCCCTCGTCATAGGCCTGAAGGAACCGCGCGGCGCATAGGCACCATTGATCGCCGGCCTTCAGGCCGGGAAACTGGAACTCCGGCCGCGGCGTCGACAGGTCGTTGCCGAGGTATTTCGAGAACGCCAGGAATTCGTCGGTCATCACCGCGCAGACGGTATGGCTGCCGCGATCTTCGGCGCAGGTGTTGCAATGTCCGTCGCGGAAAAATCCGGTCACCGGATCGGACGAGCAGGGCGTCAGCGCGCCGCCCAGAACATTGATGCTGTCGTCGGGAAACATGGCGATACCTCCTTACAGGCTGGCCGCGATCTTGCGCAGCATGGCGATGTTGGCCTCGTTCACGCCGGGTTCGCGGAACTGACGGTCGGCGCCGGTGGCGACGATCACCACGTCGCGGGTCTGGTCGATATAGAGATACTGACCATATATCCCCCGCGCGAAAAATTCACCCTCTGCAGCACCTTCGGGCACCCACCATTGATAGCCATATCCGGTCTGGCCCGGCGCGGTCGGCGCGCTGGGGGCTGTGGCGGCGGCGATCCAGTCGGCCGGCACGATCTGCTGGCCGTTCCATCGTCCATCCTGTTCGATCATCAGTCCGAAACGGGCGTAATCCCGCGTGGTCAGGTTCAGCCCGCCCAGCACGAAAGCCGCGCCCGACCCGTCGGTGATATAAAGCCCGTCGCGCTCCTGTCCCAAAGGCGCGATGATCTTTTCCGACATCAGGTCGGCGATCGAACGCCCGGTCGCGCCCCTGATCACCATTCCCAACGCATGGGTATCGATCGAGATATAGGCCCACTTCTTACCCGGTTCGGCGATGCGGTCGACGAACGAAGCGGTGAAATCGTCCAGAGTGCCGCCCAGTGCGACGATCCGGCCCATCTGGTTGATGTCCGAATCGTATTCCATGTAATCCTCGTCAAACCGCACGCCGCTGGCCATGTTCAGCACGTTGCGGATGCTCACCCCGTCATAGGCGCTGCCGACCAGTTGCGGCGCGTATTTCGTCACCGGCTCGTCGATGGACTCAATCGCGCCCTCGTCCAGCAGCACACCGAACAGGGCGGACAGATAGCTTTTGGCGATGGACCACGAGATCCGGCGATCATCCGGGCCGGTGTCGAGGAAATACTTTTCATACCGGATCTCGCCGTCCTTCATCGCCAGAAGCGAGGTCACGCTGCGTTGTTCGATCCAGTCCGCCGCGCCCTCGGGCAATGCGATATCCGGGCCACGGGGCAATTCCGTCGGAGAGCCACTGCCGCGACTGACCGGCGCGGTCAGGAACGCCTTGTCCATATGGCTGAAGTTCTGGACGATCTCGCCCTCGTCGAACAGCGAGTTCACCGCCAACAGGCGCGAGATATCGTCCCGCTTCCAGAACCCGACGGCGGCCATGGCCAGTATCAGCACCAGAAGGATGCGGCCCAGCCATTTACCGAATCTGCGCATATGTTGTTTTCCTGTTCAATCCGGATTCAGCGGAATGCGCATCGCGATTGCGCGCGAAGATGACATGGCGGACGTTAACGCGCGATCAACGAAACCGATCCACCAGTTTTTGCAGCGGATTGCGTGCGTCCGCTTCGGTATCGGGTTTCGGGGCAGGGGCGGGTTGCCCGGCTTTGTCGGGGGCTTTTTGCGGGCTGGTCGAGGATCGCGGCGGTGCCGTGCGCAGCGCCACCGCGTTCATGAACCGGCCGCCATCGCCTGCCGCCAGATGCGGCGCGCCATCGGAAATGCCGCGCAGCAGATCGTCCAGCCAATCCTCGTCCGCGCGCGCGAAATCATGCAGCACGTATCCCGACACACGATCCTTGTGGCCGGGATGCCCGATGCCCAGCCGCACGCGCCGGTAATCATCGCCGATATGCGCATGGAGCGAGCGCAGCCCGTTATGGCCGGCGTGCCCGCCGCCCTGTTTCACCCGCAGCTTGCCGGGCGCAAGGTCGAGTTCATCGTGAAACACGGTCACGTCGCCGGGTTTCAGTTTGTAAAACCGCATTGCTTCGCCCACCGCCTGCCCGGAGCGGTTCATGTAGGTTTCCGGTTTCAGCAACAGCACCTTGTCGCCGTCCAGCAGTCCCTCGCAAAGCTGTCCCTGGAACTTCGCCTTCCACGGCCCGAATCCATGATCGGCGGCGATGCGGTCCACCGCCATGAACCCGATATTGTGCCGGTTGCGCGCGTATTTTCCGCCCGGATTGCCAAGTCCGACAAACAGTTGCATGGCGCACCTCGTCAGTTAGCCGATTATCGTTTACATGCCCTGAAAACGGGCGAAATGAAAGACAGGAGAGCATGATGTATCTGACGATGAACCGCTTCAAGGTCAAAGCCGACAAAGCCGCGGCATTCGAAGACCTGTGGATGAAGCGCGACAGCCACTTGAAATCGGTGCCGGGATTCATCTCGTTCCACCTGATGCGCGGGCCTGAAGGCAGCGATCATGTGCTCTATGCCAGTCACACCACATGGGAAAGCCGCGCCGCCTTCGAGGGCTGGACCCGGTCCGAGGCATTCCGTGCCGCGCACAAGGATGCCGGGGGCAGCCGCGTCCTGTATCTTGAGCCGCCGCATCTCGAGGTCTTCGAAACGGTGCAGGAACTGCGCTGACCGCAAACGAAAACAGGGCCCGCGCGGGCCCTGTTCCGGTTTTCCTTTCGACGCGATCACTCGTCGTCGGGCGGGCCCATTTCCGTGGTGGGAACCTCGTCCGCTTCGGGCTGGTCCTCGTCCTCTTCACCCTCGGCGGCGCGCAGGCCGGACGGTGCGGAAAGCGTGGCGATCACGAAATCGCGGTCGATGGTCGGCTTGGCGCCCTGGGGCAGGGTGACATCGGAAATCGTCACGCTGTCGCCGATGTTCAGTCCGGACACGTCGATCGAGATCTGTTCGGGAATGTCGCCCGCCGTCACCATCAGCTCGACCTCGGGGCGGATCAGGTTCAGAACGCCGCCCCTTTTCAGGCCCGGCGATTCTTCTTCGCCCTGAACGTCGACATGGATGAACAGGTTGATCTTGGTCGCGCGGCGCAGGCGCATCAGGTCCAGATGCGTCGGCAGGTCGCGCACCACATCGCGCTGCACGTCGCGGCAGATCACGCGCACGTCCTCATGGCCGTCGACCTTGAGGTTGAACAGGGTCGATTTGAACCGCCCGGCTTTCAACTTCTTCAGCAGATCGTTGAAGGGGATGTTGATCGGCAGCGGGTCGATGTCGCCCCCGAAAACGATGCCCGGAACCATGCCGTCGCGGCGTGCCTGACGAGCGGCGCCCTTGCCTGTCCCCGTCCGTTCCTGGGCGTGAAGATCTGCGGTCTCTCCAGCCATGATAAGTCTCCAATATGTAAGGGCGGGGTTCCTCCAAGGCTGTAACCCCGCGTGAAGTCGCGCGTATAGACCAGCTTGGCGTCCTTGAAAAGAGGATTTGCGGCGCCATGGCCGCGCTTTTCGTCACGCTTGCCAACGGCCTTCGAAATCCTCCGGGATCAGCAGGTTGTGGCGGCCCAGATCGGCCAGATCGCGGACTCCGCATAGCCCCATGGTCACATCCAGCTCTCGCTGGATCACCTCGAGCGCGCTTGTGACGCCGGCCTGTCCCATCGCGCCCAGCCCGTAGACGAAGGCGCGCCCGATATAGGTGCCTTTCGCCCCCATCGCCACCGCCTTGAGTACGTCCTGCCCCGAGCGGATACCGCCATCCATATGGACCTCGACCCGGTCGCCGACCGCATCCAGGATCGAGGGCAGCACCCGCAATGCGCTCAGCGCCCCGTCCAGTTGCCGCCCGCCATGGTTCGATACGACGATGGCGTCTGCCCCCAGATCGGCGGCCATTTTCGCATCCTCGGCATCCAGTATCCCCTTGAGGATCACCTTGCCGTCCCACATCTCCATCAGCTTGGCGATCTTGCTCCAGTCCAGCGTCAGGTCGAATTGTTCGTTGGTCCAGGCGATCAGTTGCGACGCGTCGGAAACGCCCTTCACATGGCCGACGATATTGCCGAAATTGCGCCGCTTCGCACCCAGCATGCCGATGCCCCAGCGCCATTTCGTCGCCAGATTCGCGATGGTTTTCGGCGTCAGCTTGGGCGGGGCTGACAGGCCGTTCTTCAGATCCTTGTGCCGCTGGCCCAGCAGTTGCAGATCCAGCGTGATCACCAACGCCGAACATCCGGCATCCTTGGCACGCTGGATCAGGCGGCGCACATAATCCTGATCGTTCATCACGTAGAGCTGGAACCAGAACGGCTTCGTCGTGACCTCGGCCACCTCCTCGATCGAGTTGATCGACATGGTGGACAGCGTGAATGGCACGCCGAAATCCTCGGCCGCCTTCGCCGCCTTGCGCTCGCCGTCGGCGTGCTGCATGCCGGTCATCCCGACCGGCGCCAGCGCCACCGGCATCGCGACATCCTGCCCGATCATGCGGCTGGCGGTGGTGCGGTTGCTCAGGTCCACGGCGACGCGCTGGCGCAGGCGGATCTGGTCGAAATCCGTGCTGTTCTCGCGGAATGTCTGCTCGGTCCAGCTGCCGCTTTCGGCGTAGTCGTAGAACATCCTGGGCACGCGGCGGCGATAGATGCGCTTGAGATCCTCGATTTCGGTGATGACGGGCATGGCGCGGCCTTTTCGTGCGAGTGCATCCCCGTGGTTATCAACCCCGCAGGCTGCGATCAATTGCGGAAAGCTCATGGCTTGCACGCCGCGCCCGCTGCGATAGGCTGGCGCGACGCGAACCGCCGGAGCGATGGAATGTTCTTTGACGATTTTGAGGACGGCATGCGTTTCGAGACGCCTTCGCGCCGCCTGACGCTGGACGATATCACCGAATTTGCGCGCAGATGGGACAACCAGCCGTTCCACACCGACGCCGCCGCGGCCGAAACGTCCCCCTTTGGCGGGATCATCGCCAGCGGATTTCACACCATCCTGACGGCCTTTGGTCTGGCGCTGGACAGCGGTGTCTGGGCCGAATCGTCGATGGGCTCACCGGGGATGGAGAATGTGCAGTGGTTCATTCCCGTGCGGCCCGGCGATAGCCTGCGGGTCGAGTTCGAGGTGATCGGCACGCGCGCCTCGGCCTCGCGCCCCGACCGCGGGCGGGTGGTGATGCAGTATGACGTGTTCAACCAGAACGACGAAAAGGTCGCAGCCTATCGCGCCACGCACATCCTGCGGCGCAAGGGCTAGGTTCAGGCGGAATGCGCGCCGTCGGCCAGACCGCGCACGAAGTCCAGCACGTCGCTGACCGGCGCCCCGTCGGCGATCCGCGAGACGATGGCCGAACCCACCACGGCACCATCCGCGACGCTGGCGATGGCGCGCGCGGTGTCGGGCGAGCGGATGCCGAACCCGACCACCACCGGCAGATCGGTTTTCGCCTTGATGCGCGCCACATCGGGCGAGACATCGCCGGCCTGCGCCTCGGCCGCGCCGGTGATGCCGGTGATCGAGACGTAATAGACAAAGCCCGAGGTGTTCTCGAGCACGCGGGGCAGCCGTTCGTCATCGGTGGTGGGCGTCGCCAGACGGATGAAGTTCAGCCCCGCCGCCTGAGCCGGGATGCAGAGTTCGTCATCTTCTTCGGGGGGCAGATCGACCACGATCAGCCCGTCGATCCCGGCCGCTTTCGCGTCTTTCAGGAATTTATCGACGCCCCGGCTGTAGATCGGATTGTAATAGCCCATCAGCACAAGCGGCGTCGTGTCGTCCTGCTCGCGAAAGGCGCGCGCCATGTCCAGTGTGCGCTGCAACGTCATGCCACCGGCAAGGGCGCGCTGGCCCGCCGCCTGAATCGTGGGGCCGTCGGCCATCGGGTCGGTAAAGGGCAGGCCCAGTTCGATGATGTCCACCCCCGCCTCCGGCAGGCCGCGCACGATTTCGAGTGAACGCTCGTAATCGGGATCGCCGGCCATGACGTAGGAAACGAATGCTTTCTTGCCACGCGATTTCAGGTCGGCGAATTTGGCGTCGATACGGGTCATGGGCAGGGCTTTCGTTGTTTGACGGAGAAATAGGCGCGGGCGTTCAGAGTTTCTTGTGCCAGCGCAGGGTCAGTGCGTTGACGCCGGGATTCCTGTCGGCGGTCGAGGCGTTGGATTTGTGGCTGATCGCCAGCGACAGGCTGCTGGTGGCGCTGAGGTCATATCCCACGCCCAGCAGGCTGCGGATCTGGAAGGTGCTGCCGAGATCGTTGCCCAACCGCGCGTCGAAATAGGCGCCGGGCATGATGCTGGCGTTCACGAACCAGCGCTCGGCAAAGCCATACCGCGCGACCAGACCGATCCCGACAAAGGCGTCGGCCTCGCCGTCGATCTCGATGGCGCCTCCCGGACCCAGATCGAAGCGTCCGTTCGAATAGAAGGGTGCGTGGTGGTAATCCAGACTGATCACCGCCGTATCCTGCGCCTCGTCCGCGGAAAAATCGGCGAATCCCGCGCCCAGAACCACTTCCTGTGCCGGAGCGGCAAGCGGGGCGACGGAAAGGGCGGCGCAAAGCGCGAGGTGTTTCATCTGATGGTCCCGAGAAGGTCTCTGCGCCCCTTTCATAAACGCGGTGTGGCGTGGCGGCAATGCGAACGTGCGTCCGCTGTGCCTTGCGACCCTGCCCGTGGCCCACTAGAAGCGGCCCCGACATCACAGCGGAGATCGAAATGGGTTTCAAAATGGGAATCGTGGGCCTGCCGAATGTCGGCAAATCCACGCTGTTCAACGCACTGACCCGGACCGCCGCCGCGCAGGCGGCGAATTTTCCGTTCTGCACCATCGAACCCAATGTGGGCGAGGTCGCGGTGCCCGATGCCCGTCTTGACCGGCTGGCCGCGATCGCCGGCAGCAAGCAGACCATCCCGACGCGCATGACCTTCGTGGACATTGCCGGTCTGGTCAAAGGCGCCAGCAAGGGCGAGGGGCTGGGCAACCAGTTCCTGGCCAATATCCGCGAGGTCGACGCCATCGCCCATGTGCTGCGCTGTTTCGAGGATGGCGACGTCACCCATGTCGAAGGGCGCATCGATCCGGTGGCCGATGCCGAAACCATCGAGACCGAACTGATGCTGGCGGATCTGGAATCGATCGAACGCCGCCGCGCGGGTCTGGTGCGCAAGCTGAAGGGCAACGACAAGGAGGCACAGCAACAGGACCGTTTGCTGGCGGCGGCGCAGGAAATGCTGGAACAGGGACAGCCCGCGCGTCTCGTGCCCGTGGATGCCGAGGACGCCAAGGCGTGGAAGATGCTGCAACTGCTGACCACCAAACCCGTGCTCTATGTCTGCAACGTGGCCGAGGAGGACGCCGCCCAGGGCAACGCCCATTCCGCAAGCGTCGCGGAAATGGCCGCCGCGCAGGGCAATGCGCATGTCGTCATCAGCGCCCGGATCGAGGAAGAGATTTCGCAACTGGAGCCGGACGAGGCCGCCATGTTCCTTGAGGAAATGGGCCTGCACGAGGCCGGGTTGGACCGGTTGATCCGCGCCGGATACGACTTGCTGCATCTGGAAACCTATTTCACCGTCGGCCCGAAAGAGGCGCGGGCCTGGACGGTGCCTGCCGGTACGCTCGCCCCGCAGGCCGCCGGCGTGATCCACGGCGATTTCGAAAAGGGCTTTATCCGCGCCGAGACCATCGCGTTTGACGATTTTGTGTCGCTGGGCGGCGAACAGGCAGCGAAAGAGGCGGGCAAGATGCGCGCCGAGGGCAAGGCCTATACTGTCAAGGACGGCGACGTGCTGCATTTCCTGTTCAACAGGTAACGCACCGCTCCTGCATGAACGCCTCAAGCCGTTCCACCTGATCGCGGCCCAGCCGCAGACCCAGTTTCGAGCGTCGCCAGACCACGTCCTGCGCGGTGCGCGCGTATTCGTGCGCCATCAGCCAATCGACCTCGCGCGCGGTCAGGGTCGCGCCGAAATGCTCGCCCAGATCGGCGGCGCTGGCGGCGTCACCCAGCATTGTCCGCGCCTCGGTGCCATAGGCGCGCACCAGTCGCCTGATCCAAGCCGCGTCGAGAAACGGGTAGCGCGCGCGCAGATCGGCGATCAGATCGGCCACGCCGTCCACCGGGAAATCGCCGCCGGGCAGATGCGCGGTCTCGGTCCAGTCGGGCGCGGCATTGTCCAGCAGCGGCGCCAGCTTGTGCAGGGCGTCCTGTGCCAGATGGCGATAGGTGGTGATCTTGCCGCCAAAGACGCTCAGCAACGGCGCGCCCTCGGGAGGTGCGTCCAGCTCCAGCACGTAATCGCGCGTCGCCGCCGTCGCCGAACGCGCGTGATCGTCATAGAGCGGGCGCACGCCGGAAAAGGTCCAGACGATGTCGTCATGCGCGATGGGCCGTTTGAAATAGGCCCCGACCGCCGCGCGCAGGTAATCGGATTCCGCGCGCGTGCAATGCGGGGTTTCGTCGGGCGCTGGGTGATCCATGTCGGTGGTGCCGATCAGCGTGAAATCCTGCTCGTAGGGAATGGCGAACACGATCCGCCCGTCCGCGCCCTGCAGGAAATAGCAGCGGTCGTGATCGAACAGGCGGCGCACCACGATGTGACTGCCCCGCACCAGCCGCACGCCGGCCCGGGCATTGATACCGGTAAGCCCGCGCAACACCTGTTCCACCCATGGCCCTGCCGCATTCACCAGCGCGCGGACGCGCAGCGTGGTGGTGTCCTGCGTCGCGCGATCCTCAAGCGTGACCTGCCAAAGCCCGCCCTCGCGCCGCGCCGCGATCACCTTGGTGCGGGTCAGTATCCGCGCGCCATGGGCCGCCGCATCGCGCGCGTTCAGCACGACCATGCGGGAATCATCGACCCAGCAATCGGAATATTCGAAGGCGCGGGTGATGTGATCCTGCAGCGGCGCCCCGGCCGGGTCATGGCGCAGATCCACCCGGCGCGTGGGTGGCAATATGCGCCGCTTGCCCAGATGGTCGTAGAACCACAACCCCGCGCGGATCAGCCATGCCGGGCGGCGTCCCCTGGTCCATGGCATGACCAGCCCCAGCAGGCGCGAGACCGGGGTGCCCGATTCGAACCGCATGTCCGGGTTCAGGGGCATGACGAAACGCAGTGGCCAACTGACATGCGGCATCGAGCGCAGCAATATCTCGCGCTCCGCCAGCGCCTCGCGGACCAGATGGATTTCCAGGAACTCCAGATAGCGCAACCCGCCATGAAACAGCTTGGTCGAGGCCGAGGACGTGGCCGAGGCAAGATCGTCCATTTCGGCCAGCACCACCGACAGGCCGCGACCGGCGGCGTCGCGGGCGATGCCACAGCCGTTGACGCCGCCTCCGATCACCAGAAGATCGACGATATCGTTCCGCGCTGCCTTGTTCATTCCGTTCCCTGCCGTGCCGGTGTCGCGGCTTACTCTATGGCGATCCGGACCGGCAGGTAAAACCGAAAGATTTTCGAGGCTTGCCGATCAGGGGCGATACCCTTCGGGGGCCACCACATCGCCTAGGTCGACGGTATCGACGTTGTCCGCGTCGATCATCAGCGCCGGCGTGACGATGCTGGTCTCGATCGCTTCGCCCCGCACGGCGCCAACCGCTGCATCCAGCGCCGCACGCCCCTGCGCTACGATCTTCTGGATCGAGGTGCAACGCAGCTTGCCTGAGCGGATCATATCCTGCGCCGTGGGGCTGAGGTTCGATGCGGTGAATACCACGTCCTTGATGCCTGCCGCCTCGAACGCGCCGATGACGCCGACGGCCATGTCGTCGGTCGCCGAATAGATCCCGTCGACATCCGGGAACCGCTGCGTCCAGTCCTCGGCCACGCGCAGGGCGTCGTTGCGATTGTCGGCAAGGCGCGATTCGGCCACCACGGTGATGTCGGGGAATTCCGCAGCTAGGGTATCGGTAAAGCCCTTGGCGCGGCTGTCCGACCATGTCTGGCCCTGTGGCCCGGCCATCATCGCCACCTCGCCCTTGCCACCCAGCGCCGCGCCCATGCACTCGGCCTGCAGCTTGCCCATGTCGTAATGATCGGCGCTGACGATGGCGCTGAGCCCGTCATTGGCGGGGGGCGAGGAAAGCCCGACCACCTTGATCCCGGCGGCAAGCGCCTGTTCGATGACCGGCGCCACGGAATCGCCATTGGTCGCGCCGATCACGATGGCATCGACGCCGCGCTGCACCAGATCCTGTATCTGCGAAATCTGCTGCACCACGTTGGCATCGCCCCCGGCATCGGTGACGATCACATCGACCCCGGCCTCCTTTGCCTGTTGCTGCACGCCATAGGTGGCCGACACCCAGAACGACGAGGCAAGGCTGGGTACTGCAAAGCCGATGGTTTCCGCCGATACCGCCGAGGCAGACAGGGCGAAAGCCGCAATTGTGGTCATCCATCTGGTCATGGTCTCAACTTCCTTCTTCTTCTGTGGAACAAACGTTTCAGCCGGTTCACCACCTGTGGTGCGATGCTGAGCGATGAGGCGAAAATGATCACGACGCCAATCGCGATCTCGGCGGTGAAGGGCGAGATGCCGGACATGTTCAGCCCACTGCCCAGCGACTGGATGAATGCCGCACCCAGCAGCGTGCCCAGCGGCGAGACGACACCGCCCGACAGCGGCGTGCCCCCGATCACCGCCGAGGCGATGGACTGAAGCTCCATCCCCGCACCATCGGTCGGCAGCCCGGCACCGGTGCGCGCCAGCATCGCCAGACCGGCAAGGCTGGCGAAGACGCCGGCCAGTTGATAGGCGAGGATATGGATGCGCGTGGCGTTCATGCCGACCAGCCGCGCCGCCTCGGGGTTCGATCCGAACATCAGGATGCGCCGACCCGGCAGGGTGAAGCGGATCAGCAGCGCCGCCAGCGCCACGCCGCCCAGCGCGAACCAGGCCAGCGGGGCAAGGCCGAACCAGTTGCCATAGGCCAGGTGCAGCAGGTTTTGCGGTTGCGCGATCGGCACGACCTGTCCCGCGTCACTGATCAGCAGGCTCAGCCCCCGCGCACCGATCATCATGCCCAGCGTCGTGACGATGGGCTGCACATCCAGCCGCGCGATCAGGATTCCGTTGACGGTTCCGGCGACCAGTCCGGTCAGCAGCCCGGCCACAAGGCCCGGCGGGCCCACCGCATTCCAGGCCAGCGCCGCCACGACGCTGGACAGCGCCGCCACCGCGCCCACCGAGATGTCGAATCCCCGCACTGCCAGCGCGAACATCTGTCCGACCGACAGCAGCACCAGAACGCTCATCTGCAAGGCGACGCTCGCGGCGTTGCCCGAGGTCAGATAGCGCGCGTTCAGCAGTCCGAACACGATCCAGACCGCAACCAGCAGGGCCGCGGCGACAGCGGCGCGGGCGAACAGCAGGCGGTGAATCAGCGCCCTCATCGCTCGCCCACCCTGAGCCACGGCTGCCGCTCGACGGTCACGCCCGCGGCAAGGCGTTGCGCGACCACCGACAGCACGATCACCAGCGCGATCAGCAATTGCTGCACCGCGACGGGATGATTCAACAGCACCACCGCATTGTTCAGCATCGCGATGATGGCGACTCCGGCCGCCACATGCAGCGCCGATCCGCGCCCGCCGGTCAGCGGAATGCCTCCGATGGCGCAGGCAGCGATGGTCTGGAACGGCAGGTCGGGCATCAGGTTCGGCTGTCCCGAGCCGACTCGGCTGGTCAGGATCACGCTGGCGATTCCGGCGAACATGCCCGCCAGGACATAACCCGCAAAGATCGTCCGTTTGACGCCGACACCCGACAGCCGCGCCGCGCTGGCATTGGCTCCGATCAGGTAGAAGCGGCGGCCAAGCCGGGTATGCGCCAGCAGAACCCAAAGGCAGGCCAGCGCGAAGGCCGCGAGCAGCACCGCGACCGGAACGCCCAGCACCTGCCCGATGGCGGGCCAGCGGAACGCGGCGCCGGGTGCGGCGTCGATGGGCAGACCGCCGGTAAGGCTGGCGGCAAGGCCATGGCCGATCATCAGCGTGCCAAGCGTCACCACCACCGCCGGAAGACCCAGGCCCGCCACCAGCGCGCCGTTGACGACGCCGACCAGCGCCACGGTGACAAGCCCGGCGAGCAGCGCGGGAACCGGCCCTGCCACCGGCAACAACAGCACCGTGACGACCGACGCCAGCGCGACCGAAGACCCGAAGGAAAAGTCGATCCCGCCAAGGATCAGCACGATGGCCTGTCCGCAGGCGGCAATCGCGAGAATCGAGGCGATGCGCGCCACGTTCTCCAGATTGCCGATGCTCGAAAACCGCGGCACGAACAGCGCGCAGAGCACGAAGAACCCGAGCGCGATCAGCACCGAGACAGGCACATGCCGCAGGACCGCCGCGCGCGTCCTCATGCCGTTTCCCCGGCAAGGGCGTCGATGACGCGCTCACGCTTTGCCCCTCGCGCGAACGCGCCGGTGACGGTGTGGTCCCGCACGATCAGCACGCGGTGGCAGAGGCCGAGCAACTCGTCGATGTCGCTGGAGGCGACGATGACCGCCACGCCGGCACCGGCAGCCTCGAGCACCGCCTCATGAATGGCACGGCGGGCGGCGACGTCCACGCCGCGCGTCGGTTCGCACAGGACCAGCAGCTTCAGCCCGTCGATCAGGAGGTTGCGGGCGACGACCAGTTTCTGCTGGTTGCCGCCACTGAAATCCCGCGCCTCGAGATCAAGGCGGAACGGGACGAGGCCGATACGTTCGAGCATGCGGCGCGCCTGCGCGTCCGCCTCGGCCGGTCGCAGCTTCCAGCGCGCCAGAAGGCCGGGATTGGCGGCGGAGGTATTCTGCAAGACATCGAGGATGCTGAAAATCCCGTCGGCAAGGCGATCGGTGGGAACGAAGCCGACACCCTTGGCAACCGCATCCCGGCGGCATCCCGCCTTGATCCGTCGGCCATCCACCCAAACCGTTCCCGCTGGCGGTTCGGTGGCACCGGCGATGGATTCTGCGATCCGGTCGGCACCGCTGCCGACGATGCCGCCAAGGCCGACGATCTCGCCCCGCGCCACGTCGATATCGACCGGCGCCGCGCGCCGCCGCACCGTCAGGCCGCGAATCTGCGCCGCGATCTCCGACCGGTGCGGCGCGATGTCGGTGATCGGTGCGACATCCCTGCCGACCATCGCCATGACGATATCGCCTGTGGACAGCCCCGCCATCGGCGCACCGGCGATGGTGCAGGCGCCATCGCGGATCACGGTGACGCGGTCGGCGATGGCGGCCACCTCGTCCAGCTTGTGGCTGATGAACAGGATGGCCGTGCCGCGCGCCCGCAGCCTGTCGATGGTCTGCAGCAGGGTCTCGGAATCGGCATGGGTCAGCGCCGCCGTCGGTTCGTCCAGCACCAGCACCTTTGCCTCCTGCGCGATGGCGCGCGCGATCTCCAGAAGCTGCCGCTCGCCCGTGGACAGATCGCGGCAGGGGGTGGCGAGCGGAACCGCCAGCCCGACCTCATCCATCCAGCCCCGCATCGTCTTGTCCGAGGGCATCGCATTGCGGGCCAGAAAACCGCCTGCCATGCCGAGGTTGAAGGCGGCCAGGTTTTCGCGGACCGTCAGATCGGGAAACTGGCTGAGATGCTGATAGATCGGAAAGATCCCTTTCGCGATCGCATCCCGGACCGAGCGGAAGGCGACCGGGTCGCCCTCGATTTCCAGAGTGCCGCTCGCCGGGCGCAAGGCCCCCAGCAGGATCCGCACCAGCGTCGTCTTGCCCGCGCCGTTGCCGCCGACCAGCGCATGCACCTCGCCTCGCATCAGGGAGATATCCACCTGCCTGAGCGCCCGTGTCGCACCGAATGACAGCGCGATTGCCGTGGCGCGCAGCACCGGCGGCCCGGTCAGCGCGGGATCGGAACGAAAGGGGAAGTGATCGCGCGCCATCGGTTCCTTGCCCCGGACAGCCGACGGCAGCGGGGGGATACGCCCGGAAGCGGCCCGGTTTTCCTGTCGCGAGGCATTGGCAATGATCATGTGCTTTCCCATCAGCGATAGCGCATGTGTAAGGCGGCAACGATGCCGCAACGGCAGTCAAGGGGCGGTGCGTGTACTGGTATCCCCCCGGGCAGTGTCGCAGTAGCTACAATACCGTAAGGGGAACCTGAAACTGTATCTTGGATACAACAATT
The DNA here is from genome assembly GCA_947504115.1 of uncultured Sedimentitalea sp. Lineage (GTDB taxonomy): Bacteria > Pseudomonadota > Alphaproteobacteria > Rhodobacterales > Rhodobacteraceae > Pontibaca. Next base: position 334,331 of record CANNGH010000001.1, read on the forward strand.
GAGCCCGATACCTGTTGCGCCTGTGGCGGCGAGGGCGAGGCGAGCGCGCGCGGTTCAGTCTTGCGGCGGATAGATCAGCATGTTGTTTCCGGCATCGGTGGCGGCGGGCGTCGGTTTGGCCGGCACTTCACGCCCCTGACCCATCAGATGCACCACCTCGTATCCGCGATGCATCAGGTAATCGGCGATGATCCGGCGGTGACAGCGCCACCAGACGGCTTCGGAACACATCATCGCCAGCGGCTTTTCGCAGCCGGTCTCGATCAGCCGCTCCAGCGCCGTCTGAAAGGGCGCGCTCAGCGCGTAATCGGCGTAGTTGTGAAAGCTGGCGTTCTGCCACCAGCCGTTGCGCGGGTCGCGGATGTCGCCGCGTTTGGCCCGCCGCCCGCCAAGATCGGGAAAATGCGCGTATCCGATCTGGTGCTTTTGCAGCGAGTCCGGCAGCGCGTCCTTGTTGTAGGCCGGATAGGATCGCGATCCGGGAAACCGGCGCACGTCGGCGACCAGCCTTACCCCCGCCGCACTCAGCATCTCGATGAAGGTTTCCAGCGGGCGGGTCGAGTGGCCGATCGTGTAAAATGTCGGTTCGGTCACGATTTTCGGCTCAGCGCGCTTTCCTTGTGGGCGGCGATGTGGTCGGTCTTGTCGCTTTCGATCTCGTATTGCGGTTCGTCCTTGGACGCGCGGCGGGTATGTCCCTTGTACTGGAAATCGCTGGTATGAACCTTGATGATCTTGCCGCTGACATGCCCGGCTTCGGAATTCCAGGTCACGTGATCGCCGGTCTTGAACTTGGCCATGGTCGCCTCCTGTTTTCATCGCTCTGGATGTAACCGATAAAATGTCGTGCCGGTTCCCGTCGCGGCATTTGCCAAACGGCTTCCTGTTGTTAAGGTGATCGCGTGGCGAGACACGGCCACTGGCTCGGGGAGGGGCGCGGATGTCGGAAGCGGGCATACTGGACTGCAGCAATGTCAGCCGCTGGTTCGGAGGGGTGCATGCCCTGCAGGACGTGTCGATCAGCGTGACCAAGGGCGAGATATTCGGGCTGGTCGGGCCGAACGGGTCGGGCAAGACGACGTTGGTCAACGCCATCACCGGGTTCTATCCGCCGCAGGAGGGGACCATCCGGTTCGAGGGCAACGACATCACCGGCATGAAGCCGTTCCGCATCGCCAAATCAGGTATCGCGCGCACCTTCCAGAACGTCGCGCTGTTTCGCGGCATGAGCGTTCTCGACAACATCCTGATGGGGCGCCACATCTACATGCGCCCAAACCCGCTGGCCGCGCTGTTCTATCCGTGGTGGGCCGGGCGCGAAGAGGTCGCCCACCGCAAGGAGGTCGAAGAGGTGATCGACCTGCTGCAACTGGAAAGCGTGCGCGACGAGCATGTCGACGTGATCCCTCTGGGCATCCAGAAGCGCGTGGAACTGGCGCGCGCGCTCAGCGCCGAACCGCGCCTGCTGGTGCTGGACGAGCCGATGGCGGGCATGAACCAGGAGGAAAAGGAATACATGGTCCGTTTCATCCTGGACGCGCAGGAACAACTGGGTGTGACGGTTCTGATCATCGAGCACCACATGGATGTCGTGACCGCCATCTGCAACCGCATCCTGGTGCTGAACAACGGCGAACCCATCGCCATGGGCCCGCCCGCCGAGGCGATTGCAGATCCGGCGGTGGTCGAGGCCTATATCGGGGGCAAGCGCGATGCAGCATGATCCCGTGGTCATGCCCGACGAGGCCCATCTGCACCCCGACTGGATGGACGGCGACCACCTGATCGCCGCGCTGGAGCGCAATGCCCGCGACCACCCGCGCGAGGTGGCAATGCGCGAACGCGATCACGGCATCTGGCACGAGGTGACATGGGCCGATTACCTGACCCGCGTTCTGGAACTGGCCGCAGGACTTGAGGGCGCGGGCGTGGGACCGGGCGAGGTGGTTCTGGTGATGGGCGACAACCGTCCGCAGCTTTATTTCGCCATGCTGGCCGCGATCTGCCTGCGCGCGATCCCGTCGCCCGCCTATCCCGACGCGCCCTCCAGCGAGATCCTCGGCCAGATGCAGCGTGAAGGCATCCGCGCCGCCATCGTCGAGGATCAGGAGCAGGTGGACAAGCTCATGGGGCTGCGCGACGATCATTCCGATCTGGCGCTGATCGCCTATGACGATCCGCGCGGGCTGGGCGGTATGGAGGATCGCGGCGTCGTCGCGCTGAGAGATCTGGCGGCGCAAGGGCGCGAGAGGCTGGCGAACGAGCCGAACCTGCGGCGCGACCTGAAAGAGCGGGCAAACGTCCACGATATTGCCGTGCTGCTGCATTCCTCGGGCACCACCGGCGCGCCCAAGGGTATTCCGCTGAAACACGGCCATGTGCTGGCGGCCGTGCGCAATGCCTCGGCTGCGGGATATTTCGTGCAGGGCGAGGCGCATATGGCCTATCTTCCGATGGCCTGGGTCGGCGATTTCATCTTTTCCATCGCGGCCGCCGTTGAATTGCGCTTCGTCGTGCACGTCCCCGAGCGACAGGAGACCGCACAGCACGACCTGCGCGAGATCGCCCCCACGCTTTATTTCGCCTCGCCCCGCGCCTGGTCGGCGATGCTGACGCGGATCCAGGTGGGGATCGCCGAAACAAGCGGCCTGAAACGCGCGCTTTACGAGCATTTCATGCCTTTCGCCATCGATCTGGAGCGGCGGCGGCTGGAGGGGCGCAAACCCGGTATCGCGGCCCGGCTCTGGCGCGGGGTCGGCAACGCGCTGATTTATGCGCCGCTGCGCGACCAGTTGGGTCTGCGCCGGGTGAAACGGCCCTATACCGCCGGCGAGGCGATCGGCGAGGACGTGTTCCTGTTCTTCCGCGCGCTGGGCCTGAACCTGCGGCAGTTTTATGGCCAGACCGAGAATTGCGCGCTGGCGGTGGCGCAGAAACCCGAGGACATCAGCCTGACCAGCGTCGGCCGCCCGTTCCCCGGCGTCGAGGTCAAGATCGACGACAACGGCGAGATCCTGTTGAAGGGCGACAACAATTTCGACGGCTATTTCCAGAACGCGGAGGCCACCGCCGAAACTTTCCGCGACGGCTGGCTGCTGACGGGCGATGCCGGACGCTGGGACGATGACGGGCAACTCATGGTGCTGGGCCGCGTGTCCGAGATGGTCGAAACCGCGCGGGGCGACCGTTTCATTCCGACCTATATCGAGAACCGGCTGAAATTCTCGCCCCATATCCGCGATGCCTGCGTGATCGGGGCCGGGCGCGATTTCCTGTCGGCCATCGTCAACATCGATTTCGCCGCCGTGGGCCAATGGGCGCAGGAGAACGGCGTGGCCTATGCGTCCTATGCCGACCTGTCGCAGGCGCAACCGGTGGTCGATCTGATCCGCGACGAGATCGAAGCGGTCAACGCCGACCTGCCCGAGGGGCCGCGCCTGCACCGCTTCGTCAACCTGCACAAGGAATTCGACCCCGACGACGGCGAGGTCACCCGCACCCGCAAGCTGCGCCGGGGGGTGATCGACAAGAACTACGCCCCCATCATCGCCGCGATCTACGATGGCCGCGACAGCGTCGATTTCGAAGCGACCATCACCTACGAAACCGGCCAGCAGGGCACGATGACACGCACATTGTCGATCGTGACGCTGGAAGCGGGCAAGGAAAGGGGCTGACATGTGGTATTTCCTTGAACTTCTGGCGAACGGCGCGCTGGTCGGGCTGATGTATTCGCTGGCCGCGCTGGGCTTTGTGCTGATCTACAAATCCGCGGGCGTGCCGAACCTGGCGCAGGGGACGCTGGTCATGGCGGGCGCCTATGCGGTGTGGTTCTTCATCTCGCTGGGATTGCCGCTGTGGATCGCGGTTCTGATCGGCTGCGTCGTTCTGTTCGTCTTCGGCCTGTTGGTCGAGCGGCTTTTGCTGCGCCACATGGTCGGCCAGCCGGTGATCATGGTGGTGATGCTGACGCTGGGGCTGGAAATCCTGCTGCGCGGTCTGGTGCCCGGCGTGCTGGGCGCGGCGCCGAAACCGCTCAGCATCGGCGTCGGCCTGTCGCCGGTCATCATCGGCGACGTGTTCCTGAACCGGGCCTATCTCTGGGGCGGCGTGCTGGCGCTGGTGCTGATCGGGCTGTCGCTGGCGTTCTTCCGCACGCGGCTTGGCACCAAGATGCGCGCCGTATCCGATGACCACGTGGCCAGCTGGGCCGTGGGGCTGAGCGTGGAGCGCGCCATCGGCCTGAGCTGGGGCATCGCCGGAATCGCGGCGGTGGGGGCCGGCACGCTCTGGGGGTCGGTGCAGGGGGTCGACTGGACCCTGTCGGGCCTGCTGTTTCCGGCCATCGCGGTGGTGATCCTCGGCGGGCTCGATTCCATTCCCGGCGTGCTGGTCGGCGGTCTGTTGGTGGGCATCCTCGGCAGCGTGATCCCCGGCTATCTCGACTCGATGGTGGGGGGCAGCACGCGCGAGGTTGTCACGTCGCTGATCATCCTGCTGACCATTCTGGTGCGGCCCTATGGCATCTTCGGGCGCGAAGACATCGAAAGGATCTGAGCCATGTTCTATCGCCTCTCCGGTGTCTATCACACCCGCTATCAGGCGGCCCGCGCGCTGTGGCCCATCGCCGCCGACCGCTGGCAGGTGATCCTGCTGCTGGCGCTGGCACTGGCCGCGCCGCTGTTCCTGTCGCCGCTTTATCTGGGCAGTTACCTGCTGCCCTGGATGATCTGGAGCGCGGCGGCCCTGTCCCTGACCCTGCTGATGGGGCTGGCGGGGCAGTTGCATTTCGGTTTCGCCGCGGTAATGGCCATCGGGGCCTACAGCGCCATCCACATGACGCGCGCAGGATTGCCGTTCGAACTGGCGCTGCTGGGGGGCGGCGTGTCGGCGGCGCTGATCGGCACCGCGTTCGGGTTCGCGGCGCTGCGGGTCAAGGGCCTGTATCTGGTGATGGCGACGCTGGCGATGCAATATCTGGTGGATTGGGTCATCATCAACGTGCCCGCAATTTCCGGCGGCGCGCAGGCGACGTTGCGCACGCCTGCGGTGTCGTTTTTCGGCCTGCCCATCGCGGGGCTTGAGGCGCGTTATTACCTGGCGCTGGGCTGGGCGGTGTTGCTGACGGTATTTTTCCTGAATGTGCGCCGCACCAGTTTCGGGCGCGCGCTGATCGCCATCCGCGACAAGGATTTCGCCGCCGCCGTGATCGGGGTCGACCCGTTCCGCTACAAGCTGCTGGCGTTCCTGACCGCGTCGTTCATGGGCGGCGTGACCGGCGCGCTGCTCGCGTTCTGCTATTACCGCGCGGTGACGCCGGAACAGTTCAGCTTCAACGTGTCGATCCAGTTGGTGGCGATGGTGCTGGTCGGGGGCCTCGGCACCGCCATCGGCTCGTTTCTGGGCGCGGGGTTCGTTTTGCTGCTGCCCATCGTCCTGACAAACCTTGTCGCGGCGCTGGGATCGGCGGGCATTCTCGACGTGTCGCAGAACCTGATGGCGCATCTGCCGCTGATCATCTACGGCGCGATGATCATCGGGTTCCTGCTGTTCGAGCCGCTGGGGTTGGCGAAGATCTACGACAACATCCGCAAGTATTTTCTGGTTTGGCCATTCCGCCATTCCAGAAGCTGACGCCCCGAGCGGGGCAACAAAAAACGGGAGGAAAGACCATATGAATTGGCTACGCAGAACAACGCGGGTGATGGCGCTTGCGGCGGGGCTTGGGACCGGAGCGGCGATGGCGCAGGATGCGCCGATCAAGTTCGGCCTGCTGCAGGATTTCACCGCCGTCTACACCTTCGTGTCGGGTGAATATAACCAGGGACAGCAGGATTATCTGGCGCTCGTCAACGCCGAGGGCGGCATCGACGGCCACAAGTTCGAGGCGATCGTGCGCGACACCGGCAACCAGCCCCAGCGCGGGATCGAAGCCTATAACCGCGCCCGCGAGGAGGGCGCGATCCTGTTCGACTTCCTGTCCACGCCGGTCTCGCGGGCGCTGGTCGATCAGGCGATGAAGGACAAGGTGGTATTGATCACCGCGCTGCATGGACGTGGCGACGCCAGTGACGGCACCGTTTTTCCCTACGTCTTTCCGATGATGGCCACCTATTGGAGCCAGGCGACGGTCCTGATCAAATATCTGGAAGACAATGGCGGTCTTGAGGGCAAGAAGATCGCGCTGGTCCATATCGACAGCCCCTTCGGCAAGGAGCCGCTGCCGGTGCTGGAGGATCTGGCCGGGCAGAAGGGGTTTGAACTCAAGGCATTTCCCTATCCCAGCCCCGGCAACGAGCAGAGCGCGACATGGTCCGAAGTGCGCCGCTACAAGCCCGACGCGGTGCTGATCTGGGGGGCCGGCGGCGGTCAATCGGTTTCCGTGCGCGAGGGTATCCGTAACGGGATCGACCCCGAAAACATCCTGTCCGTGGTCTGGCTGGCGGGAACCGACGCCAAGAACGTGGGTGCGGACGTGATGACCGGCGTCAAGCGCTTCGAGGCGGTGTCCAGCGGCACTGACCCCGCGATCATCCAGCGCATCCTTGAAAAGGTGGTGGAACCGGGCAACGGCGCGGGCGACAAGGCCAATGTCGGCTCGTCCTATTACAACATCGGCGTGGCGACGATGGCCGTGGCGGTCGAGGCCGCGCGGCTGGCGCTGGAGTCCGAGGGCGCGCCGCTGGACGGCACCAAGCTGAAGGCCGGTTTCGAACAGATCAAGGATTTCGACGCCGAGGGGCTGATGCCCGAGATCACGATCACGCCCGAGGATCATCAGGGCGGCGGCGCCGGTCGCGTGTCGCGCTGGAACGGCGAGGCATGGGAGCCGGTCTCGGATTGGGGCGCGGCCTATCAGGACATCGTGCGCAAGGAGATCGAGGACGGCGCCAAGGCCTATGAGGGAGGCAACTGAGCATGCCGAAACTGACGCTCGAGAATGTCGAGGTGATCTATGACAAGGTTTTCCTTGCCATCAAGGGCGTCTCGCTGGAGGTCGAGGAGGGCGGTATGGTCGCCCTCCTCGGGGCCAACGGCGCGGGCAAGAGCACGACGCTCAAGGCCGTCAGCGGCCTGCTGGGCCCGGAACGTGGCGCGGTCACCCGTGGGACGATCCGGTTCGGCGACGACGATCTGCTGCGCATGGGCGCGCCGCAAAGGGTGGCGCGCGGCATCGTGCATGTGCTGGAGGGACGCCGGGTTTTCGACCACCTGACGCCGGACGAGAACCTGATCGCCGCGTGGCATGGCGGCCGATCCGGCAAGTTCGACGAGATCCGCGACCGGGTTTACGAGTATTTCCCGCGCCTGCGCGAACGCGGGCGGTCAAAGGCCGGGTATCTTTCGGGCGGTGAGCAGCAGATGCTGGCGATCGGGCGGGCGCTGATGACGCAGCCCAAACTGATCATGCTGGACGAACCCAGCCTCGGCCTGTCGCCGCTTCTGGTGCAGGACATCTTTGCCATCATCCGCGAGATCAATCGCAAGGACGGTCTGGGCGTGCTGCTGGTCGAGCAGAACGCGGCGGCGACTCTGGATATCGTCGATTCCGCCTATCTGATCGAAAACGGCCAAGTGGTGATGAGCGGCCGCGCCGCGACGCTCAAGGAAAACCCCGACGTGCAGGAATTCTATCTGGGCGGGGCAGGGCGCGTCGATTATCATGCCGTGCGCCATTACCGCCGCCGCAAGCGGTGGCTCAGCTGAAGCCGGCCCGCCAACCCTTCGGCATGACCATCAAGAAATGGGTGGCACCTTCTTTCTTGCTTGGCTAGAGAGTCGGGCAACACCAGTAAGGGGGCTGCGAACATGGCGAAAATCACCTATATCGAACATAACGGAACCGAACACGTGGTCGATGTTCCCACCGGTCTGACGGTGATGGAAGGTGCGCGCGACAACAACATCCCCGGCATCGAAGCGGATTGCGGCGGCGCCTGCGCCTGTTCGACCTGTCACGTCTATGTCGATGCCGCCTGGGTCGACAAGTTGCCCGCCAAGGACGACATGGAGGAAGACATGCTCGATTTCGCGTTCGAGCCCGATCCGGTCCGCTCGCGCCTCACATGTCAGCTCAAGGTTTCGGACGCGCTGGACGGTCTGGTCGTCACAATGCCCGAAAAGCAGATCTGATCCTCAACTGAGATAGGATTTCACCGGCTCCAGCGGCTCGGGCGGGTCCTGCCCCAGATGCGGGGCCATGCTGATCTCGACAAGGCGGCACATCGAATCCAGCGGCAGCCCGTTGACGGTTTCCCCGAAGGGACGGTCCAGTTCCTCGGTCACTTCGGCCAGTCCGAAGAACACATAGGCGATGACAGCCGCCAGAACCGGCGTCAGCCAGCCGGCCGTTTCGACCATGCCGAACGGGACCAGCAGGCAATACAGAACCGAGGTGCGATAGATCAGCAGCGAATAGACGAAGGGCAGCGGCGTCGTCGCGATCCGTTCGCACCCCGCCTGTGCCTGCGTGATCGACCCCAGCCGTTCGGTCAGCGCCCGCGCGCCGAATCCGTCCAGATCCCCCGCCTGCTGGGCCGCGACCAGCACATCGGCAATCCGGTCAAGCGCGGCGCAGGGCGGATGCGGGGCGTCGATGAGCGATTCATCCGCCCAGCGCCGCGCCGCGTCGTCCGGGGGCAGATGGCGAAGGTTCAGCCGGTGCAGATGCATGAAGGCCATCTGCAGCCGCAGCACGGCATCGCGCGTCTCAAGGTCACGGGCCAGGAACAGGTCGGTCTCGCGCGCGAGGGCGCGGCTGTCGGCGATCAGCTGTCCCCACAGCTTGCGCCCCTCCCACCAGCGTTCATAGGCGGCATTGTTGCGAAAACCCAGAAACAGCGACAGCGCCACGCCGAACACCGCAAAGGCGGACGCGTTTGTCAGTTGCAGCGGAAACAGCGCGACATTGACCCACACCACCAGGACCGCCGAGAGCGTCATCACCCCGATCCAAGGCAGGATATGCGGCACCACCGATCCGCGCAGCGAAAACAACAGCTCGATCGAGCTTCTCTTGCGCCGTCCGACGATCATGTCACAAGGCCCGCCAGCCGATATCGCGGCGATAGAACCCTTCGGGCCAGTCCACCGCTCCGGCCATGGCATAGGCCCGCGCCCGCGCCTCGGCCAACGATGCGCCGCGCGCGGTCAGGTTCAGCACCCGACCCCCGTCGGCCTCGAATTTGCCATCGCGCCGCGCCGTTCCGGCGTGGAAACACATCTGTTCGCCGGTTTCGGGCAGATCCTCCAACCCGCCGATCACGCTGCCTTTTTCATAGGCGCCGGGATAGCCATTCGCGGCCATCACCACGGTCATTGCGTGATCGTCGGCCCAATTGACGCGCATCTCCGCCAGTCGCCCCTCGGCGGCGGCGTGCATGAGATCCATCGCCTGCGCCCCCAGACGCATCATCAAAACCTGCGCTTCGGGGTCGCCGAACCGCGCGTTGTATTCCACCAGCCGCGGCGCGCCGTCCTCGATCATCAGCCCGACATAGAGCACCCCCTGATAAGGCGTTCCGCGCCGCACCATCTCGGCGACGGTGGGTTTCACGATCTCCTCCAGCGCGCGTTGTTCGATTTCGGGCGTGAATACCGGTGCCGGAGAATACGCCCCCATACCGCCGGTATTGGGCCCGGTATCGCCCTCGCCGACGCGCTTGTGATCCTGCGCGCTGCCAATCGGCAGAACGGTTTCCCCGTCGCAGAGCACGAAGAAAGATGCCTCTTCGCCCTCCATGAATTCCTCGATCACCACTTCGGCCCCCGCCGCGCCGAATTCGCCGCCGAACATGTCGTCGATTGCCGCAAGCGCCTGCGCCTCGTCCGTGGCGACGATCACGCCCTTTCCGGCCGCCAGCCCGTCGGCCTTGATCACGATGGGTGTGCCTTGGGTGCGTATGTGGGCCTTGGCGGCATCGGCATCGGTGAAATGCGCGTATCCTGCGGTGGGCGCGCCGCACGCATCGCAGATTTCCTTGGTGAACCGTTTGGATGCTTCCAGTTGCGCCGCAGCCGCGGACGGGCCGAAAACCGCGATCCCGGCGGCGCGCAACCGATCCGCGACACCCGCCGCAAGCGGCGCCTCGGGGCCGATGATCACGAAGTCGATGGCGTTCTGCTCGGCGAACACGACCACCGCGCTGCCATCCTCGATATCCAGCCGCGCGCAGGTCGCGATCCGGGCAATTCCCGCGTTCCCCGGTGCGACGATCAGACGGTCGCATTTGGGGTTCTGCATCACCGCCCAGGCCAGCGCATGTTCGCGCCCGCCACCGCCAAGGATAAGGATGTTCATGCGCAGCACTCCGATCTGCTTGGCCTCGCCTGCGCGGCGTTCTAGGCTGCGGGGAGATACGAAACAAGGTGCCTCATGTCCGACCTGATCGACGATCCCGCTCCGGGGCAGAACATGCCCGAATACACCGTGTCCGAGATTTCCGGCGCTGTGAAACGCACGCTCGAGGGCGAATTCGGCCGTCTCCGCGTGCGCGGCGAGGTCGGGCGCGTGTTCCGCGCGCGCTCGGGACATCTCTATTATGACGTCAAGGATGATCGCAACGTGCTGGCCTGCACCACGTGGAAAGGGCAGATCGCAGGACTTTCGGTCGAACCGGAAGAGGGGCTTGAGGTGGTGGTAACCGGGCGCCTCACCGCCTTTGGCGCGCAGTCGAAATACAACATGAACGTGGACGAGGTCGCGGTCGCGGGGCAGGGCGCGCTGATGGCGCTGCTGGAAAAGCGCAAGAAGGCGCTGGCCGCCGAGGGGCTGTTCGATCAGGCCCGCAAGAAACCGCTGCCCTTCCTGCCGCAGGTGATCGGCGTCGTCACCTCGCCATCGGGTGCGGTGATCCGCGACATCCTGCACCGGCTGCGCGACCGGTTTCCGCGCAAGGTGCTGATCTGGCCGGTCGCCGTGCAGGGCGCCGCCTGCGCGCCCGAGGTCGCACGCGCCATTGCGGGGTTCAATGCGCTCACCCCCGGCGGCGCGCTGCCCCGGCCCGACCTGATCATCGTGGCGCGCGGTGGCGGCTCGGTCGAGGATCTCTGGGGCTTCAACGAGGAAATCGTCGCCCGCGCCGCCGCCGCCAGTGCGATCCCGCTGATTTCGGCGGTGGGGCACGAAACCGATACCACGCTGATCGATCATGCCTCGGACCGCCGCGCCCCCACACCGACGGCGGCGGCGGAACTGGCGGTGCCGGTGCGCCTCGACCTGCTGGCGCAGATCGAATCGCAAGGCACCCGCATCCGCGCCGCCGTGCGCAGCGGAGTCGCGCGCCGTCAGCAGCGGCTGGGCGACCTTTCGCGCGGCCTGCCCCGGCGCGACAGTCTGCTCGACGGACCGCGCCAGAGGCTGGACATCGCCGCCGACCGTCTGCCCGCCGCCTTGATCCGAGGCGTGCAGCGCCGCCGCCTGCATCTGTCCGACCTTTCAGGCAGTCTGCGCCCGGTGACATTGGCGCGTCTGCTCACCGCCAGCCGCAACGATCTGCGCCGCCTTTCCCTGCGCCTTGCCCCGGCGCTGGAACGCGGCCTTCGCGCGCATCGCGAAACCCACGAAAAACAGGCCGCCCGCCTGACGCCGCGCCCGCTGGAGGCACGCATCGCACGCGAACGCGCGCGGCTCGATTCGCTCTCGCAGCGCCTGTCGCGCTGCGGACTCACCTGGATCCACACCTTGCGCACCCGCATCGAGGCGCATGATCGCCTGCTCGCGACATTGGGATACGAGGCCACGCTGCGGCGCGGCTATGCGGTCGTGCGCGAAAACGGCCGGTTGATCACGACCCGCAACGCCGCGTCACAGGCCATGCTGCTCGAAGTCCAATTCGCGGACGGGCGGCTGAACGTCGCGCCCCGGACCTCCCCCGCCCCCAAACCGCGCCAGGCCCCGCCACAGGATCAGGGCTCGCTGTTCTGATCCGCTGCTTCTTTCTGGTTGCAAATACCCAATAACCGGCGCCCGCCTCAGACGCCGACATCGGGCCCGTGGCACAGCATCTCCTGTCCGGTATCGTCGGCCTCGTAGAGTTCCGTTGCATCGGGATCGTTCTCGAACCGGGCGATCAGCCCGGCCGAACCTTTCGAAAACGTCCAGCATTGCGGATCGGGTCGATCCTCGTAGACAAAGCAGATCCGGCCGTTTTCCTCGTACCAGATCCCTTCCCTGCAATTGCCGTCCAGAAACGACCAGACCACGCGCCGCCCGTCAAGATAACGCTCGGCGCCGTAGGCTTTGCCGTCAAAGCCGTAAAACAGCGTCTTGCCTTTCGTATAGGACTCGAAACTCTCGGCGCTCATCGGTGCTTGCGCCAGCAGCGGCGCGGCGATCAGGCAAAGGGGAATCAGGGCGGTTTTCAGCATGCCTCAATTCTTGCAGAATGCGGCCCTGCGCGCCACCGCGCCGACCTGTTTTTCGAAACACAAGCGACTATGAGAGGTCAACGCCGTTTATTTCTGTCGTTTTCACCCTGACGCCGGTGCAAAATGAAGTTATAAGCGCAAACGAAAATAGAAGGGGGCGACGACATGGGCGCACTGACGCAGCAAGGTGTATGGAAATCGGGCCGGGGCAAGGGGCGGCACACGCCCAAGGGGCGGCAGTTTGACGATAAGGCGCTGAGCGAGGTTCGCGCGATCCTGGGTGATGCGCCACGCCGTCGCGACCTGCTGATCGAGCATCTGCACCTTATTCAGGACGAATACGGCCACCTGTCGGCGGCGCATATGCGCGCGCTGGCCGAAGAGATGCGCATTCCCATGGTCGAGGTCTGGGAGGTCGCCAGTTTCTACGCCCATTTCGATCTGGTGAAAGAAGACGAGACTCCGCCGCCCGCGCTGACCATCCGGGTCTGCGATTCGCTGGCCTGCGAACTTGCCGGCGCGCAGGAGTTGAAATCGGCTTTGGAAAACGGGCTGGACGCTGCGCAGGTCCGGGTGCTGCGCGCCCCCTGCATGGGCCGCTGCGACACCGCGCCCGTGCTGGAGCTGGGCCACAACCACATCGATCACGCGACACCGGAAAAGGTGCGCGCCGCGATCGAGGCCGACGACACCCATGCGCACATTCCCGATTACGAAACGCTGGACGCCTACCGCGCCAATGGCGGCTATGACGCGCTGACCCGTCTGCGCAAAGGCGGCGATTGGGAGCAGGTGCAGCAGACGATGCTGGATGCGGGCCTGCGCGGCCTTGGCGGCGCCGGGTTCCCCTCGGGCAAGAAATGGGGATTCGTGCGCGCCGAAAGCGGCCCGCGCTATCTGGCCGTGAACGGCGACGAGGGCGAACCGGGTACCTTCAAGGACCGGTACTACCTTGAACGCACGCCGCATCTGTTTCTCGAAGGCATGCTGATCGCCGCCTGGGCGGTCGAGGCCGAGACCTGTTTCATCTATATGCGTGACGAATATCCGGCGGTTCTGGAAATCCTGCGCCGCGAAATCGCCGCGCTGGAACAGGCCGGTATCGTCAAGCCCGGATATATCGACCTGCGCCGGGGCGCGGGTGCCTATATCTGCGGCGAGGAAAGCGCGATGATCGAAAGCATCGAGGGCAAGCGCGGCTTGCCCCGCCATCGTCCGCCCTACGTTGCGCAGGTGGGCGTGTTCGACCGTCCGACACTGGTGCATAATATCGAAACGCTCCACTGGGTCGCGCGGATATCCCGCGAGGGGCCGGAGGTGCTGAACAGCGTCGAAAAGAACGGCCGCAAGGGGCTTCGCAGTTTCTCGGTGTCGGGTCGGGTCGCGAAGCCGGGCGTCTATCTGCTGCCCGCCGGCAGCACCATGAACGACATCATCGAGGCCTGCGGTGGCATGGCCGATGGCCACAAGTTCAAGGGGTATCAGCCCGGCGGCCCGTCGGCCGGCCTTCTGCCCGCGTCCATGGGCGATATTCCGATGGATTTCGACGTGCTGCAGGAACACGGCTCGTTCATCGGGTCGGCGGCGATCGTGGTGCTGTCGGATCAGGACAGTGCCAAGGCCGCTGCCCTCAACATGCTGCGGTTCTTCGAGGACGAAAGCTGTGGCCAATGCACGCCCTGCCGGGTCGGCTGCGAAAAGGCGGTCAAGCTGATGCAGGCGGATCATTGGGATCAGACGCTGCTGGAAGAATTGTGCGAGACCATGGTCGATGCCAGCATCTGCGGGCTGGGTCAGGCCGCGCCCAACCCGATCCGGCTGGTGATGAAGCATTTCGCGGACGAGGTGACAGCCGATCCGACGAAGGATACAAGCAGCTACGCCACCGACCAGAGCCTCGAAGGGGGCGGTCAGGCCGATTGATCGTGACATCCGCCTGACCCTTCCAAAAGGTGGTGTTCCGCACTAGGTCATGGGGAACAACCGCGAGGATCGACATGGCGTTTTTCACGAAGCTCAAGGACCGGCTGTTCAAATCCTCCTCCCGTCTGGAGGAGGGCTTGGACGCCATCGTTCAGGAGGGCGGACCCGACGAGCCGCAGGAGGTTCCGCCGGGTCCCGATACCACGCCCACGCCGGAACCCACGCCCGTGCCCGAACCGCCGGACACGGTGCCGACACCGGAACCGACCCCGGTGCCGGAACCGGACCCCATGCCGCAACCGGTGCCCGAGCCCGAGCCGCTGCCCGACCCCGTGCCGATGCCCGGTCCTGGCCCCGATCAGACGCCGCCGCCCGAGCCGGAACAGGTGCCGGGTCCGGGTGACCCCGCGCCCGGTCCGGAGCCGCTGCCGATCCCTCCCGGCCCGTCGGAGGCGCCCCAGAGCGGTGGCCTGTTGAACCGTCTGCTGCGCCGGGGCGGCAAGCCGGTGGCGCGCCGGACGCTGGATGACGCCATGCTGGAGCAGCTTGAGGAGTTGCTGATCACCGCCGACATGGGTGTGGACACGGCGCTGCGCGTGACCGCCAACATGGCCGAGGGCCGCTTGGGCAAGAAGCTGTCCACCGACGAGATCAAGACCCTGCTGGCCGACGAGATCACCCGCATCATGGAGCCGGTCGCGCGGCCGATGCCGCTCTACTCGAAGCGTCCGCAGGTGGTGCTGGTGGTGGGGGTGAACGGGTCGGGCAAGACCACCACCATCGGCAAGCTGGCCAGCCAGTTCAAGGCCGCCGGCAAGAAGGTGGTGATCGCGGCCGGCGACACGTTCCGCGCGGCGGCGGTGGAACAGCTTCAGGTCTGGGGCGAACGCGCGGGCGTGCCGGTGCTGACCGCGCCCGAGGGCAGCGACCCGGCCAGCCTTGCCTTCGACGCGATGACGAAGGCCGAGGCCGACGGCGCCGATTTGCTGATGATCGACACTGCCGGCCGGTTGCAGAACCGCGCCGATCTGATGGAGGAACTGGCCAAGATCGTGCGCGTGATCCGCAAGAAGGACCCGAGCGCGCCGCACAACACGCTGCTGGTGCTGGACGCGACGACAGGCCAGAACGCGCTGAGCCAAGTCGATATCTTCCGAAAGATTTCCGATGTCTCGGGGCTGGTGATGACCAAGCTGGACGGCACCGCGCGCGGTGGGGTGCTGGTGGCGCTGGCGGACCGGTTCGGCCTGCCGATCCACGCCATCGGGGTGGGCGAGCAGATCGACGATCTGGCCCCGTTCGAACCCGCCGATTTCGCCGCCGCCCTGACCGGGCTGGAGCGGTAAGCCCCTTTTTTCACCTGATTCGTTTGCCCATTCGCGGCCGGCCGTGCGGTCTGCCGCCCGATCCGGAACCGCGCCGCCGTGAGCGATTGGCTGATCTCCCTCGAAGGCACTGCCGCCGGGCACAATCTGGCGCTGGTGCTGGCGCTCGTCGCGGCGTTTCTGCACGCGATTTTCGGCGCATTGCAGAAGGGGCGCCACGATCCGTGGCTGTCGCGCGGCGCGATCGACGCTTCCTACGGCCTGATGGCGGCGCCGGTCGCGCTGTTGGTGGTGCCATGGCCCGAACCGCATCTGTGGTCAATACTGGGCATCGCCTTCGTCATTCACACGGTTTACAAGTTCTTGCAGGCTGCGGCCTACAGCCGGGGGGCCTATACGGTGGTCTATCCGGTCGTGCGCGGCACCGGGCCGCTGTTCACGGTCATCGGTGCCTGGCTGTTGTTCGCCGAAATCTTCACATTCGTGCAGTGGCTGGGTGTGGCCGTCCTGCTGGCGGGAATCTTCGGTCTGGCGATCTACAACCTGCGCCACCTGGAGGCGGCGCGCGATACGCTGAACATGGCGCTGATTCTGGCGTTGGCGACGGGCCTTTTCGTGGCGCTTTACACCACATGGGACGCCTATGGTATCCGGGCCACGGCGAACCCGTTCACGTTTCTGGCGTGGTTCTTTCTGCTCGACGGGTTGGTCATGCCGGTCGTTGCGGTGCTACGCTGGCGGGGCATGGCCGTGCGCCCCGATCTTGTCCCGCTGGCCCTGCGCGGCGTTTCCGGCGGGGCGATCGCGCTGCTCAGCTTCGGATCGATCATGCTGGCGACGCGGCTTGACAAGGTGGGCGAGGCCGCGGTGCTGCGCGAAACCTCGACCGTGTTCGCCGCGCTGATCGGCTGGCTGGTACTGAAGGAGACGGTCGGACCACGCCGGATCGCGCTGATGGGCTTGATCGCGGCGGGCGCGGTGATAGTAGAACTGGGCGGATAGGAGCATCAATGACACAGCAAGACCGACCCACGCCCGAGCGGCGGGAAATCAACCCGATCCTGAAACAGCTTCTGGAACTGGGTCCGCCGCTGATCTTTTTCCTGATCTATCTCGCGATTCGCGACGAGACTTTTACGCTGTGGGGAACGGAATATTCCGGTTTCATCGTGGCGACGATCGTGTTCATCCCGATCCTTCTGGCCGCGATGGCGGTGCTGTGGCGCCTGACGGGGAAGCTGAGCCGGATGCAGGTCCTTACCGCGTTCCTCGTGATCTTTTTCGGCGGCCTCACGGCCTGGTTCAACGATGAGCGGTTCTTCAAGATGAAGACCACCATCATATACGGGCTGTTTGCCCTCATCCTGGGGCTGGGGCTGCTGCGCCGGCAATCGTGGCTGGCCTATGTCATGGCCGACATGATGCCGATGCGCGAAGAAGGCTGGATGATCCTGACGCGACGGTTGTGCCTGGGCTTCGCGCTGCTGGCGGTGGCGAACGAGGTGGTCTGGCGCACGATGTCCACGGATCTTTGGGTGAAAATCGAGACATTCGGCTTTCCGCTGGCGCTTTTCGCGTTCCTGTGGTGGCAGATCATGGCGCTGCAGCACCACATGATCGACCCCAAGGACGAGGCGTAAGGGCAGGAGCGGGGGCCAGCCCCCGCGCCCCCGGGGTATTTCAAACCAGAAAGAAGCAGGGGGGCGGCGCTTGACCGGTGCGCGGCGTTTGCGTTAAGAAATGCGGCATCGTGGCGATTTGTTACCGGATTGCGGGCCACGTAAAACGACACCGCTAAAAGGTCAGGATGAAAGCCCCCTTTCGCTTGGCCGCGTCGGGGGTTTTTCATTGCGCCGGTGAAACCGGGGCGGAGGACAGGCATGGACGACGACTGGAATGCACGCACCAAGGCGGTGCATGGCGGCATCCGCCGCAGCCAATATGGCGAATTGAGCGAGGCGATCTTTCTCACTCAGGGGTTCGTTTATGACAGCGCCGAGGCCGCCGAGGCGCGGTTCGTTTCGGCGGGCGAGGACGAGTTCATCTATGCCCGTTACGGCAATCCCACCGTGCGCATGTTCGAGGAGCGCATTGCCGCCATCGAGGGGGCCGAGGATGCCTTTGCCACGGCCAGCGGCATGGCGGCGGTGAACGGTGCTCTGAGCGCACTTCTGAAGGCGGGCGATCATGTGGTGGCGGCGCGGGCGCTTTTCGGGTCTTGTCTCTATGTGCTCGAGGACGTGCTGGGGCGGTACGGCGTCGAAATCACGTTCGTCGATGGCACCGATCTGGAGCAATGGCGCGCGGCGCTGCGTCCGGATACCCGGGCCGTGTTTTTCGAATCGGTGTCGAATCCGACGCTGGAAGTGATCGACATCGCCGCCGTTTCGGCGCTGGCGCATGCGGTCGGTGCCACGGTGGTCGTGGACAACGTGTTCGCCACGCCGGTCTTTTCCGATGCCATCGCGCAGGGGGCCGATGTGGTGGTCTATTCGGCCACGAAACACATTGACGGGCAGGGCCGCACCTTGGGTGGCGTGATCCTGGGGCGGCGCGAGTTCATTCGCAAGACGCTCGAACCCTACATGAAGCATACCGGCGGCGCGATGAGCCCGTTCACCGCGTGGGTCATGCTGAAGGGGCTGGAGACGATGGATCTGCGGGTACGCGCGCAGGCGGCCAGCGCATTGGCCATTGCCGAGACGTTCCAGGCCGAGGCCGGGCTGGAGCGGGTGATCTATCCCGGACTGGCGAACCACGCCCAGCACGATCTGTGCACCGCGCAGATGGGGCAGGGCGGCACCGTTCTGGCGCTGGATCTGGCGGGCGGCAAACCTGCGGCCTTCGCCTTTTTGAACGCGCTGCGGATCGCCGCAATCTCGAACAATCTGGGCGACGCCAAGACGATCGTCACCCATCCCGCCACCACCACCCATCAGCGCCTGCCCGACGCGGACAAGCAGCGTCTGGGGATCACGCCGGGCCTCGTGCGCCTGTCGGTCGGGATCGAGGATCGGGCCGATCTGATTGGCGACATCCGTCAGGCCCTTGACGTTGCGCGCGGCAATATTGCCTGAATCCGCAGGTGTTTGAAACATAATGACAGGAAGGCCGTGGCAATGCGGGCTGTGATTTACTACATAACGGATCAGACGCGACAAGGGGATTTTCGATGAACGTCCATAATGCAACACTGGACCGCTCGCCGGACCATACCGAAGCCGAAGAGGCGCTGAACCTGCTGCGGGCTTGGGCGAAAACCGCCACGCCCGAGCAGATCGCCGGGCTGGACCCGTCGCTCGCGCGGTTGCTTCCGGGTACGGATGTGGTCGATTATCCGGCGTTTTCGCGGGATTATCCGGCGGATTTCACCGTCGATACCCATTATCGGGCTGGTCTGCCGGATTTGCAGAACGGTCCGTCCAGCCTGATCCGGGGTGCGCGGCAACAGATCCAGCATGTGGGTATTTCCAACTTCCGCCTGCCGATCCGGTTTCATCGCCGCGACGGCGACGACCTGACGCTGGAAACATCCGTGACCGGCACCGTCAGTCTCGAGGCCGAGAAGAAGGGCATCAACATGTCCCGCATAATGCGCAGTTTCTATGTGCATGGCGAACGGACCTTCAGCTTCGAGGTGATCGAGGCGGCGCTGGACGATTACAAGACCGATCTGGGCAGTCTGGACGCGCGCATCCAGATGCGGTTCTCGTTCCCGGTGAAGATGGACAGCCTGCGTTCGGGGCTGTCGGGGTATCAATATTACGACATCGCGCTGGAACTGGTCGAGCGGGGCGGCGTGCGGCAGAAGATCATGCATCTGGACTATGTCTATTCCTCGACCTGTCCCTGTTCTCTGGAACTGTCCGAACATGCGCGCGCGACTCGGGGGCAACTGGCCACACCGCATTCGCAGCGCTCGGTCGCGCGGGTGTCGGTGGCGCTGGAGCAGGGGGGCACCTGCCTCTGGTTCGAGGATCTGATCGAGGCTTGCCGCCGGGCCGTGCCCACCGAAACCCAGGTCATGGTCAAGCGTGAGGACGAGCAGGCCTTTGCCGAACTGAACGCCGCCCATCCGATCTTTGTCGAGGATGCCGCGCGGCTGTTTTGTGAACAGTTGCAAAAGGATGCGCGCATCGGCGATTTCCGCGTGATCGCAAGCCATCAGGAAAGCCTGCACAGCCATGATGCCGTCAGCGTGCTGGTCCATGGCGAGACATTCGCATCGGACAGCATTGATCCCAAGCTGTTTTCGACGTTGTTCCACGTCGGCTAGGGCGTGGTCCTGCTTCGGTAACAAATGGTGATGCTGCAGTGCAGCATTTCTGCTGGTCGGGTTGTCGTTCTGTGCTAGAACGTACTAAACCGGATTGGCCGGCAGGAAAAAAACGATGTTTGATATGATCGCACGGGTGCATGACATGACCCGACTGTGCTGGAATGTGGCACTTCTGGCGCAGGACGCCCAATATGTCGTCAATATGCGTATTATGGGCATGTCAGGGGGCTGGTCGGTCCCGCGCGGCGAAAACCGCAGGATGATGCAGGAAAAGCTGCCGGCCTTTACGGAATGCATGATCGCCGGAACGATGGCCACCATGAACGGAACCGCTCCTGAAAAGGCGATGCAGGCCGCGATTGCGCCTCTGTCGAAAAAGGTCCGTGCCAACCGCAAACGCCTGGTCAAACGCGGACCTTGCTGACCCCAAGGCGCGTTTTGCGCGGCGCTGTCTTGACAGGCCCGCGCGGGCGCGCCAACGCTGCGCCTCATGTTGGATCTGCGCCCTGTCGGATATGTCATCGGTCTGCTGGTCGCCATCTTGGGCGTGGCCATGGTGCTGCCGATGCTGGTCGATCTGGCGCAGGGCCGTGGGCATTGGCATATTTTTCTGCAAAGCAGCGTGATCACGACCTTGTCGGGGGGCCTGATCGCGGTGTCATGTTCCAACGGCGTCAAGGAAGGGCTGACGATCCAGCAGACCTTTCTTCTGACCACCGGCGTCTGGGTGGCACTGCCGCTGTTCGGGGCGTTGCCGTTGATGATGGGCGCGACCGAATTGCGCTTTGTCGATGCGTTTTTCGAGGCGATGTCGGGGCTGACCACGACCGGATCGACGGTGATCACCGGCCTTGACGACCTGCCGCGCGGTATCCTCTTGTGGCGCGGTATCCTGCAATGGCTGGGCGGTATCGGCATCGTCGTCGTGGCCATGGTGTTCCTGCCCGAACTGCGCGTGGGCGGCATGCAGATCTTTCGCGCCGAAGCCTTTGATACGATGGGAAAGATCTTGCCGCGCGCCACCCAGATCGCGTCGCAGATCACGGTGATCTATGTGTTTCTCACCTTTGCGTGCATGCTGTGCTATGTGACGCTGGGCATGTCGTTCTTCGATGCGACGGTGCATGCCTTCACGACGGTCTCGACCGGCGGATTCGCCAATTACGATGCGTCTTTCGCGACATTTTCAGGACCGGCGGAATACGTGGCGTCGGTTTTCATGATTCTCGCCGTGCTGCCCTTCGTTCTCTATGTGCAATTGGTGAACGGAGATTATCGACCGCTGTTGCGTGACAGTCAGGTGCGGGCTTTCCTGTCGGTGGTCGCGGTTCTCGTGGCCATCGTCGCGTTGGTGTTGACCCAGATCTTTCCGCACCATTGGGAGCAGGCGCTGCGCGAGGCGCTGTTCAACATCACGTCGATCATCTCGGGCACCGGCTATGCCAGCGTCGATTACATGTCGTGGGGACCGTTCCTGATTTCGCTGTTCTTCTTCATCGGGCTGATCGGGGGATGCGCGGGATCGACCACCTGTTCGATCAAGATTTTCCGCTATCAGTTGCTGTTCTCGTCGATCCGGGTCCAGTTGCAGCGCATCCGCTCGCCGCACGGGATATTCACGCCGCGCTATGACGGAAAGCCGGTTGGCGCCGATGTGCTGAATTCGGTGATGGTGTTTTTCGTGTTCTTCATCTTTTCGCTGGGCCTGTTCGCCGTTGCGCTGGCGCTGACGGGGCTGGATTTCACCACTTCGCTTTCGGGCGCGGCGACGGCGATGGGCAATATCGGTCCGGGTCTGGGCGAGATCATCGGACCGGCGGGCAATTTCTCGACCCTCAACGACACCGCGAAATGGATTCTGGCGCTGGCGATGCTGGTCGGACGGCTGGAATTGATGGCCGTCTATGTCATGCTGACCGCACAATTCTGGCGGGCCTGACGCGAGCGCGCGCCGTCACTCCCAGCAATTGACCAGCACCGTCATGCCGGTCGCCTGACGGTCGAGATCGGCGGGTTTCACTGCGATGCTGTCCTCGACGCTATCGGCGGTCATGCCGGCCAGATCCAGAACATCGCGGATCGCGCCCGCATCGGCAGCAAGACCGACATCGCGCGGCAATTGCCGTCCCTGTTGCGCCGGCGGCAGCAACATTCCGACAACCTGTCCGGTCGCGTCCAGAAGCGGGCCGCCGGCATCGCCCGGTGTCGCCGTCAGTGTCAGGCGCGACAGTTCGGTTTCGCCGCGCAGCCCCTTCACGTCTGTCAGGGTACCATAGGTCAGCGTCGGTGCGCCCAGAGCGCCGTCATAGGAATATCCCGCCAGCGTCAGGTCGGATTGCAGGCGCGGCGCATCGCGGCGGAACCGCGCGACCGCCAGCGGCGCCAGCGGTTGCAGCGGACGCAATACCGCAACCCCCAGCCCCTTGTCGCTGGTGACGAGTTCGGCATCGTTGCCGTCTATCGTGATCCGCGCGCAGCCTTCCACCACATCCGCCGTCGTGACCACCGCGCCCTTTGCATCGACGTAAAACCCCGAGCGCGACAGGCGCGGCTTGCGCACCTCAAGCCCCGAGACAAGATCGATATCCTGCGGCGCGTCCTCGGCCGTGGCCGGGTCCAGCACGCCGGGAAGGCGGGTAAAGCTGGCCTGCATCTCGGCCAGAACGCGCTGGCGGCGATCCTCGTCGCCGGTCGGCCAGATCAGGGTAAAGCCCTTGATCTGGCCGCTCTCCAGCCCCGCTTGCGTGTAGGAGACGATCTTGCTGTTGCGCCCCTCGATGGTGAAACCGTCGCGCTGCCGATTGCGCGGTCCCTCGGTCGGCACGATGTCGAGTGTCTGCATGACGTCATAAAGGCCGAACAGGGTGTCCCGGTCGCCCGGCTGGCTGATCAGCAGCACCCGCGCACCCAGATCTGTCGTGGCGTCGTAATGGGCAAAGGGCGATTCATGGCGCGCGAACGCGACCAGATCGGCCGGCAGCTGCATCTCGATCCCGGCCTCTTCGTCGCGCACGCGCGTCATGCCGGCGCTGACCAGCGGCGCGTTATACTGCTCCATCAGCGTGCTGCGCTGCGCGGTGGTCAGAGCGCCGGTCGCCTCATGGCCGTTCGCCCGCTGCCACTCCGCCATCGCGCGGCGCGTGCCGGCACCGAATGCACCGTCGATCCCGCCATTGTAGAAGCCCGCCCCCCGCAGGGCGGTCTGCACATCGCGCCGCTCCGCGCCGGACAGCAGCCGCTCGCCGCGCCGCGCTTGCGCGGGGGTTTCATCGGAAGGTTCGATCTGCGCCGGGGGCGGCGCGTTTCCCGGCGCGGGAAGCGGGGCGTCAAGGGCGTCGCGGTTCAGCAGGTTCGCGCCCACCGGCCAGAATTGCTGACCCAGATTGCGGGAAAAAGCGATGAAACTGTCACGCGGGATCTGCCCTTCGGCGCGATAGACCTGCAAGACCCGCTGAGCATCGTCGCGCGCATAGGGGCCCAGCACGACGGCATACCAGCCGTTGCCAAGTGAAAACCCGTTCACATCGGCCAGAACACCCGCATAGGCCTGGGCGCGCGCCTGCGCCTGACGCAGCGTGGGCCGTGCCTCGATCTGAACCCACGCGATCTCTCGCCCGTCTTGCGCATCAACCGGAACCGACAACAGCGAAAGCGCGACCAAAAAGAAAGCGAGCATTGTTTTCATCAGAGGAGCCAAGCCTTTCGAGCTGCGGAGGGTTTCGCGCAGATAAGCAGGAAAGCGCCGCGATTGCCAAGCAATAGATGCACAGCATTGATCGCTTTTGCGCCGTTGACCCCGCCTGCGCCCTTGCATAGGTAAAACCCGCGTTCGCCGGAGGGTCCCCGGCCCGCGCCGCAGAACCGACAAGGGGTTTTCCGACCATGACCGACACCACCGGCGCGCCGCGTTCGTTCCAGGACATCCTGCTGCGGCTGCAATCCTACTGGGCCGCGCAGGGCTGCGCCATCCTGCAACCCTATGACATGGAGGTCGGCGCGGGCACGTTCCACCCAGCCACCACGCTGCGCAGCCTCGGCACCAGCCCTTGGGCCGCCGCCTATGTCCAGCCCTCGCGCCGCCCGACCGACGGGCGCTATGGCGAGAACCCCAACCGCTTGCAGCATTACTATCAGTATCAGGTGCTGATCAAACCCAGCCCGCCGGATTTGCAGGCGCTTTATCTGGGCAGCCTTGAGGCGATCGGCATCGACATGGACCTGCACGACATCCGTTTCGTGGAGGACGACTGGGAAAGTCCGACGCTGGGCGCCTGGGGTCTGGGTTGGGAGGTCTGGTGCGATGGCATGGAAGTGTCGCAATTCACCTATTTCCAGCAGGTCGGCGGGCATGATTGCCACCCGGTCTCGGGCGAGTTGACCTACGGACTCGAGCGTCTGGCGATGTATGTGCTGGGCGTTGCGCATGTGATGGACATGCCCTTCAATGCCCCCGACGCACCGATCCCGCTGACCTACGGCGACGTGTTCAAACAGACCGAAGAGGAATACGCGCGCTGGAATTTCGATGTCGCCGACACCGCCATGCTGCTGCGCCATTTCGAGGAGGCCGAGGCCGAATGCGCCGCCATTCTCGCGCAACCCGATGAAGACCCGAAAACCGGCAAGCGCATCGTCATGGCGCATCCGGCCTATGATCAGTGCATCAAGGCCAGCCATGTCTTCAATCTGCTGGATGCGCGCGGCGTGATCTCGGTGACCGAACGTCAGTCCTATATCGGCCGGGTGCGGGCATTGGCCAAGCAATGCGCCGATGCCTTCGTGCGCACCCGCGCGGGCGGGTGGCAGGCGTGAGCGGCAAGACCATCGCCCTGATCCTCGTGCTTTGCGCCGCGATTGCGGGGGCGGGGGCCTATTACCTTCAGGTGTACGGTTTTTATTACCCGGTGGCCGATGCGCCGGATCACGAGATGCAGCTGACCCTCCGCGATTCCGACGCCACATCGAACATCGCATACGGCGACTTTCAGGCCATTGATGCCGACAGTTCGCCGATCCGCTATCGCGCCTGTTTCACCACCACCGCCGATCCCGCCGAACTGGCGCGGACTCATGTGACGCTCGATGGCATGATGCCGCGCAACGCGCCGCCATGGTTCGATTGTTTCGACACCAAAGCCATCACCGAGGCGATAGAGACCGGAGCCGCGACCGTATTCCTTGGCACCAAGAACATCGCCTATGGCGTGGATCGTGTGATCGCCATAACCGATGAAGGGCGCGGCTATATCTGGCACGACCTGAACGAATGCGGCGAAAAATCCTATGACGGCACCGTCATCGGCGAGGAATGCCCGCCACGCCCCGATACGCAAAGGACCGATTGATGCCCGATCTGCTAATTGAACTGTTCTCCGAGGAAATCCCCGCACGGATGCAGGTGCGCGCGGCGCAGGATCTGAAACAGCGCATGACCGACGGGCTGGTCGAGGCCGGGCTGACCTATGCCGGGGCGGAGGCGTTCTCCACGCCCCGCCGCCTGACGCTGGCGGTCGAGGGGCTGACCGCGCAATCGCCCACGTTGCGCGAGGAACGCAAGGGCCCTCGCGTCGATGCGCCGGAAAAGGCGGTGCAGGGATTTCTGCGCGGT
Source organism: uncultured Sedimentitalea sp. (assembly GCA_947504115.1). Lineage (GTDB taxonomy): Bacteria > Pseudomonadota > Alphaproteobacteria > Rhodobacterales > Rhodobacteraceae > Pontibaca. The sequence continues at coordinate 359,835 of CANNGH010000001.1, forward strand.
GCGGGGCTGACGCTGGATCAGTTGGAGACGCGCGACACGCCCAAGGGGGCCGTCTATTTCGCGGTGATCGAAAAGCCGGGGCGCCCTGCCGCCGATATCGTGGCCGAGGTGCTGGAAGCGGTGATCCGCAACTTTCCCTGGCCGAAATCCATGCGCTGGGGCACGGGAACCTTGCGCTGGGTGCGTCCGCTGCATTCGATCCTGTGCCTTCTGACCGACGATAACGGCGCACAGGTGGTGCCGCTGGCGATCGAGGGAATCGAGTCGGGTGCCAGCACCGAAGGTCACCGCTTCATGGCTCCCGGACGGTTTTCCGTCACGTCTTTCGAGGATTACGAAACCAAGCTGAAGCGCGCGCATGTGATGTTGTCGGCCTCGGACCGTGTCGATCACATCTGGCACGATACCACCAACATGGCCTTCGCCTCGGGGCTTGAGGTGGTCGAGGACCGCGCCCTGCTGGACGAGGTGGCGGGGCTGGTCGAATGGCCCGTGGTGCTGATGGGCGAGATCGACGCCGAGTTTCTCGACCTGCCGCCCGAGGTCTTGCAGACCTCGATGCGCGAACATCAGAAGTTCTTTTCGGTGCGCGACCCCAAAAGCGGCCAGATCGTGCGCTTCGTGACCGTGGCGAACCGCGAAACCGCCGACGATGGCGCCATCATCCTGGCCGGCAACCGCAAGGTTCTGGGGGCACGGTTGGCCGATGCGCAGTTCTTCTGGCAGAATGATTTGCGCATAGCGCAATCTGACATCGGAAAATGGACCCAAGCGCTGGATAACGTGACCTTCCACAACAAGCTGGGCAGCCAAGGCGAACGCATCGCCCGCATCGCCGCGCTGGCGCGCGAGATCGCACCGGTGGCCGGGGCCGACCCGGACGCGGCGGAACAGGCGGCGCGGCTGGCCAAGGCCGATCTGTCGAGCGAGATGGTGGGCGAATTCCCCGAGCTTCAGGGCGTCATGGGGCGCTATTATATCGCTGCCGCAGGGTATGACGCGGCGGTGGCGCAGGCCGCCGAGGAACATTATTCGCCCCTCGGCCCGTCCGACACCGTGCCCACGGCCCCGGTTTCGGTCGCCGTGGCGCTGGCCGACAAGATCGACATGCTGACCGGATTCTGGGCGATTGATGAAAAGCCGACCGGGTCGAAAGATCCCTTTGCGCTGAGGCGGGCGGCGCTGGGGGTTATCCGGTTGGTGTTAGGGAAAAATCTAAAACTGTTTGCGTTGACGCAGGTCATTGAATTTGCATTCGCGTTGCACGAGGGTCGCGAGATTGCGCGCAGTGAAAGTCGATTTGACGACGGAAATAAAAAACTTCTGAAATCGTTGGGGTTAAAGGCCGATAGCCATATTCAGCGCGAGCAACTGGTTAACGAACTTAAAAAGATGGCCCAGAAGCGGTTTCGTTTAAACTCTCACGTGTCAGAGCCCTCGAGGACGGTGGGCTTTTGGCAGTTGAGTGACGGCACTGATGTCAAAGACGCTGTTGATGGCTTCTTTTCCCTTTTTGATGAGGATGTGGCGAGTCTCCTCGCCTTCCTTCACGACCGCCTCAAGGTCCACCTCCGCGAGGAAGGCATCCGCCACGACATCATCGACGCGTGTATCGCCATGCCGAACAGCGACGATCTGGCGCTGCTGGTCAAACGCGCGCGGGCGCTGGACGCGGAACTGAAAACCGAAGAGGGCGAGAACCTGCTGCAGGGGTTCAAGCGCGCCAGCAATATCCTCGCTCAGGCCGAGGAAAAGGACGGCGTGGAATACTCGTTCGGGGCCGATCCGAAATTTGCCGAAGACCCGACCGAAACCGCGCTGTTCACCGCGCTGGAACAGGCCGAACCGCAGATCAAATCCGCCTTGGAGCACGAGGATTTCCCCGCCGCGATGGCCGCGATGGCCGCTCTGCGCGCGCCCATCGATGCATTTTTCGAGGCGGTACAGATCAACACCGAAAACCAGACCCTGCGCCGCAACCGCCTGAACCTGCTGCACCAGATCCGCGCCACCTGCATGGAGGTCGCCGACCTGACCCGGATCGAAGGGTGAGACGCGCGCCGCATTGCAATCGGGCCTTTGCACCGGTGCTCCCGAGTCTTATGCTGCGGCGACAAGAAAGGTGCTGCAGTGCAGAATAACCCCCACACCACATTGATAACACCGGATGCGCCGATAGCTGCGTCCAGTCATGGCGAGCGGGCGAAGTGTCTGCAGCGGCTGGTGCGGCTGGACATGCCCGTGCCGTGCACCGTGGCGCTGTCCTTTCAGGCGGTGCAGCGGATCGCCGAGGGTGCCTTGCCCGATATTTCGACGATCCTTGCGCAGTTCGACCCGGACAGCCTGCTCTGCGTGCGCCCGTCTTCGGAAGACCCCGACTGGGGCGGGCCGGGGGCGGTGCTGAACATCGGCATGAACGCCGCGCGCTGCGCCGAACTGGCCGATATCCTGGGCGAAGAGGCGGCGGCGCAGCTCTATCAGCGCTTCGTTCAGGCCTATGCGGTGCATGTCGCGCGGCTGGACCCCGACCTGTTCGACGATGTGCCCGACCAGGGGCGCGACGGGCTGGAAACGACGCTGCGCGCCTATCAAGAGGAAACCGACGAGCCGTTTCCCCAGGATGTCGGCGAACAACTGGCGGGCGTGCTGCAATCCATGGCGCGCGCCTGGGGCAGCACGTCGGCGCGGCTGTTGCGACAGGCCAAGGGCGCGCCGGCGGATGCCGGGCTGGGTCTCGTGGTGCAGCAGATGATCCCGGTCGTGGGGCAGGCCGAATGCGGCGCGGGCATTCTGCAACTGGTCGATCCCGTCACCGGGCAGCCGCAGATCACCGGCCGCTATCGCAGCCGGAATCGCGAGCGCAATGCGCTCGGCGCCACGACGACGCTCTATCTCGAGCGGGACAGCCGCGGGCCGGCATTGGAAGACGTCGCGCCCGAGGCCTTTGCGGCGCTGAAATCGCATGCCGCGCTGATGCGTGAAAGATTGCGCGAAGAGATGCAGGTCGAATTCGTCATCGAAAACGGCGACGTGCACATTCTCGACGGGGTGCGGGTCTCGCGCAGCAGCCGAGCCTCGGTGCGGATCGCGGTGCAACTGGCGCAGGAGGGCATCATCACGCCGCAAGAGGCGGTGATGCGTATCGATCCGCACAGTCTGAACGCGCTGCTGCACCGTCAGGTGGCGCCGGGGGCGAAACGCGATGTGCTGGTCACCGGCATTGCCGCCAGCCCGGGTGCCGCGACCGGGCGTATCGCGTTCACCTCGACCGAGGCGCAGGCCTGCGCGGCACGGCGCGAGCCTTGCGTGCTGGTGCGGCGCGAAACCTCGCCCGACGACATTCGCGGCATGCACGCATCGGTCGCCGTGCTGACCGAGCGGGGCGGCATGTCGAGCCATGCCGCAGTGATCGGGCGCGGGTTCGGTCTGCCCTGCATCGTCGGCGCGTCATCGCTGCAGTTCCAGAGCGCCAAGGGGCCGGTCGTCACGCCGGACGGGCGGGTCTTGAAGGCGGGCGACATCATAACGATCGACGGCTCGTCGGGGCAGGTGCTGGCGGGCGAGCCCGAAATGCTCGAGGCGGCTTTGGACGACGCGTTCCAGACGCTGATGCAATGGGCGGACGAGTCGCGCGACATCGGGATCCGCGCCAATGCCGACACGCCTGCGGATGCGCAGACGGCCCGCAATTTCAACGCGCAGGGCATCGGGCTGTGCCGCACGGAGCACATGTTTTCCGAACCCGGCCGGCTGACCGTCGTGCGCGAGATGATCTTTGCCAACACCAGCGAGGGGCGGGCGGCGGTTCTGGAGCGTCTGCTGCCGATGCAGCGCGAGGATTTCACCCAGTTGTTCCGCATCATGCAGGGCGAGCCGGTCTGCATCCGTCTGTTCGATCCTCCGTTGCACGAGTTCCTGCCGACGTCCCGCAGCGGGCAGCGGGAGCTGGCCGAGGCGCTGGATCTGCCGGTTTCCGACGTCACCCGGCGGGTCGAGGCGATGGCGGAATACAATCCCATGCTGGGCCTGCGCGGCGTGCGTCTGGGTGTCACGCTGCCGGAAATCTACGACATGCAGGCGCGCGCGATATTTGAAGCCACGCTGCAAGCCGGCGACGAGGGCGCGCCGCTGGTGCCCGACATCATGATCCCGCTGGTCAGCGCCGGACGCGAGGTGGAACTGGTCAAGGCCCGCATCGATGCGGTTGCGGCGGCCGTGCGCACCGAGAAGGGGCGCGATTTCGATTATCGGCTGGGTGTCATGGTCGAAACGCCGCGCGCCTGTCTTCGCGCCGCCGAATTCGCGCCTTATGTCGGGTTTCTGAGTTTCGGAACCAACGATCTGACCCAGATGGCCTATGGCCTGTCCCGCGACGATGCCGGACGGTTTATGTCGAGCTATGTGCAAAAGGGCGTCTATCCGGAAGATCCGTTCCATGTGCTCGATATCGACGGGGTGGGCGAATTGCTGACCCTCGGGGCAGAGCGCGGTCGCGCCGCGCATCCGGGAATCACCCTGTCGATCTGCGGCGAACATGGTGGCAACCCCGAATCCATCGCGTTCTGCCGGGATGCGGGTTTCGACTATGTTTCCTGCTCGCCGTTCCGGGTGCCGGTGGCACGGCTCGCCGCCGCACAACTGGCGATTCGCGACAAGATGTGCCCGGAAGGCTGAGATTCTCTCTATATGTAGTGGTGGCATCGAATCGCCGATCAAACCGTATTTCGGCGGTTTTTGTCCGTTTTCCGCTTGCGGTTTTGGCCAAACTGGACGTCGTTCGATCCCTGCGCTAAGGCGCTGCCCCATCTGCTGCGAAGAAGTGGTCGCCTTCGGGACGACCGCAAAGGGGAAAACATGACACGATTTCTAGTCGCGGTGGCGATCGCTTCCGCCGCCGTTGTCGCTGTGTCCGCGGGTCCGTCGCGGGCCGAGGCCGAGCGCGCCAGCGAGGCGGCGCAGGATCACGCAAGCGTTTCGCAAAACCGGACGCGGGGATTGAAGGGGCTGCTGACCTCGATCCGCCCGCCGGCGAAGATGCCGAAAAAACCGCTTACGGTCGGGTTCACCCGGTCCTGGGTGGACAGCCAGCCCAAGCCGCAAGGCGATGCGCAATGGCAATGCCTGTCCGAGGCGCTGTATTTCGAGGCCCGCGGCGAAACCGTCAAGGGCCAGTTCGCGGTTGCCGAGGTGATCCTGAACCGCGTCGAAAGCGCGCGCTTTCCACGAACGCTGTGCGGCGTGATCCGGCAGGGGACGGGGCGCAAGCACCAGTGCCAGTTCTCCTACACCTGCGACGGCAGCAAGGAAGTGATCGCCGAACCCCGCGCGTTCGAGCGTGTGTCCAAGGTCGCCCGCGCGATCCTCGATGGCGCGAAGGTCGATCTGACGAACGGGGCGACGCATTATCACACCCGGCATGTCCGTCCGTCCTGGGCTAAGGTCTATACCCAGACCGCCGCGATCGGTGTGCATCTCTTCTATCGCGACAATTATCAGACGGCGCAGGCCAACTGAGGCCGGCACGCCGCCTGAAACGAATCTTGGCCTGGCGTGCAAAACGTGGTTCAGATCGGGGCTGAACCGCGCTAGAACGCGGCCCGTGGCCCTTGAGGCTGCCGTTTTGCCGCAATCCGAAGGTCCCCTTGTCGTATGAGCAGTGAAATCCGCAACGCCTTTGCGCATCCGTCCGAACGCTCGGAAGCCACCAGTTCCAACGGGCCGCTTGACCGCATTTCATTGCGCGATCACATTGTCGAGGTCGAGATCGGCGCGTTTCAGGCCGAACGCGGCACCATCCAGCGCGTTCGGTTCAATATCGTGGTCGAGGTGCGGCCGCTGACCGGTCCGGTGGATGACGATGTGGATCGCATCCTGTCCTATGACCGCGTGACCGAGGCGATTGCGGATTCACTGGCCGAAGAGCGGCTGAACCTGCTGGAAACGCTGGCCGAACGCGTGGCCGCCCGCATCCTGCTGGAACCGCAGGCCGAGCGCGTCTTCGTGCGGATCGAGAAACTGGATCGTGGCCCCGGCGCGCTGGGTGTGGAGATCGTGCGCGCGCGCGACGGAGAGCATGCGGGGGCGGGTGCCCAGGATCGTCCGCATCCGCGGCTGATGTTTCTGGGCAATGCCGCCATTGCCTCGCCCAATCTTTCGGGCTGGATCGGCCAGGTCCGCGCCGATGGCCGGCCGCTGATCCTGTGTGTTGGCGCGCCCGATCTGCCTGCGCCGCAGACCGGGCACCGTATGACGCAACGCCGGATCGATCTTCTGGCGCTGGAACAGAACGCCTGGGTGCTGGCGGCGCGCGATGAGCGCTGCAAGGTGGTGGCCACCCGCACCGAACTGGACTGGGCGATGAAAAACGACCAGATCAGCATCTGGGCGCCCTCCAAGATCGTGCTGGACGCGGTCGATGGCCCCTCGGCGCAGCGCGGGGATGCCGTCGCGCTGGCGGCGTGGTTCGCCAGCACGTTCGAGGCCGAGGAGATCATCGTGATCGGCGCGGACCTTCCCGACTATCCCGGCCTGACGCTGCGCGCCGTGGCGGTCGATCAGGCGCAACTATGAGCGCGGCACGTTTTCGCCCGCTGATCCAGTCCGGTGCGATCCGCCCCGAGGGCGCCCTGCCGCTGGCGGGCGGACCGCTATGGTTCAGCCATGTCGAGCGTCTGGCCCGCGAGGAAGCGCCGCGCATCCTGTCCGCCGCACAGGCCCCTGCGCCGGTGCGCAAGGCGCTGACCGCGCCGCGCGCCCCCGTCGCCGGTCTGGAACTGGACCGGCCGCGGATCATGGGCATCGTGAATGTCACCCCCGACAGCTTTTCCGATGGCGGTCGCCACGCCGATCCCAAGATCGCGCAGGCGGCCGCGCTGGCCATGCTGGACTCGGGCGCCGACCTGATCGACATCGGCGGGGAATCGACGCGGCCCGGCTCGGCTCCGATCGGTGACAGGGAGGAGATCGCGCGCGCCGTGCCCGTAATCGCCGCGCTGCATGCACAGACCGGCGCGCCGGTTTCCATAGACACGCGCAAGGCCAGTGTCGCGCAGGCGGCGCTGGAGGCCGGGGCGGTGCTGGTCAACGACGTGTCGGCCCTGACCCATGACCCCAAGCTGGCCCCGCTCTGCGCGGCGCGCGGCGTTCCGGTCTGCGTGATGCACAGCCAGGGCGACCCGGAGACGATGCAGGACGATCCGCGCTATGATGACGTGCTGCTCGATGTCTATGACGCGCTGGAAACCCGCATCGCCGCGCTCGAGGCTATCGGCATCGCACGCGACGCGATCATCGCCGATCCGGGCATCGGGTTCGGCAAGACGCAGGGACACAACCTCACGTTGTTGCGCAATCTCGGTCTGTTTCACGGTCTCGGTTGCGCGCTGTTGCTGGGCGTGTCGCGCAAGGGGTTCATCGGCCGCATCGGGCGCGAGCCGCGCGCCGAGGCCCGCGCGCCCGGCTCGATCGCGGTCGGGCTGGCGGCACTGGCGCAGGGCGTGCAGATCCTGCGGGTGCATGACGTGGCCGAAACCGTGCAGGCGGTGCGGCTGTGGCAGGCGGTGCATGAAGGCGGATACGAGGATCACGATGCGTAAGCTGTTTGGAACCGACGGGGTGCGCGGCACCGCCAACACCCACCCGATGACCGCCGACATGGCGCTGCGCATCGGTGCCGCCGTCGGGCGTTATTTCCGCCGCGACAATGGCGGCGTGCACCGCGTGGTGATCGGCAAGGATACGCGCCTGTCGGGCTACATGTTCGAGAACGCGCTGACCGCCGGGCTGACCTCCACCGGCATGAACGTGCTGCTGCTGGGGCCGGTGCCGACGCCGGCCGTCGGGCTGATGACGCGTTCGATGCGCGCCGATCTGGGGGTGATGATTTCGGCCAGCCACAACCCCGCGCATGACAACGGGATCAAGTTCTTCGGCCCCGACGGGTTCAAACTTTCTGATCAGGTGGAAACCGAGATCGAGGCGCTGGTCGCCTCCGGCGTCGAACCGGCACCCGCCGACAGCATCGGGCGGGCCAAGCGCATCGACGATGCAAGGTTCCGCTATGGTGAGCGGGTCAAGTCGTCGCTGCCGCGCGATCTGGGGCTGGAAGGGTTGAACGTGGTGATCGACTGCGCCAACGGTGCCGCCTATCGCGCCGCGCCGGAAATCCTGTGGGAGTTGGGCGCGACCGTCATCCCCGTCGGGGTCGAGCCGGACGGGCTCAACATCAATCGCAAATGCGGTTCCACCAATCCCGAGGTCGCGGCGCAGACCGTGGTGGCCCATGGCGCGGATGTCGGCATCTGTCTGGACGGCGATGCCGACCGGGTGATCCTGATCGACGAAACCGGCGCGGTGGCGGATGGGGATCAGCTGATGGCGCTGCTGGCGACGCGCCATGCGCAGGACGGGCGGTTGGCCGGCAACGCGCTGGTCGCGACGGTGATGTCCAATCTGGGGCTGGAGCGGCATCTGAAAGGTCACGGCATCGCGCTGGAACGCACCGCCGTCGGCGACCGCTATGTCGTCGAGCGGATGCGCGAAGGCGGGTTCAACCTGGGCGGCGAGCAATCGGGCCATATCGTGATGACCGATTACGCCACCACCGGCGACGGGCTGATGGCCGGGCTTCATTTCCTGGCCGAGATGGTGCGCTCGGAGCAGGCGGCCAGCGTTCTGGCGCGGCAATTCGAACCGGTGCCGCAACTGCTGAAAAACGTGCGCTACGGCGACGGCGAAGCCCCGCTTGACGCGCCGGGCGTCAGGGCGGCGATTGCGGCGGCCGAGTCCGACCTGTCCGGGCGCGGGCGGTTGTTGATCCGCAAGTCCGGCACCGAACCGCTGATCCGCGTGATGGCCGAGGCCGAGGACGAGGCGCTGATGCATCGCGCCGTTAACAGCGTGGTCGAGGCCGTCGAGGACGTCAGCGTCGGCTGAAACGAAAAACCCCGGCGCTGGCGCCGGGGTTCGTCTTTACCGGGGTGTGCGAACCCCTTATAGCATTTCGGCTTTAACCTGAATCACAATTCACTGCCTCTCGCTGACGCTCGAACGCGAATTGTGATAAGCGATGTCTCGGGCAAAAGCCAAAACACTTTAGTTCTTTTCTTTGTCCACCATCTTGCCGGCAGAGATCCACGGCATCATGCCGCGCAGCGTCTCGCCAACCTGTTCGATCTGATGTGCGTCGTTCAGGCGGCGCGTGCCCTTGAAGAACGGCTGACCGACGGCGTTTTCCATCATGAAGTCGCGCACGAACTTGCCCGACTGGATGTCGGACAGGATGCCTTTCATCCGCGCCTTGGTCTCGTCGTAGGGCAAGACGCGCGGGCCGCTGACATATTCGCCGTATTCGGCCGTGTTGCTGATGGAATAGTTCATGTTGGCGATGCCGCCCTCATAGATCAGATCGACGATCAGCTTGACCTCGTGCAGACACTCGAAATAGGCCATTTCCGGCGCATACCCGGCCTCGACCAGCGTTTCGAACCCGGCGCGGATCAGTTCGACCAGACCGCCGCACAGCACCGCCTGCTCGCCGAACAGGTCGGTCTCGCATTCCTCGCGGAAGGTGGTCTCGATGATGCCCGAGCGTCCGCCGCCGATGGCCGCGCAATAGGACAGGCCCAGTTCCAGCGCCTTGCCGCTGGCATCCTGATCGACCGCCACCAGACAGGGCACGCCGCCGCCCTTGGTGTATTCGCCGCGCACGGTGTGGCCCGGACCCTTGGGCGCCATCATGATGACATCGACGCCCGGCTTGGGTTCGATCAGGCCGAAATGCACGTTCAGACCATGGGCAAAGGCAATCGCCGCGCCGTCGCGGATGTTGTCGTGCACGTATTTCTTGTATGTCTCGGCCTGCAGCTCGTCGGGCATGGTGAACATGATCAGATCGGCCCAGGCGGCGGCCTCGGCGATGCCCATGACCTTGAGGCCCTCACCCTCGGCCTTGGCGGCGCTGGAGGAGCCTTCGCGCAGCGCGACGGCCACGTTCTTGGCGCCGGAATCGCGCAGGTTCAACGCATGGGCGTGGCCCTGGCTGCCATAGCCCAGGATCGCCACCTTCTTGTCCTTGATCAGGTTGATGTCGCAATCGCGGTCATAATAAACGCGCATGTCACGTATCCTTTCGGTTTGGTTTCCCGGCCCTTGTAGCGAACCGGCCGCGCCTTTGCGATTGCCGATACTGTAGATTCGCGCCTAGAATGTGAAAATCAATTCTATGGATCAGCCAATAGCGGATAAATCATGCTCGATGATCTCGATCGCCGCATCCTGCGCCAGTTGCAGGCCGATCCGGCCCTGTCCACCGCCGATCTGGCGGAACGCTGCCGCATCACCGCCGCCACCTGCTGGCGGCGGCTGGAGCGGATGCAATCGAGCGGAATCATCGCGGGGCAGGAGGCGGTGATCGACTGGGCCGCACTGGGTTATGCGGTCGAGGTGTCGCTACGGGTGACGCTGGACAAGACCCGGAAGCGCGGGTTCGACGAGTTGATCGCCGCCGCGCGCGAAGTGCCCGAGGTGCTGGAGATCCAGACCTTTCTGGGCCGCGTCGATCTGCGCCTGTCGGTGATCGCGCGTGACATGGCGCATTATCAGCAGGTTTACCGCGACCGCATCCTGACCCTGCCGCATATCGCCGATATCGAGGCGCTGATGCTGATTTCCCGCGTAAAGAGCGACGAGGCGCTGCCGCTGTGATCGACCTAGACGAGATCGACCGCCAGTTGCTGCGCGCGCTCGCGCAGGATGCCACCCAAAGCGCCGGTGCGCTGGGACGGCGGTTCGGCCTGTCACAACCGGCCACATGGCGGCGCATCCGTCGCCTGCACGACAGCGGCGCGATCAAGGGGCGGCGGTTGCGGCTGAACCGGGAGGTGCTGGGTTTCGGCGTCACCGTTTTCCTGGGCATCAAGTTGGCGCGCAAGAGCCATGTCAGCCTCGAGGATTTCGAGCGCGCCGTCAGTGCCATTCCCGAGGTGCAGACGGTCGAGCATGTGCTGGGCCTTTACGATTACCGCCTGCGTGTCGTCGCACGCGACCTGTCGGATTTCGAGCGCGTTCTGCGTCACCGCATCATGTCCTTGCCCGGCGCGGGCGAAGTCGAGGCGAACGTCGTGCTGAGCGAGGAACGCCGCCCCGGTCCGCTGGGATAGTCTTTGCAAATGCCGTTCCGGGCGGGCTATGCAGGGCGAAACTTTACGGAGAAGAATGAAATGGCGCTGCTTGAAACTGTCGATCCCGAGGGCCTCGAAGAATTTTCGGTCGTCTTTACCGACCGCTCACTGAACCACATGTCGCAGACCTTCCAGCAGGTGATGCGCGACATTTCCGACATGCTGCGCGACGTCTACAAGGCCGACGCGGTGGCGCTGGTGTCCGGTGGCGGCACCTATGCGATGGAATCGGTCGCACGCCAGTTTGCCCGCGAGTCCGGCGTTCTGGTGGTGCGCAATGGCTGGTTTTCCTACCGGTGGAGCCAGATATTCGAGACCGGCGGGTTCGACGGTGAAAACCGCGTGCTGAAGGCGCGCCGGACCGGCAATGACAATCCGGCGCCGTTCGCACCGGCCCCCGTCGAACAGGTCGTGCAGGAAATCCGCGACATGCGCCCCGGCGTGGTCTTCGCCGCGCATGTGGAAACCGCCGCCGGGGTGATCCTGCCCGACGATTACATCACCGCCATGGCCGAAGCCGCGCACGATGTCGGTGCGATCATGGTGCTCGACTGCATCGCCAGCGGCGCGGCCTGGGTCGACATGCGCAAGACCGGTGTCGATGTGCTGATCTCGGCCCCGCAAAAGGGCTGGAGCGCGTCGCCCTCGGCCGGGCTGGTGATGCTGTCCGAGCGCGGCGAGGCGCGGCTGGAGCAGACGCAATCCGACAGCTTTGCGCTGGACCTGAAGAAATGGCGCCAGATCATGGCCATTTACGAGGGCGGCGGCCATGCCTATCACACCACGCTGCCCACCGACGCGCTGCGCGCGTTCCGTGACACCATGATCGAAACCCGCGATTACGGGTTCGACCGGCTGGAACAGGCGCAGTGGGCGCTGGGCAACGGCGTGCGCGCCATGCTGCGCGAGCGTGGCATCGTGTCGGTGGCGGCCGAAGGCTTCGGCGCACCGGGCGTCGTGGTCAGCTATACCGACGATCCCGATATCCAGAACGGTTCGAAATTCGCCCAACAAGGCATGCAGATCGCCGCCGGCGTGCCGCTGGCCTGTGACGAGCCGGAGGATTTCCGCACCTTCCGCCTTGGCCTGTTCGGCCTCGACAAACTTTACGATGTGGACGCGACGCTGGCGCGGCTGGAAAAGGTGTTCGACAAGGTTCTGTGAACGCCGGCGCGCGCGCGATCAGCGCGCGCCCAGGCCCATCCGCATCAGCATCCGCCGCACCGGGGGCAGCGCGTGAAGCGCGTTCAGCCCCAGCGCCCGGGCATCGCGCAGGGGCCGCGCGCCCGCCATCGAGGCGCGGTTCAGCAGGTCGATCCCCTGCACCCGCATCCGGATGTCGTTCATCCGGGCGCGGTGATACGCATCCAGCATCTTCTGATCGCCCAACCCGTCACGCCGCGCTTCGGCCAGGTCCAGCAGGCACCGCAGATCGGCCAGCGACATGTTCAGCCCCTGCGCGCCGATTGGCGGCACCACATGCGCGGCCTCGGCCATCAGCGCCAGACGCTCGCCCGTCATCGCCTCGGCCCGTTGGCTGATGATCGGCCAGATGGTGCGGCGCGAAGCCAGGGTCAGCGGCCCGAACAGATTGCCCGAGCGTTCAGCCATCGCGGCCTCGAACGCTTCGGTGTCCATCTGGAACAGGTCGCGCGCACGCGGGCCGCGCTCCATCCAGATCACCGCTGACGATGGCTGACCCTGATAATCGGGCAGCGGCACCAGCGTGAACGGTCCGCCGCTGCGATGGATCTCGGTCGAGACATTGTCATGCGGGATCGGATGGGTCACCGCGAAGGCCAGCGCCTTTTGCCCGTAGCGCGCGGTATGCACGCCGATCGCGGCGGCCTGCCGCATCGGCGAGTCGCGCCCATCGGCGGCGATCACCAGCCGGGCGCGGATGCGGGCGCCGTCGCTGAGGGTGACGCGCGCGCTTTCGGTGCGGGTGAACAGGTGTGTCGTGCCGATACCGGGGCGAAACGCGACATTCGGCAGATCGGAAAGCCGCGCCAGGATCTCGCGCCGCAGCAACCAGTTGGGCAGGTTCCAGCCGAACGGCGCGTCCGACAGGTCGGCCGAATCGAACTCGCGGGTCAGGCGCGGTTCGGGCTGTGCGCCGCCGGCATCGACGATGCGCATGATCTGCAGGGGGGTCGCGTGGGGGGCCAGCCGCTCCCACAAACCGCAGCGTTCCAGAAGGCTTTGCGCAGGTTGCAGAAAGGCGGTGGTGCGCAGGTCCGAGCCTTCGGCGTCGCGCTCGGTGATCGGGGCGGCGGGATCGACGCAGACGACATCGAACCCGGCGCTGCCGAAAGCCGCCGCCGCGGTCAGCCCGGCAATGCCGCCGCCGGAAATCAGGATATCGACGTCGCGCATGACACTCCCCTCATGTTGCCGCCGCAGGATAACGATGCACGGTGCGGCGCACCAGCGGCAACCGGGGGATTCAGCCCCGCGTGATCAGCAACAGAACACCCCAGATCACGGGTACCAGCGCGAGCGCGGGCAGATAAAGCCCCGGCAGCCCCCAGATGGCAACGCTGGCGCCCCAACCGGCCAACAGCACCAGAACCGCCACCAAGATGCGGGCAGCGACGATGGTGTCACGGCGCTCCTGCGAGGTTTGGGTATTGGTATCACTGCGCGTTTCCGCAGCGCCCTGAAGGGGATCTGCAAATGTCATGTCGATGATCTCTCGCTAATTTCTGTTCGCAACGCCGACATAGCCATTGGACGGGCAAATTGCGGTAGAGCGTTTTGTCGCAGTCAGACCAGCCCGGACAGGAACTGCGTCAGATCGTCAGTGTGGTGGTGGATATGTTCGCCCTCGCCACGCTTGGGGGCGACGTGGACGGTGCGCATGCCCATCGCGTGAGGCGCGGACAGGTTGCGGGGGTCGTCCTCGAACATGGCAGCCAGATGCGATTGCAGACCATCGCGCGCGAACACCGCCTCGAACGCCTCGCGTTCGGGCTTGGGGCGGAAATCGGCGTGTTCGACGCCATAGATCGCATCGAATAGCCCCGACAGGCCCCGCGCCGCCAGCACCCGTTCGGCATAGGGCGCGCTGCCGTTGGTATAGACGATGCGCCGCCCCGGCAGATCGGCGATATGCCCCGCCAGTGCCGCATCCGGTTCCAGATCATCGAACGAGATGTCGTGGACATGCGTCAGATAGGGCAGGGGATCGATATCGTGTTCACGCATCAGACCGGCCAGCGTCGTGCCGTAGCGGCGCCAGTATTCATAGCGCAGCCGGTCCGCCTCGGCATGGGTGAGGTTCAGATTGTCCATGACATACTGCGTCATCCGCGCGCGGACCTGATCGAACAGCCGGGCATGGGGCGGATAAAGGGTGTCGTCCAGATCGAAAACCCAATGGGTGACATGCGAGAAATGAACCTTGACCATGGCCAAGCATCTAGGCCGCCACCGTCGCGGTTGCAATGGCATGGGTTGATCGTACGCAAGCTGACCGTATAAGTCGGACGCGATTGCAACAAGGTCATGCCGCCATGGACGATTCCCGATCACAGCCCATCGATGTCTACGACATGATCCTCGATGCGATCGACACCGGCATCTACCGGCCGGGCGACCGTCTTGTCGAAAGCGAACTGGCCGAGCGGTTCGGCGTGTCGCGCACCCCGATCCGCGAGGCCTTGCAGCGTCTTGAAACCCAGTCGCTGCTGGAACGGGACGGACGGTCATTGATCGTGGCGTCGCTGGATCACAATCAGATGTCCGAATTGTACGTCGTGCGCCGCGAGCTTGAGGGGTTGGCCGCGCGTCTGGCGGCGCGCCATGCCACCGCCGAAGAGGTCGCCGTGCTGCGCGAGATGGTGCGCAGCGACGACCGGCTGGTCTCCGACCCGGCCGCGCTGGCCCGCGCCAACCGGCGCTTTCACAAACAGATCCATCTTGCGTCGCACAACCGCTATCTGGTTCAGCAGCTCGATCTGGTGCATCGCACCATGGCGCTGATGGCGACGACCTCGCTGGCCGCCAAGGGGCGGGGCGAGATCGCGCAAGGCGAACACGAAGGTATCGTGTCGGCGATCGAGGCGCGCGACGAGCAGGCGGCCGAGGCGGCGCTGCGCGATCATATCTCGGTGGCGTTCATGACGCGGCTGAAACAGGACGCCGACGCGCGCGAGCGCACGACCTGACGGGGCTCTCAGCCGGGCGGAATGTCCGGGGCGGCCTGACCGTGCTGTGTCTTGTCCCAGTAGAACGGCCGCAACAGCAGTTCGTAAAGCGCCTTGTAGGCCGCAAGACAGCCCAGCGGGAAATACAGGATCAGCGTCGGCACATAGGGCATGAGAAAGCGCCGTCCGCTTCGCGATACCGCAATCAGTCCGATTGCGATGGCCAGCCCCTCGGTGGCGATGAACAGCGCGCTGAGCGCGGTGACGGTGCCCGATGACGCCATTCCCTGCAACGGATGGGGCAGGCCCAGCACGATCAGCCAGAACGACCACAGGACCGGTGCCAGCAGGAACTGGCACAGGGTGCCGATGAAAAACGCCTGCACCCCGAGAAACCGCCACGGCCCCAGATCGCGCAGCAGGCGCAAGGGGCTTTTCATGTGGACCAGATAGGTCACCATGAACCCCTTGAGCCAGCGCGAGCGTTGCCTGACCCACGGCCATGGCCGGCAATTGGCCTCCTCATAGGTAGTGGTGGGGATCATACGGGTGCGATATCCGGCGCGACACAGGCGCACGCCCAGATCGGCGTCCTCGGTCACGTTATGGGCGTCCCATCCGCCCAGTTCCTCCAGCGCGTCACGGCGGAAAAACAGCGTCGTGCCCCCCAGCGGGACCACCAGCCCCAGCCGCGCGATGCCCTGCAGCACCACGCGGAACCAGGCCGAATATTCAATGGTGAAACAGCGCGCCAGCCAGTTGGTGCGCGGATTGTAGTAATCGAGTATCCCTTGCAGGCAAACGACGTCCGAAGGGGCGGTGGCGAAATGGGCGGCGACGGTTTCGATCTGATCGCTTTCGGGGGCATCCTCGGCATCCCAGATGCCGATGATCTCGCCCCGGCAGAAATCCAGCGCATAGTTCATCGCGCGCGGCTTGGTCGTCAGGCCGCCATGGGCGGGCACCTCGATCACACGAATCCAGCTGGGCAGGGCGTGTTCGGACAAGGTGGCGCGGGTGACGTCATCCTTTTGTTCAAGCACCAGAACCACGTCCAGCAGCGCCTTGGGATAAGTCAGCCGGTCAAGCCGACGCAGCAGATCGCCCAGGATCTCGCGTTCGCGGAACAGCGGCACCAGAACCGAGACCTGCGGCAGGCGCGGCCCGGTATCGGGTTGTGCGGGCGCGTCATGCGGCACGGGCGGGCGGCTTGTGGCCAGAAGATGCGCGGTGGCGGCGACGAGTTTCAGCGTTGCGAACAGGATCAGCGACGCGATGGCAAGCAGGCTGAGGCCCGCGAAAATCTGGAGCGGAGCGGCGATCAGCGCCACCAGCGCACAGGCCAGAATTGCCGGTAGAACGACCCGGTTGGTGTGTTTCCAGGTGCGGCAGCTGTATTGCGGCGCAACCCGCTGGCTGGCGGAGGATGCCAGATCGGCGGAAAATTCGGCCGCGATGGCGGCGGAAATCGCGCTGTCGCCGGCCAGCACCGGGGTTGCATCTCCGAACGCGTCCCCTAGCCGTTCGCGGATATGCTCGAACCGGTCCGGGCGCGCCGTGGCGATCTGCACGACGTTGCCTGCCCGTTTCCACGGGACGATCCGGTGATGCAGCCAGAACGCGACCGGAAGACTGCGGCACAGCGCGCTGTCAGGCGGCGTGCGTTGCAGATCGGCGCGGGGCAGACCGTATTGCGCAGCCAGTGCGGTTTCGATCTGTTCGGGCGAAATCCATCCTTCGGCGACGAGAATTTCACCGAGCGGCGCGCCCAGTCGCAGTTGCAGTTCCAGCGCCTTGAGCAGTTGATCGGGACGGATCGCGCCCATCCGCACCAGATGATGCCCCAGCGGGGCATGCGCATCTTTCGAGGACACAGCCGCGCGGCGGGGGGTGAGCAGCCGTAATTGTGTGCCCATCGAAGCATCCAACACATATCAACAAGATTTGCGTCAGATTGAGCCCTGCATGGTTAACTTCAGGTTAACGCTCCAACATGCTGTATCAGGACGATTTTCGTGTTGCCATCGCGCTGGCGAAGCGGTCGAACAGATAGAAACTGTCCTGCGGTCCGGGGCTGGCCTCGGGGTGGTACTGCACCGACCAGACGGGCCGGTCGGTCATGCGGATACCGCAATTGGAGCCGTCGAACAGCGAAACATGGGTTTCCAGAACCCCGTCGGGCAGGGATTGGCCATCCACCGCGAAGCCGTGGTTCATGCTGGTGATCTCGACCTTGCCGGTCTCGACATCCTTGACCGGGTGGTTGGCGCCGTGATGGCCGTGCCCCATCTTGACCGTGCGCGCCCCCAGCGCCAGTGCCAGCATCTGGTGGCCGAGACAGATGCCGAAAACCGGCACGTCCGAGCGTTCCAGAAGATCGCGGATCATGGGCACCGCATACGCGCCCGTCGCCGCCGGATCGCCCGGCCCGTTGGACAGGAATACGCCGTCGGGATCATGCGCCAGCACCTCATCGGCGGTGGCCGTGGCGGGCAGAACGGTGATGTCGCAACCCGCCGAGGCGAGGCAGCGCAGGATGTTGCGCTTGGCGCCGTAATCGAGGGCAACCACCTTGTGCTGCGGATCGGTCTGGCGGCGATAGCCGTCGGGCCAGGCCCAGCGCATCTCGTCCCAGCGGTAGGATTGCGCGCAGGTGACCTCACCCGCCAGATCCATGCCTTCGAGCCCGGCAAATCCACGCGCGGCGGCGACCAGCGCGGGCACGTCGAATTCGCCCGACGGATCATGCGCCAGCGCCACATGCGGGGCGCCCTGCTGGCGGATCGCGCGGGTCAGGCGGCGAGTATCGACGCCGCCGATGGCGATGCGACCGCGCTTTTGCAGCCACGTCTTCAGCGTCTCGGTGCTGCGCCAGTTGCTGGGCGCGGTCGGATCCCATTTCACCACCATGCCGGCGGCGACGGGGTCTGCGGCCTCGTCATCCTCGGGGGTGACGCCGGTATTGCCGATATGGGGAAAGGTGAAGGTCACGACCTGCCCGGCATAGGATGGATCGGTCAGGATTTCCTGATAGCCGGTCATCGCGGTGTTGAAGACCAGTTCGGCCACGGTCTGGCCGGTCGCGCCGAAACCGGAGCCGTAGAACACGGTGCCATCGGCCAGCGCAAGGCAGGCGGTTGGCTTGGGCTGGGCGGGCTGGGCCATGGCGCGACTCTCTGTTCGGGGCAAATCGGAGAACGTTTAGGCCCCCGCAGGAACAGGGTCAAGACGCGGGTGACCCGATACGAGGTTGTGCCGGGCGCACGGTTTGGGTAGGTTCCGACCTTTCACGATCCATGGGGATGGAGCCGGAATATGGACTTGCGCACACGGATCAACGAGGCGGTGAAACAGGCGATGAAAGACCGCGCGACGGCGCGCCTGTCCACGCTGCGCCTGATAAACGCCGCGATCAAGGATCAGGACATCGCCGCGCGCACGCGCGATGGCGATGCCGGGGTCGGTGACGCCGAGGTGTTGGCGATTCTCGGCAAGATGACCAAACAGCGTCAGGAAAGCGCGCGCGCCTATGAAGAGGGCGGGCGACTGGATCTGGCCGAGCGCGAACGCGAGGAAGTCGAGATCATAGCGGAATTCCTGCCCCGCCAGCTGAGTGAGAAGGAAACCGAAACCGCCGTGCGCGAGGCCATCGAACGCACCGGCGCCGACTCGATCCGCGACATGGGCAAGGTCATGGCCGACCTCAAGGCCCGTCATGGCGGGCAGATGGATTTCGGCAAGGTCGGTCCGATGGTCAAGATCCGGCTTTGCGGGAAATAGACGCGGGCAATCGTCAGGCGGGTGCGCGCAGCTTGCTCAAGAGTTCGCCGTAAAGCGCCACGCGTTCGTCCTCGGACAGGAAGGCGCCGATCTCCACCTCGCGTCCGGCGCCGCGCAGGGTGACGTAGTGCGGCACCGGCCCGTCGGAATCGTGCATCTCGGGGCGCACCCAATAGCGGTTGCATTCCCATTCCTGCCGGTCGCCGCGCGGGTTGAGGCGGACCAGATGCGCCTTGTCGTCCGACAATGTCAGGATTTCCAGGATCTGCGCATTGTGCCGGCTGCGATCCAGCGCAAACCAGATGCCCGCGACCGCGGCCACGATGAAGGGCAGGATGCCCCATAGAAGAACTGTCCCGAGCAGGCCGAACAGCGGCAGCAGGATCAGCACGAAGGTCGCGCCGATGAACCACGCGTACCCGCGCGGTGGCAGCGATTGATGCGGCCAAAGATGCAATTCCTGCGCGGCCGCTTCGCTATCCGATTTCGTCCAGTCATAAGGCATGGCAATGGCATGAGTTTAGCACGGGTTCGCGTTCTGTCGAACCATCCCGACCAGCGGTATCCGGCGCAAGATCGGCAATCATCCGCGCGGCCAGAGTTCCGGCCCAGAGATCATAGGCGGCGGGGCCGGGATGAAATCCGTCCTCGGCCATCAGCGACACGTCGATGGGCAGGTCCATCGGCAGGTGGTGACGGTCGGAACGCCCGGCCACCAGCGCCGCCAGCGCGCGATCCAGCCGCGACGCATGGCGTCCCAGCACCCCGGCCAGCGGCTGGGGCAGCAGCGGGAAATGCGCCATCGGTGGTACGCCGCCCGCATAGATATGCGCGGCCCCGAAGCGGGTTTCCAGCAGGTCGAACAATTGTGCCAGCCGGCGCTGCCAGCCGCGCCGCGTTGCGCCGCGAATCGTGTCATTGACCCCGAGAACCACAAGCGCGACGTCGCAGGCGAACGGCTCGGTCCTTGCCAGATGCCGCAGGGTCGACGCCGTCGTTGCGCCGGTGCGGGCCACCAGCCGCCATTCAACGGTGAAATGCTGCGCCAACCTTTGCGTCAAACGTCCGGCCAGCGCCTGATCCTGCGTTGGCGCACCGACCCCGGCAGCCGAGGAATCGCCCACGATCAGCAATCGGAGCTTCGGTCCGGTGCCGGAACATCCCTGCCGCAATCCGCTGGCCTCGGGCAGGATCAGCGCATGGCGGCGCACCTGAAGCGCCTGCAGGACAAGCAACGGCAGCAGCAGCGTGCGGGTGATGATGTCAAGCATGGGGGATATCGCAAAACGTGGCAGGGTTGAACGGAAAACGGCCCCGGCAGTGGTTGCCGGGGCCGTGGTGATCTTGTGTCAGCCATGGGCCGGGATCAATGGGCGTGGCCCTTGTCCCAGTCTTCGCGCTTGGGAAGCTGCTCGAACGTATGTTCGGGCGGCGGGCTGGGCAGGGTCCATTCCAGCGTGTCGGCATATTCGTTCCACGGATTGCGCTCGGTCGCGCGGGCGCCACGCAGCAGCGTGTAGACCACGACCCCGATGAAGAACAGGAACGACGCAAACGACAGGAACGCGCCCCAGGACGACCAGTAGTTCCAGAAGGCGAACCCCTCGGGATAGTCGATATAGCGGCGCGGCATGCCCTGACGGCCCAGGAAGTGCTGTGGGAAGAAGGTCAGGTTGGTGCCCACGAAGAACATCCAGAAATGCACCTTGCCGGCCCATTCGGGATACATGCGGCCGCTCATCTTGGGCAGGTAGAAATAGACCCCTGCAAAGATCGCGAACGCGGCGCCAAGGCTCATCACATAATGGAAATGCGCGACCACGTAATAGGTGTCGTGGTAGTAGCGATCCACTGCCGCCTGGCTCAGCACGATGCCGGTCACGCCGCCGATGGTGAACAGGAACAGGAACCCGAACGCCCAGAGCATCGGCGTCTTGAACTCGATCGAGCCGCCCCACATCGTCGCGATCCAGCTGAACACCTTGATGCCGGTGGGCACCGCGATCGTCATCGTCGCCAGCATGAAATAGGCCTGCTGGTTCAGCGACATGCCGACCGTGTACATGTGGTGCGCCCAGACGACAAAGCCCAGCACCCCGATCGCGATCAGCGCCCAGACCATCGGCAGATAGCCGAAGATCGGCTTGCGCGAGAAGGTCGCGATGACGTGGCTGATGATGCCGAACCCGGGCAGGATCACGATATAAACCTCGGGGTGGCCGAAGAACCACAGGATGTGCTGATAAAGGATCGGATCGCCGCCGCCGGCCGGATCAAAGAACGTGAAGCCGAAGTTGCGGTCCATCAGCAGCATGGTGATCGCGCCGGCCAGCACGGGCAGGGCCAGAAGGATCATCCAGGCGGTGACGAAGATCGACCATGCGAACAGCGGCACCTTGAACAGGGTCATGCCCGGGGCGCGCATGTTCAGGAAGGTGGTGATCATGTTGATCGCCCCCAGGATCGAGGACGCGCCCGACAGGTGCACCGCGAAGATCGCCAGATCCATCGACAGCCCGCTCTCGGTCACCGAAAGCGGCGGATACAGCACCCAGCCGACCCCCGAGCCAAGCTGATCGTTGCCCCCCGGCGCCAGGACCGAGCAGACCGCCATGGTGGTGCCTGCGACGAACAGCCAGAACGACAGGTTGTTCATGCGCGGGAACGCCATGTCCGGCGCGCCGATCTGCAACGGCATCAGATAGTTGCCGAAGCCGCCGAACAAAGCTGGAATCACCACGAAGAACATCATCAGGATGCCGTGGCCGGTGACCAGCACGTTCCACAGATGGCCGTTGGGTGTGCACGTGGCCGAGGAATCGGCGATCAGGCGCGCGCCCTCCATGCACATGTACTGAACGCCGGGCTCCATCAGCTCCAGGCGCATGTAAACGGTGAACATCACCGAGACGAGACCCACCAGCGCGGACGTGATGAGATAAAGTATCCCAATATCCTTGTGGTTTGTGGACATGAACCAGCGGGTGAAGAAACCACGCGTGTCCTCGTGCTCGTGACCATGGATGGCTGCGTCCGCCATATGGTGCCTCCTGTTGAAATGGACGTCGCTCCGGCAGGCCGGACGCGGGATACCATGCAGGTTTTAGAATGACTGGCCGCAGGCTTCAATGGTCGAGTTTGATCTGGATCAAGATAAGTTACGGCCGATCTTCGCGATCCTGCGCTCGGGGCGGCTTGACCTGCGTGCTCTCAACGCCCAGAACCAATTGCGAGAACCATGATGAGAAGGCCCGACGACATGCGTTACGATCCCGACAACATCTTTGCCAAGATCCTGCGCGACGAGCTTCCCGCGACCCGTGTCTACGAGGATGACGCGACCCTGGTATTCATGGACATCATGCCCCGCGCGGACGGGCACGTTCTGGTGATTCCGAAAACCCCTTGCCGCAACATCCTCGACGCCGATCAGGAGCAGTTGTCGACATGTATGGCCACGGTGCAGAAACTGTCGCGCGCCGTGATGAAGGCATTCGGCGCGGGCGGCGTGACGGTCCAGCAGTTCAACGAGACGATCGGCGGGCAGGAAGTATTCCATCTGCATTTCCACATCCTGCCCCGTCACGAGGGCGTTAGCCTGATGCCGCCGGGCCAGATGGCCGACAAGGACGTGCTGGCCGCCAACGCCGAAAAGATCCGTGCGGCGCTGACCGAAGGCTGAACCGCACAGCACCGCGATCTCGACGGGGCGTGTTGCCGCAGAAAACCAGCGGCCATCGCGAAACCCACCGCATTCGCGAAAATCGCCCTTGCCAGTCCTCAAACATGGCGCTATGCCCGCGCGGATATCGGAGTGTAGCTCAGCCTGGTAGAGCACTGTCTTCGGGAGGCAGGGGCCGTGAGTTCGAATCTCGCCACTCCGACCAATGATTCCGACTTGTCGATTGCCACGATAGTCTTCCTTGTTGGTCACTATCCTTCCTCAAACGAAGGATCGAGCGAGGACCAAAAACTGCTGGTCGTCGGCATGCCCTGCCGGTCAATGGATGGGTCTGGAGGCAATCTACAAACGCCCCCGAACCAGCCAGCCGCATCCCCAGCATCCGGTCTTCCCGTATTTGCTGAGACAGATGCAGATCGACCGCCCCAATCAGGTCGGGGGCGCCGATATCACGTTCATGCCGGTCAAGAACGGCTTCCTCTACCTGGTGGCCATCATGGATTGGGCCACGCGCAAGGTGCTGAGCTGGCGGCTGTCGAACACGATGCACGCCGACTTCTGTGTTGAGGCTTTGAACGAGGCCGTCGCCAAACATGGCCCGCCTGAGATCATGAATGCGGATCAGGGCAGCCAGTTCACCGGATCGGCCTGGATCACGACCCTGACCGAGGCTGGGGTGCGCATCTCAATGGATGGACGCGGGCGTTATCTCGACAACATCTTCATCGAACGGCTCTGGCGATCACTGAAGCAGGAGGCCATCTATCTCGAAGAAACCACCGATGGCTTCCAGGCCAGGCGCGTAATCAAGGAATGGATGACCTTCTACAATACTAAAAGGCCACATTCCGCCCTTGATCGGCAGACGCCTGACGACGCATATTGCGTTGGCTTGGAACAACAAAAAGCAGCATGAAACCTAAATCCGATACACCTTAGAAAAGCTGCAAACCTGTCCAAAAAGATGAGACCACTTCACAACTCCAACCTGGCGTGTGCCCAAACTTAGCGACCAAAATGACCAGAAACATGAATAGAATGGTCAAATATAACGCGTCGTCACCGAGGGGTTTGGAATGGTGATAATCGTCGGCATCGTCATCGCGCTGATCGTGATCGCCGTTCTGGCGAACCCGGCCACCCGGCACTGCCGCTGGCGCGAATATCCGGGCGGCGGGCAAAGTCGGTGGCGTTGTGCGGCCTGCGGCGCGGAAACCACGGCGCCGCGCGGCACACCGCCGAAAGTGTGTTTGCGCAACACGGTTTAAGACGCGACGAAAATACTTTGTCGCGCATGCATTTTCCCTCTTGATCGGAATCGCGTTTGGCCCCAAATGCGCGCTCAAGACGCCAACGCACGCGCCTCTGTCCCAAGGGTGAACCCCCATGGTTACGTAGCGACGGTAACGTCTCTGATGGAACTGAGCGGCCATATATGGCCGGGTCTTTTGGAGATGACCAATGAACGCTTACGTAACCGACCTGTCGGTGGCCGGCCGCATTGCGCCTGCCGCCAACCGCATCGAAACCTTCCTGCAGACCACCCGGTTCGAGCGCCCGACGCTGGTGCTGGATATCGCGGCCGTGACGCGCCAATATCATGCGCTGAAGGCGGGGCTGGGCCGCGCGCACATTCACTATGCCGTCAAGGCGAATCCGCAGCGCGAAATCATCGAGGAACTGGTGCATCTGGGGTCCGGTTTCGATGCTGCATCCCGCGCGGAGATCGAGTTGTGCCTGTCACTGGGTGCCGCGCCCGATCATATCTCGTTCGGCAACACGGTGAAACGCGCCAGCGACATTGCCTTTGCCCATCACGCCGGGATCACGCTGTTCGCCGCCGATGCCGAGGAAGAACTGGAGAAGATTGCCGTTCACGCCCCCGGCGCGCGGGTCTATATCCGCCTGATCGTCGATGCGAGCCAGGCCGACTGGCCGCTGTCGCGCAAGTTTGGCTGTGCCCGCGACAAGGCGATCATGCTGCTGGATATGGCGGTCGCGCTGGGTCTGAACCCGGTCGGGTTTTCGTTTCATGTCGGCAGCCAGACACGGCGGGCGGACATGTGGATCGCCACGCTGGACCAGATCGCGCGGATCTGGGCGGATGCGCAAGCGGCCGGTCACGACCTGTCCCTGCTGAACATCGGCGGCGGTTTTCCTGCGTTTTACGGCGAAGAGATCGAGGCGCCGACCGCCTATGCCGCCAATGTGATGGCCCTGATCGCCGAACGTTTCGGCGACGTGCCCCATATCATGGCCGAGCCGGGACGCGGGCTGGTCGCCGAGGCCGGCATGATCGCCGCCGAGGTGCTGCTGGTGTCGAAGAAGTCCGAAAGCGACATGTTCCGCTGGGTCTATCTGGACATCGGCAAGTTCTCGGGTCTGGCCGAGACCATGGACGAGGCGATCCGCTATCAGTTCCTGACCGACCGCGATCACGAGGATACCGGCCCCTGCATCCTGGCCGGCCCTTCCTGCGACAGCGCCGACGTGCTGTATGAAAAACGTCCGGTATCGCTGCCGCTGGGGCTGCGCTCGGGGGATCGGTTCATCATTCGCAATTGCGGCGCCTACACCTCGACCTACGCCACCATCGGTTTCAATGGCTTTCCGCCGCTGGATGTCGTGGTGATCTGACAGGGCCGGGCAGGGGAGACCCTGCCCGCCGACAAATCGCGTGTTGGCGTATGGACGGCGTCGCCTTGCCGTCAGATTTCCAGTTCGGACATGTCCGTGCCCTTGGCGAGCGCGTCATGCACCCATTGCGGTCTGCGCCCACGCCCGGTCCACGTCTGCTGCGGATTTTCCGGATTGCGGTATCTCGGCGCTGCTTTCGGCCGTGCGTTCGGGCTTTTCTGCTTTCCGACAAGGTCGTCCAGCGGATAGCCGTATTCCGCCGCCGCCTCTTCGGCGGCTTTCAACGCCTCGCGCCGGTCGCGCTTCTCGGCGTCCTTCAACGCCTTTTCCACGTCCGTTTTCAGCTGCAGCAATTCCTTGCGCGACATTTCCTTGAGATTTATCGCCATCGACTATCCTTGAATCCAAAAGTGACGCGAAATTGCGCCACGCCCGGCATAATAGCCGAACGCGCCGCAATTTATAGCATCAATTTTGCAATACTTGGAATGACGGCATCATTGTGCCGCTGCCGGCTCCTGATCGACGAGCGCGACAAGATCCATCATGATCGCATTCAGCTCGAAATCCTTTGGCGTATAGATCTTTGCGACGCCCATTTCCTTCAGGCGTTTCGCGTCCTCTTCCGGAATGATTCCGCCGACGATCACCGGAATATGACCCAGATCGACCTCGCGCATCCGTTCCATGACCTCGTTCACCAGCGGGATATGGCTGCCCGATAGAATCGACAGGCCCAGAACATGCGCCTGTTCGTCAATCGCGGCATTCACGATTTCTTCAGGCGTGAGGCGAATGCCCTCATATGTGATGTCCATTCCGATATCGCGCGCGCGAACAGAAATCTGTTCGGCACCGTTGGAATGGCCATCCAGTCCGGGTTTGCCCATCAGCAGTTTCATGCGCCGCCCCAGGCGGTCGCTGACCGCGTTCACGGCATCGCGCAATTCGTCCAGCCCCTCGGTGCGGTTCGACACCGATCCCGAAACGCCGGTCGGTCCGCGATAGGTTCCGTGGACGGCGCGCATCTGATCGGCCCATTCGCCGGTTGTCGCGCCGGCCTTGGCGGCGGCGATCGAGGGTTCCATGATGTTGCGGCCCTGACTGGCCGCTTCGCGCAGATCGGCCAGCGCGGCCCTGACCGCGGCCTCGTCGCGCTGATCGCGCCACTCGTTCAGCCGGTCGATCTGGTCCTGTTCCGTGGCCGGGTCAACGACCATGATGCCGCCGTCTTCGCTCATCAATGGCGAGGGTTCGGTGGTGGTGAACTTGTTGACCCCGACCACGATCGTTTCGCCCGCCTCGATCCGCGCCAGCCGGTCCGAGTTCGATTCCACCAGTCGCGATTTCATGTAGTCGATGGAGGAAATCGCGCCGCCCATGCTGTCGAGATTGGCCAATTCGGCGCGTGCGCCTTCTTTCAGCGCCTCGACCCTGGCATCGACAGCGGGATTGTTGTCGAACAGATCGTCATATTCCAGAAGATCGGTTTCATAGGCCAGGATCTGCTGCATGCGCATTGACCATTGCTGATCCCAGGGACGGGGCAGGCCAAGCGCCTCGTTCCAGGCGGGCAATTGCACGGCCCGCGCACGCGCCTTTTTCGACAGTGTCACGGCCAGCATTTCGATCAGGATGCGATAGACGTTGTTTTCCGGCTGCTGTTCGGTCAATCCCAGTGAGTTGACCTGCACGCCATAACGGAACCGGCGGTATTTCGGATCGCTGACACCATATCGGGTTTCGCAAATCTCGTCCCAGAGATCGACGAATGCCCGCATCTTGCACATTTCGGTGACGAAACGGATCCCGGCATTCACGAAGAAGGAAATGCGCCCCACCAGAACCGGGAAATCCTCGTCCGGCACGCGGGGGCGTAGTTCGTCCAGCACCGCGACCGCCGTTGCCAGCGCAAAGGCCAGCTCCTGTTCAGGCGTCGCGCCGGCCTCCTGCAGGTGATAGGAACAGACGTTCATCGGGTTCCATTTCGGCACGTTACGATAACAATATTCGGCCACATCCGCGATCATCTTCAGCGACGGTTTCGGCGGACAGACATAGGTGCCGCGCGACAGGTATTCCTTGATCAGGTCGTTCTGCACTGTGCCCTGCAGTTTCGAGACATCGGCCCCCTGTTCCTCGGCCACCGCGATATAGAGCGCCAGCAGCCAAGGGGCGGTGGCGTTGATCGTCATCGAAGTGTTCATCTGTTCCAGCGGAATATCGTCGAACAGCGCGCGCATGTCCCCTAGGTGACAGACCGGCACGCCGACCTTGCCGACCTCGCCGCGCGACAGGATATGATCGCTGTCATAACCGGTCTGCGTGGGCAGATCGAAGGCGACCGACAAGCCGGTCTGCCCCTTGGCAAGATTGCCGCGATACAGGGCGTTGCTGGCCTTGGCCGTCGAGTGTCCGGCATAGGTGCGGATCAGCCAGGGGCGGTCTTTCGTGGTCTGTGTCATCTGGACCTCACGAGTCAGCAGGGTAATAATCTGTCGCTACAACTGTCTAAACCGCAATTATCGGCGTCTGTCAATTCGCTGCGTCGCGGCATCACCGGCGTTCAATACGATTGTCGGCGTGCGCGTAACATGACAGTTTGGCGCCATGACGCGAACCGTAGAAATGCCGCTGTGGCTGCTGATACTGATCCTGCTGTTCGCGGCGGTGACGTTCGCGTCGCATTTCCTTTTCCCGTCCGTGCGCTGGTTCTTTCGCCGCCGTCTTGAACGCGCGGTCGCGCGACTGAACAAGCGTCTCGAACGCCCGATCCAGCCGTTCAAGCTGGCCCGGCGTTACGACATGATCCAGCGGCTGATCTACGATCCACAGGTCAGCCAGGCGATTGCCGATCATGCCCATGCCACGGGCATTCCCGAAAACGTCGCGTTCGAAGAGGCGCGGCGTTATGCCCGCGAGATCGTGCCGTCGTTTTCCGCCTCGGCCTATTTCGGTTTCGCGATCCGCGCGGCGCGCCTGCTCAGCAACGCATTGTATAATGTGCGTCTGGTCCATCACGACGAAGCGGCGCTGAAGGCGATCGCGCCGGATGCCACGGTGGTTTTCGTGATGAACCACCGCAGCAACATGGATTATGTCCTTGTCACCTATCTGGCAGCCGAACGCTCGGCCCTGTCCTATGCGGTGGGCGAGTGGGCGCAGGTCTGGCCGCTCAGCCGGTTGATCCGCGCTATGGGGGCCTATTTCATCCGTCGCAGAACCCCAAACCCGCTCTATAGCACGGTGCTGGCATGTTACGTCAAACAGTCCACAGCCGCGGGAGTGACGCAGGCCATGTTCCCCGAAGGCCGCCTCAGCGTGTCGGGCGCGCTGATGCCGCCCAAGCTGGGCCTGTTGCGGTTCATCATCGATGATTTCGATCCCGACGGGCGCGACGTTGTTTTTGTGCCGGTCGCGCTGAATTACGACCGCGTGCTCGAGGACCGGATCCTTGTGAACGCCGCGAAACATGGCGGGCGGTTTCGGGCGCGGATCGGCGTGGTCGTGGCGAAGTCGCTGAAACTCTTGTGGTTGCGATCGATCGGGCGCAAGCACCGGTTCGGTCAGGCGGCGGTGAGTTTCGGCGCGCCGCTGTCCCTTCAGGGGTTGCGCGCCGAAACGAAGGGCGATCTGACCATTCCGCTGGCGCGCACGCTGAACCGCAGGATCGGTGCCATCGTGCCGGTGCTGCCGGTGCCGCTGATCTCGTGGCTGTTCCTGACCCGCGGCGCCATGACGCGGCAAGACCTCGGCGAGGCGCTTTGCAGCCTGCTGGAACGGATGCCGATGGCGAACGTCCAGTTGCCGGGCGACGATCCGCAGAAGGCGATAACGGTTGCGCTGGCCCACCTGACCGGACGGGGTTTTCTGACTCTCGAAAGCGATCTTTATCGTCCGGTGCCGGATCAGACCGATCTGTTGCAGTTCTACGCCAGTTCGATAAAGCACCTTATACCGGCACCGGACGCGGCGAATGCTGCGCCGGCGAAGGAAGTTTCTGCACCTGCGG
Organism: uncultured Sedimentitalea sp.; assembly: GCA_947504115.1. Lineage (GTDB taxonomy): Bacteria > Pseudomonadota > Alphaproteobacteria > Rhodobacterales > Rhodobacteraceae > Pontibaca. The sequence goes on from CANNGH010000001.1 coordinate 389,274, forward strand.
GGTCATAATGTTGCAAAATATGATCGCGCGCCTATTGCATTGTTGCGCGATGGTTCATATTCCGTCTAGAACTGTCGCGATTCCGCATTGCGGCAAAAGTTGAACAAAGGAGGCCAGCATGGCTTTGGACACTCACGGCGATATCGCGCCCTATGAGGCGCCCGAAAAGGATCTGTACGAGATCGGCGAGATTCCTCCGCTGGGTTACGTACCAAAGCAGATGTATGCCTGGGCCATCCGCAAGGAACGCCACGGCGAACCCGACACGGCCATGCAGCAGGAAGTGGTGGACGTGCCGGAACTCGACAGCCAGGACGTGCTGATCCTGGTGATGGCGGCGGGCGTCAACTATAACGGGGTCTGGGCCGCGCTGGGCAAGCCGATCAGCCCGTTCGACGGTCATGGCCAGCCCTATCATATCGCCGGATCGGATGCCTCGGGCATTGTCTGGGCGGTCGGCGACAAGGTCACGCGCTGGAAGGTCGGCGACGAGGTCGTGGTGCATTGCAACCAGGACGATGGTGACGACGAGGAATGCAACGGCGGCGATCCGATGTATTCGCCCAGCCAGCGCATCTGGGGCTACGAGACGCCGGACGGGTCGTTTGCGCAATTCAGCCGCGTGCAAAGCCAGCAGCTGATGCCGCGCCCCAAGCATCTGTCCTGGGAGGAATCGGCCTGCTACACGCTGACGCTGGCCACGGCCTATCGCATGCTGTTCGGGCATGAGCCCCACGATCTGAAGCCGGGCCAGAACGTTCTGGTCTGGGGCTCGTCGGGCGGGCTCGGCTCGTATGCGATCCAGTTGATCAACACCGCCGGGGCCAACGCGATCGGCGTGATCTCGGACGAAAGCAAGCGCGATTTCGTGTTGGAACTGGGCGCCAAGGGCGTCATCAATCGGCGCGATTTCGACTGCTGGGGGCAGATGCCCACGGTGAACACGCCTGAATACGGCGCCTGGCTGAAAGAGGCGCGCAAGTTCGGCAAGGCGATCTGGGAGATTACCGGCAAGGGCGTCAACGTCGACATGGTGTTCGAACATCCCGGCGAGGCGACCTTTCCGGTCTCGACCCTCGTGGTCAAGAAGGGCGGCATGGTGGTGATCTGCGCGGGCACGTCCGGTTTCAACCTGACATTCGACGTGCGTTACATGTGGATGCATCAGAAGCGCCTGCAGGGCAGCCATTTCGCCCATCTCAAACAGGCCAGCGCCGCCAACAAGCTGATGCTGGAGCGCCGGCTCGATCCCTGCATGTCCGAGGTGTTCGCGTGGTCGGATCTGCCGCAGGCGCATATGAAGATGCTGCGCAACGAACACAAACCGGGCAACATGTCGGTTCTGGTGCAGGCGCCCACCACCGGTCTGCGTACCATGGAAGAGGTGCTTGACGCCCGGCCCTGACCCGGTATCCGCAAATCAGGTCACGCCGCCCGCGAGTCGCTGAAACGATTCGCGGGCGGTTTCCGTTTTGACGCCACCCATTGTTGAAAATCAGCCACTTGAAAAGCATTGCCTCACCATTTCGGGGGAGTTGAAATCGGTGAATATGAGGAGAAACCGGCGCGTGCTAGGAATTCTTAACGCAAAATTAATAAACCGGGAGCAACCCTCGATGCGACACGACTGGATACTGGACGTTCTGGAGGATCTCTGTTCATATACATCCGCAAACGGCTTGGGGGCCTTGTCCGAACATTTGGCGGATGCCAAGATGCTTGCAGCGACGGATATCGCAGCCACACGGCAAGAGGTGAACGCAGGCGTCAATGGGCAAGTTGAATCTCGATCAAATTCTGAAGGATTTGGACGCCACCAGCGCGCTTGAGGGCCTTCAGGACATCATCGTCGCGCTGCGCGACGCGTTCAATGTCGATCACATGGTCTATCACTGGGTCGACAGTTCCGGCGATCAATATGGTTGCGGCACCTACTCCCCCGAGTGGGTGGAGCTATATACCGCGCGAAATTATCTGCGCGTCGACCCCGTCATCCAGGGATGTTATCAGCGGTTTCACCCGGTCGATTGGAAACGGCTGGACTGGTCGAGCAAACCGGCGTGGGAGATCTTCGCCCTCGCGATGGAATACGGGATCGGCAATCAGGGCTACTCGATCCCCATCCGCGGCCCGAACGGCCAATTCGCGTTGTTCACCGCCAGTCATAATTGCGACGACGATGCGTGGGCCGAATTCACCGAAGCCTACAATCGCGATCTCATCCTCATCGCGCATTATTTCAATCGCAAGGCGCTAGAATTCGAACCGGGCCGCCAGTCTGAGCAGTCGCGTGCGCTGTCCCCGCGCGAGGTGGATGCCATGACGCTGATCGCCATGGGTTACAGCCGCGCACAAGTGGCCGAGAGCCTGTCGATTTCCCAGAATACGCTGCGGGTCTATATCGAAAGTGCCCGCTTCAAGCTGGGCGCGCTGAACACAACCCATGCGGTTGCACGCGCGCTCAGCCGCGGTCTGATCGTGGTGTGATTCGCGCCGATCCCGTTGGCTGCGATTTGCTCAAGCCCGCCACAAGATCCGGATCGGTTCGTCCGCACGTGACTCTTTGTTAACCTATTTCATCGTAACATCTCCGGTGCAAACTGCACTTGGGGAGACTATGAAATGCTTCGCTATATCTATGGCCACGACCTGCACAACCATCCGGAATTGGCGCGGTCGATGTTCCGCGACAGGGCGGATCAATTCCGCACACGCCTGGGCTGGGAGGTCACGGTGGACGATCAGGGTCATGAGCGTGACCAATACGATGAACTCGATCCGCTTTATGTGATCTGGCAGAACCACGATGGTAGCCATGGCGGATCAATGCGGTTCCTGCCGACCACGGGACGGGTGATGGTGAACGAGATCTTCGGCCATCTGACCGGCGGCGCGCCCGTCGTCAGCCCTTTGATCTGGGAATGCACCCGCTTTTGCCTGTCGCGCGGCGCCGAATCAAAGGTCGCAGCGGCGCTGATGCTGGCGGGAGGCGAGATCATGACGAATTTCGGTGTCCGCCATTTCGTCGGCGCGTTCGACGCGCGCATGGTGCGAATCTATCGCGCCATCGGCTCGTCGCCCGAGATTCTCGGCAGTGAAGGTGAGGGCCGCAGCCGGATCAGCGTCGGCCTGTGGGAATTCACGCCCGAGGCGCGCACCCGCGTCGCCGCCCGTGCCGGCGTGTCGCCCGAACTGTCGCGCCTGTGGTTCGATCGTGCGTTCGGTGCGGTTGCGCCGCCGGAAATGGCTCTCACGGCCTGAAACGGGCGGCGACGTCTGGCGGCGGCGCGCGCGCGGCTGTAGGGTCGCGCGCATGAGCGATCTGCCAGTCACATTTTCCGACGATCAGGCCGTTGCCTATGACAGCGTATCCGAAACGCTGCGTCTGGCCGGCGTCGATCTGGCCAACGGGGTTCTGACCCCGCCGCAAGGCGAAGGGGCCGGCGTGATGGCGCTGATCGGCAAGGCCGGATCGGGAAAGACGCTGCTGCTGGCGGAACTGTTCAAGGCCTTGCAGGATGCAGGCGTCGACGTGGTCTCGGGCGATTACGAGAACCGCAAGCGCCGCGACAGGCGCACATTGGCGATACTCGCCCCCACCAACAAGGCGGCCAGCGTGTTGCGCCTGCGCGGTGTGCCGGCGACCACCATTCACCGGATCATATACACCCCGGTCTATGATCCCGAATACGAACGCATCGCCGAATGGCTGACCGGGAATGGCGACCGTCCCGTGATCGAGGGGCTGAGCGATCAGGCGCTGGACCGGGCGGCGGCGTTCTACGCTGGCAACAGTTCGATCCCCGGCGCGCTTGCGGCGGCGGGGTTGCGCGGCTCCGATTTCATCACCGGCTGGAAGCGGCGGGACGAGCCGCTGGATATCGGCTTTGTCGATGAGGCGTCGATGCTGGACAACAAGCAATTCGACGACCTGAAGGAAATCTTCCCGAACCTCGTGTTGTTCGGCGATCCGGCGCAGCTGGCACCGGTGCAGCAATCCGGCAGCATGGTGTTCGACGCCTTGCCGGATGAGCGCAAGCTGGTGCTGAACCGCATCCATCGTCAGGAGGCCGACAATCCGATTCTGGATCTGGCCCATGCGCTGGCCGATCCGGCGCTGGAATTCGCGGATTTCGAGCGCATGGTGCAGGACAAGGCCCGGCAGGACGACCGTGTCGTCTGGGGCGAGCGGGTCGAGGTCGACCTGATGGCGCGCAGTCCCGTTCTGGTCTGGCGCAATGCCACGCGCATCCGGCTGATCAATGCCTTCCGCATGGTGCATGGCGCGCCCGAGGATGCGCTGCTGGAGGGCGAACCGCTGATCTGCGACGGGCTGGAACTGCCGCTGAAACACCGCAAGAAGCGTCTGGATCTCGAGGCGCGCGGCCTGATCCGGGGCGCGCAGGTCATCTATCTGGGCGAGGGGCGCAAGCCCGGCTTTTCCCGGCTGCATGTGATGGGTGCAGAAGACCCTCAGGTCAGTGCGGCCAGCATCGTCAAGATCGAAAAACCTGACGAGGAGGAGCCGTTCATCCCCTTCGCCGCGCGCATGGGCGCGACGTTTCTGCACGGTGCAGCGGTAACCATCCACAAGGCGCAAGGCTCGCAATGGGACACGGTGCAGGTCTTTGCGCCGGATCTGTTCGTCGCCGCGCGCATGGGCCGGGTCGAAGCAGGGCAGCCGTTGTGGAAACGACTGGCCTACGTGGCGATCACCCGCGCGCAGGAGCGGCTGATCTGGGTGGTGCGCAACCGGTTGGCCAAGCCGACGCACCCGTTGCGGGTGGACGATCTGCGCGTCAGGCCCGCCGCCCCGCTGACGCTGGAGCGCGAGGACATCTGACCTACCAGTTGCGCAACTTGCGGAACGCGGCCGACGCGCCCCAGCCTGCGGCAATGGCGATCACCAGCGCCATCAGCCCGTAAATCGCTGGCTGTTCGCGCGACAGGGCGAACAGCCAGCGCTCCAATCCGACCTTGCGAACGTCGATGGCGGCATCGTAATTCGATACGATCTCCCCGTCGCGGGTCAGGAATATCCGAACGAGATATTCCCCTTCGGTCAGATCGGAAGGCATGGAGATGGCGGTGCGGAACAGCGTCTGTTGATCGAGCTTCACGCTTCCCTCCATCTCCTGATAAAGCTTCTCGTTCTGTCGAATCCGGATGATGGCGTCGGTGAAATTGGACGCGTCCTTGATGGTGTCGGGCGCGCCGACCGACCGGATCGCGCGGTTGATCGAGATTTTCCGGCGCAGATCCTCGGTTTGGGTCAGAACCTCATCCAGCGGAGCGGTGGTGGCGACGGCATAGAAACTGGGCGCGGCATCGGCGACGACCGCGTCGGTATTGATCCAGATGCCGAACCAGCGCGATTTGCGCCGCACGGTCACGCGCTGCTTGGGGCCCTGAACCGTGATCACGACATGCAGCGGCGAATCGGTGCGAATGGGCGTTTCGCGTTTGACCGCGCCAAAGATCAGGATCTGCGATCCGGTAAAGCTGGTGTCGATAGAGACCTGATTGTCCGACAGCCCCAGAACCACCTCTTCGGATCGGGCCAGCGTCGACAGCAGCAACAGCAGACAAAGCGCAAGCACCCAGCGCATCGGCTCAGTCCTTTTCCGCGGTGGCGAGCGAATAGAGCTCGCGCGGCTCGATCAGCAGATCCAGCGCCAGTTTGCCGCAAACCATGACCACCAGCCCCGCCAGAAGAACGCGCAGCACTTCGGCCTTGAGCCGCACCGCGACCTGTGTGCCGAACTGCGCGCCGATCACCCCGCCAAGCAAGAGCAGAACCGCCAGAACGACATCGACCGTGTAGTTCGTGATGGCGTGCAGCAACGTCGTGAACGCCGCGACGAAGATGATCTGGAACAGCGAGGTGCCCACCACCACCTTGGTCGGCATGCCCAAGATATAGATCATCGCGGGCACCATGATGAAGCCGCCCCCGACCCCCATGATCGCCGCCAGAACGCCCACTGCGAAACCGACCAGCATCGGCGGAATGGCCGAGATATAAAGACCGGATGTGCGGAACCGCATCTTGAACGGCCAGACATGAACCCAGTTGCGCTGGCGGCGGCGGGCCGGTGGATTGGCTCCGATACGGCGGCTTTTGCGGTAGGCGTTGATGCTTTCCGCGAACATCAGGATGCCGACGGTACCTAGAAAAACGACGTAAAACAATTGCACCAGCAGATCGACCTGGCCGAGGCTTTTGAGGTAATTGAATATCACCATGCCGACCGCCACGCCGATCAGACCACCCGCCAGAAGTACGCATCCCATCTTGAGATCGACCGTGCGTTTGTGGAAATGTGTCATGACCCCCGAAAACGAGGACGCAACGATCTGGTTGGCTCCCGTCGCTACGGCGACCGCCGGCGGAATGCCGATGAAGAACAGCAACGGCGTCATCAGGAACCCGCCGCCGATGCCGAACATGCCCGAAAGCAGACCGACCATGCCGCCAAGTCCCAGGATCAGAAAGGCGTTGACCGAGACTTCGGCGATGGGCAGGTAGATTTGCATAATTGTTCCGAGACCTTACCTCACCAAAACCATTACAATGTAATCGCACGTTTCGCGCAACCGGTCGAGAGGGCAGGGCGCGGTCAGGGCAGGGGGCGCGTCAGCACGATGGCATCCACCGGCGGACCGGAGGCACGCGCGTAATATCCCCGCCGTACTCCCGCCGTCGCATATCCGCAGGCGGCGTAAAGCGCGAGCGCCGGCGCATTGTCGGCGGCGACCTCGAGAAAGGCGCGGCTGGCGCCTATTCCTGCCGCCCGCGCCTGCCAGTTCCGCATGAGGGCGCGGGCGCGTCCAGTGCGGCGGTGATCGGGGCGGGTCGCGATGGTCAGCAATTCGGCCTCGTCCAGAGTGACGCGGACAAGGGCGAATGCCGCCGCATCGCCGCAGGCAAAGCAGCCGGGCGTGTGCAGAAGGCTGGCGAACTCCGCGGCGCTCCAGCCCCGCGACTGGGCAAAGGCGGCACGGTGCGTGGCTTCCATCTGCGCCGGTGTCATCAATCCAGAAGCGTCGGCGGACGGTCGCGCGACGGCGCGGCATCGGCGGGGCGGACGTAAAGCGGCGCGGGCGCGGACGGGTGCGATTGCCAGCTTCTGGCGGTGACGCGGCAGATCGCTTCGGCCAGTGCTTGCGGCGCGCTGTCGGCCACGATCCCGCCCGCCTCAGCGCGCGGCATCAGCCGTGGCGGGGCCGCGGGATCGCCGGGATCGCAAAGATAGACCTGATCGCGTGGGGCCGGAATCGCGACCGGCGCGCCCGGTGCCAACAGCGCGCGTGCCTCGCATCCGCTGACGCCGACCGCCGGAATACCAAGACCCAGGGCCAGCCCGCGGGCCGCTGAAACACCGATGCGGATACCGGTGAAATTACCCGGCCCGATGCCGACCCCCAGCGCCGAAAGGTCGCGCCATGTGGTGCCGGTTTCGCTCAGAAGTTCCTCGAGCAGCGGAATCAGCCGTTCCGCCTGTCCGCGTGCCATGTCTTCGTGTCGCGTGGCCAGAACATGATCGCCGCGCAGCAAAGCGGCCGCGCAGAACGCGGCCGATGTATCGAAACCCAGGATCAGGGGCGCTTGCGTCATCCGGTGTCAGACCGCGATCGGGCGTACCTCGGTCACTTCGGGGATGTAATGGCGCAGCAGATTCTCGATCCCCATCTTCAGCGTCAGGGTCGAGGACGGGCACCCCGCGCAAGCGCCCTGCATGTGCAGATAGACCACGCCGCGATCGAAACCGTGGAACGTGATGTCGCCGCCATCCTGCGCCACTGCAGGGCGGACGCGGCTGTCCAGCAGTTCCTTGATCTGATTGACGATTTCGCCATCTTCGCCGCTGTGATCGGCATGGCCCGATGTGGCGGTGTGATCCGCGTCCATGACCGGGGCGCCGGACTGGAAATGCTCCATGATCGCGCCCAGAATTGCCGGTTTGACATGGTCCCATTCGATCGCATCGGCTTTGGTGACGGTGACGAAGTCATTGCCCAGAAACACGCCCGTCACGCCATCCACCGAAAAGATCCGCTGGGCCAGCGGCGATTTGTCCGCCGTGTCCGGAGCGGGGAAATCGGCGGTTCCCGCGTCGAGTACGGTCTGGCCGGGCAGGAATTTGAGCGTTGCCGGGTTCGGGGTGGATTCGGTCTGGATGAACATCTGCGCCTCCATGCGTTTCCCACCCGATATGCGCCCACGGCATCGGCAAGTCAAGGATTGGAACGGTTCTAAACTGGCCTCGGGGCGCGTGTCAGGTGATCTCGACCAGCTTTTCCTTGCTCAGGTGCCCCGGCACGATGGTGATGGGAATCGGCAAAGACCCGACGCTGCGGGTCAATTGTGTGACCAGCGGGCCGGGCCCCTTGCTGTCTTCGCCTGCACCCAGAACCAGAACGCCGATATCGGGGTCTTCGTCGATCTGCGCCAGCAATTCGGGCACCGCCTCGCCCTCGCGGATGATCAGTTCGGGGTCCACGCCCTGCCGGTCGCGCATCCATTTGGCGAAGACCTCGAAATGCGCGCGGATACGCTCGCGGGTTTCCTCGCGCATCACCTCGGCCACGCCGATCCAGTGGTTGAACTCTTCCGGCGGAATGATCGACAGGATCGTGACGCCGCCGCCCGTGTTGGCGGCGCGCATGGCGGCAAAGCGCATGGCGTTCAGACATTCGCGGCTGTCATCCAGCACGACCAGAAATTTGCGCATCGGTTCCTCTTGCGGCTTGGCGGCGATGATGCCCGATGCTGTGGATGCCGGCAACCGCCAGTTGACATTCAGGCTGTTGACGCCGCCCAGTCCCAGTACAGGTCGTGCACACGCTTGGTGACCGGTCCCGCCTGATACTGCACGTCGTCAAAGGCGGTGACCGGCGTGATCTTGGCCATGTTGCCGGTCACGAACACCTCGTCCGCGTTCTCGAAATCGCCGTAGCCCAGCACGCTTTCATGCACGCTAATCCCGTCGGCGCGCATGTTGGCGATATGGCGCGCGCGGGTGATACCGGCCAGAAAGGTGCCGTTGGGGATCGGGGTGAAGACCTCGCCATCCTTGACCATGAAGATATTGGCCGTCGCGGTTTCGGCGACGTTTCCCAGGGCGTCGGTGGCGAGAACATTGGAAAACCCCTTGGCGCGGGCCTCGGCCAGCATGCGGGCATTGTTGGGATAGAGGCACCCGGCCTTGGCGTTCACCACCGAGGATTCCAGAACCGGACGGCGGAACCGGGTGCGCGTCAGCGTCACCGATGCCTCGGGCGGAGGCATGGGGATTTCTTCGAGGCTGATGGCGAATCCGGTCTTTTCCGGGCTGGGAATGATTGCCGACGGATCGCCGTCGATGGCCCAGTACATCGGGCGGATATATACAGCCGCGCCCGTGTCGTAGGCCGCCAACCCCTCAAGCGCGATCTGCACCATGTCCTCGGGGCTGACCGTGGGCGTCAGCATCAGCGCCTTGGCCGAACGGTTGGTGCGTGCGCAATGCGCATCCAGGTCGGGGGTCAGGCCATCGACCAGACGCGCGCCGTCGAACACCGTCGTGCCCAGCCATGAGCCATGATCGGCGGCATGCATGATCGCCACATCGCCGTCGTGCCATGCTCCGTCGAACCAGGTGCGGATATTGCTGCCGATTGCCATGGCGTCGCCCTCATTTCATGCCATGCAAGAGTAGGGCAGGAATGTGGCGGAGGTCCAGACATTCCACGCGCGCCGGAGTGGTCGCAATCCGGTCAGACCGGGCCGACCATCCCGACGATTTCATAGGTGCGCGCAAGGATCGGTGCGGTGATCGCGCGGGCGCGCTGCGCGCCGCTGGCCAGAATCCGGTCGATCTCGCCCGGATCGTCCAGCAGGCGCGTCATCTCGGTCGATATGGGGGCGAGTTTGGAGACCGCCAGATCGGCCAGCATCGGTTTGAATTCGGAAAACTGGCGCCCGCCCATTTCGGCCAGAACCTGATCGACGGTCTGATCGTTCAGCCCGGCATAGATGTTGACCAGATTGCGCGCCTCCGGCCGCTCTTCCAGTCCATCGGCCTCGGAAGGCAGGGCGTCGGGATCGGTCTTGGCGCGGCGGATTTTTTTCGCGATCGTGCCGGCATCGTCCATCATGTTGATGCGGCTGGCATCCGAGGGATCGGATTTGCTCATCTTCTTGGCGCCGTCGCGCAGGGACATGACGCGCGTCGCGGCCCCCTCGATCACGGGTTTGGTCATGGGAAAGAACTCGACGCCATAATCGTGGTTGAACTTGGCGGCGATGTCGCGGGTCAGCTCGACATGCTGTTTCTGATCCTCGCCCACCGGCACATGGGTGGCGTGATAGATCAGGATATCGGCCGCCATCAGCGCCGGATAGGCGAACAGCCCAAGCGAGGCGTTCTGTGCGTTCTTGCCCACCTTGTCCTTGAACTGCGTCATGCGCTGCATCCAGCCCATGCGCGCCACGCAGTTGAAGATCCACGCCAGTTGCGCATGTTCGGGAACCTGGCTCTGATTGATCAGGATCGACTTTTCGGGGTCGATCCCGGCGGCCAGAAAACCGGCGCACAGGGTGCGGGTGCTGCGCGCAAGGTCAGCCGGGTCCTGCCAGACGGTGATGGCGTGCAGATCGACCATGCAATAGACCGTTTCCACGCCCGTGGCCTGCATCTCGACAAAGCGGCGGATGGCGCCCAGATAGTTCCCCAGATGCAGATCACCCGAAGGCTGGATTCCCGAAAACACGCGCGGGGTGAAACTGGCCTCGGCCATGGGGAAACTCCCGTCTGGAAAATTCTGTTTGCCTCGCTTACCCATGGGGCCACATATCGTCAACCGGCGCGAAAAAGATGCCAGCAGGGAGAACGGGCAGATGAACGGCAACAATTCGGCGGTCAATCCGCTGCCGCCGGTGGTGGCCGCGCTGTTCGTGGTGATCGTCGGGATCGAGATCGTCTTCCAGTTGGGCACGCGCAACCTGATCGGTGGCCCCGGAGCCGTGGGTTGGCGTCTGGCGGCGATCCAGACCTACGCGTTTTCCGGCGATATCTTTGACTGGATGCTGGCCAACAACCACTGGCCGCTGTCGCATCTGATGCGCTTTGTCACCTACCCGTTCGTGCATGGATCGTTCAGCCATGCGCTGTTCGTCGGGGTCATGCTGCTGGCGATGGGCAAGATGGTGGCCGAGGTGTTCGGCCAGATCGCGACATTGGCGATCTTCGTGGTGTCCGGAATCGGCGGCGCGCTGGCCTATGCGCTGTTCCTGAACGATCCGGTGCCGCTGATCGGTGGGTTCCCGCCCGTCTACGGCCTGATCGGGGCGTTCACCTTCCTGCTTGCCCGCTCGCTGGCCAGCGTGGGCGCGAACCAGGCGCGTGCGTTTTCGCTGATCGCGGTATTGATGGGTATCCAGCTGCTGTTCGGGCTGTTTTTCCAGATCCAGAACGACTGGGTCGCCGATCTGGCTGGGTTCGTCACCGGTTTCGTGCTGTCATTCTTTGTTTCGCCGGGCGGTTGGGCGCGGATTCGCGGCAGGATCCGCCATGATTAGGAGCGTCGGCGGCGACGCAGCACGGTGCCGAATTCCGACAGGCGGAACGCTCCGATCAACTGTCCGACACCGAAATAGGCCACGATGCCCAGTGCCACCAGCCCCGCCAGCGCCAGATAGCGCAGACCCGCCGTATTCAGCGCCGGTTCCAGCATCCGCGCGGCGCCCCACAAAACCGCGCCCATCGCCAATGAGGCCGCGCAGATCCGCCAGATCCGCTCGACAAACCGCGAATCGAACCGTGCCACGTCACCCATCGTCCGCGCGCCGTGCAGCAACAGCAGCACCATGCCCCATCCGGCCAGCGTGGTGGCAATGGCGGGCGCATACCAGCCAAGCATCGGCGCAAGACCGATGGCCGCAACCGCATTGACCGCCATCGCCGCCAGCGCATAGCGGAACGGCGAGCGCGTATCCTCGCGTGCGAAAAACAGCGGTTGCAGGATTTTCTGCAGCACGAATGCCGGCAGGCCCAGCCCGTAGATCGCGACCGCCAACGCGATCGCGGCGCTGTCGGCGGCGGTCGTCGCGCCGCGCTCGAACAGCACCGAAACCAGCGGCAGGGGGATCACCACCAGCGCCACCGCCGACGGGATCGTCAGCGCCAGCGAGACCTCACCGGCGCGGCTGAGGGCGTGCCGCCCTCCGGTTTCGTCCTGCGCGGCCAGACGCCGCGACAGATCGGGCAGAAGCACAACGCCGATGGCAATGCCCACCACGCCCAGCGGCAATTGATACAGCCGGTCAGCCGCATACAGCCAGCCCACAGCCTTGTCGAAATAGCTGGCGACCTGCTGCCCGACCAGCAGGTTGACCTGCACGACGCCGCCGGCCAGCGCGGCCGGTATGGCGATGCGCACGAGACGGCGCAGATCGCCGGTCAGCCGCGGACGCCGCGGGCGCAACGAGAACCCGGCGCGCGAGGCGGCGATCCAGACCAGCGCCAGTTGCGCGACACCTGCGACCGGGATGCCCCAGATCAGCGCCCGCGCCACATCGCCGCCCAGCCACGCCGCCACCGCCATCGCCGCCACCAGCAGCACGTTCAGCAGCACCGGCGCGGCGGCGGCGGCGGCAAAGCGCCCGGTCGCGTTCAGAACGCCCGACAGCAGCGCGGCGAGCGAGATGAACAGGATATAGGGAAACGCGATGCGCCCGAACTCGACCGACAGATCGAACCGCTCCTGTCCGACGAAACCGCTGGCCAATGCGAATACCAGCCACGGCATGAGAAGTTGCGCCGCCAGCGTCAGCAGGATCAGGATGCCCGCCAGACCGGCAAAGGCATTCTCGGCAAAGTCCTGCGCGTCGCCCCCGGTTTCCAGCTTTTTCGAGAACATCGGGATGAACGCCATGTTGAACGCGCCCTCGGCGAAAAACCGGCGGAACATGTTGGGCAGGCGGAACGCGACGACATAGGCTTCGTAAAGCGGCCCGGTGCCCAGCAGCGCCAGGATCATCGCATCGCGCACGAATCCGAGAAGGCGCGACATGAGCGTCCACATGCCGACCGTCAGAAACCCGGACATCAACTGGATCGGCTTCAATGGCGGGGCCTCGTGGACGTGTCGGACATGGCCTTGCGACCTAGCCGCTGCACCGTCGGTGCGCAATTGCGAATTCGCGCCGTCGCAGCGGCGGAACCACTCACGGTTTTGCCCGTTCGGCGCCTTCGGCGATCGCCTTTCGCAGCCTTTGCTCAAGCGCCTTCTGCTTTGCCGGGCTGTGGTATTTCAGGCCGAACATGTCCTTGATGTAGAAGGTATCGACGACCTGTTCGCCGAACGTGGCGATCACCGCGTTCGAGATATAGACATTCGCCGTCGCCATCGCGTGCGCCAGATCGTACAGCAAACCGGGACGATCGCGGGTATCGACCTCGATGATCGTGTAGATGTCCGAGCCGTCGTTGTCGAAGGTGATATGGGTGGGCACGTTGAAAGCCTTTTCGCGCTTTCTCAGCCGGTCGCGGGTTCGGAACGCCTCGCGCGGGCGAATCTCGCCTTTCAGTGTCTTATGGATGGTGCGGCTGAGGCGGGGCAGGCGCTCGGCCTCGAAGGGTGCGCCGTCGCCATCCTGAATCCAGAACACGTCGGTCACATAGCCGTCCCTGCTGGTATAGCTGCGCGCATCGACCACGTTTGCCCCAACCAGCGCCAGCGCGCCGGCAAGGCGCGAGAAGATGCCTGGATGGTCGGCCATGACGAAACAGGCGCGCGTCGCGTCGCGGTCTTCGTCCGGGTGCAGGCGGATCAGGATCTTTTCGGGGTCGTGCGACTCCTCCAGTTCACGCAGCATTTCGGCGATATCGACATGGGCGGTCACATGCAGTCCCTGCCAATAGGCCGGGTAGTGGCGCGCCAGTTCCCGTTTCAGCGCCGCCTTGGGCCAGTCGGGCAGGGCGGCGCGCAAGGCGGCGCGCGCCTTGGCACCGCGATTGGTGCGGGTGAGATCCTCCATCCCGGTTTCCAGCGCGCGGCGTGTCTGGCGGTAAAGCGCGCGCAACAGCGCCGCCTTCCAGTTGTTCCAGGTGTCCGGGCCGACGCCACGGATATCGCAGACCGTCAGCACGGTCAGCAGATCCAGCCGGCTGACCGACGTCACCGCCTTGGCGAAATCGCGCACGGTGCGCGGATCGGCGATATCGCGTTTCTGGGCCGTGTCCGACATCAGCAGGTGATAGCGCACCAGCCATTCCACGGTTTCGCTTTCGGATTTCGTCAGGCCCAGCCGGGGCGCGATACCCCGCGCGATCCGCGCCCCGATGATCGAGTGATCCTCGGGCCGGCCCTTGCCGATGTCGTGCAGCAGCAGCGCGACATACAGAACCTTGCGGTTCACCCCCTCCTTCAGGATGCCCGATGCGATGGGCAGATCCTCGACCAGTTCGCCCTTTTCGATCTGCGCCAGCGTCGCGATGCACTGGATCGTGTGTTCGTCCACCGTATAGCTGTGATACATGTTGAACTGCATCATCGCCACGATGGGGGCGAATTCCGGCAGAAAGGCCGACAGAACGCCCAATTCGTTCATGCGCCGCAGCGCCCGTTCGGGGTTGCCGTGTTTCAGCAGCAGGTCGAGAAAGATGCGCCGTGCCTCGCGGTCGTTGCGCATCTCCTCGTCGATCAGATGCAGGTTGTTCACCACAAGGCGCATCGCGTCGGGATGGATCAGCAAGCCGGTGCGCAAGCCCTCCTCGAACAGGCGCAGCAGGTTCAGCTTGTCGCCCAGAAAGGCATCCGGGTCGGCGATGCCGATGCGGTTATGGATGACGGTATAGCCCGGCCTGATGCGCCGGCGACGGCGAAAGAAGCGATCGGGCAGCGGCGCGGGTTTGACATGCGCGGCCTCCAGCTTGGTCAGGAAGATACGCGTCAGATCGCCGACCACCGTGGCCTGCCGGAAATAATCCTGCATGAAGATTTCCACGCCCCGCCGTCCGGCGCGATCGCGATAGCCCAGACGCTCGGCGACCTCGACCTGTCGGTCGAATGTCAGCTGTTCGTTCGCGCGGTTCGAGATCAGGTGCAGATGGGCGCGCACCGCCCATAGAAACGTCTCGGTCTTGAGAAACCGGTCAAATTCGTCGGCACGGAACAGCCCCAGATCGACCAGTTCGCGCGCGGTCTGGACGCTGTGGATGTATTTCGCGATCCAGAACAGCGATTGCAGATCGCGCAGGCCGCCCTTGCCCTCTTTCACGTTAGGTTCGACCATGTATCGCTGGCCATGCTTGGCATGGCGCCGTTCCCGCTCGGCCAGTTTGGCGGCGACGAAATCGCGCTCGGTCCCGGTGAAGAGATCCTTTATCAGCCGCTGGTCGAGCTTCGCCGAAAGATCGACGTCACCGGCCAGAAAGCGATGTTCCAGCAGTGTCGTGCGAATGGTGAAATCCTCGGTGCCCAGGCGGATGCAATCGTCGATGGTGCGGGTGGAATGGCCGACCTTCAGATGGATGTCCCAGAGGATGTAAAGCAGCGACTCGATCACGCTTTCGGCCCAGGCGGTCAGTTTCCATGGCGTCAGGAACAGCAGATCGACATCCGAAAACGGCGCCATTTCGCCGCGCCCGTATCCGCCCACGGCAATCACCGCGACGCGTTCGCCCTCGGTCGGATTGGCAAGCGGATGCAGATGGGTCGCGGCCACATGCAGGGCGGTGGTGACCAGCCCGTCGGTCAGCCAGGTGTAGGATCGCGTCAACTCGCGCGCGGCAAGAGGCGCGGCGGCAAAGGCGTCGGCGATGGCCGCGCGCCCGGAATCGCGGGCCGTCGTCAGGATGCGTACGGTTTCCCCGCGCAACGCCGCATCATCCGCAGCGCGCCGGGCCGCCGCGTCGATCTCGTCGCGCACTGCCGCCGGATCGAAGATCGCGGCGGCATCGCAGATCAGCGATCCGGCGGGCGCGGGAGGGGTCAGGCGGAACGGGGCCGGATCAGGATCCGGCACCCGAGAAGCTTCTTGGCGCGGGGTCAATCACAACCACCTGCTTGTTCTGGATCGTGGCGACGGCCAGACCGCGCTCGTTGGTGCCGTCGCGGCGCAACCGCACGACGCCGCCGACACCCTGGAAACCGGCGCCCTGGGTCAGGGCCGATGCGCTCAGCGTGTTGGCCTTGCCGCTGCCGACCAGCGCGCCCACGATGGCGATGCCGTCATAGGCCAGCCCGCCGATGGAATGCGGCGCACCGCCATAGGCGGCGGAATAGCGCGCCTTGAACGATTGCATCCGGCCCGGATCGGGCAGGGCGAACCAGCCGCCCTGAACGCCCGGCAGCGTCAGTGTCTGGGGCGGGATGTCCCAGCGCGTCAGGCCGATGAATTGCGTGCTGGCGGGCGAAACTCCGGCCTCGGGGAGAAGCTGCGTGAACATCGGCAGCGCGCCGGCAGTGGTCGAGGTGAAGAAAATAGCGTCGGCGCCGGTGTTGGACACCGTTTCCCGCACCTGCGGCACCTTGGCCATCACGCCCTGCTGCGAGATATCGTAAGAGACCGACCCGGCCATGCGCGCCGGACTGGACGCGATTGCCTTCTGGATCGCGGAATAGCCCATCCGCCCCGACAGATCCGAGCCATGAACCACCACGATGTTGCGCTTGCCCTGCGCCGCCGCATAGCGGGTCAGCCGGTCGGCGGCATTCTCGAAGGTCGGCCCCAGCACGAACACGTTGCCGCCGGCGATGGACGCGTTGTTGGAAAACGACAACACGTTCACGTTGCGGTCGCGCACGGCAAGACCTGCGGCATTCGCGGCCTCGGCATAAACCGGACCGAGGATGATGCCCGCGCCCTCGTCCACCGCCTTGCGCGCCTGCGCGGCGGCTGTCGTGGCGTTGCCGGCGGTGTCATAGACACGCAGGTCGATCCGCGGGCGGCCGTTCAGGTCGGCAATCGCCATCCGGGCGGCGTTTTCAAGGCTTTGCGCCAGTATGCCATCACCGGGCTGTCCCGAACCGCGCGGCACCAGCAGCGCGACGGTGACCGGTTTGTCGGTGTCGATGGCGGGGCCGGTGCTGGGCATGCCCATGTCGTCGCAGGCCGACAGGATCACCGCCGAAAGCAGCGCCAGACAATACAGCGCGATCTTGCGGGCGGGGGGAAAAGCGGCAACCATGTGATGAACTCCATTGTCCGGCGGCTCTTGGCGCCGCGTCCTCGTTGCGGTCGGATAATAGACGTCACAAGAGGCGGGTCCAGCATTGAATCATCAAAAGGTCAGTTTGGCGCCGGGGCTTTACTTTGTCGGCACGCCTATCGGAACCGCGCGCGACATCACCTTGCGCGCGCTCGACGTGCTGGCCTCGGCCGATGTGATCGCGGCCGAGGATACCCGCAGCCTGCGCCGGTTGATGGAGATCCACGGTGTGCCGCTTGATGGGCGAAAGATCCTTTCCTATCATGACCATAGCGGATCGGGCGCGCGCGAAAAGCTGCTTGCCGCGCTGGCCGACGGCCGCTCGCTCGCCTATGCGTCCGAGGCCGGAATGCCGCTGATCGCGGATCCCGGTTACGATCTTGCCCGCGCCGCAGCCGAGGCCGGGCATACGGTGACCGCCGCGCCGGGGCCGTCGGCGGTTCTGACTGCGCTGACTCTTGCCGGTCTGCCGACCGATGCGTTCTTTTTCGCCGGTTTCCTGCCGAATGCCGCAGCCGCGCGGCGTGCAAGGCTGGAAGCGCTGCGGGCGGTGCCCGGAACGCTGGTGTTTTACGAATCGCCCCGGCGCGTCGCGGCCAGCCTCGCCGACATGGCCGACATTCTCGGGGCCGACCGTCCGGCGGCGATGTGCCGCGAACTGACCAAGAAGTTCGAGGAAATCCGCCGCGCCCCGCTGGGGGAACTGGCCACCGCCCTCGCCGGTGCCAACCTCAAGGGCGAGGTGGTTCTGGTGGTCGATCGCGGACATTCGCCAATCGTTAAGGAAACCGACCTAGAATCGGATCTGCAAGAGGCGCTGAAATCGCATTCGGTCCGGGATGCGGCGGATATGGTGGCAAGACTGCACGATGTGCCGCGCCGTCGCATCTATCAGATGGCGCTGAAACGGGGAAAGGAATGATGCGATGCAGCAGGCTGCGCGCCATCGGGGACAGGCCGCCTTTCATGCGGGGCTGGCGGCGGAAGACAGCGTCGCGCGCGATTACGAGCGCCGGGGTTATGCGCTGGCGGCCCGACGGTGGCGCGGCGCGGGGGGCGAAATCGATCTGATCGCGCGCGATGCCGACGGGTTGGTTTTCATCGAGGTCAAGAAAAGCCGTAGCTTCGAAATGGCCGCCGAACGGCTGAGCCCGCGTCAGATGAAACGGATCTGCCTTTCAGCGCAGGATTATCTGGAGGACAAGGGCCTGGGGCCGCTGACCAACATGCGATTCGACGTGGCGCTGGTGGATGCCTGCGGCGCGGTGCGTATCCTTGAAAACGCGTTTGACGGCGGGTGCGGCGACTGATCGCCATTGAACCCGCGCTGCGGCTGGGTCATGTATCCAGCGCACGCGACGGAAGGAAGCCGCCATGAAGATCGCCTTTCAGATGGACCCGGTCGGAGCCATCGACATCGACGCCGACAGCACCTTTCGCCTTGCCGAAGAGGCACAGGCGCGCGGCCACGAACTGTTTTACTACGAACCCGACCATCTGGCCTATGAAGAGGGGCACATCACCGCACGCGGCCATGACCTCAAGGTCCAGCGGGTGCGCAATGAACCGGCCGTTCTTGGCGAGATGCGCAAGGTCGATCTGGGCGACATGGACGTGGTCTGGCTGCGTCAGGACCCGCCGTTCGACATGCATTACATCACCTCGACCCATCTTCTGGATCGGCTGGCGGGACAGACGCTGGTGCTGAACGATCCGTTCTGGGTGCGCAACTGGCCGGAAAAGCTGATGGTGCTGGATTTTCCCGATCTGACGCCGCCCACCACGGTGGCGCGCGATCTGGAAACGATCCGCGACTTCAAGGCACGCCACGGCGACATTATCCTGAAACCGCTTTATGGCGCCGGGGGCGCGGGTGTATTCCGGCTGGACGAGAACGACCGCAACCTCGCGGCGCTGCACGAACTTTTCACCGGATTTTCCCGCGAACCGCTGATCGTGCAGAAATTCCTTCCCGATGTCAGCAAGGGCGACAAGCGCGTGATCCTTGTCGATGGCGAACCGGTCGGTGCGATCAACCGCGTTCCCGCCAAGGGCGAGACGCGGTCCAACATGCATGCGGGCGGGCGTCCGGAAAAGATCGCGCTCAGCGACCGCGACCGCGAGATCTGCGCGCGCATCGGTCCGCTCTTGCGCGAAAAGGGGCAGGTCTTTGTCGGCATCGACGTGATCGGCGACTGGCTGACCGAGATCAACCTGACCTCGCCCACCGGGATTCAGGAGCTTGAGCGGTTCGACGGGATCAATGTCGCGGGCACCATCTGGGACGCGGTCGAGGCGCGCGTCGCCAAGGCATGAGCTGGCAGCGCCCGGTCCTGAACCGGTTCCTGCGCTGGTTTGAAAAGCGGCATCTCGCCCGTGTCCGCGATCCCGCCGAAATTCGCGCCGGGTTCGAGACCAAGGCACGGTTCTGGTTCCGCCCGCCCCGTGGCAGCACGTTCCGGCGGACCGAACTGGGCGGCGTTCCTGTCCTTTGGGCACAGGCCGGACCGGGCGATCGCGGCGTTCTGCTCTATCTGCATGGCGGTGGCTATGTGTTCGGCAGCCCGGACACGCATCGGGCCATGCTGGCGCGGTTGTCGCAGTTGACCGGCATGCGCGCCTGTCTGCCGGATTATCGGCTGGCGCCGGAACACGCCTTTCCCGCCGCGTTCGACGACGCGCGGGCGGTCTATGACGGATTGCTGGCCGATGGGATCGCGCCCGCGCGCATCGTTCTGGGCGGGGACAGCGCCGGCGGCGGGCTGGCGCTGGCGTTGCTCGGGGATCTCGTGGCGCGCGGTCAGCCCTTGCCGCGGGCCGCATTCGCGTTCTCGCCCCTGACGGACATGAGCTTTTCCGGCGATTCGCTTCGCGCCAACGCGGCGGCGGACGTGATGCTGCCGGCCGCGCGCGCAAGCGAGATGGCGGACATGTATCTCCAGGGCCACGATCCGCGAGACCCTCGCGCCTCGCCCCTGTTCGCGGATTTCACGGGTGCGCCGCCGGTCTGGCTGAGTGTCGGAGATACCGAAATCCTGCTGGCCGACACCACACGCCTTGCGGTGCGGTTGCGCGATCAGGGCGTCGCGGTCAGCCTGAATATCGCGCAGGACTTGCCGCATGTCTGGCCGCTGTTCCAGCGCCTTCTGCCCGAGGCGGATGCGACCTTGGCGGACCTCGCGCAGTGGATCAGGCGGCAACCGTCGCCGTCAGCCGATAGCTGAGCGCCTCGGCCACGTGGGGGCGGCGCACATCGGGCGCGCCTTCCAGATCGGCGATGGTGCGGGCCACTCGCAGCACCCGGTGATAGCCGCGCGCCGAAAGTCCGAACCGTTCGGCGGCGCGCGCCAGCAGCGCGCGCCCCTCTGCATCCGGGGTGGCGACCTGTTCCAGTACCTTGCCCTGCGCGTCGGCGTTCTGGCGCAGACCGGGCGCGGTGCCGTAGCGTTGGCTCTGAACGGCACGCGCGGCGGCGACGCGCGCCGCGACCGTGGCCGAATCGTCGCCACTGGGCGGCAGGTCGAGATCGGCGAAACCGACAGGCGGCACCTCCAGCCGCAGGTCGAACCGGTCCATCAGCGGCCCCGAGATGCGCCCCAGATAATCGTCGCCGCAGGCCGGAACGCGGGCGCAGGCGCGGGCCGGGTCGGACAGATATCCGCATTTGCACGGATTGGCAGCGGCCATCAGCATGAACCGGCAGGGATATTTCACATGGGCATTGGCGCGCGCGATCATCACCTCGCCGGATTCGACGGGCTGGCGCAGGGTCTCCAGAACGGTGCGGGCGAATTCGGGGAACTCGTCCATGAACAGCACGCCGTTATGCGCAAGGCTGATCTCTCCGGGTTTGGCGTTGCGCCCGCCACCCACGATCGCCGCCATTGACGCTGTGTGATGGGGCTCGCGAAAAGGGCGCGCGCGGCTGATCCCGCCTTCGTCCAGCAGCCCGCAAAGCGAATGGATCATCGAGGTTTCCAGCGCTTCGGCGGGCGTCAGGGGCGGCAGAATGCCGGGAATGCGCGCCGCCAGCATGGATTTGCCCGAACCGGGCGTGCCCACCAGCATCAGGTGATGCCGCCCGGCGGCGGCGATTTCCAGCGCCCGCTTGGCCCGTTCCTGCCCCTTGACGTCGCGGAGGTCGCGGTCGGCGGGTGGGCTGAGAACCTCGCCCGGTTCCGCAGGCGCGATCGGGGATTGCCCGGTGAAGTGACGAACCACGTCGCCCAGCGAGTCCGCGCCGATCACCTGCGCCGCGCCGACCCAGGCGGCCTCGGCCCCCGAGGCGCGGGGGCAGAGCAGAACACGCTCCTGTTCGGCGGCAGCCATGGCGGCGGGCAGGGCGCCGAGCACCGGGATCAGCGAACCGTCCAGCGACAACTCGCCCAGTGCCACGGTGCCCTCGGCGGTGTCGGCGGGCACGATATCGAGCGCCGCCAGCAGCGCCAGCGCGATGGGCAGGTCGAAATGGCTGCCCTCCTTGGGCAGGTCGGCGGGCGAGAGGTTGATCGTGATGCGGCGCGAGGGCAGCGCGATGGCCATGGAACTGAAGGCGCTGCGCACGCGGTCGCGGGCCTCGGACACGGCCTTGTCCGGCAGGCCGACGATCGAGAAGGCGGGCAGGCCGGGGCTGATGGCGCATTGCACCTCGACCTGGCGGGCCTCGACGCCCTGAAATGCAACGGTATAGGCGCGCGCGACCATGGATGCCCCTGAGCGGTGTGATTGGTTAACGGCTATCCGTCCTGTGGTTTAGGAATCGTTAACGTGCCCGTTGCGAGAGGCGAAAAACGCGGTTCACGGCAGATGATTGATCGCGCCTGTTCGCCAGATCCCGTCACCGAAACTGATCTGCGTGACCGACAGGTTGTCGATCTTGTGCGAAAACGCGTTGCGTGCGGGGACGTTCAGGGCGCGTTGAAGCTGAGCCAGGATCACTCCGAAATGCGCGACCACGATCAGATCGCGCCCGGAATGCGCCGCTATCAACGCGTCGATGGCCGCGTCCACCCGGGCGCGCACCTGATCCCAGCTTTCGCCGCCGGGCGGGGCGGGAGTTCCGGGTCGATCCCAATAGGCGCGGATCAGATCCGGTGTTTCGGCCTCGACCTCGGCATGATGGCGGAGTTCCCACGCGCCGAAATTGATCTCGCGCAGGGCGCGCTGATGGGGCAGGCGGGTGCGCCGGGCCTGAATGGCGTCGGCGGTGGCACGGGCGCGCAGCAGGTCGGAGGAGACCATGACTGCCTGCGCGGGCAGATGATCGGACAGACGCGCCAGCGCGGCAGTGTCGGACAGGTCGGCCGGAAGGTCCGACCAGCCCACCATGCCGCGCGCATGGGTCGGGCCATGACGCACCAGATGCAGCCGGGTCATGGCAGTTGCCCCTTCAGCGCCAGCGGCAGTCCGGCGACCACCTGCACGGCCAGGTCCGCGCGCTCCGCCAGCGCGATGTTCAGCCGCCCCTGTGCCTCGCGGAAACGGCGGGTCAGGGCATCGGCCGGCACGATGCCTTGCCCGACCTCGTTCGAGACGATCACCAGATGCGCCTTGCAGGTGTCGATGCCGCGCAAAAGCGCATCCGTCGCTTGGCCGATCTCATGCCCCTCGATCAGCTGATTACTCAGCCAGAGGGTTGCGCAATCGAACAGGCAGCACTGACCGGGTTGCAACGTCGCCAGCGCCGATGCCGCGTCCAGCGGTGACTCGATCAGCGCCCACTCCGCGCCGCGCCGTTTTGCGTGGGTCGCGATCTTGGCGCGCATCTCGTCATCCAGCGCCCGTGCCGTGGCAAGGTAAGCCATTGTTAACCCGCTGCTTTCCACCAGAGTCTCCGCATAGCGCGATTTGCCCGAAGCGGCCCCACCTAGAATGAAAGTCAGCTTATTCAACATTCCAATTGAACCTTTGAGTGATCCGGGCGTTGGACTGATGCGTAACCATGACAAAAGCACGACACAAGATGTTGGCGCGCGTTGATTGAAAGGGGGATGCCCATGGCACTTGATACGACAACGGATATGTCCCTGTCGCGCACTGCGATGAAGGCCGAGTTGCTGGATGCCGAGACCGAGTTGAAACTGGCCTATGCCTGGCGCGACGAGGGCGACGAGGCTGCGCTGCACCGTCTGATTACCGCCTATATGCGGCTGGCGATCTCGATGGCGTCCAAGTTCCGCCGCTACGGCGCCCCGATGAACGACCTGATCCAGGAGGCCGGATTGGGACTGATGAAGGCGGCCGAGAAATTCGACCCCGACCGCGGCGTGCGGTTTTCGACCTACGCGGTCTGGTGGATCAAGGCCAGCGTACAGGATTACGTGATGCGCAACTGGTCGATGGTGCGCACCGGATCGACCAGCAGCCAGAAATCGTTGTTCTTCAACATGCGCCGGGTGCAGGCCCGTCTGGAACGCGAGGCAGCCCAGCAGGGCGAGAGCCTGGACCGCCACCAGTTGCACCAATTGATCTCGACCGAGGTCGGGGTGCCGCTGCATGATGTGGTGATGATGGACGGTCGCCTGTCGGGCTCGGACTATTCGCTGAACGCGACCCAGTCCACCGAGGAGGAAGGCCGCGAATGGATCGACGCGCTGGAGGATGACAGCACGCAGGCCGCCGAAACCGTGGAACAGCAGCATGATCGCGAACAATTGCGCGAATGGCTGTTGACCGCCATGTCGGGCCTGACCGAGCGCGAGCGGTTCATCGTGCGCGAACGCAAGTTGCTGGACAAGCCGCGGACGCTGGAAAGCCTTGGCGACGAGTTGAGCCTCTCCAAGGAGCGTGTGCGTCAGCTTGAGGCGGCGGCGTTCCAGAAAATGCGCAAATCGCTTGAAACCCAATCGCAGGAAGTGCACCACTTCCTCGTATGAGGATCGTGATCGCCGCCGCCCTGTTTGCACTTGCCGCCGCCCCCGTTCGGGCGGTGTCACTGGACGCGGTGGTTTCGGCGGCTGCGGCCGCGGACGTGGTCATCCTCGGCGAATTCCACGACAACCCGGCGCATCACGCGCATCAGGCGGAATTGCTCGACCAATTGCAGCCGCGCGCCGTCGTCTGGGAGATGCTGACCGAATCCGGTGCCGAAGGTATCGACAGCGCGTTGATCGCGGATCGGGACCGGCTGGCCGAACAATTGGGGTGGGCAAACAGCGGCTGGCCCGATTTCGCGATGTATCATCCGGTTTTCCTTGCCGCACAGGACGCGATGCACCTTGGCGCCATGGTCCCGCGAGAAACGACCAAGAGGGTAATGGAGGACGGGGCGCCGGCCGTCTTTGGCGCGGATGCCGACCTTTATGGCCTGACCGCGCCTTTGGCTGCGGCGGAGCAGACCACGCGGGAGGATTTTCAGATGAAGGCGCATTGCGATGCGCTTCCGCCGGACATGCCGGCGCCGATGGTCGAGATCCAGCGGCTGCGCGATGCGGTTCTGGCGCGGGCGGTGATCCGCGCCCTGCAGGACACCGGCGGGCCGGTGGCGGTGATCACCGGCAACGGCCATGCGCGGCGGGATTGGGGCGTTCCCGCCTATCTCGCGCGCGTCGCCCCGGACCTTGAGGTGTTTGCGCTGGGCCAGTCCGAGGATGGGCAGATCGTCGGCGCGTTCGATGCGGTTCTGGACAGCGCGCCAGCCGAACGCGACGATCCCTGCGTCGCGTTCCGGACGCCGGCGCCAGTGCCGGAAGGCGCGGAATAATCGCTGGCGCCCACGCCGCACGGACCCTATGGTCAGGGCCGATTACAGCCGGAAAGCCGTGAAATGCTTGCCCAGAAACGCATATTGTTGATCATCGGCGGTGGCATTGCCGCCTACAAGTCGCTGGACCTGATCCGCCGGCTTCAGGATCGCGGCGCGCATGTCGTCCCGGTCCTGACGCGGGCGGGCGAGCAGTTCGTCACCCCTCTTTCGGTGTCCGCGCTTGCCGCGCACAAGGTCTATCGCGATCTGTTCGACCTGACCGACGAGGCCGAGATGGGACATATCCAGCTGAGCCGCAGCGCCGATCTGGTCGTGGTCGCGCCGGCCACCGCCGACATGATGGGGCGGATGGCGGCCGGCCTTGCCAACGATCTGGCGACGACGCTGCTGATGGCGACGGACAAACCGGTTCTGATTGCGCCCGCGATGAACGTGCGCATGTGGGAACATCCCGCGACAAGACGCAACCGCGAGCGATTGGCGCAGGACGGTATCGGCTTTGTCGGCCCGGAAACCGGCAGTATGGCCTGTGGCGAATACGGTGCCGGACGCATGGCCGAGGTCGCGCAGATCGTCGAGGCGGTCGAGACCGCGTTGAGCACCGGTCCGCTGGCGGGCCGGCGCATTCTGGTCACATCCGGTCCGACCCATGAACCGATCGACCCGGTGCGTTATATCGCCAACCGCTCCTCGGGCGCGCAGGGCAGCGCGCTGGCGCGGGCGCTGGCGGCGCTGGGGGCCGAGGTGGTGTTCGTGACCGGTCCCGCCGACGTGCCGCCGCCCGAAGGCGTCCAGGCGGTGCGGGTGGAGACCGCGCGCGAGATGGAACAGGCGGTGCAGCAGGCGCTGCCGGTGGACGCCGCGATCTTTGCCGCCGCCGTGGCGGATTGGCGCGTGGTCAGCGCGTCGGAGCAGAAGCTGAAGAAGACCGGGACGGGATTGCCGGTGCTGGAGCTTGCCGAGAATCCCGACATCCTGGCGGGTGTCGCGCAAATGGGCGAGCGGCGGCCGCGTCTGGTGGTGGGCTTCGCCGCGGAAACCGACGATATGGTGCGCTACGCGACCGCCAAGCGTGAACGCAAGGGCTGCGACTGGATCGTGGGCAACGACGTCAGCCCGGCGACCGGGATCATGGGCGGCAGCGAAAACGCGGTGGTCGTGGTCACGACGGAAGGTGCCGAGCACTGGCCGCGGATGAGCAAGGACGAGGTCGGGCGGCGGCTGGCCCTGCGCATCTCGGACGCGTTGCGCGGCTGAGCGGGCCGGGGAATCATTGGGTATTTATGACCAGAAAGAAGCGGGGGCGCAGCGCATGGTGACGATCCGTCTGATCTATGACGAGGGCGCGGACCGGTCCGTCGCCTTGCCCGGATACGAGACCGCGGGCGCGGCGGGGGCCGATCTGCGGGCGAACCTGCCGGATCGCGGCCGGATGGTTCTGGCTGCGGGCGCGCGCGCGCTGGTGCCGACCGGGCTGCGCATCGCGATCCCGCCGGGGTTCGAGGTGCAGATCCGTCCGCGCTCGGGGCTGGCTTTGAAACACGGGGTGACGCTGGCCAACGCGCCGGGCACCATCGACAGCGATTATCGCGGTCCGCTGGGGGTGATCCTGCTGAATGCGGGGGAGGCGGAGTTCTTGGTGACGCACGGGATGCGGATTGCGCAGATCGTGGTGGCGCCAGTCTTGCAGGCGAGTTTCGCGGAGGTGGACGCGCTTGACGACACCGCGCGGGGCGCGGGCGGGTTCGGATCGACGGGGGCTGGCTGATGCTGCTTGTCCTTCTGCTGGCGGCGGTCTTTTGGGGACTGGGTGCCGTCATGGGCGTGTCGCGGCAGCGGCGCGGACGGTTGATCGCCGTGTTGCTGGCCCTGGTGCTGGCGCTTCAGCTTGTTCTGCCCGCAGGGCATCCCTTGCGCGAGGCGACGGGCGGCTCGGCGATACCATGGGCGTTGCTGGCCGGCTTTGCGGCGTTGGCCTTTGTCTATGGGCTGGGTGTGCGCGCCTTGCGCCGGCGCGCGCGGTCAGGCGAAACCGCGCGCGAGAGGCCACGGGACACGCCGGGTTTCAACGATGGTGAACTGGAGCGTTATGCCCGCCACATCGTCCTGCGCGAGATCGGCGGGCCGGGGCAGAAGCGGCTGAAACAGGCGCGTGTTCTGGTGATCGGCGCCGGGGGGCTGGGCGCGCCGGCGATGCTGTATCTGGCGGCGGGCGGTGTCGGGACCATCGGCGTGATCGACGATGACGAGGTCGAGAACGCCAACCTGCAACGCCAGGTGATCCACCGCGACGCGGATATCGGCTTGCCCAAGGTGTTTTCGGCGCAGGCCGCGATGCTGGCGCAGAACCCGGCCGTGACGGTGCGCCCCTATCACCGGCGGCTGACCGAGGAGATCGCCGCCGACCTCTTCGCGGATTACGATCTGATCCTTGACGGCACCGACAACAGCGACACGCGCTATCTGGTCAACCGCACCGCCGTTTCACTGGGCAAGCCGCTGATTTCCGGCGCTTTGGCGCAATGGGAGGGGCTGTTGAGCGTGTTCGACCCGGCCTATTCCGGCCCTTGTTATCAATGCATCTTTCCCGAGGCTCCGGCACCCGGCCTTGCGCCGTCTTGCGCCGAGGCGGGGGTGATCGCGCCCTTGCCCGGCGTGATCGGCACGATGATGGCGCTTGAGGCGATGAAGCTGATCACCGGGGCGGGGGCGGTGCTGCGCGGCGAGATGCTGATCTATGACGGGCTTTATGGCGAGACGCGCCGGATCGCGCTTGCGCCGCGTGCGGATTGTCCGGTTTGCGCAGGCGCACAGCGACGCCGCGCTCAGTAGCCGGCGGTGCGGTCCACGAGATGCAGCAGAGATTCGCCCGCCTCGCCCCGGCGGATGTTCTCGGCGATGACGCGGCTGGCGCTGTCGGGGCGGGTTTCCGAGGCGATGTGCGGCGTCACCGTCACGTGGCGATGGCTCCAGTAGGGGTGGTCGCGTGGCAGCGGCTCGGTGCGAAACGTATCCAGCGTGGCATGGCCGATCTGCCCGCTGTCGAGCGCATCGAGCAGCGCCGCATCGTCGATCAGCGGGCCGCGACCGGGGTTGAGCACGACGGCGCCGCGCGGCAACATCGACAGGGTCTGCGCATTCAAGGTGTTTTCGGTGTCCGGCGTCGCGGGCAGCAACAGGATCACGATCTGGGCCAGTTCCAGCGCTTGTGCCAGGCCGCTTTCGCCGTGCGTGCAGGCGATGCCGTAGAGCAGCTTGGCACTGCGGCTCCAGCCGGTGACGGGAAAGCCGAGGTCGCACAGGGTGCGCGCGCAGGCGGTTCCCAGCGCGCCCAGCCCGAGGATCGTCACCGGGCGGTCCTGCGCCAGCGGCGGGGCGACGTGGCTCCATTCGTGATCGGGGTTGACGATATGCGCATCCATCCCGAGGTGGTGGCGCAGCGTGTGGCCCGTCACCCACTCGACCATGCCCCGTTCCAGCCCCGGATCGACCATGCGCGCCAGCGGTGCGGTCAGGGTCGGGTTGGTGACCACGTCCTCGACCCCGGCCCAGAGGTTCAGCACCGCCTTGAGCCGGGAATAGGGCGTGAAATCCTGCACCTTGCTGTTGGGCGCATAGACGATGTAATCGACGCGATCGGGCGGGAAATCGGTGCGCAGATCGAACTCCAGCCCGGTTTGGGCCAGCGCCTCGCGCAGCGGGGTTTCATAGGCAGCCCAATCGCCGGGGCTGGAGAACAGGATATTGACTGGCATCTAGCGGCTCCGGTCGCGGGGGCGGTGGATATGGGCGCTTTGTACCAGACCGAAGGCCGCCATCAACACCAGCATGGCCGAGCCGCCATAGCTGACCATCGGCAGCGGCACGCCCACGACAGGGGCCAGCCCCATCACCATCGACATGTTGACCGCGAAGAACAGAAAGAACGTGACCGCGACGCCAAGGCTGACCAGCGACGAGAACCGGTCGCGCGCGGCCAGTGCGGTCGAGATGCAGAACACCACGATCAGACCGTAAAGCGCCAGCAGCGACATGCCGCCGACAAAGCCGAATTCCTCGGCCAGGGTGGTGAAGATGAAATCGGTGTGCTTTTCCGGCAGGAAGTTCAGCCGCGATTGTGTGCCCTGCATGAACCCGCGTCCGGACCAGCCGCCCGATCCCAGCGCGATCTTGGACTGGGTGATGTGATACCCGGCACCCAGCGGATCGGTCGAGGGGTCGAGAAAGGTGTCGATGCGGCGGAACTGGTAGTCCTTGAGCAATTGCCAATCCGTGCCGCGGCTTTTGAACACCGCCGTCACCAGCCCGATGCCCGCCGCGATGACGGCGGCGAAATAGGCCCAATGCACACCGGCCAGGAACATCATGGCGCCACCGGCCACGATGAACAGGATCGAGGTGCCGAGATCGGGCTGTTGCAGGACCAGCGCGGTGGGCAGCAGGATGAAGACCAGCGGCAGCAACACCCAGAACGGCCGCGAGGTGCGCTTGGCCGGCAGCCAGTCGTAATAGGCGGCCAGCAGCATGACCATCGTGACCTTGACCAGTTCCGAGGGTTGCAGGCGCACGAAACCGAGATCGATCCAGCGCTGCGCGCCCATGCCGACCGAGCCGAAGAATTCAACCGCGATCAGCAGGCCGACCGACAGCGCATAGGCCAGTGCGGCCATGTTGCGCCAGAACCAGATCGGCACCAGCGCCACCGCCAGCATCACCGCCAGCCCCAGCGCAAAGCGTTTCATCTGCGGTTCCGCCCACGGGGTGAGCGATCCCCCGGCGACGGAATAGAGCATCAGGAAACCGATGCAGCCCACGCTGAGCAGAAGCACCACCAGCGGCCAGTTCAGATACAGCACCTTGCGCAGGCCCGAGGGCACCGATTTGACGTTGTATTCAAGATAGCTCATGCGCGGTTGCGTCCGTCTGATCTGATATCGGGGCGTTCGCGGTGCAGGCGTTCCTGTTGCGCCGCGATGCGGTCGCGATCCTTGGCGGGATAGGCCGTCAACGGCGGCGAGCCATCGTAAAGCGCCTGAAGCGTGAGGTCGCGGGCGATGGGGGCCGCGACGCTGGAGCCGCCGCCGCCATGTTCGACCACCACGCAGACCGCGTATTTCGGAGTGTCGAAGGGCGCGAAATTCACGAACAGCGCATGGTCGCGCCGCTCCCACGGCAGGTCCTCGTTGCGGATGACCCCGGCGGCGCGTTCGGCGGCGGTGATGTTGCGCACCTGGCTGGTGCCGGTCTTGCCGGCCATGCGATTGGTCTCTTCGATGATGCGGCTGCCATAGGCGGTGCCGCGCCGGTCGTTGCTGACGGCGAACATGGCGCGGCGCATATGGCGCAGGTTGTTTTCGTTCAGCCCCATATCCTCGCCCGCGCCGCCGGGTTGCTCGACCCCGTCGACCGAGCGCACGAGGCGCGGTGCGACCGACCGTCCCGTGGCCAGCCGTGCCGTCATCACCGCCAGTTGCAGCGGAGACGCCAGCATGTAGCCCTGTCCGATCGACGCGTTGACGGTATCGCCGATCTGCCAGCTTTGACCATGCACCCGTGATTTCCATTCCCGGTTGGGCGCAAGTCCGGTGGCCACGGCGGACATCGGCAGATCGTGATGCACGCCCACGCCGAAACGCTGCGCCATGGCGGAAATGCGGTCGATCCCGACCTTGATCGCCAGATCGTAGTAATAGACGTCGCAACTCTGTTTCAGCGAGTTCTGCAGGTCCACATGGCCGTGACCACCGCGTTTCCAGCAATGGAACCGGCGGCCGGACACTTCGAGATGGCCGGGGCACCAGACGGTTTCCTCGGGGCCGATCAGCCCCGCCTCGAGCGCGGCCATGGCCGTCATCATCTTGAAGGTCGAGCCCGGCGGATAGAGACCCTGAACCGGCTTGTTGGCCAGCGGGCGATGGGGGTTTTCCGTCAGGCCCCGGTAATTGGCCACCGAAATGCCGCGCACGAACAGGTTGGGGTCGAAACTGGGCGAGGAGACGATGGCGCGCAGATCGCCGGTTTCGCAATCCATCACCACGGCGGCCGCGCTTTCCTGACCCAGCCGGGCCTGGACATAGCCCTGAAGATTGGCATCGATGGTCAGTTGCAGGTCGGCGCCCTGTTCGCCGTCCTGACGGTCGAGTTCGCGCATGACGCGCCCGGCTGCGTTCACCTCGATCCGTTTCGCACCGGCCCGACCCCGCAGCAGCCGCTCCTGTTTCGCCTCGACGCCGACCTTGCCGATCTGGAAACGCGGGATGTGCAGCACCGGTTCGGGATCCTCGATCCGGCTGAGATCGTAGTCGCTGACCGGGCCGACATAGCCGATCACGTGGGCGAAATCGCCCCCGCGCGGATAGGTCCGGGTCGAGCCGACCTCGGGGGTGATGCCCGGCAGGGCGGGGGCGTTGACGGCGACGCGGCTGATGTCCTCCCACGTGACCTGATCGGCCAGCGTCACCGGCAGGAAGGGCGGGCTGCGGCGCATCTCGGCCATGGCGCGTTCGACCTCCTGCGGGTCCAGCGCGACCAGTTGCGAGATCCGCTCGACCACCTGTTCGACATCGCCGGCATCCTCGCGCACGATGATGATGCGATAGCTGGGACTGTTCTGCGCCAGGATCTGGCCGAACCTGTCATAGACCTCGCCGCGTTTGGGCGGGATCAGGCGGACATTGATCCGGTTCTCCTCCGCCAGCAGGCGAAACTGGTCGGACTGATCCACCTGAAGGTGGCGCATGCGCACGGCGAGCGCGCCGATGAACGCCGCCTGCGCGCCGCCCAGCAGCAGTGCCCGGCGTGACAGGGTGCGATGTGTGGCTTCCAGCTCTTTCGGATTGCGTTTCATGCGCGCAGCCCCGACTGGCCGCCATCCCGGGGCGCGGATCGGCGCACCCCCATGAACAGATGTGTGACAAGAACGACCAGCGGATATGTGGCGATGGTCATCGCCATCTGGATCAGGCTGAGCGCCAGTTGTGCCTGCTGCACCGCGAGAACGCCCAACACCAGACGGTCGGCAAGCGTAATGGCGATCACGACGATACCGATGGTGGCCCATTCGGCGATGAAGCCGACCTCGCTCAGCCCGGCGGCGCGGTTCTTCAGGTGCTCGCTTGCCAGCACCACCAGCAGCGCAAGCAGGCCGGGCGGGCGTTGAAACAGCAGATCGGCCAGCAGCATCACCGCCGCGATGCTGAGCGCGGGCACGTATTCGGGACGTCGCAATGACCACGCCAGCGTGAACGCCAGCAGCAGATCGGGGGGTGCCCAGCTGCGCGGCACGGTGCTGAGCGGCACGAGGTGAAAGAAAATGATGACCAGCGCCAGCCCGACATAGGCCAGCCGCATCGACCAGATCCGCGCTTGTGCCGGATTAGCCATCGCTGTCGCCTCCCACCGCAGCATCCGCCGTCTCGTCGACCGGCTCCGGGCGCAGATCGGGTGTGCGCTCATCCTCGGGGTCGATCGGGACCACCAGCGACCCCGGCTCGTGCAGCGGTATGCTGCCATGATGGCGCAACACGCGCAGGAATTCCAGACGTTCGTAATCCGCCGACAGCCGCACGCGAAGCCGCCCCGAAGGGTCGGCGGCAACCTGTCCGATCAGCAGCCCGGCGGGAAACACGCCGCCATCGCCCGAACTGATGACCCGGTCGCCCGGACGCACCAGATCGGGGTTTTCCAGAAAGTCGATCAGCGGCGCGGCATTGTTGTCCCCGGCGACCAGCGCGTTCTGCCCCGAGGGCTGGATCAGCGCCGGCACGGAACTGGCCGCATCGGTCAGCAGGATCACCCGTGCGGTGGTCTTGCCAGTGCCGGAAATCCGCCCCACCAGCCCGATCCCGTCCATCGCCGCCCAGCCATCGCGCACCCCGTCGCGCGCGCCGACATTCAGCAGCACCGACTGGCGGAACGGCGAGCCGCTGTCGGCCAGCACGACCCCGGTGATATAGGTCAGGCGCGGGTCCAGACGGACATTGTTCAGGTCCAGCAGCCGCGCGTTCTCCTGCTCCAGTTGCAGCGCGGCCTCTTTCCAGGCCTGCATCTGGCGCAATTCGCTGCGCAATTCGCGGTTCTGTTCGGCGAGTTGCTGATAGGACTGGAAATCGCGCATCAGCTTGATCGCACCCGTCACCGGCGTCATGGCCCATTCCATGTTGGGAACCACCCTGTCCGTAACCTGCGCGCGAAAGCGTTCGACCCGCGGGCTGTCGATGCGCCAGACCAGAAAGATCGCCAGCAGGCACAGGCAGATCACCCCGATCAGCAGGCGCCGGACCGGACGGGTATACGCATCGCGCTGAGAGCTGTCCTTGGCCAATGGCTTCCTTTCACCGCGCCGGGTGCAGCCGATCGGATCGTGCGCGCCGCCTGTTCAGGTCAGCTGTCGTAATCAATCGCGTGGCGCAGTTGTTTTTCGTATTCCAGCGCCTTGCCGGTGCCGAGCGCGACGCAATTCAGGCTTTCGTCGGCGATCGACACGGCCAGCCCGGTCTGTTCGCGCAGGGCCAGATCCAGATCGCCCAGCAGCGCACCGCCGCCGGTCAGCATGACGCCGCGATCCACGATGTCCGCGGCCAGATCCGGGGGCGTGGTTTCCAGCGCCGTCATCACCGCCTCGCAGATCTGCTGCATGGTTTCGGCCAGCGCCTCGGCGACCTGCGCCTGGGAGATCTCGATCTCCTTGGGCACGCCGTTCAACAGGTCGCGGCCCCGGATATGCATCGACGCGCCGCGCCCGTCATCGGGCATGCGGGCGCTGCCGATGCTGGTCTTGATCCGCTCGGCGGTGGATTCCCCGATCAGCAGATTCTGTTGGCGGCGCAGATAGGAAATGATCGCCTCGTCCATGCGGTCGCCGCCCACCCGGATCGAGCGCGCATAGACGATATCGCCGAGGCTCAGCACCGCAACCTCGGTCGTACCGCCGCCGATATCCACCACCATGTTGCCCGTCGGATCGGTGATCGGCATGCCCGCGCCGATGGCGGCGGCGATGGGTTCGGCGATCAGCCCGGCGCGGCGCGCACCGGCTGACATCACCGATTGGCGAATCGCGCGCTTTTCGACCGGAGTGGCGCCGTGCGGCACGCAGACGATGACCTTGGGCTTGGAAAATGTCGTGCGCTTGTGCACCTTGCGGATGAAATGCTTGATCATTTCCTCGGCGGTGTCGAAATCGGCGATCACGCCTTCGCGCATGGGGCGGATCGCCTCGATGCTGCCGGGGGTGCGGCCCAGCATCAGCTTGGCGTCTTCGCCGACCGCAAGCACCTTTTTCTGCCCGTCCTTGACGTGATACGCGACCACCGAGGGTTCGGACAGCACGATGCCGCGGCCCTTGACGTAAACCAGCGTATTCGCCGTGCCCAGATCGATCGCCATGTCCGACGAGAAGATTCCGCCAAAATAACCCAGTAGCGACATATAGATCTGACCTTTGCGAATTGCCGAATGGGCCCGCGACTCCTGCTGGTGCGGGCCTGTCGCCTTATAGGGAAGCGGGCGGCGGGGTGAAAGTCCGGAATCGTGCAAGAAAGCGTCTTTTCGCTGGAGAGCGCGGCTTTCCAGACCATTCGCGGCCGGGCCCGCATGGGGCGGGACCGGCCCTGTCGTTCAGGCGTTCAACTGACGTCCTTGTAGTTCACTTCGCGTCGATCCTCGCCCGGAGCGGACCGTTCGCGCCGCACCAGCAGGTTGTTCAGCGCGTTGACATAGGCCCGCGCGCTGGCGACCACGGTATCGGTGTCGGCCGATTGCCCGGTGACGATGCGCCCGGCCTCCTCCATGCGCACGGAAACGGTGGCCTGCGCATCGGTGCCTTCGGTCACCGCATGCACCTGATAGAGTTGCAGCCGCGCCTCGTGCGGGAACAGCGCCTTGACCGCGTTGAAGGTGGCATCGACCGGGCCGTCGCCGGTTTGTGTGGTGGCGTGTTCCGCGCCGTCGATCACCATCGTCAGATCCGCCTGCTGCGGACCCTCGGTGCCGCAGACCACCCGCAGCGAGGTGATGCGCAGACAGTCGTTTTCGGGATCGTCGCCCGCGCGCATCAGGGCGACGAGATCCTCGTCATAGACCTCCTTCTTGCGGTCGGCGAGTTCCTTGAACCGCACGAAGATGTCTTTCAACTGGTTGTCACCCACGTCATAGCCCAGATCGTGCAGCTTGGCGCGCAGGGCGGCGCGGCCGGAATGTTTGCCCATGACGAGATTGGTGGACGACAGGCCGATATCCTCGGGGCGCATGATCTCGAACGTCTCAGCGTTCTTGAGCATGCCGTCCTGATGGATGCCCGACTCGTGCGCAAAGGCGTTCTTGCCCACGATGGCCTTGTTGAACTGCACCGGAAAGCCGGAAACGGTGGCGACCCGGCGCGAGATATTCATGATCTTGGTGGTGTCGATATTGGTGCGCCAGGGCATGATGTCGGCGCGCACCTTGAGCGCCATCACCACCTCTTCCAGCGCGGTGTTGCCGGCGCGTTCGCCCAGGCCGTTGATCGTGCATTCGATCTGGCGCGCGCCACCGGCCACGGCGGCCAGGCTGTTGGCGGTCGCCATGCCCAGATCGTTGTGGCAATGCGTGGCGAACACCACATCCGCCCCGCCCGGAACCTCGGCGATCAGGCGGCGGATCAGGTCCGCAGATTCCTCGGGCGCGGTATAGCCGACCGTGTCGGGGATGTTGATGGTGGTCGCGCCCGCCTTGATGGCGATCTCCACCACGCGCTTGAGGTAATCCCATTCGGTGCGGGTGGCATCCATCGGCGACCATTGCACATCCTCGCAGAGGTTGCGGGCATGGGTCACGGTCTGGTGGATGCGCTCGGCCATTTCGTCCATCGTGAGGTTGGGAATGGCCCGGTGCAGCGGCGAGGTGCCGATGAAGGTGTGGATGCGGGGGCGGGCGGCGTGTTTGACGGCCTCCCACGCGCGGTCGATATCGGTGGGGTTGGCGCGCGCCAAGCCGCAGATCACGCTGTTGCGCGCGTTCCGGGCGATGTCGGAAACCGCCTTGAAATCGCCTTCGGAAGCGATGGGAAACCCGGCCTCGATGATATCGACGCCCATTTCGTCCAGCAGCCCGGCGATTTCCAGCTTTTCGCCGTGCGTCATGGTCGCGCCGGGGCTTTGTTCGCCATCTCGCAGCGTGGTGTCGAAAATGAGCACGCGGTCGGTGTCGGTTGCTTTGGTCATGTGAGTGTCTTTCGTCTGATGTCCTGAATCCGTGGCGCGCGGGCTGCATCCTCTGAGCGGGCGCGCCGGGATGGCACGCTCAGAGGCGCATTAGGATCAGCAGGGCGCATAGCGACAGGCCGCGAGAGGCGGGCAGGGCCGTATTATGCGCGATATGCATCATGGGCCGAAGTGTATACCGGTGTCAGCGGCAAAGAAAAGGGCGAATTTCCGCCGCTTGGGCGCGTGTTGCGACTTCGGGAGCCTCCGGCGGGGGTATTTTGACGAAAGTGGAAAGCCGGGATGCGTGCGCTAGCTGGCGTCGGATGGAGCGGGCCCTGATCATCGGCGATACCGGCGGCATCGGTGCGGCGCTTGCCCGGGCGTTGCGGCCGCGCGGTTGCGATGTCGTCGGGCTGTCGCGGTCGCGCGACGGGCTGGATGTGACCGACGAAGCGGCGGTGAGCGCTGTTCTCGGGCGTCTGGAGGGACGGTTCGATCTGGTATTCGTGGCCACCGGCGCGTTGGAGATCGGCGGTGCCGCGCCGGAGAAATCCATCGCAAGGCTGAGCGCGCCCGCGATGCTGGACCAGTTCGCGCTGAATGCGGTGGGGCCGGCGCTGGTCATGCGCGAGGCGCGGCGGTTGATGCCCAAGGACCGCCGCGCGGTCTTTGCGGTGCTGTCGGCGCGGGTGGGCTCGATCGGTGACAACCGTCTGGGTGGCTGGATCAGCTATCGCACGGCCAAGGCGGCGGTGAACCAGATCGTGCATACCGGAGCGATCGAATTCGCGCGCAGCCATCCCGGTGTGATCTGCGTGGCGCTGCATCCGGGCACCGTGCGCACCGCGTTCACCGAGAAGTATCTGGGCCGCCATCCCGCCGCGTCCGCGCACGAGGCGGCGGAGAACCTGTTGCGGGTGATCGACGGGCTGGACAGCGGCGATTCGGGCGGGTTTTTTGACTGGCGGGGCGCGCCGGTGCCGTGGTGAGCGACGGATGGGTCATTCCGGCGGGTCGGGCGGCGTATCGGGCCGGGGCGTTTCGGGTTCGGGCTGATCCGCGTCAGGGGCGCCGGTGGCGGCATCGCCGCTGGCCAGTTCGCCGTCCTGCCAATCACCCTCGACCTGTTCGCCGCTGGCATAGCGCATCACGCCCTCGCCCTGACGTTTGCCGTCGCTGAACATGCCCTCGTAGACGTCGCCGTTGGCATAGGTCGCCACGCCTCGGCCGCTGATCTCGCCGTCCTGCCATTCACCGTCATAGCGAAAGCCGTCGGCCATGACGATTTCGCCCTTGCCCTCGCGCTGGCCATTGGCGAATTGCCCGGTATAGACCGAACCATCGGCATAGGTCGCCGTGCCCGTGCCGTGGCGCTGGCCATCCTGCCATTCGCCCTCGTAGCGATAGCCGTCGGCGTAGATCATGGTGCCTTGCCCGTGGTTGAGGGCGTTCTTGAAACCGCCCTCATACACCATGCCGTCGGCGTATTCGGCGCGGCCCTGCCCCTCGATCACGCCGGCGGCCCAGTCGCCCTCGTAGGTCTTGCCGCCGGGATAGGTGATCCGGCCCTTGCCGTCGGCCAGGTCGTCGCTGAACTGCCCGATATAGACCGAACCGTCGGGATAGGTCACCTTGCCCTCGCCGTCGATCCGGCCGCCGGCCCATGAGCCGGTATAGACATACCCATCCTTGCCGCTGAAGGTGCCCAGCCCCTCGCGATGGTCATCGTGGAAATCGCCCACATAGGTGTCGCCGTTGACATAGACCATGCGGCCCGACCCCTCGCGCCGACCCGCGACCAGTTCGCCCTCGTAGACATCTCCGTTGGGCAGGGTCAGGGTGCCGGTGCCGTCGATCTGGCCGTCCTTCCACGGACCGACATACGTGAGACCGTCGGGCAGCGTCAGCCGGCCCGGTCCAGAGCGCTCGCCCGCGGCGATACCGCCCTGATAGACCGCACCGTCGGGATAAGTGATGGTGCCGGTGCCGTGCTTGTCGCCATTCAGCCAGTCGCCCTCGTAGCGGTAGCCGCCGGGGCTGGTCATCACGCCCTTGCCGTGGTGTTTCGCGTTCTCGAAACCGCCTTCGTAGCGCACGCCGTTGGCATAGGTGGCCACGCCTTCGCCCTCGATCACGCCTTCGACCCAGTCGCCCGTGTAGGTGCCGCCGTCGGAAAAGGTGATCTTGCCGGTCCCGTGGGGCTTGCCGGCCGCGAACTGCCCCTCGTATATCGATCCGTTGGGAAAACGCGCGACACCCTTGCCGCGGATTTCGCCCTCGGCCCAGTCGCCGGTATATTCATAGCCGTTGGGCAGGCGGTAGGTGCCGGTTCCGTGCTGCAATCCACCCTTGAACGTGCCCTTGTAGACGCCGCCGACATCGTCCTGCGTGGTCCGCACCTGGCCATCCTGCGCCAGTGCGGGGCCGGACAGGCCCAGTCCTGCGATCAATGCGAGTGCTGCCTTGCGCGCGTGTTTCATGCCGTATCCTGCTGCCCGATATCCGCCCCGGTGGGCGTTCGGGCGCGAAATTAGGCGAGCGGGGCCGCAGGGGCAATGTCTTTCGGCGCAAGACGCTTTCACTTCGGCGTTGATCTGATAAATGGCGGTTGGAAAGCCGAAGGGTAGGGGGCAAGGCATGGCAGACCGTTTTCGCGTGACATTGGCGCAGTTGAACCCGGTTGTCGGCGATCTGGCCGGCAACGCCGCCAAGGCGCGCGACGCCTGGGCGCAGGGCAAGGCGGCAGGCGCCGATCTGGTGGCGCTGCCCGAGATGTTCATCACCGGCTACAACGCGCAGGATCTGGTGGCGAAACCGGCGTTTCATACCGACGCGATCGAGGCGGTGCGCGCGCTGGCCGCCGATTGTGCGGACGGTCCGGCGCTGGCGCTCGGCGGGCCATGGGTCGAAGGGACCGATCTGTTCAACGGCTATTTCATCCTGATGCAGGGCAGGATCGCCCATGTCGTCAAGAAGCACCATCTGCCCAACCAGAGCGTGTTCGACGAGGTCCGGGTGTTTTCCGAGGGGCCGCTTTCAGGGCCGTATTCGGTAGGCGACATGCGTATCGGCAGTCCGATCTGCGAGGATGCGTGGTATGAGGATGTCGCCGAGACGCTGGAGGAAACCGGGGCGGAGTTCCTGCTGGTGCCCAACGGCTCGCCCTATCATCGCGGCCGCTGGGAGATGCGGCTGAACCACATGGTCGCGCGTGTGATCGAGACGGGATTGCCGCTGATCTACCTCAACATGACGGGCGGGCAAGACGATCAGGTGTTCGACGGCGGCAGTTTCGGGCTGAATCCGGGCGGGCAACTGGCGTTTCAGATGCCGCTGTTCGAAAATGCGATTGCGCATGTCGATCTGGAGCGCGGTCCCGAAGGCTGGCGCATCATCGAGGGCGAAAAACACCCCCGGCCCGATCCGCTGGAGCAAGATTATCGCGTCATGGTCACGGCGCTGCGCGATTACATGGCGAAAAGCGGGCTGAAAACCGTGTTGCTGGGCCTGTCGGGCGGGCTGGACAGCGCGATTGTCGCGACCATCGCCGCCGATGCGCTGGGGCCCGAGAACGTGCGCTGCGTGATGATGCCGTCGGAATATACCTCGCAAGGCTCGCTCGAGGATGGCGAGGCGGTGGCGCGCGCGCTGGGCTGCCGGTATGATTTCGTGCCGATCACGCAGGCGCGCGCGGCGGTCACGGAAACGCTGGCCCCGCTGTTCGAGGGCACGCAGCCCGACCTGACCGAGGAGAACATCCAGTCGCGCCTGCGCGGACTGCTGCTGATGGCGCTTTCGAACAAGTTCGGCGGGATGCTGTTGACCACCGGCAACAAGTCCGAGGTTGCGGTGGGCTATTCCACGATCTATGGCGATATGGCGGGGGGCTATAACCCGATCAAGGATATGTATAAAACCCGCGTCTTTGACATCTGCCGCTGGCGCAACGAGAACCACCGCGACTGGATGCAGGGTCCGGCTGGCGAGGTGATCCCGCAACGGATCATCGACAAGCCGCCCAGTGCCGAATTGCGCGCCGATCAAAAGGACAGCGACAGTCTGCCCGACTACCCGGAACTGGACGCGATCCTGCAGATTCTGATCGACGACGACGGCTCCATCGCCGATTGCGTCGCTGCCGGGTTTGATCGCGAGGTGGCGAAAAAGGTCGAAGCCCTGATATATGCCAGCGAATACAAACGCTTCCAGTCGGCGCCGGGGC
The DNA here is from genome assembly GCA_947504115.1 of uncultured Sedimentitalea sp. GTDB lineage: Bacteria > Pseudomonadota > Alphaproteobacteria > Rhodobacterales > Rhodobacteraceae > Pontibaca. Next base: position 429,582 of record CANNGH010000001.1, read on the forward strand.
CGCGTCTGAGCGACCGGGCGTTCTGGCTGGACCGGCGCTATCCCCTCGTGAACCGCTGGCGCGATCCGTCCTGAGGCGCGAACGGCTCAGAGCAGCAGTTGATAGCTGTGCGGCACGTAATGATATCCGTCGCCGCGGCTTTCGACATAACCGATTGCGGGCCAGGGCATGTGAAATCCGATGAACGGGATCTTGTCGGTCGCCAGCATGTCCAGCAGGCGGCGGCGCGTCTTGGCGGCCATCGCCTTGTCGCGGTCGAACCGCACCTCCCAATCGGGGTAAGCCAGCGACCAGACGTAATGGTTGGTGAAGTCGCCGCCGATCAGCAACCGCTTGCCCTCGCTTTCCAGCATATGGACCATGTGGCCGGGTGTGTGGCCGAACGCGGCCATGGCGGTGATCCCGCTGGCGACGCTGGCGCCATCTTCGACGAACTCTGTCTGATCGGCCAGCGGACGCATCTGCGCCTCGAAGGTTTCGTCGCCCGACATGTCCCAGGCGTCGAACTCGACCGCGCCGGTCACGTAATCCGCGTTGGCATAGGTCGGCGCGCCGCCGCGCATCAACCCGCCGATATGGTCGGGATGCATATGGGTCAGCACGACCCTGTCCACCTGATCGGGGCTGTAACCGGCCGCCGACAGGGCGGCGGTCGTGCCTTCGGCGTTCAACCCGGTGTCGAACAGGATCAACTCGGCCCCGGTATTCACCAGCGTGGGGGTGAAGAATGATTGCGCCTTGTCGGCGGGAATATTGGCCGCCTGCGAGACCTTGGCAAATTCCTTGTCGCTGACGTTGAGGCCGAAGGTCGCATGCGGATCGTCACCGCTGCGGGAGCCGGCCAGCAGCGTCGTCACCTCGAACGTGCCCAATTTGACGCGCGTCCAGGGGGCAAATCCGACGCCCTGCATGTCGGCGCCGGCGCGGGCGGTGTCCGTCAGCGTGGCGGCCAGCGGCAGGGCGGCGGCCCCGGTCAATGCGGCGCGGCGGGACAGGCGGATCGGTTGGCGTGTCATTGTCGGGCATCCTTTTTTCTATGGGCCGGGGCGATGATAACGCGCTGATCCCGATCTGCCACCCGGCATCGGCAACGATCGCGTGAACGCGTGGCGAACTGGACAAATCCGCGTCCCTGTGACACATGGCGCGACAACAGGAGACATCCATGACAACTACCCGTTTCGCCCCGTCCCCGACCGGTTACATCCATGTCGGCAACCTGCGCACCGCGCTGATGAACTTCCTGATCGCCCGCAAGGCGGGGGGCACCTTCATCCTGCGCATCGACGACACCGACCCGGAGCGGTCGAAAGAGGAATATGTCGATGCGATCAAGCAGGATCTCGACTGGCTGGGCCTGCACTGGGACCGGGTGGAGCGGCAATCGCAGCGGCTGGAGCGGTATCACGACGCCGCCGAGCGCCTGCGCGGGATGGGCCGGTTCTACGAGGCGTTCGAAACGCCCACCGAACTGGACCTCAAGCGCAAGAAACAACTGAACATGGGCCGCCCGCCGGTCTACGACCGCGCCGCACTGGATCTGGGCGAGGCCGAGCGTGACGCCTTGCGCGCCGAGCGCGGCAACGGCGTGTGGCGGTTCAAGCTGGAGCGTGAACGCATCGAGTGGACCGACGGGATACTCGGCGAGATCTCCATCGACGCCGCCAGCGTCAGCGATCCGGTTCTGATCCGGGGCGACGGGCAGATCCTCTATACGCTGGCATCGGTGGTGGACGATACGGAAATGGGCATCACCGACGTGGTGCGTGGGTCCGATCATGTGACCAACACCGCGACGCAGATCCAGATCATGCGGGCGCTGGGCGCGGAACCGCCGCGTTTTGCGCATCATTCGCTGCTGACCGGTCCGCAGGGCGAGGCGCTGTCCAAGCGGCTGGGGGTGCTGGCGTTGCGCGATTTGCGCGAACAGGGCGTGCAGCCGATGGCACTGCTGAGCCTGATGGCGCGGCTGGGATCGAGCGATCCGGTGGAGTTGCGCCACGATATGGCCGAACTGATCGAGGGGTTCGATATCTCCCGGTTCAGTTCGGCCCCGACGCGGTTCGACGTGAAAGACCTGTTTCCGCTGACCGGGCGCTATCTGCATGGGCTGGATCTGAACACGGTGCGCGCCGAGGTCGCCGCCGCCGGGGTGCCCGACGATCTGGCGGCACCTTTCTGGGCGATGGCGCGCGACAATATCACGACATTGCATGATCTTGCCGGCTGGTGGGCGCTGTGCCGCGACGGGGCGGAGCCGCTGGTGGCGGATGAGGATCGCGAGTTCGTCGCGCAGGCGATGACGCTGCTGCCGCCGCCGCCCTACGGACCGGACAGCTGGGCGGACTGGACCGCCGCGGTCAAGGACGCGACGGGGCGCAAGGGCAAGGCGCTGTTCATGCCGCTGCGCAAGGCGCTGACGGGGCAGGAGCGGGGGCCGGAGATGGCGACGCTGATGCCGCTTTTGCAGGTGGTCCGGGCGCGCGATTGATCGACCGCCGCGCTGGCCGAGAGTGCGGGAGCCTCCGGCGGGGATATTTTACTGCAAGAAGAAGCAGCTTGTCGGCGCGTCAGATCAGCGTGGCGCCGATCGCGCTAAGATGGTGATCGACCAGTGCGGTCTCGTCCGCGGCCAGCTTTCGGTGGCGCGGATAGCGCGGGTCGGCGCGATCGTCGAGGATGGGCGTATCCCAGCCATCGGTCGTGGCGAAGAAGTCGGAAACGCCGTTCGTGCCCATCTCGCGCAGATAGCCCTGCACCACCACATCGAGATAGCTGAGCAGGATCGGGTGGCGGGCGTTCGTCGTGCTGCGGGTTCGGTGCGGAACCGCGTAAACGGCGATGTCCAATCGATCGGCCAGGCTGTGGGTCACCGCATCGGTCGCGGGCAGGCGGTCATAGGCGTATTCGCGTTCGTCCAGCGCGGCCCAGTCGTTGCCGGGCACATGGGCGATCATGCCGTCAATCGCGCTGTTTTCGTCCCGAACCGCCGTCAGGAACGCCACCTGGCGCAGGTCGGTCTGCCACCAGCTGCGCCGCCAGCCGTGCAGTCGTGCCGGATGAAGATCGGCGAAATCATGGGTGGTGCGGTTCACGAGGCTGCCATAGCCGAAGAAATACGGATCGTGTGTCATGTGACGGTTGTGTTGAGCCGATTGATATATGTCAAACCTGTTTTTCCTGCACCGTGCAATATGGGTCGCATGTGACCCGGAAAGGTATTGCCAAGATGCGTATTACCAAGAGAACGAACATCGCCGTGCGGTTGTTGATGTATTGTGCGGCGCATCGTGATCGGCTGGTGACCAAGGCCGAGATCGCCGAATGCTGCAACATTTCGGAAAACCATCTGGCGCAGGTCATCAACCAATTGGCACAACTGCGTTATCTGGACACCCAGCGGGGACGCCGGGGCGGCATGACCCTGGCGCGTGAGGCCGACCGAATCCGCATCGGCGACGTGTTCCGCGATGTCGAGGGCGATCTGCCGCTGGTCGAGTGTTTCGCCGATGCCGACAACACCTGCCCGCTGGTCGAGGTCTGCCGGCTGAAGGATGCGCTGTCGGATGCGGTGCACGCGTTCTATCGCTCGCTCGACGGCATCACGCTGGAGGCGCTGGTCTGCGGCAATGGCGATCTGGTGCGGATGCTGCAGCCGGTCGCTTGCGCGCGCTGACGCGTCATTCCCGCCCGCGCAGGATTTGCGCCGGGCGGGCGGACAGGGGGCGCCAGGCAAAGGCGAGCGAGGCCAGAAGCGTGGCGGCGACCCCGCCGAGCACGATGGCCAGCGCCGAGGACCAGATCACGACGTAATCCGAGTCCAGAACGAATCGGCTGACGGCCCACCCGCCCGCGATTCCCGCCGCCAGCGCGACGATGCCCGCCGCCGCGCCCAAGAGGGCGGCGCGCAGGGCGAGGCTGGCGAGGATGCGGCCGCGGGAGGCTCCGAGTGTCTTGAGCACCGCGGCCTCGTAGGTGCGGGCGGATTCGCCCGAGGCCGCCGCCCCCAGCAGCACCAGGAATCCGGTCAGCAGCGTCACCGCCGCGCCCCACGAGGTCGCCGCCGCCAGACCGGCCAGCAGATCGCCAACGCGGTCGATGGCGTCACGCACGCGGATCGCGGTGATGTTGGGAAATCGAGCGCTCAGATCGCGCAGGATGGCGGCTTCGGCCTGTGGTTCGGCATAAAGGGTGGCGATGAAGCTGTGCGGCGCGCCGGCCAGCGCGGCGGGGTTCATCGAGAGGACGAAACCGATCCCGGCGGTGGAGAAATCGACCTCGCGCAGGCTGGCCACCGTGGCGGTGATGTCGCGGCCCAGGATGTTGACGGTCAGGGTGTCGCCGAGGCTCAGGCCGATCTCGGTGGCCTCTTCCGCGGCGAAACTGACCAGCGGCGGACCATCATAGTCGGGCGGCCACCACTGCCCCTCGGTCAGGCGGGTGCTGTCGGGTTTCGCGGCGGAATAGGTCACGCCGCGGTCGCCTTGCACGACCCAATGATTGCCCGCAATTTCGCGTGCGGGGCGACCGTTGATGCGGGTGATGATGCCCCGCAGCATCGGCGCGGTTTCCACGCGGCTGACCGCGGGGTCGGTGGCAAGGCGCGCGGTGAAGCCGTCGATCTGGTCGGGCTGGATATCGACGAAGAAATAGGACGGCGCGACCTCGGGCAGGGCCTGGGTGATCGCGTTGCGCAGGTTGCCGTCGATCTGGCCGACAGCAGCCAGCACCGACAGGCCCAGTCCGAGGGACAGCACGACGGACACCGCCCCTTCGCGCGGCCCGGAGATGGCGGCGAAGGCCCAGCGCAGGGCCGGAAATCCCCGTGCCCGCACCGCGCCCGACCGCGCCACCCGCCGGATGGCAAGCGACGACAGCGTCAGCAGGCAAAGCGCGCCGATCAGCCCGCCGGTCGTCCAGAGCGTGAGGCGCGGGGCGCCGCTGAACACTGCCGCCAGTCCCAGCAGCGCCATGAAGCTGAACGCGATGACCACGCGATAGCGCAGCGGTGGCAGCAGGCGGGCGGTCGACAGCGCGTCACGGAACAATGTGGCGGCGCGCACCTCTTCGGCGCGGGCGAGCGGCCAAAGCGTGAAGATCAGCGCGGTCAGCAGGCCATAAATCGCGGCCTCGGCCAGTGGTGCGGGGTAGATCGCAAGGACGGCCGGAATCGGCAGGCGGCTTTCGATAAGCGGGGCCAGCAGGAGGGGCAGCACCGCGCCAAGTGCCAGACCGATGGCGATGCCGAGCAGCGACAGCGAACCGATTTGCAGGAAATAAGTCTGAAAGATGGTCGCCCGGTCCGCGCCGAGGCTGCGCAGGATAGCGATGACGGTGGTTTTTTCGGCCAGATAGGCGCGGACCGCCGCGCTGACCCCGACGCCGCCAACGGCAAGACCCGAGAGGCCGACGAGGATCAGAAAGGCGGCCAGACGCTCGACAAAGACGGCGATGCCGGGCGCGCCGTTTCGGGCGTCGCGCCAGCGCATGCCGGCATCGCCGAATTCCTGGCGCGCGGTGCGGGCGAGACTGGCGAGATCGCTGCCATCGGGAAGATCCAGCCGATACCTGGTGGAAAACAGCGTGCCGGGGGAGAGGAGGCCGGACTCGGCAAGGCTGTCGGTGGTCACGATGCTGCGCGGACCAAGGCTGAAACCGCCCGCTGCGCCATCGGGTTCGCGCACCAGCCTTGCCATCAGCACGAAATCCTGCGTGCCAAGGCGGAAACGATCGCCGAAATCGAGGCCGAGCCGGTCGGCCAGAACCGGCTCCATCACCCCGCCGGGCAGGCCATCTTGCCCTGAAAGCGCGGTAGCCAGCGCAATGTCGGGATCAAGCTGCACCGTGCCGATCAGCGGGTAGGCGTCGTCGACGGCCTTGACGCGAGTCAGCGCGCGCTCGGCGGTTTCGCCGGCGCCCACCACTGCCATGGAGCGGAAATCGACGATTTCCGAGATGGCGATGGCGTGGCGGTCCATCCAGTCGCGTTCCGCATCCGAGGCGAAGCGATAGGTGAATTCCATCTCGCCGTCGCCGCCCAGCAGGGCCGCGCCTTCGCGGGCCAGTCCGGCCTCGATGCTGGCGCGCACGGTGCCGACAACGGCGATTGCGGCGACGCCGAGCGCAAGGCAGGCAAGGAAGATGCGAAAACCGCGCAGGCCGCCGCGCAATTCCCGCGCGGCAAGGCGGCCGGCGGTGCGCAGGCTCATTCGGCGGCCCTTAGCGCCGCCGCGTCGATGCGGCCGTCGCGCAGCGGAACGATCCTGTCGCAGCGGGCGGCGAGGTCCGGCGCGTGGGTCACAAGGACCAGCGTCGCGCCGAAACGGTCGCGCAGGCCGAACAAAAGGTCGATGATGGCGGTGCTGTTGGCCTCGTCCAGATTGCCGGTGGGTTCGTCCGCCAGCAGGATTTCGGGGCGGGTGACGCTGGCGCGGGCCAAAGCGACCCGCTGTTGTTCGCCACCCGATAGTTGCGACGGGTAATGCCCGGCGCGAGGGCCAAGGCCGATGCGTTGCAATTCCTCCTGCGCGCGGTCAAAGGCATCGCGCGCCCCGGCCAGTTCCAGCGGGGTGGCGACGTTTTCCCGCGCCGTCATCGTCGGGATCAGGTGGAACGACTGGAACACGATGCCCATGTGATCGCGGCGCAGGCGGGCCAGCGCATCCTCGTCCATCGCGCCCAGATCGTGAGCCAGCGCCGTGACGCTGCCGCCGGTCGCGCGCTCCAGCCCGCCCATCAGCATCAGCAGCGAGGATTTGCCCGACCCGGACGGACCTGTCAGGCCCAGCGTCTCGCCACGCGCGACATCGAAGGTAATGCCGCGCAGGATTTCGACACGTCCGGCATTGCCATCCAGCGACAAAGCGGCATCTTTGAGGGATAGGACCGGGGCGGACATGGAACCTGCGTGCAAGTGGGTGTTGGGCTGGATATGGAGCAATGGACGATATGCGCAAGGTGATATTGGCGGCGACGCTGTGGCTGTGCGCGTTTGCCGCGATGGCCGAACCGATTCGCATCGCTGCGCTGGGCGACAGCCTGACCCAGGGCTATGGGCTGGCGCCGCAGGACGGATTCGTGCCGCAGATGTCGCAATGGCTGGACGATCATGGGGCCGACGTCGTGCTGATCAATGCCGGCGTGTCCGGCGATACCACGGCAGGCGGCGCCCGCCGGGTCGCCTGGACACTGGGCGAGGATATTGACGGGATGATCGTGGCGCTTGGGGGCAACGATCTGTTGCGCGGGATCGACCCGGCGATTTCGCGGGCCAACCTGCGCGCGATACTGGACGCGGCGGACGAGGCAGAGGTCGAGGTTCTGTTGATCGGATTGTCGGCACCGGGCAATTACGGGCCGGATTACAAGGCCGCGTTCGACCGCATCTATCCCGATCTGGCCGAGCGATATGGCGTGCTTTACGCGCCGGATTTCCTTGCCGGGTTGGGTGAGGCGGCGAAAGCGGGACAGGCGGCGGACCTGATACAGGAGGATGGCATCCACCCGAACGCCAAGGGCGTCGCCCTTATCGTTGCGGCGCTGGGTCCGTCGGTTCTGGATCTGGTCGCGCGCATCGCCGACGGAAACGACTGACCTATAGCGTTTCGGCGTTACCCTGCATCACAATTCGCTGTCTCTCGCTGTCTCTCGCTGTCTCTCGCTGACGCTCGAACGCGAATTGTGATATGCGGTGTCTCTGGTAAAAGCCGAAACACTTTAGATTATCCCGAACTTTCCAGCCGCTGCAGTTCCGCGCGCGTATAGCGGTTCCGGATCGGCCCGTCATCGCCGGAGCGGAAATTCTCGTCCTGGGGCAGGCAACCCTCCCCGCACAGTTGCACCGTCACCATGGCGCGGCTGTCGATATACCACAGCCGCCCGCCGGGGGTGGCGACATAGCCGTTCACGCCTTCCCGGGCGTCGCTGTCCATATCCAGAACGGTCGGAAACTCGGCCGGTACCGCCGGATCATAGGCGCCGTGCGTATGCAGCGAGGCCCGGATGCGCAGCGACTTGCGCGGCAGGCGGGGGGTACAGCCGTCATGGCCGCCGCGCACCATTTCGGTAAAGGCCAGCCGCCCATCGGCAAGATCGCCCAGATAGCCGCAATATTCCCGCTCGGTTGCAAAGGACAGCAACTGAATCGGGGCGAGCCGGGCCATGACTGCGGCGACCTCCGCGCTGGCGGGGGGCGCATAGGAAACGGGCTCGGCGCGGACGGCCAAGCCAAGAACCAGCGTCAACGCCGTCAGGACGGCAAGCAAGGCTGGAACGCGCATGTTGTCCCTCATCTGCCGGCGAGGCGGCCCGGTGCGACGGATCAGATCACCGTTACTACGGTTCCCAGCGGCACCCTTTCGTAAAGGTCGACCACATGCGCGTTCAACATGCGGATGCAGCCGTTCGAGACGGAGCGCCCGATGCTTTGCGTGTCGCCGGTGCCGTGGATGCGGAAATACGTATCGACGCCGTTCTGGAACAGGTAAAGCGCGCGCGCGCCCAGCGGATTATTCGGGCCGCCGGGCTGGACATCATCGTTATCCTTGAAACGGCCATAAAGGTCGGGACTGCGCTCGATCATCTCGTCCGTGGGGCGCCATGTGGGCCATTCCTTTTTCACGTCGATCGTTGCGGTGCCGGTGAATTGCAGACCGGCCATGCCCACACCCACGCCATAGCGGATCGCGCGGCGCGGCTCGGTCACCCAGTACAGATAATACGAGCGCGGCAGCACCAGCATCTGACCCGGCAGGAACTCGGGCCTTATGCTGACATATTGCGGTTTCGGGTCGAATTCGGTCTGAGCCTGCGCCGGTTCGGGCATGAAAAGGGAGGTGGTGGCGGCAGAGGCGGAGGTAATCAGGAATGTGCGACGTGAAATCATGAAAGTCTCGGGTTGGTTGCAATACCCTATAATTGGGCCGACCCGGTGCCGCGTCAATCCCGACCGCGCAGGCACGCGAAGGTTGCTGCGGTTTTGGCGCAGGCGAAACGGAAAAAGGCCCGCGCCGGGCGCGAGCCTTGAATTTCTACGGCGGGCGTGGCCCGACCGACCGGCTTATGCCAGAGCGATGTTGGTCGCGCTTTCGCGGCCGTCACGGCCGGCTTCGATGTCGAAGGTCACCTTCTGGTTGTCGGCCAGACCTGTCAGGCCCGCACGCTCGACAGCCGAGATGTGGACGAATACGTCCTTGCTGCCGCCATCGGGTGCGATAAAGCCGAAACCTTTTGTTGCGTTGAACCATTTCACGGTGCCAGTGGCCATATCCGTGGTCTCCTATGATCTGTTTGCTGTCCGCGGAAGTGCGACAGCCCGGCGTGGTTGGTCTTGGATCGATTAGACTGACCGCCGTATGATCGGAGACAGTGGGTCGAAAAAGATAACGTTAGCAAGCCCATATTGCAGCAAATTCCCGGCCTGGCAAGGCGATTCGCGGCGCGGCGCACAACCGGCGGAACTGCGCCGATCCCGGCTTGTTCCGCCGCAGGTGCAATCCTATATCGAAATCCGAATGTGAGCATGCGGAGAATGACGCGATGGCATCGAAAAAGCTGACATGTCTGGAATGCGGCCAGGTGAACCGCGTGCCGGACGAGCGTCTGGGGGCGGGCGCGAAATGCGGAACCTGCGGGGCGAAACTGATGCCCGGCAAGGCGGTGGATGTGGATCTGGCGATCCTGGCAAAGGCGGCGCGCAATGACGATCTGCCACTGGTGGCGGATTTCTGGGCGCCGTGGTGCGGGCCGTGCCGGATGATGGCCCCCGAATTCGCCAAGGCGGCGGCCACGCTGAACGGACAGGCCCGACTGGTCAAGCTGAACACGGAAGCCCATCAGGCGGCGGGCGCGACATACGGCATTCGCGGTATTCCCACGATGGTCGCCTTTCGGGGCGGGCGCGAGGCGAAACGCCAGTCAGGCGCGATGCAGGAGGCGCAGATCGTCGGCTGGGTGCGCGGATAGCTGCCACAAACGGGGAAAAATCGTGTATGATATAAGGTCTTGAAGGTCAGGGAGGGCACCATGCCATATATCACGATCACCACATGGGAAGTCGCGGACGGCACCGATTACGACATCAGCCTGCGCGGCATCCGCGAAAAGCGCCTGCCCGCGCTCAAGGAACTGGGCGCGACACGCGTCACGATCGTGCGTACCAGCGACCGCACCAGCGCCGCGATTTCCGAATGGCCCGACAAGGCGACCCGCGACGCCGCGGAGCAGGCCATCGAAGAGGTGCGCAAAAAGCTGCACCGCGAGGATCTGTCGCGGATGACAGGTGAAATGAAAGGCGCCGTGGTGGCAGAGGTTTGAGCGAACGGTTCCGGTTTCTTAATCTTTGGGCCGGATGGTCGGGTCATGCCGAATTATATCCGCCCCCGTATACCCGGTGCCACGATCTTTTTCACAGTCAATCTGGCTGATCGGGGGTCGACACTTTTGCTGGACCAGATCGACATGTTGCGCGCCGCCATTGGATTGACGCGAAAGGATCGCCCCTTTCATGTGGATGCTTGGGTTGTCCTGCCCGACCATATGCATTGCGTCTGGACCTTGCCCGAGGGGGATTGCAACTACTCCACGCGCTGGGGTGCGATCAAGGGGAGGTTCTCCATCAGTCTGCGTAGGGCGGGGTTCACCCCGCCATCGACGCCCGGCAACGGCGGGGTGAACCCCGCCCTACGCAAGGGGCAGGCCGGAATTTGGCAGAAGCGATTTTGGGAGCATCATATCCGCAATGCCGAGGATTATTCGGCGCATATGCGATATTGCTGGATGAATCCGGTCAAGCACGGTCTGGTCGAGCGGCCAGAGGATTGGCCGTATTCGACGGTTCGACGGGACATCCGGGAAGGACGGTACGAGTTCGCGTAGGGCGGGGCTTGCCCCGCCTTTGTGGCAAACCGGCGGCGGGGTGAACCCCGCCCTACGCTTCACCTCGAAAACTTCTTGTGCTTCAACCGCTTCGGCTCAAGCGCGTCGGCTCCCAGCCGGCGTTTCTTGTCTTCTTCGTAATCCTCGAAATTGCCTTCGAACCATTCAACATGGGCCTCGCCCTCGAAGGCCAGCATATGGGTGCAGATACGGTCGAGGAAGAAACGGTCGTGCGAGATTACCACGGCGCAGCCGGCGAAATCGACCAGCGCGTCTTCCAAAGCGCGCAGCGTTTCAACGTCAAGGTCGTTGGTCGGTTCGTCCAGCAGCAGCACGTTGCCGCCCTCTTTCAGCAGGCGGGCCATGTGGACGCGGTTGCGTTCGCCCCCCGATAGCAGCCCGACCTTTTTCTGCTGGTCGCCGCCCTTGAAGTTGAAGGAAGAACAATAGGCGCGCGAGTTCACTTCGGCATCGCCCAACTGGATCACTTCGGCCCCGCCGGTGATCGCCTCCCAGACGGTGTCGTCGTCGTTCAGGTCGTCGCGCGACTGATCGACATAAGAGAGTTCGACCGTTTCGCCGTATTCGATGGTGCCGGCATCGGGCTCAAGCTGCCCGGTCAGCATCCGGAACAGGGTCGATTTGCCCGCACCGTTGGGACCGATCACGCCGACGATGCCGCCGGGGGGCAGCGAGAAGTCGAGGTTTTCGATCAATAGCTTGTCGCCCATCGCTTTTTTCAGCCCGTTGACCTCGATCACCTTGTTGCCGAGACGCGGGCCGTTGGGAATGACGATCTGGGCGCGGGCGAGCTTTTCGCGCTCGGAAGTTTCGGCAAGTTCGTTATAGGACTTGATCCGCGCCTTGGATTTGGCCTGCCGGGCCTTGGCCCCCTGGCGCATCCATTCCAGTTCGCGTTCCAGCGTCTTTTGCTTGGATTTGTCCTCGCGCGCCTCCTGGCTCAGGCGTTTGGCCTTTTGTTCCAGCCAGTCGGAATAATTGCCCTCGTAGGGGATGCCGCGGCCCCGGTCGAGTTCGAGAATCCAGCTGGTGATATCATCCAGAAAATAGCGGTCATGGGTGACGATCAGGATCGTGCCTTTGTAGTCGATCAGGTGCTGTTGCAGCCATGCGATGGTTTCGGCGTCCAGGTGGTTGGTCGGTTCGTCCAACAGCAGCATGTCGGGCGCTTCCAGCAGCAGCTTGCACAGGGCCACGCGGCGTTTTTCACCGCCCGAAAGGGTCGCGACATCGGCATCGTCGGGCGGGCAGCGCAGAGCCTCCATCGCGACGTCGATCTGGCTGTCCAGATCCCAGAGGTCCTCGCCATCGATCTGGTCCTGGAGAGCGGCCATCTCGTCGGCGGTCTCGTCCGAATAATTCATCGCCAGTTCGTTGAAGCGTTCGAGTTTGGCCTGTTTCCCGGCGACGCCCAGCATGACGTTTTCGCGCACGTTGAGCGACTCGTCCAGTTGCGGCTCCTGGGGCAGATAACCGACCTTGGCGCCCTCGGCGGCCCATGCCTCGCCCGAGAAATCCTTGTCGATGCCGGCCATGATCCGTAGCAGGGTGGATTTACCCGAGCCGTTGACGCCGACGACGCCGATCTTGACGCCGGGAAGGAAATTCAGGTGGATGTTCTCGAAAACCTTCTTGCCGCCGGGATAGGTCTTGGAGAGGTCCTGCATGTGATAGACATATTGATAGGCGGCCATTTCGTGCTCCTGCTGCTCACTTGCGCTTTGACGTCAGTCGTCTATCCAAGGGCGGTTGAAAGAGCAATCGGGAAGAGATGTGGCGCGGACGGGATTTCCAATGGCGCGGCCGGGCATGGCGATCGGGCTGTTGGGAGGATCGTTCGATCCTGCCCACGAGGGCCACGCGCATATCACGCGGGAGGCTCTGAAACGGTTCGGGCTGGATCGGGTCTGGTGGCTGGTCAGCCCCGGCAATCCGTTGAAGGCGCGCGGCCCAGCGCCGCTGGACGAGCGGATGGACCATGCGCGCGACGTGATGCGTCACCCCCGTGTCGACCTGACCGATATCGAGGCGCGGCTGGGCATGCGGGTAACCGCCCATACACTGGCGGCGCTGTGCGCGCGCTATCCCGGTGTGCGGTTCGTCTGGCTGATGGGGGCAGACAATCTGGCGCAGATCCATCTGTGGCAGGATTGGCGCTGGATCATGGATGACGTGCCGGTCGGCATCCTGGCCCGTCCCGGCCAGCGGATTTCGGCGCGCATGTCGCCCGCCGCACGGATTTACCGGCCCTATCGCATCCCGGGATCGCAAAGCCGGGCATTGGCGCGGGCCGACGCGCCGGCCTGGTGTTTCGTCAATGTGGCGATGATCGATATCTCGTCTTCGGCGATCCGCGAGGCGGGGAAATGGACGACCGGGCGTTCACGCAGAGGTGAGCGATGAGGTGTCGTGCGGGGCGCTTGTCTGTCCTGCCGGGCTGCGGTTAAAAGCGGATATGGTCAAGAACAGATCGCGTCGGTTTTTTCTGGGAGGCATGGGGGCTTTGCTGGCGGCCGGGCCAGTGGCTGCGGGTGCGCCGCCGACATCGCTGCGTCCGCGGATGCGCTATGCCGAACTGGTGGGTGGCCCCGAGGTGCTGGTCGGCCGCTCCGGGCTGAGCGGCAACGTCGCCTGTGCGGTGGCCGATACCAAGACGGGGCTTGTGCTGGAATCGCTGAAGGGCGATCTGGGGCTGCCTCCGGCAAGCGTGGCAAAGGCGCTGACGGCGCTTTATGCGCTGGAGACTCTGGGGCCGGATTACCGGTTCAAGACCCGGCTTCTGGCGGATGGCGTCCTGCAGAACGGTGTTCTGAGCGGCGATCTGATTCTCGCCGGTGGCGGCGATCCGTCGCTGGACACCGACGATCTGGCGGCGATGGCGGCGCAGTTGAAGCTGGCGGGCGTGCGCCAGGTCACGGGCGATTTCGTGGTGCAGGATGGCGCGCTGCCGTTCACACGCAGCATCGATGCCACGCAGGCCGATCAGCTGGGATACAGCCCGGCGGTCAGCGGCATCGCGCTGAACTACAACCGCGTGCATTTCGAATGGAACCGTGCGGACGGCGATTATGCCATCACGATGGAAGCGCGGGCGCGCAAATTCCGCCCCGCGGTCGCGGTGGCGCGGATGCAGATCGTGAACCGGAAGGGGCCGGTTTACACCTATGCCGACGACGCGGGCCGGGATCACTGGACGGTCGCGCGCAGGGCGCTGGGCGACAGCGGTGCGCGCTGGCTGCCGGTGCGTCGGCCCGGCGATTATGCCGGAGATGTTTTCCGCACGCTGGCGGCGGCGCAGGGCATCACGCTGAAGCCGCCGATGGTCGTTCCCGGCACGACAACCGGTGCGCGGGTTCTCGTCCAGCATGAAAGCGGCGGATTATCGGGCATTTTGCGCGACATGCTGAAATGGTCCAACAATCTGACCGCCGAGATGGTCGGCATGACGGCAACGGCGTCGCGGCGGGGGCGGCCGGAAACGCTGCGGGCCTCGGCCGAGTTGATGAGCGATTGGGCCGCCGAGAGATATGGCATGGCCCGCACCCGGCTGGTGGATCATTCAGGGCTGGGGGATGCGTCGCGCATGACCGCCGGCGATCTGGTGAGCGCGCTGGTTCAGGTGCGCCAGCAGGGGCAATTGCGGCCCATGCTCAAGGAATTCACGCTGCGCGATGCCAAGGGACGGCCCGACAAGGCGCATCCCATTCAGGTCAACGCCAAGACGGGAACGCTGAATTTCGTGTCCGGGCTGGGCGGTTTCATGACCGGGGCGGATGGCACCGAACTCGCATTCGCGATCTTTTCCGCCGATGCCGAGACGCGGGCGCAATTTACCTCGACCGAGCAGGAGATCCCGCCCGGCGCGCGCGCATGGAACCGTCGAGCCAAGACGCTGCAGCAAAAGCTGATCGAACGTTGGGGCAAGCTTTACTGCACCTGAACCGGCTGCGTCAGGTCAGATGCCGCGCGCGGGCGCCGCGCTCGATGGCGGCGGCGTGCAGGCGGTCGAGGTTCAACTCGTAGCGGATTTCTTCGAGCAGCCTCAGTTCGGTCTCCTCGATCCGGCCATCGGCGGCGGCAACGTCGCAGGCCAGCGCATAGGCGGTTTCGAACAGGCGTTCCGGCAGGTTCTTGCGGATCAGACCGAACAGGGCATCCAGCCCGTCCTCCTGTTCGAACAGGTCGAACACGATCTGCGCGGTTACGTTCATGCGGTCGTCGTCATAATCGGCAAAGACGGGCAGGTGATTGACCGCCGACTGGATCTTGACCAGTTCGGCGGTGCGGATGTTCTCGTCCGAGGCGGAAACCGCGATCATCAACGCCACGAGCGCGTCCTGCGCGCCGAGATTGTCCGTGTCGGGCATGGTCACTGTTCCTTTGGCCGGGCGTATGTTGCGGTGCAGAATATTGACGCGACCCCGGCAGCACAATAGGTAGCGGCGGATGGTCGCGCGCCGCCCGCGCGGCCCTTTGTCCTGGAGAATGACGATGTCCGAGTTGCGCGAAGCCGCGTTTCAATCCAAAGCCTGGCCCTTTGAAGAGGCGCGCCGGGTGTTGAAACGCTATGAAAAGGCGCCGCCGGAAAAGGGCCATGTGCTGTTCGAAACCGGTTATGGTCCCTCGGGGCTGCCCCATATCGGCACCTTCGGCGAGGTGGCGCGCACCACGATGATCCGCACCGCCTTCGAGGTGCTGAGCGACATTCCGACGCGGCTGGTATGCTTTTCCGACGATCTGGACGGGATGCGCAAGGTGCCGGGCAACGTGCCCAATGCCGAGATGCTGCACGAGCATCTGCAAAAACCGCTGACCAGCGTGCCCGACCCGTTCGGCACGCATGAGAGTTTCGGCGCGCATAACAACGCGATGCTGCGCCGGTTTCTCGATACGTTCGGTTTCGAGTATGAATTCATCAGCGCGACGGAATTCTACCGCTCGGGACAATTCGACGAAGTGCTTCTGCGCGCCGCCGAACGCTATGACGATCTGATGAAGATCATGCTGAAATCGCTGCGCGACGAGCGCCAGCAGACCTATTCGATCTTTCTGCCGATCCACCCCGAGACGGGGCGGGTTCTGTATGTGCCGATCAAGCATGTCGATGCGGGCGAGGGCACCATCACCTTCGACGACGAGGATGGGCGCGAATGGACGCTTCCGGTCACCGGTGGCAACGTGAAATTGCAGTGGAAGCCCGATTTCGGTGCACGCTGGGCGGCTTTGGGCGTCGATTTCGAGATGTATGGCAAGGATCATTCCACAAACACCCCAATCTATGACGGCATCTGCCGCGCACTGGGCGCGCGTGCGCCCGAGCATTTCACCTATGAGCTGTTTCTGGACGAACACGGTCAGAAGATCAGCAAGTCCAAGGGCAACGGCGTCAGCATCGACGAATGGCTGACCTATGCCAGCACCGAGAGCCTGTCCTATTTCATGTATCTCAAGCCGAAGACGGCCAAGCGGATGCATTTCGACGTGATCCCCAAGGCGGTGGACGAATATCACCAGCAATTGCGCGCCTATGCGGGGCAGGATCTGACGGCGCAACTGAACAATCCGGTCTGGCACATCCATGGCGGCAAGGTGCCGGAAAGCACGTTGATCGTGCCGTTCGCCATGCTGCTGAACCTGGCCTCGGTCTCGGGGGCGGAAAGCGACGAACAGCTTTGGGGGTTCATCCGGCGCTATGCCTCCGAAGCCTCGCCCGAAAGCCACCCTGATCTGGCTGCGGCGGTGGAATATGCGCTGCGCTATTACGCCGATTTCATCAAGCCGACCCGCAGTTTCCGTGCGCCGAGCGAAGAGGAGCGCGCCGCACTTCAGGAATTGCGTGACCAACTGGCCGCTTATGACGGCCCAGTTGACGATGAGGCGCTGCAATCGGTGGTCTATGCCGTGGGCCGCGACCGGTTCGATCCCCTGCGCGCATGGTTCACCGCGCTTTACGAGGTGCTGCTGGGCGCCAGTCAGGGACCGCGTTTCGGTGGTTTCATCGCGCTTTACGGTGTGGATGAAACCGTGGCGCTGATCGACAAGGCGCTTCGCGGGGAACTGGTCGCAAGCTGAGATGCGTGCCACCGGTTACGAGCCGCTGAACACGTTGAAACCGGTGGCGCGGGATATCTGGCTGATCGACGGCCCGGCGACCCGGTTCTATGGGCTGCCCTTTCCCACCCGCGCCACTGTGATACGGCTGGCGGGTGGCGGGCTGTGGGTGCATTCGCCGACGATGCTGACCGAAAGCCTGCGCGCCGAACTGGGCGAGTTGGGGCCGGTGCGTCATCTGGTCGCGCCGAACTGGATCCATTACATCCATGTTGCCGCGTGGCAGACGGCCTATCCTTACGCATGTTCATGGTGTGCCCCGCGTGTGGTGGAGCGGGCATCCGAACACGGTATTTCGCTGCGTTTCGACGGCGAACTCGGGCGTGATGCTCAAGCCGGATGGGCCGGCGAGATCGACCAGATTCTGGTCGAGGGCAGTCCCGTGCATCGGGAAGTGGTGTTTTTTCACCGCATGACCCGCACCCTGATCCTGACCGACCTGATCGAGAACTTCGAGCCGCGCAACGTGCCCTTGCTGTTGCGCCCCTTGCTGCGGCTTGGGGGTGTCCTCGACCCTCATGGATCGACGCCGCGCGATATGCGCGCCACCTTCCGGCATGGCCGCAACCGGCTGCGGGAGGCGGTCGGGACGATGATCGCCCGGGAGCCCGAGCGGGTGATCCTTGCCCATGGCCGCTGGTATGATCGGGACGCCGTGTCCGAGTTGCGCCGCGCCTTTCGCTGGGTTCTGGACTGAGCCTGCGCAACGGCCACCGTGACGGTGATGTGAGGGCGCGTTCATCCATTGTTGATACCTGTTCCGCCGCGTCCGGATCGCCCCGGATACGAGCGATAGGTGCGGCAGGTCCGCGTTGGGAAAGGGATTTCGATGAACAAGGCAATCACCGACGGCATTCTGTTCATGCCTCCGGCATTCGCGAACGGACTTGGCATGTGGTCAAGCGGCAACGGCACACATGGGTCCGATACCTATGAAGGCGCCGCCAATGCCGCCATTGTTCCCGCCGATCCGGATTTCGGCGGCTGTCTGGAACTGCAAAAGACCCAATCCACGCAGAAGCTGCGCCATATGGGGGAAACGCCGCTGCTGCCGGGCTGCTATCTGCAGATCCGCGCGCGGGTCAAGGCGATCAGCGGCAACCTGCCTTCTGTGCGGATTGCCGGCTGGGCCGGGGCGGGTGGGGGCAACCATGTGAACGGCGTGGTCGAAGTGGGCCCGACCGTCACGCTGGCGCGCTATGGCGAGGTGGTCGAGATCGCGGCAATCGTCGGCGCGGGCGCGCGCAGCGGGGTCGACATGGTTTGGGGATCGCAGGCGATTTATGGCCATTTCGGGCTGGATCTGACGGGGCCGAACGGCGGCGTGCTGCGCATCGACGACATCGAGATCTCGGACGTCACCAACCTGTTCCTGCGCGACATGATCAGCCGCGTCGATGTGCGCGATTTCGGTGCGATCGGCGATGGCAGCACCGACAACGCCGCCGCCTTTGTCGCCGCCGACGATGCAGCCGCCGGGCGGCGGGTGTTCGTTCCGGCGGGGGAGTATTTCCTGGGCGACAGCGTCACGATGCTGTCCCCGGTCGAGTTCGAGGGCACGGTCAGCATGCCGGTGGACAAGATGCTGCTGCTGACCAAAAGCTTTGATCTGCCCAATTACATCGCTGCCTTCGGTGACGAGGAGCTGGCCTTTCGCAAGGCGTTTCAGGCGTTGCTGAACAATGCCGACCACGAATCGCTGGATATGGGCGGGCGCAAGATCACCGTGACCGGCCCCATAGACATGCAGGCGGCGGTGCCCAACAAGGCCAGCTATGCCACGCGAAGGGTGATCCGCAACGGCCAGTTCACGGCTGTCGGGTCATCGGCATGGAATACCGATACCGTCACGTCGCGCGCGACCTATGATCCCAACGACGCGCGCAAATTGACCGGCGTCACCAATATCGCCAATGTTCCGGTGGGCGCGCTGGTTGTCGGCAACGGCGTGGGGCGGGAAATCTATGTGCAGTCGAAAAACGTCGGCGCCGGGGAAATCACGCTGAACGCGCCGCTATACGATGCCGCCGGAACGCAGATCTACACCTTTCACGGGTTCAAATACATGCTGGATTTCAGCGGCTTCAGCAAGCTGAATCAGTTTTCGATCTCGGATGTGGAATTGCAGTGCAACAACCTGTGCAGCGGGATCAAGCTGGCGCCTGCTGGGCTGACCTTCAACCTGCGGGACTGTTTCATCTCGCGGCCCATGGACCGCGGGCTGACCTCGATCGGGACCGGCTGTCAGGGCATGCTGATCGACCGCTGCCAGTTCCTGTCCTCGGAAGAGCCGATGGATGTCGAGGATCGCAAGACCATCGCGCTGAACGCAAATGCCAACGACGTCAAGCTGCGCAACAACCGCGCCACCAAGTTCAAGCATTTCGCCATGCTGGCGGGTGCCAACAGCATGGTGATCGGAAACCATTTCTTTCAGGGCGATTCCGTCGCCAACGGCGTGCGCACCGCCGGATTGATCATTGCCGGCACCTATACCGGCACGACCATCACCGGCAACTATGTCGATAACTGTTCCATCGAATGGACCAACGAACAGGACCGCGACCCGACATTCACCAACGGGTTCTCGTTCAGCGCGATGAGCATCAACGACAATATCTTCCTGTCGAGCGCGGTCGCGCCCTGGTTCAGTTTCGTCGTCATCAAGCCCTATGGCCCCGGTCATTTCCTGAACGGGGTGACGATCGGCGGCAACAGCTTCCGCTCGATCAACGGATCCATCGACCGCGCCGAGCGTGTCGATACCAGTTTCGCGGATCTGAATTTCAGCCGCATACGGGACGTGACCTTTGCCGGAAACACCTATCATGGCATCGCCAAGAGAACGGCCAGCCCGTTGCGTCTGCGACACGATCAGGGCACGGCCGCGCAAACTTGGGTGGTCGATACGGCGGGCGAATTGCCGTTTGGCGGACGCGCTCGGGCGGTGGACGGGGTGGTTGCGCTGGGCCAGATCCGCAATGCGCAATCGGCGGTGAAACACGCGATGCCCCATGCGCGTCTTGAGGAGGGCGCCAACAAGGATCAGGTGATCCTGTCCTGGGACGAGGCGATGCGGGGTGAGGTATCGTTGATGGTACGCGTGGATATCTGACGATGTCCAGCGGTCGCGCGATGGTTCGCGCGACCGCCACGATCAGAACTCGCGCCAGAGGCCGAGTTCAATTCCGATGCTGGGCCGGGTGCCGAACTTGCGCTCGATCCCCAGAACCCAAGTCATTTCCTTGCCGGACCTGATCAGGACGGCTGGCGTCATCGACCAGGCCACCGGATCGTCCGCCATACGCGACGCTTCGATCTTCAGCATCGGGCGGAACAGGCGTTCGTTCGACAGGCCGACGCTGGCGTCCAGCTTGTGGATCGGGTCGGGCAGGCCGGCGCGGCGCTCGATCGTGGTTTGGGCCGAGAACCATCCCGGCCCAAAGGGGCTGTCGAACCCGCGCCCGACTGCCAGCGCGACGGTGCTCATCCGGTGTTTCACGATCTCTTTGGCATAAAGGCTGGTGTCCGGAACGTAGAGGCCGGTGCCCACTTCCAACGCATAGCGCATGCGCCACGAAGTCGGCGCAAGAGGCACGCGCGCAAAGATCAGCGCATGACCCGAAAGCATCACCATCTGATCGTCCTCGCGGAGGACGGCCTTCTGGTTGAGATCGACGCCAAGGGTCAGGTGACGGAAAACGCCGTATTCGCCATAGATCCGGGTTTCGTATTGCGGTGTGGCGCTGGGTCCGCGCAGCACCCCCACGGTCGAGACGAAGCCACTGCCCTTGTCGCGCGTCCACGCGCCCGCCCAGGCAGGGGAGGTTGCCAGCAGCCAGAACAGCAAAAGCGCCAGAAACCGGGCCATATTCCTCCTTTTCACGCCGATAATCGGTAACCTTGGTTAACAAGGGGTTAGCGCGCCCGAATTTCCCTTGCGTTCCCATGCCGTTGCGATACGCTGCGACGCGGCAGGAGCGGAGGTTCCGATGGGGCGGGTCATCACGATAGCGCAGCAAAAGGGCGGCAGTGGAAAGACCACGCTGGCCGTCAATCTTGCGGTCGGTTTCGCGCAGGCGGGCAAGTCGGTCGCGTTGATGGACACCGACCCGCAGGGCAGCGCCGGACGCTGGTTCATGACCCGTCTGGACGAACTCGACGAGCCGGGGCTGGAATTTGCCACCGCTTCGGCCTGGGGGGTGCCCTATGAATGCCGCAAGCTGGCCGACAGCCATGATATCGTGATCATCGACACGCCGCCCAAGGCCGACAGCGATCTGCGCCCAGCCTTGCGCGCCTCGGATCTGGTATTGGTGCCGGTCGCCACGTCGCATCTGGATCTCTGGGCGGTCGAGGTGGTGCTGAACCTTGCCCGCAGCGAGAACGTGCCGGCGATGATGGTCATGACCCGGGCCCGCTCGGGAACGCGGCTGGGCCTCGATGTGGCGGAACAGGCGGCCGGGCTGGATGCCGAAATCACCGCGGCGGCGATGGCCAACCGGGTGATCTATGCCGAAACGCTGGGCAAGGGGCGCACCGCGCTTGAGGCGCCCAAAGGACCGGCGCATGATGAGATGCGCGCCCTGGTGAGCGAGGTCGCCTCGCGGCTGGACGCGCTGTAGCCGCAAACCGGAACGGAGGATCCGATGCCGAAAATATCCAAAGACGCCGATATCCAGACGGTGATCACCACATTCGAGATGACCCCGGGCACCTGCGAGGATCTGCTGGAGGCGCTGACCGACGCCTATGCCAACTTCATCTCGAAACAGCCCGGCTTCATCGGCGCGGGATTGCATGTCAACGACGCCCAGACGCGGATCGCCAATTATTCCCAGTGGGAACGGCGCGAGGATTTCCAGGCGATGCTGCGCAGCGAGGAAATGCGCGCGCGCAACCGCAAGATCCACGAAATGTGCCGCAGTTTCGAACCGGTCATGTATGATGTCGCCGAGTGTTTCGGCTGATATGTTGAAATCGCTCGGGCAGCGACCATATCGACCGGGCAATAACGGGAGAACGGGATGCAGTGTCCGATCGACGGAACCACGCTTGTGATGACCGACCGCAGCGGCGTCGAGATCGACTATTGTCCGCAGTGCCGCGGCGTCTGGCTGGATCGTGGCGAGCTTGACAAGATCATCGAACGCAGCGCGGGCGGTATGCCGCCGCCTCCGCCGCAACGGGAGGACCACCGCGACGGCGATTACCGCGACACCCCGCGCAGGAAACGGCGCGGCGGGTTTCTCGAAGATCTGTTCGATTTCTGAGACGGTCTCGCCTGACATGGATCATTGCCGCCGCAGGCTTGTGGGGGCAGACTGTTGCGGCAAGTCAGGAGAATGCCGATGTATCACAATATCCTCGTTCCGATTTCCTTCGATGCCGAGCGCGACACCTCGGCGCCGCTGAAACTGGCGCAAACGCTGGCCACGCCGGATGCGCAGATCACCCTGTTGCATGTGATAGAACACGTGCCCAGCTATGCGATTTCCTACATCTCGGCCGATTACATGGCCGAAGCGCGCCAGGCGATCGAGGCCGAGTTGCAGGAACTCGCCGCGCAGGTGCCGAATGGCCGCGCTGTGGTGATCGAAGGCCATTCCGGCCGCTCGATCCTGGACTGGGCCGACACCAACAAACCCGATCTGATCATCGTTGCGTCGCACCGTCCGGGCATGCAGGATCTGCTGCTGGGCTCGACCGCGGCGCAGGTGGTGCGCCACGCCCATTGCGCTGTGCATGTGGTGCGCTGAGATGCGGCGGATTGCAACGGTAATGCTGCTGGTATCCGGAGCCTCGGCATGGGCAGGAGACCCCGTAAACCTGCGCGGGGACCGCGCGACGATCACGGTTCAGACCGATCAGAGGCCTGTCGAAATCGGACGGATACAAGACTCCACGAATGAAATCAGCGGCGAATGGGCGCGGACCTCGCGAGCCTGTCCGCCGTTCTGCATTCAACCGATAAGTCCTGCGCCGGGCGTAACGACGATTGGCGAGTTGGAACTGCTGGACATGCTGGAAGATCCCGACGCTATTGTCGTGGACAGCCGCACGCCGGATTGGTTTACCCAAGGCACGATACCGGGGGCCATCAACATTCCCTATACCGATTCTGCCGATCGACTGAACCTGCTGGGCTGCGAACTCGATTTCGATGGTTTCCTGTGTGACGAGGCAAAACCTGTTGCTTTGTTCTGCAATGGGCCGTGGTGCGGGCAATCGCCCACGGCCGCGCGGCGGATGATCGAAGCTGGATTTCCCGCCGATAAAATCCACTACTATCGCGGTGGTATGCAGGTGTGGCGGCTGCTGGGATTGACGGTGACCGATTAGGTTGACCTGCACCGCGCGACCGGCGGGGCGCAAGTCGCGTGGTTATGAGGAAATGCTTTCGAGACAACTAAAGTGCTTCGGCTTTTACCTGAGACATCGCGTGATTCAGGTTAAAGCTGAAACGCTCTATCGCGGCCTTATCGCCGGGCAGCGGATGCATCGCTATTCCGGCCAATCACTTCCGCAGAACCTCGGGCAGCCACAGCACGATTTCGGGAAACACGAACAGCGTCGCCATGGCGGCGATCTGAAGGATCACGAAGGGGATCGCCCCGCGATAGATCATGCCGGTGCTGATCGTGCCGGGGGCGACGCCGCGCAGATAGAACAGGGCAAAGCCGAATGGCGGCGTCAGGAACGACGTTTGCAGGTTCATGCCCACCATCACGCCCAGCCAGATCGGCTCCAGTCCCAGATCCAGCAGGATCGGGGCGGTGATCGGGATGATGATGAAGATGATCTCGAACGTGTCCAGGATGAAGCCCAGCACGAACATGATCGCCATGACCAGTATCGCCGCACCGATCACGCCGCCGGGCAGGTTGGACAGGAACACATGCACCAGATTGTCCCCGCCCATCTGGCGGAACACGATGGAAAACACCGACGCGCCGAACAGGATGATGAACACCATCGAGGTGATCGAGGCGGTCGCGATCACCACCTGATGCAGCGTGCCAAGCGACAATCTCCAGCGCAGCGCCGCCAGCAATGCGGCACCGACCGCGCCGACCGAGGCGGCCTCGGTCGGGGTTGCGATGCCGCCGAGGATCGAGCCGAGCACCGCGATGATCAGCAGCAGCGGCGGCACCAGCGCCACCATGATTTCGCGCGGCATGCCGCGCCGCTCGTCCTCGGGCACGGGTGTGGCGGGGCAGGATTGCGGGTCGGTGATCGCCTTGAAGATCACGAAGCACAGGTAAAGGCAGACCAGCAGGAAACCGGGGATGAACGCGCCCGCGAACAGGTCGCCCACCGAGACCGGCGAGGGCGCGAAATTGCCCTTTGCCATCTGCACCTGCGCGTGGATGCCCGCGAGCATGTCGCCCATGAAGATCAGCACCGTCGAGGGCGGGATGATCTGGCCCAGCGTGCCACTGGCGCAGATCACGCCGGTCGCCAGCTTGGGGTCGTACCCCGCCCGCATCATCGCCGGCAGCGAGATCAGCCCCATCGTCACCACCGTCGCGCCCACCACCCCGGTCGAGGCCGCCAGCAGCGCGCCGACCAGAATGACCGAAATGCCCAATCCTCCGCGCATGCGCCCGAACAGGCGGCCCATGGTCAACAGCAATTGCTCGGCAATGCCCGAGCGTTCCAGCATCACGCCCATGAAGATGAACAGCGGCACCGCCACCAGCACCTCGTTCGTCATGAAGCCGATGTAACGATTGGCCAGCGCGCCGAAATTGCTGGGGTCGAACACGCCCGCCGACCAGCCGACCAGCGCGAAGATCAACGAGGTGCCCGCCAGGGTGAAGGCGACCGGAAAGCCCAGCATCAGCATGCCGATCACGCCGAAGAACATGAGGCCAGACAGGAGCTCGCCCAGCAAAACAGGATCCATGCGGGGCTACTCCACTTTCTCGTATTGGTAACCGGGCGGCACGAGGTCGGTATGACCGCTCAGGATCAGGACCGACCGGATCAACATGGATACCGCCTGCAACCCGACCAGAACCGCAAAGACCAGCACAAAGGTTTTCAGGACGTAAAGCCCCGGCATGCCGCCGACATTGGCCGACCCTTCCATGTATTTCCACGACCGCTGAACGAAGGGCAGCCCGTAAACGAACACGATTGTGCAGAAGGGCAGCAGGAAGAATACCACGCCGACAAGATCGGCAAGCGCCTTGGTGCGATTGCGCGCGCCGCGATAAAAGATATCGACGCGCACATGGTCGTTGCGCAGCAGGGCGAACCCGGCCACCGTGGTGAACATCGCGCCGTTCAGCCAGACATAGAGATCCTGCATCCACAGCCGCGTCGTGGAAAACAGATAGCGTTCGACCACGACCCAGAAGCAGATCACGACGATGCCCAGCGAAAGCCAGGAAAACACCTGCCCCACGATCCAATTCAACCCGTTTATGGCCCGCAGGAGCCACGCCAGAAACGTCAAATCGTGCCTTTCCCTGATGCGCCGCGCCTGGCGCTGTTTTGCTTGCCGTTTATGCGCTTGGGCCAGCGGGGCGGTCAACTGGGTTTGACGGCCTGATCGCATTGTCGTTGAATCGTGCAGAACAGCAATGGTTTGGAGAAATGAGGGTTTGCCCGCAGTGTCCGGGCGCTTGACAGGTAAGGCTTGTTTGCCGATCTGGAATTACCTAAGATTGAACGCAAGTTTTTGATGGGGCCACGCGTCCCCCGCACGATAGCATTTGGAGCTGAAGATTATGCCGACGGTAAACTGGATGTGGATGGGGAATGTCGGGCGACTGAATACCAACCCCAGTACAAATATCACGCAAAATCAGGCGAACCAGATCATTGGCCACTCGGCAGTTGGTCGCGATGAGCTTGCTCCGGTCGCAGTTACCGGAAACTCTTTCGGCTCGGGCAGCGGGTATTTCAGAACCAGCTATCAGGAGGCATTTCGGCAACCTGCGTCCGAGTTTTCCTATACCAGCCCGACGGGTGAGGTGGTTACCGATGCCACCGTCGAGACGTTCATGAGCGCGACATATGAAATCCAGATCCCGGACGGAGAGGGTGGCTATACGCCCCGCACCGAAGAGGGTGTCTTTATCCAGACAAGCAACGGCGACATTTTTTTCCGCCCCAACGCCCAACGCGTGGAGGATTGGGACGGCGTCGAAGTGATCATGGGAATAACCATCACCGATGTGGAACGGTTTTCCAGTAGTACCCAAATGGCAACGACCGGCTTCAGCGCAGAAATTTTCGAAATGCCCATCGTCTGTTTCGCGCGCGGCTCAATGATCCGCGGTGAAAAACGCGAAATTGCGGTTGAGGACCTGAAAGTCGGCGATCTGGTCATGACGAAGGATCGGGGCCTGCGCGCGATTCGCTGGATCGGCGCGACCCGCGTATCATCGCGCCAGTTGTTCGACCGGCCGAACCTGCGCCCGGTTCGCATTCGTGCCGGTGCCTTGGGCCACGGGCTGCCGACCGCCGATCTGGTCGTGTCGCCGCAGCACCGCATTTTCGTCCGCTCGGCCATCGCGCAGCGGATGTTCGGTGCGAGCGAGGTTCTGGTCGGGGCCAAGCAGCTTCTGGCGCTGGACGGGGTCGAGATTGACCAGACCCCGGGCGAGGTCGATTATTTCCATGTCCTGTTCGACGATCACGAGGTGATTTTCGCAAACGGCATCGAAACGGAATCGCTCTATACCGGTCCGCAGGCGCTGCGCTCGGTCGGACGCGAGGCGCTCGAGGAAATCTATACGCTGTTTCCGGAACTGCGCGCCCTCGATCATCTGCCGGTCAGCGCACGGGTGATCCCGACCGGCCGTCAGGCCCGCAACATGGTCCAACGGCACATCAGGAACGAACGCCCGGTGCTGAGCCAGGTTTCCTGAACAGGCAGGCTCAGGCCGCTGGCGGGTCGGATCGGTCCGACCCCCGAGGCAAAGTCGCGAATTGCGATTTCAGCAACGCCTCGGCGTATTCGTCGGGCGCGTTGCTGTCATGCACCACGCCGCCGCCGACATTCAGGCGCACGGCGTTGTTTTCGCCGCAGATCAGCGTCCGGATGGCGACGCCGAAAGACATCGCCCCATCGGGCGCGATCCAGCCGATGGCACCGCAATAGACGTCGCGCGCCGTTTCTTCCAGCGCCGCAAGGATCTGCATGGCGCGGATCTTGGGCGCGCCGGTGATCGACCCACAGGGGAAAAGCGCCGCGAAAATATCGGAAATCGACACGTTGGATTTCAGTTGCGCGGTGATGCGCGACGTCATCTGGTGCAGCGTCGCATAGGTCTCGATGGTGAAAAGATCCGGCACGCGGACGCTGCCAACCTGCGAAATGCGGCTCATGTCGTTGCGCAGAAGATCGACGATCATCAGGTTCTCGGCCCGGTTCTTTTCGGACTCGTGCAGCCATTGCGCGTGCTCGGCATCCTGCTCGGGCGTCGTGCCGCGTGCGACCGTGCCTTTCATCGGCCGCGCTGTCATGCACCCGTGCCGGTCGATCGAAAAGAACAGCTCGGGCGAGCGCGACAGCACCACCGGCCCGCCCAGATCGACCAGCGCGCCATGGGGCGCTGTCTGTCGGTCGCGCAGGCGTGCCCAGAGGGCGTCGATGGACCCGCTGCGCTTGGCCGTCATCGCAAAGGTGAGATTGGCCTGATAGATGTCGCCGGCCGCGATGAAATCGTGCAGCGTCGAGAACGCTTGCCCGTAGACGTCAGGAGACCAGACCGGCGATGGTACGGACAGGGATGCCGGGCCGGCAGCGGCGATGCCTGCGTCGGGCGAGGGCGCATCGAACACCCCGAACAGCAAAAGCGGCATGTCCCGATCGGCGGGCAGCAGATCGCGCAGCTTGGCGGTGAACAGGTAGCCCAGTTCGTAACTCGCATAACCGGCCAGCCAGTATCCGTCGCCCTGCGCATCCTGCAGCGCGGTCAAGGCCGCGGGAACGGCGTCGGGCGTGTCGGCGCGGATGATGCGGCGCGGGGCGCGAAAGGCGGTTCCGGACGGAATTGGGCCGCCATCGAAGATCACCCGGTGGTTGGACATTGAACGGCGCACTCCTGGCGGGTTGCTTGCAGCGTCAGATGTCGGCCGCGATGCGCAGTTCGCGCAGCGGGCGCACGGCGTCGATCGCCGCCTGATAGATCGGATCGGCCTTGTAGGCCGCAAGATCGTCGGCGCTTGCGAATTCGGCATAGACGACGACATCGACCTCGCCCGACAAGGCATCGCTTTGCGTGTTGCGCCGCACCTCGAAAACCTCGGAATGCGGGATCTTGCCCAGCTGCTCCAGCCCGGCAACGATGCGCGCGATGTCGGCCTTGTCCCGCGCGCTGAAAAACACGATGTGGCGGATGGCAGGTCTCTTGGTCACGGCGGCGGCCCTTCTAAAACGATTTCCCTCGCGGTCTAGGCCATATTCATGGCGCCGGACAAGGGATCTGTCGGACCATTCACCCGCCGCCAAAGAAAAACCCTGCCGGTCGCTTGAACCGGCAGGGCCTGTTGCGCGCGGATGCAGCGATCAGTTCACGCAGTTGCGCAGTTTCTCGATGTCCGGACCGTTGGGCGTGCGGCCCAGATTGAACGGGGCCGAGGCATCGCGCCATTTGGCATAATCCTCGAGATACTCGACCATGCTCAGATAGACCTTGGCGGAATTGGCGCTTTCGCAGGCGGTGGTCTCGATCACCTCGTTAGCCATTTCCTGCACCTTTTCCAGCGTTTCGTCGTCATAGCGGTTGATCTCGACCGCCTCGTCGAACTTCTCATAGGCTTCGGTGGCGCGCTTTTCGGTATTGGCCAGCGACCACAGCATCGTTGCATCGGCCGCGATCTGCAGCTTTTCCTGCGTCTCGGGCGACAGGGCATCCCACGCGCCCTTGTTGATCATCACGCCGAAGACCGAAGCCGATTGGTGCCAGCCCGGCGTCGCCCAGTATTCGGTGACCTGCTGGAAACCGCCCGACCAGTCCACATTCGGGGTCGAGAATTCGGCACCGTCGATCACGCCGCGTTCCAGCGCCTGATAGATTTCGCCACCGGCCATGGACACCTGATTGCCGCCCAGCTTCTCCAGCAGACGGCCCTGTTCCAGACCCGAGAGGCGCAGGCGCTTGCCCTTGAGATCTTCGAGGTTGCGGATCGGTTCGCGCGACCGGAAACCCGATTCGTTGTTGGTCACGCCGTAGGGCAGATAGACCATGCCGAAATTGCCGTAGATTTCGTTATACAGCTCATCGCCGCCCCAGCCGCTGATCCAGTTCACGTAATCCACGGCGTTGAACAGGCTGGCGGTGGTCGATAGCGGCGAGAACGCCGGATCGCGTCCGGCCCAGTAACCGGGCCAGTCGGCACCGGCCTGAATGGTGCCGGATTCCACCGCGCCGAACACCTCGCCAGCGGGCACGAGGGTGCCGCCGTCATAGAATTCGATGGTCAGATCGCCCGCGGTCAGCTTGTTGGCGATATCCACAAAATGGCGGTCGATCTCGATCAGTTCCAGCGACGAGGGCCATGTCGTCGTCATGGTCCAGTTGTCCTGCGCCTGCGCCTGTATGCCGATCGTGGCGGCCAGGGTCGCTGCGGCCAGGGTAGGGGTCAGTTTCATGGGAACTCTCCTCATTGGTCAATTGGTATAAAGCGCCGCAGGCAGCCACGTCACCAAGGCGGGGAAAACTGCGACAAGGATGCACATCAGCACGATCAGCCCGATGAAGGGCAGGACGCCGCTGATGATATGGCCGGTGCGCACTTCTTTCGGTGCGATCGAGCGCAGGTAGAACAGCGCATAGCCGAACGGTGGCGTCAGGAACGAGGTTTGCAGCACGACCGCCATCAGCACGACGAACCACAGCAGGCTGACATCCATCTCCTGCACGATCGGCAAAAAGATCGGGAATGACAGCAGCACGATCCCGGTCCAGTCAAGGAACGCGCCCAGAATGAACACGATCACCATCATCATGGTTATCAGCAGCCAGGGCGCCATGTCCAGATTGCGGATGATCTCCTGCGTGGCGCGCATGCCGCCGGTGATGTTGAACACACCGGTAAAGGCGGTCGCGCCCACCACGATGAACAGGATCATCGCCGAGATCCGCCCGGTTTCCAGCGTCGCGCCATAGAAGGTGGCCCATGTGAACCGTCCCCGCAGGATCACGATCAGCAGCGCCAGCGCCGCGCCGATGGCGCTGGCCTCGGTCGCCGTGGCGATGCCCGCCAGAAGCGTGCCGAGAATGCCGAGGATCAGCACCAGCGGCGGCAGCGCCTCGAGGATCAGCATGCGGATCAGCGCGCCGCGCGAAATTTTCTCGTCCGGTTGCACGGCAGGGGCCATGTCGGGGCGGAACACCGCCACCAGCCAGACCCAGACCGCATAGGACAGACCCAGCAGCACACCGGGGATCATCGAGCCGGCGAACAATTCGCCCACCGAAAGCGGCGAATAGGACGCCATGAGGATCAGCATGATCGACGGCGGAATGAGGATGCCCAGACAGCCGGACGCCGCGATCACCCCGGCGGTCAGCGTCGGCGCATAGCCGTATTGCAGCATCGGCCGGATCGCCATCACCCCCATCACCGTGATCGACGCGCCGATGATGCCGGTCGTGGCGGCCAGCAGGATCGAGATGAACACCACCGCCAGCGCCAGCCCGCCGCGCACGTTCGACATCAGCAGGCGCAGCGTCTCGAACATCCGGTCGGTGACGCCGCTGTCCGAGAGGAACCGCGCCATCAGCACGAAAAGCGGGATTGCGATCAGCGTGAAATTGTCCAGCACGTCGCCGAAAATGCGGTTGATGACGATGCCCAGCAGCATCGGCTTGCCCGCGATGACCGCGCCCAGAACCGCCGCTCCGCCCAGAACGAAAGCCAGCGGGTGGCCCATGAACAGCCCCACCAGCAGCAGGCCGAACATGCACAGCGCGATGATTTCCGGGCTCATGCGCGCACCTCGTCCTGATCCTTGTGGGTGTTCAGCAGGATCTTGAGCACCTCGGACACCCCCTGCAGCAGCAACAGCACGGCGGCGACGAACATCGCCATTTTCAGCGGATAGACCGGCAATTGCACCGCACCATATGTCGTTTCCCCCTGATTCCACGACTTGATCGCAAAATCCCATGACCGGGAGGTGAAGACCCAGACGAACGGAAAGAAAAAGATCAGGTATCCGGCCAGATCGACGATGCGCTGGGCCAGCGGCGACAGCCGCTCGGTTATCAGGTCGACGCGCACATGCGCCTTGTGGCGCAGCGCGTAACCGCCGAGCATGATGAAATAAAACCCGTATAACTGCTTGGACACATCGAACGCCCAGCGGGTCGGAGCGTTCATCGCATAGCGCATGAACACGTCGTAGATGATGATGGCGGCAAAGACGATGGCGACGACGGAAACGAGCCTGCCGACAACCTCGTTCACCCCGTCCAGAACCCGTGTCAGCATGCGCCTCCCGCCCTTAGCTGAATTGCCGTTCATGTTGGCGCCACAATTTCCGAGCGGCGGGCAAAGGTCAAGTCCCGCGATTGCCGGATTTTGTCGCAAATCCCGGACGAGCGCCTTTGCCAATGCGCCTCGCGGGGCGCGCCGCCCGCGGCTTTGGCGCTCCGGCGCGCCGCTTTGCATGAACAAGCAGCCATTGCTTGCGCCGGCCCGACCTTTTATGGAGCATGCGTGATGCCGTGACGGCAACCTGACAGACTGCAAGCAAGGTGGACAGCCAATGAGACGCAAGACCTTCCTCGGAGCCGCAATTGCCGTGGCGTTGACGCTGACCGGCCTCCAGGCGTCTGCGCAAGAGCCGATCAAGATCGGCGAGATCAACCATTTCAAGCGGATGGCCGCATTCGCCGAACCCTATCGCATGGGAATCGAACTGGCGGTGGATCAGATCAACGAACAGGGCGGCGTGCTGGGCCGTCCGCTGGAATTCATCTATCGCGACGATCAGGGCGAACCGGGCGAGGCGGTGAAGATCGCCGAGGAACTGATGACCCGCGAGGGCACGGTGATGCTGACCGGCGCGATCCTGTCCAATATCGGGCTGGCGCTGAGCTCGCTGGCCGCCGAAAAGCACTATGTCTATCTGGCGTCCGAACCGCTGGCCGATGCGCTGGTCTGGGACAAGGGCAATGACTGGACCTTCCGCCTGCGCACCTCGACCTACATGCAGGCGGCGATGCTGGCCGAAGAGGCGGCCAAGACCGACGCGATCCGCTATGCCACGATCGCGCCCAACTATGCCTATGGCAAGGACGCGGTCGCCGCGTTCAAGGAAAACCTCCTGGCGCTGAAACCCGAGGTCGAATTCGTCGCCGAGCAATGGCCGCCGCTGTTCAAGATCGACGCCGGGGCCGAGGTGCAGGCGCTGGAACGGGCAAAGCCCGACGCGATCTTCAACGTCACCTTCGCAGGCGATCTGGCCAAGTTCATGCGCGAGGGCACGATGCGCGGCCTGTTCGACGGGCGCAAGGTGTTCGGCTTGCTGTCGGGCGAGCCCGAGTATCTCGACCCTATTGGCGAGGAAACCTCGGAGGGTTGGATCGTCACCGGCTTCCCGTGGTATGATTTCGACGAGGGCGCCAAGAAGGATTTCGTCGACGCCTATCAGGCGCGCTGGAACGATTACCCCCGCAACGGCTCGATCGTGGGCTACAACACCGCGCTGTCGGTCGCTGCCGCCATCGAAAAGGCCGGCTCGACCGAGGCGGAGGCGATCCGGGATGCCTTTGTCGGGCTGGAACTTGACACGCCGGTCGGTCCGATCACCTATCGCGAGATCGACCATCAATCGACCATGGGTGCCTTCGTCGGCACGACCGCCGTGCGCGACGGCAAGGGCGTGATGGTCGATTGGGAATACCGCGACGGCGCCGACTACCTGCCCCCCGATGACGTGGTGCGCGAGCTGCGCCCGGCCAATTAAAGCCGCCGATACAGGCCGTGGGACTTTTCATCGCGCAATTGCTGACCGGGCTGGCCAATGCCGGGGCGCTGTTCATGGTCGCCTCGGGGCTGTCGCTGATCTTTGGCGTCACGCGGATCGTGAATTTCGCCCATGGCTCGTTCTATATGCTGGGGGCCTATGTCGGCTATACGCTGATGCAGGTGCTGCCCGGCGCGTTCGGCTTCTGGGGCGCGATCCTGCTGACCGGAATTATCGTCGGGCTGGTGGGCGTGATCGTGGAAATCGTCGTGCTGCGTCCGGTTTATCGCGCGCCCGAACTGTTCCAGCTTGTCGCCACATTCGGCGTGATCCTGGTGATCCAGGATCTGGCGCTGATGATCTGGGGGCCACAGGATCTGCTGGGCCCGCGCGCGCCGGGGCTGAAAGGCGTCGTGCGGATACTGGGCGAACCCGTGCCGAAATACGACCTGGCGCTGATCGGGATCACGCCCTTCGTCGCCTTGGCGCTGTGGTGGCTGATCGCGCGCACCCGCGTCGGCATCCTCGTGCGCGCCGCAACGCAGGACCGCGAGATGGTCGGCGCGCTGGGCGTCAACCAGTCCTGGCTGTTCACCGGCGTGTTCTTTCTCGGCTGCGCATTGGCGGGGCTGGGCGGAGCGGTGCAATTGCCCAAGGGCGGCGCCGACCTGCTGATGGATTTCAACATCCTGGCGTCGATCTTCGTCGTGGTGGTGATCGGCGGCATGGGGTCTCTGCCGGGGGCCTACCTTGCGGCGGTGCTGGTGTCCGTTTTGAACGTGTTCGGCGTCACCTATCTGCCGCAAAGCACGCTGGTGCTGATGTTCGTGGTCATGGCGCTGGTGCTGATGATCCGCCCCTACGGCCTGCTTGGCCGCGAAGAGGTCGCCGGCGATCCCGGCCAGAGCGGCGAGCCCGAACGCCCGATCAAACCCGCCGGGGCGCGGGTGCGCCTGATCGTGGCCGCCGGTATTGCGCTGCTGGCGCTGGTGCCATTGATCGCGCCGCCCTTCGCGACGGTGCTGGTCACCGACATCCTGATCTTCTGCCTGTTCGCCGCCTCGCTGCATTTCCTGCTGGGCCTTGGCGGGCTGGTCAGTTTCGGCCATGCTGCGTTTTTCGGCGGCGGCGCCTATACGGCGGCGCTGCTGGTGGCCCACGCCGACAGCCCGATGGAACTGGCGCTGCTGCTGGCGCCGTTGGGCGCGGGGCTGCTGGCGCTGATCATCGGCTGGATCTGCCTGCGCCTGACCGGCGTCTATTTCGCCATGCTGACGCTGGCCTTCGCGCAACTGCTCTGGAGCCTCGTCTATCAATGGGGCGACGTCACCGGCGGCGATGACGGGCTGGTGGATATCTGGCCGCCCGACTGGGCCTCGTCCAGCACGGTGTTCTTCTATCTGGCGCTGGTGCTGTGCGTCGGCGGCATCCTCGCCCTGCGCCACGCGGCCCATGCCCCGTTCGGCTATGCCCTGCGCGCCGCCCGCGACAGCAAGCGGCAGGCCGAGGCGACGGGCATCGACACGCGGGCCGTGCAATGGGGCGCCTTTGCCCTTGCCGGTGCGATGGCCGGGCTGGCCGGCGGGCTGTTCGTCTTTGCCAAGGGCAGCGTCTTTCCCAATGAGTTGGAGATCACCCGCTCGTTCGATGCGCTGATCGTGGTGTTCCTTGGCGGTGTCAAAACGCTTTCGGGCGGGGTCGTGGGCGGCGCGGTATTCGAAAGCGTCAAGGACGTGCTGACCCGGTTCGAATACTGGCGGCTGGCGCTGGGCCTGACCATCATCGCGGTGGTCATCTTGGCACCAGAAGGCATCGTCGGCTCACTGCGCCGCCTCGGCGAACGCCTCGGCCTGCTGCGCGCGCCGGAGGATGGATCATGAATGCGGTCCTGTCGGTGCGCAACCTCACGAAATCCTTCGGCGGCAACCGTGCGGTCGATGACGTATCCTTTGATCTCGCGCGGGGCGAGTTGCTGGCGCTGATCGGCCCCAACGGCGCGGGCAAAAGCACCTGTTTCAACATGATGACCGGCCACCTGAAACCCGACGGCGGCACGGTATCGCTGAACGGCTCACCCATCACCGGGCTGAAACCGCGCCGGATCTGGCGGCTGGGTGTCGGGCGCACCTTCCAGATCACCGCCACCTATGCCTCGATGACCGTGGTGGAAAACGTCCAGATGGCGCTGATCTCGCATCACCGCCGCGTATTCGCGCTGCGCCCCTATGCCCATCGGCTGTATCGCGACGAGGCGCTGGGGTTCCTCGATCTGGTCGGCATGGCCGCACAGGCCGACCGCCATTGCGCCGTGCTGGCTTACGGCGATCTCAAGCGGCTGGAACTGGCCATTGCGCTCTGCCATGCGCCCGGATTGCTGCTGATGGACGAACCCACCGCCGGCATGGCACCGGGCGAACGGACGGCGCTGATGCAACTGATTGCCGACATCGTGGCGCAGCGGCAGTTGAGCGTGCTGTTCACCGAACACGACATGGACACGGTCTTTGCCCATGCCCATCGCGTCATGGTGCTGAATCGGGGCCGGCTGATCGCCAACGGGACGGTCGCGGAAATCCGTGCCGATCGCCAAGTGCAGGATGTCTATCTCGGCGGTGGCACCCTGTTCAGCGCGCTGGAACCCCCCTCCGATGCTTGACGTCATGCAGATCAACAGCTTCTACGGCAAGGCGCATGTGCTGCGCGACCTGTCGTTGAGCGTCACCACCGGGCAGGTCGTGGCCCTGCTGGGGCGCAACGGGGCGGGCAAGACGACGACGCTCAAATCCATCATGCAACTGGTGGTGCCGCGCTCGGGTCAGGTCCGTTTCAACGGCACCGACATCACCGGCTGGCCCGCCCATCGCGTGGCGCGCGCCGGTCTGGGCTATGTCCCCGAGGACCGGCGCATTTTCGGCGATCTCAGCGTTCTCGAAAACCTCGAAGTCGGTCGCCAGCCCCCCCGGCAAGGCACGGCCACCTGGTCCCAAGACGCGCTGTTCGATCTGTTCCCCAACCTGGCCGAGCGTCGCCGGAATCGCGGTCGTGATCTCTCGGGCGGCGAGCAGCAGATGCTCAGCATCGCGCGCACATTGATGGGCAACCCGTCCTGTCTGCTGCTGGACGAGCCATCCGAGGGCATCGCGCCCGTGATCATCGAAGACATGGCCCGCGCCATCGTGCAATTGCGCGATCAGGGGCTGACGGTTCTGTTGTCCGAACAGAACCTGCATTTCGCCCGTGCGGTCTCCAGCCATGCGGTCATCCTCGATCGCGGCACCACCCGGTATTCTGGCAGCTTCGCCGATCTCGACGCCGATCCCGAATTCCGCGACGCGTGGCTGTCGGTGTGAGGCGCCCCGGCTTCTTTCTGGTTGCAAATACCCATTGCGCGACCGCTCCACCCGCGCGGCGGCAAATGACTTGGTGCCTCGCCCCGGCTGCGCTAGATACGGGCGCACCCCCCGGCGCGCGAAAGGACCGGCCCATGAAGACGAGCGATCAGTTTCCCGACACCCACGACACCCGGTTTCACCAAGGCCGCCGGCGCATCTGATGGCGCCGATCCTGTCCATCCGCGATCTGCGCAAGACCTATGACGACGGGTTCCAGGCGCTCAAGGGCGTCACGCTCGACATCGAGCATGGTGAAATCCTCGCGCTGCTCGGTCCCAACGGCGCGGGCAAGACCACGCTGATCTCCACGATCTGCGGCATCACCACGCCCAGCGGCGGCACCGTCACGGTCGATGGCAACGACATCGTCACCGATTTCCGCGCCGCCCGCGCGCTGATCGGGCTGGTCCCGCAGGAGGTCGCGCTGGAGCCGTTCGAAAAGGTTCTGAACACCGTGCGCTTCTCGCGCGGGCTGTTCGGCCGTCCGCGCGACGACGCGCGCATCGAATCGATCCTGCGGAAACTCAGCCTCTGGGACAAACGCAACAGCGCGACCAAGGCGCTGTCGGGCGGCATGAAACGGCGCGTGCTGATCGCCAAGGCGCTGGCCCATGATCCGCGCATCCTGTTTCTGGACGAACCCACCGCCGGCGTCGATGTGGAACTGCGCAAGGACATGTGGAACATCGTCGCCGAGTTGAAGGCCGATGGCGTCACCATCATCCTGACCACCCACTACATCGAGGAAGCCGAGGCCATCGCCGACCGCATCGGCGTCATCACCAACGGCGAATTGCTGCTGGTGGAAGACAAGGACACGCTGATGGCGCGGCTGGGAAAGAAGCGGATCGAGGTGCAACTGGCCGAACCGGTCGATGCGGTGCCCACCGCACTTGCCGCGCATGATCTGACCCTTGCCAATGGCGGCGACACGCTGGTCTATACCTACGATATCCATGGGGAACGTACCGGGATCACGCAGCTTCTGAACGATGTCGCCGGCGCCGGGCTGACCCTGCGCGATGTCGAAACACGGCAAAGCAGCCTTGAGGACATCTTCGTCGATCTGGTGCAAGAGGAGCGCGCATGAACTGGACCGCCATCGCCGCGATCTATCGTTTCGAGATGGCGCGGTTCTTTCGCACGCTGCTGCAAAGCTTTCTGTCGCCGGTGCTGTCCACCTCGCTGTATTTCGTGGTGTTCGGCGCCGCCATCGGCAGCCGCATCGATCAGGTCGAGGGCATTTCCTATGGTGCCTTCATCGTGCCGGGGCTGGTGATGCTGGCGGTGATCACGCAATCCATTTCGAACGGGTCGTTCGGCATCTATTTCCCGAAATTCATCGGCACGATCTATGAATTGCTGTCGGCGCCGATCAACTTTCTGGAGATCGTGCTGGGCTATGTCGGCGCGGCGGCGACCAAGGCGCTGTTCATCGGGGTGGTGATCCTGCTGACCTCGACCCTGTTCGTCGATCTGTCCATCGCGCATCCGCTGGCGATGGTCGCGTTCCTGGTGCTGACCTGCATCAGTTTTGCGCTGCTGGGATTCATCATCGGCATCTGGGCGGGCAATTTCGAGCAATTGCAACTGGTGCCGCTGCTGATCGTGACGCCGCTGGTGTTTCTGGGCGGGTCGTTCTATTCGATCTTGATGCTGCCGCCGATCTGGCAAAAGATCACGCTGCTGAACCCGGTGGTCTATCTGATCTCGGGATTCCGCTGGTCGTTCTTCGGCACCGCCGATCTGCCCGTGGGATACAGCCTGCTGGCGATCGCGGCCTTCACCTGTCTCTGTCTGGGCGTCATCTGGTGGATCTTCCGCACCGGCTGGCGCATCCGGTCCTGAGGATCGGCGAAATCATCGGACCCAACCCCTCCGGCGCATCTTGTTTGTCGCGCCGGGGCATTCTACATCGGCTGACATGAACCTGCGCCTGCCCTTTCTCAAGAATCCGCCGCTGGTGTCGGTCGTCCGTCTGCAGGGCACCATCGGCACGTCGGGACGCATGGCGCTGAACGACCTGACGCTGGCGCCGATACTGGAAAAGGCTTTTCGCCGCGGCAAACCCGATGCCGTCGCGCTGGAGATCAACTCGCCCGGCGGTTCGCCCGTGCAATCTTCGCTGATCGGAGCGCGTATCCGCGCGCTTGCGGAAGACACCGATGTGCCGGTCATCGCCTTTGTCGAGGATGTCGCGGCCTCGGGCGGCTATTGGCTGGCGGCTGCCGCCGATGAAATCTGGGCCGATGACAGTTCCATCCTCGGTTCCATCGGCGTGGTGTCTTCGGGGTTCGGCGCGCATGTGTTCCTGGCCCGGCAGGGGATCGAGCGGCGCGTTCATACGGCGGGCAAATCGAAATCCATGCTCGACCCCTTCCGCCCCGAGAACGAAGAGGACGTGGCCCGCCTGAAAACCCTGCTGGGCGACGTCCACGAGAATTTCATCGCCCATGTCAAGGAACGTCGCGGTGACCGTCTGGACATGTCCGCTGACCTGTTCACCGGCGAAATCTGGCTGGCGCGGCGCGCGGGCGAACTGGGCCTGATCGACGGCATCGGCCATCTGCGGCCCACGCTGCGCGAGCGGTTCGGCGACAAGGTGCAGTTGCGCCGCTATGGCCTGCGCCGCCCGTTCCTTTCGCGCTTCGGCATGAATCTTGTCAACGATGCGCTGGCCGGCATCGAGGAGCGCGCAGGTTTCGCGCGTTTTGGCCTCTGACGTGATCCTCAAGGTCGTTGCCCTTTTCCTTGCGGCCATCGCCGTGCTGGCGATGTTCGGAAAATTCCGGTTTCCGGGCCAGAACCGGCTTGCCTCGGCGAAATGTCCGCGCTGCGGGCGCTATCGCATCGGCCGGGGCCCCTGTTCCTGCGGCGACGGAGGGCGCTCATGATCCCGTGGCTGCTTGTGGTGCTGGGGCTGGCGATCCTGCTTCTGGCCGGGGATTCACTGGTGCGGGGCGCGGTCAATCTCAGCCTGCGGCTGGGAGTGCCGGCTATGGTTGTGGGGCTGACCATCGTGGCCTTCGGCACTTCGGCGCCCGAATTGCTGATCTCGATCAGCGCGGCGCTGCGCAACCTGCCGGGGCTGGCGCTGGGCAACGTGGTCGGCTCGAATACCGCAAATATCCTGCTGGTGCTGGGAATACCGGCGATCCTTGCCACCATCCACAGCAGCGAATGCGACACCCGCAAGACCTTCGTCCAGATGATCGCGGTCTCGCTTCTTTTCATCGCGCTGGCCTTCACCGGCGAGTTCAGCGCGCTCGAGGGGCTGGTCCTGCTGGCCGCACTGGCGCTGATCCTCGGAGACCAGTTCCGCGATGTGCGCGCGCACAAGCGTGCCCGCGCCAATGGCGAGATCGAGGGACTGGAAGGTGCCGATCCGAACATTCCCTGGTGGCGCATCATCCTCTTTCTGGCGCTGGGCCTTGTCGGGTTGCCGGTCGGCGCGGACCTTCTTGTCGACAATGCCTCGATCATCGCGCGCACCTACGGGGTCAGCGATACCGCGATCGGTCTGACGCTGGTCGCGGTGGGCACCTCGCTGCCGGAACTGGCCACCACGGTAATGGCGGCGCTGCGCCGGCAGGCGGATGTCGCGCTGGGCAACGTGATCGGGTCGAACCTGTTCAATCTGCTGGCGATCATCGGAATCGCAACGCTGATCCGTCCCATCGCGGTTGATCCCCAATTCCTGAAATTCGATCTCTGGGTGATGCTGGCCGCCTCGCTGATGCTGTTCCCCTTCGTGTTTCTCAACCGCAATATCACGCGGCTTTGGGGCTTTGTGCTGACCGGGCTGTATCTGGCATATATCGTCGTGGTCCTGTTCTGAGGAACATGGCGGAATCGTAACAAGGAAAGGCGCGAACATGAGCAGATGTCTGGTGACCGGAGCGGGCAAGCGGCTGGGCCGCGAGATGGCTCTCTATCTTGCGAAACGGGGCCATGACGTCGCCGTGCATTATGCCAGTT
This sequence comes from uncultured Sedimentitalea sp., assembly GCA_947504115.1. Lineage (GTDB taxonomy): Bacteria > Pseudomonadota > Alphaproteobacteria > Rhodobacterales > Rhodobacteraceae > Pontibaca. The sequence continues at coordinate 469,896 of CANNGH010000001.1, forward strand.
CGCAGGACGAGGCCGAAGAGGTCGCCGCCGAAATCCGCGCCATGGGCCGTCTGGCGATCCCCCTTCAGGCCGATCTGACGGACGAGGATCAGACGCAATCGCTGTTTTCCGCTGCCGCAAGCGGTCTGGGCGGACCGATCACCTGTCTGGTCAACAACGCGTCGATCTTCGATTACGACAATCTCTATACCGCCACCCGCGACGGCTGGGACCGGCACATGCACAGCAATCTGCGCGCACCGTTCGTGCTGATTCAGGCGATGGCGGCGCAGGGGCTGGAGCCTGTGATCGACGACAACGATGAACCGTGCGCCGCCGGGCTGGTCGTCAACATGATCGACCAGCGCGTGCGCAAGCTGACGCCGGAATTCATGACCTACACGCTGGCCAAGGCGGGGCTTTGGACGCTGACCCAGACGGCGGCGCAGGCATTGGCCCCGGCGATCCGCGTCAACGCGATCGGCCCCGGTCCGACCATGCGCGGCGCACGCCAGAGCGAATCGCATTTCGCCGCCCAGCGGGCAAACACGGTGATGGGGCGCGGGTCCAATCCCTCCGACATCGTCGGCGCGCTGGCCTATTTCCTGGACGCTCCCGCGGTCACCGGAGAGCTGCTTTGCGTGGATGGCGGGCAGCATCTTGGATGGCAGACGCCGGACATTCTGGGCGTCGGCTAGATGCCATGGCGCGTTAACTTTTGCACCGCCCGCGACCCCGTCACGAAAGCGTTACGGAATCCTCTTTGAATTCATTGACTTGCAGCGTGTTGAGAAATTTTTTCCTTGATTTCAACACCTTGCCGCCTTGCCCAATTTTTGGGCAAATCGGCGAAGTCAGCCGGATACAAGGGAAATTTCGGGCTCGCGGGAACTTGTCTCCAGACTTATCCACATATTCCGTGGATTTGTTGGGGCTTGATTAACGCCATCCAAGATTGCAGCCCCGCACCGGGAATCATATCTGGAACCCATGACCGACCTTTCCGACATCCCCGGCGATCCGCCCGTCACGGGTTATGCCTGTATCCAGAGCTATCTGCGCACGCTGGACTCCGCGCCGGGGGTCTATCGCATGCTGGATGCGCAGGCGCGGGTGCTTTACGTCGGCAAGGCGCGCAACCTGAAGGCGCGTGTGTCGAACTATGCCCGCCCCGGCCATTCGCCCCGGATCGAACGCATGATCCGCGAAACCGCGCGCATGATGTTCCTGACCACCCGCACCGAGACCGAGGCGCTGTTGCTGGAACAGAACCTCATCAAGCAGCTGAAACCGAAATACAACGTCCTGCTGCGCGACGACAAAAGTTTCCCGAATATCCTGGTGGCCAAGGATCACGCCTTTTCCCAGATCAAGAAACACCGCGGCGCGAAAAAGGAGAAAGGCACCTACTTCGGCCCCTTCGCCAGCGCCGGCGCGGTCAACCGCACGCTGAACCAGCTGCAAAAGGCGTTCCTGCTGCGCAACTGCACCGATTCCGTGTTCCAAAGCCGCACACGCCCCTGCCTGCTTTACCAGATCAAGCGCTGCTCGGCCCCCTGCGTGGGGTATATCAGCGAGGCCGATTACGCCCAGTCTGTGCGCGATGCCGAACGTTTCCTGTCGGGCCGCTCGACCCGCGTGCAGGAAGACTTGGCGGCGCAGATGCAGGTCGCCTCAGAGGCGATGGAATTCGAACGCGCCGCCGCCCTGCGCGACCGCATCCGCGCGCTGACGCAGGTGCAGGGCGTGCAGGGCATCAACCCGCGCGGCGTGCCCGAAGCCGACGTGATCGCCCTGCATATGGAGGGCGGGCAGGCCTGCGTTCAGGTGTTCTTCATCCGCGCCAACCAGAACTGGGGCAATCACGACTATTACCCCCGCGTCGGCGCCGATGTCGACGCCGCCGAGGTGATGGAGGCGTTTCTGGGCCAGTTCTACGATAACAAGGAACCGCCGCGCCAACTGATCCTGTCCGATGCCATCGAAAACGCCGATCTGATGCAGCAGGCGCTGTCCGAAAAGGCCGGGCGCAAGGTTGAAATCCTGGTGCCCCAACGGGGCGAAAAGGCCGAACTGGTTGGTGGCGCGCTGCGCAACGCGCGTGAATCGCTGGCCCGCCGCATGGCCGAAAGCGCCACCCAGGCGAAACTGCTGCGTGGCCTCGCCGAAGCCTTCGCGCTCGACGCCCCGCCCCAGCGGATCGAGGTCTATGACAACTCCCATATCCAGGGCACCAATGCCGTCGGCGCGATGATCGTGGCCGGGCCGGACGGGCTGATGAAGAACCAGTATCGCAAATTCAACATCCGCGGCGAGGATCTCACCCCCGGCGACGACTTCGGCATGATGAAAGAGGTGCTGACCCGCCGCTTCAAGCGCCTGCTGAAGGAAGACCCCGAGCGCGACAAGGGCATGTGGCCCGACCTGCTGCTGATCGATGGCGGCGCCGGGCAGGTCAGCGCCGTGGCGCAGATCATGGCGGAACACGGCGTCGGCGATATCCCGATGGTCGGCGTTGCCAAGGGCGTGGACCGCGACGCCGGCAAAGAAGAATTCCACCGCCCCGGCGCTCGCCCCTTCGCGCTGCGCCACAACGATCCCGTGCTCTATTTCGTCCAGCGCCTGCGCGACGAGGCGCACCGCTTCGCCATCGGCACCCACCGCGCCAAACGCGCCAAATCGGTCGGCGCGACCCCGCTTGACGATGTGCCCGGCGTCGGGGCCACCCGCAAACGCGCGCTGCTGGCGCATTTCGGCAGTGCCAAGGCGGTCAGCCGCGCCGATCTCGCCGATCTCAAGGCGGTCGACGGCATTTCCGACACGCTGGCCGAAACCATCTACGACCATTTTCACGACCGTGGCTGACCTGCACCCCGCCCCTGCTTCTTTCTGGTTCGCAAATACCCCCGCCGGAGGCTTTGCCCGCAGGGCAAAATAACCCCCGCCGCCACATCGCGCCAACATCCGCTTCCAACTCTGCGGGCCGCATTGTAGGGTCCGGCCATGAACTGGACCCTGCCCAATATCCTGACCTTTCTGCGCCTTCTGGCCGCGCCGGGGCTGGCGGTGATGTTTCTTTATTTCCACCGCCCCTGGGCCGACTGGTTCGCGCTGGTCCTGTTCCTGGGCGCGGCGGTGACCGACTGGTTCGACGGGTATCTCGCCCGCGCCTGGAAACAGGAAACGCGCATGGGCGCGATGCTTGACCCGATCGCCGACAAGGCGATGGTGATCATCGCGCTGATGGTGATCGTGGGCTATTCCTCGATGTCACCCTGGCTGGTGCTGCCCGCCACCGTGATCCTGTTTCGCGAGGTGTTCGTCTCGGGCCTGCGGGAATTTCTCGGCGACGTGGCCGGCACGCTCAGGGTCACGAAACTGGCGAAATGGAAAACCACGACGCAGATGATCGCCATTGCGGTGCTGTTCTCGCAGGGCATCTTCGAACATGCCCTGGGCCTCAGCGCCGAAGGCATGGATGCGGACCTGTTCAACCGCATCCTGATGGGCACGGGGGCGGATCCGGCGGGCCTGCGCTGGAAGCTGGAAGGCATGGAATGGACCGGCCGCATCGGGCTGTGGCTGTTGTGGCTGGCGGCTGGCCTTACATTGCTGACCGGCTGGGATTATCTGCGCAAGGCATTGCCGCATCTCAAGGAGGGATGAACATGGATGTGCTGTATTTCGCCTGGGTGCGTGAGCGCATCGGGCTGCCGCGCGAAAAGATCGAGACCGATGCCGCCACCGTTTCCGATCTGGTCGATGAACTGCGCACCCGCGAAGAGCGTTACGCCGCCGCCTTCGCCGATCTTTCGGCCCTGCGCGTCGCGTTGGATCAGGAGCTGGCCGATTTCGACGCACCGTTGCAAGGCGTGCGCGAGGTGGCGTTCTTTCCGCCCATGACAGGGGGCTGAGAGATGCGCGTGCAGGTGCACGAGGATGATTTCGACCCCGCAAGCGAACTCGACGGGTTCGGACAGGGCGCGGATACCGGTGCGGTCGTTACCTTTACCGGGATCGTGCGCAACAACGAACATGGCAGCCTGCGCGCCATGGAGATCGAACATTATCCGGCCATGACCCGAACGGCCCTGCACCGGATCGCAAGTCAGGCGCAGGCGCGGTGGTCGCTCAACGACGTGCTGGTCATACATCGCCATGGACGGCTGGAGCCCGGGGCGCGGATCATGATGGTGGCAACCGCCGCGCGCCATCGCGGCGATGCGTTCCAGGCGGCGGAATTCCTGATGGATTACCTGAAATCCCGCGCGCCGTTCTGGAAAAAGGAAATCACCGACCAGGGTGCCGACTGGGTCGCGGCCCGGACCGAGGACGAAGACGCCCTGACCCGCTGGTAGGGCGGGGCTCGCCCCGCCCTGGTTGCGCCAATCAGGACCGTTCGACCTGGGCGCGCAATTCCTCGGCCTCGTGACGGGCGTCGCGCAAGCCGTCCATGGCCGCGCGCAATTCGGCCTCGGCCTGGGCCAGTTGCGTGGTCAGCTCGGCCTCGCGCTGCTGCATGTAGGTGATCGCCTGGTCGCGGGTTTCCTCGGCCTCGTGCAATTCCTGGCTCATCCGGTCCAGTTCGCCGACATCGCTTTGCCGGACGCTGGTGAACCGGCCGACCAGCCAGTTGGCGAACCAGCCCAGCGCGAAGGCGACGAACAGGATGATGGCGGTGGTGATGATGAACTCGGCTCTGTTCATTGTCCTGTTTCTTTCTCGCTGTCGGCGTCGGAGGTTTCCGGATCGTCGGATGGTTCGGCATCCGCCGTGTCGGCGCTATCATCGTCTTTTGCGGCGGCATCGTCATCGGCATCCGCTTCGTCCGCATCGGGGCGGATCAACTGGAATTCGATGCGGCGGTTTTCCTCGCGTCCCGCCTCGGTGCCGTTGTCGGCGATCGGTTTGCTTTCGCCATAGCCGACCGCCTTGTAGGTCGCGGTCAGCAGCCTGCGCGCGCGCAATTCCGCCAGAACCGCCTCGGCGCGCTTCTGGCTCAGTTGCTGATTCATCTCCTCGCGGCCCTGGCTGTCGGTATGGCCCTGGATCTCAAGGGGAATCTCGCCGCAGCGGTCCAGGATCTTGACGATCGCCGACATCGTCTGACGCGACCCGCCGGTGATCGTCGCCGAGCCCGGTTCAAAGGTGATCTTGCCGCCTTTCTGGATCTTGGCCAGTTGCGATTCGCATTCATCGGGCGTGGGCGCGACATTCTGGGGTTTTGGCGGCGCGCGATAGGTGATGTCGAGCTCGAACGTCTCGGCCTCGCCCAGCTTGTCGGCCAGCAGGCCGGAGATCTCGGCATTGGCGTTCTCGCGCTCGGTCACGCCGCGCACGGTCAGCGTGTCGGGTTTGACCAGAACCGAGCCTTCGGACAGTTTCGAAAGCGATTCCAGACCGGCCAGAACGCGGGCGGGCCAGTCATCGGGCAATTCCTCTACCAGCCGCGTCGCCGTGTAGACGTTTTTCGAGCCAAAGCTGGCCCGGGCATAGCTGTCGGCGACCTGGCGCAGGCCTTCATCGCTCAACCGTCCGCGCAGTTGCACCTGCCCTTCGGCGCTGAGCGTGGCGACGAATTCGGGCGGCCCATTGGGTGTTTCCGATTCCGGCTTGGTCAAGACGCCATGCAGCGCGAACACGTCGGGCAGGGCGGTTTCCAGTTCGCCCATGACGCGGTCGAACGAGGCGGGATCGGTGGTGTCGGCGGCGACCAGCGTGATATCGGCATCGGCGAATGTCACGCTGCCCCGTCCCAGTTCGGCCAGCGCGCCGATGGCCGCCTCCGCAGCCTCGCTCCAGCGGGGCGAGGGCACGCCCATGCCGATGGTGCAATTGCCATCCCCCTCCAGCCCGGCCTCGCGCGCGGCTTGCAGGATGCGGCGGCTCGAGCTTTCGGTATCCGCGGAACAGGCGTCAAAGCGCGCGCCCTTGTCGTCGATCAGGAACCGCAGCGTGAACGGCGTGATCACCGGGCGCGGCGCGGCGACCTCGAGCGACAAATCGACGCCACGCGGCACGGATCGGGCCAGATCCGCCTCGATCGCGGTCTTTTCCTCGGCGCTGTCGGAAATCGCGGTGACCGAGATATGCCCGGCATCCACCGACACCTTGGAGCGGGGCAGGCGGGCCAGCGCGGTGATGGCGAAATCCAGCGCGCTGTCCCATCCTTGCGGCACGGGATAATCGGCTGTTTCCAGCAGGTCGGCCACGTTGTCCTCGTCGACCATACGGTTCAGGCGGCGGATCAGCGCCGCGCGATCGGTCGCTGCCGGTATCAGGCCGATGATCGAGATGCCGCTGTCATTGCGCAGGATTTCGGCGGAAAAGCGCGGCGGCGTCAGGTCTTCGCTGGGGGCGATCTCGATGGAATCGATCAGCCGGGCGGCATCGACGGCGGTTCCCGCGATGCTGAGCGCGGCAAAGCGGCGCGCCTCGTCCGGGGCTGTGCCGGTCAGGATCACCTGCAATCCGTTGGCGTGAACCTCGGCCCAGCCATAGGACGATTCGTCGAGCGCGCGGCGCACGTCGATCTCGGAGGTCTGCTCGACCGCGGTCAGCGCGAAGCGGGCCGCAACAAGGCACAGCAGCGCAGCGACGGCGAATGTGGCGAGAACGATGGCGTGTGCGGACAGCGGTTTCTTCACGAGGCGGGATTCCTTGGTGTCGGCGTGTCATATCGCCCACGGGCGCGGGGATCAATCACACCAGCAGCGCCACCAGAAACGGGATCAGCGGGATCAGGCCGGTGTCGCGGTTGGAGCGGAACAGGCGCAGCATCCGGTCATTGTCCATGTGATCGAAACCGCGCAATTGCCAGGCCATGTGCCAGCCCATCGCCCACGGCCCCGCCAGCGCCACCACCAGCGACAGGACCGGCGCACCCGGCAGCATCGCCATGATCACCGCCATCGCCATCAGCGTGACGCTGCCGGCCAGAAAGTATTTCAGCCAGCGCGCGGTATCGTCCCCGAACAGGAGTGCCGTGGATTTCACGCCGATCAGCGCGTCGTCCTCCTTGTCCTGATGGGCATAGATGGTGTCGTAAAACACCGTCCAGCAGATGCCCGCCAGATACAGAATGACCGCCGGCCAGCCGAGGCTGCCGGTATGCGCCGTCCAGACCAGCAGCGCGCCCCAGTTGAAGGCGAGGCCAAGGAAGATCTGCGGCCACCAGGTGAACCGCTTGGCGAAGGGATAAATCGCCACCGGCAGCAGCGCCAGCACCCCCAGCGCGATGGCGGCGATGTTGAAGGTCAGCAGGATCATCAGCGCGATCAGCGCCTGCGCGGCCATCCAGATGACCGCCTGAGTGACGCTGACCTGCCCCGAGGGGATCGGGCGCGAGCGGGTGCGTGCCACGCTCCCGTCGATATGGCGGTCGGTGATGTCGTTCCAGGTGCAGCCCGCCCCGCGCATCAGCCACGCCCCGATGGCACAGCCAAGCGCGATCCACGCGTCCTCCCACCTTGGCGCGCGGTCGTGCAGCATCGCCAGCGTCAGCCCCCACCAGCAGGGCAGCAGCAGCAGCCATGTGCCGATGGGCCGGTCGGCGCGGCTGAGCCGCAGATAGGGCCGCGCGAAGGCGGGGGCGAGCGTATCCACCCAGTTTCCGGCGGGCGCATCGGCGACCTGTCCCTCGGGCGATGACTCTGGCGTCGGAGCGTTGCCTTGCATATGTAACCTGCATGAGTGCGAAGATCAGGCTGTATGTAGAGCACCCCTTGGGGGCGGGGCAATCGGTTCCTTTGACGCGGGATCAGGCGCATTACCTGTTCTCGGTGATGCGGCTGGGGCAGGGGGATCCGGTGGCGCTGTTCAACGGGACGGATGGCGAATGGCTGGCCGAGGTGGCGCAGGCGGGCAAGCGCGCCGGCACGCTCGAAGCGATCCGGCAAAGCGCGTCGCAACGGATGCCGCCCGACCTGTGGCTGTGTTTCGCCCCGATCAAGAAGGCGCGCACCGATTTCATCGTCGAAAAAGCCGCCGAACTGGGGGCCGCGCGCATCCTGCCGGTGCAGACCGACTTTACCAATTCCGACCGCATCCGGCAGGACCGATTGCAGGCCCATGCCATCGAGGCTGCCGAGCAATGCGGGGGCACCTACGTGCCACCGGTCGAGGATCTGCAAAAGCTGGATCGCCTGCTGGACGACTGGCCCGAGGGGCGGCACCTGATGTTCTGCGACGAGGGGCTGGCCGGACCCGCCACGCTTCTCGCCGATGCGGCGCCCGGTCCGTGGGCGATCCTGATCGGGCCTGAGGGCGGATTTTCCGATACCGAGCGAAAACGCCTCACCGCGCTGCCCTTTGCTCATCCGGTCAGCCTTGGGCCGCGCATCCTGCGTGCCGATACGGCGGCGGTCGCGGCGATGACGCTCTGGCAGCAGGCGCTGGGGGATTGGCGATGTCCCTGATCCGCCCTGCGGCGCGCGCCGCGCTCTGGCGCTGGCGCGAGGGGCTGGCGGGGGTGGCGGTTTTGCTGCTCGGCGCAAGTTGGGCGCTTGGCCCCGGCGGATTGCTGGGCTGGGTCGGTTGGGGTCTGGTCATCCTCGGAGCGATGCTGATCGCCGTCGGGGCTCAGCGTGCGCGGTTTCGTGCCGGCGGCGGCGGCCCCGGCGTGGTGCAGGTGATCGAGGGTCAGATCACCTATTTCGGTCCGCTGTCGGGGGGTGCCGTGGCCACCCGCGACCTTGAGCGGCTGACGCTGGACCCGACCGCCAGACCGGCCCATTGGGTGTTGGACCAACCGGGCCAGCCAACGCTTTATATCCCGGTCAACGCCGAAGGGTCGGATGCGCTGTTCGATGTATTTTCCAGCCTGCCGGGGCTGCGCACCGAGCGCATGCTGAGCGAGTTGCGCGGCGGTGGTGGCCTTCCAGTGGTGATCTGGGAACGCCACAGCCAGCGCCCGCCCAGCCACCGGCTGCATTGACACCCTGCGCAATTCGCCCCACTTGTGACCAAACCCAGAATTCCAGACCAAGCGGAGCGCGCGCCATGTCCATTCCCCAGTCCGGTGGCGGACCGATCGAAAGCATCGACCAGTTGGCGCAGTATCTTGCCGACGGATGCAAGCCCAAGGCCGACTGGCGCATCGGCACCGAGCACGAGAAATTCGGCTATTGCAAGGACACGCTGGAACCGATCCCCTATGACGGCAAGCGGTCGGTCAAGGCGGTTCTGGAAGGCCTGCGCGACGCGCATGGCTGGGCGCCGGTGGAAGAGGCGGGCAACCTGATCGGGCTGGAAAAGAACGGCGCGAACGTGTCGCTGGAGCCGGGCGGTCAACTGGAACTGTCCGGCGCACCGCTGGAGACCATCCACGGCACCTGTGACGAGGTGAACGAGCATCTGCGCCAGGTCAAGGACGTGGCCGACAAGGTCGGCGTCGGCTTCATCGGACTGGGCGCGGCACCGATCTGGACGCATGAGCAGATGCCGATGATGCCCAAGGGGCGTTACCGGCTGATGACCGACTACATGGATCGCGTCGGCACCATGGGCAAGTCGATGATGTACCGCACCTGCACGGTTCAGGTGAATCTGGATTTCGGATCCGAGGCCGACATGGTGCAGAAACTGCGCGTCGCGCTGGCATTGCAACCGGTCGCCACCGCGCTGTTCGCCAACTCCCCGTTCTTCGAGGGCAAGACCAACGGGCACAAAAGCTGGCGCAGCCGCGTGTGGCGCGATCTGGACCCCGACCGCACCGGCATGCTGCCCTTCGTGTTCGAGGACGGGTTCGGGTTTCAGGCCTGGGTGGATTACGCGCTCGATGTGCCGATGTATTTCGTCTATCGCGATGGCGTCTATATCGATGCGCTCGGCCAGTCCTTCCGCGATTTCCTCAAGGGCGAACTGCCCGCGCTGCCGGGCGAAAAGCCGACAATGTCGGATTTTGCCGACCACCTGACAACGATCTTCCCCGAAGCCCGGATCAAGCAATTCATGGAGATGCGCGGCGCGGATGGCGGCCCGTGGCGGCGGTTATGTGCCTTGCCCGCGTTCTGGGTCGGCTTGATGTATGACCAGAGCAGCCTGGACGGCGCATGGGACATCGCCAAGGGCTGGGATGCGGAAACCCGCGAGGCCTTGCGCGTGGCCGCCAGCCGCGACGGATTGCAGGCCCGCGTGGGCGACATCCACATGCACGATCTGGCGCGCGAGGTGCTGGCCCTGTCCGATGCCGGTCTGCGCGCCCGCGCCCGTCCCGGATCGGGCGGATTGCTGCCGGACGAGACGCATTTTCTCAACGCCCTGAAAGAAAGCGTCGAAACCGGCAAGGTTCCCGCGGACGAGTTGCTTGACCGTTACGCGGGAGAGTGGGACGGGGATCTGACACGCATCTACGCCGAATACAGCTATTGATCGCGGCGCCTCGCCTCCGCGATCATCGGTTCATATTCTCTTGAAGAAAAAACTTTTCCTGACGCGTGGATGATTGTTATAAAGGCATTGAAAATACCTCTTATAGCCTTTCCACGACAGGGAGAGAGAAATGAAGCAGACGATGCTGGACGAGGTTGGCGGCGAGGAATCGTTGAACAAGCTGGTCAACGATTTTTACGACCTCATGGAAACCATGCCCGAAGGGGCCGAAATCAAGAAGCTGCACGCGCGCGGTCATGGTCTGGATCATGTGCGCCTTGAGCAGTTCAATTTCCTGTCCGGGTTTCTTGGCGGACGGCGCTATTACGAAGAGAAATTCGGCCACATGAACGTGAAGCAGATGCACGCCCATGTGCCGATTTCCGAACAGGACGCCGAAGACTGGCTGACCTGCATGGACGCCGCGCTGGACAAGAACGACCTGCGCGGCCCCGAGATCGACAAGCTGCGCGCCATCTTCCGGCGCATCGCCCTGTTGCTGGTCAACGATCTGCCGGCCTGGGGCATGCCGGCCAGAATGGCTCAGGGCAGCAGCAGCACCTGAACATCGGCCACATTGGTGCCCGTCGCGCCGGTGATCAGCAGATCGTCGGCAGCGGCGAGGGCGGCATAGCTGTCATTGTTGGCCAGCAGAGCGTCGACATCCGCCCCGGACTGCGCAATGCGCGCGATGGTGGTGCCGTCGACAAGGCCGCCGGCCGCATCCGTGGGGCCGTCGCGCCCGTCGGTGCCGCCGCTCAGAAATACCCAGCCTTCGGGCAGATCGGCACCCTGCAGCGCCACGCGCAGGGCGAGTTCCTGATTGCGCCCGCCGCGTCCGCTGCCGCGAATCTGCACGGTGGTTTCGCCGCCGAAGATCAGCGCCGTGGGGCCATCGGCACGCTGATCGCGGACCGATCCGACAATCTGTGCTGCAGCGTCCGAAACATCGCCGATCAGCCTGTCGCTGACGATCCGCGCAGTCCAGCCTTCGGGAGTCGCGGATTGCATGGCGTCGAGCGATTGGCGGTTGCTGCCGATCAGATGATTGTCGCCCTCGGGCACCGGATCGCGGGTATCCTCGGACAGAAGCAGGGTTTGGGCGCGTCGCGGCAGGGAGTCGAAAATGCCCATATCCTTCAGCGACTTGACCGCCTGCTGCCGCGTTCCCAGCGGGGAAACCGTCGGCCCGCTGGCGATCGCGCGCAGGTCGTCGCCGATCACGTCCGACAGGATCAGTGCCGTCACCGGGGCAGGGGCGGCATGGCGCAGCAGGCCGCCGCCCTTGAGTTCCGAAAGTTGCTGGCGGATCATGTTCATCGCCACGATATCCAGCCCGCTTTCCAGCAAAAGGCGATTGACCGCCTGCTTGTCGGCCAGCGTCAGCGGCTTGATCGGAGCGGGCACCAGCGCCGAACCGCCACCCGATATCAGCGCCAGAACCCGATCATTCTCGCCAGCGGAGGCGAGCAGATCGATGATTCGGTTCGCAGCATCGAACCCGGCCTGATCCGGCACCGGATGGCCGGCGGTCAGGATGGACGCGCCGGAAACCGATTGGGCGTTCTCGTGATGGGTGACGCCCAGCGCCGTGACAGGTCCTGGCACATGCTGCATCGCTTCGCGCAGCATCGCGGGCGCGGCCTTGCCGATCGCGATCAGGATAGACTGCCCGCCAGCCGGGAGACGGGCTGGCGGGTGTCTGAGCAGGTGCCGCCGGACCGCCAAAGCGGGGTCGGCGGCATCCACCGCAGCCTTGAAAAGCTGTTGCGCAAGATCGCGCATGTCAGCCTTTTGCGTCATGCGTCAGCAATCTGCTTGGCTTTTTCGACAAGCACTTCGGCCTGACGAATCGAGGCATAGTCGATCAGGCGACCGTCCAGCGATACCGCACCCTTGCCGGCGGCTTCGGCCTCGGCCATTGCCTTGATGATCCGCTGTGCGCGGTCGATCTCATCGTCGGACGGGCTCATCACCTCGTTTGCCAGTGCGATCTGGCTGGGGTGAATGGCCCATTTGCCTTCACAACCGATGACGGCGGCACGATAGGCGGCGGCGCGGTATCCGTCGGGATCCGAGAAATCGCCGAACGGACCGTCAATCGGGCGCAGGCCGTTGGCACGGCAGGCGACGACCATACGCGAAATGGCATAATGCCACATGTCGCCCCAATGGGTTTCGCGCTTGCCCTCACTATCGGGGTCGGTCAGCACGGCGTAGTTCTCGTTCACGCCACCGATCACCGTGGTGCGGGCGCGCATGCTGGCAGCATAGTCGGCAACCCCGAAATGCATGCTTTCGTTGCGCTTGGACGCGGCAGCGATCTCGTGAACGTTCTGCATGCCCAGCGCGGTTTCGATGATATGTTCGAAACCGATACGCTTTTTATAGCCCTTTGCTTCCTCGATCTGGGTCACCAGCATATCGATGGCATAGACATCTGCCGCAGTGCCGACCTTGGGAATCATGATCAGGTCGAGACGCTCGGCCTGCTCTACGATGTCGACCACATCACGATACATGTAGTGAGTGTCCAGACCGTTGATTCGAATCGACATGGATTTCTTGCCCCAATCGATCTCGTTCAGGGCCTTGATGATGTTCTTGCGCGCCTGCGCCTTCTCGTCCGGCGCGACGGCGTCCTCGAGGTCGAGAAAGATCACATCGACGTCGGAATCGGCCGCTTTCTCAAACATTTGCGGCTGACTGCCGGGAACGGCAAGTTCACTGCGATTCAGTCGTGCGGGGGCTTGTTCAATAGGGTGGAAACTCATGGTGTTTTGCTCCTTTGGCGAACACGGGTCATTGCCCCCTTATGCAATCGGGAAATATTGTTTCCTGTCAAGAAAAAAATTTTCCCGAATCTTTCGCGCCGAATCCCGCCTGTTTCAGTGCTCGTCCCGGTCCCGTGCCATCCGTTCGCCGGGCAGACGACTGCCGTAGTAGAACGCGATCGCCTGGGCGCGATTGCGCACCGAGAGCTTTTCGAACAGGTTCGACAGGTGAAACTTGACCGTGTTGATCGAGATATTCAACTCTTTCGACAATTCGCGATTGGTCAGCCCCTTGGACAGCGCCTCGAGCATCACTCGTTCGCGGCGCGACAGCGACTGGATCGGATCCCTCTGCAATTCGCGCACATCAAGGAACGGGAACACCATCTTGCCTGCCGCCACTGCGACGCAGGTCTCCAAAAGCCCCTCGACCGGCCCGTTGCGCGCGGCAAATCCGGCAGCACCCGCGCCCATCGCGCCGCGGTGGGCATCGCTGCTTTCGTCGCCATAGACCACGAGGCGGGGCGCTTTTTCGTGTTCGCGCAATACATCAAGCAACCGCGCGCCGCCGAGCACGGGCAGGTTCCAGTCGATCACGCCGACCTCCGCCGGGGCGCGCATCACCGTTCCCAGAAAGCCTTCGGCCGTCGCCGCCGTGGCGACGAGGGAGAATCGCCGGTCGCGTTCGAAAACAGCCGACATCGCCGACAGGACCAGCGGATTGCTGTCCGCCAATATGATCCTGATCGCTGTAGATGATTGGTTAACTGTCGCCATGCAAAGCCTTTTCCTAAATAAACCACCCATTCCGATAGGTGCGATTGCGGTATACTACGGTATTTTTACCGGTTTGGGTAGGTTATTTCCCACCCATATAGATGCCCAAAAGCAGCATTAAGGTATGTTGCGCAATTTCGCCATAGGGTGTTTCCTGTCGTTAAGCCTAAATTAACTGACAGGAAACATATGCCATGAGCCAGAATATGATCTTTCCGCAACTCGACATCCCCCAGACCCTCGCGGCGGGCCCCGGGCCGGGTAACACCGATCCCCGCGTTCTCGAGCGGTTCGCCAGTGCCGGCGTCGCCGACCACATGCAGCCGGACGTCCTGCGCGGGATGATCGAGTGCAAGCAGATGCTGCGCGCGATCATGGGCACCGACAACGTCCACACATACGGCGTGGCCGGCACCGGCTGGAGCGGGCTGGACGTGATGTTCAGCGCGGTGATGCCGGGCGACAAGGTCGTCGTCTTTGCCAACGGCACCTTCTCCGGGGTCGACGGGTTGACCGTGCGCATGAAGGCAGCCACAGCCGAAGAGCTGGCCGCCGCTCCGCTGAACCCGCAGCCGGCATCTGTTGTCACCATCGACGTCCCCCACGGTGAATCCGTCACTGCCGAGATCATCGAAAAGGCGCTGGCCGAGCACAAGCCGAAATGGGCCGTGATGGCGCATTGGGAAACCGGTTCGGGCCGGATCAACGACATCCGCGGCCTGTCGGATTCCTGCGAACGCCATGACGTGATGGGGCTGGTCGATGCCGTCTCCTCGCTGGGCGTCGAGAATTTCCGCATCGACGATTTTCCCGGCATCCACGGCTGGGCGTCCTGCCCGCAGAAGGGTATCTGCTGCCTGCCGCTGACCTACGCGCCGGTGTCGTTCACCGACCGTTATATCGACGAGCTGAAGAAGACCGGCACCCGCACCTTCGTGCATCATCCCATTCTGGAAGCGCGCCACTGGGGCATCATCGACGGCAAGGATGTCGAAAAGGGCGTCTATCACCGCACCCACAGCCCCTATGCGGTCGCCGCCTTCCACGAGGCGCTGCGCATCACGCTGGAGGAAACGGTGGCGAAGCGCGCCGAGGATTATGCGTTCCACGAGGCGGCGCTGCGCGAAGCGGTGACGGCGATGGGCTGCAATGTCACCTCGAACATGACGTCGCTGGTGGTGCTGAACCTTCCCGAAAGCCTGGCGGGCCGCGAGGCGGAGCTGGTGCAGAACTGCCGCGCCGACGGCTTCGGCATCTGGCCGACGCTGTCCGAGCCGGTGCAGGTCCGGATCGGCATCCTCAACCTTCTGACGCCCGCGGCGATCACCGAGATCGTCACGCGTTTCGCCAAGGCGATGCAGGAACTGGGTGCGGATGTCGACATGGAGGCCGTTCAGGCCGTGCTCGACAAGCATTTCAAATCCACCATCGCCGCTGAATAACCCCACCCAAGGGAGGAGAGACCATGGATATCCATGAATATCAGGCCAAGGAAGTGCTGAGCAATTTCGGCGTCCTGATCCCGCAAGGCGCGCTGGCCTACAGCCCCGAACAGGCGGCGTATCGTGCCCGCGAAATGGGCGGTGAGCGCTGGGTCGTCAAGGCCCAGATTCACGCCGGCGGCCGCGGCAAGGCGGGCGGCGTCAAGGTTTGCGACAGCGACGTCGAGATCCAGGAAGTGACCGAAGAACTGTTCGGCAAGAAACTGGTGACGCATCAGACCGGCCCCGAAGGCAAAGGCATCTATCGTGTCTATGTCGAGGCCGCGGTGCCGATCGACCGCGAGATCTATCTGGGTTTCGTGCTTGACCGCACCAGCCAGCGGGTGATGATCGTCGCCAGCGCCGAGGGCGGGATGGAAATCGAGGAAATCTCGGAAGAACGTCCTGACAGTATCGTGCGCGCCACGGTCGAGCCGGCCGTCGGCCTGCAGGAATTCCAGTGTCGCGAAATCGCGTTCAAGCTGGGAATCGAGGCCAGCATGGTGCAGCAGATGGTGCGCACGCTTCAGGCCTGTTATCGCGCCTTCACCGAACTGGACGCCACCATGGTCGAGATCAACCCGCTGATCGTGACCGGCGACAACCGCATCATGGCGCTGGACGCCAAGATGACGTTCGACGACAACGCGCTGTTCCGTCACCCGCAGATCTCCGAACTGCGCGACAAGTCGCAGGAAGACCCGCGCGAAAGCCGGGCTGCCGACCGCGGGCTGTCCTATGTCGGGCTGGACGGCAATATCGGCTGTATCGTCAACGGGGCCGGTCTGGCCATGGCGACGATGGACACGATCAAGCTGGCCGGTGGCGAGCCTGCGAACTTCCTGGATATCGGTGGCGGCGCCACGCCCGAACGGGTGGCCAAGGCATTCCGTCTGGTGATGTCCGACAGCAACGTGCAGGCGATACTGGTCAACATCTTCGCCGGTATCAACCGCTGTGACTGGGTGGCCGAAGGGGTCGTGCAGGCGCTGCGCGAGGTGCAGGTGGACGTGCCCGTCATCGTCCGGCTGGCCGGAACCAATGTCGAGGAGGGGCAGAAGATCCTGGCCGAGAGCGGTCTGCCGCTGATCCGCGCCACCACCCTGATGGAAGCCGCCGAGCGCGCCGTTGAGGCATGGCAGAGCGATCAGAAACAAAGCACCAACGCGAGGGCCGTCTGATGAGCATTTTTCTGGACAGCGATACCAAAGTCATCGTGCAGGGGATCACGGGCAAGATGGCCCGGTTCCACACCAAGGACATGATCGAATACGGCACCAACGTCGTGGGCGGGGTCGTGCCCGGCAAGGGTGGCGAAACCGTTGAGGGCGTGCCGGTCTTCAACACGGTCAAGGACGCCGTCGAGGCGACCAGCGCCGAGGCCACGCTGGTCTTCGTGCCGCCCCCCTCGGCCGCCGACAGCATCATGGAGGCCGCGGATGCCGGCATCCGCTATTGCGTCTGCATCACCGACGGCATCCCGGCGCAGGACATGATCCGGGTCAAGCGTTACATGTATCGCTACCCCAAGGAGCGCCGCATGGTGCTGACCGGCCCCAACTGCGCCGGCACCATCAGCCCCGGCAAGGCGCTGCTGGGGATCATGCCGGGCCACATCTATCTTGAGGGCAATGTCGGCATCATCGGACGCTCGGGCACGCTGGGCTACGAAGCCGCGGCGCAGCTCAAGGAGCGTGGCATCGGCGTGTCGACCTCGGTCGGTATCGGCGGTGACCCGATCAACGGATCCTCGTTCCGCGACGTTCTGGAGCATTTCGAGAACGACCCCGACACCCATGTGATCTGCATGATCGGCGAGATCGGCGGACCGCAGGAGGCCGAAGCCGCCGAATATATCCGCGACCATGTCAGCAAGCCGGTCGTGGCCTATGTCGCCGGTCTGACCGCACCCAAGGGCCGCACCATGGGCCATGCGGGCGCGATCATCTCGGCCTTTGGCGAAAGCGCCAGCGAGAAGGTCGAGATCCTCACCAAGGCCGGTGTGACGGTGGCCGAGAACCCGGCGGTGATCGGCGAAACCATCGCATCGATCATGCAGTAAAGGGGCGTCAGGATGGTCCAAGCGGAACTATTGGTAACCCGGCGCCAGCCGGAGGCCGTCAAGGCCATGCTGACCCAAAGCCTGTCGGCGGTGCATGACACCGCCGACAAGCGGCTGAAAGCTGCACCGTCATCCCGCGATGCGGTGCTGCCGACATTTACTGGCGTGATTGCCGTTCCGCGCGACCTCGTCGACGGCCGTCAACCGCATGATCGGGTGAACTGATGGAAAACCCCGCGCCCCTCCTCTCTGGCGAAAGCTCCGGTGTCGGCAACGATCCCTATGCCGATCGCCTGCGTTCCGAGGTGTTCGGCCTCTGGCAGAACGTCATCACCCGGCGCGCGCCTGCGATCCTTCCGCTGCTGGCGGGGGCCGAGCGCGAATTGCCCGAGGGCAAGCACCTGATCTCGTATCTTCAAGCGCTGAACATCTGGTTCCAGCTGCTCAAGATCGTCGAGGAAAACGCCGGCATGCGCGTCCGTCGCAAGGCCGAGACCGAGCAGGGGCCGCAAGCCGTCGAAGGCAGTTTCGCCAAGGCCCTGGCCGAATGCGGCGATGTCTCGCCCGAGGATTTCAAGGCCTCCGCGGATCGTCTTTCGGTCGGCCCGACGCTGACCGCGCACCCGACCGAGGCCAAGCGCGTCACCGTTCTGGAGATCCACCGCCGGATCTATCGCGCGCTGGTGACGCTGGAAACCCAACGCTGGACGCCGCGCGAACGCCGCGAAATGCTGCTGGATGTCGAAAGCGAGATCGACCTGCTGTGGCTGACCGGCGAACTGCGTCTCGAGCGGCCTTCGCCCGAAGACGAAATCGAATGGGGCCTGCAGTTTTTCCGCGACAGCCTGTTCGACGCGATACCGGAATTGTTCGACGCCTTTCACGTCGCGGCGCAAGGGCGCTTCGCGCTGGACGACGATTCCACCCCCTGCGTGCAATTCCATTCCTGGATCGGCGGCGATCGCGACGGCAATCCCAACGTCTCGATCCAGACGACACGGACGGCGCTGGAGCGCAACCGTGCCGCGATCCTTGAAAAATACCTATCCGCGCTCACCAATGCGGCGCAACAGATCAGCATCAGCGCCACGATTTCCGGGCTGCGGCCCGATGCGGTGGACTCGCTGAACCAGATCATCGCCGCCAGCCCGCCAGCGGCTGCCGGCGACACCCATCGCAATCCGGGCGAACACTTCCGTCAGGCGTTCAGCGCCATGCGGCGGCGTATGGTCGCGACGCGGGATCGCGCGGACCGGGCCTATACCCACGTCTCCGCCTTCGTCGCCGATCTGCGCCGCATCGAAACCGC
This sequence comes from uncultured Sedimentitalea sp., assembly GCA_947504115.1. GTDB lineage: Bacteria > Pseudomonadota > Alphaproteobacteria > Rhodobacterales > Rhodobacteraceae > Pontibaca. Next base: position 488,649 of record CANNGH010000001.1, read on the forward strand.
GCTCGGCTCGATCGAGGCCGACAGGCTGGCATCGCGGCTGGTGCGTCCGATCCGCTGGCAGGCCGAGGTGTTCGGTTTCCGCACCGTTACGCTGGACGTGCGGCAGAACTCCTCCGTCACGACGCGGGTCATCGCCGATATCTGGTCGCAGTCGGGCACATCGCCCGAATATGGCACGCCGGAATGGTCCGAACATCTGCGCAGCCAGCTTGCCACCGCCGATCTGCCCGAAATTGACCGCGACCGGCTGGACGGCGAAGGGCAGGAACTGCTCGGCCTGCTGGATCTGATGCGCACGGCCCAGCGTGGCGGCGATCCGCAAGCCGTCGGGCCGTTCATCCTGTCGATGACGCGCTCCTGCGACGACCTCCTGGGGATCTTCCTGCTGGCGCGTTATGCCGGGTTCGGCTCGGAAAAGCTGGATCTGCGGGTGGTGCCGCTGTTCGAAACCATCGAGGATCTGCGCGCCGCGCCGCAAATTCTGGACGACCTGCTCAAGGTGCCGTTGGCCCGTCGCAGTCTGGTCGGAATGTCCCACACCATCGAGGTCATGCTGGGTTATTCGGACAGCAACAAGGATGGCGGTTTCATCTGTTCCACCTGGGAGCTTGAAAAGGCCCAGCGCAACATCTCGCGCACGCTCGAGGCGCAGGAACTCAAGCCGGTCTTCTTTCACGGACGCGGCGGATCGGTCAGCCGGGGCGGGGCACCCACCGAACGCGCCATTGCCGCGCAGCCCAAGGGCACGATCCACGGCAAGCTGCGCACCACCGAGCAGGGCGAGGTCGTCTCGTCCAAATTCGCCAATCGCGGCACCGCCCGGCACGAGCTGGAATTGCTGGCCTCGTCGGTTCTGGCGCGCTCGCTCAACCGGCATGTTCCCGACATCGAACCCGATTTCCACGACGCGCTGGAGGCGCTGTCGGGCATGTCGCAGACCGCCTACAGCACGCTCCTGCACCAGCCCGGTTTCATCGACTACTTCCAGCAGGCCAGCCCGGTCGAGGAACTGGCGATGCTCAAGATGGGCTCGCGTCCGGCGCGCCGCTTCGGCGCCAAAAGCCTTGACGACCTGCGCGCCATCCCCTGGGTTTTCGCATGGTCGCAGAACCGGCACCTGGTCACCGGCTGGTACGGGTTCGGATCGGCCATCGCGTCGTTCCGCCGCTTTCGTCGCGAGGAGGGCGACGCGCTGCTTCAGCGGATGTTCGGTGAATCGCTGCTGTTCCGTCTGATCATCGACGAGGTCGAGAAATCGTTGTTTCACGCCGATATGGCGATCGCCGCCCGCTATGCGACACTGGTGACGGACAGCGATATCGGCGAGACGATCTTCGGCCTGATCCGGCGCGAACACGAGGCCAGTTGCGAGGAATTGCGCGCGATCACCGGCAGCGCGCAGATCGGCGCGCGGTTTCCCAACATGAAGGGCCGTTTTGCGCGGGTTCGCGGGGAACTGGACCGTGTGCACGACATCCAGATCGCCCAGTTGCGCCAGATCCGCGCGGCCGGTGACGGAAAAGGCACCGTGCCGCTGATGCAGTCGATGAATTGTGTGGCCGCCGCCCTTGGCTGGACCGGCTGAAGCTGACTAAAAAGGAGACATGAAAATGAACGCACCGAAAACCGTATCTACCTTTTTCACCGCGCCGCTGTCGGAGACCGACCCGGATGTTTACGCGTCGATCACCGGCGAACTGGGCCGGCAGCGCGACGAGATCGAACTGATCGCCAGCGAGAACATCGTCTCGAACGCCGTGCTGCAGGCGCAGGGCTCGATCATGACCAACAAATACGCCGAAGGATATCCCGGCCGGCGCTATTACGGCGGCTGCGATTACGTGGACATCGCCGAGAACCTGGCGATCGACCGCGCGAAACAGCTGTTCGGCTGCGGGTTCGCCAACGTGCAGCCGAACTCGGGCAGCCAGGCCAACCAGGGCGTGTTCACCGCGCTGCTGACGCCCGGCGACACCATCCTGGGCATGAGCCTGGATGCCGGCGGCCACCTGACCCACGGCGCCGCGCCCAACCAGTCGGGCAAGTGGTTCAACGCCGTGCAATACGGCGTGCGCCGTGAGGACAACCGCCTGGATTACGACCAGGTCGAGACGCTGGCCAAGGAACACAGCCCCAAGATGATCATCGCCGGGGGCAGCGCGATCCCGCGCCAGATCGATTTCAAGCGCATGCGCGAGATCGCCGACATGGTGGGGGCCTATCTGCTGGTGGACATGGCGCATTTCGCCGGGCTGGTGGCGGCGGGCGAACATCCCAGCCCGTTCCCGCATGCCCATGTCGCCACCACGACGACGCACAAGACCCTGCGCGGCCCGCGCGGCGGCATGATCCTGACCAATGACGAGGCGCTGGCCAAGAAGTTCAACTCGGCGATCTTCCCCGGCATCCAGGGCGGTCCGCTGATGCACGTGATCGCGGGCAAGGCGGTGGCCTTCGGCGAGGCGCTGCGCCCGGAATTCAAGGGCTACATCCAGAACGTGATCACCAATGCGCAGGCGCTGTCGGATCAACTGATCAAGGGCGGTCTGGACACGGTGACCGGGGGCACCGACACCCATGTGGTGCTGGTCGATTTGCGGCCCAAGGGCGTCAAGGGCAGCGACACCGAAAAGGCGCTGGGGCGCGCGCATATCACCTGCAACAAGAACGGCGTGCCGTTCGATCCGGAAAAGCCCACCGTGACCAGCGGCATCCGCCTCGGCTCGCCCGCGGGCACGACGCGCGGCTTCGGCGAGGCCGAGTTCCGCCAGATCGCCGACTGGATCATCGAGGTGGTCGACGGCCTGGCCGCCAATGGCGCCGACGGCAATGCCGATGTCGAGGACAAGGTGCGCAAGGAGGTCGAGGCCCTCTGCAAGACCTTCCCGCTTTATCCGAACCTGTAAGCCGGATCAGACATCCGCAATGAAACGCGGCGGGCGGGCGATCCTCAGGGTCGCCCGCCCGTTCGCCGTTTTGACGACGGGTGGTTACTCCGCCGCCTTGTCGCGCGTGACCAATCCGTCCAGAACCTCGGCGGCGATGGCAAAGGATTTGCGCCGCGCCTCGGCGTCGTGGATCATTCCGGTCACGATCAACTCGTCCGGGCGGTGCCGCTCGATGATCCCGGCCAGTTGCCGCCGCACCGTGTCCCGGTCGCCCGTGGCCGAACAGGACAGCGCCTGTTTCACCTGCGCCAGCACCGGCGCGGGCACTTCGGCGGTCACATCCGCGACGGGGTGGGGCAGTTTGCCGGGTTTGCCGCTGCGCAGCCGGGCGAACGACAGGATCTGCGAGGAACGCAGGAATTCCGCCTGATCAACCGTGTCGGCGGCGAACACCCCGGCGGCGACCATCGCATAAGGCCGCGCCAGCCATTTCGACGGACGGAAGGTCGCGCGATAGGTCGCCAGCGCCTGTTCCAGCATCGCCGGCGCGAAATGCGACGCGAAGGCATAAGGCAGCCCCAGATGCGCCGCCAGTTGCGCGCCGAACAGGCTGGAGCCGAGGATCCAGACCGGCACATGCGTGCCTTGTCCCGGCACCGCGCGCACCTTGGCCCCTTCGGGTGCATCGTCGAGATATTGCAGCAGCTCGACGACATCCTGCGGAAACGTGTCGCCGCTGTCCATGTGGCGGCGCAGCGCGCGGGCGGTGGGCATGTCGGTGCCCGGTGCCCGCCCCAGCCCCAGATCGATCCGGTCGGGAAACAGTGTCGCCAGCGTGCCGAACTGCTCGGCCACCATCAGCGGCGCGTGGTTGGGCAGCATGATGCCGCCCGCACCGACGCGGATGGTTTTCGTCGCCGCCGCGACCTGCCCGATCACCACAGAGGTCGCGGCGCTGGCGATCCCCGGCATGTTGTGATGTTCCGCCAGCCAGAAGCGGTGATAGCCAAGGTTTTCGGCGTGGCGCGCCAGATCGATCGTGTTGGCCAGCGCGCTGGCCACATCCGCACCCTCGGGCACGGGCGACAGATCGAGCATGGAATAATGGTGCATGGCGAACCCCTTTGTAACTTGCCCTCTATCTAGGGACGCGCCTGCATCGCGCCAACCGTCACGTCGCGGCGGCCTTGAACGCTTGCTCGAGATCGAGGATCAGGTCGTCGGGATGCTCCAGCCCCACAGACAGGCGGATAAGCCCTTCGGTGACGCCCGCGGCCTTGCGGGCCTCCAGCGACACGCCGGAATGGGTGGTCGAGGCCGGATGGCAGACCAGCGATTCCGACCCGCCGAGCGATACGGCCAGCTTGAAGATGCCCATGCCGTTCAGGATGCGAAAGGCCAGCGCGCGGTCGTCCTCGACCACGAAGGAAAAGGTCGATCCGGCACCGGTGCATTGCCGGTCGAACAGCGCCCGCGAGGCCGGGTCGGGATCGTGCAGCGGGTGCAGAACATCGCAGGCGATGATGTCGTTATCCGCAAGCCATGCGGCGACCTTGCGTGCCGATTGCTCGGCCCGCTCCATGCGCAGCGACAGCGTCTCCATCGAGCGCCCCAGCATCCACGCCGAATGCGGATCCAGCTGGAAGCCATAGGTCGACCGCGTCTGGCGCACCGGCGCCAGCGCCTTTTTCGATCCGGTGACGCCGCCCGCCACCAGATCGGAATGACCGCCGACATACTTGGTCAGCGAGTAGACGCAGATATCGACACCCAGTTCCAGCGGCTTCTGAAAGACCGGCCCCAGCATGGTGTTGTCGCAGACGATGACGGGGCGCGCGTCCGGATCGGCCCAGTCATCGACCACGCGGCGCACCATCTCCAGATCGATCAGCGCATTGGTCGGGTTGGCGGGGGTTTCCAGATAGACCATGCGCACCGGTCCCTTTTGTGCGGCCCGGTCCAGCGCGGCGCGCAGCGCGCCCTCGTTCAGCCCGTCGTCAAATGGCACCGGGGACACGTTCCAGCCCGTCAGCACCTTGCCGAACAGGGTGTCGGTGCCGCCATATAATGGTGTGTAATGCACGAACGCATCGCCGGGGCGCAGATAGGACAGAGCGACGGCGCTGATCGCCGCCATGCCCGACGCGGTGACAAGCCCGGCCTCGGCGCCCTCGTACAGTGCCAGCCGGTCCTCGACGATTTCGGTATTGGGATTGTTGAAGCGGGAATAGACCAGCCCGCCCGCACCCATGCCCTCGGGCGCGGGTTTGCGTCCGGCGACGACGTCGAAGAAATCCGCCCCCTGTTCGGCGGTTTCGAACACGAAGGTCGAGGTCAGATAGACCGGCGGCTTGACCGAGCCTTCGGACAGGGCGGCGTCATAGCCATAGGCGGTCATCTGGGTCGAAGGGTGCAGCTTGCGCCCTCCCATATGGGTGCGGCGAAAATCGCGGCGGGTCATGGCGGTCTCCTTGCAGAACGCGGTCGGCACGATAATGCATGCTTTGCCAGCGGTGACAAACATTTACCCTGACGTCAGCGCCCCTTGGCAGGGCCGGGCAGGCGCGCTATCTGCACGGGATGGCGCGGTGCCCGCAAGGATTTGACTTTTACCGCGCGGTTTGTTCATACCCGCGTGTTACCGCGTCCTACAGGAATCTGCCCCATGATTAAACGCCTTGTCATCGCCATCATCGTTCTGGGCCTTGTCGCTGTGGGTATCGTCGGGTTCGAGATGTTCCGCAGCAAGATGATCGAGGATTTCTTCACCTCGCGCGAGGCACCGGCCGTCACCGTCCCGGTGTTCGAGGTCGAGCCGCGCCAGTGGACGCCGGTGATTTCGGCCATCGGCACGGTGGTGGCGGTGCGCGGCGTCGAATTGACGGTCGAGGCCGCCGGCATCGTGAAGGAACTGGGCTTTACCGCCAACGATTCCGTCGAGGGCGGCCAGCTTCTGGTGAGGCTGGACGATGCGGTTCAGGTGGCCGATCTGAACGCGGGGCGCACGCAGGCGCGGCTGGACGAACAGGCGCTGAAACGCACGCAGGAACTGCGCGAGCGCGGCGTCACGTCAGGCGTCAATCTGGACGAGGCCGAGGCCCGTGCCGAATCGTCCCGCGCCCAGGTCGCCAAGCTTGAGGCGGTGCTGTCGACCAAAAGGCTGCGCGCGCCCTTTGCCGGCACCATAGGCATTCCGAATGTGGATCTGGGCAGCTATGTCACGCCGGGGACGGTGATCGCCACGCTTCAGGATCTCGACACGCTTTATGCGGACTTCAAGGTGCCAGAACAGCAGTTTGCGCTGCTTGATATCGGCCAGACCGTACGCGTCGGTCCGGAAGAGGGCTCGCTGAGGCTGGAGGGTCAGATTTCGGGTATCGACCCGCGGATCAACCCGGCGACACGGCTGGTGTCGGTGCGCGCCGAGGTGGAAAATGGCGATGCGCAGCTGGTGCCGGGGCAGTTCGTCCAGATCGAGGTGCAGTTGCCGCGCGAAGGCGACGTCCTGACGATACCGCAGACGGCGCTGGTCACCAGCCTGTATGGCGACCACGTATATATCGTGCGCCAGGCCGAGGACGACGCCGACAAGCTGGTGGCGCGGCAGGCTTTCGTGACGGCGGGACGCCGCACCGGCGGCATGGTCGAGATCGTCGAGGGGCTGGAACCCGGCGACCGGGTGATCACCGCCGGCCAGAACCGCCTGTCCAACGGCACGCCGGTCACCCCCGACAACGACGTCGAACCCGCTGTGTCCACCGAGGGCGACATGGGCGGAGCCGGCGCGCAGCCGGGCGACGGCGACGCGGACGCAGCCGGAACGCCGGCGGGCGAGACCGAAACCCGCCCGGCGGCGGGCGAGACCGAAACCCGCCCGGCGGCGGGCGAGACCGAAACCCGCCCGGCAGCGGGCGAGGCTGAAACCGGACCGGATGCAGGCACGGCGGGTGCAGGCGAAGCCGAGGCGCCCGAGTCGGGCGCTGATGGCGGGCCGGACGCGAACGGGGCGGCGCAGGAATGAACATTTCCGACATCTTCATCCGCCGTCCGGTCCTCTCGACGGTTTTCGGCGCGCTGATCCTGCTTCTGGGGTTTCAGGGGCTGTTCAACATTTCGGTGCGTGAATACCCCGAGGTCGAAGAGACCGTGATCACCGTCACCACCATCTATCCCGGTGCCAGCGCCGACCTGATCCAGGGGTTCATCAGCGCGCCGATTTCCAGCGCGGTGTCGACCACCGAGGATATCGATTATGTCACCGCCACCTCGCGCCCTTCGGTCAGCACGGTGACGGTGCAGATGAATCTGGGTGCCGACCCCGACATCGCCCTGACCGAGGTGATGTCCAAGGTCCAGCAGGTGCGCGGCGACCTGCCGCAGAACGCCGAGGATCCCACCATCGTCAAGGGCACGGGCAGCAGCTTTGCCACGATGTATCTGGCGATGCAGAACCCGAGCATGAACTCCGAGGAGTTGACTGAATATATCGACCGGGTGATCCGTCCGCGGATGTCCACCATCGAGGGTGTGGCCGAGATCCAGATCATGGGCGCGTCGGAATATTCCATGCGGGTCTGGGTCGATCCGCTGAAACTGGCGTCGCGCGGGCTGACGGCGGCGCAACTGATGGATGCCATCAACGCGTCGAACTTCCTTGCCGCGCCGGGCAAGACCAAGAACCAGTTCGTCGCCTATCCGATCACCGTGGAATCGACGCTGCAGACGGCCGAGGCATTCGGCGCACTGCCGATCGCCTCGGAAGAGGGCGGTGTGGTGCGCCTTCGCGACGTGGCCGAGGTGGAACTGGCCGCCGAAAGCACCGACACCATCGTCAATTTCAACGGCGAAAGCGGCATTTTCATCGGGGTGTTCCCCACCCCCGCCGCCAACCCGCTGGACACCTCCAGCGCGGTTCTGGACGAGTTGCCCGCGATCCGCGACACGCTGCCCGAGGGCATGACGATGACGCTGATGTATGACGCGACCGAGTCGATCGCGGCATCCATCGAGGAGGTGTTCAAGACCATCGCCGAGGCGGTGATCATCGTGGTTCTGGTCATCCTGCTGTTCCTGGGCTCGCTGCGTTCGGTCCTCATGCCGCTCGTGACGATTCCGCTGTCGCTGATCGGGGTCGGCTTTTTCCTGTTCCTTGCGGGATATTCGATCAACCTTCTGACCCTGCTGGCGATGGTGCTGGCCATCGGTCTGGTGGTGGACGACGCCATCGTGGTGGTCGAAAATATCCACCGCCATATCGAAGAGGGCATGTCGCCCAAGCAGGCGTCGTTCAAGGGCATGGAAGAAATCACCGGCCCGGTCATCGCCATGACGATCACGCTGGCCGCCGTTTTCGCGCCGCTGCTGTTCACCGGCGGGCTGACGGGGGCGCTGTTCTCGGAATTCGCGGTCACGTTGGCGGGGGCGGTGATCATCTCGGGCATGGTGGCGTTGACCATCACCCCGATGATGTCGGCGCGACTGCTCAAGAAGGGCGGTCACAGCAAGTTCCAGAAAATCGTGGACAACACGTTCGAGCGGCTTGCCGGATGGTATGAGCGGCGGGTCTCGACCTCGCTCGACTATCGCCCGGTGACGTTGTTGCTGGTGGCGGTGCTGCTGGGGCTGACCGGGTACATGTTCGTCAAGACGTCGAACGAACTCGCCCCCGACGAGGATGTGGGCGCGCTGTTCTCGATCGTCAACGCGCCCAGCTATGCGACCTCGGAATATACCAACCTCTATACCGACCAGATGCGCGCGCTGACCAAGGACATTCCGGAACTGGACATCAATTTCTCGGTCGTCGGCATGGGCGGCCAGACCAATTCGGCCATCATGCTCTGGGCCTTCGACGACTGGGGCGACCGGGACCGGTCGCAAAGCGAGTTGCAGGCCGACATTCAGGAGCGTCTGGGTGCGGTCTCGGGGGTCGAGCCGCTGGTGTTTTCGCCCCCCACGCTGCCCGGGGCCGGTGCGGGACTGCCGATTTCCATGGTGATCCAGTCCACCGGCGATTCGGACCGCGTGTTCGAGGTGAGCGAGGAGATCAAGCAACGCGCTCAGGCGTCGGGGCAGTTCATCGTGGTGCAGAACTCGCTGGCCTACAACGCGCAGCAGGTGGTGGTGACCATCGACCGCGACCGCGCGGCGGCGTTGAACCTGCCGATCCGCGACATCGGAAACACCCTCAGCCTGCTTGTCGGCGATGGCTCGATCGCGCAATTCGACCGCGACAGCAAAAGCTATGACATCATCATGCAGGTGCCCGAGGAATACCGCAACAACCCCGAGAAGCTGGGCGAATTCTTCGTGCGCAGCGTGACCGGCGACATGGTTCCGCTATCGGCGGTGGTGAACATCTCGACCGATGTGACGGCATCCGCGATCGAACAGTTCGACCAGTTGAACTCATCGACCATCTCGGCCCTGCCGGTTCCCGGCGTCACCACCGGCACCGGATTGGATGCACTGGTCAACATCGCGCGCGAGGTCATGCCCGATGGCTTCTTCATCGACTATTCCGGTCAATCGCGCCTTGAGGTCGACGAGGGCAACACCATCCTGATCGCCTTCGCGCTGGCGCTGACGGTGATCTATCTGGTGCTGGCCGCGCAGTTCGAAAGTTTCCGCGATCCGCTGATCATCATGATGTCGGTGCCGCTGTCGATCTTCGGCGCGATGCTGCCGCTGTTCTTCGGGTTGTCCACGCTCAACATCTATACGCAGGTCGGGTTGATCACGCTGATCGGGCTGATCACCAAGCACGGCATCCTGATGGTGGAATTCGCCAACCAGCAACGCGAGGAACACGGGCTGAACCGGCGCGAGGCGATCACCGCCGCCGCCAAGACCCGCCTGCGCCCGATCCTGATGACGACGGCCGCGATGGGGTTCGGCATGATTCCCCTGATCACCGCCAGCGGGGCCGGGGCCTCGGCACGGTTTGCCATGGGTCTGGTGATCTTTACCGGTATCCTGATCGGCACGGCCTTCACCATGTTCGTGGTGCCGATGTTCTATACCTTCATCGCCAAGCGCGAACTTGACGAAGAAACCGAGGACGACCGGCCGCCCGCACCCGCCACATGATCGGACCTTCGGCGGGTCGCGATTTCGTGTGTCTCAGCGGCGCAGGAAATCGCGTATCTCGTCGGCGCGCGCCATGGTGTCGGCATAGCCCAGGTCGATCAGCGCGCCGATATAGCCCGGTTCGAACAGCAGATAGCTGACCAGCCGCCCGTCGCTGCCCCATGACCCGATCGAGCGCATGAGCAGGCGGATCGTCAGCGGCAATTCCGTGGCATGGTCGCTGGCGATGTTGCGCAGATCGCGGCTGGGCGACAGCATCAGCGAGTCGATCTGGCGCAACGGGGTCTTTCGCCTGGCCTCGTCATCCAGCAGGGACAGCGTCTGGTTGATCCGTGTCAGCCGTTCATGGTCGGCATCCAGATTGTCGTTGAACAGGATGTCCAGCGCGTGCCCGACCATTTCGCCGAAACTGGGGCTGGAATGGGGCGTTTGCGGCTTGTCATTGGGAAGATCATCGCGCGCGGCGATCACCAGGATACGGTCGGCTCCGGCATGGATCGCGGGCGACAGCGGCGAGGTCAGCCGCAGGGAGCCGTCGCCGTAATAGCATCCCTCCAACTCGACCGGGGCGAACACGAAAGGCAGCGCGGACGAGGCCATCAGATGCCGCGATGTGATGCGGGTGCGTTCGCCACGGCGGCGCGCGCGGCTCCATTCCTTCAGCGTCGAATGGGCCTGGAAAAAACTGACGGCCTTGCCTTCGTCATAGCTGGACGCGGTGATGCACAGCGCCCGAAGCGCATCGCAGGCGATCGCGCGCGAGATCGCGTCGGGATGCACCTCGCCCTCGAGCAGGCGGGCGAGGGGCGCATTGTCCAGCAGCGCGGCCGGTCCGACATGGCCCAGCTTGCCGAACAGCAATGTCCCCAGCCAGCGCAGACCCGCGCCCACGAGCGGGGCGGTGCGCGTCTCGTAGACCGAGTCCGAGCGCAGCGACCGCCACAATGTCTCGAGCCGCTGCACGCCGCGCGGAAAATGGCTGGAGGACACCGCCAGCGGTGCGGCGTTGATGGCGCCGACGGACGATCCGCAGACAATCGGGAAGGGCGATTTGCGCCGGGGCGAGATTTCCGAGATCGCACGCAGCGCGCCCACCTGATAGGCCCCGCGCGCGCCGCCCCCCTGAAGAACCAGCGCCGTTGTTTGGCCGTGAACGAAATCGGAGGACATGGGCATGCTTTCTGTTCGCGGCGTCGTCGGTCAAATCGTGGCAAGCGCGGTCCCGGATTGCAAGGCGTCGATCCGTGCGTGTTTGTGCGATTATCGCACATCTTGATCCGTAAATGGATAATCGACTAGAACCGTCCCTTGTGGAATAAAGATTCCACCAAAACGGTCGCCGGCGCGCCGCGCGAGCCGAAAGAAAAGATACGAAACAGGAGGATTCGGAATGATGAACAAGTCTCTGGCGACCCTTGGCGTCTCGGCGCTGGCCCTGTCGCTGGCACTGCCTGCAGCTGCTGAAACGACCCTGAAGGTCAGCCATTACCTGCCCTCGGTCCACGGCATCCACACCGATTTCATCAAGCCGTGGACCGAGGACGTCAGCGCCTGCACCAATGGCGAGGTCACGTTCGAGATCTTCCCGGCCGGCTCGCAACTGGGCAATGTCGCGCGCCAGCAGGAACAGGTCATGGCCGGTGTGGTGGACATCGCGCACGGGTTGCACGGCATCCCGCGGGGCCGGTTCCCGCGCACATCGGTCATCGACATGCCGTTCCTAACCGACGATGCGGGTGCCGCGACCTACGCCTTGTGGAAGATGCTGCCCGACGAACTGGCCGAGGAATACAACGGGCTGAAGGTTCTGGCGCTACACGCCCATAACGGCGGTCTGATCCATACCAACGAAAAGAAGGTCGAGACCATGGAGGACATGAAGGGCCTGCGCATCCGCACGCCCAGTCCCGCCGTGTCGGAAATGCTGACTTTCCTTGGCGCGACCCCGCAGGGCCTGCCGCCGGGCGAGGTTTATGAAAGCCTGCAACGCGGCGTGATCGACGGCACGGTGTTCCCGTGGGATCCGGTCAAGTCCTTCGGGCTGAACGAGGTGCTGAAATATCATCTGGATGCAGGGGCTTATACGGTGTCGTTCTTCTATGTGATGAACGAGAACTCCTATAATGCGCTGAGCGAGGAGGCGCAGGCCTGTATCGACAAGTATTCCGGCGATGCGCTGGTGCCCAAGTTCGACCAATGGTGGGACGAATGGGACGCGCCGGGCCGTCAGGAGGCCGTGGATGCCGGACACGAGATTTCCGAACTCTCCGAGGAGGAGCGACAGCGCTGGCGCGAGGCGCTCGCCCCGATGATCGAGGATTATCTCGACACGCTGGAAGGTCAGGGCATCGACGACGCCCGCGAAATCTATGCGCGGATGCAGGAGCTTGTGGCGGAATACGCGGCGCAGCAGTAACTTCGCCGGACGGCGGCGGGCCGTGCCGGTGCGGCCCGCCATGTTTCGAGCGAGCGGGGGCAAGATGATGCTGACGGCAATCAAGCGGATCCTTGGCGTATTGGCCACCCTTGGCGTGCTGGCCTATGCCGGGGCCGCGCTGGTCACGGTGGCCGATATTCTGGGCCGCACCATCGGCCTGCCCATAGACGGGGTGGTCGATCTGGTGCAATTGTTCGTGATGACGGGCGCGTGGCTGGTGATGCCCTATGCCTTCATGGTTGGCGCGCATGTCGGGGTCGATTTCGTGCTGGACGCGCTGCCCCGTGCTCCGGCGCTGCTGTTTCACGGCTTTGCCGCGCTGGTGGCGTTCGTTCTGGTCGCGCTGATGCTCTGGCAGGGGATCGAGACCTTCAAGGTCCGCACCATGTTCGGTGACAAATCGCAACAACTGGGCATTCCGATTGCGTGGTACTGGTATCCGTTGCTGGTCGGGCTGGCGGCCTCGCTTGTCGGCGTTCTTGTCGCGTTTGCAGATACTTACAGACAAAGGCGGGACGGATGAGCGACGCATGGCTGGGTCTTGCCGGATTCGTGGGCGCGCTGGTTCTGATCGCCTTCGGCCTGCCGGTGGCGGTGGCGATGGGCGCGGTCGGCGTGCTGGGTTACTGGTGGCTGAACGGCTGGGCGGGGGCGGCCTATGTGCTGGGCTCGACCCCGTTCGAATCGCTGTTTCCCTATTCCTTCAGCGTGATCCCCCTGTTCGTGATGATGGGCGTTTTCGCGTCCTATGCCGGGCTGTCGCGGTCGCTTTTCGATGTCATCAACGCCTTTATCGGCCACCGGCGCGGCGGGCTGGCGGTGACCACGGTGGGCGCCTCGGCGTTGTTCGGGGCGATCTGCGGTTCATCGCTGGCCACGGTCGCCACCATCGGCCGCGTCGCCATGCCGGAAATGAAGCGGCACGGTTATGACCTGTCGCTGGCATCGGCCACGGTGGCGGCGGGGGGAACGCTGGGCGTGTTGATCCCGCCGTCGATCCTGCTGGTGATCTATGGGCTGCTCACGCAAAGCTCGATCGGGGCGCTGTTCATCGGCGCGCTGATCCCCGGCGTGCTGGGCGCGCTGCTTTATGCCGGGGCGATCATGGTCAAGGTCTGGTTGCATCCCGATGTCGCGCCCAAGGCGCCGCGCACCGAATGGCGCGGGCGGCTGCGGCTGATGGGGCGGATCTGGCCGGTGATCCTGCTGTTCGCAGTGGTAATCGGCGGCATCTATCTGGGCTGGTTCTCGCCCACCGAGGCGGCGGCGGTGGGCGCGGTGGGGGCTTTCGTCCTGGCGCTGCTGATGGGCGGACTGACCCGCGAGACGCTGCGCAGTTCGGTGGTGGAAACGGCGGCGCTGACGGGAATGATCTTCTTCATCCTGATCGGCGCGGCATTGTTCAACTTCTTCCTGGAAAACACCGGCCTGCCGCAGATGCTGATCGCCGCCATACAGAATGCCGGGCTTTCGGTGCTGATGGTCACGATTCTGATCCTCGCCTTTTACATCATCCTCGGCTGTTTCATGGATTCGATGTCGATGATCCTGCTGACCGTGCCGCTGCTGACGCCGATCGCGCTGGATCTGGGGTTCGATCTGGTCTGGTTCGGCATCGTCGTCGTCACCGTGGCCGAGATCGGGCTGATCACGCCGCCTATCGGGATGAACCTGTTCGTCGTGCAGGGTACGGTCGGCGGGCTGACGCAAGGCACCGTGGTGCGCGGCATCCTGCCTTTCATCTTGGCCGATATCGTGCGTCTTGTGTTGCTGGTCGCCTTTCCGGCGCTGGTGCTGTGGCTGCCAGGCGCGATGGGCTGAATTGTCGCTTTCCGCATGGTCAGCGCCGCGCGGAGGGAGAACGATCTTGACAGGCCATGCCACCTTGCCCGCTAATGCAGCCAATGAGGATGAGGAAGCAGACCGCCATGACAACATCAGGCGAAGGCGTGCGTGCCGCATGAGCATCGCGCTTGAAGCCCGCGGGCTGACAAAGGAATTCAAGGGGTTCGTGGCCGTCAACAACGTCGATCTGACGGTCGAACGAGGCTCGATCCACGCGCTGATCGGGCCCAATGGCGCAGGCAAGACGACCTGTTTCAATCTGTTGACCAAGTTCCTGCAACCGACGCGCGGCACCATCACCTACGAGGGGCGCGACATCACCAGACTGCCCCCCGCCGAAATCGCGCGGCTGGGCATGGTGCGCTCGTTCCAGATTTCCGCCGTGTTTCCAGATCTCAGCGTGTTGCAGAACGTGCGCGTCGCGGTGCAGCGCAAGCGCGGCGAAAGCTATGATTTCTGGCGCTCGGAGAAGAAGCTGAGCCGGTTTGACGACGAGGCCCGCAGCCATATCGACGAGGTCGGGCTGTCGGACTTCACCCATCACCGCGCCGCCGAATTGTCCTACGGGCGCAAACGCGCGCTCGAGATCGCCGCCACGCTGGCGCTCAGCCCCGAGATGCTGTTGCTGGACGAACCGATGGCCGGCATGGCGCAAGAGGACGTGGAGCGCATTTCGGCGCTGATCCGCCGCGTCGCCAAGAACCGCACCGTGCTGATGGTCGAACACAACCTGTCGGTGGTCGCCAACCTGTCGGACACGATCACCGTTTTGGCGCGCGGCGAGATCCTGGCCGAGGGCGATTACGCCGCCGTGTCGAAATCGCCCGAGGTGATCGACGCCTATATCGGAGCGGGTTATGAGTGAGCAACGATCCCCCAAGCCGCTGTTGTCCGTGCGCAACCTGAACGGCTGGTATGGCGAAAGCCACGTGTTGCACGGGGTCGATTTCGACGTGAACGAGGGCGAGGTCGTCACCCTTCTGGGGCGAAACGGGGCCGGAAAGACCTCGACCCTGCTGGCGATCATGGGGATATTGGGCAAACGCAGCGGGACGGTCACCTATCGCGGAACCGAGATCATCAACATGCAGCCCCGCCAGATCGCGCGGCTGGGCATTGCCATCTGCCCCGAGGAACGCGGCATCTTCGCGTCGCTGAACGTCGATGAAAACCTGATGCTGCCGCCGCGCATCGCCGATGGCGGGCTGAGCCTCGAGCGGATTTTCGACTTGTTTCCGAATCTCAAGGAACGCCGCCGCAGTCAGGGCACCAAGCTGTCAGGTGGTGAACAGCAGATGCTGGCGATCGCCCGCATCCTGCGCACCGGCGCGCATCTGTTGCTGCTGGACGAACCGACCGAAGGGCTGGCGCCGGTGATCGTGCAGCAGATCGGGCGCACGATTGCCGCGCTCAAGAAAGAGGGATTCACCATCGTGCTGGTCGAGCAGAATTTCCGCTTTGCCGCATCGGTTGCGGACCGTCACTATGTCGTCGATCAGGGCAAAGTGGTCGATATGATCCCCAACAGCGATCTGGATGCCAATATCGACAAGCTGCACGCCTATCTGGGCGTCTGAAAACAACCGGCGCGGATTTCGCGCCACAACAAGGAGGAGAGAAACATGCTGAGGAAACTGGCCTTGGGAACCGCGCTTGGCGCATTGGCCGCCGGTGGGGCGCTTGCGCAGGACATCGACGTCAAGCTGGGCGTTCTGAACGACCGCTCGGGCGTCTATGCCGACATCGCCGGCGAAGGCTCGGTCGTTGCGACGCGGATGGCGGTCGAAGATTTCAAGGCGGCCGAAAAGGGGCTGAACGTCGAGGTGATTTCCGCCGACCACCAGAATAAGCCCGATGTGGGCTCGAACATCGCCCGCCAGTGGTACGATCAGGACGGGGTGAATGCCATCGTGGACGTGCCGACATCGTCGGTGGCACTGGCCGTTGCGCAGATCACGGCGGACAAGAACGGGGTGTTCCTGGCCTCCGGACCCGGATCGACCGAACTGACGCGCGAACAATGCAAGCCGACCACGATCCATTGGACCTACGACACCGCCGCGCTGGCCAACGGCACCGGCAAGGCCGTGACCGAGGCGGGCGGCAAGAAATGGTTCTTTTTGACGGCGGATTATGCCTTTGGCCATTCGCTCGAGGAAAACACGTCGAACGTGGTGAAGGAAAGCGGCGGCGAGGTCGTGGGCAGCGTCGATGTGCCGTTCCCGGCGACCGATTTCTCGTCCTTCCTGTTGCAGGCGCAATCCAGCGGCGCGGATGTGATCGGACTGGCCAATGCCGGTGGCGACACCATCAACGCGATCAAGCAGGCGTCGGAATTCGGCATCACGCAGGCGGGGCAGAAGCTGGCCGGGCTGCTGATCTTCATCAACGACATCCATGCGCTGGGCGCACAGACGGCGCAAGGCCTGCAGATGACCAGCGCCTTCTACTGGGACACCGACGACGAAACCCGCGACTGGTCGGCCCGGTTCGAGGAGCAGATGAACAAGAAGCCGTCGATGGTGCATGCGGGCGTTTATTCCGCCGTGATGCACTATCTTGGCGCTGTCGAGGCCACGGGCGGCACCGATGGCGACCAAATCGCCGCCTGGATGAAGGAAAACCCCTATGAGGACGCGCTGATGGGCCAGGTGCAGGTGCGCGGCGACGGGCGCGCTGTGCACGACATGTATCTGTTCGAAGTGAAAACCCCCGACGAATCCGAGGGCGAATGGGACCTGCTCAAGAAGGTTTCGACCATTCCCGGCGATCAGGCGTTCCTGCCGATGCTGGACGAATGCGATTTCACCAAGGAATAAGCAACGCGACGATGCGCCGGAATTGTCCGGCGCATCGTGCAACAGGCTGACGACGGAAAGGCCCGCATGTTCGAACTTCTTGGTATTCCACCGCAGGCATTGCTGGGCCAGTTGCTGCTGGGCCTGATCAACGGGTCGTTCTACGCCGTGCTGTCGCTGGGGCTGGCGGTGATTTTCGGCCTGCTCAACATCATCAACTTCGCCCATGGCGCGCTCTACATGATGGGGGCGTTCGTGGCGTGGATGCTGCTGAACTATGCGGGTATCGGTTACTGGCCGGCGCTGATCCTCGCGCCGCTGATCGTGGGCGTCTTCGGCATCGTGCTGGAGCGGCTGATGCTGTCGCGGCTTTACCATCTGGACCACCTCTACGGGCTGCTGCTGACCTTCGGACTGGCGCTGATCATCCAGGGGTTGTTCCGCAATTATTACGGCATTTCCGGTCTGCCCTATCGCATCCCCGATGCGCTGTCGGGTGGATATAACCTTGGCTTCATGTTCCTGCCGAAATATCGCGGCTGGGTGGTCGTGGCCTCGCTGGTCGTCTGTTTCGGCACCTGGTTCATGATCGAGAAGACCCGCCTTGGCGCCTATCTGCGCGCCGCGACCGAAAATCCGGTGCTGGTCGGGGCGTTCGGGGTGAACGTGCCGCTGATGATCATGCTGACCTATGGATTCGGCGTGGCGCTGGCCGGGTTCGCCGGGGTACTGGCCGCGCCGATCTATTCGGTCAATCCCAACATGGGCGCGGATCTGATCATCGTCGTCTTTGCCGTCGTCGTGATCGGCGGGATGGGGTCGATCATGGGCGCGATCCTGACGGGCTATTTCCTCGGCCTGATCGAGGGGCTGACGCGGGTGTTCTATCCCGAAGGCTCGGCCGTGGTGATCTTCGTCATCATGGCCATCGTGTTGTTGTTCAAGCCCGAAGGGCTGTTCGGGAGGGCCGCCTGATGGCGATGAGCGATACCGGCATCACGCGTCCGGCGGCGCAGCAGGCGGGAATGCCGATGCTGCACAAGATCATCTTCCTTGTGCTGCTGGTGTTTCTGGCGGTGCTGCCCTTCATGGTCTATCCCGTCTTCGCGATGAAGCTGATGTGTTTCGCGCTGTTCGCGGCGGCCTTCAACCTGTTGCTGGGCTTTGGCGGGTTGCTGTCCTTTGGCCATGCCGCATTTTTCGGAAGCGCCAGCTATGTCGCCGCCCACGCCGCAAAGGTCTGGGGCCTGACGCCGGAACTCGCGGTGCTGAGCGGCACCGTGGCTGCGGCGATCCTGGGGCTGGCAATCGGTGCATTGGCGATCCGCCGGCAGGGGATCTATTTCGCCATGGTCACGCTGGCCTTTGCGCAGATGGTTTATTTCGTGGCGCTTCAGGCGCAGTTCACCGGTGGCGAGGACGGCATCCAGTCGGTGCCGCGCGGCGATCTGTTCGGGCTGATTTCACTGCGCGACAACGTCTCGCTCTATTTCTTCGTGCTGGCCGTGACTTTCGGTGGCGTGCTGATGCTCTACCGCATCGTCCATTCGCCGTTCGGGCAGGTGCTGAAAGCCATCCGCGAGAACGAGCCGCGTGCGATCTCGCTAGGCTACAACGTCAACCGCTACAAGCTGATGGTATTCACCCTCTCGGCCACGTTCGCCGGGCTGGCGGGTGCGACCAAATCGCAGGTGTTTCAGCTCGCGTCGCTGACCGACGTGCACTGGACCATGTCGGGCGAGGTGGTTCTGATGACGCTGCTGGGCGGCATGGGCACGATTTTCGGCCCGCTGGTGGGGGCGGCGATCATCGTCACGATGCAGAACTATCTGGCGACCTTCGGCGCGTGGGTGACGGTGATCCAGGGCGTGATCTTCGTGATCGGCGTGATGCTGTTCCGCGAGGGCATCGTCGGTGTGATCGCGCGCTGGATCAAGCGGCCTCTCTGATCACGGCTCGGCATATACCGGGAGACGGCGGAAGATCGCATAGGACAGGCTGGCGACGACACCCATCGTCGGGATCAGCACTGCCGCCGCGATCACCGGATCGGGAAACAGCGCGGCCAACGACCCCATGACCAGCCCCGCGCCCATCTGCATGAATCCCATCAGCGACGAGGCAGCCCCCGCGATATGGGGAAACGGCGCAAGCGCCGAGGTGGTCATCGCCGGCATCACGAAAGAAACGCCGAAGGAGTAAAGCCCGATCGGCCCCATGACGCGCAGCAGGCTCGGCTCGCCCCAGAACAGCGTGACGAAGGCGAGGCTGCCTGCCAGGATGAAGCCCAGCCCCGGCGCGACGAGGCGGCTGGCGTCAAAGCGCTTCATCAGGCGGCGCACGGTCAGCGATCCGATGAAAAAGCTGCCCGATTGCAATATCATCGCCAGCCCGAAATGCGCCGGCGACAGGCCCAGATCGCCCATCAGGATGAAGGGCAGGATCGTGGCCTGCGTATAGACCGCCCCCAGCGCGCCCGCGATGGTCAGCGCCGCCGTCATGAAATGGCGGCTGGCAAACAGCGCGCCATAGGACCGCATCAGCGCGCGCAGTTTCAGGCGCGAGCGATCAGCGATCACGGTTTCATGCAGCCCGAAATGGGTGACGGCGACGACGAAACCGCCGAACAGCGTCATCGCCAGAAACAGCGATTGCCAGCCCGCCCAGGTTACCAGAACCCCGCCGATGGTCGGCGACAGGGCAGGGGCGATGGCCAGGATGATGCCGATCAGGTTCATGATCTCCGGGGATTCGTTGCCCTTGAACTGGTCGCGCACGATGGCGCGCGAAATCGCCACACCGGCCGACGCGCCGACGCCCTGCAGGAACCGCGCGATCAGAAAGACCTCGATATTGGGCGCGAACAGGGCCAGCAGGCTGGCGCCACCGAAGATGCCCATGAAGGCGGTGATGATCGGCCGCCGCCCCAGCGCGTCCGAGACCGGCCCCGCGATGAGCTGGGCGAAGGCGAACCCGGCGAAATACAGTGTCAGGGTCATCTTGACCACGCCTTGCGTCGTGCCGAAGGCGTGGACGATTTCCGGCATCGCAGGTGTATAGAGCGCCATGCCGATGGGCCCGATTGCGACGAACAGCGCACCGATCAGGCTGACGCGCAGCGCGCTCATCCGCGGCGCGTCGGGGCGGATCATTGCGGGTTCGGCAACGCTCATGCGGCACCTCCGGTTTTGCGGGCCTGACGGGATGCGATCTGGTTGTTGCGTATCATGCGCAGGCTATCGCGGAACCGGTCCCAATCGTCGTCCGACATGGCGCCGCGCATGCCCGCGCGCACCTCGTCCCCGATGGATTTCAGCGCCCGCAACAGCGGTTCTGCGGCCTCGGTCACTTCGGCGACCTTGGCGCGGCGATCGTCGGGGTCGGGGCTGCGGCGTATCACACCGGCCGCTTCCAGACGGTCGAGATATACCGTGACGCTCATCCGGCTTTGCGCCGAGACATCGGCCAGACAATTCTGCCGGATCGGCCCCGACCGCGCCACCGTCGCCAATGTGCGCGCCTCGCCGGGCGTGATGCCAAGCTCCGCGGCGGCGACGCGGCGCTCGAACTCGGCCCGGATCATGCGCGAGATGTCGAGCAGCAGGAAGGCCGGGCTTTCGGGGTCGATCAGGGGTTTCATGATGCGCGAATCCAAATTTGTATCGCGCATATATAATATGTATTATTTACTAATCAACCGCGGATTTTCCCGGCAAAGGGGCGCGGTGTCACACCACCATGACCGGCATCGGCGCGAGGCCGGTAACCTTGTGCGACACGCTGCCCAGCAGATAGCCCTCGACCGAGCCCATGCCGCGGCTGCCCATGATGATCAGGTCGTGTTCGTGCTGCCGCGCGAAGGCCACGATGGTGCGCGCCGGTTGCCCGACCTTGGCGAAGGCGCGCATGTCGGTGATGCCCTCGTCGGTCAGAACCTTCTTGCCATACTCGGCCACCTCGCGGGCGTATTCGCGCATGTTGTCGTCCATGTTTCCGGGGTCCGACGCGCGCACCATGGAAAACGACGCCTCCAGCATCGAGTGGTGGCGATAGACGGTCAGGATGGTGATCCGTGCATCGCACAGCTTGGCCAGTTGCGCCGCTTTGCGCAGCGCCTCTTCGCCGCTGACCGATCCGTCGAAAGGAACGAGGATTTTCTTGAACATGGTCTTTCCTTACTTGGCAAAGGCCAGATCACGCAGGAACAGGGCGATCTGCGGAAACATGATCAGCGCCGCCGACACGCCAAGCAGGATGATGATGAAGGGCGGCGTGCCACGGATCACGTCGATATAGGGCCGTTTGAAAACGGCGATGGCCGTGAAGATGTCGCAACCGAAGGGCGGCGTGGCCGACCCGATCGCCACCTGCAGCGTGATGATCGTGCCAACCAGCACCGGATCCAGTCCGACGCTGTTGACCACCGGCGCGAAGATCGGCACCAGCACAAGGATCACCACGATGGGATCCACGAACATGCAGCCGATGAAGAACGCGATGGAGATCACCACCAGAACGCCGATCTGGCCCATCTCGTCGATGCCGATGCCTGCCAGAATGGCCTGCGGGATCTGCGCGAACGAGATCACCCAGGAAAACGCCGCGCCCGCGCCGACCAGGATGAACACGACGGCGGTGATCAACCCAGTGGATTTGGCGGTGTCGTAAAGCCCGGCGAAATCAAGCTCGCGGAACACCACCATTTCAAGGAACAGCGCGTAAAGCACGCAGGCCGCCGCCGCCTCGGTGGGGGAAAAGATGCCGCCATAGATGCCGCCGATGATGATGACCGGAAAGCCCAGCGGCCAAAGCGCGCGCTGCACCGAGATCAGACGCTCCTTCCACGAGGTTTTAGGCTCGGTCGGGACCTTGTTGCGGACCGCGTAGATCCAGGAATAGATCGAGAACAGCACGAGGATCAGCAGGCCGGGTCCGATCCCGGCGATGAATAATTCGGCGATCGACGTGTTCGAGACGACGCCATAGATGATCATCCCGATCGAGGGCGGGATCAGGAATGCGATATCCGAGGAATTGACGATCAGCGCCAGAATGAAACTGTCCTTGTAGCCCGCTTTCAGCATGCGCGGGCGCAGGGGCGAGCCGATGGCGACCACGGTGGCCTGTGTCGAACCGGACACCGCGCCGAACATGGTGCAGGCGGCGGCGGTGGATACGGCAAGCCCGCCGCGCATGTGCCCGACAAAGGACATCACCAGATCGATCAGGCGCCCCGCCGACTGGCCGCGCGTCATGATGTCGGCGGCCAGAATGAACATCGGCACCGCGATCAGCGAGGCCGGGCGGATTCCGCCCATCATCTGCTGCACCATGGTTTCCATCTGCCCCATCCCGCCAAACAACGAGTAGAAACCGACGAAGGCGCCGACGATCAGCGGGATCATCATGGGAAAGCCCAGCAGCAGCAGGACGATCATGATGGAGAAAATGGTAATGGCCATGCCGCGCGCCCCTCAGACTTCGAATTCGTCGTCATCATATCCCTCGAGCACGTTGGTCGAGAGATAGATGTCGCGTTGAATCATGTTCTTGATCGCAGTCAGCAGATATTGCGCGCCGGTCATGAAGAACCCGACCGGCACCCAGACATAGATCAGCCAGACCGGGATTTGCAGCGAGGGCAACACCCGTCCGCGCCCCGCCTGCGTCAGGATGTATTGCAGCGCATACCATGCCAGACCGAACATGAAGACCGCCGTGACCAGCGAGATCACGATCATCAGCAACTTGCGCACCTTCGCAGGCAGCGCGTCATAGATCGCCGACATGCGGATATGGCGACCGTGCCGCGCCGCATAGGAGATGCCGGCGAAGGTGATCAGGATGATCAGGATGCGGTTCAGTTCTTCGGAAAAGAAGATGCTGGACTGGAGCACGAAACGCCCCACCACATTTGCGATGGTATTCGCCGCCATCAGCAGCACGCCGGCCGCCAGCATGACGGCCTCGACCCGGCTTATCGCGTTGTCGAGTGTGCCCAGCAGACCCGGCAGATCGGATCGATAGGCCGCCGTGGGCGGATCGTCGGTCGAGGTGGTGTCGGTCTGCGATTGGGTCTGCGACTGATGATGCTCGGTCAAGCGCCTGTTCCTGCCTGAAAAGAAGGGAAAGGCGGGCGCCCGTGACGCCCGCCCGCAGTTTCAGGTATCACTCGACCGCCTTGAGATCCTCTTTCATCTGGTCGAGGATCTTCTGACCCGACTCGCCGGTCATCTCGATAAAGGCATCCTCGACCTGCGTCGCGGTTTCCTTGAAAGGCTCGCGCTCTTCTTCGGTCAGGAATGTGACCACCATATCGGGATTGGCCTCTTTGATAGCCTCGATGGATTCCTCGGTCAGGCCGCGCTGATAGTCTAGAATATACTCGAACGCAGCGTCGGATGCGTCACGGACGACCTGTTTGTCTTCATCGGACAGACCGTCGAAGAAATCCTTGTTGGCCATCACCGCCGACGTGAAGTTGTTGTGACCGATATAGGTCAGGTAATCGTTCACCTCGTAATACTTGCTGGATTCGATGTAGAAGGTCGGGTTTTCCTGCCCCTGAACGAGCCCGGTTTGCAGCGCGCCATAGATCTCGCCGGTTGGCAGCGGGGTCGGAGTTGCGCCGAACGCCTTGTAGCTTTCCACCAGCAGTGGATTGGTCATCACGCGGATCTTCATCTCGTCCAGATCCTCGGGCGTCTTGAACGGCTCTTTCGTCGTGATACCGACCGCGCCTTCGGGGAACATGGCCAGCAGTTCAAGCCCCTGTTCGGCGTAAAGCTCGGGGAATATTTCATGAATCGCCTTTGACGTGCGGAAGAACTCGGCCACCTTGTCCTCGTCCTGCGGCAGCAGGTAGGGCACAAAGAAGATCTGCGCCTCGGGGATCAGCGAACCGGTGAAACCAGGCGATTGATCGACGAATTGCAGAATACCGGCCTGGGTCTGCTCCATGATGTCGGCGCTTTCGCCCAGTGTGCCGAACGGGAAAAGCTGGATGGTGTGGTCGGAATTGGCCTCGACCTCTTCCTTGAATTTCTGTGCGAATTTGCCCTGAACCTCATCCATCGCCTCCTCGAAGGCATAGCGCCAGGACTCGGCGTTGGCAGCACCCGCCAGCGACAGCGTAAGGGCGGTCAGCGCGGTGCCCAGTTTCAGCGAATTCGAAATTCTCATGCGAAAAACTCCTGTTGCAACTTCATTTTCGTTGTCGCCGCGCGATGCCGGCCACGAGGGCCGCGTCGGCGCGCATGC
This sequence comes from uncultured Sedimentitalea sp., assembly GCA_947504115.1. Lineage (GTDB taxonomy): Bacteria > Pseudomonadota > Alphaproteobacteria > Rhodobacterales > Rhodobacteraceae > Pontibaca. The sequence goes on from CANNGH010000001.1 coordinate 512,966, forward strand.
GATGCCTGTGCCGCTGCCTACGCATGGCGCCGGGCAGGTCACGAACCGTTTTTACGATGCCCGCCGGATTTTCGACTGTCAACCAGCGACGTGAGAATGTTGTTTTTATTCAACGTTTTTCGATAACACCTCTATTCCAGCGCCGCGAACTGGGTCGTCAGCCCGTCCGCCACCGCCATGACCATGGGCGCGCAGGCGGCTTCGTCCAGATCGTTCAGCGTGACGATTCCGACCGATGCTTCGGCCCGCGCGCCCAGACAAACCGGCACCGCAAGGCCGACCGCACCGGGCTGCAACTCGCCCCGCGTCAGCGAATATCCTCGGCTGCGCGCGGTGCGGATGGCGTCGCTGTCGGCGCGCGTTGCGGCGCGGCCCGACAGGATGGCGATGCCGGCCGCTCCTTGCGTCAGCGGATGGCGGCTGCCGTCGCGATAGCCCAGATGAATCACGCCGGTATGATCCGAGGCGGTGGCGATGGCGGTGCAGAACGCGCCCTCGGCGATGCTGCAGAATGCGGTCGCCCCGGTCTGCGCGGCCAGTTTCTCCAGCGCGGGTAGGACCATGTTGCGCAGTTGCGGATGGAACCGCGCGGCCAGCGCCACGACCTGACCGCCCAGCACGATCCGCCCGCGCGCCCCGCGCACCACAAGGCGATGCGCCTCCAGCGTCTCGACGATGCGATAGATGATGGCGCGGTGCACCTCCAGATGTTCGGCCAGTTCCGCGATGGTCAGCCCGTCGGCGCGTTCGGCGATTGCCGACAATGCGATCAGCCCGCGGTCCAGTGTCTGGAGTTTGCTCATTGCGATGCCCTTTTCGCGCGCTGCTCAGGTCGACTCGCTTGACCCGGAAATCCCGTTTTCACTATAATTAAACGAAACGTGCGATAAAGGTAAATTTATGACAAAAGCCGTCTGCCCCGTCACCGATGCCGCGACCGGCTGTCCGTTTTCGCAAAAGGCGCGTGCCTTCGATCCGTTCGATGCGCCCTATCAGACAGACCCGGCGGATTCCCTGCGCTGGTCACGCGAGGAAGAGCCGGTATTCTACAGCGAGAAGCTCGGCTATTGGGTGGTCAGCCGCTACGAGGACGTGAAGGCGGTGTTTCGCGACCCGATCCTGTTCTCGGCCTCGATCGCGCTGGAAAAGATCTCGCCCGCGCCGCCCGAGGCCGGGGAGATCCTGAAATCCTATGGCTATGCCCTGAACCGCACCATGGTGAACGAGGACGAGCCCGACCACATGCAGCGCCGCCGCCTGCTGATGGATGCGTTCCTGCCCGCCAACCTGGAACGTCAGGTGCCGATGGTGCGCCGCCTGACGCGGCAGGCGATCGACCGCTTCATCGACAAGGGCCGCGCCAATCTGGTCGCCGACCTGTTCTGGGAAGTGCCGATGGAGGTCGCCTTGCGCTTTCTCGGCGTGGACGGCGACGACATCGCGGAACTGAAATCCTTTTCCGTCGCCCATACGGTGAATACGTGGGGCCGCCCGTCCAGGGACGAACAGTTGCACGTCGCCGAAAGCGTCGGCCGCTTCTGGCAGGCTTCCGGGCGGATCCTGGACAAGATGCGCGCCAATCCCGATGGGCAGGGCTGGATGTATGACAGCATCCGCCAGAACAAGCTGCATCCCGATATCGTCACCGACAGCTATCTGCATTCGATGATGATGGCGATCCTGGTGGCGGCGCATGAAACCACCGCCCATGCTTCGGCCAATGCGGTCAAGACGCTGTTGCAGGACGGCAAGGCATGGCGCGAACTGGTCGAAAATCCCGGCCTGATCCCAAACGCGGTTGAAGAATGTCTGCGCGTCGCCGGTTCCGCCGTGGCGTGGCGGCGCATCGCCACCGATGACGCGGTTGTGGGCGGTGTCGCGATCCCCAAGGGCGGCAAGCTGCTGATCGTGCAGGCCTCGGCCAACCATGACGAACGCGCCTTCGAGAACCCGGACCAGCTGGACCTTTACCGCGACAACGCGTCCGAGCACCTGACCTTCGGCTACGGCGCGCATCAATGCATGGGCAAGAACATCGCCCGCATGGAGATGCGCATCTTTCTTGAGGAACTGACCCGCCGCCTGCCGCATTTGCGCCTTTGCGATCAGGAATTCGCTTATGTGCCCAACACCTCGTTCCGCGGGCCGAAAGAGCTTTGGGTGGAATGGGACACCGCGCAGACGCCCGAACCGTCGCCTGACAAGGCCCGCGATTTTCCCATCGGCCCGCCCGCGAAATCCGACATCCGCCGCCGGTTGCGCGTCGCCGAGGCGCATCGGGGCGAGGGCAATATCCTGCACCTGCGGCTGGAAGACCCCGAGGGCGGCGCCCTGCCGGATTGGAGCGCGGGATCGCATATCGACCTGTTTTCGGGGCCGGTCACGCGCAAATACTCGCTTTGCGGCACGGTGGAGGAGGGCGGCACCTTCCGCGTCGCCATCCTGAACGAACCCGAAGGACGCGGCGGATCGCGGCATTTCCACGACAGCATCAAGCCGGGTGACATCCTGCACGTGGCCGGGCCGCGCAACCATTTCCGGCTGGATGAAAGCGCGGATGATTACCTGTTGGTCGCTGGCGGCATCGGCATCACTCCGATCCTTGCGATGGCCGACCGGCTGAAGGAACTGGGCAAACGCTATGTCCTGCATTACGCCGGCCGCAACCGCGCCGGCATGGCGTTTCTCGACCGCGCCACGCGCGATCACGGCCCCGCACTACATGTCCACGCCAAGGACGAGGGCAAGCGGATGGACCTGGCGGAGATTGTCGCCGGGTTCCCCCGCGACGGCAAAATCTACGCCTGCGGTCCGGACCGGATGCTGGAAGAACTCGATCGCCTGACCGCAGACGGGCCGGAAAACTGGCTGACCTTCGAGAATTTCACCGCCACCGACACCACGCTGGACCCGGAAAAGGAACATGCCTTCACCGTGCATCTGGCCGATTCCGACCGCGACGTGACGGTCCGTGCCGACCAGACGGTGCTGGACGCGCTGACCGGGGCGGGGATCGACGTGCCCTGCGATTGCCGCGAAGGGCTGTGCGGCTCGTGCGAGGCCGAGGTCGCCGAGGGCGAGATCGACCACCGCGACAAGGTGCTGACGCAATCCGAACGCGCCGCCGGCAACCGCATGATGACCTGCTGTTCGCGCGCCAGGAGGGATCGGCTGGTGCTGCGGCTCTAGCCTTCTTCGCTCCACGTCTCCAGTCGCGCCACGGTGTCCTGGGTCAGCGATTGCAGGTCGTCCAGCGCGTCGAGATAGGGGCAGGGGTCTTCCAGCCGCTCGCGCGTGTCGCCCATGGAAAACCCGTTCGGGGCCTGCAGGTCGTGCAACTCGTCCCAGGTGACCGGCATCGCCACCGGCGCTCCCTTGCGCGCGCGCAGCGAATAGGGGGCGATGGCGGTCTGCCCGCGCTCGTTGCGCAGCCAGTCGATGAAGATGCGCCCCTTGCGTTTCGCCTTGGACATGGCGGCGGTGTAGCGCTCGGGCTCGTGCGCGGCCATCACATGCGCCAGCGTCTTGGCAAATCCCTTGACCGTCTCCCAGCCGTGGTTGCGGCGCAGCACGACACAGACATGCACGCCCTTGCCGCCCGTCACCACCGGCACCGAGGCCAGCCCCAGATCGCCAAGGCGGTCGCGCATGTCGAAGGCGGCGGCGCGCACATCGGCCCAGTCCAGCCCCTCGTCCGGATCCAGATCGAAAACCAGCCGGTCGGGCCGTTCCAGCCGGTCGGTGCGCGCGCCCCAGATATGGAACTCGACCGTGCCCATCTGCGCCGCCGCCACCAGCGATTCCGTGCGCGTCGCATAAAGATAATCAGCGCGCTTGCCGTCCTTTTCCTCGATCTGGACATGTTGCAGAGCATCGGGAAAGCCCTTGGGCGCGTGTTTCTGGAAGAAACAATCGCCCGCAATCCCGTCGGGACAGCGCAGCAGCGATAGCGGGCGGTGACCCATGATCGCGATCATCCGCTCGCCCGCGCGCTCGTAGTGGCGGGCGACGTCGCGTTTGGTGCAACCGGCATCGGGAAAAACCGGGCGGTCAGGGCTGGACAGCTCCACCCCGGCGATTTTGGACTCCTGCGGGCGTTCCATCGTGACCTCGCTTGCCTGCTTGTCCTCGCGCAGACCCAGATAGGCGCCGTGGCGGATATGGCCATCGGCGGTGAATTCGGTGAAATCGACCTCGGCCACCAGATCGGGGCGCACCCATTTGGCGTTGCGCGCCACGTCGCGCGGCACCTCGTCGAAGGGTGCGGTCTTGCGCGGCGTCATCGCCTTGCCCAAAGCCTCGAACGCGGCGGCGTCGAACCCGGTGCCCACGCGCCCGCGATAGCGCAATTTGCCGCCCTCCGGCGTGCCCAGCAGCAGCGAGGCAAACGGGCGGTCCTTGTCCGAGGGCGAATAGCCCCCGATCACGAATTCCTGCCGTTTGGTGCATTTCACCTTGCGCCAGTCCCGCGTGCGGGTGCCGCGATAGGGCGCGTCGGCGCGTTTCGAGATGATCCCCTCGGCCCCGGCCTTGCAGGCGCGCGCGAACACCTCCGCCCCGTTCCCTCTGATATGCTCGCTGATGCGCAGCGGGCCATTGGGAGGCACACCCGACAGCAATTCGGCCAGCCGTTCGCGCCGGTCGATCTGGGGCTTGCCGGTCATGTCCTGCCCGTCGATTTCCAGCAGGTCGAAGGCGAAGAACACCAGCTTGTCGCCATCGCTCAGCGCCGATTGCAGCGCAGAAAAGGCCGAGCCGTTTATCTTGGCCGCCATCACCTCGCCGTCGATCAGGGCGCTGTCGCAGGGCAGGGGGTCGAACGCCCCCTCCAGCGCCGCGAACCGATCGGTCCAGTCCTTGCCCGAGCGGGTGAACAGCCGCAGACCGCCCTTGCCAAGCGCGGCGAGACAGCGATAGCCGTCGAACTTGGTCTCGTGGATCCAGTCCTCGCCCTCGGGTGCCGCATCGACCAGCGTGGCCAGTTGCGGCTTGCGGAATTTGGGGCGGGGCTTGTCGCGGTCCGGTGCCGGGATCGGTGGGTCTTTCGCCTCGGCCCCGTCGGCGATCTGGTCCATGCTGCGCCCGGTCTTGACCGATGTCACATCATCCTCGGTCAACCCGTCCGGGGCGTCGCTCGCGTAATCGTCGCGCTCCTTTATCAGCAACCAGTTCTCGCGCTTTTCGCCGCCGCGCATCCGTACCAGCGCCCAGCCGCCGCGCATCCGCTGACCCTGGATGTCGCCTTTCAGCTTGCCGCTTTTCAGCCCCTCGGCCACATCGCCGCGCGGAAGCCAGGTGCCGGTATCCCACAACATCACCGTGCCGCCGCCATACTGGCCCTTGGGAATCGTGCCCTCGAAATCGCCGTAATCCAGCGGATGATCCTCGGTGCGCACGGCAAGGCGCTTTTCGCCGGGATCGGCGCTCGGCCCCTTCGTTACCGCCCAGCTCAGCAGCGCGCCGTCCCATTCCAGCCGCAGATCGTAATGCAGCCGCGTCGCGTCGTGTTTCTGCACCGCGAAGCGCAGAGCGTCCGCTTGCCCCGCAGCCGCCTTTCCCTGCGGCTCGTCCGTGCGGGAGAAATCGCGCCTTGCATTGTATTCCGCCAGTCGGTCGGGGGTTTTCGCCATGTCAGGAGGCCTTTTTCTTCGTCTTCTTCTTGCCGCCCTCGGCCTTTTTCAGGCTTTCCTTGAGCGCGGCCATCAGATCGACGACATTCTCGCCCTCTTTGCCGCTGTCGCCGGCGGTGCTGACGCGTTTGGTCTTCTTGTCCTTGCGCTTGGCCTCGATCAGATCGCGCAGCGCGGCCTCGTAACTGTCGCTGAAGGCCGAGGCGTCGAATGGCGCGGTCTTGCGGTCGATCAGCGAGGTCGCCACATCGAGCAAATCGTCGTCGGGCGTCTCATCCTCGATCTGCGAGAACATCGGCTCGGCCTCGCGGATATCCTCGGCATAATGCAGGGTTTCCAGCAGCAGCCCGTCGCCGCAGGGGCGGATGGCGACCAGATATTCCTTGCCCCGCATGGTCAACTGCCCCAGCCCCACCTTTTCGGCCGCCCGCAGCGCGTCGCGCACCACGCGATAGGCGTCCTGCGCAAGCTCGTCGGCGGGCACCAGGTAATAGGGTTTGTCGAAATAAAGCGGCGGGATCTCGCAATTGCCGACGAACTGCACGATCTCCAGCGTCTTTTTCGACTCAAGCTTGATCTCGTCCACCTCGTCGGGGTCGAGCAGGATGTAGTCGTCGTCGCCCACCTCGTAACCCTTCACGATCTCGTCACGATCCACCGGGCCGATACCCGGCACCGTCTTTTCGTAACGCACCCGCTTGCCCGACGGGGCGTGGATCTGGCGGAACGACACCTTGGCGCCGCTGCGGGTGGCCGAGTAAAGCTCGACCGGAATCGACACAAGCGACAGGCGCAACTGTCCCTTCCATGTGGCGCGTGGGGCCATGGGCATCCTCCGTCATCAGCGGAGGGAACGCCTGCGAGCCGTTCAGGTTCCCGTCACCGGCAGGACCAGAATGGCACATTCGCCGCCCCCGTCGCGCGGGGTCAGTGTCAGCGTGCCGCCCAGCCGCCCGGCGGCGGCGGCGGCGATGGCCAGCCCCAGACCGCTGCCCTGCGCGCCGGCATCCGCCCCGCGATAGAACCGTTCGGTGGCGCGGGCGCGATCGGTTTGTGCAATGCCGGGGCCACGATCCTTCACGGCGATGCGCAGATTTCCACTATCGCGGTGCAGCGACAGATCCACGACGCTGCCCTCGGGTGCCGCCTGGATCGCGTTTTCCAGCAGGTTGCGCAAGGCCACGCTCAGCAACGCGGCATCGCCGATCACGGTGCCGTCGCGGTCCGGAATCTCAGGGCGAATCTCGACCGATTTCGTTTCCGCCATCCGTGCCAGATCGTCGGCGATCTCGTGCAGCACCGTTGCCGCGCTGACCGAGGCGCCATCGTCGCGCACCGTCTCGGCGCGGGTCAGGTCCAGCAATTGCCGCGCCAGACGATCTGTGCGGGTCACGCTGGTCTGGATCTGGGCCAGCGCGTGGCGGCGGGTGTCGTCGTCTTCGGCCATGGCGGCGATCTGCGCCTGCGTTTTCAGGCCCGCCAGCGGCGTCTTCAGTTCATGCGCCGCAAAGGCGGTGAAATCCCGCTCGCGCGCACGGGCCGAGGCGACGCGGGCGAACAGCCCGTTCAGCGCCGCGCCAAAGGGGCGCAGCTCGTCGCGCAAGGGCGTTTCCAGCGGGCTGAGATCGCTGGCATCGCGCGCCGCCAGCGCCCCCGCCATGCGGTTCAGCGGTGCAAGACCGCGCCCGACGCTCAGCCAGATCAACGCGGCCAGCGCCGGCAGGATCAGCAGCGCCGGCAGGATCAGCCCCTTGGTCACGTCCGAGACCAGCCGGTTGCGCACCGCAAGGCTGTCGCCGACCATGACGCGCAGGCCCAGATCCGCGTTCACCACCGTATGCACGCGCCATTCGGCACCATCGACCATCGTGTTGGCAAAACCCGTGACATTGCCCGCCAGCCGCCCCTGGGGCGCGCCGCCCGAACGCCCGACAAGGGTGCCGTCAAGGCTCCAGATCTGGCAGGACAGGCGGTGGGAATATCCCGATACGGTGTTCGGCTGCGGCCCGGCGGCAAGGTCGGTGGCCTCGGAAATGTCGATGCGCCGGTCCGAGATCAGCGAGGACACCATCTGCGCCGCCTCGGCCAGACGGGCATCCAGCACCCGGCGCAGCTCGGCGCGGGTCGAATACTGCGTCCACACCACGCCCGACAGCCAGACGAACCCGGTCGCCAGCATCAGGATCAGGAACAGGCGCAGACGGATCGAGTTCATGGCGCGCCCTCGGGCGCCAGGCGATAGCCCACACCGCGCACCGTCTGGATGAACCGCGTTCCCAGTTTGGCGCGCAGGTTGTGGATGTGCACCTCGACGGCGTTGCTTTCGACGCCCTCCTGCCAGCCGTAAAGCCGGTCTTCCAGCGCGGCGCGGTCCAAAATCGCGCCGGGGCGGTCCATCAGCGCCGACAGGATCGCGAATTCTCGGCGCGAGAAGCGCAAGGGTGCGCCGTTCAGCTGCCCCTCCATCCGCGACGGATCAAGCGTCAGGCCGTTCCAGTGCGACTGGGGTTGCGCGCGCCCCTCCGAGCGGCGCGACAGCGCGCGCAGACGGGCCGTCACCTCGTCTAGATCGAAGGGCTTGCCCAGATAATCGTCGGCCCCCGCGTCTAGCCCGGTGATCCGGTCGCGCACCTGGTCCAGCGCGCTGAGCATCAGCACCGGCAGATCCACGCCCTGTTCCCGCAGCGACGCCAGCAGATCGCGGCCCGAGCCGTCGGGCAGCATCACGTCCAGCACCATGGCGCCGAAATCGTCGGTGTCCAGCGCCGCGCGCGCATCGGCGCAGGTGGTCACCAGGTCGGGCGTGAACCCGGCCAGCCGCAGCCCGACGCTCAGCCCGTCGCCCAGCGTCGCGTCATCCTCGACGATCAGCACACGCATCCGTGATCCTTTCCTGGCTCGGTGTCGCCTTGTCGGCGCATGACCTTAAGCCTGCCTTAAGCCTGCCCGCCGAGTCACGGCAGACAGTGAAACCGGGTGAATAGCCCCGGATGGGTTCGCGCGCCAGCCGGCCGCCACCCGTGACAGGGGCAGAAAGGAGAGCAGACAGATGAACCGGAACCATACGAGACGCGGGCTTTTGACCATGGCCGCCGCAGGGGCGGCGGGATTGGCGATGCCGTCGCTTGTTCGCGCCGAAACTCCCGTTGAGGGCGTGCGCCGCAACGCGTCCAGCTTCCGCATGCAGGACTGGCAGGACCATTTCGACGATCTGGGCAAGGCGACGCTGATTTGCGACACGCAGTCGCGCGCCGTGCATTTCTGGAGCGGGGACGGGTCCGATTACCGGATTTTCCCGACGTCGGTGCCGATCAGCGAAGAGCTGACCAAGCGAGGCTATACCAAGATCGTGCGCAAACGCGTCGGACCCGACTGGACCCCGACGCCCAGCATGGTCGAGCGCAACCCCGACCTGCATTACATGCCGCCCGGTCCCGACAACCCGCTGGGCACCCATGCGATGTATTTCACATGGCCCGCCTACCTGATTCACGGCACCCACGACACCCGCAAGATCGGGCGGTTGTCGTCGGATGGCTGCATCGGTCTTTATAACGAGCAGATCGAGGAATTGTTCGGGATCACGCCGGTCGGCGCACAGGTGCGCGTCATATGATCCGCCGGCTGCCCCGTGACGGGGCAGCCAACCGGCCTTGCGTCAGTCGCGCAACTGGCGCAGGGCCTTTGTCCACCGGGCAAGTTCGCTCACCATGGTGTCCGCGGCGCTTTCGTTGATCTGCGACGGTGTGAACACCCCGTCCTCGACGCTGCGCGAGACCATCGGCACGACCACGCCCTCGGGGATCGGCACCACCTTGACTGTCGTCAGGATGGATTTGGCCGTCTCGACCGCGCGCATGCCACCGGAAATCCCGCCATAGCTGACGAAGGCCGCAGGCTTGTAGTTCCATTCCGCGTAAAGGTAATCCACCGCGTTGAAAAAGCCGGGCGGCGCGACGAAGTTGTATTCCGGCAGCACGAAGACGAAGGCATCCGAACCATCGACGATGGCGCTCCAGCGTTTCGTGTGTTCGTGCTTGTAGTCCTGAAACCGCGGGTGGCGGGGTTCGTCCATCAGCGGCAGGTCCAGTTCGGCCAGATCGACCGCCTGAATGTCGAAACCGTTGGGGTGCTTGCGGGCATGACTCACCGCCCATTCGGCGACGGCCCCGCCGACGCGGCCGGGGCGGGTCGAGGTGGTGATGATGCTGAGTTTCATGTTTGTCCTTTTCGTGTGCTTTTATCTCAGTGCGAAAGGAAGACCGGGACGTGGGCATCGCGCATCACGTCGGTCGTCACGCCGCCCCACAGGTCCTGCGAAAACTTGCTGTGTTCGAACGCGCCCATGACGATGGCCTTGGCGCCCTCGGAATCGGCGGTCTGCAGTATCGTGCGCCCCACCGAGCCTTTCCTGGCCTGATGCACGTGCCGCGCATCGACATCGTGATGGCGCAGGTTCGCGATCAACTGATCGGTTCCCGGCGCAGGTTTGCTGCCGATGGTCAGGACGGTCACGCGCCCGCGCTCGCGCAGCAGGGGCATTGCATCGCCCACGGCGCGCGCGGCGGCGCGTTTGCCGTCCCAGGCCAGCAGCATGTTCTCGGCCAGGCCCGGCGCGTCGAAATCCGCCGGAACCACCAGCACCGGGCGACCGCTGTGCAGCGCCATCAGGTCGGGACTGGCGGCCATGTGCGCATCGGTCGAGCCGGGCCGGTGCATCCCCATCACCACCAGATCGAAAGTGCGCGCGAAATCCGCCAGCGGCGCGCCGTGTTCGATATCCAGATCCACGAAGGATGCCTTGTCCGCGCGCCCGTGTTCGGCGACCGTGGCCTGGAACGTGGCGCGCGCATTGTCGATCTGCTTGCGATCGAATTCGCGCAGGGACACCAGCATGTCGCGGGGCAGATAGGCGGCCATGCGCCGTTCCATCGGCGGTTGTCCGTATCCCAGCACCGCCGTCAGCCATCCATCGTGATGGTCGGCGATCTTGATCGCGTGGCGCAGCGCGGACATGCTGGTGTCGTGACCGGTATAGGCCACCAGCACGTTCTTGATGCTCATCGGCGTATCTCCTTTTTCGGTGGGCGACCCGCCCGGCGGTATTTTCCGGCGCAATCATGCGGTGCGCGATGCGTCAACGCAATCGCTGATTGCCGGGCGTTACGTCCCGCCTTGCCGGGGAACCCGGGCGCGGCAATGTGCGTTTGTCCCCCATCAGGACAGGAGGTTCCCCATGACCCAGACCGCAGTGACGCGCGATGTTCACCCCGACCCGATGGTTTCGTCCGACAACGTGGAAGGCACCGATGTCTATGGCACCGGCGGCGACAAGGTCGGGACGATCGGTCGCATGATGATCGACAAGAAAACCGGCAATGTCGCCTATGTGATGATGGATTTCGGCGGCTTTCTCGGTCTTGCGCAGGAAGAACACCCGATTCCGTGGAAATCCCTGCGTTACGACGAGGAGCGCAAAGGATTCGTCACCGACATCACCAAGGAACAGCTGGAATCCGCCCCGGCCCGAAACGATGGCTGGCAGCGCGATGAGGACATGCATGCGCGGATTTACGAGCATTACGGGATCGTGCCCTATTGGTTCTGACGCGGGGCGCGTCCGCCGATGGCGACCCGTCCCCGCCGCAAGGTTTGACCTCGCCTTCGTCCTGCCTGACAATGCCGCCCAAAGCCCGGGCGCGGATGCAAAGGAACAGGCATGAGACTTTTTGACAGCAGGGGCAGCGGCGGCGCCTGCGTGCGTGCGACGCTTGCCGAGATCGGTACGCCGGTCGACATCATCGAAATCGGCAATCTGCCGGAGGATACGCAAACAGACTGGTTTCTGGCCATCAACCCGCGCGGCGAGGTGCCGACGCTGGTTCTGGACGATGGCAGCGTGCTGACCGAAAGCGCGGCCACGCTGCTGTGTCTGGCCAACATGCACCCCGAGGCCGACATTGCGCCGGCGTTGTCCAGTTCGGCGCATTTCCAGATGATCCGCTGGCTGAATTTCGCAGCGGTGAACATCTACGAGGCTTACCTGCGTCGCGATTTCCCCCAGCGCTACACAACCGGCGATCCCGAACCGGTGCGCGAGGCGACGCGTGACCATCTGGACCGGCATTGGGAATTGCTGAACGAGGTTTCGAGCACCGGACCGTGGTTCATGGGGCGGCAATTCTCGGTTCTCGACATCTATCTGTGGATGCTGGTGCAATGGGAAGGCGACGACGCCCATATGCGCGAACATTTTCCCCGCATCGCGAACATCGCGCAGAAGGTGGCCGAGCGACCGGCGATCGAGCCGGTGCACGCGTATCATTTCGGGTCCGCCCGGTGACGCCGCCATGCAATGACGGCTGAAACGCGGGCGGCCAGCGATTTGCGGACCGACTGGCCGGTTGTGCTGGTCGCTACCTTCGGTGGCGCGGCCGGCGCGATGCAGGTCGGCAAGGCGTCCTCGGCGCTGCCGCTGATTCGGGCCGAATTCGGCGCGGACGTGTCGTTCCTTGCGCTCTACATCTCGCTCATCAGCCTGATCGCGGCCAGCGTGGGCATCGGGTTCGGCGTGATCTCGGGCCGCATGGGCATCCGGCGCTCGGCCAGTCTCGGGCTGGTGTTGATGGCGATCGGGTCGCTGCTCGGCGCGGCGGCGCCGTCGCCGGGTGCGCTTTTGGGCAGTCGACTGATCGAGGCGCTGGGCTTTACCCTCTCGACGACGGCCTTTCCGGCCGTGGTGCGCATGGGCGCGGGAACCCGGCAGCAATCGCTGGCGCTGGGCATCTGGGCGGTCTGGATGCCGCTGGGTGTGGCCATGGCGATGGGCGTGGCGGCAATGTCGCTCGACCTTGTCGGCTGGCGTGGCCTGTTCGTGGTCACGGCCGTCCTGCCGCTGATCGCGCTGGGTGCGCTGTGGCGGATCGTGCCGCGCCCGGCCACGGCGCCCACGCGCTTTCGCCTGCGCAAGTCTGTCGTTCTGCGCCCCGAAGTGCTGCTGACGGCCGCGCTGTTCGCCGTGTTCTCGGGCACCAGCCTGATCTACATGGGATTTCTGCCGACCATCCTTGTCGACACGATGGGTCTGGCCCCGGCGCGGGCCAATCTGGTGGCGTTGCTGGCGATGCTGTGCCTTGTGCCGACCAACGTGATCGGCGGGCAATGGCTGGACCGCGGCGTTCCGGCGGCGCGGCTGTTGCTGATGGCCTTCGGCGTGATGCTGGCGACGCCGTGGATCATGTTGGCCGATGATGCATCGCATATGGTGCGCTACGCGGCGATGGGAGGCTTTGCGCTGGCCGCGGGGCTGCCGGCGGCGGTGATCTGGACATCGGTCGGGCGTCTGGCGCGGCATCCGGACGAGGCGCCGGTGCTGTCGGGGATGATCTATCAGGGCGCGGCAATGGGGCAGATCGCGGGGCCGATGCTGGTGGGCGTGACCTTTGACATCGTCCAAAGCTGGTATGCCGCCGTCTGGACGATGACGTTGCTCTGCGCCGTGGCGGTCCTGCTGTCGCTGGCGCTGGCCCGCTACGACCGCGCCGCCGCCTTGCCGTCATGAGCCACGGCCGCGACGGCGGCGGATTCGCTTTCGGCATCGACGCGCTCGCGCGGCCACCAATCGGGATGATGCTCGCGCACGTGCTCCAGCAGCGCCTCGCGCAGACGCATCGCCGTGCTCCAGCCGGTCGAGGGGTCGGGTGACATCGCGAAGAACGATATTTCCTGCCCCTGCGCCGTGTGCTCGGTGACGTTTGCCGCCAGCGTGTCGTGATCCACCACGCCGTCGTCCTGCTTTGCGATCTCGATGAACACGTCGCGCAGCATCGCCACGTCGGCGCGGTGATCGAGAAACAGGATGATGGTCTTCATCACCCGCGCATCCTTGACCGACCAGTTCTCGAAGGGTTGCGAGACGAAATGCTTGACCGGCACGATGATGCGCCGCTCGTCCCAGGTGCGCAGGCGCAGGAACGTGTAATAGATGCTTTCGACATAGGCCCAGTGGCCTTCGAACATCACGCTGTCGCCGATGCGCACCGGCTTGGCCAGCGCGATCTGCAGCGATGCCATGATGTTGCCCAGAACCGCCTGACCGGCGATGCCCAGCAACACCGTCACCACCCCCGCCGATGCCAGAAGTGTCATACCCAGCGATTCGAACAGGTTCAGCCGCGCCAGAACCACGATGGTCGCGACCGTGACCATCACCAGCACGACGATCCGCCGCAGCGCATAGATCGAGGTATAAAGCTCGCGTTCGTCAAGACTGCGGGTGTCGTCGATCTCGCCGATCACGCGCAGGGTCACGCGGTCCAGAATGGCGTCGATGACCTTGAGCGCGGTCAGGCCCAACCCCGACACGATCACGATGATCAGGAACGGGCGGACGATATTGGTGGCCGGCCCGGAAAAGGACACGCCCAGTTGCAGCAGGAATTGCGCGGCGATCGCGGTCGCCACCAGCGCCAGCGGGATCCGTGCCTTTTCGGCGGCTTGCCGCAGCACCTGGCGCTGCGACTTGCGGCCCAGCCAGCGGATGCCGCGATTGATCAGGAATCCCAGCCCCAGCAGCAGGCCCAGCAAAACCGGCAGCGCGACCCACTCCCATATCCGCAAGCCCCCGACGCGGCGTTTCAGAGGTGCGGGAATGTAGGCTTCGAACACGCGCGGCCCATACGCCTGATAGAGGATCGGCACGTTCTCGACCGTCTGCGGCGTGAACAGCCAGACCGGATCGGCGCCTTCGGATTTATAGCGCCCCAGCCGGATCTCATAGGCCTGTCCGTCCAGTTCGACCAGTTTCAGGCCGATGTCGCGACGCGGCTGGCCCGCCTGCGGGTGATTGGCGGTGCTGGTCTCCAGCATGGCATCGGGCCGGGCCGACAGGCTTTTCCAGTCCAGCCAGAGCTGCCTGTCGATGACCAGCCCCAATTGCCGGGCAAGATCTGGGCCGCGTTCGGTCCGTTCCTCGCGGGGCAGGTCGGCCAGGTTCAGGAAATCGGCGGCGCTGTCATATTTCCCGGCCTCGGTCAGCCGCATGAAGTTGCGCACCGTTTCGCGCGGCGTGCGGCGGTTGATGCCCTCGGCCCCGGCGCGCGGCCCGGTGGCGATGGTGTCGGCCTCATACCATGCGGATGTGTCCTCCTCCTGCGCCATAAGCGGCACCAACGGCAAGCAGTACGCCAGCGCCATAAGCAGGAGACGGAAAAGCACGTTCATGCAGCGCGAACGCAGAGAACCGCTTCTGGTTCCCCGCGCCGCGCCGCAATTCGCCCTTGGCGCCCGTTTGCGCCGTGATAGGCTTTTGCCAGCAGCCGCACAGGAGGTTCCCCATGTCCGACCGTTACGATCCCTCGACCGAAGGCGCACGGATGTCGTTCGACGGACGCATGTCCTATATCGACTACCTGCATCTCGATCCGGTGCTTTCCGCGCAAAAGCCGCTGTCACAAGCGCATGACGAGATGCTGTTCATCATCCAGCACCAGACCTCGGAATTGTGGATGCGGCTGGTGATCCATGAACTGACCGCCGCGCGCGACACCCTGCTGGCCGGGCAGATGCGGCCCGCGTTCAAGATGCTGGCCCGCGTGGCGCGCATTTTCGAACAACTCAACAACGCGTGGGACGTGCTGCGCACGATGACGCCCAGCGAATACACCATGTTCCGCGATGCGCTGGGCGAATCCTCGGGGTTCCAGTCGCAGCAATACCGGATGATCGAATTCATGCTGGGCAACCGCAACCGCGCCATGCTGAAACCCCACGAACACCGCCCCGAACTGGCCGATGCGCTGCGGGCGGAACTGGCGCGTCCGTCGCTGTATGACGTGGCGTTGCGGGCGCTGGCGGCAGCCGGGTTCGATCTGCCGCGCGAGGTGCTGGAGCGCGACCCCGCGATTGCCCACGCCGAAAACGAGGCCGTCACCGCCGCCTGGACGAAGGTTTACCGCGACACCGACACCTATTGGGAGCTTTACGAACTGGCCGAAAAGCTGGTCGATCTCGAGGATTATTTCCGACGCTGGCGCTTCAACCATGTCACCACGGTGGAACGCATCATCGGGTTCAAGCGCGGCACCGGTGGCACCAGCGGCATCAGCTATCTGCGCAAGATGCTGGATGTCGAACTTTTCCCCGAACTCTGGCACCTGCGCACCGCGCTCTGACCCCGGCGATTGCGGCGCGGATCAGCCGCGCGCCTGTGCGATCGCCTGCTTCAGATCGTCGCCGCTCATCGCGCCGGCATAGATGGTGGTGCCAACGATGAAGGCGGGCGTGCCCCGCAGACCCAGTTGCGCGGCCTGATTGCCGTTGCGCGCCATCAGCCCGTCCCACTTGCCGCGCTCCGCGCGATAGGCGCTGTCGATGGCCTCGACATCCAGCCCGGCGTCTTTCAGCGTCCGCTCCACGGCCTTTTCGGTCAACCGTCCCTGCGTCGCCATCAGCGCATTGCTGGCGGCCTCGTAGGCGTCGACATCCGCCGCCCCCAGCGCCAACTGGCTGGCCCTGATCGACGGCGCCCCGAAGATCGGCCAATCCTTCATCACCAGCCGCACATTGCCGTCGGTGGCGACGGTTTCGGTCAGGGCAGGGTGGTTCGATTTGCAATAGGGGCATTGATAATCGAAGAATTCGACGATGGTGACGTCGCCTTCGGGATTGCCCAGAACCGGGTTCACCGGGTCAAACAGCACGTCGTCGATCGTAAGCTCCTGCGCGGATGTCGTGCCGCCGGGCAGCAGCAGCGCGCCGGCGCCGACGGTCCCCGCCGTCGCCAGTCCGCCGATCAGAAGGGTTCTGCGGGTCATCATGGTCATCGTGGGAGTCCTTGTTCCTGAAGTTTCGGGCCAAGCCCGGCAATTTTGCGCATGAGTTCCGCACGGGATATCTCGCCGGTATGCGCAGCGACCAGTTGCCCCCCGGCATCGAAAAACAGCGTGCTGGGCAGGCCGACCATCCCGAATTCCTGCATCAAGGCGCTGTGTGGATCGCGCAGGATTCCGTCCTGCGGCAGGTTTGTCACGGTCAGGAACCGCGCGATGTCCGCCGGATCTTCGCCTTGATTGGCAAAGACGATCCGTGCGTCCTCCTGTGCGGCGGCAACCTCCATCATCATCGGCATCTCGCGCTGGCAGGGCGGACACCATGTCGCCCAGAGGTTCAGCACCACCGGTTTTCCCGTTCCCGCGCCAAGCGCGACCTGTGCGCCCGACATGTCGGTGAACAATGTATCGGGCAGTTGGCCGTCCAGATTGTCGGGCAGTGCCAGATCCGTCAGTGCCATGGTCAGGGTTGCCACCAGTGCGGACAGCGCCACCGGCAAGACGGCCCAGGATTTGCGCAACAACGCGATCAGCAGGACAATCGCGACGGTTGAGGCTCCGGCGCGAACATCGAAACCGCCCTGCCAGATCGCGAACACATCCAGCGGTGCCGTGACGAAGGCATCGAGGTTGGACAGAACAAAGCCCAGCCGCGCACCGACGATCCAGCCCAGCAGCGCGATCAGCGACCAGCGGTGGATGGCTGGCGCGGCGGGTTTGCGCCAGCGCGCGAAAATCTCGCTTGCCAGCAGGAAGGCCATGATCGCCATGATGGCGACGAAGCGATCATTGGCAAAGACGAAGGGGCCGATCTCGACCGCGTTCATCTCAGGTCTTCGGCTGCGGACACGACCCGTGTTGCCGACGCATCGCCCACGATTCGGGTGCCGGGGGCCTCGCGGCGGTCGCGGTCAAGGAACACCATGGTCGGCGGGCCGACGGCATCCAGACGGTCCAGCATCGCCTGTCCATCGGTGTCGAACGTCGACAGGTCCGCCGCGATCAGCGTCACGCCGTCCAGCGCCGCCTTCACGCCGGGATCGGGCCAGACGTTGCGGTCGATCACCCGGCAGGTGACGCACCAATCGGCCGTGACATAAATCAGCGCGGGGCCATCAGCGGCACCGTTCAGCGCTGCATCCAGCGCGGTGATGTCGGTCACGCTTGTAAAGGAAAGGTCACCCTGCGCGTCGTCGCTTGCGGCGCGCGCCAGCAACGGCGCAAGCGGGCGCAAGGGGTCGCTGCCGCCAAGCGCCGCGCCGAGGGCCATGATGACACCCGCCAGCAGCGACAGAACGCCGCCCGATTTCAGCATCCGCCGCATTGGTCCGGTGTCCACGGGCAGCAGATCCATTGCGCCCGCAAAAACTCCGGCGGCCACCAGCAGCGCGGCCCAGAGCGCAAGGATCACCGGCCCGTCCAGCAGCCGCCCGGCCAGCCAGATCGCCATGCCCAGAAAGACAAAGCCGAACACCCGCTTGACCCCGTCCATCCAGCCGCCCGCGCGGGGCAGATAGCGCGCGCCGAAGGTGCCCGCGATCAGCAACGGGATGCCCTGACCCAGCCCCAAGGCAAACAGCGCCGCCGCGCCAAGCGCGATGTCGCCGGTGCGCGCAATATAAAGCAACGCGCCCGCCAACGGCGCGGTGACACACGGCCCCACGATCAGCGCCGAGGTGAAACCCAGCGCCGCCGCCCCGACCGGCGTGCCACGCCGGGTCGCGCCGACCGCAGACAACCGGTTCGTCAATGCGGCGGGCAGGCCGAGTTCGAACAGCCCGAACATCGACAGCGCCAGCACCACGAACATGGCCGCGACGGTCCAGATCGCGGCGGGCGATTGCAGCACCATCTGCAGGTTCTGCCCCGACCACGCCGCCGCGATGCCCAGAAGGCCGAAGGCCGAGGCCATCGCGACCACGTAAATTCCCGACAGCACCGCGCCGCGCCGTGCGGTCAACGTCTCGCCCTGACCGGCCAGCAACCCGGCAAGGATCGGGAACATCGGAAAGACGCAAGGCGTGAAGGCCAGCAGCAAGCCGAAGCCGAGAAACCCCGCCAGCACCAGAAGCGGTCCGCCGCGCGCCTGCAACCCGTCCAGACCGCTCTGATCATTGGCCAGGGACAGCGTGTCAGCCGGGGCGCTGTCGACGTCCTGCGCCGCCAGCGTCTCGGTCACGGGGGGATAGCAGATGCCGCCATCCTGACAGCCCTGATAGGTGATCGTGACGGGGCCGGACGCGGCGGGCAAGGTGGCCTGCGCCGTATCGAAATACACCTCGACCGTGCCGAAGGTCGGATCGTCCTTGGCGATTCCCGGCGGGGTTTCCAGCGTCAGTTCCGTGCCATCGTCGGTGCGGGCGGACAGATAGTCGCGGTAGAGATAATACCCGTCGGCGATTTCCCATGTCAGCACGCGCTGCCCGTCCTGGCCCTCGGCCACGTCCAACTGCAATGCCTCGTCCACGGGCAGGGGGGTGGCGGGGCGGATCCAGTCGGATTGCGCCAGCGCCGCGCCGGTCCAGAACAGGGCCAGAAGCGCCGCCAGAAACGGGCGCAGCAGCAAGGGCGGGGCGTGGTGTGCGGATCGTGTCATGCATGCCGCTTGCCGGGCGCGGCTTAAGCCAGTCTTAAGCGGTGAGCGGCGGGGCAGTTGCATTCACGGGGATTGGGGCGGATTATAGCCGTCCGCGCGACGTGGCGCGGGTTGGCCGCAAGGCGACAGACGGAAATACGTGATTTCAGCCGGGCCCGGTGGCCCGGAAAACAGCAACAGGAGACCGGAATGAACGAAGAATTCAACATGTCGATGCGCAAGTTCCTCAAAAAGCTCGGCGTGACCTCGCAGCAGGCGATCGAGGAAGCGATGCGCGATATGGGCGATGCCGAAGGCAAGGAATTCCCGGTGCGCGCCGTGCTGACCATCAAGGAACTGGATCTGGAGCACGAAGTCACCGGCACGATCAAGAGCTGAGCCCGACGCGGTGAGACTGCCGGCAACCGGAACAACCGGTTGCCGGGTAAGGTGCTATTGCGGGGGCCGGAACCCGTAATCGGCAAGTATCTTCTGCGCCTCGGGCGCAAGGATGAAGCGGGCGAGATCCTGTGCGTCTTGCGGCGCGTCGTTCAGCACCGTCAGGCCGTAATCCGCGCCCACTGCCAACGCCTCGGGAAGTTGCACGATCTGCAATTCCGGCACTTCGCGCTGGGCCAGAACCGCATTGGTGCAATAGGTCAGGAACACGTCCGCCTGATCCTCGTCCATCACCCAGGCATAAGGGTTGCGCCCCGCGGGCGGTGTGGCGCTGTCCGGTCCGCCGGTCAGTTGCAGTGCCTTACCCTCCAGCGCGTCCTGCGCGCCGGTTTCCACCTCTTCGGCCCGCGCGAACATCTCCCACGCGTAGTCACCCGAGGGGTCGGCCTTGGGCGTGGATGTGCCAAGGCGGATGTCGTCCGACAGGATCACCGGCAGCACGGTGTCGGTGCCGATCTCCACGTCACCCTGCGCCAGTGCACATAGCCGGTTGCGGGCGAACATCGTGACCGGTCCGGCCAGCCCGGCCTTTGCCAGCGTCTGCGGGTGGCGCATGTTGGCCGAGGCAAAGACTTCGGCCGCCTCGCCGCCCTCGATGCGTTCGCGCAACAGGCCCGAGGGCCCGAATTCGCGCAGCACGTTCGCCCCGGTGCTGTTCTCGAACGCGTCCGCAATATCATTCATCGCCGTCTTGAGGCTACCGGCGGCATGCAGCCGGACCTCCTGCGCGTGCAGGGCGCTGCCGAACATTCCCAACACCAGCGTCGCAATCCATAATGGTTTCATCAATGTTTCCCCCTTCGATAAGGAAAGGGCGCCACTGGGGCGCCCCTTGTCGTGTCAGACCTTGTCGGCGTTCGGGAAGAACAATTGCTGCCCATCCACCTTGAACGAGGCGATGGCGTTCTGGCCCTCTTCCGACAGCACCCAGTCGATGAATTGCTGGCCAAGCTCGGCCTTAACGTTGGGATGTTTCTCGGGGTTCACGAGGATGATGCCATACTGGTTGAACAGCTTGTCGTCGCCCTCGACAAGGATCTTGTAATCGCCCTTGTTGCCAAAGCTGATCCAGGTCGCGCGGTCGGTCATGATATAGGCGTCCATGCCGGTGCCGGTGTTCAGCGTCGCGCCCATTCCCGAGCCGGTTTCGCGATACCAGTCGCCCGAGGCGGCGGCGACATCCACTCCGGCCTCGTCCCAGAGGCTCAGTTCGGCCTTGTGGGTGCCGCTGTCATCCCCGCGCGAGGCAAACGGCGCCTTGGCCTCGGCGATCCTGGTCATGGCGGCGACGACATCGGACATGCCGCCAACCTCGGCCGGGTCGGAGTCCGGGCCGACGATGACGAAATCGTTAAACATGACGTCTGCGCGGCTGACGCCTTCACCATCGGCCACGAACTTCTCTTCGGCCGGTTTGGCATGGACGAACAGAACGTCGCCGTCGCCGTTGCGGGCGTTCTTGATCGCTTGCCCGGTGCCCACGGCCACGACGCGCACCTCGATCCCGGTCTTGTCGGCGAACATCGGCAGGATGTAATCGAACAGGCCCGAATTCTGCGTCGAGGTGGTGGACTGGACGATGATGAAGTCGTCCTGCGCCGCCACCGGACCGCCAAGGCCCAGCGCCATCAGTGCGGCGGCGGCAAAGCCGAGGAAATTGCGTTTCAACATGATGAACTCCTTTTGCGTTTCAGGTTTGGTTGCGGGGTGAGGTGTCGAGAAACAGGCGTCCGCCCAGCCAAGCCCGCGCTGCGCCGGATTGGGGCGCATCCAGAACCTGCGCGATCGGGCCGCTTTCCACAACCCGTCCGGCATCGAGAAAGATCAGATCCTCGCCCATCCGGCGCGCCTGTCCGGCATCATGGGTGACCAGCACGATGGTCACGCCGCGCGCATGCGCGTTGTCGATGATCTGCTCGATGGCATGGGTCGAGGCCGGATCGAGGCTGGCCGTCGGTTCGTCAAGAAACAGCAGACGCGGCGCGCAGGCCAGTGCGCGCGCCACCGCCAGCCGTTGCTGTTCGCCCCCCGACAGCACGCGGGCGGGGCGGTTGACCAGGTGTTCCAGACGGGCGGACGCGATCGCCTCGGCCTCGCGCGCGGCGCGTTCGGCGCCGCGGATGCCGCGTGCTGAGAGAGCAAAACGCAAATTGGCCGCGACCGAGCGGCGCATCATCACCGGGCGCTGGAACACCATCGCCTGTTCGTGCCGCGCCGCCTTGTCGAGCGGTCCCCCGCACCAGAGGACGCGCCCTTCGGTGGGCGAGATGAGACCGTGCAAAAGCCGCAGCAGCAGGCTCTTTCCGGTTCCGTTCGCGCCCATGATGACGGTGCGGCTGCCCGAGCGGATGTCCAGATCGATATCGTCGATCAGGCGCTGACCGCCCGCCGAAAACCCCAGGCCCCGCGCGGCGAGCAGCGGGACGTCCTCGTCCTCCTGCATCTCGCGCGCGGGTATGGGCGCGCCGTCATGCATAGGCCGCCCTCGCCGCCGAGCCGCGGATGGCGTAGACCAGCCCGTTCACCACCACCGCGATCGTCAGCAGGACAAGGCCCAGTGCCAGCGCCAGTTGCAGATTGCCCTTGGAGGTTTCCAGCGCGATGGTCGTGGTCATGACGCGGGTGACATGGTTGATGTTGCCGCCCACGATGATGACCGCCCCGACCTCGGCCGCCGCGCGCCCGAACCCGGCCAGCGCCACCGTCAGCAGGCTGTAGCGCGCGTCCCAGAGCAGCGCCCGGATGCGCCGCACCGGCCCGACGCCGAGCGAGGCGAATTGTTCGGCATATTCGCCATGCAGATCCTCGATCACCTGCCGCGTCAGCGCCGCGACGATGGGGGTGACAAGGATGGTCTGGGCGATGATCATCGCCGTTGCCGTGTAAAGCAGCGCCAGCGGCCCCAGCGGTCCCGCCGCCGACAGCATCAGGTAAACCACCAGCCCGACGACGACTGGCGGCAGCCCCATCATGGTGTTCATCGTCACGATCACCGCCGTGCGCAGCGGAAAGCGGAACGCGCCGACCAACGCCCCCAGCGGCAGCCCGATCAGGCAGGCCAGCCCCACCGCCGTCAGCGTCACCCGCAGCGACAGCAGGATGATGTCGATCACAGCCTGATCGCCCGACAGGATCAGGCCGAAAGCTTCTGCCAGTATCGTCGAGAAGCTCTCCATATCCGCCCCTTTTTTTCCGGTTGACGAAAAAGCTACAACATCGAAGGGGATAATCCATCTCCGATCTGCGGCTCTGCCCATTGCGCCGGGCCTGTCTCGGCTATCTTGCGGCAACGGAACATGCAACGTTATGCTGGCACGACGCCGGACAACCATGCCGGACAACCATGACGAGACATTCCGACATGAAAACGAACCGCTTGCAAGGGATCAGCGGCGAGATTTCGGGCGCGCTGGGCGATCTGGGCACGTTCCTGCCCTATGTCGTCGCCATCGTCGGTGCGGGCGTGTTGATGCCCGCGCCGGTCTTTGCGGGTTTCGCCGCCGGTTACGCGATGGTGGCGCTGGTCTATCGGATGCCAATGGCGGTCCAACCGATGAAGGCGCTGGGCGCGATGATCATCGCCGGCGGGCTGGGCGCGTCGGAAATCGCCTGGTCGGGGGCGGCGATCGGGCTGGCGCTGTTGCTGTTCGCCGCGGATGCGCGGTTCGAAAACGCGGCGCGGGCAATTCCGCAATCGGTCGTCACCGGCTTGCAGGCCGGGCTGGGTCTGATTCTGGGCTGGGTCGCGCTGGGCCTGATGGCGCAGCACTGGGGTCTTGCGGTGCCGGCGCTGGCGGTGCTGGCGCTGTCGCTGATCGCGCCGCGCGGGCCGTGGGTGCCAATGGTGCTGATCGCGGCTGTGCTGCTGGTCCCGGCCGAGGCCACGCCAGCGCGCGGGATCGCGCCGCCGGACGGCAGCGCGCTGGGTGCCATCCTTTCGGGCATCGCCGCGCAATTGCCGCTGACCCTGCTGAACGCCGTGGTGGTGACAGCCGCCGTGGCGCGCGCGCTTTATCCCGACCGCGCCGAGCGGATCAGCGAGCGGCGGCTGGCCGCCACAACCGGGTTTCTGAACCTCGCGCTGGTGCCGTTGGGCGCGTTGCCGATGTGCCACGGGGCCGGCGGGGTGGCGGCGCATCACCGCTTTGGCGCGCGCGGTGCGGCGGCACCGCTGTTGCTGGCCGGTCTGTGCGCCGCGGGCGCGTTGGCGGGACCCGCGGTGATGGACTGGCTGATGCGGATTCCGCTGCCGGTGGTCGGCGCGCTGCTGGCCTATGCCGCTGCCGATCTGGTGCTCAGCCGCCGCATGTTCGACGCGCGCCCCGATTGCCGCCCGGTGATCGGCTGCGCGGCATTGGCCACCTTCTTCCTTGGCGCATTCGCCGGACTGATCGCCGGACTCCTGGCCGAAAGCGTGCGGGTTCATCTGCGGCGCAGGCGCGGTGCGGGCAACGGCGATATATGACCGGACCATATAGTCGCCGCGCATTCTCAAATCGTTCCGAACAATCCTTCATTCATTTGCCGCCTTAACGGGTCGCGGCCATCGTGGAAGGATTTCCCGACAATTCGAATGGAGCCGCAATGACCCAGCCCAGCTATTTCGCGCCGAAAGGGGGGCATCCCGACCAGCACACGCTGCTGACCGACCGCGCCGTGTTCACCGAGGCCTATGCGGTCATTCCCAAGGGCACGATGCGCGACATCGTGACCAGCTTTCTGCCGTTCTGGACGCAGACGCGGCTTTGGGTTCTCGCACGGCCGCTGAGCGGCTTTGCCGAGACCTTCTCGCACTACATCATGGAGGTGCAGCCCGGCGGCGGCAGCGAACGGCCCGAAACCGACGCGGACGCGCAGGGCGTGCTGTTCGTTGTCGAGGGCGGCTTCACGCTCACCATCGACGGCACGTCGCATGAGATGGACGAAGGCGGCTATGCCTATCTGCCAGCCGGTGCGGGCTGGACGCTGCGCAACGACAGCGGCGCGGTGACGCGGTTTCACTGGATCCGCAAGGCATACGAGGCGGTCGAGGGGCTGGACCGGCCCGATCCCATCGTGGCGAACGAGCAGGACATCGCGCCGGTGGTCATGCCGGAAACCGACGGCAAATGGGCCACGACCCGGTTCGTCGATCCCGAGGATTTGCGCCATGACATGCATGTGAACATCGTCACGTTCCAGCCCGGCGCCGTCATTCCGTTCCTGGAAACCCACGTGATGGAACACGGGCTGTATGTGCTGGAGGGCAAGGCGGTCTATCGCCTGAACCGGGACTGGGTCGAGGTCGAGGCTGGCGATTACATGTGGCTGCGCGCCTTCTGCCCGCAAGCCTGCTATGCGGGCGGGCCGGGGCGGTTCCGCTATCTGCTTTACAAGGACGTCAATCGCCACATGAAACTGACAACCGGCGGATGATGGGGATCATGCCCTCATCCGGGCCGCGGAGTGGCCGGTGCGCCGATCGAGGCGGAGACGGCATCCGCCGCCTCGATCACCGCGTCGGCCAGTGCCGCGACCTCCTCGGTCAGCACGCGGGTGGTCGGGCCGGAAACCGACAGCCCGGCGATGACCTCGCCATGGGCGTTGCGGATCGGCGCGGCGATGCAGCGCATGCCCATGTTGCGTTCCTGATCGTCGACCGAATAGCCCCGCGCGCGGATCGCCTCCAGATCGGCGCGAAGGGCGTCATGCTCCCAGATCGTGTGCGGCGTGAAGCGTTCCAGATCCGCCGACAGGAACCGGTCGAGCAATTCGGGCCGCGCATGCGCCAGCAACACCTTGCCGATCCCCGAAGCATGCAGCGGCGACAGGGTGCCGGGCGCAAAGAACGCGCGGATCGGCGCGTGGGTTTCGACCTGCGACAGGAACAGCACCGCGTCGTCGTTCTTGACGCCGAGGTTGGCGGTCTCGCCGGTGCGCTCCATCAATGCGCGCAGGATCGGGCGGCTGCGGTCGACCAGACTGGTGCGCCGCAGGAAAACCGAGCCGATCAGGAACGCGTTCGCCCCGATCCGCCAGTTCTGCGTCGCCTCGTCATGTTCGACGATGCCATGCAGGGAAAACGTGGTCAGAACACGGTAAAGCGTGGCGGGCGATTCGTTCAGCGCCTGCGCCAATTCGCTGAGCGACGCGCTTTCAATCTGTGCCAGCCGGGTCAGAACAACGAGCGCGCGGTCCAGCGATTTGATCGTGTTCTGTTCGGTTTTTTCCGAGAACGCACGCGGCCTTCCGCGCGGCCGGCGTTCAGATCGATCGGGAGTGTCGCGCAAGGCCATGACATGCCACCTCAGGTTCCTGAAATCACGTTTCACTATATGAAAAACATAAGCGCATGACAATGATGGATTTTTCGCGATTTCCATAAAATGAAAAACTATTTCAAAAAAATTGCCCGGGTGGGTGGCAGACGGTAATGTAACGGCGAAACTGTCCGATGGAGAAAACGATGAGCTTTCAGAACCCGGTCTTCATTCCCGGTCCGACCAATATGCCCGAGGCGCTGCGCAAGGCGTGCGACATGCCCACGATCGACCACCGCTCGCCGCTGTTCGGCACGATCCTGCATCCCTGTATCGAAGGTGTGCGGACGGTTCTGAAATCGGAATCCGCGCATGTCTTCATCTTTCCCGCGACAGGAACCGGCGGCTGGGAAACCGCGCTGACCAACACGCTGTCCGCCGGGGACGGTGTTCTGGCCGCGCGCAACGGCATGTTCAGCCATCGCTGGATCGACATGTGCCAGCGCCACGGGCTGGACATGCGGATCGTCGAAACGCCGTGGGGTCAGGGGCTGCCGGCGGACAAATACGAAGAGATCCTGAAACGCGACCGCGATCACCGGATCAAGGCCGTGCTGGCCACGCATAACGAAACCGCCACGGGCGTGAAGTCCGACATCGCCGCCGTGCGCGCGGCGCTGGATGCGGCGAACCACCCCGCGATGCTGTTCGTGGACGGGGTCAGCTCCATCGCGTCGATGGATTTCCGGTTCGACGAATGGGGCGTGGATGTCGCCGTCACCGGATCGCAAAAGGGGTTCATGCTGCCCGCGGGCCTGGCCATCGTCGGTTTCAGCGACAAGGCGATGAAGGCCAGCCAGGGCGCCGCCTTGCCGCGTACCTTCTTCGATATCAACGATATGGCGCAGGGATATGCCAATAACGGTTTCCCCTACACGCCGCCGGTCGGGCTGATGAACGGTCTGAAACTGTCGCTCGACATGCTGCGGGAGGAGGGGCTGGAAAACGTCTTCTCCCGGCATCACCGCATCGCCGAAGGCGTGCGCCGCGCCGTCTCTGCCTGGGGTCTGGAATTGTGCGCAGCGTCGCCCGATCTTTATTCCGATACGGTTTCGGCCATCCGCACACCCGAAGGGTTCAATGCCACCGATATCGTCACCCGCGCCGCGAACGAATACGGCATGGCCTTCGGCGTCGGGCTGGGCGAGGTCGCGGGCAAGGTGTTCCGCATCGGCCATCTGGGCAGCCTGACCGACGCGATGATGCTGTCGGGGCTGGCTGTCGCGGAAATGGTCATGGTCGATCTGGGACTGGACGTGAAGCTGGGCTCGGGCGTCGCGGCGGCGCAGGACTTTTACCGCCACGGGTCGAGCTCGGGCAGGAAAGCGGCGGCGTGATGAAGGACACGCCGATGTATATTCCCACCTTCGAGGACATGCTGGCCGCGCATGAGCGCATCCGCCCGCATGTCCACCGCACGCCGGTGCTGACCTCCAGCCACCTGAACGCGCTGGCGGGCTGCCAGATGTTCTTCAAATGCGAGAACTTCCAGAAGGCCGGCGCGTTCAAGGTGCGCGGCGCCTCGAACGCGGTGTTCGGCCTGTCGGATGCGGACGCGCAAAAGGGCGTCTGCACCCACAGTTCGGGCAACCATGCGCTGTCGCTGTCCTATGCGGCGGGGCGGCGGGGCATCCCGTGCAACGTGGTCATGCCGCATACCGCTCCGCAGGCCAAGAAGGACGCGGTGCGCGGCTATGGCGGCATCATCACCGAATGCGAGCCCTCGACGACATCGCGCGAAGCGGTGTTCGCCGAGGTGCAGGCCAGGACCGGGGGCGATTTCGTCCACCCCTATAACGATCCGCGCGTGATCGCGGGGCAGGGCACCTGTTCGCGCGAGTTGCTGGAACAGATGCAGGATTTCGGCGGTGCGCCGGATATCGTGATTGCTCCGATCGGCGGTGGCGGCATGATTTCGGGCACCTGCCTGACCCTGTCCAATCTGGCGCCCCAGGTGAAGATCATCGCCGCTGAGCCGGAACAGGCCGACGATGCCGCGCGCAGCCTTCGCGCCGGGTACATCATTGCCGACGATGCACCCGACACGATTGCCGACGGGTTGAAGGTGCCGCTGAAGGATCTGACCTGGCATTTCGTCAGCAGCCACGTCAGCGACATCCTGACCGCGAGCGAGCAGGACATCATCGACGCGATGCAACTGATCTGGAAGCGCATGAAGATCGTGATCGAACCCAGCAGCGCCGTGCCGCTGGCCACGATCCTGAAAAATCCCGACGTCTTCGCCGGCAAGCGCGTGGGCGTCATCCTCACCGGCGGCAATGTCGATCTGACGAAACTGCCGTGGATGGCGGGGTGAACCCCGCCCGACCGATGCAGGGACCGTAGGGCGGGGTTCACCCCGCCGCGCGCCCCAGGATATGGAGAAAGTGACATGAAAGATATCAATTACAACGAGATGGAAGTCGGCTTTGATGTTCCTGCCCTGCCCGGCATGGACGAGGCGGATATCCAGACGCCCTGCCTGATCCTCGATCTCGACGCGCTGGAGCGCAACATCGTGAAGATGGGCGAATACGCCAAGGCCCACGGCATGCGCCATCGCAGCCACGGCAAGATGCACAAATCCGTGGATGTGCAGAAATTGCAGGAAAAGCTGGGCGGCGCCATCGGGGTCTGCTGTCAGAAGGTGTCCGAGGCCGAGGTGTTCGTGCGCGGCGGCATCAAGGATGTTCTGGTGTCCAACCAGGTGCGCGATCCCGCCAAGATCGACCGTCTGGCGCAACTGCCAAAGATGGGCTCGGTCATCACCGTCTGCGTGGACGACGTGACCAACGTGCCGGATCTGTCGGCGGCGGCGCAGAAACATGGCACGACGATCAACTGCTATGTCGAGATCGATTGCGGCGCGGGGCGCTGCGGCGTGACCACGACACCCGAAGTCGTGGAAATCGCCAAGGCGATCGACGCCGCCGAGGGGCTGAAATTCACCGGGTTGCAAGCCTATCAGGGCGCGATGCAGCACATGGACAGCTATGAGGATCGCAAGGCCAAGCTGGACGCCGCCATCGCGCAGGTCAGCGACGCGGTCGAGGCGCTGAAGGCCGAAGGGCTGGAGCCGGAATTCGTCTCCGGCGGTGGCACCGGCAGCTATTATTTTGAGAGCAATTCGGGCGTTTACAACGAGTTGCAGTGCGGCTCTTACGCGTTCATGGATGCGGATTATGGCCGGATTCACGATGCGGACGGCAACCGGATCGACCAGGGCGAATGGGAAAACGCGCTGTTCATCCTGACCTCGGTGATGAGCCACGCCAAGCCGCAACTGGCCATCGTCGATGCGGGCCTGAAGGCGCAGTCGGTCGATAGCGGGCTGCCCTTCATCTATGGCCGCGACGATGTGAAATACATCAAGTGTTCGGACGAGCACGGCAACGTCGAGGACTTGGACGGCGTGCTGAAGATCAACGAAAAGCTGCGTCTGGTGCCCGGCCACTGCGACCCCACCTGCAACGTGCATGATTGGTATGTCGGCGTGCGCGGCGGCAAGGTCGAAACGCTCTGGCCGGTTTCGGCGCGCGGCAAGATGTATTGATCTGAAAAGCCAAACGGGTGTGCAGCATCGCACACCCGGAACATTCCAAAGAAAGGATAATCGCACATGATTATCGTTCCCGAAAAGGAAATCGCGAACCTGATGACGCGAGAGGCGGCCTTTACGGCGGTCGAACAGGTCTTTGCCTCGATGGCGGCCAAGACGGCCTACAACTTTCCGGTGGTGCGCGAGGCGATCGGCCATGCCGATGCGCTGTATGGATTCAAGTCGGGCTTTGACCGCGCTGCGCTGAACCTTGGGCTGAAATCGGGCGGATACTGGCCCGGCAACGCCGAGAAGGGGCTGACGAACCACCAATCCACGATCTTTCTGTTCGATGCCGATACCGGGCAGTGCCGCGCGCTGGTCGGGGGCAACCTGCTGACGGCGCTGCGCACGGCGGCGGCCTCGGCGGTGTCGGTGGCGCATCTGGCGCGGCAGGATTCACGCGTATTGGGCATCGTCGGCGCAGGCCATCAGGCCGCATTCCAGTTGCGCGCGGTGGCCGAGCAGCGCCCGTTCGAACGGATCGTGGCCTGGAACCGCACCACGGACAAGCTGGAGCCGCTGCGCGCCGTGGCGGACGATCTGGGGCTGGCATTCGAGGCCGTATCGCTGGACGAACTGGGTGCGGCCAGCGATGTGATCGTCACCATCACCTCCAGTTTCGATGCGATCCTGACCGCGAAACAGGTGAAACCGGGAACCCACGTGGCCTGCATGGGCACCGACACCAAGGGCAAGCAGGAGGTCGAGAACGCGCTGATTGGCCATGCAACGGTTTTTACCGATGAGGTCGCGCAATCTGTTACAATCGGGGAATGTCAGCACGCGATCTATGACCTGACGATCCGGCCCGAGGACATCACCGAGATCGGCGCCGTCATCAACGGCACGCACAAGGGGCGAACATCGCAAAGCGAGATCACGCTGTTCGACGGCACCGGCGTCGGCTTGCAGGATCTGGCGGTCGCGGCAACGGTGGTGGAACTGGCGCTCAGGCAGGGCGTCGCCACCGAGGTCGAAATCTGATGCGCGCCGGGCTTAACGGATGAGCGTGGCGAAACCTCGCGTTTCGGACAGGGAGCCGAACCATGGCTGAGGCCGTCGGAACACCAGCGAAACGCACGGCGGCGTCGGAGTGCCGCGCCTTTCTTCAACCGGGCAGGGTCGGCGTCCCCGGGCGCCGATCCTGCCACACGACTGCGCGAAGCGCGCACCGTTCCCCCGAACAACACTATCTGGCCGCCGTCGCCTTTCAGGGCACGGCGGCTTTTGGTTTGCGCCCTGTCACGGTCCGTGCGGCATCGCGCCGGGCGCCATGAACTCAACGAAGACCGGAGACCATCGCGAACGAACCCAAACCACGGGAGGCAATAACAAGAATGTCTGTCACAACGGAAGAGACCACGCCGCATGATGCGGTGAATGAAAGAATACCCGCCGGAAAGCTGTTCACGCTGGGTTTGCAGCATGTGCTGGTCATGTATGCCGGCGCCATCGCCGTGCCGCTGATCGTGGGCCGCGTGCTGGGGCTGACCCCGCCTCAGGTCGCGTTCCTGATCTCGGCGGACCTGTTCGTCTGCGGCGTCGTCACCATCATCCAGTCGCTGGGCGCGTCCAAATGGTTCGGCGTCAAGTTGCCGGTGATGATGGGCGTGACATTTGCCTCGGTCGGTCCGATCGTGGCTATCGGCACGGCCAATCCGGGAACCGAGGGCGCGCGGATGATCTTCGGCGCGATCATCGGGGCGGGCATCATCGCCATGCTGATCGCGCCGCTGGTCAGTCGAATGTTGCGGTTCTTTCCGCCGGTGGTGACGGGCACGATCATTCTGGTGATCGGGGTCACGCTGATGCGGATCGGCATCAACTGGATTTTCGGCCTGCCGGTCGGCCCCACCGCGCCGATGATCGTCGACCCCGCCCATACCGGCTGGCTGGAGCAGGTCCGCGGCATGCTGGCCGATGGCACGATCCCGCCTGTCCCGGCGGGGCTGAAAATCGCGCCGACGCTGGAAAACCCGGCCTATGCCACGGTGCAGAGCATGATGATTTCGGGGCTGGTCCTGCTGACCATCATTCTGGTGATGAAATACGCGCGCGGCTTCTGGTCCAATATCTCGGTTCTGCTGGGCATTCTGGTCGGCGGGATCGTCGCGGCGGTGATGGGTGTCATGCATTTCGATCATGTCGCAACGGCGGACTGGTTCGAACTGATCACGCCGCTGCGGTTCGGCCTGCCGATCTTCGATCCGATCATGATCCTGACCATGAGCCTGGTGATGATCGTCGTGATGATCGAATCCACCGGCATGTTCCTGGCGCTGTCCGAGATGTGCGGCACCAAGCTGGAGCGCCCCAAACTGTCCGCCGGTCTGCGCACGGATGGTCTGGGCACATTGATCGGGGGCCTGTTCAACACCTTTCCCTACACCTCGTTCAGTCAGAATGTGGGCCTTGTCGGCGTCACCGGCATCCGCTCGCGCTTTGTCTGCGTGATGGGCGGGGCGATCATGATCGTGCTGGGCCTGATCCCGAAAATGGGCGCGCTGGTCGAGGCGCTGCCGGTCTCGGTGCTGGGCGGGGCCGGTCTGGTGATGTTCGGCATGGTGGCCGCGACCGGCGTGCGCATCCTCGGGAACGTGGATTTCACGGCGAACCGCTATAACGGGTTGATCGTGGCGATTTCGCTCGGGGCCGGGATGATCCCGCTGATCGCACCGGAGTTCAAGATCCACCTGCCCGACGGGATCCATCCGCTGATCGACAGCGGCATCCTGCTGGCGTCGATCTCCGCCGTCGGTCTGAACGCCGCCTTCAACGGCACCAGCCGCCGCGCCGAGGAAGAGGCCCGCCGCGCCGCGCTGGCATCGGACGGGGGGCACTGAAACGAAAAGCGGCCCGGCGTTCATTGCGCCGGGCCGTCTTGTGGTGTCGGATCGTCTTGTGCCGGTTCGGTTGTCAGACCTCTCCGTCAACCACCATGGGCGTTTCGAACCAATGTTCTTCAAGGTTCGCGCCGTCGCCGATCCGATCGATGACGGCGAACAGGCCGGGGCCGTTCAACGGGCACAGCACCCCGTGCCAGACGTTGCGATGGAAATTCACGCCCTGACCCGGCTGCGCCAGAAACGCCAGCGGAGCCCCGGGCGCGCCGCCTTGATCCGGTGCGACCACCACCAGAAACGGGTTCCTTTGCATCGGCACGAAGGCCTGGCTGCCCTCGGGGTGCCGCTCCATCATGTCGAGCGTGAAGGGCAGCGCGCGGGCCTGCGCGCTGAACACGCTGATCCCGGCCTGTCCGCTGCTGAAATCAAGTTTCGCAAGGTCGTGATAGCGCCCGCAAAGCCCCTGATTGATCAGCTTGTCGGGGGTGCCAGACGCCTCGAGCACATCGCCAAAGGGCGCGAATGCGGTGGCGGACAGCGGTTCGAAGCGAATGGTATCGGTCATGGCAACAGGGCTTTCAGACGGTGGAGCGCGATGCGTTCGACCTGACGGCAGGCCTCGGCAAATTCGGTGTCGCGGTCATTGTCGATGCGGCGGCGAAAGGCGTCGAGGATGCTGGCCTTGTCATGGTCGCGCACCGCGATGATGAAGGGAAAGCCGTGCTTTGCCACGTAACGGTCGTTCAACCCGGTGAACAATTCCCGTTCCTCGTCGGTCAGCGCGTCCAGCCCAGCCGCCGCCTGTTCCGAGGTGCTCTCCGCCGTCAACCGCTTGGCCTGCGCCAGCTTGCCCGCCAGATCCGGGTGCGCGGTCAGCACGCCAAGGCGTTGCTGTTCCGACGCGGCGCGAAAGACGCGGGACAGGGCGTTGTGCAACCCCAGCGCGGTGTCATGCGCGGGGCCAAGCTCCAGCGCGTGCGCGCCTTCGGCGATCCAGGGGGAATGTTCGAAAATGCTGCCGTATCGCTGCACGAACTCGGCCTGCTCCATCTGGCTCGGCCTTTCGCGGCGCTGGTGGGGGTGGACCTTGGCCCAATGGTCGGCGATCTGTTCGCGGGTGGCGAACCAGACGTCATCGTGCCCGCGCGCGAAGTCCAGGAACGCGCGCAACGCCTCGATCCGACCGGGCCGCCCGATCAGGCGGCAATGCAGGCCGATCGACATCATCTTGGGTTGCCCTTCCTCGCCCTCGCGATAGAGCGCGGTAAAGCTGGCCTTGAGATAATCGAGGAACTGATCGCCCGAATTGAACCCCTGCGCGGTGGCAAAGCGCATGTCATTGGCGTCCAGCGTGTATGGCACGATCAACTGGTCATGCCCGCCGATTTCCACCCAATAGGGCAGGTCGTCGGCATAGCTGTCGGCGACATAGGCGAATTGCCCGGTTTCCGCCGCCAGCCGCACCGTGTTGTCCGAACAGCGCCCCGTATACCAGCCGCGCGGCGGCTTGCCGGTGACCTCGGTATGCAGGCGGATCGCATGCGCCATGTCGGCGGCCTCGACCTTGGGATCGGCGTTCCGGTATTCGATCCATTTCAGGCCATGGCTGGCGATTTCCCAACCGGCCTGCTGCATGGCGGCCACCTGCGACGGCGATCGCGCAAGCGCCGTGGCGACGCCATAGACGGTCACAGGGATGTCCTTCAGCAACCGATGCAGCCGCCAGAACCCGGCCCGCGCGCCGTATTCATAGATCGATTCCATGTTCCAGTGCCGCTGACCCGGCCAGGGGGCGGCGCCGACGATCTCGGACAGGAACGCTTCGGAGGCGTAATCGTCGTGCAGAACGTTGTTCTCGCCGCCTTCCTCGTAATTGACGACGATCTGCACGGCGATCTTGGCGCCACCGGGCCATTGTGGGTCGGGCGGGTTCGGGCCATATCCGTGCATGTCGCGGGGATACCGGTTCATTTGCGCTCTCCTTTTTGTCCCATGATAAAGCAGAAGATGGCGTTTCATTTTCAATAAGAATCTGATGCACTGTCCGGAAATGCGGGCTTTCGCATTTCCCGTTCCCGCCGCATTCTGGCGGGGCCGCAACCAGAGAGGTCAACGTCATGAGCGGATATCTGACAACGCATGTGCTGGACACGGCACGGGGCCGTCCCGCCGAGGGCTTGCAGATCGAACTGTTCCGTATCGAGGGCGAAAGCCGCACATCGCTGCGCAAGCTGGTGACGAATGCCGACGGGCGGACGGATGAGCAGATCCTGCCCGAAAGCGAATTCCGCACCGGTGTTTACGAACTGGTCTTTCATTGCGGCGATTATCTGGATCGGGCCGGGGCGACCGCAGAAAGCCCCCGGTTTCTTGACATCGTGCCGTTGCGGTTCGGCATGTCCGAGGCGGCGCATTACCACGTGCCGCTGCTGCTGTCGCCCTTCGGCTATTCCACCTATCGCGGCAGTTAGGCCGGTCCGTCAGCCGATCTGCGTATCGGCCAGCGCATCGGCCATGCGGGCGATCATGAACTCCATGAACAGCCGCGCCTTGGGGTCCTGAAACCGGCGATGCGTGTAAAGAACGGCCATCTGCACAGGCAGGGGGGGCGTTTCCTCGACCACATGCACCAGCGCGCCGGATCGCAGGTGGTGGGCGATTTCGAAGACCGGCTTCATCGCAATGCCCGCGCCGTTCAGCGCCCAGTCGGTCAAGACGTCGCCATCATCGCTTTCGAACCGGCCGCGCACGTCGAATTTGCGCGGGCCGTCTTCGGTTTCCAACTCCCATTGAAATTCGGTCGAGCCGGGAAAGCGCAGGTTCAGGCAATTGTGCCGGCCGCGTTCGATCTCGCTCGCGCGTTTGGGGTGACCGTGTTCCGCGATATAGGCGGGGCTGGCGCAGAGGATGCGGCGGCAATCCGCGATCTTGCGGATACGCAGCGTCGAATCGGTGGGGCGGCCGAGGAAGAACGCGATATCCAGCCCTTCGGCGGTCACGTCCAGCTTGCGGTCGCTGAGGCGCAGGCGGATGTCCACCAGCGGATAATCCCGCGCGAATTCCGGAACATGCGGTGCGATCAGCCGCCGCCCGACCCCCAGAGGGGCCGCGATATGCAGGGTGCCGCGCGGATTTTCGGTAACATCGCTCACCCCGGCCTCGGCGGCCTCGACCGCTTCGAGCACGCGGGACGCGCCGTCATAGAAGATGCGGCCCTGTTCGGTGGGCGTCAAGCTGCGCGTGGTGCGCTGGAACAGCCGCACGCCCAGATGCGCCTCGAGTTGGGCGATACGTGCCGACGCGACAGCGGGCGATATCCGCTGATCGCGGGCAGCGGCCGACATGCTGCCCAGTTCGTAGATGCGCACGAAGGTGCGGATATTGTCGAAATAGGACATCTTCGGATTTTTTTGACACTCTTTGCTGAATGTCAAACATAGCGCGATAACCGGGCAGTGGATAGTCTGGCGGTGAAACTCGGCGGAGGGCAACTGATGTATGATCTGGCAATCATGTGGGACTGGATGGCCTTTGCGGTGCGCTGGCTGCATGTCGTCACCGCCATCGCCTGGATCGGGTCGTCGTTCTATTTCGTCGCGCTGGACCTGGGCCTGAAGAAGGTGCCGCACCTGCCCGTGGGCGCCCATGGCGAGGAATGGCAGGTGCATGGCGGCGGCTTTTATCACATCCAGAAATATCTGGTGGCGCCGGAAAACCTGCCCGAGCATCTGGTGTGGTTCAAATGGGAAAGCTACAGCACGTGGCTGTCGGGCGCGGCGATGCTGATGATCGTCTATTGGGTCGGGGCGGAGCTGTTCCTGATCGATCCCGCCAAGGCCGATCTGGCGGTCTGGCAGGCGATCCTGATTTCCGCCGCCTCGTTGACGATCGGCTGGATCTGCTATGATTTCCTGTGCAAGTCGCCGCTGGGCGAGCGGCCCACGGTGCTGATGCTGCTGCTGTTCGTCATCCTGGTGGCGATGTCCTGGGGCTATAACCAGGTCTTCACCGGCCGCGCCGCGCTTTTGCATCTGGGGGCCTTCACCGCCACGATCATGACGGCCAACGTGTTCTTTATCATCATGCCCAACCAGCGCGTCGTCGTGAAGGATCTGCAGGAGGGACGCACGCCCGATCCCAAATACGGCAAGATCGCGAAACTGCGCAGCACGCATAACAATTACCTGACGCTGCCGGTGATCTTCCTGATGCTGTCGAACCACTATCCGCTGGCTTTCGCCACCGAATACAACTGGATCATCGCGTCGCTGATCTTTCTGACGGGCGTGACGATCCGGCATTATTTCAACACGATGCACGCCACCGGCAAGGGGCCGTCCTGGACCTGGGGGGCGACCGCCGTGCTGTTCGTCCTGATCGCATGGCTGTCCACCGCGTCCACATGGGACGGCGATTTCGACGCGCTGGAGGCGCGCGAGCTGTCCCCTTACGAGCAGCGTTACGCCAGTGCGGCAGGTTTTGAAGAGGTCAGCGACATCGTGCTGGGCCGCTGTTCCATGTGCCATGCGCGCGAACCCTTCTGGGAGGGTATCCGCTGGGCGCCGAAGGGGGTGCATCTGGAAACCCCCGCCGATATCGCGCGCGAAGCGCGGCAGATCTATCTTCAGGCCGGGGTGAGCACGGCCATGCCGCCGGCCAACATCACCCATATCGAGGACGCGGAGCGCACCGCCATCGTCAACTGGTTCCGGGTGGCCAATGACGGGCGGGTTGCCAATCTGATGCGCTGAACCGCGCCTGCCGTCGTTACAAGGCGGGTCACTCCGGCGCGCTTTGGTCCGTGCTCTTGTGCAAGGCGGCGGAAAGGGCCAGCGCGGTCATCCGCTCGGTCAGGCCGGATGGTGCATCCAGTCCCATCCGGGCCAAAGCCGCCCGGTCGCGCGGGGCGGTCAGACCGGAAACCAGCAAAGCGGCCAGATCGCGTTTGCGGCCCTGCGCATCGCCCAGCAGCGAAAGCGCGGGCAGCAGCCGTTGTTCCACCGCATCGAAATCGGTGCCGAAGGGAAAGACGGGCAGGGCGTGTGGTTTCAGCCAGTCCGCCAATGCCTTTGGCGTGTTGCTGCGCGCCTCTGGCGGGATTTCGTAATCCGCTGCGATCTTGCCCGCGCGTTTCGCGGCCTTCAGCAGATCGGGCTGGAAGCGGCTGTCGGCGATGGCCAGCATCGCGGCCACGGCATCCTCGTCACGCCGTCCGCGCAGATCGGCGATGCCGTATTCGGTCACCACCACGTCGCGGTAGGGGCGCGGGATCGTCTCGTGCGGGTGATCCCAGACGATGTTGCTGGTCAGCCTGCCGCCGCTTTTGCGCGTCGCCGGAAGGGTGATGATCGCGCGCGCATCGCGCAGGGCAAAGGCCTGTTCGATGAAATTGAACTGTCCGCCGACGCCGCTGACCTCCTGCCCCTCCTCGGTGGCGTCCGACACGAGCCCGCCGAGCAGCGTCGCCTTCATCGCGGCATTGACGAACCGCGCGTCGACACGGGCGGCGCGCTTGCCGGCCTCGTCGCCATAAAGCGCGTTGGTGAACGAGACCGGGCGCATGGCGATCCTCGCGCGCTGATCGGCGGGCATGTCGCGCAGCCGGCGATAGAAGGCGCGGCAATCGACGAAGAACCCCGCGTCGATGGCGTGGCCCTCGATCTCGCGCGTGACGATCCCGGCCTCGAACAATTGCAGCAACCCGTCGACCAGCATTTCCGTCACGCCATAGAGGCCCTGCCGGAACGGCCCGGTTTCGGCAAAGCGGTCGGGCGCGAAGGGGCAATTGTCGATCAGCGGCGCGATCTCGCCCCGGTGCCGCAGGATCAACGCATGCGCCACCGCGTCGCCGATCGCGCCGATGCCGATCTGCAGCGTGCCGCCATCGGGGATCAGGCGGGCGACATGCAGGCCGATGGCATGTTCCGCCTGACCCGCCGGACGCTTGACGGCCGAGAACAGCTCGAACCCTTCGCCATCGTGCAGATGGGCGAGTTCATCGCGCGCGATCTCGGCGGGCGGGCCGAAGAAGGGCAATTCGCGGTTGATCTCGCCCACGAACAGGAAATCCTGCTCGCCCGCGCGGCGGCGCTCCAGCAGATCGACGCTGATGTCGGTATTGCAGGACAGCGACAGATGCCCGTCCTGCTCGGCCAGAAGCTGCATCACCAGATTGGGGCCCCAGTCGCACAAAAGATCCAGCGCATGGGTATAATTCGCGGCGATATAGCGCCGTTGCGCCGGGCCGTTGCCCAGCCAGCGCCCGGCGAGAAAGAAGAAATCGGCGATCTCGATATTGGCGGGCAGGGTGCCATCATGCTCCATCCGCGCGTAATCCAGCCCCGGATAGGCCCCGAACAGCCGGTCGGCGGCGGGCTGCAGAAAGCGGCGCTGCATGTCGCCGCGCATGTCCGGGGCTTCCAGCGTCAGCGCGGTCAGGATCGACAGGCGCGTATCGGGGCGTTGCGCAACCGCGCGGGTCAGCGCGTTGACCAGCGTGACCGGTTTGCCCAGCCCCAGCGGCAGGGCAAGGCGGATGTTGCCCTCCAGCCGCTCGATCAGATGGACGGCCAGCACGTCGGGGTCGTCGTCGGGGTCAGGCAAACCTCGACCAGCCCTTGTCCGGTGCAAACCGGTCGCCATGTTTCTCGGCCATCTCGCGCAAGATACGGGTGACCTGATCGGCCCCGCGTTTGCGCGCATAATGCAGCGGACCGCCGCGGAAGGGCGCGAAACCGGTGCCGAAAATCACCGCACCGTCCAGGGTGTCGGCATCCTCGACCACCTTTTCGCGCAGACACTCCACCGCCGCGTCGCACATCGGCAGGATCAGCCGGTCGGTCATGCCCGCCGGAATGTCGCGGTCGGTATCGGGGCGGGGGGTGCCGTCCGACCAGTCGTAGAACCCGCGACCGGATTTCTTGCCGGTGTCGCCGCTTTCGACCTTGTCGCGCAATATGCGGGGAATATCGGCCAGCGGCTTGTCCAGCGAGGATTTGAGACTTTCGCCGACATCCAGACAGATATCCAGCCCGACCTGATCGGCCAGCGTCAGCGGCCCCATCGGCATGCCGAAGCGCAGACCGGCAGCGTCGATCATCCGCTTGTCGTGGCCCTCGTCCAGCAACAGCATCCCCTCCATCAGATAGGGGGTGAGGACGCGATTGACGAGAAAGCCGGGGTAATCGCGCACCGGCGCGGGCAGGCGGTCGATGGCGCCGCAAAAGGCGCGCAGGCGGTCCAGCACCTTGCGGTTCGTGTGCTGATGCGCGACCACCTCGACCAGCGGCATCTGCGAGACCGGGTTGAAGAAATGCAGCCCCGCGAACCGGGCAGGATCGGGCGCGGATTTGGCAAGGTCGGTCAGCCGAAGCGACGAGGTGTTGGTCGCGAGAATCGCGTCCTCCTTCATCTGACCGGCGAGGGATTGGTATATCTTCGCCTTGAGGTCCGGTTTCTCGGGGACCGCCTCGATCACCAGATCGGCACGGGCGGCGCCGATGCCGGTCGGGTCGGGCATCAGCCGGTCCAGCGCGTCGCGGGTTTCGATGTCGGTGAGGTGCTTCTTGCGGCAGATGTCGCCGGCCCGTTTCACCGCACAGCCCAGCGGTTCGGGGTTGAGATCGGCCAGCGTGACCCGCTTGCCCCGAAGCGCGGCCCAGGCGGCGATTTCCGCCCCCATCGCGCCGGCACCGATCACGTGGACATGGGCGATGCCGTCCTCGCCCCTGGTGCGCGCCTTCAGCTTTTGACGCAGGAAGAACACGCGGATCAGGTTCTTTGCCGCGTCGGTTTTCAGCAGGTTGACGAACGAGACGATCTCGGCCTTCTGCATCGCCTTCGCATCGCTGCCGTTTTCCTCCCACAGGTCGATCAGGGCGTGGGGGGCGGGGTAATGGTCACGCGGGGCGGATTTTTCGGTTTCGCTGCGCATCTTGCGCACCGCCAGCGTGCGGGCCGCATGTGTGCGCATGGCGGTGGCGCGGAACCCTTGTCCGACGGTGTCCAGCTTGCCCGCCGCCGCCTGCCGGACGGCGGCGGCGACATGGCGTTCGGGCACCAGCGCATCGGCGATGCCCAGTTTCAGCGCCTTGCGGTCATGGGCCGATTTGCCGGTCAGCATCATCGTCATGGCCTCGACAGGGTCGATCAGGGCGGGAAGGCGGAACGTGCCGCCAAGGCCCGGGTGCAGGCCCAGCTGCACCTCGGGAAAGCCGAACTTCGCGCCTTGGACGGCGATGCGGTGGTCGCAGGCCAGCGCGATCTCGAACCCCGCGCCAAGGGCCGCGCCATGCACGACGGCGATGCTGGGAAACGGCAGCGCGGCCAGCCGGTCGAGAACGTCATGCCCCTGCCGCAGCATGCTGCCCGCACCCTCGCCGCGCATGTCGGCGAACTGGTTGATGTCGGCCCCCGCGGCAAAGCCCCCCGGCTTGGCCGAGCGCATCACCAGCGCGCGGGGGTGGTCGTGTTCCAGCATGCCCAGTATCGTGTCCAGATCGCGCAGCACGGTCTGCGAGATCGTGTTGGTGCCGGTATCCGGGCAATCCAGAAGCAGCCACGCGATATTCTCGTTATCGCGGGCCATCCGCCACGTGGTCACGCCCTCGGGGTGGGGCGGGTTACGGTCGGCGGGGTCGGGAAGGTGGCTCAGAACGTCGGTCATGCGACCTCCAGCATCATCGCGCCGCCCTGACCG
Source organism: uncultured Sedimentitalea sp. (assembly GCA_947504115.1). Classification (GTDB taxonomy): domain Bacteria; phylum Pseudomonadota; class Alphaproteobacteria; order Rhodobacterales; family Rhodobacteraceae; genus Pontibaca. The sequence continues at coordinate 553,900 of CANNGH010000001.1, forward strand.
CCGCCGATGCATTCGGTGGCGATGCCGCGCGTCTTGTTCATTCGTTTCAGGGCGTTGGCCAGATGCAACACGATGCGGTTGCCGCTGGTTCCGACCGGATGGCCCAGGCTGATCGCGCCGCCATCGACATTCAGCCGGTCGCGGTCGATGCGCCCCAGCGGGGCGTCCATGCCCAGAACCTCGCGGCAGAAGGTTTCATCCTCCCACGCGGCGAGACAGGCCAGAACCTGCGCGGCGAAGGCTTCGTTCACCTCCCAGAGGTCGATATCGTCGCGCCCGAAATCGTGGCGTTGCAGGATCGGCTGGCTGGCCAGCACCGGCCCCAGCCCCATGATCGACGGATCAAGCGCGGCCCATTGGCTGTCGACGATCCGCGCCAGCGGAGTCAGCCCGTGCGCCTCGACCGCCTGTTCTGAGGCGAGGATCACCCAGCTTGCGCCATCGGTGATCTGGCTGGAATTGCCGGGCGTGACCTTGCCATAGGGCTTTTCGAACGCAGGGTTCAGTTTGGCGAGCGAGTCCATGTCGCTGTCGGGACGCACGCCGTCATCCTTGACATGCGCGGTGCCGTCGCGGTCAAAGGCCGGCATGACCTCGCCCGAAAGCCAGCCCTCGCGCTGCGCGCGGGCAAGACGGTGGTGGCTTTGCATGGCATAGGTGTCGGCGGCGGTGCGGTCGATACCGAAGCGATAGGCCAGCACCTCTGCGGTCTGACCCATGTTCAAATCGGTGATCGGATCGGTCAGTCCGCGTTCAAGGCCGATCACCGGCTTGAAGAATTCGGGCCGCAGTCCGGCCATCCGTCGGGCAGTATCCAGCGGCCCCTTGGCGCGGGCCATCCCTGCATACCATTCCACCGCCTCCTGCCGCAGCACCAGCGGCGCGTGGCTCAGCGCCTCGGTGCCGCCGGCAAGGATCAGGTTGTGACTGCCGTCGCGGATATAGCGATAGGCGGTGTCGATGCTTTGCATCCCCGATCCGCAATTGATCTGCATGGTGAAGGCGACCATGGCCTCGCCCAGCCCAAGGCGAAGTGCTGCGACGCGGGCCGGGTTCATCTCGTCCGCGATGACATTGACGCAGCCGAGGATGCACAGATCGAACGCCGTGCGGTCGAACGGCTGACGCAGCAGCAGGGGGCGGCCCGCCTGCACCGCCAGATCGACGGGGGTGAACGGGCCGGGGCCGCTGCGCACCTTGAGAAATGGCGTGCGCGCGCCATCGACCAGATAGACGGGACGGTCGGTCATTCGGCGGCCTCCTTTGAATTGTCGGTGTTTCTGGGGGCGGCATAATCCGGGAAATAATGCGCCAGTTCCTCGGACGTGTATTCGTCCACCGCAACGACCTTCTGCACCACCTCGTCCAGCTTTTGCAGCATCGCATGCTCGGTCTGCGAGATCACCCCGTCCGCCAGCGCCTGATCCGGTGTCTTGCGCAGATCGCGCAGTTTCCGAGTCAGGGAGTCCGCGCCGGTCACGCGGTCATAGGCCGCTTCCAGCAGGCCAAGGCCACTATCGGGGGCGGGTTTGTGCAGGCCCGATGTCAGCCGCTCGCGCGTGGCCGAGGGGTGGTAGGCCAGATCGCTGCACGCCGCCGTCAGCGCGTCGTCGGGGGCGCGTTGCGACATGCCGGGCAGGGTGACAAAGCGCAGCAGCCACGCGGCCCAGCGGGCGGGAAAGTTCGCCACCACCTCGTCCAGCGCGTCCTGGATGCGGGCGAAACCGGCGTCGGCGTTATATTGCACCAGCGGCAGGTCAGCGTGGTTGCGGCCCTCATCTTCCCAGCGTTTGACGATGGCCGAGAGGAAATAGAGCTCGGACAACACGTCGCCCATCCGGGCCGAGATCATCTCGCGCCGTTTCAGCGCGCCGCCCATGGTCAGGAATGCCATGTCGGCCGTCAGCGCGAAGGCTGCCGACCACCGCGCCATGCGCCGGTAGATCGGTGCGAGCGGCCCGGCATCGGGCGGCGCCGGGGCGAACAATGCGCCGCTCCATGCCCGGCCAAGGGCGCGGAACGTGGTTTTGGTGGAGTGCTTCACGTGCGCCCAGAAGTGCCTGTCGAACTCATCCAGCGATTTCTCAGGGTCCGGTTCCTGCAGGGCCTGCATCTCGTCCAGCAGATGCGGATGCGCGCGGATCGCGCCCTGGCCGAAGATGATCAGGTTGCGGGTGACGATGTTGGCGCCCTCCACCGTGATGCCGATGGGCAGCGAGCGATAGATCGGCCCGAGATAGTTCAGCGGCCCGTCGATCACCGCCTTGCCGGAATGGACATCCATCGCGGCCTCGACGCTTGTGCGCATCCGCGTGGTGGCGTGGTATTTCATGATCGCCGAGATCACTGCCAGCGCGTGCCCCTGATCGAGCCCGGCGCAGGTCAGCCGGCGCGCGGCGTCGATGGCATAGGCATTGGCCGCGATCAGGCCCAGCTTTTCCTGCACGCCGCCGAACTTGCCGATGGGCAGGTTGAATTGCTGGCGCACGCGGGCATAGGCGCCGGTGCTGCGCGCCGAGACCGCCGTGGCCGCCGCCGACAGCGAGGGCAGCGAAATGCCCCGCCCCGCCGCAAGTGCGGCCATCAGCATCATCCAGCCGCGCCCGGCATAATCCGGCCCGCCGATGATGTTTTCCAGCGGAATGAACACGTCCTTGCCGGTGGTCGGCCCGTTCATGAACATCGTCCCCGAGGGGATGTGCCGCCGCCCGGTTTCCACCCCCGGCAGGTCGGTTGGCACCAGCGCGCAGGTGATGCCGATATCGGGCGCGCCGCCCAGCAACCCATCGGGATCGCGCATCTGGAAGGCCAGCCCCAGAACCGTGCAGACCGGCGCCAGCGTGATGTAACGCTTGGCCCAGTTCAGCCGCAGGCCCAGCACCTCCTGCCCGTTCCAGTCGCCCTTGCAGACCACGCCGGTATCCACCATCGCCGAGGCGTCCGATCCGGCCTCTTCGCTGGTCAGGCCGAAAGCGGGCAGTTCCTTGCCCGCCGCCAGACGCGGCAGCCAGTGTTCCTTTTGCGCATCGGTGCCGAATTGCAGGATCAACTCGCCCGGCCCAAGCGAGTTGGGCACCATCACCGTCACCGCCGCCGGAATCGACGCGGACGAGATATAGCGGATCACTTCGGAATGGGCATAGGCGGAAAAACCCATGCCACCATGTTCCTTGGGGATGATCATCCCGAAAAAGCCGTTGTCACGCAGGAATTGCCACGCCTCATCCGGCAGGTCGGCGGTTTCGTGGTTGATCTTCCAGTCGTCCACCATGGCGCAGAAGTCGCGGCAGGGGCCGGACAGGAAAGTCTGCTCCTCTGCGGTAAGACGCGATGCCTTGACGTCGCGCAGTTTGGTCCAGTCGGGGTTGCCGGAAAACAGGTCGGCTTCCCACCAGATTTCGCCGGCGCTGATGGCCTCGGCCTCGGTATCCGACAGGCTGGGCAGTGCGGTCCGGGCCCATTTGTGGATCGGTTTGGTTATGCGGTCGCGGCGGAACGACATGGGGTTCCTCTTTGTCAATTCGCGGTGATGGCAGACCAACCCGGCCAGGCGTGAAAGGTTCCGGCTTGCGGAACTGCCGCCGGGGCCGCACGTTATGTAATGTTGAACCTGTGGCGTTCCCGCGGAAAGAAAAGGTTTTCCCATGTCTTCCAAACCAAAAGTCGAAATCTGTGATGTCGCCGTGATCGGTGCCGGCACCGCCGGAATCGTGGCCGAGAAACATGCACGCGACCGAGGGGTGACGACGCGTCTGATCGACCCGGAATTCGCCGGAACGACCTGCGCGCATGTGGGGTGCATGCCGTCCAAGCTGCTGATCGCCGCCGCCGATGCCGCCCACGCCGTGCGCGACGCCGAACGGTTCGGCATCAGCGCGACACCGCAGGTCGATGGCGCGGCGGTGATGCGCCGGCTGCGCAAGCATCGCGACCGGTTCGTGAAGGGGGTGAAAGAGGGGTTCGCGCGTTTGCCCGATGGCACCTGCCTGCAGGGACATGCGCGGTTCACGGGACCGGGCGAACTGGAACTGGACGACGGCACGCAGATCCGGGCGCGGTCCGTGGTTGTGGCCACCGGCGCGAAACCGGCGCTGCCGGGGCCGTTTCAGGCGGTCGCGGACAAGGTGCTGACCAACCGCAACATCTTCGAGATCGAGGATCTGCCGGATTCGGTCGGCGTGATCGGCTCGGGCGCGGTCGGGCTGGAACTGGCGCAGGCGCTGGCACGGCTGGGTGTGCGGGTCGAGGTGTTCGACATGGGCGATCGTGTGGCCGGACTGCCGGACCGGGTCAGCGCCGAACTGCATCGCATCCTGTCGCAGGAATTTCCCATCCATCTCGGACAAGGGCCGGAGGCCGAAGCCGATGGCGACGGGGTGCGCCTGTCATGGGACGGGGGCGATGCCCGGTTCGACCGGTTGCTGGTGGCCGCCGGACGGCCGCCGCAGCTGGACGGGCTGGATCTGGAAAAGGCCGGGCTGGAGCTGGACGACACCGGCATGCCGGCGGTCGATCGGGAAACGCTGCAATGCGGCGATGCGCCGATTTTCCTGGCCGGGGATGCCAACGGCATTCGCCCGTTGCTACATGAGGCGGCGGATGAAGGGGCAGTCGCAGGGCGCAACGCCGCGCTTTATCCCGACTTGCGCCGCGCGGCGCGGGGCGTGTCGATGGCCATCACCTTCAGCCGACCGTCGGCAGCGGTGATCGGCGATGTTCCGGAAAAAGAGGATGCGGACACGATCACCGGCTGCGCCGACTATGCCAATCAGGGCCGCGCCAGGGTAATGGGGCAGGCGCATGGCATCTGCGAGATCTACGCAGCGCGGTCGGATGGCCGGCTGTTCGGTGCCGCGCTGTGCCTGCCCGGCGGCGAGCATCTGGCGCATGAACTCGCCTGGGCGATCAGCGGCGGATTGACGGCATCGCAAATGCTGGATCTGCCATTCTATCACCCGACGCTGGAGGAAGGACTGAAACCGGCGCTGCGCCAGATCTGCAAGCAGGTCTCCGCGCCCACTCCCTGGAACCGCGCCGACGAGCCGCTGCCGGGGGATGGCTGTTCCTGACGGGGCAATGGTGCGTTCGTTTGACATTCCCGGGGCATGTCATGAATATCGCTGCGGGGCAGGAAAAGAGACATGACATGAGCGTTCACACAATTGCCGTCGCGCAGATCGCCGCCGATCCCGCCGATTCCACCGCCACCGCCGAAAAGGTGGTCGCGACCTTGCACAAGGCCGCAGGCAACGGCGCGCGCCTGATCGTGTTTCCCGAGGCGCTGCTGGGCGGCTATCCCAAGGGCGCGTCCTTTGGCGCGCCGGTCGGGCTGCGCAAGGCAGAGGGCCGCGAGGCGTTCCGGCGCTATTACGAGGTCGCGATCGACCTCGACGGCGACGAGGTGGCGATGATCGCCGAGGCCACCGCCGCGACCGGCCTCTTCGCGGTCATCGGGTGTATCGAGCGCGACGGCGGCACGCTCTATTGCACGGCGCTGTATTTCGATGGCAAGAACGGGCTGGTCGGCAAGCACCGCAAGCTGATGCCCACCGCGGCCGAGCGGTTGATCTGGGGCTTTGGCGACGGCTCGACCATGGAGGCGGTTGACAGTCCGCTGGGCAAGGTCGGCGCGGTGATCTGCTGGGAAAACTACATGCCGGCGTTGCGGATGCACATGTATGCCCAAGGCGTCGCGTTCTATTGCGCACCCACCGCCGACGACCGCGATACATGGCTGGCGACCATGCAGCATATCGCGCTCGAGGGACGCTGTTTCGTGCTGAGCGCGTGCCAGTACATCACACGCAAGGCTTATGGCGCAGACCACGAATCCGCGCTGGGCGACGACCCCGACACCGTGATGATGCGCGGTGGCAGCGCGATCATCGACCCGACCGGCACGGTGTTGGCGGGGCCGGATTTCGATGGCGAGACCATCCTATATGCGCAGGCCGACACCGCCGCCATCGCGCGGGGAAAGTATGATTTCGACGTGACCGGCCATTATTCGCGCCCCGACGTGTTCGAACTGGTGGTCGATGACCGGCCCAAACCGGCGGTGCGCCGTCGCTCGGGCGGAGAGATCTGATGCAGGTCGATCTGGCCGATATCGACCCCATGGCGGGTTACAAGCTGCTGACCGCGACGGTCACGCCGCGGCCCATCGCCTGGGTAACCTCGCTGGGCGCGGACGGAACGCTGAATGCCGCGCCGTTCTCGTTTTTCAACGTGATGGGGCACACACCGCCCACGATTGCGCTGGGGCTTCAGGCCGATCCGGTCAAGGGTTTCAAGGATACCGCCGTCAACATCCTCGAGCGCGGCGAATTCGTGGTCAATCTGGTCTCCGAAAGCGTCGCCGAAAAGATGAACCTGACCAGCATCGACGCCCCCCGCGACGTGAGCGAGTTCGAGGCCGCCGGACTGACGGCGCTGCCGTCGCGCCATGTCGGCCCGCCCCATATCGCGGACTCCCCGGTGGCGTTCGAATGCGTTAATCTGTCCAGCGTCGTCACCGGCCCGAACCAGACGGTGGTGATCGGGCGGGTTCTGTCGATCCGCATCGACGATGAGCATATGCTCGACGTTGAACGCTTCCACGTGGACACGCCCTCGCTGGAGCTGATCGCGCGGATGCACGGGCGCGGCTGGTATGCGCGCAGCACCGACCTGTTCCAGATCATGCGCCCGAAATGGGATGACAAGAAGTAGGCGGCGGCACGTGCAACGGATGGTGGCAAACGCGATACTTCCGGCGTAAACGAGGCCTGATTGAATCAGAGGTCCCGACATGGATATACGCGACACCGTCTTCATTGCCCTTTTCGCCGCAATCATGGCCGCCCTGGCCGTGTTTCCTCCCATCACCCTGCCCGTCATCGGGGTGCCGATCACCGCGCAATCGCTGGGCGTGATGCTGGCGGGCGGTGTTCTGGGCGCGTGGCGCGGTGCGCTGGCGATCGTCCTGTTTCTGGCGCTGGTCGCCATCGGCCTGCCGCTGCTGCCCGGCGGGCGCGGCGGGTTCGCCGTGTTCATGGGACCGACCGCCGGCTTCCTGCTGGGCTGGATCCTGTCGGCCTTTGTCATCGGCTGGCTGACCGAGCGGTTCTGGCACAGCCTGAACTTTCCTGTGGCGCTGATGATCTGTCTGGGCGGCGGCGTGGTGGTGCTTTATGCCATTGGCGTTCCATGGATCGCGATGGTGGCGCGGATTTCGCCGCTGACGGCGTTGACCGGATCGCTGTCCTTCATCCCCGGCGACATCGTGAAATCGGTGGTCGCCGCCGGTGTGATCGTGACGGTCCGGCGGTCCTATCCGATCATAACCCGATAACAGGCCATCATGATCCGGTTTCGCGATGTCAGCGTCGAGAAGGGCGGCCAGCCGATCCTGACCGGCATCGACCTGTCGCTGTGCGAGCGCCGGATCGGGGTGATCGGGCGCAACGGGTCGGGCAAAAGCACCCTGGCACGGCTGTTCAACGGCCTTGAAACGCCCACGCGCGGTTCCGTCACTGTTGACGGGCAGGAGGGCGGCAAGGCGCTGCGCCGCCAAGTCGGATTCGTGTTTCAGAATCCCGACAACCAGATCGTCTATACCATCGTGCACGAGGATCTGGAATTCGGACTGAAGAACCTCGGTCTTGGCAAGGAGGAGATGCGCGCCCGGATCGACACGGTTCTGGGCCGTTTCCAGCTTGAGCATCTGCGCGACCGCCTGACCCATCAGTTGAGCGGGGGCGAAAAGCAGATGATCGCGCTGGCCGGCGTGCTGGTGATGCGCCCGCGCCTGATCGTGCTGGACGAACCCACCACGCTGCTGGACCTTTGGAACAAGCGCCGGTTCATGGCGGCACTGCGCGATCTGGAACAGCATGTCGTGCTGATCTCGCATGATCTGGACCTGCTGAACGGGTTCGACCGGGTGCTGCATGTGCAAAACGGACGGATCGCGGCAGACGGCCCTCCGGACGCGGTGATCGCCGGTTATGTCGCAGGATCGCAATGCTGAGCGATCTTTATATTCCGGGCGACAGCCCCGTGCATCGCGCGCGCCCGCTGGTCAAGATACTGGCGCTCGTGGTTTTCTGCACAGGGGTCTTTCTTGTCGATCATTGGGCCGGGATCGCACTTGCGGCGCTGCTGGTCGCCGCCGGGTTTGCATTGGCGGGGCTGCACCCGCGCCACGGATTTGCCGCCCTGCGTCCCGCTCTCTGGATCCTGGCCGCGATCTTTGCGGTGCAGCTCTGGCTGACCGGTCCGGCGCTGGCGGCGTTTGTCATCCTGCGTTTCGCCCTGCTGATCCTGGCGGCATCGCTGGTCACGCTGACCACGACGGCGGGAGAGTTCGTCGCGGGGATCGAGGCCGGCCTGAAGCCTGCGCCGGACTGGGTGCCGAAGGCGCGGATCGCGCTGGCGATCTCGCTCAGCCTGCGGTTCATCCCGCTGGTGCGCAGCGTTCTGGACGAGGTGCGCGAAGCACAGCGCGCCCGTGGGCTGGAGCGCAACCTGACCGCGCTGCTGGTGCCGCTGGTGGTGCGCACGCTGAAACAGGCCGACGAGACCGCCGAGGCGATTCAGGCCCGGTCATTCGATTGACGCGGCCTGCCGCCCAATTCGGCGCGGTGTATCAAATGGAAATACCCGTCCGCATCCTCGCCCATGAGGCACAGCGATGCGATCCGGAACGGCTGCGGCAGCATCGGCTCCAGCCGTTCGGCAAGCGCGGTGCGCACCGCGCCCAGATGAGGCTGCGAAAGCCGCCCGGTCAGCGTGATGTGAAAGCGGAACCGCTGCATCACATTTGGATAGCCCCAGCGCAGCAACAGCCGGTCCTGTTCCGCGTCCAGCCGCGCGGCGCGGCGTCGGGCCAGCTCAGCGGCGTCGGGGGGTGCGCGAAAGGCATCCAGACCCGCGACCACATCCGCGGCCAGTTCCGCAAGCGGGTCATGCGCGCCCACGGACAGCAATGCCAGAAAGCGGCCCAGCCGAGCGATCCGCAATCGGTCCGCCCGGACGGGCGCGAGATCGGAGCAAAGCGCGTCGGTCGCGCGGTGCAGGGCGGCGGCGGTGGCGTTCTCGGCCAGACGAAACGGCGGTTTGATTGTTGCGTGCAATCCGTAGCGGCGCGGGGTCTGCGTGATCTGTTCCACCGGCAGGGGTAGTCCGGGCAGATCGGGGTGATCCAGTTTCCGACCGTCAAGCGCGTCCCAGCCCAGCCAGGCGGCGGCGAAATCGGCCCAGGGCGCGGGATCGGGAACATAGTAAATCGCGTAGCGGCGGAAATGGTCCATGCCCGTCACAGACAACAGCCGCCGCCGCGATGCAAGGGCGGATCAGTCGCCGGGCAAGGCCGAGCAATGCGCGCCCCCGGAGGCCTGACCCGATCCTAGCGCCAGGACAGGCGGGGCCTGGAACGGATCGGGCGGGGCGCTGGTGGCCATGTCGACCGCCAGAACTGCAAGGACGAACATCACCAGCGCGGCAGCGGACAGGCGGCGTGTGGCGCGCATCATTTCGCCTCCAGCCCAAGGACCGGGCGCAGGCGCAGACCCACGGCGCTGCCCGCGAAGGCGGCGGCGAACCACGCCCAGCCATGCAGCGATCCGGTCGAGATGCCGCTGAAGAACGCGCCCACGTTGCAGCCGAAGGCCAGCCGCGAGGAATAGCCCAGCAGCAGCCCCGAGATGATCACGCCGACCCAGGCGCGCGCCGGCAGGTCGGGCAGTTTCTGCGCCAGACCGCCGCGCCACGTCGCGACCAGCAACGCGCCGCCGATGATGCCGAGATTGGTCAGCGAGGTCACGTCCGTCAGGATGCTTGCGCCCAGCCGCTCGCTGTTGGCCGGCGCACTCCAGAACGGCAGCGCGGCGACATCGGTGCCCAGCGCCACAGCCCCCTTCGCCGTCCACAGACCCAGACCATAGACCACGCCCCACGGCTGACCTGCCACCGCCAGATTGGCCAGCGCGAATATCGCCAGCAGCACGGCGGCGATCCACATGCGGCGCGGAATGGTGCGGGTGCCGGGCGCGGCAAGGAACAGCAACAGGGCCGCCACCGCCGCCAGCGCCGCCAGCGTCACGATCAGCCCTGTCGTGCCGGTGAAGGCGACGACCGGCGCGGTGCCGAGCGAGGTCCACCACAGCAGATGCGTCGCGCCGAAGAAGCTGCCGATGGCAAAGAAGGGCAGCGCGACAAGGCCCACCGGGTTGCCGCTGCCCGCATTGACCAGCGTGCCCGAGCCGCATCCCAGCACCACCTGCATCGCTGCGCCGAAGACGAAGGCCCCGCCGACCATCGCCCAGCCGACCGGCGCGATCGCCCCGATCAACTCGTCCGCGTTGGATTGCAACAGCGGAATCGCGATGACGGCGACCAGCGCGATGGCGACAAGCTGCGCCAGAACCCCCGCCGGTTCGCGCCGCTGGATCATCGCCCGCCACGGGCCGGCAAAGCCGAAACGCATGCCCTCGAGCGTGATGCCGAAGCCGAACCCGATCATCAGCAACAATCCGTAACGCGCCCCGGCAAAGGCGGCGACGGCAAGGCAGAGGAACAGCGCCACCCCGATCAGGGCGGCGCGTCCCACCGCGCGGCTGGCGCGCGGCGTCGTGGATAGGGTCTGATCGCTCATCGGTTCCTCAGAAAATGCTCTTGACCTGGTTCCAGAGGTTGCGGACCGGGCCCGGTACGTTCTCCATCTCGCCGCCCGCATTGGACCAGCCGACCATGGATTCCGGGTAAAGTTTCACGTTCTCGACCCCGGCCAGTTCGCTGAGTGCGAACCAGTTGGTCGCCGCCCAATGGCCGGTATTGCAGAAGGAAACCACCTCCTGCGCGTCGTCCAGCCCCTCGGATTGCGCCAGCTTGTGCGCGGCGTCGGCATCGACGATGGCGGGACCGTTCGAGAACCAGCCGGAATGGCTGAAATATTTCGACTGCGGCAGCGTGCCGGGGCGCGCGGCGGCGGGATGCATCTCTTCGCCGTTCCAGAAGCTTTCGGGCCGCGCATCCAGCAGCAGCGCCTGATCGCGTCCTTCCACCACGGCCTGAACCTCGTCTGCATCGGCCAGCCATTGATCCGAAAACTGAACGGTGATGTCGCTGGGTTCGGGTGTGACTGTGTCGTTGCTCAAGTCCAGCCCCTCAGCCTTCCAGCCCTCGACCCCGCCGTTCAGGATTGCCAGATGGCTGACACCGCTGGATTTCAGCGTCCAGTAGACGCGAGCGGCGGCGCCGAAATCGGTCTCGTCGCTGCCCTGATGGACCACGACCACCGGCTGTTCCCTGGTCACGCCGAGGGCGCGCAGGGTTTCGGTCAGCTTGTCCCCGTCCGGCACCTGGCCGGGATTGTCGGCGGGGCCGCGAAACAGCGGATAGGGCGCATTCACGGCGTCGGCAATATGACCCGCGCCATAGCCCTCTTCATCGCGGATATCGAGGATCAGCGGTGCGCTTTCGCCCTGCAGCCCGGACAATTCCTGCGGCGTGACCAGCGGGCCGAACGCATCGGATTCGGCATAGGCGGGCAGGGAGAGGCCGAGCGCAAGCGCGGCGGCGGCGGTGAAGGTCTTGATCGGCATCGTCATGGGGAAACCTCCGTGGTTTGTTGCCGCTCAGGTGACATCACGCAGCGGCTGTGACAAGGGCGGGGCAGGGTGTGGCGGCGGGATGGACCGGAACCCTGTTCCAGTGGCCGCACCTGCTCAAGGTCGGGTGTTTGTGAATGTGCATGGGGCGGAACATCGTTCCGAATTCTGCAGTAATGGCGATGGAGTGTTCTTATTTCAGGTGCACGGGACGCTGCGCCGGGAAGTATCCGTCTTGCCAATTGGCTGCCGGGTAATTCGCCTGCTCAGATGTGCAGCGCCTGCCCCAGCGCGGCCATCGCCGCCTCCTGCACCGCCTCGCTCTGGGTCGGGTGAGCGTGAATGGTGTCGGCGACATCTTCCAGTCGCGCGCCCATCTCGAGCAGGGTGGCGAATTGCGCCGAAAGCTCGGACACGCCCGTGCCGACAGCCTGAAGGCCGAGGATCAGGCGGTTGTCCTCGCGCGCCACGACACGCACGAAACCGGCGGTCGATTCCAGCGTCATGGCGCGGCCATTGGCGCGCAGCGGAAAGCTGGCGGTGCGGATGGCGTGCCCGGCCTCGCGCGCGGCGTCGGGGGCAAGGCCGGCGGTGACGATCTCGGGATCGGTGAAGCAGATGGCCGGAATGCACATCTTGTCCCAGCTGCGGGCGGTTCCGGCGGCGATCTCGGCCACCATCTCGCCCTGGGCCATGGCGCGATGGGCCAGCATCGGCTCTCCGGTCACGTCGCCGATGGCGAAGACGCCGCGCATCGAGGTGCGGCACTGATCGTCGATGCGCAGGAACGGCCCGGACATGGCCAGCGACAGTTCGTCCAGCCCGCAATCGTCCAGACGCGGCGCGCGCCCGACCGTGACCAGAACCTTGTCGGCGGCAAGCGTTTCCTCGCCTCCGTCGGTCTCGACTGTCAGTTGCCCGGCCTCATGACCTTTGGCGCGGGCGTCCAGCATGACCCGCACGCCCAGCCGGTCGAGCGCATCGGCAACCGGTTTGGTCAGGTCGGCGTCATAGAGCGGCAGGATGCGCCCCTGTGCCTCAACAACCGTGACCTTTGCACCCAGTTTGGCAAAGGCGGTACCGATTTCCAGCCCGATATAGCCGCCGCCGATCACCGCAAGGGTTTCGGGCACCTGCGTCAGCGCCAGCGCCTCGGTCGAGGACAGGATATCGCCGCCAAAGGGCAGGTCGGGCAATTCCACGGGGCGCGCGCCGGTGGCGATGACGATGCGGCGGGCGGTGATGCGCTGCTCGCCCATTTCGGTGGTGACGTTCACCGTCTTGCCGTCGACGAACCGGGCCTGCCCCTGCACGGATTTGACGCCGGCCTTTTTCAGCAGCCCCGCGACGCCGCCGGTCAGGCGCGAAACGATGTCGTCCTTCCACGCGACGGTGCGGTCAAGGTCGATGCGCGGTTCGCTGACGGTGATGCCAAGCGGGTCGTCGCCGCTTTGCCCGCGCGCTGTGTGGAACCTGTCGGCGGCGTGGATCAGCGCCTTGGACGGGATGCAGCCGACATTCAGGCAGGTGCCGCCGGGGCGGTCCTGCTCGACGATCACCGTGGAAACGCCCAGTTGTCCGGCCCGGATCGCGCAGACATAGCCGCCGGGGCCGGCGCCGATCACCAGAAGATCCGTTTCGATGGGTTCCACGATCCTATCCTTTCACGAACAGCAGGGCCGGGGTTTCGAGAAGGGTTTTCAGCTTTTGCACAAACACCGCCGCATCCCAGCCGTCGATCACGCGGTGGTCGAAGCCGCAGGACAGGTTCATCATCTGGCGCGGGATGAAATCGCTGCCGTTCCACATGGGCCGTGTCGCGAGCTTGTTGATGCCGACGATCGCCACCTCCGGATGATTGATGATCGGCGTCGTCGCGACCCCGCCCAGTGGGCCCAGAGAGGTGATGGTGATGGTCGAGCCGCGCAGATCGTCGCGCCCGGCACTGCCGTCGCGGGCGGACTGGCTGAGGCGCACCAGTTCGCGGGCGGCCTCCCACAGGGTCAGCGCCTCGACATGGCGCACCACCGGCACCATCAGCCCGCCGCGCGTCTGCGTCGCGACACCGCAATGGACGCCGCCGAACTGGCGCATGATCCCCGCGTCATCGTCGAAATGCGCGTTGATCTGCGGCTGTTCGGAAACGGCCTCGGCAATGGCCAGCATGATGAAGGGCAGGATCGTCAGCTTGCCGCGCGTCTCGGCATGTTCGGCGTTCAGCTTGGCGCGCAGGGTTTCGAGATCGGTCATGTCGATCTCTTCGATGATGGTGATATGCGGGATGCGCGATTTCGACAGCGCCATGCGCTCGGCGATCCTCTTGCGCAGGCCGATCAGTTTTTCCTCGGACACCGAGGGGTCGGGGCGGCGGGCGCCGTGATCGTGGGCGGGGCCGTGTTCCGCAAACACCGTCAGGTCGTCATGGGTGATCCGCCCCGCCGGGCCGCTGCCCATCACCTGTCGCAGATCGATGCCCGCCTCGCGCGCGCGGCGGCGCACGGCGGGAGAGGCCAAGGGACGCTCGCCCTCCTTGCGGCGTGTGGCGGGGCGGGGGGTGGATGGTTCGGGCGCCGCGTGCTGCTGCGGTTGCTCCGGTTCTTTCTCGGTCGGTTCCGGCGCTGGCGCTTCCGGTTTTTCGGGTACGGGTTCCGCTTTCGCCGGTTCCTCGGGGGCCGACGCGGTGTTGCCTTCGCCCTCGACCTCGATGCGGGCCAGATCGCTGCCGATGGCCAGCGTCTCGCCGACCTCGCCGCCCAGCCAGACGATCGTGCCGGTCACGTCGCTGGGGATTTCGACGGATGCCTTGTCGGTCATCACCTCGGCGATCAGGTCGTCCTCGCGCACGATGTCGCCGGTCTTGACGTGCCATTTGGTCAGTTCGGCCTCGGCCACGCCCTCGCCCACATCGGGCAGTCTTATGGTGTGCATCCCCATATCAGGTCTCCATCACGGCCCGGAGCGCGGTGACGATGCGCGGGGGCCCGGGGAAATAGTGCCATTCCTGCGCATGCGGATAGGGGGTATCCCAACCGGCGACACGGGTCACGGGCGCTTCGAGGTGCCAGAAGCATTCCTGCTGCACCAAAGCGGCCAGTTCCGCGCCGAAACCGGATGTCAACGTCGCCTCGTGCACCACCACGCAGCGCCCGGTCTTGCGCACCGAGGCGGTGATCGCGTCGACATCCAGCGGCACGAGCGTGCGCAGGTCGATCACCTCGCCATCCACGCCGCTATCCTCGACCGCCGCCAGCGCCACATGCACCATCGTGCCATAGGCGAGGATGGTCACGTCGCTGCCCTCGCGCCGTATCTTGGCTTTGCCCAGCGGGATCGGGGCATAGCCCTCGTCAACCTCGCTCAACTCGGATTTCTTCCACGATTCTATGGGCTTGTCGTAATGACCGTCGAACTGGCCGTTATAGAGCCGCTTGGGTTCGAGAAAGATCACCGGATCGGGGTCGTCGATGGCGGCGAGCAACAGCCCCTTGGCGTCGCGCGGGTTCGAGGGCACCACGGTTTTCAGCCCCGCCACATGGGTGAACAGCGCCTCGGGCGACTGGCTGTGTGTCTGCCCGCCGAAGATGCCGCCGCCCGTGGGCATGCGCACCACGATGGGGCAGGTGAATTCCCCGGCCGAGCGATAGCGCAGGCGCGCTGCCTCGGACACGATCTGGTCGTAGGCGGGATACATGTAGTCGGCGAACTGCATCTCGACGCAGGGGCGCAGACCGTAGGCAGCCATGCCGATGGCCGTGCCCACGATGCCGCTTTCGCTGATCGGCGTGTCGAAACAGCGGGATTTGCCGTATTTCTTCTGCAACCCGGCGGTGCAGCGGAACACCCCGCCGAAATAACCCACATCCTCGCCGAACACGATCACCTTGTCGTCGCGCTCCATCGCGACATCATGGGCGTTGCGGATCGCCTCGACCATCGTCATGCGCGCCATGTCAGTATCCCACCTCGTGCCGTTGGCGGATCAGATGGGCGGGCATCTCGGCATAGACGTCCTCGAACATCTCGCGCGGCGAGGGGTGGCGGCCGCTGTGCAGGGTGCCGATGCTTTCGGCCTCTTTCTGGGCGGTGACCACCTCGTCGCGGATCTGGGCCTCGGTCTGGACGTGGCGTTCCTCGCTCCAGGCGCCGATCTCGATCAGATGCGTCTTGAGCCGCAGGATCGGATCGCCCAGCGGCCAGGCGGCGCTTTCCTCTTTCGGGCGATAGCCGCTGGGATCGTCCGAGGTCGAATGCCCTCCGGCGCGGTAGGTGACATATTCCACCAGCGTCGGCCCCAGATTGTGCCGGGCGCGTTCGACCGCCCATTGCGCCACCGCATGCACGGCCAGGTAATCGTTGCCATCGACGCGCAGGGCGGGGATGCCAAAGCCATGCCCGCGCGCGGCCAGCGTGCCCGCCTCGCCGACGGCGATGCCCTGAAAGGTGGAGATCGCCCACTGGTTGTTGACGATGTTCAGCACCACCGGCGCCTTGTAGGTCGAGGCAAAGACCATGCCCGCGTGAAAATCGTTCTCGGCGGTCGAGCCATCGCCGATCCAGCCCGCCGCGATGCGGCTGTCGCCCGAAATGGCCGAAGCCATCGCCCAGCCGACCGCCTGCACGAATTGCGTTGCCAGATTGCCCGAGATCGAAAAGAACCCGTGTTCCTTTGAGGCATACATGATCGGCAATTGCCGTCCGCGAAGGGGGTCGGCCTCGTTCGAATAGATCTGGTTCATCATCTGCGTCATCGGATAGCCCGACGCGATCAGCAGCCCCGCCTGCCGGTAGGTCGGAAAGTTCATGTCGCCGGGCTTCATCGCGAGACGAAAGGCGCAGGAGACCGCCTCTTCGCCGAGATGCTGCATGTAGAACGAGGTCTTGCCCTGCCGCTGCGCCGTCATCATGCGCGCATCGAAGGTGCGCAGCGTCATCATGTGGCGCAGCCCCTCGACCAGTTGATCCGGTGTCAGCGATCCGGCCCAGGGCCCCACGGCCTGCCCGTTGCGGTCGAGTACGCGGATGATGGAAAACGCCAGATCGCGCATGTCGGCGGGGCGTTCGTCTATTTCGGGGCGACGCACCGATCCGGCCTGCGGCACCTTCACATGCGAGAAATCGGGCGTGTCGCCGGGCCGCAATTCCGGATCGGGAACGTGAAAGCTGAGTTTCGGCGTGTCGGTCATGCTGATCCCTGTCGAACGATTCCGGGGCGCAATGATGCGTGTCTTTCCCTCATCTTAGCGTAGATTTCGCAAATGTCGCGCCTTGCATGCGCCGAATGACGAAATCCCGTTGCGGCCTGTCATGCGTCAATTCAGCCGCGTCGTCCGGGGTTGAACTCGTCGGCGCGGAGGGTAAATCTGCAAGGCATCGACAGAACCGGAGTTTTTCAATGGCCAGGGACAGCAGCGCGCGCAAGAAGACGACACCGAAACTGAAGGTCGTCGACCGGCCCAGCGCCAAGGCAGCCGCGCCCGCTCCGGCATATGAAGGCATCGACGCGGATGCGGCGTCCCAGATGGCGCAAATGATCGACCGGGCGGCGCATGCCGCGATGGCACGCGGCACGATGGGCTTGTCGCCCGCGGCACTGTGGAATGCGTGGGCCGATTGGGCGCTGCATCTTGCGGCATCGCCGGGAAAGCAGTTGCACCTGGTGGAAAAGGCCCTGCGCAAGCAGACACGGCTGTGGCGATACGCGACGCAATGCGCGGCGGCCGGCCAGCACGAGACCCCGCCCTGTATCGAGCCGCTGGCGCAGGACCGGCGGTTCACCAGCGAGGCGTGGCAGAAACCGCCCTTCAACCTGATCTACCAGAATTTCCTGTTGACGCAGCAATGGTGGGAAGAGGCAACCACCGGGATCAGCGGACTTTCAAAGCAGCACGAGGCGTCGGTTTCGTTCGCGGCGCGGCAGGTTCTCGACGTGTTCTCTCCGTCGAACTATCTGGCGACCAACCCCGAAGTGATCGAACGCACCGTGGAGGAGCGCGGCGCGAACCTCAAGCGGGGGTTTCAGGCATTCGTGGACGACTGGCAGCGCCAGATTTCGGACCGCCCGGCGGCGGAGTCCGCAGAGTTCCGCGTCGGCGAGAACCTTGCCACCGCCAAGGGCAAGGTGGTGCTGCGCAACCGGCTGATGGAGTTGATCCAGTACGAGCCGACCACCGATACCGTCCACCCCGAGCCGGTGCTGATCGTGCCGGCCTGGATCATGAAATACTATATCCTCGATCTCAGCGAACATAATTCGCTGGTGCGCTGGCTGACGGGGCAGGGCTATACCGTTTTCATGATCTCGTGGAAGAATCCCGATAGCGAAGATCGCGATCTGGTAATGGACGATTACCGCAAGCTGGGCATCATGACCGCGCTGGATGCGGTGCAGTCGATCACCGGCTCCGAACAAATCCACGCGGCGGGATATTGTCTGGGCGGCACGCTGTTGCAGATCGCCGCCGCCGCGATGGCGCGGGACAATGACGACCGTCTGGCAACCATCACGCTGATGGCCGCGCAGGCCGATTTCAGCGAGGCGGGCGAGCTGATGCTGTTCATCAACGAAAGCCAGGTCTCGTTCCTCGAGGACATGATGTGGGCCAAGGGCTATCTGGCGTCGGAACAGATGGCCGGGGCGTTCCAGATCCTGCGTTCGAACGATCTGGTCTGGTCGAGAATCCAGCGCGAATACCTGATGGGCGACCGCGCGCCGATGTTCGACCTGCTGGCGTGGAACGCCGATGCAACCCGCATGCCCTACCGCATGCACAGCGAATATCTGCGCCGCCTGTTTCTGGATAATGACCTGTCCGCGGGCAAGTTCGACGTGGACGGCCGCGCCATCGCCCTGACCGACATCCGCGCGCCGATCTTCGCGGTCGGCACGGAAACCGACCACGTCGCGCCGTGGCGGTCCGCTTACAAGGTGCAGTTGCTGACCGATACCGATGTGACCTTCGTGCTGACCAGCGGCGGGCACAATGCCGGTATCGTGTCCGAACCCGGCCATCCCCGCCGCTATTACCGCATCAAGGAAACCCGCCATGGCGATCCCTATCTGGGCCCGGAAAGCTGGCTTGAGGCGGCGACGCAGCACCAGGGATCGTGGTGGCCGGAATGGGGCGATTGGCTGGACGCGCGCAGCACAAAGCCCGGTGCGGTTCCGCCCATGGGCAATGAGGATTACCCGCCGATGAGCGATGCACCCGGAAGCTATGTCCTGCAGAAATAATCACGTCGGCGGATTTCCGCCTGTGATGACGTTAGGGAAACTATGTCGCGATCAACGCTTGCCCGTGGCTGTTAGGGTAAAGCGCCGGTGCACAGGGCGCTGCCGAATCACGCTAACCTCCCTATATTGAAAGGACCGAAATAATGGCCAAGACCGACAACGCCATGACCGGACTCATGGAATCGATGAGATCCACGCAACAGCTATTTGCCGCCAACCCGATGACCGGCACCCACGCCCGCGATTTCTGGGAAATGCAGCAGCGCATGCTGGCCGAGGCCGAGAATTTCACCTCCGCGTGGTTCGTGCGCCGCAATCAGGCGACGCGGGCGGCCATGCAGGCAAGCGAGAAGCTGGCCAATAGCGGACCAAGCAATCCGGCCGTTCTGCTCGAAGTGATGGCAGAATGGCAGAAGGCGTCGATGGAGCGCATGAGCGACGACGCGCGCGAATGTGGTGAAATGCTGGGCCGTTGCGCCGGTCTGCTGATGCGAACGGAAATCGACGCGGCGGAAGAGGCGAAGGACAAGATCAAGAAAGCCACCAAGACGGCGGATTCCCAGCCGGTCTGACCTGCGGCGCCCCGCGCGTCGTTGCGGACGTGAAATTGCAGGCGCGGACGGTCCCGCAGGGGCGTCCGCGCCTTGCCTGTTGGCATCAAGATGTTTAGCAGTTTCGTCATGTCATCAATCCGGAAGGACACGGCCATGTCGAAACTCATTTCCGCCTGCATGCTGGCGGGCTCCACCGCGCTTATCCTGACCGCAGGCGGGGCGCTTGCGCAAGCCGAGGTCAAGATCGGTTATGCGTTGGCGCCCAACTCGCATTATGGTGCCGCTGCCGAAAAATGGGACGAAGTCGTGACCGCCGAAACCGATGGCGCGTTCGATTTCAAGCATTTCCCCTCCTCCGGGCTGGGCGGCGAGCGTGAAGTGATCGAGGGATTGCAGATCGGCACCATCGAGGCGACCATCGTGTCGTCGGGCACGCTGGCCAATTTCGTGCCGGAAACCGGCGTGTTCGACCTCCCCTTCCTGTTTCGCGATCTCGACCATGCCCGCGATGTGCTGGACGGTCCCATCGGTGACGAAATCCTGGCCAGGTTCGACGATGTCGGCCTGCATGCGATGGCCTGGGGCGAACAGGGGTTCCGTCACATCACCAACAACCGCAACCCGATCTCCACCCCCGAAGACGTCGAGGGCCTGAAGATCCGCACGATGGAAAATCCCGTGCACCTCAAGGCGTTCAACACGCTGGGCGCCGCGCCCACCCCGATGGCCTGGCCCGAAGTGATTTCCTCGCTGCAACAGGGCGTGATCGACGGGCAGGAAAACCCGCTGTCGGTGATCGTGTCGGCGAAGCTGGACGAGGTGCAGAAATACCTGACCCTGTCGGGCCATGTCTATTCGCCCGCCATGCTGCTGGTGTCCAAATCCTTCTGGGAGGGCTTGAGCGACGAAGACAAGGCGGCCTTCGAAAAGGGCGCGACCGAAGCGGTCGCCGCGATGCGCGGTTTCGTCGATGACGTGGAAACCAGCGGTGTCGAGACCCTGAAGGAGCGCGGCATGGACGTGGGCGAATTGTCCACCGAGGAAAAGGCCAAGTTCCAGCAGGCCGTGCAGGGTGCCTATGAATCGTATTACCAGATGTACGACAAGGACCTGATCGACCGCATCATCGCCACCGAGTGATCCGCTGTCGGGGCCGGCACTCGGACTTCGGCCCCGACACCGTCATATCGCAGACAGGACCGGAGTCATGCGCAGGTTGGAACGCGCCCTTGTCGCCCTGAACAAATGGGCGGTGATCGCGATGCTGGCGGGAATGGCGCTGGTCGTCGGGGCGAATGTCGCGCTGCGCTATACCACCAATGAATCGCTGCCCTGGGCCGATGAGGTCGCGCGCTATCTGATGATCTGGATGACGTTCGTCGGGGCCGGTCTGGCGTTGCGCACCGGCGGGCATGTGGCGATCACGAATCTGCAGGACGTGATACCGAGCCGCGCACAAATCGCGCTGCGCGCAGGCATCGTTCTGGTCCTGCTGGCTTTTTTCCTGTTCATGATCTGGACCGGACAGGATTACATGACGCGGATGCAATACCAGAAAAGCCCGGCTTTGCGCCTGCCGTTCAAATACGTCTATGCCGCCATGCCCATCGGCTTTGCCCTGCTGGCCGTGCACCTGCTGCTGATCGCGCGGCCCTTCATCGCGGCGGGCACCTATCGCGACGCGCCCGATGGCGAGGCGCAGACCGGGGCGGCCAGTGGCTGAGATCCTGTTTCCCGCCCTGTTCCTGCTGATGGCGCTGGGGCTGCCGGTCGCATTCGCCATGGCGATCGCGGTGTTCTGCGCGATCACCTTTGCCAGCGATTATCCCAATATCGTCGTGGTCAAGGAGATGTTCGCGGGGCTGGACAGCTTCCCGCTGCTGGCGGTGCCGTTCTTCGTGCTGGCGGCCGAGTTGATGACCGGCGGCGCGATCACCCATCACCTGCTGCGCTTTGCCGCGCAGTTCGTCGGCCATCTGCGCGGCGGGCTGGGCCATGCCAACGTGATCTCGTCCACCCTGTTCGCGGGTATTTCCGGCTCGGCTTTGGCTGACGCGGCGGGGCCGGGGGCGATGATGATCCGCATGATGGAAAAGGGCGGCTATGATCGCGCCTATGCGGGCGCACTGACGATTTCCAGCGCCATTGTCGGCCCGATCATTCCGCCGTCGATCACCATGATCATCTATGCAATGCAGGATGAAGAGGTCTCGGTCGGCTCGCTGTTCATGGCCGGAATCGTGCCGGGGCTGCTGATCACGGCGGCGATGCTGGGCACCAATGCCATCATCGCCCGCAAGCGCGGCTATCGCGGCACCGGCACCCGCCCCGGCGCGGGCGAGATGGTGCGCACGACGGCGCTGGCCTTGCCCGCGCTGTTCCTGATCGTGCTGGTGGTCGGCGGCATCCGTTTCGGCATCTTCACGCCGACCGAGGCCTCGGTGATTGCGGTGTTTTATGCGCTGATCTGCGGCATGTTCGTCTATCGCTCGCTGCGGCTGCGCGATCTGCCCGACATCATCCTGCGTGCCGCATTGGTCAGTTCGGCGGTACTGCTGATCCTTGGCGCGGCGCGGGCCTTTGCATGGGTGCTGATCATCGAGGGCATCCCGCAGGATCTGGCCGCCACCATCATCGGCTGGGATCTCAGCCCGGTGATGTTCCTGCTGGCGGTCAACCTGCTGTTGCTGGTGTTCGGACTGTTCATGGACCCGCTGCCGGGCGTGATGATCCTGGTGCCGATCCTCGCCCCGATCAGCCATGCGCTTGGCATCGCGCCCGACCATTTCGCCATTGTGGTGATCGTCAACCTGACGCTTGGTCTGGCCACCCCGCCGGTCGGGGCGCTGATCTATGTGGTCTCATCGGCTGCCGGGATGCGCCCCGGCGCGCTGATCCGCGAACTGCCGCCGTTCTTTCTGGCCAGCCTGATCGTCCTGCTGCTGCTGACCTTCGTGCCCGACCTGTCCACCTGGCTGCCCCGCGTCAGCGGTGTCTAAAGGCGCGCCGTCCAGAACCGGTAACGCTCCTGCCCGGTGACCTCGTGGATCAGGCCACGTGTTTCGAAGACTGTCAGATTGCGCCGCGCGGCGGGACGCGAACACCCCGCCGCATCGGCCAGCAACTCTGCCGAAAGCACGGGAAAGCGCCGGAATGCGGCGATGACCTGCGGCGGCGTGCGCCCGGACATGTCCGCCGTGGCGCGTTGCGCGCGCAGGGTCCAGGCGGACAGGCGATCCATCTCCATCAGCGCGCTCAGCGCCCCGGCCCGTGTCGCCGCGCAAAAGGCCGCAAGGCGCGATTCGGGTGTTCCGCTCAGCGCGTCGCGGTCCAGCCGGTGACCTTCGGCGATGGGCAGGAAAGGCGCCAGATCACCGGCGCCGAGGCGCAGGGCCGCCACCGAAGGTTCCAGCGTTTCAGGCCACGGCGTCAGCCCGCGCCCGCGCCACAGCGCAAGGCCGCATGCCGCCTGTGTCAGCGGATGGGCATCCGCCAAGGCGTCGATTGCGGCAATCCATTCGGCCCCGAGCGCCTCCAGTTCGTCGCCCACGGCGCGTTCGCCCGGCAGCGGGCTTTGCGGGTCGGGGACGGCGCTGCGCCCCAGAAACGTCTCTACCCCGTTCAGCGGCGATTCCCCGGCTCCGGTCAGCCGCCTCACCGCCCAGGCGGCGCGCGCCAGGTCGCGTGCGCTGTCGTCGCTGGCGACACGCAGCGCGCGATACAACGCGATCCGCTCGGCCCCGATCCAGATCCCTTCGGCCCGCAAAAGTGCCGCGACCGTGGCCAGCGCGATCCGTTCGGCCACGCCATCCGGCGCGCTGCGCAACCGTTCACCGAACCGCGCCAGCGCCGTCGCGGCGTCGATCAGCGCGCGGTATTGCGCGGCCTCCGCGCGCCGCCAGTCCGGGGCCGCGCCCGCGACCTCGCGCGGGGCGACGATCCAGGGCGGATCGGTCGGAGGACGGTCCTCGGGCAGACCCGGCAGAAACCACAGGTCGCGCTCGGGCATCGGGCCGACATCATAGGGCGAACCGCGCGGGTCGCCGTCATCGTCTGGAAACGGTTTGCGCATGATCGGCCGGTCAGATCTGTGCGGTTGCGGGCGCGGGCAAGGCCGACCCGGTTGCCGCGCTATTTCCAGTAGCCGTTGGCCGCCGCGATGGTCTGGAAATGCGTCGCCACCACCGCCGAAACCGCGATCAGGGAATCGGCATCCGCCTCGTACACCTTGCGCAGATCGTCGCGCATGCCGGCATCGGGCTGGGTCATCTTGACCGCGACGCGGGCCAGTTTCACGGCCAGTTCATAGCCCGCTTGCGGATCCGGTGTCACCAATGTTTCAAGCCAGGTTTCGCTCATCATTTTGCTCCTCATTCCAGAAATTCGCCGACGCAGACCGGATAGCGGACCTTGCAAGACGACCCAAACGGCACCGGTGAGCCGCAGCCTATCGCAAAACACGCGCCGCGGGAATTGCCGAGTTCATCGCCATGATTTTGTGGGGCGCGGACCTCGGCATCACGCGGTGGTTTGGGGGCTATGATGCGCGATGCCGAGGGAAGCCATGCAGCTACGATCCCTTGCTGACCCTCGCGTGGGGCGGATTTGCGAAACCAATGCGGTCGTTTCAAGGCAATCCGCGTTCATCGGGTCTGGGTGGCGAATTCGAGAACGAGGGTGTTGCAATTCTCTCTCCGCCGGTATTGCACGCGCGCGGTCAGTTCCTTGATCAGGTGCCAGCCGTAACCGCCTTCGGGCAGGTCTGCGGCTGAACCTGCCGGAGGCACGAAATGGCCTTGCGGCGTCTCGCCATTCGGCAGACCGCGCCCGCTGTCGCAGATTTCGATGATTACGCCGCGCCTGCATCTGATCCGCGCCGTGACGCGGATATGATCGCGCGACGAGCAGGCCCCATGTTCGACCACGTTGTTCACGGCCTCGGCCAGCGCGATCTGCACCGAACCGATATCGTCTTGATGCACCCCATGTGCGGCAAGCCATGCCGCGACCGCCTGTACCGCGGCGCGCGCCTCTTGCGGTGTGGGCCGGATCACGCGGACAAGGCGGGACGCGATTCGTCCCATGTCAGTTCACACCCGCACTCATCCGGCAACGCCATCCAGAGCATCCGCAAGCGTGGGGTAAAGCGCAAAAACCGTATCCATCCGGGTCAGGCGGAATACCTTTTCCACGTTCGGCGCCAGACCGGCCAGATCCATGCGCGATCCGCTTTGCAGTTGCTTCATCGTGGCGACGATCGCGCCCAACCCGCTGGAATCGATGAAATCCACCGGCGCGAGGTTCAGGATCACGCGCGCCGGCGGATCTGCGGTCTGGGCACGCATCTCCTCCTTGAAGCGGATCGCGCTGGCGGCGTCGATCCGGTCGGAATTGACGGTCACGATGCGGATCTCGGCGGTGTTGGTGCTGGTCAGGGTCATCAAATCCTGCTCCTTCGTCTGGGTGTTCGCCGGAAACGCTAGACGGCAATCCTTACGATTGGGTATTCAGGACCAAGGCCATTGGAGGGTTCGATATGAAAGAGGTTGTCATCGCCGGTGCCGCCCGCACGCCGATGGGCGGGTTCCAGGGGGTTTTCAACGATGTCGGCGCCCCGGAACTGGGCGGCGCGGCAATTCGCGCCGTGCTTGAAGGCGCGGGTGCGAAAACCGTGGACGAGGTGCTCATGGGCTGCGTTCTGCCCGCCGGACAGGGGCAGGCGCCGGCGCGGCAGGCCGCATTCGCCGCCGGACTGGGCGAGGAGATTCCCGCGACCACGCTCAACAAGATGTGCGGTTCGGGGATGAAGGCGGCGATGATCGGCTTTGACCAGATCGCGCTGGGCGGTGCGGAGGTGATGGTGACAGGCGGCATGGAAAGCATGACCAACGCGCCCTACCTGCTGCCCAAGATGCGCGGCGGCGCGCGGATTGGCCACGCGCAGGTGATCGACCACATGTTCCTTGACGGGTTGGAAGACGCCTATGACAAGGGCCGGCTGATGGGCACCTTTGCCGAAGATTGCGCCGAGGCGTTCCAGTTCACCCGCGAGGCGCAGGACGAATACGCGCTGCGCTCGCTTTCCAGCGCGATAGAGGCGCAGGAGTCCGGTGCCTTCGCCGACGAGATCACGGCGGTTCCGGTCAAGACCCGCAAGGGCGAATTGACGGTCGATGCCGACGAACAGCCCGCAAGCGCCCGGCCCGAAAAGATCCCGACGCTGAAGCCCGCCTTTCGCAAGGACGGCACGGTGACGGCGGCCAATTCGTCGTCGATCTCGGATGGGGCGGCGGCGCTGGTTCTGGCCTCGGCCGAGGCTGCCGAGCGGCGCGGCCTGAATGTGCGCGCCCGCATCCTCGGCCATGCCAGTCACGCGCAGGCACCGGGCCTGTTCACCACCGCGCCTGTTCCTGCGGCGCAGAAGCTGCTGGAGCGTATCGGCTGGAGCAAGGACGACGTGGACCTGTGGGAGGTGAACGAGGCATTCGCGGTGGTGCCCATGGCCTTCATGCACGAAATGGGCCTGCCGCGCGACATCGTGAACGTCAATGGCGGCGCCTGCGCGCTGGGCCATCCCATCGGCGCCTCGGGCGCGCGGATCATGGTGACGTTGCTGAACGCGTTGGAAAAGCGCGGCCTGAAGCGCGGTGTCGCTGCCATCTGCATCGGCGGCGGCGAGGCCACCGCCATCGCCATCGAGCGGACCTAGGCCGGGGCAAGACAGGGCTTGCCCGAATCTTTGTTTCGGCGCACCGTGAAATTATCACGCGTTTTTTCACGGGGCCGCGCCGATGCAGCACCAGAAGCCGCCTTCTGCGCGCCAATCCGGCGCTAATCTGCGCGCCCTGCGCAAGGCGCGGGGATTGACGCTGGCGCAACTTGCCGGGCGGTTGGGGCGCTCGGTCGGCTGGCTCAGCCAGGTGGAGCGTGACCTCTCCGGCCTCGCGCCCGACGATCTGAACGAGATCGCGGCGGCGCTCGACGTCTCACCGTCGATGCTGTGCGCGCAAGCCGATGCGCCCGCGCTGGAGGCCGGTTACATCGTGCGGCGGAATGCGCGCCGCCCCATCGGGCCGCGTATCCCGGGGCTGGTGGAGGAGCTGCTTTCACCCGATCTGACCGATGATTTCGAGGTGGTCCATTCCACATTCGCCCCCCATAGCCGCCTGTCCCGTCCGGTCAGCCGTCCGACGCAGGAGGTGGGGTTCCTGCTGTCCGGGCGGCTTGATCTGGTGATCGCGGACCGGCGGTTCACGATCCATGCGGGCGACTCTTTCCGCATCCGGGGCGAGATGTTCCAGTGGATCAACCCCCATGACCAACCGGCGGCGGCGATCTGGGTGATCGCGCCGCCGATCTATTGACGCCCATGCAAGGGAGCAGGACCAATGAGCGAAGTCACGGAAACGGCCCGTGTGGTGATCATCGGCGGCGGCGCGGTCGGGGCATCGGCGCTCTATCATCTGGCGCTTGCAGGCTGGTCCGACTGCCTGCTGCTGGAAAAGAACGAGTTGACTGCAGGCAGCACCTGGCACGCGGCGGGCAACGTGCCGACGTTCTCGACCTCGTGGTCGGTGATGAACATGCAGCGCTATTCCACCGAACTTTATCGCGGGCTGGGCGAGGCGGTGGATTACCCGATGAACTATCACGTCACCGGATCGCTGCGGCTGGGCCACAGCCGCGAGCGGGTGCAGGAATTTCAGCGCGCGCGCGGCATGGGCCGCTATCAGGGCATGGATATCGAGATGCTGAGCCCGAAAGAGGCGCAGGCGCTTTATCCGTTCCTCGAACTGCACGATCTGGCGGGGGTGCTCTATGATCCCCATGACGGCGATATCGACCCGGCGCAACTGACGCAGGCGCTGGCCAAGGGCGCGCGCGATCTGGGTTGTCGGGTCGAACGCTTCCGTCCCGCGACGGGCATCAGCCGCAAGGATGGCGAATGGATCGTGCACACGGCCAAGGGCGATATTGGCTGCGAATACGTGGTCAATGCTGCGGGCTATTATGCCCAGCGGGTGGGCGAGTGGTTCCGGCCGTTCGGCGGGCGCAGAGTGCCGATGATGGTGATGAGCCATCAATATCTGCTGACCGATGAAATCCCCGAAATCGCGGAGTGGACCCGCGAACACGGCAAGCTGCCACTGCTGCGCGACGTGGACAGCTCCTATTACCTGCGGCAGGAAAAGACCGGGCTGAACCTTGGCCCCTACGAGCGCAATTGCCGCGCGCATTGGGTGACTCCCGACGATCCCATGCCCGAGGATTTCAGTTTTCAGCTTTACCCGGACGATCTGGAACGGCTGGAATGGTATATCGAGGACGCCATGGCCCGCGTGCCGCTGCTGGGACAGGCCGGGATCAACAAGGTGATCAACGGCCCGATCCCCTATGCGCCCGACGGGCTGCCGCTGATCGGGCCTATGCCCGGTGTGCCCAATGCGTTCGAGGCGTGCGTCTTTACCTTCGGCATCGCGCAGGCGGGTGGCGCGGGCAAGGTGCTGGCCGAGTGGATCGTTGAGGGTGCGACGGAATGGGACATGTGGGCCTGCGATCCCCGACGTTACACGGCTTACGCTGACGAGGATTACTGCATCGCCAAGGGCAAGGAGGTCTATGGTCACGAATATGCCATGCATTTCCCCTGGCACGAATGGCCGGCGGGGCGTGACAAGCGGCTGTCGCCCCTGCACGAGCGCCTGAAGGCGGCGGGCGCGCAGTTCGGCCCCTATAACGGCTGGGAACGCGCCAACTGGTTCGCGCAACCCGGTGACGACACGTCCGAGGAAGCAACCCAGACCTGGGACCGTACCGGCCCGTGGGAGAAGCGCATCCGCGAGGAATGCCACGCAGTGCGCGACGGTGTCGGGGTTCTGGACCTGCCCGGATTTTCGCGCTTCAACCTTTCCGGCGCGGGCGCGGCGGATTGGCTGCTGGGCCGTATCGCAGGCAGTTTGCCCAAGGTCGGGCGCATGGCGTTGGCCTATTTCCCGGACCAGCGCGGGCGGATCCTGACGGAAATGTCGGTGCTGCGCCACGACACCGATTTCTTTACTTTGATCACTGCCGCCGCCGCGCAATGGCACGATTACGAGCTGTTGAAAAACGCGCTGCCGGAGGGTCTGAACCTGAACGACCATTCCGCGGATTACTCCACCCTGATCGTCACGGGGCCGAAGTCGCGCGATCTGTTCGAAGGTCTGGACACAAAGGCCGATCTGGCCCTGCCGTGGCTGTCGCATCAGCCCGCCACGATCAAGGGCATCGATTGCGCATTGGCCCGCGTCAGCTTTGCCGGGGAACTCGGCTGGGAAATCCATGCCGCGAACGGGAATATCCCGGCGCTCTATGAGGCGGTGATCGCGGCAGGGGCGAAACCATTTGGCATGTATGCGCTGAATTGCCTTCGCATCGAAAAGGGTTATCGCGCGTGGAAGGGCGATCTGACCAGCGATTACACGCTGCTCGAAGGAGGATTGGACCGCTTCATCACGCTGGACAAGAAGCAGGATTTTCCCGGCAAGGCCGCGCTCTTGCGCGAGAAGCAGCAGGGCAGTGCCAAGCGGTTCGTGACATTGGTCGTCGATGCCGATGCGGCGGACGCCCCGTTCATGTCAACACTCTGGCATGACGGCGACATCGTCGGCGAAACCACATCAGGGGCATGGGGCTACCGCGTCAATGCATCCATCGCGCTGGGCATGATCCGCAGCGATCTGGCCGTTGCGGGCACGGAAATCGAGGTGGAAATCTACGGCGAACGCTGCCGCGCCATCGTCCAGCCCGACGAACCGCTCTGGGATCCGAAAAACGAAAGGCTGCGCGCATGAGTGACATCACCCTGCTGGACGGCGCCATCGGGCAGGAACTGGTCAACCGCGCGGGCGACCGGGCAACGCCGCTCTGGTCGACGCGGGTGATGATGGACCATCCCGATCTGGTCGGTGCCGTGCATTCGGACTACTTCGCCGCAGGGGCCACCATCGCCACGACGAACACCTACGCGCTGCACCGCTCGCGTCTGGCGCGGGCCGGGCTTGAAAATGAACTTGTCGCGCTGATTGATACCGCGCTGACACAGGCCGAAACGGCGCGCGAGACACATGGCGGGCGTATCGCGGCTTCGCTCGGACCGCTGTATGCCTCTTACCGGCCCGATCTGAAGCCTGACCCGGATGAGGCAGCGCCGAAATTCGCAGAGCTTGTGCAGATCATGGACCCGCGCGTCGATCTGTTCCTGATCGAGACCGTATCCTCGCTGCGAGAGGCCGAAGGCGCCCTGCGCGGCACCGCGGGCTGCAGCAAACCGGTCTGGCTGGCGCTGACGATGCAGGACGACGACGGCACCCGCCTGCGCTCGGGCGAGGCGCTGGCGGATATCGCGGCGCTGGTCGACCTGTTCCAACCCGCAGCCGTGCTGCTGAACTGTTCCCGCCCCGAGGCGATCAGCCAGGGACTGGACCACTTGAAACCGCTTGGCCGCCCGTTTGGAGCCTATGCCAACGGCTTCACCCATATCACGGACGCGTTTCTGAAAGACGCACCCACCGTTGATGCATTGGATCAACGAACCGATCTAGCGCCTTCATATTATGCGGATTTCACCATGGACTGGATCGAGCGTGGCGCCACCATCGTCGGTGGCTGTTGCGAGGTCGGCCCCGATCACATCGCTGAAATGGCCCGGCGACTGCGCGCCGCCTGGCATCGCATCGTCTGAGGATGCAGAGGACAAAGACCATGCCCGATCTTCCCGACACGGCCCGCGTGGTCATCATCGGCGGCGGAATCGTCGGCTGCTCGGTCGCCTATCACCTGACAAAACTGGGCTGGCGCGATGTCGTTCTGCTGGAGCGCAAGCAACTGACCAGCGGCACCACATGGCACGCCGCCGGGCTGATCGCGCAACTGCGCGCCACCGCCAACATGACCCGGCTGGCGAAATACTCACAGGAACTTTACGGCGAACTCGAGGCCGAAACCGGAATCGCCACCGGCTTTCGCCGGGTCGGGTCGATAACCGCCGCGCTGACCCGCGAGCGGCTGGAGGAACTGCACCGGCAAGCCGCCATGGCGCGGGCCTTCGGCGTCGAGGTCGAAGAGATCGCCCCGGACGAGATCGCGGCACGCTATCCGCATTTGAACATCGACGGCGCGCGCGGAGGCGTCTGGCTGCCCAGGGACGGGCAGGGTGATCCGGGCAACATCGCGTTGGCGCTGGCCAAGGGTGCGCGGCAGCGGGGCGCGCGGATTGCCGAACACACGCGCGTCACCGGCCTGACCCGCAACGGGCGGCGCGTCACCGGGGTCGATTGGCAGGGGCGCGAAGGGCGCGGCCACATCGCCTGCGAACACGTAGTCAATTGCGCCGGCATGTGGGGTCACGCGGTCGGGCGCATGGCGGGCGTCAACGTGCCGCTTCAGGCGTGCGAGCATTTCTATATCGTGTCCGAGCCGATCCCGGGGCTTGGCCCGCTGCCGGTGCTGCGGGTGCCCGATGAATGCGCCTATTACAAGGAAGACGCGGGCAAGATGATGCTGGGCGCGTTCGAACCCGTCGCCAAGCCCTGGGGGCCGATCCCGCTGGATTTCGAGTTCGATCAGCTGCCCGAGGATTTCGACCATTTCGAGCCGATCCTGGAACTGGCGGTGAACCGGATGCCGATGCTGGGGCAGGCGGGGATACATACGTTCTTTAACGGCCCCGAAAGCTTTACGCCGGACAATGCCTATCATCTGGGCCTCGCGCCCGAGATGGACAATGTCTGGGTCGCCGCCGGGTTCAACTCGGTCGGCATCCAGTCTGCGGGCGGCGCGGGCATGGCGCTGGCGCAATGGATGGAGGATGGGCAGAAACCGTTCGATCTGGGTGACGTCGACATCGCGCGGATGCAGCCGTTTCAGGGCAATCGCCGCTATCTGCGCGAGCGCGCCAGCGAAACGCTGGGGCTGCTCTATGCCGATCACTTCCCCTATCGGCAAAAGACCAGCGCGCGCGGCATAAGGCGCAGCCCGTTTCACGCGCAACTGGCCGAGCGCGGCGCGGTGTTCGGCGAACTGGCCGGGTGGGAGCGCGCCAACTGGTTCGCGCGACCGGGGCAGGACCCGGCATATGAATACGGTTGGAAACGGCAGAATTTCTTTGACAACGTCGCGCAGGAACTGGCGGTAGTGCGTAACGGTGTCGCCATGTATGACATGTCGTCTTTCGGCAAACTGCGTGTCGAGGGGCCGGATGCCGAAGCCTTCCTCAACCATGTCTGCGGTGCCGACATGGCGGTGCCGCCGGGCAGGATCGTCTATACGCAATTCCTCAACCCGCGCGGCGGGATCGAGGCGGATGTGACCGTGACGCGCCTGTCCGAAACCGTCTATCTGGTGGTGACGCCCGCCGCCACACGGCTGGCCGATGAAACCTGGATGCGCCGCCATCTGGACGACCGGCGCGTGATCATCACAGATGTCACCGCAAGCGAAGGCGTGCTGGCCGTGATGGGCCCGAAATCGCGCGACCTGATGCGGGCGGTATCGCCAGACGATTTCTCGAACGCCGCCAACCCCTTCGGCAGCGCGCAACAGATCGAACTCGGCCTCGGCCTCGCGCGGGCGCATCGCGTGTCCTATGTTGGCGAGTTGGGGTGGGAGGTCTATGTCAGCGCCGACATGGCCGCCCATGCCTTCGAAACCCTATGGCAGGCGGGTTTGGGCATGGGGTTGAAACTGGCGGGCATGCACATGATGGATTGCGCGCGCATGGAAAAGGGGTTCCGGCATTTCGGCCACGACATCACCTGCGAGGATCACGTGCTCGAGGCCGGGCTGGGGTTTGCGGTGAAATCGGAGAAGCCGGATTTCATCGGCCGCGACGCGGTCCGGCGCAAGCGCGAGACCGGGCTGCAGCGCCGACTGGTGCAATTCCGCCTTCGCGATCCCGAGCCGCTCTTGTATCACAACGAGCCGATCCTGCGCGATGGCCGGATCGTCGGCTACCTGAGTTCCGGCGCCTACGGCCATCACGTCGGCGCGGCGCTGGGGATGGGCTATGTGCCCTGCAAGGGGGAAAGCGCGGCGGAACTGCTGGCCTCGGCCTACGAAATCGACGTCGCGGGCACGCGCGTGGCGGCCCAAGCGTCGCTGAAACCGTTCCACGACCCGGAATCCGTGCGGATGCGCACCTGACTTGCCCTCGCTGTGCCGCCCGGATAGGCAGGCGCCATGCAACCGGGATTTGATTACAACCCGCCCGACACGCCGCTCGACATCCTGCACGAGGATGCGCAGCTGCTCGCGGTGAACAAGCCGCCGGGCCTGCTGACGGTGCCGGGCAAGGGGCCGGAGCTGCGCGATTGCCTGATCGAACGCCTGCGCGTCGTGTTTCCCGACGTGCTTCTGGTGCATCGGCTGGACCGGGACACGTCCGGCGTGATGGTCTTTGCCCTGACGCCCCATGCGCAACGCCATCTCAGCCGACAGTTCGAGCGGCGTCACGCGAAAAAGACCTATCTGGCAAGGCTCTCCGGGCGCCTGGAGCCGAAAACCGGCACCGTCGATCTGCCGCTGACCGTCGATTGGCAAAACCGCCCGCGCCAGATGGTCTGCCACGACATGGGGCGCGCGGCGCAAACGGATTGGCGCGTGCTGCACCACGAGGGCGATACGACGCGCGTGCGCCTGATGCCGCGCACCGGGCGCAGCCACCAGTTGCGGGTTCACATGCTGGCCTTGGGCCATCCCATTCTGGGTGATCCGCTCTATGCCGACGGCGCGGCGGCGCATCCCCGGTTGATGTTGCATTCCGAGGAACTGCGCCTCAAACATCCCGAGGGCGGCACCGCGCTGAAATTCCGTATGAAAGCCGATTTCTGACCCGAAAGGCCATCGTTTCGGCGCGGGGCGCACCTGTATTTCCACTTTCGGAAAAATACCCCCGCCGGAGGCACGAAAATTTTTCGCGCGGCGGCGGGGGCGGGCAATGTCTATTCCGCAGTCCAGCCGCTGACCGCCTTGACCTCGAGGAAATCCTCGATCCCCCAGGTTCCGCCTTCGCGGCCATTGCCCGATTGCTTCATCCCGCCGAAGGGAGATCCGGCGCCGCGGCTCTGGCCGTTCATCTCGACCATGCCCGAGCGCAACGCCCGGGCCATGCGGTTGGCGCGCGCGCCGTCCTGCGTCTGGACATAATTGGTCAGGCCATAAAGGGTGTCGTTGGCGATCTCGATGGCCTCCTCCTCGGTTTCGAAGGGGATCATCGTCAGGACGGGGCCGAAAATCTCCTCGCGCGCGATGGTCATGTCGTTGCTCACATCGGCAAAGACCGTGGGCCGCACGTAATAGCCCTTGTTGAACCCTTCCGGTCGCCCGGTGCCGCCCGCGACAAGGCGCGCGCCCTCGTCGATGCCGTTCTGGATCAGGTCCTGGATCTTGTTCCACTGAACCTCGTTCACCACCGGGCCCATATGGCGCCCCTCGTCATGGGCGCTGCCGATCTCGACCTTCTGCGCCACCTCGGTCGCGGTTTCGACCGCGCGATCATAGATGTCCCGTTGCACCAGCATGCGCGAGGGCGCGTTGCAGGATTGGCCGGTATTGTTCATCATGTGCAGGACGCCGCGTTTCACCGCCTTGTCGTCGGCATCGGCAAAAATCACGTTCGCGCCCTTGCCGCCCAGTTCCAGATGTACCCTTTTCAGCGTATCGGCGGCGGATTTCGAAATCGCCGTGCCGGCGCGGGTCGATCCGGTAAAGCTGACCATGTCCACATCCGGATGCGCCGAAAGCTGGCTGCCCACGCCCGCGCCATCGCCGTTCACCAGATTGAAAACGCCGGGCGGAAAGCCCGCTTCGTCCATGAGTTCGGCAAAGATCATCGCGTTCAGCGGGCTTTGTTCCGAAGGTTTCAGCACCATCGTGCATCCCGCGATCGCCGCCGCGCCCACCTTGAGCGTGATCTGGTTCATCGGCCAGTTCCACGGCGTGATCAGCGCGGCGACGCCGACAGCCTCGTGAATGATGCGGTCATCGGGGGCGTGATCGCCCAAGGGGCGCTCGAACTCGAACGCCTTGGCGGCGCGCACGAAATTCTTGAGATGCCCGATTCCGGCGGCCGCCTGCTGCGCGCGGGCCATATCTATGGGCGCACCCATTTCGGTGCTGATGGCGCGGGCCAGATCCTCGCTGCGCGATTTGTAGACCTCGATCAGCTTTTCGACCAGCGCGATGCGATCGGCCACCGGCGTCGCCATCCAGCCGGGCAGGGCGGCGCGCGCTGCGGCGACGGCGGCATCGGTATCGGCCTGGCCGCCCAGCGAGATCACCGCGCAAGGCTCTTCAGTCGAGGGGTCGATAACCTGAAAATCGTTGGGCTGCGCCGGGGCGACCCATTTTCCGTTGATGTAGAACTGGCGCTTCTCGATCATCGTGGCGTCTCCCGTAAGGTGGTGGCCCGGACCGTGCCGGGAATCGCGCATACTCTGTCACCGCCGCAGGCAAGGGGCAAGAGAGGGGGGTGAAAGCCATGCGACGAACGACTAGATTAACTCCGATACGAGTCGAACATAGCGATTTCAGCCAAAAGAAGGAGAGCAATATGGGTTTGCGCATCAACGATACGGTTCCGGATTTCACCGCCGATACGGATCAGGGCCGGATTCAATTTCACGACTGGATCGGTGACAGCTGGGCGATCCTGTTTTCCCACCCCAAGGATTTCACTCCGATCTGCACCACCGAATTCGGGGCGACCGCGCAGATGGCCGATGAATGGGAAAAGCGCGGCACCAAGGTGATCGGGGTCAGCGTGGATGGTGTTGAGGAGCACAAGCAATGGAAGGGCGACATCGAAAAGGTCGCGGGCACAAAGGCCGGTTTTCCGATCATCGCCGATGAGGATCTGGAAGTATCCAAGGCTTTCGACATGCTGCCCGCCGACGCCTATCTGCCTGATGGCCGCACCGCCAACGACAGCGCCACGGTTCGTGCCGTGTTCATCATCGGTCCGGACAAGAAGCTGAAGCTCAGCATGACCTATCCGATGAATGTCGGGCGCAACTTTGCCGAGATCCTGCGTGCACTGGATGCCTTGCAGACCGCAGCCAGGGAAAACGTCGCCATGCCCGCCAACTGGAAGGTCGGTGAAGACGTGATCATCCCGACCTCGGTCAGTGACGAGGACGCCAAGAAGAAATACGGCGAATTCGAGACCGTTCTGCCCTATCTGCGCAAGACCAGCCTCTAGGTTCGGGGTCGTTGCGGGCGCAGGGCGACCTGCGCGCGATACCATGCCCGTCCGAGTTCGCGCGCCAGTTTCCCGCTGGCGCGCGTTTTCGTCTGGATGGTCGAGCCGCCGATCTCGTGCGCGATTTCGCGGTTCCCGGTGCCTTTCAGGGCATGGATCGGCTGCCCGGTGATCCAGTGCATTTGCAGGAACGTGTCCACCGGACGGTCGATGGTCTCGCTTGCCCTCAAAAGCCGTGCAGCCGCACCGCGACCGACGATCTGGCAGGTGCATTGCAACCCGATCACGCGCGGCAGGATCAGGTTCAGACCATCGCGGCTGGCCAGCGTCTGCACCGCCGTTTCGCGTTGTTTGACCGGCAGGCGGATATACATGTCCGAATCGACATGCGTCGCGGCCAGATCCAGCGCATCCGACAGGCGCTCGGGGTCTGTGCCAAGATCATCCTCGACGATCAGCGCGAAATCCAGGTTCTCATCGATGATCCGTTGCCAGCAGCGGCGATGGCTTTGGAAGACACCGATTTCCGCCGCGCGCAGAGCGAACGGGTAGTGCGGACGAAACAGATCTCCGTTCGTCAGACTCACATCGGCAATCTGTGCCGGATCGCGCCCGTTCACCGCCTCGACCAGTTCCGCCTGGGGAAGATCGGCCAGCAATTGCCGGGCGTTCGCGCGTCGGGCCGTGCTGGATGACATATGGATGATAAACGAGCGCATGGGCCTGCTTAACCCGCAATGTTCAACGAAAAAAGCCCCGGCGTTTCCACCGGGGCTTTGATCTTGCCGAAGCGGATGGATCAGTCCGCCGCTTCCTCTTTCTTCATTTCCTCGCCGGTCTCCTGGTCGACCATCTTCATCGACAGGCGGACCTTGCCGCGGTCGTCAAAGCCCAGCAGCTTGACCTTGACCTCCTGACCTTCTTTCAGAACGTCCGAAGGATGGTTCAGGCGGCGGTTCTCGATCTGGGACACGTGCACCAGCCCATCGCGCTTGCCGAAGAAGTTCACGAACGCGCCGAAATCGACGATCTTGACCACGGTGCCGGTATAGATCTTGCCCTCTTCCGGCTCGGCCACGATCGAATGGATCATGTCATAAGCCTTCTGGATGGCGTCGGCGTTGGGCGATGCGATCTTGATGATGCCCTCGTCGTTGATGTCCACCTTGGCGCCCGACGTCTCGACGATCTCGCGGATCACCTTGCCGCCCGAACCGATGACTTCGCGGATCTTGTCGGTGGGAATCTGCATGGTCTCGATGCGCGGAGCATGGACGCTGAAATCGGCCGCGCCGCTGATCGCCTTGCTCATCTCGCCCAGAATGTGCATCCGGCCGTCCTTGGCCTGCGCCAGCGCCTTTTCCATGATCTCGGGCGTGATGCCGGCGACCTTGATGTCCATTTGCAGGCTGGTGATGCCATTCTCGGTTCCGGCCACCTTGAAATCCATGTCGCCAAGGTGATCCTCGTCGCCCAGGATGTCGGACAGGATCGCGTAGGAGCCGTCTTCTTCAAGGATCAGACCCATCGCCACGCCGGCCACCGCGGTTTTCAGCGGCACGCCGGCATCCATCATCGCCAGCGATCCGCCGCAGACCGAAGCCATCGAGGACGACCCGTTGGATTCGGTGATCTCGGACACCAGACGGATGGTGTAGGGAAAGTCGGTCGCGGGAGGCAGAACCGCCTGAAGCGCACGCCATGCCAGTTTGCCATGCCCGATCTCACGACGGCCGGGGCCGGAAACGCGGCCAACCTCGCCCACCGAATAGGGCGGGAAGTTGTAATGCAGCATGAAGTTGGATTTGAAGTTGCCATGCAGCGCGTCGATGAACTGTTCGTCATCGCCGGTGCCCAGCGTGGTCACGACCAGCGCCTGGGTCTCGCCGCGGGTGAACAGGGCCGAGCCGTGGGTGCGCGGCAGCAGGCCGGTTTCGCTGACGATGGGGCGGATCTGATCGGTGCTGCGCCCGTCGATGCGCTTGCCGGTCTTGACCACGTCGCCCCGCAGGATCGACGCCTCGAGCTTTTTCAGCGCCGCCCCGAGGTTGGGATCCTCCAGCTGCTCTTCGCTCAGCGTTTCCCTGATCGCATCGCGTGCGGCGGAAACCGCGTTGGTGCGGTCCTGCTTGTCCACGATGGCGAAAGCGTTGCGCATCTGCTCTTCGCCCGCTGCCTTGACCGCGTCGTAAAGCGCGGAGTAATCGGCGGGCTGGAAATCGAACGGCTCTTTCGCGGTCTCTTCGGCCAGCGAGATGATCAGGTCGATCACCGGCTGGATCTGCTCATGCGCGAATTTCACCGCGCCCAGCATTTCCGCCTCGGACAGCTCATACGCCTCGGATTCCACCATCATCACGGCGTCCTTGGTTCCGGCAACCACCAGATCAAGGCGCTGTTCGGGGTTCATGCGCAGGTTGTGCATGTCGTCCACGGTCGGATTCAGCACGTAATCGCCATCCTCGAACCCGACGCGGCACCCCGCGATCGGCCCCATGAACGGCGCGCCCGAGATCGTCAGCGCGGCAGAGGCGGCGATCATCGCCACCATGTCGGGATCGTTGACCAGATCGTGCGAAAGCACGGTGCACATCACCAGAACTTCGTTCTTGAAGCCGGGGACGAAGAGCGGGCGGATCGGACGGTCGATCAGGCGGGCGGTCAGCGTTTCCTTTTCGGTCGGCCGCGCCTCGCGCTTGAAGAAACCGCCGGGCACCTTGCCCGCGGCATAGTATTTTTCCTGATAATGCACGGTCAGCGGAAAGAAATCCTGACCGGGCTTCTGGCTGCGGGCGAAGGTCACGTTGGCCATGACAGAGGTTTCACCCAAAGTGGCGATGACAGAGCCATCCGCCTGACGGGCAACCTTGCCCGTTTCCAGTGTGAGGGTCTCTTCCCCCCACGGCATCGATTTCGTCGTTACGTTGAACATCTACGTTTCCTAAATTGGCCTGTGGGCCATTGCTTAGGGGGCGAATTCCCCCTGACCCCGGTATCTTCTTTGTCGGGCGCTGGGGTCCGGGCGCCGGATTTCAGATTTCGCGGCCATACAGCAGATTGACCGCAAGGGGAAGCCATTGCGGCCCTCCGCGCCATCACGTTGTCGATGGCGGTGGCGATGGGCTGAAAAAAGAAACCGCGCCGTATGGGCGCGGTTTCGGTGCGAGGGGTGTTTTGCTGCGACCGTGGGCCGGACCGCAGGTTCGCGTTGCAAACCCGTTTGTCCGCACATGTCGACAAGCGCAGCTTAGCGGCGCAGACCCAGCCGCTTGATCAGGTCCTGATAGCGGGCTTCGTCCTTGGCGCGGGTATAATCCAGCAGCTTGCGGCGTTGCGCGACCATCTTCAGAAGGCCACGGCGACCGTGGTTGTCCTTCTTGTGGGTCTTGAAATGCTCGGTCAGGGTGGCGATGCGCGACGACAGGATGGCGACCTGCACTTCGGGCGAACCGGTATCGCCGTCCTTGGTCGCAAATTCCTTCATCACACGCTGTTTTTCTTCGGCGGTAATCGACATCGGGGTCTCCTTGGTTAGGGTTCATCTGAATGGCGCAGGCCGGGATGTCGTCCAGCGCAGGCCCGTGGAGGGGTCCGCGATCGGATCGCGGATGCCAGCCTATAGGCGGTTTCGCGACCCTTGGCAAAGGGAAAATCCCGCGCTGCCGACAGGTTCAGCCCAGCCAATGCTCGGGCTGCTGCGTATAGGGCAGATAAAGCGGATGCCGGGGATGGCCCGCCTGCGTCAGGCCGAGGTGATAGACCGGTTCGCCGGTGCGGCGCAGCA
This sequence comes from uncultured Sedimentitalea sp., assembly GCA_947504115.1. Lineage (GTDB taxonomy): Bacteria > Pseudomonadota > Alphaproteobacteria > Rhodobacterales > Rhodobacteraceae > Pontibaca. The sequence goes on from CANNGH010000001.1 coordinate 593,297, forward strand.
GATATTCCACCTGCGGCCCACGCTCCAGATGCGCGCCATGGGTGCCCCAGGCGGCGATGGTCCGGTCGGCCCAGTCCACGCCGTCCAGAATCGCGGCATCGTTGGCCGGCCCGATCGGGTCGGGCGCGGCGCGCATGGCGCGCGGATCGGTGTCGCGCCAGGCGAATATGTTGGTCACGCGAAACGCGCCGAATCCCAGCGCGCGCGCGCGCCGTTCGCAACGCTCGACGGTGGGATCGTTCTGGACCTCGGTCGCGGTCGAGGGGTTCAGCATCACGAAATGCGCCCGTTTTCCGCTCGCGTCCCATACCCGCGTCAGGCTGTAGCGATAGCGTTCGCAATCCGAATAGACCGCGGTGGAGGGCGCATCGCCCTTGATATGGGTGCGGGTGATCATCCGGCGTTGAACACCCGGGATGGGTGCAACTCGCCCGCCTTGTAGATGCCGACCGCGACCGCGCGCCCGTCAAGCGAGGCCCACGCCTCGTCACCGTATTCCACGTCCGAGGCGATCACCATGCCGGGATTGCCGTTGCGCAGCCGTGCGGCACTTTCGGGGGTGCAGCGCAATTCGGGCAGGTCGGTCAGTCCGGTTTCCAGCGGCAGAAGATGTGTATCGAGTTCCGGCGAGCGCGCCAGCGCCTCGACCTGTTCGAGCGTCAGGCCGTCTTCGGCGTCGAACGGTCCCGACCAGATCCGGCGCAACTGCGTGACATGACCCAGACATCCCAGGGCCTGCCCCAGATCCCGCGCGATGGCGCGCACGTAACCGCCCTTGCCGCAGGTCATTTCCAGCGTGACGTGATCGGCGTCGGGGCGGTCCGTCAGCAGCAGTTCCTCGACCCAGAGCGGGCGGGCGGCGATCTCCATTTCCTCGCCGTCGCGGGCGCGTTTGTAAGCACGTTCGCCGTCGATCTTGACGGCGGAAAACTGCGGCGGCACCTGCATGATATCGCCGACGAACTGGCCCAGCGCGGCCTTGATCTGATCGTCGTCGGGGCGCAGATCGCTGGTGGCGATCACCTCGCCCTCGGAATCGTCGGTATTGGTCGCCTGACCCAGCCGCACGGTGAACGCATAGGCCTTGAGCGCGTCGGTGATGTAGGGCACGGTTTTCGTCGCCTCGCCAAGTGCGACGGCCAGAACCCCGGTCGCGTCCGGATCCAGCGTGCCGGCATGGCCTGCCTTCTTTGCATCCAACGCCCAGCGCACCTTGTTCACGACCGCCGTCGAGGTCGGCCCGGCGGGTTTGTCGATCACCAGCCAGCCGGAAATGTCGCGCCCTTTTTTCTTGCGTGCCATGATCGGTTCCTTGTCGATAAGCGCGGCGGACTAGACGATGGCGCGTCTCGCGTCAATCGCGCGGAACGGCCACGCCCACCACCGGGCCCATCGCGAAACCGACATCGTTCCGCCCCAGTTCCGGCGCATATAGCCGCGAAATGCTGCCATCGAAGTAAAGCGCGCTGGGCAGATCCAGCCCGTCGCGGAACAGGCTGCCGAATTCGTGAAACGTGACCGCGTTACGCGAGATCGCGAATACCGCGCGGCTTCCATCGGCGCTGGTGCCCACCCCGTTGCGGATATAGCGCGACGTGCTGTCGGTCAGGAACCGCGGATGCAATTCGCCGTCGATCACCAGCATCGGACCGGACTGGGTGGCATCCCGGCATTCCGGCGACGCCGCGACGAATTCCAGCGTCTCGAACACGTCGGCGCGATCGGGCCGGATGCAGAACACCCCGTTGGGCAGCAGTCCGAAATTGCCCGGCCCGGCATCGGGAACCACGCGCATCTCTTCCTGACCGTCCTCGACATACAGCCCGACCGGCGCGCGGTCGCTGTGATACATCCCGGCATTCATGGCAAAGGCCAGCTTGCGTCCCTCATCGGCCAGTGCGGTGTCGATCGCCGCGAACTGCCCCAGCACCGCGCCGGAGGGATCGCGCAGGAAAAGGCGCAGATCGGCATCCGCCGCGTCCACCTCGCAGACGGCATAGCGATTGCCCGCATGCGTCAGGTCGCGGCATTGCACCGGGTCGCCGGCGGCTGTCGTGGCCAGCCAAACGGACAGGGCCACGATGCCTGCCCGGATCATTTATCCAGATCGCGGCGCACCGCGTCCTGATCCAGCATGCGGCGGGTTTCGTCCATCCGGTCGAACGTCTCGTCAAGGCGAAAGCGCAGTTCGGGCGCGAATTTCAGCGTCAGGTTCTTTGCCACGGCACGGCGCAACTCGCCCTTGTTGTCGGCCAGCAGGCGCACCACCTCGTCCTGCCCACGTCCGCCCAGCGGCAGGACATAGGCCGTCGCCACACGCAGGTCGGGCGAAACGCGGACCTCGCCGACGGTGATCGACATGCGGTTCAACTCGGCGTCATGGATGTCGCCACGCGCCAGCACGTCCGACAGCGTGCGCCGGATCAGTTCACCCACCCGCAACTGACGCTGCGACGGGCCGGGTCCATCATGGAATTTGTTCTTGGCCATGGGGTCGATCTAAGCCGTAAAACCGGCTTTGCCAAGCGGGCCGTGATTGGTTAGTCAGCGACAAACGACAGGAGACGTCCCTCATGACACAATTGCCGGGAATCGCCATCACCGGAGCTTCGGGCCGCATGGGCCGGATGCTGATCCGCACCGTCATGGACAGCGACAGGGTCCGGCTGGCGGGCGCGGTCGAACGCGCCGGTCACGACTGGATCGGTCAGGATATCGGCGCGGCGATGGGCGGCGCCGAACTGGGCGTGACCGTCACCGACGACGCGGCGCAGGCGTTTTCGCAGGCGCAGGCGGTGATCGACTTCACCGCGCCCGAGGCGACGCTGGAGTTCGCCACGCAGGCCGCGCAGGCGGGTATCGTGCATGTCATCGGCACCACCGGCTTCAGTGACGACCAAATCGCCGCGCTGAAACCGGCAGCCCGCGACGCGGTGATCGTGCGCGCCGGCAACATGAGCCTGGGCGTGAACCTGCTGATGCAACTGACCCGCAAGGTTGCCGCCGCGCTGGACGAGGATTTCGACATCGAGGTGATCGAGGCGCATCACAACAAGAAGGTCGATGCGCCCTCGGGCACGGCGCTGATGCTGGGGCAGGCGGCGGCGGACGGGCGCGGCGTATCTCTGGCCGATGTCTCCGACAGAGGCCGCGACGGAATCACCGGCGCGCGCAAACGCGGCGATATCGGCTTCGCCGTCATTCGCGGCGGCGATATCGTGGGCGAACATGACGTGCTGTTCGCCGCCCCCGGCGAACGCATCGTGCTGCGCCACATCGCGACCGACCGCGCGGTGTTCGCGCGCGGCGCGCTCAAGGCGGCGCTGTGGGGGCTTGATCAGGATCCCGGCGAATACGACATGGTGGACGTGCTGGGTCTCTGAGCGTCCTACCATCCCGGCAGGGCGCGCAGTATCTTCTTCTGGCGGAAAAATATCCCGGGGTCCGGGGCAGAACCCCGGTCCGCCGCGTCAGCCATCGAAACCGTCGGGCAAAAAACCTCAGAAATCGATCGCCAGCCCCTTCTTCTCCCAATCGCCGTAACGCACCGGGTCCAGCCCGTCGCGTCCGCCGAACTCGACGGGGGGTTCGGGCGCGGACAGGGCGGCCTTGCGCCGCGCCTCGGCTTCGGCCAGCGCACGCTCGGCGGCGGGGGGCAGGGGGGGATCGGTCGTGTCGCTCATGGCGGGTTTCCTTGTATCGCTCGCATGATATATGCGCAGCGCCTGCAGGGGCAAGGCGAATGCAAGGGATATCGGACATGACAGACAGCACCACGGCGGCCCGGCGCAGCGCGATCCACATGCTGGATCAGGTGCTGGGCGAGGGGCGGCTGATCGCCGAAATCCTGTCCTCCGGCGCGCTGGATCACCTGCCCCCCGAGGACCGCGCCCGCGCGCAGCGGCTGGCCACGCAAACCCTGCGCGGGCTCGAGCGCGCCGACCGCCTGCTGCAGAAACACCTGCGCAAACAACCGCCGCTCAACGTGCGCAATGCGCTGCGCCTTGGCACGGTCGAGCTGTGTCACGGCGAGGCGGCGCATGGCGTTGTCAATGCGATGGTGCAGATCGTCGGCGGCGATGGACGGCACGCCCAACTGAAGGGGCTGGTCAACGCCGTATTGCGCAAGATCGCCGCCGAAGGCCCCGAGGGCTGGGCGCTGCTGCGGGCGCCGCGCCTGCCCAAATGGCTGCGCAACCCGCTGGTTGCCGCCTGGGGCGGCGAGGCGGTGGCGGCGATGGAACGCGCGCATTTCGCAGGTGCGCCGCTGGATATCACGCTGAAACCGGGCGTTTCGGGCGATGCGCTGGATGCGATGGAATTGCCGACCGGATCGCTGCGGCTGAGCGCGCCGGGGCAGGTCTCGGCTCTGCCCGGTTACGCGACGGGCGCGTGGTGGGTGCAGGATGCCGCCGCCGCGCTGCCCGCGCGCGTGCTGAACGCGCAAGAGGGCGAAACCGTTCTGGACCTGTGCGCTGCGCCCGGCGGCAAGACGCTGCAACTGGCGGCCACGGGTGCCCGGGTGGTGGCGGTGGATATCTCCGAAACACGGATGCAGCGGCTGCGCGACAACCTGACCCGCACCGGCCTGAGCGCCGAAATCCGCATCGGCGATGCGCTGGAACTGACCGGCGCGTATGACGCGATCTTGCTGGACGCGCCCTGTTCCGCCACCGGCACCATCCGCCGTCACCCCGATCTGCCTTTTGCCAAGGACGGTTCGGAATTCGGCGCGCTGATCGACCTGCAGACGCGGATGCTGGCCCATGCCTGGACCCTGCTGAAACCCGGCGGGCGATTGGTGTTCTGCACCTGCTCGCTGTTGCCGGACGAGGGCGAGGTGCAGGTGGATCACGCGCTGACCACGCTTGCGGGCCTCACGGTCGAGCGCGAGGCACTGACCCTTGCGGGTGTCGATCCCGGCTGGATCACGTCCGAGGGCGGGCTGCGTCTGCGGCCGGATTACTGGCCGGACTCGGGGGGGATGGACGGGTTCTACATCGCCTGCCTGCGCAAAGCCGCCTGATTGCGCGGTTTGGCCGGTGACTTGGCCGTCATCCCCGTCTATGTTTTCCGCCAAACGCCTTGAGAGCGTGCGAGGCACCAGAGCAATGTCCATCTCCACCCCTTTGCCCGGCCGTGGCACACGGTTCCTGAACCGTCTCCATGCGCGGCTTGCGCGGCGGCACGGCTCGGCGCGCGGCTTCGTTTCGCAGCCCGAACCGCGCAGCATCGGCAGTTTCGCGCGGGGTCGGCAGATGGTGGCGGGCAAGCTGCTGTTCGCCGGCTATCTGGTCGAATCGCACGATACCGGCTTGTGGGACGTGACATCGCCTGCCCCCGAATTCGAGGCGGAACGTCAGGGCTTTGCCTGGCTCGACGATCTTGCGGCTGTGGGGGATGCACGGGCACGCGACCATGCGCAGCGCTGGCTGTGGGGGTGGATCGCCGCCTATGGTGGCGGAAAAGGGCCGGGCTGGACGCCGGACCTGACCGGGCGGCGGGTGATCCGCTGGATCAATCACGCGGTCTTCCTGCTGCGGGGGCAGGACGACGCGGCGCGCGACGCCTTTCATGGCGCGCTGGCGCGACAGGCATGGTTCCTTTCGAAGCGCTGGCACAGCGCGCCGCCGGGTCTGCCGCGCTTCGAGGCGCTGACGGGGCTGATCCATGTCGGGCTGACGCTCAGGGACAGCGAGGATCTGGCCGATCCGGCGGTGCGCGGGCTGAACCGGGAATGCGCGACCGGCATTGACGGACAGGGCGGCCTGCCCACGCGCAACCCCGAGGAACTGCTGGAAATCCTCACCCTGCTGACCTGGGCGGGCGCGGCGTTGCACGATGCCGGGCGCGGCGTGCCCCATGAACAGGCGGCGGCGATCGAGCGGATCGCGCCGACATTGCGCACATTGCGCCATGTCGATGGCGGGTTGGCGCGGTTCCACGGCGGCGGGCGCGGGATCGAGGGGCGGCTGGAACACGCCCTGGCCGCCAGTCACACCCGCCAGCGCCGCGCCGACGGGATGGCGATGGGATACGTGCGCCTTTCCGCACCCCGCACCAGCGTGATCGTCGATGCCGCCCCGCCCCCCACCGGCGAGGCCAGCTACAACGCCCATGCCTCGACGCTGGCGTTCGAACTGACCTCGGGGCGGCGGCCGCTGATCGTCAATTGCGGTTCGGGCGCATCGTTCGGGCCGGAATGGCGGCGCGCCGGGCGGGCGACCCCGTCGCAATCCACGCTCGGCCTTGGCGGATTTTCCAGCGCCCGGCTGGCCAAACCGCGACGGCGGCAAGGGCGCGAGGCGCTGATCGATGGCCCCGCCGACGTGCCCACGGAAATGACCGACACGCCCGATGGAAGCCGCGTTCAGGCGGCGCATGACGGTTATCTGCGCGATTTCGGCCTGACCCATGCCCGCAGTCTGACATTGAGCCCGGACGGGCGGACGCTCACCGGCGAGGACATGCTGCTGGCGGTGGAGGAGGCCGACCGGCGGCGTCTCGACCGCGCGGTGGACCGGGCCGGTCGCGCTGGCATCCGGTTCGCCATTCGCATGCACCTGCATCCGGAGGTGGAGATCACGTCCGAACCCGGCGCGGCGGCGGTGTCGCTGGTGTTGAAAAGCGGTGAAAACTGGGTTTTCAGCCATGATGCCCGCGCCTCCCTGTCGCTGGAGCCCAGCGTCTACATGCAATTCGGTCGCCTGAAACCGCGCCCGACACGCCAGATCGTGCTGGCCGGTTGGGTGACGGACCATGCCACGCGCGTGCGCTGGACGTTGTCGCGCGCGGAAGGCGCAATCGCCCTGCGCGACCTGCATCGCGACGACGGGCCGGACGATGAATAGTCCGCTTGATCGAACCTGCGGGCGAAAACCGCATTGCGGGACGGGGCGGGGGGTTCTATCCGGGACTACAACCCGCCTGTGTCACCGCCACGGGCATCGCCACACCTGTCAGAAACCGATCGGGGGACCAGAATGACCGACCAGACTCCAATCCGCCGCGCGCTGCTTTCCGTGTCCGACAAGACCGGGCTGGTCGATCTTGGCCGGGCGCTGGCCGAACGCGGCGTCGAATTGCTGTCGACCGGCGGCACCGCCAGGGCGCTGCGCGATGCGGGGCTTGAGGTGCGCGATGTGGCCGAAGTGACGGGCTTTCCCGAGATGATGGATGGCCGCGTCAAGACGCTGCATCCGATGGTGCATGGCGGGCTGCTGGCGCTGCGCGACGATCCCGCGCACCGCATGGCGATGGATGACCACGGGATCGGGGCCATCGACCTGCTGGTGGTCAATCTTTACCCGTTCGAGGAAACCGTCGCCAAGGGCGCGGATTACGACACCTGCATCGAGAATATCGACATTGGCGGCCCGGCGATGATCCGCGCGGCGGCCAAGAACCACGCCCATGTCAGCGTCGTCGTGGATGTGGCGGATTATGACAAGCTGCTGGGCGACATGGACCAGCACGATGGCGCGACCTGTCCGAAATTCCGCCGCAAGCTGGCGCAGATCGCCTATGCCCGCACCGCTGCCTATGACGCGGCGGTCAGCACATGGATGGCGGACGCCATCGGTGTGGACACGCCGCGCCGCCGCGCCGTGGCCGGGACGCTGGCGCAGCCCCTGCGCTATGGCGAGAACCCGCACCAGCGCGCGGCGTTCTACACCGATGGCAGCGATCGCCCCGGCGTTGCGACCGCCACCCAGCATCAGGGCAAGGAACTGTCCTACAACAACATCAACGACACCGACGCGGCGTTCGAACTGGTCAGCGAATTCGCGCCCGACGATGGCCCGGCCTGCGCGATCATCAAACACGCCAACCCTTGCGGCGTGGCGCGCGGTGCGACGCTGAAACAGGCGTATCAGCGCGCCTTCGACTGTGACCGCACCAGCGCGTTCGGCGGTATCATCGCGTTGAACCGCCCGCTGGACGGCGAAACCGCCGAGGAGATTGCGGGCATCTTCACCGAGGTCGTGATCGCGCCCGGCGCCGATGCCGACGCGCTGCGCATCTTCGGCGACAAGAAGAACCTGCGCCTGCTGACGACCGATGCTCTGGCTGATCCGCTTGCGGGCGCGCTGACATGGCGTCAGGTTTCCGGCGGGTTTCTGGTGCAGGACAAGGATGCCGGCCATATCGCGGCCGACGATCTGAAGGTCGTCACCAGGCGTCAGCCCGACGCCGACGAACTGGCCGATCTGCTGTTCGCCTGGAAGGTCGCCAAGCACGTCAAATCCAACGCCATCGTCTATGTCAATGACGGCGCGACCGTGGGGGTGGGCGCGGGCCAGATGAGCCGTGTCGATTCCACCCGCATCGCCGCGCGCAAGGCGCGCGACATGGCCGAGACGCTCGGGCTTGAGACGCCACTGACGCAAGGATCGGTCGTCGCGTCGGATGCGTTCTTTCCCTTTGCCGACGGCCTGATAACGGCGGCCGAGGCAGGCGCGCGCGCGATCATCCAGCCCGGAGGCTCGATGCGCGACGACGAGGTCATCGCGGCGGCGGATGCGGCGGGGCTGGCGATGGTATTCACCGGCATGCGCCATTTCCGGCACTAGGAGAGCGGAATGATTCTGTTGTTCCTGTCCGGCTTTGCCGCATTATTGATCGACCAGATCAGCAAATACATGGTCGTGCACTGGATGGATCTGGCGCGCCTGCGGGTGATCGACGTTCTGCCGCCGGTGCTGAACTTTCGCTATGGCGAGAACCGGGGCATCAATTTCGGCCTGCTGGACAGCGACACGGACCTGTCGCGCTGGCTGCTGATCGCGTTTTCGCTGGCGATCTCGGTCGCGGTGGTCTGGTGGGTGCAGCGCTGGCACCGCACGCCGATCATGCTGATCAGTGGCGGGCTGCTGGTGGGCGGCGCGCTGGGCAACGTGGTGGATCGGCTGGTTTATGGCTATGTGCTGGACTTTCTCAACATGTCCTGTTGCGGCCTGAACAACCCGTTCGTGTTCAATCTGGCGGATGTGTTCATCTTTGCCGGCGCGATCGGGTTGCTGGTTTTCGATACCGGGACACGACGCAAAAACGCCCCGTGACGTCGGTCGCGGAATGGGTTAGAAGCGACGAAACAGGCAGGAGAGTGGCCATGCGGATGCCGCTGGGTGCAATGATTTTGACGACGAGCGTGGCGCTGGCGGGCTGTTCCGACCGGGGCTTGCGCGACTTGCACAGCAGTTCGCTGGGGCCCGAGGAATTCAACGTCATGCCGGTCAAGCCGCTGACCATCCCGCAGAACACCTCGGCCCTGCCGCCGCCCGCTCCGGGGCAGGCCAATCTGGTCGATACCAACCCGCCGGGCGAGGCGGTGGCGTCGCTGGGCGGTAATCCCGGCGCGCTGAACCCCGCCGGCGGCATTCCGGCGTCGGACGCGGCGCTGGTGGCGCAGGCCGGGCGTTACGGTGTGCCGGAAAACACCCGCGCGGCGCTGGCCGCCGAGGATGCGGCGTTCCGCGACCGGCAGGCGCGCATGTCGAACTTCCGCCTGTTCCCGGTGGACCGGTATGAACAGGCCTATCGCAAGCAGACGCTCGACCCGTTCCGCGCCAACCGGCAGGCCCGCGACCGTGGATTGGGCACGCCCTCGGCACCGCCCGAGAACGAGTGATCGCGCGCCGCGCACTTCACATTCGCGACAGCCGTCCTTGAACCTGCCCGCAAGGCGAAGCAGGTTCATCCACGATTATCAGCCGATAAAGGATGCCCGATGTTGCGCGCATTTGCGTCTTTCGCCGCCACGATCGCCCTGACCCAGATGGTGCACGCCGCCGATACCGGGTCCGAAGCCGTGAGCAGTTTCGAACTGGACAACGGCATGCAGGTCGTCGTGATCGAGGATCACCGCGCGCCCGTGGTGCAGCAGATGGTCTGGTATCGCGCGGGATCGGCGGACGAGCCGCCCGGTTCCTCGGGTGTCGCGCATTTTCTGGAGCACCTGCTGTTCAAGGCCACCGACACCATGGCAGCGGGCGAGTTTTCGGCGACCGTCGCCGCCAATGGCGGACAGGACAACGCCTTTACCAGCTATGATTACACCGCCTATTTCCAGCGCGTCGCGGCCGACCGTCTCAACCTGATGATGCAGATGGAGGCCGACCGGATGGTCAATCTGCGCCTGACCGAGGACGTGATCGCCCCCGAACGCAACGTCATCCTGGAAGAGCGCAACCAGCGCACCGGCAACAACCCCCGCGCCCTGTTCAACGAACAGATGAGCGCGGTGCAGTATTACAACAGCCGCTACGGCAGCCCGGTGATCGGCTGGCGCCACGAGATGGAGGCGCTGGAACTGGACGACGCGCTTGGCTTCTATCGTACCTATTACGCGCCCAACAACGCCATTCTGGTCGTCGCGGGCGATGTCGATCCGGCCGCCGTGCGCGACATGGCGCAGCAAACCTATGGCGCGATTCCGGCCAACGCCGATCTGCCGCCTCGTGAGCGCGCGCAGGAGCCGCCGCAGCGCGCCGCGCGGCGCCTGACATTCAGCGATGCGCGGGTGGCGCAACCGTCGGTCAGCCGGTCCTATCTGGCGCCCGAACGCGACAGCGGCGCGCAGGACAAGGCGGCCGCGCTGACCCTGCTGGCCGAGATCCTGGGCGGCGGGACGACCTCGGTGCTGGCCGAGAAACTGCAATTCGACGAGACCGTGGCGGTCTATACCGGCGCGTTCTACAACGGCACGACGCTGGACGACACCAGCTTCGATCTGGTGGTGATCCCCGCCGAGGGCGTCAGCCTGGAACAGGCCGAAACCGCGCTGGACAAGGCGCTGGCCGACTTCATCGAAACCGGGGTCGATCCCGAACAGCTTGACCGGATCAAGCTGCAGATGCGGGCGGCGCAGATCTATGCGCGCGACAATGTGAACGGGCTGGCCAACCGCTATGGCAGCGCGCTGGCGGTCGGGCTGAGCATCGACGACGTTCAGGACTGGCCCGACATCGTGCAGGCGGTGACCGGCGAGGACATCATCGCCGCCGCGCGCGCGGTGCTGCGCCCCGAAGCATCGGTGACCGGCTGGCTGATGCGCGAACCGGAGGTAAGCCAATGAAACACCTGATCGCCGCGCTGTGCCTGACCTTTCTGGCCTTGCCCGCATGGGCAGAGGTCGAAATCGACGAAATCACGTCGCCCCAGGGCATCACCGCCTGGCTGGTCGAGGAGCACGAGATCCCCTTTACCGCGCTGGAATTGCGTTTTCGCGGCGGCATGTCGCTGGATCCGGCGGACAAGCGCGGCGCGGTCTATCTGATGACCGGGCTGCTGGAGGAAGGGGCGGGCGACATGGATGCGCGCGAATATGCCCGCGCGCTGGAAAGCGTCGCGGCCAGTGTCGGCTATGACGCCAATGACGATTACGTGTCGATTTCCGCGCGCTTCCTGACCGAAAACCGCGACGAGGCGGTGGCGCTGCTGCGCCAGGCGATCCACGACCCCCGATTCGATCCGCAGGCGATCGAGCGGGTGCGCGCGCAGGTGCTGTCGGGTCTGGCATCGGATCTGAAAAACCCCAATGCCATCGCTTCGAACACGTTTTCGCAGATGGCCTTTGGCGATCATCCCTATGGCTCGGACGGCAAGGGCAGTATCGAATCCGTCGGCGCGCTGACCCGTGACGACCTGCTGGCGGCGCACGACGCGGTGTTCGCGCGCGACCGTCTTTATGTCGGGGCGGTCGGTGACATCGACGCCGAGGAATTAGGCAAGCTGGTCGACGATCTGCTGGCCGACCTGCCGGCAACCGGCGCGCCGATGCCGCCACCGGCCGAGGTGCGGATTGACGGCGGCACCACCGTGGTCGAATTCGACACACCGCAATCGGTCGCCGTGTTCGGCCAGCAGGGCATGGCGCGCGACGATCCGGATTTCTTCGCAGCCTATATCCTGAACCAGATCCTTGGCGGCGGATCCTTCGAAAGCCGCCTGATGCAGGAGGTGCGCGAAAAGCGCGGCCTGACCTATGGTGTCTATACCTACCTCGCGCCAAGGGATCTGGCGGCGCTATATATGGGTGGCGTCGCGTCGGCAAACGACCGCATCGCCCAGGCGGTGACGGTGATCCGCGACGAATGGGCGAAAATGGCGGAAAACGGCGTCACGCAGGACGAGTTGGACAAGGCCAAGACCTATCTGACCGGTGCCTATCCGCTGCGCTTTGACGGCAATGCGCCGATCGCCGACATCATGGTGGGCATGCAGATGGAAGGGCTGCCCATCGACTATATCGCCACCCGCAACGACATGATCAATGCCGTCACGCTGGACGAGGTGAATCGCGTCGCCGCTGAATTGCTGCACCCGGAAAACTTGCATTTCGTGGTGGTGGGAAAACCCGAAGGCCTGCAAGACGCGGTGACGCAGTAAAGGCGCGCTATTTGCGCCGCATGGCGATCTGCGCCTCGACTTGCGCCCCGGTTTCGATCACCAGTTGGCGATAGATGACGGTGCCGCTTACCCGCGCCCCGGAATGCAGCGTGACCGAATCGCCCGCGATCTCGCCCTTGACGCGGCCATTGATGGCGATGGATTTCGCCGAAATGCCGCCGTCGATCTCGCCCTGTTCGCCGATGGTGACCGAATCCGCGATGACCCTGCCGTCGATCCGGCCGAGGATTTCCACCAGTCCGGGAAACTCCAGATCGCCGGTGATCTTCGAATGAGGGCTGAGAACCGAACGGCCATGGGCTGCATTTTGCCCCGGATCGCCGGGGGATTGATCGGGCAGGGCCATGATGTCACGTCCATTGGTTGTGGTGGGGCGTTTGTCGCAAGGCGTGCCCGAATTCGCCAAAGACTAGCCGCAAGTGCCGCCGCATGCAAAACAAGAAACCCCGCCGCCCGCCGATGGGCGGCAGGGCACCGCGATGCTATTCCGCCTGTGCGTTCAAACCGGTGGCGAGTTCCGACAGAATCGGGCAATCCGGACACTGATCGTCGGCGCATTCATGCACCAGAAGCGTCAGCGTGGCGCGCATCGCTTCGAGTTCGGCCAATTTTCCTTCGATCCGGCTCAGATGATCCTGCGCGATGGTCTTGACGTCGGCGCTGGCGCGGCCTCGGTCATCGTAAAGCGCCAGCAGGTTGCGACAATCATCAATGGAAAACCCCAGCGAGCGGGCGCGGCTCAGAAAGGTCAGCTTGTGCAAATCGGTTTCGGCGAACCGGCGATAGCCGTTGGCGCTGCGTTTCGGGGTGACAAGGGCGATATCCTCGTATTAGCGGATCGTCTTGGCGGGCAGTCCCGAGCGTTCGGCGACCTCTCCGATATTCATGGCGTGGCTCCTTTCATCCGGCGGGGGCAGGGTGGGCGAGTGGCGCGTGCGACAGCATCGGCGCCGGGCCGAACAGCAGCCAGACCAGCACCGTCAGCGCCGCCACCGCCATCACCGCCGGAACGAACCACAGCGTGATGCGGTCCACCACCGTCTGGATCGGCAGTTTCCCACCCTGCGCCTGTTCGACCATGCGGATGATCTGCGCCAGCGTGGTATCGGCTCCGACCCGCGAACTCGCGCGGGATAGCCCGCCTCGGTGGCGACGCGCGCCAGATCCCGCGCCGTGACCTGACCCTCCAGATAGGTCAGGCTCGCGGTTTCCGATGCAAGTTGACCTCCAGCACACCGGGAACGGCGGCAAGCGCCTTGTCCACCCGCCCCACTCAGGACGCGCAGGACATGTTCCCTACCTCCATCACGACGCTGTCCGTTCGGGCGGGGTAACCGGCCTTGTCCAGTGCGTCCTTGACCGCGATCGCGTCGACCGCATCGGCGAACCGCAAAGTCGCGCGTTCGGATGCCAGATTGACGTCGGCCTGCCGGACGCCCGGCACCGCAGCCAGTGCCCGCTGCGCGCACCCGACACAGGAGGCGCAATTCAGACCGTCGATCAGCACTGCAAGTTCGGTTTCGCGGGTCAAGAGACTCACCCCATTTCGACTATGTGTGCCATTTAGATAAAGATTCCATCAACTCGAAGGTCAAGAGGCGGTGGGCGAGGGGTCGAAAATAGGGTCTGGCGCACATTTGGTGCATCGCTGACGCGCGTCACGCTATATTTCGGTAAGCTCTGAAGGAGGTTGCCCATGGCGTCACTGTTTTCACGGCGGGATTTTCTGCCAGCAGGTCTCAAAGCCGATCAGGTCGAAATTGTCGGGGACACGATCCGGATCCATTCCCGATCGACCAAATCTGCGGCGGCGTGTCCTCGCTGTAATACGGTTTCATGCCACATCCACAGCAGGTATCAGCGTCAGCCTGCCGACCTTCCGGCGCATGGCCGGAAGGTGGAACTGGTTTTGATGGTTCGCCGCTTTCGCTGTCGTGCTTTGTGGTGCCCAGCCAAGATTTTCGCGGAGCGGTTTCCGCCGGATGTGACGTGGCCGCATGTGCGACGCACCTCCCGTTTACAAGAGCTGGTCCGGCACCTTGGTCTGGCACTCGGCAGACGTCCGGCACAGGCACTCGCTGCACGGCTCCTGCTACCGGTCAGCAAGGATACCTTTCTGCGCAGTGTTCGAAAGACGACAGAGGCCGCGAACGGCGAACTCCGCGTCATCGGTATCGACGACTGGGCATGGCGCAAGGGACAGAGATACGGCACTTTGATCTGCGATCTGGAGCGGCACCGGGTTGTCGACCTGCTGCCGGACCGGGAACCTGCCACGGTCGAGGCCTGACTGCGTGACCGCCCCGGGATTGAGGTCGTGGCCCGTGACCGCAACGGCGGTTATCGCGGTGCCGTCGCGCGCGCCTTGCCTCAGGCGGTTCAAGTTGCTGATCGCTGGCACCTATTGGAAAACGCGAGCGCGGCCTTTTTGGCTGCCGTGCAGCGAAATATGCCTGCGATCCGCAAGGCGATCGGCGCCGCCAGCAGACCAATCGACTGGTTCTCCGGATGGCCCATGACGGCACTCCCATCAGACGCATCGTGCGCCTGACCGGGCTAAGCCGCGGTCTGGTCCGCCAAATCGTTCGCGGCGAACGTGAGGACGTTTTCCGCATCCGCGAGAGCAGCTTGACCCCCTGGCTGCCGCGGCTGGAAAAGGAATGGGCCGATGGCTGCCGGAACGGCGCCGAACTCCGGCGCCGGCTGCGGGCCAGAGGCTTTCAAGGCAGTCTTCGTGTTGTCGGCGAATGGGCCACACGCCAGCGCCGGGCCGAGCAGGCGGTTCCGACGGGCACTGAAAAATCCCCGCCCGCGCGCAAGATCGCACGTCTCCTGACCACAGGTCGGGATCACCTGAGCAAAGCCGACGCCATCCGGGTGGCCCGGATCGAGGCCGCATTGCCAGCCCTCACCCAGGCACAGATATTCACCGAACGCTTCACGGACATGGTGCGCAATGCGCGCGAAGACGCGCTGGACGCATGGCTGGAGGAAGCGGAGGAGAGCCTGCTCGGCGCTTTCGCCCGTGGGCTCCGGCAGGATCAGGCTGCGGTCGCTGCAGCCCTGCGGGAACCGTGGTCAAACGGGCAGACCGAGGGGCAGATCAATCGTCTCAAGACTATAAAGCGACAGATGTACGGGCGCGCCAACATCGACCTGCTCAAAGCCCGCCTCGTTGCAGCGTTATGACAAGGAAGCACCCGAAGCTGCACCAAAACTGAGTCAGAGCCGAAAATATCCGCCTGTGCCTTGCGCAGTGTCCGGTCTGCCGCTCGACAGAGGCGGTTGTTTCAACGTAAGGAAAAGGGGCCGAACAGGGCAGGGTGCCCCAAAAACCGACATGGCCAAGTGCGCCGCAGGATGCTATTTCCGCAACCGACAACCAGCAACGGAGGCAGTTTTGCGCGCAATCTATCTGACGGTCTGTCAGGCGCTCGACCGGGCCACCGCGCTGGTTTGCGGGCTGGCCTGCCTGTCTCTGGCAGGGTCGGTTCTGAGCATCGTGATCCTGCGGTTCGGATTCGACACCGGTTTCATCAAACTGCAAAATCTCGCGGGATACGCCTTTGCCGTTCTGATGATCCTGTCGCTGCCATATTGTCTGCGCCGCGGCGGTCACGTCCGGGTCGAGGTTCTGTCCGAGCGCATGCCAGACGGATACGCGCGCCTTGCCGATCTGGTGGCCCTGTTCGCCTTCGTCATCCCGGTTTTCGGCCTGCTGGCCTGGGCCTGGCTGCCGGATCTTGCCTATAGCTGGTCGATCCGCGAGGGCGCGATCGAAACCGGCGGGCTGCGCGGCGTCTATCTGATCAAGTCGATGCTGCCCGTGGCCGGCGTTCTGATGATCCTGCAGGCCATCGCGGTGTTGCTGGACCCGACAATCACCCAACTGGACCCGGAAGAACCCGCCCGATGATCGCGCATGAGTTCTTTTTGTTCGGGATGATGCTGGCGCTGTTCGCTGGTATCCTGAGCGGCGTTCCCGTCATGCTGGCCATTGCCGGGGTGCCGCTGCTGACCGCGCTTCTGGGCAGTCTGACGGGGACGTTCGACATCGGATTTCTCAAATTTTTTCCCGCCCGTGTTTACGGCGTCATGTCCAACCCGCTGCTGATGGCGGTGCCGCTGTTCGTGCTGATGGGCGTGCTGCTGGAAAAATCGCGGCTGGCGGAAACCATGCTGGAGGTTCTGGGCCGGATGCTGGGCGGCTCCTCGCGGGGCATGGCGCTGTCGGTGCTGGCGTTTTCGGCGATCATCGCCGCCTCGACCGGAATCGTGGGCGCGACCGTGGTGATGCTGGTTCTGATCAGCCTTCCGGCGATGCTGGACGCCGGTGTGCCCAAGCGGCTGGCAACGGGGATCATCTGCGCCAGCGGCACGCTGGGCCAGATCATTCCGCCATCGATCCTGCTGGTCCTGCTGGGCGACCAGATCGGCAACACCTATCTCGAAGCGCAGCAACAGGCCGGCAATTTCGCCCCCGACCCGGTATCGGTGGGCGATCTGTTCGCCGGTGCGCTGCTGCCGGGGCTGGTGCTGGTGGGGCTCTACGCGGTCTATATCTTCGTGCGGTTGCGCCCCACCGCGACGCGACCGGTGCAGTCGCGAACGTCGTCCGCACCGGTGGGGGGTGGCGAACTCCTGTCCAGCTTCGCGCCGCCACTTTTGCTGATCCTTGCGGTTCTAGGCTCGATCCTGGCGGGCATCGCCACCACGACCGAGGCCGCCGGGCTGGGTGCCGTGGGCGCGCTGATGCTGGCCGGCTATCGCAGCGGGGTGGGCGGACTGGGCCGGGTGCTGTTTCTTCTGGCGGTGGCGGCGGCCTTTGCGCTGATGGCCCTGCGCCTGTTCAGCAACGCCCACACCGAAAGCGCGGCGCTCGGCATAGTCGCGGCAGTATTGGCGTTGCTGATGGTCCTGGGCGTGCTGGTGGCCAGCGTGCGCCTTTGGTTCAGCGGCCTTTTGCAGGGTGCCTTGGGCGATACCTTGCGGATATCGGGAATGGTGTTTGGCATCGTGGTCGCGGCGTCGCTTCTGGCGCTGGTATTCCGCGGGTTCGGCGGGGAAGAGATGGTGATGGAGGCGATGGCGGCGGTTCCCGGCGGGATCTGGGGCGCGCTTTTCGTGGTCATGGCGGTCGTCTTCCTGCTGGGCTTCATCCTCGAGGCGGTCGAGATCATCTATATCGTCGTGCCGCTGCTCGGCCCGCCGATCCTGGGCAGTGACATCTCGCCGGTCTGGTTCGGCGTATTGCTGGCGATGAACCTCCAGACCAGCTTCCTCACGCCGCCATTCGGGTTTGCGCTGTTCTATTTCCGCTCGACGGCGCCGCGTCACATCACCACCGGCGACATCTACATGGGCGTGGCACCCTTCGTGCTGCTGCAGCTGGTGGGGTTGGGCCTGCTGATCGCGGTCCCGTCGCTGGCCACGTGGTTGCCGGATCTGGTATTCGGAAACTGACAGATTTTTACAACAGGGAGAAGGAAACTCGATATGAAACGCAGAACATTTCTGTCTTCGGGCGCGGGAGTCGCCGCTGCGGCCGCCACGCTTGCAAGTCCGGCCATCGCGCAGGGCAAGATCCAGTGGAACCTGCCCACCGCATTTCCCAAGAACGCGCCGGGTGTAGGCTCCAACGTCAACAACTTCGCCGACAAGGTCGCCGCGATGTCCGACGGCCGGCTGAGCTTCAAGGTCTTTGGCGGCGGGGAACTGGTGCCGCCCTTCGCGGTCGAGGACGCGGTGCAGCAGGGCAACGCGCCGGTGGGCCACGGACCGACCTATTACGCGGCCGGCAAGAACCCGGCGCTGCACTGGTTTACCGCGGTGCCGTTCGGCATGACGGCGAGCGAGCATTTCGCCTGGCTGAAATTCGGCGGCGGACAGGAAATCTGGGACGACATCTATGCCCAGCGCGGCCTCAAGCCGTTCTATTCCGGCAATTCCGGCACCCAGTCAGGCGGGTGGTTCAAGAAGGAGGTCAACACGCTGGATGATCTCAAGGGTTTGAACATGCGCATCGCGGGCCTTGGCGGCGAAGTCTTCCGCAAGCTCGGGGTGAACGCGGTGCTGATGCCGCCGCCGGAAATCTTCCAGTCGCTGCAATCGGGCGCGATCGATGCCGCCGAATGGGTCGGGCCGATGCTGGATCAGGCGTTCGGTCTGCAAAAGATCACCAAGCTGTGCTATCTGCCCGCCCTGACCGAACCCGGAGCGGGGCTGGCCATCGTGTTCAATCAGGATGCCTGGGCCGAGTTGTCGCCCGATCTGCAGAAGATCTGCGAAAATGCCGCTTATGCCGCCGCGCTGGAGAACCACGCGAATTTCGATTTCCACAACGCGAAGGCGATGGCCGCCCTGCGCGAGGACGGCGTGGAGTTCCGCGCTTTCAGCGACGAAATCGTGGCTGGAATGCGCGATGCGTGGGGCGAAGTGCAGGACGAACTGACCAAGGGCAGCGAAGACGTCGCGCGGGTGCGGGAAAGCTATGATGCTTATCTGCGTCAGGCCGAAGCCTATGCCAGTGCCATGGTTCTGCCGATGCTGTCCGGGCGCACCTGAGGATTGTCGAAATCGGCGCCGGGCGGCTCGTGTCGCCCGGCCTGAATCCGCGCGACATCCGTTTGACCGCCGCCTTGTCGAGGTGGTGCGTTCCGGATTCCATCGCATGTCCGGCCTTGCGGCGCGTTGTAGCGGCGCCGGATGCGACGCTCGAAAAGCGGCGATCGCGCCGGTCCGGTTGGTCAGCGCACGACGAATTCCGCGTGGAGCGCTCCTGCCGCCTTGAGGCTTTTCAGTATGTCGATCATGTCCCTTGGCGAGACGCCCAGCGCGTTCAGTCCCGCGACCACTTCGGAAAGTGACGTGCTTTCGGGCACTTCCGCCAGCGAGACGCCTTCTTCTTCGTCGATCGCCGCGCCCGTCCGGGGAACGACCACCGTCTGACCGTCCGCGAAGGGGTTCGGCTGCACCACGGCGGGAGATTCCTCGATCCGCAGTGTCAGGTTTCCTTGCGATACCGCGACGCGAGACAGGCGGACGTCACTGCCCATGACGATCGTTCCGGACCGCTGATCGACCACGACCCGGGCTTTGCGCTGCGGTTCGACAAGGATGTTCTCTACCCGGCCCAGTGCATGGGCAGGTGAAGCTGACTGAGTCGCCGGAATGTTGAGTTCAACCGTCCCCGAATCGCGCATCGCGGCGACCGGGCGGCGGAATTCGTTGTTGATGGCACGTTCGATCCGGCCTGCGGTGGTGAAATCCGGCTCGCGCAAGGCCAGACGCACCGTGGACAGCGACGCGAGATCGAAATCTATCTCGCGCTCGACCCGTGCCCCCGATGGAATGAGACCCGATGTCGGCACGCCTTTGGTAACCGATGCCGCCTGGCCCTCGGCAACGACCCCGCCCGAGAGGATCGTGCCTTGCGCCACAGCGTAGATCTGCCCGTCCGCTGCATTCAGCGGCGTCATGATCAAGGTGCCGCCCAGCAGGCTGCTGGAATCTCCGATGGCCGATACGGTCACATCGATCTGGGCGCCGACCCGCGAAAAAGGCGGAAGGCTGGCCGTGACGAAAACCGCCGCGACATTCTTGGGGCGGAACTGTTCGCCCGCGACGTTCACGCCCAGCCGCTCCAGGATATTCGACATGATCTCTTCGGTGAACGGAGCGTTGCGCAGGCCGTCTCCGGTGCCATTCAGTCCGACCACCAGCCCATAGCCGACCAGATCGTTGCCGCGAACTCCGTCGAATTCGACCAGATCCTTGAGCCGGATCGCGCCGGCCGCACATATGGAGGGCAAGATCATAAGTATCAGCAATGCGGCGATAAGTCGTCTCATCGCAGATATTCCAGCAGCGTAAGGCGTGCAGAGCGGACGGTGACCGAATAGAGACTCTCCAGCTGGAACTGCACTTCCTGCAAGCGTGTCGCGGTCTCGTAGGGATCGACGTTGAGCAATTCGTTGCGCGCATATTTCAGACTGCTGGCCGCAGCGGAATTGCGTGTTGCGATTTCTTCGATACGCGCCTCGGCAAAGCCGAGATCCGCACGTATCCCGATTACTGCGTCCTGCCCGTTCATCAAAGAGACGCCCGAGCGTTGCAAGAGGTCACCTTTCGTCGCCGCGTCCAGGTTGAGGGCGGGATCGTCGGCTATCGCGGCGGTCGCCAGTTGGCGAAGCGCATCGCGAAAAACGGGATCTTCGGCGCGAAGCGGAATGGAAACCCGCTCACCGACACCGATTTCGAACGGAGCGAGGGGCTCGCTGGAACCCGCATACACGATCGTTTGAAAACCGGCGGGATCATCGAACCAGTCCTTTGCCGCCTGTTCGATATCGGCTGTGGTTGTCAATCCGGTCAACGCGTTGCGCAGCGAGGCGATCAGGATTTCTCCCGGCAACAAGGGTGGACGGTCGGTAGCGGTTCCGCCGAACAGACTGCGCCCTGCCAATTTTCCATTCAGTGAATTGATCACGTCATCCAGACCGTCGCGGGCCTGTGCGCTGGCATGGGCCATGTCGAGAACGCTATTTTCAGGGCCGACCGTGGCAAGCGTCGCCGCGACGTTCCCCATCGTATCCTGCACCCGCCCGAGATTGAGTTGCGCGGCCTGCGCGAACGCTGCCGAATCGCGCGTCGTGATGGAATAGGCATCGAGGCGCGTCAGGTTATGCTCGATATCCGTGAGATGGGAGAGATCGCCGCCCGTTCGACCGGACAGGTCGCTGGTTTTCCCCGAACTGAGTTCCTGCGTCAATCCGGAGATCGTCGATTTCAACTGAGCATGCCGGGTCCGGAGCATCAGGTTCTGGGCGAGATCGCCGATGGATGTCACGTTCATCTTTACAGCCTCAGCAGTGTCGTCATCATGTCATCGAGTGCTTGGATCATCCGCGCGTTTGCGCCATAGGCGTGTTCGATCGCCATCAGTGTCTGAAGTTCCGCATCGGTATCCACGCCCTGTTCCTGCTCGATGCGGGTGAATTCGGTCTGCGCCGCCGACGCGAACCCCAGGCTTTGATCCGCACTGGAGCTGCGTTGGGCTGCATACGAGAGCAGGGAACCGCTCAGATCGGCGGCGCTGAACTGACCGGAGCCGAAATTTCCCGAACTCGGCGACCGCCGCACTGTCAGGACATCGGCAAACGCCTGAAGCTGGCGGGCGTCACCGGCGTCACCGGGCGTCGTGGCGCCCAGGCCGGTGCGCAACCGCCACGTCTGACCGCCCGCCTCCGGATCGACTTGCGGGTTCAGGCGCAGCCTTCCCGCCAGTCCAGCGGACGAAGCAACAGGCGCTCCGGCGTCGATGAACAGACCCGGAGGGTCGGGCGGCAGGGGCGGATCCAAATCGGCGCTTTCGTAACGTTCCATCAAATCGCGCGCGACTGTGTCCAGATCGGATTGGGCTTGTGGCGCAAGTTCATCGCGCACCTCAAAAAGAGCTCCCAATGTCCCGCCACCGACCGGGCCCGACGCATCCGTGCGCAACGGCATTCCGTTGAGGGTCAGCCCGGACAGGTCGCCGTTGTCTTGCGTCATGTGAGCGGGCGCGTCGCGTGCGGCCTCAAAGCCGAACGATGCGGCCGGCCCGTCGAGGATGATTGCGCCACCGTCCGTATAAAGCGCGATTTTCCCATGGTCGCGCGAAACGACATTCACAGGGACGATGCTGTTGATTTCGTCGACGATCTTCTGCCGCTGGTCGAGCAGCGCATCCGTGCTGTGTCCAGATGCGGCGACAGCGGTGATTTTCTTGTTGAGGGCATGAGTCTGTTCGAGGGCGGCGTTCAGGCGATTGACCTGCGCGCCGATTTCGCGGTCGGCCTGGCTGCGCAATCCGCGTAGGCCATCCGACGCGCCGGCGATCGACTTTGCCAGATCCGCTGCGCTGTCAACGGCGATGTCCAGTCTTTGAGTGGAGTCGGGTCTGCTGGCGGCGGAAATCAGGCTGGATTCGAATTTGGCCAACCGTTGCGTGACGGAGGCGGCATCGGTCGGATCCCCCAACAGGGCCTGAAAGCGGTTGTGAAACTCCGCAATCGTTTTCGCGCCACCTGCGCTGGCATCGGCGCCGCGGCGGTTGGCGGTAATACCCGGATCTGTGTGGCGCTGAATGCCAACGACCTTCACGCCCGATCCGGTATGAGTTGTCGAGCCGAGTTCGACCGAGCGGCGGGTATATCCCGGTGTCATCGCATTCGCGATGTTTTCGGACACGACTTGCGAGGCGCGTTTGGCGGCGGTGAGGCCGCTGAGGGCGCTGTTGAAAGCGGCGGAAATGCTCATCCTTGCGGCTCCGGTTGGGGGTGGGAATTATCGTTTGAGGTTTGCGGTTTCTTGCAACATCTCGTCCACGGTCTGGATAACCTTGGCGTTGGACGAATAGGCGCGCTGGGTCTGGATCATGTCGGTCAGTTCGCCGGCGACATCGGTGGCCGATTCTTCGCGCGCGTAGCCTATAATGTCGCCGGTCGGCCCGTCCCCAGCATCCCAGAGGAAATAGGAGCCGCTTTCGGGCGAGGGCATATAGGTCTGATGATCCAGCGAGACCATTCCGTTCGGATTTGGCAGATCGACCAGCGGCACCTTGTAGATCGTCCGCGACAGGCCGGTGTCGAACAGGGCGTGGACATAGCCGTTTGCGTCCACCTCGACGGATGTCAGGTTGCCTACGGGCGAGCCATCGCGCGAGACCGAAACCGGCGCGAAACTGCCCGACAATTGCGTCAGACCGTCGCGGCTTCCGATTCGTCCGATATCAATCTCGATCGGTCCGCTGGCCACGGTGACGATCACGGTCCCCGACGCCTGGTCATATGCGCCGCCCGAGACGGGTCCGCCTGTCACAACATCGGCCGATGCCAGAGTACCGCCGCCGATTCGCGCGTCATTGAAGGTCAGGTCATATTCGCCGATCGGGTTCACGGTCGAGGCGGAATCGTTCAGGACCATCTTCCATGCGTTCGAAGAACCGCTTGCGGCAAGAATGGGCTGGAACGTCACCTGGATAGTCTCGGATCTGCCCAGATTGTCGAAATATTCGACCGGAAGTTCCTGTATGCCGCCTCCGGTCAGCGCGTCGGTCTCGGTTGCGGGCAGGTTGACGCCCAGCGACATCCGTGTCGTCGGCTGGCCCGAAAGCTGGTTGATATTGACCTGGACCGGTTCGAGCCCGTCGGCCGTGTCGCGCGGATAGCTGGGAATGGAGCCGTCGGGATTTGCCGGCCACCCGAGAAGGACCAGACCGGATTCCGATTTCAGATAACCGGCGGCATCGGGACGGAAGCTGCCCGTGGTGGTCAACATCATCTTCGCCGGATCATTGCCTGCCCTGATTTGGCTGTGGGCGGCGACCGGCAGCATGCCCCGTCCGCGGACCGCCAGATCCGTGGCGTTGGATGTCGGAACAAGCGCACCGCGCTCGTCGATCAGCCGCTGCGTCGTCGCCCGCACGCCGCCTGCCGTATAGGTGCCACCGGCCGAGGGAATGACCATGGAATGGAAATCCGTCTCCACCCGTTTGTAGCCGAAGGTCGAGGAATTGGCGATATTGTCCGAGATCGACGCCAATCTGGTGGCATTCGCGCTCAGCCCCGCGACACCGGCATTCAGCGAAGAGAATATGGTCATGGAGGTGTGCCTTTCCCAAGCGGTAAACGAAAATCCGTGGTCATATCTAGCGCACGGTGGCTTAACACCGCGCTAACGGATCAAATTCTCTGTGTTTCGCGATCATTTGCGCAGCAGGATGACCTCGATCCGGTCGTTGCGCACCGACATCGAGTTTTCCGCCGCCGGTTTGCGGTCGGCATGGCCGGTGACGCGCGTGATCCGGGCGGCGTCCATTCCCGCCGCCTCAAGCAGCCGCTGTGTGCGGGTGGCACGTGCCATGGACAGGGGCCAGACAGGGTTGTTCGCCAGAACGATGGGATGGGCGCGGATATGTCCGCCGATGGCAACGCCGTTGCTGACATTCTGTGCCGCCCGCGTCACCACGCCGAGCAGATCGCGCATCATTTGAGTCGGCGCATCGGTTCCCTCCTGGAAAAGCGGCGCGCCCTCATTGGCGTAAAGTTCGATCACCAGCCCCTCGTCGGTGACGCGGGTGACGATATGCTTTCGCATGTCCGCCGATACGAGGCTTTCGCCGCCGATGCCCAGCAACTCCTCTTCGATCTTGCGCAATGGATCGGCGGCGTCGTTCTCCTGCGCCGATTGCTCGAACCCCGTCTCGCCGCGCGATTGCAGGGCATTGTCGGGATTGCGGTTGGTCGCGCCGGTGCCGGTATGGGCCAGTTGTTCTTCGGTGAACGCGCTGTTGCCGCCGAATGCGCCGTCGCCGCCGCCCGATATGCGGTTGATCGGAATGGTCGGCGAAAAATAATCGGCCAGCCCCTTCCTTTGTTTTTCCGTCGTCGCGTTCAGCAGCCACATCAACATGAAAAACGCCATCATCGCCGTCACGAAGTCCGCATAGGCGACCTTCCAGGCGCCGCCGTGGTGGCCCCCTGCGACAATGACCTTTTTCCGTTTGATGATGACCGGCGCGGCGTCGTTGCGCACAACCATCTCTGTTACCTTTTCTCGTCCGCAACCGGGATATCAGGCCCGGAACCAAGAAAGTGCTAACAGCCGAATCTGGCGATAATTTGGCGCCCCTATCCTCGTAGCGCCGCCCACAGGACGGCCGGCAGGCGCCGCCAGCCGGGGCGATGCTGGAAACGGGTCAGCGCCCTGCCGGTGCGCTGCGCCGTGCGGTTGGTGATGAACCATGGCGGCCTGGGCATCAGCGTGAATTCACCGTTGAGGAAGGACCGCGGAAACGGGGCGAAGGGCGCCGTGACCACGCTGCGCTGCGGGCGGTCGAACATGAAGGTGTTGTGGACGGTGCCGATCCCGCTTTGCACATCGTCCAGCGTGTGGCCGGGAAACGCACCCCAAGGGGTTTGCGACAGCAGGAACCCCAGCGCGGTCCAGCCGTTCACGGCGATGCAGCCATAGTGGAAACCGGCCAGAAGTTCCTCGAATCGGTTGCGTCCGATCCGGCGCAGGGTTGCGGGATGGATCAGGATGTTGCCGCCCAACGTGCCGTAAAGGCGATCGTTGGCATAGGCGATGGCGTCGCGCAGGAACCGCTCGGGATCGTCCTGCGTGATCTCGTGCACCGACAGGGCCGGGGCGAACACCTCGTTCCTCTCCTGCCACGGGTCGTTATCGGGAATGCGGCTGATCACGGCATCGGGGGCGTCGCCGCGGGGAATGAGGCGGGGTGCCGCACCATGGTCGGCGAACTCCTCCAGCCGATCCCGGGTGCCGGGGTAAAAGGGCAGGCGCGTCGCCTTGGCGATCTCGGCCCGGACCCTGTCCAGCAGCTTCGGCGTGCGATCCCATCCCGTAGGCACCACCAGCACCTGGCATGCGATGCAGTTGAACCCGGAATTGTGCATCTTCTGCGTGGCGATGTTCTGCGCCTGAAACGCCAGGTCCGCTTGCGACCAAGGCCCCGGCACCACGATGGTTGGGCAGACCGCCCCCAGTTCCGAGGTGATCCGGCGCGGGTTTGCCGGCGTTCCGGCGCGCTTGTTCGCCGCCGCTTGGGTGCCGGTGCCCCAGACGATGGCGTCGTGGGTGCGGCCCGAACCGGTGATGTGCAATTCGTCGATCTGCGGATGGAAGGTCAGCCATGCGCCGACCCTGCCGTCGCCGCGCACGATGCGCAGCGCGTCGCGCCGGATCAGCGGGTCCAGCGCCATTTGCAGCACGTCGTGAAGATAATCGTTCACCGGGTTCAGTTTCAGCAGCACCACCTGATGTTCCAGGAACAGTTTCTGAAAACAGTCGAGCGGTGCGATGGACGAGACATTCCCCGCCCCCAGAACCAGCGCGACCTTGCCCTGCCGATCCCTCGGGGGCACCATCATAGGCCGTTGCGGTATGGGCGGCCAGATTGTCGCGGGTCACCCCCGGCTGCATCCAGACCTCGGCACTGATGCCTGGCAGGAGCAGGCGCTCGCGGAGGTTATGCGGCACCACCCTGACCGCCAGTTGGCCGGTCACGGTCTCGCGTTTGCGCAACCCGTCGAGAAATCGCTTGCCGTCGAGTTGCGACAGCGTCTCGATCAATCCGTTGCACGCCCACATCACCGCGAACGGTCCCGACGTCCATTCCTCCCCCTCCAGCGGCGACCCTTGCGGGATCAGCTTGTTGCGCGACGAGGTTTCGACCCAGTCCTGCGCCACCGGCATCAGCGCGTCCTTGACCTCGTGCAGAACAGCCAGACGGTCGGCGACCGAGGACGTGGCCCAGCGGTCGCGCCCCTTGATCAACTCCGCGATCGACGCCTCCAGAGCGACGGTCGTTTCGTGATCGGATAACCCTGATCCTGTCATCGTGCCGCGTCCTTCCCCGCCCTCCAGTCAGGCGCATGATGCGCCGGTCTGTCCAGTCTTACCCGGCGTCAGCGCATCGCCCGGCGCAGTTGAGTTTGCCGGCCAAAGCGCATATCTCGACGCAGAACGCGGCGCGCGAGGATACCGGACTTGGCAAATCATCTGCATCACAACGACCTGCCCGACGGGCTGGACCTTGGCCCCATCGTGGCCATCGATTGCGAAACCATGGGGCTGAACCCGCATCGCGACCGTTTGTGCGTGGTGCAGCTTTCGGGTGGCGATGGCGAGGCGCATGTGGTGCAGATCGCCAAGGGGCAGAAATCGGCGCCCAACCTTGTCGCGCTGCTGGAAAACCGCGCGGTGCTCAAGCTGTTCCATTTCGGGCGGTTCGACATCGCGGCGATGTATCACGCCTTTGGCGCGCTGGCCGCGCCGGTCTATTGCACCAAGATCGCCAGCCGCCTCGTGCGCACCTATACCGACCGGCACGGGCTGAAGAACCTGACGCAGGAATTGATCGGTGTCGACATCAGCAAGCAGCAGCAGATGAGCGATTGGGGCGCCGAAACCCTGAGCGAGGCGCAGGTGGAATACGCCGCCTCCGACGTGCTGTACCTGCATCGCCTGCGCGAGGAACTGAACGCGCGGCTGGAGCGCGAGGGGCGTAGCGATCTGGCGCAGGCCTGTTTCGATTTTCTGCCCACCCGCGCGCGGCTGGATCTGGAGGGATGGCCGGAAATCGACATCTTCGCCCATTCATGACCGGATTCGTCGACACCGCCCGCCGGGTCATACGGATCGAGGCCGAAGCGCTGAACCGGCTTGAGTCGAGCCTGAACCACGATTTCGACCGTGCCGTCGATCTGCTGCTGAACGCGCGCGGCCGGGTGATCGTGTCCGGCATGGGCAAGTCCGGCCATATCGCGCGCAAGATCGCCGCCACCTTCGCCAGCACCGGAACGCCGGCGCATTTCGTCCACCCGGCCGAGGCCAGCCACGGCGATCTGGGCATGATGGCCCAAGGCGACGTGGTTCTGGTGCTGTCGAATTCCGGCGAGACGCCGGAACTGGCCGATCTGGTCGCCTATACCCGCCGTTTCGCCATTCCCCTGATCGGCGTGGCCAGCCGGCCTGGATCGACTTTGCTGCAACAATCCGACGTCGCGCTTGTGCTGCCCGAGGCGGAAGAGGCCTGCGGCACGGGGATCGTGCCGACATCCTCGACCACGATGACGCTTGCGCTGGGCGACGCACTGGCGGTCGCGCTGATGGAACATCGCGCCTTCACCCCCGAACATTTCCGCGAGTTTCATCCCGGCGGCAAACTGGGCGCCCGTCTTTCGCGCGTGCGTGACCTGATGCATACGGGCGACGCGCTTCCGCTGGTCGGGATCGACACGCCGATGAGCGACACGCTGATCGAGATCAGCCAGAAGGGCTTTGGCGTGGCCGGCGTGACCGGCCCGGACGGCACGCTTGCAGGCATCATCACCGACGGCGATTTGCGCCGCAAGATGGACGGGCTGCTGTCGCACCGCGCGGCTGAGGTCATGACCACCACGCCCCGCACCATCGGCCCCGACGCGCTTGCCGAAGAGGCGGTGGCGCTGATGACCTTGCCCACACCCCGGATCACCTGTCTGTTCGTGGTCGATCCGGACGGGGCGGGCGCGCCGCTGGGCCTGCTGCATATCCACGATTGCCTGCGCGTCGGGCTGGGATAAACGGGAGGCGGGGCGGGGATGGATCTTTATTCGCGTTTCGTCGCCCTGTTCAAGGTTCTGCTGCCACTGGCGGCGCTGGCGATTCTGGCGACGCTGTTCCTGTTGTCGCGCGGCACCGATTTCACCGCGATTCCATTCGCCGAAAAGGACATCGCCGAACGGACCCGTGGCCAGCAGGTCACCGCGCCGTTCTTTTCCGGTGTGACGCCGGCGGGTGAAGAGATCATGTTCAGGGCGGCGCTGGTCCGACCGGGTGGCAAGGACACGCCTGCCGAAGCCACCGACCTGTCCGCGCGCATCACCCTTGCCGATGGCGCGCGGATCACGCTGAAATCGCAAACGGGCAGCTTCGATCTGCAACAGGACATGGCGCATTTCGACGGCGATGTGCGCATCACGACATCCAGCGGATATATCGTGACCACCGACCGTCTGGAAACGGCGCTGAGCGGGGTCGAGGCGCACACACCGGGGCCGGTCGCAGGAACCGGCCCGGTGGGGGACTTCACCGCCGGTCGCATGACCATCGGCACGAAAACACCGGGCGGTCCGGTGCATATGCTTTTCAATCACGGCGTCAAAATGATATATGACCCGAAAAATCCGGATAATTGATCTGTGTCTTGTCTTCGTGCCCTTCTTTACAGCGTTCCGCTCGTCGTTTCCGCCATGGCGACGGCGGCGCAGGGCACCAATGTCGCGTTCGGGGCGATCAAGGCCGATCCGACGCTTCCCGTCGAGGTGACGGCCGAAAGCCTTGAGGTCGATCAGCAAAGTGGACGCGCCGAATATATCGGCAACGTCGTGGTCGGGCAGGGCGAGATGCGCCTGTCGGCGGATCGTCTGCTGGTGGTCTACAAGGCCGATGCCGGTGCCATCGACCGGCTGGAGGCAACCGGCGACGTGATTCTGGTGAACGGCCCCGACGCAGCCGAGGCCGAGCGCGCCGAATACAGCATCGACAGCGGCGTGATCGTCATGTCGGGCGACGTGTTGCTGACCCAGGGCCAGAACGCGCTGACGTCGGACAGGATGACCGTCAACCTCACCACCGGTACGGCGCAGATGGCCGGACGGGTCAAGACGATCCTGAACACGGGCGAGCGGTGATGGCCCGCCCGGCGCTTACACTCACGCCGGGCCTGTCCGGCCTGCGCATCGAGAAACTGCGCAAATCATTCCGCAAGCGGGTGGTGATCCGCGATGTGACCATGACGCTGGACCGCGGCGAAGTCGTCGGCCTGCTGGGACCGAACGGGTCGGGCAAGACCACGACGTTCTACGCGATCGCGGGGCTTATCTTTGCCGAAGCCGGCAGCGTGATCATCGACGGGCACGATGCCACGGCCTTGCCGATGTATCGCCGCGCCCGCCTTGGGATCGGCTATCTGCCGCAGGAAATGTCGATCTTTCGCGGCCTCAGCGTCGAGAACAACATCGCGGCGGTACTGGGAATCACCCATTCCGACCCGCACCGGCGGCGCGAACGGCTTGAGGAACTTCTGTCGGATTTCTCCATCGAGCATCTGCGCCGCGCTCCGGCACTAGCCCTCTCGGGGGGTGAGCGGCGACGTGTCGAGATCGCCCGCTGTCTGGCCGCCGATCCCAAATACCTGTTGCTCGACGAACCCTTTGCCGGAGTCGATCCGATATCGGTCGCGGATATCCGTCACCTCGTCGCCGACCTCAGGACACGCGGCATCGGCGTTCTGATCACGGACCACAACGTGCGCGAAACCCTTGAGATCGTGGATCGCGCCTATATCCTGCATGATGGGCAGGTTCTGATGTCGGGCACCCCGTCCGAGGTGGTCGAGAACGAGAATGTCCGCCGGGTCTATCTTGGCGACAGTTTCCGGATTTCCTGACCGCGACAGCCGCTATTTGACATCGGTAATGCCGTCATGCGCGGCTTTCCGTTGACAGTTTCGCTCAACCTTGCCTCAATTGGTCTGATGGCAAATGCTTGGCGCGACGGCGTTCGGTCCCTATCCTCGGGGCGGGGCCGAGCGGCTGCAGCGACCCGGCGATGCCGCCCTTTCATTCCCGCCCGGAAAAAGGATGCCGGGGGGAATGACCAGTGTGAAGGAGAGCACATGCGTTATCAGATCAGCGGAAAACAGATCGACATCGGCGAGGCCCTGCAGACACACGTGCGAACCGAACTCGACGAGGTGGTCCAGAAATACGCGATGCGTCCGACGGGGGGCACCGTGGTGTTTTCGCGCAACGCGCATGAATTCGTCTGCGAGGCGACGATCCACCTTTCGACCGGTTTGAACGCGACCGCCAAGGCGCATGCCGTTGAAATCTATGGCGCATTCGACGCCTGCGCGGCAAAGATGGAAAAGCAGCTGCGCCGCTACAAGCGCCGGCTGAAATATCACTACAAGGAGCGGGTCGAACCGGTTGAACTCACCGGCGCGTCCTCCTATATCCTCGCCTCGCAAGAGCAGACCGAGGAAACCGAGCCCGAGACGCTGCAGCCGATCATCGTCGCCGAAATGGAGACGCAGATCCCCTCGCTTTCTGTGGGGGAAGCGGTGATGCAGATGGAGCTTGCGGGCGCGCCGGTTCTGGTCTTTCGAAACGAGGGCAAGAGCGGGGTGAATGTCGTCTATCGCCGTGATGACGGCAATATCGGCTGGATCGACCCGTAAGACGTGCAACAATCGGCGCCCCCTTTGCGGGGCGCCCTCGCGGAGCGAAGCAGACATGCAACTGAGCAACATTCTCGGACACAGGTCCGTCAAGGTGGTGAACTCCGTTACCAGCAAGAAGCGGTTGTTTCAGGAAATCGGGGAATTGGCGAACAGCGCGCTGGGATTGGACGCGACCGCGACCGTCGATGCGCTGCTCGACCGCGAGAACCTGGGACCGACCGGCGTCGGCCATGGCGTGGCCCTGCCTCATGCGCGGGTGGATGGGCTTGACCACGTGGCGGGCGTGTTCGTGCTTCTGGAAAAGCCCATTGATTTCGGTGCAGTGGATCGTCAGCCCGTCGATATCGTCTTTGCGCTGTTCGCGCCGGAAAAGGCCGGCGTCGATCATCTCAAGGCGCTGGCGCTGGTCGCGCGGACGCTGCGCGATTCCGCCTTGTGTTCGAAATTGCGCGCCAATCCCGACAGCAGCACGATTTACGCGATCCTGACAGCGGGACAGTCGCTCGCGGCCTAGTTTCCGGTCCAGGGACCGAAGCCGAACATCAGATAATCGCGCTGATAGATATCGGCGATGCGGTTCTCGATCTCGTCGTCATGGATATCCGCCAGCGCGAACGGCGTATCGGCAACCGCCGCGCCTGGTGCGGGCGGCGCGGTGTGGCCGAATTGGTGCGCCAGGGCGGGCAGGGCGCGGTGCAGTTCGTCTTCGCGCAGGATGTGATCGGGCGATGCGAATTCGGCAAAGCCGCTCAGCGCCTGCGCCTGCGTGCACCACGCCGCATCGACACGCAGCGCCGTCTGACCGGCCAGGTTCGAGCGCAGGAATTCCAGAAACGTCACGAAGGCGGCGCGGTGGGTGGCCAGGGTATAGTTCCGGTTCGCGCCATCGCGCGGGATGTCCAGCTTGAACTGACGGCGCAGGGTCTCGCGGATTCGGGCATAGCTGCCCGGCCCTGTCGAAAGGATGCGCTGGCAGAACACCGCATGGGCGCGCGCGGCGGGATGACGCAGCACCGTAAAGCTGCGATGGCCGGGGCGGTCACGCTTCCACTGGCGCATATGTTTCTGGTTCATTCCGGTCGTCAGGGCGTCGCGCATCACCCCGTCAAGCCGCGCCAGCCATTCCGCGATCTCGCTCTCCGGACCGCCCCGCACCGGCAGATACAGCAAGGGCGTGTGCGCCGCGGCGATATGGCCGGGAACGGCGGGGCCGCGCCGGGGTTCGAAATTGGGCGTGCGGGTCAGGTGGAACCAATCGATATCGGCCAGCGCGGCGGTCATGGTCTCCGGATTGGCCACCTTGTCGGAAACCGGGCCGGGATTCTGCGGCTTGAGGCTCTTGTCCAGACCGTCCAGTCTCCCGCCGATTCCCAGCCAGCGTGCCAGACCGTTCATCACCTCGACGCTCCGCAGATCGTCATAGGCCAGATGGAACGCCGTCTGACCGCTGATCTGAAGACGGTTGAGCACTTGCACCTGGAACGTCTGCAATGCATCCACATGGGCGGTAAATTCGGCCGCGTCGAACCATGCCCGCACCGCTTTGCGCCGCTTGACGTTGGTCAGCTTCCATTGCCCGGTCGCCTGCGCGATCTTCCAGGACACGTAGCTGTCCAGCGGATTGCGCGTCAGGACGATCTTGGCGCAACGCGGATCGCTCAGCGCGATCTCCAGCGCGCGCGGGTCGTGGTCGTGGAAAAACCGGAACCCTCCCAACACGTCCGGCTGCCCGCGTATCGCATCGATCAGGCGGTCGGGGTCCGCGTCGCGCATCGGCTGGGTCATGCCGAAAAGCTCGGTCCGGTTGGGATAGCCGATGAAATGCGGATTGAACGCTTCGCCGTGACAATGCAGCCCGTCCAGCGCGTTCAGGTTGGCCTCGAGAAAGTTCGACCCGGTGCGCATCTCAGCCAGGACGATGAAATAATCGAACGATCCGGGCATGTCAGCTGACCGGATACAGCTTGCGGAGCGGTTCGCGCATGGAGGCCGGTCCTCGTTCCACGGGAAAATCCCCCATCAGATAGGGGTGCATGCCCTGATTCCTGAGGTTTTGCAGGAACCTGCCGAACCCGTCCAGATCAACCGGCCGGGGCATTGGGCCCGGACGACGTGACGCGGCCGGGGCGATGTCGTCCAGAACCGATTGCAGCGCCTCCATCGGGGCCTCGACGAATTCCGCCATGGTCCAGATGCGGACACGGGCATGAGCCTGGGTATGGCGCAGAATGTCCAGATGCGCGTTTTCGATCTTTTGCAGTTGCGCCGCCTCTCGTCGCAGATCGGCAAAATCCCGTCCGGAGCGGAACAGCGGCACGGCCCACGCCCCCGAGATCACCGAAATCCGGGCATTCGGATCGCCTGCGATTGCCGTTGTCCCAGCACGATATTTGGCAACGGTTGCTCGCAGCCAGCAAAGAACCTGCCTTATCGGCAGAAAATCGCCGGTGAGATCGCCGCCAGTCACGCGTTAACCATGCGTTAATTAGCGGTCGCCGATGCTGAAGCCGTCCGCCTAAAGGAGTGTGCAAATGCGTGAGCGAGAACTAATTAATCGAACGTTGGTCGCGGCCAATGCTGCAAAGACAGCTGGATTTGAGAGAACTTATGAAGCGCTTATCGAGATGGTGCGAGAGATAAAAACTACACCAGAGGCGTTGCGCCAAGGCAACAGCCTCTCACAGTCGCTTGACAGTGTGCCGTGTGTCAGTTGGCATTAGCATTTGGTTAACCATTGCATGATCGACCTTGAGGCAACCAAATTGTCAAAAAGGTGTAGAATGAATTGTCATGGTTGGATCTTGAGCGTGCTGGCGGACCTCAAAGAATATGCGCGTGCTAATAATCTGCCGAAACTCTCGGGTATGATCGAGGATGCTAGAGCAATCGCGAACGAGGAGATATTCGACATTGATGCAAGTAATCATAAAATCATCATGGTCGAGGTTTGGAGGAACGCAGTTCGTTAACACGCATACCATTCGTGTGTTGCTCTCGAACTATCGCATTTATGTTCGATCTCTCGGTAACAGAATGTTGCGAAGGATCCTGCTTCTAATGCCACCTGCTCGGCGCGCTCAAACGCGGCATGCA
The DNA here is from genome assembly GCA_947504115.1 of uncultured Sedimentitalea sp. Taxonomy (GTDB): domain Bacteria; phylum Pseudomonadota; class Alphaproteobacteria; order Rhodobacterales; family Rhodobacteraceae; genus Pontibaca. The sequence goes on from CANNGH010000001.1 coordinate 627,594, forward strand.
CCAGCATGACGATGCCCACGCTCATGCCCAGTTGCCTTTCGACATCAGGCTCAGGATCTCCAGCTGCCGCCAGTTGATGGACCACTTGCACCACAGTTCCGTATCGTCGCCGTGGCCGGCGGCATAGGCCCTGTATTCGACCGATCCCGCATAGTGCTGGCGGCGTTCCAGTTCTTCGGCCGCCTTGGCGGTGAACGTATCCAGAAACTTGGCGTGCAGCAGCAGCCCGGACGTCTTGTTTCCACCCCATTCGTCATAGACAAGGTTCAGACCGCGCGGCAGCAGCGTATGCGTGGAGCTGACATAGGTATATCGCCGGTCCCATTTCACCAGCGGGATCTTGTTCAGTGCGGGGGCCTTTTCCGGCGCATCGGCAAAGAACACGCGGCTGCGCGGTCCGCCCTGAATCCACAGGTTTCCATAGGTCTTGTTCTTGCGGAGGGTGTAATTGCCGCTGTCGAACCAGCTGGCGATCTCGATCGGATCGGTCCCCGGTTCGTAGGGCTGCGCGTCCAGCTTTCCCTTGGGATACATGTCCAGCAACATCGCGCTGAAGGATCGGATCGAGGACGCATCCAGCCAGTCGGTCAGCGCCCGCAGCGGGCGCGTGTCGCAGAACGGATAGATCAGGAATTCGTCGGGATCGACCACCAGGCACCAGTGGCCGTGGCCGTATCGCCGTTGCAGCCAGTTCAGCCAGTCCACGCCGAAGCGTGCGCGTTTGTAGCTGGCGGTCGTGTGCCAGAGCGAAACATCATTCTGCCCGGCCAGATAATCGCGCGATCCATCGGTGCTGTCATTATCGACGATCAGGAAATGGCTGACACCCATGTCGCGATAATGGTTCAGGAAAAACGGCAGGCGATCGCATTCGTTGCGCTGGGTGCAGAATACGAGGATGTCGTCGGGACGGATGGCGGCGGTGCGGTTGGCGACGGCGACGAGTTCGCGGCGTTTGCGGAATGCGCGAATCCTCCAGCGGATGCGCTCGTTCCGAAGGCGGTATGATTGCCATACGCCCAATTCCTGCCCCTTCCCGACCTCGTTGGTGCCTGACCGTCCCGGCGGATCACCCCGTCTCCAGGACCCTGCGGAAATGGTCTTCCCAGGTGGGGGCGACGAAAATGTCGCGCGACCTAACAGGTTTCGCACCGTCTTTATTGTCGATCATGCTTATGATCGCATCGCGCCACTGATAACGATCTGCTTCATATAGGTAAATGGGAGTGTTGTTCAAAACCTCGCGGTAAACCGGCAGATCGGCGCAGATGACCGGCACATTCAGCGCCGCCGCCTCGACCGCGGGCAGGCCGAACCCTTCGGCGCGGCTGGGACATAGCAGCGCCCGCGCGCCAGCAACCAGCGCCGCTACGGCCCCGTCGGACAGGCCATTCAATTCGCGCACCGGCCCGCCGGATGCAAGCCGGTCCAGCCGGTCGAACACGGCGCGGTTGTTCCAGCCGCGCGTCCCGCAGATCAGCAAGGGGGGCGGCGCGTCCATCCGGCGGGCCAGATCGTCCCAGACATCCAGCAGCAGGTCATGCCCCTTGCGCGGCTCGATTGTGCCCAGCGTCACGAAATAGGGCCGCGAAGGGGGCAGCCCCGGCGGCAGCGCGTCATGGTCGGGCATGGCGGGTTCGACGCCCAGATGCGCCACGACAGCGGCGGGGGGCGGACCCCATCGCGTCATGTACATCTCGGCCCGCTCCCGCGTGTGGTGCGAATTATAGATCGCCAGATCGGCTTGCGCCTGCACCCGTTGCAGCAGGGCTTTGAACCGCGCGGGTGTGCCGGGGCGCTGATATTGCGGGAAATCCAGCGGGATCGTGTCATGCACCAGAACCGCGATCCGCGCGCCCGCCTGACGCACCGCGCCCAGCATCCGGTCGGTCAGGTTGGAATGGCCGGTGTTGAAATACACCGCCCCCGCGGGCAGGTGCCGTTGCAGCATCGCCGTCAGGCCGTGCGGGCGGCAGCGGGCCAGCGACAGGCGCCGCAGGTCGCTTTCGGCGCGGCGCAGCATCGTATCGCGGCGCCGCGACAAAAGCGACAGGCGGTCCGCGCCACCCCATGGCTCGGCGCCGGTCCGGCGCGCGGTGAGGCCGGGCAGGGTCTCCGCTCCGATCAGGACGAACCCGAAGGGTGTACGCGCAATGGCAAACAACGGTTCGCGCCGCCGCGCCAGATGCACCAGATAGGCCAGTTCCACCCGGTCGATTCCGGTGGCGATCCGACCGGCGCGGCTGATCAGGCGCGTGATGTCGAGCAGGCGGGCAGGGGGGGCCATGTCACCTGTCGTAATGGCCGCTCCGATGCCACCGCCAGGCATCCGCGATCATCTGTTTCAGGTCCGAGCGCACCGGTTTCCAGCCAAGTTCGGTTTCGGCGCGCGACGATCCCGAAACCAGTTTCGTGCAATCGCCCGCACGTCGCGGGCCGGTGACGAACGGCACCTCCCGGTTGGTCACGGCGCGCGAATGGTCGATCACCTCGCGCACCGAAAAGCCCGATCCGGTGCCCAGGTTGAACACGCGGCTGCCCTTGCCCTGTTCCAGCCATTTCAGGCCCAGAACATGCGCATCGACCAGATCGCAGACATGCACGTAATCGCGGATGCAGGTGCCGTCGGGCGTGTCGTAATCGGTGCCGAACACTGTCAGCGCATCGCGCTTGCCGTCGATGGCGTCCAGCATCAGCGGCACCAGATGGGTTTCGGGGCGGTGGAATTCGCCCACCTCGGCCTCGGGGTCGGCGCCAGCGACGTTGAAATAGCGAAAGATCACATGGCGCAACCCGTGGGCCGCTTCGAAATCGCGCAGCATGTCCTCGATCGCGCGCTTGCTGGCGCCATAGGCGTTCAGCGGCAGTTGCGGCGTGTTTTCGTCCAGGACCACGTTGTCGTGTTCGCCATAGGTCGCGCAGGTCGAGGAAAACACGAAATCCAGGCAATCCGCCGCCACCGCCGCCTCGATCAGTGTCAGCGATTCGCAGACATTGCCGCGCCAGTATCGTCCGGGCTGCGCCATCGCCTCGCCCACCTGGCTGAGGGCGGCGAAATGCATGACCGCTGCGGGACGATATTGCGCGAACACCTCGTCAAGCCGGGCCCGGTCGCCCAGATCGCCCTGCTCGAACGGGCCGAACCGAACCGCATCGCGCCAGCCGGTGATCAGATTGTCATAGGTCACCGGATTGTAGCCCGCGGCCTTGAGGGCCTTACAGGCATGCGAGCCGATATAACCGGCACCGCCGGTCACGAGTATGTTGGTCATGTCCGCCCCCAGGGTCGCCTTTTACTGGGCGGCTTTGTCCAGTTGCACCATTTCCTGAAGGTAGGCCGACAGATCGTCACGCAGATCGTCGCGGGCCAGCGCAAAGGCGACCGTGGCCTGCAGGAAACCCGCCTTGGAGCCGCAATCGAACCGCTGACCGTCGAAGCGGTAGCCATAAACCGGCTTGCCCGCCCGAATGTCGTCGGCGATCGCGTCGGTCAACTGAAACTCGTCACCCGCGCCTTTTTTCATCCGGTCGAGATTGCGCAGGATCGACGGGGTCAGGATATAGCGCCCGATCACCGCCAGATTCGATGGGGCGTCTTCGGGTTTCGGCTTTTCCACCATGCCCTTGACCGACACGACCGATCCCATATCCTCGGCCACGTCCAGAACGCCGTAGGATGATGTCTTTTCGGCGGGAACCTCCATCGCCGCGACCATGTTGCCGCCGGTTTCGGCATGGGCCTCGACCATCTGCTGCAGACAGGGCTTCTCGGCCGCGATCACGTCGTCGGGCAGGATGACGGCAAAGGGCTCGTCGGACGAGATCAGACGCCGCGCGCACCACACCGCATGGCCCAGCCCCAGCGCACGATGCTGGCGGATATAGGCGATCGCGCCGCTGTCCATATAGGTGGATTTCAGCGTCGCCAGCAAATCGTCCTTGCCCTTTTTCTGCAATTCCTGTTCGAGCATCGGGGCGTGATCGAAGTAATCCTCCAGCGCGTTCTTTCCGCGCGAGGTGACGAAAATGAACTCGGTGATCCCGGCGGCGCGTGCCTCGTCGATGGCGTATTGAACCAGCGGGCGGTCGACCAGGGTCATGATTTCCTTGGGAACGGATTTCGTCGCCGGAAGGAAACGGGTGCCCAGCCCGGCAACTGGAAAAATCGCTTTTGTGACTTTCTTACGCATGAACAAACCTCTTTGACTGGATCAACTGGCGATAGCGCGTTTCTGTTCCGCCATCTCTATAACAATTGCTGCGCTGTAGCATTCACAATCCGAAACCGCCATGCCGGACGCACGGATTTCCGCCGGTGGCTCGATTTTGCGCGAGATTTCACCGAAAACCCCGTTCGGGTCCGAAGCGTTCGATTTCCGCCGCGACACGGCGCCGGAACCGCCACGCCGAAAACAGCTTCTGACTGCGGTCGCTCTTGCCGAACAGGCCGCCGCGCTGTTCCCAATAGCCATCGCGCCATGCCACGCGGTGATAGAGCGCCGTGGGCGACAGGCGCAGCACGGTCACGTTGGCCCCGCCATCGGCCATGGCGCGGGCGCGGCGGCGCAGAGCGCGCGCCTGCCATGACCGACCGGCCAGCAAGACGGGCGGGTTCGCCGGGGCAGGGGGAAAGTGGCGAAAACGCCGCGTGGCATCGAGCAGAGCGGGCAGGGCAGCGCCGTGGCGTTGCAGGCCGGCGGCGAACCCGGCCTCCAGACCGGTCAGCAGGCGGCGCATGTCCGCCGGCTCGACCCCGCCGCGGATGAGATGGGCCACCAACCGGTTGCGCTGTTCGCGCCGCACCCGCTGCCAAGCGGCATCGCGGTTCCCTGTCGGGCAATGCGTGGACAGGAAAACCGCCCAACTGGCGCCGATCTCGAACAGATCGCGCGGCACCCGATCGGCCCGGCGCAGCGGGCTGGGGGCAAAGCCGTGATGCACCTGCGCCAGCGGCACGATCGCCGTGCGCGCTCCCCGGTCCGCCAGACGCATGTTCACCTCGGTTTCGTCGAGAAAAAAGCGGTAGCGCGGATCGAAACCGCCCATTGCGGCGATCACCGGTCGGCGCAGCGCCATGTTGGTGCCCTCGGTCTTGATCGCCTTGTCATGCGTCGGAGTCAGGACGACGGGGTGCGGATCGCTCAGGCGGATCGGCGCGGTCTGTCCGGTGCGATCCACCCATCGCGCGCGCGACTGGAACGAAATGCCGTTGCGCCCGCGCACGAACCCGCCCGCAGCCGCCACGTCGGATTCGGCAAAGGGCGCGGCGAGATGGTGCAGCCAGGTCGGCTCGGGCACCGCGTCGTCGTCGATGAAGGCCACGATTTCGCCCGCCGCCGCCGCGATGCCGCGGTTGCGCGCCTGCGAGATGTTGGCGGCGTCAAACGCCACCAGATGCACCTGCGCGGCCAGCGGCAGACGGCGCAGCATGGCGCGACCCGGCGCATCCGCGACGACGACGATCTCGAACGGGTCGTAGATCTGGCGGGCTAGCCCGGTCAGGCAACGGCGCAGCGCATCGGGGCGACCCCGGCTGACCACCACCACGCTGACCGGCGGGCGGGTCATTCCAGACCCATATCCGCCATCATCGCCTCGATCCGGGGGATGTCCTCGGGGTTGTTCAGTTCCCAGAACTGGCGGCCCCGCGCCTGAACCTCGACGCACAGCACCTTGCGGCCGTTTTCCAGAAACCGCAGCTGCTCCAGCCCCTCAAGCCGCTCCAGAGGGCCGGCCGGCCAGCCCGGATAGGCGGCCAGCGCGTCGGCGCGATAGGCATAGACGCCGACATGGTGGAACACCGGGGTCTCGTCGCTGTCGTCATAGGTGGTGCCGGTGAACGGCACGACTTCCTTGCTGAAATAAAGCGCGCTGCTGTCGGCGCCGAACACGGCGGTGGTGCCGCCCACGCGGCCCGCGCGCCGGTCCGCAAGCAGCGCGTTCAGGGTCGCGCCATCGCAGCGCAGCACCGGTGTGGCGATTTCCGCCGACGGACTGGCGCGCAACCCGGCGATCAGATCCTCGACGAACCAATGCGGCGTCAGCGGCGCGTCGCCCTGAAGGTTCACCACGATGTCGAACCCGCCGCCCAGCGCCGCATGGGCTTCGGCGCAGCGCTCCGTGCCATTGGCGCAATCGGGCGAGGTCATCACCACCTCGGCCCCGAACCCGTGGCAGGCATCGCGAATTCGCCTGTCATCCGTGGCGACGACAACGCGATCAGCGCCGTTGACGGCACTGGCCGCCTGCCAGGATCGCTCGATCAGGCTGCGCACTTGCCCGTTCGCGCCGCGCAGTTCGGCCAGCGGCTTGCCCGGATAGCGGGTCGAGGCATAGCGCGCCGGGATGACGATCAGAACCGGCATCAGGCGTCTTTCAGATGCACGCCGGGCGCATAGGCGATGAAGAACGGGTTGGCGTAGCCGTCCTTGCCATAGGTCAGCGGCGTGTGGTCGTCGAACCGCACCACTTTGCCGCCCGCGCCTGCAAGCACGGCGTGACCTGCGGCGGTGTCCCATTCCATCGTGCGCCCGACGCGGGGGTAAAGATCGGCCTCGCCCGCCGCCACCAGACAGAACTTGAGCGACGATCCGGCGCTTTTCGTGTCCCTTACGGCATATTTCGCGATGTAGTCATCCGTCGCCTGATCGCGGTGGGACTTGCTGGCCACCACCATCAGCGCGTCATTGTCGGCATCGGCCACGCGGAGCGGAATCGTCCCGCCCGGCTTGTCCGCGTCGAACGGGCCCGTCTCCTCGACCGCGCTGCCATCGGCAAGGGTCAGGAACATCCGCGCGCGCGCGGGAGCATAAACCACGCCGCGTGTGGGTGTGCCGTTCTCGACCAGCGCGATGTTGACGGTGAAATCGCCGCGGCGGTTGATGAATTCCTTGGTGCCGTCCAGCGGATCGACGATCAGGAACGTGTCGCCGGTGGTGTCGTGCGAGTCCGACTGCTCTTCGGTCACCAGCATCACGTCGGGAAATTCCGTGCGCAGCCCTGCCGAAATCAGCGCGTCGGCGGCCTCGTCCGCCGCTGTGACCGGGCTGTCATCGGATTTGGTTCTGATGTCGAAATCGTCGGAATTGTAAATCTGCATGATCCGCTCGCCGGCCTCGATGGCCAATTTGCGGATCACGCGGACAAGGCGATCATGATCCAATGGGGGCTCCGTTCATGTGCTGTCGTTGTAAAGCCGGTTTTGCCCCCTTATGATGTCCCGGCACCGAAACGGCAAGAAATCCGTGGCAGGTTGTCTTCAGACACGGGAATCGCAGGTAGATGTTTCACGTTCCGCAACGGCAGACGAAACTGGCTGGCGCGATCCAGATATTCGAGCTGATCTTCCACTCGGTCGTGCGCAACATCCGCAAGAAGCACAACAACGCCTTTATCGCCATCGGTGTGAACATTCTGCAGGTCGTGGTGTTCGTGGTCGTGTTCTACGTCATGTTCACGGTTCTGGGCATCCGCTCCGCCGCCATTCGCGGCGATTTCCTGCTCTACATCATGTCGGGCATCTTCCTGTTCATGTGTCATACCAAGGCCGTCGGCGCGGTTGCGGGTGCCGAAGGGCCCAGCAGTCCGATGATGAAACACGCGCCGATGAACACCGCCATCGCCATCACGGCGGCGGCGCTTGGATCGCTTTACATCCAGGTGCTGTCGATGTTCGTGATCCTGTTCATCTACCATGTGGCCTTTACCCCGATCACCATAGACGATCCGATCAGCGCGTTCGGGATGGTGCTGCTTGCGTGGTTCACCGGCTGCGGCGTCGGGCTGATCCTTTACGCGCTGAAACCGTGGTTTCCCACCTTCGTGAGCGTTGCCACCATTGTCTATCAACGCGCCAACATGATCGCCTCGGGCAAGATGTTCCTGGCCAATACCCTGCCGGCCTTCATGCTGTCGATGTTCGACTGGAACCCGCTGTTTCACAGCATCGACCAGGCGCGGGGCTATGTGTTCATCAACTACAACCCGCATTTCACCAGTTGGCAATATGCGTTCTGGGTCGGTGTCGTGCTGTTGATGATCGGGCTGATGGGCGAATTCCATACGCGCCGCCATGCCTCGATAAGCTGGGGTGCGCGCCAGTAGGGCAGTCTTTCACGCCGCCTCGTCCGGGGTCAGAAGACCCGCCGCGACCAGCACATCCGCCCAGCCGTCGGGGCCGCGGAACAGATGGGTTTGCCAGCCCCGGCTGCGCGCGATGGCGATGTTGTCGGTGCGGTCGTCGGTGAACAGCAGCGTTTCGGGGTGCAGTCCGCAATCGGCCTCGACCTGCCGATAGATTTCGGGGTCGGGCTTGATCACTTTCATGTGGCCCGAAATATAGTGGCGGTCGAATTCGCGCAGGAACGGATAATGCGTCGCCGCGTAGTCGAAGCTTTCGGTTCCGAAATTGGTCAACGCGAAGACCGGGATGCCGCCGGCGCGCAAGGCGCGCAGCAGCCGCAGGGAACGGTCGATCGCCGGGCTGGCCATCTCGATCCAGTTGTCGTGCCACATGCGGATCTCGTCGTGCCAGTCGGGATAGGTGCGGGCGGTGTCGTAGATGGTGCCGGCGAACGCGCCGCCCCGGTCCACGCGATCGTTCATGCCGTGCAGATCGACCGCATCGAACATGGCGCGGCGCCGTTCGGGGCCGATCACGCGGTCATAGAACCGTTCGGGCTGCCATTCGATCAGAACGTTCCCGATATCGAAGATCACGGCCTGCGGTCGCATCCTGTCCTCATGGTTCAAGGGCTCGTCAGCCGCGCGGCGGCGCGGATTTCCTGCTCCAGCCGGTCCAGAAAACGCGACCGGTCCGCCTTTGTAAAGGCTTTGCCGCCGCCGCCCGTACCCAGCGGATTGGCCGCGCGCATGTCGGCCATCAGATCGCGCATGGCCAGTTGCTGCCCGATATTGGCCTGTGTCAGCGCGCTGCCGTCATGGCGCAACACGCGCGCCCCGGCAGCGACGCATCGGGCGGCCAGCGGCATGTCGGCCGTCACCACCACATCGCCCGGCCCGCAGCGTTCGGCGATCCAGATATCGGCCTCGTCCGCGCCTTCGGCCACGATCACCGTTTGCACAAGCGGGTTGGCGGAGGGCCGCAGCCCTCCGTTCGAGACCAGATACATCTGCAATCCATGCCGGGTCGCGACGCGCTCGGCCTCGGGCTTGACGGGGCAGGCATCGGCGTCGATGTAAAGCGCGTTCAAGCGATCAGGCCCACAGCGCCTCGGCGTGGAAGGCGATATGCTCCTCCATGAAAGTCGAGACGAAGAAGTAGCTGTGATCGTATCCCGGCTGCATGCGGAACGTCGCCTGCTGGCGGCGCTTGGCGATGGCGTTGGCCAGCGTTTCCGGGCGCAGCAGGTCGATGAACTGGTCATCGGTGCCGGTGTCGATCAGGACGGGGCCGTCAAACCCCTTTTCCTGCATCAGCAGCGAGGCGTCGTGCTTTGCCCATTTGGTTTCATCGTCACCCAGATAGCCGGCGAACTGCTTGCGGCCCCAATCGGAACCGGTCGGGTTGCAGATCGGCGAAAAGGCCGAGACCGAGCGATACCGCCCCGGCAGGTTCATCGCCAGCGTCAGGGCGCCGTGTCCGCCCATGGAATGGCCGGTGATCGCCTGGCGGTCCGCATCGATGGCGAACTTGTCGGCCAGCAGGGCGGGCAATTCGTCGGCGATATAATCCCACATGTTGAAATGCGGCTTCCAGGGGTCCTGCGTGGCGTTGACGTAGAACCCGGCGCCCTTGCCCATATCGAAATCGTCGTGATCGGCGACATCGTCGCCGCGCGGCGAGGTGTCGGGAAAGACCAGCGCGATACCATGCTCGGCGGCCCAGCCCTGCGCTGCGGCCTTGGTCATGGCGTTTTCGTGGGTGCAGGTCAGGCCCGAAAGATACCACAGCACCGGCACTTTTCCGCCGTTGGCCTCGGGCGGCAGGAACAGCCCGAAGGTCATGTCGCAGGCGCAGGCGGTCGAAGCGTGGCTGTAGACGCCCTGAACGCCGCCGAAACAGGTGTTTTCAGAGAGGGTTTCCATGATGTCGCTCCTTTTTGAAGTGTTGCCCCATGGCTATCGGGCCGGAGCGCGCGCGTCCAGTGCGGGAGCCTCCGGCGGGGGTATTTGGGCGAAAGTGGAAAGATCAGGCGGGGGTCACCAATGCGATGACGAGCGGGATGGTCACGATGGCAAGCGCGGTCGAAACCAGGATCGCCGCCGAAACCCGGTGCGGTGCCACGCCGTAATGCTGCGCCAGCATGTAGACGTTTCCCGCGACCGGCAAGGCGGCGGCGGAGATGACGATCGTGGCGGAAAAGCTGTCCACGGGGAACAGCACGAGCACCCCCAGAGCGACGGCAGCGGGATGCAGGACCAGCTTGCACAGGCTGAGCCAGCCCGCGATCTGCAGGCGCTCGGCGGATTTGTCGGCCAGCGAGGCGCCAATGGCGAACAGGGCGCCGGGCGTCGCCGCGGCGCCGAGCAGCGTCAGGAAATCGTTCAGCGGCGTGGGGATCGGCACCCGGAGCGCCGACCAGAGCAAACCCAGCGAGATCGACACGATCATCGGGTTTTTCAGCAGGCCGAGACCGATGGTGCCGAATATCGCCGGCGTGATGTGCGAACGGGCGGCGGTGATCAGGATCACGATCAGCGACGAGAACACGATCAGGTCGGTTGCCAGCACCAGCATCATCGGCCCGATCGCCGCCTCGCCGAACAGCAGGGCGAACATCGGCAGGCCGAGAAAGCCGGTATTGCCGATCACCGCGCATTGCGCCTCGATCGCGGCAGTGGACATGTCGAGCTGCCGCAGCATCGCCACGCCGGTGGCGATGGCATAGACCACAGCGCAGCCGAAGAGATAGCCCATGATCAGCGCGCCGTCGAAGACCCTCGCCAGCGGCAGATTCGCGGCAAAGCGGAACAGCATGGCCGACAGGGCGAAGTAGAACACGAACTTCGTCAGACAGGCCGTTGCTTCGGCTCGGAAAAAATGGATACGCCCAGCGCCGTAGCCAAGGCCGATCAAAGCGAAAAACGGAAGCGTGCGCAGGAATATTTCGGCCATGGGCGAGGCGTAGCCGCTGATGCGGCGCATCGCAAGCCGGTCAGCCGCTGCCGATCAGGATCCCGGCCGCCAGCACCAGCGCGCCGCCGAGCACCACCTGGAAGGCGGCGCGGAAAAACGGGGTTTCCATATACCGGTTCTGGATCCAGGCGATGGCCCAGAGTTCGAAGAACACGATGACGATGGCCAGCGCGGTGGCGGTCCAGAAATCGGTGATCAGATAGGGCAGCGCGTGACCGAGACCGCCCAGCGTCGTCATGACCCCCGACGCCAGCCCGCGTTTCACCGGCGAGCCGCGCCCCGAGAGTTCGCCATCGTCCGAGGCGGCCTCGGTAAAGCCCATCGAGATACCGGCCCCGACCGAGGCGGCGACACCGACGAGAAAGGTGGTCCAGGTATCATGGGTGGCGAAGGCGGTGGCGAAGATCGGTGCGAGGGTCGAGACGGACCCGTCCATCAGCCCCGCCAGACCCGGTTGCACCCATGTCAGGATGAACTGGCGGTGGGCGGCTGCGTCCTCGTCCGAGCGGGTATCCGCGTCAAGATGGGTGTCGGCCAGTTCGCCGGCGAGCGTCCGGTGACCGGCCTCGGCCGCGGCCAGATCGCCCAGCAGGCGGCGTGTTGCCGAATCCGTAATGCGTTTTGCAGCGGTGAGGTAAAAGCGTTCCGCGTCACGCTCCATCATCGCGGCCTGTTCGCGGATGCGCTCGAGGCCGAGGTTTTCGATGAGCCAGACCGGTCGGCGGTTGTAGTAACCGGCGACGTGTTCGCGCCGGATCAGCGGGATCGTGGAGCCGAATCGGGTTTCGTGCAGATCGATCAGGCGGGCGCGATGGGTGTCCTCTTCCTCGGCCATGCCGTCGAACATCCGGGCGCTGGCGGGATAGTCGGCGCGCAAGCGCTCGGCATAGCCGCGATAGATGCGCGCGTCGTCCTCTTCGGACGAGATCGCCAGCGCAAGGATCTCCTGTTCGCTGAGATCCTTGAACCGTTTGCGTTGGGCGAGAAAGCGCATGTGACACCACAGATTAGAATAGTTCTAATCTACGGCGGTGGCGTCCGGGGCGCAAGGATCAATCGATCCGGCGCACCAGCAACTGGTTGCCGTCGCCGCGCTTGGTCTCGAAAACCTTGAGCGCGGCGACCAGATCGCTCAACTTGCGCTTGCCGAAGCTGCGCGTGTCGAAATCGGGATTGGCGGCGGTGATGAACTGGCCCAGCGGACCCAGCGCGTACCAGTCGTCATCCTGATCGATCGCATCCATCGCCTTGAGGATCAGGTCGCGCGCGTCGTTCAGCGATTTGCCGGTGGCCGTCGGCGGGTTCGTGGTGGGCTGTTCGGGCGCGGCGCTGTCGAGGTTTTCCAGATAGATGAACCGCTTGCACGCCTTGACGAAGGCGGCGGGGGTCTTGCGCATGCCCATGCCGAACACATCCAGTCCCTGTTCGCGGATCCGGCTGGCCAGACGGGTGAAATCGCTGTCGGAACTGACGAGAACAAAGCCGTCGAACCGGCCCGAATGCATCAGGTCCATCGCGTCGATCACCAGCGCGATGTCACTGGCGTTCTTGCCGACGGTGTTGGCCGGCTGATGGTGCGGGACCAGACCGAATTCGGCCTGGACCCGCGACCAGCCCGACATCTGCTGGCTGGAGAAATCGCCGTAACAGCGCCGCACCGATGCCTCGCCCAATGACGCGATCTCGTCGAAGATCGCCTTGGTATATTTGGGCGAGGTGTTGTCGGCGTCGATCAGGACGGCGAGAAGCGTGCTGCCGGCCGCCATTCAGTACAACACGACCGAGCGGATGGATTCGCCTTTGCGCAGCAGTTCGAACCCGTCGTTGATTTCGTCCAGCTTGAGGGTGTGGGTGATCATCGGGTCGATCTCGATCTTGCCCTGCATGTACCAATCGACGATCTTGGGAACGTCCGTGCGCCCGCGCGCGCCGCCAAAGGCCGTGCCTTTCCACGTGCGGCCGGTGACCAGCTGGAAGGGGCGGGTGGAAATCTCGGCCCCGGCGGGCGCGACGCCGATGATGACGGATTCGCCCCAGCCGCGATGGCAGGCCTCAAGCGCCTGGCGCATGACGGTGACGTTGCCGGTGCAGTCGAACGTGTAGTCGCAGCCGCCGATCTGGTCGAAAGGCGTCTTGGTCATGTTCACCAGATGCTCGACGATGTTGTCCACGTCCCTGGGGTTGACGAAATGGGTCATGCCGAAGCGGTTGCCCCATTCCTCGCGCTCGGGATTGATGTCGACGCCGATGATCATGTCCGCCCCGGCCATGCGCAGCCCCTGGATCACGTTGAGGCCGATGCCGCCGAGACCGAAGACCGCGCACTTGGCGCCCTGTTCCACCTTGGCGGTGTTCAGCACCGCGCCCACGCCGGTGGTCACGCCGCAGCCGACATAGCAGATCTTGTCGAACGGTGCGTCGGAATCGATCTTGGCCAGCGCGATCTCGGGCATCACGGTGTGGTTGGCGAAGGTCGAGCAGCCCATGTAGTGGTAGATCGGCGTGCCATCCAGCATGCTGAACCGGGTGGTGCCGTCGGGCATCAGACCTTTGCCCTGGGTCGCGCGGATCGCGGTGCAGAGGTTGGTCTTTTGCGACAGGCAGGACGCACATTCGCGGCATTCGGGCGTGTAGAGCGGAATGACGTGATCGCCCGGTTTCAGGCTGGTGACGCCTTCGCCGACCTCTTGCACGATGCCGGCGCCCTCATGGCCCAGAATCGACGGGAACAGACCCTCGGGATCGTCGCCCGACAGGGTGAATTCGTCGGTATGGCAGATGCCGGTGGCCTTGAGTTCCACCAGAACCTCGCCCGCCTTGGGGCCTTCGAGGTTCACATCCATGATTTCCAGCGGTTTGCCGGCCTCCAGGGCCACGGCGGCACGTGTGCGCATGATACTCTCCTTGGGATCGCGTTTGGCAAAGAACCTGCGACAATCGGAAGGGGGTTGCAACCGCGCAATTCGTGGCGCTGGGGGCGCTGCCCCCAGACCCCCGGGGTATTTCGGGAAAATGGAAAGAAGGGCGGGAGGCGCCTTGCTCAAGCGGGGATGGAGTCCAGCCCGCCGCGGACGAAATCGGCGACAAGATCGGCGTATTCGGCGCGACTCAGTCCCTTGCCGGGGCGGTTCCACATGTAGAACCAGTTGAGGATGCCGAAGATCGACATGGTGGCGGCGCGCAACCGGTCGGCGTCGAGGTCCGGGCGCCGGGCGCGCACGGCGTCGGTCATGATTGTCACCAGCCGGCGTTGCAACGCGATCAATGGCGCCTGCATGTCGGGCGGCAGGGTGGCGAGCGCGTCCAGTTGCAGCTTGTGTTCGGCATCCGCATCGGCATAGGCCATCAGGATCGCGTGGATCAGACCATCCATGCCGCCGGGGCGCGCGGTTTCGACGACATCCACCAGATCGGACAGGTGGGTGTTCAGGATGTCGAACAGCAGCGCCTCCTTGCCGTCGTAATAATGGTAGATCAGCGCCTTGGACACGCCGCAATTGCGCGCCGCGCCGGTCATCGAGGCACGGTCATAGCCGTGTTGCGCGAAATAGCGCGCCGCGCCCTTGCGCAGGACGGCGCGTTTGGCGTCGTGGTCCCGCGCGAGGCCGCGGGCCATCAGGATTTGGGGCGGTTGTCGATGATGCGCACCGCCTTGCCCTGGCTGCGTTCGATGCCGCCGGGATCGGCGACATGCACCACCACCGTCACGCCGACCGTGCGCTTGATCCGCGCGCGCAGTTCCGCGGCGGCCTTTTCCCGCAGTTCGGGCGCGGTAAAGGTTTGCGAGCATTCCACCATGACGTGCAGTTCGTCCAGGCGGCCGGGGCGGGACAGTTCGATCTGGAAATGCGGCGCGAGGCCGGCGACGGTGATCAACTGCTCTTCGATCTGGGTGGGAAAGACGTTGACGCCGCGCAGGATGATCATGTCGTCGCTGCGCCCCGTGACCTTTTCCATCCGCCGCATGGTGCGCGCGGTGCCCGGCAGCAGGCGGGTCAGGTCGCGGGTGCGGTAGCGGATGATCGGAAACGCCTCTTTCGTGAGCGAGGTGAAGACCAGTTCGCCCCGCTCGCCCTCGGCCACCGGTTGGCCGGTTTCGGGGTCGATGATCTCGGGGTAGAAGTGATCCTCCCAGATGTGCAGCCCGTCCTTGGTTTCGACGCATTCCATCGAAACGCCCGGCCCCATCACCTCGGAGAGGCCATAGATATCGACGGCATGCATGTCGAAGGCCTGCTCGATCTCCTGCCGCATGGCGTTGGTCCAGGGCTCGGCCCCGAAAATCCCGACGTCGAGCGAGCTTTGCCGCGGGTCAAGCCCTTCGCGCGCGTATTCGTCGAGGATCGACAGCGCGTAGGAGGGGGTGACGGTGATGCCCTTGGGCTGGAAATCGCGGATCAGGCGCACCTGGCGTTCGGTCATTCCCCCCGAGACCGGAACCGTGGACAACCCCAGCGCATCGGCGCCGAGATGGATGCCCAAGCCTCCGGTGAACAACCCGTAGCCATAGGCGTTGTGCAGCATGTCGCCGGGGCGCAGCCCCGCCGCGCGCAGCGAGCGCCCGACAACCTCGCCCCAATTGTCCAGATCGCCCTGGGTATATCCCACCACGGTCGGCTGCCCGGTGGTGCCCGAGGACGCATGGACGCGGCGCAGTTTCTCGCGCGGGACGGCGAACATGTTGAAAGGGTAATTGTCGCGCAGGTCCTGTTTCACCGTGAACGGAAATTTCGCCAGATCCTCCATGGTTTTCAGGCCGTCGGGATGCACGCCGGCCTTGTCGAACGCTTCCTTGTAGAACGGCACGTTGTCATAGGCGTGATTGAGCGACCATTTCAGCCGTTCGACCTGCACGGCGTTCAGTTCGTCGCGGCTGGCGGTCTCGATCGGGTCGAGATCGCCGGGACGGGGGGAGAGATCTTTCATCAGGCTTTCTCCAGCAGCAATGCGATACCCTGGCCGACGCCGATGCACATGGTGCAGATGGCGCGGCCGAGGTCGTTTTCGGTCATGGTCAACGACGCGGTCAGCGCCAGTCGTATGCCCGACATGCCCAACGGATGGCCGAGCGCGATGGCGCCGCCATTCGGATTCACATGGTCCGCATCGTCGGGCAGGCCGAGGCGGCGCAGCACCGCCAGCCCCTGCGCGGCAAAGGCTTCGTTCAGTTCGATCAGGTCGATGTCGCCGATTCCCAGCCCGTGCCGCTCCAGCAGCATTTCGGTGGCGGGGGCGGGGCCCATGCCCATGATCCGGGGCGGCACGCCCGCCGTTGCCATGCCCGCGATCCGGGCACGGGGCGTCAGGCCATATTTTTTCACCGCCGCCTCGGAGGCAACGATCACCGCCGCCGCGCCGTCATTGACGCCCGAGGCATTGCCCGCCGTCACGCTGCCGCCGTCGCGGAACGGGGTGGGCAGGCTGGCCAGCTTTTCCAGCGTGGTCTGGCGCGGGTGTTCGTCGGTATCGACCACGCGCGGTTCGCCCTTGCGCTGCGGAATGGAGACGGGGACGATCTCGCGCGCCATGCGGCCACTATCGATGGCGGCCAGCGCGCGGGTTTGCGAGCGCAGGGCGAAGGCGTCCTGATCCGCGCGCGAGATATCGTAATCGGCGGCGACGTTCTCGGCGGTTTCCGGCATCGAATCGGTGCCGAAATGCGCGTGCAGGGCGCGGTTGACGAAGCGCCATCCGATGGTGGTGTCGTAGATCTCGGCCTTGCGGGAAAAGGCGGTTTCGGCCTTGGGCATGACCAGTGGCGCGCGGCTCATGCTTTCGACGCCGGAGGCGATCACCAGTTCGGCCTCGCCACAGCGCACCATGCGCGCGGCCGATCCGATGGCGTCCAGACCCGAACCGCACAACCGGTTGATCGTGGCACCCGGCACCGTATCGGGCAGCCCCGCCAGCAGCACCGCCATGCGCGCGACGTTGCGGTTGTCCTCGCCCGCCTGATTGGCGCAGCCGGCCAGCACCTCGTCCACCTGCAGGCCGTTGTGATCGGCCGTCACGGCCTTGATCACATGGGCCAGCATGTCGTCGGGGCGCACCGATGCCAACGCGCCGCCATAACGGCCGATGGGGGTGCGGATACCGTCGCAGAGATAGGCGTTCGTCATGGGGTCTCCTCGTCGAAAAGCTGGCCCTTGATGGTGCGGGACAGGCCGCGGAACAATGCCACCTTGCGCCCGTCGGCCCCGGTGACGGTGACATCATACACGCCGGACCGCCCGTTGCGGGACGATTCGATGGCGATGGCCGTCAGGTGTTCGTTGGGCTTGCCGGGCGACAGGTAGGTGATCGTGTTCTGTTGCGCGACCGTCACCGCGTTGTAACTGTTGCAGGCAAAGGCAAAGGCGCTGTCGGCGAGCGCGAAAATATAGCCGCCATGGCAGATCGCGTGGCCGTTCAGATGATGGTCCCGAACCTGAAACGACAGGGTTGCCGTGCCGGGACCGACGGCGTCCAGCGTCATGCCCAGCCATTTCGAGGCCGCGTCGTTGGCCCACATGGCGTCGGCACTGCGCTCTGCGCGCGCTTGCGGTGTCATGGCGACTCCTCTCCCCGGTCACCGGCGCAGACTGCACAAAACCGACCAACCGGTCAAGAGTATTGATTTCCGTAGCGGAACAGGTCATGTTTCACGGACCCAGACACAGGAGCGGACCATGCTGAAACCTGCAAGCTATGCGATGAAGAAATGGATCTCGCCCGGCGACGACGCGCGCGCCGTGCACGGGCCGGTGACCGGCGAGCAGATCGCGCTGGCCGGTGGTGCGCCGCTGGATGTGCAGGGGATGCTGGACTGGGCGCGCGAAACCGGCGGTCCGGCCCTGCGCGAGATGACGTTCCATGAGCGGGCCAAGATGCTCAAGGCGCTGGCGCTTTATATCGGCGAGCGCAAGGAGGAGCTGTACGCGATCAACCCGATGACCGGCGCGACGCGGCGCGACGGCGGCGTGGATATAGACGGCGGCATCGGCACGATGCTGGTGATCGCCAGCAAGGGACGGCGCGAAATGCCCGACGGGCAAGTCTATGTCGATGGCGATGTCGAGCAGCTTTCGCGCAAGGGCACGTTCCTGGGCCAGCATATCGCGGTGCCGTTGCGGGGCGTGGCGGTGCATATCAACGCGTTCAACTTTCCGGTCTGGGGGATGCTGGAAAAGCTGGCGCCGACGCTGCTGGCGGGGGTGCCCGCCATCGTCAAACCGGCCACCCAGACCAGTTACCTGACCGAGGCCTGTTTCCGCATGATCATCGATTCGGGCCTGGTGCCCGACGGTGCCGTGCAACTGGTGATCGGCAGTGTGGGCGACATGCTGGACCGGCTGGGCGCGCAGGATGCGGTGGGGTTCACCGGCTCGGCCGATACAGCGCTGCACCTGCGCACGAACCCGAACCTGATGCGCAATTCGGTGCGGTTCCACGCCGAACAGGACAGTCTGAACGCCACGATCCTCGGCCCCGATGCCGCGCCGGGAACGCCCGAATTCGATCTGTTCGTCAAGGAGACCCTGAACGAGATCACGACCAAGGCCGGCCAGAAATGCACCGCGATCCGCCGCATCATCGTGCCGCACGACGCCATGAAGGATGTGGCCGATGCGCTGACCGAGCGCCTTGCCAAGGTGACGATCGGCGATCCGGCGGACGATTCGGTTCGCATGGGCGCGCTGGCCTCGGACGCGCAGAAAGCCGACGTTCTGGAGAAGCTGGCGGCGCTTTCGGGCGAAACGACGCGCCTGACCGGCGATCCCGAAGCGCCCGCCCTGACCGGCGCGGGCCCGCGGGGCGCGTTCCTTGCCCCCGCCCTGTTGCGCTGTGATGACCCGGACGCGGCCAGTGCCGTTCACACGCTCGAGGCGTTCGGCCCGGTCTCGACGCTGATGCCCTATCGCGATCTGGACCATGCGGCTGACCTTGCCAATCGCGGCGGCGGCTCGCTGGTCGCCTCGCTTTTCACCCACGATCCGGACGTGGCGCGACAGGTCACGCTGGCGAGCGCTGCGTGGCACGGGCGCATTTATATCGCCGACCGCGACAGCGCCGCCGAGGTGACCGGCCACGGCTCGCCCATGCCGCATATGGTGCATGGCGGGCCGGGACGTGCGGGCGGCGGCGAGGAACTGGGCGGCGTGCGCGGCGTGCTGCACTACATGCAGCGCACCGCCATTCAGGGCAGCCCCGACATCATCACCGCGATCACCGGCCAATGGCAACCCGGCGCGCGCGAGATCAAGGGGCCGCAGCACCCCTTCCGGCGCACCTTCAACGAGATCGAGATCGGCGAAACCCTGCACACCGAGACGCGCGAGGTCACGCTGGAGGATATCGAGCATTTCGCCCATTTCACCGGCGACACCTTCTATGCCCACATGGACGAGGACGCGGCCCGCGCGAATCCCTTCTTTCCGGGGCGTGTCGCGCATGGCTACCTGCTGATCTCGTTCGCCGCCGGGTTGTTCGTGCAGCCCGATCCGGGGCCGGTTCTGGCCAATACCGGGCTGAACAGCCTCAGCTTCCAGAAACCCGTCAGCCCCGGCGACATCATCGGCGCGCGCCTGACCGCCAAGCGCAAGACCGGGCGCACCGACACCTATGGCGAGATCGCCTGGAACGTCACCCTGACCAATCAGAATGGCGATCAGGTGGCGCAATATGAACTGCTGACGATGGTTTCCTACGAAAGGGCGGCTTGATTTGCGCGGCATAAAGGGCAAGTCTGGGGCATGACCATTTTGCCGCCAGAACCGTTCCCGCAGGGGGCGACATCCGCCCAGGTCGCCTTTCACCGCAGCGAACTGGCGGTGATCATGCCGCTTTACGGGCGTATGGTCGCCGCCGGGGAATGGCGCGATTACGGCATTTCCTGTCTGCGCGATGCAGCGGTGTTCTCGGTCTTTCGCCGCACCGCCGAACATCCGCTCTACCGTATCGAGAAACGCCCCAAGCTGCGCAACAAGCAGGGGCAATATGCGGTGGTCGGCATGGACGGGCAGATCCTGAAGCGCGGCCATGACCTGAAATCGGTGCTGCGCGTTCTGGAACGCAAACTGATCCGCGCGGTGGATTAGGTCTTACAGCCGCCGATGAGCGATCAGCGCGCCGCCGCCTTGCGCGGCGATCCGGTCGATGGCGTCTTGCAGCGACTCCAGCACGACCGTCATGTGGTGGGCATTGGCGTGCAGCAACAGATCAGCGTCGGCAATCAGGCCGACATGGCCCTTCCAGAACACCAGATCGCCGCGTTGCGCAGGCCCGTCGGCCTGCTGCCCCAGCCTCTGTTGGTGATCGCTGTCGCCGGGGCAGGGCAGCGCACAGGCAAGCAGCGCCGCCTGCACCAACCCTGAACAATCAATGCCCCAGCGGCTGTTCCCGCCCCACAGATACGGCGTGTGCAACAGCGTTTCCGCCACCGCCACGGGATCGCTTGGATGATCGCCGACCTCGCGCAGATGCGCGCGGGGGATAAAGCCGTCGGCGGTTTCGATGAAATCGCGATGTTCGGCCAGCGCGGTGATCTTCGCGCCCAGCGACAACGCGAACCGGTCGGGCGATTTGATGTCCGCCTCGCGGTAGACATGGCTCGCGGGCGCGGCGATGCAGTGGGTCGGTTTCGTTGCCGGACCCAGCGAAATGCCGGGCAGATAGCCGACATAACCGTCCTTTTGCGCCTGAACGAAAGCCCAGCCGTCGCGGTCCTCGTAAACGGTGACCGCATCGCCGAACAGCAACTGACGGTCGCGCGGGCCATGCGGTGCGCGCAGCAGATCGACCAGCGGGCGGATCACCTGACGGGACTGGCCCTGTACCCGCGTCAGTCCCGGTTGCGCGTCGGTCAGATGCGCGCCGGCGACGCGGGCATTGGCGGGGGTAAGGCGCGGATCGCTCACAGGTCCAGCAGATCGGGCAGGGCGTCGAGAATGGCGCGCGTCGCGTGTCCGGCACCGCCCTTGGGGCGGCCCGGCACCGCCTTGGGTTGCCAGCCGTAGATGTCCCAATGGACATAAGGGGAATCGTCGACGAACCGGCGCAGGAACAGCGCGGCGGTGATCGCGCCGGCAAACCCGCCGCCGGGGGCGTTGTCCAGATCGGCGATGCCGGGTTCGATGTCGGCCTCGTAGGGCGCGTGGAACGGCATCCGCCAGACCGGATCGTCGACCCGGCCGGCCGAGTCCGCCAGGGCCTGCGCGGTGCTGTCGTCATCGGTGAAGAACGGCGCGATGTCCGGCCCCAGTGCGACCCGCGCCGCACCGGTCAGCGTCGCCATCGACATCAGCAGATCGGGCGTGCCCTCGGCGGCATAGGCCAGCGCGTCGGCCAGGACCAGACGCCCCTCGGCATCGGTATTGTTGATCTCGACCGTCAGCCCCTTGCGCGAGGTCAGGATGTCGCCGGGGCGCATGGCGTTGCCGGCAATCGAATTCTCGACCGCCGGGATCAGCACGCGCAGGCGCAGATCCAGCCCCAGCGCCATGATCATGTGTGCCAGCCCCAGCACGTTGGCCGCACCGCCCATGTCCTTCTTCATCAGCGCCATGCTGTTGCCGGGCTTGATGTTCAACCCGCCGGTATCGAAACACACGCCCTTGCCCACCAGCGTCAGGCGCGGGCCGGACCCGCCCCATTCCATGTCGATCAGGCGGGGGGCGGAGGTGGAGGCGCGTCCGACCGCGTGGATCATCGGAAAGTTCCGTTTCGGCAGATCATCGCCTGCGATCACGTCGATCCGCGCGCCGTGCCGCCCGGCCAGATCGCGCGCCGCCTGTTCCAGCTGCTCCGGCCCCATATCCGAGGTCGGCGTGTTGATCAGGTCGCGGATCAGCGTCTCGCCTTCGGCGATGGTCTCGATCCGCGCGATATCGACGCCATCGGGCGCGACCAGTTGCACATCGCCCGCCTCTTTCCCGTGATACCGCTCAAACCGGTACCCGGCCAAAAGCCAGCCCAGAGCTTCGCGCGCGCGGTCACCCTCGGGCAATCCCGAGGCGATCCGATAGCGGCCATCGGGCAGTTTGCCTGCCGCCCCGGCCAGCGCGAAACGGCCGCGCGCGCGTTTTGCGGCCGTGCCATACCCCGCCAGCGCCATCACCGGCGCGCCATCCGGCCCCGGCACCATCAGAACCTCGCCTGGATCGCCGCTGAACCGGTTCGCGCGCACCCATTTGGCGACCTCGGCGGGCTGCGTGTCCAGCCAGTCGGACAAAGCCGGAGGTTCGATCACATGCAGGGGCAGGGCATCATCGGCGGCGGGAATCAGGCTGTGCGGCATCGTGGGGTCCATCTTGCAATTGCGCGCGTCAGCCTAAAGCAGCGCGCGGTGGCCGCAAGCCCCGTCACAGCGTGAGGCCCTGCGTGTCCCACACCGCCGTCAAAGACCGGTCGCCGATCCGGATCAACCGGCACAGGGTCGCCCCCAGCGCGGCGGGGTCCTGCGAATCGGTGCAATCGGTCACATCCTGCGCCACCCGCGCCAGCATGGTCATGCCGACCTGATCGGCAATCGCGATCAGCGAGCGCGCGCATTTGCGCAACCCCGCCCCATCCTGCGCGCGCCACAGGCGTTCGCATTGCCCCAGACGCAGCGCCAGTTCCTCGATAGCGCGGCAGACCACGTCCTCGGCACCGCTTTCGCCCATCTGGCGGCAAAGCTCGGCCAGCCGGTCCGGGTCCAGCCGGACGGTTTCATCGGGAACAAGCGTGCAAAGCTTTGTCATGTCCATCATCCCATTCTTCCAGAATCCCCAACCACGCGGCCAAAATCGCGCCAACAGGTTTGCGAAAGGTTGCAATCGCGATGCGTTATCTCTCGAATTTGGTTCGTATCCGGGATATCGAAAACACACAGGACGCCATGACACCAACAGACAGGACAACGGGAATGGAATACGCCAAACCTCTGCCGAGCTATCTCGTGCAACGCTATCACGGCTGGAAAGCGACATCCTACAAGGAAAACCAGGTCTGGTATCGCCGGCTGGCCACCGACGGACAGCATCCGCGCGCGATGGTGATTTCCTGCTGCGACAGTCGCGTGCACGTCACGTCGATTTTCGGTGCCGATCAGGGCGAGTTCTTCATTCACCGCAACATCGCCAATCTGATTCCGCCCTACGAGGTCGGCGGCAACCGTCACGGCACCAGCGCGACGATCGATTATGCGGTGAACGTGCTGAAGGTCGCGCATCTGATCGTGCTGGGCCATTCGCAATGCGGCGGCGTGCAGGGCTGCATCGACATGTGCGAGGGCCATGCGCCGGAACTGGAGGCCAAGGACAGTTTCGTGGGCCGCTGGATGGATATCCTGCGACCGAAATACGACCTGGTGGCCGATCTTGCGGACCGCGAACAAAAGGCGCGCGAACTGGAAAAGCAAACCGTGGTCGTGTCGCTGGAAAACCTGATGACGTTCCCGTTCGTCGCGTCAGCGGTAAAGGACAACTCGCTCAGCGTGCATGGATTGTGGACCAATATCGGCGAGGGCGGGCTGGAGAGTTACAACCCGGCGCAGGGCCGTTTCGAGCCGGTTTGAGCCGGGAAAACCGCTCCGGCGTCGCGGCGCCGGAGCTGTCGGGGCAGGTCAGCCCTTTTTCAGAACCCGCGTGCCGAGGGTTTCGGCAACCTGGATCGCGTTCAGCGCCGCGCCCTTGCGCAGGTTGTCGCTGACGCACCACAGGTTCAGGCCGTTCTCGATGGTCGGATCCTGCCGGATGCGGCTGATGAAGGTGGCGAAATCGCCCACGCATTCGACGGGCGTGACATAGCCGCCGTCCTCGCGCTTGTCGATCACCATGATGCCGGGAGCCTCGCGCAGGATGTCACGGGCCTCGTCCTCGTCCAGATGGTCCTCGAACTCGATATTGATGGATTCGGAATGGCCGACGAAGACCGGCACGCGCACGCAGGTGGCGGTGACCTTGATCGACGGATCGATGATCTTTTTCGTCTCGACGACCATCTTCCATTCTTCCTTGGTCTGGCCGTCGTCCATGAACACGTCGATATGCGGGATCACGTTGAACGCGATCTGCTTGGTGAACTTCTTGGCGGGCTTGTCATCGACCGGATTGTAGATGCTCTTGGTCTGGTCCCACAGTTCGTCCACGCCTTCCTTGCCGGCGCCGGAAACCGACTGGTAGGTGCTGACCACGACACGCTTGATCCGGGCGCGGTCGTGCAGGGGTTTCAGCGCCACGACCATCTGCGCGGTCGAGCAGTTGGGGTTGGCGATGATGTTCTTCTTGGCATAGCCCTCGACCGCCTCGGGGTTCACCTCGGGGACGACCAGCGGAACGTCGGGGTCGTAGCGGTAGAGCGAGGAGTTGTCGATCACGATGCACCCGGCCTTGGCCGAGATGGGCGCGTATTTCTCGGTCGCTTCCGAGCCGACGGCGAACAGGGCGATATCCCAGCCGGTGAAATCGAATGCGTCGAGATCCTGGGTTTTCAGGGTCTTGTCGCCAAAGCTGACTTCGGTGCCCAGCGACCTGCGGCTGGCCAGAACGGCGATCTCATCCACCGGGAACTGGCGCTCGGCCAGGATGTTCAGCATTTCGCGGCCCACATTTCCCGTGGCGCCCACAACGACGACGCGATAACCCATGTCAGTCTCCAATCAATGTCCGATACACTCGTTCGGTCGCGGTCCTATAACGCCAATGGCGGTGCAGCGAAAGGGGCCGTAACGGTGACGTGCGCGCCGTTGGTGCGCTGTTTCAGGGTTGCGGGCGCAGCTGGAACAGATCGACGAACACCTGCGCCGCCGCGATGTCGCCCCGCACGCCGACAACCTCTCCGGCGACCAGCGCGCGCAGGCGGGCCGGGCCATAGACCGCAGCCGCCAGCGCGTTGCCATTGCCCGACAGCACGAAGGGCGTCTCCGGTCGCGTGACGGCGACGGTGTGCAGCCGACCCGCCGCCAGCCGCATTTCGAATGCCTCGCCGCCAAAGTCGAACCCGGCCAGCGCCTCGATGCCGTTGGCCCGGTCGCGCATCAGGTTCACGCCCATCGAGATCATCAGCGCCGAGGGGCTGATGAAGCGTGTCGGATCGTGCCCCGGCACCGTCAGCGCCCAGCGACACAGCGATTCCAGCACCGGCAGCAACCCGCGCCCGGCATCGGTCAGCGTATAGATGCCCAGCCGTTCGTCATGCGCGACCACCCCGGCCTGCGCCAGTTGCCCCAGCCGCCCGGTCAGCACGCTGGCGGTGATGCCCGGCAGTCCGGCGCGGATCATCTGGAACCGCTTGGGCGCGAACATCAGCTCGCGCACCACCAGCAGCGCCCAGCGATCCCCGATCAGGTTCAGCGCATGCGCGGCCAGACAGCCTTCGTCGTAGCGGATGCGCGGAGATTGGCCGGGATTAGTCATGTTTAAATATTAACCGTTGTTTTTTAATACTTCAAGCGGCATCCTGTGCGTCAGGGGCCGGATTCGCCCCGCACAGAAAGGAAGCGCGAGATGACCTATTACACCGGCTCGATCGCGGCCGTTCCGACCGCGAACCAGCAGAAATACATGGAACACGCGACAGCCGCCTGGCCGCTGTTCAAATCCCTTGGCGCAACCCGCATGGTCGAGACTTGGGGCGTCGATGTGCCCAAGGGCAAGGTCACGGATTTTTATGGCGCGGTGAACGCCAGGGACGACGAAAGCATCGTGTTTTCGTGGATCGCATGGCCCGACAAGGCGACAGCGGAGGCCGCATGGAAAAGCATGCAGGACGACCCGGCGATGAACGAGATGCCGGACATGCCCTTCGACGGCAGCCGCATGATCTTTGGCGGCTTCTCGCCCGTCTTCGAGCAGGGCAGCGATACCGGCGCGGGGTATTATCAGGGCTTCACGCTGGCGGTGCCGGAAGGGAACAAATCCGCCTATGCCGACATGGCCGGTCAGGGCTGGCAGATGTTCCGCAAGGGGGGCGCGCTGGGCATGATCGAAACCTGGGGCGAGGATGTGCCCCACGGCAAGCAGACCGATTTCCACCGCGCCACCAAGGCCGAAGACGGCGAGGTGCCAGTCTTCAGCTGGACCGCCTGGCCCGACCGCGCCACCTGCGATGCCGCCGCCAGGGCTATGGAGGCGGACATGGCCGATTTCGACATGTCGCAAATGCCCTTCGACGGCATGCGGATGATGTGGGCGGGGTTCGAGCCGGTCTTTGACTCGGACAACTGACAATCTCTATTCCCAACCGAAAGGACCGGGACGATGACCAACACCGATCACGGCACTCCCTGCTGGTACGAATTGACGACCAGCGAAGGCAACCTGAAGCAAGCGGGAGATTTCTACGGCAGGATCCTTGGCTGGCGGATCGAGGATTCGGGGATGGAAGGGTTCGATTATCACCTCGCCAGATCCGAGGGCGACATGGTCGCGGGGCTGATGGTCATGCCCGAAGATGTGGCCGGAATGTCGCCGTTCTGGATGGTCTATTTCGCGGTCGATGACGCCGACAGGGTTGCGGCCGATGCCAGGGCGGCGGGCGCCAGCGTTCACCGCGAACCCGCCGATATTCTCGGCACCGGCCGCTTTGCCATTCTGGCCGATCCCCAGGGGGCGGCCTTCGGCATCCTGCAACCGACGCCCATGACATCGTCGGACGACGCGCCGGCATTCGACCAGAACAAGGCGGGCCACGGCAACTGGAACGAATTGATGTCCACCGACCCGGAGGCGGGCTTTACCTTTTATGCGGGCCTGTTCGGCTGGACCAAAGGCGATGCGATGGACATGGGTGAAATGGGAACCTATCAACTGTTCCGGCACAAGGGCGTCGATATCGGCGGCATGATGGGCTTGGGAGACGCGCCGGTGCCGAACTGGCTGCCCTATTTCGGCGTGGATGGCAGCGTCTCGGAGCGGATCGACGCGATCAGGGCGGCGGGCGGCATAGTTCATCACGGACCGGTGGAGGTGCCCGGCGGGGCGTATATCGCCGTCGCACAGGATCCGCAGAATGCGTGGTTCGCCATCGTCGGCCCCGGAAAGTGACAGGGCAGGCCCCGGTCGGCGCGGCTGACCAGGGCCGTATCGCCAAGCGGATTTTTTCGGAACAACCGCGATCCGGCACGGTTAACGACACAGGAGGTCGTTGCCATGGTCCAGTTGTCCCGACGTGGTTTTTTGAAATCCGCCGCATCCTCGATCGTCGCCGTTCACGTCATTCCGTTGCACAAGGCACTGGCCGAGTTGCAATCGGCGCCGCAGCATCAGCCGCCGAACTGGATACGCGACGGGAAGATCCGGTTCCGGCAGGACGGCATTCCCAAGGTCACCGGCAACAAGGTCTTCGCCATCGACATCCGCGCCCGCGACATGCCCGGTTGGCCGGACACGCAATCGCACGCCCTGCTGTTGCGGGCCGACCGCGCCGACCGCCGCTTCGAGGGCGTCAACCTTGCGGTCCTGCCCGAGGATCTGCGCCCGGACGCGCTTGTGACCGATGCGGAGGTGCAGCGGGACAACGTGAGCATGACCGAGGAGGATTTCTACGGTCGTCTGCTGTTGCCGGCGGGCGAGGCGCCGCGTTACCTCGGCCAGCCGGTCGCGCTGCTGATCTATCACGATTATGCGCGCTTTCGGCGGGCCCGACGCCGGTTGCAGTTCAACCCCGATGCCCTGAAATACGGCGACCCGGTCAAATTGCCCGATCTGGCACCCTATGGCGGCGCGCGCTATGTGCGCATCGGCGGTGACACTCCCGACGCGCCCGACCGGTTCTCCCCGCTGGCCGATACCACGGTTTTCGCGAATTTCGATCAGGGAAACTCGCCCTGGCCGCCGGCTGACCCGGATGGAGACGCGGGTGCGCGTGCCATGGCCCATGCCGCCGCGCTGCGCGAGGAATTGCAGAACCCGCCCGACGGCTGGAGCGTCTACAAGGGCCGCTATCGCTCGCAATATGTGGATCCGGCCGCGCTGGAGCCGGACAACGGCAATGCCTGGTATGATCCCGACAAGGGCGCGCTGCATATCGTGGTGGGCACGCAATCGCCGTTCACCAATGCCGATCACATCGAAAAGATGGTGAAACGCAGCCGTTTCGATCTTTCCGAACTCAGGCTGCATCCCGGCTATACCGTGGGATATGGCCAGAAGGAACACCACGTCCTGCCCTATTACGTCGCCCTGGCCGCGCTATACGGCGAGGGGCGGCCGGTGCGGCTGGCGCTGGACCGCTATTCGCATTTTCAGGGCGCGATCAAGCGGCATCCGATCGATACCGAGATGACGCTGGCGGTGGAACGCGAAACCGGACTGTTCCAGTCGCTGGCGGCGGATCTGCGCGCCAATGGCGGCGGCACCAAGAATTTCAGCCCCTCAGTCGGGCAGGTGGCGGCCACGGCTTTGCAGGGCATCCATTACTTTCCCAAATCCGATCTCTCGGTTCAGGTCGATGCCTCGCGCGCGCCCAATGCCGCATCGATGCGCGGCTATGGCACGCTGCAATCCATGGTGGCGTTCGAATTGCTGGTCGATGAGGTCGCCGGCGATCTGGGCATCGATCCCATCGAATTGCGGCGGCGCAACCTGATGCACAGCGGCATGAAGAACACCCAAGGCGCGATCCCCGCCGGTACCATGCGCGCGGGCGAACTGCTGGACGCGGCGCAGGCCGATCCGCTCTGGACCGGGCGGGCCGAGCGCAAGCAACAGTTCGAGTCCGACAATCCCGGCTATCGCTACGGCGTGGGCGTGTCCTGCGTGCAGAAGGATTACGGCACCGGGGCCGAGGCGGCTCTCGTCCAGCTTGAGATCACGCCTGACGGTGAATTGCACATGCGCCATGTCGCGTCGGAAATCGGCTGCGGGTCGACCACCTCGCAGATGCTGATGACGCAGCGGCATCTCGGCCGCTACGCCGACCGGGTGGATTTCGCCGTCACCGATTGGCCCAGCCTGCCGCTGCACAGCAGGGACCAGCCCTATACCATATCGCAGGAGGATCAGGACCGGCGCGCGCAGGATCCGCATTGGGTGCCGCGCATCACCTCGCCGCGCAGCGCGTCAAATTCCGCCTATTATTTCAGTCACGCCACGACCGAGGCCGCGCGGCTGCTGTTCGAACTGGGGCTGTGGCAGGCGGCGCTGAGCTTCTGGCAGGAGGGGATCGGCGGCGGCCAGGCCGGGCCGCTGGCCGTGCGCCGGGACGAGGCCGAGTGGCGCGACGGGCATCTGGTGGCCGGTGCGTTGCAGCCGCTGCCCTTCGCCGATCTGGCGCGCCGCGCGCACGAGCGCGGGCTGATCACCGGCGTGACGGTGCACACCTTCAACCGCTGGGCCTGGGCCACTGCCGAATTCGAGGTGGACGGCACGCCTGTCTCCGGCGCGATCGACGCGCTGTCGGTGAAATGGGGCGAGGGCGCGGACGCCGCCAAAAAGGCCCGCATGAGCGATGGCGGCTATGCCTTCCAGCCCCGCCGACAGGTCGAATATCCGCCGGTGCAGCGCAACAATGCCTCGGTGGTCTATTACGCGCCGGTGGCGACGATGGTGGAACTGTCGGTCAATACCGGCTCGGGCGAGGTGCAGATCCTGTCGCACAAATCCTGGATGGAATGCGGCAACATGATCGTGCCCGAACTGGTCTCGGGGCAGTTGCAGGGCGGGATCGCCATGGGCATCGGCCATGCGCTTTATGAGGAATTGCCGCTTTACGAAGACGGGCCGGGCAACGGGACGTGGAACTTCAACCGGTATCGGCTGCCGCGCGCGCGCGATGTCGCCGTCTGGTCGCAGCAGGGCGAGGTGATAGCGCCACTGTCGGCCACCGATCCGCCCAAGGGCATCGCCGAGGTGGTGATGATTCCGGTGGTCTCGGCGATCTGCAACGCCGTCCACGACGCGACCGGCAAGCGGTTTCACGAAACCCCGCTGACGGCCGAGCGGATCAAGGAGGTGCTGGCATGAGCGAGCGCATGTTGTCCGTCACGATGCAGATCAACGGCGAAAAGGTCGGCCCCGCCGATCTGCCCGAGGATCTGATGTTGCTGGAATACCTTCAGGAATATCTGAACCTGACCGGCACCCGCTATGGCTGCGGGCAGGGGGTCTGCCATGCCTGCGCGGTGATCCACGACGCTCCCGGCGGCCCCGAGGTGGTGCCCGCCTGCATCACCGGCGTGGCCTGGGCCAACGGGCGCAGCTTTCGCACCGTCGAGGGCCACGCCACGCGCGACATCGATGGAAACGTGACGCAGCTATCGGCGGTGCAGCAGGCATTTCTGGACCATTTCTCGTTCCAGTGCAGCTATTGCACCCCGGGCTTCGTGGCCGCTGCCACCGCGCTTGTCGAACGGCTGCAATCGGCGCCGGTTGCGCGCGAGGATGTCGAGGATGTCGTGCTGGAAGCGCTGAACGACAACATCTGCCGCTGCACCGGCTATGTGCGATACCTTGAGGCGACGCGCGACGTGATCCTCAACACCCCCGGCCTGACCACTGGGCAGGTCGCCAGCCGCGACACCGCGACATGAGGCGGGCGCTGCTGATCCTGGCCGGGTTGCTGGCATTTGTCGCTATCGCGGCGGTGATCGTCTATGTCGCCTTCACCGGCCCCGGCGAAATCCCGCCCGCCAGCCGCGATCTGGCAAACCTGTCCGCCGAGGAACGCGCGGAGATGGCGCAGGCGGGCGAATACGTGGCCCGCACCGGCGATTGCGTGGCCTGCCACAAATCGCCCGACGGCCTGTCGCTGGCGGGCGGCACGCCGATGGAAACGCCCTTCGGCACGATCTTTGGCAGCAACATCACCCCGTCGCGCGATCATGGTATCGCCGGATACAGTGCCGACGATCTCTACCGCGTGATGGTTTACGGCATCGCGCCCGGCGGCACGCACCTGTACCCGGCGATGCCCTATACCTCGTATCACGCGATCTCGCGCGCCGATAACGACGCGCTCTGGGTCTGGCTGATGGCGCAGGAACCGGTCGAGCGGCCCAACCGGCCGGCCGAGTTGATCTTTCCGTTCAACCTGCGCCCGCTGCTGGGGTTCTGGAACCTGGTCTATCGCCCCGATCCGCCGGACCAGCCGGTCGCCGGCGTCACCGCGCCGCAGGAGGATCAAGTGGCGCGGGGGCGTTACCTGGTCGAGGTGCTGGGCCATTGCAGCGAATGCCATACGCCGCGCAACCTGGCCTATGCCCGCAAACCCGATGCACACCTTCAGGGCAATGTGATCGAGGATGCGCTGGCCCCCGACATCACGCCGGCCGGACTGGCGCGGCGGGGCTGGAACACGCAGGATCTGGAGCGGTTCCTTGGCCAGGGCCTGTCACCACAGGGGGTGATGACCTTCCGCATGTTCCCGGTACTCAGCCATTCGACGAAATACATGACGCCCGAGGATATCGCGGCTGTCGCCGCCTATCTGATGCAAGACGCACCCGCACCGACGCCGCCCGAACCACGCCCCGAGGCGATCGCCGGAAATGCCGAGGGTCACGCCCTTTATCTTGGCCTTTGCGCCGGGTGTCATGGTGCAGACGGTGAAGGACAGCCCTATGGCTCGGTTCCGATGCGCACGAATACCAGCGCGATGTTCGACGATCCGCTGAACCTCGTGCGGATCATCCGCGAGGGCATCCCGGCCCGGCATCTGACCGGATATCAGCGCATGCAGGAAATGCCCGCCTTCGTCGACCGGTTGAGCGACGGGGAACTGACGGCGCTGGTCAATTACCTGCGGCAGCGCTGGGGCGGTCACGAGCAGGCGCTTTCGGCGGATGAGGTCACGCAAACGCCGGGCTGAGACCCCGGCCAATGGAACGCCGCGCCGCCCATGCGCGGACGCCAGTGGGGAGGTCGATGGAACCCACCGAACGGGACAGGGACAGGGTGCTTCCCGGCGCAAGGGCCGGGTCGGTCCTGCTCGGGCTGTCGATGTTGGCGGCCTGCGAGGGGCGGCAATCGGTGCTGGCCCCCGCCGGAGCGGATGCGCGAGTGCTGGGCGATCTGTTCATGGTGATGCTGGTCGGCGCGGTTGTCCTGTGGCTGTCGGTGAACGGCCTGTTCTTCTACGTCACCCGGATCAATCCCGCCGCCCTGTCGAAACGGTTCGCCAACGGGCTGATCGTTGGCGGTGGCCTGCTGTTGCCCTCGGTCGTGCTGGCCGGGCTGCTGGGCTATGGCCTGTCGATCATGCCGGACCAGCGCGCGCCGGGCGACGGGCTGACCCTGCGCGTGCGCGGCGAACAATGGTGGTGGCGGGTGGAATACTGGCCCGAGGGTGCCGACGCTCCGATCGTTTCGGCAAACGAAATCCGCCTGCCGGTCGGACAGCGGGCCGACATCCTGCTGGATTCCGCCCGCGTGATCCATTCCTTCTGGATCCCCGCGCTGGGCGGCAAGATGGACATGTTTCCGGGTCGGGAAACCCGGCTGTCGCTTCACCCCGAAAAACCGGGACGCTATCGCGGTCAATGCGCCGAGTTCTGCGGCACCAGCCATGCGCTGATGGCGTTCGAGGCGGTGGCGATGCCGCCCGAGGCGTTCGATGCGTGGCTTCGCCAGCAGGAAGCGCCCGCCGCCGCGCCCGCCACAGCGCAGGGCCAACGCGGCGCACGCATCTTCGCGCGCGAGGGCTGCGGCGCCTGCCATACCGTCCGCGGCACCAAGGCGCGCGGGCTGGTGGGGCCGGACCTGACCCATGTTGGCAGCCGCCTGTCGCTGGGCGCGGGGACGCTGGGCACCACGCTCGCGGATTACGAGACATGGATCGCCCATACCGGCACCGTCAAACCCGAGGTGGAAATGCCCGCCTATGACCATCTCGATCCTGCCGACCGCGCCGATCTGGCGCATTACCTGAAGGCGCTGGAATGAGCGACCGCCGCGACATGGCCCCCGAAGGCCCCTATCCCCCGACCGACGCCATGCTGGCCGAAAAGGTGCCGCAGAACGTGCAAAAGCGGCAGGCGGAAGAATTGCGCGCCGCATGGGCGCCGCCCAAGGGCTGGCGCTATCCCACCGCTGTCAACAACAGCGAGGTGGGGCTGTGGTATGCGCTTACCGCCTTCGGCTTCATGCTGCTGGCGGGGGTGCTGGCGCTGGCGATGCGGCTGCAACTGGCGGTGCCCGGGAACGACGTGCTGTCGGCGGACCGTTTCAACCAGTTCTTCACCATGCACGGCTCGGCCATGATGTTCCTTTTCGCGGTGCCGATGTTCGAGGCTATCGCCATCCTGATCCTGCCCGCGTTTCTGGGCGGGCGCGACATGCCGTTTCCGCGCCTGTCGGCCTTCGGGTTCTGGTGCTTCGTGATCGGCGGCACCTTTGTCATGGGCTCGCTGTTGTTCAATGTTGCGCCCACGGCTGGATGGTTCATGTATCCGCCGCTGGCCACGCAGGACGAGGGGCCGGGCAGCGATATCTGGCTGCTGGGTCTCAGCTTCATCGAGATCGCCTCGATCGCCGCCGCCGTCGAACTGATCGTCGGCGCGCTGAAATGCCGGCCCCCCGGCATGCGCGTCAACATCATGCCGCTTTACGCGTGGTATGTGCTGGTGGTGGGCGGCATGATCCTGTTCGCCTTTCCGCCGCTGATCGCCGGGGATTTCCTGTTCGAGCTTGAGCGCAGTTTCGACTGGCCGTTCTTCGATCCGACGCGGGGCGGCGATCCGATGCTGTGGCAGCACCTGTTCTGGATCTTCGGACATCCCGAGGTCTATATCGTCTTCCTGCCCTCGATCGCCATTGCCGCGATGGTGGTGCCCACCGTCGCGCAGCGCCCCATCGTCGGCTACAGCTGGATCGTGCTGAGCGCTGTCGGCACCGGGTTCCTCAGCTTCGGCCTCTGGGTGCATCACATGTTCACCACGGGGCTGCCCAATATCAGCCTGGGGTTCTTCTCGGCGGCAAGCGAGGCGGTGGTGATCCCCACCGGCATCCAGCTGCTCGCCTTCGCCGCGACGCTGATCGCGGGCCGCGTGAGGATGAGCCTGCCGATGCTCTGGATCGCCGGGGCGCTGGCGATCTTCACCGCCGGGGGACTGACCGGCGTGATGATCGGCATCGCGCCGTTCGACTGGCAGGTGCATGACACCTATTTCATCGTCGCGCATCTGCATTACGTGTTGTTCGGAGGCATGGTCCTGCCGGTGATCGGCGGCGTCTATTACTTCTATCCGTTCATCCGCAAGAAGATGTTGTCGGACCGTCTGGGCCGCTGGGCCTTCTGGCTGATCTTCACCGGTGTCAACGTCACCTTCCTGCCGATGCACCTGACCGGGCTGCTGGGCATGCCGCGCCGGGTGTTCACCTATTCCGACGGGATGGGCTGGGGCTGGCTGAACCTGATCTCGACCGTCGGGGCCTTTGTCATCGCTGCCGGATTCGCCGTCTTCGTCTGGGATCTGCTGCGGCCCAAGGGCAGCCAGCCCCGGATAGCGCGCAACCCATGGGATGCGGGCACCCTGGAATGGAGCCATGACGTGCCCGAGGAATACTGGGGCGCGCGCTCGATCCCGCATATCACGTCGCGCTATCCGCTCTGGGACGACAAAGGGCTGGTCGAGAGGATGGATGCCGGGCGCTATTACCTGCCCGACAGCCCGCACGGCCACCGCGAAACGCTTGTCACCAGCGTGATCGACGCGACGCCGGAACTGGCGCAGCGTGTCACCGGCCCGACATGGATCACGCTCTGGGCGGCGGCGTTCACCGGCGGCGCGTTCATCTTTCCCACCTTCCACATGTATCCGCCCGCCATTATCTGCGCCGCCTTCGCGATCGTGTGCATCGTCTATTGGCTCTGGACCGCCACCGCGCGCCCGCCCGCACACGAGATGCGAGATGCCGGGCTGGGCCTGCGCCTGCCGACCTATGCCTCGGGGCCCAAGGCGGTGGGGTGGTGGGCGGTCTGGATCACCATGCTGGGCGATGCCACGGCCTTTGCCAGCGTGGTTTTCGGGTTCTTCTTCTATTGGACCGCCAAGGCCGATTTCCCGCCCGAAGGCGCGCAACATGCCGCTGCCGGTTGGGTGGCGCTGGCCACGCTGGCGCTGGTTTTGTCGTGGGCGCTGACGCTGGGTGCGCGGGAATGGAACCGGGCGGGCCGTGTCGCGGCTGCGCGCGCCGCGCTGGTCGCCGCGCCGGTGCTGGCGGCAGGCGGCGCGGGCGCGCTGATCCTGTCGGTTCTGGACCTCACGCCCTCCGCGCATGTCTATCCAGCCTTGATGTGGGCGCTGATGGTCTGGGTTTCGGCACATGCGCTGGTCGGCATCATCATGCAGCTTTACTGTTTGGCCGGCAGTTTCGCCGGCAAGCTGACGCCGCGCTATGATGCGGATCTGTGGAACGTGACGCTGTTCTGGCATTTCCTGTGCCTGACCGCGCTGGTGGCGGGGGCGGTCATCGGCCTTGCCCCGAGGGTGCTGTGATGGCCGAACACCAACCCGCCCCCGACGAGGAGCGCCGCGAATTCCGCGAGGAGCGCGAGAGCCTGTGGCGCATCACCCTGGCCCCGGCCACATGGGCCGTGCATTTCGTGATCTGTTACGCCGCCGCGGCGGTGGTCTGCGCCAAAGCGCCGGATTCAATCGGCACATTGCGTCTCGGCATCGGCGCGCTGACCCTGCTGGCGCTGGGGCTGATCGGCTGGCTGGGCTGGCGGGCCTGGGTGCAATGGGATGTGCGCACGACCGGCGATTACCGCAACCCGCTGGGCGAGGCCGAGGACCGTCACCAGTTTCTCGGCCACGCCGCGGTGTTGCTGTCGGTGATTTCGGCTCTGGGCGTCCTCTATGTCGCCTTGCCCGCGCTGTTCATCCGGAGTTGCGGATGAGGCGTGCGGCTTTCATATCCGCCGTGGCTCTGGCCGCGATCTTCTGGACCGCGCCGCTGGCGCGCTGGCTGGGGGCCGAGTTCGCGGCCCACATGCTGCGCCACATGATGCTTGTCGCCGTGATCGCACCGCTTCTGGTCATCGGTGCGCCGCGTCTGTCCGACCGGCTGGCGATCTCGCCGCTGCTGGCGGCGGCGGTCGAATTCGCGGTGGTCTGGGCCTGGCATCTGCCGGGGGCGCACGGGCTGGCTTTCCTTTCGGGGCCGGGTTTCGTCGCCGAACAGGGCAGCTTCCTGCTGGCGGGCGTGCTGGTCTGGGCCGGGTGTCTGCGCGCGCCGCAGCCGCTGGCGGGGGCGGGCGGGCTGCTTTTGACCTCGATGCACATGACGCTGCTGGGGGCATTGCTGGTGCTGGCGCCGCGCGACCTTTACGCCGAGATCTGCGGCACCGCGCCGGATCTCACGGGGCAGCAAATAGGCGGCCTCCTGATGCTGGCGATCGGCACGCCGATCTATCTGGTCGCCGGGCTGATGCTGACGGCGCGGGCGCTGAATCCGGCGCAGGTGCAGCCATGAAACGCGTGCTGCAGACACTGGCGGTTCTGGCGATCCTGGGCGCGCTGGCCGGCGGCGCGGTGGTGGCGTTCGGTCTTTACAACGTGTCGGCGCGGGCAGGGCATCTGCCGGGTGTTTCGTGGGTGCTGCACGCCACATATCGCAATGCCGTCCGGTTGCGCGCCCCGTCAAAGGCGCAGGTGCCCGATCTGGACGATTCCGCATTGATCGAACTGGGCGCGCGCCATTACGATACCGCCTGCCGCCCCTGCCACGCTGCGCCGGGACAGGAGCAGACGGCCACGATTGCGGCGATGGTGCCCGCCCCGCCGCACATCGAGACGGCGGTGAAGGACTGGCAGCCGCACCACCTGCACTGGATCGTCGCCAACGGTGTCAAGATGAGCGGCATGCCAGCATGGCCGGCGCCGCGCGATGACGACGTCTGGCCGGTCGTCGCCTTTCTGGCGGCGGTGCGGCAGGGGATGGACGGTGCGCGATACGCGGCTCTGACCCGGTGGCCCGAGGCCGAACGCCCGCGCGCCTATTGCCTGGGCTGTCATGGACAGGGCGGCTCGGACCATGTGCCAAGGCTGGATATCCAGAACGCCGCCTATCTGAAGACGGCGCTGCGCTCGTATCTCGACGGCACGCGTGCCAGCGGGATCATGGCCCAGGCGGTCAGCGAACTCTCCGATGAGGCGCTCGACGATCTGGCCGGATGGTTTGCCGCCCGGACTCCGGCCGGTGCGGGCGCGGGGGATGTCCCGCCCGATCTGGCGGCGCGCGGGCGCGCCCTGGCCAACGCCGCGCCGGGCGATCCCGATGTGCCTGCCTGCCGCGCCTGTCACGGCCCCGGTGCAACCGAGGCGTCCGAGCTGTTCCCGTCGCTCTCCGGGTTGCCCGCGCCCTATCTGCGCGCGCAGATGGAACTGTGGCGCAGCGGCGCGCATGGCGGCGGGCCACGGGCCGCCCTGATGCGCAAGGCGGCGCAGGATCTGGACGATGACGCCATCGCGGCACTGGCGGCCTTTTACGCGTCGCTGTCCCCGGCCAAGCGGGATTGACGCCGCCACCGCCATTGCAGGCGGAACCGATTTCGCGTTTTCCACGTTGGCTCCTGCACGGGAACGCCGATGGAAGGACGCATCATGCAGACCAGACTTCACGTGAACGGCACGACGCACCACCTCGACATCGATCCGCGCACAACGCTGCTGGACGCGTTGCGCGACCACCTGCGCCTGACCGGCAGCAAGAAGGGCTGCGATCACGGCCAATGCGGCGCCTGCACGGTTCTGCTGAACGGGCGGCGCATCAATGCCTGTCTCGCGCTGGCCTGCATGCATGACCATGACGAGATCATCACCATCGAAGGGTTGGGCGGACCGGACGACCTGTCGCCGCTTCAGGCGGCCTTCGTGGCGCATGACGGCTATCAATGCGGCTATTGCACGCCGGGGCAGATCTGTTCGGCCACCGCCATGCTGGAGGAGATGGCCGACGGCTGGCCCAGTCACGTGACGGACGATCTGACCGGCGCGACGAAACCCGACGCAACCGAGATATCCGAACGCATGAGCGGCAATCTCTGCCGCTGTTCGGCCTATCCCAACATCGTCGATGCGATCCTTGCGGTCGCGGCGGAAAGGACGCGCGCGTGAAACCTTTCGACTATGTCCGCGCCCTCGGCCCCGGCGACGCGACGGCGGCGGCCGGTCGCGAGGGGGCGGCGTTCATCGCCGGCGGCACCAACCTTCTCGACCTGATGAAGCTGGGGGTGATGACGCCAAGCACCCTTGTCGATATCACCCATCTGCACCTCGACAGGGTCGAGACCACCGAAGACGCCGGCCTGCGCATCGGTGCGCTTGTGACCAACAGCGACCTGGCCAATCACGCGGCGGTGCGACGGGATTATGCGGTCCTGTCGCGTGCGCTGCTGGCCGGTGCCAGCGGGCAGTTGCGCAACAAGGCGACGACCGGCGGCAATCTGCTGCAACGCACCCGCTGCCCCTATTTCTACGACACGGCCATGGCCTGCAACAAGCGCGATCCGGGGTCGGGGTGTCGAGCGATCGGGGGCGTCACGCGGCTGCATGCGATCCTCGGCGCCAGCGCGCATTGCATCGCCACCCATCCCAGCGACATGGCGGTCGCGATGCTCGCGCTGGGGGCAGGGGTCGAGGTCGAGGGGGCGGACGGCAAACGGCGCGTCGTGGCCTTGGATGATTTCTACCGCCTGCCCGGTGAATGGCCGGATATCGAAACAGTGCTGGAGCCGGGCGATTTGATCACCGCAGTTCTGCTGCCACCGCCGCCTCAGGGGCGCCAGATCTACCGAAAAGTGCGGGATCGTGCCTCATACGCCTTTGCGCTCGCATCGGTCGCCGCCGTGATCCGTGTGGACAGCGGCCGGATCGCCAGCGCCGCGCTGGCCTTCGGGGGCATCGCGCCCCGCCCCTGGCGCGATGGCGACGCGGAGGCCGCGCTGATCGGCGAGGTGCCATCCCGTGAGGTTTTCGAACGTGCCGCCGATATCCTGCTGGCCGACGCGCAGGGGCAGGGCGGCAACGAGTTCAAGATAGATCTCACGCGGCGGCTGCTGGTGTCGGTGCTGACCGAGGCGACGGAGGAGCGCACATGAGCGAACATCACAAGATGGACGCGCCGGATCACGCCCGCCGGCTGGACGACATGGCGCAGGGTCTCATCGGCACGGCGATGGACCGCCCCGACGGCCCGCTGAAGGTCAGCGGCACCGCGACCTACGCCCATGAATGGGCGGTCGATAACCTGTGCCACGGGGTTCTCGCCCGCGCGACCGTTCCCACCGGCCGGGTCAGCGACGTTGCGGCACAGGACATTCTCGACCGGCCGGGCATCCTTGCCGTCATCACCGACAGGCGTCTGCTGCGCAATCCCGCGCAGGGCGGTGCTGGCGAGGCACCGGTGCAGGACCCCTCGCGCATCGCCTATTTCGGCCAGCCGATCGCGCTGGTCGTCGCCGAAACCTTCGAGGCCGCGCGGGACGCGGCGGCGTCGCTGCGCATCGACTACGAGGAGACGGAGGGCACATATCGGCCCGAGGACGCGGCCTTTGAGACGCCGGAGGACAAGCAATCCTCGCAAGGCGATCTCGACGCCGCGATGGCGCAGGCCGCCCACAGCATTGATGTCACCTACACCACGCCGGGCCACAATTCCGCGGCGATGGAGCCGCACGGCGCCATTGCGTCGTGGGATGGGGACGATCTCGTGCTGCGCGGCAGCTATCAGATGCTGAAACACAACCGCAAGGAAATCGCGGATTCGTTGGGCATCGATCCCGCCAACGTGCGGCTTCTTTCGCCCTATGTCGGCGGCGGTTTCGGGTCCAAGTTGGGCATCGCGCCCGAGGCCGTGGCGGCGGCGCTAGCCGCGCGCGACCTGGGCCGGCCGGTCTCGGTCGCGCTCAGCCGTCAGCAGGTGTTCGAGACGACGATGCGCCGGTCCGAGACGCGCCAGCGCATCCGTCTGGCCGCCGATGCCGAGGGCCGGCTGACCGGTATCGGCCATGACGCCTGGGTATCGAACCTGCCCGGCGAGACCTTTGCCGAACCGGCAACGCAGGCGACGCCGTTTCTTTATGGCGGCGAAAACCGCCAGATCGGGTTTCATGTGGCGCGCCTCAACCGCACCTGCGCCGGATCGGTGCGCGCGCCGGGCGAAGCGGTCGGTGTGACGGTTCTGGAAAACGCCATGGACGAGTTGGCCGAGGCCACGGGGGTCGACCCCGTCGATCTGCGGCGGCGCAACATTCCCGACACGGACCCCAGCACCGGCAAGCCGTTTTCCTCGCACACGCTGCGCCGGGCGCTGGATGACGGGGCCACCCGGTTCGGCTGGAACCAACGCCAGCGCCCCGGCACGCGGCGCGAGGGCGATTGGCTGATCGGTCTGGGGATGGCCTGCGCCACCCGTGTCAATATCCTGGCCGAGGCGCGCGCCCGCGTGTCGCTGACCGCCGATGGCCGCGCCGTCGTCGAAACCGACATGACCGATATCGGCACCGGCACCTATGCGATCCTCACCCAGATCGCGGGCGAGATGCTGGGCCTGCCACTCGACCGCGTCACCACGCGGCTTGGCGATACCGATCTGCCCCCCGGTTCGGGGTCGGGCGGGTCGATGGGCGCCTCTTCGACCGGGTCGGCGGTCTATCTTGCTTGCCGGAACCTGCGGGCGCAGATCGCCGCGCGGCTGGACTGCGCCGAGACCGATCTCACTCTCAAGGACGGCAAGGCGATCGCGGCGAACAAGACAACCGATCTTGCCGGCCTGTCGGACGGCACGCTGACCGCCGAGGGCCATATCGAACCCGGCAAAACGCGCGAGGAGACGCGGCAGGCCACCTTCGGCACCTTCTTCACCGAGGTCGCAGTCAACGCCGTGACGGGCGAGACACGGGTGCGCCGGATGCAGGGGACCTTTGCTGCCGGGCGCATCCTGAACCACAAGACCGCGCGGTCGCAGTGTATCGGCGGGATGACCTTCGGCATCGGCATGGCGCTGACCGAGGAGTTGATGCACGATCCCCGCGACGGGCATATCGTGAACCGCGATCTTGCCGAATACCATATGCCGGTGAACGCCGACGTGCCGCAGATCGACGTCGTTCTTCTGGACGAGCGTGACGACTGGGCCAGCCCGATCCAGGCCAAGGGGATCGGCGAACTGAGCATCTGCGGCGCCGGCGCCGCCATTACCAACGCGATCTACAACGCGAGCGGCGTGCGGGTGCGGGATTACCCGGCGAGCTTGGACAAGATACTGGCGGGGCTGGACGACGGCCGAGGATGAGGCGTGGCACGACGCGCGCCGCCGGCGGAGTTGTCATATCGCATTTCCGGACTCGCTGCTGGAGGGAATGCGGGCTTCCCCGCTGTGTGCCGGCGCGTTGCAGGCGAATGTCGCGGATCCGCGTGCAATGGCCGAACGTGCTTTTGCTGGCGACTTCCCGATCATCGTGCAGGGCCTGACCATCGGCCCACTGTCCCGGCCTGCGCAAAAAACAGGTATCCTGATGGTCCGAATCAACCGCCCGCATCTGGAATAATGACAATCGGGAAACTCGATGTGATTGGAAAGCAACCGATTGCACCCCATGTTAAGATTGGAGGAATACAAACGGCCGGATGAGGGGCCGTCATAGCGGAGAGGAGCCGGTATGGAAGTTTTCAAGCAGTTTGCAGAAGAATACGGGCGCACCAAGCTCACCGAGATGACCTTGCAGGATTATCTGCTGGGATGTCGCGAGGATGCGGGCATGCGGGCCACCGCCGCCCAGCGGATGGTCGCGGCAATCGGCGAGCCGGAACTGGTCGATACCAGCCAGGATCAACGGCTGAGCCGGATTTTCCACAATCGCACGATCAAGCGGTACAAGCCGTTTCAGAACCTTTTCGGCGTCGAGGAAACCATCGAGCGCATCGTGGGGTTCTTCCGCCATGCCAGTCAGGGATTGGAGGAACGCAAGCAGATCCTCTACCTTCTGGGGCCGGTCGGGGGCGGCAAGTCCACGCTCGCCGAAACGCTCAAGGCCCTGATGGAACAGGAGCCGGTCTATGTGTTGAAGGCCGGCGACGAGATCAGCCCGATCTTTGAATCTCCCCTTGGTCTTTTCGACCGCACGCAGATGGGCGATCTGCTGGAAGGCAAGTACAACATCCCCCGCCGGTTGCTGACGGGGCTGATTTCGCCCTGGGCCGTCAAGCGGCTGGAAGAGTTCGATGGCGACATCTCGAAATTCTCGGTGGTCAAGCTCTATCCGTCGCGGCTGCGCCAGATCTGCGTCGCCAAGACCGAGCCGGGCGACGAGAACAATCAGGACATCTCGACCCTGGTGGGCAAGCTCGACATCCGCAAGCTGGAGGATTTCAGCCAGAACGATCCCGACGCCTACAGCTATTCCGGGGCGCTGAACCGCACCACGCAGGGGATGATGGAATTCGTCGAGATGTTCAAGGCGCCGATCAAGGTGCTGCATCCGCTGCTGACGGCAACGCAGGAGGGGTCCTATACGGGCACCGAGAATATTGGCGCATTCCCCTATCAGGGCGTCATCGTCGCCCACTCGAACGAGGCCGAGTGGCAGCAATTCAAGAACAACCGCAACAACGAGGCCTTCCTCGACCGGATCAGCGTGGTCAAGGTGCCCTATTGCCTGCGCGCCACCGAAGAAACGCAGATCTACGAGAAACTGCTGCGCGAAAGCAGCCTGAGCGATGCACCCTGCGCGCCCGAAACGCTGGAAATGCTGGGCCGGTTCAGCGTGCTGACACGGCTGAAGGAGCACGAGAATTCGCCGCTCTATTCCAAGTTGCGGGTATATGACGGTGAGACGTTGAAGGACACCGACCCCAAGGCGCGCTCGGTTCAGGAATACCGCGACATGGCGGGCGTTGACGAGGGCATGACTGGCATTTCCACCCGTTTCGCCTTCAAGGTGCTGTCCGAGACGTTCAACCACGATACCGAGGAAATCTCGGCCGATCCGGTGCATCTGCTTTATGTGCTGGAACAGGCGGTGCGGCGCGAACAGTTTTCCGACGATGTGCAAAGCAGCTATCTGTCCTTCATGAAGGACGAACTGGCGCCGCGTTATGCCGAATTCATCGGCAACGAGATCCAGAAGGCGTATCTGGAATCCTATTCCGATTACGGCCAGAACCTGTTCGACCGTTACATCGCCTATGCCGATGCCTGGATCGAGGATCAGGATTACAAGGACGCCGATACCGGGCAGCTGTTCGACCGCGAGATCCTGGAAGAGGAGATGGCCAAGATCGAGAAACCCGCCGAGATCGCCAATCCCAAGGATTTCCGCAACGAGGTGGTCAAGTTCGTGCTGCGCGCGCGGGCGGAGAACCATGGTCGCAATCCCGATTGGCGCAAATACGAAAAGCTGCGCCGGGTGATCGAAAAGCGGATGTTCGGGCAGGTGCAGGATCTTTTGCCGGTGATCAGTTTTGGCGCCAAGCGCGACAAGGAAACCGAGGCC
The DNA here is from genome assembly GCA_947504115.1 of uncultured Sedimentitalea sp. Lineage (GTDB taxonomy): Bacteria > Pseudomonadota > Alphaproteobacteria > Rhodobacterales > Rhodobacteraceae > Pontibaca. The sequence goes on from CANNGH010000001.1 coordinate 671,086, forward strand.
AAGCACGCCGAATTCATCGACCGCATGACCGCGCGCGGCTATACGCCACGGCAGGTCCGCCGGCTGGTCGAATGGTACATGCGCGTCAACAAGGCAGGATGACAGCAGGGAGTAGCGAGAGCAGATGGGCCACTTTATCGACCGCAGGCTGAACCCGAAAGGCAAGAGTCTCGGGAACAGGCGGCGGTTCATCGGCCGGGTCCGCGCAAGCGTCAAGAAATCCGTCGATGAAAGCGTCCGCCGCCGCGACATTGCCGATGTCGATCAGGGCGAGAAGGTCTCGGTTCCCGCCGAGGGGATCTCCGAACCGAGTTTCCGCCATTCCTCGAAAGGGGGCAAACGGCAGGTCGTTCTCAGCGGCAACCGCAGCTTTCGCGCCGGTGACCGGATCCAGAAGCCTCCGGGCGGTGCTGGCGGGGGGCAGGGGCGCGAGGGCGCGCCGGACGGTGTGGGCGAGGACGAGTTCCTGTTCGTGCTGTCACGCGACGAATTTCTCGACCTGTTCTTCGAGGATCTGGAATTGCCGGATCTGATCAAGCTGAGCCTCAAGGAAATCACCGCCGCCAGACCGCAACGCATGGGCTATACCGTCGCCGGCACGCCCGCAAATCTCAGCGTCGAGCGCACGATGCGCAATGCCATCGGTCGCCGGATCGCCCTGCGCCGTCCGAAAACCGACGAGATGCGGGCGCTGGAGCAGCGGATCGCGGAACTGGAACCGCAGGTGCGCGCCGGCGAGGCCGATCCGGCGGAATTGTCCGCCCTGCGCGACGACCTTGACCTGTTGCGGCGGCGGCAGCGCCGGATTCCCTTCGTCGATCCGCTGGATGTGCGCTATCGGCATTTCGAGATGCACCCGGAACCGGCCACGAATGCGGTGATGTTCTGCCTGATGGACGTGTCGGCCTCGATGGGCGAGCGTGAAAAGGATCTTGCCAAGCGGTTCTTCGTGCTGCTGCATCTGTTTCTCAAGCAGCGTTACGACAAGATCGAACTGGTCTTCATCCGCCACACCCAGGTCGCCAGCGAAGTGGACGAGGAAACCTTCTTTCATTCCCGCGAAAGCGGCGGCACCGTGGTCAGCAGCGCCTTGACCGAGATGAAAACGGTCATTGACGCGCGATATCCGCCGTCGGAGTGGAACATCTATGCCGCCCAGGCCTCGGATGGCGAGAATTATCGTGGAGATTCAGCCACCTGCGCCGCGCTGCTGAGCGACGAGCTGATGCGGCTCTGCCAGTATTTCGCCTATATCGAGATTCTGGAGGAAAACGAGGCGGGGCTGATGCAGAGCGAGGCCAACGGAATGGAACTCTGGCGTGCCTATCGTGGCGTGGCGGCGCAATGGCCCAATTTCGCGATGAAGCGGATCGCCAGCCCCGGCGACATCTATCCGGTGTTCCGCGAATTGTTCGTCCGAAAGGGAGGGCAGGTGGCCGATGTCTGAACGACCCTTGAAAACCGCGCCGATCTTTGAAGGTGCCGAGTGGGATTTCGACACGATCCGTCGCGCCTATGACGCCATCGAACAGGTGGCGCTGGATGATCTGGGGCTGGATATCTACACCAACCAGATCGAAATCATCTCGTCCCAGCAGATGCTGGACGCCTATTCCTCCAACGGCATGCCGCTGATGTATCGGCACTGGTCCTTCGGCAAGCATTTCATGCGCGACGAACAGCTTTACCGCAAGGGCGCGCGCGGGCTGGCCTATGAGATCGTGATCAATTCCGATCCCTGCATTAGCTATTGCATGGAAGACAACACCATGGCGTTGCAGGCGCTGGTGATCGCGCATGCCGCGTTCGGGCACAACCATTTCTTCAAGAACAACCACCTGTTCCGGCAATGGACCGATGCGCCGGGCATCCTCGACTATCTGGATTATGCGCGCGGGTTCATCGCGCGCTGCGAAGAACGCCACGGCGAACGCGAGGTCGAGCAGCTTCTCGATACCGCGCATTCGCTGATGCAGACCAGCGTCTTTCGTCACCGCCGCCCGCCATCGCCCTCCTTGCGTGCCGAGCGCGAACGGGAGCGGGAACGGCAACTCGACGCCGAACGATCCGCCCATTACCTCTGGGACGCGTTCGAGCGTGACCGCACGCCCGCCCCGACCGACGAGGCGGCGCAGGAGCGCAAGCGCGCGATGGACCTGCCCGAGGAAAATCTGCTCTATTTCCTCGAACGTCACAGCCCCGTGTTGCAGCCTTGGCAGCGCGAGATCCTGCGGATCGTGCGCAATATCGCGCAGTATTTCTATCCCCAGCGTCAGACCAAGGTGATGAACGAGGGCTGCGCCTGTTTCGTGCATTACTACATCATGACCCGGCTGCACGAGACGGGGCAATTGAGCGACGGCGCCATGCTGGAGATATTGCACAACCATACCAACGTGGTGAGCCAGCCGGATTTCGACGATCCGCGCGCGGTCGGGATCAATCCCTATGCGCTGGGTTTTGCGATGATGCAGGATATCAAACGGGTTTGCGAGGCACCGACCGACGAGGACCGCGAGTGGTTTCCCGACATCGCCGGTGCGCGCGACTGGCGCGGCGTGCTCAAGGACGCGTGGGCGAATTTCCGCGACGAAAGTTTCGTGCAGCAATTCCTAGGCCCCGAGGTGATGCGCCGCTTTCGCCTGTTCGCGCTCAGCGACGACGCGGCGGACCCGTTCCACACGATCACCGCCATCCACGACGAGCGCGGCTATCGCGAGGTCCGCGACACGCTCGCGCGCTCGCTGGATGTTTCGGTTTCGGACCCGGACATCCAGGTGGTCGATGTCGATTTGCTGGGCGACCGTCGTCTCAAGCTGCGCCATATCCAGCGCGACGGCGTGCCGCTCGATCCGGATACGCGCGATGCGACGCTTGCCAATCTGCGCCGGTGCTGGGGATATGACGTGGTGCTGTCCGAAGCGCCCGAGACGTAAGCCGGGGGGGTGGAACTGCGACCGGTCGCGCTCAACCGCTGGCTTCGCCCAATTTGTCGGCTTTTCGTGCGCCCCGCTCGCCCATCGGCTCGTCCGGGCCGGTGGTGGTGTCATAGCGTGTCTGCGCTTCCATCTCGGCGTTGATTTCGCCCCCCATCAGCACGACAAGCGCCGAGATCCACAGCCACAGCAGCAACACGACAATACCGGCCAACGATCCGAAGCTTTCGTTATATGAACTGAAATTGCTGACATAGATCGCAAAGCCCGCCGATGCCACGATCCAGACCACGAAGGCCGTTATCGCGCCGGGCGTCACCCATTTCCACTCGGGCCGCTCGCGTGAGGGGCCGAAGGAATACATCACCGCCAGCCCCAGCAACGCCAGGATCAGCATCACGATCAGACTGCCTGCCGTCACGGCGATTTTCGTCCCCGCGCCCAACGGCAGCAGGCCGACAATAACCGGCAGGGCCAGCGTCAGACCGATGCCCATGATAAAGCCGACGATCAGCAGCAGCGTCAGCCCCAGCGTCAGTGCCTTGAGCTTGATGAAACCGCGCTTTTCTTCCTCGTCATAGGCGACATTCAAACCTTCGATCAGGCTGCCCACGCCCTTGGACGAGGAATAGAGCGCGATGAGGATACCGACGATCGCCGCCAGGCCAAGACCCTTGGATTCGCTTCCGGCCACCTTCTGCGCCTGACCGATGACGATCTCGCTGACATCGGCGGGCAGGAATCCCGACAGCGTGTCAAGCTGCGAGACGATGTCCGAAGGATCGAGAACCAGACCGGCGATGGCGATCACCGCGGTAATCGCCGGGAAAAGCGCGAGAAGCGCATAGAACGCGACACCCGCCGCAATCAGCGTGACGTGATCCTCCGCGATCTCGTCCTTGACGCGCATCGCGATGTCTTTCCATCCCTTCGCGGGGATGCGGGTCGGTTTCTCTGCTTCGCGGCCACGGGCCATGGATAACTCCTGCTGCTGGACATCGCCGGCCCCGCGTGGGGCCGGCGGAGGGGGATCAGGTCTTGGGTTTGCCGAGATTTTCCTTGTCGGCCTCGTCCTTGACCGCATCGGCCACCCGCTCGCCTGCCGCCTTGGCCTTGTCGGCGGCGGCTTCGACGGCCGATTTGTCGCCGGGGGCGCGGTCGTCGATGTCTTCGCGGGTTTCCTCGGCGACCTTCTTGGCCTCGGAAAGGCCCGCCTGCGCGACCTTTGCGGCCTTGTCGCGCTCCTCTTCGTAGATGCGCTCGGCCTCTTCGAACAGCTCGTCGCTCGACGCACCCATATGCTCGTCCTCGAACCGCGTCCGGGGCAGGGCGCCCGCGATGGCGGCTCCGACCGCAAGTGCAAGCGCGCCCGCGACAAGCGGATGGTCTTCGTAGAAATCGACCGCATGATCCGCCCCGCGGCGCAGCGACCGTTCGGCCTGATGGCGCGCCTCGACAGCGCGTTCGCGGGCCGCAACGACACGCGCGCGGGCTTCTTCACCCAGATGTTCGGTGCCTTCGCTCAGCTTGCGGCGCATGGCGTCGGCGCGTTGCTTTGCGCTGCTGGCGGCGTCGGACAGACCCGATTTGGTGCTGTCCCAAGCGTCCGCCGCCTTGTCCGAGGCGTTGCTGGCTGCGTCGGAAACGCTTCCGGCCATGGAAGAGGCCTTGGCCGAGACCGTCGATCCGGCACCGCCCGACGAGTCCCCGTAGCTGGACGGGGAGGTCTGTTCGCGAAACGGCGGGTGGTCGGCATCGACACCGTAGGCGGGTTCGACGCCATGCGCCCATGACGGCAGGTCGCGCTGTGGCGGCGTGTGCGTCGGCGCGGGACGCCGCGAGACGGGCCGGGATCTGACCCGGGCACGGGTCCGCACCGTTCGGTCGGGCGTGTCATAATGATCGTAATCGCGATCATCGTCGTCGTGATCGCTGCGGCCATTACCAAAGATCAGCCAGGCCAGTCCGACCCCGGTGACGGCAAGCGCGAGGGGATTGTCACGCGCGCTTTGCGCCACCGAGCGGCTGAAATCGCCGCCGTGTTCGCGCAGTTGATCGCCGACCTGCCGCACGATGCCATCTATAGAGAACCGGTCCTGGATATCTTCCATCGACCGTTTGAGTTCGGCGCGCTCGGTTTCGATCTCGCGCTCGATTTCAGCGGGGGATTGGGTCTCACTTGTCATTGTAAACCTCCTTGACGGCTTTTGCGTCGCGTTGAACATTCTTCGCCGTTCTGGTGGGGGCCAGGCTGGACAGCTTCAGGTCGCTCAGTCCCTTGCTCATCAGCGCAAAGGCGATGACGGCAAGCGCCACGCCCACGATCAGCGCGCTCCAGCCCGCTTCGAGTCCGGCTTCGGTCAGTGCGGCCACCAGTGCCGCGCTCAGCACGTTCAGGGCGGTCAGCGCGATGACAGCTGCCCCGACAAGCAAACCGATCGCGACCCCTGCCTTGGACAGGTTCTCGCTGATCTCGGCGCGGGCCAGATCAACCTCCTTGCGCACCAGCGTGCTGACATGGTCCAGAACATCGGTGAACATTCCGGTGGTGGTCTTGTGTGTCTCGGGATCGGTGCTCATGCCGTGCCTCCTGTCGATTTCGGGGTGGCGGGGACGGGTTGTGCCGGTGCGGAGGGCGAATGGCCGCGCGTATGCGTCGTGCTGCCCGCGTGGCCATCCGTCGATGCCTTGGCAAAGCGCGTCGCAGCAAAGCCGACCAGCGCGGCCCCGCCCAGGAAGGCCAGCGGGTTGCGGCGGGCGAAATCGCTGATGTCGCGCGCTGCCTCGCCCAGATCCTTGTTGCGGATCGTGTCCGAGGCGTCGGCCAGTCCTTCGGCGATCTGGCCCAGCGTGCGTTCCTGCGGCGAACCGCTGCGCAATTCGCCCGCGGCCGTGCGCAGGGCCGACGCGAAGTCCGAGACCTCTTCGGCCATGCTGTCGCGGGCCGCCCCGGCGCGGGCGGCTGCCTCGGCCTTGGCGCTGTCGGCCATATCCTTGGCGGTCTGTTTCACGTCCGCTGCCGCATCGGAAGCGACATCGGCTGCGTGTTGTTGGTCGGCGCTTGTTCCGGCGCCGGGTGTTGTCGGTTTCATCTCGGTCTCCATTCTCATGCGATCAGGTTCAGAAGGGCCAGAACAACGACGATCAGGCCGATCAGGTAAAAGATGCCGTACATCTCGAACTCCTCTTGGGTCGGTGTGGAGGGGCAACTTGCCGCAACGCCATCGGGTTCCCGCTTCTTGACATGGTTTTGTCAGCTTGCAGGCAGCGAATCGGCCCGATGTCGAGTCATGCGTTTTTTGCATGGCGGCCAGCCGCGCAGCGGCCTTTGCGCTGGATCAAACCCCCAAGGGGCGCTGTCGGCTAGAAGAGTTCGAAACAGAATGAACCGCGAACATAAAAGGGGGCTTTGCCATGGATCTTGCCCGACGCCTATTCATGACCCAGACTGCCCGGCTGACCGCCGGGGCGGCCTTCATGCCGCTTGCCGGGGTGGCGCAGGCCGGTATCAACGACCAGCCGCCGCGCCGCGGGGGCGATCCCGCGAAACGCTATGCGATGCTGATCGACCTGCGCCGCTGCATCGGCTGTCAGGCCTGCACCGTGTCCTGCCATATCGAGAACGCCGCGCCGCTGGGGAAATTCCGCACCATCGTGTCGCAATACGAGGTCGAGAACGAGGAAACCGGCGAACTGGCGCAATTCATGCTGCCGCGCCTGTGCAACCATTGCGACAACCCGCCCTGCGTGCCGGTCTGCCCGGTGCAGGCGACGTTCCAGCGCGAGGACGGCATCGTCGTGGTGGATGCGGACCGTTGCGTCGGCTGCGCCTATTGCGTGCAGGCCTGCCCCTATGACGCGCGGTTCATCAACGAGCGCACCCAGACGGCGGACAAATGCACCTTTTGCGCCCACCGTCTTGAGGCGGGATTGCTGCCCGCCTGCGTCGAAAGCTGCGTCGGCGGCGCGCGCATCATCGGCGACATGAACGATCCCGACAGCCAGATCAGCCGGATGATCGACGAACATTTCGACGAACTGAAAGTGCTGCAGCCGGAAAAGAACACCGTGCCGCATGTGTTTTATCTGGGCATGGACGAACGCTTCATCGACCGTCCGCAGGCCGCACCCGGCCTCTGGGACGTGCGCGACCATGACGGTCAGGAAATGGGGTATGAATATGCAGAGCATTGAGTTGATCGCACCGCGCTACCAACTGGCCTGGCAGCCCTGGGCGGTGCAGTATTTCTTTCTCGTGGCGCTGTCCTACACGACGCTGTGGCTGGCCTTGCCGGGCGCGGTGTTCGGGGTCCAGCGTTGGAAGCCCGCGGCTCGGCTGGCGCTTGTGGCCGCTGCCTCCACCGCCATCGTCGCGCCGGTATCGCTGCTGGCGGACCTGCACCAGCCGCTGCGGTTCTGGCATTTCTATGCGCATTTCACGCCGTGGTCGTGGATGTCGCTGGGCTCGATCGGCATGCCGCTGTTCGTGGTTCTGACGCTGGCGCTGGCCTGGCTGGTCTGGCGCGAACCCATGGCCGAGCGCGCGCAAGAGCAGGGTTTCGTCGGTTGGGTCGCACGGATCGCGCGGCTGGGCGATTGGGTCAGCCCGCGCTGGCTGATCGTGCTGACCGGTCTCGGGGCCTTTGCCGCATCGCTGTTCGTTGCGCTTTATACCGGCTACGAGGTCGCCGTGCTGAAGGGCCGGCCGCTGTGGCATACCGATTTCCTGCCGGTGATGTTCGTCGTGACTGGGCTGATCGGCGCGGCGGGCCTGCTGCTCGTGCTCGACCGGTTCACCGGCACCCGCGCCGCCGATCTGCGCGCCGATCCCGCGCTGGCGGACGCGCCGCGCGACCGGCCGTTCTCGCGCCAGATGCTGAAGGTGCTGCTGATCGCCTGCCTGCTGGCCGGCGGAACGGCGGCGGCGTGGTTCGGTGTTGGCCTGACGCAGCGCGACCCTTCGGTGGCGGCGGCGCTGGATTCGGTCCAGACCAATCCCGACTGGCGCTGGACGACGTTCCGCGCCGTGGGTGCGGGGGGCGTGCTGTTCCTGGCCGTGCTGATCCTGCTGCTGCGCCCGCGCATCCGTGGCTTTGGCTGGGTTCTCGGGCTGATGGCGTTGCATACGGCATGGATGTTCCGCTGGGTCGTGCTGATGAACGTGCAGACCGTGCAGCGCCAGACCGCCGGTTTCAGCGAATACAGCCTGTCGCTGGGATCGTCCGGCCTGCTGGGCATCATCGGCAGTTTCGGACTGTGGCTGGCCGTTCTGATGCTGATCGACATTTTCGTTCCGTGGCGCGCCGCGTTGGGCGGTGCCGCGGAGCCCTCCGTTTCCTCCGACATAAAAGGAGTTCCTTCTCATGGATAAGACCCGTCGCAGAATGGTGCAGGGTGGCGTTGCCGTCGCCGGCACCGCAACCTTTGCCGCCGGATATGCCGGTCCGCTGGAAAAGATGGCCCGCGGCGTCACCGGAAGTTCGGGCGAAAAGCCCGCCCATCCGATCTATGGCAACGCGCTGGCCCCCGAATACAGGGTCGATCTGGCCAGCGGCGAACTGGAGCTGAATCCCGATCAGCGCGTCGCCTTCACGGTCTGCTATGGCTGCACCACGAAATGCGGCGTGCGGGTGCGCATCGACAACCACACCGACGAGGTGCTGCGGGTGTCGGGCAACCCCTATCATCCGCTTTCGGCGGACGCGCATCTGGACGAGACCATGCCGGTCAAGGATGCGCTGCGCTGCGTGTCGGCCTTTGACGGCAAGGGGCAAATGAATCGCTCGACCGCCTGCGCGCGGGGCAATGCGATGATCGCGCAGATCGACAGCGAACACCGCGTGACCAAGGTTCTGAAACGCGCCGGCAAGCGGGGCGGCGGCGAATGGATCAGCATCCCGTTCGAGCAGGCCATCGAGGAGATCTGCGAAGGCGGCGACCTGTTCGGCGAAGGCCATGTCGATGGCTTGCGCGCGCTGAACGATTACGACACGCCGGTGGATCCGGACGCGCCCGAGCTGGGGCCGAAAACCAACCAGCTTCTGGTGATGGAGGCTACCGATTACGGTCGCTCGGCGGTGCTGAAACGGTTCGCGTTCAACGCATTCGGCACGCGCAATTACGGCCATCACGGGTCGTATTGCGGTCTGGCCTTCCGCATGGGCTCGGGCGCGGTAATGAACGATCTGGCCAAGAACGCCCACGTCAAACCGGATTTCTCCAACGCGGAATTTGCCCTGTTCATCGGCACGGCTCCCAGTCAGGCGGGCAACCCGTTCAAGCGGCAGGGGCGGCTGATCGCCGATGCCCGCGTCAACGGGCTGGATTACGTGGTGGTGGACCCGGCGCTGAACGCGTCGGTGGTGAATTCGGCGCAAGGCTCGAACTGGGTGCCGGTGCGCCCCGCATCGGACAGTGCGCTGGCGATGGCGCTGATCCAGTGGCTGCTGGAAAACGACGGGTATTCCGCCGATTTCCTGTCCTTGCCCAGCCAGCAGGCTGCCGACGCGGCGGACGATACCGGCCACACCAACGCCACTCATCTGGTCGTGACCGAGGAAGGTCATCCGCTGAACGGGCGTTTCCTGCGCAAATCCGATCTCGGACTGGCCGAGGCCGAGGCCGACAATGACGGCCCCATGGTTCTGGCGGAGGGCAGCTTGACGCCTGCCGACACTGCCGCGCGCGGCGACCTGTTCGTCGAGACGCAGGTGGAGCTGCCGGATGGCACATCGGTCGCAGTCGCGTCCAGCCTGACCTTGCTGCGCCAGTCCGCGAACGAGCGGACGCTGGCGGAGCTGGCCGCCGAATGTGGCATCCCCGAGGGCCGCATCATCGACATCGCGCAGCGGTTCAAGGCCGCCGGACGCCGCGCTGTGGCGGATTGTCATGGCGGCATGATGCACGCCACCGGCTTTTACGCCGCGTTCGGGATCCAGACCCTGAACCTGTTGTCGGGATCGTTCAACCACAAAGGCGGCGCGGCCCATGGCGGCGGCAGCTTCAACGGCGTGGGCGATGGTCCGCGTTATGATCTGGCCGGCTTTCCCGACATGCGCAAACCCAAGGGCGTGTTCCTGTCGCGCTCGAAATTCCCTTACGAGAAGTCGTCGGAATACAAGACCAGGGTGGCGGCGGGCGAGAATCCCTATCCGGCCAAGGCACCCTGGCGCAAGCTGGCGCCGCCGGTTCTGACCGAGCATCTGCTGTCGGCGCTGGACGGTTATCCCTATCCGATCAAGGCGGTGATCGGCTGCATGGCCAACCCGATCTACGGGCAGGCCGGGCTGCGCGATGCCATCGTGGAAAAGCTGCGCGATCCCGCCAAGCTGCCGCTTTACGTGTCCGTGGACGGGTTCATCAACGAAACCAATGCCTTCGCCGACTATATCATCCCCGATTCGGTCATGTACGAGGTCTGGGGATTTACCGGCGCCTGGTCCGGCAATCTGACCAGGATGACCACGGCCTGCTGGCCTGTGATCGAACCGCGTCAGGTCAAGACCGCCGGGGGCGATCCGGTCAGCATGGAGACGTTCTTTATCGCGCTCGCCAAGCGTCTCGGTCTGGCCGGGTTCGGTGAAAACGCGATTGCCGCCGCTGATGGCACCCTGCACCCGTTGAACCGTGCCGAGGATTTCTATCTGCGCGCCGGGGCCAACATCGCGTTCCAGGGCGATACGCTGCCCGCCGCGACACCCGAGGACGTGGCCCATTCCGGAATCGCATCGCTGATGCCCCGGATCGAGGCGACATTGCCCGAGGACGAGCGCGGGCCGGTCGCGCATCTTTACTCGCGCGGCGGACGGTTCCAGCCACACACGGCCGCCTATGACGGCGACAAGCTGGGCAACCGGTGGACGCGGACGCTGTGCCTTTACAGCGAAGAGGTCGCCAGCGCCATCGACAGCGAAACCGGCCGGCACCTGCGCGGCGTGCCGTGCTTCCAGCGCGCCGCCCTGTCCGACGGCACGCCCATGCGCGAGGTCTATCCCGAGCAGGATTGGCCGCTGCTGGCGTTCTCGTTCAAGTCGAACATGATCAACTCCTACTCGGCCGGGCTGGACCGGCTGCGCATGATCAAGCCCAACAATCCGGTGATGGTGAACACGATCGATGCCCGCCGCGCCGGGGTCGAACATGGCGATACGATCGAGATCGAAAGCCCCGGCGGCAAGGTGATAGGCGTCGCGCTGGTCAGCGACGGTGTGGCGCGCGGGGCGCTGGGGATCGAACACGGGTTCGGCCACCGCGAACTGGGCGCGGCGCAACACATGATCGACGGCAAGGCCCATAGCGGAAATCCGTTCGTGGGGGCCGGAGTGAACGTGAACGATCTGGGATTCCCCGATCCGACCCGCCGCGTTGCCGGCACGTGGCTGGAACCGGTCAGCGGCGCCGCCGTCCGCCAGGGCCTGCCGGTGCGCATCCGCAAGGTCGCCGACGTCGCCGCCTGACATACGCTTTCCCCGGCCTTCGGGCCGGGGCAACACGCGGGCCAGCATGGCCGCGATCCGTGTCGGTTCCCGACATACCGTGAGCGAGATCCTGAGAAGGCTTGCGGGGCGGACAGGCTATCTTGGCTGAAAATGCCATTGATCCCGAACGGTTCGACGCTCGCGCGGTCTCCGGGCAGGTCAGACTTCCCGTTGAAGGGCTGTTTCGTCCGACGCATGGTGTGGCCGGACATGCTGACCGAGGCGGCAATTCCGCTTTTTCAGGGCATGCGCAGAAGCCGGGCAGGTCGCCCGGGTCTATGAATGGGTGCTGGAGGGATCCGGACAGGCGCCGCAACTGCCGGACTGATGCGGTTTGCAATCGGTCGTCAGCCCTTGCTTCCGATCCTGTCCGACAGGTGCGAAATGAAAATCCCCCGCAGATTTCCCTGCGGGGGGTCAAGGCCAGGCGGGCGGGCGGGTTCAGTCGGTCTTGCGACCCTTGAACGGTGCCCACAGGCGCTTGTTGGTCAGGTAGAGCAATACCGACAGGATCGTCAGGAACACGACCCCGATGAATCCGGCCTGTTTGCGGGCCATCATCTTGGGTTCCGCCGCCCACATCAGGAAGGCCGAGACATCCTCCGACATGGCGCGCACGTCGTTGGCATGTCCGTCGGCATATTCGACCTGTTCGTCGAACAGCGGCGGCGCCATCGAGATCCAGCCGCCGGGAAAGGCGGTGTTCTCATAAAAAAGCGCTCCCGCCTCTTCTTTCTCCTCGCCGGTATAGCCGGTCAGGAGCGAGGCGATGTATTCCGCGCCGCCGATCCCCTTGAACAGCTGGTTGAGCCCCAGCCCGTAGGGGCCGTGGAAACCGGCCCGTGCCTTGGCCATCATGCTGAGGTCGGGTGCACCCGCCGCCGTGTTCGCCGGGAAATGGTCGGTCGGGATGGCGGGGCGGTAATCGTCCAGCTCTTCGTCGAACACCTCGAACATTTCGGCGGAATAGGCACGCACCTGATCGTCGGTCATGGATGGCCCGCCATCGTCGGCCAACGCGCGCAGCGGCACGTATTGCAGGCCGTGGCAGGCGGCACAAACCTCGGTATAGACCTGAAGGCCGCGCTGCAGCTGGTTCTGGTCATAGGTGCCGAAAGGGCCTTCGAAGGAAAAGGCGAAATCCTCCACATGCTGCTCTCCCTCTGCCGCCAGGGCGGCGGCAGGGGCGAGTGCGATGGCGAGAACGGCACCGATTGCGGTTTTCTTGAACATTGCTCCCGGTCCTTTTCTCATTCGGCAGGGTTGGTGTCGGGCAGGGTCTTGGTGCCGCCGACATTGGGTGCGTAATGCGCATCGAAGTCGTCCTCGATCGTCGCCGGAGGTGTCGCCGGTTTCTCGATCACGCCCAGAAGCGGCAGGATCACGAGGAAATAGGCGAACCAATAGGCCGAACCGATCAGCGCAAAGCTGGCATAGGGCTCTTCCGCCGGCATGGCACCCAGCCACATCAGCACGAAGAAATCGATGACCAGCAGGGCGAACCACCATTTGAACATCGGACGATACCGGCCCGACCGCGTGCTTGACGTGTCGAGCCAGGGCGCCAGTGCGATGACGATGATCGCGCCGAACATCGCGAGCACGCCGAAGAACTTAGCGTCGATGATGCCGCCGGTCAGGAAGGATGCGATCTGCACCACCCAGACCTCGGAGGTGAAGGCGCGCAGGATGGCGTAGAATGGCAGGAAATACCATTCCGGCACGATATGCGAGGGCGTCACCAGCGGATTGGCCTCGATATAGTTGTCCGGGTGGCCCAGATAGTTGGGCATGAACCCGACAACGGCCCAGAACACGACCAGGATCACCGCCAGCGCGAACAGGTCCTTCATCACGAAATAGGGCCAGAAGGGCAGGGTGTCCTTCTCCGCCTCGGCCTTGGAGGTGCGGCGCACCTCGACCCCGGTGGGGTTCGAGTTGCCGGTGGTGTGGAAGGCCCAGATATGCACGATCACCAGCGCCGCGATCACGAAGGGCAGCAGGTAGTGCAGGCTGAAAAAGCGGTTCAGCGTGGCATTGTCCACCGCCGGTCCGCCCAGCAGCCAGGTCTGCAGCGCATCGCCCACGAAGGGGATCGCGCCGAACAGGCCGGTGATCACCGTAGCGCCCCAGAACGACATCTGCCCCCAAGGCAGCACATAGCCCATGAAGCCGGTTGCCATCATCAGCACGAAGATCAGCATGCCGATGATCCAGGTGATCTCGCGCGGGGTCTTGTAGCTGCCGTAATAGAGGCCGCGGAAGATGTGCGCGTAGACCGCGATGAAGAACAGCGAGGCCCCGTTGGTATGCACATAGCGCAGCATGTGGCCGCCGTTGACGTCACGCATGATGTGTTCCAGCGAGGCGAATGCCAGATCCACATGCGGCGTGTAATGCATCGCCAGAACGATGCCTGTGACGATTTGCAACACCAGGCAAAACGCCAGGACGATGCCCCAGATCCACATCCAGTTCAGGTTTTTGGGTGTCGGGATCATGATCGTGCCGTAGATCAGGCCGATGATGGGCAGGCGGCTTTCGACCCATTTTTCGCCACGGGACTTGGGTTCGTAATGATCGTGCGGAATACCGGACATGTGCTGTTTCCTTATCCCAGTTGGATCGTTGTGTCGTCGACGAATTCCGCCAGCGGCACCGGCAGGTTCTCGGGCGCGGGTCCTTTGCGGATGCGCCCCGACGAATCATAGTGCGAGCCGTGGCAGGGGCAGAACCAGCCATCGAAATCGCCCGCGCCATCGCCCAGCGGTACGCAGCCCAGATGGGTGCAGACGCCCCACTGGACCAGCCATTCACCGGCTTCGTCCATGGCACGGTTCTCGTCCGTTGCGGGCACCTCGCCGGGAATATTGGCGTTGCGCGCGATGGGATCGGGCAGTTTGGACACATCCACCGCGCGGGCCTCGGCGATTTCTTCCTCGCGGCGGCGGCGGATGAACACCGGCTTGCCGAGGAACTTGACGCTGATCTGCGTGCCGGTCTCGACGCCGCCGACATCGACGCGAATCGACGAAAGTGCCTGAACGTCGGCCGAGGGGTTCATCTGGTTGACCAGCGGCCAGATGGCGGCACCTGCGACCACGGCTCCGGCGCCTGCGGTGGCATAGTAGAGGAAATCTCTCCGGGTGCCTGCGTTGTCTTCTGCGTGGGACACGAGGTTTTGCTCCATTTCCTGCGCCCGTAGCCGGGCATGGGTCTGCGCCGCATTGCGCGACATCTGTGCGCGCGTGTCTAGCCGTGTGGCCCGCCTTCGTCCAGCGGTCAAAGGCGCGCAGGTGGGCCGTTTGCCTTTCCTGTCACCCATTTGCCGCGTTGCCGGGCCTTGCTGCGCCTGCGGTCAGGCGGCAGGCGGGCGGGTGGCGACCATGGCGGGGCGCGATTCGAAAAGCGCGAACCAGTCGGCCAGCGCGGGATTTTCCGTGCGCCAGTCGCGCACGCCATGCCGGAAATCAACATAGCCGAGCGCGCAGGCAACCGCGATATGTCCGATATCCAAAGGCCCCTGCAGATGACTCATCCAGCGCGCCTCGATCGCGGCGATGGCGCGGGCGGCCTTGCTCCACTGCGCCTCGACCCATTCGGCCGAGCGTTTTTCCTCGGGTCGCACACGCGCCTCGTAGGTCATCAGAACCGCCGCCTCCATGATCCCGTCCGCCGTCGCCTCCAGCGTCAGGGTGGACCAGCGCGCGGCACCGCCGGGATAAAGTCCCGCCCTTGCGCGATCGTCCAGATAGGCGCAGATCACCCGGCTGTCATAAATCGTCGGGCCGTCGGGCCGTTCCAGCGCCGGAATCTTCGACAGCGGGTTGCTGGCCGCCAGATCCGCGGGCGGGGCCATGGGTATCAGGGTCGTGTCCTGCAATTGCACCGCATCCAGTTGGCCGGTTTCATGCAGCACCACCATGACCTTGCGCACGAAGGGCGAAGCGGGGGAGTGATATAGCTTCATGAGCCAAGCCTTTCCGATTTCGTAGCGAAGTCAAGACGAGTCGGTTCTTTTCGACGCCTCAAATTGCGGCGACCCGCGTCGTTTGAACCGGCGCCGTTCAGCCGAGATAGGCGCGCAGCGCCTCGGGCGGATCGTCAAGCAACGGACCGGTCTCGCGTGGCGGGTGAGCGATGCCCTCGTCCACCAGGATGATCCGGTCGGTGATGCGGCGTGCGTCGGCGGGGTCATGGCTGACCATCAGCAGCGTGGCCCCGGTTTCCTCGGACAGTTCCGTCACCAGATCCAGCATCGCGTGTTTCAGCGCCGGACCCAGCGCGGCAAAGGGTTCGTCCAGCAGCAGCAAGGGGCGCGCCTGCACCAGCACCCGCGCCAGCGCCGCGCGGCTTTGCTGTCCGCCGGACAGTTCGGCGGGCTTGCGTGCCTCCTTTCCGGTCAGACCGACGCGGGCGAGCGCCCCGGCAACACGCTCCTTTTGTTCGGCATTCAGGCGCATGTCCGGTCGCAGGCCCAGCCCGACATTCTGCGCGATGCTGAGATGCGCAAACAGGTTGCCGTCCTGAAACAGCATCGCAACCGGGCGCTTGCCCGGCGGCGCATGGGTGATGTCCTGATCGCGCCACAGGATGCGCCCCTGCGTGACCGGCAAGAATCCGGCGATGCCTTCGATCAGCGTGGTCTTGCCCGCGCCCGATGGCCCGATCACGGCCACGCGGCGACCCGGTTCTATCGCCAGGTCGGCCCTGACCTCGAACGGGCCATTGCGGATTGTCGCGCCTTCAAGCTTCAACATGGCCACGCCCTCCGCGATCCAGCAGCCAGAACAGCGCCATCGACAGCGCCAGCAACAACAGCGCCGCGCCCGCCGCCGCCTGCATCTGATAGGCGCCCATCAGGCGATAGACCTGCAACGGCAATGTCGCGCGCTCGGGATCGGCGAACAGTGCGATCACGCCGAGGTCGCCCATCGACAGTGCCGCCGCCAGCCCGGCGGCAAAGCCGATCTGCGCGCGCATCCGGGGCAGCAGCACCCGCAACAGGAAAAACGTGCTGCGCATGTCCAGCGACAGCGCCAGCCGCCCGTTCTGCGCCACCACCTGCCGCGCGCGCGGAACGAGGATGCGCATGGCAAAGGGCAGGGCCATCACCGCATTGACCAGCGCCGTGATCGGCAGGGCCAGCGCGAACACATCCGTCAGCGGGTTCAGGATGACGAACAGCCCGGTGCCGATCACCAGCGGCGACACCGCCAGCCCCAGCAGCCCAGCCAGTTCCACCGCGCCACCGCGCCCGGCGGCGATCGTGGCCGCCATCGGCACCGCCAGCCCCAACAGCGCGGCGGTGCTGGCCAGCGCCACCAGCACCGAGTTCAGCGCGGCCTGCCAGACGCTCGGCGGCAGCTTGGCCAGCCCCGGCGCGCCGGATGTGACGATTGCCGCAAGTGGCAGCATTAGAAACGTTGCGGCCAACGCGATCAGGCTACCATCCAGCACCCGGTGCCCGCGCGTATTGGCATCCCAGCGTTGAACGGGGCGCTCCAGCCCGCCGCCAAACCCGTCGCCCCGGCCCAGCCGCAGCGCGACCAGCGCCGCCGCAACGGTCAGCGCGATCTGCACGCAGGACAAGAGCGCCGCGCGCCCCAGATCAAAATCAAAGCGAAAGGCCTGATAGATCGCCAGCTCGATGGTGGTGGCCCGCGGTCCGCCGCCCAGCGTCAGCGCGACGGCGAAGCTGCTGAGGCAGATGGCGAAGATCACCGCCGCCGCGCCGGGGACGACGCGCACCAGCATCGGCCGCTCCAGCAGCCGCCAGATGTCACGCGGCCCGGCCCCCAGCTGCGCGGCAAGGCGGAACCGTTCCGCCGGTATCTCCTGCCAGCCTTGCAGGATCAACCGCGCGGCCAGTGGGAGGTTGAAGAACACATGCGCCAGCACGACCCCGTGCAACCCGTAGATCTGCACCGGCGGCAGACCCAGCCAGCCCAGCGCGGTGCTGATCCAGCCCGCCCGCCCGAAGACCGTCAGCAGGCCCAGAACCGCCACGATCACCGGCAGAATGAACGGCGCGCCCAACAGCGCGATCAGCGCCCGCCGCCCGGCAAACCGCCGCCGCGCCAATGCCCGCGCCACCGGCACCGCCAGCGCCACGCTGATCAGGGCCGACAAAACCGCCTGCAAGACGGTGAACCGCACTGCCGCCCAGTCCGCCGCGCCCAATCCCTGGCCCGGTTCGGCGCGCAAGGCCACCGCCGCCAACGCTCCCAGGATCAGCGCACCGACAAGGGTCGCCGCGCCCGATCCCGGCCAGCGGGCTAGCGGGACAGCGCGGTGAGCCATTCATCCAGCGCCGCATCGCGCACCTCTGCGGCCTGATCCGACGGCAGCAACAGAACCTGTTCGGCGGCCAACGGGGTGTCGAACCCATCGGGCAAACCGCCTTCGGGCATGATGGCGGGATACATCCAGTTGCCGGTCATCACCGCCGACTGGAACGCATCCGATCCGATGAATTCCAGAAACTGCGTCGCCAGTTCCGGCTGATCGCTGCCGGCCAGTTTCGCGGCAACCTCGATCTGGGCGTAATGCCCTTCCTCGAAGATCGCCGCCGTCTTGCTGTCGTCGCCCTCCGCGATGCGGTGATAGGCGGGCGAGGTAGTGTAGGACAGGACCATATCGGCCTCGCCATTCAGGAACAGACCGTAGGATTCGCTCCAGCCCTTGGTGACGGTCACGATGTTGTCGGCCAACCCCGACCAGATCTCCGGTGCCTCGTCGCCATAGGCAGCCTTGACCCATAACAGCAGCCCCAGCCCGGGCGTGGACGAGCGCGGATCCTGTATCACGATCTTCAGATCACTCTCAGCCAACTCGCGAAAACTGGCCGGCGCATCAAGCCCCACCTCATGCACAAAGGCGAACAACCCCCAGTCATAGGGCACGAATACCGGATCGTCCCACGCCACCGGCAGGGCGTAATCCGCGCTGACGTTGCTGGGCGCGAACAGCCCGCTATCGCGCGCGGTGCCGATCAGGCTGGTGTCCAGTCCCAGCACCACGTCGGCCTTGGTTCGCGCGCCTTCCAGCTTCAGCCGCGCCAGCAGTGCCGCACCGTCCCCCGCGCCGACGAATTTCAGGTCGCAATCGCATTGCGCCTCGAATGCCTGCTCGATCTTCGGTCCCGGTCCGAATTCGGACACGAAACTGTCATAGGTGTAAACGGTCAGCTCCGGCGTTTGCGCCCCAGCCGATGTGGCCAATAGAAAACCCGCTGCAAATGCAAGATGCCTCATCGTTCATCCCCTCATCGCGGCGGGGGCAAGGGGTGGATGCGGTCCAGACCTTCCCTCCGCCAGTGTTACCCGGTTCAGGTTCAACGGGTCCGCGCATATCGCGTCTCAGCCCAAAAAGGGCGCCCCGAGGTGGCGGCGACCCTAACGCGCGCCGAACCCACCCACAAGGCAAAACCCCTTGAGGCACCGGCACGCCATCGCTAAGCACGCAGCAAAGGAGAGCACCCATGTCGATCAACAGCTTCGGCCACCTGTTTCGCGTCACCACATGGGGCGAAAGCCACGGCCCCGCGCTGGGCGCCACGGTCGATGGGTGCCCGCCCGGCGTGCCCATCGATGAACCCGCGATCCAGCACTGGCTGGACCGGCGCAAACCGGGACAGAACAAATACACCACCCAGCGGCGCGAACCCGACAGCGTGCGCATCCTCTCGGGCGTGTTCGAGGGCCAGACCACCGGCACACCGGT
This sequence comes from uncultured Sedimentitalea sp., assembly GCA_947504115.1. GTDB lineage: Bacteria > Pseudomonadota > Alphaproteobacteria > Rhodobacterales > Rhodobacteraceae > Pontibaca. Next base: position 690,224 of record CANNGH010000001.1, read on the forward strand.
GCAACTGATGATCGAGAACACCGACCAGCGCAGCAAGGATTACGGCGACATCAAGGACAAGTTCCGCCCCGGCCATGCCGACATCACCTATTGGCAGAAATACGGCATCCGCGATTATCGCGGCGGCGGGCGGTCCTCGGCGCGCGAAACCGCGGCGCGGGTGGCCGCCGGCGGGCTGGCGCGCGCGGCCCTTTCCACGCTCCTGCCCGATCTGCGCATCACCGGCTACATGGTCCAGATCGGCCCGCACAAGATCGACCGCGCGCGGCTCGACCCCGCCCAGATCGAGCGGAACCCGTTCTGGTGCCCCGATGCGCAGGCCGCCGCCGACTGGGCCGACTATCTCGATACCTTGCGCAAATCCGGCAACTCGGTCGGCGCCGTGGTCGAGGTCACCGCCTCGGGCCTGCCCGCCGGGCTCGGCGCGCCGGTCTATGGCAAGCTCGACACCGATCTGGCGGCGGCGATGATGAGCATCAACGCCGTGAAAGGCGTTGAAATCGGCGAGGGCATGGACGCCGCCGAACTGACAGGAGAGGCGAATGCCGACGAAATCTTCATGGGCAACGATGGCAATCCGGTCTATTCCTCCAACCACGCTGGCGGTATTCTCGGCGGCATCAGCACGGGACAGGACGTCGTCCTGCGCTTCGCCGTCAAACCGACCTCATCCATTCTGAAACCGCGCCAGACCATCACCCGTGACGGCAAGGCGACCGAAATCATCACCAAGGGCCGCCACGACCCCTGCGTCGGCATCCGCGCCGTGCCGGTGGGCGAGGCAATGATGGCCTGTGTCCTGCTCGACCACGTCCTGCTGCATCGCGGCCAGACCGGCGGCAATCGCGGCGCCATCGGCTGATCCCGGCCTGCGCCTTCTTCTGGCGGAAAATTTCCTGGGGTCCGCGATCTGCGACCATGAACGCGTGTCGTTGATCTTTCCCGAACCCGAACGCATCCTGCATCGATGGCAACGTCGCTCACTTCTCACCGCCCCGGTCTGGCGCTGCTGCTCAAGCTGGGCGCGGTGTTCCTGTTCACGGTGATGAGCGCGCTGATCAAGGCCACCTCTGACAGCGTTCCGCCCGGTCAGGCGGTATTCTTCCGCTCGCTCTTCGCCATCCCGGTGATCGTGATCTGGCTGTCCCTGCGTGGCGAGTTGCGCCACGGCCTGATCGCGCGCCGTCCCATCGTGCATATAAGGCGCGGTGTGCTGGGCACGACCGCCATGGGCCTGACATTCGCCGGGCTGGGTCTGCTGCCGCTGCCCGAGGTGACGGCCATCGGCTATGCCGCGCCCATCTTCACCGTGATCCTGGCCGCGTTGCTTCTGGGCGAACGCATCCGGCTGATCCGGCTCAGTGCGGTTCTGCTGGGGCTGCTGGGTGTGTCCATCGTGATCTGGCCACGTCTGGGCGGCAGCGATCTGGAAAATCCCGCCGCGCTGGGGGCGGTCCTGATCCTGCTGTCGGCGCTGGCCCGCGCGCTGGTGCAGATCCAGATCCGCTCGATGGTGGGCAGCGAAAGCACGTCGGCCATCGTGTTCTATTTCTCGGCCACCGCCACCGTGCTGTCATTGCTCAGCGCGCCCTTCGGCTGGGTGCTGCCGCCGGGGAAGGTCCTGGCGCTGCTGGTGCTGGCCGGGCTGATCGGCGGGGCGGCGCAGATCTGCGTCACCTCGTCCTATCGCTTCGGTCCCGTCTCGATGCTGGCGCCGGTCGATTATGCGTCGATGATCTTTGCCATCCTGATCGGCTATGTCTGGTTCGCCGAAGTGCCCACCGCGGTGATGCTGACCGGCGCGGTGCTGGTGATCGCGGGCAACATCATGGTGATCTGGCGCGAACGGCAACTCGGGCTGGAACGCGCGCGCTCCCTTTCTTTCAGCGAACCCAGAGGCTGAGCGCGCTAGCTGCGCACCAGCGTCTCATAGCCTTCCGCGATCTCGCGGGTCAGCGCGCCGACCTCGAAGCGGAAATCGCCGATCTGGCCCACGGGCGTGACCTCGGCGGCGGTGCCGGTCAGCCAGCATTGCTGGAACCCGTCCAGTTCCTCGGGCATGATGTGGCGCTCGTGGACGGGGATATCCCGCTCTTCCAGCATGGAGATCACCGTCTGGCGGGTGATGCCGTTCAGAAAGCAGTCGGGCAGGGGGGTGTGCACCTCGCCGTCCTTGACGAAGAAGATGTTGGCGCCCGTCGCCTCGGCCACGTAACCGCGATAATCCAGCATCATCGCATCCGAGCATCCCCTGGCCTCGGCGGCGTGTTTGGACATGGTGCAGATCATGTAAAGCCCGGCGGCCTTGGCCTCGGAGGGGATGGTTTCGGGGCTGGGGCGTTTCCACTTCGCGATGTCCAGTTTCGCGCCCTTCATCTTGGCGTCGCCGTAATAGGCGCCCCATTCCCACGCGGCCACCGCCATGCGCACCGGGTTGCGGGCGCTGGCCACGCCCATATCCTCGCCCGCGCCGCGCCAGGCGATGACGCGCACGTAGGCGTCCTGCATGTCATTGGCCTTCAGCACCGCGGCTTTGGCCGCGTCGATCTCGTCCGCCGAATACGGCACCTCGATGTCGATCAACTGACCCGACCGGATCAGCCGTTCGGAATGGTCGCGGCCCTTGAAGATCATGCCGTTGTAACAGCGCTCGCCCTCGAAGACGGAACTGGCGTAATGCATCGCATGGGTCAGGATATGCACCTTGGCATCGCGCCACGGCACCAGTTCGCCATCCATCCAGATCTGGCCGTCGCGGTCGTCATATCCTGCCATGACATCTCTCCTGCTTTGCGAATGTTGCGTCTGCCGCCGCGTTTTCAGGCGCAATCTTGCCTGAAAACTGGGTTTCGATACCGCTTCGCCCTTGGAGTGTCAACAAGGCTGACGTATGATCGGGCAAAAGCGAGGGATAGACATGTCCGGTTCAGGCACGACGCAACGGCTCGGCGGGGAAAATCTGCTGTTTCTGACCGAGGAGCAGTTGCGACAGGGGATCGAGGCGATGTTCTTCGCCTATCGCGGCTTTACGGCCGATCCCGATCGCATCCTTGCCGATCTGGCCTATGGGCGCGCACATCACCGGGCGATCCATTTCATCAACCGCGCGCCGGGAACGACCGTGACCAACCTGCTCGACATCCTCGGCGTCACCAAGCAATCGCTGAACCGGGTGCTGCGCACGCTGATCGCCGATGGCCTGGTGGAAAGCCGGATCGGAACGCTCGACAAGCGCGAGCGCCATCTCTACCTGACGGATGACGGTCGCGAACTGGAAGGACGCCTGTCGGATGCGCAGCGCGCCCGCCTGCGCGCGGCGTTCCGCGAGGCCGGGCCCGAGGCCGTGGCCGGGTTCCGCCAGGTGCTGGAGGCGATGATGGACCCCGAGATGCGCCGCGCCCATGCCAAGCTGCGGGACGGCAGGACATGACTGCGCCCGACGCCCATCTGCTGATTGTCGATGACGATGAGCGCATCCGCAGTCTTTTGCGCAAGTACCTTCTGCGCAACGGTTTTCTGGTAACGGCCGCACATGATGCCGCCCATGCCCGCCGTATCCTTGCCGGGCTGGATTTCGACCTGATCGTGCTGGACGTGATGATGCCGGGCGAGGATGGCATGGCGCTGACGCGCGCCCTGCGGGAAACCCGCGACACGCCGATCCTGCTGCTGACCGCGCGGGGCGAGTTGAAAAACCGCATCGACGGGCTGGAGGCCGGCGCGGACGATTATCTGGCCAAGCCGTTCGAGCCAAAGGAACTGCTGCTGCGCATCAACGCGATCCTGCGCCGCATGCCCGAAGCCTCCGCCGAAAGCGATCTGCCCAAGATCCTGCATCTGGGGCCGATCCGCTACGATGTCGAGCGCGGCGAGATGTGGCAGGGCGACGAACCGGTGCGCCTGACCGCCACCGAAAGCCAGTTGATGCGGATCTTTTCGACCTGTCCGGGCGAGCCGGTGAGCCGCGCCAAGCTGGTCGAGGATCTGGGCCGCGATCGCGGTCAGGCGCAGGAACGGGCGGTGGATGTGCAGATCACCCGGCTGCGGCGCAAGATCGAAAGCGACCCGAAACAGCCCCGCTATCTTCAAACCGTGCGCGGTTCGGGTTATATGCTGGCACCTGACTGAGAGTGCGGCCGCCTCCGGCGGGGGTATTTGCCACCAGAAAGAAGCAGGACGACCGCACCGATGCCTGCCTTGGGAGAAATGATCTTGAAAACCGCAGTTTTGACGCATGCCGATTGTCTGAACCACGTCACGCCCGATGGTCATCCCGAGCAGGTGGCGCGGCTGGAGCACGTCCTGCACGCGCTGGAGTCGCTGGACCTGAACCGCGTGACCGCGCCGCTGGCCGCCGAGGATGACGTCTTGCGCGTTCATCCCGCCAGTTATCTGGCGGGGTTGCGCGCGGCCTTGCCCAGCAAGGGGGCGCAGGCGGTGGATTCGGATACCTGGCTGTCGCCGGGATCGCTGGACGCGGCGTTTCGTGGCGCCGGGGCCGCGGTGCGCGCCGTCGACATGGTTCTGGGCGGCGAGGCTCCGAACGCCTTTTGCGCGATCCGCCCGCCGGGGCACCATGCCGAGCGCGAAACCGCGATGGGGTTCTGCCTGTTGAGCAATGCGGCGCTGGCGGCGAAACACGCGCTGGACCATCACGGGTTGAAACGGGTCGCGGTCGTGGATTTCGACGTGCATCACGGCAACGGCACGCAGGACATCCTGTGGGAAGAGGCGCGCGCGCTGGTCGTGACCAGCCAGCAATTGCCGTTGTTCCCCGGCACCGGCAAGGCCGAGGAAACCGGCGCGCATGACAACGTGGTGAACATCCCGCTGCCGCCGGGGAGCGACGGCGCCCATATGCGCGCCGAATACGAGCGCGTGGCGTTTCCGCGCCTGCGCGCTTTCAAACCGGAATTGATAATCGTTTCGGCCGGCTTCGATGCCCATGCCGATGATCCGCTGGCGCAGTTGGACTGGGACGCCGACGATTTCGCCTGGCTGACGCGCAACATCTGCGATTTGGCGGACGAGCTCTGCGAGGGCCGGGTGGTGTCCACGCTGGAAGGCGGATACGATCTGCACGCGCTGGCCGCGTCGGCCAAGGCACATGTTCAGGAATTGATGAAGGCCGCGAAATGAGCGATACCCCCGTTGATGAAATGAGTTTCGAAGAGGCGATGAAAGAGCTGGAGGCGGTGGTCAACCAGCTCGATCACGGCGACGTGGCGCTGGATCGCTCGATCGCGCTTTATGAACGGGGCGCGGCGCTCAAGAAGCGCTGCGAGGACGAGTTGAAGCGCGCCGAGGAAAAGGTCGCCGCGATCACGCTCGACGCCGATGGCAACGCCACCGGAACCACGCCTGTCGAAGGTATCTAGTGCCGGGGCTGGAGGACGCCGCGGCGCGGATCGAGGCGCATTTCGCGGCAATCCTGCGCGAACTTCCCGACCAGGCGGTGACGCGCGCGATGATCCACGCGACCACCGGCGGCAAGCGGCTGCGCGGATTCCTCGTGCTGGAAAGCGCCGCCCTGCACGACGTGGCGCCCGAACGCGCCATCTGGCCCGCCACGGCGATCGAGGCGCTGCACGCCTACAGCCTGGTGCATGACGATCTGCCATGCATGGACGACGACGCGATACGCCGGGGGCAGCCCACGGTGCATGTGAAATGGGACGAGGCGACCGCCGTGCTGGCGGGCGATGCCTTGCAGGCGTTGGCGTTCGAGTTGACCGCGCATCCCGATTGCGGACCGGCGCAGGTGCGCGCGGAGCTGGCGCTGACACTGGCGCGGGCCAGCGGGGCGGCGGGCATGGTGATGGGGCAGGCGCTGGATATCGCGGCGCAAACCGCCCAAGCGCCGCTGACGCTGGATCAGATCACCGCGCTGCAGGCGGGCAAGACCGGGGCGCTGATCGAATGGGCGGCCTGTGCCGGCGCGCGACTGGCGGGCGACGATCCGGCCAGGTTGCGGGATTACGCCGCGGCGCTGGGGCTTGCGTTTCAGATTGCCGATGACATTCTGGATGTCGAGGGGGATGCCGACAAGGCCGGCAAACGCCTGCAAAAGGACGAACAGGCGGGCAAGGCCACGTTCGTGTCGCTGCTGGGGCTGGACGGCGCGCGCGCGCGGGCGAATGAACTGGTCACGACGGCCTGTGATGCGCTCGCCTGTTATGGCGACAGGGCCGATCCCTTGCGCGCGGCGGCGCGCTTCGCTATCTCGCGCGACAGTTGACCCCGCCCCCGAAGGAGGCGCAGATGCCCGACAGGCCCACGACCCCGCTTCTGGATCAGGTGAGCACACCTGCCGACATGAAACGGCTGAGCGACGCCGAACTGACGAAGCTGGCGGCGGAATTGCGCGCCGAAACCGTCTCGGCGGTGTCGGTCACGGGCGGGCATCTCGGGGCCGGTCTTGGGGTCATCGAACTGACCGTGGCGCTGCATGCGGTGTTCAACGCGCCGCGCGACAAGATCATCTGGGATGTGGGCCACCAATCCTATCCCCACAAGATCCTGACCGGGCGGCGCGATCGCATCCGCACCCTGCGCCAGCGGGACGGGCTGAGCGGGTTCACCAAGCGCAGCGAAAGCCCCTATGATCCGTTCGGCGCGGCCCATTCCAGCACCTCGATCAGCGCGGCGCTGGGCTTTGCCGTGGCGCGCGATCTGGGAGGCGTGACGCCAGAGGGGCTGGGTGATGCCATCGCGGTGATCGGCGACGGCGCGCTGAGCGCGGGCATGGCCTATGAGGCGATGAACAACGCGGGCGATCTGAACAAGCGACTGATCATCATCCTGAACGACAACGAGATGAGCATCGCGCCGCCGGTCGGCGCGATGTCGTCCTACCTGTCGCGGCTTTATACCGAAGCGCCGCTTCAGGAGCTCAAGGCCGCCGCCAAGGGCGCGGTCTCGCTGCTGCCCGAACCGTTCCAGATCGGGGCGCGTCGCGCCAAGGACATGCTCAAGGGCATGGCCATCGGCGGCACATTGTTCGAGGAACTGGGGATTTCCTATGTCGGTCCCATCGACGGGCACGACATGGAGCAGCTTCTGGCCGTGCTGCGCACGGTCAAGGCGCGCGCGACCGGGCCGATCCTGATCCATACGCTGACCCGCAAGGGCAAGGGCTATGGCCCCGCCGAAAAGGCGCGCGATCGGGGCCATGCGACGGCCAGGTTCGACGTTCTGACCGGCGAGCAGAAAAAGGCGCCGTCGAACGCGCCCAGCTATACATCGGTGTTCGGCAAGACGCTGGCCGCACTGGCGGCGCAGGATGACCGGATCTGCGCGGTGACGGCGGCGATGCCCGACGGCACCGGGCTGAACCTGTTTGCCGAGCGCTTCCCCAGCCGCTGTTTCGACGTGGGCATCGCCGAACAGCACGGAGTGACGTTCTCGGCGGCGCTGGCGGCGGGGGGCATGAAGCCGTTCTGCGCGATGTATTCGACATTCCTGCAGCGCGGGTATGACCAGGTGGTGCATGACGTGGCGATCCAGCGCCTTCCGGTGCGCTTTGCCATCGACCGGGCCGGGCTGGTCGGGGCCGATGGCGCGACCCATGCGGGCAGCTATGACATTGCCTATCTGGCAAACCTGCCCGGCTTTGTGGTGATGGCCGCCGCGGACGAGGCCGAACTGATGCACATGGTCGCCACCGCCGCCGCGCATGATGATGGCCCTATCGCATTCCGCTATCCGCGCGGCGAAGGTGTGGGCGTCGATCTGCCCGAACGCGGCGAGGTTCTGGAGATCGGCAAGGGTCGGATGATCCAGACGGGCAAGCGCGTGGCGATCCTGTCCTTTGGCACCCGTCTGGCCGAGGTCGAGAAGGCCGCCGAGGCGCTGGAGGCGAAGGGGATCAAACCGTCCATCGCCGACGCGCGTTTTGCCAAGCCGCTGGACCGCGATCTGATCCTCCGTCTCGCGGCCGACCACGAGGCGCTTGTGACCATCGAAGAGGGCGCCATCGGAGGCTTCGGCAGCCATGTCGCCCAGCTTCTGGCCGAGTCGGGCGTGTTCGATTCCGGGTTCAGGTTCCGCTCGATGGTCCTGCCGGATGAATTCATCGACCAGGCCAGCGCCGAGGATATGTATGCTGTCGCGGGCATGAACGCCGAGCAGATCGAGGCCAAGGTGCTGGAGGTTCTGGGCGTCGCGTCGATCGGCGAGAAGCGGGCGTGAACCGATCCGTCAGGGTGCCTCCATAAGCGCCGCCAACCCTTCGCGATAGGTCGGATATTTCAACGCGACGCCCAGTTCGGTCTTGATCCGGTCGTTCCTGACCCGCTTGTTCTCGGCATAGAAACTGCGCGCCATCGGGCTGAGATCGGCCTGATCGAAGGGAATTTCCGGCGGCAGCGGCAGGTTCAGCAATTGCGCCGCGTGGGCGATCACCTCCTGCGGCGGGGCCGGGTCGTCGTCGCAGAGGTTGTAGATGGCGCCGGGGTTGGGGCGGGCGATGGAGGCGGCCAGTACCTGCGCGATATCCTCGACATGGATGCGCGAAAACACCTGACCCAATTTGACGATACGGCGCGCGGTGCCCTTGCGCACCTTGGAAAACGGGCCGCGCCGGGGGCCGTAGATGCCGGCAAGGCGGAAGATATGCAGCGGCAGGCCCGGGATCGCGGACCATTCGGCTTCGGCCCGCGCGCGCAGTTCGCCGCGCCGCGTGGTCGGGGCGACGGGCGTGGTTTCATCGACCCAGCCGCCCTGATGATCGCCATAGACGCCCGTGGTCGAAAGATATCCCACCCATTCCAGACCGGGCGCAACTGCCCGGATGTCATCGCGCAAACGAGCCAGAACGGGATCGCCTGCCGCGTCCGGAGCAGCGGAGATCAGAAGATGCGTCGCCTCGCCCAGCGGCAGTGCGGCCCCATCGGGCCACAGCATCGGCGTGGCGCCGCTGGCACGAATATCGGCGAAGGCGTCGCGGTGTCGCGTCGTGCCGATAATCCGCCAGCCCTCTGGCGCGATCCGGCGCGACAGGGCCCGCGCGCAATAGCCATGACCGAAGGAAAGCAACATCTTGTCCATGCCGTTTGATCGGTCGTCAGCGTCCGGTTTTCAACCCCCGCAAATCGGAGCGTCCCAGTTTCGACGTTCTCCCACCCACAAGCGCAAGCAAGGGCTTGGGTCCGGATTTGCGCATATGGCTTGATTTATGGGGCCTGAGTGGCGTTTCATGGAGTCATGAGCGACGATTCTTTCGATCTGCAAGCGGTTTACGCGGCGAAAACCCCCGAGGAGGCGCGGCGGCTTTATGCCGACTGGGCCAGCAGCTATGATGACGACTTTGCCGCGCGCGAGGATTATCGCCTGCATATCGAGACCGCTCAGGCCTTTGTGCAGGCCGGCGGGCAGGGACCGGTCCTCGATGTCGGGGCGGGCACCGGTCTGTGCGGTGCGGTTCTGGCCGACCTCGGAGTCGGGACGATCGACGCCGCCGATATCAGCGAAGAGATGCTCGCCCGCGCGATGCGCAAGGACATATATCGCGACGCCATCGTCACCGATCTGAACACCGGCGTGCCGGTGCCGGACGAAAGCTATGCCGGGATCGTGTCCTCGGGCATGTTCACCACCGGCCATGTCGGGCCGGATGTGTTCGACGCGCTGTTGCGGATCGCGCGGCCCGGCGCGCAATTCGCGCTGTCGGTCAACGCGCGGCATTTCGAAGAGGCGGGTTTCGGCAGCGCCTTTCGAGCGCTGGAAAAGGACCGTATCCGCAAGCTGACCCTGCCCAAACGGCAGGTCTATGGCCCCGCCGCGAGCAACGAGCACAAGCATGACGTCGCGCTGATCGCCCTGTTCGAAAAGGCCTAGCGCCCCTTCCAGACCGGATCGCGTTTTTCGGCGAAGGCCCGCGCGCCCTCAAGCTGATCCTCGGAGGAATAAAGCACATCGACGCTGCGCAGCTGCCGTTTTGTGATCCGGTTCATGGCGTCCTGAAACCGTGAATCCTCGGCATCCCGGACGATCTCCTTGATCGCGGCATAAACCAGCGGCGGCCCCGAGGCCAGGAGCCGGGCCAGTTCCCATGCCCGGTCCATCAATTGTCCGGCGGGGACGATTTCATTGACCAACCCCCAGCGATGCGCCTCCTGCGCATCGAACCAGCGCCCGGTCAGCAGCAATTCCATCGCGATATGATAGGGAATGCGCTTGGGCAGCTTGACGCTGGCCGCATCCGCGACCGTGCCCGAGCGGATTTCCGGCAGCGCGAATGTGGCGTGATCGGCGGCCAGGATCATGTCCCCACTCAGCGCCAGTTCCAGCCCGCCGCCGCAGGCGATGCCGTTGACCGCGGCGATCACCGGCTTGTTCATGTCGCGCAGTTCCTGCAACCCGCCAAAGCCGCCGACGCCGTAATCGCCATCGACGGCGTCGCCACCCGCTGCGGCCTTCAGATCCCATCCGGGGCAAAAGAACTTGTCGCCCCCTCCGGTCAGGATCGCCACGCGCAGATCGGGATCGTCGCGGAAATCACGGAACACCTCGCCCATGAGATGACTGGTTTTGAGGTCGATGGCATTGGCCTTGGGCCGGTCCAGCGTGACCAGCAGAATGGCGCCATCGCGTTCGGTTTTGACAGGGGATTGGCTCATGGATCAGGCCTTTCGGATCAGGGCGTCGACCGCAACCGCCGTGTCGGGGGTGCAGATCAGCGGATTGATTTCAACTTCGGTGACTGTTTGCGCATTTGCAATCACATAGGACTGGACGGCCGCAACGGCGTCCAGAATCGCCGGAATGTGCGCGCCTTGCTTGCCGCGATATCCGGTCAGCAGCGGCGCGCAGCGCAGCCGCATCAGCGCGGCTTCGACCTGATCCGGTGCGCTGGGCACCAGAAGCGATACGGTATCGCGCAGAATTTCCGTCAATATACCGCCGGCGCCAAGCGTCAGGACGAAACCGTGCGCCGGATCGCGGGTCACACCGATCAGCAATTCGGCAACGCCATCGGGCGTCATTTCCTCGATCAGAAAGCGTTCGGCCCCGATTTCGGCCGCGGCGGTTTCGATCTGCGCCGGGTCCAGCCCCAGACGGACCGCGCCATGCTCGGATTTATGCGCCAGTCCGACACCTTTCAACACCAAAGGCGGCGTCAGATCGGCGGCGGCGCGCGCAGCGGCATCAGGATCGTCGGCGGTGCAGCCCAGCGGAATTGTCAGCCCGTGGCGGGCAAGCGCCGCCTTGGCCGCGGGCTCGTCCAGCATCCGCGTCGCCTCGGCGCGACCGGGCAGCAGCAGCGGGTCGGTATCGACGGCAACCGGCGTCGCCGCGGCGCGAACGGCGGTCAGGGCTTCGGCCAGCCCGGCGAGCGGCACCACGCCGTTCTCCATCAACTGCCCTGCAATATCTTCGGGCATCAGTTCGGGCAGGGTGGCGACGATTGCAAAGGGCGCGCCGGTGCGGGCACGCGCGCCGATCGCGGCGCGTGTGGCACAGGTCCAGTCGCTGGCATCGGTATGGGGGTAGTCGACAATCGACAGGGTCAGGGCGATCTCCGGCCCGGTCATGGCAGCCCATGTGCGTGTCATCGCCTCGGTGTCGCGCCAGATATAGGTGTGGTAATCCAGCGGGTTGGCCAGCGCGACCATCGGCCCGAGCGCCTGCTGCAACGCGTGCTTCCGGGCGCCATCCAATGGGGGAAAGCTCAGCCCCCGGTTCTGGGCCAGATCCGCGGTCAGACTGGCCTCGCCGCCGGAGCAACTGATCGATGCGATACGCGTGGACGTCAGACGTCCGGCGCAGTGCAGCAGTTTCAGCGTTTCGAGGAACTCGGGCAGCGTGTCGACCCGCGCGATGCCAAGCCGGTCCAACAGCGCCTGCGCGCCCGCATCGCTACCGGCAAGCGAGGCTGTATGCGACACGGTCGCCTGCCGTGCCTGATCCGAACGCCCGACCTTGAGCGCCACCAGCGGAACATCGCGCGTGCGCGCCTTGCGCACCAGCGCCTCCCATTCGCGCAGATCGCCGAACCCTTCGACATGCAGGCCGATGGCGGTGACACGGCGATCCTCCAGAAGCGCCATGGCGATCGCCGCCTGGCTGGTCTGGGCCATGTTGCCGCAGGTTATCATGTACCCGATCGGAAGCGCGCGGCGCTGCATGGTCAGGTTGATCGCGATGTTCGAGGATTGCGTCAGGATCGCGACGCCGCGTTCCACCGGCACCATTCCGTGCTGGTCCGGCCAGATCGCCACCCTGTCCAGCGCGTTCACGAAGCCATAACAGTTCGGCCCCAGGATCGGCATGTCCCCGGCAGCCGCGATCAGCGCGGCTTGCAGATCGGCACCCGACGCATCCTCGGCGCGCGCCTCGGTGAAACCCGACGCGAAACAGACCGCCCCGCCCGCGTCCAGCCGCGCCAGCGTCGCCACCGCCTCGATGGTCGCGCGACGGTTGATGCCGATGAAGGCCGCGTCGATCGGGCCGCCGAAATCCTCCAGCCGGCGCAGCGCGGGCAGGCCGGCGATCTCCTTGCCCTCGGGATGTACCGGAAAGATCTCGCCCCCATACCCGATACGCCGTGCCGCGCCGATGATCGATGCGCACCACGCGCCGCCACCGATCACGGCGATGCTGCGCGGGTTCAGCAGGCGGGAAAGGTCACGCATGCTGCAGCCCTCGGCGATATGTTTTTTCGCCTTCGGCGAGGATATTTGAAGCAAGAAGAAAGACTTTGTTAATCCTCCGCTGCCATCCTGGTCTTGCGGTACAGGCGGGGACGCCGATGGCCGTGCAAGGAGAACGCCCCCTGCGCCGAACCTCGGTTGCAGGGGGCTGACCTGCCGTTCTTCTTGCGAAAAATATCCCCGCCGGAGGCATCGCGCGCGCAGCGAGCGATTTCATGGCACGCCGCATCGTCACGCTCCCAGCGCGCGCAACAGGTCGCGGCTGATGATGTGGCGCTGGATCTCGCTGGTGCCGTCCCAGATGCGCTCGACACGCGCATCGCGCCAGAATCGCTCCAGCGGGTAGTCGTCCATCAGTCCCATGCCGCCATGGATCTGGATCGCCGCGTCGGTCACGCGCGCCAGCATTTCAGTGGCGAACAGCTTGGCCGAGGCGATCTCGCGTTTGGCCGGCAGGTCCTGATCCAGCCGGTCGGCGGCGGCGAGCGTCAGCAGGTCGGCGGCGTCGATCTCGGTGATCATGTCGGCGATCTGAAAGCTGACGCCTTGGAACTTGCCGATCTTCTGGCCGAACTGCTCGCGCGTCGCGGCGTAATCCAGCGCATAGTCGAATACCCGCCGCGCCCGGCCCACCGACATGGCCGCAACGGTGATGCGAGTGGCGTAAAGCCAGGTATTCATCACCTCGAACCCGCCATCGACCGCGCCCAGCACCTGCGCATCGGGCAGGCGGCAATCGTCGAAATCCAGGATCATGTTCTTGTAACCGCGATGGCTGACCGATCTGTATCCGTCGCGCACCGTAAATCCGGGTGTGCCGCGATCGACCAGAAAGGCGGTGATGCGCTTTTTCGGACCCTTCGGCGTTTGATCCTCGCCGGTGGCGACGAAGACGATGAAGAAATCCGCGTGATCCGCGCCCGAGATGAAATGCTTGGTGCCGTTCACCACCCAATCGCCGCCATCGCGCCGTGCCGAGCATTTCATGCCGCGCACGTCCGATCCGGCACCCGGTTCGGTCATCGCCATCGCGTCCATCCGTTCGCCGCGCACCGCCGGCATCAGGTAACGCTCCACCTGATCGCCCTCGCAGGCCATGAGGATGTTCTGCGGTCGCCCGAAGAAATGTGTGAGCGCCATCGAGCCGCGCCCCAGCTCACGCTCGACCAGCGCGAATTCCAGATGGCTCAGCCCCGCGCAGCCGACGCTTTCGGGGAAATTGCAGGCATAGAAGCCCAGTTCGATGGTCTTGCGCTTGATCTCGTCGGCGATCTCCTGCGGCACCTCGCCGGTCCGCTCGACAAGATCCTCGTGCGGATAGATCTCGCGCTCGACGAAACTGCGCACCGTGGCGGCGATCATTTCCTGTTCTTCGGTCAGTCCGTATTGCATCGGTCGGTCCTTGTTGCGTTCGGTGTCATTCGGCGTAATCCGCGCCTTCGGCGTCCAGTATCTCCTTGAGTTCCGACAGGTGGCGGTCGGCCTGGTCGGGATAGGTTTCTAGTTCGCGGGCGGTCTTTTCGGCCACGTCGTCGGGCAGTACGCGCAGTTTCTGCCCGGTCTGAAGCGCGCGGATATAGGTTTCCGCCGCGCGTTCGAAATAGAACAGCCGATTGAACGTGTCCGCGACGCCGTCGCCGATGACCATGACACCGTGATTGCCCATGATCATCACCTTGTGCCGCGGATCGCTCAGCAGCGCGGCGCAGCGTTCGCCCTCATCCTCGAATGCCAGCCCGCCATAGCTGTCATCAATCACATGGCGGTTGAAGAACGTCGCGCAGTTCTGATCGATCGGGGGCAGGCGGCTGTCAGCCAAAGCGGCCAGCACGGTGGCGAATATCGAATGGACATGCATCGCACAGCGCGCATGTTTGCAATGCCGGTGCAGCTCGCCATGCAGGCCCCAGGCGGTCGGGTCGGGGGCGTCCGGACCTGACAGGGTGGCGGCGTCGTTGGCATCCACCACGATCAGGTCGCTGGCGCGGATGCGCGAGAAATGCATCTGGTTCGGGTTCATCAGGAAGCGGCTGCCATCGTCGTTGATCGACAGGCTGAAATGATTTGCGACCGCTTCGTGCAGGTTCAGCCGCGCGGCCCAGCGAAAGGCGGCGGCCAGATCGATGCGCTCCTGCCGGTGGTCGGTGCGGTTATGCGCTGCGCTGACGTTCATCTTCTTTTCCCCCGGTTGCGGCAGGATGGTGCCAATGCCGGCGGGGTTTGGCCAACGAAAAAATCCGGGCTTTGTGATAAGTCCAGCTTATGACAGTCTGATGCACATGCATGCTCCGCTCCCTCCGCTCGGCTGGCTGCGCACGTTCGAGGCGGCGGCGCGGCACCTGTCCTTTACAGGCGCGGCGCGCGATCTGAACATGACGCAAAGCGCGGTCAGCCAGCAGATCAAGGCGCTTGAGGGGCATCTGGGCCGCCCGCTGTTCCACCGTCGCCCGCGCGCGCTGGAACTGACCGAGGCTGGCATCACCTATCTGCCCGTGGTCCGCGAGGCGTTCCGCACCCTGATGCGCGGCACCCGTGCGGTGACCGGCAATGCCGGGGACGTGGTGCAGGTGCAGGCCAATCTCAGCTTTGCGGTGCATTGGCTGGCGCCCCGGCTGGCCGGTTTCCATGCCGCCCATCCCGAGGTGCGGCTGAACCTGTCCACCGGATTGTGGGAGCCGCGCGAGATGGCCGAGGGCGTGGACCTGGAAATCCGCTATTCGCTGCGCCCGTCCGACACGGTGCGCGCCGAATTGCTGCGCCGCGATCATTATTACCCGGTCAGTGCGCCGGATTATCCCGTCGCCTTGAGCGATCTGGCGATGCAGCCGCTATACGATTGCACCAACCTGCTGTGCAACTGGGCCGCCTGGGCCGAGGATCAGGGGCTGCCGTGGAACGCGCCGCCGATCACCTATGCCACGACCTTTACCGTGACCCTTGCCATCGCCAAGGCGGGGGGCGGGCTGGCGCTGGCACATGACGTGATCGCGCGGCGGCTGATCGAGACGGGGCAACTGGTCGCGCCGTTCGACCACCGCGCGCCGATGCCGGAAGCCTATTACCTGATCCTGTCGCCGCAGGCCGAACATTCGCCGGGCGCGGTGGCGTTTGCGGCGTGGCTGCGGGCGGAAATGGCCGCCGATACCAGCGGAGGGCTTGCACCCCCGGCCATGTTGGGGACAATGGCGCCATGACACATACCCCTTTGCCTGCATGGCCCGACGTGGCCGCCGACCTGATCGCCGTTGCCGCCGGATGCGCCCCGGCCGACATGGTCATTCGCGGCGGCGTCTGGGTGAATGTCCACAGCCGCGAAACACTGCCCGGCCACGACATCGCCATTCGCGCGGGGCGCATCGCCGCCGTTGTGCCCGATGCACTTGCGCGGATCGGGCCGGAGACGCAGGTGATCGAGGCGCGCGGGCGCTACATGATCCCCGGCCTGTGCGACGCCCATATGCATATCGAAAGCGGCATGCTGATTCCGGCGGAATTCGCCCGCGCGGTGATCCCGCATGGCACCACGTCGATGTTCACCGACCCGCACGAGATCGCCAACGTCCTGGGGCTGGAGGGCGTGCGGATGATGCACGACGAGGCGCTGATGCAGCCCATTAACATCTTCACGCAGATGCCGTCCTGCGCGCCCTCGGCGCCCGGGCTGGAGACCACGGGCCAGGAGATCAGCCCCGAAGACGTGGCCGAGGCGATGACCTGGCCCGGCATCATCGGTCTGGGAGAGATGATGAACTTTCCCGGTGTCGCCGCCGCCGACCCGAAGATGCTGGCCGAGATCGCGGCGACGCAACGTGCGGGCAAGACCGTGGGCGGCCATTACGCCAGCCCGGATCTGGGCGCGGATTTCGCGGCCTATGTCGCGGGCGGCCCCGCCGACGATCACGAGGGCACGCGCGAGGCCGACGCCATTGCCCGCGTGCGACAGGGCATGCGCGCGATGCTGCGGCTGGGCAGCGCCTGGTATGACGTCGCCGCGCAGATCACCGCGATCACCGAAAAGGGGCTGGATCCGCGCAATTTCATCCTGTGCACCGATGACAGCCATTCCGGCACGCTGGTGCATGAGGGGCACATGAACCGTGTCGTGCGCCATGCCATCGCCTGTGGCTGCGATCCGCTGGTGGCGCTGCAGATGGCGACGCTCAACACCGCGACGCATTTCGGGCTGGAGCGCGAGATCGGCAGCCTGACGCCGGGGCGGCGGGCGGATGTGATCCTGACATCGGACCTGACGACGCTGCCGATCGAGACCGTGATCGCGCGGGGGCGGGTGGTGGCCGAAGACGGCAAATGCCTGGTCGATTGCCCGCATTACGACTGGCCCGCCAGCGCGCGCGGTACCGTGCATCTGGGGCACGAATTGACCGCCCGCGATTTCGAGGTCAAAGCGCCCGTGGGGGCCGAGACGGTGCGCGCCAATGTGATCGGCGTGGTCGAGAACCAGGCGCCGACCCGCGCGCTGACCGCCGAACTGCCGGTGCGGAACGGATGCGTGGAGGGGCAGGGCGACATCTGCCGGATCGCATTGGTGGAGCGGCACCGCGCGACCGGCAAGGTCGTCAACGGGTTCGTCTCGGGTTTCGGCTATCGGGGCTGCATGGCCATGGCCTCGACCGTGGCGCATGACAGTCACCACATGATCGTGGTCGGCACCGACCGCGAACAGATGGCGCTGGCCGCGAACCGGCTGGCCGAGGTCGGCGGCGGCATCACAGTCTGGCGGGATGGGGTGGAACTGGCGCTGGTCGAACTGCCCATCGCAGGGCTGATGTCCGACCGCCCGGCGGCCGAGGTCGCCAAACAGGCGCAGGGGATGATGCAGGCGATGCGCGATTGCGGCTGCGAATTGAACAACGCCTATATGCAGCATTCGCTGCTGGCGCTGGTCGTGATCCCGGAATTGCGCATCTCGGACCTTGGCCTTGTGGATGTGCGCACATTCGAGAGGATTGCGCTGTTGGAGCCGCAGCCATGAGACGCCTGCGTGTTCCCGACACCCCCGCGCCGCAGGATTTCACCGATGCCGTCGAGGCCGTCGCGCAACTGGAACGGCTTTATACGCAAGCGACCGAGTTCCTGCGCGCCGGTTTCACCGAGACCATGGCGCTCGGCGTTCCCGAGGGTCGCATCCGCGCCTTCTATCCCGAGATCCGCCTGACGACATCGAGCTATGCGCAGGTGGATACACGGCTCAGCTTCGGACATGTGGCGGGGCCGGGCACCTATGCCACGACCGTCACGCGCCCCGACCTTTTCCGCAATTACCTGACCCAGCAGATCGGCCTGCTGATCCGCAATCACGGCCAGCCGGTCACCATCGGCCCGTCGGACACGCCGATTCCGGTGCATTTCGCGCTGGCGGACGAACCGGCCCTGACCGTGCCGCACGAGGGCGCGGCGGCGTTCACCTTGCGCGACGTGTTCGACGTGCCCGATCTGGTCACGACCAACGACGATATCGTCAACGGCATCAACGTGACCGGCGACGGCACCGGCGCGCTGGCGCTGTTCACCGCGCAGCGCATCGATTATTCGCTGGCCCGTCTGGCGCATTACACGGCAACCGACCCGGTGCATTTCCAGAACCACGTGATGTTCACGAACTACCAGATCTACGTTTCGGAATTCGAGGCCTATGCCCGCGCGAAGCTGGCCGATCCCGACAGCGGCTATTGCAGCTTTGTCGGCACCGACAACGTCGAGATCACCGATGCCGAGGCACTGCTGGACGCGCCGCTGAAGCTGCCGCAGATGCCGACCTACCACCTGAAACGGCCCGACGGGTCCGGCATCACGCTGGTCAATATCGGCGTCGGCCCGGCCAATGCCAAGACCGCGACCGACCATATCGCCGTGCTGCGCCCGCATGCCTGGCTGATGGTCGGCCATTGTGCCGGTTTGCGCCATACCCAGACGCTCGGCGATTTCGTGCTGGCCCACGCCTATCTGCGCGAGGATCACGTTCTGGACGACGACCTGCCGCTGTGGGTGCCGATCCCGGCGCTGGCGGAAATTCAGATCGCGCTGGAGCAGGCGGTCGCCGAGGTCGCCAAGCTGGACGGGTTCGACATCAAGCGGATCATGCGCACCGGCACCGTCGCCACCATCGCCAACCGCAACTGGGAACTGCGCGACCAGTCCGGCCCGGTGCATCGCCTGGGCCTGGGCCGCGCCATCGCGCTGGACATGGAAAGCGCGACCATCGCCGCCAACGGCTATCGCTTTCGGGTGCCGTATGGCACGCTTCTCTGCGTGTCCGACAAGCCGCTGCATGGCGAATTGAAGCTGCCGGGGATGGCGTCGGACTTTTACAACACGCAGGTTTCGCGCCATCTGGCGATCGGATTGCGCGCGATGGAATCACTCCGCTCGATGCCGCTGCAACGGCTGCACAGCCGCAAATTGCGCTCGTTTGACGAGACCGCCTTCCTCTGACCGGCGGAAAAGCCACAAAAACAGCGATTATCGGCTGTTTTTCACTTGCCAGGAACCACTATTCGTTGTGTTCCTACACAATATAACGCTAACTATCCGCATCGAGGCCCAACAGATCGGGCGGACGAAGGAGACAAGAGAATGTCAAAACCGATGACCAAGACCCAGCTCGTCGCCGCACTGGCCGACGATATGGACACCGACAAGAAGACCGCCGGCGCGGCGCTGGACGCGATCACCGGCATCATCACGCGCGAGGTCAGCAATGGCGGCGCGGTGACCCTGCCTGGTGTCGGCAAGATCTATTGCCGCGAACGCCCCGAGCGGATGGTGCGCAACCCCGCCACCGGCGAGCAGTTCAAGAAAGACGCCGACAAGGTGGTCAAGATGACCATTGCCAAGGCGCTGAAGGACAGTGTGAACGACTGATCCGCGATCGCGCGAGAACCATGAAAAAGGGTCGCCCGACAGGTGCGGCCCTTTTTTCGTCGTGGCCGGGTGCTTGGCCTTGCGATTTGCAATGCGCTCCCGCATCCCTGTGAGAGCGGATCACGGCCGCGTTGCAGAAAGGATCGACCGTTGCGCACAACCAGCGATGAGCGTCCATCCCGCGCCGCCCCCGCGGTGGATACGACCGCCATCGTCATGGGGCTGGCCTTTGCGCTGATGTGGTCTTCGGCCTTCACCTCGGCGCGGATCATCGTTCAGGATGCCTCGCCGCTGTTGTCGCTGGCGCTGCGGTTCCTGATCTCGGGGCTGCTGGGGGTCTCGATCGCGCTCTGGATGGGCCAGACATGGCGCCTGACGCGGGGCCAGTGGCGCGCGACGATCCTGTTCGGGGTCGGGCAGAACGCCCTGTATCTGGGGCTGAACTTCGTCGCCATGCAGACGGTCGAAGCGTCGCTCGCCGCGATCATCGCCTCGACCATGCCGCTGCTTGTGGCGGTGGCAAGCTGGCTGTTTCTGGGCGAAAAACTGCGCCTGCTGGGCATCGTCGGGCTGATCGCCGGGGCGGTCGGCGTAACGCTCATCATGGGCAGCCGGATCAGCGCCGGGGTGGATATGTATGGCGTGGTGTTATGCGGGATCGCGGCGCTGGCGCTGACCTTCGCCACGCTGATGGTACGCGGCGCGACCTCGGGGGGCAATTTCATGATGGTGGTGGGCTTGCAGATGCTGGTCGGCTCGGCGTTGCTGTTCGTGGCCGCGCCGCTGACCGAGACGCTGTTCATCAACCCGACATGGCCCCTGGCGCTGGCATTCGCCTACACGACGCTGGTGCCGGGGCTTACGGCCACCTTTGTCTGGGTGCTGCTGCTGAACCGCATCGGGCCGGTGCGGGCGGCGACATTCCACTTCCTCAATCCGGTTTTCGGCGTTGCCATCGCCGCGATGCTGCTGGGCGAGACGCTGGGCCTGTGGGACGCGGTGGGGGTGCTGATCGTGACCGCCGGAATACTCGCGGTTCAGGTGTCGCGCCAGCGCCCGCCGGTGAAACCCGCGGATACGTGACCGACCGGGGTGAAATAAACCGTTGATTTCGGCGCGTGCGAGACAAATATGGGAATGAAGCCCCCGAGATGAGGACCGCCATGACACGCTACACGAAATCTCCCGACGCCATCGCCGCATTGTCGCCCGAGGAATACCATGTCACCCAGGAAAGCGGAACGGAACGTCCCGGCACCGGCAAGCTGCTGAACAACACCGAGCCGGGCATCTACGTCGACATCGTATCCGGCGAGCCGCTGTTCGCCAGTTCCGACAAGTTCGAATCCGGCTGCGGCTGGCCCAGCTTCACCAAACCCATCGAACCGGCCCATGTCGCCGAATTGCAGGATCGCAGCCTCGGCATGGTCCGCACCGAGGTGCGCAGCACCCATGGCGACAGCCATCTGGGCCATGTGTTTCCGGACGGTCCGCGCGACCGGGGCGGATTGCGCTATTGCATCAACTCGGCCTCGCTGCGATTCATCCATCGTGACGACATGCAGGTCGAGGGCTACGGCGACTATCTCGATCAAGTGGAGGATGTGGCATGACCAAGACCGAACGCGCCGTTCTGGCCGGGGGCTGTTTCTGGGGGATGCAGGATCTGATCCGCAAACGCCCCGGTGTGCTGAAAACCCGTGTCGGATATACCGGCGGCAACACGCCGAACGCGACCTATCGCGACCACGGCGCCCATGCCGAGGGGATCGAGATCATCTATGACCCATCGGTCGTCACATACCGCGATATCCTGGAGCTGTTTTTCCAGATCCATGATCCGACGACGCTGAACCGGCAGGGCAACGATATCGGGATCAGCTACAGATCGGCGATCTACTATGTCGACGACGCGCAGAAACAGGTGGCGCTGGACACCATCGCCGATGTCGACGCATCCGGTCTCTGGCCCGGCAAGGTCGTGACCGAGGTCAAACCTGCGGGCGATTTCTGGGAGGCCGAGCCGGAACATCAGGATTATCTCGAGCGCAACCCCGACGGCTATACCTGCCATTTCCCCCGACCGGACTGGGTTCTTCCCAAGCGAAAGGCGTCCTGAGGCTCAGCCCCGCAGGCGCGCCACGGCCCAGCGGGCCGCATCCGCGACGGCCGCGTCGGGATCGCCGGTCAGGCGCTGCGCCACGGCGGTCAACGTCGCATCGCCGGAATTGCCGATGGCGTAAAGCACGTTGCGCACGAGCCGGTCGCGCCCGATCCGCTTGATCGGCGAACCCGAGAACAAAGCGCGGAACGCGGCGTCGTCCAGCATCGCCAGTTCGGCCAGTTTCGGCGCCAGCAGATCCTCGCGCGCGGCATACCGCATGTCACTGGCCGCGACGGCGAACTTGTTCCAGGGGCAGGCGGCCAAACAATCATCGCAGCCATAGATGCGGTTGCCCATCCTGGCCCGCAACTCCTCGTCCACAGGGCCTTTGTGCTCGATCGTCAGATAGGAAATACAGCGCGTCGCATCCAGTTTCCAGGGCGCGGGAAAGGCATCGGTCGGGCAGGCATCCAGACAGGCGCGGCAGGATCCGCAATGGTCCATCTCGGGCGCATCTGCGGGCAGGTCCAGCGTGGTGAAGATCGAACCGATGAACGCCCAATTGCCCCAGTCGCGGCTCAGCAGGTTGGTATGCTTGCCCTGCCAGCCCAGCCCCGCCGCCTGACCCAGCGGCTTTTCCGGCACCGGCGCCGTATCGACAAAGACCTTGACCTGCGGCCCCTCATCCGCGCTTTCGGCGATCAGCCAGCGCGCCAGCCGTTTCAGCCGCTTCTTGACCAGATCGTGATAATCCCGGTTCTGCGCATAGACCGAAATCGCGCCGCGATCGCGCCGCCTCAGAATGGCGCGCGGATCATGCTCGGGCGCATAGCTTTCGGCCAGCATGATGACCGACCGCGCTTCGGGCCAGAGCGCGTGCGGATCGCCGCGCCAATGGCTGCGTTCCTGCAACCAGCCCATTTGCCCGTGATAACCCGCCTCCAGGAACGCCTCCAGCCGCGCCGGCACCTCGGGCACGTCCCAGGGCCGGCAGATCCGGCAGGAAACGAACCCTTCGGCCAGGGCTTGCTGCACCAGCCGTTGCTTCAGCGCCATGTCTTCTTTCTGGTTCACAATACCCTCGGGGGGAATCGCCGCAGGCGATGGGGGGCGGACAGCCCCCCGCTACGCCACCTGACCTCAGAAATCCAGATCGGCGTAATGCGGTGGCGGGCGGAATCCGGGGATCTGGTCGGCAAGAATCGCGCGGAAGGCCGGGCGCGACTTGATCTTGGCATACCAGTCCTTGACCACCGATGACCGGTTCCAGTCGACATCGCTGATATAGTCGAGCGAGGACAGGTGCGCGGCGGCGGCGAAATCCGCCAGCGTCATGGTGTCGCCGGCCAGCCAGCGGCGATGGTCCAGCAGCCAGGCCATGTAATCCAGATGATACTTGATCGCCTTGGCGCCGTCCTTGACGTTGCGGCTGTCGGGATAGCCCGAGCCCATGACCTTCTTGTTGACGCGCTCGTAAAGCAGTTTCGACGTGACCTCGTGATGGAACTTGTCGTCGAACCAGCCCACCAGACGGCGCACCTCGAACCGGCCATTGGCGTCTTTCGGCATCAAGGGCGGCTCGGGGCGGGTTTCCTCGATATATTCGCAGATCGCCGTGCTTTCGGCCATCAGCTTGCCGTCCAGCTTGATCACCGGCACCTTGGCGGCGGGGTTGCGGCGCAGGAAATCGGGGTCCTGTTCCCAATACCGTTCCTCGACCAGTTCCACCTCGATCTTCTTTTCGGCGAGAGACAGCCGCACCTTGCGGCAAAAGGGCGAAAGCGGGACATGAAACAGGCGGGCCATGGAGTTCCGGAAATCAATGAACGTTTCCCACTCCATGCCCTGCATGGCGGGGTTTTTCAATCCTCGAAACAGGCCGCGCGACCATCTGCGCGAATCGTGGCCGCCCCGGACATGATCGCACCGGCGCGCCGGTTCATCCAGGCGGTGGGCCTGCCGGGCGTGCGGTCGCGCGGATCGGGCAGGGTGGCGGCCAGCAAGGCCGCCTGCCGGGGGGTCAGTTGGTCCGCGCCGACGCCGAAATGATGCCGCGCCGCCGCCTCGACGCCGAAGACGCCCGGACCCATCTCGGCGACGTTCAGATAGACCTCGATGATGCGCCGCTTGGGCCAGATCATCTCGACCGCAGGGGTGATCGCGGTTTCCAGCGCCTTGCGCAACCAGCTGCGGCCCTGCCAGAGGAACACGTTCTTGACCACCTGCTGGCTGATCGTCGAGCCGCCGCGCCGCCCGCCCTGTTCCATTGCAGCGCGGATCGCGGCCACGTCAAACCCCCAATGCAGGCAGAAATCGGCATCCTCGGCGGCCACCGCCGAGCGCGCCATGACCGGCGCGATGTTCTCGATCGCGACCCATTGCCGCTCGACCTGTCCCAGACGGCGTTTTTCCGACAGGATCGTATGGGTGGTCGGCGGGTTCACCACCGAAAACAGCACGATCAACGCCAGCGTGAGCACGACCAGCACAATCGCACCGCGCACGAGGACATTGCGAAGCCACCGCAGGGGCCTAACCCGCCCTTGGCGTTTCGCTTTCTTCTTCTTTCGTGATTTCGCCGTCGCTGCCATGGATCAGCTATAGGCTGTGCCCGCAGGACAAAAAACCCCCGACGCGATCAGGACGAACAGGCCCAGACGCGGATGTGGCAATCGCGCCCGTTTCCGCTGCAATGCCCCAGCGCGCCCGATTGGGCGGCCTGACGCGTGCCGCCGGTGGCCCAGCCCCACGCCCCGTTGCCGCCCGTGGCGATGGCGCCGCAGGAATTGTAGAAGGTCCGCACCCTGTCGCAGGCCCCGCCGCAGCCCTCCAGCGCGACGTCGTGGGCGTTTCGTTCGGTCACATGGCTGTAGGCATACCCGCTCGCGCCGTTCGGGCCGGTCGCGACCGCGCCCCAGCAATATTCATACCCGCATTGCCCCGCGCTTGCCGCGCCGGTCATGGCGATCCACGCCGCCAGTGCCGCAAGCGGATGTTTCAGCCGTTTCATCGACCATTCTCCCCCTGACCGTCTGCATTCACCCTGCCACGCAACCGACGCGCGCGGCAAGGCGCGGTCAGGCCGGCGCCGTGCCCGGCGGAATTTCGTTCAGCAGCTTTTGCAAGCGGGCCTCGTCCTCGGGCGTCAGGGGCGACTGGATCACCTTGCCGACACGGTCGAAACCGCGCACGGTGTCCAGGAATGCCTCGTTATCCATCTTGCGCACCCACAGGCAGAGGGCGGAACTGCCTGGACCCATGGCCTGTGCGATCTCCTCGAGAAACGCGCGGTCCAGACCTGGATCGCGCTCGCGTGCCATCAGCGCACCTGTCGCCGCGCCGACGGCCGCCCCTGCAAGCGGCATCAGGAAGGCCGCACCCAGAACCAGCCCCCAGACCGAGCCGCCAACGGCCTGCGCCAGGGGCACGTTGACCGGGCCGCGCAGGGTGACATCGCCATCGGCATCCCGGGTGACGACGCGGGTGTCCTGGGTTTCAAGGCGCATGTCGCGGCGCAATCCGGCCAAGGCCTCGTCAAAGGCGAAGGCGGCTTTTTCGTCCTCGAACGTGACGATCAACAGGTCTGACACAGGCGGTCTCCGAAAAACAGGATGCAATGGGGTGAAACGCGGGCCATGCCGAAGCGGTTCCGCAGGATGTGCGATCACTCCGCCGGCATGGCAGCCGGTTCCACGCTCAGCGGCGCGGGCAGATGGATCAGCATTTCCCGCGGGCAGACCTGGAGGAAGCGGGTCACCTCGACGTCCCAGTGTTGCAGGATGTCGGCGGCCTTGCGGCTGCCGGTCTCCTCGGCGTGACGGGCGATCATGGCCTTCAGTTCCGTCTGCCAATGCGGCACCGTCACCGCGCAGGTGACCACGGTTTCGCGGTTCATCAAGGTTTCCGCCAGCCCGTCGGGATCGTAGAGATATGCCATCCCCCCGGTCATGCCCGCGCCGAAATTCGCGCCGATCCGCCCCAGGATCACCGCGACACCACCGGTCATGTATTCGCAGCCGTTGCTGCCGCAGCCCTCGATCACGGTTCGCGCGCCGCTGTTGCGCACCGCGAACCGTTCGCCCGCGCGCCCCGAGGCAAACAGCCAGCCGTCGGTTGCCCCATAAAGCACGGTGTTGCCGATGATCGTGTTCTCGTCCGCCCTAAGCGTGCCGGCCATCGGCGGGCGCACCACGATGATGCCGCCCGACAGGCCCTTTCCGACATAATCGTTGGCATCGCCCGACACTTCCAGCTTCAGCCCCGGCGCCGCGAAGGCACCCAGCGATTGCCCGGCGCTGCCCTGCAGTTTCACCGTCAGGTGATCGGCTTGCAGCGTGTTGCGCATGCCGAAATTGCGCACGATATGGCTGGAAATACGGGTGCCGACGGTGCGGTGCGTGTTCTGCACCGCATAGGCCAGTTGCATCTTTTCGCCGTCTTCCAGGAACCGCGCCGCGTCGCGCACGATCTGCGCGTCCAGCGTATCCGGCACCTCGTTGCGCGGCTTGTCGCGGTCATAGGCGATGCGCGCGGCGCCATCGACGGTGATCAGCAGCGGGTTCAGGTCCAGATCGTCCAGATGCGCATTGCCCCGGCTGACCTGGCTCAGCAGGTCGGCACGGCCGATCACCTCGTCCAGCGATCGCGCGCCGATGGAAGCCAGCAATTCGCGCACCTCTTGCGCATAGAAGGTGATGAGGTTCACAACCTTGTCGGCGCTGCCGGTGAACTTGGCGCGCAACGCCTCGTCCTGCGTGCAGACGCCGACCGGGCAGGTGTTGGATTGGCACTGGCGCACCATGATGCAGCCCATCGCGATCAGGGCCGCTGTCCCGATGCCGTATTCCTCGGCCCCCAGCATCGCGGCCATGACGATGTCGCGCCCGGTGCGCAATCCGCCATCGGTGCGCAGCGTCACGCGGTCGCGCAGCTTGTTCATCGACAAGACCTGATGCGCTTCGCTCAGCCCCATCTCCCAGGGCAGGCCGGCATATTTGATGCTGGTCGCCGGGCTGGCCCCGGTGCCGCCGCTATGACCCGAGATCAGGATGATGTCGGCCTTGGCCTTGGCGACCCCGGCGGCAATCGTGCCGACACCCGATTGCGCGACCAGCTTCACCGTCACCTTGGCGCGCGGGTTGATCTGTTTCAGGTCATAGATCAGCTGCGCCAGATCCTCGATGGAATAGATGTCGTGATGCGGCGGTGGAGAGATCAGCGTGACGCCGGGGGTGGAAAGACGCAGCCGCGCGATCAGTTCCGTCACCTTCATGCCGGGCAACTGCCCGCCTTCGCCGGGCTTGGCGCCTTGCGCGATCTTGATTTCCAGTTCCTCGCAGCGGTTGAGGTATTCCGCAGTGACGCCGAACCGTCCCGAGGCCACCTGCTTGATCTTGGCGGACGGGTTGTCGCCGTTCGCCTCCGGCGTGAAATGCGCCGGATCCTCGCCACCCTCGCCGCTATCGGATTTCGCGCCGATCCGGTTCATCGCCACGTTCAGCGCCTTGTGCGCCTCGGGCGACAGCGCGCCGAGGCTCATCCCCGGTGTCACGAAGCGCTTGCGGATCGCGGTGATGCTCTCGACCTCTTCCAGCGGGACGGGTTTGCCCAGCGGCTTGATGTCCAGCAGGTCGCGCAGATGGATGGGGGCGTGGCCGCGCATCTTGGCGGAATACTGTTTCCACATCTGGTAGGACGCGCTGTTGCAGGCGCTTTGCAGCATGTGCATGCCGGTCGCGTCCCAGGCGTGGGTTTCACCGGAACTGCGCGCCTTGTAGAAACCGCCGATGGGCAGCACGTCCTGCCCCGATTTCCAGCCGCGCGCGTGGATCTCCTCGGCCTTGTGCTGGATGCCCGACACGCCGATGCCCGAAATGCGGCTGGTGATGCCCGGGAAATACTCGGCGCACATGGCGCGGGACAGCCCCACCGCCTCGAAATTCAGCCCGCCGCGATAGGACGAGATCACCGAGATCCCCATCTTGGCCATGATCTTGAGCAGGCCCTGATCCACCGCCTCTCGATAGCGCGCGACCGCTTCGGCGAGTGTGCCATCCAGCAGGCCGCGCCCGATCCGGTCGGCCAGAGAATCCTGCGCCAGATAGGGATTCACGGTGGTCGCGCCGCTGCCGATCAGCACGGCAAAATAATGCGGGTCGATGCACTCGGCGCTGCGCACGTTGAGCGAGCAGAAGGTGCGCAAGCCCTTGCGCGTCAGGTGGCTGTGCACCGCGCTGGTCGCCAGGATCATCGGCATCGCCACCCGGTCCGCGCCCGAGCGGTGATCGCTCAGCACCAGATGACCCGATCCGCTGCGCACGGCATCCTCGGCCTCGGCGCGGATGTGTTGCAATGCGCGTTGCAACGCGTCCGGCCCGTCCGCAGGGTCGAAAGTGCAGTCGATCTCGCTCACCTCGGCGTTGAAATGGCGCTTCAGCTCGTCCAGTTCGGCATTGGCGAGGAAGGGGCTTTCCAGCACGATGATCTCGGTCTGCGCGCCGCTTTCCTCCAGCACGTTCTTGAGGTTGCCGAACCGGGTCTTCAGGCTCATCACCCGGTGTTCGCGCAAGCTGTCGATGGGCGGATTCGTCACCTGGCTGAAGCTTTGGCGGAAATAATGGCTGAGCGGGCGGTAATGGCGGCTGAGCACCGCTGCGGGCGTGTCGTCACCCATCGAGGCGATCGCCTCCTTGCCGTCCTCGCCCATCGGGGCCAGCACCTGTTCCAGATCCTCGATACTGTAACCGGCGGCGATCTGGCGGGTGCGCAGGTCGCTGCCGGTAAAAACGGGCGCTTCGGGCAGGGCGGTCAGCAGCGGATCCAGTTCCGCGATCTTTTCGACCCATTCGCCGAAGGGCAGGGCGGCGGCCAGCCGGTTCTTGATGTCGGTATCGTGGAACAGCTTGCCCGCCTGCATGTCCACGGCCAGCATCTGCCCCGGCCCCAGCGCGCCCTTTTCCAGCACGTCCGCCTCGTCCACGGGGACCATCCCGGCCTCGGACCCGGCGATCACCAGCCCGTCACCGGTCACCACGTAACGCATCGGGCGCAATCCGTTGCGGTCCATTCCGGCGCAGACCCAGCGCCCGTCGGTCATCGCCAGCGCGGCGGGGCCGTCCCACGGCTCCATGACGGAGTTGCAATAGGAATACATGTCGCGCCAGGCCTGCGGCAATTCCACCGCCTGCTTGCTCCAGCTTTCGGGTATGAGCATGGTCTTGGCCATCGGCGCGCTGCGGCCCGCGCGCACCAGAACCTCGAACACGGCATCCAGTGCGGCGCTGTCCGACGACCCGCCGGCGATGATCGGCTTGATATCCTCGGCCATGTCGCCAAAGGTCGCCGAGGCCATGCGGATTTCGTGGCTTTTCATCCAGTTGATATTGCCCTTCAGCGTGTTGATCTCGCCGTTATGGGCCAGCATCCGGAATGGCTGGGCCAGCCACCATTGCGGGAAGGTGTTGGTGGAATAGCGCTGGTGATAGATCGCGAAGGCGCTTTCGAACCTTTCATCCTGCAGGTCGGGATAGAATTCCGCCACCTGTTCGGCCAGCATCATGCCCTTGTAGATGATGGAGCGGCAGGACAGCGACGCCAGATACAATTGCCCGATCCCGGCAGCGATTGCGGCCTTCTCGATGCGGCGGCGGATCACGTAAAGCTCGCGTTCGAAGGTTTCCTCGTCGAGACCCTTCGCGTTGGAAATCAGGATCTGCTCGATCTCGGGGCGGGTGGCGTTGGCCTTGTCGCCCAGACAGCCGATATCGACCGGCACATGCCGCCAGCCATAGATATAATGCCCCATGCGCAGCACTTCGGTTTCCACGATGGTGCGGCAGGTTTCCTGCGCGCCGAAATCGGTGCGCGGCAGGAACACCTGACCCACCGCCATCAACTCGTCCTCGCGCGGATCGTGGCCGGTGCGGCGGATCTGGTCGTAGAAGAACGGCACCGGGATCTGCACATGGATGCCCGCACCATCGCCGGTCATCCCGTCCGCATCCACCGCGCCGCGATGCCAGATCGCCTTGAGCGCGGCGATGCCCGATTCCACCACAAGGCGGCTTTTGGAGCCATCGACACTGACCACGAGCCCGACCCCGCAGGAGGAATGTTCCTCGGATTCCGAATACAATCCGTTTTCTGCCAGCCACTTGCGTCTGGCCTCCTCGGCGGCGGCCCATGCGGTGTCGTATGCGGTCATTGGTTTTCTCCTTCGCCGGACATGGTAGCAAAGATCGCCTCCATCTCGGCCTGTGTCTTGACCTCGTGATCACCGGAAAAGGCATAGCCCGACGGCTTGCGGTCGATGAAGATCTCGCTGGTCAGTTCCATCCCGCCGGCATTTTCGAACAGGCCGGCCGCGACATGATAGAAAGCGTGCTCCGGAATGGTGACGCGATACCACAGCGTCGATCCGCAGGCGTCGCACCAGTCGCGCGCCGCCCAGTCCGAGCTTTGGCGGCTGCGCACCGGTCCTTCGAACGAGATGCTGTCGGGCGCGACCGCGGTGCCGACCAAGGCCGAACCTGTCCAGCGGCGGCACATGCCGCAATGGCAGGCGTGAAGCGTGGGCTCTTTCGGGGTGATCGTGACGGTCACCGCACCGCAGAGGCACTTGCCGGTCAATGTCGTTGTCATCGGTTCCAACCTTCCTGATCTATTCCGCCGCCACGGCGCTTGCGCCGTTCAGCCGGTCCAGCACCGCCGCCGCGCAATCGCGCCCGTCGCGGATGGCCCAGACCACAAGCGAGGCGCCGCGCACGATGTCGCCCACCGCGTAGACGCCTTGCAGGGCGGTCGCGCCGCTGGTGAATTCGGCCTTGATCGTCCCCCAGCGGGTGACCGGCAATTCGGCCTGGCCCCAGAGTGTCGGCAGGTCTTCGGGTTCGAACCCCAGCGCCTTTATCACCAGATCGGCCTTTTCGACGTAATCCGCGCCCTCGACCAGTTCGGGGGCCTGCCGTCCGGTGGCGTCGGGCGCGCCGAGGCGCATCTTTTGCACCATCACGCCGGTCACACGGTCGTCGCCGGTGAATCCCTTGGGCGCGCGCAGCCATTCAAAGATCACGCCCTCTTCCTCGGCATTGGCGACCTCGCGCTGGCTGCCGGGCATGTTGGCGCGGTCGCGGCGGTAAAGGCATTTGACCGATTCCGCGCCTTGCCGGATGCTGGTGCGTACGCAGTCCATCGCCGTATCGCCGCCGCCGATCACGACGACACGCTTGCCGGCGGCATTCAGACGGCCAGTATCGAAATCCTCGACTTCATCGCCCATGTTCCGGCGGTTGCTGGCGGTCAGGAAGTCGATGGCACGCTCGATCCCGGACAGCCCGCCGCCGGGCAGATCCAGATCGCGGGATTTGTAAACGCCGGTGGCGATGATGACCGCGTCGTGATCGGCGCGGATGTCGTCGAACGCGATATCGGTTCCGACATCGCAGTTCAGCCGAAAGGTCACGCCACCCTGTTGCAGGTGGTCGTTCCGGCGTGTCACCACCTGCTTGTCCAGCTTGAAGCCCGGAATGCCATAGATCATCAATCCGCCGGCGCGGTCGTATCGATCATAGATCGTCACCTGTATCCCGGCGCGGCGCAGCATATCCGCCGCCGCCAGCCCACCGGGGCCCGCGCCGATGATGCCGACGCTTTCGTTGCGTTCCTGCATGGGCTGGATCGGTTGCACCCAGCCGCGTTCCCACGCGGTATCGGTCAGGTATTTCTCGACCGCGCCGATGGTGACGGTGCCGTGGCCGGATTGCTCGATGACGCAATTGCCCTCGCACAGGCGATCCTGCGGGCAGATGCGGCCGCAGATTTCGGGAAAGGTATTGGTGGCCTGGCTCAGTTCATAGGCTTCTTGCAGGCGGCCTTGCGCGGTCAGGCGCAGCCAGTCGGGGATGTTGTTGTGCAGCGGGCAATGGGTCTGGCAATAGGGCACGCCGCACTGGCTGCACCGGCTGGCCTGTTCGCGCGCCTTGGCATCCGCGAACTCGGCATAGATCTCGTGGTAATCCGCGCGCCGGGCGGTCGCATCGCGCTTGTCGGGCATGTCGCGTTCGATCTGAACGAACTTCAGCATCGGTTGGTCTGGCATGGCGCGCCTTCTTGGTTTTTTGCACGGAATGCGCTTGTTTATTCCGTCGTTCACCAGATTGAAAGACATAATTGCTGACCTAAATGTTCATAACTTTTAGTCTATCCCGCGATACCCCGAAAAATAACGGTAAATTGCATCCGAAACGGACCCAATTGAGCATATTCCCTTCCCGCAGGTGCAGGAGTAGGTGTCCGCCGACCGTCGTTTTCGTCGCAAGAGTCGTTGCCATGCCACTGTTTCAGTTGATCCTCATCGCCCTTATCCAGGGCGTGACGGAATTCCTGCCGGTCTCGTCCTCGGGGCATCTGATCCTGCTGCCCGGACTGACCGGGCTGGCGGATCAGGGGCAGATCATCGACGTCGCGGTGCATGTCGGGACGCTGGGGGCGGTGATTGTGTATTTCCGACACGATCTGCGCCTCGCGCTTGCCGGTCTGCCCCGGGCGCTGGTCGGGCGGACCGACACGCCGGGCGCGCGCCTCGCGATGGGGTTGATCGTGGCGACGATTCCCGTGACGATCGCCGGTCTGGTGCTGCATCTGACGGGGCTGGATCAGGCAAT
This sequence comes from uncultured Sedimentitalea sp., assembly GCA_947504115.1. Lineage (GTDB taxonomy): Bacteria > Pseudomonadota > Alphaproteobacteria > Rhodobacterales > Rhodobacteraceae > Pontibaca. Next base: position 722,524 of record CANNGH010000001.1, read on the forward strand.
GCGATCGGTCGCGGTGATCGGCTGGGCCATGCTGGTTTTCGGGCTGGTGCTGTACTGGGCCGACCGCACCGGTGCGCAGACCAAACGGGCCGACGGCTGGAGCCTGCGCGATGCGTTGATCATGGGGCTATGGCAGGTGGTGGCGCTGATTCCCGGAACCTCGCGGTCGGGCATCACCATCACCGGTGGCCGGCATCTGGGCTACACGCGCGAGGATGCCGCGCGGCTGGCGATGCTGATGTCGATTCCGACCATCGCCGCATCCGGGCTTTTGCTGGGCGGCGAAGTCGCACTCGGCGTGGATACGGGCGCAATGGCCGATGCCGCGATAGCCGCCGCGCTGGCCTTCTTCGCGGCCTTGCTGGCGCTGGCCTTCATGATGCGCCTGCTGCGCAGCGTCAGTTTCACACCCTATGTGATCTACCGGATCATCCTCGGGGTGGGCCTGCTGATCTGGGCCTATACCTGATCAGCCATGCAGCCGGTCTGCGGATGCCGCAATGTCGGCATATTGGCCACCCTTGCGGAACCGCCACAGGTATTCGGGCAATATCGCCTCCATCGGGGCAGGGCGGATGCCCAGCGATTCGAAATTGCGCGCATCGTCCGACACCACGTTGTCATGCGCCAGATTGCGCAACTGGTCGCGCGTCAGAACGCCGTTGCGGATCAATCCGAAGCTGAGCCATTGCACCATGTCAAAGCCGAGCGCCATGATCCGCGCCAGCCAGAAGGGCAGGTTCATCACCAGACGGCGGCGACGGATCACCTCCAGCATCCGGTGCATCAGATCGCGCATGGTCGCCACTTCGGGTCCGCCCAACTCGTAAATGCCGGGCGCGGCGGTTCCGATCACTCCCATCTCGGCGGCCTTTGCCACGTCATCGACATAGACCGGCTGGAACAGCGTATCGCCCCCCGCGATCGGCAGGATCGGACCCATCCGCGCCATGCCGGCAAACCGATTGAACAGACCGTCCTCGGGGCCGAAAATCAGCGACGGGCGCAGGATCACGGCGTCGGGCATGTGCTTCAGCACGTTTTCCTCGCCCAATGCCTTGGTCCGGGCGTAGTCGCTGTCGCTGTCGGCATCCGCGCCGATGGCCGAAATCTGCACCATCCGCGCAACCCCCTGTTCGGCGGCGATGCGGGCGATGCGTTCGGGCCCTTCGGCCTGCACCACGTCGAACCGGTTCTTGCCCTTCTCGGCCAGAATGCCCACGCAGTTCACCACTGCATCGCAATCGTACATGACCGATGCGACCGAGGCATCGTCGCGGATGTTGCAGAACACAGGCTCGACCTGGCCCACCACGCCATAGGTGCGCACGAAACCGGCATCGTTGGGATTGCGCACCGCAACCCGCACACGCCAGCCCTGTCTTGCCATGCGCCGGGCGATATAGCGCCCGACGAAACCGGATCCGCCGTAAATCGTGACCAGTCTGGACATTGCGAGGCTCCCACTTCCTGCGATCCTGTCGAGGATTACCGCTCCTGCGGTGCCGGGACAAGGCGCAATAATGCCGCGATCCCCTGCGGCGACCGGCGTGGGACAGGAAGATTCAAAAAATCCCGTGGCGGGTGATTGACACCCCCGTTTTCTGGCCTTAGATGCTCGCCTCACGACACCTGCCCAGGTGGCGGAATTGGTAGACGCGCTGGCTTCAGGTGCCAGTGGCCGCAAGGCCGTGGAGGTTCGATTCCTCTCCTGGGCACCATTACACTGCGTAAAGTGTCGATATATCAATGGCTTAAGCATCCTTGCGTCCCGTCCGGTACACATTACAGTACACACGGGGTACACAATGAGGCTTGTCTTGAAGTACGCGAAACGCACTGAAACAGGTAGCTGGCACTATCGCCGTAGGGTCCCCAAAGCGGTCGCTGAGATAATCGGCAAGGGCGAGTTCAAAGGGAAGCTGGGAGACAGTGAGCGGGAAGCCTTGGCCTCCTATCCCCGCTTCCATGCGCAGGTCGAGCAAACGATAGCGACGGCGCTAGAGCGCAAGGCGCGGGAGGGCGCGGCGGATCGCGGCGAGGTGACGGAGCGTCAGGCGTATGAGGTGGCCCAGGAGCGGGCCGCTGTATTGGCTCCTGAGGGAACCTCTTGGCTGCACCGTGACGCCGCCGCTGAGGGCATTGCCGATCAGTACCCGGACTGGCAGTCCGAGGTGTGACGATGGCGCAGATGGGCTTTTTCGATCTTTCGGACCGTTGCGCGAGCCTGGACGCCAAGAAGGACCCGCTGATCGAGATTGACGCGGTGGTGCCCTCACGTCATTGAGTTATAGCATCATTCACCGCTCACCGACCTGAAACTCAAAGGCGATCCAGGGGGTCCTGAGCCTCAAGCTGCTGCTCGATTTCTGCCAACAATCTCGTTGGCAGGTTCGCTGAACCTAAGAGCAAAGCGCCCATGGAGCGTAAGTCATTGATTTTATGGTAGGCCCGGCAGGACTTGAACCCGCAACCAAAGCGTTATGAGCGCTCTGCTCTAACCAATTGAGCTACAGGCCCGCCTGAATGTTGCGTATCACGATGCGCGCGCACGTCAAGCCCGACCGTTGCAAGCGCGCGCGTGATCGACTAATCCGCGCCAAGGGCAGCCAGAGGGATCAGGGCGATGACGATAGACAAAAGCGGCATGACCTATGCCGATGCGGGCGTTGATATCGACGCCGGGAACGCGCTGGTCGAGCGGATCAAGCCGGCCGCCAAACGCACCGTGCGCGCCGGTGTAGTCAGCGGGCTGGGCGGGTTCGGGGCGCTGTTCGACCTCAAGGCCGCCGGCTATCGCGACCCGGTTCTGGTGGCGGCGACCGATGGCGTGGGCACCAAGCTGCGTATTGCCATCGATACCGGAAATGTCGATGGCGTCGGCGTCGACCTCGTTGCGATGTGCGTCAACGACTTGGTTTGCCAAGGCGCCGAGCCGCTGTTCTTTCTCGATTATTTCGCGACCGGCCGCTTGGAAACCGAACAGGCCGCGCGCATCATCGAAGGCATTGCACGTGGCTGCGAAGGGGCGGGCTGTGCGCTGATCGGCGGAGAAACCGCCGAGATGCCCGGCATGTATCCGCCGGGCGATTTCGACCTTGCAGGCTTTGCCGTCGGCGCGATGGAGCGTGGCCGCGCATTGCCCGCTGATGTGGCTGCGGGCGACGTGCTGCTGGGGCTGGCAAGCGACGGGGTCCATTCCAACGGCTATTCGCTGGTGCGCCGCATCGTCGAGGTTTCGGGGCTGGGATGGGATGACGATTCCCCGTTCGGCGAGGGGCCGCTGGGCGCGGCGCTGCTCACGCCCACGCGGCTTTACGTCAAGCCGGTGCTGGCGGCGATCAAGGCGGGAGGCGTGCATGCACTGGCCCATATCACCGGCGGCGGGCTGACCGAGAATTTGCCCCGCATCCTGCCTGACGGACTAGGCGCCCAAGTCGATCTGAACGCCTGGCCGCTGCTGCCGGTTTTCGACTGGATGGCCGAAACCGGCGGGATCGCCGAGGGCGAGATGCTGAAAACCTTCAATTGCGGCATCGGCATGGTGCTGGTCTGCGCGCCCGACCGCGCCGAGGCGTTGACGGAGTTGCTGGGACAGGCGGGCGAGACCGTGCATCGCATCGGCACCGTCACTGATACGCCGGGCTTGACCTACGAGGGCGCGCTGCGGTGAACAAGCGCCGCGTCGCGATCCTGATTTCCGGTGGCGGATCGAACATGCTGGCGCTGCTTGACAGCATGACCGGCGATCATCCGGCCCGCCCCTGTCTGGTGTTGTCGAACGATCCGGATGCCGCCGGTCTGGCACGGGCCGCCCAACGCGGCGTTCCGGTCGCGTCGGTCGATCATCGTCCCTTTGCCGGTGACCGTGCTGCGTTCGAGGCCGCGCTGATGCAGCCGCTGGAGGCCGCGCAGCCCGATATCCTCTGCCTTGCCGGGTTCATGCGGGTGCTGACACCCGGTTTCGTCACGCGGTGGCACGGACGGATGCTGAACATCCATCCGTCGCTGCTGCCGAAATATCGCGGTTTGCGCACCCACGAGCGTGCGATCGCCGCCGGGGACCGCGAACATGGCTGCACCGTGCACGAAGTGACGCCGGAACTGGATGACGGCCCGATCCTGGGGCAGGCGCGGGTTCCGGTTCTGGACGACGACACCCAGGAAACGCTGGCCGCGCGGGTGCTGGAGCAGGAACACAGGCTCTATCCGGCGGTGTTGCGGCGGTTCGCGTGTGGAAGTCGCGAGCCGTTGTTTCTGGAGTGACGGCCAAAGCGCGCGCATGACTTTCAAATTCCGTTTGGCTGTTTTATGACGGACCGGCAGGGCGCGGAACAGCCTATTTCGCCAGCCGTGACCACAACAAAAAGACAGCAGATGAACACAATAACCACTACACACGACCTTGCCGCCTTTTGTCAGGAGGCGCGGCAGCACGATTACGTCACCGTCGATACCGAATTCATGCGCGAACGCACCTTCTATTCGAAACTCTGTCTGGTGCAACTGGCCATGCCCGGCACCGGCGACGACCACGCGGTGCTGGTCGATCCTCTGGCCGAGGGCATATCGCTGGAACCGCTTTACGATCTGTTCCGGGACGAAAACGTGGTCAAGGTCTTTCACGCGGCGCGTCAGGATCTCGAGATCTTCTGGGTCGAGGCCAAGGTTTTCCCCAAACCGCTGTTTGACACGCAGGTGGCCGCGATGGTCTGCGGCTTTGGCGAGCAGGCGGGATACGAGACGCTGGTGCGCAAGATCGCGCGCGGCACGGTGGATAAATCCTCGCGCTTCACCGATTGGGCCCGCCGCCCGCTGCGCGAGGCGCAAAAGACCTATGCGCTGGCGGATGTCACCCATTTGCGGCAGATCTACGAATACCTTGCCGCCGAACTGGAGCGCAGCGGGCGCACCCGGTGGGTGGCCGAGGAATTGCAGACGCTCACCGATCCCGAAACCTATTTTACCCGTCCCGAAGAGGCGTGGAAACGGGTCAAGACCCGCACCAACACGCCGAAATTTCTGGCGGTGGTGCGCGAACTGGCCGCCTTTCGCGAGCGCCACGCGCAACAAAGCGACATCCCGCGCAACCGCGTGTTCAAGGACGATGCGCTGATTGAGCTGGCCTCGGCCAAGCCGCGCACCATGGCCGATCTGGGCGGCCTGCGCCTGCTGCTGCGCGAGGCCCGGCGTGGGGCGATCGCCGAAGGAATACTCGCGGCGGTGGAGCGCGGGCTGAGCTGTCCGCCAGAGGACATGCCCGAACCCGACCGCAGCCGCGAAAAGTTGCAGGTCAATCCGGCGCTGGCCGACCTGCTGCGGGTGCTGCTGAAATCCAAGACCGAAAGCTCGGGCGTGGCTGCGAAGCTGATCGCCCCCAGTGCCGATCTGGACGCGATTGCCGCCGGTCAGCGCGACATGCCCGCGCTGACGGGCTGGCGGCGCGAGGTGTTCGGCGCGGACGCGCTGCGCCTGTGCGACGGCGAAATCGGATTGGCCGCGAACGGTCAGACGGTGCAGGTGGTGGAACTGTAACCGGCCGGGAAGACGCTCAGCGGCGCGCTTCCTGCATGTTCTGCGCGCCGCGCACCCGGATGGCGCGCACGCCTTGCAGTTGCTGGTTGGTGACGGTGAAGGCGGCGGTGACGCGGCGCGACATGTCGGTTCCGACCGGCGTGGGGTTTTGCGGATAGACCACAAGGAAATCGAAGGTCAGCGCGCCATCCTCGGGCAACAGGTCGGGGTTGGCCGGGGCAAGGCGGGCCTCGAACGCCCCCTGCCGCACGCCCAGACCGGTGGCGCGGATGATCGCTCCGCCGGGTTCGCGGTCGATGACGAGTTCGCTCACCGCCGCGATGCGTTCCGAGCGGTCCACCGCGACCGGGTCCGGACGGCTGAACAGCCCCGCGCGTTGCGGGATCAGCGGGTTCGCTGCTGCGTCGGCGCTGACCGCCACCGACCGTCCCGCGCCGAACCACGTTGCGGGATTGAGCCGGGAATTGCAGCCGGCCAGAAACAATGACCCCACCAGAAGAACCGTCAAAGATTTTTGCATCGCGCCCGCCGCCGTCTGAATTGCTTTCCCGACGGTTAGCGCATCCGGGCGCCGTTGAAAAGCGTCCATGCGGTCTGGACAGGCGGACGGGGCAGGCATACCTGAGGGGCGTGAAGATGAGAGGATACGCATATGGCCAGCCCTGCCTTTGAAGAGATCGTCGAGGATTTCGAGTTTCTCGAGGACTGGGAAGACCGCTATCGCCATGTGATCGATCTGGGCCGCGAGATGGAACCGCTGGACGACGCGTTGAAAGTGCCCGCCACCAAGGTCGACGGCTGCGCCAGCCAGGTCTGGCTGCATCCGGTGATCGAGGGCGGCGTGTTCCGCTTTGACGGGGACAGCGACGCGATGATCGTGCGCGGGCTGATCGCGGTGTTGCGCGCGCTTTACTGCGGGTTGCCGGTGTCCGAAGTGCCGCGGGTGGATGCGCGCAGCGAACTGGCGCGGCTGGGACTGAACGAACACCTGTCGTCCCAGCGGTCGAACGGACTGCGCGCGATGGTCGAGCGGATCGGTCTGGTGGCTAGCGAACACGCCTGACCGCGGATCGGGCAGGGGGCCGGCCCCCGTCGGCTGCGCCGACTCCCCCGGGATATTTGACCGCCAGAAGAAGCGTTGACAGGCGTTGTATGCGCGACCCGCCCGGTTCACATCGGGGCGGGTCGCGGCGGTTCAGCGGTCCTCGATATCGACGTAATCGCGGTTGGTTTCGCCGAGATAAAGCTGGCGCGGGCGGCCGATCTTGTTCTGCGGATCGGCGATCATTTCCTTCCACTGCGACACCCAGCCGACCGTGCGGCTGACGGCGAAGATCGGGGTGAACATCGAGGTGGGGAACCCCATCGCCTCGAGGATGATGCCGGAATAGAAATCGACGTTCGGGAACAGTTTCTTTTCCACGAAATACGGATCGGCGAGCGCCTGTTTCTCAAGCTCCTTGGCGACCTGGAGGGTCGGGTTGTCTTCGATCCCCAGAAGGTCCAGCACTTCGTCCGCGGATTGTTTCAGCACCTTGGCCCGCGGGTCGAAGTTCTTGTAGACGCGGTGGCCGAAACCCATCAGCCGGAACGGATCGTCCTTGTCCTTGGCGCGCTCGATGAATTCGGGAATGCGGTCGGGCGTGCCGATTTCCTTGAGCATCTCCAGCGCGGCCTGATTGGCGCCGCCATGCGCCGGCCCCCAGAGGCAGGCGATGCCCGCCGCGATACTGGCGAACGGATTGGCGCCCGACGACGATGCCAGCCGCACCGTCGATGTCGAGGCGTTCTGTTCGTGATCGGCGTGCAGGGTGAAGATCCGGTCCATCGCACGCGACAGGATCGGGTTCACCTCGTAGTTCTCGGTGGGAACCGCGAAACACATGCGCAGGAAGTTCGAGGCGTAATCCAGTTCGTTGAGCGGATACTGGAACGGCTGGCCGACCGTGTATTTGAACGCCATCGCCGCGATGGTCGGCATCTTGGCCAGCAGGCGGATGCAGGCGACCTCGCGCTGCCAGGGATCGGAGACATCGGTGCTGTCGTGATAGAAGGCGGACATCGCGCCGACCACGCCCACCATGATCGCCATCGGATGCGCGTCGCGACGGAATCCGCGGAAGAAATAGATGATCTGTTCATGCACCATCGTATGGCGGGTCACGAGGGCTTCGAAATCCTCCAGCTTGGCGGCCGAAGGCAGTTCGCCGTAAAGCAGAAGATAGCAGACCTCCAGGAAATGGGATTTCTCGGCCAGTTGGTCGATCGGATACCCGCGATGCAGCAATTGTCCCTTGTCGCCGTCGATGAAGGTGATCGTGCTGTCGCAACTGGCGGTCGAGGTGAAACCCGGATCATAGGTAAAGACCCCGGCTTCGGAATAGAGTTTGCGGATATCCACGACATCCGGTCCGGCGGTGGGCGAGAGCACGGGCAATTCGAAGGTCTTGCCATGCACCGAAAGCGTTGCTGTCTGCTTGGGTTGCGTCATTGATGTCCCTTTCGTTTCAAACCACGGGGCGGGGCATCGCCTGACCCGTGCGGGCAGCGCCTGCGCCGCGAAACGGCGGCAGAGCGGTTCTGTAGGACCGTGACCCGTTACCGCCGCAATCAGGCAGAGCGGGCCGCGTCGTCCAGCCGGGCCAGGGACTCGTCGCGCCCCAGAACCAGCAACATGTCGAACACCGAGGGTGTGACCGTCCGCCCCGCCAGCGCTGCCCGCAGCGGGCCGGCCAGCTTTGCGAACTTCGTGCCACGAGACTCGGCAAAGGCGGCGAGAGCGGCCTCGAGGTTATCCCGCGTCCAGCTAGCACTTTGCAAATGCGGCGTCAATTCTGACAGCATGTCTTCGGGGGCCGATGACAGCGCCGCGCGGGCCTTCTCGTCCGGGCGAATCGGGCGCGAGGCGAGAACGAAATGAGCTTTTTCAAGAAGTTCCGGATAGTTCCGCGCCCGATCCTTGAGACAATACATCGCATTTTCCAGATCGTCCTGCTGGCGCGACGTCAGCGCGGGCAGGTTGGCGGCCTGCATGTAGGCCACCAGTTCGTGCCGCAGCGCGGCATCCGGCATTGCGGCAATATGAAGACCGCTGAGATGATCCAGTTTCTTGACATCGAACCGCGCCGGACTGCGCCCGATTCCATCCAGATCGAACCATTCCCGCGCCTGCGCATCGCTGAAGAATTCGTCGTCGCCATGGCTCCAGCCCAGCCGGGCAAGATAATTGCGCATGCCCGCCGCGGGATAGCCCATCGCCTGATATTCCTGCGCCCCCAACGCGCCGTGGCGTTTGGACAGTTTCTTGCCGTCCGGGCCGTGGATCAGCGGGATATGGGCCCAGACCGGAATATCCCAGCCCATCGCATCATAGATCATCGTCTGGCGCGCGGCGTTGTTCAGATGGTCGTCGCCGCGGATCACATGGGTCACGCCCATGTCGTGATCGTCCACCACCACCGCCAGCATATAGACCGGGCTGCCGTCGCTGCGCAAAAGCACCATGTCGTCCAACTGGTCGTTGCCGATGGTCACATCGCCCTGTACGCGGTCGCGGATCACGGTCTGTCCGCCTTCGGGGGCCTTGATCCGGATCACATGCGGCGCATCGGGATGGGACGCGGGATCGGCGTCGCGCCAAGGGCTGCGGAACAGGGTGCTGCGCCCCTCGGCGCGGGCCTGCTCGCGGAAGGCGGCGATTTCGTCCTGGGTGGAAAAGCATTTATACGCCTTGCCGCGCGCCAGCAGATCAAGGGCAACCTCGGCATGGCGGTCGGCGCGGGCGAACTGGCTGACCGGTTCGCCGTCCCAGTCCAGCCCCAGCCAGGTCAGCCCCTTGAGGATCGCCTCGGTCGCCGCGGGGGTCGAGCGCGCGCGGTCGGTATCCTCGATCCGCAGCAGGAACTTGCCTCCGTGGCCGCGCGCATAAAGCCAGTTGAACAACGCGGTGCGCGCGCCACCGATATGCAGAAAACCGGTGGGCGAAGGGGCAAAACGGGTGACGACCGGATCGGACATGGGTGCGGATTTACCTTTTGGTAACTCGATGAAGGCTAAGCTGGCGTCTTGTCTAGCGGGCCGGGATGCGGGGGGCAAGCATGCGCGTTGCGGGCGCGATCGACCACGTCTTGCTGGGCCAGCGCGGTCATCTGTTTCCATGGGCGCCGGTCTGCCTGGCATTGGGGATCGGCGCGTATTTCGCGCTGGAAACGGAGCCGGAGCCAGCGGTTTACGTGGCGCTGTGTACGGCGGGTGCGCTATGTGCGGCTGCATCCCTGCGCTGGCCCGGCGGGTGGTCGGCGCTGGGATGGGCCATGACGCTTGCGGCGGCCGGGTTCTGCCTTGCCGGTTGGCGCGCGCAGGACGTCGCGGCGCCGGTGCTCGGCTGGCGCTATTACGGGCCGGTCGAGGGACGGGTGGTGGCGCTGGACCGTTCGGCCTCGGATGCGTTGCGGGTCACGCTGGACCGGGTGCGGCTGGCGCGCGTGAGTCCCGCTCGGGTGCCGGGGCGGGTGCGGCTTTCGCTGCACGGGCCGGAGGCGGATCTGCGCCCCGGCCAGCGCATCATGACCACCGCCCATCTGTCCCCCCCGCAGGGCCCGGTGGAGCCGGGCGGCTTCGATTTCCGTCGCCATGCCTGGTTTCAGGGGCTGGGTGCGGTCGGCTATACCCGTGTGCCGGTGCTGACTGCCGCGCCGGCGGAACCCGGTGGGACGGGCCTGCGCGTGTTTGCGCTGCGCATGGCGGCTTCGGCGCGGGTTCTGGATGTGCTGCCGGGGGATGTGGGCGGATTCGCCGCCGCCATCACCACCGGCGACCGCAGCGCCATGGGGCAGGAAGCGCTCGACGCACTCCGTGCCAGCAACCTGGCGCATCTGCTGGCGATTTCCGGGCTGCATATGGGGCTGCTGGCGGGCTTTGTCTTTGCCGCCCTGCGCATCGGGTTCGCGCTGATTCCGGCATTGGCGCTTCGCCTGCCGGTGAAAAAGATCGCTGCCGTCGGGGCGCTGGTCGCCGCCGCCGGATATTTGGCGCTTTCGGGCGGCAATGTGGCGACCGAACGGGCCTTTGTCATGGTCGCGGTGGCGCTGTGCGCGGTTCTGGTGGACCGGCGCGCCATTTCCTTGCGCGCGGTGGCGATGGCGGCCATGATCGTGCTGGCGCTGCGGCCCGAGGCGCTTCTGGGCCCCGGATTCCAGATGTCTTTCGCGGCGACGACCGCGCTGGTGGCGGTGTTCGGCTGGCTGCGCGACGCGGAATTGCCGCAAGCGCCTAGCTGGGCCAAGCCGGTGCTGGGCGTCGTGATCTCCTCCGCCGTGGCCGGGCTGGCGACGGCCCCGGTCGGGGCGGCGCATTTCAACACGCTGTCCCATTTCGGCCTTCTGGCCAATCTGCTTTCGGTTCCGCTGATGGGGACGCTGGTGATCCCGGCGGCGGTGCTGGCGGCGCTGCTTGCACCCTTGGGGGCCGAGGCGGTCGGTCTGACGCTCATGGGCCTGGGGCTGCGCTGGATCCTCGCGGTCGCCCATTGGGTCGCGGGGTTGGAGGGCGCGCAGGGCCATGTGATCAGCCCGCCTGGCGTGGTGCTGCCGCTGCTGGCGCTGGGGCTGCTTTGGCTGATCCTGTGGCAGGGACGGGCCCGGCTGGCCGGGCTGGTTCCGGCCGTCGCCGCGTTTCTGCTGTGGACGGCGGCCGAGCGTCCGGCGGTGCTGATTGCGGATACCGGCGGTATCGTCGGTGTCATGACCGGGCAGGGCCGCGCGCTCAGCAAACCGCGCGGCGCCGGGTTTGTCGTTAAGAACTGGCTTGAGAATGACGGCGACGGTGCCGATCAGGCCATGGCCGCGGCGCGCTGGCCGGGCGAGGCCGGCAGCGTGGCATCGTTCGATACCGGCTTCGTGAAAATCGTTCATGTCATCGGCAAGCGGGGCGCCGCTGCCTTCACCGGTTGTCCCGAGCCGATGCTGGTCGTCGCGTCGGTCGCGATGAAACCGCAGGATAATTGCGATCTCTATGATCTCGTGCGCCTGCGCGATACCGGCAGCGTCGCGATCACGCCGCAGGGCGCCGTTTCGGCGACGGATATGGCGGGGCGGCGTCTGTGGAACACACGCGCGCGCGCGACGTCAGTAGCTGCGGATAAGTCCGACCAGACGGCCCTGAACGCGCACCTTGTCTTCGGGATAGACGCGGGTTTCATAGGCCGGATTGGCGGCTTCGAGCGCGATGGCATTGCCCCGGCGCATGAAACGTTTCAGCGTCGCCTCCTGCTCCTCGACCAGCGCGACGACAATATCGCCATTCTCGGCGGTTGCGGTTTCGCGGATCACCACCACGTCACCGTCATTGATGCCGACGTCGATCATCGAATCGCCCTTGACCTCGAGCGCGAAGTGATTGCCGCTGGCCGACAGCATCGATCCCGGCACCGCCACCTGATGCGAGACCTCGCTGATCGCCTCGATCGGGACACCGGCGGCGATGCGCCCCATCATCGGCAGTTCCACCGCGTCGACGGTCACGGGTTCGAAATTGGCGGGGCGCGGTCCGTCGGCACGATCGCCCTGTATCACACGAGGGGTGAATTCGCCCGTCGGCTGCCCGCCGAGCGATTCCGGCAAGCGCACGATTTCGATGGCGCGGGCGCGATGGGCCAGACGACGGATGAAGCCGCGTTCTTCCAGAGCGGTGATCAGACGATGAATGCCGGACTTGCTGCGCAGATCCAGCGCGAGTTTCATTTCATCGAAACTGGGCGACACACCGTCGCGCTGCACCCGCTTATGGATGAATGCCAGCAAATCCAATTGCTTCTTCGTCAACATGTTGCGCACCTCTGACACTGCATTTGGGTTTGTTCTACGCATGTTCCCGTTTTGTGTCAACGATTTTGGAGTGGCATCGGGCCCGCCTCAGATCGGGAGATACCCGAGGCTGTCGCCGGCGCGCCGCGCGGGATCGTCTGGCGGGCGCACAAGCAGGGCATTGGCCTGCGACAGCACCGTCAAAAGCGAGCTGTCCTGATTGTCGAACACGGTCACGGCGCCGTTGTCGACGATCGCGCGCATATAATGTTCGCGCCCGCCATTCGGTCCGAGATCCTTGGACAGAACCGCCTGCCGCAACGGCGGCTGATCGTACCCCATCCCCAGCAAGATCCGCACCATCGGCGCCAGGAACACGTGGCCGCAGACCATCGCCGAGACCGGATTGCCCGGCAGCCCGATCATCGCGGAATCGCCCATCCGCCCGGCCATGAGCGGTTTGCCGGGGCGCATCGCGACCTTGTAGAATGACCGCTCCAGCCCCATCTGCGTCGCGGCCTCGGCCACCAGATCGTGATCGCCGACCGAGGCGCCGCCGATGGTCACGATCAGATCGGCCTCGGCCGCCAGTTCAAAGGCCGTGTGCAGCGAGGCCATCGTATCGCGCGCGATCGGCAGCAGGCGGGGCAGTGCGCCCAGATCGCGCAGCATGGCGTGCAGCCCGAAACTGTTGGAGGCGATGATCTGGTCGGGGCCGGGATCTTCGCCCGGCATCACCAGTTCGTCGCCCGTGGACATGATCGCGACGACCGGTTGACGCGTCACCGGCACCCTCGCGATGTTCATCGACGCCAGCAGCGCCACATCCGCCGGGGTCAGCCGGCGCGGCGCCGACATCACGGTTCCGGCGGTGAAATCACCACCGGCGGGGCGGATATTGTCCTTTGTGCCGGGATTGCCGGTGATGGTTATGACGTCCGAGCTTCGGCTTGCATCCTCTTGAATCAGGACGAAATCCGCGCCCTCAGGCACTGGCGCGCCCGTGAATATCCGCACCGCCTGGCCGGGACCGACCCGACCTTCGAACCGATGCCCGGCGGCAGCCTCGCCGATCACCTTGAACATGGCCTCACGCTCGACCTCCTCGGCCTTAAGCGCATAGCCATCCATCGACGAGGCGGCAAAAGGCGGCTGATCGCGCTCTGCACGGACCTCCCGCGCAAGGACGCGGCCCGACGCGGAGATCAGCGGAACCTCTTCGAGCGGAAGCGGCGCGACCAGATCGAACAGATGCGCGCGGGCTTGTGCAACCGTGATCATGTCGCCTCGTAACGTCCTGATTTGCCGCCTTCTTTCAGCACCACGCGGATGCCACCGATCTGCATGGCCTTGTCCACGGCCTTGACCATGTCATAGACCGTCAGCGCGGCGGTGGATACCGCCGTCAGCGCCTCCATCTCGACGCCGGTCTGACCGGTGGTTCGCACGGTCGCCTCGATCTGCACACCGGGCAGGTCCGGGTCCAGCGTCAGGTCCACCGCCACCTTGCTGAGCGCAAGCGGATGGCAGAGCGGGATCAGATCGGCGGTCTTTTTCGCGCCCATGATCCCGGCCAGCCGCGCGACGGCCAGAACGTCACCCTTCTTGGCGCGGCCTTGCTCAATGATATCAAAACTTTCGCGCGCCATGCTTATGTGGCCGCGAGCGGTCGCGACGCGCGAGGTGGCCGCCTTTTCGCTCACATCCACCATATGCGCATCGCCCTTGGAGTCGAAATGCGTCAGTGCCATCACATGCCCCCGGCGGTCAGCGGATTGGCCAGCAATTCGCGCGTCGCCTGCGCGACATCCTCTTGCCGCATCAGGCTTTCGCCGATCAGGAAATTGCGCACGCCATAGCGCGCCAGATCGGCCAGATCCTTCGATGACGACAGCCCGCTTTCGGAAATGATCTTGCGGTCGGCGGGGACCAGCTTGCTCAGTCGCCGCGTGACGTCGAGCGTGGTTTCGAAACTGTGCAGATCGCGGTTGTTGATGCCCACGAGCGGGCTGGAGAGAAGTTCGGCGCGGCGCAACTCGTCTTCGTCATGTACTTCGATCAGCGCATCCATGTGCCAATCCCTGGCCGTGTCTTCCAGTTCCTTGGCCTGCGCATCGCTGACGCTGGCCATGATGATCAGGATGCAATCGGCACCCAGCGCGCGGGCCTCGACCACCTGATAGGGATCATACATGAAATCCTTGCGCAGCACCGGCAGGTCGCAGGCGGCGCGGGCATCGCTCAGATAAGATTTCGCGCCCTGAAAGCTGGGCGAGTCAGTCAGCACCGACAGACAGGCCGCGCCGCCCTTTTCATATGCTTTCGCCAAGGCGGCGGGGTCGAAATCCGGGCGGATCAGGCCCTTGGACGGGCTGGCTTTCTTTATCTCGGCGATCAGGCCATAGCCGAGACGGCTTCGTTTCTGCAACGCTTCGGCAAAGGGGCGAACCTGCGGCGCATCGCGCGCTTCGCCCTCAATCTCTGCCAAGGGACGCTCGGCCTTGTCGGCGGCGATTTCCTCCAGCTTGTAAGCCTTGATGCGGTCCAGAACGGTTTGGGTCATGTCGCCTCCTGTGTGATGCGCGCCAGCGCGGTGATCTTGTCGCGCGCCGCGCCGCTGTCGATACTGTGCGCCGCGCGCGCCACGCCGTCGCGCAGGTCGCTGGCCACGCCCGCCACCACCAATGCGGCGGCGGCGTTCAGCAGCACCGCGTCGCGATAGGCCGAGGGCGTGCCCGCCAGCAGCCCGCGCAGGGCGCGGGCGTTGTCTTCGGGGGTGCCTCCGGCAATGCCCTCGAACGGATGTTCCGGCAGGCCGGCATCCTCGGGGTGCAGTTCCACTTCGCTGATCCGGCCGTTCTCCAGCACGGCCAGCCAACTGACACCGGTGATCGTCAATTCATCGGTGCCGTCGCTGCCATGCACCAGCCAGGCGCAATCTGTCCCCAGCTTTTCCAGCGTTTCGGCCATGGGGCGGATCAGGTCGCGGGTGAACGTGCCGGTCAATTGCCGCGTGACGCCCGCCGGATTGGTCAAGGGACCGAGGATGTTGAAAATCGTGCGCGTTCCCAGTTCGGCGCGCACCGGACCGACATGGGCCATCGCAGGGTGATGCATGGGTGCCATCATGAACCCGATGCCGATCTCTTTCAATGACTTCTCAACGGTTTCGGGGCCGATCATCACGTTGATGCCCATCTGCGTCAACGCATCCGCCGCGCCGGATTTCGAACTGAGATTGCGGTTGCCGTGCTTGGCCACCGGCACGCCGGCGCCCGCCACGACAAAGGCGGTGGCGGTCGAGATGTTCAGCGTGCCCTTGCCGTCGCCCCCGGTGCCGACGATGTCGATGGCGCCCGCCGGTGCGGCGACCTTGTGGCATTTGGCGCGCATCACGGCGGCGGCGGCGGCGTATTCATCCACGGTTTCGCCGCGCGTGCGCATCGCCATCAGCAATCCGCCCATCTGGCTGGGCGTGGCCTCGCCCTCGAACAGGATGGCGAAGGCGGTCTCGGCCTCGGCGCGGGTCAGGGAGCGTTCGGCGGCGGCGCCGATCAGGTGTTTCAGCGCTTCGCTCATGCGGGAACCTTCAACTCGGTCAGGAAATTGCGCAGCAGCGCATGACCATGTTCCGACGCAATGGATTCGGGATGAAACTGCACCCCGTGGATCGGCAGATCGCGATGTTGCAAGCCCATGATCGTGCCATCGGCAAGATCCGCGGTGATCGTCAGGCAATCGGGCAGGCTCTCACGGTCCACCACCAGCGAATGATAGCGTGTGGCGGCAAAAGGCGAAGGCAGGCCGGCAAACACGCCGCTGCCCGAATGGCGAATCCGGCCCATCTTGCCATGTACGATCTCGTGACAGCGCACGACCTGTCCGCCGAATGCCTGTCCGATGGTCTGATGCCCAAGGCAGACACCCAGAAGAGGGATGCGATTCTCGGCCGCCGCCAGCGTCAGGTCCAGACACAGACCGGCGCTGTCGGGATCGCAGGGTCCGGGCGAAAGCAGAATGCCCGCCGGGCGCATCGCCAGCGCCTCGGCCACGTCCAGCGCGTCGTTGCGGCGAATGACGACATCCGCGCCAAGTTCCCCCAGATAATGCACCAGATTGTAGGTAAAGGAGTCGTAGTTGTCGATCAGCAGCAGCATCTTGGAAATGGCTCGTTAGGGGTGGAGGCACGTGGCCTGCTCGCGGTATAGAGATTTTACCACTTGTTCAGGCTTGTGCGTCATCGTCAAGGGCAGGCAGGGCCGAACCGAAACCGGAACGAAAGACACGAGGCAGAGATGCGCGGATTCATGGCAGGCACGATCTGGGGGCTGGTTCTGGTCTCGGCCGGTGCGGTGACGTTGTCGCTGCTCTATCCGGCGGCACCGAGTCCGGATGTCGGAGACCTGCCCACCCGTGCAACTGCCCATGCGCCTGCGCCGGTCGCGGACGGGGTCGCGTCTGCCGACCCGGATGCCGACCCGGCCGAAAACGCCCCAGCCGCGCCGGGCGCGCACGGCACACCGGACGACCTCGCGCCGCTGACGCGCGGCGATACCGCGCCTGCAGACCGTCCGCGCATCGGCGCGGCAACCGAAACGCTGACGATCCCGGACGAAACCGCTCCGGCACCGCAAGTTCCGGCGGCAGGCACGGTCCAGGTCCCGCAGGAGGAATCGATCCGTCTGCCGGTGACGACCGAGCCGTCACAACCCCTGGCGCCCGGCATCCCGGCAGGCGGATCGGGATTTGGCCGGGACGGAACACGTCAGACCGGGCCCGACGCGCCAGCCATTCAGGTGTCCGCCGCAGAAGAGGGTTCTGGAGCGACCGCGCCAACCCCCGATGTCGAGGCGGATTATCAGCCCCGTCTCGCCGATCTGCCGCAGGCCGGCACCGGCGACCCCGCAAAGTCTCCGCTGCTCGGTCACCGCGCCCGCCCCCTGATTGCCGAAAAGGGCCGGGGCGACGGATCGCCGGAACCTGACCAGTCCGCAGTTCGACAGCGCCCGCTGGATCGTTACGCGGTGTCGTTCGAGAACACCGAGGACCAACCGCTGCTGTCGATCGTGCTGATCGACGATGACAAGGCGCAGGGGCTCGACGCGCTGACCGGTTTTCCACATCCGATAAGCTTTGCCATCGACCCCGCCGCGCCCGATGCGCCGGAAAAGATGGCCCGGCACCGCGCCGCCGGTCACGAGGTGGTCGCGCTGGTCGATCTGCCCGAAGGGGCAACGGCGCAGGACGCCGAAGTCGCGCTTTTCGCCGGTTTCGATCTTCTGAACGAGACGGTCGGCCTGCTGGAGGGCGCGCAGACCGGCATCGGGGGCAGCCGCGCATTGTCGGATCAGGTGTCGGTCTTTCTGGCCGAGACCGGTCGCGGGTTGATCACGCGGAAAAACGGTCTGAACAGCGTGCAGAAATTCGCCGCGCGCCGCGGGGTTCCCTCGGCGGTGGTGTTTCGCGATTTCGACGGGGCGGGACAGACGCCCACGGCGATGCGCCGGTTTCTCGATCAGGCCGCGTTGCGCGCCGGGCAGGAAGGGGGCGTGATCATGCTGGGGCGGGTGCGTCCGGAAACCGTGTCGGCCCTTTTGCTCTGGGGGGACAAGCATCGCGCCGCGCGTGTGGCGCTGGCGCCTGTCTCGGCCGTGCTGCGACAATCGACGAACTAAGCCCGACGGTCTTGCCATGGGGGGCCATGGCAGCGGCCGGACGACGGACGATGTCCGTTGCAGCGGCGAAATCGAACAGGTCGCAAGCGCCCCGAATTTAGTCCGGCGTCGGGTCGAACCGGATCGCCTCAGCGGGTTCCGCGCCCCGCGAACCGCGCGGCATCGGCGGCGGCGCGGCGGATCGCGTTCGATTTGTGCACGGTCTCCTGCCATTCCGCTTCTGGATCGCTGTCATAGACTACACCGCCGCCTGCCTGAATATAGAGCGTATGATCCTTGACCACGGCCGTGCGCAGCGCGATGCACATGTCCATGTCGCCGCCGGCGCTGAAATACCCCACGCCGCCGCCATAGACACCGCGTTTTTCCGGCTCCAGTTCGTCGATGATCTCCATCGCGCGCACCTTGGGCGCGCCCGAAACCGTGCCCGCGGGCATGCCGGCAAAGAACGCGTCCAGCGCGTCCCGGTCCTCGGCCAGTTCGCCGACCACGTTGCTGACGATGTGCATCACGTGGCTGTAGCGCTCGATGATGAATTCCTCGGTCGGGCGAACCGTTCCGATCTTGCTGACGCGCCCGCAATCGTTGCGGCCCAGATCCAGCAGCATCAGGTGTTCGGCGCGCTCTTTCTCGTCGGCCAGCAGATCGGCCTCGAGCGCGCGATCCTGCTCGGGTGTCGCACCACGCGGACGGGTGCCGGCGATCGGGCGGATCGTCACCTCGCGCCCGAACACCCGCACGAGGATTTCGGGGCTGGCGCCGATCACCTGAAAGCTGCCGAAATTGAAATAGAACATGAAGGGTGAGGGGTTGGTGCGCCGGAGCGAGCGGTAAAGCGCGAAAGGCGGCAGGCGGAATTCCTGCGCCCAGCGTTGCGCCGGAACCACCTGGAAGATGTCACCGGCGCGGATGTAGTCCTTGGCCCTTTCGACGGCCTGCATATATCCCGCCTTGGTGAAATTCGACACCGGCGGCGCGATCTCGTCGGCCTCGCCCAGATCGCGGGTATCGGCGGGCAATGCCCGGTCGAGATCGCGCACCGCGTCCATGACCCGCTCGGCCGCCTGCGCATAGGCGGCGCGCGCGCCTTGCCCATCGCTGGCCCAGACCGGCGAGACCACAATCACCTCGCCCTTGACCCCGTCCAGAACGGCCACGACCGAGGGGCGCAGCATCACCGCGTCGGGAAGGGACAGCGGATCGGGGTTGACGTCGGGCAGGTGCTCGACATGGCGCACCATGTCATAGCCCAGATAGCCGAACAGCCCCGCCGCCGCCTGCGGCAGATCTTCGGGAAGGTCGATGCGCGATTCCGCGATCAGCGCCCGCAGATTGTCGAGCGGATTGCCCTTTTGCACCGTGAACGCGTCCGCATCGAACCGCGCCGAGCGGTTGAGCGACGACGTCGTGCCATCGCAGCGCCAGACCAGATCGGGTTTCATCCCGATGATGGAGTAGCGTCCGCGCACCTCGCCGCCGGTGACGGATTCCAGCATGAAGGCGTCTTTCTGCGCGCCGGTCAGTTTCAGCATCAGCGATACCGGCGTGTCGAGATCGGCCGCCAGGCGGGTATGGACGACCTGGTTTTCACCCGCCTCGTAGGCGCGCGCGAAACTGTCGAAATCGGGGGTCAGGGTCATGAAGCGCGCTTACCGGAAGCTGGACTGCACGGCTGTCAGCGCGCGCTGGTCCACCTGCGGATTCGCCCGCATCCGAACGTCCAGCGCATAGGCCTCGAACAGGGCGCTAGCCAGCGTCTGGTCGAGTTCCTCGTTCAGCGTGCTGCGAAATTCGGCCAGATCGGCGCTGTCCGCAGGCGGAAGAACTTCGTCGAGTTGCACCACGGCGACCTCGTCGGCGCCGGCGATCACCCGCATCTCGTCCGGCTCCATCTGGAACACCTGCTGCATGAAACCTTCGGGCGCGTCATTGAGATGGGCATTGCGCGTCAGGCCCGTTTCAGCCGCGACGTCAAGATCGCTGTCGCCCAGTCGTTCGCCTTCGCTCAGCGCGGCAATCGCCTTTTCGCCCTGCGCGGTCAGCGCCTCGATCCGCTGGCGCGCCGTCCAGTCCGCGGCGACCTGATCGCGCGCCAGATCGAAGGGTTCCGGGCGGGGGGGAAGAACCTCGTCCACGCGCAGCGCGAAGATGCTGCCATCCTCGAAAAAGCCGATCGAGGGGAAATCGTCGGGTGTCGCGGCTGTGGCGGCCTCGCGGAAATCCTCGTATGCGGCGATGCCATCGGCGCTGCCTTCGGACCATTCCATCTGGCCGATCTCCATGTCGGTTTCGCGTGCCAGATCCTCCAGCGTCGCCCCCGCGGCCAGCATGTCGTCGATTTCCGGAGCGCGGGTTTCGATCAGGCGGCGCGCGCGGGCGGCGGCCAGTTCCTCGCGCAGATCCGCTTCGGCATCTTCGAACGCGATATCGCGCGCCTCAAGTATGCCATTCACCCGGAACAATGCCGGTCCCAGCGACGAGGGCAGCGGGCCGACAACATCGCCGATTTCGGCCTCGAACACCGCGTCGCCCGCACCGGCCAGTTCCTGGCGCGACACGTCGCCCAGATCGATGTCCGCCAGATCCAGCCCGCGGTCGCGCACCAGCGCGTCGAATGTCGTCTCGCCGCTCTCCACTGCCGCCTTGGCCTCGTTCGCTGCGGCCTCGTCGGGCAGCACCAGCCGTTCCACCAGGCGGCGCTCGGGCTGGCGATATTCTTCGGATCGCTGGTCGTAAAGTTCGCGCAGACCGGTTTCGTCCAGTTCCACCTGATCCAGCAGCATCCGGGGAGAGAGTTGCACGTAAGTCAGGCTCTTGCTGGCAGGCAGGATGAAATCGTCGGGATGGGCCTCGTACCATGTCTTGAGGTCTTCATCCGTGGGCAACGGCAGCGGATCGACCAGGTCTTCGTCGCGCAGTCGCGCCCAGCTGAAGCTGCGCCGCGCCGCGAGGTGATCGGTCAATGTGTCGGCCAGAATGTCGGGCATGTCCACGCCATCGACGATGGCGGATTGCATGAGGGTGCGTGCGCTTTCGGCGCGCAGATCCTGTTCAAAGGCGCTTTCGTTCATTCCGGCCTGTTCCAGCGCGAAACGGTACGCCTCGCGGTCGAACTTGCCGTCAATGCCCTGAAAGGCCGGGATCCGGGTGATCTCGCGGTGCAGGTTCGCGTCACCGATCGACAGGCCCATTTGCGCGGCCTCGTGATCCAGCGCGGCCAGCGCCACCAGACGCGACAGGACCTGACGGTTCAGGCCGGTCTCCTCGACGCGGCTCATCGGCAGGGCCTCGCCGGTCTGCGCCTCGATGGCGCGGATTTCGCGCTGCAATTCGCGCGAATATTCATCGACGGTCACCGTCTCGTCGCCGACCGTCGCGACCGTGCGCACCGTGCCCGAAAGGTTGGTCGCGCCAAAGCCGGCCAGACCGGCGATCAGCAGGCCCAGGATGATCCAGACGAAGGTTTTGGAAAGCGACTTGATGCGAACGGCCATGATGTTCCCTTGTTGGCGATAATCTGCCGGTTTTCAGCCCGCCTTGTCTACGCCGCGCGGTGCAGCGGGGCAAGATCGGATGGCGGGATCATTGCCTGACGGGCGAATGGCAACCTCCGCTCAGGTGTCATTCATGTCCGCGATAGGGTTCGACATATTGCAGCGCCATGTCCCAGGGGAAGAATATCCAGGTATCCTGGCTGACCTCGGTGATGAAGGTATCGACCTGCGCGCGCCCCTTTGGCTTGGCATAGACGGTGGCGAAATGCGCGTGCGGATACATGCTGCGCACCAGTTCCAGCGTCTTGCCGCTGTCCACCAGATCGTCCACGATCAGGATGCCGGTGCCGTCGCCCATCAATTCCGCATCGGGGGCTTTCAGAACCTTGGTTTCGGCCTGCACCTGATAATCATAGGATTTCACGCTGATCGTATCGACGGTCCGAATGTCCAGTTCGCGCGCGACAATCATTGCCGGTGCCATGCCGCCGCGCGTGATCGCGACCACGGCCCGCCAGCCACCATTCACCGGACCATGTCCGTCCAGCCGCCAGGCCAACGCGCGGCTGTCGCGGTGAATCTGGTCCCAACTGATGTGGAACCCTTTTTCGTGGGGCAGGCGGCCTGTCTCGTTTCCGCTCATTGCCGTGTCACCCTTTGGACATGTCGGGCGCATCCACCGCTTTCATGCCGACGACATGATAACCGGCATCGACATGCAATACTTCGCCGGTGGTGCCCGCGCCCAGATCGGACAGCAGATAAAGCGCCGAATTGCCGACATCGTCGATGGTCACGTTGCGCCGCAGGGGCGAGTTGTACTCGTTCCATTTCATGATGTAGCGGAAATCGCCGATGCCACTGGCCGCGAGCGTCTTGATCGGACCGGCAGAAATCGCGTTGACGCGGATGCCGTCCTTGCCCAGATCCTCGGCCATATAACGCACCGATGCCTCCAGCGCGGCCTTGGCCACGCCCATCACGTTGTAATGCGGCATCACGCGTTCGGCGCCGTAATAGGTCATGGTCAGGGCCGACCCGCCACTCGTCATCATCTTTTCGGCCCGCTGCACCACGGCGGTGAAGGAATAGACCGAAATATCCATCGACATCGTGAAATTGGCGCGACTGGTATCGACATAACGACCGCGCAATTCGTTCTTGTCGGAAAAACCGATGGCATGGACGATGAAGTCCAGCGAATCCCAATGCTGTTTCAGCCCGTCGAACAGGGCGTCGATCGACGCTTCGTCGCTCACGTCGCAAGGCAGGACGATGCTGCTGCCCAGTTGCGCGGCCAGCGGATCGACGCGCTTTTTCAGCGCCTCGCCCTGATAGGAAAACGCCAAATCCGCGCCAGCATCCGACAGCGCACGCGCAATGCCCCAGGCGATGGATTTGTCGTTGGCAAGACCCATGATAAGGCCGCGCTTACCCGCCATCAGCTGGTTGGACATGTGTTTTCTCCGCCTGTGTCTGCGTGTTGGAAAAGACCTTTAGGCGATTGCCCCAGCGGCATCAAGAGCGTGCTCTTGCCCCGGCCGGATCAGCGTTCTAGCGTGGCGGCATTTCGACAAGGGGTGCGACCACCATGAGTGACCGAAGCGGAATTTTCGCCGGGGACGACCCGTTCGCGATCGCGCGAAGCTGGCTGGAAACGGCCCGGATCGAAGAGCCCAACGACCCCGATGCCATCGCGCTGGCAACGGTGGATCGCGATGGCATGCCCAACGCCCGCATGGTGCTGTTGAAAGAGATCGAGGCCGACTCTTTTGTCTTTTACACCAATTACAACAGCACCAAGGCGCAGGAACTGGACAGTGCCGGCAAGGCCGCGTTCGTCATGCATTGGAAATCGCTGCGCCGCCAGATCCGGGTGCGCGGGACGATCGGCCGCGAGGACGGACCGGCGGCGGATGAATATTACGCGTCGCGCTCGCTGAAAAGCCGGCTGGGCGCATGGGCCTCGCGGCAAAGCCAGCCGCTGGCCAGCCGGACAGCGCTGATGGCCAAGGTGGCGCGCGTCACCGCCCGTCTTGGCGCAAATCCGCCAAGACCACCGTTCTGGGGCGGATATCGCGTCGTCCCGCTGGAGATCGAATTCTGGGCCGACGGGGCGTTCCGTCTGCACGACCGGTTCGTCTGGCGGCGCGCAAAATCGGGGAAAACATGGCAGATCCAGCGCCTCAGTCCTTGACGTTAGGGTAAGGCGCGGATCAACGAACTGTTTTCGTTGGGTTCTTTCCCCTTGAAATCCGACACCGAAATTGCGCATGTCAAGGGCCGGGGGAATTCGGATCACGGAGGGTTGGCGGGAATTGGCTGACGATCAGGGCAACATGTATCACGTCCATGGAGTGGTAAAGTGGTTCGACCCTTCCAAGGGGTTCGGATTCGTCGTGGCCGACGAGGGCGGCGCCGACATTCTGCTGCATGTCAACGTGTTGCGGAACTTCGGCCAAAGCTCGGTCGCGGATGGCGCGCGTATCGAGATCCTGACCCATCGCACCGACCGCGGCGTGCAGGCGGTCGAGGTGGTTTCGATCACGCCGCCCGTCCGCGACGAATCTCCGGTCCTGTCCGATTTCGCCGATATGGATCCCGACGCGCTGCGCAACGCTCCGTTGGAGCCGGCGCGGGTCAAATGGTTCGACAAGGCCAAGGGCTTCGGGTTCGCCAACGCGTTCGGCAGCCCGGACGACATCTTCTTGCATGTCGAGGTGCTGCGCAGTTCGGGCCTTGCCGATCTGCAACCCGGAGAGGCGGTCGCGTTGCGTGTCGTTCAGGGCAAGCGCGGGCGGATGGCGGTCGAGGTCATGACCTGGGAGGTCGCCGCCATCCGGGCGAACCTGGACGGGGACGGCGACGAATGACATTGCGCCTGCTCCTGGCGGCAACGCTGGCGTTGCTGGCGGGGCCGGGATCGGCGGCTTGCCGCGATGACGTGGTGGCCCTGCGGGGCGACTGGGGACAGACGCGGTTCCGCGTCGAGATCGCCGACACGCCGCAGGAACGCGCGCAAGGGTTGATGTTTCGTGAGGAGATGCCGCGCGGGGCGGGCATGCTGTTCGTCTATGAGGCGCCGCAACCGGCCAGCTTCTGGATGAAGAACACGCTGATCGCGCTGGACATCCTGTTCATCGACCGCACCGGCACGATCACCCGCGTCCACCACAACGCCCAGCCCGGCGATCTGACCCCGCTTGCAGGCGGCGACACGGTGTTTGCGGTGCTCGAGATCAACGGCGGTCTGGCGCGGACCTATGGTATCGGGCCCGGCACGCAGATACAGCATCCGGATTTCGCGGGCGGCCCGGCGGTCTGGCCGTGCGAGGATGTGGCGCAATAAGACGTCGCGCCATGACGGCGGGCCTTTTCAATCCCGCACAACACCGCTAGACACGATTTCGGTTCGGGGCGTGGCGCAGTCTGGTAGCGCACCTGTTTTGGGTACAGGGGGTCGTGAGTTCGAATCTCGCCGCCCCGACCAATACCTTTCTATTCGGGCACACCGCCCGCGCGATGATACAACGCATCGAGCGTGCGGTTCAGCTGCGGGTCGCTTTCGCGCAGTTCCAGCGCCGGCGCGGATCGGCGCGGCACGTTCAGGAACACGTCGTTCTCCACCAGCCATCCCGGCGCATCTGCGCGCGCGTCGAAACGGATCACGAGTCGCGGCAGATCTTCCTGCATCCCGTCATGGGTCAGGATCAGCGCGGCGGTGGGCTCTGGCGGCAGGTATTCGCGACATTCCACCCGGTCCCGGCTGGGGCGCAGGAATGTCTGCGCCGGGGACGAACAGGCCATCTCCAACGCTGCGAACAGGGTGTCCGGATAGGAGGCGAATCGCGCCTTGCCGGTCGACGGCGCCTCGGGCCGGGGCGTGCAGGCGGCAAGCGTGGCGAGAATCAGGGCAAGGGCCGGGCGCATGGTGAGGGATACTCTGGAATTCGGCGTCGCGGCGGCAATGCGGCAACAGATGTGATCGCCCCAAGATGTGCGTCGGCTGGTGCTCGGTGTCAATGCGCAGACGTGGACGATGCTGTGCGGGACTCTGTGGAAAGTCCGGATTCGCATGTGTTGGCAGGCGTCTGAGCGCATCGATCTACTTGTGGACGAATCGGATTTTCGCTCGCTTCGGGGGGAACGCGCGACGGGAAAATGTTAACATTCCATGAACGAGTGCACGCCAAAAAACGAAAAATTCAGTGTTGCAATACGCACCTCATCGCGTAATGTGGTGATCGTTCACACCGAGACCACTAGATATAGTGGGCGGGCCAAGGTCCGGTAAGAGTGAGCCAAACAGTTTTGTAGAAAACGACCTGCATGAGTTGCGGGCCACCCTGCAGGTTGCTGCAGGGCAGGGGACAGGAACGCCGTTTCATGCGGCAAACGGTGCCAGTGCAAAAGCCGCCGGTTACCGGGGAAAGACAAAGGAAAGACAGCGCGATGAAAATTGACAGAAAATTCACCACCGCCGGGCAGGATGCCTATGCCGATCTCGATTTCGTTGCTGCGACTTCGGAAATCCGCAATCCGGACGGCACTGTCGTTTTCCGTCTCGAAAACATCGAGATTCCCGCCAGTTGGAGTCAGGTCGCGTCGGACGTGATCGCGCAGAAATACTTCCGCAAGGCCGGTGTGCCCGCACGCCTGAAAAAGGTCGCGGAAAAGGACGTGCCGGGATTCCTGTGGCGGTCCGCCCCTGCCGATGACAACACCGAATTCGGCGGCGAAACCTCCTCCAAGCAGGTGTTCGACCGGTTGGCCGGCGCCTGGGCCTATTGGGGCTGGAAGGGCGGCTATTTCACCAACGAAGACGACGCGCGCGCCTATTATGACGAGATGCGCCACATGCTGGCCACCCAGCGCGCCGCGCCCAACAGCCCGCAATGGTTCAACACCGGCCTGCACTGGGCCTATGGCATCGACGGCCCGGCGCAGGGGCATCACTATGTCGATCACGAGACCGGCAAGCTGACCAAATCCAAATCCTCCTACGAGCACCCCCAACCGCATGCCTGCTTCATCCAGGGCGTGCAGGACGATCTGGTGAACGAAGGTGGCATCATGGACCTTTGGGTGCGTGAGGCGCGGCTGTTCAAATACGGCTCGGGGACGGGCACCAACTTTTCATCGCTCCGCGGAGAGGGCGAGAAGCTGTCGGGCGGTGGCAGAAGCTCCGGCCTCATGGGATTCCTCAAGATCGGAGACCGTGCGGCCGGAGCGATCAAATCGGGCGGCACCACACGGCGTGCGGCCAAGATGGTGATCGTCGATGCGGACCATCCCGATATCGAGGATTTCATCAACTGGAAGGTGATCGAGGAACAGAAGGTCGCCAGCATCGTCGCCGGCTCCAAGATGCACGAGGCCAAGCTGAACGGCCTGTTCGCGGCCATCGCGCAGTGGGACGGGGCCGAGGATGACGCCTATGACCCGGCAGTGAATGGCGCGCTCAAGGATGCAGTTCGCGATGCCAAGCGCAACATGATCCCTGAGACCTATATCAAGCGGGTGCTGGATTATGCCCGCCAGGGCCACACCGCCATCGAGTTTCCCACCTACGATACCGATTGGGATTCCGAGGCGTATAACAGCGTGTCGGGCCAGAACTCGAACAACTCGATCCGGGTGACCAACGCCTTCCTGACGGCAGTGGAAAAGGACGCCGATTGGGAATTGATCAACCGCACCGACGGCAAGGTCGCCAAGGTGGTCAAGGCCCGCGACCTGTGGGAACAGGTTGGCCACGCCGCCTGGGCCTGCGCCGATCCGGGCATCCAGTATCACGACACCGTCAACGACTGGCACACCTGCCCCGAAGACGGCCCGATCCGCGGCTCGAACCCGTGCTCGGAATACATGTTCCTTGACGATACTGCCTGCAACCTCGCGTCGATGAACCTGCTGACGTTCTATCGCGACGGTGTGTTTCAGGCCGAGGACTACATGCACGCCGCGCGCCTGTGGACGCTGACGCTTGAGATCAGCGTGATGATGGCGCAGTTCCCCAGCAAGGAAATCGCGCGGCAATCCTATGACTTCCGCACACTGGGCCTTGGCTACGCCAATATCGGCGGGCTGCTGATGAACATGGGGCTGGGCTATGACAGCGACGAGGGCAGGGCGCTTTGCGGTGCGCTGACCGCGATCATGACCGGCGTGGCCTATGCCACCAGCGCCGAGATCGCGGGCGAACTCGGCCCCTTTGCCGGCTACAAGCGCAACGCCGATCACATGCTGCGCGTCATCCGCAACCACCGCAACGCCGCCCATGGCGCGACGGATGGCTATGAGGGGCTGTCGGTGAAACCGGTCCCGCTGGACCACGCCAACTGCCCCGACGCGCGGCTGGTCGATCTGGCCATGTCGGCCTGGGACGAGGCGCTGCAGCTGGGCGAAACGCACGGCTATCGCAATGCGCAAACCACCGTGATCGCGCCCACCGGCACGATCGGACTGGTGATGGATTGCGACACAACCGGAATCGAACCCGACTTCGCGCTGGTGAAGTTCAAGAAGCTGGCCGGGGGCGGCTATTTCAAGATCATCAACCAATCCGTGCCCGCCGCGCTGGAAAAACTGGGCTATGGCAGCGCGCAGATCGAAGAGATCGTCGCCTATGCCGTCGGCCATGGCTCCATCGGCAACGCCCCTGGGATCAACCACACCTCGCTGGCCGGGCATGGCTTCGGCGCCAATGAACTAGCCAAGGTGGACGGCGCGCTCGAGGCGGCCTTCGATATCCGTTTTGTGTTCAACCAGTGGACGCTGGGCGAGGAATTCTGCACCAATGTGCTGGGCATTCCTGCCGACAAGCTGAACGATCCCGCCTTCAATCTTCTGGCGCATCTGGGCTATTCGCGCGCCGATATCGACGCGGCCAACGATCATGTCTGCGGCACCATGACCCTTGAGGGCGCACCGCATCTGGACCCGGCGCATTACCTCATCTTCGATTGCGCCAATCCCTGCGGCAAGACCGGCAAGCGGTATCTGGGCGTGAACAGCCACATCACCATGATGGCGGCGGCGCAGAGCTTCATCTCAGGGGCGATCTCCAAGACGATCAACATGCCCAATGACGCCACGATCGAGGATTGCCAGAAGGCCTATGAACTGTCCTGGTCGCTGGGGGTCAAGGCCAACGCGCTTTACCGCGACGGTTCCAAACTGTCCCAGCCGCTGGCATCGGCCCTTGTCGAAGACGACGACGAGGCCGCCGAGGTGCTCGAAACCGGCAGCGCGCACGAAAAGGCGTCGATGCTGGCCGAAAAGGTGGTCGAAAAGATCATCGTCAAGGAGATCGTGCGCAGCCACCGCGAAAAGATGCCCCAGCGCCGCAAAGGCTATACACAAAAGGCGCTGATCGGCGGACACAAGGTTTATCTGCGCACCGGCGAATACGAGGACGGCCAACTGGGCGAGATCTTCATCGACATGCACAAGGAGGGCGCGGGCTTTCGCGCGATGATGAACAATTTCGCCATCGCCGTGTCCGTGGGCCTGCAATACGGCGTGCCGCTTGAGGAATTCGTCGACGCCTTCACCTTCACCAAGTTCGAACCCGCCGGCATGGTGCAGGGCAATGACAGCATCAAGAACGCGACCTCGATCCTGGATTACGTGTTCCGCGAACTGGCCGTGTCCTATCTCGACCGCACGGATCTGGCGCATGTGAAACCCGAGGGCGCCAGCTTTGACTCGCTGTGCCGGGGTGAGGAAAAGAGCGTGTCCAATGTTTCGGAGATCACGGACACGGCCGCGACCCGCTCGCTGGAGGTGCTGAAACAGATCAGTTCGACCGGCTACCTGCGCAAGCGTCTGCCGCAGGAACTGGTGGTGCTGCAGGGCGGCGGCAACTTTGGCGGCGCGGCGATGGCGGACGGTAGCTCGGCGGCGTTGCGCAGTGCCGCCCCGGAAACCGCCAGCGCACAAGTCAGCACGCTGACCGCCTCGGTTTCCACGGGCACGATCACCCTGGATGCCCGTGCCAAGGCCCGCATGCAGGGCTACGAGGGCGAAGCCTGCGGCGAGTGCGGCAATTACACGCTGGTGCGCAACGGCACCTGCATGAAATGCAACACCTGCGGCGGCACCAGCGGGTGTAGCTGAGCGGGATCAAGGCTGTCCCCGCGGGCATAGTTTGTCCCGTTTCGGGCAAAGGTTGTCCGGTCTGGGGGCAAAGGTTGTCCGGGAGTGGCGAAAACGACCTTCTGCACGGGCCACGTTAAAGTGTGGTCGATCATGAGGTGATGACATCGAGACCCAGAGCAGGTGCGCTTGTTCTGCACTTTGGATGGGCCGCAGGCAAAAAAACAAAGCGAGCGGTGAACCAACTGAGCCCATTCCAAAGAAACTCACGGGGCGCCTTCCGGGGCGCCCCTTTTTGAAGGTAAAGATCGAAAATACGAGGAGGCATGATTGCAACGAAGTTATATGGATTGCCATTGTTAGATGGGATTAAGTGACCTCAATGGCTCCGACTTCCTCCGCTATGTAAAGGCGACCATAAAAGTCACCAAGCCAGCACATTTGATGTCAGAGGTGACGAATCGGTTTCAGCGGGATTTCATAGGGTGCTGTTGGATCTAATTCGGTTCTCTCTGCAGTTCTGGGCGGAAAGTGGAAATTCGCGAAATACTTCTGAAGCACCGATCACAGTTTCGATTGCCGGAATCTCACAGTGTTATTGCTCGATCCGGCACCCTCGACAGGATGCGCTGATAAAATTGGGTAAGCTCGGACAAAGAACTATGCGGACAATATCGAGCCCATGCGGTTGGATACCCGCCTCGATCTCGTGACGGTAGGAGGATTCGGCCAGCATCACCCCTGCGATGAACGCGCCCATCGCGTAGGACAGTCCCGCCGCCGCCATGATCAGAGCGGCGAACACCACCACGCCGAGCGCGGCGGTCATCAATTCCGGGGTGCGCGTGCGCGCGATGACGCGGAACATCGGGTCGAGCGCGTAGCGCGCGATTCCGATCAAAAGGGCGATGGCCCCGACACCGATGACAACGGCCCCGACGTTATCCGCAAGCGTCGCATCCGCGCCCGTCGGCGCCAGAAGCGTGACCAGCAGCAGGAATGGCACGATGGCCAGATCCTCGAACAGCAGGACCGCGATGTCGGATGCCCGAAACGGGAATTGCGCTCGCCGCTCTCGTCCCGCGCATGACCAATGCGGTGGAAGACAGCGCGAGGCCCAGCCCGATGATCAGCGCCGCGCGCCAGTCCAGCCCGGTCAGGAGGGCCGCGATTGACAGAAGCGCGGCGCAGGCCGTGACCTGCGACAGGCCCCGCCCGAAGATGGTTCCGCGCATCTCCCACAGGCGGGCCGGGCGGAACTCAAGCCCGATGACGAAGAGGAAAAGAACCACGCCGAACTCGGCAAAATGCAACATCTCGCCGGGTTCGCGGGCGAAGGACACGGGCAGGCCGATCCCGGCGACGATCCCCGCGGCGAGATAGCCGATGACCGTGCCCAGCCCCAGCGCGCGCGACAGCGGCACGCAGATGCAGGCCAGCGCGATCACTATGAGCGCTTCGAGAAAGGCCGGTTCCATGCCGACAAGGCCGAAGATCGCCTGCCCGTCGGCTGGCTCCGCGGCAAGGGCAGGCGTGCCGGCCGCCACCGCGAGGGCAGCGGCGACCGGCAGGGCGAGGCCGGGTGTCACGGGTAATGCACCCCGCCCTCGGCGCGCATGACCTCTCGCTGGTCCTCGGGCAGGGGGATGAACTCCTCCTCGTCGCCCGGCACGGTTTCGAAGCGGCCGCGGGCCCATTCCTCCTTGGCCTGCTCGATGCGCTCGGCGCGCGACGACACGAAGTTCCACCAGATGTAGCGCGGCCCTTCCATCGGCGCGCCGCCGAACAGCATGAAGCGCGCGTGATCGCCGGTGCCGTCCGCGACGGCCTTGACCACGATCTCGTCGCCGGGGCGCAGCACCAGGAGTTCG
The DNA here is from genome assembly GCA_947504115.1 of uncultured Sedimentitalea sp. Lineage (GTDB taxonomy): Bacteria > Pseudomonadota > Alphaproteobacteria > Rhodobacterales > Rhodobacteraceae > Pontibaca. The sequence goes on from CANNGH010000001.1 coordinate 754,002, forward strand.
CCGGGCTTGAACGTGTCGCCCGCCACCTCGATCTGGCCGTGAATGGTATAGATCGCGCGCTCTTCGGTATTGGCGGCAATCGGCGCGCGGGCGCCGGGGGCGAGCGTCACATCGCCGTAAAGCGTATCGGACGCGGTCCTGAGCGGCGAGGTGGCGCCGAAGGCGGACCCAGCGATAAGCCGCGCGGTCAGCCCCTCGGCCTCGACCATGGGCAGGTCGGTCTTGCCGTGATGCATGAATTCGGCATCGGATTCCTCCTCGTTCTCCGGCAGGGCCATCCATGTCTGGATGCCGAACAGGCGCTGGCCCGTCCTCAGCCGCTCGGGCGCCGTGCGCTCGGAATGGACGATGCCACGGCCCGCCTTCATCCAGTTCACCGCGCCCGGCTCGATCGCCATATCGGTGCCCAGGGAATCGCGGTGGTGGATCTGCCCCTCGAACAGGTAGGTCAGCGTGGCGAGGTTGATATGCGGGTGAGGGCGCACGTCGATCCCCTCGTCGGTCAAAAATTCCGCCGGTCCCATCTGGTCGAAGAAGATGAAGGGGCCGACCATCTGGCGTTTTTTCGACGGCAGCGCGCGGCGCACTTCCATCTCGCCCAGATCGACGGCGCGCGGCACAATCACGGTTTCGATGGCGTCTGTCGTCGCACGGTCGCCGGGGACGGGGTCGGGGCAGGGGCTCCAGCTCATGGGGTGGTCCTTTCAGATTTGGGTGGGTGGTCAGCCGCTCAGCACGTCCTGCCATTCGGGGTGTCTTGCGATCTGCGCCTTGGCGAAGGGGCAGAGCGGCACGATCTTGCGTCCTTCGGCGCGGGCATCCTCGACGCCGCGGCGCACCAGCGCCTGGCCGACGCCGCGCCCGCGCAGCGCATCGGGCACGCCGGTATGGTCGATGATGATCGTGGACGCGCCGGCGCGCGAATAGGTCATTTCGGCCTCGTGCCCGTCCACGACGGCGCTGTAGCGTCCCTTGCTCTCGCCTTCCTCGCGGGTGATTTCGATCTCGTCGCTCATGGAGCCTCCTTTATCCGTTGGTATTGAGCTGCTTGCGCAGCCATGCGGCCTCGTCGGCGATGATGCCATGCCCGGCGCCGGGAATCACGAGGGTCTCGACCTGCGCGCCCATCCCCTCCAGCACCTCCGCACTTTTGCGCGCCCGCGCGAGGGGGATATGCGGATCCTGCTCGTGACAACCGATGAGGACCGGCACATCGTCCAGCCGCCCGGTATAGTCAAAGGACTTCTCGGGCCGCCCATAAAGTGCCTCCTGCGGCGCGCCGCCCGCCTCATCGGTGCCGAGCAGACCGCCCGACAGGGCCGCGACCGCGCGGAACGGACGCGCAAGCCGCGCCGCCGCCTCGATGGCCAGACACGCGCCCTGGCTGAAGCCGACCAAGGCGACCTGCTCGGAGCCAAAGCCCTCGGCCTCCAGATCGGCCAGAAGTGCCTCGACGACGCTCAGCCCGCTGCCCAGCCCCGGCTCGTTCGCTTCGAGCGGTGCGAGGAAGGAATCCGGCCACCATGAGCGGCCCGCCGCCTCTGGTGCCAGCACGGCAAGGTCGGGCAGGGCGAGGTGATCGGCGAGGCCGATCATGTCCTCGGGCGACCCGCCCCGCCCATGCAGCATGACGACTGCCAGCCGCGCGCGGCCCAGCGGCGCGCCGGAGGTGGCCAGACGCTGCCCCGCATGGGGGCCGGTGCCGCGTGTTTGCGCTTTCACCCCGGCGCTCATGACGGCATCCGGATCTGCGGCAGCACCTGTTCGATGCGGGTGCGGTGCGGCTCGTATTGCGCGGGCAGTTTCAGTGCCTCGCCCAGATGGGCGGGGTTCTCGTCCACCGCGAAACCGGGTGGATCGGTGGCGATCTCGAAGAGCACGCCGCCGGGGGTGCGGAAATAGATCGCGTCGAAATACTGCCGGTCGATCACCGGCGTCACCTCCATGCCGATGGCGCCGAGACGCTTGCGCCAGCTTTGCTGCTCGTCGGCATTGCGCGCGCGGAATGCGACGTGGTGGATGGTGCCCGCGCCGGGCCGCCCGATGGAGCGGGCATCGGACGTCATCAGGTCCACAGCCGAGCCGCGCTCGGGATCGGTCGAGCGATAGCGCACGCGCGTCTCGGTCCCGCCGGTGCCGCCGGTCGCGGTGTCCTCATCGGCCTCATGCGCGTAGCCCATCGCCTCCAGCACCCGCGCGGTAGCGGCGGTGTCGTCCAGCCAGAGCGTCACCGAATGAAACCCCTCGTCGCGCGCGCCGCCCTCGATCAGCTCGACCCGCAGACCGTCCGGATCGCGCAGCGCGATGGCGCGCTCGCCGAACCGCTCGAACGGGCCTTCGAAGTCGATGGCCGCTTCGGCGAGATCCATCATCCGCTGGTCGAGATCCGGCACGGCATAGGCCACAGCCGAGGCCATGCCCGCTCCCGCGCGGCCCGGCCCCGCGTCGACGAAGGGAAAGAAGGTCATGATCGAGCCCGGCGCCGCGTCGGCATCACCGTAATAGAGGTGATAGGTGCCCGGATCGTCGAAATTGACGGTGCGCTTGACGAGGCGCTGACCCAGCGTGCCGACCCAGAAATCGAGATTGTCCTGCGGCGGGCCGGAAATCGCCGTGACGTGGTGCAGGCCGGGAATGGGTTTGGATTCGTGCGATGTCATGTCGTTTGCTCCTTTCAGGGCTACGCGCGGATCGGATCGGGGATGCGCGGCCTTTGTATTTTGACGTTGCCTAACTATGTAAAACTCAAGTCACCGAATGAAAGTCGTTACCGAATGGAAACCATGCCCCACGATCCGTCCGGCCCCGATACCGCCGCCTGTCCTGCCGATGCGCTCTTGCGCAAGCTGTGGGGCCAGTGGAAAACGCATGTGATCTACGTTCTGGGCGAAGAGGGACCCTGCCGCTTTGGCGTTCTGCGCCGCAGGGTCGCGGGCATCTCGCCCAAGGTGCTGACCCAGCGGCTGCGCGAGCTGGAGGCGGACGGGCTGGCATGGCGCACGCAGGAAAATACGATCCCGCCGAAGGTGACTTACGGACTGACCGACATGGGCCTTGCGGTTCACGAAGTGCTGAAGGGATTCGATCCGATAGCGCGCGACATGGCGCAATCGCCGGCGGAGTGACGGGGCAAGCGCGTTCATCACGCGGCACCTTCCTTTGTCTCGGCGCTCGGGCGGATCGCAAGTATGGCGATCAGCATCGCGCCCGGTAACGCCACGGCGTCCAGCCCGATCCAGCCCGCGCTGAGCGCGCCCAGAACACAGCCGACCAGAAAGGCGGCCACGAGGATCATCGGCATCCGCAGCGGATCGCTCGATCGGTCCCGGCCATCCGCTGGCCGGACCCGCCGTGCGAGCGATACCGCCGCCTGCGTCGTGTTGCCGGTCATCACGGTCGTGGGCGGGCCAAGCCGTGGCGCCAGCCGCTGCGCCGCGTTCAGCGCCGCCATGGCGCAGACCAGGAGCACCGATGCGCCGATATCCGCGGCCGGGCCGAACCCGGACCAGAGCGCCGCCGCCAGCACCAGAAGCGCGACGCCCCAGAGCAGTTTCCGCGCGTCCGGGCTGGGCCAGCGGTCATGCACGAGCGTCGCGATGAAGGCCGCCAGAACGAATACCGGGAAGGTCGCGATCTGAAGGAAGGTGGCGTCCGAATGCGGGCCGGCGCCGGGCGCGCCCACGATGGTTGCCCCCAGCAGAACGAAGTTGCCCGTCACATGCGCGACGAAGAGGCCGCCCATGTGAACGAAGACGATGGTGTCGATAAAGCCGCACATGAAGGCGAGGATGCCCGAGCGTGGCAGGTCATATGTCATGTCCGGGGCACTCCGGGAGGCTTCGGGTGTTGCCGCCGCACCCGTTACGGCGCGACGGCATTTTGTCAGCGCTGCGTGTGGGCGCCCTCGTAGTTGACCACCGGCGACCAGTCGGGGCTGACCTCGGGCAGGGCCTCGGGTGCATGGTCCGAGAAGCTGTCCGCCGCATAGACGACATTGCCGCCCGTCACGGTGAGGACAGATTCCAGGAACTTGATGTCCTCTTCGGGAACCGTGAAATAGTCATCCGACAGGATCGCGAAATCGGCATACATGCCTTCCTCGATCTTGCCCTTCACGTCCTCCTCCTGCGAGAACCACGCGCTGCCGGAGGTGAAGATGCTCAGCGCCTCCTCGCGGGTCAGCTTGTTGGCATCATCCCAAAGTTGCAGACCGCCAACAGTCTTGCCCGTGACCAGCCAGTAGAGCGACGGCCAGGGGTTGTAGCTGCTGACGCGGGTGCCGTCCGTGCCGGCGCCGACGGGGATGTCCATGTCCAGCATCTTGCGCACCGGCGGCGCGGCGGTGGCGGCTTCGGCGCCGTAGCGGTCGACGAAGTATTCGCCGGCAAAGGCCATGCGGTCCTGAATGGCGATGCCGCCGCCCAGTGCCTTGATGCGCTCAAGCTCGGCGTCGCGGACCGTCTCGGCGTGGTCGATGGCCCAGCGGGGGGCGAATTTGCCCTGCTCCTCGGCCACTTGCTCGAACACGTCCATGATCAGCGCGATGCTGTCGCCATAGGTCGCGTGCTGGCGCAGCGGCCATCCGGCCTCGACCAGCATTGTCGTGACCTCGTGCAGATCGCCGCGCGGATCCTGTCCGTTCGCCTCGCGCTCGGCCAGATCGGGCGCGGGGGCGAGGAAGTTTTCCCAGTCCCCGACGCTGTGGACCAGGAATTCGCCGCCGCCATCCAGCTCGTAGCCATGCTCCAGATGCACGTCCTGATTGACGCCGACCTCGTTATTGGCGATCCATTCGGCGAAATCCTCGGCCTCCTTGCCGCCCTCCTGCGCGAACAGATAATAGGTCATCCGCAGGGGCAGGCCGTCATTGGTGGCGATGTTCTTCGAGCCGACGTAATCCTCGGGGAAGACATGCCCGCCGCCGCCCGCGTCGATCGAGGACGTCATTCCCAGACGGTTCAGCTCCCGGTAATAGTGCCTGGTCGAGTTGACCATATCCTCTTCGGACAGCTGCGGCAGCGCGCCGATGGTCTTGTAGAGGATCGAGGGGTTCGGCTCGGCGTGCAGGATGGCGCCGCCGCCGTCGAGAAACTCGATGCGGCTGCCATCGGCCGTCTCGGTCTCAGGCGTATATCCCAGCGCCTCGACTCCGGCCTGGTTGAGAAAGCCCTGGCTGTAGAGGAAGAGCACGAAAACCGGCGTGTCAGGCGCGGCCTCGTTCAGCTCCTCTACGGTGGGCATGCGCTCTTCCTCGAACTGGTAGGGGGACCAGCCGCCGATGACGCGGACCCATTCGCCCTCGGGCACGCGCGCTGCCTCGGTGCGGATGCGCTCCAGCGCTTCTTTCAGGGTCGGGATACCGTCCCAGCGCGTTTCGAGATTGTAAAAGCGCCCGCCGCGGATCTGGTGGGAATGCGAGTCGTTGAGGCCGGGAATGACCGTGCGGCCATCCGCGTCGATCACTTGCGTCTCGTCGCCGCGATAGGCGTCGATATCCTCATCGCTTCCCAGCGCGACGAATGTGCCGTCGCGCACCGCGAAGGCAGTTGTTTCTGACGTCGCCTCGCCGCCGGCAAAGACGGTGCCTGCGTTGGTCACGATAAGATCGGCGGCCTGCTGCTCCTGGGCGAGCGCGGGCGTGCCTGCGATCAGGGCGCTCAGGGCGACGCCGCGCAGGGCGGTGTTCTTGAATGTCAGCATCGTATCCTCCGGTTCTGGGGTTAAGGGGCGGTCGCGCAGAACGCGCGGCCGCCCTTGTCATATCGTCCGGTGCCGCGGCTTATTCAGCCGACGTCGCCGCTTCCTGTGCGCGGTTGAAGCTCTCGGTGACGGCACGGTAACCGGGCGAGACTTCGCCATAGAGCGCACCCCAATCGGCCGCGTCGGGGCGGTTCCAGGTGCGGTGCGTCTCGCTCAGGATGGTGTTGGTTGTGACGGGTGCGATCCCGGCGGCAGCCATGCGCGTCATTGCGGCGTCAGCAGCCAGTTTGCTCACGTCGCCCGAGGCGTCCATGACGACGACGACGTCATAGCCGTCGGCAGTGGCTTGCAGCGCGGGGAAGGCGACGCAGACGCTGGTCCAGACACCGGCGATCACCAGCGTCTTGCGGCCGGTGGCCTCGACGGCGGCAACGAAATCGGCGTTGTCCCAAGAGCTGACCTCGCCTTGACGCGCGACGTATTGCGCGTCCTCATCCGCTTCGAGAAGCTCTTCGAGTTCCGCCATCAGCGGACCGTTCGAGCCGTTGGGCTCCGACGCGGTATAGATGATCGGGATATCCGCCTGCTGGGCGATCTTGGCCAGCGCCATGGTGTTGCGGCGCAGTTCCGCGATCTCGATATCGTTGACGGTCTGGAAAAGGCCGGTCTGGTGGTCGAGCAGCAGCAGAACCGCGTCGCTCGGATCGTAAAGGGCTGCGTTCGCCGCCTCGGTCGGCTCTTTCGACAGGCCTTCGAGATGCAGGGGCTGGCTGGCATCCTGCGCATAGGCGGCGGAGGTCAACGCCAAGGGCTGCAAAAGCAGCGCGGTGCCGGTCGCGAATGCGGCAAGGGTTTTTTTCAACCGTTTGATGGGGATCATGTTTGACTCCTTGTCAGGTTCTGGTCTGGGCCATCCCCGCTCGATGAGAAAGATGCAAAGACGCGTCCTCCACCTCGATCGGCGACGGCAAGTGGAGAGCTAGAGCGGCAGGAACGTTCGGAAAGTCGTTTCCATTTGGTAACCACCCGATTTTCTGTCGATCCCAGCTCGATTGTCAAAGGCGACCCCGCTTGCGGGGGCGCGGGTTGGGTGCCCGCGGATCACGCGACCCGCGGGGGTTGCGCGTCAGGCCAGCTTGCCGGCCACCTCGACCAGGCGGCGGGTCTGGTGGGCGATCGCGGCGCGGGCGTCGTCCGAGAACTCCTCCCCGGCGGTGTGGCTGTAGCCGTAGGGGTTGCCGCCGGTCTTGAAGAGGATCTGATCGGTATAGCCGGGCGCCACGACGAAGCCGCCCCAATGCATGACGGTGGTGTAGATGGATTGCAGCGTGGTCTCCTGCCCGCCATGGGGGTTCTGCGCCGAGGTCATGGCCGTGACCGGCTTGTTCGCCAGCCCGCCCTTGGCCCAGATACCGCCCAAGGTGTCGATGAAGGCGCGCATCTGGCTGGCCACCACACCGAAACGGGTGGGCGCCGAGATGAGATAGGCGTTCGCCCATTCCATGTCCTCGACCGTGGCCTCCGGCACATCGGCGGTTTTCTCGGCCTGTGCCTTCCACGCGTCCTGGCTGTCGACAACCGTTTGGGGCGCGGTCTCGGACGCTTTCAACAGCCGCACCTCGGCGCCGGCCGCGCGGGCGGCCTCGGCGGCGATTTCGGCCATTTGGTGATTGGTGCCGTAGGTCGAGTAATAGATGATGGCGAGTTTGACGGACATTTTTCGTCTCCTTTGGTTGGGGTAAAAGTGTCGTTGCTCAGTCCACGAGGGCCGGCAGCGCGCGCTCGAGCCGGTCGCGCAGATGCGCGTGTTGGTCGGGCAGTTTCAGTGCCTCGCCCAGATGGGCGGGGTCTTCGTCGCGGTCGAAGCCCGGCTCGTTCGTGGCGATCTCGAACAGCACCCCGCCGGGGGTGCGGAAATAGATCGCCCAGAAATAGTCGCGGTCGATGACCGGCGTGACATGCGCGCCCGCCTCGACGAGGGCGCGGCGCATTTCGGCCTGCGCCTCGCGGTTCTCGACCGCAAAGGCGACGTGATGGACCGATCCGGCGCCTTCGCGCGCGCGGCCCTCGTTCGGCAATTCTTCGAGGTCGATGACATCGGCGCCATTGCCGCCCTCCAGCCCCATGCGGATCAGCGCGCCCTCGCGGGCGATCTCGCGGTATCCCATGAAGCCGAGCAATTGTGCCGTCGCATTTGCTTCTCGCAGCCGCATGGTCACGCCGCGAAAGCCGCGGATGCCCTTGTCGGACGGCACGGGGCCGCCATCGAAGGGCGCGCGGGTGTCGCCCGCAGCCTCGACCAGCGCAAATCCGTCGCCGTCCGGCCCGTGAAAGCGAAGGCGCGGCTCGCCGAACTGCTCCAAGGTCTCGATGCCGTCCACACCGGCCATAGACAGACGTTCGCGCCAGTAACCCAGCGTGCCGACCGGCACGGCAAAGGCGGTTTCGGACACTTCGCCGGTGCCGCGGCGGCCCTTCACGATGTGGGGAAAGGGAAAATAGGTCATCACCGAGCCGGGCGTGCCGCGCTCGTCGCCGTAATAGAGATGATAGGCTTCGGGGGCGTCGAAATTTACAGTCTTCTTGACCCGGCGCATGCCGAGCAGCTTGGTAAAGAAATCGTTGTTGCCTTGGGCATCCGCCGCCATCGACGTGACGTGGTGCAGGCCCTTGATCTGGGTGAGCATGGCTGGCCTCCGTGGCTGATGATCTTGCTTGAGCTCAAGATAGGGCACGGCACCGTTCAGCTGAACAGGTATAATCTTGCATTGACCATTGCGCGCAGTGTAACAATGCCGGCATGGGAGAACTGGAATCCATTCGTGTCTTTCTGGCCGTGGCCGAGCTTGAGAGCTTTGCCGGGGCGGCGCGGCAGCTGGGCATGACGCCGGCCTCGGTCACGCGCACGATCGCGGCGCTGGAGGACCGGCTGCAACTGCAACTGCTGGTGCGCACCACGCGGCGCGTGTCGCTGACCTCGGCCGGGGCGCTCTATGCCGCGCGCGTCGCGCCGCTGGCGCAGGAGCTGGCGCGCGCGGTCGAGGAGACGCGCGAGGCCCAAGGCATGACGGCGGGCAGCATCCGCATCAGCGCGCCCATGTCGCTGGGGGTCGAGGTGCTGCCGACGGTGCTGACGCAATTCGCCATCCTGCACCCGCATACTCATGTCGCCGTGCATCTGTCGGACAGTTTCGTGGATATCGTCGAGGAGGATTTCGATCTGGCCATCCGTGTATCGGGTCCGCCCAGTGACAAATCCACGATCTGGCGCAAGATCTGCCAGGTGCCGCGCGTTCTGGTCGCCTCGGCCGATTATGTCGCGGCCAACGGCGCGCCAAAGATGCCCGAAGATCTGGGCGCCTTTGCCTGCCTCAGCTACGCGGCGGATGCGCGCGAGGAAATCTGGGAACTGACCAAGGGGTCGGTGCAGCGCAATCACAGGGTCGAGGGCACGTTCAGCGCGAATAACGGCGATCTGCTGGCGCGGCTTGTGCTGAACGGCGAAGGCATCGCATCGCTTCCGCGCTTCATCGTGGCGCGCGATCTTGAGGCCGGACGGCTGGTGCAGGTGCTGCCCGAATGGTCGCTGCCCGAAATCTGGCTGACGCTCTATTATCCGCCTTACAACCAGCTCCCCCTGAGGGTCGCGACCTTCTCGGACTTCTTCGAGCAGCATGTTCTGACGGTATGCAGCCTCTGACGGCGTGGATCAATCAAGCCGGTGCAGCGGGCGGGGCCGCCCCGGTTTGCCGATCTCGCATTCCAGCGCATCGCGGTCCCAATTCCCCGTGTCCGCTGCCGCCGCGTAGGTCGATTGAAGGAAGGCCATCAACATCCCCTCGGGATCGTCGCTGGCGATGACGTCGGCATAGGGCAGGAGGAACTCGCCCAGAGCCATATCGAAGCGCGCCGCCTCAGGCTGAACGGGATAATCGGCAAAGCCTTCAGGCGTGGGATAGGCGTAGGAATAGAACATCGGCTCGTCCACGCCGCCGCCGCCGGGCCAGAACCCGGCGGAAGAGACCTCGTGGCTATAGGCCTCCTGCGCGACCGCATCGGGCATGTTGGGGATGCCCGCGGGGTGCAGGGGCGCCTCGCGTCCCGAAAAGCGGGTGAGGGCCAGATCGAAGGACCCCCAGAAGAAATGCACTGGCGACACCTTGCCCAAAAACCCGGTGCGGAATCGTTCGAAGACCGGCACGATATGCAAGAGCGCCTTGTGAAACCGCGCGGCGGCCTCGGCGTCATAGGGGCGGGGGCGGGTATCCTGCGCGAAGGGCACCGCATCGGGGATCTCGTTGGGCGCGCCGTGGATGTCGAACGTGCCGCCGACAGCCTCGACGGCCCGCTGGGTGCGCTCGTGGAAATCCGCAACGCTCATCGGCTCCAGCGCGAAAGCCTCGCGCGCGCCGCCATCCGCCTCGGCGACGAGCCGGTGATCGGTGAAATCAAGCGTGAGGCTGACGCAGCCGCCGGGCTCGTGAACCGGCCCGGTCGTCATCCCGCGCGGCGTGACGTAAAGCGCCGAATGCCACGCATGGTTGATCCACGGCGTATGCGCCACACGGTATTTGCCGACGATCTGCGTCCACAGATGCAGCGCGGCGCATGTCTCTGCCCAGTCGGACCAGGGCAGAGACGGCCAGTTTTTTCCCTTGGCGGATGTCATCACCCGATCGGCTCCATGTCCTGACGCTTGAGCGCGGTCTGAACGCCCTTGTCGGCCTCCATCCGGCTGCGGTGTTCCTTGAGCGCGGGATAATCGTCGATCGACAGCGGCGTCTGCTCGATCCAGCGCTCCAGCACATATAGGAACGTATCCGCGAAGGTCCGCTTGCCCAGATACCACTCGCCGCCATTGCCGCTCAGCACCTCGTTCAGGCGCTTGTAATGGCCGCCGAGCGTCTCGTAGGTCTTGCGCTTCACCTCCTCGACCGCATCGTCGCTTTCGGCGAAGTTCTGCGGGCCGAAATGGCCGCCATAGGCCGCGTGGACCTCGGAGGTCATGTAGGACAGCGCCTCGGCCTCCTTGCGGCCAAGCTGGGTGTCGCGGCCATAGGTTCCCTTGCCATACGCCGCGCCCAGCCATTCCAGGATCGCCGACGCTTCGGTCAGCACGTCGCCATCCTCGAACTTGACGCTGGGCACCTTGCCCTTGGGGTTGATGGCCAGGTAGTCGTCCTTCTTGTGATCGCCATAGGCCATCGTGTTGACCTCGACCGGCGCATCCAGCCACGCCACCGCGATATTGGGCGAGAGCGAGCAGGTTCCGGGCATCGTGTAGAGTGTCGGCATGGATCAGTCTCCTTGGATTTGCGTTTTATCCGCGCCGCTCGGGGGCGCGGTGGGGGAACGCCGGGCTTGCGCATTGCGTGTCCGGCGTGAAACTCGTCGCAGCAATGTGCTGTGGGAAAGGGGAAACGGCCCGTTCCGCCCAAAGGTTCCGGGTCGTGCGGCCTCATTCGGTCTGCGCGGCGGCGAACGCAGTGAAACCGGCAACGAAAATCCCGAGAATGCGTGTCATGTCGTTGGTTCCTGAGTGTGTCGTCTGGACGTGTGCCGGCCAGTCGTATTTCGAACGCGCCGCTACGTGTCGGCGTTGCGCGCCCGCAGCGCGTCAAGGCTCCAAGGGCCGGGACCGGTAAAGACAAGATAGAGAAAGACGAAGCAGAAGAGGATCGCCCCGGCTCCGCCATTGACGGACGGAAAGAAGCTTTGCGGCGCGTGCGCCAGGAAATAGGCAACCGCCATGGTGCCCGATGCGATGAACGCGGCGGGACGGGTGAACAATCCCAAGGCCAGCAGCGCACCGGCGACAAGCTCGATCACGCCCGCATTCCACGACATGGAAAACATCTCGGGCGTGCGGCCCGCGGGAAATCCGAGGATCTTTTCCGTGCCGTAGCACAGGAATGTCAATCCGGCAGCGATACGCAGGACGCTGCGCATACGCGGGCCCCAGGTGGTTTCGAGTTCATTGGACGTCATCATGGTCTCCCTTCCTGTGTATCGAACAGCGAGGTTATTGCAAACACTGTCTGCACCGGAGCTACGCTGGCATCGCGGTTCTCCCCTCGGGCACGGCAGCGATGTGCCGCGTTTGAGGTCAACATAGAGATGGGCTATCTGCCGCGGAACAGGGATAATCCGTCATTCACCGTTGCGCTGGTTGCAATAAGCGCCGGCCACGAGACGTAAAGAAACCGGCCGCAGCGGCGGCTGCGACCGGCGATTGCGTGCGGGTCTTACCAGACGCCGTGGCGGTGGTTGTCGACCCAGCGGAACATGCCCTTGATGTTTGCCCAGCGCATGTAGTCATAGCCGAACCATTCTTCGCGATACTCGTTCCCGACGGTGACGTTGCGCCACTACTGGTCCCAGTTCATGCCTTGGCGCGACAGCTCCAGCACCTGAGCGTGCAAGTCGGTCATGTAACCGCGCAGGGCGACGATACAGCAACGGCGCGTTCCGGCTCACCGAGGGATACGCGAACCATCCTTTCACCGAACCAACATGGGCCGGCGCGCGGGCCTATTGCATCTGGCGCGGCGCACGTCTGCCATCCGAGGCCGAATGGGAGGCCGCTGCGCCGGGCGCCGATGGCCGCCTTTATCCTTGGGGAAATACCGCGCCCGATCAAAGCCGCGCCTTCGTGTCGGGGCAGACCGGCGTGACCGCCGAGGTAGGCAGCCGCCCGGACGGCGCGCTCGACATGAGCGGATCGCTCGCCGAATGGACGTCGAGCCTCAAGCGTCCTTACCCCTTATGATCCGGCCGAGGGGCGCGAGGCGCCGGACCGGGGCGGGGAGCGGGTCCCGCGCGGCGGCGATTACATCTATGTCGCCGGGGCCTCTACCCTGAAAGCCACTCACCGGGGGCGGATTTTCCAACGCACCGGGGCGCAGCCACCGACAAAGCGGCTTCCGCTGCGCCGCGGACACGGGCTGATACCCAGCACAGGTCACGCGCCGCGGACCTATCGTCACGAACTCGTGCGCCGCGGTGTCATCGGCGGGGCGGCGGCATATTTCCAGTCAAACGGAAAAAGGATGTTCCCATGCGCTGCACCCGACGCCAGACGATAACCTATGGCCTGGCCGCGCTGGCCGCACCCGCGATGCTCGGCAAATCGCTGTCCGCGCAGTCGCGTGCCATGAGCGATATCGCCGCGCGGGCCGGGGATCTTGACCAGCTCCACGCGCTGGTGATCCGGCGCGGCGGGGATGTGCTCTACGAGAATGCCTTCGCGGGCGGCGGCCTCGACACACCGGCCAATGTCAAATCCGTGTCGAAGACCCTTCTTGCCCTGCTCACGGGTATCGCGATCGAGCGCGGCGCGTTGCCGGGGCCAGAGGCACGGGTGCTGCCCGCCCTTGGGCGTTCTGCGACGGGCACTGCGCGCGACGACATCACCGTCGGCGACCTGCTGTCGATGCGGGCGGGGCTGGCCAGCACTTCGGGCGCGGACTACGGCGTCTGGGTCGCCAGCCCGAACTGGATCGATCACGTCCTGACCCGCGATCTGGTGGCGGAACCGGGCGGGCGCTTCATCTATTCGACGGGCGGTTGGCACGTGTTGGGGGTCGTTCTGACGCGCGCAACGGGGCGCGACCTGCTCAGCCTTGCGCGGGACTGGCTGGGCGAACCGCTCGGCATCGACATCGCACCCTGGCAGCGTGATCCGCAGGGCAACTACATGGGCGGCAACCAGATGGCGCTGTCGCCCCGCGCGCTTGCGCGGACCGGCGAGATGGCGCTGAACGAGGGCCGGTGGAATGGCGTTCAGGTGGTTCCCGCGTCCTGGATCGCTACCTCCTGGGAGCCGCGGGGCCGGTCGCAATGGAGCGGAGACCGCTACGGCTATGGCTGGTTCCTCACCCGCATCGCGGGCCATGACGCCGCCTATGGGCGCGGCTATGGCGGGCAGATCCTCGCCGTCGTGCCGGATCTGGACCTGACGATTGTCATCACCTCCGATCCGACACGTCCGGCGCGGAGCGAAGGGTATTTCGGCGATCTGCAAGACCTGATGGGCGGCATCGTTTCCGGGGTGTGATGTTCCGGTTCAGGAAAACCCCGGATCACATATCCGCGCCGAACCGCCTGTCGCGCAGGGCATCCACGCTCCACGGTCCGGGACCGGCAAACACGAGATAGAGGAAGACAAAGCGGAACAGGATCGCCGCGTCGCCCCCGTTCAGCGATGGGAAGAAGCTCTGCGGCAGATGCGCGATGAAATAGGCAACCGCCATTTGACGCGAAAAACGTTGGGGCTTTCCAGGTGCGCACATTTCGGATGCTGATTGTCGGCGCGATGATCCTCGTCAGGGCTTACGAAGGAGGTCAGAGGTGTCGAAACGCAAGCAGCACGCGCCCGAGTTCAAGGCGAAGGTCGCGCTGTAGGCCCTGAAGGGCGAAGAGACCGCCGCCGAGTTGGCGATCCGGTTCGTGGTGCATCTGTTACCGGCAGGTGTTTGCATGCAAACACTGAGAGGCGACGACGATGCATCAATGGAAACGCCCTTCTTCGGTGTCCGGCAGACGATCCCGCACCTGCGCAACGACGGCTACCTGGTGAACGAGAAGCGTATCCGGCGGCTGATGCGCATTGTGGGGCTGATGCCGATCTACCAGAAGCCCAACACCAAGTTCTGCGTTGAAGCACTGAACGAGGCCATCCGCAAGTTCGGCCTGCCTGAAATTCACGTTCCTTGCATGGACGGACGGCTTGCGCGTCTACTCTCTCGGCACATTGCTTCACAATGCCCTGCCGGGCAGCGGATGGACGAAAGGCCGGTTCCTCGACAACATCTTCATTGAGCGGCTATGGCGGTCCCCGAAATACGAGCGCGTCTAACAGCATGCCTGGAAGACCGGTTCGGAGACGAAAGTGGCTGAACTGGCCCCCGCGGCTCATCAGGGCCAAAACCGAAACCGCTTAGGTATCCGGTGAAACGGGGGCAGGATCAGCGGCCATCCGGAAATGGATGACTTTCTACAACCACCAGCGTCCTCACTCAGCCCGGGGCGGCAAGAAACCGGCAATCTATTGGCAGGGAAATGATATCAACCAACCCGATCAGCGGGTGCAACGAGTAGCTTGATTTACACCAGATCCCGTCGACCCGATGGGGAATGGCTCAGACAATCATCCCGACAGGCTCATCGAGCGGCGGAACAGCGCGAGGCTGGCGACGAAAAACGCCAGCCCCAACCCCGCCATGAGCGACAGTTCCAGCCAGACCGCCCCCGGCCCCGCGCCGCGAAACACAACCGCCTTGGCAAAGGCCAGAAAGTGGCGCGAGGGCAGCGCCATTGTCAGGCGCTGCACGATGTCGGGCTGACTTTCGATCGCGCCCATGCCGCCCGACAGCATGATGATCGGGATGATCACCATGATCACCAGCAGCGCGAATTGCGCCATGCTGCGCGCCATGGTGCCCAGAAACATGCCGATGGCGGCGGCGGCGGCCAAATAGATCGCCGTCCCCGTCAGCAGCAGCGGCGTCGCCCCGGCCATCGGCACCTGCAACACTCCCTGCACGACGAACAGCAGCGACAGCGTGAAGGCCGCCAGCACCACGACAACATTGGCCAGCACCTTGGAGAGCGCGATCTCGAACGGGGTCAGCGGCATCACCATCAGATGCTCGATCGTGCCCTGTTCGCGTTCGCGCAGCATCGCCGCCCCGGTCAGCGCGATGGTCAGCAATGAGAGTTGGTTGAGCAATGACGACACCGCCTTGAACCAGACCGGATCGCCATTGGGGTTGAACGCTCGGCGCAGTTCAAGCCGCAGCGCCGGTTCGGGCGCGTCCGGGTTGCCGGACAGGAAGGCGCGGGTTTCCGAGAGCAGGATATTCTGGATGTAATCGGTGCCAAGCTGGGCCTGGCTGACAGCAGTCGCATCGACCTCAAGCTGGGCGGTTGGCATTTCGCCAGCGATCACGTCCGCCTCGAAACCGGGCGGAAAGCTGAGCACGAACATGAACCGCCCGGTATCCATCTCGGGCGCGACCTGATCGGACGAGATCAGGACCGGCGGCTGGAACCATGGCGGATCAAGGGCCGCGGCCACTTGCCGTGTGAGGGTCGACTTGTCCTCGTCGAGAATGGCAATGGCGGCGTTATAGACCGTGTCACCGGCGCCGCTGGCCTCAAGGATGACGGCGAAGACGAAGGACCACAGGATCAGGACGACCATCACCGGATCGCCCAGCACGCTTTTCAACTCCTTTCCGGCCAGCCAGAAGATATTGAGAAAGCGTTTCATGCTCATCGCTCCTGTTTGCGCAGGGCGAGCACGGCCACCGCGGTCAGGATCGGCCCAAACGCGGCCAGACGCGCCAGGTGGCCGGACAGTTCGGACAGGCCCAGCCCCTTGGTGAAGGTGCCGACGCTGACGCCCATGTACCAGGTGGTCGGCCAGAACGTGCCCATGATCCGCGCCGCGCCTTCCAGCGAGGAGACCGGCGTGATCATGCCGGAAAATTGCAGCGTCGGCATCACCGACAGGATCGCGGCTGCAAAGACCGCCGTCACTTGTGTTTTCGTCAGCATCGACACGACAAGCCCGTAACCCGTCGCCGCCACCGCATAAAGCAGCGCGCCCAGCACCAGTGCACCCGGATCGCCCTTGAGCGGCACGTCCAGCACCGTGACCACCAGCGCCGTCAGGATCACGAAATTCAGCAGTGTGATGCCGATATAGACCAGTTGCTTGCCGATCAGGAATTCGGCGCGGCTGGTGGGTGTGACGTAGAAATTGGTGATCGTGCCGATCTCTTTTTCGCGCGCCACGCTGACCGCCATCAGGATCGCCGGGAACAGCAGCAGCAACAGCGGCGGGATCGACGGGCCGATGGCGGGCAGGCTTTCCATCGCCGGGTTGTAGCGAAACTGCGGCTCCAGCCGAACCGGCTGGGCGGCACCGGGCGCGCGCGGGGTGGCCAGATCGCTCAAGGCCAGCGCCGATTTTGCGCCGACCGACTGAACATGCGCATGAGCACCCTCGACATAGCTTTCCACGGTGCCGGCGCGGCTGGTATCGGTGCCGTCGATCAGCCCGGCGATTTCGGCGCTCTCACGGCGTCGCACGGACTTGCCGAACCCCGGCGGGATTTGCAGCGCCAGCGCCAGTTCGCCGCTGGCCATCCGGCGTTGCATCTCGTCGGCGTCCGCAAGGGGCGGGCGCTGCGAAAACCAGGCCGAGTCCTCAAACCCCGACAGGTAGGCGCGGCTTTCCGGGCTGCGGTCCTGATCGAAGGCGGCGAAAGGAATGTTGCGCACCTCCTGCGAGATGCCGAAGGACATGATCAACAGCAATATCGCACTGCCGACGAAGGAAAACACCAACCGCACCGGATCGCGGCGCACCTGCATCGCTTCGCGTGTGGTAAAGGCCAAAAGCCGTTGCAGGCTGAAACGGGGCGCTGGGCGGTCATGGTCCGGCGTCGCGTCCACCGTCAGCGAACCCTCGTCGGCGGGTGGCTCGGCCGGGTGGGCGTCAAGCATGTAGGCGATGAAGGCATCCTCCAGCGTCTCGACCCCGCGCCTTGCGATCAGCGCCTCGGGCTTGTCCGACACCAGAACCTTGCCCGCATGCATCAGCGAGATGCGATCGCAGCGCATGCCTTCATCCATGAAATGGGTCGAGATGAAGATCGTCACCCCGTCGCGATGCGCCAGTTCCAGCAGCATCTGCCAGAATGCGTCGCGGGCCTGCGGATCGACGCCGGAGGTCGGCTCGTCCAGAATCAGGATATCGGGCGCATGGATCACGGCGACCGCCAGCGACAGGCGCTGGCGCACGCCAAGCGGCAGCGAAGCCGCCCCCTGATCGAGATAAGGCTCAAGCCCGAACCGCGGGACCAGTTCCTCCATCCGCTGCGCCGTCACCTCATGGCCCAGATGAAACAGCCGCGCGTGCAACAGCAGATTTTCCCGCACGGTCAATTCGCCATAAAGCGAAAAGGATTGCGACATGAAGCCGACGCGGCGGCGGGTGTCGAGGTTCTGCGCATCGACCGGTTCGCCAAAGATCCACGCCTCGCCCTCGGTCGCGGGGGTGAGGCCGGTCAGCATCTTCATCGTGGTGGTCTTGCCGCAGCCGTTCGAGCCGAGAAAGCCGAAGATCTCGCCGCGCGCGATCTCGAAGCTGACCGAGTCCACGGCGGTGAAGTCACCGAACCGTTTGGTCAGCCCCTCGGCGCGGATGGCGGGCGGCCCCGGTTCGGCGTCGGTCGTCGGGGCCGACACTTTTGGGGCAGGGTGGTCGGGCGGCTCGCCTCCGAGCAGCGCCACATAAGCGGCCTCGACCGTCCCGGCACCAGTCTGCGCCATCAGTTCGGCGGGGCTGCCCTCGGCCAATATCCGGCCAGCATCCATCGCCACCAGATGCCCGAAACGCGCGGCCTCTTCCATATAGGCGGTCGAGACCAGCACGCTCATGTCGGGGCGGTCGGCGCGGATGGTGTCGATCAGATCCCAGAACTGGCGGCGCGACAGCGGATCGACTCCGGTGGTCGGTTCGTCCAGCAACAGGAAATCGGGGTCGTGGATCAGCGCGGCGCACAGCCCCAGCTTTTGCTTCATCCCGCCCGAGAGCTTGCCCGCGGGCCGGTCCATGAACGGCGCAAGGCCGGTGGCGCGGGTCAGCCGTGCGATGCGGGCCGCGCGCTCGGCCCGGTCCTGACCGAACAGCTTGCCGAAAAAATCGAGATTCTCCCGTATGCTGAGATCGTGATAGAGGTTCTTGCCCAAGCCCTGCGGCATGAAGGCAATACGCCGCCCGGCATTGGCGCGGTGGCGCGCGCTGGTCATGTCGCCGCCAAGGGTTTCGACCTTGCCACTCTGCAACCGCTTGGCCCCGGCGATCAGCCCCATCAGTGTCGATTTGCCCACCCCGTCCGGCCCGATCAGGCCGATCATCCGTCCGGCAGGCAAGTCCAGCGTCACATCGCTCAGCGCCTGCACTTTGCCGTAATGGTGGCTCACGCCTGTCAGCCTTGCCGTCAGCGGTTCGCGCGTGCGGTGCCTGTCCAAAGCCGGTTTCATTGCGCTTGTGTGCGCCCGGCGGCAGGCGCCCCTCCGTCCTGCGGTGCCGGCAGCGAGGTGGCGACGGGCGGCGTCAGCCCCTCGGGCCAGTCGGGCAGGGCGCCATCCGGCCCCACCAGCCGCACCCAGGCGACGCCGCGCACACCAGTCTTGACCTGCGACAGGCGCTCATCCACCAGCGCCTGCGGGATGCGCACACGAATGCGGAACATCAGGCTTTCGCGCTCTTCGATGGTTTCGACCTGCTTGGGCGTGAATTGCGCCTGTGGCGCCACGAAACTGACCAATGCGGGGATGGCGACATCGGGCCTGACATCCACAACGATGCGCGCCTCATCGCCCAGCTTGACCCTTGGCGCGGCAGTCGCGGGCAGGAAGAACTCCATATAGACATCGGCAAGGCTGACCAATGTCAGCACCTTGCCGCCAGCCCCCAGCACTTCGCCGGGTTGCGACAGCCGATAAAGCACGCGGCCCGGTGTTGGCGCGTAAAGCGTGCTGTCAGCGATCCGCGCCTCGATCTCGCGCAGGTTGGCGGTTTCGGCATCAACCGCACGTTCCTTGGCGCGGGCCTCGGCCTGTGCGGCGGCAAGCCCGGCCTCGGCGAGTTGCGCTTCGGTGCGGCGGATATCGAGGTTTTCGCGCGAGATCACGTCGCGCTCGCTCAGGGTCTCGGCGCGGGCCAGTTCGCTTTGCGACAGGGCAAGGCTTGCCTCGGCCTTGGCGGCATTGGCCGCGGCCACCGCGACTGCCGCTTCGGCACTGGCCACGGCAGCCTGCGCGCGCATCCGCTGCGCATTCAGTTCGGCGGTGTCCATCACCGCGAGCACGTCGCCCTGTTCCACCAGATCGCCCTCGCGCACCGATATGTCCGAGACACGTCCGGACAGCCGCGTCGAGATATCGACCAGATCCGCCTCAACCCGTCCGTTGCCGCGCGCGAACCCATCCGGGGGCAGGCCGGTGGGCGCGAGGAAGATCTTCCACACTGCATAGCCCAGAACGGCGGCGACGACGGCGAGGACGAGAACAATGGAAATCTTGCGGGACATGGTCGGTTACTCTGCCTTTTCCTTACCTGCGCACTGGATGCCGCGGCGGTAGATGGCGAACACGCGCGGCGCGTCGCTGCGCATCCGGTCAAGATCGCCCGAGATCAGCGCTTGCATGGCCAGCCCTTGTATCGTGCCGATGAACAGCGTGGCCGCGGCTTCGCCGTCCAGTTCGGACGGCAGGTCACCGCTGTCCTTGCCGGTCTCGATCAACGCGTGCAGACGGGCGGCGTATTGCGTGAGCAAGGCGCGCGCCAGCCGCTTGGCGGGCGTCGCCTTGGCGCCCTGAAGCTCTCCGAACAGCAGGCGTGGCGCGCCGGGATGCTCCGAAATGAACGCGACATGGGCCAGGAACATCGCCTGCATCGCATCCAATGGGGACTCGATCCCTTCGGCGGCTTTTTCGATCCGCGCCATGAGGCGTTCGGCGACCCATTGCATCACCGCCGCCCAGATCGCCTCCTTGTTCGGGAAATGGCGAAACAGCGCGCCTTGTGTCAGTTGCATGTGCTTGGCGATGGCTGCCGTCGTGATCTCGCCGGGATTGGTCGAGCCGGCAAGCTCGATCACCGCCTCGACGGTGACGTTGCGCCGCTCTTCGGCCGGGAGGTGCTTGGACTTGGGGGAGGTCATGCCGGTATCTCCGTCCGCCAGAGCGTGACCGGCAGACGGTCTTTGGCGATTTTGAACGTGCCGGTGCGCATGAGAACCTCGCGATGTGGCATATGGACCTGTTTCCGCTTCGATCAGGATTATGCCTTGATCCTGTGAAGTATTCAATTACTATCTTTCCGGCGGATCGGTGAGTCCGGTGGTCGCGCAGGTCAAAGCCCAAAGCCAAAGGAGAGTTGGCAGCAGATTGAAAGGACGTAATGTGAATGGATGACAGGCGATGGGGTCTGATACTTGCGGCGGGTGTGGCCGTTCTGTTCGGTCTGCTGACGATATTTGCGGGCGGGCGGGCGCTGTTCGGCGGTGCCGAGGCGCGGGCGGCGGTCGGCGATGCGGTCGCTTTCGTGCTGTGGTTCAACTTTCTCGCGGGGTTCGCCTATGTTGCCGCCGGTGTCGGATTGTTTCTGCGGCGGCCTTGGGCGGTGCGGCTGTCAGTCGCGATCCTTGTCGCAACGATATCGGTCATGATCGCGTTTGCGGTCCATCTGCTGCTTGGCGGTGCCTACGAGATGCGCACGGTCGCAGCCATGAGTTTGCGTACCGTTGTCTGGGGCATCATCGTCGCTGTGGCGCTGCGCGACGTGACCGGTGCCGGGCCTGCCGCCGGAAACCGATGGCTTTGAGTGAAACAGCAACGCATAAAGGAGAGCGACATGATGAGGGTCACTGCAAGGACATTCCGCAACCTGGTCACCCGATCCGCCCTGACCGTGGCGGTGACCATAGCCGGCGGATTGGCGGCGGCGCAGGAGGTCAAGCCGGTTTCGCCCGACCTGACGCCGAAATTGCGGGATCTGCTGCGCAAGGAGATGCTGTCGATCGAGGGTGCCAGCAAGGACATCCTGTCGGCGCTGATCGCGGGCGACGATGCGCGCGTCGCGGAACTGGCGCAACAGATCCATGACAGCTTTATCCTGCAGCAATCCATGACGCCCGAGGACAGGGAGGATCTGATGTCGGCGGTGCCCGAGGATTTCGTGAGCCGGGACCAGGCCTTTCACGAATTGTCCGCCACCCTGTCCAAAGCCGCGCGCGAGGGTGACCGGGCGCAGCAGCACGCGGAGTTCGGCCGGATGGTCGAGGCCTGCACCGCCTGTCACGCCCTGTACGCGACGGACCGGTTTCCCGACCTCGCGGAATGAGAGAACCGCCACCGGTCCCGGAACCGGGGGGACCGCAGCGCAAGGCGATCTGTCGGTCGACGGATCGCCTTGCATCATCGCGGCACTGCTCCGGTTTCTTTCTGGGCGGGTTCCGTTGGTTTACGCGTTGCCTGCGCCAGT
>CANNGH010000002.1 GCA_947504115.1 uncultured Sedimentitalea sp.
GCTTCTCTTCATCGTCTGTCTCCTCAGTTGGAGAACAGGCTAACCTCAAATCGAGGACTTTTCAGGGGAGCAGGTCAGTGGCTACGAGCTGATCGTCAAACAGCCGGAATCGCGGGCGCGTGCCGGCCTCAACAAGTCGACGCGCTTCGTTTGCGCCCGGCGCATCTTCGTGAACGTGAAGAGCCGCGGCTTCGACTGCCCAGACGGCACCACCTCGCCGCTGATCGGATGTCTCGACGAGGCATTGATGGACCGGATGAACGCCATCCGTGCGCGGATCCAGGCAGAAGCCGACATCGCCGCGCACTACCGCGAAGAACGACGCCGGGAACAGGCGCGGTGGGTGCACGAAGATCGCGGTCTCCGATAGGGAACCGCGCCTTCGAGCGACCCCACACCTCAACCAAAACAAGGATACAGACAAATGGAAATGCCATTCACCTCCGCCGATGAAATCACCGAGATGGCGGCGTCCTGCTTCCCGCTGGCCCGCGCTGCCGCGACCGGCATCGAGCAGGATGTCCTCGACCTCATCGCCCCCGAGCCGAAGCAGGATGCCAAGGCCCTCGCCGAGCGCCTGCGCCGTGGGGCGATTTTCGAGAAAGACACCCTGGCGATGCTGCACGACTTCGTCGGCGTGCTCGATGCCGAG
Organism: uncultured Sedimentitalea sp.; assembly: GCA_947504115.1. GTDB lineage: Bacteria > Pseudomonadota > Alphaproteobacteria > Rhodobacterales > Rhodobacteraceae > Pontibaca. Next base: position 653 of record CANNGH010000002.1, read on the forward strand.
ATCCTCGAGGGCACCTATGTGGAGACCCGCTTCGACCACAGCCCGGAGAATGTTTCCGACTACAAGACCTGGGGCCAGGAACGGCTCACCCCGGAGGCTGACCGCCTCTCCAATGCGCTCGCGGTGCTCATCGAGCTCTATGCGACGCTGACGGCGGTGCACGACATCGTGCGGGCTGAGAAGGCTCTGGAAGGGCTGCGCGCCGCAGCCTGATGGAACACGCGGGCCGAAACACCCGCGTCAGGGCGCGCCGGCGACACTTCTGCTGCTACAGATGTCGGCGCGCCCGCCTTCGAGGATCAAAAAAATCTCTACGAATCTCCAGAAATGTGTAGCAAAATGTGTAGCAAGAAGCGGGTACTGCCAAGGGCCGCGTGCCTGAAAGTGCCTTATTTTATTAGCGATTCTCGCAGTCAGCAACGAGAAATCTGGCGGAGACGATGGGATTCGAACCCACGAGGCCCTTTCGAGCCTACTCCCTTAGCAGGGGAGCGCCTTCGACCACTCGGCCACGTCTCCGCCGACGCGTATAGCCAAGCAAACATGGGGAATACAAGGCCAAATCGGGGTTTGTTGAAAAAACCTCTCTGCGCCCAAAAACGTGCTCAAATGGCACTGAAAGGCACAGAATGGCATCCGGTTTGGGCAAGATTTGGTAGTTTCCCCTACAGAAAAAGCGCCTTGCCCGCGTCGCCAGCTGCGCGTGTGCCCGATGCAGGACCTTCGCGACGAGCGCCCGAGAGCTCTGCGGGGCACTCGATCTCGATAGACATTCAGCCGGCTCGCCGGCCATTGAAGACGATCCATAAATTATTTCCGTGGTGCAACGATCAATCCGACCTCCTTCAAAGAAGGAGACTTGAACTTGACTGCAATGAACAAGCCACAAGCCCGTACTGATCGAGAAAATGATACCGTAATTCCCGCCGACACGTCCTCGAAGCTGGTCCGTAGAACCGGAGCCGAACTGCGAACGCTTGGACGATCCGATCGCAGCCTGCGCCCTCCGAACCAATGATGACCGCCTGCTTTTTGAAGCGGACCTGAAGACACTGACTGAGCATCGCATGTCCTAACGAGCAAGAGCGAAATTCGCGATGGGAGCCTACCGACGCAGGGCGCGGGAAGGTGGAAAACAGGGTCTTTCTTGCGGGCCATCGACATGAGCATCTTCATGCCCTCGTCCGTCACGCAGGTTTCGACATCGTTTCCCGGAATATGCGCGGATGCTTCATGTTCCGGATGATAGGACGTGCTTTCTTCTGACGCTCCGTGATGGTACCCATTAGGGTCTCCTTTTGGAAAATTGTTGCCGATGTTCGGGAGATCGGACCGGGCAACTGCCGCCGGACGGGACTATGAACAGGGTTCGATATCCTCGCCCGCCGACCGGTGGAGACCTCGCCCTTGGCCAAAAAGGGCGATGCTCCAAAGGCGGCGAAAAATGGTGCAACAATGCGGGTTCGGTGCAACATTTTTTGTACCATCGCTGAAAACCGGGGCAAAAGGCTCCAAAATCGAGGGAAACAGGTGAAGTGACGATCAACGCAGAGCCAGTAGAAAAGGGGGTTTCGGACGTCCGGCGGGCTGCTCGGCTAAGCGTGGCCCCGATGATGGACTGGACCGATCGCCATTGCAGGTATCTGCACCGGCTGTTGTCGCGGCACGCTCTGCTTTATACCGAGATGGTCACTGCGCCGGCGTTGGTGCGCGGGAACGCGTTGCATTTGCTCGATCACGCGCCGCAGGAGCATCCGGTCGCGCTGCAGCTGGGCGGGTCGGACCCGCAGGAACTGGCGCAGGCGGCGCGATTGGGAGCGGCGGCGGGATTCGGCGAGATCAATCTCAATTGCGGCTGCCCGTCGGACCGGGTGCAATCGGGCACGTTCGGCGCGGTGATGATGCGCGATCCCCGGCTGGTGGCTGAGTGCGTTGCGGCGATGCGGGCGGCGGTCGATGTCGAGGTGACGGTGAAATGCCGTATCGGCGTCGATGAGCAGGAGCCCGAAACCGTTCTGCCGGACTTCCTGTCGCGGATATCGGGTGCCGGATGCAATCGCGTGATCATTCATGCGCGCAAGGCCTGGCTGCAGGGGCTGAGTCCCAAGGAAAACCGTCATATCCCGCCGCTGGACCATGATCTGGTGCTGCGGATGAAAGAGCGGTTTCCGGCGCTGCACATTTCGCTCAATGGCGGGGTGACATCGCTGGAGCAGGCCGCCGCCCTGTTGGAGCGGGGGCTGGATGGCGTGATGATCGGGCGGGCGGCCTATCACGATCCGGCGGGCATCCTTTCCCGCGCCGATCCGCTAATCTTCGGGCAGGGGAAGGCGAGCGATCCCGTGGCCGTGGCGCGCGCGATGGTTCCCTATATCGAGCGGCATCTGGAGCAGGGCGGCAAGCTGCACCAGGTGACGCGGCACATGCTGGGGCTGTTCGCGGGGCGTCCCGGCGCGCGGGCATGGCGGCGGGTGCTGTCGGAAGAGGCGCATCGCGACGGGGCGGGCGCCGGTCTGATCGCCGAGGCGCTGGAGCGCATCGCCCCGCTGGCCGCGCCTGCCGATATCTGCTGAATTACTCTTTCACGCGGGCGGCGCGACCGCCGCGGCGTTTGCGCAGGCGGGGGGCGCGGTCGGGCAGGGCGGCCATGATCGCACTGCGCTCATCGGGCGTCATTTTCGACCAGTGCGCGATCTCGTCGCCGGTTCGGTAGCAGCCGATGCAGATGCGTTCCTCGGGGTGGAGGACGCAGATCTGCACGCAGGGCGATGCGATCTCGTCGCGTTTCCAGAGCGGGGTCGTCATGTGTCCTGTCCGTTTCGAATATGGCGCAGCCGGTCCAACGCCCCCTGCAGTATATAGCTGGCGGCGACGTGGTCGATCACCTCGGCGCGACGCTTTCGCGACGTATCCGCCTCCAGCAGGGCGCGTTCGGCGGCCACGGTGCTCAGGCGCTCGTCCCAGAAGCCGATGGGCAGGTCGGTCAGTTGCGCGAGGTTGCGGGCGAAGGCGCGGGTGGACTGGCAGCGCGGTCCTTCGGAGCCGTCCATGTTGCGCGGCAGGCCCAGGACGAAACCGCCCGCTTCGCGTGAGGCGGCGATCTCCAGCAGGCGGGCGGCGTCTGGCGTGAACTTGACCCGGCGGATGGTTTCAAGCGGTGTGGCGCTGGCGCCCAGCCGGTCCGAGACCGCCACGCCGATGGTTTTCGTTCCCAGATCCAGCCCGATCAGCGCGCGCATGCGGGGCAGGGCGGCGGCGAAATCGGCGAAGGCGTCGTGGATCATTCGATCAGACCGGCCTGACGTGCCGCATCGTCGATCACCTGCATCGCCTCGGGCCTGTCCGCGAACACGTCCCCGGCATTGGCGTGGATCGCGCGGGCCTGATCCCGCTCGCCCAGCACCGACAGCGCGCCGATCAGCCGCGCCCATTCCTGCGGGGTGCCGCCCTGATCGGCCAGCCGCTGCGACAGGTTGTCCACCATCCCCCGGATCATCTGTTCGCGGTCGGCATCGCTCATGTCTGCGGCGGCGTCCAGATCCGCGGCCGAGGGGCCGGGGGCGGCCTGTTCCGGCGGAAGTGTGAAGTTCACGCCCGCGCGCTGCGCCATCTCTTCGATCTGGGCGCGCACCGCCTGCGTCCACGGGGCATCCGGTTCGCCGTCGCGCAGCACATCGTTCCAGACCCGGAACGCGACATCCGGGCGGCCGGTCTGCGCCATCATCAGCCCCCAGTAATAGCGCGCGGTCGGGTTCTTCTCGTCCAGCTTCAGCGCGGTTGCCAGCGCCTCCTCGGCCTTGGGCGAGACATAACCGCCCGCCGCCTGGATCATCATGTCGGCATAAACGGTCCAGTCCTGCGCTGTCGCATTGTCGCCCTTGAGGCGCAACACCTGTTCCTGCGCCGCATAGGCCGCCTGCAGGTTGCCCAGCGCGGCCTCGTTGCGCGCCAGCAGCATCTGGCCCTGCAGGTCGTCGGGACGCGCGGCGACGGTTTCGCGCAGACGGGTGACGAGTTCCCGGTAATCCGGGCTGAGGTTTTCCAGTGGTGTGGACGGCGGCCGATCGGCCTCGGCCTCCTGCTGGCCGGGACGCGTGGTTCGGGCGTTCTCGGCCAGCGCGACGCGGCGTTTCAGCGACAGGTCGCCATATCCCGGCGCGCCCAGAATGCTGTAAAGCGCAAGGCTGCCTGCAATCACCCCGACCGCCACCAGGACCGCCACCACGCCGGACACCTTGCCCGACTGCGCGCGCCCGGTGCGGGCCGCGTGCAGCTTGGTGTCGGCGGCCAGCAGGCGGCGCGAGATTTCGGCGCGGGTGCGTTCGGCGTTGCCGGGCTCGATCACGCCGCGCGCCAGATCGCGGTCCACCTCCTTCAGCTGGTCGCGGTAAACCTGCATGTCGTAGGCGGCGGCGGGCGTGGCGCTGTCCCGGCTGCGCAACAGGACCAGCACCAGCGTGGCGGCCACGACCAGCGCGATTGCGGTTGTGATGATCCAGAATGTCATGGGCTCTCCTGTTCGTCGGGCCTCCTCTACCCTGTGGCGCGGCAGGACAAAAGAGGGCAAAGCCCCGCGCCGGCCTTACGCCCTGCCGTATTTTGCCGCATGTCGCAAATTGACGAGCGGACGTCGCGTTGAGTATCCTCATTTTCGCATCCTGCCGCAGAACCAGATGGCACGCAGATCTGTCCGATTCCAGCCCGAGGCTCGCCGATGAGACGCTATTCCGCCTTTGCCATCGCCCGCGAGGCCCTGCGCCACCACAAGGGCTGGCCCCGCGCCTGGGCCTCGCCCGAGCCGCGGCGGCGTTACGACGTCGTGATCGTGGGGGCCGGCGGGCACGGGCTGGCGACGGCCTATTATCTGGGCAAGAATTTCGGCATCACCAATGTCGCCATACTGGAAAAAGGTTGGCTGGGGGGCGGCAATACCGGGCGCAACACCACGATCATCCGCTCGAACTATCTTCAGGACGCCTCGGCGGCGATCTACGAGAAATCGCGCAGCCTCTATGAAACGCTCAGCCAGGAACTGAACTACAACCTGATGTTCAGCCCCCGGGGCGTCATCATGCTGGCCCAGACCGAAAGCGAGGTGCGCGGCTACAGGCGCACCGCCCATGCCAACGCGCTGCAAGGGGTAAAGACCGAATTCATCGGCCCCGAACGGGTCAAGGAACTGGTGCCGATCATCAACCTGACCGGTCCCCGCTATCCGGTGCTTGGCGGGCTGTGGCAGGCCCGTGGCGGCACTGCGCGGCACGACGCGGTGGCCTGGGGCTATGCGCGGGCCTGTTCCGACATGGGCATGGAAATCATCCAGCAATGCGAGGTGACGGGCATCCGCCAGAAGGACGGCAAGGTCGCGGGCGTGGACACCAACAAGGGGCCGATCGATTGTGACAAGCTGGCCCTGGCGGTGGCGGGTCATTCCGGGGTGTTGGCGGCCATGGCCGGATTTCGCCTGCCGCTGGAAAGCGTGGCATTGCAGGCGCTGGTCTCCGAGCCGATCAAGCCCTGCATGGACGTAGTGGTGATGGCCAACACTGTGCACGGCTACATGAGCCAGTCCGACAAGGGCGAAATGGTGATCGGCGGCGGCGCGGACGGGTTCAACAACTACACCCAGCGCGGATCGTTCCACCATATCGAGGAAACCGTGCGCGCGCTGGTCGAGACGTTCCCGATCATCTCGCGCCTCAAGATGCTGCGGCAATGGGGCGGCATCGTGGACATGACCGGCGACCGCTCGCCGATCCTGTCAAAAACCCCGCTCGCGGGCTGTTTCGTCAATTGCGGCTGGGGCACCGGCGGGTTCAAGTCGATCCCCGGTTCGGGCTGGGGCATGGCCGAATTGATGGCGAAGGGCCATTCGCCGCTAACCGACGGCTTTTCGCTGGATCGCTTCCGCGAGGGGCGGTTCGTCGACGAAAGCGTGGCGGCGGGGGTTGCACATTGATCACACTCCGCCACAACCCCGCGCTGGCACGGAACCCGCATGCAAATCCCCGCGTTGCAAGCGGACATGCAACACTGACGGAGACCCCGACATGGCCGATCCCAACCGAACCTCTTCTTCCAACACGGCGCTTGCCTTCATTCTGGGGGCCGTCGTCGTGGCGCTGCTGGTGTTGGCCTGGTTCGTCTTCGGCGGCGACGTGCCGCAAGCGGACGAGCCCGACGTCCAGATCGAGGTTCCCGGCGTCGGCTCCATCGAGGGCGAGGCCGAGCCGGCGGAATAGCGCCGCCGCCCGCCCGGCGGCTGAAACTGGCCGAAGCTGCCGGGGCGCGTTGGCTGCGCCTTGCCGAAACGGTGCCGCCAACGGGCGCAGCCTTGCGCAACGCTCCAACTGCGTCACCGTGGACTTCTGCAACTTGAAGGAGTCCACATGGCAGATCGACCTCCCCCGCGATCCCGCTCGGGCAATATGGGATGGATCATTGGCGGAATCGTCGTGGTCGCGGTTTTGCTGTTCGTCGTCTTCGGCTTCGGCAACCGCTCGGCCACCGATGACGGGCTGGAAACCGCGCCCGCGATCGATGAGCCGGCGACCGATCCGGCACCGGAACCCGATCCGGAACCCGAAATCGTCGAATAACCCGGCGGCTCATGACAAGAACGGGGCGGGTGCCATCCGGCGCCCGCCTTTCGCATGCGCGCGCCCTCGTTCGGGAGTCCGCACATGCTGATCCTTCATTGCCCCTGTTGCGGCGTCTATGCCGACGAAACCGAACTCGCCCCCGGTGGCGAGGCGCATCTCACACGCCATGGCCCCGGATCCAGCGACGAGGCGTTCACCAGCTACCTGTTCGCCCGCAAGAACCCGCGCGGGGTGCATTTCGAACGCTGGCGCCACGCCCATGGCTGCGGCAAGTGGTTCCACGCCGCGCGCGACACCGCCACGCTCGAGGTGTTCGGAACCTATTCCGCCCAGACCACCGAACCGCCCAAGGCGATCCGGGATGCCATCGCGAAACGCCGCCCCGGCTGGACATGGCGCGGCATCGCATGATCCTTCTTCTGGCCGGAAATATCCCCGCCGGAGGCTTCCGGCCTCTCTCCAAGCGCCAAGGTCCGACGACATGAGCACACGCATCGCAACCCATGGCCGCCTGATCGACCGGACGCGCCGCTTGACCTTCACGTTCAACGGGCAAGACTTGCACGGCCATCCCGGCGACACGCTGGCCTCGGCGCTGCTGGCCAACGACCGGATGCTGGTGGGACGGTCCTTCAAATATCACCGCCCGCGCGGGATCGTGGCCTCCGGGGCCGAGGAACCCAACGCGCTGGTCAATCTCGGCACCGGTCCGGCATTCGAACCCAACCAGCGCACCACCACGACCGAACTGTTCGACCGGCTGCAAGCGACCTCGCAGAACCATTGGCCAAGCCTGGATTTCGATATCGGGGCGGTGAACACCTGGTTCTCGCGGTTTCTGCCGGCGGGGTTCTATTACAAGACCTTCCTGCGCCCGCGCGCCTTCTGGAAACATGTCTACGAGCCGATCATCCGTCAATCGGCCGGGCTGGGACAGGTGCCCAGGGAGCGGGATTGCGACACCTACGAGCATTTCAACGTCACCACCGACATCGTAGTGATCGGTGGCGGCATCGCCGGGCTGCTGGCCGCGCGCAGTGCGGCGGCATCGGGCGCGCGGGTTCTGGTTCTGGAACAGACCGCCCATTGGGGCGGACGTGCGCCGGTCGATGGCGGCGCCGTCGACGGCCAGCCGGTCGGCAGCTATATCGACACACTGCTGAAGCAATTGCGCGCCATGGCGAATGTCACGCTGCGCCCGCGCTGCATGGGGGCGGGCGTCTATGATCACGGCTATGTTCTCGGCTATGAGCGCCGGACCGATCACGCCCCCGAAGCATCCGGGCCGCGCCATCGTCTGTGGCGGATCCGCGCCAGGCACGTGATCGCCGCCACCGGCGCCATCGAACGCCCGCTGGCCTTTGCCGGCAATGACGTTCCGGGCGTCATGCTGGCCTCGGCCATGCGCGATTATCTGGTGGATTACGGCGTTCTGGCCGGGCGGCGCGTGGTGCTCGCCACCAACAACGACGACGCCTATCGCACCGCCATCGCGATGAAACAGGCCGGGGCCGACGTGCTGCGCATCCTCGATGCGCGCGACAGCGGCGGCGGCGCGCTGATGCAGGAGGCGCGCGCCCTCGGCATCCGCATCGATTGCGGCCGCGCCATCGGCAAGATCACCGGCGGCAAACGGGTGAAAAAGGTGCAGATCTGCGCGCAGAACGGCACCGGCGGCGCGCTCGAGGCGGTTGCCTGCGATGCGGTCGCCATGTCGGGCGGCTGGTCGCCGGTGGTGCATCTGTGGTCGCATTGCGGCGGCAAGCTGATCTGGGATGACCGCGCGGCGCTGTTCCGGCCCGATCCCGATCGCCCGCCGTTTGGCGCGGATGGCACCGGTTTCGTCTCCACCGCCGGCGCGGCCCATGGCGACCTGGCGCTTTCCGCCATCGTTCGACAGGCGCATTCTGCCGGAAACAACGCCGCGCAGGCCGCTGGTTACAAAACGAAATCCGCAACGGCTCCAGAGGCCGAGACGACCCGCGAGGCACCGCTCTTGCCGGTCTGGCTGATGCCCGCCAATGCCAACGTCGCGCTGCGCTCCAAGGCGTGGCTGGATTATCAGAACGACGTCAAGGTATCCGACGTTCGACTGGCGGCGCGCGAGGGCTATGAAAGCGTCGAACACACCAAGCGCTACACCACGCTTGGCATGGCGACGGATCAGGGTAAGCTGAGCAATATCAATGGACTCGCGACCCTAGCTGATGCGCTCGGCGCGGCGATCCCGGCTGTGGGCACGACCACGTTCCGCCCGCCCTATACGCCGATTTCCTTCGGCGCCATCGCCGGCGAGGCGCGGCGCGAGATTTTCCAGCCGCTGCGCCGCACGCCGATGCATCACTGGCACGACACCCACGGCGCCGTGTGGGAGCCGGTGGGCCACTGGCGGCGTCCCTATACCTATCCGCGCAGCGGCGAAAGCGTGCAGGACGCGGTGGCGCGCGAGATCAGGAATACGCGGCAAGCCGTTGGTTTGCTTGATGCATCCACGTTGGGCAAGTTGATCGTCAAGGGGCCGGACGCGGGGCGGTTCCTCGACATGCTTTACACCAACATGATGTCCAACCTGAAGCCGGGGCGCTGTCGGTATGGGCTGATGTGCAGCGAGAACGGCTTTCTCATGGATGACGGCGTTGTGGCGCGGATCGACGATCAGACCTTCCTGTGCCACACCACCAGCGGCGGCGCGGATCATATCCATGCCCATATGGAGGAATGGCTGCAGACCGAATGGTGGGGCTGGCAGGTTTATGTCGCCAACGCGACAGAGCAATATGCCCAGATCGCCGTTGTCGGCCCCAAGGCGCGAAAATTGCTGGAAAAACTTGGCGGCATGGACCTGTCACCCGACACGCTGCCGTTCATGGCCTGGGCCGATGGGCACCTTGGCGGCATCAAGGCGCGGGTCTATCGCATCTCGTTCTCGGGTGAGCTCAGCTATGAGATCGCGGTTCCGGCGTCGCAGGGTCTGGCGCTGTGGAGCGCATTGATCGAGGCGGGGCGGGAATTCGGCGTGATGCCCTATGGCACAGAAGCGCTGCACGTGATGCGGGCCGAAAAGGGCTTCATCATGATCGGAGACGAGACCGACGGCACCGTGATCCCGCAGGATCTGGGGCTGAACTGGGCGATCTCGAAAAAGAAGGACGATTATCTGGGCAAACGCGCGCAGCAGCGCGCGCATATGACCGATCCCGATCGCTGGAAGCTGGTGGGGCTGGAAACCACGGATGGCAGCGTGCTGCCCGATGGCGCCTATGCCGTGGCGGAGGGTGTGAACGCCAATGGCCAGCGCAACACGCAAGGGCGCGTGACCTCGACCTATCATTCGCCGACGCTGGAGCGGGGCATCGCGATGGGGCTGGTCCTGCACGGTCCCGACCGGATGGGCGAAGTGCTGGAATTCCCCGGCACCGATGACAAGATCTATCACGCGAAGATCGTCGATCCGGTATTTTACGACAAGGAAGGGGAAAAGCAGAATGTCTGAACCCGTCAGCGCCCTGAACCACGCCGCGTTCGACGGTCTGGTGGAAATCGAGGAATGCGGCCTGCAAGGCATGATCATCCTGCGCGGCGACCTGTCCGCACGGGCGGTCCGTTCGGCAGCGACGGGCGCGACGGGCGCGAAAATGCCGGGCCCGCGCGAGGTTCAGACAAACGGTGCAAAGGCGCTGTGCTGGATGTCGCCCGATGAACTTCTGATCCTGTGCGACTACAGCTTTGTCGCGCAAGCCATTGAAGGAATGAATAAAGCGCTGAACGGTGTACATGCGTTGGCCGTGGATATGTCGGATGCGCGGACGATGTTCCGCCTCACGGGTGCGGCGGCGCGCGATGTCATGGCCAAGCTGACACCGGCGGATGTATCGCCGCAGGCGCTTCAGCCGGGGCAGATCCGGCGGTCGCGGCTGGCGCAGGTGTCGGCCGCGTTCTGGCTTGAAGATGACATGACGTTCCGCGTCGTCTGCTTCCGCTCGGTCGCGCGATACACGTTCGATCTGCTGTGCACCGCGGCGCGTCCCGGTTCGGATGTGGACTATTTCAATGCGCCCGCCGCCCCGTGATCGGAGCGGAGATTTCCCGCCCACGCCCTTGACCAAACGGCATCACCGGGACATCTACCCATGGTGACGACAACGTAACTTGAAAAAGGGGGGCCCGAAATGGCTTTTGAACTTCCTGATCTTCCTTATGCGCACGATGCGCTGGCATCCAAGGGCATGTCCAAGGAGACACTCGAATACCACCACGACAAGCACCACAAGGCCTATGTGGACAACGGCAACAAGGCGATTGCCGGAACCGAGTGGGAAAACAAGTCGCTGGAAGAGATCATCAAGGGCACCTATGACAAGAACGCGGTGGCCCAAAGCGGCATCTTCAACAATATCAGCCAGTTGTGGAACCATAACCAGTTCTGGGAAATGATGTCGCCCGACGACAGCAAGATGCCGGGCGAACTGGAAAGCCGCATCAAGGACGCGTTCGGTTCGGTGGACGAGTTCAAGGACAAGTTCAAGGCGGCCGGCGGCGGTCAGTTCGGCTCGGGCTGGGCCTGGCTGGTGGTGGATACCGATGGCTCGCTGAAGGTGACGAACACCGAAAACGGCGTGAACCCGGTCTGTTTCGGCCAGACGGCGCTGCTGGGTTGCGATGTGTGGGAACATTCCTACTACATCGACTTCCGTAACGCGCGTCCGGATTATCTGTCCAACTTCCTGGACAAACTGGTGAACTGGGAAAACGTGGCCGAGCGTCTCTCCAAAGCCTGATCGCCGCGTCCTGGTGATCGGATCGCACGCCCCGCCAATCGGCGGGGCGTTTTTCGTGGGTGGAACGCTTCCTGTCGGTCCCGCGTTGGGTCGGGAAACGTCTGAAAACAGGAGTGAGCGATATGGCCGAGCGGCATAGATCCAATGACATGAGCAAGGACACCGACAAGATTCTGGGCGACAAGGATGAAACCTCGCAGCAGGGCCGGGGCGGCGGCGAATTGGCCCGCAAGATCGGCACGCAGGACGAGGAGAAACGCGCCAAGGAACGCCCCGCCGGAGTCACCCGTGTCACCGGAGCGGACAAGAAGGAAAAAGGGGACAAGGAATGACGGAACTCAAGCACGGAACGTGGGTGTTGATCGCGGACGGGGAAAAGGCACTGTTTACGCAGAACGTCGACGACGAGCAGAACCCGACGCTGGAGGTGATCCGCATCGAAGAGCAGGACAACCCGGCGGACCGGGAACTCGGCACTGACAGGCCGGGCCGGTTTCACGACGGTCCGAACGTGCATCGCTCGGCCGTGCAGGAGACCGACTGGCACCAGTTGAACGAAGACCGCTTTGCCCATGAACTGGCCGATATCCTTTATGAAAAGGCCTATGGCGGCAAGTTCGACCGTATCGTTCTGGTCGCGCCGCCCGATACGCTGGGCGAGTTGCGCAAGACCATGCACAAGGTCGTCACCGACAAGGTGATCGCCGAGATTCCAAAGACGCTGACGCGGCATCCGCTGGACAAGATCGAGATCCTGCTGCGCGACGAACTGGCCGAGATGTGAGCGGGCTTGCCAGCGCCGTCGCGCGCTGGCACTGATCCCGTGACATCATCGCGGGAACGGCCATGAACGAAACGCTGAAAGGGGTCGCGGCCATGGTCGCGGCCTGCACGCTCTGGGGTCTGTCCAGCATTTATCTCGATTTTCTGTCGCACCTGCCTCCGTTGCAGGTGCTTGCCCATCGCAGCCTCTGGTCGTTGCCGTTCTTCATCGCGATACTGGCGCTTCAGGGACGCGTCGGCGAATTTCGCGCCATCTCGGCTTTGCGCGGTCGCGCGGGGCTGGTCGTGCTGGCGGCGCTGATGATCACCGGCAACTGGTTCATGTTCATCCTGTCGATCCAGATCGGACATGCGACCGAAGCCAGCCTTGGCTATTACATCTATCCGCTGATCGCCGTGCTGATCGGGCGGTTCGCCTTTGGCGAAAAGCTGGACGGCTTGCAGATGGTGGCGATCGCGCTGGTTGTCGCCGCCGTGTTTTCGCTGGCCGTGGGGCTGGGGGCGCTGCCCTGGGTGGCGGTGGCGATCGCCGGAACCTTCGCGCTTTACGGCGTCATCAAGAAGAACCTGCCGCTGGGGCCGGTGGTGTCGGTCACCGCGGAAATGCTGGTGTTCCTGCCGGTGGCGGTGGCGATCCTCGCCCTTGGCGACGCGCCGCTCTGGGGCACCTCCGCATGGGACGTGGCGTTGCTGATCGGGTCGGGACCGTTCACCGCCTTGCCGCTGGTGCTGTTCAGCTATGCGGCGCGCCGGATTGCCATGTCGACGACGGGGGTGCTGTTCTACATCAACCCGACGCTGCAATTCCTGGCCGCGATGCTGGTGCTGCGCGAGCCGTTCCATCCGGTGCATGCCATCGCCTTTCCGTTGATCTGGCTTGCGGTCGTGCTTTACAGCATCGCGGCCGCGCGTCGCGACCGGGCCGCGCGCCGGGCGGCGCGCCCGGCTTGACCCTTGCCGGTGCGCTTGTCAAAGTGACGTGACTGCCTGCATTGGGCGCACGGGCGACGGGACCGAACGGATGGCAGATGAAACCGCAGGCAGGCGAGGGCGCGCGACGATCATCGCCCTACTTGTCGGCCTTGGCGCTGCGGGTGTGGCGACCGTGATCTATACCGGTTTTGCGCCGGATGGGCCCGGAACGGCGCGTGTCGATGTCAATGGCGAAACCATTGCCGCCGATAGCGATCCCGCCGCGTCCGAACCCCAGATCAGGCAAGACGCGGCATCGCCCAAGAACGCTCCGCCCGGCGATCCGGACCAGCTTGTGCCGACATTCGATGTCGTGCGGGTTGATCCCGATGGCACGACCGTCATTGCCGGAACCGCGCAACCGGGCGCGCGTGTCACCATCCTGATGGACGAGACGGCGCAACAGACCGTCGATGTCGATTCAAGCGGCCAGTTCGTCGCGCTGCTGGATCTTCCCCCCGGCGAAGCCGCGCGGGCGCTGACGCTGGAATCGGCGCTGGAGGGGCGGTCCGCGATGTCGCGCGACCAGATCATTCTGGCGCCGTCGCCACCCGTGGACGCGCGCGCCGAAGGGGGGCCGGCGACATCCGACGCCGAAAGCCCGCAAAACGACACCGCCGATGCCGACCCGTCCGCGGTGACCGTCCTGCGCGCGGGGGAGGACGGGATCGAGATGGTGCAGCCGACCACGTCCGGCAAGGCCGGCATTCCCGACCGCATCACGCTGGACACGATCAGCTATGATGACGAAGGCGGCGTAAGCCTGGGTGGCCGTGCAAAAGCGGATTCGACCGTGCGCGTCTACCTGGACAACACGCGCCTGACCGATTTCCAGGCCGATGAAAGCGGGCGCTGGACCGCCACGCTCCGCGATATAGCCCCCGGTCGCTATACGCTGCGGCTGGACGAGATTTCCGGCACCGGCGCGGTTCTCAGCCGTATGGAAACCCCGTTCCAGCGGGAATCGCACGAGGCGCTGGCGTCGTCCGGACCCGACGCTGACGCCGCGCCGGTCCGGGCGGTGACGGTGCAGCAGGGCGATACGCTCTGGGCGATTTCGCGCGACCGTTTCGGCGAAGGGATGCTCTACCTGCGGGTGTTCGAAGCGAACCGTGACGCTATCCGCGACCCCGACCTGATCTATCCCGGACAGGTCTTTGCCATCCCCGAGTGATCCGGTGACATCTGGCCTTTGGGCGGTCCAACGCCTAGATGGGAACACCGACCCACAAGGAGCCGTGAATGTCCGACGCCCAAACCGACCGGGCCGAGCGCCGCTCGGGCCTGCGCACCATCCGCAAGGTCGCGCCCTATCTCTGGCCCGAAGGCGAGACCTGGATCAAGCGCCGCGTGGTGTTCGCGCTGACGATGCTGGTGCTGGCCAAGCTGATCGCGGTGGGCACGCCGGTGCTTTACAAGGGCGCGGTCGACGCATTGGCGGACGAAGGCGTGCCGATGCTGGCGCTGGGAGCGGTTGGGCTGACCGTGGCTTATGGCATGGCGCGGCTGCTGAACGTCGCCTTCCAGCAATTGCGCGACGCGCTGTTCGCACCGGTGGGCCAGCGCGCCTTGCGGCGGCTGGCGCTGCAGACCTTTACCCATATCCATCGCCTGTCGATGCGCTATCACGTCACCCGCAAGACCGGTGGCCTCAGCCGCATCATCGAGCGCGGCGTCAAGGGGGTCGATTTCCTGTTGCGCTTCCTGCTGTTCAGCATCGGGCCACTGGTTCTGGAACTGGCGCTGGTGGCGATCATCCTGACGGTGCTGTTCGATTTCTGGTATCTGGTGGTCGTCGCCGTCACCATCGCGGTCTATGTCTGGTTCACCTTCAAGGTCACCGAATGGCGCGTGAAACTGCGCCGCGAGATGAACGATCAGGATACCGACGCCAACCAGAAGGCCATCGACAGCCTGTTGAACTATGAAACCGTCAAGTATTTCGGCGCCGAAGCGCGCGAGGCCGCGCGCTATGACCGGTCCATGCAGGCCTATGAACGCGCGGCGACCAGAACCGCCTATTCGCTGGCCTTCCTGAATACCGGGCAGTCCTTCCTGATCACCTGCGGGCTGGTGGGGGTCATGGTTCTGGCGGCGGTGGGGGTGCAATCGGGCGCCCTGACGGTGGGGGATTTCGTGATGGTCAACGCCTACATGATCCAGATCACCGTACCGCTGAACTTCCTCGGCACGGTCTATCGCGAAATTCGCCAAAGCCTTGTGGACATGGGCCAGATGTTCGACCTGCTGGAACAGCCCGCCGAAGTCACCGACAAGGCAGACGCGCACAAGCTGAAGGTAAGTGGCGGGCGGATCGAACTGCAGGATGTTCATTTCGGCTATGACCCCGACCGCGAGATTCTCAAGGGCATCTCCCTCACCGTCCCCGCGGGGCAGACCGTCGCCATTGTCGGCGCGACCGGGTCGGGCAAATCGACCGTCGGGCGGCTGCTGTTCCGGTTTTACGACGTGACCGGCGGCGCGCTGACCATCGACGGGCAGGACGTGCGCGATGTGACGCAGGACAGCCTGCACGCGGCCATCGGCGTGGTGCCGCAGGACACGGTGCTGTTCAACGACACCATCCGTTACAACATCGCTTACGGTCGGGACGGCGCGACACAGGCCGAGATCGAGGCCGCCGCCCGCGCCGCGCAGATCCACGATTTCATCACGACCCTGCCCAGCGGCTATGACACGGCGGTGGGCGAACGCGGCCTGAAACTCTCGGGCGGGGAAAAGCAGCGCGTCGGTATCGCCCGCACCCTGCTGAAGAACCCGCCGATCCTGCTGCTGGACGAGGCGACCAGCGCGCTGGACAGCGATACAGAATCCGAAATCCAGAGCGCGCTGGCGCGGGCCGGGCAGGGGCGCACCGTCATCACCATCGCGCACCGGCTGTCCACCATCGCGGATGCGGACGAGATCGTGGTGCTGGATCAGGGCCGCATCGTCGAGCGGGGCACACACGAGACGCTGCTGGCGAAGGCCGGGCGCTATGCGCTGTTGTGGAACCGCCAGCAGGCGGATCAGGAGGCCGCCTGATCAGTCGGGAAACACCCCTGCGAAGCTGCGTTTCAGCGCGATGTCCAGATCGTCCATCGTCACCGGAAGGCCCAGATCGACCAGCGACGTCACGCCATGATCGGTAATGCCGCACGGGACGATGCCGCTGAAATGCTCCAGATCGGGTTCGACATTGATCGAGATGCCGTGAAAGCTGACCCATTTGCGCAGGCGGATGCCGATTGCGGCGATCTTGTCCTCGGCCAGCGCACCACTGGCCATGCGCGGCTTGTCTGGACGTTCGACCCAGACGCCGACGCGGCCCTCGCGGATATGGCCGGTCACGTTGAATTCCGCCAGCGCCGCGATCACCCACGCCTCCAGCGCCTGCACGAAAGCACGCACATCGCGCCCGCGCCGGTCGAGATCGAGCATGACATAGACCACCCGCTGACCCGGCCCGTGATAGGTGTATTGCCCGCCGCGCCGCGCCTGATGCACCGGAAAGCGGTGCGGATCGGTCAGATCGGCCGGTCTGGCGCTGGTGCCGGCGGTATAGAGCGGCGGATGCTCCAGCAGCCAGATGCATTCCGGCGCTGTTCCGGCCGCGATCGCCGCCACGCGCGCCTCCATGACGGCCAACGCATCGTCGTATTCGGTCAAGCCTTGGGAGGTGATCCATTCAACCATGCAACGGTCTTAGCGCCATCCGTTTGTGCCGGAAAGAGGGCAGGCGCGCCGGGTTGCCGGCGAAATCCGGAAAATCCCGCTGTCGCAAATTCGCCCGATTTGCCTCTTCACAATCGCCGCACCCTCGTCTATAGCCCTGCCTCACCAAGCCTTTGACAGTGCGGTCGTGGCGGAATTGGTAGACGCGCAGCGTTGAGGTCGCTGTGGGGTAACACCCGTGGAAGTTCGAGTCTTCTCGACCGCACCATCAGACCCTTTCGACGGAATGTCGAAACGCTGAAACAATTGAAATCGTCGGGTTTTTTGCGTGACCAAACTGTGCGTGCTGCGCAGTCCGTGGCGATGCCGGCCGGATCGCGTCATCACGCCCCGCGCCGGTCAAAAACCGGCGCGGGACAGGGGGATCAGATCACGCCAAGTGCGCGCATGGCCTCGGCGACGCGGATGAACCCGGCGATATTGGCGCCCACGACATAGTTGCCCGGCATGCCGTATTCCTCGGCGGTGGCGGCGCAGCGGTCGTGGATCGCGGCCATGATCGTGGCCAGCCGTGCCTCGGTCTGCTGAAAGGTCCAGCTGTCGCGCGAGGCGTTCTGCTGCATCTCCAGCGCGCTTGTGGCCACACCGCCGGCATTGCTGGCCTTGCCGGGCGCAAACAGGATCTCGGCCTTCTGGAACAGGCGCACCGCCTCGGGGGTGCAGGGCATGTTGGCGCCCTCGGCCACGGCGACCACACCGCTTTTCAGCAGCGCCCGCGCGCCCTTGCCCGACAATTCGTTCTGGGTGGCGCAGGGCAGGGCGACATCGCAGGGCACGTCCCAGATGCTGCCGCCAGTGACATGATGCGCACCCTTGCCGCGCAATTCGGGATAGGTGGAAATGCGTTCGCGCCGGCGTTCCTTGATCTCCTTGATCAGGTCGAGATCTACACCGGCCTCGTCGATCACGTAGCCGTTGGAATCCGAACAGGCCACGACCGTCCCGCCCAGCTCGTTGATCTTTTCCATGGCGTAGATGGCAACGTTCCCCGAGCCGGATACCACGACCCGCTTGCCCTCCAAGGTGTCGCCCCTGGTCGCGAGCATCTGCTTGAGGAAATAGACGGTGCCGTAGCCGGTCGCTTCGGTGCGCACGCGGCTGCCGCCCCAGCGCAGACCCTTGCCGGTCAGCACGCCCGATTCATAGCGGTTGGTGATGCGCTTGTACTGGCCGAACATATAGCCGATCTCGCGTTGTCCCACGCCGATATCACCGGCCGGAACGTCGGTATACTCCCCGATGTGACGGTAAAGTTCGGTCATGAACGACTGGCAGAACCGCATGATCTCGCCCGAGGAGCGGCCGCGCGGGTTGAAGTCGGACCCGCCCTTGCCGCCGCCGATGGGCATGCCGGTCAGGGCGTTCTTGAAGATCTGCTCGAAACCCAGGAACTTGACGATCCCCAGATTGACGCTGGGATGAAAGCGCAAGCCGCCCTTGAATGGCCCCAGCGCCGAGTTGAATTCGACCCGAAAGCCGCGATTCATCTGCACCTGGCCGCTGTCATCGACCCACGGCACGCGGAAGATGATCTGCCGCTCGGGTTCGCAGATGCGTTCAAGCAGCGAATCCTCGGCGTAATGCGGATGGCGCGCGATCACGGTGCCCAGACATTCCAGAACTTCGCGGGTTGCCTGATGGAACTCATCCTCGCCCGCGTTGCGTCGCATGATCTCGGCCATGACCGGTTCAAGTTTCTCGTCGATTGCCATTCTACCGTCCTTCGCGCCCCGAACGGGGCCATTTTGTCAGATGTTTATCGGGCGTCTTTACCGGTTGGGGACGTCAGTTGGAATGGCAAAAAAACACGCAGAAGACCATAGTGCAGGAATGGGGTCGGTGATCAGATCGGATATCTTGCATGAAAGCAGAGACGTGCGAGATACTTCTATCGCGATTGACCGGGCGTGCCGGTCATCGCCAAGGCTGTCGACAAGCAGATTGACAGTCAGCATCACGGCCAGAAACAGAATGGCGCAGCGTCACCGCATGAGTGACAGCGCTGTCGCATCAGGGAGGATCGGATGAGCATCGAAACAGCCGTGGTCGCGGATATTCCAGTCCTGTGTGACCTTTTGGGCCTGCTTTTTCAGCAAGAAGCGGAATTCACGCCCGACACCGGCACGCAGGCGCGGGGCCTGGAGGGCATCATCGCAAACCCCGATATCGGCTTCATCCTGATTGCCCGGAAGGCAGGCAAGCCCGTCGGCATGGTGAGTGTCCTGTATACGATATCGACGGCATTGGGCGGTCGCGTCGGATTATTGGAAGATATGGTGGTCGCACCTGCTCATCGGAACAAAAACTTGGGAAAAGACCTGCTCGATCGGGCTTTGGCAACGGCGGCGGCGAACGGTTGCAAGCGGATCACCCTGTTGACCGATGGCGACAATGTCGGGGCACATCGTTTCTATCGAAGAGCGGGCTTCGAAGACTCCTCGATGGTCGTTTTCCGTAGGTTGCTGGACACAGCCGGACCGTGAAAAACTGCTGCTCTTCCCTCAGAGGACCCCGATAGCGGCCCCACGACCCCAAGCCGTCGAGCGCTGATTTTCCGAACTACACCTGGTGGACGAGAACTGAGTGGGACAGGATCCGCTCGGTCTCGGTCATGTCTTCGGAAAATCCCGTCGAACAGCGGTGTGCCGAGATAACGCTCACCGGTGTCTGGAAGCATCCAGAGAACGCCGGGATGATCGGCGGGCCGGATGGCCTTGTCATGCGCGTTGTGTTCGCGGCGCTGCTGGACCCATCACGAGACCCGCAGGATAAGTCCTTCGGGGAACATGCAGTCGTCAGTCGATTTGTGCAACAGTAGCCCCGTCCGTTGACTGCCATTCTTGACGCAGACGCAGATCGAGCGGATAACGGTCCGCACCGCGCCCACGTGATCCAACCCGATAGAATATCCGACTTGCAAGCCGGTGGTGTGGAGTTGGAAGAAGATGGAAATACAGATGGTTAGGGAGACGGGAGCGACTTGCGAACCTTTTTCCGAACCTTTATCACCAAGCCACGGTCCCGTAGCTCAACTGGATAGAGCACCTGACTTCTAATCAGGATGTTGGAGGTTCGAGTCCTCCCGGGATCGCCACAAAGGGCGCTGCTGCCAATGTATATGGGGCATAAGGATGCACGAAACAGCGTTTTTCCATGCACATCCTGTCAAGTCTAGATTCGCATTTGCTCTCCAACGTATTGTAAGGCGCTGGTTCATATAAATTGTTTCTGGGTTGAGCCGCGGGGTGTTGATTGCCTTTGATTTCCGGCATCGGGAGAACTGCGGTCGATGCATCCGCCATTCTCGGGGCTGGTCGCCAAAAAGTGATCTCAAGGCGGGCGGTCGCAACGATAGAGCAACCTGGTGTCTGGAAATTCTCTGACGCCATGATCACGCATCCTGGCATTCCCATTTGATATAGGCCTTGGTGTCGGCGGCCCATTTGTCGTCGATCTCGACCAGCACGGCGCTGACGAGGCGCTCGAGGGCGGCCTCGTTCGGAAACACCCGGACCTTGACGGTGCGACGCTTGAGCTCTTGCTGGACGCTGCGCTCCATCGGGTTGGAGGTGCGCAAGCGGCGACGGTGGTGCTTTGGCAGCGTGAAGACGGCGAGACCCTCGGGGACATTCTCTTCCAGCCATGCGGCGAGCGCTGGCGCTGTATCGCGATAATCCGCGACCAATTCGGCCAGTGCGATTTCGGCCTTGGCGAGGGAGGCCGCATTCCAGATCTCGCGCAACTCGGCGCCGATGCGCTTGCGGATGGCGAGGTTCGGGGCGTGATGGATGGCGTTTTGGGCGAGGTGGAATTGGCAGCGTTGCCATGTCGCTCCGCCGAAGACCGCCCTGCGCGCGGCCCGCAGGCCGGCATGATCGTCGGAGACGATGTATTCCACATCGCGCAGGCCGCGGGCCTGGAGGCTCTCGAGAAAGGCGCGCCAATGCACTTCGGCCTCCGACAGGGCCACCGAGACGCCCAGCACCCGGCGGCGCTCATCCGGGCCGATGCCAACAGCCGAGAGCACGTTCGTCGGGAAAATGATCCCCCGGATCATTTTCCTGTCCTCCTCACCATCGCGCACGATCCCGCCATGGCGCATCTTTTCATACCGGGCGTCGAGGATCAGGTATCTGGTCTCGCCAAGGGGCCGGTTGCGCCAGGCCGCCAGTTCGTCGTCGAGCAGCTTGGCGGCGCGGCTGACCTGTGAAGAGGACAGGCTCTCGATGCCGAATTCGCGCATCACTGCTTCGGCCTCGCGGGTGGGTTCGTCGGGAAAACGATTCACTGGATCGTTTTCCGATCCGCCTCACCCCTTCACATACATCTCGGCCACGGCCAGCATCACGGCGCGCACCGAGCGCCGCCCGCGCTCCAGCGACTGCGGGTAGAACGGCTGGCCGTCATGATCGGCGGTCTTGGGCACCTGCACCGTGACCGTGCCGGCCGGCGTGTCGAGGCGCTTGGGCTTGGTGCCATTGGCATAGCCCAGCCGCCCGGCGGTCCGCTCGTAGCGGCCGGCCCCGAGGAAGCGCTCCCGCTCGATCTGCATCGCCAGTTCGAACGCCCGCGCGAACACCGTCGCCATGTCGCCGGGCCCATGTTCGATCAGATGTTCCATGAGGGCCTCGACCGTCGTATCCTTGTCTTCGTCCATTTGTCTGTCTCCATGGTTGTTTTGCAATTCCATGGAATACCAGAATGGGCAGCCCCTGCCGGGGCCGGCCCCGGCAGGGGCTCATGGCGCCAGCGCCAAATGAATTTCCAGACGTGAAGTTACACCAGCCTCGGTAATCGGGTTATTGTCATAGAGCAGTTCGATAAACTCGTTAAAGCCATGACTACCTCGCAGGTCTGCACCATTATTCGTGGATTCCAGAACCATGGTTATGTCAGCGGGTGAGTAGCGGTCGGCGAAGGGAATGGCCACGCTTGCAGCGAGGATGTTGGCCTCGTTCCAGTTGGTTGCACTCGCGTATAGCTGAGCCGCACGCGTAATCATCTCGGGAGGAAGTTCGGTCAAGCCGTCCAATTGATCTGCGCTGAGTGTGCGCAGCACCTCAAGAGCACTGTCGCGCCACCAAGCCATCTGCAAAGTTAATTTGACCGCAAACCCTTTATCATCCGAAGTGTCGCCTTCAAGCCATGTTCTCAGGACTAGGTCATGTTGACAAATGGCGGGTCCAGAGGCGGATGGACACGATGTCTATGAAGCCGAGAAAGCTTTCTGCCGTTTTGTCGTAGCGTGTTGCGACCCTCCGGGCGTTTTTGAGCTTGTTGAAGCACCGCTCGACAAGATTTCTCAAAGCATACAGCGAATGATCGACACCGACACGCCTCTTGCGTGATTTGCGCATCGGGATTTGGGTTAGAACATCCCGCGCGTCCATCTTTTTGCGTATGCTATCAGAATCATAGCCTCTGTCGGCCAACAGGACGCTCGGCTCAGGCAGATTGTCTGCCATTACCAGATCGAACCCCAGATAGTCGGACGTCTGGCCCGGCGTGATCTCGGTTCTCATGGGCAGACCTGCCGCGTTGATGCGGAGGTGGATCTTGGTCGTAAAGCCACCTCTTGAGCGGCCAAAACCCTGTTGCGGAGTCCCCCTTTTGCGCCCGCTGCCTGATGGTGCGCGCGGATCACGGTGCTATCGATCATTTGAAGGGCGTCCGGCACGACCCCTCCCTGGTTCAGGGCGTCCATGATGTCCCCCCATAGTCCCGCCAGTGTCCAGCGTCGGAACTGGCGATAAACGCTCGACCATTTGCCGAAGTCTTGCGGCAGGTCACGCCAGGGCGCGCCGGTTCGCGCGATCCAGAAAATCCCATCGAGAACAAGGCGGTGGTTGGTGGGTTTGCGTCCAGTCGGTGCGCGGACAGCCAGGATGAAGTGTTCAAAGAACCTCCATTCCTCGTCCGACATCAGGTCTCGTGCCAAGCTGATCTCCATAACAGATACCAGCTTGAATCACGCCTGTCGGCCGGTGTGAACCCCTTTTGTCAACACGGCCTAACAACCGAAGAAGTGGCGAAAAAGCTTCGCCGCCACCCGCGCACGATCCGGGACTGGATCATGAAAGGGACCGTGACTGAACGCGGGAGGGTCTTTCTCGACGCGACCAAGCCCGGCAAAAGCTGGCTGGTCCACCCGGATTGGCTGGCGCTCTTCGAGCATCGGATCCGCCCCTTGTCGAGGGCGGATCTCGATCTCGAGTGAGTCCCAGCCAAAAAGGGAGCGATGACATGACGGTTCAAGACCACATCCGAGAATATCTCGAGACGTCCGGGGTCAGCAAGCACGCACTGGCCTTGCAGGCCGGATTGAAAAGGCGGTGAAGAACATTCTCGAGATCCCCGGAATCCGGTCGGACAGAAAGACTCTCGATGCGCTCGGCGAGGTCATGGGATTCCATCCCAGAATTTCGAGACGATGCCGCTTGTCTTCGCGCGCTGGTCCTTCGACATCGAATGACCTCCCCAGAAGCTGGCCGCCTCGTCGGTGAACCAGCCGAGAAACCCGCATCCCAACGCGATCGTCTTGAATGCGCCCTCGACCGTGGGTTCTGTAACGAGGAAGCTTGGACAAACGGGTGCGGCCGGTTTTTCTTCTCCGCGCCCGGTGCTTGCAAGTTCCGACTTGTAGCGTGCCATGGCGATTTCGTGCTCCTTCCTGAGACGCATGATCACCCGGTCGATGCCGGTTTTTACGATCTTGTCGGCGGCGCTCTTGCGCTCGCCAGACAGGGCGATCGTGACGAAGGCCGCGGTCGCATTCGATGGCGATCCGAGCGTTTCCACCTTCGCCCGGCTTGCCACGACAAGAGAGGCCACGGAAAGCACCGATTGCGCAGCAAGCGCGGCCGGACCCTGCGTCTTTTGCATGATCGCATCCGCGGCGCTGCGGAGCTTCGGTGTCAGG
This sequence comes from uncultured Sedimentitalea sp., assembly GCA_947504115.1. Lineage (GTDB taxonomy): Bacteria > Pseudomonadota > Alphaproteobacteria > Rhodobacterales > Rhodobacteraceae > Pontibaca. The sequence continues at coordinate 24,442 of CANNGH010000002.1, forward strand.
CACTCCAGCGGGAATCCAGCGGTCGGTGGCTCCGCATGGGGCAGCGGTGTGGGTTCCGGGGGCGGAGGGGCCGTCTCCTTGGACGGGACTGAAAAATTCGGCTTCGACGCTCTCGCGTCGCCCCTGCCGACGAGGGACTTGATGCGGGCAAGCATTCCTGATCTCCGTTGCTGCTTTGGTTGTGATCAGGAGGTCGGATGATTGGTTTCGCGGCGGAAATGGCATGGATGGGTTTGTTGCAGTGGTGAGCGGAATTTTCCGGAGCGCCAGGGCCGATTTCGGGCGCGAGTTCGGGATGGCGATTTCTGTTGGCGACACGGCTTGAAGGAGGGGAGCAAGGCCATCTTTGGCAATCCCGCGCAAGAAGTGCATCGATGAGAAAGCTCTGCGGTTGGCCCTATCATCCGAACCCCGAGGGGCGTTGCTGCGCAACTTGCGTCTGGGGTGTGATTACCTCTTTCCCATTGAGGTTAGGCTTCGCGGAAGATCTCGGCGGCGCCGAGAGCGTTGAAGCGGTTCATGAGGGCTATGCGAATCTGGATCTTGGCGGTCCGGGTCTCCGGCGGCGATGCGCTCATCGAAGTGTTCGAATGTGCCGGGTCTTCTGCCGCCCGCGCAAGATCGAATAGTACACGACGGGCCAGGCCAGTTCGGCCAGGCGCAGCAGACTCCCGATCATTCCAGCGGCCTGCCAGAATGGCAGCTTGAACGGCAACATGATTGACAGGTAATACTGGATCGCCGCGTCCGAGAACACCGATGGGCGGCGAGGGCTCCCGTCATACGGCGTAAGCCAGGTCATGTTATTGTCCAGCCAGATCAACAGCACCCCGCGCTTCCTCACCGGCTTGATCAAAGTTCTGAATTAACGCCGATGTGTGATCGGGTGGGTTTTACTCGCGTGGATAGTGTCTGGATGTGGCGACGTGAGATCCCGGAATGCGTTGTGCGACTGTAGAAAATTGTCGAGCCAAGCTCGCGGCGGTGCGTCGCTTTGTCGGACAGGTCACCAACTATGTGTCCCAAAATGTGACCCAATGTGCGCCCCAAATCTTCGTCATTAAGGCGGAATATCTGTTGAATTACAGCGTTTCCTAACATTTTGCGCATTTCTGCGGGCAAAATATGGCGGAGAGACAGGGATTCGAACCCTGGGAGGGCTTGCACCCTCAACGGTTTTCGAGACCGCCCCGTTCGACCACTCCGGCACCTCTCCGCGGGGGTCTGGTGGGGGATGCATCTAATCGGGATCGTCGTGCGTGGCAAGGGGCATTCGCGCAATGATTATCACGCGGAATTCGATTGTCTGGTCGCGCAAAACCATTACCTTTCACGCCATGACATATCCTTGCACAGCGCGCCCGCGCGCCCGTTTTTCGATCCGGCCCGTCGTTACCGCGGCGTTGGCCGGGCTTTTTGCGCTTGTGACCATCGCCTGGCCGCTGCAGGCCGCCGAGAGGGACCGGGTCGAGGCGTTTCTGAACGTCACCGGATTCGATGTCGCGCTGGATTCCATCGCATTGTCGGCCGAGAGCGCGCCGGCGATGCTGGGGCTGGACGAAGATGCCTTTGGCGCGGACTGGAACCGGGTCGCGGACGACGTGTTCGATACGGCGTTCATGCGCGAAATGGCGCTCGATATCCTTGAGGCGACGCTGGAAGAGGGGCCGCTGAACCATGCCGCGGCGTTCTATGCGACGGATCTGGGGCAACGGCTGGTGGTGGCCGAGAACGCCGCGCATATGGCCGGGGACGACGCCGCCAGGGAGGCGGAGGGGCGGCGCATCGTCGCGGATCTGGTGCGCGAGGGGTCGGAGCGGGTCGAGATCCTCCAGCGGATGAACAGCGCCATCGACAGTTCCGGCCACACCCTGCGCGCCTTGCAGGAGATCCAGATCCGGTTTCTTCTGGCGGCCAGTGCGGCGGGGATCATCGACATGCCTCTGGACGACACGGAATTACGGGCCATGATCAGGGAACAGGAGGGCGAGATGCGCCGCGCCCTGCAGCGCTCGGCGCTGGCCGGCGCCGCCTGGACCTATCGCGCCTTCAGCGACGACGACCTGCGCCGCTACGCCGAGGCGCTGGAGCAGCCCGACATGCAACTGGTTTACGAGTTGCTGAACGCCGTGCAGTTCGAGATCATGGCCAACCGGTTCGAGGTTCTGGCCGCGCGCATGGCCGACCTGCATCCCGAACAGGACATCTGACGCCGCGCAGGGGCTGCAACCGTGTTGACACGGGCGCATGGGGGCGCCATAAGCACGCCACCCGGCCCGGATCGACGCGCCGGGTTTCGTTGTCATTCGCCCAATGACGGGCGCGCTGTTCGAGGTGGCCGCTGGCCGCAAACGCCCGTTACACCGGGGACCACAGGACGCGATGGAAAAGGAAAAGACGCATGTTCGCGGTTCTCAAGACCGGCGGCAAGCAGTACAAGGTTCAGTCGGGCGATGTGCTCCGGGTGGAAAAACTGGCTGCCGACGCTGGCGAAACAATTCAATTCAACGACATCCTGATGCTGGGCGGTGACAATACCGTGGTCGGCGCGCCGCTGATCGCGGATGCCGGCGTGCAGGCCGAGGTGGTCGACCAGATCAAGGGCGAAAAGCTCATTCATTTCGTCAAGCGCCGCCGCAAGCACGGCAGCCAGCGCACCAAGGGTCATCGTCAGAAGCTGACGCTGATCAAGGTGACCGACATCCTGTCGTCGGGCGCGGACAAATCCGGCGTCAAGGCCGCCATCGGCGCGGGCTCGGTCAGCGCATCGGCCAAATCCGCGGCCGCGCCGTCCAAGGCAGCCAAGCCGGCAGCGAAAAACGCCGCAGCCACGGATGGCGACGACCTCAAGAAGCTGTCGGGCGTTGGCCCGGCACTGGAAAAGAAGCTGCACGACGGCGGCGTGACCCGCTTTGCGCAGATCGCGGCCTGGAGCGAGTCCGACATCGCCGAGATGGATGAAAAGCTGAATTTCAAGGGCCGGATCGAGCGTGAAGGCTGGGTCGAACAGGCCAAAGAACTGGCCAAGGGTTAAGGAGAGAAAGCATGGCACATAAAAAAGCAGGCGGTTCCTCCCGCAACGGGCGCGATTCTGACGGTCGCCGCCTTGGCGTGAAGCTTTATGGCGGTCAGACCGCCATTCCGGGCAACATCATCGTGCGCCAGCGCGGCACCAAATTCTGGCCGGGACAGGGCGTGGGCATCGGCCGCGACCACACGATCTTTGCCACCGAAGAGGGTGCCGTGACCTTTCGCAAGGGCCTGAAAGGGCGCACCTTCATCTCGGTCCTGCCAGCGGCCAAAGCCGCCGAGTAAGCCGCGCCCGGATACCGACATGGAAAGGGACCGGCGACGCCGCCGGTCCCTTTTCGCGTTGCGCCTGTGGCAATGCGCGGGCCAGTGCATTGCCCCTTGAAGACCGGTCGCCGCATTGCGAACGGCCGTCACCGCACATATCTGATGTTTTATACGAGTTCTCGGGAGGAAATCGTGACATGAAACTCGACGCGATCACCACACAGCCGCGCGTGGAAACCGAACGGTTCGACCTGCGCCCGCTGCGCCGTGCCGATATGGGGCTGATCGAACTTTATACCGGAGACGAACGGCTTGCCCGCATGACCACGTCGATTCCGCATCCCCTGCCACCCGGCACGACCGAGGCGTTCGTCACCCGCGCGATGTCGGACGACCGCAGCAGCGATGTCTGGGCGATGGACGGCACCAAATCCGGCGGCGGTGAGTTGATGGGCGTGATTTCGCTGGCCAAACTGGACCGCAACCAGTCCGAGGTCGGCTATTGGGTGGCGCCGATCTACTGGAATACCGGCCTTGCATCGGATGCGGTCGGGGCGTTGGTCGATGCCAATCCGCTGGGCAGCGCGACGATGTTCGCGTCCGTCTTTCAGGACAATCCCGCCTCGGCACGGGTGCTCATCCATTGCGGGTTCGAATATCTCGGCGATGCCGAAAGCTATTGCGTGGCGCGCGACACAACAGTGCCCACTTGGACATACAGCCGGAAATTGTGACGCGGATGCGCGCCACTCAGCCTGGGAACATCGCATGAAGTTTCTCGATCTCGCAAAGGTCTATATCCGCTCGGGCGGCGGTGGTGGCGGTTCTGTCAGTTTCCGGCGCGAGAAATACATTGAATATGGCGGACCCGATGGCGGCGATGGCGGCACCGGCGGATCGGTCTGGGCCGAGGCGGTCGACGGGTTGAACACGCTGATCGATTTCCGCTATCAGCAGCATTTCTTTGCCAAAAACGGCCAGCCCGGCATGGGCCGCCAACGCACCGGCAGGGACGGCGACGACATCGTGCTGCGCGTGCCGGTGGGCACCGAGATACTGGACGAAGACGAAGAGACCGTCATCGCCGACATGACCGAACTCGGCCAGCGCGTGTTGCTGGCCAAGGGTGGCAATGGCGGGTTCGGCAACCTGCATTTCAAATCCTCGACCAACCAGGCTCCGCGCCGCGCCAATCCGGGGCAGGAGGGGGTGGAGCGCACGCTCTGGCTGCGCCTGAAACTGATCGCGGATGTCGGATTGCTGGGCCTGCCCAATGCGGGCAAATCCACGTTCCTTGCGGCAACCTCCAATGCGCGCCCCAAGATCGCCGATTATCCGTTCACCACGCTGCATCCCAATCTGGGCGTCGTCGGCGTGGATAACGTGGAATTCGTGGTCGCAGACATTCCCGGCCTGATCGAGGGCGCGCATGAGGGGCGCGGCATCGGCGACCGGTTTCTCGGCCATGTCGAACGCTGCGCCGTCCTGCTGCATCTGGTCGATGGTACCTCTGAAACCATAGCCGGCGATTATCGCACCATCATCGACGAATTGACCGCCTATGGCGGCGCGCTGGCCGACAAGCCGCGCATCACCGTCCTGAACAAGATCGACGCGCTGGACGACGACGAGCGCGCCGCCGCGCATGCCGAACTGGAACAGGCGAGCGGCGCTCCCGTCCTCTCCATGTCCGGCGTCAGCCATGAAGGGGTGAGCGAGGTGTTGCGCGCCCTGCGCGCCTGCATCGACGACGAGCGCCTGCGCCACAAACCGGCACAAGAGGCAGAACCGTGGCGGCCCTGAACGATGCGCGCCGCGTGGTCGTCAAGATCGGCTCGGCGCTGCTGGTGGATCGCGAAACGGGCGCATTGCGCGCGCGATGGCTGCATTCGCTGGCCGAGGATGTTGCGTGGCTGAAGGCGGGGGGCAAGGACGTGATCCTGGTCTCGTCCGGCTCGATCGCGCTGGGGCGGGGGGTGCTTGGCCTGCAGGGGCGTGACTTGCCGCTGGAACAATCCCAGGCCGCCGCCGCCGTCGGCCAGATCCGTCTGGCGCGCGCCTATGAAGAGGCGCTGGCCCCGCACGGCATCACCACCGCGCAGATCCTCGTCACGCTCGAAGACAGCGCGGACCGGCGGCGTTACCTCAACAGCCGCGCGACGCTGGAAACGCTGCTCGGCCTTGGCGCGGTGCCCATCGTCAATGAAAACGACACGGTGGCGACGGACGAAATCCGCTACGGCGACAATGACCGCCTTGCCGCGCAGGTGGCCGTCACTGCGGGGGCCGATCAACTGATCCTGCTGTCGGATGTCGACGGTTTCTACTCGGCCAATCCCAGCCATGACGCCACGGCCCGCCGCTATGATGTGATTTCCGCGATAACCCCGGAAATCGAGGCGATGGCGGGCGATGCCGGGTCGGGCCTGTCCAAGGGCGGCATGAAGACCAAATTGATGGCCGCGCGCATGGCGATCGCGGCGGGCTGTGCCATGGCGATCACCGAAGGATCGCCCGACAACCCGTTGAGAAAACTTGAAAATGGCGCTCCGGCTACATGGTTTCTGGCGCAGCTCGATCCGCAGACCGCGCGCAAGGGCTGGATCGCGGCGATGAAGCCGCGCGGCGAAATCACCGTCGATTCCGGTGCCGGCGCGGCACTCGCCAACGGCAAAAGCCTGCTGCCGGCCGGCATAACGGCGGTGCAGGGCCGGTTCGGGCGCGGCGACCCGGTTGCGATCATCGATCCGGCGGGCCACAAGCTGGGGCAGGGGCTGGCGCGCTACACCGCGGCCGAGGCGGAAACGATCAAGGGGCGCAAGAGCGATGAAATCGAATCCATTCTCGGCTATCCTGGTCGCGCGGTGTTGATCCACCGGGACGACATGGCGCTGTGACAAGGGCGCCTTCTGGCCGTAAATATCCCCGCCGGAGGCATTGAAATCTCCGGCGCAACCGTGACAAGGGGCGAAACCGCATGAAAGATCTCGACAACATTCCCGCCCTCATGGCCGATATCGGCGCGCGTGCGCGCGCGGCGTCCCGGATTCTCGCCTGTGCCGGTGCAGGGGCCAAGCAGACCGCGCTGCTGGCCGCCGCCGACGCGATCTGGGACAGCCGGGCCGATATCGTCGCCGCCAATGCGCGCGATCTGGATCACGCCCACGACAAGGGGCTGAGCGGCGCGATGGTCGACCGGCTGATGCTGGACGAGGACCGCATCGCCGGGATCGTCGCCAGCCTGCGCAGCGTCGCCGGGCAGGACGATCCGGTCGGGCAGGTGATGGCGGAATGGAACATGCCCTCGGGCCTGCATATCCAGCGCGTGCGCACGCCGCTCGGCGTGATCGGCGTGATCTATGAAAGCCGTCCCAACGTGACGGCGGATGCCGGGGCGCTGTGCCTCAAGTCCGGCAATGCCGTGATCCTGCGCGGCGGGTCCGAAAGCTTTCATTCCGCGCGCGCGATCCATGCCTGCCTGCTTGCCGGGTTGCGCAAGGCGGGGTTGCCCGAGGACGCAATCCAGCTGGTGCCGACGCGCGACCGCGCCGCCGTGTCGGAAATGCTGGGCATGACCGAGTTTATCGACGTGATAGTGCCGCGTGGCGGCAAGGGGTTGGTCGGTCTGGTCCAGCGCGAGGCACGGGTGCCGGTCTTCGCCCATCTCGAAGGCATCGTGCATGTCTATCTCGACAAGTCCGCCGACCCGGTCAAGGCGCTGGACGTGGTGCTGAACGCCAAGACAAGGCGCACGGGGATCTGCGGCGCCGCCGAATGCCTGCTGGTGCATCGCGACATCGCCGATACGATCGGCGCCGACGTGATCGCTGCGCTGATTGCGGCGGGCATCGAATTGCGCGTGGCGCCGCCGCTGGATGCGACCGAGGGAACAATCGCGGCGAATGACGACGATTGGGGCCGCGAATATCTCGACAGCATCATGGCCGCGCGCAGCGTCGACGATATCGACGCCGCTATCGCCCATATCCAGCGCCATGGCTCGGGCCATACCGATTGCATCGTGACCGAGGACGAAGCCGCGGCGGCGCATTTCTTCGAGCGGTTGGACAGCGCGATCCTGATGCACAACGCCTCGACCCAGTTCGCCGATGGCGGTGAGTTCGGAATGGGGGCCGAGATCGGGATCGCCACCGGCAAGCTGCATGCGCGGGGGCCTGTGGGGGCCGAGCAATTGACCAGTTTCAAATATCTGGTGCGCGGAAACGGCACGGTGCGTGGATAGGCGCGTGCCGTCAGAAATGCAGCGCCACGGCGCCGTCACCGGTTTCCACGCCGATTTCGCGGTTCAGATCGGCGGCCAGCACCGGCAGGAGGGCGAATTGCACCTGCGCCGGTGTCACCGCGCCGGCGCCGTCATCCCCTGTCAGCCGGCCCCAGAGCGAGGGGTCGATATTGGTGCGATCCGCCGTTGCGGTGACGCTCCAGCGGTCGGTGTCGGCGTCGATCCGGACGGTTCCGCCCATCGGCAGGGCCGTTTCGCAACATTGCATCGCCAGGAACGCCAGCCGCACCAGCGCGCGCGGCTGCGGATCGGGCGGGGCGTATTGCACGGTCAGCCGTGTGCCCTGCGTGACGCCGCCCAGCACCGAAACCACCTCGTTGCGCCCGATGGCCTGATTGCCCGCCGCGCCATAAGCGATACGAAAGAAACGGATGCGTGCGCCCGCATTGGTGACACTGTCGCCGATCAGGTCCATCTCGGGCCCTGTCGCGGACCCGGTCAGTTCCAGCAATTCCAGACCGTTCGTGATCGCCCCGATCGGGCTGATCAGATCGTGGCAGATGCGCGAGCCGATCAGTTCGGCAAGGTCGGCGCGGGTATCAAACATGTCTCTCCTCCGGTCGGGGCTGCGTGATGAGCGATCTCAACGCCATTCTTTCACCCGGCATGCGGGTGCGCCACCCCGAATTCCCCGATTGGGGCATCGGACAGGTGCAATCGAACATCGCCGGAAAGATCACGGTCAATTTCCCCGAACAGGGCAAGGTCGTCATCGATGGCTCCCGCGTGGCGTTGGTGCCGGTTCTTGATCCCTGAAACAGGTTGATGAAAGGTTAAAGTGTTTCGGCTTTTGCCCGAGACATCGCTTATCACAATCCGCGTTCGAGCGTCAGCGAGAGACAGCGAATTGTGATGCAGGTTAAAGCCGAAACGCTATAACCCGGCACCGGCCAGTTGCCTTGACGCAAGGCTATGCGGTATCAGCCGCCAAACACGGAGAGTCCGGTGTCGCAACACGCCATGCCCGAAACAGGCCCCGCCTTCACGGTCAAGATCGCCGAAACCCCCGACGACCTGCGCGCGGCGCAGGCGTTGCGCTATGACGTGTTCGTGCGCGAACTGGGCGGCGGTGGCGCGCTTGTCGATCATGAGGCCGGGCTGGAGCGCGACCGGTTCGACCCCTTCTTCGACCATCTGCTGCTGAGCGATGAGGAAACCGGCCGGGTGGTCGGCGTCTACCGGCTGATGCGCGACGATCAGGCGCGCACGGCGGGGCAGTTCTATTCCGAGGACGAATACGATCTGTCCGTGCTGAAATCCGGCGGACGGCGGTTGCTGGAACTGGGCCGGTCCTGCCTGCACCGCGATTACAGGGGCGGGGCGGCGATGTATCATCTCTGGAGCGCGTTGGCCGATTACATCGCGCAGCATCGCATCGAGATCCTGTTCGGCGTCGCCAGCTTTCATGGCACCGACGTCGACCGGCTGGCGCAGCCCTTGTCCGCGCTGCATCACAACCACCTCGCGCCACCCGATCTGCGGGTGCGCGCGCGCCCGGACCATTTCGCCGCGATGGATCGCCTGCCGCACGAAGACATCGACCGGCGGGCGGCGATGCTGGCGATGCCGGCACTGATCAAGGCGTATCTGCGTCTTGGCGGCGTGGTGGGCGAGGGGGCGTGGATCGATCATGCCTTCAACACCACCGATATCTGCCTGGTTCTGGACACCGCCCGCCTGAACCTGCGCCGGTCGCGCATCTATACCGGCGCGCGCGGCGCATGAGGGACGGCTGGAACGGTCGCGCGTCCAGCACGGTCCGGATCGGGCCGCTGGGCTGGGCGTTGGCGGGGCTGCGCGGCACCGCGCTGGCCGTGCTGGTGTTCGGCGGTCTGGCGCTGTTGCTGCTGGTGCGGCTGATCGAGCGGCCGCTCTGCGGGCAGAACCGTCCGGTGACGCCGTTCATCACGCAATTCGTCTGTCGCAACGCGTTTCGTCTCCTCGGCATCGGGTTTTCGACGCGGGGCAGGCCGATGATCGGACTCGGGGCGGTGGTCGCCAACCATTCCTCATGGCTCGACATCTTCGCGCTGAACGCGACCGGACGCATTTACTTCGTCTCGAAATCCGAAGTCGCGCGCTGGCCGATGATCGGCTGGCTGGCCCGCGCCACCGGCACCGTTTTCATCGACCGCGACCGGCGACAGGCGCGCGCCCAGACCGACCTGTTCGAAAAGCGCCTGATGGCCGGGCACAAGCTGCTGTTCTTTCCCGAGGGCACCTCGACCGACGGGTCGCAGGTTTTGCCATTCAAAACAACGCTGTTCCAGGCGTTCTTCACTCCGGTTCTGCGGGAGGGGACGCATATTCAGCCGGCCAGCGTGGTCTATCACGCGCCCCGCGGACAAGCGCCGCAATTCTATGGCTGGTGGGGCGACATGGATTTCGCGCCGCATCTGCTGAAGATCCTGGCCGCGCCGCGACAGGGACGGGTCGAGGTGATCCATCACGCGCCCGTCGCCGTTGCCGATTTCGCCGACCGCAAGGCGCTGGCCGCCCATGTCGAAACGGCTGTGCGCGCCGGCCACCGTGCCGCGCTGGAGACGAACTGACGCGGCACGTGGCCCTTGCATCCCCCGCATCGGTGCCATATATGCGCGCCATTCAACCCGCAGGCGGGGTTGGGCCGACGGGACAGACAGCCCCCGAAGGTCCGCCGGTTGGCGCATCCGCGTCGAGACCCCCGCCGAGGATCAAACCGGAAAGGATAGACACTCATGGCTCTTCCCGAGTTCACCATGCGCCAGCTGCTGGAAGCCGGCGTTCACTTCGGCCACCAGACACAGCGCTGGAACCCGCGCATGGCGCCCTATATCTACGGCGCGCGCAACGGCATCCACATCATGGACCTGACGCAGACCGTTCCGATGCTGGATCAGGCGCTGCAGGTCATCCGCGACACCGTCGCCAAGAACGGCCGCGTCCTGTTCGTGGGCACCAAGCGCCAGGCCGGCCAGCCGATCGCCGAAGCCGCCGAGAAATCCGCGCAATATTACATGAACCACCGCTGGCTGGGCGGCACGCTGACCAACTGGCAGACCGTGTCCAAGTCGATCCAGCGTCTCAAGCAGATCGACGAACAGTTCGAGCAGGGCTTTACCGGCCTGACCAAGAAAGAGCGTCTGGGCATGGAGCGCGATCAGGCCAAGCTGGAAGCCAGCCTTGGCGGGATCCGCGAGATGGGTGGCACGCCGGACCTGCTGTTCGTGATCGACGTCAAGAAGGAAGCGCTGGCCGTGTCCGAGGCCAACAAGCTGGGCATCCCGGTTGTCGCCGTGGTCGATACCAACTGCTCGCCCGATGGCATCGACTATATCATTCCCGGCAATGACGATGCCGCGCGCGCGATCTCGCTTTACTGCGATCTGGCCGCCCGCGCCGCCCTTGACGGGATGAGCGCGCAGCTGGGTGCCGCAGGTGTCGATATCGGCGCCATGGAAGAGGCCCCCGTCGAAGAGGAACTGGCGCCCGAAAGCACCGGCGTCGAGGTCGGTAACGCCTCGGAAGAGACGGTGAACGACGACGCCATGGCCAAGGATGCGCCGCTGGATATCGAATCCACGGCCAAGACGCTGGAAAAAGCCGCCAAGAGCTGACGGCTGCCGCGTCATCCCGTCGATAAGAAGAGAGGGACTGGCAGGGCCGGTCCCACCCCTGTTTTGAGGAGAACCAAGAGATGGCAATCACTGCATCCATGGTCAAGGAACTGCGCGACACCACCGGTGCCGGCATGATGGACGCCAAGAAGGCGCTGACCGAAACCGACGGCGACATGGAAGCCGCCGTTGACTGGCTGCGCACCAAGGGTCTGGCCAAGGCCGCCAAGAAATCCGGTCGTACCGCCGCCGAAGGGCTGGTCGCCGTCGTCGTCGAGGGCGGCAAGGGCGTTGCGGTCGAGGTGAATTCGGAAACCGATTTCGTTGGCAAGAACAGCGAATTCCAGCAGATGGTCGGCGATATCGCCAAAACCGCGCTGAACGCGGCCGATATCGAAGCGCTGAAGGCCGCGGATATGGGCGGCAAGTCGGTCGAAGATACCGTAACCGCCAAGATCGCCACCATCGGCGAGAACATGTCGCTGCGCCGCATGGCCAGGGTCGAGGGCGAAACCGTCGTCTCCTATGTCCACAACGCGGTTACCGCCGGCATGGGCAAGATCGGCGTTCTGGTCGCGCTGAGCGGTGGGGACGAGGCGTTCGGCAAGCAGGTCGCGATGCATATCGCCGCCGTGAACCCGGCCGCGCTCAGCGAGGCGGACATGGATCCGGCGATCATCGAAAAGGAAAAGCAGGTCCAGATGGACATTGCCCGCGAAAGCGGCAAGCCCGAAGCGGTGATCGAAAAGATGATCCAGGGCCGGATGGGCAAATTCGTCGCCGAATCGACTCTTCTGAACCAGCAATTCGTCATCAACCCGGATCTGACCGTGGGCGAGGCCGCGAAAGAGGCCGGCGCGACCGTGACCGGTTTCGTGCGGCTGGAAGTCGGCGAAGGTATCGAGAAGAAGGAAGAGGATTTTGCCGCCGAGGTGGCCAAGGCCGCTCAGGGCTGATTCGCTTTTTGAAACTCATCCCGAAAGGGGCGCGGGGCCATGGGTCCGGCGCCCCTTTTTTTGGAGAGGCCGATCACGAACGGCGATGCGGAACCGCTCCGAAATCGGGCGGTCCCGCACCGTTTGACGACCCCGTTCAATTGGGGATGGAAAGGGCCTGCCAAAAACCCCGGCCCGAACGCGGAACAATACACGTCCGAACCGGACGGATCAGAGCGCCTTGATATTGCAAGGATCTTTCTCCGGTGTTCCTCGGCCAAAGCCACACTCACGGAACGCTTATAACATGCGCGATAGCGTCACGACGCAACAGTCATGTATTCCTTACCAAAGGGAAGCGGTGCTGTTTTTGGGGGTGTCGGGCATGGCAAACCGACGCGCTATAGCGTTTCGCCTTTAACCTGCATCACAATTCGCTGTCTCTCGCTGACGCTCGAACGCGAATTGTGATAAGCGATGTCTCAGGTAAAAACCGAAACACTTTGAGTCACTCGGCGCGTTTCGCGGCCTGACTGCCGCGTTCGCGGTAGGGGGTGGTGTCGTAATGCGCGCGGTAGCATTTCGAGAAATGGCTGGGCGAGGCGAACCCGCAGGCCAGCGCCACGTTGATCACGCTCATGTCGGTCTGCATCAGCAGGTTGCGCGCCCGGGCCAGCCGCAACTCCATGTAATACCGCTTGGGTGAGCGGTTCAGATAGCGGCGGAACAGCCGTTCGAGCTGCCGCGTGGACATGCCGACATGCTGTGCCAGAACCGCGGGGCTGATCGGCTCCTCGATATTGGCCTCCATCATGTGGATCACCTGGCTCAGCTTGGGATGGCGCACGCCGATGCGCGTGGGCACGCTCAGCCGTTGGGTGTCCTGATCGGTGCGGATGCTGGAATAGATCAGTTGATCGGCCACCGCATTGGCCAGGTCCGCGCCGTGATCGTCGGCGATGAGTTTCAGCATCAGGTCGATGGAACTGGTGCCCCCCGCCGTGGTCATGCGGTTGCCGTCGATGGCGAAGACCGATCTGGTCAGGGTGACATCGTCGAATTCCTCGGCGAAGCTGTCGGCATTCTCCCAATGGATCGTGGCGCGCTTGCCGTCCAGCAACCCGGCCTTTGCCAGCGTGAATGCTGCCGTGCAGAGCCCGCCGATGATCGGCCCCTTGCGCGCCTCGCGCCGGATCCATGCCAGCAGGCGCCGGGTGGTTGCCGCCTGAACGTCGATTCCGCCGCAGATCAGGATGGTGTCGTCGCGGACGAATTCGTCCAGATCGCCGTCAAGCTGGAACCGCGTGCCCGCCGAACAGGTCGCCGTGTCGCCGCCTTCGCCGACGATACGCCAGCTGTAAAGCCGCTGGCCCGACATGCGGTTGGCGATGCGCAGGCTTTCCAGCGCCGCGGCGAAGGACAGCAGCGTGAAGCGGTCCAGCAGGACAAAGATGAACCGGCGCGGCCGGATCGCCGTCGTTTCCGCCTGTAGGGGCTGGTTTTGCTTCTGCATGGCGATCCTTCCACACTCCGCAGGCCGTTCGCGTCCTTGCAGGAGCGCATATCCGACATTGGCCGGAGCGCATAAGCGGCGTCAAGGGTCGCAAATCACATATGGCCACGCCGCCCCGGGTTTTGTATAACCCGCCTCTGATGCCTTCAGCGGAGGACGAGAGCGATGAGCGAATGGAAAAAAACCGACTGGCGCAGCAAACCGCGCGTGCAGATGCCGGATTACACTGATGCCGCCGCGCTGCAGGCCGCCGAGGCGCAATTGTCGAAATACCCCCCGCTGGTCTTTGCCGGCGAGGCGCGCCGCCTGAAGCAGCATCTGGGTGCCGCCAGCCGGGGAGAGGCGTTCCTGCTGCAGGGGGGCGATTGCGCCGAAAGTTTCGAGCAGTTCAGCGCCGATGGCATCCGCGACACCTTCAAGGTGATGTTGCAGATGGCGATGGTGCTGACCTATGGCGCCAAGGTGCCGGTGATCAAGGTCGGGCGCATGGCCGGTCAATTCGCCAAACCGCGCAGCGCCCCGTCCGAGACCGTGGACGGGATCGAGTTGCCCAGCTATCGCGGCGACATCATCAACGAACTGGCTTTCACCGAAGAGGCGCGCGTTCCCGACCCGCGCCGGATGTTGCAGGCCTACACGCAGGCGGCGGCCACGCTGAACCTGCTGCGCGCGTTTTCCACGGGCGGCTATGCCGACGTGCATCAGGTGCACGCCTGGACGCTGGGCTTTACCGAAAGCCAGAAGGCCGAGAAATACCGTGAACTGGCCAACCGGATCACCGACACGCTGGATTTCATGTCCGCCGCCGGGGTCGATCGCGACACCGCGCACACGCTTCAGACGGTCGAATTCTACACCAGCCATGAAAGCCTGCTGCTGGAATACGAAGAGGCGCTGACGCGGCTGGATTCCACATCCGGCAAATGGCTGGCAGGCTCCGGGCACATGATCTGGATCGGCGACCGCACCCGCCAGCCGGACGGCGCGCATGTGGAATATGCCCGCGGCGTGCTGAACCCGATCGGGCTGAAATGCGGGCCCTCGATGACCGAAGAGGATCTCAAGATCCTGATGGCGCGCCTGAACCCCGAGAACGAGGCCGGCCGCCTGACGCTGATCGCGCGGTTCGGTGCAGGCAAGGTGGCCGAGCATCTGCCCCGCCTGATCCGCACGGTCCAGAAAGAGGGGGCGAATGTTGTCTGGGTCTGCGATCCGATGCATGGCAACACGATCAAATCCTCCAGCGGCTACAAGACGCGCCCGTTCGATTCGGTGCTGCGCGAAGTGTGCGAGTTCTTCTCGGTCCACGCGGCCGAGGGCACCGTGCCCGGTGGCGTGCATTTCGAGATGACGGGGCAGGACGTCACCGAATGCACCGGCGGCGTGCAGGCGGTCAGCGACCGTGACCTGTCGCATCGCTATCACACGGCCTGCGATCCGCGCCTGAACGCCAGCCAGTCTCTGGAACTGGCGTTCCTGGTGGCCGCGGAGCTGAGCAAGCTGCGTCAGCAACGCGAAAGCCGCGCGGCGATCTGACCCGGGGCATCGCCCGGCCGACGATCTGTTTCAGTCGTTGTCCGGGCGTATCAGCCGCAGGAATCCGCCCTGACCGTCCAGCGCCGCCTGCGGTTCGGCAAAACCGGATTGCAGATCGGCGTGCTGCGCCGCATCGTGACGGCCCGAAACCGGGCGCAGGTCGCGGCGCAGCAATTCAAAGCGGCGCGGCGTGTCGTTGGGTTCGGGTTCGGCCAGCACGACGCCGAGCGCGCGGCTGACATCGCCCATGTCGCATTTCAGTGGCAGAAGCAGCATCCGCGCCTCGCCCGCTTCGCCTTTTCCCAGCGTTTTCAGCGTGAGCCGGGCAACCGACGGTGTCTCGAACAGGTGGTGCAGAACGTCGGCCAGCCCGGCGCGGCTTGTGGCGGCGAACAGCGCGCTGAAAGGCAGGCCCCGCGCCTCCATCCCGGCAAGGGCGTTCACCTGCTGCCCCGCCAGACGGACCCGGGCAATCCCGGGGGCGATCCGTTGCAGGATGAAGGCATGGCGCAGCACCCGCTCCAGCCCGCGCGGATCGATCTGGCTGCGCAGCGGCACGTCTCCATCGCGGCGCAGGGCGGACCAATAGGCCTCGGCCTGATGCAGGGGCGACAGGGTCTTGCCGCTACGGAAACGGTCCATCGACACCACGTTGCCGTTGTCCGACCAATCAGTCATTGACCATTCGTCCCGTTTTTTTGGATTGCGCCATCGCGCCGAGACGCGATGGACGCAAGATTAACTTAATACTGGTTACTCAAACGTTAATATGGCGCTTTTCCGACGGAAATGGGAGCGAAAGTTCAGCGATTGGTTAATCATCGCGGCCACGCCGCGCCGCCGGGGCTTGCCCTGCGGCGCAATGGTGCTTTAGGTGCTGGGCCAAGGGCGGTCACGGCGCGAAGGGCGGGCATGGCAACGATCAGATCGATGACGGGATTCGCCTCGGGGAGGGGCGAACATGCGCCCTGGTCCTGGGCGTGGGAGGTGCGCAGCGTCAATGCCCGCGGATTGGACCTGCGCCTGCGCGTGCCCGATTGGCTGGAGGGGCTGGAACCGGCCCTGCGCGACATGCTGGCACGGGCGGTGACGCGGGGCAATGTCACCCTGTCGCTGCGTGTCACCCGCAACGAAAGCGCCGCCGGGGCGCTGACGCTGAACCGGGCGGCGCTGGACGGGGCGCTGGAGGCGCTGGCGGGGATCGAGGCCGAGGCGATGGAGCGCGGCATCACGCTGGCCCCGTCGCGCGCTGCCGACCTGCTGGCCCTGCGCGGCGTTCTGGACGCCGGCGCCGAGCCGGACGACACCGCACCGCTGATCGCGGAGTTGCGCGCGCAATTCGCGCCGCTCGTCTCCGCCTTCGTGCGGATGCGCGAGAGCGAAGGCACGGCATTGGCGACCGTGATGGACGACCACCTGAACGAAATCGCGGCGTTGACCGGTCGGGCTGCGGAGCTGGCCGAACTGCGCAAGGACGCGATGGCTGACACCTTGCGCACCAATCTGGCCCGCGTGCTGGACAATGCCGACGGCGCCGATCCCGACCGCGTGGCGCAGGAACTGGCGATGCTGGCGGTCAAGTCCGACGTCACCGAGGAAATCGACCGTCTGCAAGCCCATGTCGCGGCCGCGCGCGATCTGCTGGCGGCAGGCGGGGCGGTGGGGCGCAAGCTGGATTTCCTGATGCAGGAATTCAACCGCGAGGCCAATACGCTGTGCTCCAAGGCGCAGGCGGGCGATCTGACGGCGGTCGGTCTGGACCTGAAGGCCGTCATAGACCGGATGCGCGAACAGGTGCAGAATATTGAATAGAGAGGTTCCGGAAATGGCGCAGCGGCGCGGCCTTCTGATCATCCTGTCCTCGCCTTCGGGGGCGGGCAAATCGACACTGGCGCGCCGTCTGCGCGACTGGGATTCCAGCATCCTGTTTTCGGTCAGCGCGACCACCCGCCCGCCGCGACCGGGTGAACAGGACGGCGTCGATTACGTCTTTACAAGCGAACACGAGTTCAAGGCGCAGGTCGCTGCGGGCGAAATGCTGGAACACGCGCATGTGTTCGGGAACTGGTATGGCTCGCCGCAGGCTCCGGTGCAGGCGGCCATCGACGCCGGACAGGACGTGCTGTTCGACATTGACTGGCAGGGCGCGCAGCAGATCCGCAACTCGTCGCTGGGCCAGCACACGCTGTCGATCTTTCTCCTGCCGCCGTCGATCCCCGAACTGCGCCGCCGTCTGGAAGGGCGCGGTCTCGACGACGCCGTCACCATCGCGCGGCGGATGCAGAAAAGCTGGGACGAGATCAGCCATTGGGACGGGTACGATTTCGTGCTGGTGAACGACGATCTCGACCAGACCGAAAGTCACCTGAAAACCATCATCACCGCCACCCGCCTGCGGCGCAGCCAGCAACCGGACCTGACCGGGCATGTGCGCCGGCTTCAGGCCGAATTCGAGGAACAGCCATGACCATCTATGCCCTTGGCACCCGCACACCGCAAATCCATCCCGACACCTGGGTCGCCCCCGATGCGAACGTTATCGGCGGCATCGTGATCGAGGAGGGCGCCAGCGTCTGGTTCGGTTGCACCCTGCGCGGCGACAACGAGGATATCCGCGTCGGCGCGGGCAGCAACCTGCAGGAAAACTGCGTGTTGCATACCGATATGGGGTTTCCGCTGACGATCGGCGCGGGCTGCACCATCGGGCACAAGGTCATGCTGCATGGCTGCACCCTCGGGGAAAACACCCTGATCGGCATGGGGGCCACGATCCTGAACGGCGCACGGATCGGCCGCAACTGTCTGATCGGGGCCGGGGCGCTGATCACCGAGAACAAGGAAATTCCGGACGGATCGCTGGTCATGGGCGCGCCCGGCAAGGTGGTGCGTCAGCTTGACGACAAGGCGATCGAGCGGCTGCGCTGGACGGCGACGCATTATCAGGAAAACATGCGCCGGTTTCGCGCGCAGTTGACCAGGATCGGCTGACCGTCCTGCGGCAAGCGCGGTGATCCGCGCGCAAACCGACCCTGCTCATGACGGCTCCCGGCAGGTTTCCGGCGCCGCCACCATGGCGGATGCCGTTGCGACAGGTGGCGTTTGCGCTTCTCTGCCTCTTTCCACGCGGGCAATTCGGTGGCAGGGTATCGGCAGTTATGCGCGCAGCGGACAACTCCGTGCGCGCAGACCCATGCGCCCGAGGGTGCATGACAATCAAGAAACTGGGAGAAATACATGAAACTCAGATCATACCTAGCAACAGGGGCGATGATCGCCTTCGGGGCCGGGGCGGCATCGGCGCAATCGCTGGTCTATTGCTCGGAAGGCTCGCCCGAAGGGTTCGACGCGGCGCTTTACACCTCCGGCACCACCTTCGATGCCTCCAGCCAGCCGATGTTCAACCGTCTGGCCCAGTTCATTCCCGGCACGACCGAGGTCGAACCCGGACTGGCCGAAAGCTGGGAGATTTCCGAGGACGGCAAGACCGTCACCTTCAAGCTGCGCGAGGGGGTCAAGTTCCACAGCAACGACCAGTTCACCCCGACGCGCGATTTCAACGCCGACGACGTGATCTTTACCTTCGACCGGCAGGGCAACCCCGACAATCCCTATAACAAGATATCGGGCGGTTCGTGGGAATATTACGCCGGCATGTCGATGCCCGACCTGCTGGAAAGCGTCGAAAAGGTCGATGATTACACCGTCAAGTTCCACCTGACCCGGCCCGATGCGCCGTTTATCGCGAACATGGCGATGGATTTCGCGTCGATACAGTCCAAGGAATATGCCGACGCCATGTTGGAGGCCGGCACGCCCGAGGCACTGAACCAGAAGCCGATCGGCACTGGCCCGTTCACGTTCCAAGCCTATCAGAAGGACGCGATCATCCGCTACGTGCGCAACGATGATTACTGGGGCCCGCAGGCCAGGGTCGAATCCCTGATCTTCGCGATCACGCCCGATGCTTCGGTGCGGTATCAGAAGGTGAAGGCCGGCGAATGTCACATCATGGCCTATCCCAATCCCGCCGACGTGCAGGAGATGAAGGATAACGCGGACATCGTCGTGATGGAGCAGGAGGGCCTGAACGTGGGCTATATGGCCTACAACACCCAGATGGAACCGTTCGACAACCCCAAGGTGCGCAAGGCGCTGAACATGGCGATCGACAAGCAGGCGATCATCGACGTGGTGTTCCAGGGCTCCGGCCAGATCGCCAAGAACCCGATCCCGCCGACCATGTGGGGCTACAACGACGCGGTCGAGGACGATCCGCACGATCCCGAGGCATCGAAAAAGATGCTGGAGGAAGAGGGCGTCGAGAACCTCAAGATGAAGATCTGGGCGATGCCGGTGCAGCGTCCCTACAACCCCAATGCCCGCCGCATGGCCGAACTGATGCAGGAGGATTTCTCCAAGGTCGGCGTCGATGTGGAAATCGTGTCCTATGAATGGGGCGAGTATCTGGAGCGGTCGTCCGACGTGAATCGTGACGGTGCGGTGCTGCTGGGCTGGACGGGGGACAACGGCGACCCGGACAACTTCCTTGCCGTGTTGCTGGGCTGCGACGGTGTCGGGGCCTCGAACCGCGCGCAATGGTGTTACGAGCCGTTCGATGAATTGATCAACGAGGCCAAGGTGCTGACCGATCAGGACGAGCGCGCGAAGCTGTATGAAGAGGCGCAGGTCGTCTTCAAGGAGCAGGCGCCCTGGGCGACGATCGCGCATTCGGTGGTTTACATGCCGATGCGCCCCGAGGTCGAAAACTATGTGGTTCACCCGCTGGGCACCCACATTTTCAACGAGGTCGGACTTTCCGATTGACCTGTGCGGGGGCGGTGGATTATCCGCCGCCCCATGCCCCTGGAAAAAGACAGGATCGCTGACATTCCCGTGCCCAAGCCCCTTGCCGACCGCCTGGCCGAATATGCCGCCATCGCCACCGACCTGGGAGTGGACGCCATCGCGCTGGTGCCGGGGCCGAATTTCACCCGCGCTGTCGGGCAATCCTTCATGAGCCATGAGCGTCCGTTCCTGCTGGTCATCCGGGCTGACGGGCCGCCCGCCGCGCTGGTGCCCAATCTGGAACTGCGCAGTTGGGAGCAGGTCGGATTTCCCGGCGCGGTCTTCGACTGGCGCGACCAGGACGGTTATGACGCGGCGTTCGTCGGTTTGCTGGCGTACTTGGAGATTTCGTCGCTGGCCGTCGAAGGGCAAGTGATGCGGGTCTTCGTGCATCACGCCCTGAAACGCGCGCAGCCCGATCTGCGCATCATTGACGGCGAGGTCGCGATTTCCGGCCTGCGCATGATCAAGACGCCCGAGGACATCGCCGCGTTGCAAGCGGCCATCGACATTTCCGAACGCGCGCTGGCCCGCACGTTCGAAAGCGTGCGGCTTGGCCAGAGCGAAACCGACGTGGAGCAGGCCCTCGTTCAGGCGCTGTTCGCCGAGGGCGCCGAGGATCTGTCCTTTCCGCCCATCGTCGCCGCCGGCGACAATGCCGCGCGCCCCCATGCCCATGCCCGCGCCGATTATACGCTGAAGGCGGGCGATGCACTGCTGATCGATTTCGGCGCGCGCAAGCACGGTTTTGCCGCCGACATCACCCGCACCGTGTTTCTGGACCACGCCACCGACGAGGCACAGGCGGTTTACGACACGGTGCTGCGCGCCAATCTGCGCGGCCATGAGATCGCGCGCGCCGGGATCACCGCGCACGAGATCGACGATGCCGTGACCGGCGTGCTGGAAGCATCGCCCTTTGCCGAGTTCATCCGCACCAAGACCGGCCACGGTCTGGGCCGCGAGGTGCACGAGGCACCCTACATCATGCGCGGCAACGATCAGGTGCTGCCGGCTGGAACCGTCTTCACCAACGAGCCGGGACTGTATCTTCCGGGCGCACTCGGCGTGCGGATCGAGGACGACATCCTGATAACCGACGAGGGCTGCACCTCGCTCACCCGCTTTGCCAAGGAATTGACGGTGCTGACATGCTGAAATACCTCGCCTCGCGGCTGCTGACCTTCATCCCCACCTTCATCGGGGTCACGCTGATCTCCTTCGCCTTCATCCGGTTGCTGCCGGGCGATCCGATCATCGTGATGGCCGGCGAGCGCGGCATGTCCGAGGAACGCTATGCCGAACTGTCCGCGCAACTGGGGTTCGACCGGCCGATCTACGTGCAGTTCTGGGAATACCTGACCGGCGTGCTGCAGGGCGATCTGGGCTATTCCTTCGTCACCCGCCGCCCGGTCTGGGACGAATTCTTCTCGCTGTTCCCGGCGACGCTGGAACTGTCGATCTGCGCGATGATCTTCGCCATCGCGCTGGGGCTGCCAGCCGGTGTGATCGCCGCCGTCAACCGGGGCAAGTTCTTTGACCGCGCCCTGATGTCCACGGCACTGGTCGGATATTCCATGCCGATCTTCTGGTGGGCGCTGCTGCTGATCATCATCTTTTCCGGCAATCTGGGCTGGACCCCGGTATCGGGGCGGATCGACCTGATCTATTATTTCTCGAACCCCACCGGCTTCATGCTGATCGACGCGATCAAATCGGGACAGGACGGGGCGCTGGCCTCGGCGCTGCGCCACCTGCTGTTGCCCGCGATCGTGCTGGGCACCATCCCGCTGGCGGTCATCGCGCGCCAGACGCGCAGCGCCATGCTGGAGGTTCTGGGCGAGGATTACATCCGCACCGCCCGCGCCAAGGGCATGTCGCCGGCGCGGGTCAACGGCATCCACGCACTGCGCAACGCGCTGATCCCGGTCATCACGGTGATCGGCCTGTCGGTCGGCACGCTGCTGGCCGGCGCGATCCTGACCGAGACGATCTTCAGCTGGCCGGGCATCGGCAAGTGGATGGTCGATTCGATCTTCCGGCGCGATTATCCGGTGGTGCAGGGCGGTCTGCTGCTGATCGCGGTCATGGTCATGCTGGTGAACCTGACGGTCGATCTGCTGTATGGCGTCATCAATCCCAAGATCAGAAAGCGCTGAGATGTCCGACACATTGTCCGCCGAAGTTGAGATGAACGCCCCGGACCGCCCCGGCCGTCTGCGCGAATTCTGGTTCTATTTCCGCGAAAACCGCGGCGCGGTCTTCGGCCTGTGGATCTTTGCCGCGTTCGTCTTCCTGGCGGCTTTCGCCCCGTTGATCGCGCCGCATGACCCCTCGGCGCAGTTCCGTGCCTTCGCGCTGCGCCCGCCGGTCTGGCAGGAGGGCGGCACATGGCGGTTTCCGCTGGGCACCGATCCGCTGGGGCGGGACATGCTGTCCCGGCTGATCGTGGGCGCGCGCTATTCGTTCTTCGTGGGCATCGTGGTGGTCGCCGTGGCCGCGACGGGGGGCATCGTCATGGGCCTGATTGCCGGCTTTGCGCCGCGCTGGCTGGACACGATCATCATGCGGATCATGGATATCATCCTTGCGTTCCCGTCGCTGTTGCTGGCGCTGGTGCTGGTGGCGGTGCTGGGGCCGTCGCTGACCAACGCGATGATCGCCATCGCCATCGTGCTGCAACCCCATTACGTGCGCCTGACCCGCGCCAGCGTGCTGTCGGAGAAACAGAAGGATTACGTGACCTCGGCCCGTGTGGCCGGGTCCGGTCTGATGCGGCTGATGTTCGTGACCGTGCTGCCGAACTGCCTTGCGCCGATCATCGTGCAGGGCGCGCTGTCGTTTTCTACCGCCATTCTGGACGCCGCGGCACTGGGCTTCCTTGGCATGGGCGCACAGCCGCCGACGCCCGAATGGGGCACCATGCTGGCCGAGGCGCGCGAATTCATCCTGCGCGCCTGGTGGGTGGTGACCTTTCCGGGCGTCGCGATCCTGGTCACGGTTCTGGCGATCAACCTGATGGGCGACGGCCTGCGCGACGCGCTCGACCCCAAACTGAAGCGGAGCTGACATGAGCCTTTTGCGCATCCGCAACCTCAGCGTTTCCTTTGCCACCTCGGCCGGTGCCTTCAAGGCGGTGGATTCGGTCGATATCAACGTGGAGGAGGGCGAAATCCTGTCCATCGTCGGCGAAAGCGGTTCGGGCAAGTCGGTGTCGATGCTGGCGCTGATGGGGCTGTTGCCGTGGACCGCGACCGTGACAGCGGACGAGATGACATTCGACGATCACGACCTGATGACGCTCGGCGCCAGCCAGCGCCGCCGTATCGTCGGCAAGGATCTGGCGATGATCTTTCAGGAACCGATGTCGTCGCTGAACCCGTGTTTCACCGTCGGCTGGCAGATCAAGGAGGCGCTGCGCTTTCACCTTGGGCTGGACCGCCGCGCGCGCCATGCCCGCGCCATCGAGCTGTTCGAACTGGTCGGCATCCCGGCCCCGGAAAAGCGCCTGTCGGCCTTTCCGCACCAATTGTCGGGCGGCATGAACCAGCGGGTGATGATCGCCATGGCGATTTCCTGCAATCCCAAGTTGCTGATCGCGGATGAGCCGACCACCGCGCTGGACGTGACCATTCAGGCGCAGATCCTCGACCTGCTGACCGGACTGCGCGACGAGACCGGCATGGGGTTGGTGCTGATCACCCATGACATGGGCGTGGTGGCCGAAACCGCCGAGCGGGTCAGCGTGCAATATGCCGGCCAGAAGATCGAGGAGCAGCCGGTGAAGTCGCTGTTTGCCGCACCGCATCACCCCTATACCGCCGCGCTGCTGGCCGCGCTGCCCGAACGCGCCACCGAAAAGCGTCTGCCGACCATTCCCGGCGTGGTGCCGGGACAGTTCGACCGCCCGGTCGGGTGCCTGTTCTCGCCGCGCTGCAAATTTGCCGATGACAAATGCCGCGCCAACCCGCCGCCGCCGCTGGGCGCCGATCTGGGATATGCACGCTGTTTCTATCCGCTCAATACCGATGAAAGGGCCGCCTCATGACCGCGCCCGTGATGACCGCGACCGCGCTTGCCCGCCATTACGAGGTCGGCGGCGGCATGTTTTCCAAGCCCCAGATCCTGCGCGCCGTCGCGCGGGTGGATTTCGACCTTTACGCGGGCAAGACGCTGGCCGTGGTCGGTGAATCCGGCTGTGGCAAATCCACGCTGGCCCGTATGGTCACGATGATCGAGGAACCGACCGAGGGCACGCTGACGCTCGACGGCAAGCCGGTGGTACGGTCACGCTGGCCGGAACTGCGCCAGGATGTGCAGATCGTGTTTCAGGACCCTTACGGATCGCTCAACCCGCGTCAGCGCGTCGGCGCGATCCTGATGGAGCCGCTGGCGATCAACCGCCGCGACATGAAGAAATCCGCGCGCGAGGAAAAGGCGCGCGAAATGCTGGGGCTGGTCGGGCTGCGCCCGGAACATTTCGACCGCTATCCGCATATGTTTTCCGGTGGGCAGCGCCAGCGCATCGCCATCGCGCGCGCGCTGATGCTGGACCCCAAGGTGCTGGTGCTGGACGAGCCTGTTTCCGCGCTGGATGTGTCGATCCAAAGCGCGATCCTGAACCTGCTGGTCGATCTGCAGGAACGCATGGGGTTGGCCTATCTGTTCATCAGCCATGACCTGAGCGTCGTGCGCCATGTCGCGGACGACATCATCGTGATGTATCTGGGCAAGGCGGTGGAGCGTGGCCCCAAGAACGACGTCTTCGCGGCGCCGCGCCATCCCTATACCAAGGCGCTGTTGTCGGCAACGCCACAGGCCGATCCCCAGGGCCACAAGGAGCGGATCAAGCTGGTCGGCGAGTTGCCCTCGCCGCTGGCGGTACCCGCGGGCTGCCCCTTTGCGCCGCGGTGCTGGAAGGTGCAGGATATCTGCCGCGAAAAGCGGCCCGAACTGGACCCGCCAGCCCATGCCGCCGCCTGCTTCTTCCCGCTGGTGCCAGGCGAAAGCGCCACCGATCCGGCAACCGGTCAGCAGGATTTCAATCCCGAATCGATGCCCCAAGCGGGGTGATCGGCGATCGTTCCGGGCCGATAATTCAGCCTTCAAGCACGAACATCTGGTTGTTCAGCGTCGCTTTGAGAACCGCCTGCGCGGTGGTTTCGACCGCCAGCGCCTCGCGGGCCAGACGCAGGTGCTTTTCCACCGTCGCCGTCGTCAGGCCCATCAGAACCGCGATGTCCTGCGTCGTCTTGCCGTCCCCGACCCATTGCAGCGCCTCGAGCTGGCGCGGGGTCAGGCCGCGATTGGGCGGCGTATAGGGCAGGGTGAGGATTTTCAGATGCGCCATGTCGTTCATCAGGTGGATGTCGCGCCCGTGCTCGGCCCAGATTTCGTCGACCTGCACCTGATTCATGTCCGCCCGCGCGGTCAGGGCGATCGCGCCTTTCTGCCGCAGATTGGGCGATTTGAAGCTGATCGTATAGCCAGCGGTGACTTTCATCCTGAGATTGTACTCAAGGACGCGGGTTTCTTCCTTGGTCAGCGTCTTGCCGTCAAACATCTCGTACACGCGCCGCCAACTGCACGCACCTTCGTTTTCCAGCGCCCAACGCGTCATGGGGGCGTGGAAATACAGTCTCTCGCCCAGAAACGTCTTGATGTATTCCGGCGAATGATTGGTCAGGATCACGAAGTCCTCGGGATCGCCCAGCGACGTGCGGGTGCGGTATTGCGTGCGCCCGTAGATCAGGCGGTCAAAGCCGTAACCGGCCATCTGTTCGCAATGGGCGGCCCACAATTCCTCGAGTGATTGCGTCGTCACCACGGCGTTCAGATAATCGCGCAATTCCATCATCAGGTATCGTCCCGCAGATGCGCATGCAGGGCGTGAAGCGCCAGAACATAGCCCTGCGCCCCGAACCCGCAGATCTGCCCCAGCGCGACCGGTGCGATATGCGACACCTGCCGGAACGGCTCGCGTGCGTGGATGTTGGACAGATGCACCTCGACCAGCGGCAGTTCGACCGACGCGATGGCATCGCGCAGTGCGATCGATGTATGCGTATAGGCACCCGCATTCAGGACGATGCCGTCCTGTTCGCCGCGCGCGCCGTGAATGGCATCAATCAGCGCGCCCTCGTGGTTGGATTGCAGGCATGTGACCGCGAGCCCGAGCTTCGCGCCGTGGCTGTGGCAGGCCTCCTCGATCATGGCGAGGGTGGTCGTGCCATAGATGTCGGGCTGGCGCGTGCCCAGCAGGTTCAGGTTGGGACCGTTCATGACGAGAATTGATGTCATAGAGAGCTTACCTTAGCGTTACTTATTGATACGCTTGATGATCCTGCGATGTCCAGTTTTCCGCGCGCTTCAGGCGGATCAGGAGGGCCACGTATCAAACACCCACAGGTTGAGCCAGTCCGAAACCAGCGCCGGCGTTTTTGCACCTTCCGTTTCGGCGGTCGCCCATGCCGGCGCGCTCAGGGGGCGATCAGCACGATCTTGCCCATGACTTCGCGGTTTTCCAGCAACGTCAGCGCCTTGCCGGCCTCTTGCAGCGGCAGCGAGACGCTGATGCGGGGTTTGATCCGGCCCGCCTGATGGAGCGTGAACAACTCGGCCATGTTGCGTTCATGCCTCTCGGGGTCACGCGCGACGGCTTCGCCCCAGAAGACGCCGATGATCCGCGCGCCTTTCAGCAGGGCAAGGTTGAGCGGCATTTTCGGGATACCGGCGGGAAAGCCGACCACCAGGAACCGGCCCTCCCAGGCGAGCGCGCGGATCGCGGGTTCGGCGTAATCGCCGCCGACCGCATCATAGACCACATCGACACCGTCCGGGGCGTGTTGCTTGAATTGCGCCGACAGCGCCTTTTGCCCGTCGCGGTCCAGTTCGCGGGGATAGATCAGCGTGTCATGCGCGCCCAGATCCCGGCAGAACGCCGCCTTGTCCGCACTGGAAACGGCCGCGATCACGCGTGCCCCGGCCGCCACGCCCAACTCGATCGCCGCCGCGCCGACACCGCCAGCCGCCCCGAGGATCAACAGCGTTTCGCCCTTTTTCAGTGCTGCGCAATCCTTCAGCGCATGATGCGATGTGGCATAGGTCAGCAGGAAACAGGCCGCCTCATCGAACGGCATGGCATCGGGAATCTTCACCAGATCGCGCGCCTTGACGCAGATATGGGTGGCAAAACCGCCCCAGATGCCAAGACCCAGCACCCGGTCGCCCACCGCAAAGCCGCTGACGTCCTTGCCAAGCGCCGCAACCTCGCCCGCGAATTCGCCGCCCGGCGCGAAGGGGCGGGGCGGTCTGAACTGGTATCGGTCGCGGATGATCAGGGTGTCGGGATAATTGACCCCTGCCGCACGTATGCGCACGAGAATCTGGTCGGGATCCGGCGCGGGCGTCGGCAGGTCGGTCAGTTCCAGCGTTTCCGGGCCACCGGGTGCGCGGCTCAGCATGGCTTTCATCGGCATCTCCCGCAAGGTCACGTCCGCATCGGGACTGTTGGCGCCGGTATCGGTGTTGTCAATCGCATTTGCAGATGCAATTCTCGTGCCGAACCGGGGATGTATCGCAGTTACTACGGGGCGCGATCCGCCAGATTGCCAACACAGCAAGGAGATATCAATGCGCGACGACACCCATCTGCCTGCCGCGCTGCGCGGGCTGCGCCTGCCGCTGATAGGCGCACCGATGTTCATCGTTTCAGGGCCGGAGCTGGTCATCGCGCAATGCAAGGCCGGTATCGTGGGATCGTTCCCGGCGCTGAACGCGCGCGAAGGCGAGGGCGCGCCGGCGCAGCTGGAAGCGTGGCTGACCCGCATTTCCGAGGAACTCGACCGCCACAATCAGGCCAATCCCGACCGCCCCGCCGCGCCCTTTGCGGTGAACCAGATCGTTCATCGCAGCAATACACGGCTGGAGCGCGACCTGGAAATCTGCGCCCGGCACGAAGTGCCGATCTGGATCACCTCGCTGGGGGCGCGGGTCGAGGTGAACGAGGCTGCCCATTCCTGCGGCGGCATCGTGCTGCACGACATCATCAACAACACCTTCGCGCGCAAGGCCATCGACAAGGGGGCCGACGGGCTGATCGCGGTCGCCGCCGGAGCCGGGGGGCATGCCGGGCCGCAATCGCCCTTTGCGCTGGTCGAGGAGATCCGCGACTGGTTCGACGGCCCGCTGGTTCTGTCCGGTGCCATCGCCACGGGGCGCGCGTTGCTGGCGGCGCGGGCGGCAGGGGCCGATCTGGGCTATGCGGGCTCGCCCTTCATCGCCACGCACGAAGCCAACGCACCCGAGCCTTACAAGGAAATGATCGTCGCCGGCGGGGCCGAAGATATCGTCAAATCCTCTCTGTTTACAGGAGTTTCCGGAAACTACCTGAAGCAGTCGATCATAGCCGCCGGGATGGATCCGGAAAATCTGGAAAGTGCGGATGCGACGTCGATGGATTTCGGCTCGGGATCGTCCAAGGCGAAGGCGTGGAAAGACATCTGGGGATCGGGGCAGGGCATCGGTGCGGTCAAGTCGATCACCGGGGCGGGCGACCTGGTTGACAGGATCAAGGCCGAATACCGCGCCGCCGGGCGCCGTCTGGCTGCCGAATTCGCCGATTGACGGGAGGAACGGCAGGTGAGCGACGCATCGCTAGCTTTTGATCTGGAACGGGTTCAGGCGTATCTGGAGCGGACTCTACCCGGATTCGAGGGGCCGATCGAGGCGCGCAAATTTGCCACGGGGCAGTCCAACCCGACCTTTCTTCTGACAACGCCCCGGCACGATTATGTCTTGCGGCGAAAACCGCCGGGCGTGTTGCTGAAATCCGCGCATGCGGTGGACCGCGAATTCCGAGTGCAGCGCGCTTTGGCCGATACCGACGTGCCGGTGCCGAAAATGCATCTGTTGTGCGAGGACGAGAGCGTGATCGGCTCCATGTTCTACATCATGGATCATGTCGAGGGGCGCAATTTCGACGATCCGGCCCTGCCCGAACTGTCCCGCCCCGACCGGGGAGCCGTGATGGACGACATGAACCGCGTTCTGGCCGCGCTGCACATGGTTGATATCGATGCGGTCGGGCTGGCCGATTACGGCCCGCCGGGGCATTATCTGGAACGGCAGGTCGGGCGCTGGTCCAAGCAATACCGTGCATCGGAAACCGATCCCATTGCGGACATGGACCGGTTGATCGCGGAACTCGCCGACAGGATGCCCGAGGATGACGGCCAGCGCACCCTCGTGCATGGCGATTATCGCATCGACAACATGATCTTTCAGCGCGACGGTACAAGGTGCCTTGCGCTTCTCGACTGGGAATTGTCCACCATCGGTCATCCTTATGCCGATCTGGCGCAGGTCATCATGCAATGGCAGATGCCGCAGGGCGGCGACGGGCGCGGACTGGCGGGGGTCGACCGTGCTGCGCTGGGATTGCCGTCGGACGAGGAATTCATCGCAAGCTATTGCAAACGAAGAGGATTGAACGAAATACAGGACTTCGACTACTTTCTCGCGTTTTCCTTTTTTCGCATGGCGGGGATCCTGCAGGGCGTCAAGAAACGCGCGCTGGACGGCAACGCATCCAATCCCGAACGGGCCGAGAAACTGGGGCGCTACGTGCCTGTCTTCGCGGAACACGGATTGAAGGCGCTGACGCACCGGAAAGGGCAGGGATGACGCGGACATCTCCGGACACATCCGGATTCGATCCCGGGCGGCTTGCGCGGATCGGCACATGGATGCAACGCTATGTGGACGACCGTAAATTCGCCGGGGCATCGGTGTTGGTCGCGCAGGGCGGACAGGAAGTGTATTTCGACGCAACCGGACAACGCAACATCGACGCCGGTCTCGCGTTCGACCGTGAAACGACGGTGCGTCTCTACTCCATGACCAAGCCGATCACGACACTGGCCGCCATGATGCTGGTCGAGCGCGGGCTGTTCCATCTTGACGCACATGTTTCGGATTTCATACCGTCTTTCAAGGACATGCATGCCCTGGTCAAGGGCGCAGACCGGCTGGATCAGGTCGAACCCTGCACCACGCCGACGATCCATCAGTTGATGACGCATACATCCGGGCTCAGCTATCCGTTCAATCCCGGCCTGCTGGCCGGCGCCATGGACGAGGCCGATCTGATGTTCCGGCCCGACCAGGGACTACTATCGGACATGGTCGACCGGGTGGCGCAATTGCCGCTGGCGTTCCGCCCCGGAAGCCGCTGGGAATACTCGGTCAGCATCGACATATTGGGCCGCGTCATCGAGATGGTCTCGGGGCAGACGCTGGATGCGTTCTTTCGCGAAAGCATCCTCGATCCGCTTGGCATGGACAGGACCGCGTTCCGCGTGCCGGGTGGCACCGGGGACGGCTTTGCCGCGCTTTACACGCCGCTTGCGGGCGATGCGATGGCGCTGAACGCCGCGCGTGCGGGAGACGACACCCTGCGCCTGGTCGACCAGCCGGGGTCGTCACCGTTCGAGCGTGCGACCATGCATTCCGGCGGCGGCGGACTAGTGGGCACAATCGACGATTACATGCGCTTTGCCGAAATGCTGCGTAGCGGCGTGACGGCAGCGGGCGAACGGATCATCGGGCGGCGCACGCTGGATTTCATGATGCGCAACCATCTGCCGGGCGACATCGCCTCGATGGGGCCGCAGAGCTTTGCCGAACAGCCGATGGAGGGGATGGGGTTCGGGCTTGGCGGCGCGGTGGTGATCGACCCGGCGCGCACCCGGGTTCCGGGCAGTGTGGGCGATTTCAGCTGGGGCGGCATGGCCTCGACGTTCTTCTGGGTGGACCGCGCGCTTGATCTGTCGGTCGTGTTCTTCACGCAGCTTTCGCCGTCCAGCGCCTATCCGGCGCGCCCGCAACTCAAGGCGCTGGTGCAGGGGGCGGCGACATGAGCGGGCGCAACCCGATCCTGTGGACGCCAAGCACCGCCCGCGCCCAAGGCAGCCGCATGGCAGAATTCATCCGCTGGCTGAACGTGGAACGCGGTATGGAATTCAGCGATTACAACGCCCTGTGGGAATGGAGCATTGCCGACCTCGATGGGTTCTGGTCGGCGATCTGGGAATTCTTCGGTCTGGACTCGTCGGTCCCGCACAGCGCGGTTCTGGCCGAAGACCGGATGCCCGGCGCCGTCTGGTTTCCCGGCGCGCGGCTGAATTTCGCGCAGCACATGCTGCGTCGGGCTCACGAGACGCCGGAAGCGCCGGCGCTCATCGTGCAATCGGAAACCTTCGGGCGGACCGAACTGACATGGGGCGATCTGGCCGATCGGGTTGCCAGCGTCGCGGCGCGGTTTCGTGCGATGGGTGTGGGGCAGGGGGATCGCGTTGTGGCGATCCTGCCCAATACCGAAACTGCGATGATCGCGTTTCTGGCCACCGCCAGCATCGGCGCGATCTGGTCGCTTTGCGCGCCCGATATGGGCCACGTCGCGATTCTGGACCGGTTCCGGCAGATCGAACCGAAACTGCTGATCGCGCAGGATGGCTATGTCCATGCCGGCAAGTTGATCGACCGACGCGCGGTGATCGACGGGATCGCGGCGGATCTGCCGACGCTGCAACATCAAATCGTGCTGCCGGTGGCGGGCAATCCGCCTGACGGAGCGATCGCGTGGGACAGCCTGACCGCCGATACGCCCACACCCGAATTCGCGCAGGTGGCCTTCGATCATCCGCTCTGGGTGGTCTATTCCTCGGGCACCACCGGCAATCCCAAGCCGATCGTGCACGGCCATGGCGGCGTCCTCATCGAAGGTGCAAAACAGGCCTTGCATCAGGATCTGAGCGCGCGGGACAGGTTCTGCTGGCTGACCTCGTCGGGCTGGATCATGTGGAACGCGCAGTTCGCGGCGTTGGGGCAGGGTGCCGCGCTGGCCCTGTTCGACGGAGCCGCGAACCATCCCGACATGCTGGAGTTCTGGCGGTTCGTTGCCCGCGAAAGACTGACCTATTTCGGCGCGGGCGCGGCGTATTTCGAAGCCTGCCGCAAGACCGGTCTACGCCCGCACGACGATCTGGACCTTGCCGCGCTGCGCTCGGTCGGGTCCACCGGATCGCCGTTGTCGCCGGACGGATATGACTGGATTTATGAGGCGGTGAAGCCCGATATCTGGCTGGCACCGATTTCGGGCGGCACCGATCTCTGCGGCGCGTTCGTGGGCGGCAATCCGATGGCGCCGGTGCGCGCCGGCGAGATGCAATGCCGGTTTCTGGGCGATGCCGTGCACGCCTTCGACGAGGACGGAAACGAGGTGATCGGGCAGGTGGGTGAACTGGTCTGCACGCGGCCGTTGCCGTCGATGCCGCTGTATTTCTGGGGTGACGACGACGGAAGCCGTCTGCATGAAAGCTATTTCGACACCTATCCGGGCATCTGGCGACACGGCGACTGGATCGAGATCACCGAACATGGCGGCGCCATCATCTATGGCCGCTCCGACGCCACGATCAACCGCAAGGGGCTGCGGCTGGGAAGTGCGGAAATCTACCAGGCGGTCGAGGCGCTGCCGGAGATCCGGGAGTCACTGGTGGTCGATCTGGAATTTCTGGGCCGCGACAGTTTCATGCCTCTTTTCATCGTTCTGGCGGACGATGTTGAACTGGATCAGGCTTTGACGGATCGGATCAACCACGCTATCCGCGACGCGGTGTCGCCGCGCTTCCTGCCCAACGAGATTGTGCCGATTGCCGAGGTGCCGCGCACGCTGTCGGGCAAGAAACTGGAAGTGCCGGTCAAGAAATTGCTGCTGGGCCATGACCCGGAAAAGGTGGTGAACCGCGATTCCATGGTGAACCCGGACAGTTTCGACGCGTTCATCGGTTATGCGGCACGCCGCAATCACGCAAAGGAAGCGCCCGAAAATGGATGATGTCTCGGCGACTCTGCTCAATCTGCTGGATATCGAACAGCTTGAGGTCGATCTGTTTCGCGGCACCGGACATGGCGGCGAAACATCCACGCGCATCTATGGCGGGCAGGTGATCGCCCAGGCGCTCGCGGCGGCTTATCGCACGGTGCCGGACCGGTTGTGTCACAGCCTTCACGCCTATTTCATCCGTCCCGGCGATCCGTCGGTTCCGGTGATCTACCGCGTCGACCGCTCGCGCGATGGTGGAAGTTTCACCACGCGGCGGGTGATCGCGATCCAGCACGGCAAGCAGATCCTGAACATGGGCGCGTCGTTCCATGTGGCCGAAAAAGGATTCGACCACCAGCACGAGATGCCGCAGGTGGACGGCCCCGAAAGCCTGCCGAGCCGCACCGATCTGCGCAAGCAGTTCGCCGATCAACTGCCCGAGAAGTTCCACAAGGATTTCCTGCGTCCGCGACCCATCGACATCCGCGAACATGCCCCCGAGGATCTGCTGCATCCCGAACCGCAATCGGACCGCAATTACCTGTGGTTCCGCATGGAAGACGCCGCCGGGGCGGATGCGCGGATGCAGCATTGCCTGCTGGCATATGCGTCGGACATGAACCTGCTCGGCTCGTCGCTGCGCCCGCATGGGGTGAACTGGTTCACCGGCGACGTGATGACCGCCAGCCTGGACCACGCGATGTGGTTTCACGCGCCGATCCGGTTTCAGGACTGGCATCTTTACACGATGGACGCGCCATTCACCGGCGGCGGACGCGGCTTCAACCGCGGGACGATCTATCACGCGGACGGCCAGTTGGTGGCCAGCACAGCGCAGGAGGGTCTGGTGCGGCCCATTCCGAAACAGGATTAGGAACTGCCGCAAAAACGGCGGTTCAACCGGCGCATGCCCGCGATCCAGCGATCATAATCCACGGCCTTGTTGCGCATGTATCCCAAGACTTCGGCATGCGGCAGGATCAGGAACGTCTCGTCGCGGATTGCCTGCACACAGGCCTCGGCGACGATGTCGGGCTCCATGATGCCGTCGATGGCCGCGACCGAGTTTTCATCGCCGTGCAGCATGTCGCTGCGCACGGCCTGCGGGCACAGGACCGAAACCTTGATGCCCTGATCGCTGTGGCTGATCGCCAGCCATTCCGCCAGACCGACAGCGGCATGTTTGCTCACACCGTAAGGCGCAGCGCCGATCTGGTTGAGCAGACCCGCCGCCGAGGCCGTGTTCAGCAGATAACCGCCGCCGCGCGCCGCCATGAGCGGCACCAGATACCGCGCCGCGCGCACATGTGCCATGACATTGATGTCCCAGATCCTTTGCCAATCCGCATCGGGCACCTCGCAACCGCCATGGATCATGATGCCCGCATTCGAGCAGAAAAGGCCGATCGGTCCGATATCCGTTTCCACGCCGTCGATCAGCGCCGCGATCTGCGCATCCTGCGCGACATCGACCTGCATGGCGACACCATCGACAAGTCGCGCCGTCTCGGTGGCGCCATGCACGTCGATATCCGCACAAATGATCCTGGCCGGCCGCTCGCGTGCGATACGCAGTGCCAGGGCACGCCCGATACCGGCTGCGGCACCCGTGATCACGACAATCTGATCGTGTAGCTCCATATTCCGTCCTTGTCTCGCGGTAATCCATGGATCGTATGATACCGTGGACAGCACGCAAACCGGTTTCTTACCTGCCATTATTTAACATAATACTGATTATACGACAAAAACTTACAAATGATTGTTGCCGCAATCGAGATGAAGGCTTTGAAGCTCTGATCTGTCTTGCAGGAGCGCATGGCTACCCCTCTGTTTTCCTTCAACTTGCCAAAGTAGTTTTCGATCAGGTGCCGCCACTTGTAGGTTTCCTTGTCGAAGGTTGCAGGAAACTTTCGATTTGATTTCGGCCGTATGACCGAAATGATGTCGCGTTCCAGCAGGTCATTTCGAAACCAATCTGCATCGAAAGCCCTATCCGCCAGCAAGTGCCCGGCAGACAGGTCACGGATCAACATATCAGTCTCGCGCAGACCGTGGGCCTGTCCGGGCATCAGGCAGAACTCAACGAGGTTGCCGAGTGCGTCTGTCAGAGCCAGTATCTTCGTCGTTATGCCGCCACGAGAACGGCCCCTCTCGGGCATTCTTTGAATGCCCTGCCGGCAATGGATGGCCTGGCAAAGAGTCCCCCTTTGGCGCCCTGACCCGAGCGATGGACCTTCACGATCGTTCCGTCAATCATTGCATATTCCAGGTCGGCGCCTGAAGCTATTGCTTTGAACATGTGGTGGAAAGCGTCCGCTTTGACCCACCTGCGGAACCGCTTGAACACGCTGTTGCATTTGGCAGGTTGCCCCGATTACGCCGGGGCCGAGGCTCGGAAGGCGCCTGCGCCTCCTGCTTTTCCTCGGCTTCGGCGACCGCCGTCTCGAGGTCCTCGGAAAGCCAGTTGCCGGTCGTCTTCGCCGAGCTTCTCCGACCGTTTGCCGTGAACCGCGTGGTTGAGCTCGGCGACCAGATGCTCGAGACGCTTGTTGGCCTCCTTCAGCGCATCCCGCTCGCGCAGCACCGCGGCGACAGCTTCGCGCTGCGCCTCGGGGATGGCGGCAAGACAGCCTGAAACGGCGTCGGATGCGCGTCCTTTCCCAAGCCTGATTCATTCTGCCGCAGCCGGGCGGCGGGTCTCCAGCGCTTTCACCTTGCGCCAGTCCAACCCGGCAAACAACGCCTCGAACTGCGCCCGATTCAGCATCATCACCCCGTCCCGAACCGCCGGCCACGTGAAGGTCGTCTCTTCCAGCCGTTTGTAGGGTAAGCCATCGCGTCGCCATGCGTTCGAGACCGATGGCGAACACCAGCCCGCTGCCGTCCCAGAACAGGATCTTCAGTCGGTCGGCACGCTTCGCCCGGAATAAAAATACGCTGCCCCTATCGGTGAATGCCATGCATTCACCTGCCGGCAATGGGTGAACGGGTCCTCCTTCAGGACCGATTGCACCAGCGCGGCGAGCCCGTCGTGGCCCTTCCTGAAGTCCACCGGCTGGGTCGCCACCAGGATGCGGACGGTGTGGGACGGCATCATCATGATGACGCCCCGAGCGCACGCACGATCTCGGCAATCCGCACCGCCGGGGTGTCAGTGGCGAGTTCGATCGCCACGTCACCGAAGATCAGCCGCAGCTTGTCATTTGGTTGCGGGGAAGGCTCCGGCGCCTGCGGCGGTTCCGGATCGCACAACATCAGCGGCGCGAAGGTCGTCGGCGCAGTCGTCGTCTCGGCGGCGGGCAGGACCAGCTTCCCCTGCTTCGCCACGCATCGCCACGCGGAAAGCTGGTTCGGCTTCACTCCGTAGCGCCCTGCCACGGCGTTGACCGTTGCCCCCAGCTCCAGCGTCCCCGCAACGGCCTGCGCCTTCACGGCCTCAGGCCACCGCCGATGTCAGCAAATAATAACGTCCGAGTCTTGCCATTAACGAACTCCGACACAGTTTGTCGGAACTCGTCCTATTCGTAATATAGATCCATGTGCCACCCTATGTGCAGCGCAGGCCACTTCGCGCGGACCTGATCCCCGCCTCTGTGATGGATGGTTCAACGCTGACGACGCCGCACTTGGCAGTTGTTCCGGATTGATGCAGGATCGAAAACGCCAACATGAAGGAGTCTGGCGTCCCGGCAATCTTGTCGGGGAACCGATGACCCCTAGCAGCGCAAGGAGCTTTTATCATGACCGATGACACCAAGAAGCCGACGACGACAGATGCGGGCATTCCCGTCGCCAGCGACGAACATTCCCTGACCATCGGTGCCGACGGGCCGATCGTGCTGCACGATCACTACCTGATCGAGCAGATGGCGCAGTTCAACCGCGAGCGTATCCCCGAGCGTCAGCCCCATGCCAAGGGCGGCGGTGCCTTCGGCCATTTCGAGGTGACGCAGGATGTCAGCAAATATACAAGCGCTGCGCTGTTCCAGCCGGGCACGAAAACCGACACGCTGATCCGGTTTTCCACCGTCGCCGGCGAACGCGGCAGCCCCGATACCTGGCGCGATCCGCGGGGATTTTCGCTGAAATTCTATACCACCGAGGGCAACTATGACATGGTCGGCAACAACACGCCGATCTTTTTCTTGCGCGATCCGATGAAGTTCCAGCATTTCATCCGCTCGCAGAAACGCCGCGCCGACAGCGGTTTGCGCGATCACGATATGCAGTGGGATTTCTGGACACTCTCGCCGGAATCGGCGCATCAGGTCACATGGCTGATGGGCGATCGCGGCATTCCCAAGACATGGCGGCACATGGACGGCTTTTCCAGCCACACCTACATGTGGGTGAATGCCCAAGGCGAGAAGTTCTGGGTCAAGTATCACTTCAAGACCGATCAGGGGATTGATTTCCTGACTCAGGACGAGGCCGACCGCCTGGCCGGCACCGACGGCGATTACCATCGCCGCGACCTGTTCAATTCGATCCGCGACGGGGATTATCCCAGCTGGACGCTGAAAATGCAGATCATGCCCTTCGAGGAGGCGAAGACCTATCGCTTCAACCCGTTCGACCTGACCAAGGTCTGGCCGCATGGCGATTACCCGCTGATCGAGGTGGGCAAGCTGACGCTGAACCGCAACCCCACCGATTTCCATACCGAGATCGAACAGGCCGCCTTCGAGCCCAACAACCTGGTGCGCGGCATCGGCCTCAGCCCCGACAAGATGCTGCTGGGGCGCGGGTTTTCCTATGCCGACGCCCATCGCGCACGGCTGGGCGCGAATTACAAGCAGATCCCGGTCAACCGGCCCAAATCGCCCGTCCACAGCTACAGCAAGGACGGCGCGATGCGCGTCGAGAACGTCAGCGATCCGGTCTATGCGCCCAATTCCTACGGTGGGCCCACGGCGGATCCTTCGCTCACCGATGAGGCGGGGATGTGGTATGCCGATGGCGACATGGTGCGCCAGGCCTATACCCTGCGCGAGGATGACGACGACTGGGGCCAGGCGGGCACGCTGGTGCGCGATGTGCTGGATGACGCGGCCCGCGACCGGCTGGTCAGCAATATCGTCGGCCATCTCAAGGGCGGCGTGTCCGAAAAGGTGCTGGAACGCGCGTTCGAGTATTGGCGTAATGTCGACGAAACCCTTGGCGAAAGGGTTGAAAAGGGCGTCAGGGAAGGCTGAGCGCCGCGCCCGCCAAAGCGAATGCGACCCCCTGCGGGATCTGTCCCGCAGGGGGTTTCGCGTGCCGTCGCCGGCCAGGACACCGCCGCGCGCGCTATTCGACCACGAAGGTCGGCACGAAACTCGGCGGGGCGAGAGAGCCATCGGGGCCGATATCACGCACGTTTTGCGGCGTGACCAGCTCGATCCGCGGCCCCGCGTGGTGGAGTATCAGTTTTCCTTCGACCGCGCGAACCGCCATTTCGATGGCAAGGCGTCCCTGCAGAACCGGGAAATCGGTCGGGGCGGCGATGATCCTGCCGCGACGCAATGCACGATAAACCGCATGGGTCATGTAGTCGGAAACGATGCCGATGCTGTCGGACAATCCGCGCGAGCGCAGGATGGAGACCGCTGCCTCGGCCATGGGCGCGCTGCCGACCAGATAGTCGATCTGCGGGTGGTTTTCGAGAACCTCCTCGACCAGAAGCACCTGTATTTCCCGCCCCGTATCGCCGTACTGGGTGGCAACGACGCGGGCGGAACTGTCGGCGATGGCGTCACGGAACCCGTGATCGACGAACTTCACCCACCCTGCCCCTTCCGGCCCCGGAAACCACGCCAGATCCACGGGCGGCGTTCCCTTCGGATGCCGGTCGGCCACCACCTGCCCCGCCGCCTTGCCCATGTCATACCATGAGACCGCCGCCTTTGCGGTGATTCCGTCATCCGCGATATCGTTGACCGCGCCGATGATCGGGATCTGCTCGGCGATGGTCATCAGCGCCGGGGTCAGCCCGTCGAACGAGACCGTTGCCACAATCAAGCCGTCGGCGCCATCCGCCACGCAATCCTTGATCTGTTCGGTCTGGCGGTCGAGATTGGGATAACCGCCGGCATCCAGCAGGCGGAATCCGACGCCCAGACGCCGGGCCTCCTCGACCATGCCGTAGTTGAGGCTGAGGTAATACGCGTCCTTCATGTGCGGCAGGGATACGCAAAAGGTCCAGTGTTGCGCGGCCTTGTCGAGAGGGTCGTAGTCGCGGACCACGGCGGGACTGGAATAGTCGAACGGGGTCGTTCGGACTTCGAGCTGCCAAGGCTCTGCCGCCAGCGATAGCGGAAACAGCAAACAGCCCGAAATCCAGCGCAAGATCATCTTTGTTCTTTCCGTCCCGTCAAAGCTGTATACCCTGACCTCCTATACAGTAATCGTGCCGTACAGGGAGCGGGATGTTCAGAAAATCCGGATTAGGTGCGAGACTCCTGCTGGCCTTCGTGGTCATCGCGGGCCTGCCGGTGATCGCGAACGTCTTTGGCTGGTTCGAGTTGCGCGATGTCGCCCGCATCCAGACAGGGATGATCCGCGAAACCATCCCCGCCATTGCCGAGGTGCGCGGCATCGCCGAGGAAAGCTCGCGTATCGTGTCGCTGGCACCGGAACTGGCGCAGGTCCGAACGCAGGCCGAACGGCAGAAACGCTCGGATTTTCTGCTGGCGCAGATCGACGCACTGGAACAGCGATTGCAGCGCAGCGAAACGCAGACACGGCCGGATTACGGCGTGCTTCTGACCACATTGCGGATGGTCGGCACGCAGATGAACGCGCTCGACGGGTTGGTGAGCCAGCGGATTTCACTGACCGAAGAACGCGATCGAAACCTCGCGATCGTGCGTGGCGCGATCAATGCCCTGCTCGAGATGGCGGATACGCTGGTTGCAAACGCGCAGATGGGAACATCCGCCGTCATCTCGAATATCTATGACCTCAGCCCCGGCAACGGGCAGCAGGAACAACGGCTGGACGCGCTGGACAAGCTGATCGAGGTCGACCTGTTCCAGCTGGGGCTGATGTTCGAATTGCGCTCGCGCACCTCGGAAATCGGGCTTCTGGCCAACCGGATTCCGGGCATCTCGCATGTGGCGGCGCTGGAGCGGACCGAGGCGGAACTGGTCGAGCGTATCGATATCGTGAAACGGCGTATTGCCTCGGTGCGCGATCCGGGCCGCGCGATGCAAGCCTCGGAGATGCTTGCCGACATCAGCCTTCTGGTGGAATCGCGACCGCAGGAAACCAATGTCTTTACCGCCTCGGCCGATATCCTGCGCCTGAACGATCGCATCGCCGACGGTCAGGATACCTTGCGGCACACGTCGACCGTTCTGGGTCGCGAGGCGGATGACCTTGCCCTTTCGGCGCAGCGGCGCGCCACCGCGCTGGGGGCAAAATCCACCGCCGCCATCCGCGACGTGCAGGCGCGCAATCTGATTGCAGGCGCGATCGCGATGCTGATTTCGCTGTTCGTTTTGTGGTTCTACATCCGCGGCAACGTCACGCGACGGCTTGACCGTCTGTCGGACCGGATGTCCGCCCTGGCAGCGGGACGGTTGCATGGCGCGGTTCACCCGGAGGGCAATGACGAAATCGCCCGCATGGAAAAATCGGTCGAGTTTTTCCGCCAGCAGGCTCTCGCGAACCGCGACCTGCAGGAGGAACGCGATCGCAACGCGATGGAACTGCTTTCGCATCGCAACGAGCTTCAGCGGCTGGTGAACGAGCAGACCGAGGAACTGCGCGGCGAAGTGACCGCACATGCCGCTGCCCGCGACCGCGCCGAGGCCGCGACGCGGGCCAAATCCGAATTCCTCGCGATGATGAGTCACGAGATCCGCACGCCGATGAACGGCGTTCTGGGGATGCTGCGCAACCTCTCTCACGACCTGAAAGGCGCGCGGCAGACCGAGGATGTTCAGACCGCGCTGTCATCGGGGGAAAGTCTGCTGGCGCTATTGAACGACATTCTGGATTATTCCCGTGCCGAGGGCGGCGAATTCCCGAACGCGGTGCAAGTGTTTTCGATTGCCGATCTGGTGAACGATATCGACCTGCTGATGCGACCCGACGCACGCGACAAGCAGGTGCAATTGCTGGTGGACATGCCCTGCGACATACCGCGCGCCGTGTCGGGCGACATGGTCAAGCTGCGCCAGATCCTGTTCAATCTGGTGTCGAACGCGCTCAAGTTCACCACCAGCGGCGAGGTCGTGCTGCGGGTGCGCCGGCAGCCGGGCGAGTCCGGGGACACGGATCACTATTTCTTCGAGATCAGCGACACCGGCAAGGGCATCTCCCCCGAGGCGATCGAGCGGGTCTTCGAACCGTTCGAGCAGGAAGACGCGACACGCATCCATGGCGGCACCGGTCTGGGGCTGGCGATCTGCCGCAAGTTCGCCGACGCGATGGGCGCCACGCTGACCGCCGAAAGCGCGCCCGATGTCGGCTCGGTCTTCACCCTTCGGGTTCCGCTGGCCAAGGCGGATGCGGCCGCCCTGCCCCGCGCCGAGCATCCATCGGCCATGCGGATGGTCGAGCCGCTTGACGTGCTGGTGGTCGAGGATCACGAGATCAACCGAAAGGTCGCGCGCAGCTATCTGGAACGGATGGGGCATTGCGTGATCTGTGCGGCCACCGGCGAAGAGGCGCTGGAACGGTTGGCCGAGCGTCGCTTCAACCTGGTGCTGCTGGATGTGAACCTGCCGGGAATGAGCGGTCTGGATGTCGCCCAAGCTATCCGCGCCGATCCCGATCCGGCAATCGCATCCTTGCCGTTGATCGCGATTTCCGCCCATGCCTCCCCCGATCAGATCGACGGCCATCTTGCAGCGGGGATGGATTGCTTCGTGGCCAAACCGGTCTCTCC
Organism: uncultured Sedimentitalea sp.; assembly: GCA_947504115.1. Lineage (GTDB taxonomy): Bacteria > Pseudomonadota > Alphaproteobacteria > Rhodobacterales > Rhodobacteraceae > Pontibaca. Next base: position 66,231 of record CANNGH010000002.1, read on the forward strand.
CGAACGGCTCGCCTCGGCGATTGCGGACGTTGTGGCCGGACGCCGGCGGGGGATTTTCCCGTCGTCGCGCAGCCCGTCGCCCAAGCCGCAAGACCCGCGCCCAAAGCTGCTGTCCGCCTCGATCAACGACCTTGGCGCAGTTCCCGCCATCGAGATCGCCCGGCTTTATCTCGGGCGACTGAAAGAGGATATCGGCCATATCCGCAAGGCGGCTGCGGATCGCAGGATGAGCGACCTTGCCGACCACGCGCATCGCGCCCTTGGCGCGGCGTCGAATTTCGACCTGCCGGACTTGATCGCCTGTTTCGCAGCGCTCGAACGGGCGGCGAAGCGCGACGAAAAGGATGCGATCGGCGATTTGATACAAGACGCCGAAAGGCTGGCCCGGCATGCCACGGCCGGGATCACTGCGGAAATAGCGCAGATCACGGATATGGACGAGGATCAGCCGATGGCGGCGGTGAACACATAGCCTTCGCCATGTGACGTCGTGATGAAACGTGTCGCCTTGATGTCGTCGCCCAGCTTTTGACGCAGCCGTTTTATCAGAACGTCCACGGTGCGCTCGGACGCGCTGTCGTGGCGCCGCGCGAAACCCAGCAGGATCTCGTCCCGGCTCAGCACCTCGCCGGGGTGGCGGACCAGAACGCGCAGCACCTCGTATTCGCCGCGCGTCAGCGGAATCGGTTCGTCATCGGGCCCGCGCAATTGCCGCGCGACGGTATCGAACACGAACCCCTCGAACCGGATGATGCGGTGATTGATGTGGCGCAGCTGCGTGGTGCGCCGCAAAAGGTTCTTGATCCGCGCCAGAAGCTCGCGCCGGTTGAACGGCTTGCAGACGTAATCGTCGGCCCCCAGTTCCAGCCCCACGATGCGGTCCACATCATCGGTCAGCGCGCTGATCAGGATGATGCCTACCTCGGACAGCGCGCGCTGTTCGCGGGTGATCTGCAAGCCGTCCTTGCCCGAAAGATTGATGTCGATCAGCAGCAGGTCGGCGGGATCCAGCGACAGGATCGCCTCGGCCTTGTCGGCATTGTCCGCCTGGCTGATGCGATAGCCGCTCTGGTCGAGATATGCGGCAAGCGTTGCCCGCGTCACCGGTTCGTCTTCGATGATCAGGATATGGGGGGTATCGCTCATGTCGGCCTCGAAAAACTTTCCTCCCATTAACAAAACTTCACAATTATGACCACTCTGTTCATCGCCGGGGTCTGACGTGTTCACAACCCGCCGCTAGGATCGTTTCAAGGGAACAACGTTTCCCGCTTGAAAAACTGACGGGTTTCAGCCGTCGCAACCAACAGGGAATGAACATGAGCACGACCAAGACTTTGCTTTCGGGTGTGGCCGTTCTGGCGATCACAGGCCAGATGGCCGCCGCCGCGGATTCAAGCGATCCGATCGTGATTCCGGTGCATAACTGGTCCAGCCAGATCGTGATGAGCCATATCTTCGGCAACATGCTGGAATCGGTTGGTGACAACGTCGAATACGTCTCGACCGACAGCCAGGCGGTTTACGAGGCGATCCGCCTTGGTGATGCCACCGTGGAACTGGAAGTGTGGGAAGGCGCGTTTGCCGCATCCTTTGACGCCGCCCGCGAAAAAGGCGGCATCCATGATGCCGGGGATCATGACGCGGTAACCCGCGAGGATTGGTGGTATCCCGCATGGACCAAGGAATCCTGCCCCGGATTGCCCGACTGGAAGGCCCTGAACGAATGCTCGGCGATCTTTGCGACGCCGGAAACCGGTGAACAGGGTCGTTTTCTGGGTGGTCCCGTTGACTGGCTGAAGCACGATCAGGAACGCGTCGATGGCATGGACCTCGATTTCGTGGTGGTGAATGCGGGGTCCGCCTCGGCGCTCTGGGCCGAAGTCGCGGCAGCGGAGCGCACCAAGACGCCGATCGTGCTGTTCAACTGGACCCCGAACTTCGCCGAAGCGGTATGGCCCGGCGAATTCGTGGAATTCCCCGCTTGGGAAGAAAGGTGCGACACCGATCCGTCGGTCGGGTTGAACCCGGACGTGACCTATGATTGCGGCAACCCGGCAGACGGCTATCTGAAAAAGGCCGCCTGGGACGGCATGAAAGACAAGTGGCCGCAAGCCTATTGCATCCTTCAGAACGTGTCGTTCACCAACCCGCAGATCGCGGAAATGGCCAAGCTGGTCGATATCGACGAGATGGAGCCCGAAGACGCCGCCGCGGCATGGATGGAAGAGAACGAGGAAAGCTGGAAACCCGCCGTCGAGGCGTGCCCGGCCTGAGCAGACTTCCGGAGCATCTCGTGATCATCACCTGACGCTCCGGCCCTTTGTTCCGGGCTGCGATCCGGATTGTGTATCCCCCTTTCGGATCGTGCCTGCAACCGCCGCTCGTCCCGCGAAGCCGGGGCGGGCGGCCCGACCCAAGGATGATTTTCCCCATGTCCGCTCCTGAACCGGTGATTTCCTGCAAAAGTGTCTGGAAGCTCTTCGGCCCCAATGCCGATCACTATTTTTCCACCCTGAAAGGCGCGCCCAGCTTTCAGTCGATCCGCGAGGCCGGCTATATCGCCGCTGTCCGCGATGTGACCCTCGATATCCCCCGTGGCGAGATGCTGGTCATCATGGGCCTGTCGGGGTCGGGCAAATCCACGCTGGTGCGCTGCCTGTCGCGTCTTATCGACATCACCGGCGGCGAGGTCCATGTCGACGGGCAGGATATCGGTGCGCTGAAAGAGAAGGAACTGATCGAGTTGCGGCGCAACAAGATGGGCATGGTGTTCCAGAGCTTCGGCCTCCTGCCCCACCGCACGGTTCTGGACAACATCGCGTTCCCCCTTGAGATGCGCGGACAGGATCGCCACACCCGCCGCGCCCGCGCCATGGAGGTGATCGAACTGGTCGGTCTGTCCGGGCGCGAGGATTATTTCCCGCGTGAACTGAGCGGCGGGCAGCAACAGCGCGTCGGCATCGCCCGCAGCCTGGCGATCGAGCCCGACATCTGGTTCCTGGACGAGCCGTTCTCGGCGCTGGACCCGCTGATCCGGCGCGAGATGCAGGACGAATTCCTTCGCCTTCAGCGGCTGCTGGGCAAGACCATCGTGTTCATCACCCACGATTTCGACGAGGCCCTGCGCCTTGCCGACCGGATCGCCATCATGAAGGACGGCGCGGTCGAGCAATGCGACCGGCCCGACCGGATCGTGATGAATCCGGCCACCAAATATGTCGCCAAGTTCACCCATGAAATCGACAAGGCGCGGGTGGTGCGGGCCTCGGCCCTGATGCAGCCGGTCAACGGTGCGGCGCTGACCGGCGACGCCGTCGGCAGTCAGCAGACGATTCACGACCTGGCGCGACTGATCATCAACGACCCGCGCGAGGCGTTTCCGGTGGCCGGCGACGATGGCGCGTTGCTGGGCATGCTGCCGCGACAGGAGGCCATCGACGTCCTGCTGGGAGGCCACGCATGAGCATCGCGATAACCGACACACCGCCCGTTGGCGGCGGGCTGACCCGGATCCGCATGGCGCAGATCCTGCTGATCGTCGCGCTGGGTCTGATCGTCGCGAAAACCGTGCTGCCTGCCGGGCTGATCCGCCCGCCGGAATGGCTGGTCTGGCCGTTCGCCGACTGGATCAATGCGGCGTTCAGGTTCATGCGCGACGATCTTGGCCTGATCCACGTCACCCGCGCCATTGCCGACGGGATCGAGTGGCTTCTGGATGTCACCGCCAACCTGCTCTACGGCAAGAGCCGCTGGCCGAATATCGGGCCGATCCCGTGGACCGTGATCGCATCCAGCGCGGCCATCATCGGCTATGCGCTGAACGGCTGGCGCCTGGCGCTGCTCTCGGGCGGCACGTTCTGCTGGATCGCCATCATGGGCCAGTGGACATGGTCGATGGAGACCCTTTCGGTGATCGTGGTGGCCGCGCCGTTCTCGATCCTGATGGGGCTGCTCATGGGGATTGCGGCGTGGCGCTCGGCGCTGTTCGAAAAGCTGCTGAACCCGGTTCTGAACATCGCCCAATCGATGCCGCATTTCGCCTATATGATCCCGGTCGTCGTGTTCATCGGCGTCGGCCCCAAGGCGGGTGCGGTCGTCACCATCATCTTTTCGGTGCCGCCGATGATCCGCATGACATTGCTGGGCCTGAAAAAGGTCTCGGACGAGGTGATCGAAAGCGGCAAGATGAGCGGCGCGACGCAGTTGCAACTGCTGTGGTCGGTGCGGATTCCGACGGCGCGCACCGATATTCTGGTGGGCGTGAACCAGGTCATCATGCAATGCCTTGCGATGGTGGTTCTGGCCAGTTTCATCGGCATGCCCGGTCTGGGGCAGAAGCTGCTGCAACTGCTTCAGGCGCTGAAAGTCGGACGCTCGGTCGAGATCGGCATCACCATCGTGCTGCTTGCCGTGATGCTGGACCGCTGTTCCAAAGCCTGGGCGATGCGGCAACCGCAGCATCACGACAAGGGCACACCCTGGTTCGTGCGCCACCGCCTTGCGCTGATCTGGGCGGTGCTCACGCTGGTGCTGCTGGGACTGGCGCAGGTGGTTCCCCTGTTCGACCAGATCAGCCGTCGTCAGGCGCTGAGCCTTGCCGGACCGCTGGACGCGGTGGTGGACTGGTTCATCGTCGTGGTTGATCCCGTGACGACATGGCTGCGCTGGTTCCTGATCGTATGGGTGCTGATCCCGCTGCGCGATGCGTTCCTCTTCGCCCCCTTCTCCGCCGTTCTGATGTTGATCGCGGCGGCGGGCTGGGCCATCGGCGGCTTGCGCTCGGCGGCGATCTGCGTGGCGTTCTTCGGCTTCATCGCGATGTCGGGCTGGTGGGATCGCGCGATGATCACCGTCTATACCGTCACCGTTTCCGTCGCCATCGCCACCGTGATCGGCTTTCCGCTGGGCATATGGGCATCGCGCAACCAGGCGCGCGCGCAACGGATGCTGCTGGTCTGCGACACGTTCCAGACATTCCCCAGCTTCATCTATCTGATCCCGGTCGTCATGCTGTTCGGTGTCAATGACGTTGCGGTGGTCGGCGCGGTCGTGCTGTTCGCTGCCGTTCCGCTGATCCGCTATACCATCGAAGGGCTGCGCGGCGTGCCCCATGAAATGGTCGAGGCCGCCGAGATGTCGGGCGCGACCTATGGGCAGACGATGTGGAAGGTCCGCCTGCCGCTGGCGCTGCCCACGATCATGGTGGGCGTCAACCAGTCGGTGATGTTCTCGCTGTTCATGGTGATCATCGCCGCCTTCATCGGCACGCAGGATCTGGGGCAGGAAATGCAGCGCGCGCTCAGCTCGTCCGATGTCGGCAAGGGGCTGGTGCTGGGCACGGCGGTGGCCTTCATGGGGCTTCTGGTCGATCATCTGGTCCAGACCTGGGGCGCGCGACGGCGTGCGCTGCTGGGCCTCTGACATTGCGGGAACCGGATCGGAAAGACGCGATCCGGTTCCCGCTTGAATCACGACCCGAAGTTCTGTGCACATTGCGACATGCGCGATATGCTCGCGTGAAATGACGTCGTGGATCCCCGTGAAACCGGGACGTTTCCGTCGGTGTGCGGGGGGCGTGGCGGATCGTGGATGATTGCCCGTTATGGAACGATACTTTGCCATCGACATGCCGGCCGGGCGTTTTGCATGGAATACGCTTGTCTTCAGCCTTTTCAGCCTGGTGCCGGTCGTCCTGATCTACGTTGCACTGACGCCCGGCTTTGGCGCCATACTGATTGACGGCGGCCTCCCGCTCAGCAGGTTTTCACGGCAGGTCGTGACCAACGGCCTGCCCGTCGTATTCATCGTGAATTATATCAGCTTCTTTCTGTTCGCCTCGATCATGGCCAGACCGGGGCAGGATTACGGGATCGGACTTGTTCTTCTGGTCGATCTGCCTGTGCGCATCTTCGGGTTCGTCGCCCTGCATGCAATCATCTATGTGCTGTCCGCCGACTTGTTCGGATCCTTCGGCGCAAGCCGTGCGACCGCCCTTCGGGTCGTGGCGCCGACGCTGGCGCGTTCAATCTTCTTCGAGAATATTTCAGGCGCGTATCTCTACGCGACGCTTGCGAGCGCGCTGCCCCTCTATATCGCGGCCGTCGAGAATTCGGCAAGACTGGGCCGGCTGGCGAACAGATTTCCGGGGCGCTCGGGGTCCGTGCTTTTTGCGCTCGCCCTGTTCGCGTTCTCCGTCCTCGCACTGAGCGCATTTGCAGCAATGCTGATCCGGTGGCAGACGCCGTGACGGGCGCCGCATTTTGATCGCCATTCACGGCTCTGTCTTGAACATAGCGGGGTGGAATGGTGGGTGATAAGAGATTTGAACTCCTGACATCTTCGATGTGAACGAAGCGCTCTACCACTGAGCTAATCACCCGTTGGCGAGGGTTTACAATTACTCCGCCGTCGCTGCAAGAGGGTCTTTGAACTGTCGCGGCGCATCTTCCGTCCGACGCAGTTTGCACACGAAGATGCGGCCGTTGTCCTTGTCTTCGGTGCGGGTGACGCGCAGTTTGCCCAAGGGCTGCAGAGCCAATCCGCGCTCCTGCGCGATGGTCTCGCCCAGCACCGCCAGCATCGTCTCGATCACTGGCTTGGCGTCCTTCTTCTTGACGCCCGAGCGCGCCACCACCAGGTCGATCAGTTCCTTTTTCTTCAGATCACCGGCGGTCTGACCCGCATCAGAACTCGCTTCCGCCGCGGCTGTCTCGTCCGGACCCGCGGGTTTTTTCGCGGTCGTGTCTGCGGCGGGTTTTCGGTTCGAGGTGGAATTTGACATGCTGAGCCTTCGAAATCTGGAATTTGCCTGACGTCACATGTAAAGCGCGTTGCGCGGGAATGCCAGTTGTCCGCCGGTCCGCTCCGGATGTTTTCCACGACCCATATGCAAAACGGGGCGGACCGTTTCCGGTCCGCCCCGCATCATTGCCAATCTCTGGCTCAGTGCGTCGTTGCGCTGCTGGAGCCTTCGGATTTGGACAGCGCCGCCTTGGCCGCGGCGGCCTCCTCGGCGGCCTCATCCCATTCGACCGGTTCGGGCTTGCGCACCAGCGCGTGTTCCAGAACCTCGGAGACGTGGCTGACGGGAATGATGGTCAACCCTTCCGTCACGTTGTCCGGGATCTCGACCAGATCCTTTTCGTTCTCGGCCGGGATCAGCACCGTCTTGATGCCGCCCCTCAGCGCCGCCAGCAGCTTTTCCTTCAGCCCGCCGATCGGCAGGGCATTGCCGCGCAGCGTGACCTCGCCGGTCATGGCGATGTCCTTGCGCACCGGAATCTGCGTCAGCACCGAGACAATCGACGTGACCATCGCCAGACCGGCGCTGGGTCCGTCCTTGGGTGTCGCGCCTTCGGGAACGTGGACGTGGATGTCCCATTTCTCGAATTGCGGCGGTTTCACCCCGATCTGCGGACTGATCGAGCGGACATAGCTGCTGGCCGCGTCGATGCTTTCCTTCATCACGTCGCCCAGCGTGCCGGTGGTCTTCATCCGGCCCTTGCCCGGCAGGCGCAATGCCTCGATGTTCAGCAACTCGCCGCCCACCGACGTATAGGCCAGCCCGGTCACAACCCCGATCTGATCCTCTTCCTCGGCCAGTCCGTAGCGGTATTTCGCCACGCCCAGGAAATCGGACAGGTTGTCCGGCGTCACCGTGACGCTCTCGTCCTCCTTGCGGATGATCCGCGTCAGCGCCTTGCGCGCCACCTTGGCGATCTCGCGCTCGAGGTTCCGCACGCCCGCTTCGCGGGTATAGGTGCGGATGATCGCGGTCAGCGCCTCGTCGGTCAGCTCGAACTCGCCCTTCTTCAGGCCGTGGTTCTTGATCTGCTTGGGCAGCAGGTGCTGCTTTGCGATCTCGCGCTTCTCGTCCTCGGTGTAACCGGCCAGCGGTATGATCTCCATCCGGTCCAGAAGCGGCCCCGGCATGTTGTAGCTGTTCGAGGTCGTCAGGAACATCACGTTGGACAGATCATATTCCACCTCGAGATAGTGGTCCACGAACGTATTGTTCTGTTCCGGGTCCAGCACTTCGAGCATGGCCGATGCAGGGTCGCCACGGAAATCCTGGCCCATCTTGTCGATCTCGTCGAGCAGGATCAGCGGGTTGGTGGTTTTCGCCTTTTTCAACGCCTGGATGATCTTGCCCGGCATCGAGCCGATATAGGTCCGCCGGTGGCCGCGGATCTCGGATTCGTCACGCACGCCACCAAGGCTGATGCGGATGAATTCGCGCCCCGTCGCGCGTGCGACCGACTTGCCCAAGGATGTCTTGCCGACACCCGGAGGGCCGACCAGGCACATGATCGGACCTTTCATCTTCTTGGAGCGCTGCTGCACGGCCAGATATTCGACGATCCGTTCCTTGACCTTCTCGAGACCGTAATGATCGTCGTCAAGCACCTGCTGCGCCTTGCCCAGATCCTTTTTGACGCGGCTCTTCACGCCCCACGGAATGCTGAGCATCCAGTCGAGATAATTGCGAATGACCGTCGCCTCGGCGCTCATCGGGGACATGTTCTTCAGCTTCTTCAGCTCGGCTTCGGCCTTGTCGCGGGCCTCCTTGCTCAGCTTGGTCTCGGCGATCCGCGCTTCCAGCTCGGCAACCTCGTTCTGGCCTTCTTCGCCATCGCCCAGTTCCTGCTGAATGGCTTTCATCTGCTCATTCAGGTAATATTCGCGCTGGGTCTTTTCCATCTGGCTCTTGACGCGGGTCTTGATCTTCTTCTCGACCTGCAGAACGCTCATCTCGCCCTGCATCAGGCCATAGACCTTCTCCAGACGTGCGGATACGGCCAGCGTTTCCAGCAGGTCCTGCTTTTGCTGCACGTCGATGCCCAGATGTCCGGCGACCAGATCGGCCAGTTTGGCCGGCTCCGCGCTTTCGCCGACAGCGGCCAGCGCCTCTTCGGGGATGTTCTTGCGCACCTTGGCATAGCGCTCGAACTCTTCGGCAACCGTGCGCAACAGCGCCTTCGTGGTGTCGTCGTCGCCCGGAACCTCGGCCAGATATTCGGCGCGCGCCTCGAAAAACGCGTCGTTTTCCAGAAATTCGGTGATGCGCACCCGCGCCTGCCCCTCGACCAGCACCTTGACGGTGCCATCGGGCAGCTTCAGCAATTGCAGCACATTGGCCAGGACACCGGCGCGATAGATACCGTCGGCTTCGGGATCGTCCACGCCCGGATCGATCTGGCTCGACAGCAGGATCTGCTTGTCGTCCGCCATCACCTCTTCCAGCGCGCGCACGGATTTCTCGCGTCCCACGAAAAGCGGAACGATCATATGCGGAAAGACCACGATGTCGCGCAGCGGCAGCACCGGGTAGGATGAATTGAGTGGCTCTTGCATGCTCGTTTCCTTGTTCTTGGCAAGGGACACCGGCCCCGTTTATCGGCAGCGCACGGTCCCTTCCTGTCAGGGGATTATCTGGGGCGCGCGGGCCCCGGTTTCAACCATTTCCGGTTCTTGACGTTGAACATGCCCGTGGATGCCAGCGCGGGCAAGTCCGATTTGCCCGATCCCCGAACGCGATCGACCACCCCGACCAGACTTCTTCTTGCGAAAAATATCCCCGCCGGAGGCTTCGCGCCGCAGGCGCGAAATACAGCACCCAACACTCGTCACAACGGCTCGATATCGCCCTGTTCGCGCTGGCGATGGAACCCCGCCTGCCAGTCGGCGAATGTCCCCGACGCGATCGCATCGCGCATTTGCGCCATGATCTGCTGGTAATAATGCAGGTTGTGCCAGGTCAGCAGCATCGAGCTGATGATCTCCTGACTGCGGAACACATGATGCAGATAGGCCCGCGAATAGCTGCGGCAGGCGGGGCAGCCGCAGGCCTCGTCCAGCGGGCGCGGGTCGTCCTGATGGCGGGCATTCTTGATGTTCAACACCCCATACCGCGTGAACACCTGCCCCGTCCGCCCCGAGCGCGACGGCAGAACGCAATCCATCATGTCGATGCCGCGCGCCACCGCGCCGACGATATCGTCGGGCTTGCCCACCCCCATCAGGTAGCGCGGCTTGTCTTCGGGCAGCATGTCGGGCGCGTAATCCAGCACGCCGAACATCGCCTCCTGCCCCTCGCCCACGGCCAGACCGCCGACCGCATAGCCGTCAAAGCCGATCTCCCGCAGCGCGTCGGCGCTTTCGGCGCGCAACTCCTGCGTCACCCCGCCTTGCTGGATGCCGAACAGCGCGTGGCCGGGGCGGTCGCCGAACGCCTCGCGCGACCTTTCGGCCCAGCGCATCGACAGCCGCATGCTCTCGGCCACGGCCGCGTCGCTTGCGGGCAGCGCCGGACATTCGTCGAAGCACATCACGATATCGCTGCCCAGAAGCCGCTGGATTTCAATGCTGGTCTCGGGCGTCAGATCGTGTTTCGACCCGTCGATATGCGATTTGAACGTGACGCCGCGTTCGGTCAGTTTGCGCAATCCGGCAAGGCTCATCACTTGGAACCCTCCCGAATCGGTCAGGATCGGCTTTTGCCAGTTCATGAACCGGTGCAACCCGCCCAGGGCGGCGACGCGCTCTGCACCGGGGCGCAGCATCAGGTGATAGGTATTGCCCAGCAGGATATCCGCCCCCGTGGCGGCGACGCTTTCGGGCAGCATCGCCTTGACCGTCGCGGCGGTGCCCACCGGCATGAAGGCAGGGGTGCGGATGGTGCCGCGCGGCGTGCTTATGGCGCCGCTGCGCGCCTTGCCGTCCGTGGCATGCAGATCGAATGTAACGCGCCGCGTCATCACAGCCCCCTGTCGCATTTCCGCCGCCTTCTGCGCCAATTTGCCCGCAATGCCAAGCGAAACAGCCGTTTGCGGCACTGGACGGCGGCGCATGTAAATCCTATATATTCGCTCAGGAAACAGAGGCGAGGCATTCATGACCCACGCAACAGAACCGCTTGAGGGCACGCCGCTGATCGCGCCCTCGACCACGGATCACCCGCTTTACGACCAGATCGTGGAGGCCTGCCGGTCCGTCTACGATCCGGAAATCCCGGTCAACATCTACGATCTGGGCCTGATCTACACCATCGAGATCTCTCCCGAGAACGCGGTGCACGTCATCATGTCGCTGACCGCGCCCGGCTGTCCCGTCGCCGGCGAGATGCCGGGCTGGGTCGCCGATGCCGTTGAACCGATCGCGGGTGTCAAACAGGTGGATGTGGATCTGACATGGGAGCCGCCCTGGGGCATGGACATGATGAGCGACGAGGCACGTCTGGAACTCGGGTTCATGTAAGCAGGCAAATTCACTTGCTTTTCATTAAAGAAGGCGAATATGCTTTCCGTCCATACGAGGGAAAGCCATGCCCGACCGCTTCGCCGTCCTGACCGGAGACCTGATCGATTCGTCCGACCTGAGTGCCGCGCAACTGGACGCGGCGCTGCATGCGCTTGAGGAGACGGCGCGCGGCATCGCAAATTGGGAGGGGGGTATCGTGACCGGTTTCGCCCGAAGGGGCGGTGACGGTTGGCAATGCGCCATCGCCGCGCCCTCGCTGTCGCTGCGCGCGGCGCTGATCCTGCGGGCGGCCTTGCGTGAACTTGGCAAATCCCGTGCCACCAGGATTGCAATTGCCGAAGGCACCGGCACGCTTCCCGACGACCGCGACCCCAATGGCGCGCACGGAGCCGCTTTTACCGATTCGGGCCGCCTGCTCGACAATCTGCCGGCCCATGTCGGCATGGCGCATGCGGCGGGTGGCGCACTGGGCGCGACGGCGCGGCTGGCCGATCACATCAGCAACGGCTGGACCCCGGCACAGGCGCGCGCCGTGCGCCTGATGCTGTGGCCGCGGGGCCGCATCCGCGCGCAGGCGGCCAAGCAACTGGGCATCACCCGCCAGGCCGTCAATCAAGCGCTCTGGGGCGCGGGGTTTCCGGCGCTCGACGATGCGCTGACCCTGATCGAACAGGAGGACCGTCAAGCTGATTGACCTTCTCTTTCTGAAAGACAGCATATCGACCTGCGCGGAGCCATCGTGCCGATGATCGAAACCTTCACCGCCTTGCTGTTCGCCCATGTGCTGGCCGATTTCGCGCTCCAGACCAACTGGATCCACGCCAACAAGGCGCGCCCGTCGGTGATGCTGCTGCATGGCATGATCGTGCTGATCACCGCGCAGGCCGCGCTGGGGCGGGTGGACGCGCCGGAAGTTCTGGCGCTGGCGCTGGCGCATGTCGTGATCGACGCCATCAAGACCTGGGGCCGGTTCGGCAGCTTCTCGGCCTTTCTGGTGGATCAGGCGGCGCATATGGCGACCGTGCTGGCCGTGGTCATCTGGGCGCCAAACCTGTGGCAGGGCGGGGTCTGGGCCGCGTGGCCCGCCACCCTGCCCCTGATGGCGCTGGCCGCCGGGCTGATCGTCACGCTGATCGCCGGACAATACGCGATCGGCCTGCTGATGCGGCCCCATGCCGCGCGGCTGCGCAACAACGGCTTGCGCCAGGGTGGCCGCCAGATCGGCGTGCTGGAGCGTGGGCTGATCTTTGCCCTGCTGCTGACCGATCTGGCATTGGGCGTGGGGTTCCTGATCGCGGCGAAATCGATCCTGCGCTTCGGCACCGCCACCCGCGACCAGCGCACCGCGGAATATGTCATCATCGGCACGCTGGCCTCGTTCGGCTGGGCGATCCTGGCGGCGCTGGCCACGCGGGCGCTGCTGACCTGGCTGCCGCCGCTGGACGTATTGGCACCGTCCGCCATGATTCCCGGCCCTTGAGAAACCTGACCCTGCGGCTTAGGTTATGGTCCAAGACAAGGAGCGCTACCATGTTCGCCATTCCTGGCAAATCGCCGATCACCATGACCCCCGCCGCGATCCGCCAGATCACGCGGCTGATGCAAAAGGACGGCCGCGCCGGTCTGCGCATCGGCGTCAAGAAAGGCGGCTGCGCCGGCATGGAATACACGATGGATTATGTCGATGAATCCGATCCCAATGACGAGGTCGTCACACAGGACGGTGCCTGCGTCATGATCGCGCCGATGGCGCAGATGTTCCTGTTCGGCACCGAGATCGACTACGAGACCGGGCTGCTGGAATCCGGGTTCAAGTTCAAGAACCCCAACGTCTCCGAGGCCTGCGGCTGCGGCGAATCGATCAAGTTCGACAATATGGACAGCGCCGGACGCTGACCCGCCCGTCGCGGCGATTGTCTGCCCGCCAAGGCAATGCTAGGACGCGCATCGGTGTGAGCGGACAAGGGGCGGAACATGCGACGGAAATTGGCAGCCGGTAACTGGAAGATGAACGGCACGGGCCATGACCTGTCCGAATTGGCGGCACTGGCCCGCGCCCATCCCGACCCTGCCTGCGACATCCTGATCTGCCCCCCCGCGACCCTGCTGCACCGCGCGGGCGAAACCACCGCCGACACCGCCATCGCCATCGGCGCTCAGGAGTGTCACGCCGAAGAGTCCGGCGCGCATACAGGCGATATCAGCGCGCAGATGATCCTTGACGCGGGCGCGCGCCATGTGATCCTAGGCCATTCCGAACGCCGCCAGAACCACGGCGAAAGCGATGAGGACGTGCGTGCCAAGGCCCGCACCGCCATGAGCGCCGGTCTGACCACGATCATCTGCGTCGGCGAAACGCTCGCCGAACGTGACGCCGCCAACACGCTCGACATCATCGGCGGTCAGCTTTCCGGCTCGGTGCCCGATACGGCCACCGGCGAAAATCTGGTAATCGCCTATGAACCGATCTGGGCCATCGGTACCGGACGCGTTCCCGACCCCGCGCAGATCGGCGAGGTGCACGGCTTCATCCGCTCGCGCCTTGAGCGGCGCTTTGGCGCGGGCGTGGGCCGTTCGGTGCGCCTGCTTTATGGCGGGTCGGTCAAACCGGACAACGCCGCGGACATCTTTGCCGTGCCCGATGTCGATGGCGCGCTGGTGGGCGGCGCCAGCCTGAAAGCGGCGGATTTCTCCCCCATCATCACGGCGCTCGAAGCCAGCGGCTAATCCGCAAGCGGCAGCATCGTCGTCGACTTGATTTCTTCCATCGACAACAGCGCCGTGACGTTGTGCACCCGCACCTCCGAAATCAGCGCCTGATAGAACACGTCATAGGCGCGCGCGTTCTTCACCCGCACCTTCAGGATATAATCGATATCGCCGGCAAGGCGGTGCGCCTCCTGCACTTCGGGGCGGTCCTGCAACGCCTTGAGAAACGCCGCCTGCCAGCCTGCGTCGTGTTCGGATGTGCGGATCAGCACGAAAAAGCACGCCTCGAAACCCAGCGCCTCGGCATCCAGGATCACGGTCTGACGCCCGATCACGCCGCCTTCGCGCATTTTGCGGATGCGATTCCAGACCGGCGTCTTGGAACTGCCCACGCGGCGGGCGATTTCGTCCAGTGACTGGCTGGCATCGCGTTGCAGCTCGGACAGGATTTTCCTGTCAACGTCGTCGATCCGAACCGTCATTCCTGTTTCCCCTGCTCTTGCGGACCAAACGGCTTCGTCAGAACGACGCTTGGAACGGTCATCCTTATTATCCCAGCCGTATGGCATTAAATCGGGAATATTTCCTATAGTCCGGGACAAGTCAAACCCCGGAGAGCCTTCGCCATGTCTGATCCCGTTTCCCCTGAGCCCATCCAGTTCGTCGGCGCCGGTCCCGGCGATCCTGACCTGCTGACGGTGGGTGCGCTGCGCGCATTGCAAGACGCCGAGGTCATCCTGCACGACCGCCTGATCCCCGCTGCAATTCTGGAACTGGCCGGGGTGCAGGCGCAACTAATCGATGTCGGCAAGGCCGGTTTCGGCCCGGCCACCCCGCAGGAGCGGATCAACGATCTGATCCTCCATCACGCAATCCAGGGCGCGCGCGTCGTGCGGCTCAAGGCCGGCGACACCACGCTGTTCGCGCGTCTGGACGAGGAACTCGCCACCTGCGATGCCGCCGGCATCCCGTGGCGCATCCTGCCGGGCATCACCTCGGCCGCCGCATCCGCCGCCGCGCTGGGGCAAAGCCAGACCAGCCGGGGGCGCAATTCCTCGGTTCGCTACCTGACCGGGCATGACATGAAGGGGTTCGCCGATCACGACTGGGCCGCCTTGGCCCGTCCCGGCAGCGTCGCCGCCATCTATATGGGCAAGGCCGCCGCCCGCTTCGTGCAGGGCCGTCTGCTGATGCACGGTGCCGACCCGGCCACCCCGGTCAGCGTGGTCGAAAACGCCTCGCGTCCCGATCAGCGTGTTCTGGCCGTAACGCTGGCCACCCTGCCCGCCATCCTTGCGGCCGCCGATCTGGACGGTCCCGCCCTGATCTGGCTCGGCCTGCCTCCGCGCGCCGCCGCCCTGCCCCAAACAAGAAAGGAATTCGCCTGATGCCCCGCCCCTTCACCCCCAAGATCGTCACCGCCAACGACCTGCTGATCGGCGACGTGATCTATCAGACCGCCGATGACGATTGGACCCGCGATCTGGCCCTGGCCGAGATCCTGACCGACGAGGCGGACGCGCAACTGCGCCTGCTGCATGCCGAACGCCAGCGCGACCGGCTGGTCGGCGCCTATCTCGCCGACGTGACCCAGGGGCCCGACGGCCCCCTCCCGGCGCATTTCCGCGAGGCGTTTCGTGCCAAGGGCCCCTCGAACCACCACCACGGCAAACAGGAGCGCGCAAGCCATGTATGATTATACCGATTTCGACCGCGCCTTTCTGGCGCAGCGCAACAGCCAGTTCCGCGCCCAGGTCGCCCGCCGCATCGACGGCTCGCTCAGCGAAGAGGAATTCCGACCCCTGCGCCTGATGAACGGGCTTTACCTGCAACTGCACGCCTACATGCTGCGCGTGGCGGTGCCCTATGGCACGCTCAGCGCCACGCAGATACGCAAGCTGGGCGAGATTTCGCAGCGCTGGGACAAGGGATACGGCCATTTCACCACGCGCCAGAACATGCAGTTCAACTGGCCGGCGCTGCGCGACGTGCCCGACATCCTCGAGGCGCTGGCCTCGGTCGGGCTGCATTCGGTGCAGACCAGCGGCAACACGATCCGCAACGTCACCGCCGACCCTTTCGCCGGCGCGGCGGCGGACGAGATCGCCGATCCCCGCCACCTGGCCGAGCTGATCCGCCAATGGTCCACCGACCACCCCGAATTCCAGTTCCTCGGGCGCAAGTTCAAGATCGCCGTCACCGGAAGCCCGCATGACCGCGCCGTGATCCGCTCGAACGATATCGGGCTGCGCGTGCTCGAACGCGACGGCGCGCTGGGCGTGCAGGTCTTCGTCGGCGGCGGGCTGGGGCGCACACCGCTGGTCGCGCAGGAGATCCGCGATTTCCTGCCGCTCGACGACCTGCTGCCCTATCTGGAATCGATCCTGACCGTCTATAACCGCCTCGGGCGGCGCGACAACAAGTGGAAGGCGCGCATCAAGATCCTGGTGCACGAGCATGGCATCGACCGCATCCGCGACCTGGTCGAGCAGGAATTCCCCCAGCGCCGCGCCACCTATGCGCCCGATATCGTCACCCGGCAGCTTGAGCTTGTCGCGGCGCGTTTCGCACGCCCCGATCTGAAATCCGCGCCCATCGATGCCTTCACGCGCGCCTATGACGCCGATCCGGTGTTCCGCTCGTGGAGCGACACGAATCTTGCCGCGCATCGCGATCCGGATCACGCCATCGTCACGATCAGTCTCAAGGCCCACGGCGCGACGCCCGGCGATGTCAGCGCCGACCAGATGAACCTGCTGGCCGACCTGGCCGAGCGCTACGCCCACGGCGAATTGCGTGTCAGCCCCGAGCAGAACGTGATCCTGCCGCATGTGCACAAATCCGACCTGCCGGCGCTGCACGCGGCGCTGAAACCCGCCGGGTTGGCCACCGCCAATATCGGGCTGGCCTCGGATATTGTCGCCTGCCCCGGCATGGATTACTGCACGCTGGCCACCGCGCGCTCGATCCCCGTCGCCCAGCAGATCGCGACACGGGTCGAGGAGCTGAAGCTGGAACATGATATCGGCGCGTTGAAAATCCGCATCTCGGGCTGCATCAATGCCTGCGGGCATCACCATGTCGGGCATATCGGCATTCTCGGGCTGGATCGCGCCGGGGTCGAGAACTACCAGATCACGCTGGGCGGCGACGGCACCGAAGACACCGCGATCGGCGCGCGCACCGGTCCGGGTTTCGCCCATGAGCAGATCGTGCCCGCGATCGAGCGGCTGATCCACGCCTATCTCGACCTGCGCCGGGATCCGGAGGAACCCTTTCTGCAAACCCTGCGCCGCCTCGGTGCCGACCCGTTCAAGGCGGCGCTTTATCCGCAAACCGCCATTGCAGCGGAGTAGATCGCCCATGCTTCTTCTTGCGGAAAATATCCCCCCCGGAGGGTCGGGTTCGACCGGGCTCACCGCCCGGATCGGCGCGCTGAACGACCGGTTCCGCCATCACAGCGCCCATGACGTGCTGACCCATGCGCTGGGCGACATGGAGCGCATCGCGCTGGTCTCCAGTTTCGGCGCGGAATCGGTGGTGCTGCTGCACATGGCCGCCGTGATCGACCGCGCGACACCCGTGCTGTTCATCGATACCGAGATGCTGTTCACCGAGACGCTGGTTTATCAGAACGAACTGGCCGAACGGCTGGGCCTGACCAACCTGCGCATCCTGCGCGCCGCCGATATCGCGCGGCACGATCCCGACGGCACGCTGCACCGCACCGACCCGGATGCCTGCTGCGCGCTGCGCAAGACCGCGCCGCTCGACGCCGCGCTTGCGGAATTCGACGGCTGGATCACCGGGCGCAAGCGCTATCAGTCGCAAGGGCGCGCGGCGCTGGAGTTTTTCGAGCCCGAGGACGGCACCGGGCGCATCAAGATCAACCCGCTGGCCCATTGGGCCACGCAGGATCTGCGCGACTATATCGAGGAGAACCGCCTGCCCCGGCACCCGCTGGTCGCGCGCGGCTATGCCTCGATCGGCTGTGCGCCCTGCACTTCGCCCGTCGCCGCCGGAGAAGACCCGCGTGCCGGGCGCTGGCGCGGCAAGGAAAAGGACGAATGCGGCATCCATTTCGTCGATGGCCGCGCCATACGCAAAGGACAGACAGCATGAGCATTCTCGTCACCGATACCGGCTTTGGCCCCGACGACTGGACCGGCGGTTTCGCCACCATCGACGAACCCGACGCCACGGCGCTGGACCTTGCCCCCGATACGGACCTGCAACCGCTGTTGCCCCGTCTCGATGCCTTGCGCATGATCCGCGTCCAGTTTCCCGCTTTTGCCGACGGTCGCGGTTTCTCCATCGCGCGCCAGTTGCGGCTGGCGGGCTATGCCGGGCGTCTGCGCGCCTGCGGCCATGTTCTGGCCGATCAATACACGATGGCCCGGCGCTGCGGTTTTGACGAGGTCGAGATCGACGACGCCCTTGCCGCCCGCCAGCCCGAGGAGCAATGGCTGGCGCGCGCAAACTGGGCCGCACACGATTATCAGACCCGCCTGCGTGGCTGATTTGCCGCCTTGGGTGGCAAATCCGCCGCTTTCCTGACATATATCAAAGATAGATCGAAAGGGCCGGACTAGTCCCGGCAAGCGAAACCATGACAAAGTTGACCAACGTGACCCAAGCCAGCGCCACCAAAGTTGCCACATTGCCCGACGCCCAGACCGTGACGGCGGTGAAACACTGGACCGACAGCCTGTTCTCGTTCCGCGTGACCCGCCCGCAAAGCCTGCGGTTTCGTTCCGGCGAATTCGTGATGATCGGGCTGCTGGGCGAAAACGGCAAACCCCTGTTGCGGGCCTATTCCATCGCCTCGCCCTCCTGGGACGACGAACTGGAATTCTATTCGATCAAGGTGCCCGATGGCCCGCTGACCAGCCGCCTGCAACATATCCAGCCGGGCGATCAGATCATCCTGCGTCCCAAACCCGTGGGAACGCTTGTGCATGACGCGCTGCTGCCGGGCAAGCGGCTGTGGTTCTTTGCCACCGGAACCGGCTTTGCGCCCTTCGCCTCGCTCCTGCGCGAGCCCGAGACCTACGAGAATTACGACGAGGTGATCATCACCCATACCTGCCGCGAGGTCGCGGATCTGGAATATGGACGCCAGTTGATCGAGGACCTGCAAAACGATCCCCTGATCGGCGAAATGGTCGAGGGCAAGATCCGCTATTACCCCACCACCACCCGCGAGGAAAGCCGCCGCATGGGCCGGATCACCGACCTGCTGAGGGACGGCGCCGTGTTCCGCGATCTGGGGATCGAGCCGATCCGCCCGGAAACCGATCGCGCCATGGTCTGCGGCAGCCTGGGGTTCAACATGGAACTCAAGGAAATCCTCGAAGGGTTCGGCCTGCGCGAAGGCGCGAATTCGGAACCCCGCGAATATGTCGTTGAAAAGGCATTCGTCGGCTGAGCAGCAACCGATCCGAACAAGGGCCGCCGATGCGTTGGCGGCCCTTGTCGATATCTCCGCTTACATCCCGAGGGCGTCGCGGACACGCGCCAGAACCTCGGGCAGCATGTCGGGGTTGTCGCGTGCTTCGTCCACGGCGGCCTTGAGCGTGGTTTTCATGACATCGCCCAGATTGGACGTCTCGATGGCTTCGATGGCCTGGTCATAGTCGAACTGGTCGACCGTCAGCGCCTCTTCCTCGTCGGCTGTCACATCGCCGGTTGCGGTATCGTCGACTTGCACGTCATCGGCGGGCGCAGCGTCGTCGGCAGCCTCGGGCGTCGTGTCAACAATATCGTCCGCGGTCTGCGTCGTCTCGGCATCGGTCTCCGCGTCGGTGTTCACGTCCGCCGCATCGTCGGTCACCGGCGTCTCGGCGGGCTCGCTCACCACAGGCTCGGTTTCGGGGGTCACCTCGATCACGTCCTCTTCTACGGGCGCTTCGGTTTCCACGGATACGTCGGCCTCTTGCTCGGTGGTGTACCAGTAGTATCCACCCGCGATCACGATCACGGCCACAACAATGGCTATAATGCCTTTCATCAATATCACTCCTGTTTGGGTTCCTGCCCGCGCCATGCGGGTGGTTCAATTCACGGCGTCTATCTCTTAACCGATGGGGCGGATAGTCCAAGCGTGAAAAATGGGGCTGTTCAGCGCCGGACCGCGCAATATTGCCGCTTGAATCCGGCCCCGCGCAAAGCTAGATTTGCCCTTCAAGAAATTCCAACGATCAAAGGAACAAGTCCATAGCCCGCAGACCTCACAACGCGCCGCCGACCCGCGATACCGGCCCGCGCGTCAACGAAAAGATCCGCGCCCCCGAAATCCGGCTGATCGGCGCCGAAGGTGAAAATGTCGGCGTCGTGACCCCCGACCGCGCCATGGAAATGGCCGAAGAGGCCGGTCTGGATCTGGTTGAAATCTCGCCCAACGCGACGCCGCCCGTGTGCAAGATCATGGATTTCGGCAAGTTCAAATACGAACAGCAAAAGCGCGAAAGCGAGGCGAGAAAGAAACAGAAGGTCATCGACGTCAAGGAGATCAAGTTTCGTCCGAATACGGATTCCGGCGATTACGAGATCAAGATGCGCAATATCGTCAAGTTTCTCGAGGGCGGCGACAAGGTCAAGATCACCCTGCGGTTCCGCGGGCGCGAAATGGCGCACCAGAATCTGGGGCGCGATCTTTTGCAACGGGTGGCGGAAGACACCAAGGAGATCGGGCGCGTCGAGAATTTTCCCAAGATGGAAGGCCGCCAGATGGTCATGCTGATCGGTCCGATGCCGCAAAAAAGCTGATTGTCTCGGTCGTCCAATAAAAAACGCCCCGGTATGCCGACAGCATCCGGGGCGTTTTTCGTTGCCAATCGGGGGTTGGTCGGCCCCGCAACCCGCTGAACGCGGGCCGCGAGCGCCGGAGCCTTACTGCACCAATTGCGTGATGTTGCGCACGACCGCACGGCGGTTTGCCGGCTCGGCCGTTTGCGTCTGCACCTTGAGATAGCGTTCACCGTAGCCCTGCGTGACCATATTTTCCGGCGGCACGTCGAAATACTGCGTCAGCGCCAGCGCGACGGTTTCCGCACGCCGGTCGGACAGAGCCAGGTTGTAGGAGTCATCGCCTACGGCATCGGTATGCCCTTCCACAAGGATCACCGTTCCGGGCTGGCGGCGAATCAGATCGCTGATCGCGGTTCCCAGTTCGGCAAGCTCGCGCGCCTTGTCCGGGGAAATCGCGGCCGAACCGGTGGCGAAGGTGATCGCCTCGACCTCGACCTGGGGCGCAAGTTCGCGCACCTGCCGGATCGAACGGACCTGTTCCAGCGAAAAGTTCCGACCGATCTCGCCCCTGAGTTCGGCATTCAGCGCCTGGCGCAGCGCGTCCTCGTTGCCCGGACTTGCGGCAAAGGCGGTGCGGCGGGTATCGATCCGGGGCAGATCGGCGACCGAGACCGGCTCCACCTGACGGGTGTCGTCGAACAGCAGATATTCCTCGCCGCTGGCCAGAATCCGCGAGCGGCGCAGAACCGAACCGTCCGCATCGCGGATCGTCACGATCCGGCTGCCATCGGGATTGCTGACCGTGGTGCGGGTGGAGCCGTCCGAAAAGCTCTGCGTGCCGACATCGCTGCCGGGACGGCGCAACAGGGCGTCGTCGTTCTTGAGCACGGCCAGTTCGCCATCGCGACGGACCACGACGCGGTCGCCTGAATTGGACACCACCTCGTCGCCGTTGCTCAGAACGGTGCCGACGACGGCGGCGCCCAGCCCCAGAAGCAGGGCCTTTTCGAACTTGCTCATCCCGTCGTCATCATCATCGGATCGCACGGCGGCGGTCTCGCCGGTGGCGGCGACGCTGGTGTCGAACTCCTCATCGGCTGTGCGCACGTCCTCTTCGCTCACCGTTTCGGTCTCGACCTCTGCATCCGCGTCATCTTCGGCAGCGGCAGCGGCGGCAGTCTCACGCTCGGCGCGGCGTTCGGCACGGCGCGCGGCGCGCTCGGCTTCCTCCTGCGCCTCGGCCTCGGCGTCCTGCCGGGTCTGTTCGTCGATCTCGGCATCGGCCTCGGCATCCGCGTCCTGCTGCGTCTGATCGGCGCCGTCCTGATCGGCTTGCGCTTCGGTATCCGCTTCGCCTTCGGTTTCTGCCGCCGGCTGATCATCGGTTTGCTGTTGCGCCTGGTCGCCGGTTTCCCCGGCTTCGGCGTCCACGTCACCTTCGGCTTCTGCCGTCGGCTGGTCCGTAGCGTCCTGTTGCGTCTGTTCGCCGGTTTCCTGTTGCGCGTTCTCCTCGGCTTCGAGGCGGGATTTCAGGTCGGCTTCCTGCTCGGCCTTCTGCTGCGCGTCCATTTCGCCGGCCGCTTCTGCGCCGGCTTCGGGCTGCGCGTCGGCACCTGTGTCCTGCTCGGTCGTGATCTCGGCGTTATCTTCGGGTGGCGCACCATTATCCTGCTGCGCCTGGCTCTCGTCGTCCGGTTCCGCTTGCACGTCGGCATCCGGCGCGGCTTGCGTATCCGGCTCGGGTTGGACATCCGCTGGCGCATCCTCCGCGCTCTCGCCCTCCGCCGGTTGCTCCCCGGCTTGCTGGCGCGCCTGTTCCTCGGCCTCTAGCTGTGCTTTCAGATAGGCTTGCGGATCGCCGCCCTCCTGCGCCTGGGCCGGATCCTCGATGTCCTGCGGCGCGTCCTCAACCGCTTCCGGCGCGGCTTCGGCGTCCTGTTGCGGTTGTTGTTCGGCCTCCTGTCGCGCCTGCTCCTCGGCCTCGAGTTGCGCTTTCAGATCAGCTTCCGCCGGTGCCTCGGCACCCCCTTCCGCCTCGGTCTCGGCCTGCACCTCCGCGGCCGCCTCGCCGGCATTGGCCTCATCGATCTGGGACTGGTCCGGAACGCCGCCGCCCGCGGTCATCAGGGCTTCTTCATCCTGAACGACCTCGTTATTCGCGCCCTTGCATGGAAACTGGCGCTCGGCCTCGTCGAGCGAACAGAACGGCACCTGTCCGTCCTGCGCCGATCCAGGCCCGGCAAGTCCGATACCAAGCACAAGGGCGAGGGCGGTTGTGGAAAGATAATGGCGTGACATGACGTCTCCTTGGGAACATTGGCGAACTGGGTTCAGCGCTAAACGCCTGAACCGCTCTCCGGGTTCCCACGTACATGAGTTGGCGCCAGTCCCGCAGCCTTCGTAGGGCGGGGTTCACCCCGCCGCACCGCCCTTGCCGCGTGTCAGGACGCGGGCGGTTCTTCGCCACGGCGCAGGATCCGCACCATTTCCGCCAGAATCGACACCGCTATTTCGGCAGGTCCGGCCGCGCCGATGTCCAGACCGATGGGCGCATGGATGCGGGCGATCAGATCCTCGCCGATGCCGGCGTCCCGCAGCCGCTCCACGCGTTTGCCGTGCGTGCGGCTGGACCCCAACGCGCCGATATAGAACGCCCCAGAACGCAGGGCCTGCATCAGCGCCGGATCGTCGAGTTTCGGATCATGGGTCAATGCCACCAGCGCCGTGCGCGCGTCCAGACCGACCGCTTCGATCGCCTCGTCCGGCCAGGCCGACAAGACCGTTTCGCCGGGAAAACGCTCGGCATGGCCGAAGCTTTCGCGCGGGTCGATCAGCACCGGATCGAACCCGGCGATGCGCGCCATCGGCACCAGCGCCTGCGCGATATGGACGGCACCGACCACCACCAGCCGCAGGGGCGGATTGTGGACGGCGACGAACAGCCGCCCGTCCTCCTCCAGCCCGGAACGATCCATCCGCATCCGCTCGGGCCAGGCATCCCGGCGCAACCGGCGCTGCCCGGTTTCCAGATCGACCTCATAGACCACCGGCAGACGCGCGCCGCGCGCCGTTACAAGATCGGCCAGAAGATCCTCGGGCATGGCGCCCCCGACCGGTTCGATCAGAATCCGGATCGTGCCGCCGCAGGCCAGACCGACGGCAAAGGCGTCCTCGTCGCTGATGCCGAATTCCAGCAGCCGGTGCCGGCCATCCGCCAGCGCCTCCTGCGCCTCGAGGATCACCGCGCCCTCGACGCATCCGCCCGAAACCGAGCCTTCGATGCGCCCGTCGCCCCGCACAGCCAACTGCGCACCGGCGCGGCGCGGGGCGCTGCCCCATGTCTGCACCACCGTCGCCAGCGCCGCGCCGCTGCCGTCACGGTGCCAGTCAAGGGCGGTTTCGGGAATGGCGTCGAAGCTTTGCATGGGCTGATCCTCCCGCAAGTGTCGTTCGGTCACCATGAAAACCATAGGGCCGATGCGGCCAAACGCAAATATTGTCGAAAGTTCTTGCGACAATCCGTTTGGAGCAAGAAGAATGCGGTCAGGCGATTCCCAACTGTTCCTCGCGCGCCGCGCGCAGACGGGCGAAATCCGCGCCCGCATGATAGGACGAGCGGGTGAGCGGGGTGGCGGACACCATCAGGAATCCCTTGCCCCAGGCTGCCTTTTCGTAGGCGGCGAATTCCTCGGGCGTGACGAAACGATCGAGGCGGTGATGCTTCGGGGTCGGTTGCAGATATTGGCCGATCGTCAGGAAATCCACGTCGGCCGCGCGCATGTCGTCCATCACCTGCCGCACCCCCTGCCCGTCTTCGCCAAGACCGACCATGATGCCGGATTTGGTGAACATCGACGGATCCAGTTCCTTGACCCGCTGCAAAAGCCGCAGGCTGTGGAAATAGCGCGCACCGGGGCGCACCGAGGGGTAGAGGCCGGGCACGGTTTCAAGGTTGTGGTTGAACACGTCCGGTCTGGCGGCAACCACGGCTTCCAGCGCCGAATCGGGGCATCTCAGAAAATCGGGGGTCAGGATCTCGATCGTGGTACCGGGGCTGCGGTGGCGAATGGCGCGGATCGTCTGGGCGAAATGCTCGGCACCGCCGTCTTCCAGATCGTCGCGGTCCACCGAGGTGATGACCACATGGTTAAGCCCCAGCTTCTGCACCGCGTCGGCGACGCGGCCCGGCTCGAACACGTCCAGCGCATCGGGACGCCCGGTCGCGATGTTGCAGAACGTGCAGCCACGGGTGCAGATCTCGCCCATGATCATCATGGTGGCGTGGCCCGCACTCCAGCATTCGCCGACATTGGGGCAACTTGCCTCTTCGCAGACCGTGACAAGGTTGTTGTCGCGCATGATCCGCCGCGTATCGGCGTACCCTTTTCCCCCCGGCGCGCGGACGCGGATCCAGCTTGGTTTTTTCGGCTGCGCGTTGTCGGGACGATGCGCCTTTTCCGGGTGGCGCTGCTCGGGGATTTTCAGATCTCGCACTTGGTCCGGCCTTTTGCGTTGCGGTGTTCCTTCGTATAACGCGATTTTCTTCGCTGTGCCAGCGACGCGTGGCCGCGCTTGCGCAGGCATTATGCATATGCGGCATTTCGGCGGTTGAAACCGGTTTGGAAGCATTCTAAATAATGCCCGAGTATTTCAGTTACAGGATCAAGGAGATCGAGATGAAAGCCGGAGTGAAGCTGCCCAACGTCACCTTTCGCACCCGTGTGCGGGACGAATCCGTCGGAGGCTCCAACCCCTTCCGCTGGGAGGACAAGACCACCGCCGATTATTTCGCGGGCAAGCGCGTGATCCTGTTTTCGCTGCCGGGTGCCTTCACGCCCACCTGCTCGACCTATCAACTGCCGGGCTTCGAGAACGGGTTCGAGGACTTCAAGGCGCAAGGCATCGACGATATCTATTGCATGTCGGTCAATGACAGCTTCGTGATGAACAAGTGGGCCGAGGCGCAGGGCCTGAAGAACGTCAAGGTCATCCCCGACGGCTCGGGCGAATTCACCCGCAAGATGGGCATGCTGGTGGCCAAGGACAATCTGGGCTTCGGCATGCGCTCGTGGCGCTATGCCGCCATCGTCAAGGACGGGCAGATCGAGGCCTGGTTCGAAGAGCCGGGCATGTGCGACAACCACGGTGAAGATCCCTATGGGGCCTCCTCGCCGGAAAACGTTATGAAATACCTCGTCGAACAGGCACAGGGCGCCGCCGCCTGAGCCGGACCTTTTATTCACGATGCGGGCTCGCCCCTGGCGGGCCCGTTTTGCGTTCGGCCAGGCCAACGCGATCCCCGTCACCGAAGACACCCGGACCGACGTCGCCGAACGACGCCCCGGCGCGTTTGCCACCGGACCGCCATATTTCTTCTTGCTGAAAGTATCCTCGCCGAAGGCTTGCGTCCGCCGTCGGCGGGCGCAATTCCGTTGGGTCAGCCGATCATCCGGCTGGGTTCGCATTGTCCGCCATAATGGCGCGACAGGCGTTGCAGGGCGATGCGCAGGACGATCTTGCCCGAGCGTGCCGACCAGCCCATGCGCTTTTCGGCCAGTTCCAGCCCGTCCAGATAGCAGCAGCAGCGCAACGCCACGTCGCTGAGACCCGGTCCCAGATCCGTCAGTGCCCGCGCGACCCGCGCCCGCGCGCCGCTCGGACCGTCGCAGACGCCGCTGTCGGGCACGAAACCACCGCGTCCGCCGCCGGTCAGGAACCTGTCCCAGTTCTGGGCGACACGCGGTCCCATCTGCGCCAGTTCGAAATCCTCGCGCAGGCGCTCTCCCGCGCGCACCATCTCCTTGCTGAGAAAGGGCTGCCCGTCGCGATCCTTACGCCGGGCCAGCGCGGTCAGCGGGCTTTCGGCCATGTTATACCGCATCCGCCGCCGCTGTCCGGTCTCGGGGTCGTCGACCTCGCGCTCGCCCCATTGATCGGACGCGGCAAGATAGGGGCCCTGCGCCGCGACCGATCCGGTTTCCCGCTGCAGCCGGGCGCGGTTTTCGTGTTCGGCCAGAAGACGGCTCAGCATGGCGCGTCCACTGGCGGTGATGTGATAGCGGCTGATCCGCCCCGGACGGGTGCAGGCGATCCAGTCGTTCAGCGCCATGACCTGCGCGATGGCGACGTCCACGACGGCGGTGCGGGTGCTGTCGCCGTTTTCGACATCGCGCACCACGACGGCCTTTTCCATCTCCCGGGCCACCGCCAGAACCGCGCCGGTTTCGCACAGACGGCGCAAAATGCGGCGCGCGTCGCCGTTCAGCCGTTCAGCATCGGTTAACGTCTGGGGGCTATCGTCGGGATATTGCAACGCGCGGTCCTTCTTGAAATGGGTCCGCGCCAAGGCGGAAAGGGCACCATCCACCAGCGGATCATCGCGCCGCAATTCCTGACGTCTGATCTGACGCATCACGGTCGAGGCATGGCATCCCGCCGCGCGCGCCAGATCGCGGATTGTGACCCCACCCTCGGTATGGGCCAGGTAACGGCGCGCGCCATCCGGCACCCATCGGGGCAAGGTTGTCTCCGGTGATCCATTCATGTTCAGCATTCCCTTGGGCAAAGGCTTGACCTGTTAACCCGGCGCTCACACAACCTTGGGGCGATTTGGTTACGCCAATATTAAAATCTGCCGGAATACCGAGCATTGATCTTAATCCATAAACAGTTATGAAACCATCGCGCGCTGCATCGGCGCGGTCCGCAACACCCGTCAGGGTTGTGCGATATCTGCGGAATCAAACCTACGCAGATTCCCGAAAGGACACCCGATGCAAGACGTCATGAGCATGTTGAACAGCCTTCGCCGCCCCCGCCTGCTGATCCGCGCGGCCCGCATTGGCGCGTGCGATTATTCGCGCACGCGCCACCTGCAGCGGCTGCTGGGCTATGGCACCCTGCCCCGTCCGGGCGCCGCCCTGATGCGCCTGATCGAAATGGAAAGCGCGCTCGACACCATGCGACACGATGGCGACGCGGGCTATTCCCTCACCCGGCATCTGGATGTCCTGATCGCGATGATGGGCGAGGCACAGATCCTGCGCGCCCGCCCGGAATAGCGGCGCCGAAAGGCGTAGGGCCGCCGGTTTTGCCGGTTACACGAAGGCGTCCGGCATCGCCGCCTTCCGCGCCGCGACGAATTCGTCCAGCGCGGCGGCGATATCCGGATCCAGCGCAGGCTGGCGGTAGCTGTCCAGCAACGTGGCGACGCGGCGCGTGGCAAGCGTTTGCGTGTCGCGCGCGCCTTCCTCGTCCCAGGTTTCGAACGGCTTGTAATCCAGCAGGTCCGAACGCCAGAACGCCTGCTTGAAATTGGCCTGGGTATGGGCGCAGCCCAGATAATGCCCGCCCGGCCCGACCTCGGCGATGGCATCCATGGCCTGGGCGTTGCCATCCATCGCGACACCTGCCGCCAGCTTGTGCAGCACGCCCAGTTGATCGGCATCCATCACGAACTTCTCGAAACTGGCGACCAGCCCGCCTTCCAGCCAGCCACAGGCATGGAGCATGAAGTTCACCCCGCCCAACAGCGCCGCGTTCAGCGTGTTCGCGCTTTCATAGGCGGCCTGCGCATCGGGCAATTTCGACGCGCACAACGCCCCGCCCGAGCGGAACGGCAGGTTCAGCCGCCGCGCCAGTTGCCCCGCACCGTAAAGGATCTGGCTGGCCTCGGGCGTGCCGAAGGTGGGCGCGCCCGAATTCATGTCGATCGAGGTCACGAACGCGCCGAACACCACCGGCGCACCGGGGCGCACCAATTGGCTATAGGCGATGCCCGCCAGAACCTCGGCCAGCACCTGCGTCAGCGTGCCCATCACCGAAACCGGCGCCATCGCCCCCCCGACCACGAAGGGCGAAATCACGCAGGCCTGATTGTTGCGCGCATAGATTTCCATCGCGCCCATCATCACGTCATCGAAGGTCATCGGCGAATTGATGTTGATCAGCGACGTCATCACCGTGTTGTCCTGCACGAAGTCGCGCCCGAACAGGATCTCGCACATATCCACCGAATCCTGCGCGCGGCCGGGCTCGGTGACCGAGCCCATGAACGGCTTGTCCGACAGGGTCATGTGAGCGTGCAGCATGTCCAGATGCCGCTTGTTCACCGGGATGTCGGTGGGTTCGCACACCGTGCCGCCGGAATGGTGCAGCCATTTCGACATGTAACCCAGCTTCACGAACTTGCGGAAATCCTCCATCGTCGCATAGCGCCGCCCGCTTTCGCCGTCGCGCACGAAGGGCGGGCCGTAGACCGGAGCGAGAACCAGCGAATTGCCCCCGATCACCACGTTGCGGTCGGGGTTGCGGGCATGCTGTGTGAAACTGGAGGGGGCGGTTGCGCACAGCTTGCGCGCCAGGCCGCGCGGGATGCGCACCCGCTCGCCGTCGATTTCGGCCCCGGCGTCACGCCACAGCGCCAGCGCGGCGGGGTTGTTGACGAAATTGACCCCGATCTCGGCCAGAACGGTTTCGGCATTGGTTTCGATGATCTCCAGCGCGTCCGGCGTCAGGATCTCGTAATCGGGAATGTTGCGTTCGATATAGCGGGCGGTCTCGAAACTGACGGCCGAGCGTTCCGCCCGCCGTGCCGCGCCGCCACCGCCCCGCGCCCGCCGTGTTGCCTCGACCATATCCAATCCTCACCGTAATCGCCCTGTCCTACCCCGATGTAACCCACCCGCACACCGCGTCCCGGCAGGTTTGCGGCGCATGTGACGCGAAAACGACATCGCCCGCGCGTCACGCCTCCGCGCACCCGCAACATTGCATCTTGAAGTGATGCAGGCGGCGAGGTAACCGCTTGGCCATGCAGCATGACCCAGACCATCAGCGCCTTCTCATCATGGATTTCGGCAGCCAGGTGACGCAGCTTATCGCGCGCCGCCTGCGCGAGTTGAACATCTATTGCGAAATCCACCCCTATCAGAAGGTCACGGCGCAGTTCCTCGCCGATTTCGCGCCCATGGCGGTGATCCTGTCGGGCGGGCCGGCGTCGGTGACGGACGAAAACAGCCCCCGCCCCCCGGCGGAGTTGTTCGATCTGGGCGTGCCGGTTCTGGGCATCTGTTACGGCCAGCAGGTGATGATGCAGATGCTGGGCGGCCGGGTCGAACGGCGCGACGGCAGCGCCGAATTCGGACGCGCCCATGTCACGCCGGGCGCCGAACGCATCGACCTTCTGACCGGCTGGTTCATGGACGCATCGGGCCGCGAGCAGGTCTGGATGAGCCATGGCGATCACGTCAGCGCCCTGGCCCCCGGTTTCGCGGTCTATGCCACATCGCCCGGCGCGCCATTCGCCGTCACCGCCGATCTCGACCGGCGGTTCTATGCGGTGCAGTTCCACCCCGAGGTGCACCACACCCCCAACG
Source organism: uncultured Sedimentitalea sp. (assembly GCA_947504115.1). Classification (GTDB taxonomy): domain Bacteria; phylum Pseudomonadota; class Alphaproteobacteria; order Rhodobacterales; family Rhodobacteraceae; genus Pontibaca. The sequence continues at coordinate 96,329 of CANNGH010000002.1, forward strand.
GGCGCACCCTGCTTGAGAACTTCGTCCGCGATGCCGGGTTCACCGGCGACTGGACCATGGCCGCCTATCGCGACGAGGCGATCCGCCTGATCCGCGAACAGGTCGGGGACGCCAAGGTCATCTGCGGCCTGTCGGGGGGCGTCGATTCCTCGGTCGCCGCGGTGCTGATCCACGAGGCGATCGGCGATCAACTGACCTGCGTGTTCGTCGATCACGGATTGCTGCGCGAGGGCGAGGCCGAGCAGGTCGTGACAATGTTCCGCGATCATTACAACATGCCGCTGATCCACGCCGACGAACAGGAACTGTTCCTGTCCGAACTGGACGGCGTCAGCGACCCGGAAACCAAGCGCAAGATCATCGGCCGCCTGTTCATCGACGTGTTCCAGAAACACGCCGCCGAGGTCGGTGGCGCGAAATTCCTCGCCCAGGGCACGCTTTACCCGGATGTGATCGAATCGGTCTCGTTCAGCGGCGGCCCCTCGGTCACGATCAAGAGCCATCACAATGTCGGCGGCCTGCCCGAGAAAATGGGCCTGAAACTGGTCGAACCCTTGCGCGAACTGTTCAAGGACGAGGTGCGCAGCTTGGGTCACGAACTGGGCCTGCCCGCCAGCTTCATCGGCCGCCACCCCTTCCCCGGCCCAGGCCTTGCGATCCGCTGCCCCGGCGAGATCACCCGCGAAAAGCTGGCAATCCTGCGCCGCGCCGATGCTGTCTATATCGACCAGATCCGCAAGCACGGCCTTTATGACGAGATCTGGCAGGCCTTCGTCGCCATCCTGCCGGTGCGCACCGTGGGCGTGATGGGCGACGGGCGCACCTACGATTTCGCCTGCGCCCTGCGCGCTGTCACCTCGGTCGACGGCATGACGGCGGATTACTACCCGTTCAGCCACGATTTCCTGGGCGAGACCGCAACCCGCATCATCAACGAGGTCAAGGGCATCAACCGCGTGACCTACGACATCACCTCCAAACCGCCGGGCACGATCGAGTGGGAGTGAGGGCGCGTGCCTCGCTGACATACGCGTAAAGCGGCAGAACCAGATGCGCGTATCCAGTATCAAGAAATTCGGTGGAAGCCGACCCCGATAGGAGGCTTGAATGAGTTGGCTTTCCAACTTCCTGACCCGCAAGTATGTCAAACGGTTTAGCCGTGTCGAACTGCAAAAACGCAATCATAAATATATTCTTCGGGCGCTCTCGGCCTACGGTTACAATAACTCGGAAAACATGAAGAGCGGTGGCGAAACCTTTTTCGTTGAACGAATTCTTACCCATCTCAATCCCCGGGTCGCGTTCGATGTCGGTGCCAATGTGGGCAACTACAGCCGAATGCTGCTGAAGGCGCTGCCGGATGCGGAAGTTCACGCTTTTGAGCCACTCCAAGAACCGTTTGCCAAGCTCAGCGAGTTATCTGTGGAATTCGACGGGCGTTCAATCCCCATCAACCTCGGAGTCGGAAACCGAGTTCAGGATCTTGAGATACATTACAATCCCGAAGCCTCCTCCCATGCGTCGTTTTCAACAGAAGTGGCCGCGGTTCCCTACCTTGCCAACGAAAATACCCGAACGATTCCCGTCACCACGCTGGACTCCTACTGCAACGATAGGTTGGGCAAGGCCAAGGTTGATTTCATAAAGATCGACACGGAAGGATTTGAGGCAGAGGTCCTGCAGGGCGCGAAACAGCTTCTCGAAAACCACCGCCCGATGGCGGTGCAAATCGAATTCAACTGGCATCACATGTTCCGCAGCCATTCGCTCTATTACCTTGCGAGCTTTCTGCCGGAATACGAGGTGTTTCAGTTGATACCGGGCGGTATGTCCCGCAGGGACGCCAAAGACCCTCTGTCCAACCTGTTCATGTTTTCCAATTTCGTATTTCTGCGAAAAGACCTGGTGCAACCCTTGGAGCAGGCCGGGTTTCGGTTCTGACATAAACGCTGGTTCCCCCGGATGCAGTGCAAAAGGAGGGGCATAAATGAGCGAGAAATCCGGGATCCTCCCCGCCGCCCTCTGGATGACCGGCGCGGTCGCTTCTTTCTCGTCGATGGCGGTTGCCGGGCGCGAGGTGAGCGATGCGCTCGATACGTTCGAGATCATGACCTATCGCAGTCTCGTCGGCTTTCTCGTCATCGTCGCGGTGCTGAGCGCGACGGGCAATTGGAAACGGATCGCAACGCACCGCCTGCGCGGCCATGTCCTGCGCAACCTTGCGCATTTCACCGGCCAGAACCTGTGGTTTTTCGCCATCGCCAGCATCCCGCTGGCGAATGTCTTCGCGCTGGAATTCACCTCCCCCCTCTGGGTGATCGTGCTGTCGCCGCTGATCCTGGGCGAGCGGCTGACACCGATGCGGGCGCTGGCGGGGGTCGTCGGCTTCCTCGGTATCCTCATCGTCACGCGTCCGGGTGCCGAGCCGCTGAACATCGGCATGGCGGCGGCGGCCTCTGCGGCGATCTTCTTCGCGCTGACCAATCTGGCGACCAAACGCCTGACTCGGACTGAATCCGTGCTCTGCATCATGTTCTGGCTGACGCTGATCCAGTTGATCCTGGGTTTGGTCACCGCCGGAATGGACGGTGACATGGCGCTGCCCGACGCGCGGACGGCGCCATGGCTTGTGGTGATCGGGTTCGCGGGGTTGCTGGCGCATTTCTGCGTGACCAACGCGCTTGCCATCGCGCCGGCCACCATCGTCATGCCCTTCGATTTCGCGCGCCTGCCCACCATCGCCATCGTCGGCATGCTGATCTACGACGAGCCGCTGGAAATCTGGGTGCTGATCGGAGCGGTGGTGATCTTTGGCGGCAACTATCTCAACATCTGGGCCGAGACGCGCAGGCTCCGCAAAGTCTGACAAAGATTGACCGGCGGAAAATTGCTGATAACGTGAATTTGACGAACCAGCATCAGCCACGAGGGTCATCCGATGAAAAACCAAGTTGCCGCGCTCTGCGCCCTGATCGCCGGAGCGGGAGCGGCACATGCCGAACGGCTGGACAGATCGGGCCAGTCGATCCTGCCGCTTTTCGAGCCGGGTGGTTATGCCGAAATCAGCTTTGGCAACGTCAATCCATCGGTTTCGGGAACCGCCCCGGGTGGCGCCGGGTCGGGCAACATGACCGGCGATTATTGGCAAGTCGGGATCGCATACAAGCAGCAGGTGACCGAAGCGTTCAGCTTTGGCTTCATCTATGATCGTCCGTTCGGTGCGGATGTCGCATATCCCCTTGGAACGGGGTATCCGATTGCAGGCACCACCGCTGATTTGAAAACCGACGCCTTCACGATTCTCGGCAATTACCGCTTCGATAGCGGTTTCGGAATGCATGGCGGATTGCGCATTCAGCGCTTGAAGGCCAATGCCAATATCGTGCTGCCGTCCCCACCACCCTTTCCTCCCAGTAACTATTACGTAGACGGCGAAGCTGATGAAGGGTTTGGCTATGTGCTGGGCGTCTCTTACGAGAAGCCGGAGATCGCGCTGCGCGTGGCGCTAACGTACAACTCGGACATTGAAACCAAGAATCGAACAACCGAAGTTCTCTCAACACCGTTGGGAACAACCGTCGACACCAGCACGACGACAATCAATACACCGCAATCCGTCAATCTGGATTTTCAGACCGGCATTGCCGAAGACACGCTGATTTTCGGCAGCATCCGCTGGGTCGACTGGTCGGAATTTGACATTGATCCGGGCATTTATCCGCTGAAATGCGCATACAACCCCGCCGACAATTGCGGTCCGCTCATCTCGTATCGCGATGATAGCTGGACCTATACGCTCGGCGTCGGGCGTCGGTTCAACGAAAACTGGTCCGGCTCGCTCCAAGTGGCCTATGAGAAAAACGATCAGTCCAATCGGTCTTCGAATCTCGGACCGACCAGCGGCAAATGGGGAGTGACGCTGGGTGCCCGTTACGAGGAAGGCCCCTATATCGTCGCCGCCGGACTGAATTACACATGGCTCGGCAATGTGACGACCGCAAATATCGGTGGCCGTTTCGAGGATAACGACGCTCTCGGCGTCGGCGTGAAGCTCGGCTATCGGTTCTGAACGTTTCGGGTTTGACCGCCGCCCCCCTGCTGGCTAGGAAAGCCACGCAATACGAGGGGGCGGCGGATGCTTTACGAAACGGCGCAGGAGTGGCGCGACGCGGCGCATAAACGGGTGCTGTTTTTCGGCATGTCGGGCCTTGGCAAGACCCATGTCAGCCAGATGCTGCGCGAGTCCGGAGACTGGTTCCACTATTCCATCGATTACCGCATCGGCACCCGCTACATGGGCGAATACATCGCCGACAACGCCAAGGCCGAGGCGATGAAGGTGCCGTTCCTGCGCGACCTGCTGCTGACGGATTCGATCTATATCGGCTCGAACCTGAGCTTTCACAACCTGACGCCCGTCGCCGCCTATCTGGGCAAACCCGGCGACCCGGACAAGGGCGGGCTGCCGATTGCCGAATACCGCCGCCGGCAGGACCAGTTCCGCACCGCCGAGATCCACGCGCTGCTGGATACCGAATACTTCATCGACCGCGCGCAGCGGCTGTATGAGTATCCGCATTTCATCTGCGATACCGGCGGGTCGATCTGCGAATGGGTCGATCCCGAGAACCCCGACGATGCGATCCTGCGGGAATTGTCGCGCCATACCCTGCCCGTCTGGATCAAGGGCGACGCGGCGCATACGCAGAACCTGATCCAGCGGTTCGACAAGGCGCCCAAGCCGATGTCGTATCAGCCCGCCTTCCTGTCGCGTGTCTGGGACGAGTATCTGGCGCAGAACCAGTGCCGCGAGGACGAGGTCGATCCCGATACCTTCATCCGCTGGACCTATGCGCAGGCGCTGGCGCATCGCCAGCCGCGCTATCGGGCGATGGCGAACTGGGGCGTGACCGTCACCGCCGACGCGGTCGCCGAGGTGCGCGACACCGCCGGGTTCGAGACCCTCATCGCCGATGCCATCGCGGCCCGCGCCGCTTAGCTATCCGGCGGAATCAGACCCAGCCCGCGCAGATAGATGCCGATGCCGCTTTCCAGCAGATCCTCGGGCGGGAACGGCGAGCCGGTGCCCGGCGCGCCACGGGCGAACAATTCGACCACGCCATGGCTCATCGCCCAGATATGGGCGCTGAACATCGACGCGGGCGGGCGTTTTTCGGGCGGGATATGGCGCGACAGATCGGCGGCGGCACGCTCCAGCACCCCGCGTGCCGCGGTCGCCGCGGCGGCCAGTTCCGGGGTGCGGTTCGGTGAGATGCCGCTTTCGAACATCGCGATGTAATGACCGGGATGCTTGCGGGCAAAGGCCAGATAGGCCCGCCCCGTCGCCTCGAACGCCGCCAGCGCCGAGGGCTGGCCATCGTCATAGGCATATTGCATCAGCTCGGTAAAGATCAGGAACCCCTGCCGCGCGCCCTCGGCGATCAGATCCTCGCGCCCGTCGAAATGGCGATAGACCGCCGCCGGGGTCACGCCCGCCTGTTTCGCCGCTTCGGAGAGGGTGAAACCGGTCGGCCCCTTGTCGCGGATCAGGTCCAGCGCGGCGTCGATGAGGGCCTGCCGCAGATTGCCGTGGTGATAGCCGCGCTTAGTCATGCCAGCGATACGGGCCGCCGCCGGGTGCTCCATCAGGAGGGAAGGTCATGGCACGTCCTTTATGCACTGCTCTGGTCTGCAATATGGAATGGCAAGGCGATCAACGCAAACCCGCCCGCCGCGCCGCCCGGTCGATGGCGGCGGCCACCAGATCCTGCGCGGCATGCTGGGGCATGTGACCGATGCCGGGCAGCCGGGCCAGGGTTGCGCCCTCGATCTGATCGACCAGCTTTTCGGAATGGATCGACAGGCCGACGGTGGTGTCGGCGGTGCCGTGCACGATCTCGGTGGGCACGTCGATGCGTCCGTATTCGGTGTGCAGCGCCCGGATTTCATCCAGCAGCGCGGCGCGCTGGTCGGCATTGGCGCGCAGCGACACGCGGCGCAGGGTTAGCCCCGTGCCGATATGATCGCCGTAGCCTTCGGGCGGTTCTTGCGGGGCAAAGATATCTTCGAGCACGCTTTCGATGCGGTTTTGCGAAACGAACGCGGTCAGAACCGGCACTGCCAGCAGGCTGCCAAGGCGCGACGACGTGATGCGATAGAACAGGCTGAGGTCCGATTCCCAAGGGTTGGACACCGCGGAAACCGGCACCAGCGCGGACAGGCGGTCGGGGAAATGCACCGCCCAGGCCAGCGCCACCGCGCCGCCATAGCTTTGGCCCATCACGATCGGCTTGTCCGCACCCAGACGCGCCGCCGCGCGCGACAGCAGATCGGCCTGCGCGCGCAGGCTGGCCGCATCGTCTCCCAGCCGGTCGGTATAGCCCAGACCGGGCCTGTCGAACGCGATCACGCGGTAGTTCCCCGCCAGCCGGGGCGCGAGTGAAAACGTCATGTCGCGCAGGTTGCCGCTGGCGCCGTGGAGCAGCACCACGTCGGGCCCCTCGCCCCGCACCGCCGCATGCACCGTCACGCCATCGATCTCGATCAACTCTCCGACGGGCGGATGCGTCGCCTCGGCGCGGGTCTCGCGCGCAGTCGCGCGCCACTGCACCAGCAGGACCAGGCCCGCCAGCAGCGCAAGACCGGCCAGGAGCAGTTTATTGGCCAATGCGAGTCATGTCGAAAGGGGTGGTCTGGTAGATCTGGTTGATCCAGTTGCCGTAAAGCAGATGCGCGTGGCTGCGCCAGCGGTTCAACGGCTTCTGCGTCGGATCGTCGTCGGGATAATAGTTGATCGGTATGTTGATCGGCGTGTTCGCGGCCACATCGCGGTCATATTCCTGTTTCAGCGTGTCGCTGTCATATTCGAAATGATTGAAGATATAGAGCGCGCGATGCGCTTCGTCCTTGACCAGACAGGGTCCGACCTCGTCACTGCCCAGCAGCGTGGTCAGGTCGGACACGGCGTCGATCTCCTCCTGCCGCATCTCGGTCCAGCGCGAGACCGGCACGACGCACACGTCGGAAAAACCGCGCAAGTAGGGAGAGGCCGGGGCCAGGTTGCGATGCGGGAAGCACCCGAACGCCTTGCGCGGCAGGATGTGTTTCTCGATGCCGTGGAAATGGTTCATCATCGCCATCCCGCCCCAGCAGACGCCGAAGGTGGAATGCACGTTGGTCTGCGTCCAGTCGAACACCTCGCGCAGTTCCTCCCAATAGGTGACCTGGTCGAAATCCAGATGCTCGATCGGCGCGCCGGTGATGATAACGCCGTCGAACTTGCGCTCGCGGATATCGCGGAACGAGTGATAAAAGCTCTCCATATGATCGGGCGAGGCATTCTTGGATTCGTGATCGCTCATCCGGATCAGGGTCAGATCGATCTGCAACGGAGTCGCCCCGATCAGTCGGGCGAACTGGTTCTCGGTCTGGATCTTCTGGGGCATCAGGTTCAGCAGCCCGATATGCAACGGGCGGATGTCTTGCCGGGCGGCATCGTCCTCGGACATGACCATCACGCCTTCGCGGGTCAGCACGTCATAGGCAGGCAGGTTGGCGGGTATCTTGATGGGCATGGGCGTGATTTTCCGGTCAGAACAACGCGGTGATAATCCCTTGCGCCGCCGGTGCCAAGGGCACGCACAACGCAAAAGGGCCGCGCAACCGCGCGACCCCCCGTTCGTGCCGTGTGGTCAATCTTAACGCTTGGAGAACTGGAAGCTCTTGCGCGCCTTGGCCCGGCCATATTTCTTGCGTTCCACCACGCGGCTGTCGCGGGTCAGGAACCCGGCGGCCTTGAGCGCACCACGCAAGCTGGGATCATAAAGCTGCAGCGCCTTGGAAACGCCGTGCTTGACCGCGCCCGCCTGACCGGACAGACCGCCGCCCTTGACCGTGGCGGTCACGTCGAACTGGTCCTCGACTCCGGCAACCTGAAACGGCTGACGCAGGATCATCTGCAACACGGGACGGGCGAAATAGGCGTTGATTTCCTTGCCGTTCACCGTGACCTTGCCCGAACCCGGCTTGATCCAGACGCGGGCGACCGCATCCTTGCGCTTGCCCGTGGCGTAGGAGCGGCCAAGATCGTCCCGCTTGGGCTCACGCTCGACCTCGGTGCCCTGAACGGCGCCGATATTTTCGGTCACGGCCGCTTCCAGACCGTCGAGTGTCTTGATTTCTTCAGCCATTCTCATGCGCTCCGCGTGTTTTTCTTGTTCATGGATTTGACATCCAGAACCTCGGGGCTTTGGGCCTCGTGGGGGTGATCGGTGCCGGCATAGACGCGCAGGTTGGTCAGAACCTTGCGGTTGAGACGGTTGCCGGGCAGCATCCGCTTGACCGCCTGCATCACCACGCGCTCGGGATGCGCGCCATCCAGGATCTGCTGCTTGGTGCGCGACTTGATCCCGCCGGGATAGCCGGTGTGCCAATAAAAATGCTCATCCCGCTTCTTGCCGGTCATCTGCACCTTGTCGGCATTGATGACGATGACATTGTCGCCCATATCCATATGCGGCGTGAAGGACGGCTTGTGCTTGCCGCGCAGGCGCGTGGCGACGATCGAGGCAAGACGGCCCAGAACGACGCCCTCGGCGTCGATCAGGATCCATTTCTTGTCGATATCTGCTGGTGTGGCAGAAAAGGTTTTCATGGCAGGACATTCCTGTTTGACGTGAAAGGCGGTGACAAAAGCGACCCACCCGAATTGATGAACGGGGTTTACGGCGTGCCCGTTGCGCAGTCAAGTCAGTCATACGGGAATTACGCAAGCGATTTCAGCAGGTTGCTAAATAGGTATCTATATACCCCATCATTTCGCCGATGGGATCGCATAGGTCAGCGTCGCCCGCGCCACCGGTTTGTCCACCCCGTCGGAATGGATCAGCACATCGCCCACCGCCAGCACCTTGCCCAGCTTCAGCAGGCTGGCGCGTGCCACAAGGTCACGACCTGCGGCCGGTTTCCGCATGAAATCGATCGAGCAGTTCGTGGTCACCGCAAGCGCCTGCGGCCCGATCATGCCCAGCACCATGGCATAGACCGCAACATCCGCCAGCGCGAACATCGTCGGCCCCGACACCGTGCCGCCGGGACGCAGATGGCGCTCGTCCGTGCGCAGGCGCATCGTCACCGCCCCCGAAACCAGTTCATCGATCACGAACTCGTCCCGGATCTGGGGAAACACCTCTTCCAGAAACGCGCCCAACTCTTCCCTGCTCATGACCAACGACATGCTTTTCCTCTCCTTGCCTGTGACGTAAGGTTGGCCAGACAAGTCAGGCGAGGGCAAGATGGCAATTCTGGAACGTAACGACAGCGGCGGCGTGGCGCATCTGCGCATGAACGCGCCCGAGCGGCTGAACGCCCTGTCCGACGAGATGCTGGCCGAATTGCAGCGCCAGCTGACGGCCCTGCAGGACGACCGCGACATCCGCGTCGTGATCCTGTCCGGCGCGGGCAAGGCATTTTGCGCCGGTCACGATCTGAAACAGATGACGGCGGCGCGGCAGTCCGAAGATGGGGGCAAGGCCTATTTCGCCGACCTGTTCCAGCGCTGTTCGGCGGTGATGCTGTCGATCCAATCCCTGCCCCAGCCGGTGATCGCGCAGGCCCACGGCATCGCCACCGCCGCCGGCTGCCAACTGGTCGCCTCCTGCGACATGGCCGTGGCCGCCGAGGGCACGCGGTTCGGCGTCAACGGGGTGAATATCGGCCTGTTCTGCTCGACGCCGATGGTGGCGCTGTCGCGCAACATCCCGCGCAAGCACGCCTTCGAGATGCTGACCACCGGTCAGTTCATGGACGCCACCCGCGCGCAGGAATTGGGGCTGATCAACCGCGTGGTCCCGCCCGAGGATCTGGAGACGGAAACCACCGCGCTCGCGGATCTGGTAGCGCAGAAGCTCGGCAGCGTGGTCAAGATCGGCAAACAGGCGTTTTACCAGCAACTGCAACTGCCTGTTGAGCAGGCCTATGGCTATGCCGGCGAGGTGATGGTGGAAAACATGCTCTACCGCGACACCGCCGAGGGCATCGCCGCCTTCATCGAGAAACGCACCCCCGACTGGCAGCAATAGACCGTGCGGCGTTGCGCCTTGCCGCCCCCTGCCCTACATGCAACGGCATGAGCGATACACTGCATATCGTCGGCGGCGGGCTGGCGGGTTCCGAAGCGGCCTGGCAGGCGGCGCGGATGGGCCTGCGCGTGGTGATTCACGAAATGCGCCCCAAGGTCGGCACCTTCGCCCACAAGACCGGTGATCTGGCGGAAATGGTCTGTTCGAACTCCTTCCGCTCGGACGACGACGAACAGAATGCGGTCGGCCTGCTGCATTGGGAAATGCGCGCCGCAGGCGGGCTGATCATCGACAGCGCCGACCGCCATCGCCTGCCCGCAGGCGGCGCGCTGGCGGTGGATCGCGACCCTTTCGCCGCGACCGTCACCGAACGCCTGCGCGCGCATCCCAACATCTCGGTCACACATGAAGAGGTCGATGCCCTTCCCTCATCCGGAAGCTGGATCTTCGCCACCGGCCCGCTGACGTCGCCCGCGCTCGGCGCCGCGATCCGGGCCGAGACCGGAACCGATGCCCTGGCCTTCTTCGATGCCATCGCCCCGATCGTCTATTTCGACAGCATCGACATGTCCAAGGCGTGGATGCAGTCGCGCTATGACAAGGGCGAGACCGAGGAAGAACGCACCGCCTATCTCAACTGCCCGATGGACCGCGAGACCTACGAGGCGTTCATCGACGCCCTGCTCGCCGCCGACAAGACCGAGTTTCACGACGGCGAAACCGCCAGCTATTTCGACGGCTGCCTGCCCATCGAGGTGATGGCCGAGCGTGGCCGCGAAACCCTGCGCCATGGCCCGATGAAGCCGGTCGGCCTGACCAATCCGCATCAGCCGGACATCAAGGCGCACGCCGTGGTCCAGCTGCGCCGCGACAATGCGTTCGGGACGCTCTACAATATCGTCGGCTTTCAGACCAAGATGAAATACGGCGCGCAAGCCGATGTTTTCAGGATGATTCCGGGACTGGAAAACGCCCGCTTCGCGCGTCTGGGCGGGATACACCGCAACACTTTCATCAATTCTCCGACGCTTCTGGATGAACAGATGCGCCTGAAATCGCGCCCCAATATCCGCTTTGCCGGACAGATCACAGGCGTCGAAGGCTACGTCGAAAGCGCCGCCATGGGCCTGCTTGCCGGACGCATGGCCGCCGCCGAACTGACCGGGAAATGCGTCGCCGCACCGCCCCCCACCACCGCGTCGGGCGCGCTGGTCACCCATATCACCGGCGGCGCCGAGGCCAAGACGTTCCAGCCGATGAACGTCAATTTCGGCCTGTTCCCGCCGGTCGAAGGGCTGAAGGGCGGGCGGCGCGGGCGGCGGGACCGCTACAAGGCCTATACCGATCGCGCGAAAACCGACTGGACCGCCTGGTTGAACCAGACCGAAGATAAGCTATCTGCGGCAACCCTCTGAATCGACGTGACATTCACCACCCGTTTCGCCCCATCGCCCACCGGTCCGCTGCATCTGGGTCATGCCTATTCGGCACTTCTGGCGCATGACATGGCGCACGCCGCCAATGGCCGCTTCCTGCTGCGGATCGAAGACACCGACACCAGCCGCGCCCGACCGCATTGGGAGGTGCAGATATACGACGATCTGCGCTGGCTGGGCCTGCCATGGGAAACCCCGGTGCTGCGCCAGTCAGAACACCTTGCGCGTTACGCCGCAACACTCGACCGCCTCGCCGATGACGGCCTGATCTATCCCTGCTCCTGCCGGCGCAGCGACATCCGCGCCGCGCTTTCCGCCCCGCAAGAGGGCGCGCCCGGCCCGGCGATCTATCCGGGCACCTGCCGGGGCCGCCCGATATCCAGCCGCCGCCCCGGCGATGCCCTGCGCCTGAACATGCGCGCGGCACTCGACCGCATTCCGACCCCCCTGACATTCCACGACAGCGGCCCGATCCACCCCGGAGAGCACCGGGTCACCGCCGATCAGCTTCTGACCCGGACCGGCGACCCGGTGCTCGGGCGCAAGGAGATCGAGACCCCGTCCTATGTCCTCGCCGCCGTCATCGACGACGCCGGACAAGAGATTACCCACGTGATCCGCGGCGCCGACCTGTTCGAAACGACCGCCCTGCAGGTGCTGCTCCAGAAGCTGATAAACCTGCCGACGCCGGAATATCACCACCACCGCCTGATCCGCGACGAGACCGGCAAACGCCTGGCCAAACGCGACGACGCGCGCGCCATTGCGAAATACCGCGCCGACGGCGCCAGCCCCGCCGACATACGCGCCATGGTCGGACTGAAAGCGCCCTGACGTTCCACTTTCTCCAAATACCCGCAAGGGCCATTCACTCCACCGGCGCCATCACCTCGACCTCGCCGCCATCGCGCAGCGCCCTATAGAAACAACTGCGCCGGTTGGTGTGACAGGCGGGCCCGGTCTGGCGCACCAGCGCCAGCAGGCAATCGCGGTCGCAATCCAGCCGCAACTCCACCAATTCCTGCACATGACCCGAACTTTCGCCCTTGACCCAATAGGCCGCGCGCGAGCGCGACCAATAGGTGACGCGTCCGGTCGCGAGGGTGCGGTGCACCGCACCGTCATTCATCCACGCCAGCATCAGCACCTCGCCGGTCGCGGCCTCCTGTGCGATGCAGGGAACCAGGCCGTCGGCATTGTATTTCAACGATTCGGGATCAAATGACATGTCCATGGCCTTTTTCATTGCCGTATTCTGCCCTATTTATGGGGAACAGCGCGAAAGGAACAGCCATGTCCGGTGAAACCGACCTGATCAAACTCTATTCCGGCCGGATTCTGGCTCTGGCGGCGGACATTCCGCATGTCGGCCAACTCGATACACCGGCGGCCCGTGTCAAGCGGCGCTCGCCGCTTTGCGGCTCCACGGTGACGGTGGATCTGAACCTCAAGGACGGGCGCGTCGCGGAATTCGCCCAGGACGTCAAGGCCTGCGCATTGGGACAGGCCGCCGCCGCGGTGGTTGGTGCGGGCGTCATCGGAACCACCCGCACGCAGATCGAAACCGCGCGCGATCAACTGCGCGCGATGCTGAAACAGGACGGCCCCCTGCCTGATGCGCCGTTCGAGGGGTTCGAGGTTCTCATGCCGGCGCGCAATTACAAGAACCGCCACGCCTCGATCCTGCTGGCCATCGAAGCGACCGCCGAAGCGATCGAGAAAGCCGAAACCGCAGCCTGCGCCTGAGCACAAAAAAAACCGCCGCGCATCCTGTCTGGATGGCGGCGGCAGTCGGAGCGTCTTTCGTATATTTGCCGAAAAGCATCGGACAGGACAGGCAGTTCCATCTCCGGTTTCGAGGACGCAAACGCGGCGATCCGGCACGAAGGACGCAGGCAGAGCCCGGTGTCAGAGAACGTTCGGCAGATGCAGCGCCACCACAAGCATGATGACCAGCGACGCCAGTCCGACCGCGTCGGGCAACAGCGTATCGCGCGATTGTTGCAGGGCGGTTCTGATCTGATCCATCATGGCAAGTTCTCCCGACGTGATTAACCTTTTGTTACCTCTTTGTTCTCATTTTCTTCGCTCGCTGTAAAGAACATTTTAAGAACATCTGTGAATTACATGTCAGAATCACCGGAACCATCCGATCAGTTTGTCTTTGCCGGCCGACGGGACCATAAGGTGCGGCCATCATCGAAGACAGGAGCGGCTTGTATGGCCGATCTCGAAAGGTTCCACACCATCGCCCGCGACGCGCTCGACGGATTGCCAGCGGCGTTCCGCGGGGCAGCGCAACAGGTGGCGCTGAACATCGTGGATTGGCCGGACGACGACATGTTGCAGGCGCTCGGCATCGACGATCCCCTGCATCTCACCGGGCTGTACGAGGGCATCCCGATGACCGAGAAATCGGTTTTCGATCAACCCGGCGCGCCGGATGTGATCTGGCTGTTCCGCCGCCCGATTCTCGCCGAATGGCGCGCGCGCGGCGACGTCGCCCTGGAAGATCTGATAACCCACGTCCTGATCCATGAACTGGCGCATCACTTCGGCTGGAGCGATGCGGACATCGCCCATATCGACCGCTGGTGGGAATAGCCGCCCGCACATGCCGGCGAATATCCATCGGGCCTTTCCCATTGCGCGGCCATGCACTAACAGGGGCCGCAATCAAGCTGCTGGGGACCTGACCGGATGCAAGAACCTGAAATCACGCCCGACCTGATCGCAAGCCACGGACTGAAGCCCGAGGAATACGCCAATATCCTGCGCATCCTGAATCGCGAGCCGACATTCACCGAACTGGGCATCTTTTCGGCGATGTGGAACGAACATTGTTCCTACAAATCCTCCAAGAAATGGCTGCGCACCCTTCCCACCACCGGCCCGCAAGTGATCTGCGGCCCCGGCGAAAATGCCGGCGTTGTCGATATCGGCGACGGTCAGGCGATCATCTTCAAGATGGAGAGCCACAACCACCCCTCCTATATCGAACCCTATCAGGGTGCCGCGACCGGCGTGGGCGGTATCCTGCGCGATGTCTTCACCATGGGCGCGCGACCGATTGCCGCGATGAACGCGCTGTCCTTCGGAGCGACCGATCATCCGAAAACCCGCAGTCTTGTCCATGGCGTGGTTTCGGGCATTGGCGGTTATGGCAATGCGTTCGGCGTGCCCACCGTGGGCGGAGAGGTGCGCTTTCATCCCGCCTATAACGGCAATTGTCTGGTCAACGCCTTTGCCGCCGGTCTGGCGGATGCCGACAAGATTTTCTACTCGGCGGCCAGCGGTGTCGGCATGCCGGTGGTCTATCTCGGGGCCAAGACGGGCCGCGACGGGGTTGGCGGCGCGACCATGGCCAGCGCCGAATTCGACGACAGCATCGAGGACAAGCGTCCCACCGTGCAGGTCGGCGATCCGTTCACCGAAAAGCGCCTGATGGAGGCCACGCTGGAACTGATGGAAACCGGCGCGGTGATCTCGATCCAGGACATGGGCGCGGCCGGGCTGACCTGCTCGGCCGTGGAGATGGGCGACAAGGGCGGCTTGGGCGTCAAGCTGACGCTGGAATGCGTGCCCCAGCGCGAAGAGAACATGACCGCCTATGAAATGATGCTGTCGGAAAGCCAGGAACGCATGCTGATGGTGCTGCGCCCCGAAAAAGAGGCCGAGGCCCGCGCGGTCTTCGAGAAATGGGATCTCGATTTCGCCATCGTCGGCGAAACCATCCCCGAGGACCGGTTCCTGATCCTGCACAACGACAAGGTGATGGCCGATCTGCCGCTGGCCACGCTGGCCGGCTCCGCACCCGAATACGACCGCGACTGGGAGCCAACCGCGCCCGCCGCGCCGCTGGGCGACGTGCCCCAGATCGACCCGGTGGATGGGCTGCGCGCGCTGATAAGTTCGCCAAATTATGCCGCCAAGCAATGGGTTTACGAGCAATACGATACGATGGTCATGGCCGACACGATCCGCATCCCCGGTCAGGGCGCGGGTCTGGTGCGGGTGCATGGCACCGACAAGGTGCTGGCCTTCACCAGCGACGTGACGCCGCGCTATGTGCGCGCCAATCCCGAAGAGGGCGGCAAGCAGGCGGTGGCCGAGGCATACCGCAACCTCACCGCCGTGGGCGCGATGCCGCTGGCCAGCACCGACAACCTCAATTTCGGCAACCCCGAACGCCCCGAGATCATGGGCCAGTTCGTCGGCGCGATCAAAGGCATCGGCGCGGCCTGTTCGGCGCTCGACATGCCCATCGTGTCGGGCAACGTGTCGCTTTATAACGAAACCGATGGCGAGGCGATCCTGCCCACCCCGACCATCGGCGCCATCGGGCTGCTGGCGCATCCGGACGAGATCATCGGCTATGACGTGCGCGAGGGCCATCAGGCGCTGGTGATCGGCGAGACCCAGGGCCATCTGGGTCAATCCGCCCTGCTGGCCGAAGTCTTCAACCGCGAAGAAGGCGACGCCCCACCGGTCGATCTGGTGGCCGAGCGTCGCAACGGCGATTTCATCCGCGCCAATCGTGACCTGATCCGCGCCTGTACCGACCTGTCGGATGGCGGTCTTGCGCTGGCGGCGTTCGAACTGGCCGAAGCCGCCGGCATCGGCGTGTCGCTTGACGCTGCCCCCAGCGAGACCCTGTTCGGCGAGGATCAGGCGCGGTATCTGGTGGCCTGCAATTTCGATCAGGCGGAGGCGCTGATGATCGCCGCCAGACAGGCCGGCGTGCCGATTGCCTGCGTCGGCCGATTCGGCGGCAGCAGCTTCCGCGTCGGCGGTTCCGAGGCAGGGATGGAGGAGCTTTCGGCCCTCTATCGCTCGGCTTTCGAGGCCGCGATCGGCTGAATCCGCGCCGCGCCCCTGCCCTTGCAGCCCGGCGCGGCGCGGCCTACATCTGGGTCAGACTATGAGGAGAGCGCCCATGGCCATGCAAGCCCACGAAATCGAGGATCTGATCCGCGCCAGTTTTCCCGACGCAAAGGTGACGATCACCGACCTTGCCGGCGATGGAAACCATTTTGCCGCCGAGGTGATCGACGAAAGCTTCCGCGGCAAGAACCGTGTGCAGCAGCAACGCGCCGTCTATGCCGCGCTCGAGGGCAAGATGGACGGCCCGCAGGGCGAATTGCACGCGCTGGCCCTGACCACCAAGGCGCCCGACTGATTCCATTCCGGACACCAGACCGAACAACGCGAGGATATTCCAGATGACAGACGCAAAGACCCGGATCGACGAGACGGTGAAATCCAACGACGTGGTGCTTTACATGAAAGGCACCAAGGAAATGCCGCAATGCGGGTTTTCCTCGCGCGTGGCGGGTGTGTTGAACTACATGGGCGTCAATTTTGCCGACATCAACGTGCTGGCGGACGAGGACATCCGCCAAGGCATCAAGGATTATTCCGACTGGCCGACCATTCCGCAGCTTTACGTCAAGGGCGAATTCGTCGGCGGTTGCGACATCATCACCGAGATGACCCTGTCGGGCGAGTTGGACACGCTGTTCGAAAACAACGGTGTGACCTATGACAAGGACGCCGCCGACAAGATCCGCGAAGCCAACACCTGACGTCATCGCCACGCATGTGGCGCCGATAGATACCGGACTGCGCGCCGCTATTCCTGCGGCACGCAGTTGCGATATATCGGCGTGATCTCGTCGTTTTCGGCATCGACCCGGTTCAGCATCGCTGTGCCCTGATGCTCCCACCATTCACGAAACGATCCGTCCGACGGCCAGCCATAACGCGTGCCCGATGCCGAAACGATCTGTTCCAGATGGATCAGCCGACCCTCGGCCATCTGGATCGCAAGGGACGGATCGTCACCGTTTGGCGGATTGACATAGACCACCGGCACGTCCGCGCCGCGCTCGCAAAGATCGATTGCGGAGATGGTTTCCGCATCCGCGGGGAAGCGCGGCCATGGTCAGAGCCGCGCCCGCGAGCATTCCGAAATTGTCTCTCGCGGCTTATCCCTGCCCCTTTTCCTCGACCGAATCCGCCAGCGCCTCGGCCCGTGCGGCCAGTTCGGCCAGCGTATCGGTCACGGCGGCGGGCACCACCGGCACCTCGACCCGTTCGGGCGCGGGTGCGGGGGCTGAACGCAGGCGCTCCAGCTCGGCGTCGCGCTGCGCCAGTTGCGCCTCGACTTCCTTGATGCGGTCCTCGACCGAGGCGGTCTTGTCCGCCAGCAGCAACCCCGCCATCAGCAACATGCGCGATTCGGGCATCCGCCCGATCTGCTCGGACAGCACTTGCGCCTCGTCGTCCAGCATCTTGGCGGCGGATTGCAGATAGGGTTCCTCGCCGTCCTGACAGGACACCTCGAAATCGCGCCCGCCGATCTGAATGATCACTTCCGGCATCTAGTGTTCCTCTCCTTCGGGCAGGTTCGGCGCCCCTGCCAGTAACGGTTCCAGCTTGGCCAGCACCGCATTCGCCTCGGCCAGGTCGGTGGCGCGGGCGGCACGCAGCCCTTCCAGTTCGGCCTCCAGCGCCCTGTTGATCAATTCCGGCTCGCCGACGCCGTTTTCGTTCGCCCGGCGCAGCGCCTCGTTGCTGTCGCGCAACTGGTCGTTGGCCTGCCGCAGCCGCTGGAGATCCTTGTCCAGACCAGCCATCAACTGGTGCTGGGCGTCCAGTTCGGCGCGCAGCGCGTCCAGTTCCGCACTGTTGTCCGCGCCCGCCTTCAACGCGGCGATCTCTTCGCCGTGGCGCGTCTTGAGCGCGCGCAACCGTTCCTCCAGCTGGGCATTGGCCAGCTTTTCCTCTTCCAGCGCCTCCTCCAGCGCCACCTGATCGGGTGTCGGTTCCTGCGTCGCAGGAACGGCAGGCGTTTGCGCCCGTGCGGCCAGCGTCTCGACCCCGGTCCCGATCCGTTGCATCGCAGCCGTGATCCGGCGCTGCAGGTCGTCGATTTCGCTCATCCCCGTTACCTTCCTTTTGCGGTTCGTCCCGGATCTGCGCGGTGCCCGCGCATATGCCGCGAATCGCCGTGCCCCGTGATCGCTCCAGTGTAACCAATGACTGCTTAAAATGCCTCCCCTTTGCTTTCAACCACTTGGCGCGTGGCCCTCACGCCGGCGATCGACCGCCGCCGCCTTGCGCTTGATCTTTGGAGGTTGGCTGTTATTCAGCAGACATATGCCGGACAACCCGAAAGGAAGCGACCCGTGGATCTGACAGCCCTGCGCAATGCAAACCCCGACCACTGGTCCAAGGCCACCGCCATCCGCGCCCTGACCCTGGATGCGGTACATGCCGCGAATTCCGGCCATTCCGGCATGCCGATGGGAATGGCCGATGTCGCCACCGTCCTGTTCGAGAAACACCTGAAGTTCGACGCGGCGGCGCCCGACTGGCCCGACCGCGACCGGTTCATCCTGTCCGCCGGGCATGGCTCGATGCTGCTCTATTCGCTGCTTTACCTCACGGGCAATCCCGACATCACCCTGGACGAGATCCGCAACTTTCGCCAGCTGGGCGCAAAGACCGCGGGCCATCCCGAGAACTTTCTGGCCTCGGGGATCGAAACCACCACCGGCCCCCTGGGTCAGGGGATCGCCAACGCGGTCGGTTTCGCCATTGCCGAGGAAATCCAGCGCGCCCGCTATGGCCGCAAGATCGTTGATCATTTCACCTATGTGATCGCCGGGGACGGGTGCCTGATGGAAGGCGTCAGCCAGGAGGCGATCACCCTCGCCGGTCGCCAGAAGCTGAGCAAGCTGGTCGTGCTTTGGGACAACAACAACATCACCATCGACGGTCCGGTCGACCTTTCCGACGTCACCGACCAGCCGATGCGCTTTCGTGCCGCCGGATGGGACGTGATCGAGATCGACGGCCACGATCCCGATCAGATCGACGATGCGCTGACCCGCGCGCGCAAGGGCGACAAGCCCGTGATGATCGCCTGCAAGACCCACATCGCACTGGGCCACGCCGCACAGGACACCGCCAAGGGGCACGGCGCGCTGACCGACGACCAGCAATTGCAGGATGCCAAGCAGGCCTATGGCTGGAACCACGGTCCGTTCGAGATTCCCGAGGATGTCAAATCGGCCTGGGAGAAAATAGGCGCGCGCGGTGCCAGTCTGCGCGGCGACTGGAACGACCGCGTTGCCGCTCTGTCCGAACGCAAGCAGAACGAATTCAATCGCGAACTGGCCGGTGAGGCGCCCAAACGCCTGTCGGCGACGATCCGCGCGCTGAAAAAGCAGATCAGCGAATCCGCCCCCAAGATCGCGACCCGAGCCAGTTCGGAGCGGGTGCTTGAGGTGATCAACCCGATCATGCCCGAAACCGTCGGCGGCAGCGCCGATCTGACCGGATCGAACAACACCCAGACAGCCGATCTGGGCGTGTTCGATATGGACAACCGCAAGGGGCGCTATATCCATTACGGCATCCGCGAACACGGCATGGCGGCGGCGATGAACGGCATGGCGCTGCATGGCGGCGTGCGCCCCTATGGTGGCACCTTCATGTGTTTCACCGACTACGCCCGCCCTGCGATGCGGCTGGCCGCGCTGATGAAGGTGCCGACCGTGTTCGTGATGACCCATGACAGCATCGGCTTGGGCGAGGACGGGCCGACGCACCAGCCCATCGAACACCTGGCGATCTCGCGCGCGACGCCGAACACCCATGTCTTCCGCCCCGCCGACACCGTGGAAACCGCCGAAGCCTGGGAACTGGCGCTGACCTCGACGAACACGCCCTCGGTCCTGTCGCTGACCCGTCAGGGATTGCCCACCGTGCGCACGCAGCATAAGACGAAGAACCTGACCGCGCAGGGCGCCTATGTTCTGGCCGATTCCGAGGGCAAGCGTCAGGCGATCCTGATCGCCACCGGCTCCGAGGTGGAAATCGCGCTGGCGGCGCGCGATGCGCTGCAGAAGCAGGGCATAGGCACCCGGGTCGTCTCCATGCCCTGCATGGAATTGTTCGCACAACAAGACGAAAGCTATCGCAAGCGCGTCCTGCCCGCCGGGCCGGTGCGCGTCGGGATCGAGGCGGCCGCGCGTCAGGGCTGGGACCGCTGGCTTCTGGGCGAGCGCGGGCGCGAGGCCAAGGCCGCCTTCATCGGCATGGACAGCTTCGGCGCCTCGGCCCCGGCGGGCGATCTGTTCGAACATTTCGGCATCACCGCCGACGCGGTCGTCGAAAAGGTCAAGACGCTTCTGGCGTGACGCGCGGCGGGGCAAGCCCCGCCCTACGATGGAAACCGGCGTAGGGCGGGGTTCACCCCGCCCCTGCTCACGGAAATACCGCCACCACCTTCTGCCAGACCGGGGTGATCACGCCCTTGGCCAGCGGGATCAACCCCATCCCCAGCACCAGCCCGAACAGGCCGTCCATCGCCGCCGTGCTCAACCATTGCACCGCTCCGCGGAACTGCTCCGACACGGTCCCGGCGACAGCCATCGCCAGATCATGGATGCGATGGCCCAGCCAGCCGAATCCCAGTTGCTCCAGCCCGTGCACGATGATCGATCCGCCGACCCAGAGCATCGCCGCCGTGCCGACGATCATCAGCAGTTTCAGCACGCCGGGCATCGCCTTGACGACCCCCCGCCCGACATGCCTTGTCAGCGAAAATCGCCCCTGTTCGGCCATCAGAAGCCCCACATCGTCGGCCTTCACGATCAGCGCCACGCTGCCATAGACCACCACCGTGATGCCGATGCCCACCACCGCCAGCGTCGCCGCATCCATCCAGACCGTGCTGTGCGGGATTTCGGACAGGGCGATGGTCATGATCTCGGCGGATAGGATGAAATCCGTCTTGATCGCCCCCGAGGCCTTCTGTTCCTCCAGATGCGTCGCATCCTGCGGCGCCTTCTGCGCCTCTTGCGGGTCCGGGGGATGGGGAAACAGAAGATGGGCGATCTTTTCCGCCCCCTCGAAACACAGATACGCGCCGCCCAGCATCAGGAGCGGCGGTATCGCCCACGGCGCGAAAGACGACAGCAACAGCGCCACCGGCAGCAGATAGAGCAGCTTGTTCTTGAACGACCCCTTGGCGATCCGCCAGATGATCGGCAGTTCCCGCGCGGGCGCGAAGCCCTGGATATATTTCGGCGTCACCGCCGCGTCGTCGATCACCGCGCCCGCCGCCTTGGCTCCGGCCTTGGCCGCCTGCCCCGCCACGTCATCGACCGAGGCCGCTGCCACCTTGGCAATGCCCGCGACATCGTCCAGCAAGGCCAGTAATCCGCTCATTCCGCATCCCTTTTTCGCATCCGTCCCGCAAAACCTAGAGCGCATCGGCGAAAGTGGAAACGGTTTTCGCGCCAACAAGCGAGACGACATTGGCGCAATCGCGCCGGGTTTGCGCTAACAGGCTCATAATGCGGCGTTTTCTCCCTTTTTATATGTTGCCCGCCCGGCTATATCCGCCAAAGACCCCGAGCAGCGGAGAAAGTGACCATGACCATCAATGTCGGAATCAACGGATTTGGCCGCATCGGCCGGTGCACCCTGTCCCATATCGCCCAGAGCGGGCGTGACGATATCCGCGTGGTCAAGGCCAACGCCACCGGGCCGCTGGAAACGGCGGCGCATCTGCTGCGTTACGACAGCGTCCACGGCCGCTTTCCGGGCGAGATCAAGGTGGGCGAGCGCAGCCTCGATCTGGGCCGGGGCGAGATCGAGATGTTCTCGACCTACGATCCGGCCGAGCTTGACTGGTCGGGCTGCGACGTGGTGCTGGAATGCACCGGCCAGTTCAACGATGGCGACAAGGCCAACGTGCATCTGGAGCGCGGAGCCAAGTCGGTGTTGCTGTCGGCGCCGGGCAAGAACGTGCAGAAGACCATCGTTTTCGGCGTGAATGACGACATGCTGGAAAAGGGCGATACGATGGTGTCGAACGGGTCGTGCACCACCAATTGCCTTGCGCCTCTGGCCAAGGTGCTGGATGACGCGATCGGCATCGAACATGGCATCATGACCACGATCCATGCCTATACCGGCGACCAGCCGACGCTGGACCGGCGGCACAAGGATCTCTACCGCGCCCGCGCCGCCGCGATGGCGATGATCCCGACCAGCACCGGCGCCGCCAAGGCCCTGGGCGAGGTGCTGCCCAACCTCAAGGGGCGGCTGGACGGGTCGGCCATCCGGGTGCCCACGCCCAACGTCTCGGCGGTCGATCTGACCTTCCGTGCCGCGCGCGATGTCACGGTGGAGCAGGTCAATTCCGCCGTCGCCGAGGCGGTCAAGGGGCCGATGGGCCGCGTCATGGCCTATGATCCCGAACCCAAGGTCTCGGTCGATTTCAACCACACCGACGAAAGCAGCATCTTCGCGCCCGATCAGACCCGCGTCGTCGATGGCCGTCTTGTGCGGGTTCTGGCCTGGTATGACAACGAGTGGGGTTTCTCGGTGCGCATGGCCGACGTAGCCGTGGCAATGGGCCGGATCAACGGCTGATTTCCGACGTTGTTGCCCCTGCCCGGTCCCCGCGTCCGGGCAATGCCGCTTGCCGCGTGGGTGCCCGCATGACCAACCCGATCGCCCTGATTCTGGGCCTGCTGATTGCCGCCCTGGTTGCGTTGGATCTGATGCTGTTCGGCTCGCAACACATGGTGTTTCTGGGCAAGCGGATGTTCGATCTGATCGAATGGATGGCGTTCTGGCGCTGAAGCGAGAACGCGTTACCGCTTGCCCAGCCGGTCAAGCAGGGCCTTGTTGACGGCGGGCGTGACGAATTTGGACACGTCGCCGTCCAGACGGGCGATCTCCTTAACCAGCTTGCTGGCGATGGCCTGGTGCTTGGCATCGGCCATCAGGAACGCGGTTTCCACGCTGTCGTCCAGCATCCGGTTCATGCCGACCATCTGGTATTCGTATTCGAAATCGGCCACCGCACGCAGGCCGCGCAGGATGATCTGCGCACCGACATCGTTGGCGCAATCGATCAGCAGGTTCTCGAACGGATGCGCGACGATCTCGCTGCCGGTCTGTTCGCTCAGCTTGGCGCATTCCGCCTCGATCATCGCGACGCGTTCCTCAAGCGAGAACAGCGGCCCCTTGTCACGGTTGATGGCGACCCCGATCACCAGCCGGTCCACCATCATGGCCGCGCGGCGGATGATGTCGATATGTCCCAGCGTGATCGGGTCGAAGGTTCCGGGGTAAAGACCGATGCGCATCACGGCTTCCTTCTGTGTCGGACGATGCCGCACACGCAACCACAAGCGCGCCCGCCGATCAAGCCATCGTCACCGCATTTGTCCGCCGGCGCGTGGGTTTCGCCACGCGCGCGGCAAGATCAATGCCCCATGATCATGCCTTTCAGCGCCTCTTTCTCCATCGACAGTTCCGACAATTGCGCCTTGACCACGTCACCGATGCTGATGACGCCGATCATCTTGCCATTGTCGATAACCGGCATGTGGCGGAAACGTCCCTCGGTCATGCGCGCCATCAGTTCCTGAGAACTGGACTGGCTGGTGCAGGTCTCGACCTTGGTGGTCATGTAATCGCGCACCGGATGGGGGAGGCAAGCCCCGCCGGTCTGCGCCAGTTCGCGCACGATGTCGCGTTCGGACAGGATGCCGTCGGGCGCATTTCCGTCCTGGGACACAACGATCGACCCGATCCGGTGCTGCGCCAGAATCGCCGCTGCTTCGGCGACGCTCGCATCGGGTTTCACCGTCAGAACCCCGGTGAGGGCTTTGGTCTTCAGCAATTGATGGACAAGCATGACGCAACGTCTCCGCAATATTCTTTCGTTAAGACCAGCGTCGCCGCAACAAGCGGACAAGTCAAGTCAACCTCTGCAATCGCGTCACTTCATCGCGCAAACCTTCGCTTATCGCGTCAGCCAGACGGTTCAAACGCTCGCTGCGCTGGTCGCCTTGATGGCGCACAAGATAGAACGCCCGCGTCAGCGCGATCCGGTCGGTCAGCAGCTTGTGCAGTTCAGGATGATTGGGAAGCGCGAAATCATGCGCCACGCACAGCCCCGCCCCCTGCGCCGCCAGGTTCAGTTGCACGGGCACAGAATTGGACGCCAGCGGCACGCGCTCGACCCCCAGATCGGCCAGGTAATCCAGTTCGGCGTCGAATATCATGTCGGGAATGTAGCCGATCATGCGCTGGCCGCGCAGATCGCCCGGGCCGCGAATCGGCGGGCTGACATCCAGATAGCTTTGCGCGGCGACCAGATGCAGGTGATAATCGGTGATCTTGTGCACCAGCAGCCGTCCGGCGGTGGGCGGGCTGACGGTGATCGCCATGTCGGCCTCGCGCCGCGACAGGTTGACCACGCGCGGCTGGGCGACGATCTGGATGTCGAGATCGGGGTTTTCGGCGGCGATGGCGGCGCAGACCTGCGGCAGCGCGTAATTGGCGCACCCATCCGGTGCGCCGATGCGGATCGCGCCCGACAGGCTTTCGCTGGGTCCGGCCAGCGCGTCGGTCGCGGCGCGCATCGCCTGCTCGGCGGTTTCGACATGGGCCAGCAACCGCTCGCCCGCCGCGCTCAGCGTATAACCTTGCGGTGACTTGACGAAAACCGGCGCCGCCAGCGCGCTTTCCAGCCGTGCGATGCGACGCCCCACCGTCGCCGGGTCCAGCTTCAGCACCCGCCCCGCCCCCGACAGGCTTTCGGCGCGGGCCACGGCGAGAAAGATTCTTAGGTCGTCCCAATGCGCGTCCATCCGCCCCCCTTTGCAAAGCTGCAAAACGTGTTTGAAATCTTGCCTCTGTTCAGCCGTTTTTTGCAAGCCTATGGTGCGACAGAACCAGTTTGAAAGGAAAGATCCCATGCAGGAACTGACCCATTACATCGACGGCAAGCACGTCAAGGGCACGTCGGGCCGCTTTGCCGACGTCTACAATCCCGCCACCGGGGAGGTGCAGGCCAAGGTGCCGCTGGCCACGCAAGAGGAACTGGCCAAGGCCGTGGACTCGGCCGCAAAGGCGCAGGAGGGCTGGGCCAACACCAACCCGCAGCGCCGGGCCCGGGTGCTGATGGAGTTCGTCCGTCTGGTCAATCGCGACATGGAAAAGCTGGCCGAGGCGCTGAGCCGCGAACACGGCAAGACCATCCCCGACGCCAAGGGCGACGTGCAGCGCGGTCTGGAAGTCGTCGAATTCTGCATCGGCGCGCCGCACCTGCTGAAAGGCGAATACACCGCCAGTGCCAGCCGCGGCATCGACATCTATTCCATGCGCCAGCCGCTGGGCGTGGTCGCGGGCATCACGCCGTTCAACTTCCCGGCCATGATCCCGATGTGGAAAATGGGTCCGGCGCTGGCTTGCGGCAACGCGATGATCCTGAAACCGTCCGAGCGCGACCCCTCGGTGCCGCTGATGCTGGCGGAACTGATGACCGAGGCCGGCCTGCCCGATGGCGTGTTGCAGGTGATCAACGGCGACAAGGATTCGGTCGATGCGATCCTCGACAACGAGACGATCCAGGCGGTCGGCTTCGTCGGCTCGACCCCGATCGCTCAGTATATCTATGCCCGCGGTTGCGAGAACGGCAAGCGGGTGCAGTGTTTCGGCGGTGCCAAGAACCACATGATCATCATGCCGGACGCCGATCTGGATCAGGCCGCCGACGCGCTGGTCGGTGCCGGTTTCGGGGCTGCGGGCGAACGCTGCATGGCGATCTCGGTCGCGGTGCCGGTGGGCGACGAGACCGCCGACCGCCTGATGGAAAAGCTGGTGCCGCGTGTCGAAAAGCTGAAGGTCGGCCCCTATACTGCGGGCGAAGACGTGGATTACGGCCCCGTCGTGACCGCCGCCGCGAAAGAGAACATCGCGCGTCTGGTGCAGACCGGCATCGACCAGGGCGCCAAGCTGTTGGTGGACGGGCGCGACTTCAAATTGCAGGGCTACGAGGACGGCTTTTTCGTCGGCCCGCACCTGTTCGACCATGCCACGACCGACATGGACATCTACAAGACCGAGATTTTCGGTCCGGTCCTGACCACCGTGCGCGCCCAGGACTACGAAGAGGCGCTGGCCATGGCCACTGACCATGAATACGGCAACGGCGTGGCGATCTTTACGCGCGACGGCGATGCCGCGCGCGATTTCGCCGACCGGGTGAATGTCGGCATGGTCGGGATCAACTTCCCGATCCCGGTGCCGCTGGCCTATCACACCTTCGGCGGCTGGAAGAAATCGGGCTTTGGCGATCTGAACCAGCACGGGCCGGACGCGTTCAAGTTCTATACCAAGACCAAGACCGTGACCGCCCGCTGGCCCAGCGGCATCAAGGATGGCGGCGATTTCAACATTCCCGTCATGGAGTGATAGCGCCGCAACGCGCAAGGCGGCTTGCACACACCCCCGGTCGTCACGACCGGGGGGTTCTTCCGATCATGCCATGCGGCCAAATATGCCACAGTCAAACATCAAATCCGCGCGATAAAGACGCGACTCCCCTTTAAAACCGCGCGACCGCGCCATATTAAGAGGGACAAGGAATTGAGCACGAAAGGACCGTTCTCATGCCAAAAATCCGATTCTCCCGCCGCGACGCCCTGTTGGCGACCGGTGCCGCATTGTTCACGCCCTCGATCCTGCGCGCGCAGGATATTGCAATGCCCGTCGACGAGGCATTTCCCGCCGTCGAGCCGGTGATCCGCGATCAGGTACCGGTGCGCCGCAACGTGTCGTCGTTCGTCCGCCAGGATTGGCGCGATCATTTCGACACGCTGGGCAAGGGCGCGATCCTGTGTGACACCACCAGTCGCGCCGTGCATTACTGGGGCGCTGACGATCAGACTTACCGCCTGTTCCCATCGTCGGTGCCGATGAGCGAGGAAATGACCAAGCGCGGCTATACCGAGATCGTGCGCAAGAAGGTCGGCCCGACATGGACGCCGACCGCCAACATGCGCGAGCGCGACCCCACCCTGCCCGCCTTCATGCCGGCCGGTCCGGGCAATCCGCTGGGCACTCACGCGATGTATTTCACCTGGCCCGCCTATCTGATCCACGGCACCCACGACACGCGTAAGATCGGGCGGCAGAGCAGCTCGGGCTGTATCGGGCTGTATAACCCGCATATCAAGGAACTGTTCGCGCTGACGGCCGTGGGCACGCAGGTTCGCCTGATCTGATCGCGCACGGACGCGCGATCCCAGTCTTTCCATTCGCTGGCACGGGCGTTAGCCTGTAATTACAGGCCCGCCCGTGCATTCGCATGTCAGTGGCACCGATCCTGCAAAACTGCTGCAAGGATTGGTGACTACACGAAAGTCCAGTTCGCCAGCCGAAAGGACACAAGGATGGATTTTGCACTCAGCGAGGAACAGACCGCGATTTTCGACATGGCCCGCGCCTTCGGGCAGGACGAAATCGCCCCCCATGCCCGCCAGTGGGAGGCTGATGGGACCATCCCCAAGGCGCTCTGGCCCAAGGTGGGCGAATTGGGGTTCGGCGGCCTCTACGTGTCCGAGGAATCGGGCGGCGCCGGGCTGACCCGTCTGGACGCGACGCTGGTCTTCGAAGCGCTGTCGATGGCCTGCCCCTCGGTCGCGGCGTTCCTGTCGATCCACAACATGTGCGCGCGGATGCTCGACAGCTTTGCCGACGACGCGTTGAAGGCCCGGGTGCTGCCCGACGTGCTGAGCATGAACACGGTATTGTCCTATTGCCTGACCGAACCGGGATCTGGCAGCGATGCGGCGGCGCTGAAAACCCGCGCCGCGCGCAGCAATGACGGCTATGTGCTGAACGGCACCAAGGCGTTCATCTCCGGCGGCGGCTATTCCGACGCCTATCTGTGCATGGTGCGCACCGGCGAGGATGGGCCTAGGGGAATTTCCACGCTCTATGTCGAGGATGGCACGCCCGGCCTGTCCTTTGGCGGGCTAGAGGACAAAATGGGCTGGCGCAGTCAGCCCACGGCGCAGGTGCAGTTCGACGATTGCCACGTCCCGGCGGAAAATCTGGTGGGCGAAGAGGGCAAGGGGTTCCGCTATGCCATGGCGGGGCTGGATGGCGGGCGGCTGAATATCTCGGCCTGCAGCCTCGGCGGCGCTCAGGCGGCGCTGGACCTGACGCTGCAATATATGGGCGAGCGCAAGGCATTCGGGCAGAGCATCGACCAGTTCCAGGGGCTGCAATTCCGCCTCGCTGACATGGAAACCGAGCTTCAGGCGGCGCGCACCTTCCTGCGGCAGGCGGCGTGGAAGCTGGACATTCAGGCCCCCGACGCCACCAAGTTCTGCGCCATGGCGAAGCGGTTCGTGACCGATACGGGCTCGAAGATCGTCGATCAATGCCTGCAACTGCATGGCGGATACGGCTATCTGGCCGATTACGGGATCGAAAAACTGGTCCGCGATCTGCGCGTGCACCAGATACTGGAAGGCACGAACGAAATCATGCGCGTGATCGTGGCGCGCGCATTGCTGGCCGAACGCTAAAAAAGGGGGCGCGCATGTCCGACATCGAAATCCGCAAGACCGGGCGCGCGGGTCGCATCACCCTGACCCGGCCCGAGGCGCTGAACGCGCTGACCTATGAGATGTGTCTGGCCATCCACGCCGCCCTTGAAGACTGGCGCGCGGATAGCGGCGTCGATCTGGTGGTGATCGACGCCCTTGGCGACCGCGCGTTCTGCGCCGGGGGCGACATAGCCGACATGTACCGCTCGGGGACGAACGGGGATTACGATTACGGGCGACGGTTCTGGCGCGATGAATACCGCATGAACGCGGCAATTGCGGAATATGAAAAACCCATCGTCAGCTTCATGCAGGGTTTCGTCATGGGCGGCGGCGTCGGCATCGGCTGTCACGGCTCGCACCGGATCTTGGACACCGACACGCGCATGGCCATGCCGGAAACCGGCATCGGGCTGGTCCCGGATGTGGGCGGAACCTATCTGCTGGCGCGCGCGCCGGGTCGTGTTGGGGAATATCTGGGGCTGACGGGCGCACGGATGGACCCCGACGACGCGATTCGCGCCGGTTTCGCCGACATGTTCATTCCGCGCACGGAGTGGCTGACCTTGATCGACGAACTGGAACGCGGCGGCGATACGGCCTGTCTCACCCCTTCGCTGCAGGACCCGCCGCCCGGGGTGCTGCGCACCGAGCGCGAGATGATCGACCGGCTGTTCGGCAGCGCGACGCTGACCGATATTGCCACCGCCCTGCGCGCCGAGACGCAGGATTTCGGGCAGACGACCCTTGACGCGATGCAGCGCAATTCGCCGCTGTCGATGGCCTGCGCCCTGGCCATGGTGCGCGACCTTCGCACACAGGGCACCACGATGCGGGCGGCGCTGCGGCAGGAATACCGTTTCACCTGGCGGGCGATGGAACGGGGCGATTTTCTCGAAGGTATCCGTGCCGCGATCATCGACAAGGACCGCCAGCCGCGTTGGCGCCATGCGGGCATGGACGTGCCCGAACAGGCGGTCGCGGCGATGCTGGCCCCGCTGGACGAGGACGAGTTGACATTCACCACGACGGAAGGGACGGCATCATGAAAATCGGGTTCATCGGACTGGGCAATATGGGCGCGCCCATGGCCGCCAATCTGGCCAATGCCGGGCACGACGTCACCGGGTTCGACATGGCCGAGGTTTCGGTCGAAGGCGTGACGATGGCCGAATCGGCCGCAGCGGCGGCGAAGGGGGCCGAGGTCGTCATCACCATGCTGCCCAACGGCGACATCCTGCGCGCCGTCGCCGCCGAAGTGATCCCGGCCATGGAGGCGGGCGCCGCCTTTGTCGATTGCTCTACGGTCGATGTGGACAGCGCCCGCGACGTGGCGCAGCAGGCCGAACAGGCCGGGTTGCTGGCCGTCGATGCACCGGTTTCCGGCGGGATCGGCGGCGCGTCGGGCGGCACGCTGACCTTCATGGCGGGCGGTTCGGACGCGGCATTTGCCCGCGCCGAGCCTCTGTTCGACATCATGGGCCAGAAGGCCGTGCATTGCGGAGAGGCCGGGGCCGGACAGGCGGCCAAGATCTGCAACAACATGATACTGGGCGCCACCATGATCGTCACCTGCGAGGCGTTCGCGCTGGCCGACAAGCTGGGGCTGGACCGGCAGAAGATGTTCGACGTGGTGTCGACCTCTTCGGGCTATTCGTGGTCGATGAACGCCTATTGTCCCGCGCCCGGTGTCGGGCCGACCTCGCCCGCCGACAACGGCTATAAACCCGGCTTCGCCGCCGACCTGATGCTCAAGGATCTGCGCCTGGCGCAGCAGGCCGCCGCAAGCGCCGATGCCGACACGCCGATGGGCGAACTGGCGCAGCGCCTTTACGCGCAATTCGTCGAGAACGAGGACGGCAAGGGTCGCGATTTCAGCGCCATGCTGCCCCGGTTCGAAAAGCGCGGGCGCAGCTGAACGCCCTGCCCCTTCAGCACGGCGGGAACCGCTTCGGCCCCGGTGGCGTTGTCTCCGAAACCGGGGCCGGTTTTGGCGGGGGACATCAAACGTGAACGCAGCCGAGCGTCTTTACGCGCCCATCATGGGCATTTTCATCATTCTGCTTGTGCAAATCATGCTGTGGGGCGCGAATTTCCTGATTCCGCTCACGGCCGCGATTCTGGCCTATCTGGTATTCAATCGCCCCCGCCGATGGCTGCGCCGGCTGGGTCTACCGGACATGGTGATCGCCGCGCTGTTCACCACGTTGCTGTTCGTGCTGTTCGGCGTCGCCGTGATCTGGTTCGCCGAGCCGGTCACCAATTTCGTGCAGGATCTGCCCCGGCTCCTGCGCGAGGTTCAGGCGACAGTATCCGGACCGGATGGCGCGCTTTCGGCGGTCAGCGAGGCCGCGAAAGCGGTCGACGACGCGGTCGACGGTGCCAAGGAAAAAGGCGCGATGGAGGTCGAGGTGGTTGAAGGATCATCCGCGACCCTGACCTTCATGTCCTTGGCTCCGCGACTGGTCAGCCAGGTCATATTCGCGATCTTCATGACGTTCTTCTTGATCGCGTCGGGAGATTTCTTCGTCCAGCGCATGGTCGAAAGCATGGAATCCTTCAGCGACAAGCGCCGCGCCGTGCAGGTGGTCCACCATATCGAGGACCGTCTGGGCCGGTATCTGGGCAGCATCGCGCTGATCAATGCGGGGCTCGGGATGGCCATCGGCGGGGCGATGGTCTTATGGGGCATGCCGAACGCGCTGGCCATCGGGCTGATGGGATTCGTTCTTAATTTCGTCCCGTTTCTGGGTGCGGTCATGGGCGCGACGATTGCAGGTTTCGTCGCCTTCGTGAGCTTCGGAGAAATCTGGGGCGCGATCGGCGTCTTTGCAACCTACATGGCGCTAACCTCGATCGAAGGGCAATTGGTGACGCCGATGCTGGTGTCACGCCGGATGCGGCTGAACACGCCGGTTCTGTTCCTCGTCGTGGCTTTTTTCGCTTACATCTGGTCGGTCGTGGGAATGGTGGTGGCCGTGCCGATCCTGATCGTGGCCAAGACCGTCTGCGATGAAATCAAGGGGCTGCAACGCATCGGTCACTTTCTGGGCGACAGCAACGACGAGACCTTGCGCGAGCGCCGCGCACGTATGGAGTAGCATCGCAGCCAGAGAACAGCGCTCATTCCGCAGCCAGTTTGCGCGCTTCCAGCATCGGTTTCAGATATTGCCCCGTGTAACTCTCCGCCACCTCGGCCACCTGTTCGGGGGTGCCGGTGGCGACGATCTGCCCGCCGCCATCCCCCCCTTCGGGGCCGATGTCTATGATGTGGTCGGCCGTCTTGATGACGTCGAGATTGTGTTCGATCACCACCACGGAGTTGCCCTGCTCGACCAATTCATGCAGCACTTCCAGCAACTTGCGCACGTCTTCGAAATGCAGCCCCGTCGTCGGCTCGTCCAGGATATAGAGCGTGCGGCCCGTCGCGCGCTTGCTCAGTTCCTTTGACAGCTTGACCCGCTGCGCCTCGCCGCCCGAAAGGGTCGTCGCCTGCTGGCCCACCTTGATATAGCCAAGACCGACGCGCGCCAGCGCATCCATCTTGTCGCGGATCGACGGCACTGCCTTGAAAAACTCCTGCGCGTCCTCGACCGTCATGTCAAGAACGTCGGCTATGCTCTTGCCCTTGAAGCGGATTTCCAGTGTTTCGCGGTTATAGCGTTGCCCCTTGCAGGTTTCGCAGGTCACATAGACGTCTGGCAGGAAATGCATCTCGATCTTGATCACGCCATCGCCCTGACACGCCTCGCAGCGCCCCCCCTTGACGTTGAAGCTGAACCGCCCCGGCTTGTAGCCGCGCGCCTTGGCCTCGGGGAGCCCTGCGAACCAGTCCCGGATCGGAGTGAAGGCCCCGGTGTAAGTCGCTGGATTCGAACGCGGAGTCCGCCCGATCGGGCGCTGGTCGATGTCGATCACCTTGTCCAGATGCTCCAGCCCCTTGATGGTTTCGCAAGGCGCCGGGGTCTGGCGCGCACCGTTCAGGCGCATGCTGGCGGTCTTGAACAGGGTTTCGATGGTCAGGGTGGATTTGCCGCCACCCGAAACGCCGGTGACGCAGACGAATTTGCCCAATGGGAATTCGGCCGTCACGTTCTTGAGGTTGTTGCCCGTGGCCTTGACCACCTTCAGCGCCTTTTTCTTGCCCTTGCGCCGTGCCGGAGGAATCGGGATTTCCCGCGTCCCGGCAAGGTATTGGCCGGTGATGCTGACCGGATCGGCGGTAATCTCGGCGGGGGTGCCATGGGCAACGACCTGCCCGCCATGCACGCCGGCACCGGGGCCGATGTCAAAGACGTAGTCGGCCTCGCGGATCGCCTCTTCGTCATGTTCGACGACGATCACTGTATTGCCCTGATCGCGCAGGTTCTTGAGCGTCTGCAACAATCGGTCGTTGTCGCGCTGGTGCAGGCCAATGCTGGGTTCGTCCAGCACATAGAGAACCCCGGTCAGCCCGCTGCCGATCTGGCTGGCCAGACGGATACGCTGACTTTCGCCACCGCTTAACGTTCCGCTTGAACGAGACAGCGTAAGGTATTCCAAACCCACGTTATTCAGGAACCCTAGGCGCTCGCGGATTTCCTTGAGAATGGCACGGGCGATCTCGTTCTTCTGGGCGCTCAACTGTTCGGGAACGGCGTGGCACCAATCATACGCCTCTTTGATCGACATCTGCACGATCTGCCCGATATGCAGTCCTCCGATCTTGACGGCCAGCGCCTCGGGACGCAGGCGGTACCCGTCGCAGGTCTGGCAGGGCCGGCTGTTCTGGTAACGCTCGAATTCCTCGCGGATCCAGTTGCTGTCGGTCTCGCGATAGCGGCGCTCCATGTTGGGAATGACGCCCTCGAACACGCGCGTCACCTGATAGACGCGCCCGCCCTCGTCATAGCGGAACTGGATTTCCTCATCGCCAGACCCGTAAAGGAACACCTGCTGCACATGCGGCGGCAGATCCTTCCACGGGGTCTTGCGGTCGAATTCGTAGTGCCGCGCGATCGCCTCGATGGTTTGCAGGAAATAGGGCGATTTGCCCTTGCGCCATGGCGCGATGGCTCCGTCATAGATTTTCAGCGCGGCATCCGGCACGATCAGGCGTTCGTCAAAAAACAATTCCGCCCCCAGCCCGTCGCAATCCGGGCAGGCGCCCAGCGGCGCGTTGAAGGAAAACAGCCGGGGTTCGATCTCGGGGATGGTGAAGCCGCTGACCGGACAGGCGAAGTTCTCGGAGAACGTGATCCGCTCACCCTCGGCCTCGGGCGGCGCGGTTTCCAGAATCGCGATGCCACTGGCGAGGTCCAGCGCGGTGCGGAAAGAATCGGCCAGCCGGGTTTCCAGCCCCTCGCGCACCACGATGCGGTCGACCACCACGTCGATCTCGTGGCGGTATTTCTTGTCGAGCGTGGGCGGTTCGTCCAATTCATAGAATTCGCCGTCGATCTTGACCCGCTGAAAGCCCTGCTTGCGCAGTTCCAGCAATTCCTTGCGGTATTCGCCCTTGCGGTCGCGCACGATGGGGGCCAGCAGATAGGCGCGCGTGCCCTCCTCCATCTTCATCACCGCATCGACCATGTCCTGCACCTGCTGCGCCTCGATCGGCAGGCCGGTCGCGGGCGAATAGGGCGTGCCGGCCCGCGCGAAGAGCAGGCGCATGTAGTCATAGATCTCGGTCACGGTGCCGACGGTCGAGCGCGGGTTTTTCGACGTGGTTTTCTGCTCGATGGAAATGGCCGGGGACAGACCGCTGATGTGATCCACATCCGGCTTTTCCATCATGTCGAGGAACTGTCGCGCATAGGCCGACAGCGATTCGACATAGCGGCGCTGCCCTTCGGCATAGATCGTGTCGAAGGCCAGGCTGGATTTGCCCGACCCCGACAGGCCGGTGATGACCACCAGCTGATCGCGCGGAATATCCACGTCGATGTTCTTCAAATTATGTTCGCGCGCGCCGCGCACTTCGATGTTTTTCAACTCGGCCATGATGCCCCCGGGAATGCAGGGTTAACAGATAAAGCGTGTTGTCCGAGTCTCCAACCCGAAAAGCGGAACGCAACCGGAACATGGGCGGTTGCCGGCTTTTGCCCAAGGGCTAGATCACATCGGACAGGAGGATGCAGCCATGGATATAAGAACGCAACGCGCCTATGACGACCCCAACCGCGATGATGGTTACCGGATTCTCGTGGACCGGCTGTGGCCGCGCGGGGTCGCCAAGGAGGATCTGAACCTTGACGAATGGAACAAGGACCTGGCCCCGAGCGACGATCTGCGCAAATGGTTCGACCACGACCCCGACAAGTGGGACGAGTTTCAGGACCGTTACCGCAAGGAGCTGGACAAGCAGACCGAAGCGGTGAACGACCTGTTGAAACACGTCAGAAAGGGCCGCGTCACGCTGGTGTTCGGCGCCAAGGACGAAGAGCACAGCAACGCCGAGGTGCTGCGGGATTACCTGCGTGAAAAGGCCTGAAAGCCATCACATGTGAATGACGCGCCCATAGGCGTCGAGCACCGATTCATGCATCATTTCCGACAGGGTTGGATGCGGGAAGACGGTGTTCATCAGGTCTTCCTCGGTGGTCTCCAGCGTGCGCCCTACGACATAGCCCTGGATCAGTTCGGTCACCTCGGCGCCGACCATGTGTGCGCCCAGCAATTCGCCGGTTTTCGCGTCGAACACGGTCTTGACCATGCCTTCGGTTTCGCCAAGCGCGATGGCCTTGCCGTTGCCGATGAAGGGAAAACGCCCGACCTTGATCTCGTATCCCAGTTCCTTGGCCTTCGCCTCGCTATAGCCGACCGAGGCCACCTGCGGCTGGCAATAGGTGCAGCCGGCGATGCTTTCGGGTTTGACGGGATGCGGATTCTGCCCGGCAATCAGTTCGGCCACCATCACGCCCTCGTGGCTGGCCTTGTGCGCCAGCCAGGGCGCGCCGGCGACATCGCCGATGGCATACAACCCCTCGACCCCGGTGCGGCAATATTCATCGGTCAGCACATGGGTGCGGTCGATCTTGACGCCCAGTTTCTCCAGCCCCAGCCCCTCGGTATTGCCGACGATGCCGACGGCGGAAATCACCGTGTCGAAATCGAGCTTTTCCGTCTTGCCGCCGCTTTCGATATGCGCGGTCACCTTGCCCTTGGCGCGATCCAGCTTCTTGACGCTGGCCTTTTCCAGGATAGTCATGCCCTGCTTGACGAACTGCTTTCTGGCAAAGGCGGAAATCTCGGCATCCTCGACCGGCAGGATGCGGTCCATCACCTCGACCACGGTGGTGTCGGCGCCCAGCGTGTTGTAAAAACTGGCGAATTCGATCCCGATGGCGCCCGAGCCGATCACCAGCAGTTTCTTGGGCATCCGCTTGGGTTGCAGCGCGTGGCGGTAGGTCCAGACCAGATCGCCGTCGGCCTCGAGTCCGGGCAATTCGCGGGCGCGGGCACCGGTGGCCAGAACGATGTTCTTCGCTGTCAGCTCTTCGCTGCCCTTGTCGGTCTTGAAGCTGACGCGGCCCTTGGCGGGGATCGTCGCCTCGCCCATGAAAACGGTGATCTTGTTCTTCTTCATCAGATGACCGATGCCGCCCGACAATTGCCCGGCCACCTTGCGCGAGCGTTTCACGACGCCGTCCAGATCGTAACCGGGCTTGTCGGCCTTCAGCCCGAATTCCTCCGCCCGTTCGATCAGGTGGAACACCTCGGCGCTACGCAGCATCGCCTTGGTCGGGATGCAGCCCCAGTTCAGGCAGATACCGCCCAGGTTTTCCCGCTCGATTATGGCGACGCTCATCCCCAGTTGCGCGGCGCGGATCGCGGCCACATAGCCGCCCGGACCGGCCCCGATCACGATCAGGTCAAAGGATTTGCTTGCCATGTCGATATGTCCCCGGCGGTAA
This sequence comes from uncultured Sedimentitalea sp., assembly GCA_947504115.1. Taxonomy (GTDB): domain Bacteria; phylum Pseudomonadota; class Alphaproteobacteria; order Rhodobacterales; family Rhodobacteraceae; genus Pontibaca. Next base: position 133,177 of record CANNGH010000002.1, read on the forward strand.
AACTGGTTCCGTGGTAAACCAGTTTCGCATCGGCATCAACGCCGAGCGAGGTCACCCGATCACGCCGCCTTTTTCAGTTTCCGAACCGTCTGGCTATAGCCGCCGGATTCCAGGTACTCGGCTTCTTCGGGTGTAGTGGCACGATCCAGCGCATCGTTGCGATAGGGGAAGCGGCCGAATTCGCGGATCACCTCGCGATGGGCGCGGGCATGCAACATGTTGTCCGCACCGGTTTCGGGCATCCGGTCGATGATCAGGCGCACGCAGCGGTCCTGATCGCACAGGTTCTCGGAATGCATCAGCGGCAGGTAAAAGAACTGCCGTTCCGGTTCGGCGATGCGTCTGTCCCAGCCTTTCGCGATGGCAAGCTTGGTCGCCGCCAGCGCCAGACGGTCGGTGGCGAACGCCTTACCCGAGCCGCGAAACATGTTGCGCGGAAACTGGTCGGTCAGGATGATGAAGGCCAGCTTGCCGCGCGCATCGACCATCCAGTCGCCCAACCGGCCATCGCGCGCCTCGTTCCAGGTGGATTCGAAACGGTCGCGGATGTCGCGATCGAACGCCGCGTCCTGTTCGTACCAACGACTTGGGCCGGCCTCGTCCAGCCAGAAACTCAATACGTCCTCAGGACCAACCATCGGTCTGCTCCACTCTTCACGGCCCACCTGCGTCTTGACTGTGGGACGGAACGCATGCGGGTTACAATCACAAATTGCGACAGCGGCGACATAATGCGTATCGTCTTCAGGCCGCAGCGGGCGAATCGGGATCGTCCTCGTCCTGTCCGGCCTCGATGGCGACCTCCTGCGCCAGTTCCAGCGCGACCTGCGTCGCCGCTGGATACATCTGCGCCATGTGGCCGGTTTCCGACACCGGCACCGATGGGCGCCGCGTGGCGCGCCACGCAGCATAAAGCGCCAGTGCGAACAGCAATATCGCGATGTAAAGGAAGAACCCGGATGGCCCGAACACGTTGTCCCCCATCAACCAGCCGGTGATCAGCGGCCCCGCGATGGCCCCCAATCCGTTGATGAAGACGAGGCCCCCCGACGCGGCGGCCATGTCTTCATTGTCCAGATAATCGTTGGTATAGGCGATCAGCAGGGAATAAAGCGGGTTGCTCAGCCCTCCGATCAGGAAGGCGGCAAGCAGCAGCATCCCGTATTGTCCGCCCAGAAGCATCCCGACCATCGAGCCGACACCGGCGACGCCGGCCACTCCCATGATCAGCGCCCGCCGGTCCATCCGGTCCGACATCCAGCCCAGAGGATACTGGATCACCGTCGCACCGATATAGAACGTGGCGACAAAGATCGAGATCTGCACCAGACTGAGCCCGATCCGCGCCCCGTAGACCGCGCTCATTCCGAACTGGGCCGCGAACACGCCGCCCAGGAGGAACATGCCGACGATACCCAGCGGCGATGTCTGGTAGAGCTTCTTCAAAGTCATCGGTTTGGTCGTGTCGAAAGCCGGCGTCGGGCTGATCGACAGCAGGATCGGGCCAAAGGACACCGAAATCAGCACCGAGGCGATGACGAAGGTTTCATATCCCGCCGGATCGCCCACCAGCAGCAGTCCCTGTGCACTGACGATGCCGATCATCTGCACCATCATGTAAAGCGACAGCGCCTTGCCGCGGTTGCGGTTGTCGGCGGCATTGTTCAGCCAGCTTTCCGCGGTGACGTAAACGCCCGAAAAGCAGAACCCGATGATCACCCGCCCCAGCGACCAGGCGACAGGGTTGGTAAAGGCGGGATAAAGGATCATCACCGCCGAGATGAACGAGGCCAATGCCGCGAACACCCGCACATGCCCGACCCGGCGGATCATCTCGGGGGCCATGCGCGAGCCGCCGAGGAAGCCGAGGAAATAGGCCGACATGACGAAGGACATTTGCAGCGTCGTAAAGCCTTCGATCTCGCCGCGCACGCCCAGCAGGGTGCCTTGCAGGCCGTTGCCCACCATCAAAAGCCCCATTCCCAGAAGCAGCGCCCACGCGCTTGACAGAACCTGCAGCATTGTCTTGCCTTTCCTTCGGCCCGGCGTGAGTTTCGGTTCGTCCTGACATCGCCAATGATGGCGGGTCGCCCTTGGGCGCGACAAACCCGAGTCGCTTTTGCGACCTCAGATCGCCTTACGCGCCCGCGGGATCAATAGCGAGGCGTCACCGTACGAAAAGAAACGGTATTCCCGCGCGATCGCATGGGCATAGATCGCGGCGATCCGCTCGCGCCCCATCAGCGCCGAAACCAGCATCATCAGCGTCGATCGCGGCAGGTGGAAATTCGTCATCAGCGCGTCCGCAACGGCGAATTCGAACCCGGGATAGATGAAGATGTCGGTTTCGCCCTCCCATGGCGCGATCCGCCCGCCGCGCGCCGCCGTTTCGATCAGGCGCAACGCGGTGGTGCCCACGGGAATGATGCGGCCCCCGGCCTGTTGCGTGGCGGCGATCTCGGCGGCGGCCTGTGCGCTGACCCGGCCGCGTTCCGCGTGCATCCGGTGGTGTGTCACGTCCTCGACCTTGACCGGCAGGAAGGTGCCCGCGCCGACATGCAGCGTGACGTGGGTGAAGTCGACGCCGCGCGCGCGCAACGCCGCCAGCAGCGGCGCATCGAAATGCAGTGACGCGGTGGGCGCGGCCACGGCGCCGGGATGGCGCGCGAAGACGGTCTGATAATCGGTCTTGTCGCGCGCATCGGCAGGGCGGCGGGCGGCGATATAGGGCGGCAGCGGCATCGCGCCGGCCTGCGCCAGCGCGGCGTCGAAATCATCCCCCGCGAGGTTGAAGGACAGCACGCCCTGCCCCTCGGCCACGTCCACCAATGTGGCGCTGAGATCGGCGTCGAATTCGATGATCTCGCCCACGCGCAGCTTTCGCAGCGGTTTGACCAGTGCGGCCCAGCCCCCGTCGGCGCGCGGCTCCAGCAGCGTGACCTCGACCTGCGCGGCGGTGCGCCCTTGGGCACCCTCGCGCCAGCGCCGGCCCGACAGGCGCGCGGGGATCACGCGGGTGTCGTTCAGCACCAGCCGGTCGCCGGGGCGCAGCCAGTCCGGCAGATCGCTTACCCGCGCATCGGTGATCGCATCGCCCTCCGCCACCAGCATCCGCGCCGAAGAACGCGGCACGGCGGGGCGCGTGGCGATCAGGTGCTCGGGCAGGTCGAAATCGAAATCGCTCAGCTTCATGGCGCGCGCTATAGGCCCGCGCCGCGCCGGCGCGCAACCCCTCTAGCGCTCGCCGCCCCGGCCGCTGCCGGGATCGCGCCCGTTGCGCTGCCGCTCGGGGCCGGCGGCGGTGCCATCGACGGGGCGCGGCGCGGCGCGGAATATGTCGCGCAGCATGCCCGGCATCAGCGCCGATAGCGGGTTGACCTGAACGGAAGGGGATGCCGCCGGGCCGCTCAGCGTATAGTTGAACCCGAAGACGCCCTCGCCCTTGCGGGTCAGGAAACTGCCGATGCTGTTGAGCAGATAGACCGGCGAGATCACGCCGCGCATGTCCAGCCATTTGCGCCCGATGTCATAGGTGCCGTCCATCGACAACCCGATTGAGGGGCCGACCGCGCTGCTGGAAAACAGCGTGAGCTGCGTTGGCGTCAGACGGAATTTCGCATCGACCTCGGCGAAATGGATGCCCCGTCCCGACAATTCGTCCAGCAGCCCGACAACGCTCAGCGCATCCAGCAGGGCGGCGATGGCCGGGGCATCGGTGACGCGGGTGTCGGTGATGCGCACGACGCCGTCGAACTGGCCCGGATCGCCGGTGGGGCTGAGCGTCATGTCGAACTGCCCGCCCCGTCCCTGCGTCAACAACCCGGCGGACCGGATCACCCCGCCCGCGTCATTCGATTGCAGGCGGATCGCGCTGCGCCCCGATTGCGGCGCGATCTGCCCGGCGATGCCGGTGCCGTCATTGATCCGCGCGGTGAAGGTGCCGGCCAGGCCGCCGGCATTGCCGAACGCGCCCTGAAACCCGGTCAGCGCGATGGTATCGTTGACCTGCACCCGGTCCAGCGCCACATCCAGCCGCCCGCCGTTCTTGCCTCCGCCCGTGCCGAATTGCGCGCCACGCAGATCCAGTGTTCCGTTCAGGACGTGGATATCCGCGGGCCTGTCGGTGCCGCGCCCGATCACTTCGACGCTGGCCTCCAGCCAGTCGCCCACGCGCACGGAACTGAGCAGCGCGCGTTCGAGCCCGCCGCCCGGTCGCGGCACCACCGCGCCCGTCGCCGCCAGCCCCGGCGCGCGCAATTGCAGGCGGTCCACACGCATCTGCGGCCCCAGTGTCGCGGCCAGCGCGAATGTTCCCGTCGCCGCCGCTCGTTTCGACCAGCCCAGTTGCGGGATGGACAACCCGATCCCTGCGAGATCCGATTTCAACTCCAGCGAGGGCGGTTCGTCCTTGCGCAGGGCCAGCGTGAAATCGCCCCTGCCCTGCCCCGACAGGCTGCCCGGCGGCAGGCCGATGGAAAACGCATCGAGCACATTTTGCGACAGTTCGACCTGTCCGGTGACGCGGCTTTGTCCGGCGGTCTCCTTGCCCAGCTTCTGCTGCCAGACCATATCCAGCGGCACCCCGCCGATCGTGCCCGCCCCGCCAAGGGTCAGCCCGTCCTGATCGCCGCTGATGCGCAGCGACGGAAAGGCCAGCGTCTGGCCCGGCACCAGAACCGTGCTTTGGGCCTCATGGATGGTGCCGTCGAAATCGAATACGAATTCCTCGGGCGGGACGCCCTTTTTCAGCGGCATGTGCAGTGATCCGGCAAGTCGGACCTGCCCCTGCGCAAGATCGACCGGCAGGTCGGTCGCCCGCAGCACCCGCAGCGGCGGACGGTCCAGCAGCGACAGCGCCGCCGTGACCGAGCCGGCCACATCCAATCGCACAATGCCGGGCGCGGCCTTGCGGATCGTGGTGTCGGGGATGATGAACGAGGTTCCCGCGATCTCCAGCGGGCCGCCCTGATCCGGCGTCACCCGCCCCTGCGTGGCCGTCACGACCAGCCGATGATCGATCAGGGTGGCCTGTCCCGCAGCCCCGGTGATAGGGGGCATGGTTTTCAGGAACCGCACGGTCCCGCCGGAAAAGTCGAAATCGACGTAGATGTCGGGCTTTTCACCCGGCCGGGCGCGCAGTGCGATGTCGATGTCGTTCAACTGCCCGCCCGAAAGATTCTCGTCCAGCCACTTGCGCGGCTTGTGAAATACCGTGGCCGGCCAGAGTTCGACCAGACGCTCGGGCGTCAACCGGTCGGCGCGCCCATCCACCGCCAGCCGCCAGCCGTCCGGCTCGGCCCAGACCTCGCCGGACACCTGCAACTGCGTTTGATCGTCCGCCACATGCATCTGGCCCAGCGTCAGGCGGAACGGGTCCAGATCCAGCCGGAAATCGGCGGCCGCCCCCTTGAGCCGGATCGGATCCGCGTAAAGCCCGGCAGGGTTGAGATCGAGCGCGCCGAACGTGAACTGGCCGGTCAGCCCGCTGAGCCGCCCATCGGCGATGCCGTCAAGCCAGGCTCGCCCCTCTGCGCTGCCGCTTCCCCAGTCGCTGACCACCGACAATTCCTCGAATGTCAGCACCTGCTCGCCGGGGTCAAAGGTGAAATCGCTGCGCGCACCGGAAAACGGGATCGGACTGGTCTGGTCGGTCGGCTGCACGACGCCGGCGCCGATCTCCAGCGTGGCCGAAAGCGGCCCCAGCGCGCCCTGCGCATCGACCGAGCCGCGCAAACCGCCTGAAATCGGCGCGCGCAACACATCGAGCCAGCCAAGCGCCACCGTCTGCGCGGCGATGTCGCTGGCGTGGATGTCGCGCACCGACACGCCGAAGCGGGCCGCCTGTTCACCGATGCGCGTGGCATAATCGGCCTCGACCGCGCTGGCGTAATCGCCGCCGCTCAGCACCGCGAAACTGCTTGTGGCGCTCAGATCGGCGCCGTCGCGCGCCAGTGCGATCTGCCCGCCGTCCAGCGTCCAGACCCGACCGTCGCGCGCGTCTTCATAGCGCAGCGTCAGCGCTTCGATGTCGAACGAGGCGAGCGCGCGGAACTGCGGTTGCGCCAGCGTTTGCGTCCAGTGCGCCAGAAGCTGCGGCAGGCTGGCCCCGCTTTGGAATGGCGCATTTTCCGCCCCCAGCAGCAGCGCGAAACCGCCATCGGCGTCGCGGCGCAGGGTGGCGAAGAGGCCCGACAGCAGCACATTGCGCGGTTCGATCCGGCCGCGCAGCAGCGGGCGCATCGCCAGGCTGGCCTCGGCGTCGGCCAGCCGCGCGATGCGCTGCCCGTCGGCGGCCGCCAGCGTGACGTCGCGCAGGTGCAGGCGCGGTCGCCAGCCCTTGTTGACCACCAGCGTCAGGTCACCGAATCCGACCTGCAAACCGCCCAGATCCTGCTCGATCCGCGTTTCGATCCGGGCGCGCAGCCAGTCGGGCGCATGCAGGGTCTGCCCGATCAGCAACACCACGGCGATGCCTGCGGCAATACCGGTCAGCGCCGTGCCCAGCAGTGCCCACAGCCCGGCGCGCCGCGCCCGCCGGATGGCGCGGCGCAGCCCGACAGCGGTCGGTTCGGGCCGCGCGCCGGCCGCTTGCTGTTGCCTGTCCGTGCCGATTGTGAAATCCACCCTGCCATCTGCCGTCAACGGAGGTTCCCGATGCCCGACATTTCCGATCCTGCCCCGGATTTCGCCCTGCCCCGCGATGGCGGCGAAACCGTGCGCCTGTCCGCCCTGCGCGGCGGCGCGGTTGTCCTGTTTTTCTATCCCCGCGATGATACGCCGGGCTGCACCACGGAATCCATCGCGTTTTCCGACGCGGCGCAGGCCTTTGCCGATGCCGGGGCGATTGTGCTGGGCGTATCCAAGGACAGCGTCGCCAGCCACGAGAAATTCGCCGCCAAACACGCGCTCGGCGTGCCGCTTCTGTCGGACGAGAACGGCCGGACCTGCGAGGATTACGGCGTCTGGGTCGAAAAGAAGATGTATGGCAAGACCTTCATGGGGATCGAGCGGTCGACCTTCCTGATCGACGCCGAAGGGCGCATCGCGCGCGTCTGGCGCAAGGTCAAGGTGCCGGGCCATGTCGTCGAGGTGCTGGAGGCCGCGCGTGCCCTGGCTGCCTGAGCGTCAGGCGTTGCCTTTCGGTCACGGTTGCGACAGAACCGCCGCGCCGCGCTTGTGTCGGCAGGTTCTTGCCAGTTTTGCCCGCGACGACGCGACACGGGACAAGTTTCTTGCCCAGGTCCGGATGGCTGTTTAATGACCCCAAGGCAAGGGGCACCCCAAGATCATGCTGTCCCGTATACAGGACCACACGAGGGAACGAAGTCTTGCGGACACGTCTGGCAATCCGAATCCACAGCCTGCTCGAGCGGAAGTTTCCCGAACGCCGCCTGTTTCTGAAATCCGACACCGACACGCGGTTCATCCGGCTGAAATCGGAAACCCAGTTCCTGACCATGCTGGCGGGTTCGGCTGTCGTGGCCTGGGCGATCGTCGCCACCGCGATCCTGCTGATGGATTCGATCGGGTCGGGCAATTTCCGCGATCAGGCCAGACGCGATCAACACACGTATCAACAGCGCCTCAACGCCCTGTCGCGCGAACGCGACAACCGCGCAGAAGAGGCGCTGGCCGCACAGGAACGATTCAACACCGCGCTGGCTCAGGTCTCGGCGATGCAGTCCGAACTGCTGGCCTCGGAAACCCGCCGGCGCGAACTGGAGACCGGCATCGACGTGATCCAGACCACCCTGCGTACCGTGATGAAGGACCGCGAAAGCGCGCGCACCGCGCTGGCCGAACTGAAGGAAAAGACCAACGGGTCGGACACCGTGCTGGCCGCCGCCGAGGGCGCCCCGGTGCCGATGGGCTTCATGGCCGAGGCGCTGGCGCGCACCGCGCAGGAACGCGACCGCATCGCGACCGACGCCCAGAGCGCGCTGGTCACGGCGCAGGAGCTTGAGCGTGAAATCAAACTGATGCAGGAGCGCAACGATTACATCTTCCACCAGCTGGAAGAGGCGATGGCGATCTCGGTGGAGCCGCTGGACAAGATGTTCCGCAATGCCGGCCTGTCTCCCGACTCGCTGCTGAAACAGGTCCGCAGCGGCTATAGCGGCCAGGGCGGTCCGCTCACCCCTTTGGCGATATCCACCCGCGCTGACGGGCAAGCCGCACCCGACGAGGCGCGGGCGAACGGGATCCTGAACCGGATGGATCAGCTGAACATGTATCGCATCGCTGCGGAAAAGGCGCCCTTCGCCCAGCCGGTGCTGAGCGCCTTTCGCTTCACCAGCCCGTTCGGCGGGCGCCGCGATCCCATCACCGGCGGGCGGCGGACCCATAACGGAACCGATTTCGCCGCCGCGCACGGCACCCACATCCATGCCACCGCCGATGGCGTGGTGGTCAAGGCGGGACGCGCCAGCGGCTTTGGCAAGATGGTCAAGATCAAGCACGCCTTCGGGATCGAGACGCTTTATGCGCATGCGTCGAAGATCCACGTGAAGACGGGCCAAAGGGTCTCGCGCGGGGATCACATTGCTGATATGGGTAGCACCGGACGGTCCACCGGCACGCATCTCCACTACGAGGTGCACGTGAATGGCACACCCGTTAACCCGATGACCTATATCAAGGCTGCAAGAGATGTTTTCTAAAAGCAAAATTCAGGAACCCGGCTCGAAAGCGCCGGAAACGGTCAAGCCGACCGCCACCCCCACGCCGCCGCCGTCCGGCCAGCCGCAGGGCGAACACAAGCAAAGCGCGCCCAAGGCCAAACCCCCAGCCTCGACGCTGTCATCCGATCTCAACATCACCGGCAACATCAAGACCAGCGGCGACATCCAGGTCGAAGGCACGGTCGAGGGCGATATCCGCGCGCATCTGCTGACCATCGGCGAAAGCGCGACCATCAAGGGCGAAGTCACCGCCGATGATGTGGTGATCAACGGCCGCATCGTCGGTCGCGTGCGCGGGCTGAAGGTGCGTCTGACATCGACCGCGCGGGTCGAGGGCGACATCATCCACAAGACCATCGCCATCGAGAGCGGCGCGCATTTCGAAGGCTCGGTCCAGCGCCAGGACGACCCCCTCAGCGCCGGGCGCAGCGCCACCCGTCAGCAGCAACAGCAGGGCGCGGGCGGCAACCCCTCCGCCGGCACCCCGCCACGCCAGGACGCATCCTGACGCCGGCAAACGCGTGAAACTGGCGTCGCCGGGAAACCTGCGGCGCCGGTGTCGTTTCCGGCGGCAAAGCGTGACCGATTTTTGCGATTTGCGATGCGGGCACTCGCCCGTCAGTGCGCGGGCGCCGCGCAGATTTTCCGGTAATCGTCGCCGATGCGCAGCATGCCCACCGCCAGAATTGCGGTGAACGCGACCGCCACCATCTCGCCGCCATCCTCGACAACGCCGAGTGCGTAGTCGAGATGCTCGGGCAGCGCGACGTGCAGCATATCTACGACCAACCCGAAAAATACCAGCGCCGCGAACGATGCGGCGACGAGGGCCGCGATGCCCAAATCCCCCGGCTTGCGCCGGGTCCATGCCCAGATCGCGAGCGCAACCACAAGCGGCAGAACGAGGGCCCAGGCCATCAGTTCACCGAGATCCTGCGCCCGCAACCCGAGGACCGGCTGCAGGTCCAGGGACAACACGAACTTAAGACCGGCGCGTTCGTGGTATTGGGCGGAATCGTCGAACCATATGAACGCATAGATGAAACTCAGCAGCAATGGCAGCCGGGTCCGGTATTGCAGAAAGCAGAGAAAGAACACCATCGCGCTGAAAAACGCGAGGCCGTGCATGTAGCTTTCGGGGAAACTGTCCTCGCGCGAGAGGTCCATCAGCTCCGACAGGCCGGTATCCTGCTGCTGGGTCAGCACGACAGCAAGGACGAGTATCACCAGCGTTGCTATGGCGATCAGTTTCGTCATGCCGACGGTTGCCGCATCCCGCGCCATGAGACGGAGAAAGAGCGCGGCCTGTCCGGCGACGTTTTCGGGCGGGGCGTGGCGGAGCGTTGGTGAAGACATGAAAACCTTGGATGAAAAAGGGGCGCTGGTCCGGGGGCCGCCCTTGGGGGCGGGTCCGACAGATGCCGCGCAATGTGCCGCTGGCGCTCCGGATAGCCGGAACCACCGGCCCGACCACGCGGGCCGGGCCGGGTATGACGACCGGTTCCGGTCAGTCGGTGACTGTCACGCTTTCCATGCGGTCGGGTTCGCCGACCACCGCGCCGTTGGGGCCGTCGCCACGTTTGATCGCATCGACCACATCCATGCCGTCGGTGACGCGTCCAACGACGGTATATTGCCCGTTCAGGAACGCGCCTTCGTCGAACATGATGAAGAACTGGCTGTTGGCGCTGTTGGGATCCTGACTGCGGGCCATGCCGACCACACCGCGCTCGAACGGGATGTCGGAAAACTCGGCCTTGAGGTTCGGACGCTCGGAGGCGCCGGTGCCCGCGCGGCGCATGTCGCCGCCCTTTCGCCCATATTGCACATCGCCAGTCTGGGCCATGAAGCCGTCGATCACGCGATGGAACACCACGCCGTCATAGGCGCCCGCCTGCGCCAGCGCGGTCATCTGCGCGACGTGTTCGGGGGCGACGTCCTCGAGCAGGTCGATGGTGACGGTGCCGTTGGCCTGCCCCGCCACATCGATCTTGAGACCGGTGGCCAATGCCGGGCTGGCCATCAGCGTGAAGAGAACTGCGAGTTTACGCATCGGCGGCCACCTTGACGCTGATCATGCGGTCCGGATTCGCCGGAGGCTCGCCCTTGGCGATGGCATCGACATGCTCCATCCCGTCGATCACGCGGCCATAGACGGTGTATTGCCCATTCAGAAAGTGGTTGTCCTTGAAGTTGATGAAGAACTGCGAATTGGCCGAATCCGGGTTGGCCGAGCGCGCCGCGCCCAGCGTGCCCCGGTCATGGGGCAGCTTGGAAAACTCGGCCGGAACATCGGGATGCTCGGATCCGCCGGTTCCGGCGCGCCCCGGGTTGTAGTCCTTTTCCATGTTGGCGTGCTGCACATCGCCGGTCTGGGCCATGAAGCCGTCGATCACGCGGTGAAAGGCGACGTTGTCATAGGCGCCGGCGCGGACCAGCGTCTTCATGCGCTCGACATGTTTTGGCGCGACGTCCGGCAACAGCTCGATCACGACAGTGCCGTCTTTCAACTCCATCAGGATGGTGTTTTCTGGGTCTTTGATTTCGGCCATCGGACTCTCCTGTCTATACCGGCTTTGACGTTTTACCTAAAGCCGCGACGGAAGATTGCCAAGTCAGCCATTGACGATTGGCGGAAATAAGGGAAAAACCGCCCCGTTTGCGCAGTGATGGAGTTTTGCGATGGACTGGAAGACGCTGGACGAGATGGCGCTGGACGACAAATCGGTTCTGGTGCGTGTCGATCTGAACGTGCCGCTGGAAAACGGCGCTGTCAGCGACGACACCCGCATTCAGCGCATCGTTCCCACGATCCGCGACATTCTCGATGCCGGCGGGCGGCCGGTGCTGCTGTCGCATTTTGGCCGTCCCAAGGGCACGCACCGCCCCGACATGTCATTGCGTCCGCTGGCCGAACCGCTGGCTGCGGCGCTGGGGGTGCCGGTGATGTTCTGCGCCGATTGCCGGGGTCCGGCCGCGCAGGCCGCGGTGGCCGCGCAGCAACCGGGCCAGGTGGTGCTGCTGGAAAACACCCGCTTTCAGCCCGGCGAGAAAAAGAACGACCCCGATCTGGCCGCCGCCTTTGCCGAACTGGGGGACGTCTATTGCAACGACGCGTTTTCCTGCGCGCACCGCGCCCATGCCTCGACCGAAGGCGTGGCGCATCTGCTGCCCTCGTGTGCGGGGCGGTTGATGGAGGCGGAACTGAGCGCGCTGGACGCCGCCCTTGGCAATCCCGAGCGCCCGCTGGCGGCGCTGGTCGGCGGCGCCAAGATATCGACCAAGCTGGACCTGCTGGGCCATCTGGTCGAACGGGTCGATCATCTGATCGTCGGCGGCGCCATGGCCAACACATTTCTTGCGGCGCAGGGATTCGGCGTGGGCACGTCGCTGTGCGAACATGACATGACCGACACCGCCGCCGCGATTCTGAAGAAGGCGCAGACCACCGGCTGCAAGGTGTTGCTGCCCGAGGATATCGTCGTCGCGCGTGAATTCAAAGCCGGCGCCGACAGCAGCACGGTGCCCGCCGATCAATGCCCGGCGGACGCGATGATCCTGGATGCCGGACCACGGACCGTGGCGCGCATCTGCGATGTGATGGAGCAGGCCAGGACGCTGATCTGGAACGGCCCGATGGGCGCCTTCGAGATCGCGCCCTTCGATGCCGCCACCACCGCCGCCGCGCGCAAGGCGGCCGAACGCACGCGCGCAGGTGCATTGGTCTCGGTGGCCGGCGGAGGCGACACGGTCGCGGCGCTGAAACAGGCCGGGGTGACGGATGATTTCAGCTATGTCTCGGCAGCGGGGGGCGCATTCCTGGAATGGATGGAAGGCAAGACCCTGCCCGGCATCGCCGCGCTGCTTTAGCGGGCGTTCACGCTAACCCGTTGCATGGTGTGCGCACCTTGCCTATGCACGGGTTGGACAGGGCATAGGCCCTTTGTACCGAGCACGATCAGGGGGATCAGGACGATGAACCAGAAACAGGCAGAGCAGATGCGCGACGGCAAAGGTTTTGTCGCGGCACTGGACCAGAGCGGCGGTTCGACCCCCAAGGCGCTGGGGCTTTACGGCATTCCCGAGTCGGCCTGGGAGGGTGAGGAGCAGATGTTCGATCTGGTCCACGAGATGCGCACCCGGATCATCAAGTCTCCGGCCTTCAAAGGCGACAAGGTGATCGGCGCGATCCTGTTCGAAAACACCATGGACCGGCAGATCGACGGCAAGCCCACAGCGGCCTATCTTTGGCAAGAGCGCGGTGTCGTGCCGTTCCTCAAGGTGGACAAGGGGCTGATGGACGATCTGGACGGTGTGCGCCTGATGAAGCACATGGAGGATCTGGACGCGCTGCTGACGCGGGCCGTGGAAAACGGGATCTTCGGCACCAAGATGCGCTCGGTCATCGACGCCGCCAACGCGACCGGCATCGCCGCCATCGTCGCCCAGCAGTTCGAGGTGGCACGGCAGATCCTGGATCACGGTCTGGTGCCCATCGTCGAGCCCGAGGTGACGATCAGCATATCCGACAAGGCCCAGGCGGAAGACATCCTGCGCGACGAGATCGCCCGCCATCTGGACGCGCTGCCCGACGATGTGCAGGTGATGCTGAAACTGACCCTGCCCGAAACCGCCAACCTCTACAAATCGCTTATCGATCATCCGCGCGTGATGCGGGTGGTGGCGCTCTCGGGCGGCTACAGCCGGGCCGAGGCAAACGAGCGGCTGGCGCAGAACAGCGGTGTCATCGCCAGCTTCTCGCGTGCGCTGACCGAAGGGCTTTCGGCGCGGCAGGACGACGCGGAGTTCGACCGCACGCTGGCCGAAACCATCGACAGCGTCTACGAGGCGTCGGTCGCGGGTTGATGGGAAGAGGGGCGGGGTGATCCCCGCCCTACGGATCCGACGGGCGTAAGGCGGGGTTAACCCCGCCCTACGCAAAACGGCTCAGGACTCGTCTTCGGCTCCGGCGCTCATGTATTTCGCCGTGAAGGCCGGTTCGCCCATGCGGTCGAGCAGGCGCAGTTGCTGATCCAGCCAGTCCCAGTGGCCTTCCTCGTCCAGCAGGATCTCCTCGAACAGGGCGCGGCTGCCGATGTCGTCGCCGTCAAAGGCGCTGCGGGCCGCCTTGGTATAGAACGCGATGGAATCCTTCTCGTCCTTGCGGTCGGCCTCGAACATCTCTTTCAAATCCTTGGCGGGACGCGGATTCTTCTGCGGTTCCATCACCGGTTCGCCGCCGAGATAAAGCATCCGGTCGATGAAACGTCCGGCATGGTCCAGCTCCTCGTGCATCTCCTCGCGCATCTTGTCGGCAAGGCGATCGAGGCCCCAATCGTCCAGCACATGCGCGTGCAGCAGGTATTGGGTTACCGCCGACAATTCCATCGACAGCGCGGTTTGCAGGTTTGACAGGCTTTCCTTGTTCTCATCCATTGTGATCACTCCTTTCGTGTCAGTGGTCCGGTGGAATCATCATCCGACATAAGGCCGTGACGCTGGCCGACAAGGCGGCGGGCGACAATGCCGCAGTCAGCCCAGACGCGACAGGATCGCATCGCTATCCAGTCCCGACACGCTGCCCGGCACCATCCCGCGCTCGCCGGTCAGGCGGGTGGCGATATAACCATCCGAGACCGCAGCGGGCGCGGTTTCGATCAAGGTGGCCGCCGTCAGCAGACTGGCCAGGCTTTCAACGAACCAGCGCGCCTCGCCCTCGTCAGACAATTTCGGCCAGCGGGCGCGATGGGCATCGAGCGCGGTGTCATAGTGCCGGTTCGCGCCGCGCGCCGCGTCCAGCGCGTGGTTCAACGCCTCGCCCGCCAGCGGCTCCTTCGCCAGCGTGCGCAGGATATCAAGGCAGATGACATTGCCCGACCCTTCCCAGATGCCGTTCAGCGGCGCCTCGCGGTAGAGCATGGGCATCGGCGTGTCCTCGATATAGCCCATGCCGCCCAGCACCTCCATCGCCTCGGCGATCACCGGCACGCAGCGCTTGTTGTTGAGGAACTTGACCAGCGCCACGCCGATCCGCGCCAGCGCGCGGTTCTCCGCCCCCTGCCCGTCAAAGGCGCGCGCCATGGCAAGGCCCGAGGCCAGCGCCCCCTCCCAATCCAGGGCCAGATCGGCCAGGACCGCGCGCATCAGCGGCTGGTCGATCAGGCGGCGCTGAAAGGCGCTGCGCCCGTTGACCCACCAATGCGCCTCGCTCAGTGCCGCGCGCATCAGGCCGGCGGGGGCGATGGCGGTGTCGAGACGCGTGTGATGAACCATCTCGATGATGGTGCGCACCCCTGTCCCCTCGTCGCCCAGACGGTAAGCCAGCGCATCGACATATTCGATTTCGGCACTGGCATTGGCGCGGTTGCCCAGCTTGTCCTTGAGCCGTTGCAGGCGGATGGAGTTGCGTTCACCCTCCAGCCAGCGGGGCACGAGGAAACAGGTCAGCCCGCCGTCGGCATAAGCCAGCGTCAGGAAGCCATCGGACATCGGCGCCGAACAGAACCATTTGTGGCCGGTCAGGCGGTAATGATCGCCATCGCGCCGCGCCTGCGTGGAATTGGCGCGCACATCCGATCCGCCCTGTTTCTCGGTCATGGCCATGCCCATCGTCGCGGCCCGTTTCTGGGTGACGGGGCGCAGCGAGGGATCGTAATCCGCCGCCGTCAGGCGCGGCTGCCAGAGTGCGGCCAGATCGGGATCACCCGACAGCGCGGGCACGGCGGCATAGGTCATGGTCAGCGGACAGCAGGTGCCCGGTTCGACCTGAGACAGCATATAGACATGCGCGGCGTGGGTGACGTGACCCCCCGGCTGACCGTCCCATGCGGCGGCGGCATATCCCTGCCGCGCGCCGACGCGCAGGCAATGGTGATAGCCGGGATTATAGGCGATCTCGTCCAGCCGTCGCCCGGCGCGGTCAAAGGCGACCAGCCGGGGCGGGTCGCGACGCGCGTCTTGCGCCGCCTGCGCCATTTCGGCGCTGCCATAGGCGGTGCCGGCGCGGGCCAGATCGTCGGCGCGTCCGCCGAACCGGTCGATCGCGCCCTGCAGGGGCATGTCGGTGGACCACAGATCGCGCGAGTCTTGCGGCACCGGCTGGTTCGTGACCTCGTGGGTGCCGAGTTGATCGCGAGCGGGAATGGGGCGCATGATCTGATCCTCCTTGCGGTCAGGATAGGCGAATCGCGCCGGTTTTCCCACCGGAGCGTTACGTTGCACCGTAAAAACCCCGCCCCCCGGCCATGCAGGGGATTCACAAGACGAATCGAGTATGCGATATTGCCGCCCAGATGCCCGCAAAGGGTGCCCAGCAAGGCAGAGCAGTTTTGATCCGTTCCAGCAGACCCGGTTTTGGCGCCCTGATCTATTTCGCCATCGCGTTTCTTTTGTGCACCTACTTCACCTTTGCCGCCGTGCAGGGCGATTACGGCCTCTTCCGGCGGGTCGAGATTGCCGCGGAGGCCGAGACGCTGCGCACGCAGCTGGACCGGATGCAGACCCAGATCGCCACCATGGAGAATCTCACGCGGCGCCTTTCGGACGATTATCTGGACCTCGACCTGCTGGACCAGCAGGCCCGGTCCGTGCTTGGCCTGTTGCGCGCGGATGAACTGGTGATCCGTTGAATTCGGAGCGCGCGCCGCGCACAAGTCTGGACGCGCGCGAAACGCCGAGTCATTATGACCTCGAAAGCTGCCCGATTTTATGCTTCTGATAGTTTAGCGCTAAACTATTTCCATCGAAGGGGATGATCACCACATGGCTGCCCGGAAAACCACCAAGCAACCCAACGTCGCCGCCGAGGATCTGAAACGATATTATCGCGAGATGCTGCTGATCCGCCGATTCGAGGAAAAGGCCGGTCAGCTTTACGGCATGGGCCTGATCGGCGGGTTCTGTCACCTCTATATCGGTCAGGAGGCCGTGGTCGTCGGTCTGGAAGCCGCCGCCGAGGAAGGCGACAAGCGGATTACCTCCTATCGCGATCACGGCCACATGCTGGCCAGCGGCATGGATCCGGACGGAGTGATGGCGGAACTGACCGGACGCGAAGGCGGCTATTCCAAGGGCAAGGGCGGCTCGATGCACATGTTCAGCCGCGAAAAGCATTTCTATGGCGGGCATGGCATCGTCGGTGCGCAGGTGCCGATCGGGGCCGGGCTGGCCTTTGCCGACCGCTACAAGGAAAACGGGCGGGTGACCTTCACCTATTTCGGCGATGGTGCCAGCAATCAGGGCCAGGTCTATGAGACCTTCAACATGGCCGCCCTGTGGAAACTGCCGGTGGTTTTCGTGATCGAGAACAACCAGTATGCGATGGGCACGGCGCAAAAGCGCTCGACTTCGACACCCGAACTCTATACCCGCGGCGAAGCCTTCGGCATCCCCGGCGAACAGGTGGACGGAATGGATGTGCTGGCCGTGAAGGAGGCCGGCGAAAAGGCGGTGGCGCATTGCCGGTCCGGCAAGGGACCGTACATCCTTGAAATCAAGACCTACCGCTATCGCGGCCATTCGATGTCGGACCCAGCGAAATACCGCACCCGCGAAGAGGTGCAGAAGGTGCGCGAGGAACGCGACTGCATCGAACATGTGCGCACCCTGCTGCTGGACGGCAAGCATGCCAGCGAGGAGGATCTGAAAGCCATCGACAAGGAAATCAAGCAGGTGGTCAACGACGCCGCCGAGTTTGCCAAGAACAGCCCGGAACCGGCGCTGGACGAACTCTGGACCGACATCTACGCCGAAGCGGCGCCACAGAACGCCTGAAGGGATACCGAGCAATGGCAACCGAAATTCTCATGCCCGCCCTGTCGCCGACCATGGAGGAAGGCACGCTGTCCAAATGGCTGGTTAAAGAGGGCGACACCGTCTCGGCCGGTGACATTCTGGCCGAAATCGAAACCGACAAGGCCACGATGGAATTCGAGGCGGTCGACGAAGGCATCCTCGGCAAGATCCTGATCGACGAGGGCAGCGAGGGCATCAAGGTGAACACGCCGATCGCGGTGATGGTGGAGGACGGCGAAAGCGTCGAGGACGCCGCCGCCGAGGCAAAAGCCCCTACCACCCAACCGGCGGCGGAAAAACCCGCGCCGCAGGCCAAGGCCGCCGACAGCGCCCCGCCCGCCCCCGAATCCGACACCAGCCCCGACTGGCCCGAAGGCACCACGCTGAAACAGCAGACCGTGCGCGAGGCCCTGCGCGATGCCATGGCCGAGGAAATGCGCCGCGACGAGGATGTGTTCCTGATGGGCGAGGAGGTCGCCGAGTATCAGGGCGCCTACAAGATCAGCCAGGGCCTGCTGGACGAGTTCGGCGCGCGCCGGGTTGTCGATACGCCGATCACCGAACACGGCTTTACCGGTCTTGCGGTCGGCGCGGCCTTTGGCGGATTGCGCCCCATCGTCGAATTCATGACCTTCAACTTTGCCATGCAGGCGATGGATCAGATCGTGAACTCGGCCGCCAAGACGCTTTACATGTCCGGCGGGCAAATGGGCGCTCCAATTGTGTTCCGCGGTCCCAACGGCGCGGCGGCGCGTGTGGCCGCCCAACACAGCCAGGATTTCGCGGCCTGGTACATGCAGATTCCGGGGCTGAAAGTGGCGATGCC
This sequence comes from uncultured Sedimentitalea sp., assembly GCA_947504115.1. Lineage (GTDB taxonomy): Bacteria > Pseudomonadota > Alphaproteobacteria > Rhodobacterales > Rhodobacteraceae > Pontibaca. The sequence continues at coordinate 151,477 of CANNGH010000002.1, forward strand.
CTATTCGGCCAGCGATGCCAAGGGGTTGCTCAAGACAGCGATCCGCGACCCCAATCCGGTGATCTTCCTGGAGAACGAGATCCTCTACGGGCGCAGCTTCGACGTTCCCGACATCGAGGATTACACCGTGCCCTTCGGCAAGGCCCGCATCTGGCGCGAAGGCGACGACGTTACCATCGTCAGCTTCGGAATGGGGATGAGCTATGCCTTGGAAGCAGCCGAAAAGCTTGCGAAAGACGGGATCGAGGCCGAGGTGATAGACCTGCGCACCTTGCGCCCGATGGATACTGCCGCGATCATCAGGTCGGTGCAAAAGACCAACCGCTGCGTCACCGTCGAGGAGGGATGGCCGCAAGGCTCGGTCGGCAGCTATATCAGTTCGGTACTGATGCAGGAGGCGTTCGACTGGCTGGACGCGCCCGTGATCAACTGCACCGGCAAGGACGTGCCGCTGCCCTATGCCGCCAATCTCGAGAAATTCGCGCTGACCAGCACCGATGAAGTGATCGAGGCGGTGCGCAAGGTCACCTACAAATAAGGAGGAAGGGCCATGCCCACGGAAATCCTGATGCCCGCCCTCTCGCCGACGATGGAGGAAGGCACGCTCGCCAAGTGGCTGATCAAGGAGGGGGACATTGTCGCGGCGGGGGACCTGCTGGCCGAGATCGAAACCGACAAGGCCACGATGGAATTCGAAGCCGTGGACGAAGGCACCATCGGCAAGATCCTGATCGAGGAAGGCACCGAAGGCGTCAAGGTCAACAGCCCCATTGCCGTGCTGCTGGCCGAAGACGAAAGCGCCGAGGATATCAACACCACATCCACCCGCGCGCCGGAAGCCGCCAAAGCGGCTGACGCGGGCGACAAGGCGGCCCCCGCAGGGGGCTCCGCGAAGTCCGCTGCCGCCCCTGCGGCGCCCCGAACGGACAGTGGCGACCGCATCTTTGCCTCCCCTCTCGCGCGCCGGATTGCCGCCGACAAGGGGCTGGACCTGTCGCAGATCGCCGGATCGGGGCCGCGCGGTCGCATCGTCAAGGCCGATGTCGAAACCGCCAGACCTCAGGAAACACCGCGCCGCGAAGAGTCGCCGGCTCCCGCAGCGGCCATGGCCGCCGGGCCGTCGGCTGATACGGTGGCGAAAATCTATGCCGACCGCGATTACGAGGAAATCAAGCTCGACGGCATGCGCAAGACCATCGCCGCACGCTTGACCGAGGCAAAGCAGTCGATCCCGCATTTCTACCTGCGCCGCGATATCCGTCTGGACGCGCTACTGAAATTCCGCGGTGACCTGAACAGACAACTGGAGGGCCGAGGCGTAAAACTTTCGGTCAATGATTTCATCATCAAGGCCTGTGCGCTTGCCTTGCAATCGGTGCCCAAGGCCAATGCGGTCTGGGCGGGCGACCGCGTCCTGCAACTGACCCCCTCCGACGTGGCCGTCGCCGTTGCCATCGAAGGCGGATTGTTCACGCCGGTGCTGCGCGACGCCGAGATGAAATCGCTCTCGGCGCTTTCGTACGAGATGAAAGACCTCGCCGCCCGCGCCCGCGATCGCAAGCTGGCCCCCCATGAGTATCAGGGCGGCAGTTTCGCGGTTTCCAACCTCGGCATGTACGGGATCGACAATTTCGACGCCGTCATCAATCCGCCGCATGGCGCGATTCTCGCGGTTGGCGCCGGGGTGAAGAAACCGGTGGTCGGCAAGGATGGGGAACTGGCGGTGGCGACGATCATGTCCGTCACCCTGTCGGTGGATCACCGGGTCATCGACGGCGCGCTGGGTGCGGAATTGTTGCAGGCGATCGCCGACAATCTGGAAAATCCGATGGTCATGCTGGCCTAGCGGGTCTGCCGGCAAGCCGCGCAACATCGGCGCGGCTTGTCCGGATATCCTCAATCGTAGTCGGGAAACAGCTGATCCATGCTGATCGAGGGCTGACCGCATCCCGCTTCACCAACGATCCGTGCCGGCACACCGGCCACCGTCTTGAAGGCCGGAACCTCGTTCAGAACCACCGACCCAGCCGCGATTCGGCTGCACTGCCCGACGGGAATGTTCCCCAGAACCTTGGCGCCGGCGCCGATCAACACGCCATCGGCAATCTTGGGGTGTCGATCCTCTTTCTCTTTTCCGGTGCCGCCCAACGTCACCGAATGCAGCATCGAGACATTGTTGCCCACCACCGCCGTCTCGCCGATCACGATGGAGTGGGCGTGGTCGATCATGATGCCCTTGCCGATACGTGCATTCGGATGAATGTCGATCCCGAAGATTTCGGATACCCGCATCTGGATGAAATAGGCCAGATCGCGCTTTCCCTGCGTCCACAGCCAATGCCCGACGCGGTAGGCCTGCACCGCCTGATAGCCCTTGAAATACAGGATCGGCTGCAACAAGCGATGGCATGCCGGATCGCGCTCGTAAACCGCAACCAGATCGGCACGTGCCGCATCGATCAGATCCGGACAATCCACATAAGCCTCATCCGCGATTTCCCGCAGCACCACCATCGACATCTCGTTTGAATACAATTTGGCCGCAAAACGGTAGGACAGCGCCTTTTCCAGCGTCTTGTGGTGCAGAATGCAGGCGTGGACCAGCCCGCCCATCAGAGGCTCCTTGCGGATGGCCTCCTGCGCTTCGTCCCGGATCCGGTCCCAGACCGGATCGACCGGAGAGATGTTCCTGCGTGTCTCAGCCATGGCGACGCCTCCTTCTTTCGGCTCATATTAGCCATCTAACGCGGAGAACACCAATCGCAAAGCGGCGATACGACCGAATCGGTCTTTGCCAGGCAGGACCTCATTCGGCAAAGCCGCGGGCCACGCCAAGATGGTGTTCGACCAGTCCGCTCAACACGATTTCGAAACAGCGGCAATAATCCGGATCGTCAAAGCCCGGCTCATCGGCCAGAGGCCGTTTGCGCGCCGCGGCCATGAGCGAGCCATTGCCCCAAAGCGGATGCACGCGCCCGGTTTGACGCCGATAGCGGTCAGCGTGCTCGGCCTCGCGGATCACCCGCCTGCAAACGACCTCCCGCGCGTCGGGTGTGACCATCAGCAGCGCGCGTGCCGCGCTGCTGACATCTCCGTGCAAAATAGGCCGCATGCCGTCAAACCGGCAATCTGGCGATCACGCCGGGACCGGGCCCGTAGCGCGCGGAAATCTGTGCCACCTCGACATGAACCGAGGCATCAACGGCGTCCTGCGCCTGCATCGCGACGGAATAAACCCAGTCAGGCGTGTTCACCGTCACCGATCGCAGGATCGTTTCGCCTCGCCGGACCTGGACAAGATAACGTTCCTGCTCCTCGCCCATCGGCACCTCGACACCGTTCCAACTGTCCCCGTCAACGCGCGTCCGCCGGATCCAGCGTGCCCGAACGGTGCCCTCCGGTGTCCGCTCAAGACGCAGATGACATGGCGAGTATGGCCGCAACCCGTTGCCGTCGAACGCTTCCACCCGGTGCACATAAACCGGATCGTCATAACCGCGCCGTGCCGGGCCGATACGGTAATGCTGCGCCACCCGGCGTTGCACGCTTTTCAGGGCGATCTGCTGCACTGCCCCCTCCAGCAGGACGAACCACGACCCCGCAGGCCAGACGTCAGGCATGAGGGCGTCACTGCCCAACTGGCCCCGCAGGCGACCGGACAGCCACCAGGTATCGCGCTCGATCAGATCGGCTTGCCGGAACTGGAACAGTTCCCACCGGTCGCCCGATCCATCGCCGATGGCTGCGAGGTTCGCACCGTTCAGTAACGCCTCGCGGCTGCGACTCTCCAGCGCGCCGTTGAACAGCCTGACCTGAAGCGGCGCCCCGTTGTCCCAAAGCCCGGATCTGGCCCGATGCAGCGGCGTTTGAGTCTGGCCCATTGTCGCGCGCGCGGCGATGATTTCGTTCAGCGCATAATTGTCATCGCTGCCCGACGTGTAAACCGCCACCGATCCGGGCCATGGCGTGGCCGTTACAGCAAGATGCGGTGCGTGCGGGACCTCGTCCCCGCTCATCAACGGCAGATCCATGAACAGCGGCAAAACCGGAACCAGAGGTTCGAAGGCGCTTTGGACGGGATCATCATCCGCCATTTCCGATGGGGAATAGACGTCCGGCTCTATCCTGACGGCCTCGATCAACTGAAGCGCCGATTGCTCGACACGGTCGATACGGTAGAGGCTGTCACCCTCCCCTGCATCCGCCGGAAGACGCACGACATCGCCCGCGCCCCAGGCCATCCGCGAAGGCGGCAGCGCGAACCGCACGGTTTCGCGGGCCACACGCGCTTCGGTCAGCCAGCGTTCGACTGTCTGGCGCCCTTCGGCGCGGGTCATCGCCAACGGCAATTCGCTGGTCGTGACCGCGTGGGTCGCTGCATCGGGCAGAACCGCTTCTTCCGTGGCGACACCATGATCCGCACCTGACTTGATGAAACGCACCCGCACGCGACCGGACAGGTCCGCCTCGCTGTCACGCACCTGATCGACCAATCCGTCGATCTCATCGGTTTCCGCAAACGTTTGGCGATCCAGGTCACGCGGTCTGGCGATACCCCGCATGACGAATTTCAGAATACCATCCCGCTCGATCGCATCGAACCCGTAGCGCAGCATCAGCGGCTGCAAGGCCTTGCGCGCGTCTGCGACCTCTTCCATCGTATAGCCGCGCACGATTCCATGCAGCATCGACGTGTCGATTGCCGTCACCCCCGTGCGCTGACAGATCTCATGGACGACCGATGCCAGCGTCCGGCTTGCCGTGCGCCCATTCAGCCAATGGCCGCGCGCATGGTTCGCACCGTCGCTCCATTGTTCGCGATTGTTGGGAAAAACCGGAAACGGGCGCGCATCCCAAGCCCAGACATAAGCGTTTGCGAGATCCAGCATCGGCGCGTCGTAAAGCGGAGATATCGGGTTGTTTTCCGCCTTTCGCCAATGGCCCAGAACCGCCTCCAGATACCGGCGCTGGATCAGGTCGTCGCGCTGGCCGTTGGAATATTCCGGCAGGCTGGATTCCGACGACTTGCTGTCGAGGAACTTGTTGGGCTGGTTGGTCCCCTTGTCCACTGCCGCGCAGCCGAATTCCGTAAACCAGATCGGTTTGGATCGCGGCACCCACGCGGTCGGCGCAGTCTGACGAACCCCGCCGATGCGTTCGTGATGCGTGTTCTGCCACCAGTTGCGAATATCCTTGTAGCGCCAGATCCACGGCTCATCATGGTCATCGTCGGAAATCGGCGTGCGGATCTGCGCCGCCCGCGCCTCGGGCGAATGGTAAAACCAGTCGTACCCTTCGCCACCCTCGACGTTCGCCTCAAGATACCCGTGTTCATGGATGCTGTGCCAACCGGCCGCGGCATCGGCATGATCGTCCCCGTCGCGCCAATCCGACAGCGGCATGTAATTGTCGATTCCGACGAAATCGATGTCGCCATCGGCCCAAAGCGGATCGAGATGGAAATACCGATCACCGCTGCCGTCCTGCGGCTGATAGCCCCAGTATTCCGACCAATCCGCCGCATAGCCGATTTTCGTTTCGGGCCCAAGCAGCACGCGAACCTCGCTGGCAAGCGCGCGCAACGCCGCGACGGCGACAAATCCATCCTGCCCGCGGATCTGCGTCAGACCGCGCATTTCCGATCCGATGCAAAAGGAATCGACCCCACCGGCGGCTGCGCACAGCGCCGCATAGTGCAGAATGAAACGGCGCAGGCTCCATTCCTGCGGGCCATTATAAAGCACCTGCCCCGGCCTGACCTGAAAATCACTGGCCCTGGCCGAACCGAAAAACGCCGCGACCTGCTGGGCCGCCTGCGCCGTCCCGTCCGGCGATCCGTCCCGCCCCGGTGCCATCGACAGCGTAATCCGCCCGCGCCACGGCAATGCCGGCTGGTTTTCGGCTCCGGTCCAAGGATCAAGCAGCCCGTTCCCCTCCTGCTGATCCATCAGGATGAACGGATAGAACATCACCCGTTGGCCCTTTTCGCGAAGGTGCCGGATCGCTTCGATGACCGACCGGTCGGCCGGGGTGCCGCCATAGATCGGACGCCCGGCTTTCTGCGCAATCTCCTCTGCCGCGCCGCGGTTCAGCCCCGAAACCTGCCAACGCATGTTGCTGCCTTCATACGCCTTGCGCTCGACCTTGGGTTTTATCCGGCACTCGCCACAGCGCAGGTCATCGCCGAACCAGGATACCACGAGCGAGGTCGCCCCGCAGCTTGGCAGTTCCTCGTTCAGGGCATCCACGGAGGTGACAAAATCGCTCTTGCCCGATGGCGAATGCGTATTAGCCGGCCACGCGCTGCCCGGCCCGTCCGAGTAATAGACCGGGGTCGTCGCCAGCGCGTATTCTCCGGTGCCGGGTATCATCGCGACGCCTTCGATCAATTGACCGGGATCTTCCGCGAACCCCGGCGCACCGGGTTGCTCGGCCCGAATGACCTCGAACGAGAATTGCGGAACGCGGTTGCCGAACCGCTCCAGCGGCAGATCCTCGATCACCACATAGGCCGTGCCGCGATACGCCGGCACCATGCCCGCACCCTCGACCGCTTCCATGGTCGGATCGGGCGACTGATCCAGTGTTCCGGAATAGATGCGCAGATTCAGATCATCGCGCGCGATCTCTTCGCCATCTGCCCACCCCCGCCCGACGGTCTGGATCTCGCCCTCGCACAGCGCGACCGCCAGCGATACCGAATAGCTGTACGCGGTCGTTTTCGGCGGTGTCGGTCCGCCCTTGCCACCCCCGCTGGTGGTCGTGGTCTCCTGAAAATCCGATGCCCAGATGACCTGTCCGCCGACGCGGCAGCGGCCATAGACCTGTGCAATCGGCATGCCATCGCCCGCATGGGTCAGGCGAAACCTGTCGACCTTGCCGGTCTCGACGGGCGCCGACCCAGATCCGAGCAGGCGCTCGTCGATCATCCGCCCCAATGTCGCGCCAACCGCGCGCCCCACCGCAACCGAAGACAATCCCGCGAGCGTGCCTCCGATCGAGCCACCAATGGCCGCGCCAGCAGCCGAAAGAAGTATCGTCGCCATCACCGGATCTCCTGCGGAAAGTCAAAACATGCCACCACACGCCGCCGCCACGGCGCGCTCAACGGGCTTTCGATCACGCCATGCCCCGAATAGGCATGGACAAAGCGGGGATCATCGCCGGTCTCCGTCACGATCCCCAGATGCTTGGCCACCGATCCGGCGCGCATCCGGAACAGGATGACGCATCCCGGCTCCAGTGCGCCCGCCCGCCGCTCAATCAGATGACGTCGCGCCGCGCGCCAAAGCCGCTCGTCCCGCTGCGGCTCGGACCAGTCCATCGAATAGGCCGGAATTGCCTCCGGCTCGTGACCATGGAGTTCGCGCCAGACGCCCCGGATCAATCCCAGACAGTCCGTTCCCGCCCCGCATGTCGCCGCCTGATGCCGGTAGGGCGTGCCGACCCAGCGCCGCGCGGCGGCAACGATGCTCTCACGTGCCACGCTCATCGCCGGCTCTTTCCCGTGTTCGCACCCGATCGCCTCGGCACGGCCATGACCCAATCATCGCCGGGAATATCGGGAAAACCCTGAAAATTGACCAGATTGTTGAACTTCAACCGGCAGGTCTCCATGCGCTTGTCGCATCCCGCCTCCAGCCGCACCCGGTCGCCCGGACCGATAGGGGCGCGAATCGGCTCCCACAATTCGATCAGACGGGCGTTGCCGTCGAACCGGTCATGCTTGATCAGCCCCCACAGCCCGTTGGCGGCACCGCTCAGAACGCTCAGCCGACCGCGCGCAAACCAGCCGGGTTCAAATTCCGTCATCCCGCTCCAGCGAAAAATCCGACCGTCCTCGACATGCGCAATCGCAAGCGTTTCCGCGTATCCGGGCTGCTCTAGGTCGAACGCACAGGCCCTGTCGCCCAGCACGGCGGTGCACGGCGTTTGATAGATCCGGCCCAGCGGGCGGTTCAGCGCCTCGGTCAGCCCGCGCAACTCGGCATGGAACGCGCCGCCGCTGCGCCGCAACTGTCCGAGGGTACCGCGAAACTGCAACCAGCGCACGGTGACATCGGCCCAGTTCACCAGCCAAGCGCGCACTTCTGCCTGATCGAACCGCCCGGCCTCGATATCCTCTTCGGTGATCGCCGCGTCGCTCAACGCGCCGATCGCCTCGCTGTTGTCCACCGATAGCCCGGTGCTCTGCTGAAGCGCCATCGCCGACAATCCGGTATCGGCCCGAAATGTAAGTCCCTCGAACGCCAGCGAACAATCGTGATCGGTAAAGCCATACTGAACTCCGTCCCTGCGCGTGATCGCCCAGGCCCGGCACAACGTCGTCAGCCCGCCGGCGACATGATCCTGAAATCGCGTGTCCATGCCTGTCATCACACCCGCACCTCTACAACCGGCACGTTCGGCACGTCGCCCGCCTGAAAACTGGCCACGCTGGTCTGGATGCGATCGGTATCGAACCGCACCGGCACGTCGAACTCGAATCCGGCGGTAATCTCCATCGTCTCCGCCGGAGGATGCCGAAACACGATGCGCCCCGTGGTCAGGTCCACGTCGAAATCCACCGCCTCGCGCATCTCGTCCTGCTCGATGCCGATCCGCACCGTTCCGGCCACCGGCTTGAGGATGGGCCGCGCATAGCTGAACCCGCCCGAACGATAGGTCTTGATCAGCTGGAACTCGCTGCGATGTCCGTCAGCAACCGCTATGACCTGATCGCCGAACGCCACCTCCGCCGAGGCGCGCGCCGATTTGAAGTCCGACCAGTCCTTCCAGCGGAATCCGAACATCTGCCCGCGCCGCGCCTCGAAAAACGCGATCAGCGTTTCCACGTCGTCCAGGCTACGCATCCCAAGCCCGGCATCATAACGCCGTCGGGAATGCGCCCAGGGCGTGTTGCGTTCCTCGAAGCCGTTGGCCAGCGTCACCACATCCGTGCGCCGCTCCGGCCCCCCGACCGAGCCGAAACTCAGACTCGCCGGAAATCTCACCTCGTGAAAGCTCATCTTGTTTTCCCCTTCCTGTCCGAATTAGCGGTTGCGATTGCCGCGCCCCATGGCGCGACCCATCTGCGCGGCGATCTGCGCCTGGCTGCGGCGAAATCCCTGCACGTCGGGCGTTGTGATGTTCATCACCACGTTCACCGGCGCCGCCCCGCCCGCGCTGCGCACGCCCAGCTTGCCATCGGCCCCGCGCGCCAGCGGCATGATCGCCTCGGGTCCGGCCTCGCCCATCAATCCGCGCCCGCCGCGCATGGGAAAGCTGACCGGCCCGCTGACCACGCCCCCATTGGCAAACGGCATCACCCGCCCCTGCGCGAAACCGGCACCATCGGCAAAGGGTAGCATTCCCTCGACCATCCCATTGACCCCGCGCGCCAGCATCCCGCCAACGTGATCGGTCACCGGTTTCATCGCCGCCGAATAGGTGGTCTGGATCATCGACCGCGCCACCGTTTCCAACGCGTCAGACAGCTTGACACCGTCGAACACCAGGCCGTCGAACGCCCGCCGCAGACCCTTGGACAAACCGCGTTCCAGCACCGCCACGTCCTTGCCGGTCGCCGCCAATGCCTCACGCATACGGCGCAATTCACTGTCAAACCCCGCCGCCATGCTGGCCGCGGCGCCAAGGCTGTCCTCCAGCGCGGCGCTCTGCTGTTCCAGATCGCCCATCGTGTCCTGCTCACTCATCGCCCTCTCCTTTCGGCTGGTCGGGCCAGGCCGCCAGCAACGCATCCAGCCCCGCCCGCGAGAGCGGAGCGGCATCGCCGCCCTGCCCCAGCATCAATCGCAATTCCGCCGGGGTCAGACGCCAGAACACATCCGGCGCCAGACCCAGCCCTTGCATCCCGGCCCGCATAAGCGCGGGCCAGTCGAACCCGCTCATTGCGGCTCGGGCACCACGAAGGCGCGTGCCAGCAACTCGGCCGCCACGCGTGCCGCTGCCAACGGCCCGCCCTCGATGTCGGCGCCACCCAGTTCGGCGGGGGCCATGTCGATGCCCCCGCCCCGCAAGCCCGCAGCGATCAGCGCCAGCACATCGCGCGCCGAAAACCCGCCGCTTTCGAACCGCTGCACCAGATCGACCAGCGATCCCGCCTCCAGCGCCTGTTCCAGTTCCGCCAGCGCACCCAGCGTCAGCTTCAGCACACGGCGCTGGCCGTCGATCACCAGCGCCGCCTCGCCCGTCCATGGATTGGCCATGGCGATCAAAGCGCGGTAAAGGTCAGCGCCCCGGCGCTGGCCAGCGACAGCTCATAGGTCGCCTCGCCATTGTGACTGCCGGCATATTCGATGGAGGTCACCTGAAACGGCCCCTCGACGATACCGAAATCGGGGATGATGACCTGAAAGCCCGGCGTCAGCCCCTCGAAGAACAATTGCCGCGCGCGCTCATCCGTGCTGGCATCGCGAAACACCCCCGATCCGGAAATCGCCGCCGAGCGCACACCCGCGCCGCCCAGCAATTCACGCCAGCCGCCCTGGCTTTCCAGGCTGGTCACATCCACGCTCTCGGCGTTGAAACTGACCCGCGTAGCCCGCAGCCCCGCGATGGTCTGGAACTGCCCGTCGCCGGTCATGTCCACCTTCACCAACAGATCCTTGCCGTTCTGAGCACCCATATCCGTATCTCCTGTTCAAACTGTCTGATTGTCTTCGACGCGCGCACGAAACCGCATATCGATCCGGCGCACGCGCCCCGCCTTGCCGGTGCGTCTGGCATCGGCCCGATCGAACCACATCCCCACCAGCCGCCCCCCCTCCAACGGCAGGTCGCGGTTCAGCAGCGCATCGCCGATCGCACCCGCCACCGCCTTGGCCCGGGCAAAGCCAGCGCCATCGCTGATCACCGACACGGTAAAGCGATGCTCCGCCCCCGCGCCGCTTATGTCCGACCGGTCCCGCACCGTTTCCGCGCCGATGCTCACATAGGTCTCGGGCACCTCGCCCATCGGCAGCGCGTCATAGATCGCCGTGCCGACCAGCGCGCTTACCGCGCTGTCGCCCAGCAGATGCTGATACACCGCACCCTGCAGATCGCCCGCGATTGCATAGGTCATGTCGCCACCTCCTCTTCCGCGAAACAGGTCAGATACCGCCCGAACGGGTCCCGCTCGGCCACGGCCTGAATGACGAACACCCGCGCACCTTCGCGAAGGCGCTGTCCCGGCTTGGGCCGCGACGGCGCGCCAACCGGGGCAGAGCGGACCACGATCTTCCATCCGACCGTGGAAACCGGCGCGCCGGATTCGTCGCGCTCGCGTCCGGTGCGCAACGTGGCGTCACCCCACAGATTGCCCAGTACGGTCCAGGTCTCGACATATCCGCCCGCGTTGTCGGGCTGGCGCACCGGGGTTTCCAGCGCCAGAAAGCGGGTCAGATGCGGCACGCTCATCGTGCTACCCCCAGCCGCATCACCCGGTAACGCTGGATCAGGCTGGTCACGCCGAAAGGCATGCACCCGGCGCTCAGCGCGGTTTCATGACGGTATTCGTGATAATGCGCCGCCAGCAGCAGCACCGCCTGGCCCAGATCGGCCGGCAGATCGCCCCAGTCCTCGGCCATGCCGGCAATCATCCGAACCACCAGTTTGCCGCCCATCGGGACCGCCGGCAGCAAGGCTCCCACGGGTCGCAAACGGGGCCGCTGGCTGTCCGGCTCCAGCCGGACGCTGTCCAACGGCAGCACGGTTTCGCTGCCGCCCGCATCCGTCGTCGTGACGGCGGCGATTGCCAGCACCGGGGCCACCGGCAGCACCTGCCCCGCACGGTCGCGCCAGCCCGCCAGCTCCCAGCTGAACTCGCGCCGGATCAACACCTTGCCGGTGCGCGCCTCGATTGCGACAATCGCCGCTCGCAGGAACCCTCGCAGAATCCCATCCTGCAACCCGTCATCGCCAAACCCGGTTCCCAGCCGCAAATGCGCCTTGAACTGTTCCACCGGCAGGGCCGCATCGGGCACGGTGGTTTCTTCGATCAACATCATCAATTCACATCCCATGCTCGGACCCCTCCGGGGCCAATCCAGTCTGGTCGGCAGGCGCGTGCCACCCCACGTTGCTCGGACGGAGGGGGAGCAGCTAGACAACGCGAGGGGTCTCTTCCCGGCACGCGCCCACCACAGCCCCGACCTGCGCCGGGGCTGTATCCGGCCCTCTTACGAGGTGCCGAATTTCAGCAGCTTGATCGCCGCGAAATCGCTGACGTCGCCACCCACACGCTTGGTCGCATAGAACAGGACATGCGGCTTGGCGCTGAACGGGTCACGCAACACGCGCAGATCGGGGCGCTCGGCGATGGTGTAACCAGCGGCGAAATCGCCGAAGGCCACCGCCATCGCGTCCGCAGCGGGATCGGGCATATCTTCGGCGATCAGCACCGGATAGCCCATCAACCGCGCGGGCTCGGCCGCGGCCAGACCGTCGGACCACAGGAACCGCCCGTCATTGTCCTTGAGCTTGCGCAGATGGCCCGCGGTTTTCGAGTTCATCACGAAACTTGCGTTGGCCCGGTATTGCGCCCCCAGCGCATAGACCAGTTCGATGATCGCATCGCCGTCGCCAATATCGCCACTGACGCCCGTGGGAACATAACCCAGATTGCCCCAGGTCCAGACGTCATTATCAACCGATGCATGGTTCAGAATGCCACGCGGCTTGTCCAGACCGTCGCCGGCGATGAAGGCCGCCGCCTCGGCGCGCGCGAACTTGTCGGCGATGCGCCCGGCCAGCCAGCCCTCGATGTCGAATGCGCTGTCATCCAGCAGCCGCTGGCTCGCCTTGGGCAGCGCGCTCAGCTCGTGCAATGCGATGGTGATGCGGTCGATGATCGGCGTTGCGGTTTCGGAAACCGCGCCGGTCTCGCTCGCCCAGCCGGCCCCGACCTCGCCATGATCGACCAGCACGTCATAGGTCGTCGCCTCGACATTCACGACCGAGGCCACGGCCCGGATCGACGCGGTCGAACGCAGCACCGACTGCACCCGCTCGGATGTCTGCGGATCCACCAGGAACCCGCCATCGCCGTTCACCGCCGTGGACATCGCCTTGCTCTCGACCTCCAGCCCGCGCAGACCGTCATCGTCACCCGAGCGCAGGTAGGCATTGAACGCCTTCTGGTGGGGCGCACCGGCATCGGTGCTGGCGGCCAGATGCGGACGCGCCGCGGCAATTGATTTTCTGTTCAGCATGTTCACTCGCTCTTCCGTTTGTTGCAGTCTGGTTTCAAATTCGTCCCTGAAGCCCCTGATCTCGCTGACAAAGCCGGTCATCGCCTGCTTTACCTCGCGAACCATGGGCACACCGTCCCCGGCCAAGGCCGATCCATCGGTCTTGCTCATCGTCACATCCTGTCTGTTGTGAGAATTCGGCGCGCGGTCAGCGTCGCGCCAGTTCCAGCCGCGCGTCCTCAAGGACGGCTGCCAATTCGCGCATGGCGGCGTCGGTTTCCGGCTCCTGCCCCTTTTTCGCCACCCGCGCACTGGGCAGCATCGGGAATGTCACCAGCGACACCTCCCAAAGCTCCAGTTCACTCAAGAGCCGTTGGCCCTTGTCGTTCTTGCCCGCCCGCCGCGTGCGATAGCCGATCGACAGCCCGTCGATCACCCCCGCCGCGACCAGCGCCGCCGCCTCGCGCCCGGACTGCGTGCTGTCAAGAATCCGCCCCTTGACCCACAACCCGCGCTGGTCTTCGCGCACCTCGTCCCAGACGCCGATCGGCTTGGCCGGATCGTGCTGCCAGAGCATCTTGATGCTTTGCCCGCGCCCTTTCAGCGCCTTCAGCGACAGCCCATAGGCGCCCTCCTGCACGACGTCGCCGCCCTGATCCGCCTGCCCGAACAGGCTGGCATAGCCCTCGATCACGGCCCCGTCGCTGACGCTCAGTGCCGCGCCGAACCCGGCAAACTTGCATTCCAATCCGCTATCGATCTGCATCAACCGCTCCTCATAACCCATTGAAGTTCCGCCTGTCATGGTGCCGCCGCGATGAAGGACTGCACGGCCTGGCCCAGGATCATCGCCGCCACGCCGTAGACCGCCAGCCACAACCGCCGCTCCAGCCGCTCCATCCCTTCCTCAAGCCGGTCCAGCCGCTTGTTAAGGTTGTCGTTATGGATCTGGCTGACCCGCTCATGCGCCACCAGCCGCAGCCCCGGGGCACATTCGAACGGTTCGTATTTCGCCCGTCCGTCATTCATCGTCACCGGCCTCCGCCAACGCAGGCAGGCCCAGCAGCGCGCGTTTTTCCACGTCGCTCAGAAAATCTGCCCGGGCCACACGCGCCCATTGCGCGTCGCGCTCGCTGGCCAGCGCCGGAACCTGATCGAGATCCGGTTTCAACTCCAGCACCTCGCCGGTATATCGCCCCAGCCAATCCGACAGCGCCGACGCGACCCGCGTCGCCAGCGGCAGCACGGTCAGCCGATAGAATGCGCGGTTCGCCTCCTGGTAATTGGCATAGGTCGCATCGCCCTGGATCCCGATCAGCATCGGCGGCACCCCGAAGGCCAGCGCGATCTCGCGCGCCGCCGCCTCCTTGGTCTTGTGGAATTCCATGTCGCTGGGCGAAAACCCCATCGGCTTCCAGTCCAGCCCGCCTTCCAGAACCATCGGCCGCCCGGCATTGCGCGCGCCCTGATAATTCGCCTCGATTTCTTCGGACAGGCGCTGGAACTGGTCTTCGGCCATGCTGCCATGGCCATCGCTGCCCCGGAAGACCAGCGCCCCGCTGGGTCGCGCCGCATTGTCCAGCAGCGATTTCGACCAGCGGCTCGCGCTGTTATGCACATCAAGCGCCATCGCGGCGGCCTGCAGGGGCGAGAACCCGTAGTGGTCGTCATGTGGATGAAAGGTCTTCACATGACAGATCGGCGACACCGCCCCGCTGGCATCGAACCGCACCTTGCGCCCGCCGACGCTGTATTCATAAGCCACCGGCCAGCCATCGCTGCCGGGAACCACGCTCATCCGGTCCGAGCGCAGCACATGCAGCTCCACCGGCGCCGCCTGCCCCTCGACGCAGACCGCCTCGATATAGGCGTTGCCCGACAACAGCAGTTGCGCGAACAGCGCCTCCATCAACTCGGCCCGTCCCTGCGCCTGGTTGGGCTGACGCACCAGCGCCAGCAGCGGGTGCTGGTCATAGCGTCGGTCGCAATCCTGCAACACCAGCGGCAGCGCCGCCGCCGCCTCGGCAATCAGCTTGACCGTCCGGAACCCCACCGGGTTGCCCGAAAACCCGGTGCGCGTCAGCGAGACCGTATCGCGCGGGCTCCAGGTCACGCGCCCCGAGCTGGAATAGGCGACCACTCGCCCGGTTGCGCTCGCCTTGCTCTCGGGCACACGCGCCTGGGCCCCGCGACGCAAGAAATCAAATACCATCTGTGATGCTCCTATCTGTTCATCGCGCTGGTCTGACATGCGCCAACCGGCCCTTCGAAAACCGTTTTGACAGACCAATGGTAAAACTTGGGAAATGCACCGTGCGGTGGTTTGGCAACGGTGTCAGAGAACCCGCAGACGCGGCCGCAGGATCTGGCGCGAGGGCGCGATGATCAACTCATGCAGCGCCCAGACCAGCGCATCGACCCGGTCGGGCGATCCCGCGCCTTCATAGCCGCGCGCGGTCATCAGGCACATCTGTTCTTCCAGCAGGTCCATGCCCGCGACGTGGCGCACCCGCCCCTGTTCATACAGCGCGGCCACAGGCTCGGCCCGCGCCGCCTTGCCGCGCGTGGCATGCACCGCCTTGAACGGCACCAGCGGGTCCACCTGCCGGATCACCTCTTCGACCAGTTGTCCGCCCTGATTGACCTCGGCCACCAGCCGCTCGGCGCCGAATCGCTCCATCGCGGCGATCGCCGCCCTTGCCCAGCCGACCGGGCCGACCCCCTGCACCGTGCAATCGGCCAGCACATAGGCGCGCCAATCCTGCGGCGGTCCCTGCGTGCAGGCCCCGACCACGACAATCCCGCATTCATCTGCCGTCTTGCCCGAACTCACCGCCGGGTCCAGCGCGACCACCACGCGGTCCAGCGCCGGCACCGATGCGATCCGTGCCGCCTCAAACATGGCACCGCTCCACAGCGCGCCCTCGGCATCGGCCAACAGCACGCCGTCCAGTTCCTGTCGCCCCAGCCGCGTGCCGGCATAGCGCGCCCGCACCTCTTGCAGAAAGCTCGCCGCCAGATTGGCACGGTTCGCCTCGGTCGGCGCATGGGTCACCACGGTCGAAGATGCGGCCAGCAACCGCTTCAGCACGCCGACATTGCGCGGTGTCGTCGTCACGCAAACACGCGGATCATCGCCCAATCGCAGCGTGAATTGCAGCATGTCCCATGTTTCCTCGGCCTTCTTCCACTTGGCCAGTTCATCGACCCAGGCCGCGTCGAATTGCGGCCCGCGCAGCGCGTCGGCGTCATGCGCCGAAAACGCCTGCGCCGTGGCACCGTTGGGCCAGACCAGCTTGCGCTCGCCGGCCTTCCAGACCGGTCGGCGATCCGGCGGCGAACATTCCAGTATCCCGCTCTCGCCAAACACCATCACGTCGCGCACCTGATCATAAGTCTCGCCCACCAGCGCCACGCGCCGCGCGCGCCCCGTGTCCATCGGCGCGCCGCCCTCGACCTGTGCGCGCACCCATTCGGCCCCGGCGCGGGTCTTGCCCGCACCGCGCCCGCCCATGATGACCCAGGCCCGCCAATCGCCCTCGGGGGGCAGTTGATGCGGCAGCGCCCAGAACTCGAAAAGAAAAGGGAGGGCAAAAAGCCCTCCCTCCCCGATGTCATCCAGAAACGTCTCGCGGATCGCAGCAGGCGCGCAAGCGAACCAATCTGCACCCGACTTCAAGTCGAGCCTGCACAAGGTCGAGCGCATAGCCCCCTTGCACGATTCCGGCCTGTCTTTGTTGTTGTTCGACAAGGCTTGCCTCCACCTTCTGACAGGTCCGCAGCAACGTTTCCAGCGCTGCGACCTGTTTGGTCCCAGTTACAAGTTCCGCATCCTCCCCGGCCTGTATCTGCCTGCTCAGGTCTGATGCCTGTCTGCGCAGGTCGCGAACCGAATCTTCCAGCGAAGCCAGCAACTCCGCTGTCCGTTGAATCCGCTCTTCCGGGGTAATCAAAGTCATGTTTGCCCATCGACCTCATGCGAGAGTGATCTCCGCACGAGAGAAATGAAAAAGCGACCGGCGGGATCACTCCCGCGGCCGCTTGCCCACTTCTTCTAGCATGACACAACCTATACGCGAATTCGGCCGGTATGTCAACCCCGAATGCAACAGTTCTGCCATCGTAGGGCGGGGTTCACCCGCCTCCCCCCGCCGAAATCTACTGCCCCGGTCGGTTCGCTTCGATGTCGCGCCACTTGGCGACATTACGGTTATGCTCTTCCAGCGTCTCGGCAAAGGCATGCCCCCCCGAGCCATCGGCCACGAAGAACACGAACTCCGTCCGCGCCGGCGCCACCGCCGCCTCAAGGCTCGCAAGCCCCGGATTGGCGATCGGCGTCGGTGGCAGCCCTTCGATCACATAAGTGTTCCATGGCGTCGCCTGGCGCAACTCGCTCTGCCGCAATCCGCGTCCCAGTACGCCCTTGCCCTTGGTCACGCCATAGATCACCGTCGGATCGGTCTGCAAACGCATGCCCCGTTGCAGCCGGTTCACGAACACGCTGGCGACCTGCCCGCGCTCATCCGGAACGCCGGTCTCCTTTTCGATGATCGAGGCCAGAATCAGCATTTCCTCGGGACTGTCCAGCGGAATGCCCTCTTCTCGACTCTCCCAGGCGGCGGCGATTCGCAGATCCTGACGGTTTTGCATCTGCGCCACCAGATCGGCCCGCAACGTCCCCGGCACCACTTCATAGCTGTCCGGCGCCAGACGGCCTTCGGCCGGCACGTCACCGACCTCGCCCTCCAGCACGTCGATCGCCTTCAGCGCCTCGACCACCTGCCAGTTGGTCACCCCCTCGGCCAGCGCGATGCGATAGCGCGTATCCACCTCATCCCGCTTTGCCACATAAGCCTCGGGAGCTTCGTCGACCAGCGGATCGAACTCGGCCAGTTCCACGAATTCGTTCGTCGCCGGATCCAGTTCGCGCACTCGCGCGAACGTGTGGTTCACCCCCACCCGATAAACGATCTCGGTTCCGCAGGTGCTGGCTCCGCCACGGGTGATCTGATCGACGATCTGCTCCATCGACGCGCCGGGCTGCAACAGAAAGCTGCCCGCTTTCAGCTTGCCTGCCTTGTCGGTGTAATCCGCCCCGATCCGAAAGATCGTCGGATGCCGCACCGCGCCCTGATCCGCGAGATCGCGACTGACCTTGATGATGTTCGACCCGCGCTCAACCCGCAGGCAGATCGCCTCGCCCAGCGGCCCTTCTGCCGTATATTGCGACTTGCCCCACAGGATCACGCCGCCGACAAGAAACAACCCCACGATCAGGAAGGTCAGCATGTTCGAGGCAAGGCTGCGCCACATCAGTCGATCTTTCCGAACAGGACGCTGGCATTGGTGCCGCCAAAGCCGAAGGAGTTGGACAGCGCCACGTTGATCTCGCGCTCGCGCTTGGTGTTGGGTGCCAGATCCACCGGCGTGTCCACCGCCGGATTGTCCAGATTGATCGTCGGCGGCGCCACCTGATCGCGGATCGCCAGGATCGAGAAGATCGCCTCGATCGCGCCCGCCGCGCCCAGCAGATGCCCCGTCATCGATTTGGTCGAGGACATGGTGACCTTGCCGGCCGCGTTGCCCATCATTCGCTCGACCGCCGCCAGTTCGATGGTGTCGGCCATGGTGCTGGTGCCATGGGCGTTGATGTAATCCACCGCCGAGGGCTCCAGTCCCGCATGCTTCAGCGCGGCCCGCATCGAGCGTTCCGCCCCGTCGCCATCCTCGCTCGGCGCGGTGATGTGATAGGCATCTCCCGACAGGCCATAGCCCAAAACCTCGGCGTAGATCCGCGCGCCGCGCGCCTTGGCGTGCTCGTATTCCTCCAGCACCACGACGCCCGCGCCCTCGCCCATCACGAACCCGTCGCGGTCGCGATCATAGGGGCGGCTGGCGGCCTTTGGGTCGTCGCCATATTTCGTGCTCAGCGCCTTGCAGGCATTGAACCCGGCAATCCCGATTTCGCAGATCGCCGCCTCGGCGCCGCCGGCCACCATCACATCGGCATCGCCATACCGGATCAACCGGCTGGCATCGCCGATGGCATGGGCCCCGGTGGAACAGGCCGTCACGACCGCATGGTTCGGGCCCTTGAAGCCGTGCCGGATGCTCACCTGCCCGGACACCAGATTGATCAGTGCGCCCGGAATGAAGAACGGCGACACCCGGCGCGGTCCGCGCTCCTTGATCAGAACGGCCGTGTCCGCGATCGAGTTCAGCCCGCCGATCCCCGAACCCAGCATCACGCCGGTGCGCTCGCGGTCCTCTTCGGTCTCGGCGCTCCACCCGGAATCGCGTACCGCCATATCCGCAGCCGCAATCCCGAACAGGATGAAATCGTCGATCTTGCGCTGTTCCTTGGGCGGCAGCCAATCGTCGGCGTTGAACGTACCGTCGCTGCCGTCGCCGCGGGGCACCTCGCAGGCATAGGTCGTCGCAACGCCGCTGGCCCGCGCATCGAACCGCGTGATCTGCCCCGCTCCCGACCGTCCCTCGAGAATCCGCGACCAGCTTTCCTCGACCCCGCTGGCCAGAGGAGTCACCAACCCCAGCCCTGTCACTACAACTCTGCGCATCCGCTGCCCTCTTGCCTCAACTCGCCTGCGTGCTCAATCGTCCCACGCTCTTACCGCGCGCGGGGGGAGGTGGGCAAGGGCGCAGCGCATGGCAAATGGCCGGGTTTCGCCAATCGTTCGCGCTGGGGGTTACTGGAATTCCGCAATCGGTTCCGGCTCCGGACGGGCGATGGCCAGCGCCTCGGCCAGATCCACCGATCCGTCCATCAGCGCCCGCCCCATGATCGCCCCGGCGATGTTCTGCACGTATTTCAGCCGCGAGACGTCATCCAGACTGCGCACCACGCCGCTCGCGATCACCGGCGCGCGCATGTTGGCGGCCAGCCCCGAGATCACGCCCAACTGCGCATCGATCTCGCCGATGTCGCTGTCGATATCGGTCACGATGAACCCGGCCAGCGGCAGGTCGGCGAACCCTTCGATGAACCCCTCGGGCGTGAAGGCGCTGGCACTGCGCCACCCGTCCACCATCACCTGTCCCTGCCAGACATCCACCGCCAGAACGATCTGGTCGGGGTGATACTTGACCAGATCGCGCACCGCCTGCGGCTCCCATTTGGCCCAGCTGCCGATCACGATATGACCCGCGCCCTTGTCCAGCCAATGCAGGACACCGTCGCGGCTGCGCAACCCGCCGCCCAGTTGCACGGGGATACCGGCGGCGCGAATGATCCGCTCGATCACGTCGGCATTGTCGCCCTGCCGAGCCACGGCGTCCAGATCGGTCAGATGCATCCAGTCGGCCCCCGCCGCCGCAAAGCTGCACGCCATCTCGACCGGGTCCACGTCGTGAACCGTCGGCTCGTCCAGCCTGCCATGTGCCAGCGTCACGCAGCGCCCCTGCTGCAACTGTATCGTCGGATAGATCCTCACGGTCGTTCCCCCGGTTATGGCATTGCGCCCGCGATCATAACACAGACCGGCCCGTTCCCGCATGCGGCAAAAGTTTCGTCGCGTTGACGGCGGCTTGCGTCACTGACGGCCACGAAAGCCCGAAAGCAGCGCCTATCCGGCCGCCTGTCGCGTCTCCGCGCAAAGAAAAACGGCGCCTTCCGCCAGGGAAGACGCCGCTCTCTACCTGAGGTCCGCCTGGGATCAGGAGGCTTCCTTGATGAATTTCACCGCATCGCCAACGGTCTGGATGGTTTCGGCCGCATCGTCGGGGATCTCGATACCGAACTCTTCCTCAAAGGCCATGACCAGTTCGACCGTATCCAGACTGTCTGCACCCAGATCGTCGATGAACGAGGCGTTATCGGTCACCTTGTCCTCTTCAACACCCAGATGCTCCACTACGATCTTCTTCACGCGGTCTGCGACATCGCTCATTTCAGTTCCTCGTTCCTTTACGGGCCAGCGGCCCAAGTCTTCGCCCGATCCGGGCCGGTGATCCCGGTGGTCCGGGCGTGGAATGGCGGCACCAGCGGCCCCGCTCGCGTATTTCCGGTGCCTATAGCACAGTCGTTGACGATGGCAAACGCTTTCGCCGGGGGGCCAGAGCACCCCGGAATCGCAGCCTGCGCACCATCGCGACACGATAGGGTATCGCCGTTACCGCCACAAGACACCGGCTGTTTGCGCCCCCTGATCAGATGCCGAACGGCCCCTCACAGCATCGCCATGCCACCGTTGACATGCAGGG
Source organism: uncultured Sedimentitalea sp. (assembly GCA_947504115.1). GTDB lineage: Bacteria > Pseudomonadota > Alphaproteobacteria > Rhodobacterales > Rhodobacteraceae > Pontibaca. The sequence continues at coordinate 172,869 of CANNGH010000002.1, forward strand.
TGGCACCGGTGACATACCCCGCCTCGGGGCTGGCCAGATACAGCACGGCGGCGGCGATCTCGTCCGGGCTGCCCATGCGTCCGGCCGGCACCTTGGTCAGGATCGCCGATTTCTGCTCATCCGTCAGCTTGTCGGTCATTGCGGTCTCGACGAAACCTGGCGCGACCGCATTCACCGTGATGCCACGGGTGGCGACCTCATAGGCCAGAGATTTGCCCATGCCGACCACGCCCGCCTTGGCGGCGGCGTAATTGTTCTGTCCCGGATTGCCGATGGCGCCGACCACGCTTGTGATATTCACGATCCGTCCCCAACGCGCCTTCATCATGCCGCGCAGCACACCCCGGCACAGCCGGAAGGTCGCGGTCAGGTTCACGTCGATCACGCTCTGCCATTCCTCGTCGGACATGCGCATGAACAGGTTGTCACGGGCGATCCCGGCATTGTTCACCAGGATGTCCACGCGGCCCATCGCCTGAGCGGCCTGTTTCGGCAGCGCCTCGACCGCCTCCATGTCGCTGAGGTTGCAGGGCAGCACATGCGCGCGCTCGCCCAGTTCCGCCGCCAGCGTCTCCAGCGGTTCCTGCCGTGTGCCAGACAGGCCCACGCTCGCCCCCGCGCCGTGCAGCGCGCGCGCGATATCACCGCCGATGCCGCCCGAAGCGCCGGTGATCAGCGCGCCCTTTCCAGTCAGATCAAACATGCTTCTCTCCCTGTGTTATGGCCGGTTCAACCAAGGCTGGCCGCTGCATCCCTGACCTCGTCGGGGGTGCCGATGGCACGGGTGGCGATGCTGCGGTCGATCCGCCGGATCATGCCGGACAGCGCCTTGCCGGCCCCGATCTCCCAAATCTCGTCCACGCCATCGGCGGCCATCGTCAGCACGCTCTCGCGCCAGCGCACGGCACCGGTGACCTGCTCGACCAGCAGCGCGCGGATTTCCTCGGGGGCGCTGACCGGTGCAGCGCTGACATTGGCGATCAGCGGCACCGAAGGGGCCTTGATCGTCACCGCCTCCAGCGCCTCTTTCATCACCCGCGCCGCCGGCTCCATCAGCGCGCAATGGAACGGCGCGCTGACCGGCAGCATCAGCGCCCGCTTGGCGCCGCGCCCCTTGGCCAGTTCGACGGCCCGTTCCACCGCCGCCTTGTCGCCGGACACCACGACCTGCGCCGGATCGTTGTCATTCGCCGCTTCGCAAACATCGCCCTGCGCCGCCTCGGCGGCGATCTCGCGCACCGCCGCGAGGTCAAGCCCCAGCAGCGCCGCCATCGCACCCTGCCCGACAGGCACCGCATCCTGCATCGCCTGCCCGCGCGTGCGCAGCAGCCGCGCGGTGTCTGCGATGCTGATCGCCCCCGCCGCCGCCAGTGCCGAATATTCGCCCAGCGAATGGCCCGCCACATAGGCCGCAGCGCCCAACTCGACACCCTGGGCCGCCAGCGCGCGCATCGCCGCCAGCGATGTCGCCATCAATGCTGGCTGCGCATTGCGGGTGAGCGTCAGATACTCGATCGCGCCGCTCCAGATGAGATCGCTCAGCTTCTCCCCCAGCGCCTCGTCCACCTCGTCGAAAACCGCGCGCGCCTGCGGATAGGTTTCGGCCAATGCGCGGCCCATGCCGATGGCCTGCGCGCCCTGACCGGGGAATACGAATGCTTTGCTCATGACGTCTCCGAATGATAACCGGTTTCGCATTAACTCGCACGTTGTCAAAGCACAACGCCTGCGCATGCGCGCAACCACGCGAATTCCGCCGGAAATGCCGCCCCGCAGCCTTGCCTGACCGTCCAAAGCGTGTATATGGGGCCATCCCGGCGCATCGTTTTGAACCGCGCAGACTCTCGTGGCGGGGCCGCGACCGGGATGCTGGCCCCTCCTATGAAATGCGCCTCGATACAAGAACAGGAGTCCACATGCCACTCTATGAGCATGTCATGATTGCGCGCCAGGATCTGTCCAGCACGCAAGCCGAAGGTCTGATCGAACATTTCGGAACCGTGCTGGCCGACAATGGCGGCACGCTGGTCGACCAGGAATACTGGGGCGTCAAGACGATGGCCTACAAGATCAACAAGAACCGCAAGGGTCATTACGCCTTCCTGCGCTCGGACGCGCCCGCCGGGGCTGTTCAGGAAATGGAACGCCTGATGCGCCTGCATGACGACGTGATGCGCGTGCTCACCATCAAGGTGGACGAGCACAAGGAAGGCCCGTCGGTGCAGATGCAGAAACGCGACGAACGCGACAGCCGTCGCGAGCGCCGTTGATCGAACGCTTGAGTAAAGGACGCTAAACCATGGCAGCCAAACCATTTTTCCGTCGCCGCAAAGTCTGCCCCTTCTCGGGCGACGACGCACCGACTATCGACTACAAAGACACCCGCCTGCTGCAGCGCTATATCAGCGAGCGCGGCAAGATCGTGCCCTCGCGCATCACCGCGGTGTCGGCCAAGAAACAGCGCGAACTGGCCCGCGCGATCAAGCGCGCCCGCTTTCTGGCGCTGCTGCCCTACGCCGTGAAATAAGGAGATAGGCAGATGCAAGTGATCCTTCTCGAACGCGTGGCCAAGCTGGGCCAGATGGGCGATGTCGTCGAGGTCAAGCCCGGCTTCGCGCGCAACTACCTGCTGTTGCAGGGCAAGGCGCTCAGCGCCTCGCAGGCCAATATCGACGCCTTTCAGGAGCAGAAAGCCCAGCTCGAGGCGCGCAACCTGGAGTCCCGCAAGGAGGCCGAGGCGCTGGCCGACCGTCTGGGCGACGAAACCTTCGTGGTGATTCGCCAGGCGTCCGATGGCGGCAACCTCTATGGCTCGGTCACGACCCGCGACGCCGCCGACGTCGCCACCGAGGCGGGCTATTCCATCGACCGCAAACAGGTCCTGATCCGCACACCGATCAAGGAACTGGGCCTGCATGAAATCGAGGTGCATCTGCATCCCGAAGTCATGGTCACGATCACCCTCAACGTCGCCCGCTCTCCCGAAGAGGCCGAGCTTCAGGCGTCGGGACGCTCGATCCAGGAACTGGCCGCCGAAGAAGAGGCCGCCGCGGATTTCGAGGTTTCGGAACTGTTCGACGACATCGGCGGGGCCGCATCCGAGGACGACGCGCCCCAACGCACGACCGAAGAGTCCGAGGACGAGGACAACCGGACGGAATGACATCCGTCACCATGTCGACATCAAGGGCCGCGCCTGTCGCGGCCCTTTTTTTCGTCATGGGGCCTTCACCCCACCGAAATCAGCCGTATCGCGCGGTCCTGCCGCATCAGCCACAACAGATGCCGCGCGGCCCGTCCGCGCGCGCTTTCCAGCGCCGGATCGCGCACCAGCAAAGCCCGCGCGTCGCTTTGCGCCAGCGCCATCAGCCCCGCCTGCCGCTCCAGATCCGCGATGCGGAATCGCGGCAATCCCGACTGTGCCGTGCCGATCACATCGCCGGCACCCCGCATCGCCAGATCGGTCTCGGCGATCACGAACCCGTCCTCGGTTTCGCGCAGCACCTCCAACCGCTTGCGCCCGCCTTCGGACAAGGGCGGGCGATACAGCAAAAGACAGGTCGATTCCGCCTCGCCCCGCCCGACACGGCCGCGCAGCTGGTGCAGTTGCGCCAGACCGAAGATCTCGGCCCGCTCGATCACCATGATCGTCGCGTTGGGCACATCCACGCCCACCTCGATCACCGTCGTGGCTACCAGAACCTGTGTGCGCCCGGCCTGAAAATCGGCCATCGCCGCGTCCTTTTCGGCGGGCGGCATCTGGCCATGCACCAGCCCCACGATCCCCTCGCCCAGCGTCGCGCGCAGCCGCTTGAACCGGTCGTCCGCCGCCGTCAGATCGACCAGTTCGGATTCCTCGACCAGCGGGCAGACCCAATAGCATTGCCGCCCTTGCGAAATCGCCCGGCGCAGATGGGCGATCACCTCGTCCATCCGCTCGATGCTGACGACGGCGGTCTTGATCGGCTTTCGCCCGGGCGGTTTCTCGTCCAGCACCGATACATCCATGTCGCCATATTGCGCAAGCGCAAGGCTGCGCGGAATCGGCGTCGCCGTCATCACCAGCATATCCGCGCCCAAGCCCTTCTGCGCCAGATCCAGCCGTTGCTGCACACCGAAACGATGTTGTTCATCGACGATGGCCAGCCGCAGATCGGCGAATTCGACGTCCGATTGAAACACCGCATGCGTGCCGACGAGTATCTGGATGTCACCGCGTTTCAAGGCGTCAAGCTTGGCGCGCCGCTCGGCCCGTTTGTCCCGCCCGGTCAGGATGCCCAGCACCACACCGGCGGATTCGGCCAGCGGGCGCAGCCCTTCCAGATGCTGGCGTGCCAGAATCTCGGTCGGGGCCATCATCACGCCCTGCCCACCCGATTCCACGGCGATCAGCAACGCCATCAGCGCCACCAGCGTCTTGCCCGCCCCCACATCGCCCTGAAGCAGCCGGTTCATCCGCTGCGGCGCCTCCATGTCGGCGGCAATCTCGTCGATGGCCCGTATCTGCGCGGCCGTGGGCGCATAGGGCAGCGCTGCAAGCACCTTCTTTCGCAAGGCACCGGTGCCTCGGCTGACGATACCGCGCGCCTTGCGTTCGCGCCGCCGCGCCAGCGCAAGGGTCAACTGATGCGCCAGCAACTCATCATAAGCCAGACGCGCCCGGGCCGGAGCGGTCAGCGCGAAATCGTCCAGTTCGGTGGGCGCGTGGGCCGTGCGCAGCGCGTCCGCCCAACCGGGCCACCCCTCGCGCGCCTTCAGCGCCGGGTCGATCCATTCGCCAAGGTCCGGCAATCGCGTCAGCGCAGATTGCACTGCCTTGAACATGACCTTCTGGCTGATGCCTTGCGTCAGGTGATAAACCGGTTCGAAATCGGGTATCTCGTCCGCCTCCTCCAGCGGCAGAACGTGATCGGGATGCACCATCTGCGCCATGCCGTCGAACAGCTCCAGCTTGCCCGAGACAACGCGCCGCTCGCCCACCGGCAACAACCGTTCCAGATAGTTGCCCCGCGCGTGAAAGAACACCAGCTGGAAATCCGCCTTGTCGTCCTCGACCAGCACCCGCCAGGCACCGCCCCGGCTGGCGGGTGGACGATGGGCGCGCACCGTGACGGTGACCGTCAGCGTGCAGGGCAGATCGGCCCCCTTGACGGTATCGCGGCGGCGTCGGTCGATCACCGCATAAGGCAGCGAAAACAGCAGATCGCCGGGCGTTTCCACGTCCAGCTGCGCCATCGCCCGCGCGGTTTTCGGCCCAACCCCCGGCAGCGTCTCAAGCCCGGCGAATAGCGGGAAAAGCTGTTCCGGACGCCCGCTCATGCCCGTCCGATCAGGTCCAGCCAGCCGTCTTCGTCCAGCGTCTCGATCCCCAGTTCCTGCGCCTTCTTGATCTTCGAGCCCGCGCCCGGCCCCGCCACGACAAGATCGGTTCTGGCCGAGACCGTCCCGGCCACTTTCGCCCCCAGCGCCTCGGCGCGCGCCTTGGCCTCGGCGCGGGTCATCTTTTCCAGGGTTCCGGTAAAGACGATGGTCTTGCCGTGCACCGGACTGTCGGCGGCGCGCGGTGCGGGCGGCTCTATCTCCAGCATCCCGGCAAGCCGATCGATCGAGGCGCGCTCGCGCTGCTGGGCCAGCGCCGTGACCAGCGCCTCGGTCAGCACGTCCCCGATGCCGTCGATCCCGGTCATTTCCGACCAGGCAGGACTATCGGGCAACGCGGCCTTGCGCGCCTTCGCGTCCGGCGCACTGAACGCAGGCTCCCGGGCCGCGCGATCCGCCGCCTCGGCCAGCGCACCCCATGACATGAAATGCCGCGCCAGTGTCGTCGCCGCGACCTCGCCCACATGCCGCAGACCCAACGCGAAAATGAAACGCTCCAGCGCAATCCGGCGCTTGTCGTCGATGGCAGCGAACAGGTTGGCGGCAGATTTCTCGCCCCAGCCCTCGCGGTTCTTCAATTGCTGCAGGCCGCTGCCGTACCGGTCCTTTAGCGTGAAGATATCCGCCGGTTCCGCGATCCAGCCATCGGCATAAAACTGTTCCACCTGTTTCGCGCCCAGCCCTTCGATATCAAAGGCCGCGCGGCTGACGAAATGGCGCAGCTTCTCCACCGCCTGCGCCGGACAGATCAGCCCGCCGGTGCAGCGGCGCACGGCGTCGCCCTCCTCGCGGATGGCGTCGCTGCCGCATTCGGGGCATTTCTGCGGAAAATCGTAAGGCTCCGCATTCTCGGGGCGCTGGTCCAGATCGACATCGGCGATCTTGGGAATGACATCGCCCGCACGATAGACCTGCACCCAATCGCCCACGCGAATGTCCTTGCCGCCGCGGATCGTCTCGCCGCTGGCGCTGCGTCCGGCGATGTAATCCTCGTTGTGCAGGGTCGCGTTCGCCACCACAACGCCCCCGACCGTCACCGGCGTGAGCCGCGCCACCGGCGACAGCGCCCCGGTGCGCCCGACCTGAATGTCGATCGCCTCCAGCCGCGTCCAGGCCAGTTCGGCGGGAAACTTGTGCGCGATCGCCCATCGCGGCGTGGTCGAGCGATAGCCGAGCCGGGCCTGCAACCCAAGATCATCGATCTTGTAAACCACCCCGTCGATATCATAGCCCAACATTGCGCGCTGTGCCTCGATCTCGACATACCGCGCGAGCATCGCGTCGGGCCCGTCGCAAAGCGTGGTCAGCGGATTGGTCTGGAACCCCAGCTCGGCCAACCGCCCGATCGCCTGCATCTGCGTTTCGGCCAGCGGCGCCGAAAGTTCACCCCAGCCATAGGCGAAAAATCGCAACGGTCGCGCGGCGGTCACGTCCGGGTCCAGTTGGCGCAGCGACCCCGCGGCGGCATTGCGCGGATTGGCGAATGTGCGCGCCCCCGCCTGCTCCTGCCGCGCGTTCAGGTCGGCGAAATCCGGGTGCGACATGTAAACCTCGCCTCGCACCTCCAATATGGCCGGAGCACCGCTCAGCCGTTCGGGAATATCCGTAATCGTGCGCGCGTTTTTCGTGACGTTTTCGCCCACCGCGCCGTCACCCCGAGTGGCGGCCTGCACCAGTTTTCCGTCCTCATAGCGCAGCGACAACGACAACCCGTCGATCTTGGGTTCGGCGGTATAGGCCAGAGCATCGGCCGCGCCCAACCCCAGATAGCGCCGGATACCGGCATCGAAATCCACCACGTCCTGCGGTTCGAACGCATTGCCCAGTGACATCATCCGCTGGCGGTGGGTGATCTTGCCGAATCCGGCGGCAGGTTGCGCGCCCACCTTGTCGCTGGGACTGTCGGCGCGTTTCAGATCGGGAAACCGCGCCTCGATGGCCGCATTGCGCTGTTTCAGGCGATCATATTCGGCGTCCGAAATCTCGGGCGCGTCGTGACCGTGATAGGCGGTATTCGCGCGGTCCAGAACGTGCGCCAGCCGGTTCAGTTCCCAGCGCGCCTGCGCGCGCGTCAATGTTTCGATATCGCTCCGCTCGTCCACGGTGTCGCCCCACACTTCTTTCGCGCAAGTGATAGGGCGCGCTCCGGTTCAGGTCCAGCGTGGAAACGACATCGACCGGCGGCGCCGTCGCCGGTCATCCGGTCCGGAAATCAGGCGCCCACGGCGAGCCGCGGATTATCCAGTTCCTCTCCGCGCGGATCGCGCAGGACATAGCCCCGGCCCCAGACGGTTTCGATGTAATTGTCCCCGCCCGTGGCGTTGCTGAGCTTCTTGCGCAGTTTGCAGATGAACACGTCGATGATCTTCAACTCGGGTTCGTCCATGCCGCCGTAGAGATGGTTCAGGAACATCTCCTTGGTCAGCGTCGTGCCCTTGCGTAGCGACAGAAGCTCCAGCATCTGATATTCCTTGCCGGTCAGATGCACCGGCTCGCCCTCCACCTCGACCGTCTTGGCATCGAGATTGACCGAGATCTTGCCTGTATGGATCATCGATTGCGAATGCCCCTTGGACCGCCGGATGATCGCGTGGATCCGCGCCACCAGTTCCTCGCGGTGGAACGGCTTGGTCAGGTAATCGTCCGCACCGGACCCGAACCCCTTGATCTTGCTGTCAGTATCATCCGCTCCCGACAGGATCAGGATCGGCGTCTGGATGCGCGCCAGCCGCAACTGGCGCAGAACCTCGTGGCCGTTCATGTCGGGCAGGTTCAGATCCAGCAGGATCAGGTCGTAATCATAAAGCTTGGCCAGATCGATGCCCTCTTCGCCCAGATCGGTGGCGTAGACATTCAGATTGGCATGGGTCAGCATCATTTCGATGCTCTTGGATGTTGTTGGGTCGTCCTCGACCAGCAGCACACGCATTCTCGTTATACTCCGCCTGTTTCGTATCCCTCGGTGGCATTAACCCTGTCCCAAAAGAGTTAACCACACGTTACCGTAATCTTCTTTATGGCGCCACATCCTAAGGTTGTCGATACTTTTGCAACGCGGTCGCTTTCAGCGCGTCCTCGCCATGGGTCGCGACGGCCCGCATCCACGAGGCAAACTCCTCTTCGCTGAGGTCGTATCTGCCGAGCGCCTCGCTCTTGGGCAACAGCCCGTACAGCACCCCGCGCACCACCGCCGCCTTGCGTGACGCGACCCATCGCCGCGTGGTGGCGGGCGGCAGGTCGGCCCGCGTCATGACGGTGCCGTCCGGCAGCGTGACCGCACGCGGCCCATCCAGTTTTTTCAGAAACATCGCCTGCTTTCCCTTGCATCCCGCGCTCAGGGTTGCATCAACAGGTTTAACGGGTCATGAAACCGGCCCCTTGAGAATCCTTCGGATTTTCCTATATTCTGCGCAACTTTCCCCGAACAGGAGCCGCCGCCATGGCGCTGGACACAGAGACGCCGCTGAACTCACTCGGCTTTGCCAAACCGCCGGCGCAGACCCGCGTGGTGGTGGCGATGTCGGGTGGCGTGGATTCGTCGGTCGTGGCCGCGCTGCTGGCGGATCAGGGCTATGACGTGGTGGGGGTCACGCTGCAGCTTTACGACCACGGCGCGGCGCTGGCGAAAAAAAGCGCCTGCTGCGCCGGGATCGACATCCACGATGCCCGCCGGGTGGCCGAGGAACGCGGTTTTCCGCATTACGTGCTCGATTACGAAAACATCTTCAAGGATGCGGTGATCGACGAATTCGCCGACAGTTATCTTGCGGGTGCGACGCCGGTGCCCTGCATCCGTTGCAACGAACGCGTCAAGTTCAAGGATCTGCTGGAAACCGCGCGCGATCTGGATGCCGATTGCATGGCGACGGGCCATTATATCCAGCGCAAGGTCGGGGAAAGCGGGCCGGAGTTGCATTGCGCCGCCGATGCCTCGCGCGACCAAAGCTATTTCCTGTTCTCGACCACGCCGGAACAGCTCGATTTCCTGCGCTTTCCACTGGGTCATCTGCCCGGCAAACAGGCGACCCGCGATCTGGCGGCACAATACGGGCTGGCCGTGGCGGACAAGCCCGACAGTCAGGATATCTGCTTCGTGCCCAACGGCGATTATGCGAGCGTGATCGAGAAACTGCGCCCCGGCGCGGCGGATCCCGGCCAGATCGTCCACGCGGACGGGCGCGTGCTGGGCGAACATTCCGGCGTCATCCACTACACGATCGGCCAGCGTCGCGGTCTTGGCATCGGCGGTCTGTCCGAACCGCTTTATGTAGTGAAACTGGACGTCGAGAAGAAGCAGGTGATCGTCGGCCCCAAGGACATGCTGGCCACCCGCGAGGTTCCGGTACGCGAGATCAACTGGCTGGGCGATGCCCCCATCACCAGCCGGGCGGAATGGCCGATCTCGGTCAAGTTGCGGTCCACCCGACCCGCAAGCGAGGCCATCTTGCGCCCCCTGTCGGACCGGGAGGCGACGGTGGAACTGCTGTCACCGGAAGAGGGCGTTTCGCCGGGGCAGGCCTGCGTGTTCTATGAAACCGGCGGCAGCCGCATCCTTGGCGGCGGCTGGATCTGGCGCGGCTACTGACCAAACCCCGCCAGCACGGCGCGCGCCGCACGCAGGCCCGGCTCCTCGCCGCCTTGGCCCAGCCGCTGCATCGTCAGCGCCATCGCCTGTTCCTGCGCCTGCGGGGCGGCGTGAACCTGTTCCAGTTGCCGGGCTATCAGATCGGGTTTGCACGCAGGGCCAAGGCATTCCGGCACGGTGCGGGTCTCTGACACCAGATTGACCAGCGTCACCGTGTCGATCAGCGCCATGCGCCGCATGATCTGCCAGGTCAGCCACTGGAAATCATAGGCCACCACCATCGGCGTCTGCGCGGCCGCCAGTTCCAGCGACACGGTGCCCGATGCCGCCAGCGCCAGATCGGCCCCGGCAAAGGCGGCACGCTTGTGCGCCCTTGCGGTTTGCGCATCATGTGCGCGGGGGTCCAGAACGACGGGCGGGACCGGCCAGGAAGCGGCCTGCTCGCGCACCAGCGCCGCCACCGGGGCGGCGGCGGGCAGGACCAGCCGCATCCGGGGGTGCCGCGCGGCGAAACGTCCAAGCGCCGCGCCAAAGATCGGGGCAAGGCGCGCGACCTCGCTCCGCCGCGATCCGGGCAGCACAAGCACATATGGCCCCTCCAGATCGTAAGCTGCCCGGAAAGCGGCGATCTCGGCCGCATCGGCCTGTGGTTGCGCAACGACCGGATGGCCGACGAAATCGCACTCCATCCCGGCGGCCTGCATCAACGGCGGCTCGAACGGCAGCAGGGCCAGCACGTGGTCGATCACCCGCGCCATCCTGGCCGCGCGCCCGGGCCGCCACGCCCAGACCGAGGGCGCGACATAATGCACCGTGCGGATCGCGGTCTGCGCCTTGACCAACCGCGCGACGCGCAGGCAGAAATCGGGGCTGTCGATGGTGATCAGCACATCCGGCGCGGTGTCGATCACCGCGCGCGCGCTTTCGGCGATGCGGCGTTTCAGGTGGCGGTATTTCGGCAGGATCTCGGCCAGCCCCATGACGCTGAGTTCGTCCATGGCGAATCGGCTGTGCAGCCCCTGCGCCTGCATCAACGGCCCGCCGATCCCGTCGAAGGCGACATCCGGGCACAATTGCCGCAACCCCGCCATCAGCGCCCCACCCAGGGCATCGCCCGATGGCTCGCCTGCGATCAGGAACACCCGCATCAGCCCGTCCGCACCCAGAGGAACAGGCCCAGACGATCACATTCCGCCACGACCTGCGCGCGGTGCAGCACCAGAACGCCACCTGCCGCGATCACGATGCCGTCAAGGCCCGCCTCGGCAGCGCGATGAACGGTATGCGGCCCGACGGCAGGCAGATCGGCGCGGCGGTCCTGATCGGGCTTCGGTGCCTTGAACAGGATACCGCCGGACCCGTCGGGGCGCGCGCGCAGGCTGTCCAGCATCCAGTCGGTGCCGAAAAGCGTCTCGATGGCCAGGGCCTGACCGTCGCGCACGACGCAGCATTGCCCGACATCGACGCGCGACATGGCGGCGATGATCGCCTGCCCGCGCTCGGCGTCGCGCTGCGCGCGCTCAACCGGCTGGCGAATGGTGGCACATCCCGGTGCGGCGACCAGCCCCGGCGCGATGTCATGCGCGGGGCGTATGGTAAATCCTGCGTTCTCGAAAATCCGCATCACACCGCGCAATGCGCCGTCATCGCCTTGCATCATCGCCTGTTGCAGGACGGGTATCAGTGGCTTCGTCGCGTCATCGATTTCCGCCGGGTCGATAGCGGGCCGCGTGATCGCCCCGGCCAGGCAGATATCGCGCACGCCGCGCGTGCGCAGATCGGCCAGCACGGTGCCCAACCGCTCCAATCGAAACGTCACGTCAATCGCGAGGCCGTCGGGCGCATGCCCCTCGAGCGCGCAGACCAGCGGAGCCTCGTCGAGTTCGGCCAGCAACGCGGCGGGAAGATCGCCCGAGCCGACGATCAGGGCCAGCATGTCAGCGCCCCGGCGTCAGGAAATGGCGGTCGCTGTCCGTCGTCACGAAATCCACGATTTCCTGCACATAGGCGCTGTCGGTCCGCTGACCCAGCGCGCGGGCGCGGTCGTGAAACGTGCCGTCGCCCTGCTCCAGAACGCGAAAGGCGGCGCGCAAGGCCGCGATATCCTCGCGCGGAATGCCGCGCCGTTTCAGTCCGACAAGGTTCAGCCCGTGCAACCGACCGCGCTCGGCCTGCACCAATCCGTAGGGGATCACGTCATTGGTCACCATAGTCACCGCCCCGATGATCGCGCCGCGCCCGATGCGCACCCATTGATGCACCCCCGAAAGCCCGCCGACGATCACGTCGTCTCCCAGCACGCAATGCCCCGCAATGGCGGCGGAATTCACCACGATCACCCGGTCGCCCACCTGCGCGTCATGGGCGATATGGCTTCCGGCCATGAACAGCCCGTCATCGCCGATCCGCGTGACGCCGCCCCCACCCGCGGTGCCGGGATTCATCGTCACATGCTCGCGGATGCGGTTGCGCGCGCCGATCAAAAGCCGGCTGTGTTCGCCCTTGAATTTCAGATCCTGCGGAATTTCACCGATCACCGCGAAGGGAAAAATCACCGTATCGGCGCCGATCTCGGTGTCGCCGGTGATCACCACGTGGCTTTTCACCTCGACCCGGTCGCCCAGCACAACGTTCTCACCGATCACGCAGAACGGTCCGACCGATACGCTCTCGCCCAGCGTCGCGCCGGGTTCGATCACCGCCGAAGGATGGATCTGCGCCATCCCCTAGGCTTTCGGGAAATCGATCATCGCGGTGAATTCGGCCTCGGCGGCCAACTCACCGGCAACGGTTGCCTGCCCGCCGAATTTCCACACCTTGCCGCCCGGCTTGCCGCGCAGCGTGGTCACGCGCATCTCCAGCACATCGCCGGGGCCGACCTTGCGGCGGAACTTGCATTTGTCGATGGCCATGAAATAGATCAGCAGATCCTTGTCCGCCATGTCCAGCGCCGTGCCGATCATCACCCCCGCCGTCTGTGCCATCGCCTCGACGATGGTGACGCCGGGCATGACCGGGGTGCCGGGGAAATGGCCCTGAAAATGCGGCTCGTTCATGGTGACGTTCTTGATGCCCGTCGCGCCGTTCGTGCCGTCGATATCCACCACCCGGTCCACCAGAAGAAACGGGTAGCGATGCGGCAGGATCGCCTGGATCGCCTGGATATCCGCGCTCTGCAAACTGTCTGTCATGATCCGGCTTTCCGTTCTGGCGTTTATGCGCGCCTAGCTATCAACCTGCGCGGCGCTCGGCAAGACGCGCTATTGCGCATCCTCGACGGGCTCGTCCGTCTCTTCCGCATCCTCGGCACCGTCGCCGATGGTCGCGTCGATCCGGGCGACCGCCAGATCGGTGATGTCGGTGCTGTCCGCGCTCAGGAACACGCTGGAGCGTTCCAGGATGACGCTGGCACCGCTTTCGCGCATCAGCGTCACCAGGATCGGGCGCGCGACGCTCAGGAATTCACCCCGCGCACTGTCCTGCCGCTCGCCCAGATCGCGGGCCTTGGCCTCCTGCTCGCGCCGGATGCGCTGCACCTTTTCGTCGAAGGCATCGGCAAGCGTGCGAAACGCGGCCGGTTGCATTTCGGCGCGGCGCTCGGTCAGCGCGCGCTCCTCCTCCATCAACTCGGCCTCGATCCGACGGTTCTCGGCGGCCAGCGCGGTGCCCTGGGCCTCGATCTCGCGCATCACGCGCTGGCCATAGGCCGAGTCGGCGAACAGACGGTCGGGCGCGACTGTCAGGATCGCGCTGTAGGGCAGACTGTAGGACAAATCAGGCGACCGCGTCTGCGCAGCGATCGGTCCGCCGAAAGCGATAGCCAGGGCGACAATCGCCCCGGCCGCAGATCGCAACATCCGATCCCCCGACGCCAAGCTAGAATTTCGCCTGGATGGTCAGATCGAAGGACCGCTCCTCATCGTAGTCTTCCTTGCTGATCGCCTTGGAAAAGTTGAAGCGCAGCGGCCCGATCCCGGTGGTCCAGAGCAGCGACAGGCCGACCACATGGCGCCACGCGCCGTCGGCGCCGCGAATATCGCCGCTACCGGCGGTGTTCACATTGTCCAGATCCCAGAGGTTTCCGACATCGTAGAAAGCACCGCCGCGCAGACCCAGTTCCTCGGGCAGGCCCAGCGGGAATTCGGCCTCGAACCGCGCGACCGCATAAAGGTTGCCGCCAAGCGCGTCGTTGACACCATTGGAAAAGTCACGCGGGCCGACCCCGGCCGGGTCAAAGCCGCGGAACGTGTCGGTGGTCAAAATGTACCGGTCCAGGGTGCGGCTGAAATTGTCACCCCGCCAATGCAGCGCGCCACCCTCGAACGTGGCGCGCAAGGTGACCTCCTCGTTCAGGATACGGGTCTGTGCGACGGCCTTGGCATTGGTGCGGATGAATTCGTTGTCGCCACCCAGACCGGCGAAATCGGCGCCCAGTTCGAACAGCCAGCCGGCATTGGGGTTCAACCCGGTCAGACGGCTGTCATAGCTGTAAGTGAAGCCCAGCGAACTGGTGTCACGCTCGCCCATGGCGATTTCGTTGGCGATCACCGCGCTGGTGGTCACGTTGCTCCCGCGCGATTTCATCTCGCTCTGCTGCCAGGAATAGCGCACCTGCAACCGGCTGTTTTCGCCCAGCGGAAAGGACAGCGACGGGTTGAAGAACGCGCGGTCGGTATTGTAGTTGGCAAAGCTCGACTCGCGGCTCGACAACCCCAGATTGATGCCAAATGCCAGATCGCGGCCCAGCAGGTAGGGTTCGACAAAGCTCAGGACATATTCTTCGGTGTCCTCGGCGGTCGACGCCGAAAACGACAGCCGCTGGCCGCGACCCAGGAAGTTGTTTTCCGACAGGCCAAGCGCCACGCCAAAGCCGTCATTGGCCGAATACGATCCGCCAAGGCTGAGCGATCCGGTCGGCTGTTCCTCGACATTCACGTCGACGACCACCTGTTGCGGGCTCGACCCCTCCCGCGCCTCGACATCGGCCTCGGCGAAATACCCCAGCGCGCGGATGCGTTCGGCGCTTTCGCGGATCTCGCGCGGGTTGAAGGGATCGCCCTCGACGATGCGGAACTGCTGGCGCACGACGCGGTCCAGCGTGGTGGTATTGCCCTCAATGTCGATGCGTTCGACAAAAACGCGCGGTCCCTTGGTCAGCGCGAACTGCACGTCCAGCGTCTGATCGCGTTCGTTGCGGGTGATGCGCGGCTCGACCCGGAGGAAATCTATCCCCTTGCGCAAGGCCAGCCGTTCCAGCCGCGCGATCGAGTTCTCGACCAGCGACGGCGAATAGATGCCACCCGGCTTGACCTTGAGCGCGGCCTGGAAATCGGCGGCATAGGCCTCGGGGATTTCGCTGACGGTGGTGATATTGCCAAAGCGGAACTGCTGCCCCTCGGTGATGTTCATCACCAGATAAAAGGCATCGCGCTCGCGGGTGAATTCGACATTGGCGCTGTTGACGCGGAAATCGACATACCCGCGCAACAGGTAGAAATCGCGCAACACCTGCTTGTCGAACTCCACCCGCTCCTCGATCAGCGTGTCGGAACTGACGAAGGCGCGCAGAAGGCCGGCCTGCTTGGTGCCCAGCACCCGGCGCAACCTGCCGTCGGAATAGGCGCGGTTGCCGACGAAACTGACACGCTCGACCTCGATCGTGTCGCCCTCGGCGATCTCGAAAACCAGGTCCACGCGGTTGTCGCTGCGCTTGATGATGCGCGGGCGCACGGTGGCGGCGACCCGACCCTGCTGCGAATAGGCCTCGGCCAGTGTGGCGGCGTCGCGCTCGGCCTGGGCGGGGCTGAAGACGCGGCGTTCGGTGGATTTGACGATCTCGGACAGGTTCTCGTCCTTGAGACGGCGGTTTCCTTCGAAACTGATCTGGTTGATCGTCGGATATTCCTGCACCTTGATGAACAGCGTGCCGCCACGCGGCTCGATCTCGACTGTTTCAAAAACGCCACTGTCAAGAATGCGCTGATAGGCGTCGTTCAACTGACCGGCAGAAATCGGCTTGCCTGCCTCGACACCGGCATAATTGGCGATGGTGGCGGTGGGAATGCGCTGGTTGCCCTCGACCTCGACCCGGTTGAAACTGTAGGTCTGTGCCGCCGTGCCGGTCGGAACAGTGGCGAAAGCCGTTGCGCAGACGAAACAAGCGACCGGCAGCGTCCTGTACAAGATATTGGTGCCACGGCTGCGAGGCCCGCATGATGCACGCGAAAAACTGCCCAGATTCATCTCGAAAAACTCACTTCCTGCCCTGATTGCGTTTTGAGTAACGGGATTATCAAGTCTTGTCAAAACAGCAAGCCCGCCGGGCCGAAGATTGTTTGTATGCGAGGTTTTTCGGTCAAGGCCGGGAAACGCGCGCCGCCCGGCAAGCCCCGAGTCGCGATGCAAGGCCGGCAGGTCACATCAGCAGAACAGATCGTTCCCCAGTGCAAAAATCATCAGCGTCAGGATCAGCGAGATGCCGATCGCCATCAGGATGCGCAGCGCCCGGTCGCTGGGCGGCTTGCCCGCCACCGCCTCGTAGGCATAAAACACCAGATGCCCGCCATCCAGCGCCGGGATCGGGAACAGGTTCAGCAGCCCCACGGCAGTGGACAGCACGGCGATGAACCACACGAAACTCTGCGCGCCCTGACTGGCCATCGCGCCCGATGCTTCGGCGATACCGATGGGACCGGAGATATTGCAGGTGCTGATCGCGCCGGTCAGCATGTGCCACAACCCCGACAGCGAACCGCGGATGATGTCCCAGGTCTGCACCACCGCGCCCGTCAGCGCCTGAACCGGCCCGGCGGCGTGGGTCGCGGGAACAAAGGCCATGCCGCCGACGATCCCGATCCGCCACTGGCTGCTGAACCCGCCATCGGCCGCCGGTTCATCGGTGCGCCGGGGGGCGAGAACGAAATCCAGAACCTCGCCATCGCGCCACACGCCAAGCGCCAGCGGCGCGCCGTCCGACGCCTCCACCGCCTCTTTCAACTGCTCGAAGGCAAAGACCGGCGCGCCATCCATCGACACGATCACGTCGCCCGCTTTCATGTCGATATCCATGGCCGCGCTGCGCGGCGCCACCTGCACGACCAGGGGCGGCATCAGGTAGGGACCGGTCACGGTCATTTCCGTTTCATCGCGGCGCACGGTGTAATCCAGCACCCTTTCGCGCGGAATCGCGGCGGTGAAATCGTTCCATGCAGCGGGGTCGTCGAAGGACGGTGTCGGCAGGCCGGCAATGGCCAGCACCTCGTCATCGGCCTGCAATTGGTAAGCCGCGGCGTCGGGCAGCGGGCGCATCTCACCCACGGTCAGCGGATCGGTGGCGACCCCGCGCAGCATGAAAATGGCCGCGAAAACAGCAATCGACATCACGAAGTTGAACGCCGGCCCCGCCGCCACGGTGGCCGCCCGCGCCCAGAGCGGCGCGCCGTGCATCGTGCGCCGCAACCGGGCCGGATCCTGCGCGGCCTCCAGCATCGCGGCCTCGTCCTTGCCCGAGGCGGCATCGGCATCGCCGAGGAATTTCACATATCCGCCAAAGGGAAGCGCGGCGATCTGCCAGCGCGTGCCGTGCCGGTCCCGCCGCGAAAACAGCACCGGACCGAACCCGATGCTGAACACCTCGGCATGGATGCCCGACCAACGCCCGACGATGTAATGGCCGTATTCATGCACCGCAACGATGACGGACAGGGCGACGACAAAGGCGACGATGGTGTAGATCAGCCCGCCAAACTGCGGAATCAATGCGAGAATATCCAAAAGTCCTACCTTGCCCGTTTCGCCATCGCTTCATCGGCGCGTATGCGTGCCAGATGGTCGGTTTGCATGACGTTATCAAGGGTCATTGCGGCATCTACAAGGCCAGGATCGGACTCGAATCCGGCCAGAACGTCCTCGACCACGCGGGCCATGTCGCAAAACCCGATCCGCCCGGCGATGAAGCCATCAAGCGCGCGCTCCTTTGCGGCGTTGAATACCGCGCCGCTCAGGCCACCACGCTCCATGACATTGCGGGCAAGGCGCAGGGCGGGCCAGCGGGCCTCGTCGGGTGCGGCAAAGCTCAGTTGGCCGATGCGTGCCAGATCCAGCCGTTCCACCGGCAGAGCGCGCCGTTCGGGCCAGTTCAGCGCATAGCCGATGGCATGGCGCATGTCCGGCGCACCGACATGCGCCATCAGCGCGCCGTCGCGATAACCGACCAGCGCATGGATCAGCGATTCGGGATGGATCAGCACCTCTATCCTGTCCGGGTCGATCCCGAACAATTCATGTGTCTCAATGACTTCCATCGCCTTGTTGAACATCGAAGCCGAGTCGATCGTGATGCGCTGGCCCATGTCCCAGTTGGGATGACAGGACGCCTCGGCCAGGGTCGCGCGCTCCAGCGCGTCAAGCGGCCAGTCGCGGAACGCACCGCCGCTGGCGGTCAGGATGATGCGCTCGACCGCCGCCATGTCCTCGCCGATCAGCGCCTGAAACACGGCGGAATGCTCGCTGTCCACCGGCAGCAGCCGCGCATCGTGCCGCGCCGCGGTGTCGCGCACCAGCGCGCCGGCACAGACCAGCGATTCCTTGTTGGCCAATGCCAGCGTCGCGCCCTGCTCCAGCGCCACCAGCCCCGGTTTCAATCCCGCCGCGCCGACGATGGCCGACATCACCCAATCCGCCGGCCGCGCCGCCGCCTCGGCCAGCGCCGCCGCACCGGCCGCCACCGCGACACTGCTGCCGGCGAGTGCCGCACGCAGATCGTCCAGCCGGTCTTCATGGGCGGTCACGGCGATGTCCGCGTTCAGCGCAACGGCGTCGCGCGCCAGTTGCGCGATATTGCCGCCCCCGGTAAGCGCTACCACGTCATAGGCGTCGGGATCGCGGGCGATCAGGTTGAGCGTGTTCTGCCCCACCGATCCCGTCGCGCCCAGTATCGTCACGCGCCGCATCACACGACTCCTTGCGGCAGGCCCACCCATGCGCCGACCAGCAGCACGAAAAGCGCGGCCCCCAGCATCCCGTCGAACCGGTCGAGCAATCCGCCATGGCCGGGGATCAGCGCGCTGGCATCCTTGACCCCGACGCGCCGCTTGATCGCGCTTTCGGCGATGTCGCCCATCTGCGCCGCCAGCGCCACCAGCATCGAGAACGGCACCAGCGCCAGCGTGAGATCCCGCGTGACCGCAAATGCGAGTCCCACCAGCGCCGCCCCGATCCAGCCCGCGATGGTGCCCGACCAGGTCTTGTTGGGGCTGATGCGGGGCCAGAATTTGGGTCCACCCATCGTCTTGCCCGCGAAATACCCCGCCACGTCCGAGGCGATCACAACGAGGATCAGCCAGAACAGCCACATCATCGATACCGCGCGCAACGCGATCATCTCGTATCCCGCCAGCAGGATCAGCGCGCCGTAAAGCACCAGGATCACCCGCCCGCGCGGCATCACCACCCCCCCGGCAAGCGCCACGGCCAGCAGCAACAGCGCGGAATAGAGGGCGGGCAATTGCACCGCCACCAGCACCGCGATTGCGGCGATCAGCCCCAGCCAGAGCGCCCTGCCCCGCATCGCCGGGTCCAGCATCCGCACCAGTTCCCAGATCATCGCGCCGCAGACCACGGCGATGAAGCCCTGAAACACGATCCCCCCGGCCAGAATGGCGGCCAGCGACACCGCGACCAGAACCAGAGCCGAGCCGATCCGCGCGGTCAGATCCGACCAGCGGCCCCGCGCGCTCATGTCTTCACCGCGCCGAAGCGCCGGTCGCGGGTGCTGTAGCTCACGCACAGGCCGCGCAATTCGTCAGCGGTGAAATCCGGCCAGAGCGTGTCGATGAATTCGTATTCCGCATAGGCCGACTGCCAGAGCAGGAAGTTCGATATCCGAGCCTCGCCGCTGGTGCGGATCACCAGATCGGGGTCGGGCAACACATGGGTGTCGAGATAGCGCGGCAGCGTTTCCTCGTCCACGTCCTCGGGGCGCAAACGCCCCTCGGCCACATCCTGCGCCAGCCGTTTCGTCGCACGCGCCACCTCGTCGCGGCTGCCATAGTTCAGCGCGATGGTCAGATGCACACGGTCGTTTCCGGCCGTCACCGCTTCGAGATCGTCCATCAGCGCGATCAGCTTGGCATCCAGCCGCACCCGGTCGCCGATGAAGCGCACGCGCACGCCGCGTTGCGACAGGGCGCGGGTTTCCTTGACGATGTAGCGGCGAAACAGGCTCATCAACCCGGCCACCTCGGTCTGGGTGCGTTTCCAGTTTTCGGTGGAGAAGGCGAAAATCGTCAGATACTTGATCCCGAGGCCCGGACACGCCTCGACCACCTCGCGCACGCGGCGTGCGCCGGCGTGATGGCCGAACAGCCGCGGCCGTCCGCGCATCGTGGCCCAGCGTCCGTTGCCATCCATGATGATGGCAACGTGGCGCGGACCGCCTTCAGGTGCGGAGGAGGGGCGGTCTTGCATCAGGTGGGTTCAGACCTGCATGATTTCGGCTTGCTTGGTTTCCAACTGGCTGTCCACCGCGCCGATCATGCGGTCGGTCAGGTCCTGCACCTCGGCTTCCCAGAACTTCTGGTCGTCCTCGGACAGGTTTGCGGATTTCGCCTTGCGGATCTGATCCATGCCGTCGCGGCGGATGTTGCGGATCGCAACGCGGGCGCTTTCGGCGTATTGTCCGGCCACCTTTGTCAGATCGCGGCGGCGCTCTTCGTTCAGTTCGGGAATCGGCAGCATGATGATGGTGCCGTTCAACTGCGGATTGATGCCCAGCCCGCTTTCGCGGATGGCCTTCTCGACCTTGCCGACAAGGCTCTTGTCCCAGACGTTGATCGTGACCATGCGCGATTCCGGCACGTTCACGGTGCCGACCTGATTGATCGGCGTGCGCTGGCCATAGGCATCCACCATCACCGGCTCCAGCATCGAAGCACTGGCGCGCCCCGTGCGCAGCGAGGCGAATTCCGTGCGCAGCGACGCGATGGCACCATCCATGCGCCGCTCCAGATCGCCAATATCAAGTTCGAAATCGTCAGACATACCGCTCTCCCCACTCCTGATCGCGTGCTTTGTCGGTCTATAGCGTCAGCCATGCACCTTTGTATAGGTGCCACGACCGGCAAGGATGCCGCGGAAACCGCCCGGCTCGTCCAGCGAAAAGACGATGATCGGCAGGTTGTTGTCACGCGCGAGCGCGATGGCGCTGGCATCCATGACGCCCAGCCGCTTGGTCAGCACGTCGTCATAGGTGATCGTGTCATAGCGCTTGGCATCGTCGAATTTCTTGGGATCCTTGTCATAGACGCCGTCCACGCGGGTTCCCTTGAAGATTGCCTCGCAAGCCATTTCATTCGCACGCAAAGTCGCCGCCGTGTCGGTGGTGAAATAGGGGTTCCCGGTGCCAGCTGCAAAGATGCAGACGCGCTTTTTCTCGAGATGGCGCACGGCACGGCGGCGGATATAGGGTTCGGCGACCTCGTCCATGCGGATGGCGCTGATCACACGGGTGTGGATGTTCAGGGCCTCCAGCGCGCTTTGCATGGCCAGCGCGTTCATCACCGTGGCCAGCATGCCCATGTAGTCGGCGGTGGTGCGCTCCATCCCCTGCGCCGATCCCTGCAATCCGCGAAAGATGTTGCCGCCGCCGATCACCATGCAGATCTCGACACCCAGATCGCGCACCGATTGCACCTCTTGGGCGATGCGCGCGACGGTGGGCGGATGCAGGCCATATCCCTGATCGCCCATCAGGGCCTCGCCGGAAATCTTCAGCAACACCCGCTTATAGGTGGTTTCGGGTTGTGGCTCCGGGGATGTGTGGGAAAGGGTCATGTTGCGCTCCACCGCTGGACGGGGTTAATTTGCGCGCAAAATGAAGCAAATCGGCCCGAGGTGCAATCTGCCTTGCTTTGCCCTGTGCCTTTGCCATCACAACCGTCAAGGACCGACAGCATGTGCGCCTTCACCGGCCTGCCCCCGATCCCGCGCGACCGTCCGGTGCTGATCGCCGGGCCGACCGCGTCGGGCAAGTCGGCGCTGGCGCTGCGGATCGCGCGGGAGGACGGCGGCGTGATCGTCAATGCCGATGCCAGCCAGGTCTATGCGTGCTGGCGCATCATCACCGCCCGCCCCACTCCAGAGGACGAAGCCGCCGCGCCGCATCGCCTTTACGGCCATGTCGCCTGGGATCAGCCCTATTCCGCCGGACACTGGCTGCGCGAGGTCCGCGGGATTCTCGCTGCAGACGCGCGGCCCATCATCGTCGGCGGCACCGGTCTTTATTTCGCGGCCCTGACCGAGGGTCTGGCCGAGATCCCCGCCACCCCGCCGGACATCCGCGCGCGGGCGGATGCGATGGCGCTGGACGACCTGATCGCCGGACTGGACGCACCGACCGCCGCACGGATCGACCTGGCAAACCGCGCCCGGGTCCAGCGCGCATGGGAGGTTCTGGCCACCACCGGACGCGGTCTGGCCGCGTGGCAGGAGGCGACGCCGCCCCCGGACCTGCCGGTTTCGCAGACCGTGCCGCTTCTGGTCGAGGCCGGGCGCGACTGGCTGCTGGAGCGCATCACGGCCCGGTTCGACCGGATGCTGGAACGGGGCGCGCTGGACGAGGTGGCGGCGATGGATCGGCGATATGATGCCACCCTGCCGGCGTTCAAGGCGATCGGCGTGCCCGAACTGGTGGCCTATCATCGCGGCATGTGTACATTGGACGAGGCCCGCGCCCGTGTCGCGATCTCGACGCGGCAATTCGCCAAACGCCAGCGCACATGGTTTCGCGCGCGGCTGGGCGACTGGCACCGCCTGCGCCCGGATGGCGATGTGCCACCGGGCTGACCGGAACTGCGAACGACGGAAAGATTCACCATCGATATGCAACCTGCCCCGCCCGAACCGACCGACATCCGTCTGGCCACGCTGGGACAATTGACGCAAGGCGGCAGCTGGCAACTGGAACTGGTCCATGACCGGAGCGAAGACCTGCTGGTCTGGATCACCCGCGGTCAGGGCGTCGCGCTGCTGGACGGGGCACGCACGGGCGTGGGCACGCATAACGCGATTTTCGTGCCGGCCCGCCACCTGATGGCGCTGGATATGGGGCGTCAGGGGTTCGGGCAGGCGCTGATCGTGCCGAAAGGCAGCCGCCTGACCTTTCCCGAAACCGTGCAACACCTGCGCATCCGGGATGCGGGCGCGCAGGCCGAACTGACCACGCTGCTAGAATCGCTGGGGCGCGAACAGGCCGCGCGGCGCCCGCTGTGTCAGGATGCGGTGACCGCCTATGCCGATCTCGCCGGGATCTGGCTGCGCCGCCAGATCGCGCAGATGCAGGCACCGAGCGAGCCCGAAACCCCCGAACGCCGCCTCAGCCGGGCCTATTTCGCGCGGCTGACCAGCGACTTCGCCAGCGGCGCCTCGGTCGCCGATCATGCCGCCGCGCTGGGTGTCACGCAGGCCCACCTGATCGACGTCTGCCGCGCCGAGACAGGCCGGACCGCCGCCGCCCTGCTGATCGACCGCCTGCTGCATGCGGCGCGGGTCTTGCTTGTGACGACGCAGATGCCGGTGGAGGATGTCGCGCAGCAACTGGGCTTTGACAGCGCCGCGCTTTTCGCCCGCTTCATCCAGCACCACACCAACCAGACCCCGAACGCGCTGCGCCGCGCAGCGGCGGTTGCGGCCGGATCGACCGGATTGTGACGCGGATTCAGGCGTAAAAGACCGTCTGCTCCATTGACGTGTTTCGAAAACTGCTGCCGAATGAGGTCCGACGCCGGGGATCGGTTCGGGGCATCGCGCCGCTGCGGCCGCCAAGCGAAAGGAACAGCAACAGGATGACACAGGCCCGCCCCCCGATTGACCCGGTCCATCCTGCGGCGCGGATGCATGCCCGCGAACATCTCGCAGGGCGGATCGACCGGCGCGAATTCCTCACCCGCGCCACCGCGTTGGGGCTGAGCGGCGCCGCCGCCTATGGGCTGATCGGGCTGACGCAGCCCGCCACCGCGCAACCTGCGATCCGCCAAGGCGGCACGTTGCGCATCGAGATGGCGGTCAAGGCGCTTGGCGACCCGCGCAGCTATGACTGGTCCGAACCCGGCAACCAGACGCGGGGGTTCCTGGAATATCTGGTGGAATATGAAAGCGACGGATCGTTCCGCCCGATGCTGCTGGAAAGCTGGGAGGTAAACGAGGACGCCACCCGATACGTTCTGCATGTGCGCAAGGGCGTCACATGGAACAACGGCGACGATTTCACCGCGCGCGACGTGGCGCGCAACATCACCGGCTGGTGCGACACGGATCTGACGGGCAATTCGATGGCGGCACGCATGCGCGGACTGATCGACGACGACACCGGACGGCCCCGCGACGGCGCGATCGAGGTGCAGGGCGAAGACAGCGTCGTGCTGACCCTGTCCGAACCCGATGTGGCGCTGATCGCCAACATGTCGGATTTCCCGGCCGCCATCACCCATTCCAGCTATACCGGCGGCAACCCGTTCGACAACGCCATCGGCACCGGCCCCTTCCGCCCTGTCAGTCTTGAGGTCGGCGTTTCCTGCATCCTTGAGCGCGCCACCGACCACCAATGGTGGGGAACCGACGTTTACGGCGGCCCCTACGTGAACCGCGTGGAGTTCCTCGATTACGGCACGGACCCGTCGAACTGGGTCGCCGCGGCCGAGGCCGGCGAGGTCGATCTGCTATATGAAACGGTGGGCGATTTCATCGACGTGATGGACATGATCGGCTGGACCAAGACCCAGACCGTGACCGCCGCCACCATCGTCCTGCGCGGCAACCAGACCGCCGAGGTGGACGGGATCAAACCCTATGCCGACCAGCGGGTGCGCCATGCGCTGGCGCTGGCCGTGGACAACGCGGTCCTGCTGGAGCTGGGCTATGCCGACCGGGGCGAAGTGGCGGCGAACCACCATGTCTGCCCCATCCATCCGGCCTATGTCGATATCGGTCCGGCGGATTTCGATCCCGAACAGGCCCGCACCCTGATGCAGGAGGCCGGGCTGGCCGATTACGAACACGACCTCATCACCATCGACGACGACTGGCAGCGCAACACCGGCGATGCCATGGTTGCGCAGATGCTGGATGCGGGATTACGGGTGCGGCGCACGATCCTGCCCGGCTCGCTGTTTCGCGAGAACTGGAGGAGCCATCCCTTCAGCGCGACCCAGTGGAACCACCGCCCGCTCGAGGTGCAGATCCTGACGCTGGCCTATCGCTCGGGCGCGGCGTGGAACGAAACCGGCTATGCCAGCGCCGAATTCGACCGTCTGATCGCGCGCGCGAACTCCATCGCCGAGGCCGATGAACGGCGCGAGGTGATCGGGCAGATCGAACATCTGCTGCGCGAGGATGCGGTGATCGTGCAGCCCTACTGGCGCTCGCTCTACAACCACCACAACGGACGATTGGTGAACGCCGAGAAGCACCCCGCCAACGAGATCCACCTTTACAAGATCGGCTTCGCAGATTGAAAAACCCGCCGCAATCCGTTGCGGCGGGCCGGTTCGGTCGCGGTCACCCGTCTCAGGGCGCGGACGCGTCGGGCATGTATTCGGGCAGCCGTTCAGCCACGACATCGGCAAAGGCGACGATCATCGCGACATAGAACTCATCCGGGCCGGGATTGATCGTCACGAACCCTTCGGGTGCGGGCCCGGCCGATTCGGCCTGCAGATTCACCGGATAGCTGCGCGGGGCCGTGTCCGTCAGCGGGCTGGTGATCAGGATGGTGCCCTGCATCGTGTTGAATTCGCGGCTTTCGGGCAGCATCGTCTCGCCGTTCAGCGCGACCTTGTCCAGCGACACCTGCACGACATAGCCGTTGGGCTCGTCCGACAGCGGCACGCGCTCGGCGATGGCCTGCTGCAGGTCGGCCTCCATTTCGGGATAATAGGTCATCGCGTTCATGCCCTCGGCGGTGGCCGGTCCCGCGGTGACGGTGATTTCCTTGACCGTTGCGTCTGCGGCACTCAGCATCAGCGGCGTGGTCATGGCAAGCGCGGCGGCGACGGCGCTGCTGCGCAATAGGGTCTGAATTGACATGGCAATTTTCTCCTGTTTCCCGGATCGGAATGGTCGCGGTTCTTCACCTACAACCACCGGCAGACGGTAAGGTTCCGCCTTCGCCCGGTTCACAGGTCCGCCCCGCCTCAGCGGCCGGCGATCACCACGACGTAATTGCGGGTTTCCTGATATGGCGGCACCCCGCCATGTCTGCGCACCGCCTCCGGCCCGGCATTATAGGCGGCCAGCGCCAGTTTCCACGTGCCGAATTCCCGGAACTGGCGCGCCAGATAGCGCGCGCCGCCATCGAGGTTCTGATACGGGTCCGCCGAATCGACCCCCAGCGCCGACGCCGTCTGCGGCATCAGTTGCGCCAGCCCGAACGCGCCCTTGTGCGATTTCGCCCGTGGGTTCCAGCCCGATTCCTGCTGCACCAGCCGCGCGAACAGATCCTCGGGAATCCGGTGCCGACGCGCCGCTTCCCGCGCCATGTGCAGATACTCCCCGCGATATTTGCCGCTATAGGATGCCGAGAATTTCCCCGGCGTTTCCACCCGGGGCGGCTGCAGGTTGACCGAGTTGTTGTATTGCACCGAAGCGCGCGTATCCAGAATCTTGGTCTTGGAGGCGAACAGCGCCCGCCGGTCCTTCAGAACATCGGCGGCGGCGATGCCCGGCGGCACCGACAGCGCAAGACCCAAAACGAAGATTCCTGACGCGATCCGGTGCATCGACTGACATCCTGTCCCTGTTCGTTGCCCCGCACTATATCGCCGATCTCGAAAATTGAAAGATCGAGTTGCCGGAGCCGGCGTTAAGCGTGTTTCAACCTTGGTGCGGGACGTATAGGTTCGGGATGGGCCGCCTGCCGGGATTCGCGGCGGGCGTTCCGCATATGATATCAGCAGGGGGCGACATGGCCGGATCAGTCAACAAAGTCATTCTAATCGGAAATCTGGGCCGCGACCCCGAGGTCCGGACGTTCCAGAACGGCGGCAGGGTATGCAACCTGCGCATCGCCACGTCCGAAAACTGGAAGGACAAGAACACAGGCGAGCGGCGCGAACGCACCGAATGGCATTCGGTGGCAATCTTTTCCGAGCCGCTGGCCCGCGTCGCCGAGCAATATCTGCGCAAGGGCTCCAAGGTCTATATCGAGGGCCAACTGGAAACCCGCAAATGGCAGGACCAGAGCGGACAGGACCGCTATAGCACCGAGGTCGTGCTGCGTCCCTACCGGTCGGAACTGACCATGCTGGACGGGCGCGGCGAAGGCGGCGGGCAGCGCGACAGCGGCGATTATGGCGGGGGCTATGACAGCGGCCCGCAGGACGACCGCTATGGTGGCGGCGGCGGTGGCGGCGCGCCCTCGTCGCGTGACATGGACGATGAAATTCCGTTCTGAGCGGGGAATGTGATGGGGCATGAGCTGGTCATTTTCCATCGGACGTCTGTTCGGATCGGAACTGCGGGTCCATGCCACCTTCTTCCTGCTGTTGCTGTGGATCGCGGCGGCGGGCTATGCGCAGGCCGGAACGCAAGCCGCGGTGATGGCGGTGCTGTTCGTGCTGGCGCTGTTCGCTTGCGTCATCGCCCACGAATTCGGCCATGCGCTGATGGCGCGGCGCTACGGCATCGCCACCGCGGACATCACGCTTTTGCCGATCGGCGGCATGGCCCGGCTGGACCGGATGCCCGAACAGCCAAGGCGCGAGATCGCGGTGGCGCTGGCCGGTCCGGCGGTGAACGTGGTGATCTGGGCGGTGCTGGCGCTGTTCGTCGGACCGGTCACGCAACTGGGCGACATCACCACCATCGCCGGCCCGCGCGAATTCCTGGCCCAATTGGCCGCGCTCAACCTGTTTCTGGCGATTTTCAACATGCTGCCCGCCTTTCCGATGGATGGCGGGCGGGTGCTGCGCGCGGTGTTGTCGATCTGGATGGACCGGGTGCGCGCCACCCGCGCGGCGGCGACGGCGGGTCAGGTTCTGGCCTTCGCGCTGGCCGGGCTGGGGCTGATCTCGGGCAATCTGATCCTGTTGCTGATCGCCGTTTTCGTCTTCATGGCCGCCCATGCCGAAAGCAGCGATGTGGCGGCGCGCGCGCTGGCCCGGCGGCTCAAGGCGCGCGACGCGATGATCACCGAATACGAATATCTGCGCCCCGGCGACAGCCTGCAACTGGCCGCCAACACCCTGATCCGCACGACGCAGCACGAATTTCCGGTGCTTGACGAAGACGGGGGGGTCCTCGGGTTTCTCGACCGGCAGGCATTGTTTTCGGCTTTGGCACAAGGCAATGACATGCGCCCTGTGGGTCAGGTGATGACGAGCGAGGTGGTGACGACCCGGCTGGGCGACGGGCTGGAAACGGTGTTCGATCAGATCCGCAGATCGCCCATCGGCCTGGTCGCGGTCGTGCAGCGCGACGGGCGCTTTGCCGGCTACATATCGCGCGAGAATATCGGTGAGTTGATGATGCTGCACAGCCGCGACAGTTGACCCCCGGTCAGCGCGCCGCCAGGGCCTCGGCCAGCAGGTCGCGCACCGCGTCCGGCGGCACGTCCGATGTGACAAAGGCCGATCCGATCCCGCGCGCCAGCACGAAGCGCACCTGCCCGTCCATCACCTTCTTGTCCTGCGCCATCAGCGCCAGCAGCCCGTCCGCATCCGGCAGATCGCCGGCGATGTCGGCAAGGTCGGTTTTCATGTCCATCTCGCGCAGATGGGCGCGCACGCGGCTGGGATCCTCCTGCGGGCAGAGTCCAAGGCGCGCGGACAGGTCGAACGCCAGCGCGCAGCCAATCGCGACACCTTCGCCATGCAGCAACCGGCCGGAATAGCCAGTCGCCGCCTCAAGCGCATGGCAGAAGGTATGGCCAAGGTTCAGCAAGGCCCGCTCGCCCTGTTCGGTCTCGTCGCGCGCGACGATGTCGGCCTTCATCTGAACGGAACGTGTCACCGCCTCGACCCGCGCCGCCGCGTCGCCGACCGCCAGTGCCGGGCCGTTCCCCTCCAGCCAGTCAAAGAATTCCGCATCGCCCAGCAACCCGTATTTCACCACCTCGCCGTAGCCCGCCAGCAGGTCGCGCGGCGGCAGCGTGTCCAGAACGTCCGTGTCCGCCAGCACCAGCGACGGCTGATGAAAGGCGCCGATCAGGTTCTTGCCGTGGGTCGCGTTGATCCCCGTCTTGCCGCCCACCGAACTGTCCACCTGCGCCAGAAGCGAGGTCGGGATCTGCACGAAACGTACGCCCCGGCGCAGCACGGCCGCCGCGAACCCGGCCAGATCGCCGATCACGCCACCCCCAAGCGCGATGACGATGTCGCGCCGCTCGACCCGCTGATCCAGCAGCCACTCCACCGCGCGGGTGAATTGCGGCCAGCCCTTCGTGCCCTCGCCCGGCGGCAGCGCCAGCGCCTGCATCGCGATTCCCTGCTGCGCCAGCCCGGCCCGCAAACGCTCCAGATGCAGCGACGCGACGGTTTCATCGGTCAGCACGGTCACGCGTGGACGCGTCAGCAGCGGCGCGATGAAAGCGCCCGCATCCTCGATCAGGCCGGGGCCGATTTCCACGTCATAGGCGCGCGCGCCCAGCGGCACGTGAACGGTTTGTCTCATCCCTGCGGCTCCAGCACATCGGGGCGCGTGGCCAGCGCGGTCAGCACCCGGTCAACCATATCCTCGATCGAGGCACGCCCGTCCGAGCGCACCACCAGATCGGCCTTGCCGTAAAGCGGCACGCGCGCCTCGTAAAGCGCGGCCAGCGTGGCGCGCGGATCGGGCGTGCGCAGAAGCGGGCGGGTATTGCGATGGCGCACCCGGTTCCACAGCACATCGAGATCGGCCTGCAACCAGACCGAAACCCCATCGCGCGAGATCATCTGCCGGTTGGTCTCGCTCAGGAACGCGCCGCCGCCGGTGGACAGGACGCCATGCCGGGGCCGCTGCAAAAGCCGCGCGATCACGCGGGTTTCCTTGTCGCGAAAGAATTGTTCGCCATCGCGGGCGAAGATCTCGGGGATGGTGCGGTTGGCGGCGGCTTCGATCTCGGCGTCGCTGTCCAGAAATGGCACCTTGAGACGCGCCGCCAATGCGCGCCCCACCGCGGTCTTGCCCGCGCCCATCATGCCGACCATGACCACCGTCTTTTTCAGCCGACCCGGCCCTGTTGCAGCCTCTTCGCGGTCACGGTTTCGCTCTAATTCGCACATGTTGTCTTGAATGACGTGATATTGCACAAAAGGCCATATACAAGTTGCGCAAAACGCGGCAGCGGGCAGTGAGGACGACATGGGCAAAATCATCAAATTCCTGATCTATCTGATCATCCTCGCCGTGGTCGGCGTGATCGCATATGCCTATCTGGGTCCGTGGTTCGGCGCCGATTTCGACGCGCCCCAGACCGAGATACGCGAACCGGTGACGCTGGATGCGCAATAAGGCGGCAGTCCTGGCCCTGCTGCTGCCGCTGAGCGCCGCGGCAGAGAAGCCTCTGTCGGCCATCGACTGGCTGACGGACTCCGACGCGTCGGATTATTCCGGTCCGGTTCTGCTGGAACCGCCCGTCAGCACCTCGGCGCGTCGCCCCGAAATCCACGTCAGCCCGCTTGATTCGTCGGCGCATCCGGTCGGGCTGGTGCCGCCCTCGGCCACCGGTCTGCCCGCCAATCTCTGGACCGGCAGCGACGTGAAACGGCTGACCCGGTTGATGGCGGCCGCCCCGATCCGCGACATTCCCGCGCTGCAGACGCTGCTGTTCACATTGCTGCTGACCGAAACCGATCCGCCCGCCGCACCCGAGGACGCCGAGAAGCTGTTGCTGGCCCGGCTTGACCGGCTGGTCGAACTGGGCGCGACCGATGCGGCACGCGAACTGGTCAAGACCGCCGGCCCCGGCAGATCGGCCGCGCGGTTCGCCCGCTGGTTCGACACCACGCTGCTGACCGGCGACGAAGACAAAAGCTGCGCCCTGCTGACGCAGGAGCCGCATCTGGCACCCGGCCTGCCGGCCCGCATCTTCTGCGCCGCTCGCGGCGATGACTGGCAGGCGGCGGCGCTGATGCTGGAAACGGCGCACGCGCTGGAGATGCTGCCGCCCGCACAGCTTGACCTGCTGGACCGGTTCCTCAATCCCGACCTGTTCGAGGATGCCCGCCCCCTGCCCGCGCCCGCCGATCCCGATCCGCTGACCTTTCGCCTGTTCGAGACCATTGGCGAGCGCCTGCCCACATCCGACCTGCCCCGCGCCTTCGCCACCGCCGACCTGCGCGATGTGGCCGGCTGGAAGGCCCAGATCGAGGCCGCTGAACGGCTGGCGCGGATCGGGGCGCTGTCGCCCAACCAGTTGCTGGGGCTTTATACCGAACGCCTGCCCGCCGCGTCGGGCGGGGTCTGGGACAGGGTGGCGGCGATCCAGCGGTTCGAAAGCGCGCTGGATGACGCCAGCGCCACGGCCATCGCGAAAACCCTGCCTGCGGTCTGGAGCGCGATGCAGGAGGTCCAGTTGGAAGTGCCCTTTGCCACGCTCTTTGCCGAACGGCTGGCGGGTCAGGATCTGAGCGATCCGGCGGCGCAGGCACTGGCATGGCGCGTTCGGTTGCTGGGCGCGGATTACGAAGAGGCGGCGCAGACCCCGCCCACGCAATCGCGCGAGGATATCTTTCTGGCGGCGCTGGCACGGGGCAAGCCAGACGGCGCCGCCGCCCCGGACGATCAGGCAAGGGCCATCGCCGACGGGTTCGCGCCCGGCGCCCAGCCCCCCGACGATCTGCGACGCGCCCTTGATCGCGGCCATCTCGGCGAGGTGATCCTGCGCGCCATCGCCCAGCTTGACAGCGGCGCGCGCGGCAATGCCGAAGCCCTGAGCGGCGCGCTGGCGACGCTGCGGGCCGTCGGGCTGGAGGACACCGCGCGGCGCGCCGCCTTGCAGGTGATGCTGCTGGAGCGCGGCGCATGACTGGCGCACCTTCACATGACCACGACTGGATCGCCGGCTTTCTCGAGGCGCAGGCGGCGGAACTGGGCGCGGCCACCAACACCCTGCTGGCCTATGGCCGCGATCTGAAGGATTTCGCCGGCTGGCTGACGCGCCACGACAGCGGATTTGCCAAGGCGGATCAGGACGCGGTCGAATCCTACCTGATCCACTGCGACGCACAGGGGCTGGCGAAATCGACGCGGGCGCGGCGCCTGTCGGCGATCCGTCAGATCTATCGCTTTGCCTTCGACGAAGGCTGGCGCGGCGACAATCCCGCGATACGGATCTCCGGGCCGGGGCGCGACAAACGCCTGCCCGGAACGCTGGAGGTCGCCGAGGTGGATCGCCTGCTGGAGGCCGCCCGCATCACCGGGCGCAGCGACGCCGACCGGCGGCGCAACACCTGCCTTGTGGAACTGCTTTATGCGACGGGAATGCGGGTGTCGGAACTCGTCGCGCTTCCGGTCGCGGCGGCGCGCGGCGATCCGCGGATGCTGCTGATCGCCGGCAAGGGCGGCAAGGAGCGCATGGTGCCCCTGTCACCCCCCGCGCGTGCGGCGATGACCGACTGGCTGATCGTGCGCGATGACGCGGATGCGTTGCGGGTGCGCAACGGCGCGCCGCCGTCGCGGTTCCTGTTCCCGTCGCATGGCAAAAGCGGGCATCTGACGCGGCATCGCTTCTACCTGCTGATCAAGGAACTGGCGGTCGCGGGCGGTGTGTCGCCCGCCAAGGTCACGCCGCACACGCTGCGCCATGCCTTTGCCACCCATCTTCTGGCCAACGGCGCCGACCTGCGCGCGATCCAGACGCTTCTGGGGCACGCCGATCTGGCCACGACCGAGATCTACACCCATGTGCTGGACGCGCGGCTGAGCGAACTGGTGCTGGAACACCACCCGCTGGCCCGCGCCAAGGACGGCCCGCTTGATTGACGCGCATTGCCGCCCCATAACCGGACGGCACAGGAAAAAATGACGGACCATCATGGAGACAGCTAACGTGGCGCTGGATGGCGCGTTCTGGATCACCAGTGCGGCAATCGTGCTGCTGCTGGTCCTGTCGGCGTTCTTTTCCGGCTCGGAAACCGCGCTGACGGCGGCGTCGCGGGGCAAGTTGCGTGCGCAGGCCGACAAGGGCTCCGTCGGCGCGC
This sequence comes from uncultured Sedimentitalea sp., assembly GCA_947504115.1. Lineage (GTDB taxonomy): Bacteria > Pseudomonadota > Alphaproteobacteria > Rhodobacterales > Rhodobacteraceae > Pontibaca. The sequence continues at coordinate 206,007 of CANNGH010000002.1, forward strand.
AGAAGGCGTTGCAGATCACCGACGACAACGAACGGCTGATCGGGTCGGTCCTGCTGGGCAACAATCTGGTGAACATCCTGGCCGCCTCGCTGGCCACGGCGCTGTTCACGCGGCTGTTCGGCGAAAGCGGCGTGGCGCTGGCGACGCTGTTGATGACGTTCCTCGTGCTGATCTTCGCCGAAGTGCTGCCCAAGACCTATGCGATCATCAATTCCGAAAAGGCCGCCGCCGCCGTCGCGCCGATCATCGGTGTGGTGGTCATGGTCTTCGCCCCCGTCGTGGGCGCGGTGCGCATCCTCGTGCGCGCGATACTGCGTCTGTTCGGCGTGTCGGTCGATCCCGACAGCCATATACTCGCGGTGCGCGAGGAAATCGCCGGGGCGCTGCAACTGGGCCATTCCGAAGGCGTCGTGGAGAAGGAAGACCGCGACCGCATCCTGGGCGCGCTCGATCTGGGCGAGCGCACGGTGGAAGAGATCATGCTGCACCGCTCGGGCATCCGGATGATCGACGCCGACGACGCCCCCGATGAGATCCTGCAGCAATGCATGGACAGCCCCCATACCCGCCTGCCCGTCTATCGCAACGAGCCCGAGAACATCATCGGCGTGGTCCATGCCAAGGATCTGCTGCGCGCCATGTATCGCCAGATCAGCACCGGCGGCGACGGCATCGAGGCGCTGAAGCGGTTTCGCATCACGGATGTGGCGGTGCCGCCCTATTTCGTGCCCGAAACCACCACGCTGGACGACCAGATGCGCCAGTTCCTGCGGATGCGCACGCATTTCGGGCTGGTGGTCGATGAATACGGCAGCCTGCAGGGCCTGATCACGCTCGAGGATATCCTGGAAGAGATCGTCGGCGAGATCACCGATGAATTCGATCCGGATTCCGACATTCCGGTGTCCCAGACCGAGGACGGCGAATTCGTGGTCGATGGGTCCACCACGATCCGCGACCTGAACCGCGCCACCGACTGGTCCCTGCCCGACGACGAGGCGAACACCGTCGCCGGGCTGGTCATCCACGAGGCGCAGATGATCCCGGTCGTCGGTCAGGTGTTTTCGTTCCACGGCTTCCGGTTCGAGGTCATCGCGCGCGAGGGCAACCGGGTGACCGGGCTGAAGATCCGTCCGCTTTGATCGTGGCCTGGACACCGGCACGCCACACCGTCGCCGATGCGGATGTCCGGGGCTGCCTCAGCCCGCGGTGACGGAACGCCGGAAGAGGATCAGGCTGATCGTCAGGAACGCGGCGCCCAGCAGGAAGGTCCACAGGAATTCGGGCCAGACGACGCTGAACCCGGCGCCGCGATAGGTGATGGCGGTGGCGAATTCCATGAAATGGCGCGAGGGCAGCAGCCAGGTGATCGGTTGCAGCCACAAGGGCTGGCTTTCGACCGGCGTCATGCCGCCGGACAGGATCATGATCGGGTTGAGAACCAGTATGAGAAGCAGCCCGAATTGCGCCATCGTCCGCGCCACGATGCCCAGCAGCACCCCGATCGCGGCGGCGGCGAACAGATAGACCGCCGTGCCCGCCATCAGCAGGCCCTCGGAGCCGGCAAAGGGCACGTCCAGCGCGCCCTCGACCACCACGAACAGGCCGAACAGGAAGGCGGCGAAGATCAGCAGGCTGTTGGCGAATATCTTTGCCAGCGCGATCTCGACAGCCGTCACCGGCATCACCATGAGATGTTCGATCGTGCCGTGTTCGCGCTCGCGGATCAGCGCGGCACCGGTCAGCACGATGGTCAGTACGGACAACTGGTTCAACAGCGACGAGACCGAACGCAGCCATACGGCATTGCCCGCCGGATTGAACGACCGGCGCAGCACGAGATCGACCGGCACCTCGGGCGCGATGTCGCGGCGCGCGGCGAAACGGCGGATCTCCTCGTTGAACGTGGCCGTCAGATAGCCGGTGCCGACGGCGGCGGCCATCGTCTTGGTGGCGTCGATGTTGATCTGCAGCGATGGCGAACGCCCTTTGCGGACATCGGATTCGAATCCGGCGGGGATGACGACGACAAAGGTGGTTTCGCCCCAATCCATCAGGCGGTCGATCTGGTCCGCGCGCGCCTCCTGCGGCGGAAGATATCGCGGCGGGAAAAGCGCGTTCTGAAGCGCGCGGCTGAGCGAGGAGCGGTCTTCGTCGACGAAGGTGACGGCCGCCTTGTTCAGCATGTCCCCCGCGCCCGAACTTTCCATGTAGAGGCCGGGACCGAAGGCATAAAGCACCAGCAGCAACAGGATCGCCTCGCGCCAGAGGGTGCGGAACTCCTTGATCGACATCCAGAAAATGTTGCTTATGCGGCGCATCGCTCAGGTTTCCTGTTTTTTCATGAAGAACACCGCCGCCCCGACGAAGACTGGCGCGAACAGCGCGATCAGCACGATGTTGGGCAAAAGCTGCGCGAAGTTCAGCCCCTTGTTGAAGGCCCCGACGCTCATCTGCATGAAATAGTTCGTCGGCCACATCTGCCCGATGATCCGCCCTGCCCCTTCCAGCGTCGAGACCGGCTGCGTCAGGCCGGAAAACTGCACCGTCGGCATCATCGCCAGCACCACCGTAGTGAACACCGCCGCGACCTGACTGCGCATGAACACCGCGATCAGCAGGCCGAACCCGGTCGCAGCCGCCACATAGGCCAGCGCCCCCAGCGCCAGCGCCAGCACCGATCCCTTGAGCGGCACGCCGAACAGGAACACCGCCATGACCGTGAGGATGATCCAGTTCACGAACCCGATGCCGATATAGGGCAGCTGCTTGCCCAGCAGGAATTCCAGCTTGCTGGTCGGGGTGACGTAGAAGTTGGTGATCGTGCCGATCTCGCGCTCGCGGCTGATGCTGACCGCCATCAGGATCGCCGGGAACAGCATCAGCAGGATCGCGGGCACCGAAGGCGCCATCGCGGGCAGCGATTCGAAACTGGGGTTGTAGCGATAGCGCGGTTCGATCTCGACGATGGGCCGCGCCACGCCCGCCAGACCCGCCGCTGTGGCGCGCGTGCTCAGAAAGGTGCCGTGCGCGCCCTGCACATATCCCTCGATGGTGGACGCACGAGAAGTATTCGCGCCGTCGATCCAGGCCGCCACGCGGGTCGGCTGTCCGCTGGTCACCGCGCGGCCGAACCCCGCGGGAATTTCGATTGCCAGCATGATCTCGCCGGCGACCATGCGATCCTGCAACGCGTCCGCGCTGGTGACCTCGGGCATCTCGTCGAAATATTCGGACCCGACGAAATTCGCCAGATAGGCGCGGCTTTCGGGGGTGCGGTCCTGATCGTAGGCGGCAAATCTCAATCCGGTCACGTCGGTCGAGATGCCGTAGGCGAACAGCAGCATCAGCAGCATGGAGCCGAGAAAGGCAAAGGCCAGCCGGATCGGATCGCGCATCACCTCCAGCGTCTCGCGGCGGCTGACGGCGACAAGCCGCGCCAGACCCGCGCCGCGCTGGCGTTGCGGCGGCGCAGGCGTGATCGCGGTCAGCTTTTGCGGCGCGCTGTCGGGTTCATCCATCGCCTCGGTGATATAGCGGATGAAGGTCTCGTTCAGCGATTGCGAGCCGCCCTCTGACGCCAGGTTTTCGGGTGTGTCGTAAACCAGCACCTTGCCCGCATGCATCAGGCTGATCCGGTCGCACCGCATTCCCTCGTCCATGAAATGGGTCGAGATGAAGATCGTCACCCTGTCGTTGCGCGACAGGTTGGCCAGCAGATCCCAGAACTCGTCGCGTGCCACCGGATCGACGCCCGATGTCGGCTCGTCCAGGATCAGCATGTCGGGGCGATGGATGATCGCGCAGGCCAGCGACAGGCGTTGGCGCAAGCCCAGCGGCAGATCGCCGGCAAACGAGTCCGCATGGGCGCGCAAGCCGAAATCATCGAGAAGCTCGGCGATACGCGGCGCGATGGTGTCGGACGGGATATGAAACAGCCGTGCGTGAAAATCGAGATTCTGGTGCACCGTCAGTTCGGCATAAAGCGAAAAGAACTGCGACATGAAGCCGACACGCCTGCGGGATTCGATATTGTGCGCGTCCGCCTTTTCCCCGAACAGCCACGCCTCGCCTTCGGTCGCGGGCAGGAGGCCGGTCAGCATCTTCATCGTGGTGGTCTTGCCGCACCCGTTCGAGCCGAGAAAACCGAAGATCTCGCCGCGCCGGATCTCGAAACTGACGTCCTGCACGGCGGTGAAATCGCCGAACCGTTTCGTCAGCCCCCTGGCGACGATGACCGGGGGCGCGCTGTCGGGTTGCGCAAGCGGAGCGATGTCCACCGGCGCGCTTTGGCGCTGCCGGCTTTCGGGCAAAAGCGCGACGAATGCCTGTTCCAGCGTGTCCTTGCCGGTCTCGCGGCGCAACTCGGCCGGGGTTCCCGTCGACAGCACACGCCCGCCATCCATCGCCCCCAGCCAGTCGAACCGCTCGGCTTCCTCCATGTAGGCGGTCGAGACCAGAACGCTCATGCCGGGACGGTCGGCGCGGATCTCGTCGATCAGATCCCAGAATTGGCCGCGCGACAGCGGATCGACGCCGGTCGTCGGTTCGTCAAGGATCAGGAAATCGGGATCGTGGATCAGCGCACAGCACAGCCCCAGTTTCTGTTTCATCCCGCCCGACAGCTTGCCCGCCGGACGGTCCAGGAACGGATCGAGCCCGGTGGCCTTGGACAGCCGATCGATCCGGCGCGCCCGCTCGGCCGCGTCATGACCGAACAGGCGGCCGAAAAAGTCCAGATTCTCGAAGACGCTCAGGTCCTGATACAGGTTCTTGCCCAACCCCTGCGGCATATAGGCGATGCGGGCGAACACCGCCTCGCGGTGCGAACGCAGGGCCATATCCCCGTCCAGCACCGTCACCGTGCCCGCCTGAATCCGGCGCACCCCGGCCAGAAGACCCAGCAGTGTGGATTTGCCGACGCCGTCCGGACCGATCAGGCCCAGCATCTTTCCCGCCGGCAAATCCAGCGTCAGATCGTCCAGCGCCATGACCTCGCCGTAGCGATGGGTGACGGCGTTCAGACGGGCAACGGACGGGGCGCGCATGGCTCAGTTGGCCGGCAGGGCGTCGGCAGGGATCGGCTGTCCGACGAACTCTTCCGGCCAGGGCAGATCCTCGCCTGCCGCCAGCCGGATATAGGCGACGCCGCGCAGACCGGTTTTCACCTGTTCGATGTAGGCCTCGACCAGTTCCTGCGGCAGGCGGACCTTGACCCGGAACATCAGCTTTTCGCGCTCGGCCGCAGTTTCCACCTGTTTGGGTGTGAACTGCGCCTCGGGCGAGACGAAACTGACATAGGCGGGAATCGCGTAGGGAATACTGTCGAGCCTGATGCGCGCCTCGCTGCCCAGCCCGGTGCGCATGGCCTGATCGGCGGGCAGGAACATTTCCATGTAAACCTGGCTGAGGTCGAGCAGCGTGATGACCTTGCCGCCCCCGCCCAGCACCTCGCCGGGTTGGGCCAGACGGTACAGCACGCGGCCCAGCACCGGGGCGGTCAACGTGGCATCGGCGACCTGAGCCTCGTATTGCACGACAAGCGCGTTTGCGGCCTCCACTCCGCGCTCGGCGGTGTTCAGTTGGGCAAGCGCCGCATTCAACGCGGCTTCGGCCGTGGCCAGGCGGGTTTTCTGCTGATCCGCGACCGCCTGGGAATTCACGCCGCGTTCGGCAAGACGGCTTGCACGGGTGAATTCCTCGTCGGCCAGGGCTCTTTCGGCGCGTCGTTGCGCGATCAGGGCGCGGATTTCCTCGACCTGGCTGGCCGCGCGGGCCGTATCGGCGCGGGCACGCGCCAGTTGCGCCTCAAGCTCGCGCGTATCCATCACCGCCAGAACGTCGCCCGGCTGCACCAGCTCGCCCTCGCTGGCGCGGATTTCGGCGATCCGTCCCGGCACCTTGGTGGCGATGTCGATCTGGTCGGCCTCGATGCGGCCATTGCCAGTCGCGAACCCTTCGGGCAAACCGCCGGTGTTGCGATCCCAGACGTACCAGCCGATGGCGGCGATGACGACAAGCGCCACGATCACGGCAAGCAACGGTCGCAGATGTTTCATCCGGATATCTCCCTGGCAAGTCATCTGGCTGGGTGGGACGAAATCGGCCAGCGCACGCCCGTGATGCCGTATGCCGCACCCGCTCCGCCGATGCGTTGACCCAAGTCAACCCGCGACGCACCGAACCGGAAACCGACATGCGGTACCGGGCAGGGCGAATTGTCAAGCTGTTCGGCGATACCTAAGATGCGCGGGCCCCGAGGGAGCCGTCATTCAGTCATCCATCTTCAGCGCCGAGATGAACGCCTCCTGCGGGATGTCCACCTTGCCGAACTGGCGCATCTTCTTCTTGCCCTTCTTCTGCTTTTCCAGCAGCTTTTTCTTGCGCGTCACGTCGCCACCATAACATTTCGCGGTCACGTCCTTGCGCATCGCCGACAGGGTTTCGCGCGCGATCACCTTGCCACCGATGGCCGCCTGGATCGGGATCTTGAACATGTGCCGGGGGATCAGGTCCTTCAGCTTTTCCACCATGGCGCGGCCACGGGCCTCGGCGCGGTCACGGTGAACCATCATCGACAGCGCATCGACCGGTTCGTCGTTCACCAGCACCGACATCTTGACCAGATTGTCGGGGCGGTATTCCGTCAACTGATAGTCGAAACTGGCATAGCCCTTGGTCACCGATTTCAGCCGGTCGTAGAAATCGAACACCACCTCGTTCAGCGGCAGATCATAAACCACCATCGCGCGCCCGCCGACATAGGTCAGGTCCATCTGGATGCCGCGCCGGTCCTGGCACAGCTTCAGCACGTCGCCCAGATACTCGTCGGGCACGAGGATGGTCGCCTTGATCCGCGGTTCCTCGACATGGTCCACATGGGTCAGGTCGGGCATGTCGGCGGGGTTGTGCAACTCGTTCATCTCGCCGTCGCGCATGTAGACGTGATAGACCACCGAGGGCGCGGTGGTGATCAGCTCGATATCGTATTCCCGCTCGATCCGGTCGCGGATCACCTCAAGGTGCAGCAGCCCCAGAAATCCGCAGCGAAAACCGAACCCCAACGCGGCACTGGTTTCCATCTCGTAGGAAAACGAGGCGTCATTCAGCGCCAGTTTCTCGATGGCGTCGCGCAGATCCTCGAACTCGGCGGAATCGACCGGGAACAGGCCGCAGAACACCACCGGCTGGCTGGGTTTGAAGCCCGGCAGCGGCTTGTCGCAGCCTTTTTTCTCGTGCGTGATCGTGTCGCCGACGCGGGTGTCGCGCACCTGCTTGATGCTGGCGGTCAGGAACCCGATCTCGCCCGGTCCCAATTCGTCGATCACGGCCATGGCCGGGCGGAACACCCCGATCCGGTCCACCTGATGCACCGATCCGTTCTGCATCATGCGGATACGGTCGCCCTTTTTAAGCACACCGTCCATGATCCGCACCAGCACGATCACGCCCAGATAGGCGTCATACCAGCTATCGACCAACATCGCCTTGAGGGGGGCGTCGCGGTCGCCCTTTGGCGCCGGCAGATGTTTCACGATGGCCTCGAGCGTTTCCTTGATGCCCACACCGGTCTTGGCACTGACCCGGATCGCGCCGCTGGCATCGATGCCGATCACGTCCTCGATCTGTTCGGCCACCCGTTCGCAATCGCTGGCGGGCAGGTCGATCTTGTTCAGCACCGGGACGATCTCGTGATTCGCGTCGATGGCTTGATAGACATTGGCCAGCGTCTGCGCCTCGACCCCTTGCGTGCTGTCCACCACCAGCAGCGACCCCTCGACCGCCCGCATCGAGCGGGACACCTCGTAGGCGAAATCGACATGGCCGGGCGTATCGATCAGGTTCAGCACGTATGTCTCGCCATCATCCGCGACGTAATCGATCCGCACGGTATTGGCCTTGATGGTGATGCCGCGCTCGCGCTCGATATCCATCGCGTCGAGCATCTGCTCCTTCATCTCGCGGTCCTGAACCGTTCCTGTCGACTGGATCAACCGGTCGGCGAGCGTGGATTTCCCGTGGTCGATATGCGCGACGATCGAGAAATTACGGATATGTGCAAGGTCTGTCATGGCAAATGGATATGTATGGAACCGGGGCAACGGTCAAGTCGGGATAAGGCGCACGCGCCCCGTTCGCAGCCCCGCTGAAACGCCACATTGGCTCGCAAGCCCCGGTTCGCGAAGACACGGTCCCGGCGCGGCACGACAAGACATCGCATTTGCGCGGGAAATATTTGCACAAGCGGCGTCTTTGCGCAACAATGCGCCTAAAAAACGGTTCAATACAAACCTGTCGGAAGAGGCACAAAATGAAGAAAACAATATCGAGCATCCTGATTCTTGGCACCGTCGCCTTCGCCGCGCCCGCATCGGCCGGCGCAATCGACCGGGCCTGCCGTCAGACCGACCGCGGCGCCGCGGCACCGCAGTTGTGCGGCTGCCTGCAATCGGTCGCCAACTCCACCCTCAGCCGGTCGGAACATCGCCGCATCGCGCGCTTCTTCAAGGATCCGCACATGGCGCAGGAGGTTCGTCAATCCGGCCGCCGCCCGGACGCGGATTTCTGGCTGCGCTACCGCACCTTCGGCGAGCGCGCGCAGCAGATCTGCGGCTGAGCGGCGTTTCGGCCTGCGCGGCACATCCCCATCTTGACGCGACGCTCCCACAGTTTCACAAAAGCTGAAACTGTCGGAGCTTGAAAATGTCGATCAAGGGGGTCACCCTGCGCGGTCTCGAGGTGTTCGAGGCCCTCGCCGAAAGCGGCTCGGTCGCGCGCACCGCCGAGATCACGGGGCTGAGCCAGCCGGCGGTTTCCCAGCAATTGCGCAATCTCGAACGTGCCCTGGGCACCGACCTCGTCGATCACGGCAAGCGCCCGATGCGCCTGACTCCGGCGGGGCGCGGATTTCTGCTGCGCACGACGGCGGTGCTGAGCGAACTGCGCCTTGCGCAAAGCGAACTGACAATCATGGATCTGAGCGATCTCAGCACGCTCAGCATCGGGCTGATCGACGATTTCGACAATGATCTCACCCCGCGTCTCGTGACCATACTGGCCGAGAACCTGACGCGGTGCCGCTTCAAGCTGATCACCGCCCCCAGTCTCGAAATCAGCGCCGCCATGCAAGAGCGCCGGTTCCACATCTCGGTAGCAGCCAGCACCGGCCAAGTGCTTGACGACGTGTTGGAATATCCGCTCGTGACCGATCCGTTCATTCTGGTGGCGCCACGCGGGATCATCGCCGATCCGGCCACCGCGATGGCCGATCTGACACCCCTTCCGCTGTTGCGCTACGCCAGCGAGCAACTGATCGGGCGCCAGATCGAGGCGCATCTGACCCGCGAAAACCTGCCTTTCGAAAACCGGTTCGAGGTCGGCAGCCATCTGGCCCTGATGGCGATGGTCGCGCGCCGCATCGGCTGGGCAATAACGACGCCGCTCGGCTATATGCGCGCCACCCGGTTCCATGACGAGATCGAGGCATTTCCCCTGCCCTTCGGCACCTTCGCCCGCACCATTTCGCTTTTCGCCGGCACCGACTGGAGCGACCGCATCCCGCGCGACATCGCCCGCACCATGCGCCACCTGCTGCAAAGCCAGATGATCGACCCGGCGATCATCCGCCTGCCTTGGCTGGCGGGCCGATTGCACGTGATCGAGAGCTGACCGGTACCCTCACACATTCCGTTTTCCAAAATCGCACCCTTCAAACGGCGCTCTTTCCATTTCGCCGCGATTTCTCCAGACTGCCATGGCCATGACAACGGGAAACGAGGCGGTGATGAACAGGATCGTGATCCTGACCGGTGCGGGGATTTCGGCGGAAAGCGGGCTGGGCACCTTCCGCGACGAGGGTGGATTATGGACGCAATACAGCATCGAAGACGTCGCGACGCCCGACGCCTTTGCCCGCAACCCGGCTTTGGTGCAGGAGTTCTATAACCTGCGGCGTGATACGGCCGCCCGCGCGCGCCCCAACGCGGCGCATCTGGCGCTGGCACGTCTGCAGCAGGGCTGGCGCGGTGACGTCACGATCGTCACTCAGAACGTCGATGCCCTGCACGAGGCCGGCGGCGCGACCGATGTTCTGCACATGCACGGCACGCTGGCCGGGGCGCTTTGCAACGCCTGCGCTCACCGCTGGCCCGCGCCCGCACGGATGGCACCGGATGAGATCTGCCCGCGCTGCTTTGCGCCCGCCGCGCGGCCCGACGTGGTCTGGTTCGGCGAGATGCCCTATCACATGGACGAGATTTTTGCCCATCTGGCCCGCGCCGATCTTTTCGCGGCCATCGGCACATCGGGCGAGGTCTATCCGGCCGCCGCCTTCGTGCAGGACGCCCGCCGGGCCGGGGCACGGACCGTCGAACTCAATCTCGAACCCTCGGCGGTGTCGCGCGATTTCGACGAAACCCGAACCGGCCCCGCCTCGCAGACGGTACCGCTCTGGGTGGATGACCTGCTGAAAGGATGACAGGCCGGACGCGGCTGCGCCCGGCCTGCGATATTCAGTGGTCCATCTTCATGTCGCGCATGTCGGGCTGACGTTCCAGATCGACCGGCACATCGATCGCGATCTCGCCGGCCTTTTCAAAGATCAGCGTCAGCGGCACCGTCTCACCCTGCTCCAGCGGCTGGGTCAGCCCCATGAACATGACGTGATCCCCGCCCCGTTGCAGCGCGTGACTTTGGCCGGCAGGAACCGGAAATCCCTCCTCGACCTCCATCATCTTCATCACGCCGTTGGCGTCCTCGTGATGGGTATGCAACTCGACCCGTTCGGCCCTGTCCGAACGCGCGCCGATCAGGCGGTCATCCCCGGCGCCCTGATTGTTCAGCACCATGAAGGCCGCCCCGGTCTGCGATGTGGGCGTGGAACTGCGGATATAGGCGTCCTCGACCGCGATGGACTCGTCGGCCACGGCCGCACCTGCAAGGGTCAGTGCGGCCGTGGCCGCGGCGAAAAGCGTGGTTTTCAAAGACATGTCGTGTTCCCTTCGGATTTGTCTGTATCTGGTGGACAAGCGGACGTCAGACAGCTTCCGGCGGGTCGCGCGCACGCCATACGGGATCGTGGCGCTTCCGATTGACGGTGCCACCGATGCGGCCCGACATCCGGGTTTCGCGCCCGATCCATTGTATGGCGGTTTCCGGCGCCGCCACAGCGTTCAACAGCGACAGCGCGCCGTCGGGGCAGAAATGCGGCGGTGCGGTCGGCTCGCCGTTCTCGTCGACATGGACCATCACCGGCCCGGAGCCCGTGCACAACGCAACCTGCCCCGATGGACCCGGCAAGACGCGCGCAACCGCGAGACTCTGCCCGGTCAGAACCAGAAGCAGGCAAAGCAGGACGGCAAGACAGGGCCGGTTCGCACCAATCATCATGCAACCGGGATAGCCACCACTGACGCGCACAACAAGAACAAACAGCCCCGCGTCACCGCGAGGCTGCAAATCCCGTCAAGGCGATGGGCGATCAGGCCGCCGCGGCAGCCTTGGCGATCTCTTTCTTGACCTTCAGTGCGTTCGCCGAAAGCTCCTCATCCCGCGCCTTGGCCAGAAACTTGTCCAGCCCGCCACGGTGATCGACGCTGCGCAGCGCGGCAGCGGAAATCCGGAACTTGATCCCACGGCCCAGCATCTCCGACTGCAGCGTGACATCGTTCAGGTTCGGCAGGAACCGGCGCCTGGTCTTGTTGTTGGCATGGCTGACATTGTTGCCGGTCATCGGCCCTTTTCCGGTCAGTTCGCAACGGCGCGACATGTGATCATCCTTTGTCTGACGGCACTGGCCGGATGCCCCGTGCCAAAATAAGAAAGGGCGCGACACCCGGCGGCACCCCGAAACTGGTTGCATGCCTTTAGGCGGAATTCCCCGTCGGGTCAAGCGGCTTCGGCAGGAGTTGCACCAGCGTCGCCCCGGCTTCTTTCTGGTTCGAAATACCCCGGGGGAATCGCCGTCAGGCGATGGGGGCAGCGCCCCCCTGCCCGACCTCGCCAAGGTATCGCAACATCTCCTGCGCGCCGGCACCGGGCGAGAGATCGCCCCGCGCAACCGCCTCGGACAGATCCTGCATACGCTGCCTTGCCTGTGGCGCATCCAGCTGCGCCAGGAGGGCGTTGCGCACATCCTGCGTGAACCAGTACCGCGCCTGTTCGGCGCGGCGCGCCTCCCAGAACCCGTTTTCCTTGCGCCATTCGGCCAGGGTCGACATCTCCTCCCACGCGGCCGTCAACCCGCTTTCCTCGATCGCGGATACCATCAGCGCCTTGGGAAACCCCTCGGGATCCTGCGGACGCTTGCGCAGCAGGCGCAGCGCCCCGGAATAATCGCTGCGGGTGCGCGTGGCCGCCGCCTTCAGATCGCCATCGGCCTTGTTGACCAGGATCAGATCGGCCATCTCCATGATGCCGCGCTTGACGCCCTGCAACTCGTCCCCGCCTGCCGGCGCCAGCAGCAACAGGAACAGATCCGAAATCTCCGCCACCACGGTTTCCGACTGGCCCACCCCCACGGTCTCGATCAACACCACGTCGAACCCCGCCGCCTCGCACAGCGCCACGGCCTCGCGCGTGCGGCGCGCGATACCGCCCAGATGGGTCTGGCTGGGCGACGGGCGGATAAAGGCGCGGGGATCGCGCGACAGCCGCTCCATCCGCGTCTTGTCGCCCAGGATCGATCCCCCCGTGCGCGCCGAACTGGGATCGACCGCCAGAACCGCGACCCGCAGCCCCAGGTCGGTCAGCATCAGGCCGAATGTTTCGATGAAGGTCGATTTGCCGACGCCGGGCGTGCCCGACAGACCGATTCGCAGAGCTTGCCGGCCCGAATTGTTCAGACGTTCCAGCAGCGCCGCCGCCCGCTCGCGATGATCCGCGCGCCCGCTTTCCACCAGCGTGATCGCGCGGGCCAGCGCGCGCCGCTCGCCCGCCAGCACCTGTTCCGCGAGTTCTGCAATCTCCATGCCCTGTCCTGTCGTCCTTGCCCCGTCTCTGGCGCGCAGAGTGGCGCGGGTTGCGGGGCAATGTCCAGACCATCGCGGCTGGACGACATCCGCCACATTGACGATAACACCGGAATGACCGCTCGCCTGCCCATCGACGACGCCCTGCCCGACCTGATGACCGCGCTGCGTCGTCACCGTCGCGCGGTGCTGCAGGCGCCCCCCGGTGCCGGCAAGACGACCCGCGTTCCGCTGGCGCTGCTCGACGCCGGGCTGCTGCCAAAGGGGCAGCGCCTGCTGATGCTGGAACCCCGCCGCCTTGCCGCCCGCGCCGCTGCCGAGCGCATGGCCGAAACACTGGGGGAATGCGCGGGTCAGACTGTCGGCTACCGGATGCGCGGCGCATCCAGGGTCTCGCCGGCCACGCGGATCGAGGTGGTCACCGAAGGCATCCTGACGCGCATGTTGCAGGACCGTCCCGACCTGCCCGGCGTCGCCTGCGTGATCTTCGACGAATTCCACGAACGCTCGCTGAATGCCGATCTGGGGCTGGCGCTGTGTCTCGAGGTGGCGGGCGCGCTGCGCGACGACCTGATGCTGCTGGCGATGTCGGCGACGCTGGACGCCGAACCGGTCGCCGCGCTGATGGAGGCACCGCTGGTCACGTCGCAGGGGCGCAGCCATCCGGTGGACATTGTCTGGCGCGACCGCCCCCTTGGCCCCGGCGCGCGCTGGCTCGATGCGCTGATCGATCTTGTGGTGCAGGCCGAATCGGACACGCGGGCGATGGGCGGCGGGATGCTGGTCTTTCTGCCGGGCGAAGGCGAGATCCGGCGCGCCGAGGCCGCGCTGTCCGCCCGCCTGCCCGATTGCTGCACGCTCCGCCCGCTGTTCGGCGCGATGCCGTTCGATGCCCAGCGCGCGGCCATCACCCCGGCGGAAAAGGGGCGCAAGGTGGTGCTGGCGACCTCGATCGCGGAAACCTCGCTGACGATCCCCGATATCCGCGTTGTCGTCGATGCCGGTCAGGCACGGCGCGCCCGGTTCGATCCCGGCTCGGGCATGTCGCGGCTGGTCACCGAGCGGGTCAGCCGGGCCGAGGCGACCCAGCGCGCGGGCCGTGCCGGCCGCGTGGCCCAGGGCGTGTGTTATCGCCTCTGGTCGCGGGGTCAGGAGGGCGCGCTTGCCGCCTTCCCCCCCGCCGAAATCGAGGCCGCCGATCTGACCGGCCTTGCGCTGGAACTGGCGCTGTGGGGCGCCGCGCCCGCCGATCTGGCCTTTCTCACCCCGCCCCCCGAGGGCGCAATGAGCGAGGCGCGCGATCTGCTGGCGCTGCTGGGTGCGCTGGACGCGTCCGGGCGCATCACCGACCACGGGCGCGCGCTGGCCGCGCTGCCGCTGCATCCGCGTCTGGCGCATATGCTGGTGGTGGCGGGCACGCAGGCCGCGCCACTGGCCGCATTGCTGGCCGAACGCGACCCGTTGCGCGGCGCACCCGCCGATCTGCTTTTGCGCCTGTCCGCCCTGACCGATCCCCGCAGGTTCGCTCGCGAGCATCCGTTTCAGGTGAACATCCCGGCCCTCAGCCGCATCCGCGCCGAGGCGGCCCGTCTGCGCAAACGGACCGACGACGCCGGTGCGATGCCCCCCGCCACCATGGCAGCGCTGGCCTACCCCGACCGCATCGCACAGCGCCGCAAGGGCGAGGTACCGCGCTATGTGCTGTCGGGCGGAAAGGGCGCGGTTCTGCCCGACGGCGACACGCTGGCGGATGCGCCCTATCTCGTGGCCACGGATCTGGACGGCGACAAGCGCGAGGCGACGATCCGCATGGCCGCGCAGATCGGCGAGGGTGACATCCGCGACCTGTTCGCGGATCGCATCTCCTCGCACGATGTCTGCGAATGGTCGCGCCGCGACAGCCGCGTGATCGCGCGGCGACAGGAACGGCTGGATGCGCTGGTGCTGAGCGATCGTGTCTGGAAAGACGCCCCCGACGACGCCATTGCCCGCGCCATGCTGGACGGTGTGCGCGACCTCGGCCTGCACCTCACCGGCGCGGCGGCAAGGCTGGCGGCGCGTGTCGAACTGGTGCGCGCCGAGGGGGCGGATTTGCCCGATTTCTCGTCCGCCGGGCTGATGGCGCGGCTGGACCAATGGTTGTTGCCCTATCTCGACGGCGTGCGCAGCGCCGCCGATTGGAAGCGGTTCGATCCGTTGCCCGCGCTGCGTTCCCTGCTGGACTGGGACCAGATGCGCCTGATCGACGCCAGCGCGCCCGCCCATTTCACCACGCCGCTGGGGCGGCGCGTGCCGATCGATTACAGCGGAGACGCCCCGGAAATCGCCCTGCGTCTGCAGGAACTGTTCGGCGTCACCAGCCATCCCCGGGCCGCGGGCGTTCCGCTCAAGATCACCCTGCTGTCGCCGGCGCGGCGCCCGGTTCAGGTCACGCGCGATCTGCCGGGGTTCTGGGCCGGATCCTACGGTGACGTGCGCAAGGACATGCGTGCGCAATACCCCAAACACCCTTGGCCCGAAGATCCCACCAAGGCCGATCCGACCTTGCGCGCCAAGCCGCGTTCGTAGGGCGGGGTTCACCCCGCCGCCCCGCTACATTTCCGGCCAATCCCCGTGATGCTGGCCCGGCCGGTCGATGCGTGCGAACCCATGCGCGCCGAACACGTCGCGCTGCGCCTGGATCAGGTTCGCGGTGCCGCGCGCCCGGCGGATGCTGTCATACCACGCCAGCGCCGCCGACAATGCCGGAACCGGCAATCCGGCACGCACTGCGCGCGCCACGACCGCGCGCAGCGCGTCGACGTTGTCGCCCAGCATGGTCCGCAGCGGCTCCGCCAGAACCAGCGGCGGATCGCGGCGCAGCGCCGCGGCCAGATCGTTCAGCAACGCCGACCGGATGATGCACCCGGCCCGCCAGATCTCGGCGATGCGCGCAAGATCAAGTTGCCAGCCGAATTCGTCCGAGGCCGCCGCCATCACCTCGAAACCCTGCAACAGCCCGACGATCCGCCCCGCCAGCAATGCGCGTTCCATGTCCTGCGGCGCGGGCATGTCGGCGGATTGCGCAGCGGCAGGCAACGCGCGTTCGGCCAATGCGCGCAAATCCTTTTGCGCCGACCATGCCCGCGCGCCCACCGCCGCCTCGATGGTGCTGGCGGACCGGCCCAGCTTCAGCGCCTCGATCACGGTCCAGCGCCCGGTTCCCTTCTGCCCGGCGGCATCGGCAATCAGATCCACGATGGGCTGTCCGGTTTCGGGGTCGCGAACCGACAGCGCCAGCGCGCTGACCTCGATCAGATAGCTGTGCAGCGGCCCGCGATCCCAATCGGCGAACAGCGTCCCGATCCGGTCGGCGGGCCAGCCCGCGCCATCGCGCAACAGACCGTAGATTTCCGCGATCATCTGCATGTCGGCATATTCCATGCCGTTATGCACGGTCTTGACGAAATGCCCCGCGCCGTCGGGTCCGACATGGGCCACGCAAGGGTCGCCCTCATAGGTCGCGGCAATCGCCTCAAGGATCGGGCGCAACCGCGTCCAGCCCTGATCGCTGCCCCCCACCATCAGCGACGGACCGTGACGCGCGCCCGCCTCGCCGCCCGAAACGCCCATGCCGACGAAGTGCAGCCCGGCATCGGCCAGCGCCAGCGCGCGGCGGCGTGTATCGTTGAAATCGGCATTGCCCGCATCGATGACGGTGTCGCCCGGATCAAGCAGCGGCGCGATCCGCGCGAGCATTTCATCCACAGGAGCGCCCGACGGAATCATGAACAGCACCACGCGCGGCTTTGCCAGCGCCGCGACGAACCCTTCCAGCGTTTCGGCACCGGTCAGATTGGCGGCCAGGCCAGCGGCCCGCTGCAGGAAGGGGGCGATCCAGTCGGTTTCGCGGTTGGCCACCGCAACGGCAAAGCCGTGTTCCGCCAGATTCAGCGCCAGCGCGCTGCCCATCGTGCCCAGCCCGTAGACCCCGATCCGTGATGTAGGCATCTGGTCGTCTCCTGCTCACCGGCCGCCCGAGCCTATGCCAAAGACGCGCGAATGCAAGAGCGCGCGAGGTTTGGCATTCGACGGGAAAATGATATATATCCGTATCAAATAACAATAACAATTCGCAGGCAGTCTGAACAATGCGCACAGCTTTGAAGAACGTCTGGACCGAAATGGTCCTGCCCCTGATCCGGCGCCCCAAGCGGGTGCAGGTTGCGGCGCTGTGCTGGCGACCCGACGGCACCGGCAAGGAGGTGCTGCTGATCACCAGCCGCGACACCGGGCGCTGGATCCTGCCCAAGGGCTGGCCCATCGACGGGCTGAACGGCGCCGAAGCCGCATTGCAGGAAGCCTGGGAAGAGGCCGGCGTCAGGGAGGCCGAGATCGGCAGCGAGGCAATCGGCCAGTACGAATACGTCAAGGACATGGATTCGGGCGGCGAGGTTCCGGTGCAGACGCATGTCTACCTCGCGCGGGTTCACGCGCTGGCCGATGACTTTCCCGAGGCGGCGGAGCGGCGGCGCGAATGGGTCACGCCGACCAGGGCCGCGGAAATGGTCGCCGAACCCGGCCTCCGGGCGATCCTGCGCGATCTGCAATAACGCAACGAACCGCAATTGCCGGTTCCGCATTCCGTTGCACTGACGGTTGCAACCGCTTAGACGCCCCCGCAGGGATCGCAACGTAGTCTTGATGCGGGGGCAGCAGGCCAATGTCGAAAAAGCCACAGGGCAGCCAGTGGAAGACGCTTGACACCGATCTGAACCGGATCAGCAACGTCGAATATGCCGCCGCCCAGGTGTCGCGTCCGCTGGTCGCGCCGGGAATCGGGTTGGCCTTCATCGTCATCGCCGGTCTGCTTGCGGCGGTGTTCTTCGAACATACGCCGCTCAACCTGATCGTCGTCGCGGCGGCCGCTTTCGGGGCCTACATGGCACTGAACATCGGCGCCAACGACGTGGCCAACAACATGGGGCCGGCGGTGGGCGCCAATGCCCTGTCGCTGGGCGGCGCCATCGTGATCGCCGCGCTGTTCGAAAGTGCGGGAGCATTGCTGGCCGGGGGCGATGTGGTTTCGACCATCTCGAAGGGGATCATCGCCCCCAGTGCGATGCGCAGCACCGATGTCTTCATCTGGGCGATGATGGCGGCGCTGATTTCCTCGGCGCTCTGGGTCAATCTGGCGACCTGGATCGGGGCGCCCGTCTCGACCACGCATTCCGTCGTCGGCGGCGTGATGGGCGCGGGCATCGCTGCCGCAGGCATCGCGGCGGTCAACTGGTCGATGATGGGGACCATCGCCGCCAGCTGGGTGATCTCGCCGGTTCTGGGCGGAGGGGTCGCCGCGGCCCTTCTGGCGCTGATCAAGTCGCGCATCATCTACCGCGACGACAAGATCGCCGCCGCGCGCGTCTGGGTTCCGGTCCTGGTGGGGCTGATGGCGGGCACGTTTTCGACCTATCTGCTGATCAAGGGGCTCAAGCGGATCATCGATGTCGGACCGGGTGCGGCTCTCGTAGCCGGTGTGGCAATCGGTGTGCTGGTCTGGCTGGCCACGATCCCGCTGATCCGGCGCCAGTCGCAGGGGTTGGAAAACCGCAACAAGTCGCTGAAAACCCTGTTCGGCCTGCCGCTGGTGGTCTCGGCGGCGCTGCTGAGTTTCGCGCACGGGGCCAATGACGTGGCCAACGCGGTGGGGCCGCTGGCGGCCATCGTTCACGCAGCGGAGTTCGGCAATTTTACGGACCGGGTATCGATTCCGATGTGGGTCATGGTGATCGGCGCCTTCGGCATCTCGTTCGGGCTGTTCCTGTTCGGCCCGAAACTGATCCGGATGGTCGGCAGCCAGATCACCAAGCTGAACCCGATGCGCGCCTTTTGCGTGGCGCTGTCGGCGGCGATCACGGTCATCGTGGCAAGCTGGCTGGGCCTGCCGGTCAGTTCCACCCATATCGCCGTGGGCGGCGTGTTCGGGGTCGGGTTCTTTCGCGAATGGCACATGGAGCGCCGGCTGCGCAACAACAGCGAGGGCGCGCCCAAGCCCAAGGCGATCTCGCGCGAGGAACGCGCGCGGCGCAAGCTGGTGCGCCGGTCGCATTTTCTGACGATCATCGCCGCATGGGTGATAACCGTGCCCGCGGCGGCGGTGATGTCGGGCGTGATTTTCCTGCTGCTGCACACCATACTGGGCTGATCCCGTCAGAGATGTCTTGCCAGGCACGACGATGCCGGGTCAGCTTTCCAGGCACCAGCGCATGATCGCCTTTTGCGCGTGCAGGCGGTTCTCGGCCTCGTCGAAGACCACCGATTGCGGGCCATCCATCACCTCGGACGTGACTTCCTCGCCGCGATGGGCCGGCAGGCAATGCATGAACAGCGCGTCCGGTTTCGCCGCCGCCATCAGCCGTTCGTTGACCTGATAGGGGCGCAGCATGTTGTGGCGGCGTTCGCGGGCGGATTGGGCATCATGCATCGACACCCAGGTATCGGCCACCACCAGATCCGCGCCCTCGACCGCCTTGAACGGATCGCGTTCGATCTGCACCTTGCTGCCCTGATCGCGCGCGAAGGCGACGAATTCGCTTTCGGGATCAAGCTGCGCGGGCCCGGTGAATGTCAGATCGAAGCCGAATTGGCCCGCCGCATGCAGGAACGAGGCGCAGACATTGTTACCATCACCGGTCCAGACGACCTTCTTGCCCTTGATCGGGCCGCGATGTTCTTCGTAGGTCAGGATATCGGCCATGATCTGACAGGGATGGGTGCGGTCGGTCAGTCCGTTGATCACCGGCACATCGGCATATTCCGCCATCTCGCAGAGCACCGATTCGTCGAAGGTGCGGATCATGATCATGTCGACATAACGCGACAGCACGCGCGCGGTATCGGCAATGGTTTCGCCATGGCCAAGCTGCATGTCGCTGCCCGACAGCACCATGGTCTGCCCGCCCATCTGGCGCACGCCCACGTCGAAACTGACCCGTGTACGGGTCGAGGGTTTCTCGAAGATCAGCGCCACCATCCGCCCGGCAAGCGGCTGGTCGTCATCGGCAGCCCCCTTGGAACGCCCGGCGCGCGCCGCTTTCATCGCGCCGGCCTGTTCGATCATCGCCCGCAGCGCCGCCGTGTCGGTTTTGTGGATGTCGAGAAAATGGTTCATGGGCCCTTGCCTTTTGTTGGTTGCGGGAGCGGGGGCCAGTCCCCGCTCCCCCGGGATATTTGACCGCCAGAAGAAGATCAGGGCGCGGACAGGGAGGACGCGGCACGA
This sequence comes from uncultured Sedimentitalea sp., assembly GCA_947504115.1. Classification (GTDB taxonomy): domain Bacteria; phylum Pseudomonadota; class Alphaproteobacteria; order Rhodobacterales; family Rhodobacteraceae; genus Pontibaca. The sequence goes on from CANNGH010000002.1 coordinate 226,233, forward strand.
TCCAGACGGTCGATGGCGATCCGGATATCCTCGTCGGAAATGGTGAGCGGCGGCAGCAGGCGCAGCACGTTGTCGCCTGCCGGAACGGTCAGGATTTCGGCGGCGTAGCCGGCGGCGACCAGATCCGTGTTGAGCCGCTTGCATTTCAGCCCCAGCATCAGGCCGGTGCCGCGCACCTCTTCGAAGGTATCTGGATGAGCGGCAACAAGGGATTCCAGCTTCTGGCGCAGAAGGCCGGCCTTGCGGTTGATTTCGGACAGGAATCGCGGGTCCGTCACGATGTCCATGACAGCGCAACCGACCGCGCAGCCCAGCGGGTTGCCACCATAGGTCGAGCCGTGGGTGCCTGCCACCATACCGCTGGCGGCGGTCGCGGTGGCCAGCACCGCGCCCAGCGGAAAGCCCCCGCCGATGCCCTTGGCGACCATCATGATATCTGGGTCTATTCCGGCCCATTCGTGGGCGAACAGTTTGCCGGTGCGGCCCATGCCGCACTGCACCTCGTCCAGGATCAGCAGCAGCCCGTGTTCGTCGCAGACATCGCGCAGGCCCTTGAGGCATTGGTCGGGCAGCGGGCGGATGCCGCCCTCGCCCTGTACCGGTTCGATCAGGATCGCGCCGACCGTGTCGGTGATCGCGTGGCGCAGCGCCTCGTGATCGCCCCAGGGCAGATGGACGAAACCGGGCAGGAGCGGCCCGAAACCCGCCGTCATCTTTTCCGATCCGGCCGCGGCGATCCCGGCCGAGGAGCGGCCGTGGAATGCCCCCTCGAAGGTGAGGATGTCGGTGCGCTGGGGCTGGCCCTTGTCGTGCCAGTACTTGCGCGCCATCTTGACCGCGAGTTCGCAGGCCTCGGTGCCGGAATTGGTGAAGAACACCGTGTCGGCGAAGGTGTGTTCCACCAGCCGGTCGGCCAGCGCCTCTTGCTGGGGTATGCGATAGAGGTTGGAGACATGCCACAGGTCCTGCGCCTGATCGCTCAGCGCCTTGATCAGCGCCGGATGGGCATGGCCCAGTGCGTTGACCGCGATGCCGGCGCCGAGATCGAGAAACCGGCGGCCGTCGGCCTCGGTCAGCCAGGCGCCCTGCCCCTTGACGAAGCTGAGCGGCGCGCGGTTATAGGTCGGCAGAATGGACGGGATCATCGCAACATCCTCTTTCTTCGGGCGCAGGTCGGTTAAGTGCATCACAGGGGCGCCCGGGTCAACGTTCCACCTGGGCGGCGCGCGGCCTCATGCCTTGAGCCGGTAGCCGGATTTCAGCATCCACCAGGCCAGCGTGGAGATCGCCACGGTCGCGACCGCGCAAACCACCAGCCCCAGTGCGGGCGAACTGTCGGACACGCCGATCATGCCGTAACGCACCCCGTCGATCAGGTAGAAGATCGGGTTCACATAGGTGATCTGGCGCAGCACCGGCGGCAGCGCATCGACCGAATAGAACGTGCCCGACAGAAAGGCGAGTGGCGTGACGATGAAATTGGTGATCGCCGCCATCTGGTCGAATTTCTCGGCATAGACCCCTGCGACGACACCCAGTCCACCCATGAAGGCCGAGCCGAGGATGACGAAGACCAGCGCCAGAACGGGATGCTGCGGCGTGATGCCCAGCACCAGCCACACGCCCGCCGCGATCGCCGCCGCGACGATCATGCCGCGCACCATCCCGCCGATCAGATAGCCGATCACCAGCTCCGAACCCGACAGCGGCGGCATCAGCGTATCGACGATATTTCCCTGCACCTTGGCCACCAGGATCGAGGACGACGTGTTGGCGAAGGCGTTCTGGATCACCGTCATCATCAGGATGCCGGGTGCGATGAAGGTCAGGAACTCCACCCCCATGACATCGCCCCGCCGCGGTCCGACGGCGATGTTGAAGATCAGCAGGAAAAGCGCCGCCGTGGCCAGAGGTGCCAGCAGCGTCTGGGTCCAGACCACCAGGAAGCGGCGCACCTCGCGCTCTGCCAGGGTATAGAGACCCATCCAGTTGATCCGGCCGAACCGGCGGATGCCGGGTTGCACGATCTCGTTCATACTGCCTGCTCCTGTCGCCTGCCGCGCGGCCCAAGCAGCGCGTATTGTCGGTATCATGCCTTGTAACTCGTCACGCAGCGATTAAAATAGGGTGATCAACGAAATTTCGGAAGCGGCCGCAGGGGCGACCGTTTTTCCAGTTGGAAAGGCAATGCATGTCGTGGACTGACGAGCGCGTGGATGTGCTCAGGAAAATGTGGGGCGAAGGCCAGTCGGCAAGCCAGATCGCCAAGGAACTGGGCGGCGTGACGCGCAACGCGGTGATCGGCAAGGTGCACCGGCTTGGGCTGTCCAACCGCACCGCCACCGCGGCGGCGGCGGCGCCCAAGGCCGAGGCCAAGGCGAAACCGGCGGCGCCGTCCGGCCCCGCCGCCAAACCCGAACCGAAACCCGAAGCCAGCCCCAAGCCCGCGGCGCAGACCGAACCGGCCCGCCCTGCCGAACCCGCCGAGCCGCGGGTCGTGCCTCATACCCGCAAGCAGATCATTCCCGCAGGCCAGCCCCTGCCGCCGCAGCCCTCGGCCAACGAGATCAGCCCGGAGGCATTGGCCAAGGTCAACGAGATCGAGAAGAAAGCCAAGCGGATCAGCCTGATGCAACTGACCGAACGGACCTGCAAATGGCCCGTCGGCGACCCCGCGACCGAGGATTTCTGGTTCTGCGGCCTGCCTGTGCAAGCCGGCAAACCCTATTGCGAGGCGCATGTGGGCGTGGCGTTCCAGCCGATGAGCGCGCGGCGCGACCGCCGCCGCTGACACTGATGGTTCAGACGCTGGCGCTGGGGCGTTTGCGGATATGTTCATACCAGGTCAGCGTGGCCCGGTTGTCTTCGGGTATGCGCAGCTTGCTGACGCGGGCGAATTCGATCATCGCGAAACAGCTGATATCGGCCAGCGTGAAACGGTCGGTGGCGATGAACGGGCTTTGCTGAAGGCGGGTTTCCAGCATGTCGAAAAATTCGGCCACGCGCGCGCGACCGCGTTCGGCGAGATCGGAAAGCTGCTCGTAATTCTGCGGCCCCGGCAGGGAGCGCCCCTTCATCGCGGGATGTGAATTGCGAAAGACATCCGTGATCGGCTGCCCGCCCTGCTGTTCGATGACCGCATTCCAGTTCAGCACGGCGGCCTTTTCCTCCGCCCCCTGCCCCATCAGCGGCGGTTCCGGGTGCAGGTCTTCGAGATAGGCGGCGATGGCGACCGTCTCGGTCAGCGCCTGCCCGGCCTCGGTCACCAGAACCGGCAGCGTGCCGCGCGGATTGATCGCAAGGAAATCGGCGGCCAGCTGTTCGCCCTTGGCAATGCTGACCTCGCGGGTTTCGATCTCCAGCCCCTTTTCGGCGATGATCATGCGCGCACGGCGCGGGTTGGGGGCGGTGGCGCAGTCAAAGAACAGCATCGGCGTTTCCCTTTTTCGTCCCGTGTTTGCGGCGACGGCGCAGGCGATCACGCGTTCCTTGTCGGTGCGGATCACCGGAACCTCGGTCCGTTCCGGCGCCGATGCGCGTGGCATTGGCGTCGTTGGCCGCATCGTCCAGCGCCAGCCCGAGAAAGTCCAGCCCTTCCAGCGTATGCGCCCGGATCGGAGCGGCATTTTCGCCGATGCCACGCGAGACCACGTCGTCATCCAGCCCGCCCATCACCGCCGAATCCATCCCCCGATCCATTGGACAGAGCAGCACACCGGCGTCCAGTTGCCCCGCAGCGCATGTCGGTTCGACCGGGTCGTCAAAGCGCTTGCCGCCATGCACGATGCGATGACCGCCTCACCCTCCGGCACCAGGATTCGCACCCTGTCCCGCGCGCGGCAATCCGAGTTCGTTCCCGCTGCGCCAGAGCGAAAACCTGACCGACGAACTGCCGGCGTTCAACGTGACGATCTTGCTGATTTCGCCGACCCCGCCGCATGCAATGCCGCCACCGCGCAGGAGGCCAGCCGCGCCTTTTCGTTGTCCGACCGGCTGCCCAGGATGATCGGGCATTTGCCGCCCATGACCACGCCCGCGGCCTCGGCATGGGCCAGATAGGTCAGCTGCTTGGTCAGCATGTTGCCGGTCTCCATGTTCGGCGCCATCAGGATTTCGGCGCGCCCCGCCACGATCGAGCGGATGCCCTTGGTCGCCGCCGCCGCCAGATCGATGGCGTTGTCCATGGCCAGCGGCCCGTCCACCAGCCCGCCCCGGATCTGGCCGCGATCCGCCATCTTCGACAGGATCGCAGCATCCAGCGTCGAGCGGATCGCCGGGTTCACCATCTCCACCGCCGAAAGAACCGCGACCCGTGGTTCCGCGATCCCCAGCGAGATCGCCAGGTCGATGGCGTTCTGGATGATGTCGGCCTTGATGGCGAGATCCGGTTCGATATTGATCACCGCATCGGTGCCCAGCAGCAGATGGTCCAGCCCCGGCACGTCCATCACGAAGACGTGGCTGAGCCGCCGACCGATGCGCAGGCCGCCGTCGCGCTTGACGATCTGGCCCAGGAAGACGTCGGTGTGCAGGTGGCCCTTCATCACCGCCTCGGCCGCGCCTTCATGCACCATGGCGACGGCCTGCGCGGCGGCCTGACGATGATCGGGCTGGTTGATGATGCGGTAGGGCGCGAGGTCCAGCCCCTCCTCCATCGCCGCCGCGGCGATCTTGACCGGATCGCCGATCAGGATCGGGTCGATCAGGGTATGACGCGCGGCCAGCAGCGCCCCGCCGAGAGAGTCCGGCGTCTCGGGGGCCACGACGGCGGTGCGGATCGGCGGCAACGGTTCGGCCAGGTCCAGCAGCCGGTCGAAATGCACGTGCCGGCGCAGGGTGATGCCGGGCATCGTGCTGGAATCATAGCTGACCGAACGGTCCGGCGCGATCACCTCGGCCTCGCCCTCGACGACCGGGGTGCCGTCGGCATGGTTGACCCATGTGTCGAAGGTCACCTGCCGGTCGGGGCCCTTGGACACCAGCCGCACCGTCGCGATCAGCTTGTCCCCCGCATGGGCGCGCCCGACGAAGCGCAAGGTCTGGCTGTGATAAAGCGTTCCCGGCCCCGGAAGCTGACACCCCAGCACCGCCGAGATCAGCGACGCCACCCACATCCCCGGCGCGACCGCCTCGGGGACGCCATCGCCGTCGCCGTCCTCGCTGGACAGGTGCATCGGGTTGAGATTGCCGGAACTGTAGGCGAAGACATAAAGATCGTCCGCCTTGCAGACATGGCTTTGCGATGCCTCCAGTCCGGGTCGCAGGTCGTCGAAGGGCGTGTTCTTCATCAGTCTCGACATGATGACCTCCAAGGCGTTGCGGGATATGATCCTCTTAGCAGATGAGGCACGCCGCCCCCACTGCGGACAGACGTGACCATATGTCACGACATGCGGGGGCGTCGTGCACGGTTTTTGCGCCTGCCCCTACCGCTGGGCCGTCGGGCGGTTTATATGCAGCGCAAAGCCAGAGCTTCGAGGTATCCCATGTCGTTCGACCGCAAGATCAAGATCGCCCCTTCCATCCTGTCCGCCGATTTCGCGAATTTCGGTGCGGAATGTCAGGCGATCGAGGAACAGGGCGCCGATTGGGTGCATGTCGATGTGATGGACGGGCATTTCGTGCCCAACATCACCTTCGGCCCGGCCATGTGCGCCGCGATCCGCCCCCATATCAAGGGGGTCATGGATGTGCACCTGATGATCGCGCCGGTCGATCCCTATATCGACGCCTTCGCGCAGGCGGGGGCGGATGTGATCACCGCTCATGCCGAAGCCGGGCCGCATGTTCACCGCACGCTTCAGGCGATCCGCGCCGCCGGGGCCAAGGCAGGTCTGGCGCTGAACCCCGGAACGCCGGCAGGCGCGGTCGAGCCGCTGCTCGACATGGTCGATCTGGTCTGCGTGATGACGGTGAACCCCGGTTTCGGCGGGCAGAAGTTTATCGACATGACCGACAAGATCCGCGCCCTGCGCGCCATGATCGGCGACCGCCCGGTGCATATCGAGATCGACGGCGGCGTCGATCCGTCCACTGCCCCGCTGGTCACTCGCGCCGGCGCCGACGTGCTGGTTGCCGGGTCGGCGGTGTTCAAGGGCGGCTCGGTCGGCAATCCGCAGGTCTATGGCGACAACATCCGCGCCATCCGCCAGGCGGCGGAAGGGGTTTACGCGTAGGGCGGGGTTCACCCCGCCATTGCCCACGGGGCGGCGGGGCAAGCCCCGCCCTACGCCCGAAAGTCCGGTTTGCGCTTGTCCAGAAAGGCGGCGATTCCCTCGGCGGCTTCGTCCCCGCCTGCGGCACGCGCCATCGCGTCGCGTTCGCGGTCCAGTTGGCTGGCTGCGTCGGCGTCATAGGCGGTCGCCACAAGATTCCGGATGACGCCTTGCGCATCGCGCGGACCGGCGGCCAGCGCATCGCCCAGCGCGTGCGCTGCCGCCAGCGCACCGCCCTCGGGGACCACCTGATTGATCGCGCCCAGTTCGGCCATGCGTTCGGCGGTGACGGGCCGCGCCAGCAGGCACATCTCCATCGCCAGCGCGCGCGGCACCAGCCGCGCCAGCGATGCCGTCAACCCGCCATCGGGCACCAGACCGGCGCGAACGTAAGCGGCGGTGAATTTCGCGCCCTCCGCCGCGACGATCAGATCACAGGCCAGCGCCAGCGATGCCCCCGCCCCCGCCGCGCCGCCCTCGACGGCGGCGATCACCGGCACCGGGCAGGCGCGGATGGCGCGGATCAGGTCGTGCAGATCGTCCACCCGCGCGCGGCGCTGCATTTCGGTCAGCTTGCGCCGTTCAATCAGCAGGTTCAGATCGCCCCCGGCGCAGAAGAACCCGCCCTCGGCGGTCAGGATCACGGCGCGGATGCGCGGATCGGCGGCCTGCTCCATCGCGCGGGCTATCGCGGCGTAAAGATCGGGCGACAGCGCGCCGCGCCGCGTGGCGTTCATGTTGACGACCACCAGCCGGTCGCCGCCATCGTCGATGCGGGCAAGGGTCATCGGGCGTCCTGCGCGTAGCTGAGCGCGATGAACCGCTCCAGATGCGTGTCGGTGTCGCCAAGGCGGTGGTCGCTCATCACGATGCGCTTGGCGATATGGGCCAGTTCGTATTCCTGCGTCATCGCGATGCCGCCATGCAACTGGATCGACTCCTCGGCCACCAGCCGCCCGATCCGTCCGATCAGGTTGCGTGCGGCGGCGATCTGGCGGTCGCGTTCATGCGGTGCCGCCGCAAGATGTCCGGCGGCGTTGATCACGGCCGAACGCGCCTGTTCCAGTTCGATCAGCAGATCGGCGAACCGGTGCTGGAGCGCCTGGAAGCTCGCGATGGGGCGGCCGAACTGCTTGCGCGTCAGCATGTAGTCGCGGGTGAGCGCGACGGCGGTTTCCATCGCGCCCAGCACCTCGGCGGCCAATGCGACGTTGGCGGCGGCAACGCGGTCCGAAAGTGCCGCGAACCCGGCCCCGGCTGTGCCCAGACGCGCCGAAGGCGGCAGGCGCACATCCTCCAGCGTGATCTCGGCGGCGCGTCCGCCCGCCAGCATCGGGTAACCGCGCAGGGTCACACCGGCCGTATCGGCGGGCACGAGAAACAGGGAAATGCCGGTCTCGTCGTCCACATCGCCGCTTTCGCGGGCCGTGACGATCAGGTGACCGGCGGCCTCGGCATTGACGACCACCGCCTTGCGCCCGTTCAGCACGATCTTGTCGTCCTCAAACCCGGCCGAGGTCTCGACGCGCGACAGGTCATAGCGGCTGGCCGGTTCGCCATGGGCCAACGCCAGATGCGCGTGTCCCGCGATCACCTCGGCCAGCAGCGCCTGCTGATCGGTGTCGCCGAGGGCAGCGATCAGACCGCCACCCAGAACGGCGCTGTCCAGAAACGGTTCGACCACCCCGGCGCGACCCAGTTCCTCGAACACTACGGCGATATCGAAACCGGCACCGCCGAACCCGCCCTGCGCTTCGGTGAACAGCGCGCCGATGATGCCCAGATCGGCCAGATCGGACCAGATGTCAGGGCTGAAGCCGCTTTCGCTGTCCAGAATGGCGTTGCGCGTTTCGGTGTCATAGCGTTTGCTCAGGAACCGCCGCAGCGTGTCCTGCAGCATCCGGCGTTCCTCGGTCAGTTCGAAATTCATGCCCCGCCCCCCAGCTTCGCCTTGGCGATGATGCCGCGCTGGATCTCGTTGCTGCCGCCATAGATCGACAGCTTGCGGTTGTTGAAATAGGTCGCCGCCACGGCATCGCCGTAATCGGGACCGACGGGATCGTTGTCACCCGCCAGGGCCGCGGACGGGAAGGGCAGCGCGTACGGGCCAGCGGCACGACGTGCCAGATCGTTGATCTCTTGCCGGATGATCGTGCCCTTGACCTTGAGCATGGAGCTTTCGACGCCCGGCGCCTGCCCCGCCGCGGCGGCGCTGATGATGCGCAGATTGGTCGTCTCCATCGCCATCAGGTCGATTTCCACCTGTGCCAGCCGCGCGGCGAAGTGCGGGTTTTCGATCAGCGCCCGGCCGTTGCGGCGTTCCGCGTACGCCATGCGCTTGACCGATTCCAGCCCGGCCAGCGCGAACCCGACACCGGCGATATTGGTGCGCTCATGCGTCAGCAGGTATTTCGCATAGGTCCAGCCCTTGTTCTCTTCCCCGACAAGGTTCTCGAACGGCACCCTGACGTCGTTGAAGAAAATCTCGTTCACCTCGGGCGAGCCGTCGAGCAGGACGATGGGGCGCATCTCGATGCCGGGACTGTCCATGTCGATCAGCAGGAATGAAATGCCCTCCTGCTGTTTGGCATCCGGATCGGTGCGCACGAGGCAGAAGATCCGGTTGGCATGCTGGCCCAGCGTGGTCCACGTCTTTTGCCCGTTGACAATGTAATGATCACCCTGCCGCACCGCGCGGGTGTTCAGGCTGGCCAGATCCGAACCGGCACCGGGTTCGGAATACCCCTGACACCACCAGTCGTCACCGTTGAGAATGCGGGGCAGGTAATGATCCTGCTGCGCCTTGCTGCCGAATTTCTGCAAGACCGGCGCCAGCATCGCGACACCGAAGGGCACGATGCGCGGAGCGTTCGCAGCGGCGGCCTCTTCCTCGAAGATGTGGCGCTGCACCGCGTTCCATTCCGCGCCGCCGAATGCGCGGGGCCAGTTCTGCGCCAGCCAGCCCCGTTCGTTCAGGATGGCGTGCCAGCGTTCGTGATCGTCCTTGCTCAGCTCCTGCCGGCGGCGGACCTTTTCCGACAAGGCGTCGGGCAGCTTGTCCCGCAGGAAAGCGCGGACCTCGTCGCGAAAGGCGCGTTCCTCGTCACTGTATGTCAGATCCATCGCGCCGCCCCTTCAGAAGATTTCGAACAATCCCGCCGCCCCCATGCCGCCGCCGATGCACATGGTCACGACGCCCAGTTTGGCGCCGCGCCGTTTGCCCTCGCGCAGGATGTGGCCGGTCATGCGCGCACCGGTCATGCCGAACGGGTGGCCGATGGCGATGGAGCCGCCGTTGACGTTGCAGATCTCGTCCGGGATGCCCAGCCGGTCGCGGCAATAAAGTGCCTGAGAGGCGAACGCCTCGTTCAACTCCCACAGGTCGATATCCTCGACCTTCAGGCCATGACGCTCCAGCAGGCGGGGGACGGCAAAGACCGGACCGATGCCCATCTCGTCGGGTTCGCACCCGGCGACGGCAAAGCCGCGAAACGCGCCCATCGGGTCCAGCCCCGCCTTTTCGGCCTCAGCCGCCTCCATCACCACCACGGCGGCCGCACCGTCGGAGAGCTGGCTGGCATTGCCCGCCGTCACGTAATTGCCCGGCCCGCGCACGGGTTGCAGCCCTTGCAGCCCCTCCAGCGTGGTATTGGGGCGGTTGCATTCGTCGCGATCCACCGTGACGTCGCGATAGGAGATGTCGCCCGTCTCCTTGTCCTTGACCGCCATCGTCGCCTGCATCGGGACGATCTCGTCATCGAACCTGCCCGCCTCCTGCGCGGCGGCGATGCGTTGCTGGCTGCGCAGCCCGTATTCGTCCTGCGCCTCGCGGCTGATGCCATAGCGTTCGGCCACGATGTCGGCGGTTTCGATCATGGTCATGTAGATCGCGGGTTTGTGTTCCTCGATCCACGGCTCTTTCACCAGCTTGACCTCGGGCTGCACGAGGCTGATGCTTTCCGCCCCGCCCGCGATCATCGGCCCCGCGCCCTCGGTGGTGATCGCGTTGGCGGCCAGCGCGATGGTCTGCAACCCCGAGGAACAGAAGCGGTTGACCGTCAGGCCGGCCACGCCGACTGGAAGACCCGCGCGGATCGCGATCTGGCGGGCGATGTTCTGACCCGTGGCCCCTTCGGGAAAGCCGCAGCCGATCATGCAATCCTCGATCTGGCCGGGGTCGATCCCGGCGCGTTCCACGACCGTGCGCACCACATGGCCGCCCATCGTGGCGCCATGGGTCTGGTTGAACGATCCGCGAAAGGACTTGGCCAGCCCGGTGCGGGCGGCGGAAACGATAACGGCCTGTTTCATGATGCGGCTTCCTTGTTCAGATCGTCGAAATTGCGCCCTTCCTCCACCAGTCGTTCCAGCAGCGGCGCGGGTTGCCAGAAATGATCGTCTTCCCGGGCATAGGATTTGATATCGTCCAGAAGGCCGGGCAGCCCTTGCAGGTCGGCCCATTTCAGCGGCCCGCCATGATAGCGCGGAAATCCGTAGCCCGACAGCAGCACCATATCCACGTCCAGGGGGCGGCGTGCGATGCCCTCGCCCACGACTTTTGCGGCCTCGTTCACCATGGCGGCCATGTAGCGCCGCACGATCTCTTCGTCGGTGAAATCGCGCGGGGTGATGCCGCGCTCGGCGCGTTCGGCCTCGATCAGCCCGGTCACTTCGGGGTTGGGAGTGCCGCCGCGCTTGCCGGTCTCGTAGATGTAATACCCCTTGCCGGTCTTCTGCCCGAAATGCCCCGCCTCGCACAGGCGGTCGGGATAGCTGGGCACCCGTTCGCGCGGATCGCGGTGCGGGGCCTGACGCTTGCGCATGGCCCAGCCGATATCCAGCCCGGCAAGGTCGGCCACCGCGTAAGGCCCCATGGCAAAGCCGAAATCCTCAAGCGCCTTGTCGATCTGAAAGGGGCTGGCCCCGTCCAGAACCATGTGATCGGCGGCTGTGCGATACGTGGCAAGGATGCGATTGCCGATGAACCCGTCACAGACCCCCGCGCGCACGGCGATCTTGCCCATCTTCTTGCCGAGGGCAAAGCCGGTGGCGACGGTGTCGGGCGCGGTCCTGTCGGCCACGACCACCTCGAGCAGTTTCATCACATGGGCCGGCGAAAAGAAATGCAGCCCGATCACGTCGCCGGGACGCGCGGTGGCGGCGGCGATCTCGTTCACGTCCAGATACGAGGTATTGGTCGCCAGAACCGCGCCGGGTTTGCAGACGGCATCCAGCTTGGTGAAAACGTCCTTCTTGACGTCCATGTCCTCGAACACCGCCTCGATCACCAGATCGGCGTCTTTCAACGCGTCGTAATCGGTGGCCAGCGCCAGCGTCTCTTGCGTCAGCGTGTCATATCTGTCTTGCGTGATCTTGTTGCGCTTCAACGCCCCCGCAAGGTTGCCTTCGATCCGGGTGCGGGCGGCGTCGGCGGCCTCTTGCGACATTTCCACCAGCGTCACATTCAGCCCCGCAAGCAAGGCCGAGGTGGCGATGCCCGCACCCATGGTGCCGCCGCCGATCACGCCGATGGCGTTGACCACGCGCGGCTCGACCGCTTTCAGTTCCGGCAGCTTGGAGACCGCGCGTTCGGCGAAAAAGGCGTGGATCATGCCCTGCCGCTGATCGGTTTCCATCAGGTCCATGAACATCTCGCGTTCGCGCCGCAACCCCTCGTCGAAGGGCAGTTCGCAGGCCAACTGGACCGCGCGCACCGCCTGCGCCGGTGCGATCTGCCCCCGGCCGCGTTTCAGCACGGTCTGATACATCGCATCGAAATCGATCGGCTTGGGGGCCGGCATCTCGCTGACCGGGCGGCGGGGCGCATCGTCATCCAGCAATGCGCGCACGAAGGCCAACCCGACGTCGCGCGGCTCACCCTCCCGCACGCGATCGAGGATGCCCAGTTCCAGCGCCTCCTGCGCCCCGACCTGACGCGCGGTGGTGATGATGTCGATTGCCGGTTCCACCCCGATCAGCCGTGGCAGACGCTGCGTTCCGCCGGCACCCGGCAGGATGCCCAGCATCACCTCGGGCAGGCCGACGCGCGCGCCGGGAACGGCGATGCGGTAATGGCAGCACAGCGCCACCTCCAGCCCGCCGCCCAGCGCCGTGCCATGCAGCGCGCCCACGACCAGCAGCGGCGACGCCTCGATCCGGTTGCAGACATCGGGCAAAAGCGGCTCTTGCATGGGTTTGCCGAACTCGCGGATATCGGCGCCGGCAAACCACGTGGAGCCGTCGCCATGGATCAGAATTGCGCGCGCATTGTCCGCCTCGGCGCGCTCCAGCCCGTCGACCAGACCTTGCCGCACCGCATGGCCAAGCGCGTTCACCGGCGGGTTCTGCGCCTTGAGAATGGCGATGTCGCCCTGCAATTCATAGTGGATGGCGTCGGTCATGCATGTTCCCCATTCGGGCGGCCCCAAAAGCCGCAGTTCGTTGATGTGGGCCGGTTGCGTCAAGGCTAGGCGGTTGCCGGCGAAGATCAAGCGGCAATTCCGCCGCTGCGGGGCCGTGCCACGCTCAGCCGAAGAGGTCGGTCTGCGCACCGCGTTCCGGCGGCGCCAGCCCCAGATGCGTCCACGCCTTGTGCGCCAGCATGCGCCCGCGCGGCGTGCGCTGGATCAGCCCCTGTTGCAGCAGGAACGGCTCGATCACCTCTTCCAGCGCGTCGCGGCTTTCACTCAGCGCGGCGCTGAGGGTTTCGATTCCCACGGGGCCGCCCATGTAGTTCTCGGCGATCAGCAGCAGATAGCGCCGGTCGGCGCCGTCCAGACCCAGATGGTCCACACCCAGCCGGGTCAGCGCGCTGTCGGCCAGTTCGCGGGTGATCGTGCCGTCGCCCTCGACCACGGCGAAATCGACGACCCGGCGCAACAAGCGCCCGGCGATACGCGGCGTGCCACGCGCGCGACGGGCAATCTCGCGTGCGCCGGACTCCTCGGCGGGTGCGCCCAGTTTGCGCGCGTTGCGGGTGACGATCTCGTGCAATTCGTCCACGGTATAGAATTGCAGCCGCGTCGGGATGCCGAAGCGGTCGCGCAGCGGCGTGGTCAGCAACCCCATCCGCGTCGTCGCGCCGACCAGCGTGAAGGGCTGCAATTCGATCCTGACCGTGCGCGCCGCCGGCCCCTCGCCGATCACCAGATCCAGCTCGAAATCCTCGAGCGCGGGATAAAGCACCTCTTCCACGGCAGGGTTCAGGCGGTGGATCTCGTCGATGAACAGCACGTCGCGTTCTTCGAGATTGGTCAGGATCGCCGCCAGATCGCCCGCCTTGGCCAGAACCGGCCCCGAGGTCATGCGGAACCCCACCCCCAATTCGCGCGCCATGATCTGCGCCAGCGTGGTCTTGCCCAGACCGGGGGGACCGTGAAACAGCGTGTGGTCCATCGCTTCTCCACGCATGCGAGCAGACTGGATGAACACCCGCAGATTGGCACGCGCCTCGGCCTGGCCGATGAATTCGTCCAGCGCCTGCGGGCGCAGGGCGCGGTCATTGTCCTCGGGCAAGGGATCGGCGCGCAGGGTCGGGTCGGGTTCGCTCATTCAGGTCTCCACCATGCCGGCCTATCCCTTGGGGGCCAGCAGTTTCAGCGCCGCGCGGATCAGCGCGGTCTCGCCCGCTTGGGGGTCCGCACCTGCCGCCTCGGCCACCGCCGCCGCGGCCTCGGACGGGCCATAGCCCAGATTGCCCAGCGCCGACAACGCATCCGCCTGCGCCGACCGGTTGCTGCGCCGAGCCGGAGCGGCGGGCGCCGGGGTATCACCATCCACCACCTCGACCGTGACAGCCGGTTCCAACGCATCCGCGCCCCCCATCGCCATGACGGCGGGGGCCTTGTCCTTCAACTCCAGCACGATGCGCTGCGCCGTCTTGGGGCCGACGCCCTTGGCGACCCGGACCGCCGCCCAGTCGCCCAGCGCGATTGCCCGGCTCAGCCCGTCCGGCCCCAGCGCGCCGAGAACCGCCAGCGACACCTTGGCCCCGACCCCCTGCACCGAGGTCAGCAAGCGATGCCATTCCTTTTCCATCAGGCTGGGAAAGCCGAAAAGCTGCATCAGATCCTCGCGCACCACCAGATCGGTATGAAGCGACACCGCCTCGCCCAGACCGGGCAGCGCGGCCAGCGTGCGTTCGGAACAGAAGACGATGTAACCGACGCCCTGCACGTCGATCAGCACATGATCCGGCCCGCGCCAGTCCAGCCGCCCGCGCAAACGCCCGATCATGCCCGCACCTCGCGCAAGGTCACGCGCGCGGCGGCGCGGAAATGCGCGTGGCAGATGGCGATGGCCAGCGCATCCGCTGCATCCGGCCCCGCCGGATCGCAGCCCGGCAGTTGCAGCCGCACCATATGAAGGATCTGCGCCTTGTCGGCATGGCCCACGCCCACCACCGTTTTCTTGACGCGGTTGGGGGCATATTCACCCACCGGAATTCCGGCCTGCGCGGGTACCAGCAGCGCCACGCCGCGCGCCTGACCCAGCTTCAGCGTGCCGGCGCCATCCTTGTTCACGAAGGTCTGTTCGATCGCCGCCTCATCGGGTCGGTAGGTCGCCCAGACGTCGCTCAATTGCCGATGCAGCGACAGCAGCCGCGCCGCCAGATCGCCCCCGCCCGAGCGGCACGACCCGTTGGCGACATGGCTCAGCCGCGAGCCGCGTGATTCGATCACGCCCCATCCCAGCGTCCGTAGCCCCGGGTCGATGCCCAGAATCCGCATTTTTCTGCCCCGCGCGCCTGTGTTTTTGTTGCTTTTTTGATCCACTAGCACGAAAGGCGAACATGGTCCACGCTTTTGCGCCCCATGGCGGAAAACGACGCTCCGATGTCCGACCGCGACCAACCGTTCCGAAAGCGACATCACGCCGCCTCAAAGCGGCACCACGAAGGCAGTTTTTTGCCTGCTTTTCAGTGTTATAGACGGAAAACCTGAGACATGCGAAATCTGCATGGGAGCCATGCAAGTTCGCGGCTTGCTCGTTTCGGAAACCCTGCCTAACTGCGTTTGGAACGACACGCAGCGCCCCGGCGCGCAGACCGCAAAGGATATGGACATGGCCGCTTTTGACACCACCCGCACCACCTATGGCGCCCCCGGCCTTCTGGGCCGGTCCGGCGCCGTGTTTTCGACCGTTTTCGCCGGTTTCGCGGCCTGGACCGACGCACGGGCCACCCGCAAGGCGCTGAATGCGCTGTCCGACCGCGAACTCGACGATATCGGCCTGGCGCGCGGCGATATCGAGCTGATCGCCACGGGCAAACGCACCCGGTAAGGGGGCGCGATCACCGACGACAATCACACCGCATGGGCACTGCTCATGCGGTGTTTTCGTTTCCGCTTGGGTCACTGCCGGTAAATCAGCGCAGGATCGGCCTCAGCTGCGCCGCGACTGCGCGCGAGACCGGATCGGCCTGCATCACGAACGCGCCGGCCTTTTCCAGCACGTTGCCGTCCCGCAGATGCGCGATCCGTTGGGTATAGGTGCTCGTGCCCACGCTCGCGAAAAGAAAGCCCTTGAACAGGAAGAACACCACCAGAAGCAGCAGAACCGATCGTCCCGAAATCCGCGACGCGGCGGGGCGCGGTCTTGCCACGATCAAGCCGTCGTGGCGCACGCCGATCACATACCCCCGCGACAACGCATCATGGTTGCACGCAAGGCGGTCCAATCGCTGCTGAAATTTCCGCTGGCCCTTGTCCATGGCCGTCTCCGTCCGCTGATTCCATCTTGGGAAGTGCTTTTCTGCGGGCGAAATATGGCGAAATCAGGGCAGTTAGATAAAAAGCCGCTAAAATCGGTCGCATTTACTCCGGTTTACGCAGCAATAGCGTGGTCCAGTCGCCAATCTGCATATCCGACACGATATTGATGCCGTTTTGTGCATAAACAGCCGCGACGTTCGCGGCCTGTTCGTTCAAAAGCCCTGAAAGAATCGCGTGTCCGCGCGGCACGAGGTTCGCCGCCAGATCGGGCGCGAGCGCCACCAGCGGCCCCTTGAGGATATTGGCGAAGATCAGGTCATAGGGCGCATGGGCCGCCAGTTCGGGATGATCGAAGCCGGCCGCTTCCAGACAGGTCACGCGCCCTTCCATGCCGTTGGCCGCCAGATTGGCCTGCGCCACCTCGACCGCGACGGCGTCGATGTCGCTGGCCAGAACGGTCGCGTCCCAGACCCGGGCGGCCGCCATCGCCAGAACCGCCGTGCCGCAGCCGATATCGGCGACGCGCCCGGCCACGACGCCCTGCCCGATCAGCGCATCGAGCGCCCGCAGGCACCCCAGCGTGGTGCCGTGATGTCCGGTGCCAAAGGCCATCGCCGCCTCGATCAGCAGAGGCACGCAATCTTCGGGCACCTTGTCGGCATCGTGACTGCCATAGACAAAAAACCGCCCCGCCCGCACCGGCGCCAATTCGCGCCGCACATGCGCCACCCAATCGGTTTCGGGCAGTTCGGACACGGTGAAGGCACGCGCATCGAACGCCGCCGCCAGCAAGGCGAGCGCGGTTTCGTCAGGGCGTTCGGTGAAATAGCCGCCGACCTCCCACAGGCCCGAACCGTCCTCGACCTCGAACACGCCCACGCCGGTCGGCGCCGGTGACAGTTGCTCCATCGCCGCGCCAAGGCGTTCGCCGGCGGCTTGTCCGTTCAGGGTGGTCAGGGCGGTAAACGTCGGCATCGCGGCATCCTTTTTCTGTCCCGCAGCGCCTATGGCCGGCCCGCACCAAGGTCAAGCGGCCGCGCCGCCCGGCATCTTCTTCTGGCGGAAAATATTCCCGCCGGAGGCATGAAATCTCTTTCGGCGCGCCACTTACAAAAAGCTCTGCGGGTCGATATCGACCGCAAGGCGCAGATCGCCCTTCAGCCGCAGCGGCGCGATCCAGCGCGCCAACGCCTCTTGCAGGGGCGCGCCCTTGTCGGCCTTGACCAGCAGGCGCACGCGGTGGCGCCCGCGCACCCGCGCGATGGGGGCCGGGGCGGGGCCGAAAACCTGCGCGCCGATACCTCGCAGCGCCCCGTCGTTGCGCGCTAGGGTGTTGGCGATATCGAACACCTGCTGCATCTGCGTGCCCGACAGGATGATCCCGGCCATGCGCCCATAGGGTGGCACCCCCGCCGCCTGTCGCGCTTGCGCCTCGGCCCGCCAGAACCCGTCTTCGTCGCCCGCCAGAATGGCGCGGATCACCGGATGTTCAGGCTGGAACGTCTGGAGCAGCGCCACCCCCGGCCGTTCCGCCCGCCCGGCGCGCCCGGCGACCTGCCGCATCAGTTGAAACGTATGTTCGGCGGCGCGCAGATCGGACCCTTGCAGCCCCAGATCGGCGTCGATGACCCCGACCAGCGTCAGCAGCGGAAAGTTGTGCCCCTTGGCGACAAGCTGCGTGCCGATGATGATATCCGCCGCCCCCGCCGCGATCTCCTCGATCGCCTGTTTCAATGCGCGGGCCGAACCGAACAGATCCGAACTCAGCGTGGCGATGCGGGCCTCGGGAAACAGCGCCGCCGCCTCTTCGGCCATGCGCTCGACACCGGGACCGACGGGGGCCAGCCGATCCTCGGCCCCGCAAGAGGGACATATGGTGGGGATCGGCTTTGTCTCGCCGCATTGATGGCACATCAACTGCTTGAGAAGCCGATGCTCGACCATGCGCGCGTCGCAATGATCGCAGCCGATCTGCTGTCCGCAGGCCCGGCACAGCGTCACCGGCGCATAGCCGCGCCGGTTCAGGAACAGCATCGCCTGTTCGCCGCGCGCCAACCGGTCGCGCACCGCATCGCGCAAGCTGGGCGAGACCCAGCTTGCCGCTTGCATCTTTTCACCGCGCATGTCGATGGCGCGCATCTCGGGCAGCACCGCCACACCGAACCGCGCGGTCAGTTCCAGCTTGTCGTATTTCCCGGCTTCGACATTGGCCCAGCTTTCAAGGCTGGGAGTGGCGCTGGCCAGCACCACCCGCGCGCCGCAGATCGCCGCGCGCAGCACCGCCATGTCGCGGGCATGATACAGAACCCCCTCTTCCTGCTTGTAGGAATTGTCGTGTTCCTCATCGACGATGATCAGCCCCAGCTCGCGAAATGGCAGGAACAGGGCCGAGCGCGCGCCCACAACAAGCTGCGCCGCCCCCTGCCCGACCATGCGCCAGATCCGGCGCCGTTCGGTCATCGTGGCGCCCGAATGCCACTCGGCCGGGCGCGCGCCGAACCGCGCCTCGACACGGGTCAGAAACTCGGCCGTCAGGGCGATTTCCGGCAGCAGCACCAGCGCCTGCCGCCCCTGCGCCAGACATTCCGCGACCGCCTCAAGATAAACCTCGGTCTTACCCGATCCGGTCACCCCCTTCAGCAGCGTCGTGCCATAGCCGCCCTTTGCCAGCCCCGCGCGCAACGCCTCGGCCGCCAGCGCCTGATCGCCGGTCAGCGCCTTGCCGGGGCGGGTCGGGTCCAGATGCGGCAGGGGCAGATCGCGCGGGCTGTCCTCTTCCTGCACCGCGCCCGATGGCACCAGCCCCTTGACGACCGAAGGCGTGACCCCGGCCATCTCGGCCAGTTCCTTGAGCGTGAAGGCCAGCCCGCCGTGATCCTCCAGCACCGCCAGCACCCGCTCGCGGGCATCGGTCATCCGCTCGGGCCGCCCCTGCCCCAACCGATAGATCCGCCGCATCGACGGCGGATCGCTCAGACCCGGCGCGCGCGTCGCCAGCCGCAGCATCGCCTGCATCGGCGTCAGCGTGTAATCGGCGGCGCGTCGCAGGAACACCCGCATCTCCTCGCGCATCGGGGCGACGTCCAGCACCCGGATGACCGAACGCACCCTGGCCGCATCGAAATCGCCCTTGCCCGTCCCCCAGACCACGCCCAGCACCTTGCGCGGGCCCAGCGGCACCTCGACGAAGGCGCCCAGATGGCAGCCGCCCTCGGGCGCGCGGTAATCCAGCACGCGGTCCAGTGGCTGCGTGGTCAGCACCCCGACCAACGCGCCCTCATCGTAAAAGTCAGGCAAGCCCACGGCGCCGCCTTTCCGTTTCGGGGGTTCCAGCATTCCGGATCATCAGGTAAAGCCATGTGCAGCCAAGGCCAACCCATGACAGAAAGTCCCGCACATGAAATTCTTCGTTGACACCGCCGACATCGACGCCATTTCCGAACTCAACGATCTCGGGATGGTCGATGGCGTCACCACCAATCCGTCACTGATCCTGAAATCGGGCCGCGACATCGTCGAGGTCACCAAGGAGATCTGCGATCTCGTCGATGGCCCCGTATCCGCCGAGGTGGTCGCCACCGAAGCCGAACAGATGATCGCCGAGGGCCGCAAGCTTGCCAAGATCGCCGACAACATCGCCGTCAAGGTGCCGCTGACCTGGGCCGGGCTCAAGGCGTGCAACGTGCTGAGCAACGAGGGCAACATGGTCAACGTGACACTGTGTTTCTCGGCCAATCAGGCGATTCTCGCGGCCAAGGCGGGCGCGACCTTCATTTCGCCCTTCATCGGACGACTGGATGACATCAATGTCGACGGCATGGATCTGATCTCGGACATCCGCACGATCTATGACAATTACGGGTTCGAAACCCAGATCCTCGCCGCCTCGATCCGCAGCGTGAACCATGTCACCGAAAGCGCGCGTATCGGCGCCGACGTGATCACCGCACCGCCCGAAGTCATCAAGAAGATGGTCGATCACCCGCTGACCGACAAGGGGTTGGAAACCTTCCTGAAGGACTGGGAAAAGACCGGCCAGAAGATCCTCTGACCGGCATTTTCCTCCTTGTGGCGCGATTTTTCGGGGCGAGACCCCGAAAAGCCGTGCTATAAGACCCCGAAAACCACAAGAGGCTGAGAATGAGCAGTAGCCCGAAATTCAACGACACATTGCGCCAGGCGATCCTCGCCAAGCCGGACGCGATTCTCGACGATCACGACGTGATGCATGCCCTGATCGCCGCCAATGAAAAGGCGATGGGCAGCAACATCGTCGATCTGCGCGGCATCGCCATGGAACGGCTCGAGGCGCGGCTTGACCGGCTCGAGGACACGCACCGCTCGGTGATCGCCGCAGCCTATGACAACCTGGCCGGCACCAATCAGGTACACCGCGCCATCCTGCGCCTGCTGGACGCCACGGATTTCGAGATGTTTCTGCGCGATCTGCGCGGCGAGGTCGCGGATATCCTGCGGCTCGATACGGTCACGCTGGCGCTGGAATCCGCCGAAAACGACACCGATCCGGCGGTGGAGCGGTTGGGCGGTGTGCTCACCATGGTGGAGCCGGGCTTCATCGCTGCCTACCTCGCCAACGGCCGCGGCGGCACCCCGCGTCAGATCACGCTGCGCCAGGTGCAGGGCGCCAACGAGCGCATGCACGGCGCGGCGTCCGGCCGGATCGGGTCCGAGGCCTGCCTGAGACTCGATTTCGGCGAGGGACGCCTGCCGGGTCTGCTGGTTCTGGGCACCGAGGATCCCGACCAGTTCACGCCACAACAGGGCACCGACCTTCTGGGCTTTTTCGCCGGCGTGTTCGAACGCTCGATGCGGCACTGGTTGTCTTGACCCTGCTGATCTCGCCCGCCTGCCGCGATGCGCTTCAGCGCTGGCTCGATGGCCAGCGGGCGCTTGCCGGCGCGGCGGACAACACGGTGACGGCCTATCAGGGCGACCTGACGGAGTTCCTCGCCTTCATCACCGCGCACAAGGGCGGGCCGCAGGGGCTTGGCGCGCTGGAACGGATCACCGTTTCGGACATGCGCGCCTGGATGGCCCGGGCCCGGGCAGACGGCATCGCGGCGCGCTCGCTGGCGCGCAAACTCTCGGCGGTCAGATCCTTTTACCGCTGGCTCGCCGCGCGCGAGGGGTTCGAGCCGACCGCCGTCCTGTCCACCCGCGCGCCGAAGTTCCGCAGGAAACTGCCCCGCCCCCTGGCCGAAGACGCCGCCCGCGCCGTGATCGACACCGTGGAGCTGCAATCGCGCCGGCCTTGGGTCGCGGCGCGTGACGTGGCGGTGGTGACGCTGCTCTGGGGCTGTGGTCTGCGCATCTCCGAGGCGCTTGCCCTGACCGGTGCCGACGCCCCCCTGCCCGCCACTTTGCGCATCAGCGGCAAGGGCGGCAAGGAACGCGTCGTCCCGGTCCTGCCGGCCGCGCGCGATGCGATCGATGGCTATCTGCGGCTTTGCCCGCATCCGATGCGCCCGTCCGATCCGCTGTTTCGCGGCGTGCGCGGTGCTGCGCTGTCGCCGCGCGTGATCCAGGGCGCGATGGCGCAGGCCCGGATGCAGCTCGGCCTGCCAGCGACCGCGACGCCGCATGCGCTGCGCCACAGTTTCGCGACCCACCTTCTGTCGGCGGGCGGCGACCTGCGCGCCATACAGGAATTGCTGGGCCATGCCTCGCTCTCGACGACACAGACCTACACCGCCGTCGATACCGCCCGCCTGATGGAGATCTATGACCGCACCCATCCAAGGGCGTGACACACCTGCTTCTTTCTGGTCAAAAATACCCCCGCCGGAGGCTCCGGACCCCGCCACGCGCATATTCGTTTGCGTTTCCTGCAAAACCGATCAATGACGGCCCCATGACAGCACAGTTCAAAGCTCTCGCCACCCATCTTCTCACCGCGACCGGCGCGGTCTTCGCCATGCTTGCGATGCTTGCCGCGTCCGACGAAAAATGGGGGCTGATGTTCCTGTGGCTGGTCGTCGCCTTTGCCGTCGACGGCGCCGATGGCCCGCTGGCGCGGCGATACCACGTCAAACGCTATGCTCCGGCCTTTGATGGCGAATTGATGGACCTGATCATCGATTACCTGACCTACGTGTTCATTCCCGCCTTCGCGCTGTTCAAATCCGGTCTGATGGACGGCTGGACCGGCTGGTTCGCGATCATCGTCATCACCTTTGCCAGCGCGATGTATTTTTCCGACACGCGGATGAAGACCAAGGACAATTCCTTCTCCGGCTTCCCCGGCTGCTGGAACATGTTCATCCTGGTGGTCTTCGCGCTGGAACCGAACTTCTGGATCATCCTGGCGCTGGTCACGGCGCTGTCGGTGGCCATGTTCCTGCCGCTGAAATTCATTCATCCGGTGCGCACCGAACGCTGGCGCGCCCTGTCCCTGCCCATCGCCATCGCATGGACGTTTTTCGCCGGCTGGGCCGCCTGGGTCGATTTCCACCCCGAAAGCTGGGCGCATTGGGGATTGGTGCTGACCAGCGTCTACCTGGCCTTCGCCGGAATTGCCCAGCAACTCATCCCCGAAACCTGAAGGTCGGCGCCTACATCACCTCGTCCAGCGTGTATTCGCGCCCGTTATGGGTAAAGGTGTCTCCGGCCTTCAAACCGTCCATCGCACGATAGATCGGGCTTTGGGTCGAGATGCCCATATAGGTTCTGCCGTCGCACTCGAACCGCGCGGTCGACGTGACGATCACGAAATGCCGGTCGTTGAATGACACGACCGCACCCGGTCCGACAATATCGGTGGGGGCGAAATCGGTGTTCTCGATGGCGTCGATCTTGGCCTGATGGGTATAGACCGGCGCGTCGAAGGCGGCGGCCAGATCGGCGCTTTCGCGGGCATCGGCCATCTCGTCCTTGTCATGGCTTTCGCGCCGGTCCATCACCGCATCCTTGAGATAGCTCTCGTAATGCGATTTGGCGGCGGCCAGGGCCTCTTCTTCCAACGACATCAGCCGGTCACGGACGGCCTGTTTGATTGCGGCGCGATCTTGCGAATTGGACAACTCTCATCTCCTTGCGGCCCGGTTTCGCATGGCAGCGTGATCTGCGACGCGCGCAAATGCAATCGGTTTCGTCACCGCGTCGGCTATAACCGCGTCAGCGCCATGCCCAGCACGATCATTCCTGCCGCCAGCGCCTTGGACGGGTCCATCCGGTCGCGCAAGACCAGCCAGCCGATCAGCACCGCGAACAGGATCGAACTTTCGCGCAAGGCCGCGACCAGCGCGATGGGCGCCTGCGTCATCGCCCAGACCGCGATCGCATAGGCCCCGTAGGACGCGGCCGCCGCCGCCCCGCCCCGCAGCCATTCCCCGAGCGAACGCGGCAACACCGCGCGTCCGCCCATCCACAGGCTGACCGGCAGGAAGAACACCGCGTTCAACACGAACAGCCACGCGACATACAACGTCGCATCTCCCGCAGCCCGCGCGCCCAACCCATCGACGAGGGAATACCCCGCCGTCATCAGAGCCGAGCCGAAGGCCAGCGGCACCAGTTTGCGGCTTTCGTTGTTGCGGAACGCGCCCCGCGCCATGACCGCGACGCCCAGGCCCAGCACGAAGATGCCCAGATATTCGAACGGCGCCATCCGGTCCAGCAGCGCGGCGGCGCTGATCAACGTTACGATCATCGGCGCGGCGCCGCGCGCGATCGGATAGACGCGGCTGAGATCGCCCTGCTCGTAGGCGTGGCCCAGGAACAGCATGTAGGAGGTGTGAAACAGCCCCGATCCGATCAGCCACAGCCAGACCTCGCCCTCGGGCCAGGGCTGGGTCATGGCGACGGCCGCGCCCATGCCCCCCTGTATCAGCACCAGCGTCAATGCGCCGCCGGTCTTGGACCGCCCCCCCTTGATCAGCGCATTCCACGCCGCATGAAGAAAGGCCGCAAACAGGACGGAAAGGAAGACAAAAACGGACATCGCTGGCCTGTATCAGAATTTGCCCAGTTGGACCGGGGGGCGTCACGGCGTCAACACGAAAGCTGCCAACGCTTGATCGGATGTCGGATCGGTGCAAAAGTAAGCGCATTCCGGCAACGCCTCACCGCTTTTCCCGGTGGGGCGATCGGGGTGGGAGGCGTGCAATGAGCGAACAATCGCGAGATGCGGGTCTGGACATGGCGGATCTGGCAAACGCGCTGCTCATGAGGCTGCCGGATGCACTGATCGTGTCGGATGCCGATGGTCTGATCCGCTTCTGGAACGCTGCGGCCACGCGGATTTTCGGCTTCGAGGAAGCCGAGGCGCTGGGGCAATCGCTCGACATCATCGTTCCCGAGAACCTGCGCGCGCGGCACTGGGCGGGTTACGACGAGACGATGAAGACCGGACAGACTCGCTACGGCGCCGGGGATCTGCTGGCGGTTCCGGCGATCTGCAAGGATGGCCGGCGAATCTCGGTCCAGTTCTCGATTCTTCCGCTTACCGGCGCCGACGGCAACCTGACCGCGATCGCAGCGATCCTGCGCGACGTCACCGCCGATTTCGAGGAGCGCAAGAAGCTCCGTTCGGAACTGGCGGCGCTACGGCGCGGTCACGACCGCACCTGACCCGGCACCCCGTTACGGGGCCGGATCAGCAGACGGTCCGCTTCACGCCAACGCTTCGTTGCAGCGCCCGCACACGCCGGGATGTTCGTGCGTGCCGACATCGGGCAGGATCTTCCAGCAGCGCTGGCATTTCTGCCCATCCGCCTTTTCGAACACGACCCCGACGCCATCGACCTCGGCCATGCGGAACGCTTCGGCCGGGCTGGGATCGGCGGTCAGTGTCAGATCCGAGGTGATGCAGATATCGTCGAAATTGACGGATTTCAGCGCCGCCAGCGTATCGGTGTCGCGCACATGCACAACGGGCGCGGCTTCCAGACTGGCGCCGATCACTTTGTCCACCCGCTGCACCTCGAGCGCCGAGGTCACCACGCGGCGCGCGCGCCGGATCGCGGCCCATTTTTCGGCCAATGCCTCGTCGCGCCACTCGGCGGGCGTATCGGGCATGTCGGTCAGGTGAACCGAACTGTCCTCGCCGGGGAAGCGCTCCAGCCAGACCTCTTCCATGGTGAACACCAGGACCGGAGCCAGCCAGGCGGTCAGGCGATGGAACAGGATGTCCAGCACCGTGCGCGCGGCGCGGCGGCGGGCCGTGTCGCCATCGCAATAGAGCGCGTCCTTGCGGATGTCGAAATAGAACGCCGACAGGTCCAGCGTGGCAAAATTGAACACCTTCTGGAACACGCCCTGGAAATCATAGGCGTCGTAGCCCTCGCGCACGGACTGATCCAGTTCGGCCAGACGGTGCAGAACCCAGCGCTCCAGTTCCGGCATCTCGGCGGGCGCGACCCGGTCGCTTTCGCTGAAATCGGCCAGCGAGCCCAGCATGAAGCGGATCGTGTTGCGCAACCGGCGATAGCTGTCGGCCACACCTTTCAGGATTTCGGGCCCGATGCGGTGGTCATGGGTGTAATCGGTCTGCGCCACCCAAAGCCGCAGGATGTCGGCGCCGTATTGCCTGACCACCTCTTCCGGGACGATGGTGTTGCCGAGCGATTTGGACATCTTGTTGCCCTTCTCGTCCAGCGTGAAGGCGTGGGTGACGACCCCGCGATAGGGCGCGCGCCCGATGGTGCCGCAGGCCTGCAACATCGAGGAATGGAACCACCCGCGATGCTGGTCGGTGCCTTCGAGGTAAAGATCGGCCAGCCCGTCCGCGCTGCCATCCGGGCGGTCGCGCAGCACGAAGGCATGGGTCGAACCGGAATCGAACCACACATCAAGAATGTCGAACACCTGATCAAAGTCGTCCGCGTTGACGATGCCGCCAAGGAAGCGCTCTTTCGCGCCGTCCTGATACCACGCGTCCGCGCCCTCGGTCTCGAACGCCTCAAGGATGCGGGCGTTGACTTGCGGGTTACGCAGCAGGAAATCCGGATCCGTCGGCAGCGCGCCCTTTTTCGTGAAACAGGTCAGCGGCACGCCCCATGCCCGCTGGCGGCTCAGCACCCAGTCGGGGCGCGATTCGATCATGGAATACAGCCGGTTGCGCCCGGTCTTGGGCGTCCACGTGACCAGTTCGTCGATGCTGGTCAGCGCGCGTTCGCGGATCGTCTTGCCATAGGTGTCCTGCCCGTCGCCGACCTCGCGGTCGATGGCGGCGAACCATTGCGGCGTGTTACGATAGATCACCGGCGCCTTGGAGCGCCAGCTATGCGGGTAGGAATGCTTGATCTTGCCGCGCGCCAGCAGTCCGCCAACTTCGGCCAATTTGTCGATCACGGCCTTGTTGGCGTCACCTTCCTTGCCGTTCGGTTTCAGGATGCGTTTTCCACCGAAGAACGGCAGACCTTCACGGAAAGAGCCGTCATCCATGACGTTATAGGTGATGACGTCGGACAGCATACCGAGATCGCGGAAAAGCTCGAATTCTTCCATGCCGTGCGACGGGGCGCAGTGAACAAACCCCGTGCCTTCTTCGTCGGTTACAAAATCGGCAGCGCGGAAATCGCGGGGGTCGTCCCATTCGCCGTTTGAGCCGCTCGCGCCTGCGAGGGGGTGCCTGAGCGTGAGGGCTGCCAATTCATCGGTGGTGACATCGCGCACGCGCTTCCACATGCCATCTTCGAGACGGGCGCGCTTGAACACGTCACCGGCCAGTTTGTCAGCCAGCAGGAAGCGCTCACCGGGCGCAGCCCAGCACTCGTCGGGCGTATCCGTCACCTCGTAAAGACCGTAGGCGTAGTCAGCCCCAAAAACGACCGCCTTGTTCGAGGGGATTGTCCACGGCGTGGTGGTCCAGATGACGACGTAAGCGTTCGCGAAGTCCGTTCTGCTCGCGTCAAATGACTTATGGTGTATTCTGCCAGTGCCATCGCGCTCTTCAGTCATCACAGAGTCAACGGGGAACTTCACCCAAATCGTAAAGCTTTCCTTGTCGTGATATTCCACCTCGGCCTCGGCCAGCGCGGTCTTCTCAACAGGCGACCACATCACCGGCTTGCTGCCTTGGTAAAGCACGCCGTTCATCAGGAATTTCTGGAACTCCTCGGCGATCACGCGCTCGGCGTGGAAGTCCATCGTCAGATACGGATCGGCCCAGTTGCCGGTCACGCCGAGGCGCTTGAACTCTTCACGCTGGACGTCGATCCAATGGCTGGCAAAGTCGCGGCACTCCTGGCGGAACTCGATCACCGGCACCTGGTCCTTGTCGCGGCCCTTGGCGCGGTATTTCTCTTCGATCTTCCATTCGATCGGCAGACCGTGGCAATCCCAGCCGGGGATATAGCGCGCATCGCGCCCCATCATCTGCTGGCTGCGCACGATGAAATCCTTGAGGATCTTGTTCAGCGCGTGGCCGATATGCAGGTTGCCGTTGGCGTAGGGAGGGCCGTCGTGCAGGGTAAACGGCGCGCGCCCCCCGGCGCGCTCGCGCAGGCGGTCATAGATGCCGATACGCTCCCACCGGGCCAGCCAGTCGGGTTCGCGTTTGGGCAGGCCCGCGCGCATGGGAAAATCGGTTTTCGGCAGGTTCAGCGTGTCTTTGTAATCGACGGTTTCGGTGGTCGTGTCGGCGCACATGGTCTCGCGTCCTCTGGATTGGCAATGTCGGCAAATGGCGGTCGGTGCGATGGCTCAAACACCTTGTCCCGGCGGCTCGCAGGTCAGAGCGCCGGGGACGTAATTCGGAGGATGCCAAGGCTTGCGTGGCGCATGGGCCGGGTTATAGGCGCAGGCAGGCACGGCG
Organism: uncultured Sedimentitalea sp.; assembly: GCA_947504115.1. GTDB lineage: Bacteria > Pseudomonadota > Alphaproteobacteria > Rhodobacterales > Rhodobacteraceae > Pontibaca. The sequence goes on from CANNGH010000002.1 coordinate 253,937, forward strand.
TAAAGACCGCCTATGCGTGGAACAGCGTGCCCACGAAATATGCGATTGCGGCGGCGACACCGCCGATCGCCAGCGTCTCCAGCCCCGAGCGCCACCACGGCGCGGGCGACCAGCGGCTTTTCAGCGCGCCGATGGCGAAGAAAACCCCCATCGTCATCCAGATCGACAGGGCGAACGCGTCGTTTGCCCCGAAGATGAAAGGCAAAAGCGGGATCATCCCCGCTACCAGAAACGCGCCGAACGTCGCCAGCGCGGCGCGCATCGGATGCGGATCGACTCCGCCGAGGCCGTATTCGCCCTCGAGCATCAGGTCGATCCACGCCTTGCGGTTGGCGGTGATCGCGTCGGTCGCATCCTCCAGCACCTGCCCGTGCAGTCCCTTCTGACGCAGGATCTCGCGCGCCTCGCGACGCTCGCCCTCGGGGTGGGTTTCGATATGGCGGGTTTCGATAGCCCTGATGCGGTGGATGTTGTCGCGCTCGGCCTTGGTGGCGGAATAGTTGCCGGCGGCCATGGAGAATCCGTCGGCCAGAACATTCGCCAGCCCAAGTGCCACGATGACGAACGGCGACAGCCCCGCCCCGGCGACGCCGGCGACGATGGCGAACGTGGTCACAGCGCCGTCGATGCCGCCATAGACCACGTCGCGCAGGATGCCCCGCCCCGGAGGCGACGCGATCCGCGCGGCGACTTCCTGCTGACTGTGGCCATGTTCCATGTCGTTGCCTTTCCTTGCTCAGCCGCCCGCCTGCGCGCGTCCCTGTGCCCAGCGGTTCAACCACGCCAGTGCGGCCAGCGACAGGCCCAGCGCGAGCAGCGAGAACACCCGCGTCAGTCCGCCAAGGCCCGAGATGTCGACAAAGAACACCTTGGCCACCGCCAGACCGATCACCACCAGCCCCGCGCGCCGCATACCGGCGCTGCCACGGGCAAGCGATTGATAAAACAATCCCGCGCCCACGGCCAGCAGTGCCACGGTATAGCTGTAAAGCTCGGGCTGGCTGACGCGGCCCAGTGCCATGCCGCTGCCGCCTTGCCAGAAATGCCGGATCGCCAGCCCCAGCCACAGCGCGCCCAGTGCGACGGCCAGCGCGCCGATGATCCGGCGCAGCAGCGCGGGCAGCGTTCCCATCCGCCATGCCGCCCCGCCCAGAACCAGCGCCGGCAGCAGATAGGCGACCGCCAGCGTGTTGAGGACAGGCGGGCCAAGCACCGTTTCATATCGGTCGAACAGCGGGTTCGCCAGCGTCAGCGCGCCCAGCAGCGGGCCCAGCGCTGCAAGGGCGAAGATCGCGGCCAGCGCGCTGCGCGCGATGTTCATCCGCCCGCCCAGTTGCCGACGGTGCATCTGCGCCAGCGCCGCGGCAAGCCAGATCAGCGCATGCAGCGACAGCGCCCAGTGGGTGCTGGTCATGGCCATGCCGCCGAGGCGTTCGATCAGCCGCCCCAGCAGCAGCGATGCCAACGTGCCGCCGACCGTCCAGGCCGCGCTTTCCAGCATCACCTGCGCCGCGCGCCGGCCCAGCGGCGCGACCAGCACCAGCGCGCCGACGAGCGCCGCGAGCGTGCCGCCATAGGCCGTGACCATTTCGCCCAAAGGCGCCCGCGCAGCCCAGTCCAGACCCGGATCGACCAGCAGGCGATAGCCCAGCGTCACCACCCCGGCAGCGATATAGGCGGTCATCACCGGCAACCCGAACCGCGCGTCCAGCGCCGCCGCCGCCAGCACCGTGACGGCAAAGGCCACGGTCAGCGCGGCGGAACTCAGCAGGATCACGCAGGCGAAGGCCAGCGCCGAAAGCGCCGACAGCACCGCAAACGACATCCGCAGCCGGTCGGCACCGTCCACACGCGCGAAGCGTTCGGCGAGGGCCACCATCGCGCCCGCGATCGCGGCGGCGTGCAGCGCCCATGGGTAGGCTCCGATCACCGCTGTCGGTTGCCAGCGGATTTCAAGCATGATCGCCATGGCGGGCGCGATGATGGCGGCCCCCGCGGCCCAGCCGACACCCGGCAACCCACCCTCGCGCAGCGAGCGCCAGGCGGCGGCGAGCGACAGGGCCAGCCCCAGCGCGACCAGCCATGTCGCCTGCAGCGGCATCCGCGATTCCGGTTCGCGCGGGGCGGTGAAGTCGCTCCACGCGCCCATGACATCGGGTTGCAGCCAAAGCACCGCCAGCAGTGCCAGCACCGGCAGCGCCGCCAGATCGGCCAGCGCGGGTGCATCTGCGCACCAGAGCGTCAGCGCCAGGAACAGCAGCGCAAGGCAAATGACCGACAGCCAGAACTCCGCCGCGCCCGCCTGCGACACCGGCACGAGCGCGACGAGGCTTGCCAACAGCGCGCCGGTGGCAAGCAATGTGGGAAAGGCCGGCCGGCGAGCGGATTTACGGATCGATCCCGACAGCAACGCGCCGGAATGGGCCGGGCGCAGCGACAGCACCGGCAACGCGATGGCCAGCAGCGCCAGCGCGGTGGCGTAGACGCCGAACGGGCCGGCCACGGCTGCCCCGCCGATAACGATCAGCCAGCCCGCGCCATAGGCCAGCGCCAGGGTCAGCACACTGATCCAGCCCCAGCGCCGGATCGCATCGACCGACAGACCGACAGCGGCGATCACGGCGAAATATCCCAGCAGCCAGCCGGGGTCGTCCGACGATCCCCCGACGACGAAGGGCGCGGCAAAGGCGCCGATCACCCCCACCGCCGCCAGAAGCGGGCCGTGGAACCAGCCCAGCACGATCGCCAGCAAGGCCACCGCGATCAACCCGACCAGCGCCGTCTCGGCCCCGATCAGGCCGTAAAGCAGCCTCGCCGACAGGATCGCGCCGAACAATGTGACGATGCCCGCGCCGGAAAAGGTCGAGGGCAGATAGGCGGTGCTGGTCGTCTCATCATCGCCGAAACGGCGGCGGATCGCCTCGCCCGCGCCGATCAGAAGAGCGCCGAAGCCCAACGCGGCCACGACCCGCGCCATCGGGGGCAAAAGGCCGCTTTCCATGCCGTATTGCACGAGGAATATCCCCGCCAATGCCAGTGACAGCGCCGATACCGCGTAAAACCAGTTGTCGCGCAGCCACTTGGCTAAGGCCGCGAACCGATCGGCCCGAAAGACGACCGCGCGCGGCGGATCGTCTTTCCGCCGTGGTGGCACCGATACGGCATCGGGCGGCGCAACCGGGTCCGATGGTGGTGCCTTGCGCGCGGCGATCCTGCGCGCGGCGGGGATTTCGGGTTCGGGCACGGGGTCGGACACCGGGGTGTCCGGGGTCGCGATCTGGCGCTGCAATTGCGCGACGCGGGTCTTCAAGCGGCTGTGCGAGATCAGAAGGTAGATCAGCGCGACCGGCATCGCGATCAGGATCAGTGCCGCCAGAACCAGCAATTGCTCCATGAGAAAGGCCCCTTGTCCCGCCTGTTGCGGCAAAAGCCATATCCGCTCTGACCCCATGCGCAAGGGCAGGAATACCGGCCCCTGCCGCATGGCGGCAAATGGATCACCCGGTTCTGGCCGGCACCAGCCCCGCCAGCGCCCGCCGGATGATCGCGCGCACCGACGGGCGCTTTTTCGCGGCAAAGGGCAACGGACGGCAGACCTCGATCGCGGCGACGCCGACGCGGGCGCTGAGCGCGCCGTTGACCAGCCCTTCGCCGAAACGGCGCGACAGCTTGCTCAGCAGCGAGCCGCCAAGGACCGGTTCCAGAAAATCGTCGCCCACGGCAATCGCGCCGGTGGCGACCAGATGCGCGAAGACCGCGCGCGTCAGCCGCCAGCTGCCGATCAACCCCGAGCGTCCACCATAGATCACCGCCACCCGGCGGATCATCCGCAGGTTCGCCAGCAGCGCCACCGCCACGTCGGCCAGCGCCAGCGGCACGAAGGCCGTGACCGTGGCGACCTGACGCGCGGCGGCCTCGACCTCGCGGCTGGCAGCGGCGTCGAGCGGCGCCAGCAACTCGGCCTCGACCAGCGCCAGCAGGGCGGCGGCGTCGAACTGTTCGTCCGCCCGCTCGGCCAGACGGTCGCGGCCCCAGCGCGTGTCCTCGCGCCCGCCATAGAATGTCACCAGACGGTCGGTCAGCGCGCGCGCGCCGGCCAGATCGTTTTCCGCAAGCGCGGCATCGGCGGCGCGGTGCAGATCATCCAGCCGCGTCAACCGCCCGATGGCGGCGATTTCGCGCAGCGCGATCAGCGCCGCCACCAGCAGCAATGCGCCCAGGGCCGCCGTCACCGCCCAGCCCAGCAGCGGCACCCGGTCAAGCAGCGAGGTCGCGAAATCCCACGCCGCGACCGAGACCGCGGTGGCGATCAACGCCGCGACCAGCCCCCAGAACCAGCGCGCCAGCCGCGACGGGCGACGCGCAGCCAACCGGGCCGCGATCTGCATGGCCTGACCGCTGGCGGCCGGTTCCGCCAGATCGGGCACCGGGCGGGCGGCGGCGACATCGGCCTGCGGCTCGTCACTGTCGCCGAGATCGATCAGGATCGGCCCCTTGGTCATGCGTTCGCCTCCGCGCGCCAGACGAAATGGACGTCCGGCAGGTTCTCGTCATTCTCCGATCCGTCGCCGCGGGCCGTCTCGTCAAATCCGGCACGACGATAGAAGCGTTTCGCCATCGCGTTGCATTGCGCGACCCGCAAGGCCAGCCGGTCGCGCCGTGCCTTGGCGTGATCCATCAGCAGCCGTCCCACCCCCTGCCCGCGCGCGCCGGGATCAATGTAAAGCCCGTGGATATAGCCGCCCTCCTGCGCCAGAAAGCCGACCGGCCGACCGTTCCGGATCGCGACCGTGACCCAGCCCCGGTCGATCATCGCGCCGCAGAACGCGATGGTCTGGGCGCCGGAATAAGTGTCGGGCATCCAGTCGGTCGCATCCTGAAACGCCCAGAGGATCGCCCCGAGCGGTCCCGCATCCATAGGCCGCGCCGGACGCAACGAGATATCGGCAAGCGCGCTCACAACCGGTCTCCGATCAGGAATTGCGCGGCGCGGTCAAGGCGGATATGCGGCGGCCCCTCGCCCGGTTTCAGGGTCAGCGGCGCGGGCGCGAAATTCATCACCTGATAATCGGCATCCAGCCAGCTTTGTGCACCAGCCCGTGCCGCGCCCAGCAACTGCCCCGGATCCTCGGGCAGGATGCCCGGATGGAACGCCGCCTGCCGACCGCTTTCCAGCAGGGTGCCCCGCACGCAGTTCAGCGCCTGCCCGTCATGGTTGCGCACCTCCTCGGTCGTGGCGCGCAGGGCGGCGATGGCCAATGCCTCGGTCGTCGCCCCGGCAAAGCGCGCGCGTTCGCGCGCCTGCTGGGTCAACGCCCCGATGATGGCGGTCAGGCGGGGGTGCTGGGTATGATGCAGATGATCGGCCTTGGTCGCGGCGAACAGGATCTTCTCGACCCGCTGGCCGCGCAGAAGGCGGGTCAGCAGCGCGTTGCGCCCCGGACGGAACGCGCCGAGGATATCGGCCATCGCACCGCGCATGTCCTCGACCGCACGCGGCCCCTTGTGGATCGCGCCCAGCACATCGACCAGCACCACCTGCCGGTCGATCCGGGCGAAATGATCGCGAAAGAACGGCTTGACCACCTGGGCCTTATAGGCATCGAACCGCCGCTCCATCTCGCGCCAGAGCGAGCGGCGCGGGATCCGGTCCGGTTCCGGCAGCGGGGCGAAGGTCAGCACCGGCGACCCGGCCAGATCCCCCGGCAACAGGAACCGCCCCGGCGTGACGTCATAAAATCCCGCGTCGCGCGCTTTTTCCAGATAGAGGGTAAAGGCGCGCGTCAGCGCCTGCGCCCGCGCCTCTTCCAACCGGGCGGTGCCATCCTCGCCCTGCGCCAGCGCGACGTATTCCGCCGCCTCGTCGCGCGACGCAAGGCGCGCCAGCGTCTCGGCGGACCATTCGGCATAGCTCTTGTCCAGCAAGGCCAGATCCAGAAGCCATTCGCCGGGATAATCCACGATATCCAGATGCACCACGCGCGGCCCCTGCAGCCCCGACAGCAATCCCGAGGGGCGCACCCGCAGCGACAGGCGCAGTTCGCTGATCGCGCGCGTGCTCTCGGGCCAATGCGGCGGATGCGCCTTGAGCGCGCCGAGATGGGTCTCATAGTCGAACCGGGGCACCGTGTCGTCGGGCTGGGGCTGCAGGAACGCCGCCTCGATCCGCCCTTCCTGGGCCGCGACCAGCCCCGGCATGCGGCCGCGGTCGATCAGGTTGGCCACCAACGACGTGATGAACACCGTCTTGCCCGACCGCGCCAGCCCGGTCACGCCCAGCCGGATCACCGGCTCGAACAGGGTTTCCGACACCCTGTCGCCCACCGTTTCGAAACCGCGCACGACCGTGTCGGCAAATCTTGAAATGACCACTCCGCCGCCCCTTCGCGTGCCTTTTGCGTCAAGATAGGGGCCAAGGCGGCGGGATGCCAGCGCCAAGGCGCTTGCCCCGCTGCGCGCCGCGCGCTACCAGCGCGGCCATGCCCCGCTATGCCCTGAAGATCGAATATCACGGCGCGCCGTTCTCGGGCTGGCAACGCCAGAAGGATCACCCGTCCGTGCAGGGCGCCATCGAATCCGCGCTGGCGCGGCTGGAGCCGGGGCCGCACACCATCGCCGCCGCCGGGCGCACCGATGCGGGTGTGCACGCGCTGGGCCAGGTCGCGCATTGCGATCTCGTGCGCGACTGGGACCCGTTCCGCCTGTCCGAGGCGCTGAATTATCACCTGAAGCCCGCGCCCGTTGCCATTCTCGACTGCGCGCGCGTCGATGCGGACTGGCACGCAAGGTTTTCGGCTGTTGAACGACGCTACCTGTTCCGCATCCTGCTGCGCCGCGCCCCGGCCACGCATGATCGCGGACTTGTCTGGCAGGTGCAGCACGATCTGGACGTGACACGGATGCAGGAGGGCGCGACCTTCCTGCTCGGACACCACGACTTCACCACCTTCCGTGCCTCGATCTGTCAGGCCGCCAGCCCGGTCAAGACGTTGGACGAATTGCGCGTCGAGCGAACCGATGGCCTCTCGGGTCCCGAAATCCATTTTCACCTGCGCGCGCGGTCCTTCCTGCACAACCAGGTGCGCAGCTTCGTCGGCACGCTGGAACGGGTCGGCGCAGGAGCCTGGACACCGCAGGACGTGCAGACCGCGCTGGCGGCACGCGACCGCGCGGCCTGCGGCCCGGTCTGCCCGCCCCATGGCCTCTATCTGGCCGCCGCAGGCTATGGCGACGATCCTTTCGTATAAGATACGCCCGTGTCGTGTCCCCGGCACGTCCGCTTGCTGCGCGCCCTGCCCGCCCCAGGGACCATCGACGGCGACCGGCAGAGCCGGTCACATCATCATTCCGCTCTGCGCAGTCAGGCTGTCGTATGGAACCCGTTATCGGCATAAACGACCGAGCCGCTCATCGGGGCCGCGGCGTCGCTCGCAAGAAAGGCGGCGAGTTTGCCGATCTCCTCGATGCTGACCAGCTTGCCCGAGGGGGTGCGGGCGCGCACCTCGTCCAGCAACTCGTCAAAGCGCTCGATACCCGACGCCGCGCGGGTCATCACCGGACCGGCCGAAAGCGAGAAGGCGCGGATGCCCTCATCCGCCAGATCCGCCGCCACATAGCGCACCGAGGATTCGAGGGCTGCCTTGACCGGGCCCATCAGGTTGTAATTTTCGACCACCCGGTCGGAACCATAGAAGCTGACCGTGATCAGCGCGCCGCCGTCGGTCATCAACGGACGGGCGAGCCGCGCCATGCGCAGGAAGGAGTGGCAGGACACGTCCATCGCCATGCTGAACCCCTCGGCCGAGGCGTTCACGACGCTGGTATGCAGATCCTCGCGCGGGGCGAAGGCGACGGAATGCAAAAGAAAGTCGAGCTTTCCCCATTCGGATTCGATCCGCTCGAACACGGCCTCAAGCTGGCCCGGCTCGCGCACGTCACAGGGGAGAAACACGGTCGAATCCACGGCCTTCGCGACCGGCTCGACCCAAGGGTGCGCCTTGTCGTTGAGATAGGTCAGGGCAAGCTCGGCACCTGCGGCGCGGAAGGCACGGGCGCAACCGGCGGCGATGCTTGCGTCATTGGCAACGCCAACCACAAGGCCGCGTTTGCCATTCAGATCAATCAATGTCGTCATTTGGTTTCCTTCAAACTGAACGCCTGTTCGGCGATGATGGATTCCTCATCCGTCGGGATGACGAGTGCGGTGATACGGCTTTGCGGCGTGCTGATCAGCCGTGCGTTCGCGGCGTTCGCGCCCGCGTCCAGGTCCAGCCCCAGCCAGCCCAGTTGCCTGGCCACCTTGGCGCGGATCTCGGGCTGGTTCTCGCCAATGCCGGCGGTGAAGACGAGCGCATCGAGCCCCTGCAGGGTGGTGGCAAGCCGCGCGACCTCGCCGGCGATGCGGTGACAGAAGAGGGCGATGGCCTCCGCGGCCTCGGGGCGGTCGCTTGCGATCAGTTCGCGGCTGTCCGCCGCAAAGCCCGACACCCCCAGCAGGCCGCTTTCGCGGTAGAGCATGGTTTCGACCTGTTCCAGGGTCATGCCCAATGGCCCCATCAGGTGCAGGATGACGCCCGGATCCAGCGCGCCCGTGCGCGTGGCCATCGGGATCCCGTCGAGCGTGGAAAACCCCATCGAGCTGTCACGGCTTATCCCGCCCTCCATCGCGCAAAGGCTGGCACCGCTGCCCAGATGGGCCGCGACCACCTTGGCCCCTTGCGGCAGATCCGCCAGTTGCCCGGCGATGTAGCGGTAGGACAGGCCGTGGAAGCCGTAGCGCTTGATCCCCTGATCATGCAGCGCGCGCGGAATGGCGAAGCGGCGCACAAGCGCATCGTTCGTCGTATGAAACGCGGTGTCGAACGACGCGGTCTGCGTCACGCCCGGTTGGAATGCACGCATCGCACGGATCAGGCGCAGGCTTTGCGGCTGGTGAAGCGGTGCAAGCTCGGCCAGTGCCTCGATCTGTTCCAGCACCTCATCGGTGATCACGGCAGGACCGGTGAAGATGTCGCCGCCATGCACGACCCGGTGCCCGATCGTGCTCAGGCGCGAGAGGTCAAATCGCTGCGCCAGCCAGTCAAATGATTCCTGAAGCAAGGCGTTCGGGTCGTCGAGCGTGGCCGTCAGCGGTTTCGACAGGCTTTGACCATCGTGTTTCAGGCGGATTTCAAAGGGTGCATCCCGAAAATCGATGACGCCCGAGGCAAGCGCGCTGATCTCGGTGCGCACCACCTCGTAGATGCCCAGCTTGACGGTCGAGGACCCGGCATTGAGGGTCAGGATCAGATCGTTTGCCATCATGCCACTCCTTCTGCCTTGCGGATAACCGCAAGCTTGGCCAGCGCCGCCGACGCGATCCGCGCCGAAAGCGGATCGGCGCGGCTGGTCAGCACGATGGGCACGCGCGCGCCCAGCACCAGCCCGGCCGCCGTGGCGCCTGCGAAATAGATCAGCTGCTTGGCCAGCATGTTGCCGGATTCCAGATCGGGCACCAGCAGGATATCGGCCTGCCCGGCCACCGGCGAGGTGATGCCCTTGGTCGCGACGGATTCCGGGCTGATCGCGTTGTCGAAGGCCAGCGGCCCGTCGACCAGCGCGCCGGTGATCTGCCCGCGCGCGGCCATCACCGTCAGCGCGGCGGCGTCCAGCGTGGAGGGCATGTTCGCGTGCACCATCTCCACCGCCGCCAGCACCGCGACCTTCGGCTGCTCGGCCCCCAGAAGCCGCATCAGATCCACCGCGTTCTGGCAGATGTCGCGCTTGTGGTCGAGCGTCGGGCGAATGTTGATCGCGGCATCGGTGATGATCAGCGGCTTGCCATAGGCGGGAATATCCATGCCGTAGATGTGGCTGATGCGCCGTTCGGTCCGCAGCCCGCCGGTTTTCGACACGACCGCGCCCAGCAATTCATCCGTATGCAGGCTGCCCTTGATCAGGACCGAGAGTTGCCCGCGCGCCGCCATCTCGACCGCGCGGGCGGCGGCGGCGTGGCTGTGTTCGGTATTCTCGATCACCATGCCGTCAAGCGAAACGCCCGCCTCCTCGGCAGCGGCGCGGATCTTGGCCTCGGGGCCGATCAGCAGCGGCTCCATCAGGCCCTCGTCGCGGATCTCGATCGCGCCGAGGATCGCGGCCTTGGAGCAGGGATGCACGATGCCCGCCGTAACGGGTGGCAATGCCCGCGCCTGTTCGACAAAGCTTTTGTAGCGGCCCTGGTCATGGATGACGGCGTTGGGCAAGGGGCCGGGCTTCCAGGTAACGGGCGTGGTGGGCGCAAGGACGAGAGCATCGCCCTCCAGCACCGTTTCGCCATGCTGGTTGGTGCAGGTCGCCGCAAGACGAACGTGCCGTTTTTCGGGAATCAGTTCGATCACCTCGACCGCGGCGGTGATGGTATCGCCGGGCGCGACGGGCCTGCAAAAGCGGATTTCCTGACCCAGATAGATCGTGCCAGGCCCCGGCAGGCGCGTCCCGAGCACGGCCGACACCAGCCCGGCGGTCCACATGCCATGCGCAACGACATGGCCGAACGGCCCGTCCGCTGCAAAAGCCGCATCGAGATGCGCGGGGTTGTTGTCACCCGAAAGGGCCGCGAACAACTTGATGTCGTCCGGCTGAACGGTGCGCGTCAGATCGGCATGGTCGCCGATCCGAAGCTGATCGAATACGCGGTTGGTCAATGTGCCAGTCATTGCGGCCTCACTTCTGAAAAACATAAGAGCCGGGGGCGTCGTCCAGCGCCGGTCCGGTCGCGGGCGGCGCCACGGGCTTCGACGACCGCGCGGCCAGCCACTCCTGCCAGGGCAGCCACCACGACCCAGGCACCGGCTCGTTGGTTTCCATCCAGGTCCGCTCGGACAGAAGCGGCGCGTCATGCGCCTTTGTTGACAGGCGATAGACGCGGCGGGGATGATCCGGCGGGGTGACAATGCCGGCGTTATGGCCGCCCGAAGTCAGCGCAAAGGTCACCTCGCAATCGGTGAACTGGTGGATCTTGTAAACCGATTCCCAAGGCGCGACGTGGTCACGCTCGGTCGCGACGGCAAAGATCGGCACGCGGATGTTTTGCAGCAGCACCGTCCTGCCATCGACGGTAAAGCGACCCGAGGACAGTTCGTTCTCCAGATAGAGCCTGCGCAGATATTCGCTGTGCATCCGCCAGGGCATGCGCGTGCTGTCGGCATTCCATGCCATCAGGTCGAACATCGGCGCGCGCTCGCCCATCATGTATTCGCGCACGATCCGCGACCCGATCAGATCGTTCGAGCGCAGAAGCTGAAACGCCCCCGCCATCTGGTCCGCAGACAGATAGCCGCGGTTCCACATCATGCTGTCCAGAAAATGCAACTGACTGGGATCGATGAACAGCGCAAGCTCGCCGGGTTCGGTGAAGTCCACCTGCGCGGCCAACAAGGTCATGCTGGCCAGCCGGTCATCGCCGTCCCCCGCCATCGCCGCCGCCGCGATCGAAAGCAGCGTGCCCCCGAGGCAATAGCCGACGCCCTGCACCTTTTGATCGGGTTGAATCGCATTGATCGCATCCAGCGCCGCCATGACGCCAAGCTTGCGATAGTCATCCATCTCCAGATCCCGATCCGACGCATCCGGATTGCGCCACGAGATCGCAAAGACCGTATGACCCTGCCCGACCAGCCATTTGATCAGCGAGTTTTCCGGGCTGAGATCCAGAATGTAGTATTTCATGATCCACGCCGGGACGATCAGAACCGGCTCGGGGTGGACCTTGTCCGTGGTGGGCGCATACTGGATCAGCTCGATCAGGTGGTTGCGATAGACCACCTTGCCGGGGGTCATGGCCACGGTCTGGCCCGGCACGAAATCCTCGGTCCCGACCGGCGGCCGGTTCGTGGCGATGCGCGCCTGATCCTCGGCCAGGTTCTTCCAGCCGTTGATGAAATTCATGCCTCCCGTCTCGACCGTGCGGGCCAGCACCTCGGGGTTGGTGAAGGGATTGTTCGAGGGCGACAGGATGTCCAGCATCTGCTTGGCCACGAACGAGACGACCTTTTCGCTATGTTCGGTCACGCCAGGCACGTCATGGGTGACGCTATGCAGCCATTGCTGCTGCAGCAGGAAGGCTTGCGCCAATTGGTTGAAGGGCGTCTTTGACCACGACTCATGCGTGAAGCGGCGGTCGCCGGGCAGCGGCGCGATCACCGGCGGCGTGTTCGGATCCATTGCGGACGAGGACAGCCACGCGGCCAGCCGCTGCCATTTGCGCACGGCCTTGACGCCCAGTTCCATCTGCTTGCCGGGCGCAGAAGCCAGATGAAAACCCCAGTCGAAATAGGCAGTGGCAAGCGCACCCGGCGAGATCCCGGCGGTGACCTGGCTGAGGTTGACAGCCCGCAACCGGTCGAAGGCCTGAAAGGCTTCGAAGCCCAGCGGCTCGCCGTCGGCGGCTGCTATCGGGGTCGCGAGCGGATCGCTCTGCTGCACGGCGGGCGTTGTCTTCTCTTTTACACGGGCGTTCTGCGCCATCATCTGTCCTTTCCTAGAAAACACGATTTTTCGGTCAATAACTCCCAGTCAACAGGTGTTGATAAACACGTAGACATCAATGGCCCGCATTCAAGCGCGCCGGGCTGCGGCCGTTCAGCGCAGGAAGCCGCGGAAGCGTCGCAGAGCGAAGAGAAACAGTACCGTCCCGATGATCCCCAGCGCCAGGAATTGCGGCCAGACCGTTGCGATTCCGGCACCGCGAAACAGGATGCTTTGCGACATCATCACGAAATGCGTGTTCGGCGCCGCCAGCATCAGGGTCTGGATGATCTCGGGCATGGATTCGCGCGGGGTCAGCGCGCCTGACAGCACCTGCAGCGGCAACAGGACCAGCATCATCAGCAGCGCGAATTGCGGCATGGTGCCGGCCACGGTCGCCAGATAGACGCCCATCGCCGTCATCGCGAACAGCATCAGCATCGAACCGGCCAGAAACAGCGGCAGCGAGCCCGCGATCGGCACCGACATCACCCCTTGCACCACCACCGTAAGCGAAAACGCCGACGCCAGCAGCACGACGCCGCCCATCGACCAGATCTTGGACAGCATGATTTCTCCGGCCGATACCGGCATGACCAGAAGATGCTCGACCGTGCCATGTTCCTTTTCGCGGATCAGCGCGGCACCGGTCAGCACCAGCGACAGCATGGTGATCGACTGCATCACGCTGGTGATCGCGCCGAACCAGACCGGATCGAGCGACGGATTGTAGCGCGCGCGCAGCGCCAGCCCCACCGGAAGGTCCACCTCGGCCCTTTGCCCCGCGACATATTCGGCCACCTCGGCGCTGACGATCTGCTGGATGTAACCGCTGCCGGTGAAGGCCTGGCTCATCCGCGTGGCATCGACGTTCAACTGAATCGCAGGCGCCTTGCCCGCCAGCACGTCGCGTGCAAAATCGGGCGGGATGTTCAGCGCGAACGTATCCTCGCCCGCATCCATGCGCGCATCCATCTCGTGCGTGTTGATCATGTTGGGCGGCAGGAAATAGGGCAGGTAAAAGGCCGATGCGATGCGCGAGGACAGGTGCGACTGGTCCTCATCCACGATCGAGATCGTGGCCTTGGCCAGCGCCTCGGGCGCGGCATTCGAGGTGGTCCAGATCGAAAGACTGAACGCATAGATAATCAGCACCAGCATGATCGGGTCACGCAGGAGGCCGCGCAGTTCCTTGACGCCGAGATTCCAGACGTTTTTGTAATTCACGGCCCTACCTCGCCTGTTTCTTCAGAAAGAGCATGGCCGTGACCAGAATGACCGGCACCGCGAGGCCCATGGCCAGCATCGGCTGGATCATCTCGGCCAGACCGAAGGATTTGGAAAAGGCGCCCCGCGCCACGGTGATGAACCAGGTCGTGGGGTAGATCGTCCCGATGACCCGGCCAAAGCCCGCCAATGACGCGACCGGATCAATCAGCCCGGAATAGGAGACCGCCGGGATCAGCGTCAGCAGCGCGGTCGCAAACAGCGCCGCCACCTGGCTGGCGATGAAGACCGAGACGAGAAAGCCAAGCGCCGTCGTCGCGGTGACATAGACCAGCGCGGCAAGCGTGAAGGCCGTCAGGCTGCCGCTGAAGGGCACGCCGAACAGGATCCGTGCCATGACGAACATCAAAAAGAAGTTCAGCATTCCGATCGCGATATAGGGCAACTGCTTGCCGATCAGGAATTCGACCCGCGTCACCGGGGTGACATAGAAGTTGATGATCGAGCCAAGTTCCCTTTCCCGCGCGACCGACAGCGTGGTCAGCATTGCCGGGATGACCAGCAACAGGATCGGGATCACCGCCGGCACGATGGCGATGATCGACACCACATCCGGGTTATAGCGATAGCGCGTGATCAGTTGAAAATCACCGGCAAGGGCCGCCGCGCCAAAGGCCTCGCGCATGTGGCGCTGGATCCAGTCGGCATGCATGCCCTGCACATAGCCCTGCACGGTATTGGCGCGCTGCGGGGCGGCACCGTCATACCAGGCCCCCACGGCGACATCGCGGCCACGGGCGATGTCGGAGGCAAAACCGGGCGGAATTTCGATGGCGAGGCTGATCCTGCCCGCCCGCATCTGCGCGTCCAGATCGTCATACCCCGTCAGCGGCGGCTTTTCGATGAAATAGCGCGATCCGGCGATATTCTCGATATAGTCGCGGCTGGCGGTGGTCTGGTCGCGGTCCAGCGCGGCAAAGGACAGATCCTCGACATCCATGTTGATGCCGAAACCGATCACGATCATCAAAAGCAGGCTGCCGATCAGCGCCATGGCAAGGCGGATGGGGTCGCGCCGCAGTTGCAGCGCTTCCAGCTGCGAATAGCTCAGCAGGCGGCGCAGGCTGAAGCCCGAGGGCGCGCCGGGCGCGGCATCTGCAACGGCCTCCGGCAGGGCCTGCGCGGCGGCTTCCGGCGCGGGGGTGGCCTCGTCCTCGCCGATGGCCTCTTCCAGATACTCAATGAAGGCCGCTTCCAGCGTATCATGCCCTTTGGATGCGGCGATCTCCTTGGCCGTGCCGGTGACCATGACATGGCCCGCATGCATCAGGCTGATGCGGTCGCACCATTCGGCCTCGTTCATGAAGTGGGTCGAGACGAAGATCGTCACCCCGTCATTGCGCGACAATTCCGCCAGACTGCGCCAGAATCCGTTGCGCGCCACCGGATCGACGCCCGAGGTGGGTTCGTCCAGGATCAGGATTTCGGGGCCGTGGATCATCGCCACCGCCAGCGACAGGCGCTGGCGGATCCCCAGCGGCAGATCGTCGGGCAGGCTGTGGGTGACGTCGCCCAGCCCGAACCGGTCGATCATCGCCTGCACGCGGGCGGGGATCGCCGCCTCCTCCATCGAGAACAGCCGCGCGTGCAGTTCAAGGTTCTGCAAAACCGTCAGTTCGGAATAAAGCGAGAAGGACTGCGACATGAAACCGACACGCCGGCGCACGGCGATGTTGCTTGCATCCACCTCATGGCCGAACAGCTTGGCATGGCCTTCGCTGGGTTCCAGCAGGCCGGTCAGCATCTTCATGGTCACGGTCTTGCCGCAGCCGTTCGAGCCGAGAAACCCGAAAATCTCGCCGCGCCGGATGCGGAAGGAGACGTTGTCAACGGCGGTGAAGTCGCCGAAACGTCTGGTCAGGCCCTCGGCCTCGATGGCGATCTCGTCATTGCCGCCCTGATAGGGCGGGATCACAAGCGTCGCGTCCTCGCCGCGATCCTCCTCGGGCAGCAGCGCGATGAAGGCATCGTCCAGCGTCTTTGCCCTGGTCTGCGCGAGCAGCGCACCCGGTGTATCCGCGGCAAGAACGCGGCCCGCGTTCATCGCGACCAGCCAGTCGAAATCCGCGGCCTCCTCCATATAGGCGGTTGCGGTGATCACGCTCATCTGCGGGCGCTCGGCGCTGATGCGCGCGATCAGATCCCAGAACTGGCGCCGCGCCAGCGGATCGACGCCGGTTGTCGGCTCGTCCAGGATCAGGAAGTCGGGGTCGTGGATCAGCGCGCAGCACAGCCCCAGCTTCTGCTTCATGCCGCCCGACAGCTTGGCCGCCGGACGGTCGCGGAAGGGCAGCATGCCCGTGGCGCCCAAAAGGTCGTCGCTGCGCCGCGCGCGCTCGGCCTTGTCATGGCCGAACAGGCTGCCGAAGAAATCCAGATTCTCCTGCACCGACAGCGTGGGATAAAGGTTCTTGCCCAGACCCTGCGGCATGTAGGCGATGCGTGGGCCGGCCTGACGGCGGTGGCCGGCATCGCGCATGTCGCCGCCCAGCACGTGCACGTCGCCGTCCTGTATCACCCGCGCCCCGGCGAGCAGCGACAGAAGGCTGGACTTGCCCACCCCGTCCGGGCCGATCAGCCCGACCATGCGGCCGGCGGGAATGTCCAGCGTCACATCGTCCAGCGCCGTGATATCGCCATAACGCAGCGTGAGTTTGCGGACAGTAGCGACCGGCGCGCGGTCCCCGGTCATTTCACGACATCGGCCAGAGTGTCCGGCCATTCCGCATTCGCATCCAGCCGGATATAGGCCATGCCGGGCAGGCCGGTCTTGACGTAGTCGATATGGCGCATCAGCAACTCCGGCTCGATCCGGGCGCGGACGCGGAACATCAGCTTTTCACGCTCGTCTGCCGTCTCGACGGTCTTGGGGGTGAACTGCGCCACATCGGCGACATAGGACACCGTGGCCGGGATCACCAATTGCGGCGCCGCGTCCATCACCAGACGCACCTCGGCACCGACCTGCACGCGCCCGGCCTGCGAGGTCGGCAGGAACACCGTCATGTAGACATCACCCAGATCGACAAGGCTGAGGATGCGCCCTCCCGAGCCCACGATCTCGCCCTCCTGCGCGATCAGATACTGGATGCGGCCATCGCGGGGCGCCTCAAGGGTGGCGTCGTCGATGCTGGAGGTGACCACCTCGATCGAGGCTTTGGCGGCTTCGACCGCCGCTTCGGCATCGACAACCTGCGCCTGGGCGCTGCTGACACCCGCCTGCGCTGCGGCCTTCGACGCCTCGGCCGAGGCGACGCCGGCCTTGGCCTGACGGTCGCGGGCCAGATCATCATCCAGCACCTGCTGCGAGACGGTATCCGTCTCGACCAGGCGGGCCGAGCGCGCGTAACGTTGCGCCGCAGCGTCCGCCACGGCCTGCGCCTGATCGACGGCGGCGGCGGCGGCACGGTCCTGCGCCTCGGCCTGCGCGACGAGGGCGCGGGCGGTCTCGACCCCGATTTCGGCGCGGCGCAACTGCGCCTCGGCCTGGCGCCGCTGGGCATTCAACTGGACGATATCCATCTGCACCAGCACATCGCCCTGGCTGACGAAATCACCCTCGGCTGCGGTGATCTCGGCGATGCGGCCACCGGTCAGCGCGGCAATGTCGATCTCGGTCGCCTCGATCCGGCCATTTGCCGCGGCGAATCCGTCCGGCAGGTCGGGCGCCTGCAACTGCGTCCAGCCGATATATACGGCAACCGCAGCGGCCAGAATGATCACAGGGGCAAATTTTCTCAAATTCGATTTCGGCATACCAAATTCCCGGTCAAAGGCGCGCGCCCCGATGATCGGAGCTCTTGCACCGCAAATGCGCTTGGTCGCGTGTCAGTGATGCATCCTGTCACGACATGTCAACACATGATGACCAAATGACCACGGCGAGCGATATAATACAAGGGACGTGACGGAATGCCGCACTGCAGCATTCCCGCCGCCTTGGATCGACATGTCACGACGATGTCATGACGTCATGCAGTACCTTTGCCAGCATTGCTTTCAGTTCAGCATCCGGCATGGCCAGCAACGCCGGATGCCCCACCGCGACCCGCATGGTCACGAACCCGGTCATGAGGCTGATCGCGAACATCGCCCGGCCGATATCCTCCTGCCCGAAGGCTGCCGCGAGTGGTCGGGCAAAATGCGTCGCCAGAAAGGTGGCCAGAATTTCGCGCGCCTCGCTGCTGGCGCAGGATCTGATGATCAGATGCAGCGGCTCGACCTCCTCGACGCGCCGCGGGTTTCTCAGCAACGCCACCTCGCTGATCCGCTCGATCAGGTGATCCGGGTCCATCGGTGCGCTCTGAACCCCTTGCGTGTCCACGATATGCAACCCGTTCAGGGCCTGCTGGAAAATCTCGGTCTTCGAGCCGAAGGTGCGATGGACGTAGGCCACATCAACCTGCGCTCCCGCGGCAATTTCGCGCAGGCTCGTCTCGGAGAACGACTGGCGAGCAAAAAGCAGCATCGCCGCGCGCACGATGCGCGTTCTGGCAGATTCCTTGCGGGGAGAATGAGCATCACGTTGCATGGCGTCCTGATAACAGCGTCGCAGTGTGTCACGCTAGCGCTTCGCCCCGACGCCAGCATCACACCGCCCTGCCCTCCGGATTGAGAAAAAAGCGCGGAACCGCAGAAATCGCTCATAGCGGAACGGTTTCGCGGACGTATCAAGTTGCCAGCTACCGACAATCCGCTGGCGGGTCGATGCCGGAAATCCCTGAAACCCGGTCCGAAACAAGAAAACCCACGGACTCGGAAGCCCGACATATTGTTTTCTTGAGAAATTTCAATACCGGTTTCGCGTCCCGCGTATTTGTAGCAAAAATCGAGGACGCTGTGAAAGCCTTTGAGGTGCGTCGCAAAGATTTGCCCGGACACCGCATCACCACCACAGAGCTTGGTCTGTTGAGAACCTTGCTGCAGATCATTTTTGCATATGCTCAGCCTGCAGGAGGCGGCGATAGCGATGCGCACGTCCTGCCAATCAGTGGAAAACGGCGGCTGACCGCGTTTGTTCAGGCGTCTGCTCAACCAGCATTTCAAGGCGATGCGCGCTCTTCATGCCCTCGACGTCGAAGCGGACGAAGGCGAACACCACGGCGTCCTCGAATACCTGGCTTTCGCGAGGTATGCCGCGCGGATTGCCGTTGCTGACGCTCGATCAACTGGACCCGGCAATCCCATCTTGAAGCCACTTGATCAACCGGCGAAAGACGTTGGGACTCGAGTTCGTGGGGTGGTTTCGTCGCAAGAAGATGACACTCACGCGATCGGCGAAATCCAATGACCGGCTGAATCAGCGCTTCACGGTCAGAAATGCGCCTACCGCGTGTTCGATTTCCGTTGGCATGAATATCGTTCGGATCGAGATTTTAGGTTTTGGGCGAGTTAGAAGTCAGGTCATCGAAAAGGTTAAGAAAAGAGGACCGAACCGCTCTGGGCGAGGTTCACCAAACCGAGACTGAGGGCCATTCAGAGCCCTGCTTCGGCCAGGCGGTGTGTTCATTATGTTCGGTCGGTTCCGGCAAACCCCTTTGACAACAAGGAGAAATCCGTGCCCTTCAGGTAGGTGTCACTGGTTAGCAATGGGGATAATGGCGGAGGAACGGAGCGCCTGAAAACACTGCTCGAAGTAGCGGTCGGGATCTATTCTGAAACCGGCGAATCCAAGGAGGTTCTGTTCAACACCCGTGCCTACGCTTGCTTACGCTGCTTGAAAAACAAAGCATGATCAAAACGGATACAAACCAAGAGCATTTTGTCCGCCGTTGCCGGCTCAAGGCCTTTGAGAATGGTCTGCCTGCCGACTTTATCCGAAGAAATCCTCTTTGAAACGCTCAATCTGGTGCATCCGCTCGTGCAGGATCGTGACGATGCCGATATCGCCATTCGAGAGGTGCCTCCAATACACAAAATGCCGCTCGTAGCGGAAGAAATACCCCTCCACTCCGAATTCAGCCGGCACGGCCCGCGAATGCACACCGCGTGTTTAGATCTGTTCGAATGCGGCGAACAAGCCGGTGATGTAGGTCTCGGCCTGCGCCTCGCCCCACGTATCGCGCGTATATCGGTAGATCTCGTCGAGCCAGACGGACGCCGCCTCCTGGACCCGGATCGCCATGCGCTCAGGTCCGGTTCCGGGCGATCACCTCGGCGGCGGTCAGTGGCTTGTAGCTCTCTTCGGGGGCCGCGAACGCGCGGTTAAGCTCAGCCTTCAGCCGATCGAACGCCTCACGCTCGACGCGCTCCTTGTCGCGGCGGATCAGATCTCGGATGTACTCGCTGACGTTCTCGTAGGCGCCGTCCTCGCCGACATTGGTCGCGACGAACTCGCTGAGCGCGCCGCTGACGCGCACGGTCATGGTGGTGGTCGGAGACCACGGTCATGGTGGTGGTCGGAGACATGGCGCTCTCCCTAGATCCTGTGTGTTCAAGATAACCAATAACGAACACAAAACAAGGGCCCGCTCGCTGCGCCGCCTATCCGTCGCCGTCTTCCAGAACCAGACGATCCGCCATTGTCAGCAGCAAGACCAGCACAGCATCCGAATGTCGCGCGAGCGACACGAGATGCTCGCCGCTTGGGCCACGCTCGCCCGCGAACCAGTATTTCACCGTCCGCTCGCTGGCCCCCGTCCACCTCATGGCGGACTTGATCGCCCGGTGGGTCGATCCGAGCTCCGCGTGCAATGCCATGGCCACGGCGGCGCGGTAATCGGCCGGAACGTCTTCTGGGTGCACAAATATGCCCATCTTCGGCACAACTGTGCCCATCTTCACCCGCAACTTCATATGTTTCTCCGCTAAATGTCTGGAGAGACATGAAAAGCGGCAGTCGGAACTTGGGCATGGGTGAGAACTAGGAAGCCATCCGCCTCGGGCAGCGCGCGTGGAGTTTTCGGGAGGCGGGCGTGGCTCGGACAAGAACACCGATATCCGGAGAGCCGGCCGAGGCGCCCGAGCGCATCCTGGCGGCGCAATACGTCAGGATGTCCACCGAGCATCAACAATACTCGACACAGAACCAGTCAAAGACCATCGGCGAATACGCCGAACGGCGCGGCATCGAGATCATCAAGACCTACTCGGATGATGCGAAAAGCGGTCTGATCATCGGCGGCCGAAGGGCATTGCAGCAGATGATCTCCGACGTCGAGTCAGGCGCGGCCGAGTATCGCGTGATCCTGGTTTACGACGTCACCCGCTGGGGGCGATTTCAGGACGCTGACGAGTCGGCCTACTACGAGTATCGCTGTCGCAGGGCCGGAATGCAGGTCGCCTATTGCGCCGAGCAGTTCGAGAACGACGGATCGCCGACTTCCACCATCGTGAAAAGCGTCAAGCGGCCATGGCTGGCGAATACAGTCGGGAGCTCTCGGTGAAGGTCTTTGCGGGGCAATGCCGTCTGATCGAGCTCGGCTACCGTCAAGGCGGGCCGGCCGGTTTCGGGTTGCGCAGAGCGCTGCTGAACGAGTGTGGCGAGGTGAAGGCCCAACTCAAGCGCGGTGAGCACAAGAGCCTGCAGACCGACCGCGTGATCCTGGTCCCCGGCCCCGAGGAGGAACAGCGGGTTGTCCAGCGCATGTACGAGATGTTCGTGAATGAGGGGCGGCCCGAGCGCGAGATCGCGGAGGTCCTAAACGCCGAAGGTCACAGCACGGATCTCGACCGGCCGTGGACCCGGGCGACGGTCCATCAGGTTCTGACCAACGAAAAATACATCGGGAACAACGTCTTCAACAAGGTGTCGTTCAAGCTGAAGCAGCGCCGTGTCGTGAATCCACGGGACATGTGGATCCGGGCCGAGGGCGCCTATCCGGCCATCGTCGACAAAGCGCTGTTTCTGCGCGCGCGGGAAATCGTGGATGCCCGCAGCCGCCATTTCTCGGACGAGGAGTTGCTCGATGCCCTGCGGGCGATCCTGAAACGACAGGGCCAGCTGTCCGGGCTGATTATCGACGAGGAGAACGATCTGCCCTCGTCCAGCGCTTATCGTAGTCGGTTTGGCAGCCTGCTGCGCGCCTATCGCCTCATCGGCTATGAGCCAGAGCGAGACTACCGCTACATCGAGATTAACAAGGCGCTGCGCGCTGCCCACCCCCAAGTCGTTGAGGAGATCATCGAGGGCGTGGCCGCCCAGGGAGGTCGCGTGGTGCAGGCCCCCGACACGCAGCTGCTGCGCGTGAATGATGAATTCACGGTGTCGGTCGTTCTGGCCCGCTGCCAGGCGACGGTAGCTGGGTCCTTGCGCTGGCAAATCCGGCTCGACACCGGCCTGGTTCCGGACATCACGATTGCCGTGCGGATGAACGAAACCAACGACGCACCGCGCGACTTCTACCTACTCCCCAGCATCGACATGACTGACGCACGGCTGAAGATGGCCGAGCAAAACGGCCTGCGGCTCGATGCCTATCGAACTGAAACACTTGACGATTTCTACGCCCTCGCCGGGCGGGCGAAGGTGACGGAGGTGGCATGATGGCCAAAAGCGCGGAAGAAACTCACCAAACGGAAGTCACCTTGGTCCCAACCGACCGCATTCGGGTTCTCAATCCGCGGGTCCGAAACCCCAGGACGTTTGCGGACATGGTGGAGAACATTGCCAAGATCGGTCTGAAACGCCCAATCACCGTGACCCGCCGTAACGACACAGATCCGCAGGAGTATGATCTGGTCTGTGGCCAGGGTCGGCTCGAGGCCTTCATGGAGCTGGAGCAGAAGGCCATCCCGGCCATCGTCATCGACGCCGATGAGTCCGACTGCCTGGTAATGAGCCTCGTCGAGAATTGCGCGCGTCGCCAACATCGCCCGATCGATCTGATGCGGGAGATCGGCACACTCCGCGAACGCGGCTACAATGATCGACAGATTGGCGACAAGATCGGCGTTTCGCCTGACTATGTCGGCATGATCGCGGGCCTCTTAGAGCGCGGCGAAGAGCGGCTGGTGACGGCCGTCGAAACAGGTCTGCTGCCGCTCAACCTCGCCATCGACATATCGAAAACCGATGCCGAGGGCGCACAGCGTGCGCTGATGGACGCCTACACGCAAAAGAAACTGCGCGGGAAGAAACTCGCGGCGGCCCGGCGCCTGATCGAACAGCGCGAGGCGCGTGGAAAGAAGATCCTTCCCAAGCAATACGGCCGCGACGGCCGAAACCGGCGACCTCTGACGAGCGAGGCGTTGGTGCGTGCCTACCAAAAAGAGGCGGACCGCCAGAAGCTCTTGATCAAGAAAGCGGAACTGACGCAGGGACGGCTGCTGTTCATCTGCCAGGCATTCCGGACCCTCCTCGAGGACGATCACTTCTTGACGCTGCTGCGCGCGGAAGGCCTAGAAACCATGCCCAGCTACCTGCAGGACACTCTCGCCGAGGGAGCAGCGCCATGACCAAGAAGGTTCAACTCGGCTTCGAGAACGATTGCGTCACGATCCCGGTCGCGGACATCCTGCCTGTCAGGGTGCTGAGCAAGTCCATCAAATCCAGCCGGAAATACACACAGATCACAGCGTCGATCCGGGAGATCGGTTTGGTCGAGCCGCCTGTCGTCGCGCGAAACGGGGATGCCAGCGGCAGCTGGCTGCTGCTCGACGGACATGTCCGGATCGAAGTCCTCAAAGATCTGGGCCAGGAACAGGTCGAATGCCTCGTGTCCACCGACGATGAGGCATTCACCTACAACAAGCGGATCAGCCGCATCGCGCCCATTCAGGAGCACCGGATGATCCTGAAAGCGATCGAGCGCGGTGTCTCGGAGGAAAAGATCGCGGCGGCGCTGGATCTCAACCCGCGCAGCATCAACCGCAAGGTCAAGCTGCTCGACGGCATTTGCCCAGAAGCCGTGGCGATCCTGAAGGACAAGGCCTGCACCGCGGCCGTGTTCACCACGCTGCGCAAGATGATCCCCTTGCGCCAGATCGAAGCCGCCGAGCTCATGGTGAACGCCAACAACTACTCCGTGGCCTACATCTCGGCGATCCTCGCCGGAACACCGCAGGCGCAGCTGGTCGAGGCGAACAAGCCCAAACGCATCAACGGCGTCACGCCGCAGGCGGTCGCCCGGATGGAAAAGGAGCTTGCCCGACTTCAGGAAGGGATCACACAGATCCAGGACACCTACGGCCAGGACCACCTCCAGCTGACCGTGCTCCGTGGCTACGTCGGCAAGCTCCTCGGGAACGCGCGCGTAGTGCGGTATCTGATGCAGACGCGCCCTGAGTTCCTGTCCGAGTTTCAGGCCATTGCCGAGATGGAGTCTGTGGTGCCGGCCGACGCGGAATAGCCAGCACCTTCGATCCGATGGGGACCCGGACCCGATAAGCGCGGGGACCGCGGGAGACGCCGGACTGTGGGCCGGATCAAGCGCGGCGGTGGGGATGGCGGCGAACCCGCACGGAGCCCACCAGGTCGGCTCGAGTTTTCGCCGGCCGCGCAGCCGCGCTCGTGGCTGCGTTTTGTCGGGGCGTGCCGGAGGTTGGGCAACTTCGGCACGCCCACCCGCCATTTCTTCTCGTTACTCCGTTGCAGCTGAACAGAACACGATCAAAGCAAATACAAAGCGGGAGCAAAGTGTCCGAGCGAGACTTTCAAACGCATGATTCTAAAGGGAATCGTAGTCATCGGTTATTGCTGTGAATCCTATCGTAGTCCCGCAAAATCGGAGGGAAAGAGATACGCAAAAACTCCGCTCAGCGGGCAGGTTCAAATCCCGACCACCTGCCACGTTTCTGTGGGAATAACGTCCAATACGATTGCCTTCTCTCGCTCTCGCCGGGCGCGTTGATGGCTCTGCGCGCCCGCGGCTCTTTTGCGCAGAGCGCCTCAAGACACTGACTTGCCTCCCTTTTTCTTTCACGCCTTCGTTCTCCTGCAGCCGCTGTGAGTTGCGAAAAAGTAGATGAAGATGAAACCAACTTGCTTGAACCAGAAAGAGCTGGCCGAACGCTGGACCATTTCGCACCGCACCCTGGAGCGGTGGCGGATAGAGCAACCTGGTGTCTGGAAATTCTCTGACGCCATGATCACGCATCCTGGCATTCCCATTTGATATAGGCCTTGGTGTCGGCGGCCCATTTGTCGTCGATCTCGACCAGCACGGCGCTGACGGGGCGCTCGAGGGCGGCCTCGTTCGGAAACACCCGGACCTTGACGGTGCGACGCTTCAGCTCCTGCTGCACGCTGCGCTCCATCGGGTTGGAGGTGCGCATGCGGCGGCGGTGGTGCTTTGGCAGGGTGAAGACGGCGAGACCCTCGGGGACATTCTCTTCCAGCCATGCTGCGAGCGCTGGCGCTGTATCGCGATAATCCGCGACCAATTCGGCCAATGCGGTTTCGGCCTTGGCGAGGGAGGCCACATTCCAGATCTCGCGCAGCTCGGCGCCGATGCGCTTGCGGATGGCGAGGTTCGGGGCGTGATGGACGGCGTTTCGGGCGAGGTGAAATTGGCAGCGTTGCCATGTCGCTCCGCCGAAGACCGCCCTGCG
This sequence comes from uncultured Sedimentitalea sp., assembly GCA_947504115.1. Classification (GTDB taxonomy): domain Bacteria; phylum Pseudomonadota; class Alphaproteobacteria; order Rhodobacterales; family Rhodobacteraceae; genus Pontibaca. Next base: position 279,218 of record CANNGH010000002.1, read on the forward strand.
CGCGGCCCGCAGGCCGGCATGATCGTCGGAGACGATGTATTCCACACCGCGCAGGCCGCGGGCCTGAAGGCTCTCGAGAAAGGCGCGCCAATGCACTTCGGCCTCCGACAGGGCCACCGAGACGCCCAGCACCCGGCGGCGCTCATCCGGGCCGATGCCAACAGCCGAGAGCACGTTCGTCGGGAAAATGATCCCCCGGATCATTTTCCTGTCCTCCTCACCATCGCGCACGATCCCGCCATGGCGCATCTTTTCATACCGGGTGTCGAGGATCAGATATTTGACCTCGCCGAGAGGCCGGTTGCGCCAGGCCGCCAACTCGTCATCGAGCAGCTTGGCGGCGCGGCTGACCTGTGAAGAGGACAGGCTCTCGATGCCGAATTCGCGCATCACTGCTTCGGCCTCGCGGGTGGGTTCGTCGGGAAAACGATTCACTGGATCGTTTTCCGATCCGCCTCACCCCTTCACATACATCTCGGCCACGGCCAGCATCACGGCGCGCACCGAGCGCCGCCCGCGCTCCAGCGACTGCGGGTAGAACGGCTGGCCGTCATGATCGGCGGTCTTGGGCACCTGCACCGTGACCGTGCCGGCCGGCGTGTCGAGGCGCTTGGGCTTGGTGCCATTGGCATAGCCCAGCCGCCCGGCGGTCCCGAAGCGTAGTGCTTCACCAGTTGGAAGGCGGTTGTGGCGCCGTCGCCAGTGCCGATCGCCTGGTCTGTCGGCGATGGCGTTCCCGATGGCGGGCAGGACGACTTGTGGTCACCCCAGTCCTTGAACCGGAAGCCGTGCAGGCGCCCGTTTCGCGCCTCGAAGAAGGCAACCACCGCCGCCAGATCGTCCGCGCGGCGGATGCCGTAGGCTACATCATAGCGGCGGCGCGAATTCGCCCAACTGGCGTTGCGCTCTTCGTCGCCCGAGGCGAGTTCGACGATCTGCGTGCGCCGTTCCGGTCCGCCACGCGCGCCGCGGCTGATGTCGTCCGGAAACCGGACCTCGTGGAACGCCATCACATGCCCCTCCGCCCGAGCGATACGGCGCGGGCGATGTCGGCCGCGACCTGCGTGCGCGATTGGCGGAAGCTCTCGGCGTCACGCGCCATGATGGTGACGTTGACCCCGCCCGCGCCGTAGGCCTGCGCCTCGCGCCGCGACAGCACGCGCTCGCCCCGCTGCAGGATCGCGGGCACCTCGTCGTGGCGAAGTCCGACCATGCCGCCGTCATGCATGCGCGGCGCGGCGGCGAAGGCCATGGCCGGGACCATGCGCGAGGGCCCGGCCGATCCGACCTTCCCGCCCGCGTGCAGGACGTTCGCGAAGATGCCGCCCGCCCCGGAGAACACGCCGGAGAGCGCGTTTGCGATCGGTCCGAGGATGAACCGCCGCGCCGCCAGCTGGGCGAGATCCGCCAAGAGCGAGGTGACGAGGTCGCGAAAGTTCAGCTTGCCGGTCTTCACGAACTGGCCCACCGCGTTCTCGGCAGACTGGAAGGCGCCGACGAGGCTCTGGCCGATATCGCCGCCGATCTCGCGGGCCTTGCTGGCGTAGTCGGACAGCGCCGCCGTGACCGCCTGCCAGCCGGTGACCGCCGTCTCGACGTTCGGCTCGGCCGCGGCAGCCGCAGCGCCTGCGGCAGCGCCGGCATCGGTCGCAGCCTGCCCGGCGCCGTCGAGCGCGGTCTCGAAGCGCTCTGCTGCTGCCGTGGCCTCGGCCAACGCATCGGCGCTATCCTCATCTGTGCCGCTGACCGCTTCACGCAGCGCCTGCCAACTCTCAAGCGGGGCGCGCGCCCCTTCCGCCAGATCGCGTGCCGCGCCCCGGTAGACATTCGCGGACTCGAGCGCCCGGTTCGCCGCGTCCGTGAGCCCGAGATCGGGTGCGGTGAGCGGATTGTCCTCGAAGGCGCGGTCGAACGCCGCCTGCGCAGCTGTCGTGGCAGCACTGGCCGCACCCTCGAAGCGGTTCTCGATCTCGCCGAGGTCGAGGTCTGGCACCAGCGAGATGCGCCGCTCCGACCCAAGCGTCTCGAGGCCGGCGTTGATGCCGCCGATGAAGCCGTTGATGCGCGAGACCACCCCGTTCAGCATGGCTTCGACACCGTCGACCAGGCTGTTGGCCGCTTGGAACGCCAGATCGCCGATGGCGGCGGGCAGCAGGCCCCAGATCGCCTTGATCGCCTCGTAGGCGCCCTCGAAGGTGTTCGCGGCGGTGTTGCCGAAACCCACCACGCTCTCGATGGCGCTCTGCATTCCGGAGGCGGCGTCGGCCGTCAGATCGAAGAACATCGCCGCGGCGGCTGCACCCGCCGCAGCGGCGCCCATCCTGATCCGCTCCCAGACCTCGACCGCGACATCCTTCAAGAGTGACATCGCTTCGCCGAAGCCGCCCGCGCCGGAGACGAGACGGGTGAACTGATAGACGAACTCGCCCGCGCCGACGATCAGGGCACCGATGCCGGTGCGGATCAGGGCGCCGCGCAGGATGACGAGCGCCGTGGCAAGGCCCCGCACGGAGAGCGCGGCGGCGGCCATGCCTGCCACCCAGCGGCCCGCGAGGAACGCCGCGAAGGTGGGGTCAACCGGGTTGCCGTCCGCATCGCCGATGCCGTCCCAGGCGAGCACGGCCCGCCGCGCCAGCGCCTTGGCAAAGGCGACGGCGCGCTCCTCGTCCGAGACCTCCTCGGGCACCGCCTCCACTGCGGGGTCGCTGCGCGTCGCGACCATAACGGCCGTCGTCAGCGGGCGGAGTTGCACCCGCACGCCGGGCGCGAGATCATGCCAGCGCGGCGCGTTGGTCAGGTCGAGCGTCAACATCCTCAATACACCTCGATGTCATTGATCAGGGTTGCCGTGCACATCCGCCCGACCACGCTGTCGCGGGCGGCCTGCCAGTCGAACGTCGCCTGCACGCCCTGCGGACCGGAGATCTCGATGCGCGGGCGCGGCAGGTAGACGGCGTGCACGGTGAAGGTGAAGCTCTCGCCCGAGGCCAGGACGTAGGCGAACTCCATCTCGCAGGCCTCGCCGTTGATGGCCTGCGCCACCAGCGTCTGGTCAGCGAAGCGGACCTCTATCCGGCCGGTCAGCGCGGCGATGGAGGGGTCCGCGCCGTCGATCCTGCCATCACTCCGGATCGTCTCAATCCGGTCGAGGTTGTTGGCATACGTGATCTCGGCCGAGACCACATTGCCGAGGGCGGTGCCGTTCCTGGTGATCGAGCCGTTGAAATGCCCGAACCGCTTCAGCTCCAGCGCGGCGGGCGTCCCGGCGCTGGTCGTCGTGCCCACCGTCTCGCCCTGCGCCACCAGCCGCGCCGTCGCGGTCAGCAGCCCCGAGCGCTGCATCTGCCAGGTGATCTGGTCGAGCACGCACCCGGAATACATCGCGTAACGCGGCACCTCGGGCATGCCGGTCTCGATCGACATGCTGGGCAGTGTCCAGGACCCGGACTGGAACTCGTGGCTGTAGGGGGCCTCCGCGCCCGTGGTCGTGGGTGTCCCGAAGGCCGCCTTCAGCCAGAAGCCGAACGCCTCGGCGTCGAGCGGCACCAACACGTCGCCATCGGCCGTCACCGCGTCCTTGATCGGCGCTAGCGGATCGCGGCCGTAGCCGAGAAGCTCCGAGTTCAGCAGCGGCTGCTCCGCGCCGAGCGACGTGCTGGCGAAGGGCATGCGGGTGAAGCCGCCCGCGGGCGGCGTTCCATAGGTCGTTTCGAACGCAAGCGCCATCAGCGCCCGCGCCCCCTGGGCTCGTGCCATATCTCAACTCCTGTTGTCGGTTGGGTCAGCCGAGTGGATCGGCCGTGGAATAGTGCAGAACCACCGGGATCACGGCAGCCTTCAGGCTGGCAGCGCGCTCGACCGGCAGATCGACCGGGCGCGGCGCTTCCGCCTCGACCCAGTCGCAGAACCCGCCCAGCGTCCGGTCGGTGGTGAGCGATGCGCCGATGCTGGCGCAGAGCGTATCGAAGTCGGCGTTACGGTCGGGTCCCTGCACGACAGCCTCGATTTCGGCCCTGTGCTGGTAGTGGTAGGCCAGCGGCGAGAGGGTCACCTCCGGCTCCCCCGGCTCGCCGTCGCGCAGGATCAGGAGTCCCTCAGCCAGAACGCGCTCGGGCAGGACGTCGCCGCGCAGGGCGGTCGCTGGCAGCGCCGAGAGCCGCGTGTGCAGCGCGGTGAGGATGGTTTCGCGAGGAGTTGGCAAGGTTTGAACCAGTGCTGGCTATCTGAAGTTCACTCAATAACGCGAATGCGCTCAATCTCACCCGAAAGCGCCTCGCGAATCTGAAGTAAGTTCCCGGAGGGGGCGGGACCGGGATCCAACGTTCTCCGAGATCCAAGCCATTGATTTATTAACACCTTTCTGAATCCGGCAGCTTACCAACCAGCGAGCGATTGTATGGTAACGAAACGAGCACGGCCGATGCCCAGCTACGCGAACGGCTGATCAAGTCCGGCACCCGGCCAGCGCCGCCATCCCCCCCTACTCCGTCTACGAGTTCGAGGAAGCGGCAACCGCTGGTCGCTGGCAGAGTTCGCCGGCTCTCTCTCGCCTCTAGGTGCCGCTCAAGTCGGACGACTTTCCCGCTTGATGGGGCTTGCTCAGGACTGCAGAGTCCAAGATAGCGAGCATACTAAGGAATCACATCTAAAATGTACGAAGGGCTGGCAAAGGGATACGCAACAGCATTTGTCCGACAACAGACGGACCACGGTGCGATCCGCGCCTGGCTTGAAAGTCCGAGAAGGCCCCAAGCCTTCAAAAAGTTCGCGCTCTCTTCTCAACTTGGCCATGAGGGGCGCATCATTGAAACAATGACGCCCTTAGTTTGCCCGCCTTTCCATAAAGTCTTTGTGCCCGCCCCATGGAGCAAATTGGTTAAATCGGTCGGCGCTCATTTGGTCACAGCAGCACCGGAAACCGAGGTATTCCGATCCGATCAGGTCGATGAACTCGATTTTGACGAGCGATCAGTATTTCTGAACAACCTATTCTATATCGCGACCAAGGAAAGCGTGGACTCTACATTGCTCACCGTCGCAAACATGTCTCACCACACAATCACAAGATTGCTTCAACGCGGCCTCGCTGACGAGCAGAATCTAGACTATTTCGTCTGGCTCTCGATGGCAATTGCCCGGGATCTTGCGCAGATTTTTGGGTTGACGTCTCTCAAGCAGGATGAAGCCTACGATTTCCTTATTCCTTTTATGGGCGGCGCGTTTGTTGCTCGGACAATGAAGGTGTCTCCCGGGATCGAAAAGTCTTATCAAGGAGACCGCTGGGTCTTCTCGCTTCGAACATTTCTCGAAGAAGGCATGTTGAAAGCAGGCGACCATGAGCGCATAGCGGGCATGGATATTGAAAGTGATGGAACGATGCAACTTCGCTGGCTAGGGCGCACTAGGGAGATGCAGCGAGGCATCATGCGGGAAGACGACGTCAATCACATCAAGGGATGGTTGCAGGCGAATGCGCGGCCATCGAGGCCGAGGGCCCACGATCGATGAGGTTGAGGCATCTGCGTCGTGGTCGAAGATGACGGGCGGACTGCCGGGGCCAAGGCCGACATGAACGACTACGACATCTTCGCGACTTCTCCCGACGAAGTCCTTCAGGACAGCGCGACACTTCGAGCCGACGACTGGCGACTGCTTCTTCGTCTGTCTCTGCCGCGCGTCCTGAATGAGCCGCGCGGCGGCTCCCGAAAGCGTGCGCTTGTCGTCGATGTTGAAACTACAGGGCTGTCGCCAGCGGTCGACGAGGTTATCCAACTGGCGATGCTGCCCTTCATCTACGAGCCTGAAACCGGCCGGATCCTCGAGATTGAGCACGACTGCGCCTTTGAGGGCCTCCGTGAACCCGCGACACCCATCTCCGACGAGGCAATGCTCGTTACCGGCATCACACAGGAAACGTTGGAGAGCCGTCGGATCGAGACCAAGGTTGTCGAGGAAATCGTCGCCGGTGTGGACCTTGTTGTGGCCCACAATGCTGCGTTCGATCGGCTGATGGTGGAGAAGCACTGGAACTGCTTCGCCGAAAAGCCGTGGTCCTGCTCGCTTGCGAGCGTAGACTGGCTTCGAGAGGGATACTCGGCCGGCAAGTTGGACTACCTCGGCATGCGTTTCGGGTGGTTCTACGACGCCCATCGTGCGCTCGCCGATTGCGAGGCCTGCCTAGCGCTTCTCGCACAAGAGCTACCGGTTTCTGGCCGCAGGGTCATGTCGGTCGTTCGGGAGGCTGCGTTTCGGGAGGAGCATCTCATCTGCGCTGTAGACGCCCCTTTCGATCTCCGCCTTAGGCTAAAGGAGCGGGGCTACCGATGGCGTCCGGCCGAGCTTCCCTCTGGCAAAGTTTGGTGGACGATCACCCTCGATCCCGAGACCGAGATCGCATGGCTCAGATCCGAGATCTACGGACGCGAAGCAACTGTCCCGACCCGGAAGGTGACCGCGATGAATCGGTTCTCCGAGCGGATTTGCTAGACAGCGACCGGAGGTAGCTGTTGGCAGGATGGATCGGTAGCGCTCCTCGCGGGCCTGAGCACCACCTTCGATCAAGAACCTTCAAGCTTTCATCCGACAGTCGGAGCCCTGATTTCGCAGCGGACCCACCAAAAGGCAAGCGGCACGCCCCCCAATCCCCGTTGGCACCGCCTTGTTCCCGTGAGCGGTTTGACGACCCCCTCGCCTCGTCGGCTTTGAACGAGAGCGCTCGGGAACTCCGAAAAAACTTCGTTGCATCTCAGACTTGGGCGCGTCAAGTTCGCGCATAGGGCGCATCGAGCCAGTTTTTTCAGCACGACGAAGTACGGATGCAAATCGAACTCACATCGGAACAGTCCAAAGCCGTTGAGGCAGTTCGTAGTTTCCTCATGGATGACACGGCCGACGTTTTCGTCCTCGCGGGAAGCGCCGGGACCGGCAAGACGACGATGATCGCGAGGCTCGTCGAGGTTGTCGCGGAGATGAAGCTTTCCTGCGCGCTGGCGGCGCCTACCGGGCGCGCGGCCCGGATCCTGGGGGACAAGGTCGCGCAGGCCACGGGCTGGGAGGTCCAAGCCAAGACCATCCACAGCCTGATTTACGCGCTCGACAGGCTTGAGGTGAACGAGGAGGCGGAGGCCGTGAACGATCCTGGCCTGCGATGGTTCTTTCCGCTCGCGGAGGACGAGCCGGCAATGTCGGTCCTCATCGTTGACGAGGCGTCCATGGTCGGCGACCGGGAAGTCCGTGGTGACGTGATCCGTTTCGGGTCTGGCCGTCTTCTCAAGGACCTCGTTACCTTCGCGCGGTCCCGGCGCAGAGAGGGCTCCGACGATCGGCTCGTCAAGCTTCTCTTCGTGGGCGACCCAGCTCAGTTGCCTCCGGTCGGAGAGGAAGAATCGCCGGCCCTATCGCCGCAGCGACTCGAAGCCGAGTTCGGGCTGACGGTGTCCACCTTCCAGCTCGGAACGGTGATGCGCCAGCGCGAGGGCAGCGCAATCCTTGAGCGGGCCACCGAGATTCGGAAGGCGATCGCCGCCGAAGTCTTCAACGCTTTCTCGTTGGAGCCGGATGGCGAGGAGATCATCCGGATCGAGTCCGAGGTCGCATTCGACGTCCTGGAGCGGAGCGTGCGATCGCGCGGCTCGAGCGTGGCTGTTGTCCGGTCCAACGCCGCCGCGCTGGAGTACAATCGCGGCATCCGCGAGCGGCTCTGGGGCGACGCGTCGCGCCCTGTGCAGGTCGGCGATATCCTGTTGGTGAACCGCAACGCCCACTTGGTCTCCCTGCGCAACGGCGATCTCGTCAAGGTGCTGGACGTGACGCCGACAGCCGAGCGCGCCTCCGTGCCGGTCAAGGGCGGAGGGAGCGTCGAACTCTCCTTCCGGGACGCAACCGTCGCCTACAGGGAGGCCGACGGGACCGTCGTCAGACTGCCGTGCAAAATACTCGAGAACCTTCTCGACTCTCCGGGGCGGGAATTGACGCCCCTCGAACAGCGGGCGCTCCTCGTTCACTTCCGCCAGCGGAACCCGCAGCTGAAGCCCAAGTCCAGAGAGTTCGCCAAGAATCTCAGAGCGGACCCGTACTTCAACGCAGTCCAGGTAAAATTCGGCTATGCCATGACATGCCACAAGGCGCAGGGCGGCGAGTGGGACGAAGTGCTGGTGGACTTCGCCGACGTCGGGGGCGCCCGGAACCGCGCCTTCTTCCGCTGGGCGTATACCGCGCTTACCCGCGCCAAACGCCGTCTATACGTCGTCGAGCCGCCTGACTTCGACGTAATCTCAGCGGACATGTGGGGCGAGATCGATGTCGCCGAGGAGGTCACATGCACTGGCGAGTCGGAGGCCGCCAAGCTAGATCCCGATTGGGATCGGTTCTCTTTCTCAACGGCAACGGCCACACTGCTGCCTCGGCATCGACAGCTTCGGGAACGCTGGTCAGCCCGAGGCATCGATGTCGCAAGACTGGCGCATCTCGAATACTGTGAGCGCTACACCTTGGTGCGGGACGGGGCAACAGCAGAACTCCAGTACTACTACAACGGCAAGAACCTTCTCCGCCGGTTTGGGCCCACTCCCGGCACGCGCTCGGATGAGAGCCTTCTTGCGGAAGCACTGTCCGCGTTCGACGGGCTGGAAGGTCCTCATGACCGCGAAGAACCGGATGAGTTCGTGGCCGACTTCCTGAAACGCCTCGACGCGTCGCTCGATGGGGCTGAGATACGCCGTACATCGTTCAAGTTGATGCCTTATCGGCTACGCGTTTCCTTTGCCGACGGTTCTCGGCGCGGCGACATCGACTTCACCTACGATGGCTCCAAGACATGGACGGCAGCACAGGAGGTCGGGGGACCAGGCGCAAGCGGCGGACTGTACAGCGAGGTTCAGCGGCTGATGAAGCAGCTGAAAAACTAGGATATGGACTCAAAAGAGATTTTTGCGCTGCGCCGCGCAGGAAAATCCGCAGAGGCGCTGGAAGCAGCCCGCGCCAGCCTCTTGGGGCATGAAAACGACCTCTGGTTTTTACGGGCCTATGCTTGGGCAATCTACGATCAGGCCAAAAAGATCGTAGAGGACCACGAGCAGAAACGACTTTCCGATTCCGCGATGGGCCACCGCATCTCGCCGTATATGCGCGAATTCTCGCAGATAGGCGCTCCCCTCCGTGGCGATACAGCCTTCTCGCAGATGCTACGCCTTGCCGGAAAGGTTTCCCGCCATTGGCCGGATTTTCTCGCTTTTGCGCAATGGGCCGGCATCGACGGTTTTGAGGCCGAGGACCTAGCGCCCTTCGTCACCGAGGACGGCAGGCGGGTCGACAGCCTGCAGCGCAGGTTCGTCCGTGCGGTTGCTCGAGAGGCTGCATCCGCGGCGGCTGAGGGGCGTCGGGACTCCGATCCGGTCCGTTGGGCGCTAACGATCCTGGCACAAGCGCTTGCGGAAGATCCGACCGACCAGTGGCTCAATTACTACCAGAGCAAGATCGACCTGAGCGAGGATCGGTTTCAAGACGCAGTGCGTCGTCTCGTACCGATATTGCGAAGGCAGTCGAGAGCCGCCTGGCCTTGGGCCCTGCTCGGCGAGATACTCGAAAAGACGCAGCCCGCGAAGGCCGTGGTTTGCTACGTCCATGCCACGGAACTGGCGCGGGACGAGCAGGAGGTTGCGCGCGTCCGGATTCGGCTGGCCGAGCTTCTGGCAGCGCAGGAGAGGTTCGACGAAGCGGCCTTTCAGGCACACCTAGCAGCGCGTTATCGCGAAGAGCATGGTTTCAAGACGCCGGCGGAACTGTCGCGGCTGCTGCAGAGCGATTGGTACACGCGCGAGTTTCGAACGGATCGGCCGAAGCCTCCGCCGAAGGCCGCGAGCGCGGCGAGAAAACTCCTCGCGGAGCTTGATGCAAGGCCTGTTGTTTACTCCCTCGGCGTCGTCGAGCACATTAACGAGAAGAAGGCCCTCACTTATGTGGCAACTGGCGTGGAGAGTGGATCTCCGATGCCCCACGGGCGCTTTCCAGAAATCGCCGAGGTCGAGCCGGGCACTATCGTAGAGATCGGAAGCACCGACCCGGCTGAGAAGCCGACTGACTGGAGACGGGCCGAGGCCGAAGTAATCCCGGGGTTCTGCGAGGACGTAACGGGCCGGATCGAGCGGCACGAGGGAAACAGCTTCGCCTTCCTTCGCAATCCTCGCGGCGACGTCTTCGTCCCGCCCGACTTGGCGAAGAAAGTCGGTGACGGTGAGGCCGCAGAACGATCCGTACGAGCCGTACTGCGAAAGGCAAAGAACGGAAAGGTGGGCTGGAAGGCGCTCAAGTTTCTAAGCAGAGGCCAAGAAGCACCAAGTATCGATTGTGGGGGCCTTTGAGCGCGCTCAGTGGCACTCCGGTTCTGAGGGGATTTTTGAGAAACGCGCGAAAGTTGGTGATGCCCTGAGGGGCGGCATATCATGGCGGTGTTCAGACGCCGTCAATTCTCAATCGAGAAAGGGATATGATGGTGTGGATGCCGCCACCTTGGTGGCATCGCCATGTATCGTCATGGTGACGTCACAGCATAGTGCTCGAAAGGACGCATCAATATGGCACAAGTTACCATCATCGGCCTTGATCTGGCAAAAAACGTTTTCCAGGCTCATGGCGCATCCGAGACCGGCGCGGTCGTTTTCCGTAAGAAGCTGACCCGCAATCAGGTTCTTCCTTTTCTCTCCGAACAACCGAAGTGTATCATTGCGATGGAAGCATGTGCGACCGCACATGGCTGGGCGCGGGAGGTTGGCAGGCTCGGTCACAGTTCGCGTCTAATCCCGCCACAATACGTGAAGCCTTACGTCAAACGCCAGAAAAACGATATGGCTGATGCTGAAGCAATTGCCGTGCCCATAGTTCGTCTCCTTTGTTGCAGTAAATGCCTTCAAAGGAGCGGCATCAAACCGCGACAGGTCCAGCCAGATCATTCCCTATCAGGATACGGACCTGGAACGCCTGTATGTGTTTCTGCGCCACCTCGCGACAAAGCTGCCGAAACGCGGCGCTGGGCCTTCCTACCAGTTCGATGACGAGGTGCGGCTTGAATACTATCGTCTTCAGAAAATCAGCGAAGGCTCAATCAGCCTTAACGAGGGACAGTCTAATCGGCTCGACGGCCCTTCGGAGGTCGGTAGTGGCGTGCTGCGTGAAGAGGCGGTTCCGCTGTCGCGCCTAATCGACGTGGTAAATGATCGATTTGGAACAGACTTTAATCAGGCGGACCAACTATTCTTCGATCAAATCATAGAAGCCGCGATCTCTGACAATGCACTTCGCCAGGCAGCCATGGTCAACCCTGGCGACAAGTTTGAGCTTGTTTTTAAGAACCTTTTGGAGGCGCTGTTTGTCGAGCGGATGGATCAGAACGAGGAGATTTTTGCACGATTCATGAATGACCGATCGTTTCAAAAAGTTGTGACGGGTTGGCTCTCATCTGAAGCCTATCGCAAGCTCAATAGCTCGGCAGAAGACCAAGCTGATGGAGAGTGACGCGCGACGCGACCTCATCATCCACGGCGGGAGTTGTCCGATTTGAAGCCTCGTTCGATCAACATTTTCCTACTTGATGGCGACCCAAACGGAATCCGCGTCGCGCAGATATCTATGTCTACAATTCAGGCAATCGCCTTCCGAAGGAATCAACTTCGACGCGTCAGGGAGGCGTTCCCAGAGATTGAGCGCCCAGGAGTGTACCTTCTTATCGGCACAGACGAGAATGAATCCGACCTTCTGATTGCCTATATAGGGGAATCAGAAGGTATAGGTGCGCGATTATACACTCACAATTCGAATGATGCGGGACGAGATCCGAAGGGCTTTTGGACCGACACCGTGGTGCTCATCAGCAAGGATGAGAACCTGACAAAGAGCCACGCGCGATACGTGGAGGCCTGCCTTATCCGGGCGGTGGGAGGGAATCCGCGATGGCTTGTTCCGAACAGCAAGCGTCCTTCAGAAGATGCCGGTAAACTTCCGCTGCCAGACAGGGCGGCCATGGAGGAGTTCGTCGACCAGACGAAGACGCTAGTCGGCGCGCTCGGGTGGGATTTGTTCCGTGAGATGCGCGGTAGACCGGCTGAGCCAACAGAGCAGTTGAACGCGGCCGGAGTGGACTCTAGCCCAGTCTTTTTTTCAGGGGGGAGGGCTTTAATGCGGAAATGTCGATCGCGCAGTCAGGCGACTTTGTGGTCAAGGAGGGTTCGAAGGCCCGCTCGCGCACTACGCCGACCATCCCGAAGGGTGCCCTTGCTCTGAGGGATACTCTTCTGAAATCAGGCGTTCTTCGAGAGGATGCTGGGTCCCTAATATTCGCCAGTAACTATAGCTTCACGTCGGCATCTGCGGCGGCGGCAACCGTGATCGGAGCCAGCGCGAACGGACGCATCCTTTGGAAGCTTGCAGATGGCCGATGCTATGCGGATTGGGAAGCTGAAGGCGCTTTGTCACTGGGGGATGTGCACGTCGGATAACGATGCAGAGTTCGACGTCGGTCGCTTTCTCTAGGCGGACGGAACAAGAACTCTGAATACATAAGTGCCAGAGAGATATTTCGCAAAAACAGACGCTTACGCCACTGAACCGAAATGGAGCTGGTTGACAGGTCGGGAGAATACTCGCCACTAGAGACGGTCTCCCGTCCTCCCGGAGCTGCGGCCAGTTCACAGCCCCTCGCGCATAACCCTCGAATACAACGAGAAAATCCGGCCGCGGCCGGATCGGGAGAACGCTTTCGCAAGGGCAAGTGGCGGAGCGAGAGGCCGCCATAGACTCATCCGGCATCATACAGAGAACTCCTCGCTCTTATTGTTAATAAACAATATTAATCCTTTCAAACACCGAGACCGTCCGGCATAATCCAAGGCAATCTGCTGCAAGGTGGGGGATATAATGGGGGATATATTTTCATGGGTGATGGCATTCGGAAACCTCAGAAGGCGCTGACAGCACGTTTTGTGGAGACTGTGACAGAGCCGGGAAAATACTTTGACGGAAATGGCCTGTATCTTCTCGTGCGCAAAAATGGTGGTAAGCAGTGGGTGCAGCGCATCACCATCCGCGGCAAGCGTAGCGAAATCGGACTTGGCGGCCCTCCAGCCGTGTCCCTAGCGATGGCACGCAAAGTCGCGCTAGACAACCGCGGCAAGGCGATGCTGGGAGGTGACCCGCTGGCTGATAAACGGAAGGCGCGCGCGGGACTTACCTTTGCAGAGGCGGTCGACAAGTATCTTGCCGTTAGACTCTCCGAGTTTCACAATGAAAAGCATCGCAAGCAATGGCGCTCAACGCTAGAAACCTACGCGTTACCGGTTCTTGGACAAAAACAGGTTTCGGCGATCACCGTGCAAGACATTTTGCGTGTGCTCGAGCCGATCTGGCACACCAAAACCGAAACAGCAAAGCGGTTGCGCGGTCGGATCGAAAGCGTCACTTCTTGGGCAACCGTTGCCGGGCATCGCACCGGTGACAATCCAGCCCGGTGGAAAGGGAACCTATCCGAAATCCTACCTAAGCCCACCAAGATAGCGAAGGGTGGCAATCAGCCTGCACTGGCGCTGACAGACGTGCCTCGCTGGTGGGCCGATCTGGTTGAGCGCAATGGCATGGCCGCAAAGGCGCTTAGGTTCCTGACTTTGACGGCGGCGCGCTCCGGCGAGGTTCGCGGCATGACGTGGGACGAAGTCGACTTTGGTGCCGAGGACAAAACCGACACAACTGACGAAACGCCGCTTGTGACTTCGGCGAAATGGACGATTCCGGCGTCGCGAATGAAAGGCGGGCGCGAGCACCGTGTCCCGCTGACGCCAGAAGCAGTTGCGCTTTTGCGCGCCCTGCCCCGCATGGAAGATTCGCCCTATGTGTTTTTCGCACCGCGTGGAGGGATGTTGTCCGATATGTCGATTTCCGCAGTCATGCGCCGGATTCAGGCAGATCAGGAGAAATCGGGAGAAGCTGGCTATATCGATCCGCGCAGCAAGCGCCCTGCCGTCCCACACGGGCTGCGTTCGACCTTCCGGCAATGGGCGGCGGAACAGGGCTATCCCCGTGACATGGCCGAAATCGCGTTGGCGCATTTCATCGGCTCCGAAGTCGAGCGGGCCTATCAGCGCAGCGACATGCTGGAGCGGCGCCGGACGATGATGGCAGCTTGGGGCGCTTTTTTGCGCGGCGAGCAGGATTTCGGCGACAACGTGGTGGCGCTAGCGGCATCCTAGAGCCTCGTTCGTCACCGGCAGTGGATGAGCTGGAGCGCAAGTCCTTGTTCCCGCCAACAGATGAGCCCATCACCTGCGCCAGCGTGTTCGGTCGAAAAAGAGGCTAGCTCAACCTATGCGTTAAAGTCGCCTTCGACACTTGCCTATCTCGCAACTAGAAGCTAGCACACCATCTGGACCCTAAAATGGCAACTGATGGCGCGAGACTTTAAAGATGCATGCTTGGTACTTTACCTTTGAATTTCCTCCGGATTTCGGTGGCGGGCTCAGTTCATACATGCGGATTGTGACTGAAGCGTACGCAGCTCGGCCAGGTTCATCGCTGGTGGTTTTCGCGCTTTCGCGCAGCCAATCCGGCCTTGTCGCGCGCCGTTATCTGCATGACAATGTCCAACTGGTGACGATCAATCCTAACCGCTCTCATGAGCGCGATTCCATCGGTTACTGGGTCAACGTCTCACGACTTTTTGAGCGGTTCGCAGATCTACTCATGACTCAGCTGAACATGGGAACGCTCAACCTTGCGCGGCCCGATTATGTCGAATTTGCCGATGGCTTCGCAATCGGTGCGCTAACGATTCAGCAGAAACTCTGCCTCAATTCGTGTCTGCAAGATGTCCCGATTCTCGTCACCGCCCATACGCCTACTTATCTGATCGACCGCTTCAATCAAATTCCGACCTATCGTCTTCCGAATTACTGGACGGGGCAACTGGAACTGCAGGCGTTAAGCGGTGCAGATCTTGTTATCGGCTGTTCGCAGGCAATACTTGATCTGGTCGGCGGCGAGCTTGCGCGTAACGGGGCCCGGTTGCGGCGCAGCGCTGTTTTGCACAATCCATTTATCATGCCGAAAGCGAAGCTAGAGGAAACGCCAACTCATCCCGATCATTTCTATATGGCTTCCCGGTTGACCCATTGGAAAGGCGTCGAGACCGCGATTAAAGCGTTCGAGATTATTTGGAGGGAAGGTGTCGAGGTGCCCTTCCACATCTACGGTGATGACACATATTTCACCGTGACTGACACCGATTATTCCACCTACATTGAGAAGCGGTACAAGAAATATATAGAGCAGGGATTGCTCCGGATCATGGGCAAGCGGCCTCGCCGGGAAATCGCTGAGAACGCCAGAGCAGCTTATGCGCAAGTGCATCCTTCGCATTTCGACAATTTTCCCTATAGCGTGCTCGAGGCGATGAGCGAAGGCACCATCTGTATTGCAGGAATAAACGGTGGTATTCGGGAACTTGCGCGAGATGGAGAGGATATGTTCCTGACCAACGTGCTAGATGCGGAAGCTTTCGCGACGGTGTTGCGCAAGGCTATGGCACTGTCCGAAGACGAGCGCGCGAAGATGCGCAGAAGCGCCTACGAGAGAGTTCGCGAGCAATGCGATCCTGGGGCATTCTTCCGAAAGAAGGAAGCATTGGTCGCCGAGATTGCTGTGGAGAAGCTAACCCACCCCCCATCGTTCCCTTTCCTATCGCCGCCAAAAGCAGATTGTATCATGCCGGCTCCTACCGAGCCGCTAAAAAAGCCCGCGGCTGGTCATGATAGCGCCACTCTGGGCCGGTTTTCGCGCTCTCTCATCAAGATAGTGGACAGGTCTCGCAACGCGAATCAAGCGTCTCGACGAAAGCGTCGCTTCGAAAATGCTTTTCAGCGGTCTAAGACAGTGCGAAGCGGACCCGAACTTTCAATTGTCGTTCCCTATTTCAACATGGGCGCCTTCATTGACGAAACCATCGACAGCATCACCAAGAGCACGTTTGTGAATTATGAGATCGTGCTGATCGACGATGGATCGACCGATGCAAATTCGCAGGAGAAGCTGACTACGCTCCACGCGGCGCACGGGCTGAGCACAGAGACATTACGGATCCTGTCGATACCCAATGGCGGCGTCGCTAACGCACGCAATACTGGAGTGCGGAAGTCACGTGCGCCCTTCGTTTCGCTGCTCGATGCTGATGATTTGATCGGCCCCCGCTATTATGAAAAGGCGATTCGCATTCTCAAGGCTTACGACAACGTCTCGTTCTGCGGTGCGTGGATCGAGGATTACAACGCGCATGGCCGGATTCGGAACTGGGCGACCTGGAATGCCGAACCGCCGATTCAGCTCATTATGAACCAGACGAACTGCCAATCTCTAGTCTACAAACGATCCGCCTTCGAGCGCGATGGCTGGCACGACCCGGATCTGCGCATGTTTCTGGATGACTGGGAAGGTGTGATTTCTCTGCTTGCGGGAGGACATCGCGGCGTGATGATCCCCGAGGCGCTGTTCGAATATCGCATCCGCCCAGACTCGATCTTCCGCTCGACCGGCGGTTTGTGGGACATCAACTACGAAAAGATCACCCAAAAGCACCATAAACTCTATAACGAATGGGGTGCCGATCTTGCAGCTTTCATGAATGCAAATGGACCGAATAACTTCTACCACATCGCGGGTAAGGAAAGCAGCCTGCGCAAATAATCGTGCGTTCCATATTGTGAGTGCGAGCAAAACGATGAATCAAATGAAGCGAGACTGGATGTAATGCTTGAAGTAATTGAGAGTATCGAGATCGACCCCGAAAACCGAGACTTCGTTTCTTTGACGCGAGCCGAACGCATCCACGATTTCGGCTTCGAAATCAGCAAGGGGCTACGGGTCAGTTTCGAGCCGAACGTCGGTGGGAAAGTTGCGCTGTCTGCGGTAAATCCAGAAATCAGTGCACCGCATTATCGGATTCGCCCGATCAAGATGGGCGCGGCAAACTGGTATTCGATGGAATACGACATCGCGGGAAAGCATCTAGATAATATTGGGCAGATCGTGCCTACGCTCGATGCAGCCAGTCCACAATCTGTCACGCTTTTCGCCCTGCTGCGCATCTTCTACAAAGATGGGCGTAGCGAAGACGTCAGCTCACTTCAGGTCGAGTTGCGCCGCAATCGCATGGCCCAAGCTTTCCCCATCTCCTTGCGCGATCTGCCGACCCTTGCGCACGGAGAGATCACGACAGCACGGCTGATATTTTTCATCGAAGCCCGCGATGTGGTGCTCGATGTTTACGGACTAACCGTCACCTCTGTCCGAACCGCGAAAGCACACTACGGTCTTGAGCAGGTCAGACGAATGCGTGGAGTCCATGCGGCGAGCCCATCACCTTCGCTTAAGCGGCAGCGACTGGATGTGGACGCCGAGGCACTCTGGACAGGAGAAACATCGGAACATCGCCCGATCACGCCCGAAGTGTTTCTCGACTTTCAGCCCGGCGAGGGCCGACGCATGACCGTGGCCCGACAAGGCGGGATGCTCGCGGTCGATTTCAGCGAAACGGCCAGCGGCGACTGGCGCAATCTAGAGTTTCGTTTTGAGGATGTACATAATACTGGGTCTATCACTGTGCTGCTGTACGCAAAAGGGAAGACCGGAGCAGGAAAGCCGCTTGAAGCCGGCTTGGTACTGCGCGAGTATGACGAGGATATGGTGTGGGAGGATACATCAATTCCTGTGACGCTGACGCTGTTAGCAGAAGAGGGGGGCCAGTTGCGCCGGATCGACCTGTCGCCGCTGTTGAGCGACAAGCGGAACGTTCATTGCTTCGGCATCATGATGTTCCTGCCGCCTGAGACGGAGGTCCTGCAAATCGAGGAAATGGATGCCTTCGTGTTTGACCGTGAAATTGTGTGATAGATCCCGACTTACCGAGCGATAGTTTGTGCTTGCTCCGCTGATATAGGCAGCAGACCAGAAGACAGATCGCTCTAACCATAGTGGCCAATAAAATGTCTAATCGCGCTCACCGCTTTGATTCACGCTATCCCCACCTAAAAGGCTGTATCTTCATCGTTACTTACGGTAGGTCCGGCTCTACTCTTTTACAGACAATTTTACAGAGCATTCCCGGCGCGCATCTCTGCGGTGAAAACGACAATGTGATATTACAAATTTGGAACGCTGTGCGCAAAGTAAAGGGGGCAAAATCAGCCTGGGGAGACAAGGGAGGCGACCATCCGTCAAACCCTTGGTATGGAACAAAATATTTTCGTCCTATGCATTTTGCGGACCGGATGGTAGACGCTTTCGTCGACGATGTTTTAAGACCTCCACCGACAGCTAGGTGGATCGGGTTTAAAGAAATTCGCTACGATGAGTTTGGGGATGATTTGCCATCCGTACTGAACTTTATGTCGCAAAGCTTTAAAAATGCTAAGTTCGTTTTTAACACGAGAGATGCAGATGCAGTATCTCGTTCAGGCTGGTGGCGCCAGCATGATCCCAATGAAGTTAAGCGTATGGTTTTTGAACAGGACGCACGATTCGCAAGTTATGCGAGTCAACATCGCACAAACACCTTTTCTGCTAGTTACGAAGAAGTTTCTACTGATCCCTATTCGCTGGAGCAATTATTTCATATGCTAGGTGAAGATTTTAATGCAAAAATAATAGGCGATATATTGACTGTCCGCTTATCACACTAGAAGCACGAAAACACATAATTGCGCATGACATGCTATAATAGTCCGTCCTGAACAACGGCCTCACGCAGCCATTTTGCCGATCTGGTTCGGCTGGGTGGACGTCGCTTTCACAACCATGATTATGCAAAGTCGGGTGATGAGCCAGATCAACTGACAAAAAGCAGTCCTCAGGTGCCTGAGGATCATGCGGATGTTGTGACCGCATCCGCAGAGCACGGCGAAGAGGGCATCTCCGGCGGTTCCTTTCAGGGGGCTTCTGGTCAGGCGACCGTCGTTCTTCCTATGGCCGATCATTGGCTCGATAGCGCTGCGTCGTCGCAAGAGCCTGGCGATCGTCCGGGTGACACCACGCCGGGCGCCGCTGATGAAGACCTTCACGTTATCGACGCCGTGGCCTCGATACCCTCGATCCACAAAGGCCATGTCTGGCCGCTGATCGGTCAGGATTTCGACCTGTTCAAGCGCCTCGGCCAGCGTATGGCCATCGTAAGGGTTGCCGGGCAGCGCCCGCATCCCGACGACAAAGCCGCCCCTGTTGGTCGTGGCCACGCTGACTTTGGTGCCGAACTCGTAACGCTTGTGCGCCTTGCCCTTGGATATGCAGTCCACCGCCGGTTCATGCAGGCTGTAGAGCTTTTTCTTGTCTTTGACCTTTTGCGCCAGCAGCCGGTGGGTCAGAGCGATCATCTCCAGAATACGCATCCTCAGCGCGCCCTCTGGAATCTTGTCCAACTGCCGCTCGATGTCGCGCAGCACGCGCCCGGTGTAGCCCTTGAGCCTGCGCAGCGCTTTGCGCATCCGCTTGAATTGACGCGCATGGGCGTAACGGCCGATCTGACCAGCCAGCCGAGGCCCCAGACGGTTGTAGTTCTGGCGCAGGCTCAGCCCGGCCTCGCGGGCCAACCGGACCAGTTTGCGCCGCGCTGTTTCATAAAGCCGGGCGTCCGTCGGATGGGCAATGTTCTTCTCCATCACGGTGGTATCGATAGTGACCCGCTTGAGATCATTGCCCTTTACCACCCCGGCGCGTTCACCGGCCTTGATCGTCTCGGTCAGCAGCCACTCCACACCTTCCTCACCGATCCGGTTGCGCCAGCGTGTCAGGGAGGACGGGTCAATCGGCAGACGATGCTGAAAGAACCTCTCGCCGCAGAAGTGCTGCCAATAAGGGTTCTCGGCCCATCGCGCCACGACGGCCTCATCGGAAAGGGCAAAAGCGTGCTGAAGATACAGCAGCCCCGCCACCAGCCGCGACGGCGTCGCCGGGCGACCGGTATGGGACGGAAAGAAACCACCCCATTCTCGATCGAAGACCTCCCAGTCAATCAGCTCAGCGAGCTTCACCAATTCGTGGCGCATGTCGATCATCTCGACCAATCGGGCGCGGAAGAGATCATTCTGTTCCGAGGGTGGCGTTCTGGGCTTCATATCACGGCTCGAATTTGCAGGGTTTCTATTGCCAGAATACAAAACCTTGCAAGTCTTGCCCAGAAAAATCGGCGCTTTATCTCGATAAATCAGATGGATAAGAGTTGTTCAGAGTGAACTAATTAAAGGTCCTGGCATTAGACATCGAGCAGTTTGATGACCAAGATGCGGTGATATTGTATTTCAGTGATCTACCAGATGCTAGACCCACCTAACTATTGAGACTCACTTCGCGGTATATATACCTTTCACCACTCATAAGCCTGCATTCTTTGAGAAACTCAATAGTATCATGAACAGGCATTGTTGACAGCGCCTCAGGCGGAAAATCCCACCACTGGCTGGCAAGAAGTTCTTCAATGATGCTTTCATCAAAACGCGGACGGATTACTCGGGCTGGATTTCCACCGACAATCGTATATGGTTCAACGTCGTGAACGACAACTGAACCAAAAGCCACTACCGCTCCGTGTCCGATGTTCAGCCCAGCCTTCAGCGTTGTATTGCGCCCAACCCATACATCATGACCGATGGTTACTGGGCCATAACTTTGATTAGCGTGACGCGGGTTCGTTACGTCTGGGTCGAAAGCATGGTCACGCGAATAGAAAAATGGGCTGGTGGATGCCCAGTACAGTGGGTGTTTTCCATCAGCAACTTCAAGTCCTGCCGCGAGGCTGCAGAACCGACCAGTTGACATTTTTAATAGCGTGGGATTGCCAGTAACACTATAGCTGTATGCCCCCAAGTTCAAAAGCCAGTTCCCTGGTTGTCGCGCTCCTTCTCCGGTCAGCAAGTGACGGGCAGCATTCACAACCTGGCCGGCTTTATACGGAGCACCCCTGCCGAAGCGGGTGATCCTAGCCTCGATAAGAGAGTCCTCGATGGGTGCAGTCAGTTCTATAGTGGGCATAGCGAGCTCTTCTTGAGATATAGCTGAAAGTTGGTGATGGCCCCTGAGGGGCGGCATATCATGGCCGTGTTCACGCGCCGTCAATTCTCCGAAGAGAAAGGGATATGCCACATGACTAAGACTACCATCACGCCATTGCCTGATCCATCGGGATTTTCGCCCGACCCGCTGACGGACATCCTGCGCTCCGGCGCGCGTTGCGCCTGATCGAGCAGGCGGTAGAAGCGGAACTGTCCACTCTGCTTGCCGCCCATGCCGATGACAAGACCGAAGATGGCCGGTCCCGCGTCGTGCGCCACGGCTATCTGCCGGAGCGCGAGGTGATGACCGGGATCGGTCCGTTGCCCGTGCAGGTGCCCAAGGTTCGCGACCGGGCCGCCGGGGTCGAGAAGGTGCGGTTCACGTCATCGATCCTGCCGCCCTACCTGCGCAAGGCGAAGTCGGTCGAGGAATTGCTGCCCTGGCTTTATCTCAAGGGCATTTCCAGCGGCGATTTCCAGGAGGCGCTCACGGCGCTGCTGGAGCCGAACGCGGCGGGGATGTCCTCGACCACCATCTCGCGGCTCAAGGCGGCATGGTGGAACGAATATGACCGCTGGCAGCGCCGTGACCTCGGGGCCCGGCGAATCGTCTACATCTGGGCCGACGGGGTTTATTTCCAGCCGCGCATGGACAAGGGGAAAACAGTGCGTTCTGGTCCTGACCGGTGCCGACGAATTGGGCCACAAGGAAGTGTTGGGCCTCACCGACGGCTATCGCGAGAGCACGCAGAGCTGGCGCGAGTTGCTGATGGATCTCAAGCGCCGCGGCCTCACTCGCGCCCCGGAGCTGGCCATTGGCGACGGCGCCCTGGGGTTCTGGGCCGCTCTGCGCGAGGTCTTCGGCAGCACGCGCGAGCAACGATGCTGGGTCCACAAGACCGGCAACGTGCTCAACGCGATGCCGAAATCCGTGCCGATGCTCCTTTGGGCGCTGATGGCATCGGGCCAAATCCAGATGCGAAAGGTTGATGGCTGGGAAACCTTGGCTCAGCCCATCGCTCCGATCAGTCTTGACCTCGCGGCTTGATCAGGCCCAAATCACCATGCTCGGAGGACGCCGCCGGACAATTTCCACCAGATTCGAGACACGACCCCACCTTGTCGATAGGAACAGTATGGGGTATTAACTCGCACCGAACGCGCAAGATGTGCGGCAAGACTCTGAGCCACATCCGCTAATAGACAGTTTGCAGCGTCATGCCGCACTTCATCCGTCCGGCACCCGATTGCCCCGCCTTCACAGGGTGGGAATATGTCTGATCAAGCGACTCGGACCAGAACTGATTATCTCCTGGCCGCTTGGGGCCGCTGGGTTGGCGATCTAGGGGCTGTTGACGTTCATCTGATTTGAATGATTGTTGCCGCAATGTAGACGAAGGCTTTGAAGCTCTGGCCTGTCTTGCAGGAGCGCATGGCTATCCCTCTGTTTTCCTTCAACTTGCCGAAGTAGTTTTCGATCAGATGCCGCCACTTGTAGGTTTCTTTGTC
Source organism: uncultured Sedimentitalea sp. (assembly GCA_947504115.1). Lineage (GTDB taxonomy): Bacteria > Pseudomonadota > Alphaproteobacteria > Rhodobacterales > Rhodobacteraceae > Pontibaca. The sequence continues at coordinate 301,798 of CANNGH010000002.1, forward strand.
GAACTCCGCCGGTAACTTACGATTGGATTTCGGCGGTATGACCGGCGTGATGCCGCGATCCAGAAGGGCGTTGCGCAGCCAGTCGGCGTCGAAGGCTTTGTCGGCCAGCAGATGCCCAGCGGACAGGTCGCAGATCAGCGTATCGGTCTCGCGCAGGTCATGGGCTTGCCCTGGCATCAGGCAGAAATCGACGAGGTTGCCGAGCGCATCTGTCAGCGCCAGTATCTTCGTTGTTATGCCCCCGCGAGAGCGCCCGATGGCCTGGCAAAGAGTCCCCCTTTTGAGCCTTGACCCGAACGATGAACCTTGACGATGGTGCCGTCGATCATCGCGTACTCGAGGTCCGCATCCGAGGATAATGCTTTGAACATAAGGTGGAAAGTGTCCGCCTTGACCCACCTGCGGAACCGCTTGAACACCGGATTCCATTTACCAAATTCAACCGGTAGTTCGCGCCATTGCGCCCCGGTGCGGACAATCCAAAGGACCGCTTCCAAAAACAGGCGGGGATCGCGCCCAGTCTGCCCTGGATCAGTGGATTTACCGAGACAATACGGCTCGATGATTGTCCATTGCGCATCTGTCAAAACTCTTCGGGTCAAGGCTGCTCTCCTCTGTTTGCAACCTTGAATCAGAAGTTAGGTGATTTGGGAATCCTGAACGTCAACAGCCCCTAGTTGATCAGGACGCCAGCGCCGAAGTAACGATGCTGATCCTCAGCGCGACCGAACGCGTCCAGCCGGGACGCGCAGCGAGGAAGAGATCGCTCCCACGGTTGCGGCCAAGACCGCGCACACCATTTCGATCCTTCCACCCCTGAACGCCAACATGCGGCGCCCACGCAGCGACCGCGGAGAGAATCGAAGAGCCCGGCACGCATGACGAACCGCAGAAAGATCAGCCCTTGACCAAGGCGATTAGAGAATGTCTTGGGACACTATCGCGACTGCCAAAATACTCCGGCCATGCGCACCAATCCGAACTACAAGCCCATCAACATATAGGTCTCGATGCGCATCCGCATACAGCATGTTACCTTTGGTCTTGCGCCTACTCTGTTGATGCGCTAACTTTCGGCTAAGGCCAAGGAGATTCGGCCCCAGTCGCGCAAGATGTGGCGACGGCAAATTGCACCCCGAGCGGGGGCAATAGAGCCGTGCACATTATTTTGCCCGACCTCTTTTGCTCTCGCTCAAACCAGAGGGCTAAAAGATGAAAGAGCAAAAACCCACAACGATCCTGCGCCTGCCGTCGGTGCTGCAAATTACCGGGCTGTCGCGCAGCACCATTTACGCGATGATGGCCGAGGGCATCTTTCCCAAGCCAATCAAGCTGGGCAAGCGTGCCGTCGGATGGAAGGATACCGACGTGGCAGCATGGGTCGATGACCGTGCGCAGGGCGTCGCATAATACATGCTTTGCAAAATGGTTGCGCCGTGCAGCTGGGGGGCTGACACGGCGCGGGATGTTTCGTTTGCGGCTGCGACGAACACCCCGAATATAGCACCGGAAAAGCGCGCGTTCCAGCGTTTCTCTGCCCATTTCTTGGCGACGCTCCATGCAGATGCCCCGTTCCCTCTGACGCTCCCCGAACCTGTTTATTCGGCGCGAATGCGGTGGCGCTGCACGGGAGTAAATGCACCCATGGCCATTCTCCACGTGATCCCGTGCAGAGCCGCTGATGCCACCAGCTTTCACGCTCTTGGCCTGCAGATCGCATCACTGAGCGTCCCCAAGGCGGACGCGACACAAGGCTCTCACACGCGCGCGATGATATTGCACTGCCGTGTGCACCGCGATGTTGGGAGGGTGTACTGATGGTGGATGCGGAACACCTGACCCGCGCCCTTCACGGCAGCTGGTGGGGTTTTTACGGTACGGCCGCTTGCCCGGTTTGCCAGCCCGAAGGACGGAAACAGCAAAATGCCCTGACGCTGCGCAATGGTGAAAACGGCCGCCTCTTGGCTAACTGCAAGAAATCCGGCTGCGCTTTCTGCGATATTCTGGCCGCAGCGGGCGTCACCCATGGCAGCTACGCGCCGCCGGACCCGGCGGTCCTCGCCCAGCGTAAAATTGAACAGGACCAGCAAGCAGCAAAGCGCGCGGCGCAGGCGCGCCGGATCTGGGACGAAGCGCAGCCCATCGCGGGTACCTTGGCCGAAACCTATTTGCGGGCGCGGGGCATCACCTGCCCCCTTCCGGCAACGCTGCGCTTTGCACCGTCCTGCTGGCACTCGTCCGCCAGGCGCTTTCCAGCCTTGGTGGCGAAGGTCGAAGGCGGCGACAGTTTCGCCGTGCATCGCACCTTTTTGCGGCCTGATGGCCAGGGCAAAGTCAAGGTCGAACCAGCCAAGATGATGCTTGGCCGGGTCACTGGCGGGGCCGTGCGCCTCAGCCAAGAGGCCGGGCCGCTCGTGGTAGCGGAGGGTATCGAGACCGCCCTAAGCCTCGCCTCCGGCCTCCTAAGCCGCCCTGCGACCATTTGGGCTGCGCTTTCAACATCTGGCATCCGGGGCTTTCGCCTTCCGTGCACCCCCGAGCGTCTCACCATTGCTCCGGATGGTGATAAAGCCGGCTATGAGGCCGCCCACGCTCTTGCGACGCGGGCACATGCGCTGGGCTGGCAGGTATCGCTCTTGCCTGCCCCCGATGGTCGCGACTGGAACGACATCCTGACAATGAAAGGGGAAGCCGCATGACAGCCCCGGAACTTATCCCGTTTACACCCAACTGGCCCGAGCCAGCCCCACGTTTCCTGCGCCCGGAATTGCCCCCCGCACCCGAACTCATTCTGCGCGACATGCTGACGGCGCCTCTGGCGCAATGGGTGGAACAAGCCGCCGAAGCCAAGGGCGCGCCAGTTGATTACGTTTTTTGGTCGCTGCTGACCATGGCTGGTGCGACCATCGGCAACGCCCGGTGGGTTTCCCCTTGGGGCGGATGGCAGGAGCCGCCCGTGATTTGGGGGATGTGCATCGGTTTGCCCAGCGCTGGCAAAAGCCCTGCATTGGACGCAGTAATGCAACCCTTGCGCAAAGCCGAACGCGCCCTGCGCGAAGAGGCGCAAGCCGAAGTGAAAGAGTGGGAAGACAAAGCTGAGCTTGCCAAACTGATTGAAGCAGCTTGGAAGGAGGATGCGAAGAAGGCAATCAAAGAAGGCGACACGCCGCCAGAAAGGCCGATTGGCTGCAATGTTGGCCCGCCTCCGCACATCCCCCGGCTGGTGGTCAGCGATGCGACGATTGAGCGGCTCGGCGATATTCTCTCACGCCAGCCGCGCGGGATCTTGCTCATGCGTGACGAGCTAGCGGGATGGCTAGAAAACATGCAGCGGTATGCTGGGGGCGGCAATGACCGTCCGTTCTGGCTCGAATCCAATGGCGGGCGCAGCTTTTCGGTGGAGCGTATGGGGCGTCCCTCCTTGACAATCGACCGACTGACCATCGGGATGCTCGGGGGCATCCAGCCTGACCGACTGAAAAGTCTGCTGTTCAAGGCGGATGATGATGGGCTGTTGGCGCGGTTCGTGCCGATCTGGCCCGAGCCTGCGCCGCTGCGCCGCCCACGAATCTCGGCGGATGAGTCGTTTATCAACCGGGTGGTTGAGCGGCTGCTGTCGCTTGAACTGGTTACGGATGAAAATGAGGAAACCCGTCCGTGGACTGTGTCTTTCGCAGAGGACGCGTGCGAGCTGATGGATACCTTTCGCCAAACGGTGCGCCAGTGGGAAGCTGGTGCCGAAGGGTTAATGTTGTCGTTTATCGGCAAACTCCCGGGGCTAGTGGCGCGGCTGTCGCTGATACTGGGCTATTTCGACTATGCAGCGGGTATGGGCGAAGAACCCACCCAGATTTTTGCATCAGAATTTGGTCGTGCTGCGCATCTGGTGGAAACCTACATCCTACCGATGGCGCGGCGCGCCTACGCGGAGGCGGAAATCCCAAAGGACGAGCGAGCGGCCCGCCGGCTGCTGGGCATCATCCGTGAACAGGGCTGGAAAAACTTCACGACGCGGCAGGTTATGCGACTTGACCGTTCGGGGCTGGGTAGGCGGGCTGATCTCGACCCCGCACTTGCGGCGCTGGAGGAGGCCGATTGTATTCGGCCGGTTGAAACGCCGCGCAACCCAAGAGGCGGTAGGCCGGAACGGCTTTATGCGGTCAACCCGGCCGTGCATCGGAGGTAGCCATGACACGATGGCTAGCTGCGGCGCGGCAGGCCCAACAAGTCTGGAAGCAACGGACACAACCGACAAAACCCCCACTACAAGAGGTTTCGTCAGTTGTGTCGGTTTTGTCCGAGGGTGCAGAGGCCGTGGCCGGGGCTGTCGCAACCTCCAAAGCTGAAAAAAGCAACACCTCCTTTGCCACCGGAATGGATTTTCAAGTACGGCAGCATTCCGCGACAGAAGTGGTTGATAGCCACGTTCATCGCGCAACTGCCGCGGGTAGCGTAAAGCCACGAACTCGGCTCAATGCGGCCAGTGGAATACCTGTAAGAAACCTTCCATCCCAACCTCATGCTTGTGCGGTATGTGGAACGAGCGATTGGACAGTCGCAGTAACCGACAAAAGTGGACGAAGGCTGCATGTCTCCTGCTGGAAGCGAAAACAAGGACATAGGTTTTGCATATGATTTGTGACCTTACTGCCCAGATCGATATTCGTGAAGCGGCGAGAATCGTCGGTACGCTCCCAGAGGTGATCGACTTCGAGGGCGAGCGGATCGTCACGACCTGGACCCGTACCAACTTTGGTGGACGACGCCAATGGTTTCTCTGCCCATCCTGTGACCGCCGCTGCGCGATCATTTACCGGCGCGGCAATGGGCCCCTGTGGTGTTGCCGGGTCTGTGGCGGGGGCCGCTATCTGAGTGAAGGCCGCTCATCCAAAAGCCGAGCGCTGCACAAAGCGTTCAAAGTCCGTGAACGCCTTGGCCAGAAGAAAGGCGGTATCATTGCCCCCTTCCCTGCGAAGCCGAAAGGCATGCATAATTCGACCTATGAGCGGATTCGTTTTGAGGCACTGCAGGTCGAGCGCGACATTCTTGTTGAGGACATGGCGTCGTTTCTCTGCGTCAGTGTCGATGACGTGCCCCACATTGTTGCCCGACAGCGCCAAAGGGGCCGTTATTGACCAACTGCACGGCGTCCACTGCAAGGAAGCACAGTGGCTCACTGCGACCACCACATTCTTGGCGCTTTGCACTCCCCAGCGCGCCAACGGACCTGCAGCGCATCGCTCCCTGCGAGAGCGGTCACCGGAATCATTGATCCAGCTACCGAGAGTCGACGATCGATTGTTCAGGGCGTTAGTCAGGACATTCGCCTCTTGCCCCAACTCATCGCAGAACCGTCATGCTCCAGCGCCATCCAAGTCAGTCCGGATCATGGTGGGGGATATAGCGGGGGATAGGCTTTTCGACTTTAGTTTAAAAACAACAGCTTAGCATAGAAATATGGCGGAGCGAGAGGGATTCGAACCCTCGAGACGGTTTCCCGCCTACACACTTTCCAGGCGTGCGCCTTCGACCACTCGGCCACCGCTCCGTTGGGGGCGATATGTGACGGATCGTGGTTGGCATTGCAAGCTGGAAAACATCGGCGTGAGGCCGGGTGCGATTGTGTGTGACCCGGCTGATCGTGGGGCGCGGGTGCTGTCTGCGCTTCAGGTCGTCGCCCTGCCCCCGGTCTCCTGCGGCGCGCGCGTTTCGGTCTCGGTCGTCCGCCCGGCGGCGGGGCGCAGGGTTTCGGGGTTGCGTAGCCAGAGGTCGCGCTGGGGCAGCGGGGTTTCGATCCCTTCCTCGGCGAAACGCCTGGCGATCTCGTGGTTCATGTCGGATTTGACGCTCATGATCCAGTTGACGTCGCGCAGGATCGCGCGAATTTCGAAATCGAGCGACCCGTTCGCGATGCCCTGGAACAGGACGGTGGGACCGGGATTGGCCAGCACCATCGGATGCGTGTTGGCGATCTCCATCAGGATCTCCTCGACCTGACGTGTGTCGCTGCCATAGGCCACACCCACCGGGACGATCACCCGTCCCACGGTGTTTCCGCGGGTGAAATTGGTGACGGTGCCGCTGATCAGATCCGAATTCGGCACGATCACGTCGGTCCGGTCAAAGGTTTCGATCGTGGTGGCGCGCACCGAGATGTCGCGCACATACCCCATCAGCCCGCCGACCTCGATCCAGTCGCCCTTGGAAATCGGGCGCTCGATCAACAGGATGATGCCGCTGACGAAGTTCGACACGATGGTCTGCAGTCCGAACCCCACCCCGACCGACAGCGCACCGGCAACGATCGCGAGCGAGGACAGATCGAAACCGGCGATGGTGATGGCGATGAGCGCCGCCAGAAAGACACCGATATAGCCGGTGCCGGCGACGATCGCGTTCTGCGCGCCGGGATCCAGTGCCGTCTTGGGCAGGAGACTGCCGCGCAGCCCGCCCTTGACCAGTTGGGTCAGCACATAGCCGACGACGAAGATGACGGCGAAGATGAGGAAGTTCGTGGGCGAGATAAAAGTTTCGCCGATCTGGAAGCCGGTGATGAACTTGGTCCAGAGCTCGGTCAGATCCGAGAGGCGCGCGCCCCAGATCAGCGCCAGCAGCGGCAGCGACAGCAGCGTCAACGCAAAGCCGATCACGACCGACGCCAGACTGTCGCGCGCCGTCTCGCGCCGCGTCAGCCAAGCATAGACATCGACCAGAAAGCGGCGGACCACCAGCGCCGAGGTGATCAGCGCGAAGGTCAGGACAACCGGAAACACCAGCGCAGAGGCCGCTCTGACATAACCCAGCGCGGCCAGCACCGGCGAGATCAGCGCAAGCAGAAACACTATGCGCCGCACCAGACGCACGATCCGTCCCAGTTCCTGCTCCGAATCTTCGTCGTCTTCGTCGTCTGCGGTGGCATGGGGGGACGGATCACGGAAAACGACCAACTGAAGGCGCAACAGGATCAGCGAGGTGATCAAAATCAGCGGAAAGACCAGCACCGCCAGCGAGGCGGGTGTGACGTTTTCAACCTGATTGAGCAGCTGGATCATCCCGGCCAAAATCAGCATCACCGCCAGAAGATCGATCAGCAGGCGCGTTTGCGACCGTTTGTCCCGGTCGACCGGCAACAGCGGTTCTTCGTCCAGACGGACGAAAATCTGTTCGCTCAGCCAACGGAACAGCAGCAGGATCGCACCCCAGGCGGGGATGCGCTCCAGCAGGAGGGTGCCGCGAAAACCGAACATGCCCGACAGCAATGCCGCCTGTGTGATCGCGACGATACCCAGGAAGGGCAGCAATATCCGCGCCAGCGACACCACGAAGCGCCATACGCCGGTGCCCTTGCCGCCGAACTGGCGCATGTAATTGCCGAACCGCTTGGACCAGAACCGCCCGCGCGCCAGAAACAGCAGGCCGACCAGTCCCAGGGACCCGATCAGCGGCAGGCGGTCCCGGAAGTTCTGCCGCACCAATCGGGCGTTCCAGGCACCGCGTATCTCGTTGGCGATTGCCGTGCCGACCTGGCGCAGGTCGCCCAGCGCGACGGGCCAATGCGCGGGGTTGAGCGGTGTCGGTCCCCGCGCCAGCATCTGCGCGGTCTGGCGTTCGCGCAGGATCCGGTCGATCTCGGTGATCAGCCCGTCGGCACGGAAATAGGCCTCTTCGGCAACAACGCGGGGAACGCGCAGCTTGTCGAGTTGCGTCGTCAGTCGTTCGCGCAGATCCGCGATATCCTGCGGCTCGTCCCCGTCTTCCGGTTTCGGCCCCAGCGCGTCGATCTGGGATTGCAGCGTGCGGATGCGCGAGGAGTTCTGATCGCGGGTCGAGACGAACTTCTCACGATAATCCGACAGGTCGGCGCGCATTGCCTCGAATGCCGCGTTCGCCGCATCCGCATTGTCGATCAGTTTTTCGGCGCGCTCCGCGGTCGACAGCCATTTCTGCTGCGCTTGCGTGTCCGCCGTGCTGACTTGCGCCGAAACTGCGACGCCGAACGACAGAAAGGCCAGCGCCGCCAGCAGACGCAGCAGCAGGATCGTCTGTCTCATACGTCCTCGAACACGCCGGGGATGCTGGCGGGGGCCTTGTCCATCCAGTCGGGCACCGGAAGGCCCTTGTCGGCCAGGAAATCCCGGTTGAACAGCTTGGACTGATAGCGCGTGCCGTAATCGCACAGGATGGTGACTATGGTGTGCCCCGGCCCCAGATCCCGCGCCAGCCGCACCGCTCCGGCGACGTTGACGCCCGAAGAGCCGCCAAGCACCAGCCCTTCCTCGTGCAGCAGGTCGAAGACGTAAGGAAGCGCCTCTTCATCCGGGATCTGATAGGCGAAATCGGGGGTGAAGCCTTTGAGGTTCTCCGTGATGCGCCCCTGCCCGATCCCTTCGGTGATGGAACTGCCTTCGCTTTCCAGCTTGCCCTCGGTGTAAAAGGAATAAAGCGCAGCACCCATCGGATCGGCGAGCGCGATCCTGACGCCCTTGGGTTGCAGCGCGTCGGCCACGCCCGCCAGCGTCCCACCCGAGCCGACCGCGGCGACGAAGCCGTGGACATTGCCATCGGTCTGTTTCCAGATCTCCGGGCCGGTGGTCTCGGCATGGGCGCGGCGGTTGGCGGTGTTGTCGAACTGGTTGGCCCAGATCGCGCCGTTGGGTTCGGTCTTGGCCAGTTCCTTGGCCAGCCGTTCCGAATAGCGCACATAGTTGTTGGGGTTCTTGTAGGGCGCGGCGGGCACCTGCACCAGTTCTGCCCCGGCAAGGCGCAGCATGTCCTTCTTTTCCTGGCTCTGGGTTTCGGGGATCACGATCACGGTCCTGAACCCCATCGACGCGCCCACCAGCGCCAGCCCGATGCCGGTATTGCCTGCTGTGCCCTCGACGATGGTGCCGCCGGGTTTCAATTCGCCGCGCGCCACCGCGTCGCGGATGATGTAGAGCGCGGCGCGGTCCTTGACCGACTGGCCGGGATTCATGAATTCCGCCTTGCCCAGAATCTCGCACCCGGTTTCGTCGCTGACGCGGCGCAGCCGGATCAGCGGTGTGTTCCCTACGGCCTCGGCCAGATCGCGCGCGATATGCATGGTGCCCCCTGTGTCAAGCGTTGCCCAGATGTAGCCGCCCGAAGGCGCAATCTCAAGCGGCGTCGCGCAGCCGGTCGCGGTGACGGGCCAGCCATAACGCGGTCGTGACCAGCGGCAGGTCGTTGAAGCGCTGCGCGTCGATGCCGGCCATCAGGTCGTCATAAGACAGGATACGGGTCAGGATGTCCTCGCCCTCGCTGTCCAGACCGCCGCCTTCGGGGCGTTCCGACAGGTTGGCGATGCCGATGAACAGATGCACGAACTCGGTGGAATTGCCGGTGCTGGAATAGACGCGGCCCGCGGATTCCAGCGCGTGCAGGGTCAGCCCTGCCTCCTCCATCGCCTCGCGACGGGCGGTGGTTTCTGGGGCTTCGCCGGGGTCGACGTAACCGGCCACCGGCTCCCACACCCACGGGGCGCGGTCGCCGGCGATGAACAGCGGCGCGCGGAACTGCTGGATCAGCAGCACGCTGTCGCGCACCGGATCATAGGGCAGCACCACCGCCGCCTGCCCCGTCAACAGCGCCGAGCGGTTTTGCACTTCGCTCATCGCGCCGTCATGGCGGCGGAACCTCAGGTCCATCTCTGCGATCGCCAGAAAGCCGGTATAGGGCTGGCTGCGGGCAATCACCTCGACGTCGCGCGCGATGTCGCGGTCGGGATCGGCGGGACGGCTGCGCGCGGCCAGAAACGATGCGGCGCGGCGGCGCATCGCCGGAAGAAGGGTGGCCAGGTCGGCGGTGTCGGCCTGATGGAAAAGCGACATCGCCTCGGTCGCCACCCGCATTGTCATGTCCCCCCAGTCGCGCCGCCACTCCTCCAGCGACCACGGATCGCCCGCCTGCCATTTTTCCGGCGCGACAAAGAAGACATCGGCCGCGACGTGCATGCCGCCTTCGGTTTCGACCTCGAGGCGGCGCAGGTCATGGTCGAACCCGCCCTCGTAGAATTGCAGCCGCGCCAGATCCTCGGTGCCGAGATTGCGCGCCAGCAGCCCCCGTGCGCGCTGCCCCGGCATGGGCAGGATGGTGGGAAAGGGCTGACCCTGCACACCGAACACCGCATGATCCGGCAGTTCCGCCTCGGACAGGTCGATGCGGTCGCGCGGACGCTCCAGCACCAGTTCCAGCAGGTCGATATGGCGCAATGTGCCGTAAAAGAAGATATCGGCCACGGTCTTTTCCTTTTTTCGTCGTGGTTCAGCGCCAGCGGCGCCGGGCATGTTCGGTGGCGAGCCCCGCCAATACCGCTCCGATCAGGCAGGATGCGACGATGCCCGGTACCAGCATGATCCGTCCATAGTCCAGCGCGATGCGAAAAATCGCGCCGACCGCCTCGGACGGGCCGTCATAGCGGCTGCGCAGCGCCAGCCGCATCATTTCATGGGTGCCCTGCACCAATAGCCCCCAAAAGATCAGCGCCGCCACGCCGGTCAGGCCGTTGTTGATCGCGGCCGCCGCGCCCTGCCCGGCCCGCTTGCCCATCACCACCCAGCCACAGGTCGCGCCGATGGCGACGTTCACCCAGACGAACCAGCCGAAATCCGTGCCTTCCGGCATCAGCGGCATGATCTGCCGCGAGATGACAAAGGCAATCAGGCCAAGCGACAGGGCAGCGACAAGTCGGGCGGCGTCAGGCATGGGTGGCCTGGCTCAGGGGGCCGGTCTGTGCGGCGGGCATGGCCTGCAATCCGTCATGGTTGAAATGTCCGACCCATTTTCTCGTCACTCGGACACGACGCTAAGCCGGTCGTCACGCGGCGGCAAGCCATCTGTTTCGAAACAATCAGAAATCCCGATTCTCATAGGCGTCGAGCGCGGCGGCGCGCCCCTCTTTCGGTCCGACGATCGGGTCGGGATAGGCGTCGTCGGACCTCATCGGCCAGTGGCGCGGGATGGCGCGGAAATAGTCCGTCGCGGTGTCGGGCGGATCGGCCTGCCCTTCGGCGATCCATGTGCGCACATAGATGCGGTCGGGGTCGAACCTGTCCAGCTGCGTTTGCGGGTTGAACACGCGGAAATAGGGCGTGGCGTCCGGCCCCGATCCGGCGGACCATTGCCAGCCCAGCGCGTTGTTCGCCGGATCCCAGTCGATCAGGCAATCGGCGAACCAGTCCAGCCCGATCTTCCAGTGGCACATCAGATGCTTGGTCAGGTAGCTGGCGACGATCATGCGGCCACGGTTGTGCATCCGCCCGGTCACATACATCTCGCGCATGGCGGCATCGACGAAGGGCATGCCGGTGCGGCCCTGTTTCCACGCCTTGACCGGCGCCAGCCGTTCGTCGGTGTTCCAGGGAAACGCGTCCCAGTCGGGTTTCCAGTTGGCGGTCAGGATGCACGGCGTGTGGTGCATCAGGTGGTAGGCGAATTCGCGCCAGACCAGTTCCTTCTGCCAGATCTCCGCGCCCCGCTTGCCCTCGTGGCGTGCGCGCGTGGCGGCGTGCCAGCAGCGGTGCGGGCTGATCTCTCCCAACGCGAGGTTTTCGGACAGGTTCGATGTTCCGTCCTCGGCGGGGCAATTGCGGCTGTCTGCGTAACCGGCCGCGATGTCAGCGATGAAATGGTCCAGCCGGACCATCGCCGCGCCCTCGCCCAGTTGCACATGGGGGCGCACGATATCGGCGCCGCGATCCATCGCCGCGCCCATCCCCCAATCGTCCAGAGCGTCGCTGTCGGGCCAGGCATCGGGCGCGGGGATGGCATCGGGCGCGGCCAGCGGTTGATCGACATCGCGGGTTTTGACCGCGTTCCAGAAGGGCGTGTAGACCTTGTAATGCTCGCCCGCCTGGGTCTCGACGCTCCAGGGCTCGAACAGCAGATGGCCGCCGAAACTGCGCGCGTCCAGCCCGTCCTCTTTCAGCGCCGTCTTGATCCCGGTATCGCGCGCGACGCTGTCGGGATCGTAAAGGCGCGACCAATAGACCGCATCGGCCCCGGTTTCATCGATCAGCGCGCGCAGGACGTCCAGCGGTTTGCCCCGGCGCAGGATCAGGCGGCTGCCCTTGTCGGCCAGCACCTGCGCGAAATGCCCGATCCCGAGGCCCAGCCGCCATTTCGGCGCGGCCCCCAGACCGTCCGCCAGATCGTCCAGGATGAACAGCGGAATGACCGGCCCACCGCGCGCACAGGCCGCGCGCAGGGCCGGATGGTCCGACAGGCGCAGATCGCGCCTGATCCACAGGATCACCGGTTTCTTGCTGCCGCCCATCGCCGCCTCATGCCTGTTGCTTCTGACGGGATACGCGCCGGCATCGCGACCGGATCAAACACCCGGTCGCGATGTCGTCGGTCACGCAGTCGCGGCCTTGATCCGCTGCCGCTCGTTCATCAGGCCGCGCATGATCGCCCAGCACATCAGCAACAGCACCAGCGTGAACGGCAACCCGGTCGAGATCACCATCGCCTGAAGCGCACCCAGACCGCCGCCCAGCAGCAGCACGATCGCCACCGCGCCTTCGAGAATGCACCAGAACACCCGCTGGGGCACCGGCGCATCCACCTTGCCGCCCGCGGTGATCGTGTCGATCACGAGGCTGCCGGAATCCGACGAGGTGATGAAGAACACCATCACCAGAACGATTCCGATCAGCGAGGTGATCGAGGCCAGCGGCATGATGTCCAGCATCTTGAACAGCTGCAATTCCAGCGCAGCATCCTGCGCGACGGTATAGCCGTCCCTGACCACCTGGCTGATGGCGGTGCCGCCGAAGATGCTCATCCACAACACGCAGACCAGCGACGGGATCAGCAGCACGCAGATCAGGAATTCGCGCACCGTGCGGCCCCGGCTGACACGGGCGATGAACATGCCGACAAAGGGCGACCAGCTGATCCACCAGGCCCAGTAAAAGGCGGTCCAGCCCTGCACGAAATTGGTGTCCGCCCGCCCGACCGGATTGGCAAGGGCCGGGAGATACTGGAAATACGCGCCCAGATTGCCGACGAAGCCCTTGAGCAGCGCCAGCGTCGGGCCGACCAGCAGCACAAAAGCCAGCAGCACGAAGGCCAGCCCCATGTTGATTTCCGACAGCACCTTGACCCCGCCATCGAGGCCGCGCAGCACCGAGATCAGCGCCACGGCGGTGATCGCGGTGATCAGCACCACCTCGGTCGTCGATCCCACCGGAATGCCGAACAGCTCGTTCAGGCCGGCATTGGCTTGCGTTGCGCCGAACCCCAGCGACGTGGCCAGCCCGAACAGGGTGGCAAAGACCGCCAGCGTGTCGATGACATGGCCCCACCAGCCCCAGACCCGTTCGCCCAGCAGCGGGTAGAACGCGCTGCGGATTGTCAGCGGCAGGCCCTTGTTATAGCTGAACAACGCCAGCGCCAGCGCCACCACCGCATAGATCGCCCAAGGGTGCAGCCCCCAGTGAAAGATCGTCGCGGCCATGCCAAGACGCACGGCGGCCGCCTGATCGCCCGCGGCGCCGCCCAGCGGTGCCCAGTCGGTGCGCAAGCCGTCCTCGCCCATCTCGACCCCGCTGAACGCGGTCGAAAAATGCGTCATCGGTTCCGAGACGCCGAAGAACATCAGCCCGATGCCCATACCGGCGGCAAACAGCATCGCGAACCAGCCGATATAGGTGTAATCGGGCGTCGCGTCGGTGCCCCCCAGACGCACGCTGCCCCAGGGCGAGACGATCAGGAACAGGCAGAACAGCACGAAGATGTTGGCCGCGCCCAGAAAGAACCAATCGAAACTCTGGGTGACGGTGGCGAACAGCCAGTTGAACACGACCTCGGACTGGGTATGAAACGCCAGCGCGTAGAACACGAAACCGGCGATGGTCAGCCCCGAGACCATGAAGACCGGATTATGGATGTCGAATCCGAATGGCCCGACAGAACCTTCGATATTGTCCTGTCCGATGTCGTATTCGGTGTCGATGATCGCGGTCTCGCCCTCGGGCTCGGGTATGCCCTGGTTTGTTGTCTCATCCGTCATTGGAGTGCCTTCCCTGCGGTTCGCGCTTTTTTTCCTGCGCTTCGGATTTCAATCTGTCGCGTCGGAAACGCCGCGTCAGCTTTCGCGCACGACCATGACCGACACGCCGGACCTTCGGGCGATCTTGCCCCCGTTGGAGGGGAAAATCGCGTCGGCGATGTTTGGCACGTGGCTGGCCATCACGACCAGATCGGCACCGGATTCCCTACGCGCCTGCAGCAGCTTGTCGTCCAGATCGATGCTGGGATCGGTGCTGATCATCGCGAGCGAACTGACGGGACGTCCATGTTCAGCCCCTTGCGCGGCAGCGAATTTTTCCAGGTTCTCGCGGAATTGCTCGGGCGTGCGGCCCATCGGTCCGGGTGTGGGCGCGGTGACGGCGACATAACAGAGTTCGGCCTGATAAAGCTTGCCCAGATCGGCAGCCACCTGCAACGCATGTTGCAATCGCGCGGCATGGGCAAGATCGACAGGCACCATGATCTTGGTAAACACGTTTGCTGTCCCTTTCTCTGTTACGCGGCATCATCGGAGGCAAGCCTAACGCGAAACAGGCATGAAACAAAACCTGATAGCATTATTTTGCAAGCCTGTCGCCGAAGAACCTCGCGGGCAGCGCTTCAGGCGTTCACATCCACGACAACGCGGCCCTTGATGCGCCCTTCGAGAATTTCAGCGCCCAGACGCGGCAGATCCTCCAGTTTTGCGGCCACGGTCATTGCTTCCAGCCGGTCCAGCGGCAGGTCCGCGGCGATGCGCTGCCACGCGCGCTGGCGATTTTCATAAGGCTGCATGACGGAATCGATCCCCAGAAGGTTGACCCCGCGCAGGATGAAGGGCGTGATCAGTGCGCCCTCGATGATCGCCCCGCCCGCAAGCCCGATCGCGGCGACGGAGCTGCCGTATTTCATCTGCTTCAGCACACGCCCCAGCATCGCGCCCGCCACCGCATCGACACATCCGGCCCATTGTTCGGCTTCCAGCGGCTTGCGCGTCACCTCGCCCAGATCCTCGCGCGCGACGATGCGGCTGGCGCCAAGCGATTTCAGATAATCTTCGGTTTCCGGTCGCCCGGTGACGGCGGCGACCTCGTGGCCCAGTTGCGCCAGAATCGCCGTTGCCACCGATCCGACACCGCCCGCCGCGCCTGTGACCAGAACCGGCCCGTGACCCGGTTTCAGCCCGTGATCCTCCAACGCCATGACCGCAAGCATCGCCGTCAGCCCGGCGGTGCCCACTGCCATCGCCTGCCGCGTATCCAGTCCGTCGGGCAGCGGCACCAGCCAGTCGGCGCGCACGCGGGCCTTTTGCGCATATCCGCCCCAATGCGCCTCGCCCACACGCCAGCCGGTCAGCACCACCTTGTCGCCGGGCTTGTAACGCGCATCGTCCGACGACTCGACCGTTCCGGCAAAATCGATGCCCGGCACATGCGGATAATGCCGCACCAGCCCGCCACCGGGACCGATGCACAGCCCGTCCTTGTAGTTGAGCGTTGAGTACTCCACCGCGACGGTCACATCCGCCTCGGGCAGATCGTCGAGCGTGATCTGCTTCACTGCGGCGCTGGTTTCTCCATCCTCGTCTTTTTCCACGACCAAAGCGTTGAACATCGCGTTGTTACTCCTTGTTTTTTCTATACTAACTGCTTACGGCGCATCGGGCATGAAGGCCAGATCGCTGACCGGCGCGGACGATCCTGCCGCCGTCAACATGGCGTGAATCTGACCGCGATGATGGGTCTGATGATTGAACAGATGCGTCACGCATTGCGCCACCGGCTTGCTGATCTCGCGCTCGGCAAGGCCGGAATACCAGACCAGATCGCCGCGCAGATCATCCGCGCGCAATGCCTCGGCCCATATCCGGATATGGTGGTCCGTTTCGGCGCGCGCCGCCTGCCATCCATCAAATGCCGCATATGCCGTGGCGCTCTCATCGATGCCGCATTCGGGGCGCGGCCCGCCGTTGAACCGCGACATCCACAACCTGTCCGCCCATAGCAGGTGACTTGCCGTGCCAAGGATCGACTGAAAGAAGGCGCCGCGATCACGGCTCAACTCCGCGTCCGGCACTGCCCGAAGAACGTCGCGCAACTGTCTGTTCTGCCATGCATTATAGCGCGCCATCATGGTGCACCAATCCGGCGAAATCATCGGCATATCTCCGGTCGGACAGCCAGCGATCTAAAGGCTCCGCTGTCGGTCCCATCGTCGAGGAAGACCGAAGTCAGGCCGGATTGCACGCGCCGCCGGCACGGCTTGCGGATAACGGACATCGCTTTCCCCTTTGCGCTGTTCATATCGTTTATCACCGGAAAAGAAAATCCTCTCGCGAGGAAGATGCCTCTTCAAATGTGCCGCCGGGTGCCCTATGTTTGTCTTGTCTTTCGGGACTATGGACATAAACGCGCTCGTAATAAGCGGATCGGACCCGGGGGCGGTACCCGGCGGCTCCACCAAACACCGTTCATTTGGCGGATATGGGGCCGAAACAGGATCGACGAACGTCTAAAGGGGTTTGCTTTGTCCCGGCTGTCTGCCACCGTTATCGGCGAAAAAAGTACAATTGCAAATGACAATCGTGCTCCGGTTGCAGTTGCTGCGTAAGCAGTAGCAAGACCGAAACTTAAGCCCTTGCGCCTAGCAGCGTAAGGCGGGGTTCGCAGGCACCTGGCAACAGAAGCCTGCACTTTCCTTCAATTCTGCGATGAGCAACCGCCGAACGGCACGAATATGTCGTATCGGCTAAGGCTTTCTTTACACCTGTCAGCTTAAGGTCTCTCCCGAACGCGTTGAGACATCGGCTGTTTCGATCCGCGTTCGGACGACCGGCAACAAGAGGCAGGCAGATGCAGGACAACATGGCCGCGAAACGGCTGCCGGTGACAGGGGCCTTGTCCGATGCCGCCGATCAGACACGGGTGCCGCGTGCGCTGGATGCCATTGAAAAGGCGGCGATCATCGTGCGCCTGCTTCTCAACGAGGGTGCGGATCTTCCACTCGAGGATCTGCCCGACGACCTGCAGGTTCGCCTGACCCAGCAGATGGGGCGCATGGGGCTTGTCGACCGTGTGACGCTGGCGGCCGTGGTCCATGAATTCGCCGAGGCGCTGGATGGCATCGGACTGTCCTTTCCCCACGGGCTGGCCGGGGCGCTGACGGCGCTGGACGGCAAGATCAGCGCACAGACCGCCGAACGCCTCCGCAAGGAGGCCGGAGTGCGCCAGGCGGGCGATCCGTGGGCGCGGTTACGAGCGTTGCCCGTCGCCGATCTCCGGGCGATTGCCGAGGCCGAAAGCATCGAGGTCGCCGCCGTTCTCCTGTCCAAGCTGGAAACGGCCAAGGCGGCCGAATTGCTTGGGACGCTGCCCGGTCCGCTGGCGCGGCGCATCACCTATGCGATCTCGCAGACCGGTGCGGTCACGCCGGCTGCGGTGGGGCGGATCGGTCTGTCGCTGGCCAGCCAGCTCGACCTCAAGCCGCTGCAGGCGTTCGAGCATGGTCCGGGCGAGCGGATCGGCGAAATCCTCAACCAGTCCGCCGCCGCCACACGCGACGACATGCTGACCGGGCTGGACGAGACCGACGCCGAATTCGCGCAGATCGTGCGCCGGACGATCTTTACCTTCGCGCATATTCCGGCACGGGTCGCGCCGCGCGACGTTCCCAAGGTGATCCGCGCCGTGGAGCAGGACGAACTGGTAACCGCGCTCGCCGGCGCTGCCGAGGATGCCGGCACGCAGGAGGCCGCGAATTTCCTGCTGGACAACATGTCCACCCGCATGGCCGATTCTCTGCGCGACGAGATCGGCGAGAAAGGCCGGGTGCGCCCCCGCGACGCCGAATCCGCGATGACCGCCGTGATCGCGGCGATACGCCGGTTGCAGCAGGAGGGCGAAATAGATCTTGTGACGCCCGAGGACGAGACCGAAAGCCCGGAATGATGTGCCCACGGGGCCGATTGCCCGGAGCGGATGCCGTTCCTGCATCGGGGGGAGCGGGGCCGTTCGGGGTTGCCGACCGGCCCGCTTGTGATCGCCGGAGGCTGTCGGTATGTCTCGCGGCGTAAATCCGCACCCTTGCTCGAGCCTTCATGCCCAAAGACGCCATATCCCTGCCCCTGCGCGCGCGCTATTTTGCGGGCAACCTCTTTGTGCGGGGACTGATCGGACTGGCGGGGCTGGTTCCCTATCGTTGGCGGGTGCCGCTCATGGGGTGGCTCACCGCGCGGCTGGCGCCGCTGGCGGGTTATGACGACCGGGTGCGCGCCAACCTGGCGCTGGCCTGCCCCGACCTGCCCGAGGCGGAAATCCGGCGGCTGATCCGTGCCGTTCCCGACAATGCCGGGCGCACCATGATCGAGCTTTACGCCGGGGGTCCCTTTCTTGAACGCGCGCGTGCCGCACCGATTTCCGGCCCCGGCCTGACGGCGCTGGAAGAGGCGCGCGCGTCCGGCCGCCCGGTGATCCTGATGTCGGGTCAT
Source organism: uncultured Sedimentitalea sp. (assembly GCA_947504115.1). Lineage (GTDB taxonomy): Bacteria > Pseudomonadota > Alphaproteobacteria > Rhodobacterales > Rhodobacteraceae > Pontibaca. The sequence continues at coordinate 320,315 of CANNGH010000002.1, forward strand.
TTCGGCAATTACATCGCGGCCCGCGCCAGTCTGATGGCCCGGGGATACCGGATGGGCGGATTGTATCGCCGCATGGCCAACCCCTATTTCAACCGTCATTACGTGAACGCCCTGCTCGGGACCGGCCGCCCGATGTTCGAACAGGGACGGCGCGGCATGATGGAAATGGTGCGCCATCTCAAACAGGGCGGGATCATCGCCATCATCGGAGACCAGCACGTTCATGGCGGACGCGAGTTGCGTTTCTTCGGCCAGCCTGCGATGACGTCCGTGGTTCCGGCGGAACTGGCGCTGAAATACGACGCCGCGCTGATCCCGGTCTATGCGATCCGACAGCCCGACGGATTGAATTTCCGGATCGAAATGCAGGCCGAGATCCGTCACAGCGACCCCGAAACCATGACGCAGACGATCAATGACGGGCTGGAGGCACTGGTGCGCGATCACATGGACCAATGGTTCTGGATACACCGGCGCTGGAAACCCTGGGGCAAGTTCGGCCTGCAGCCGGAAACCTCGGACTAGAGTGTTTCGGCTTTAACGCACCCGCGCCGCGGCCACGATCACACCCGGCCCCTCGCGCTGGATCAGCACCACCGCCGGAGACGGGCCGGGCAGATCGGCGCTCAGATCCAGCGGCGCCTGTCCGTCCCATTCGTCCAGCACCTGCCACCCCTCGACCACGTTGGCGTAATCCAGATTGCGCCCGGCGTTTTCGCCTTCGGTGATCCGCGTATGACGCGACGGCGCATAGCGCACGAGGTGCACGAGGAACGTGCCATCGGGCAAGGCATCGAGCGCGCGCGCCTTCAGCCGCAGGGTCTGCCCCTCGCGCATCGCATGCAGCACCACCATCGCGGGACGCGCCCGATGGGCCATGATCCTGTCGGCCAGTTCCATGGGGCGCGCGCCCTCGATATCGTCCAGACCGTTCACGATGATCTGCGGTGTGTAGATCATGTTGCGCCCTGCCGCCTGCGCATAGGCCTTCTGACGAAGCGTGTAGGCGGGGTCGGCATAGATATCCTTCCAGCCGATATAGTCCCAGTAATCGACGTGCAGCGCCAGCGGGATCACATCGTCGCGCGCCGCCAGTTCGGCGATCATCGCATCCGCCGGCGGGCAGCTTGCGCAGCCTTGCGAGGTGAACAATTCGACGACAACGGGCGGCGGCGCTGCATCCTCCTGCGCGCGGGCAGCACCGCCAAGCAAGATGCAGAACGCGGCAAGAAAGGAAACAACGGGATTCATACGGTCGGCTCGCCTTTGCTGGTCAGACGGGTCTAGCCATGTGCCATGGAAATGACCAATCAACCTTTGTTGAGGATCAAACCTGCCCGAAAACAGTGTGCAATGGTATACAAAAGGACGCAGATGGCTGGAATGCTATTGAATACGCTCCGTTCCTGATGCAGATAACAGCCAGCGACATCCCCTCAACCCCAAGGGAGGCCAGACATGCCCATCACAGTCGGACAGGACAGTTCCAAGACCCGCAAGACCCTCACGGTCAACGACAAGAGCTTTGCCTATTACTCGATTCCTGCCGCCAGCGCCGCGGGCCTGGGCGATTTCACCCGCCTTCCTGCCGCGCTCAAGGTGGTGCTGGAGAACATGCTGCGCTTCGAGGACGGCAAGACCGTCACCACCGATGACATCAAGGCCTTCGGCAAATGGGCCGAACAGGGCGGCAAGAACCCGCGCGAGATCGCCTATCGCCCGGCGCGCGTGCTGATGCAGGATTTCACCGGCGTTCCCGCCGTGGTCGATCTGGCAGCGATGCGCGACGGCATCATCGCCCTTGGCGGCAAGGCCGAGCAGATCAACCCGCTGAACCCCGTCGATCTGGTGATCGACCATTCGGTGATGATCGACGAATTCGGCAACCCGCGCGCCTTCCAGATGAACGTCGACCGCGAATACGAGCGCAACATCGAACGCTATACCTTCCTGAAATGGGGTCAGAAGGCGTTCAACAATTTCCGCGTCGTGCCGCCGGGCACCGGGATCTGCCATCAGGTCAATCTTGAATACCTGTCCCAGACCGTCTGGAGCGACAAGGACCAGCATGGCGACATGGTCGCCTATCCCGACACGCTGGTGGGCACCGACAGCCACACCACCATGGTCAACGGCGCCGCCGTTCTGGGCTGGGGCGTCGGCGGGATCGAGGCCGAGGCCGCGATGCTGGGTCAGCCGATTTCCATGCTGATCCCCGAGGTCGTAGGATTCGAGTTGACCGGCAAGATGGTCGAGGGCACGACGGGCACCGACCTGGTGCTGAAAGTGGTCGAGATGCTGCGCGAAAAGGGCGTGGTCGGCAAGTTCGTGGAATTCTACGGCAAGGGGCTCGACAATCTGCCCTTGGCGGACCGGGCCACCATCGCCAACATGTCGCCCGAATACGGCGCGACCTGCGGCTTCTTCCCGATCGATGGCGAGACCCTGCGCTATCTGCGCAACACCGGGCGCGACGAGGACCGCATCGCGCTGGTCGAGGCCTATGCCAAGGAAAACGGCATGTGGCGCGATGCAGATTATGCGCCGATCTACACCGACACGCTGAGCCTTGACATGGGGACGATCGTGCCGGCGATCGCAGGCCCCAAGCGCCCGCAGGACTTCATCGCGCTGGACGAGGCGGCATCGGCGTTCCGCGCCTATGTCAAGGGCGAGCGCGAAGGCGTCCAGGCACCGGAAAAGCAGAAAGACCGCTGGGAAAGCGAAGGCGGTCAGCCGGCACCGCGCGAAATTCCCGGCGATGCCGGTCATCACAAGCGCGGCTTTGTCCAGTGCGCGAACGGCGACGATGCCTATCAGTTGCATGACGGCTCCATCGTGATCGCCTCGATCACGTCCTGCACCAACACATCGAACCCCTATGTGATGATCGGCGCCGGCCTTGTCGCGCGCAAGGCGCACGAGTTGGGGTTGAAGCCGAAACCGTGGGTGAAGACCTCGCTGGCCCCCGGCTCGCAGGTCGTTTCGGAATATCTCGAAGCCGCAGGGCTGCAGGACGATCTGGATGCCATCGGGTTCAACCTTGTCGGCTATGGCTGCACCACCTGTATCGGCAACTCGGGGCCGTTGGATCCGGCGATCTCGAAGGCGATCAACGATTGCGACCTGATCGGCGTGTCCGTCCTGTCGGGCAACCGCAACTTCGAGGGGCGCATCAGCCCGGATTGCCGCGCCAACTATCTGGCGAGCCCGCCGCTGGTCGTGGCCTATTCGCTGGTCGGCGACATGAACGTGGACATCGCCAAGGATCCGCTGGGGCAGGACAAGAACGGCAAGGATGTCTATCTCAAAGACATCTGGCCCAGCAGCGCCGAGATCAACGAACTGGTCGAAAGAACGGTCACCCGCGAGGCGTTTCAGGAGAAATACGCCGATGTGTTCAAGGGCGACGAGAAATGGCGCAGCGTCGAGACCACCGACAGCCAGACCTATGACTGGCCACCACAATCGACCTATGTGCAGAACCCGCCCTATTTCCAAGGCATGAGCAAAGATCCGGGCACGATCTCGAACATCGAGAACGCGCGCGTGCTGGCGGTGCTGGGCGACATGATCACCACCGACCACATCAGCCCCGCGGGATCGTTCAAGGAAAGCACGCCCGCCGGCCAGTATCTGGTGGAACGGCAGGTGCCGGTGCGCGAATTCAACTCCTACGGGTCGCGTCGCGGCAACCACGAGGTGATGATGCGCGGCACCTTCGCCAATATCCGCATCAAGAACGAGATGCTGGACAACGTCGAAGGCGGTTACACACTGGGGCCGGACGGCGAGCAGACGTCGATCTATGATGCTGCCATGGCGTGGCAGGACAAGGGCGTCCCGCTGGTGATCTTCGGCGGCGAACAATACGGCGCCGGATCGTCCCGCGACTGGGCGGCCAAGGGCACCGCGCTCTTGGGGGTCAAGGCGGTGATCGCCGAGAATTTCGAGCGTATCCACCGCTCGAACCTTGTCGGCATGGGGGTGATTCCGCTCGAATTCACCGGCGGCGATACCCGCAAGACGCTGGGGCTCAAAGGTGACGAGACGGTGACGATCAAAGGTCTCGACGATGTCAAGCCGCTGGCCGAGGTGCCCTGCACCATCACCTACGCCGATGGTTCGACCAAGGACATCACGTTGAAATGCCGGATCGATACCGCCATCGAGATCGAGTATGTCGAACACGGCGGCGTGCTGCATTACGTCCTGCGCGATCTGGCGAAATCCGTCTGATCCATCAAGTAAAAACGCCTGCCGGACATCATCCGGCAGGCGTTTCGCGTGTCTGAAATTCTTGATTGCTTAAACCCGAAGCCCTGCATGGGCCTCGGGTTTTTTCGCGTCAGGCGGCGCGGGATAACGCCTTCTGGTCGTCTTCGATGAACGCCTTGTGCAGCGCCTTGATCACCGGTTTCAGCGCCTCGCGGTCCACGACGAACTGCACGTCCACATTGCGCGGCCCCTGGCTCGCGCCGAGCGCCTCGCATCCGGCATCCCCGATCGCGAGCAAACCGCGGGTCAGCACCGACAGACCGTTCAGATCGCGCCCGATGGCCGAGGCCATCGCGAGCGTGCGCGAGGATATCTTGGCCGCAGGGAACCGCGCCGCGATGTCCTTTTCGACGCGGCGCATGGTTTTCAGCGAACTGTCCACGTAATGCGTGATCGTGTTGGCATTGGAGACCTTGGAGACGATCCGCACGTCATGGCGCGTCAGCACGTCGAGAATGGCGGAATCATACCCTTTGACCCCGACCATATCCTGCTCGAACACCTCCAGCGCGATGATGTCCAGACCGGTCACGATCTCGACCGCGGGTTCGGTCGCGGGCTGATCGTCGATCAGCGTTCCGGGGTCTTTGGGTTCGAACGCGTTGGTGACACGCAGGGGCACATCGGCCTGCCGCAGCGTCTTAGCGGCGCTGGGGTGGATCGCCTCCATCCCCATGTTCGACAACTGGTCGGCCACGTCGTAGTTCGCCCGCCCCAGCTTGCGCACCGCGTCCGCGCCGACAAGGTTGGGGTCGGCGGAGGACAGGTGGAATTCCTTGTGAATGATCGCCTCGCGCGCACCGGTCAGGGCGGCAAGTTTCGAGAATGTCACCTCCGAATAACCGCGATCGAATTCCTGCATCAGACCTTCGGCGCATTGCGCATAGCCGGTCACGATGGGAATCTCGCTGGCGGTGTCGATGCCTTCCATCGCGCCCAATATGCGCTGCTCGAGGCTGACGCCACCATCGTCGCGCCAGCCGGAAAGATCGACGAAACGCGCGTCCACCCCGGCCCGCTGCAACATCAATGTCGTGACGAAGGCGGAATGCGCCTCGCCCAGCCCGGCGAGAAGTTCGCGGATCTGCGCCATGTGTTCGGCAAGACGGAAATGCCCGTAGGAACACAGGCGCTGCAGGTCGATCAGGCAGTTGCGTGCGCCCTCGATCCGTTCCTGCACGAAGTCGTTGGCCTGCGAAATATCGGCGGGATGTTCCAGCACCGCGCAATGGGCATCGACCATCGCCACGTTCACGCGGGTCAGCGCGTCATGCCAGCCGTGATGGTTGTCGGCATTGGTGAACTCGCCGTAAACGCCGGGCTTGCCGCTTTTCTTGTGCTCCAACAGCAGGTTGCTGATGCCGCCAAAGGCTGACACCACGAAGATGCGGCCATAGAGATCGGCGCCCGTGCGGTCCCCGATGAACAGCGTGTCGCGCAATTCGTTGATCCGCGACATCGAAGTGCCACCGATTTTTTCGACTGTATGGTTAGGTTGGGTCATTATGTTAACTGGCTGTTTCCCCTGCTGGCGCGTAAGAGCCATCTTCACGATGCACTTCGGTGCCGGTGACCGGCGGGTTGAAGACGCAGGCCATGACCAGCTCTTCCTCGGCGCGCAGAATATGTTTGTCGTTCAGGTTCAGCGCATACATCACGCCGGGACGGATCTCGTGGGTCTCTCCGGTACCCAGATCGGTGATCGAGCCCTTGCCCGACATGCAATAGACGCTTTCGAAGTGATGCTTGTAATGGAACTGATGCTCGGATCCGGCGGCAAGCGTGGTGATGTGGAACGAGAACCCCATTCCATCATCCGCCAGCAACATCCGCACCGAGGTCCATTCAGCATCCGCCACGGCCTTGTCGGTGTTCTTCAGGTCGTTGAAATCACGTACAATCATTTCTCTTACTCCGCCGCAACACGGTGTTTCGCGGTCACGTCACGGGCCGCTTCGACCATGAGCGACAGACCCTTGCTGAAGATGTCGCGCGGCGTCGTCAGCGGTGCCAGCACCTTGACCACCTCGTCGTCGGAGCCCGAGGTTTCGATCACCAGCCCGTTCTCGTAGGCTTGGGCACAGATCTCGCCCGCGAGTTCGCCACTGCCGACATCGACGCCCTGCATCAGGCCGCGCCCTTTCAGCCGTGCGCCGGGAACCATGTCGGCCACCTCTTGCAGCGCATCGCTCAGGATGACGGACTTCTCGGCCAGTTCCTTTTCGAATGCGTCGTTCGACCAGAATTTCTCGATCGCGACGCGCGCGGTGACGAAGGCGTGGGTGTTGCCGCGGAACGTGCCGTTATGTTCGGCGGGGCCGAAAACGTCATGTTCGGGGCGTACCAGCGTCAACGCCAGCGGCAGGCCGAACCCGGAAATCGACTTGGCCATCGCGATCACATCGGGCTGGACGTCCATTCCTTCGAACGAGAAGAACGTGCCGGTGCGGCCGCATCCCGCCTGAATATCGTCGATGATCAGCAGCGCGCCGTGTTCCTTGGCCAGCTTGGCCACACGCTCGATCCATTCGCGGCGCGCGGCGTTCAACCCGCCCTCGCCTTGAACGGTTTCCAGCATGATCGCCGCCGGCGCGTCCACGCCCGACGAGGAATCGCTCAGCATCGCCTCGAGATAATCGGCGGTGTCGGTGCCATCGCCCAGGAACATGTCGTAGGGCATGCGGGTCACGCCGCTCAGTTCGGCCGCCGCGCCACCGCGGTGATAGCCGTTGCCGGTTGCCGCCAGCGCGCCCATCGTCACGCCGTGAAATCCGTTGGTGAAGGCGATGATGTTTGTGCGCCCCGTGGACTTGCGGGCGATCTTCATCGCCGCCTCGACGGCGTTGGCGCCGGTCGGGCCGGTGAACATCACCTTGTGGTCCATCTTGCGCGGTTCCAGGATATGCGTTTCGAACGCCGTCAAGAAGCCGCCCTTGGCATCGCTGTGAAAGTCCAGCCCATGGGCCAGACCGTCATTCGAGATATGTTCGATCAGCGCCGCCTTCATGTCGGGATCGTTGTGGCCATAGTTCAACGAGGAACAGCCAGCCAGAAAGTCGATATATTCCTTGCCATCTTCATCGGTCATCACCGATCCGGCCCCCTTGACGAAGGTCGCGGGTATGCTGCGGCAATAAGAGCGCGCGTCGCTTTCACGTCGCTCATAGATGGAGACAGGATTATTGGTCATGTTCGTAGACATGTGGTTTCCTTTCGTAGGAATACGTACAAGCAGTGTTGGGGCGGGATCAGGCGGCCTGTGCCAGCTTGACCTCTTCGGGCAGGGCAATGGTGACCATATGTTCGGTGTCGTGCCGTCCGCCGAAATGCGCCTCGCGCTTGTAATGGGGTTCATCCGTCAACGTGCCGCCGATCTCTTCGGCAAAGCTGCGGAACAGCGCCCAGGAGGCGTCGTTGTCGGAGGTGATCGTGGTCTTGAGTTCGGTCGCGTCACTGCATTCGTCGCGATTCACGAGATGCTCCAGCATCTTGCGGCCAAGGCCGCAGCCGCGCGCGTCGGGACTGACAGCGACCTGCCAGACAAAGAACGCATTGCTGTCGGGAATCATGTGTCCCGAAATCCAGCCCAGAATCTTGCCGTCTTCTTCCGCGACCACGCAGGTGTCGCTGAAATGGTCGGCCTGCACCAGATTGCAATACATGGAGTTTTCGTCGAGCGGCTTGCACATGCGCACAAGCTCCCAGATATCGGCCCCGTCCTCCGCGGTCGGTTTGCGCAGGAGGGGCTTGCGGGTTCGGGGCTTATCAATGTCTTTCGGCATGGTCTCAAGTACCTCTTTTTCATTTGATTGACTAAGTAGCGCCTTGAAGGCGCACTTTCAAGGCTCTAAGCATATCCTGACCAATATTACGTAAGACATTGTTTTCATTATATAATATTCGCAACAATCGATCCTTTCCCGAAGGAAGCACGCTGTTTAACCCGTTGATTGGCAATGCATTTCCTGCTATCAAAAGCGCTGTTATTCCCCATGCGACAATTGATCCCATGACACAGCCGTCCCAGAATCGCACCAATGACAGCCTGATCGCGCTGCGCCGCATCCTGCGCGCGACCGAGCTTTACGAACGCAAGCTGGCGCATGCCGCCGGTCTGTCGCCGCCGCAACTGCGGGTCCTGCAGATCGTCGCCGAAAAGCCCGACGATGGCGCCACGCCCAAGGCGCTGTCGGTGCAGATGGGGGTGACGCAGGCCACCGTCACCGCGCTGGTGGATCGGCTGGTGCGCCACGGCATGGTCACGCGGGTGCCGTCGCAGACCGATCGCCGCCAGATCAACGTGATGATCACGCCGAGCGGCCTCGCTGCCGTCGAAAGCGCACCGGACGCCTTGCAACTGCAATATGTCGCCGCATTCGAGAATCTCGAGGATTGGGAACAGGCGCAACTGGTCTCGTCGCTGGAACGGGTCGCGGCGATGCTGAATGCCGGAGATATCGACGCCTCGCCCGTCCTTGCCGTGCGCGATATCCGCCATGGCGATCAGTGGCCCGAGACGAAACCGCGCGGCAAGCCCTGAGCGGGATCAGTTCGCGCCTGCCTCCTGCAAGGCAGGGCGCAGCGTGTCCTCGATCACGCGCTGGGTGATCGGCCCGGCGAAACGCAGGCGGATCGTGCCGTCGCCGTCGATCACATAGGTTTCGGGCACGCCGTAAACGCCCCAGTCCAGCGCCATCCGCCCCGCGTCATCGACGCCGATGGCGGTATAGGGGTCGCCCAGTTCGGCCAGGAACCCCTCTGCGTTGGCGGGTTTGTCCTTGTAGTTGACGCCGTAGATCGGGATGCCCTCGGCCGCCAGCGCGTCGAGATTGGGATGCTCGACCCGGCAGGGCGCACACCAACTGGCCCAGAAATTCACCAGTTTCACGTTGCCGTCGCGCAGCGTGGCGTCGTCGAACGTGGTCTTGCCCGACATCGGTGTGACCACAACCGCCGGGGCCTGTTGCCCGATCCGCGCCGATGGCAGGGCGTCGGGATCGTCGCGCATCATGCCGACAGCAGCCAGAATCACGAAGCCCGCGAACAGGGCCGGCGGAATGATCATCATCGGAGAGATTTTTCTAGCCATTGCGCCTTATCCGTTCTTCCAGTTTCCGCATCTCCGCCCGCACCTTGCGCCCGCGCCACAGCGACAACGCCACCAGAGCGGCCAGCAGCACGATCGTCGCACCATAGGCCGACAACACCGTGTCGCCGTATTTGCCGAGATCGGGCATCATGACGCGATCCTTTCGCGGGCCAGCAGCGCCTTGATCCGCCGCGCGCGAATCTCGGTGCCGGTGCGATACAGCACCAGCGCGACAAACAGCAGCACGAAGCCGACGATGCAGGTCAGCAGCGGATAAAAGAACACGTTGCTGACCTTTTCGGCGGTGTCGCTGCCGGTGACGGCACCGACACGCATCACAGATGCGCCCTGATGCAGCCCCTGGTTCCAGAAATTCACTGCATAGCGCGACAGGACGGCAAAGACCGACCCGACAAGGCACAGCACCGAGGTCAGATCGGCGGCGGTGTCGGGATTGTCGATCGCCTCCCACAGGGCGATATAGCCCAGGTAGAACAGGAACAGGATCAGGAACGAGGTCAGGCGCGGATCCCATTCCCACCAGGTGCCCCACATCGGCTGGCCCCAGATCGCGCCGGTCACCAGCGCGATCAGCGTCATCACTGCGCCAACCGGGGCGGCGGCGCGGGCGGCCAGTGCGCTGACATGGTGCCGCCGGATCAGCCAGATCAGCGACGCGACCAGCATCATCAGCCAGGCATTGATCGCCATCAACGCGGCGGGCACGTGCAGATAGATGATCTTGACCGTCGAGCCCTGCTTGTAATCGTCAGGGGTAAAGAAGAATCCCCAGATCAGCCCGACAGCCAGACAGGCAAGCGAAACCGCCCAGACAAACGGCATGATCCGTTCGCTGGTGGTCAGGAACTTCTTGGGGTTGGCATATTCCCAAAGCGACATGGTGGCTATCTAATCCTTCCCCGCGCGCAGGACAATTCACATTCCCTAGCGCAAATTGACGCGCAGCACCGCCGCGCTGGCAAATGGCAAAAGCGCGATGGTGGCGGCGGTGATCCCGGCCAGCATGAGGACCGGCGTGGCGATATCCATGCCGATGGCGCCACGTCGCGCCACCTCGGCGCCGAAGATCAGCGTCGGCACGTAAAGCGGCAGCACCAGCAGGCTGAGCAGCAGCCCGCCGCGTTTCAGGCCAACGGTCAGCGCCGCGCCGAAGGTGCCGATCACCGACAGCGCCGGGGTTCCCAGCGCCAGCGACACCACCAGCCACAGGAAACCGGGACCGGGCAGGTTCAGCAGCACGCCCAGAACCGGGGCCGCCAGCACCAGCGGCAGCCCGGTGGTGATCCAGTGCGCCAGCGCCTTCATGGTGACCGCAGCCTCCAGCGGCAACGGCGCGGTGGCCAGCAGATCCAGCGAGCCGTCCTCCCAATCCAGCGCCAGCAACCGGTCGAGCGACAGCAGGCACGCCAGCAGCGCGCCCAGCCACAGGATGCCCGGCGCGATGGTCGCCAGCAATGCCGATTGCGGTCCGACGCCCAGCGGCACCAGAACCGTTACGATCAGGAAGAACGCCAATCCCAGGCCAAAGCCCCCACCGGCGCGCAGTGCCAGTTTCATGTCGCGCGCCAGCAGGGCGATCATGCGAACGCCCCGTCGAAATCGTCAAGCGGTGCGGGAACCGCCTTGAACGGCCCGAGTTCCAGAACATCGGCGTCCAGCCCCAGATCGATATGGGTGGCGATCAGCGCGCTGCCGCCCTGCCCCAGATGCGCCCGCACCGCGTCGGCGAACATGGCGACGGCCGAGACATCCAGCGAGACGGTCGGCTCGTCCAGCATCCAGATCGGACGCCCGGTGACCAGCAGCCGCGACAGGCCAAGGCGGCGTTTCTGGCCTGCGGACAACGCCCCCGCCGGACGGTCGGCCAGATCGTTCAGCCGATAGGCGTCCAGCGCCGGTCGAATGGACGCGGTGCCGAAGACGCGCGCCCAGAAGGTCAGGTTTTCGGTGACGCTCAGCGTCGGCTTGATCCCGTCGGAATGACCGGCATAGGCGATGCGGTCTGCGGCCCCTGTGATGGCTCCCGCCAGCGGTGGCTGCAATCCGGCCAACGTGCGCAACAGCGTCGTCTTGCCGATGCCGTTGGGACCGCGCAGCACCAGCGCCCGCCCCGGCATCAGGGTCAGGTTCAGGTGTTCCAGCACGCGGACGCCGCCGCGCGAGATCGCCAGATCGCTTGCATTCAGGGTCATGGATGCCGCTTAACCCATTGCCACGGGCCGCAAAAGACCAAAGCGGTCACACCGGCAGAACGGCCAGCGCCACGCGCCGCCCCTCGGACAGCAGCACGTTGTAGGTGCGGCAGGCGGCGGGCGAGGCCATCGTCTCGACTCCCAGACCGGCCTGTTCCAGTTCATTGCGCAAGGCGGGCGGGATATGCGCGATCTCGGCCCCGGTGCCGATGAAAATCACGTCGATCTCTCCGACCAGGCCCAGCAACGGCGCGGTATCGGCGAGCCCGCCCCAGCGGGCAGAGCCCTTCGGTCCGGTCAGCACCGCGCCCTCGAAAACCGCGCCGCCGATGCGAAAGAAGCCCGGCCCGTATCCTTCGACGGGCTTGGCATCGTTGAAGACGACTTCGTTCAGGCGCATGGCGTTACTCCGCTGTCAGGGATCGGAACGGCGACAGGATAACGGCATTGCGCGATGCGATCAAACCGCACTCAGGCATCGACATTGGCGAACTGGTTGCCGCCGGTCTTGTCGGGCTTGGACCAGTCGCGCTTGATACCCAGCCACAAAACGATCGTCGAGGCGATGAAGACCGAGGAATAGGTGCCGACAATCACGCCCCAGATCATCGCGAAGACGAATCCCCGGATCACGTCGCCCCCAAGGAAATACAGAGACAGCAGCGCCAGCAGCGTGGTCACGGATGTCATCACCGTGCGCGACAGGGTTTCGTTGATCGAGAGGTTCATCACCTCGGCCAGCGGCTTCGTCTTGTATTTCCGCAGGTTCTCGCGGACCCGGTCAAAGACCACCACGGTGTCGTTCAGCGAATACCCGACGATGGTCAGCAAGGCGGCGATGATCGCGAGATCGAACCGGATCTGCAGTTCGGAAAACACGCCGATGGTCAGGATCACGTCATGCGCAAGCGCCAGAACCGCGCCGGCGGCGAACTGCCACTCGAACCGCAACCAGATATAGACCAGCACCGCCGCCAGCGCCAGACCAACCGCCAGGATCGCCGTCTGGATCAACTCGCCCGACACTTTCGGACCCACCGATTCGACCGAGATGAACTTGATGTCCGGGGACACCTGCTGCAGCGCAGCCTCGACCTGCGCGATCACCTGGGGCGTGACGGCCTCCTGCTCGTCCTGCGCCTGGATGCGGACCATGGCAACGTTCTTGCCGGGGCCGAAACTGGGATCGAACACCTCGGAAATGGTCACGTCGCCCAGCCCCAGTTCATCGAGCGCGGCGCGGTATTCCGCCACATCTACGGTTTGCGCGCTTTCGGTGCGGATCGTGGTGCCGCCGCGAAAGTCGATGCCGTAGTTCAGCCCGCGCACCATGAACGACACCAGCGCCAGAACGATCAGCACGCCGGAAATGCCCAGCCACAGCCGCCACCGCGTGAAGAAATCGAAGCTCGTTTCCTGGGGAACCAGTTTCAGGCGCATGTCAGACCTCGATTGTCTTGGGGCGGCGGCGTTCGAACCACATCACGATCATCAGCCGCGTGACGAAGATCGCCGTGAAAACCGATGTCAGGATGCCCAGCCCCAGCGTGATGGCAAAGCCGCGCACCGGACCGGAGCCCATCGTGAACAGGATCACGGCGGTGATGAAGGTGGTGATGTTGGCATCCAGGATCGCGCTGAGCGCGCGCTCGTAACCCAGTTCGATCGCCCGCACCGGGCCGCGCGCGGATTTCAGTTCCTCGCGGATGCGTTCGAACACCAGCACGTTGGCATCCACCGCCATGCCCACGGTCAGCACGATGCCCGCGATCCCCGGCAGGGTCAGCGTGGCGCCGATCAGCGACAACAGGCCAAAGATCATCGCGACGTTCAGGATCAGCGCGATATTGGCGAACACCCCGAACAGGCCGTAGGACAGAACCATGAACACCAGAACAGCGCCGAAAGCGACCATCGTCGCGATCTTGCCCGCATCGATGCTGTCCTGCCCCAGTTCCGGGCCGATGGTGCGTTCCTCAAGGAAATCCAGCCCGGCGGGCAGCGCGCCCGCGCGCAGCAGCACCGCGAGATTGGTGCTTTCCTCGACGGTGAAATTGCCGGTGATGATACCCGATCCGCCGGGGATATGGCTCTGGATCACGGGGGCGCTGATGACCTCGTCATCCAGCACGATGGCAAAGGGGCTGCCGATATTCTCGGCGGTGTAATTGCCGAACTTGCGCGCGCCGGAGGTGTTGAACCGGAAGCTGACCGCCGGGCGGCCATTCTGATCAAAGCTGGGCTGCGCATCGACCAGTTCCTCGCCGGTGACGACGGGGGCGGATTCGATGGTGTAATAGACACCGTTCTCGTCGATCGAGGGCAGGATCTTGTTGCCGAGGCCGGGATTGGCATTCGCATCGGTGCCGCGCCCGACCACCGGGTTGAAGGTCAGTTGGGCGGTGGTGCCGATGATCTCCTTCAACTCGGCGGCGCTGCCGATGCCGGGCACCTGGATCAGGATGCGGTCGCTGCCCTGCCGCTGGATCGTCGGCTCGCGGGTGCCGACCTCGTCGATGCGGCGGCGCACGATCTCCAGCGCCTGCCGCACCGTGCGGTCGTCGCTGGCCAGCTTTTCCGCATCCGACAGGGTGACGATCAGCATGTCGCCCTGCCCGCGCACGTTGATATCGGTCGAGCCGGTGCCGGTCAGTGTCTGGATCGGGCGCGCCAGATCCTTGACGATGGCGACCGCCCTGCTCATGCCGTCGGGATTGCCGATGCGCACATGCAATTCGCCGGCCGGCGCCTGCTGCAGGCGGATCGTGCCGACCGTATCGCGCTCGGGGCGCAGCGCATCGCGGATTTCGGGCCACATCGCCTCCATCCGGCTGGCATAGACATCCTCGACCCGCACCTCGGCCAGAAGATGCGCGCCGCCCCGCAGATCGAGCCCCAGATTGACCAGATCCGACGGCAGCCAGTTCGGCCAGTAACCGGCCAATTGCCGGTTCTCGGGCGTATCCGCGCCCAGTTCGATGGCCGCCACGGCATCGTTATGCTGCTCGACACGCGTGTAGAACGCATTGGGAAGCGCCAGCGCGATGCCCGACAGGCACAGCAGCCAGATCAGCGCCCGCCTCCAAAGATTGATCTGAAACATTCCCCAGCCTTCCGATCGGGTTCAGCCGGCAGGATCAGCTTGCCGGTTCGGTCTTGCTGGTAACGCTCGCGATGGTGCTCTTGATCACGCGGACCTTGACGTTCTCGGCGATCTCGACCTCGACCTCGTTGTCGTCCTTGACCTTGACGACCTTGCCGACCACCCCGCCCTGGGTGATGATGATATCGCCCCGACGCACGGCCGCGACCATGGCGGCGTGTTCCTTGACCTTCTTCTGCTGGGGCCGGATCAGCAGGAAATACATGATCGCGAAGATCAGGATCAGCGGGAGAAACTGGGCGATAGCGCCACTATCCATGGGAAATTCCTTTTGTTTTGGCACACGGGGCAACCCGTCGGCGAATTTGCGCGAAACCTATGCGCAGACGGTGGCCAATGCAAGGCGCGGACTGCGTGAATACACACCCTTACGCAGCGGCGCGGGTTGCGGCATAAGATGGGCAACGATTCAAACGACCAAGGACCGCCCCCATGCACGACATACGCGCCATCCGCGAGGCCCCCGCCGCCTTTGACGCCGCCCTTGCCCGGCGCGGCGAACCGCCGGTCGCCGCCGATCTGCTGCAACTGGACGAACAGCGCCGCGCCCGCATCTCGGCCGCCGAGGCCGCGCAGGCCGAACAGAACAAGGCCAGCAAGGAGGTCGGCGCCGCCAAGGCGCGTGGCGATGACGACGAATTCGAGCGTCTGCGCGCACTGGTCTCCGACAAGAAGGCCGAAGTCGCGGCAATGCACGACGAGGCCCGCGCGCTGGACGCCCAACTGACCGACCGCCTGGCACGCATCGCCAACCTGCCCGCGGACGACGTGCCCGATGGCGAGGACGAGACCGACAACGTCGAGGTGAACCGCTGGGGAAATCCGCGCGACTTCGGCTTTCCGCCGAAGGAGCATTACGAGATCGCCGGCGTTGCCGCCTCGATGGATTTCGAAACCGCCGCCAAGACCTCGGGCGCGCGGTTCGTGATGCTGAAGGGCGGCGTCGCCCGCATCCACCGCGCCCTGGCGCAGTTCATGCTGGATACGCATATCGCCGAGAACGGCCTGACCGAGGTGAACAGCCCGGTTCTGGTGCGCGACGAGGCGATGTATGGCACCGACAAGCTGCCGAAATTCGGCGGCGACAGCTACCAGACCACCAATGGCTGGTGGCTGGTGCCGACCTCCGAGGTGCCGCTGACCTATACTGTCGCGGGCGACATACTGGATGCCGGCGCGCTGCCGATCCGGTTGACCGCGCATACCGTCTGTTTCCGCTCCGAGGCGGGAAGTGCCGGCAAGGACACCAAGGGCATGCTGCGCCAGCACCAGTTCGAAAAGGTCGAGATGGTCAGCATCACCCGCCCCGAGGACAGCGAGGCCGAACACAAGCGCATGCTGCGCTGCGCCGAGGACATCCTGGAACGCCTCGACATTCCGTACCGCACGGTGATCCTGTGCACCGGCGATATGGGGTTCGGCGCGCGCCGCACCTATGATGTCGAGGCATGGTTGCCGGGACAGGACACCTATCGCGAGATTTCCAGCGTTTCGACGACCGGCGCCTTTCAGGCCCGCCGCATGAACGCGCGCTTCCGTCCCGAAGGGGGCGGCAAGCCGGAATTCGTGCACACGCTGAACGGCTCGGGGCTGGCGGTCGGGCGCTGCCTGATCGCGGTGCTGGAGAATGGCCAGCAACAGGACGGCTCGGTCGCTTTGCCCGACGCCCTTTCCCCCTATCTCGGTGGCAAGACCACGCTGAGCGCAACCGGAGAGCTGATCTGACATGGCGAAGATGCCCGACCGCCCGTCGCCGCTGATGGCGGTGATCGTCCTGCTGGCCACGCTGGCCTTCGTCGGCTCGCCGCTGCTGGTGCCGGGGTTCGGCGGGTTCGATCCCGACCTGTTCCCGGTGCCGCAGGTGAATGCCGCGGTGCAGCCCGCCGGATGGGCGTTTTCCATCTGGGGCCTGATCTATGCATGGCTTCTGGTCAGTGCGGCAGTGGGCCTGTTCCTGCGCCCGCGCGAAGTCGATTGGGAGCCGATGCGCCCCTTGCTGGCGGTGTCCCTTGCCGTGGGCGCGACATGGCTGCCGATCGCCAAGGTCAGCCCGGTCGCGGCGACGGTGCTGATCTGGGTCATGCTGGCCGCCGCCCTGCCCGCGCTGGCGCGCACACCGGTGCTGGACCGCTGGCTGGCGCGCGGGCCGGTCGCGCTCTATTCCGGGTGGCTGACGGCGGCGTCCTGCGTGTCGCTGGGGCTGCTGCTGGCGGGCTACGGCGTGCTCGCGACCGTTCCCGCCGCCATCGTAGCGCTGCTTCTGGCGCTGCTTCTGGGCAGCGCGGTGCTGTGGCAGATGCGCGACATTCCCGAATACGGCGTCGGCATCGTCTGGGCGCTGATCGGCGTGGTGGCTCACGCTTGGGGGTCGTACCCCTCGGTCGCCTGGCTGGCAGCGATCGGCGCCGTGCCGATCGCCGCACTCGCCATACGCAGCTGGCAGCGGCGTCAGGCGCCTTACTCGCAACTTTCGTAGGGCGGGGTTCACCCCGCCCTTGGCGCTCGGCGGGGTGAACCCCGCCCTACGCGATCGGGAAACGGCACCAGCCGGCCCCGCTCTTCGTCCCAGAGCTTCAGCCGCAGCGCCGCCACCGCCTCGGGAAACCGGATGCGACGCGGTGCCCAGTCCTCGGGCAGGTTGTAATGGCAGGCGCGCAGCCGATAGGACGGGATGCGCGCGTTCAGATGGTGGATGTCGTGCAGCGTGATGCAGGCCACCGCCATGTCGAACCACCAGCCGAAATCCAGACAGCTCGACCCCTGAAGCGCCGCGACCTGCGGGTCGAGATCCGGGCGGCGGTCCCAATAGGTGTCCTCGAAATTGTGCTGCAGATAGACGAGGAACACGCCCAACATGCCTCCCAGCATCGACGCGGCGAAATAGATGCCCAAGCCCGGCCAGCCCGACAATGCGAAAATCACCCCTAGCCAGACGAAAACGGCGACGTTGTGCAAGACGACACCCTTCCAGCCGAATCGCATGGTGTTCTTGGGCCAGCGGTAACGGATGAAATAGGTGAACAGCGCCCCGACCGGCACCAGGATGAACGGGTTGCGGTAAAGCCGATACTGCAGCCGCGTCCAGAACCCCGCCCCGTTCCATTCGCGCAGTGTCATGGTGTGAATCTCGCCGGTATCGCGGTGTTCCAGATTGCCGACATTGGCGTGGTGCAGATTGTGGTTCTGCTTCATCACCTCGAAGGGCGCGAAGGTGAAGGGCGACAGCACATGGCCGGCCAATTCGTTCTGCGCGCGGGTCTCGAACAGCGAATGATGCCCGGTATCGTGTTGCAGCACGTAGAGGCGCACCGCCGAAAACGCATGCACCACCATCGCCGGGAGCATGAGCCACCAGTTTCCCGCCTGTGAAATCGCCAGCCAGAGCGAGGCGAAATAGACCGCGAAGGTGCCGAAGAAGCTCAAGGCAGCGATGCGGTTGTCTTTCCCGCAATACCGGCGTGTATATTCCCGCAAGTTCATGCCGCTCGCCCCCGCGCCAATCCGTTCGCGGTCATTTGACAGGATCGGCGCCGGGTTTTCAATGGTTTGGCCGCAGGACGGCCGCGCTAGCCCCGCCGCCCCTCGGTATGTTTGCGCAGTTTGCTGGGGCCGGGTTTCTTGCGGCCCTTATAGGGGTTCTTGTCGTTTTGGCCGCGCATATGCAGGCGAATCGGCGTGCCCGGCATGTCGAAATCGGCCCGCAACCCGTTGACGAGATAGCGGGTATAGCTGGCGGGCATCTTGTCGGGATGGGAACACATGACCACGAATCCCGGCGGGCGGGTCTTGGCCTGCGTGATATAGCGCAGCTTGATCCGCTTTCCCTGCGGCGCGGGTGGCGGGTGCTGCTCCAGCATGCCGGTCAGCCAGCGGTTCAACGCCGCCGTCGGCACGCGCCGGTTCCAGATATCATGGGCGCGCAGGATCGCCGCTTGCAGCCGGTCCAGCCCCTTGCCTGTCTTGGCGCTGACGGTCACCAGCGGCGCGCCGCGCAATTGCGGCAGCAGGCGTTCGAAGGCTTCGCGCAGGTCGCGCAGCTTTTGTTGCTTTTCGTCCTCGACGTCCCATTTGTTGACCGCGATCACCACGGCCCGCCCCTCGCGCTCGGCCAGATCGGCGATTCGCAGATCCTGCTGTTCGAACGGAATCGCGGCATCCAGCAGCACCACGACCACCTCGGCGAACTTCACCGCGCGCAGCCCGTCGCTGACCGAGAGCTTCTCGAGTTTTTCCTGCACCTTGGCCTTGCGGCGCATGCCCGCCGTGTCGAACAGGCGCATCGGGACGCCCTGCCAGTCCACCCGTAGGCTGATCGCATCGCGGGTGATGCCCGCCTCGGGACCGGTCAGCAGGCGATCCTCGCCCAGGATCCGGTTGATCAGGGTGGATTTGCCCGCATTCGGACGCCCGACGACCGCCACCTGCAACGGCTTGGCCTCGGTCGGGCGGTGGGAGTTCTCGTCTTCGCCGTCCTCGATATCCATATCGACGGAGACGTCGGTTTCGGGCGCATCCGTCTCGGCGCGTTTGGCGAAACCGTCCGCCAGCGGCATCAGTTGCGCGTAAAGGTCGTTCAATCCTTCGCCATGTTCCGCCGACAGGGCGATCGGCTCGCCCAGCCCGAGGGAATACGCCTCGATCACGCCTGCCTCGGCGGCCGCGCCCTCGGCCTTGTTCGCCGCCAGAATCACATGCGCGCTGCGCCGGCGCAGGATCTCGGCAAAGACCTGATCGGTCGCGGTGATCCCGGTGCGCGCGTCGATCATGAACAGGCAGATATCGGCCATGTCCACGGCGCGTTCGGTCAGGCGGCGCATCCGGCCCTGAAGGCTGTCATCGGTGACGTTTTCCAGACCGGCGGTGTCGATCACGGTAAACCGCAGATCGCCCAGACGCGCCGCTCCCTCGCGCAGGTCGCGGGTGACGCCCGGCTGATTGTCCACCAGCGCCAGACGCTGGCCGACAAGGCGGTTGAACAGGGTGGACTTGCCCACATTGGGGCGGCCCACGATGGCAAGGGTGAACGACATGGCGCCTGCTTTTACAAAGGACAGATACGCCCCTTAGCGCATCCGCGCGTCAACGGAAAGCATGCAACGCGCCGTCGGACCCCACGACATAAAGCGTCCGGTTGGCCACGACGGGTGCGGTGGTCGCGCCGCCCGGCACGGCGACACGCGACACCAGCTGTCCGCTTTCGGGCGAGAAGAAACGCAGCCAGCCGTCGTTGCTGGCGATCACGATGCGTCCGCCGGCAAGGATCGGGCCGTAATGCGCCCATGTCCGGCCGCGTTTGCGCGGCTTGTCCTTGACGAAACCGGGCAGATCGACGGCCCAGATCACGCTGCCGTCACGCGCGTCGAACCTTGCCAACTGGTTGAGATCGGTCACGGCGAAGATGCTGTCGCCGGCCGGCCAGACCGGACCCAGCGCGCCCTGCCGCGCCATCCAGAGCTGTTCGCCGGCATTGGTATCGAACGCCGCCAGACGCCCGGAATGGTTGCCCGCATAGACCGTATCGCCTGAGATGACGGGGCTGCCGGTGACATCGCTGATGCGCGACACCGCGCGCCCCAGTCGTTGCCCGGCGACCGACGCGGTCCAGCGCCGCGTGCCGCCCTGCCGGAACGCCGCCACCACATCGCCCGAGCCGAAGCCGAACACCGCGAGATCGCCGCCAAGCGCCGGGGCGGGTGCGCCCAGGATGTTGGTGATGCTGGGCGCGGCGCTGAGTTGCCAGACGATGCGGCCGTCATCGGCGTCGATGGCCCAGCCGGTGTCGTCGCCCGCGACCAGATAGACGATTCCGTCGCGCACCGTCGGCGTGCCGCTGCCGGTCGCGTCCAGCTTCTGACGCCAGCGCACGGCCCCGCTGCGCGCATCCAGCGCGGTCACCACGCCAAAGCCCGACGAAACGTATAGCGTCCCGCCCGCATAGGCCAGCCCGCCGCCGGTCGCGTCGCCCGGACGCTCGTTCGGCGGGGTCAGGTCGGTGCTCCACGCAAGCGCGCCGGAGGGCGTCACGCCGGAGACGCGCGCGCCGGAATCCAGCGTGTAGATCAGCCCGCCGCCCACGACCGGATCGGCGGTGATGCGCGCGCGCTTTCCGTCGGGGCTGCCGATCGGGGTGGTCCATATCTGCTGCAACGATCCGCCAAGGGCGGCGTTGTCCACGCGATAGGCCGGGGAACCGATGCCCTGCGTCCAGTCTGCATTGACGCTTTGCCCCGGAAGGCGAATCGCGCGCGCCAAGTTGTCGGCCGCTTTCGGCTTGTCCTCGGGCATGTCCAGACCGGCGCGGATATCCTCGCGCTCGCCGGGCAGGATGACCTGTTTTTCGGCGCAGGCGGCCAGCAGCATGGCGCCGCCCACAAGACAGGTCAGCCCGAGGCGGGTGGAAATGATCGCTGAATTCATCGTCATGGCCTGTCTTGCTGTGTCTCGATACTGCCCGGTCCGGCGCGGTGCCGGCGACGGATCATCCCTGCCCGTCCGGCGTGCCTTGCGGTGTGCCGCCAAGCGCCACAATCACCTGTGCCACGCGCTGTTGCAAGCCCGCAGGTGCCTCGGCGTCCTCAAGAATATCCTGAAGGCGGGCAATGGCGGCTTGCGCGTCGTTTTCCTCGATGTCGATCAGGGCCAGTTGTTCCTGCGCCAGAAGGCGCAAGGGCGCGCCCGGCTGGCTCAGCGCCTCGAATTGCAGACGCCGCTCGGAGGCCGGCAGATCGGTTCCCCGCAACGTCAGCGCCTTGAACGCGGCGATCTGGCGATAGATTTCAGGCAGCGCGCCATCGGTGGCGATCGCGTTCAGACGCTCGACCGCCCCGGCGGGATTATCGGTCTCGGCCTGCGCCGCCGCCGTCAGAAACCCCACGACGGCCTGGCCGCCCGGCGTTTCGGCGTCGATCCCGGACAGCGCATCGGCGCGCCCGGCTGCATCGTCGTTTTCCAGCGCGGCAAGGATCGCATCGCCCAGATTCTCGGCTTGCGTCCGCGCCTGCGCCTTGCGGTATTCGTTGAACGCCGCGCCGCCGACCACCACCAGCACCAGCAGCACCGCAATCCAGCCATAGCGCCGAAACAGCGCGAACAGACGGTCGCGGCGTACCTCCTCGGTGACTTCGTCGATGAAACTGTCGCTATGGCTCATGCGGTGCCTCTTGGTCGCGTGTGACGGCGATGCGGCCCGTTCCATCGGAAAAAGCCAAGATTTGCCCCCTATTAGCGCGCCTTTCCGTCCAAGCCAAGTGGCGGTGGCGCAACAGTGGCGCATGAAGATGCGCAAAAACGCCCCCGAACGCTCCGAACGCTCCGAACGGCGCCGGAACGGGACGGGGAAAAATTTCCCGCGCCCGCGCCTGCACACTTCCCCCCCTTGCGCCGCCGCGTTATGTTGGCGCGCAAAACCGCTGCCGGAGATATCGGCGCGGGGCGACAGGCCGCGTATTGTATCGCGGTCGCGCAGAGGAACGAGAGCCACCGGCAGACTGGCAAGGACGGGCAATGACGGGACGTATGGGTTTCAGCAGGACGATCCTGCGCATGGGCGGGATGGCGCTGGCAATGGCGGCGCTGTCCGGGTGCGACGGTGCGCCCGGCCTCGGGTTCCTGAAATCCAAGGACAAGCCCGCCGCCGATCAGAGCGCCCCGGTGGTGGACCGGGACATCGAAGCCCCCGACGTGTTTCAAAAGACCGAGGCCGGGCTGTGGGACGGACGCCCCTCGCTGGGCGGTGTCTGGGTCGCGCATCCCGACGTGACCGATCCGCAACGCGTGATCATCCGCAATACCGCCAACGGTGAATCCGTGGTCGGCGCGCTGTTCCGGCGCGAGCGTGACCTGCCCGGCCCGCGGTTCCAGGTGTCCTCGGAGGCGGCCGGTGCCCTCTCGATGCTGGCCGGCGCGCCGGTCGAGTTGAACGTGACCGCGCTGATGCGGAACGCAGCGCCCGGCGACGATACGGAAGACGACGCCGCCATCGCGGGCATCCAGCCGGAAACCGCAGAGACGGACACCGATCCCCGACCGCAGCCGGCGGATGCCGCCTCGTCGCTTGCCGAACCCTATATCCAGACCGGTATTTTCAGCCTCAAGGCCAACGCCGAAAGGTCCGCCGCGCAGATGCGCGAGGCCGGTCTGACGCCGACGGTGCGCCAATCCTCCGGGGATGGCCGGCTTTGGCGCGTGCTGGTCGGTCCGGCCAGCACCGAATCCGAACGCACCACCCTTTTGAAACAGGTTCAGAGCGCCGGCTTTCCGGATGCCTATGCCGTCACCGACTGACAGGAGCCGACCGAGTCCCATGACCCTCCTCCGCCTTTTCCTGGCCGCCGTTCTGGTGGCCGCCACCGCGATGTCCGCCGCTGCCTTCGACACGCAGGCACGCGCCGCCTATGTTCTGGATCAGGGCACCGGCACGGTGCTGTTGTCCAAGAATGCCGACGAACCGCTGCCCCCGGCCTCGATGTCGAAACTGATGACGCTCTATGTCGCGTTCGAAGCGTTGCGCGACGGGCGTCTGACGCTGGACGAACGACTGCCCGTGTCCGAACACGCGATGAGCTACAAGGGCTCGACCATGTTCCTGAACACGCAGGACCGCGTGCGGGTCGAGGATCTGCTGCGCGGCATCGTGGTGATGTCGGGCAACGACGCCTGCGTCGTGCTGGCCGAGGCGATCAGCCCCGATGGCACCGAGGCGGGGTTCGGCCGTTTCATGACGCAGCGCGGCCAGAAGATGGGCCTGACCGATTCCACCTTCACCAATTCCAACGGCTGGCCACAGGCCGGGCACCGGATGTCGGTGCGCGATCTGGCGATTCTGGCCGACCGCCTGATCACCGATTTTCCCGAATTCTATCCGCTGTTCGCGGAAAAAGAATTCGAATTCGACGGGCGCGCGCCTTCGAACACGCAGAACCGCAATCCGCTTCTGGGGCTGGGAATCGGCGCGGACGGGCTCAAGACCGGCCACACGCAAGAGGCCGGTTATGGCCTTGTCGGGTCCGCCAAGCAGGGCGACCGGCGGGTGATCTTCGTGATCTCGGGCTTTGAAAGCGCGGCACAGCGCGCCCAGGAGGCCGAGGCCCTTGTTAACTGGTCGTTTCGCCAATTTGCCGAAAAGACCATCGCGCGCGCCGGCGAACCGGTCCTTCAGGCTGCGGTCTGGCGCGGCGGAGAACCCACGGTAGGGCTGGTGCCGGCCGAGGATCTCACGATCCTGATGCCGACGCTGGGCGGCAGCGACATCACCGCCGAGGTGGTCTATTCCGGCCCGTTCAATGCGCCGGTCGCGCAGGGGGACAAACTGGCCGAACTGGTGATAACGCGGGCCGATCTGCCCGATGTGCGTCTGCCGCTGGTCGCCGACCGGAACGTGCCGCTGGGCGGGTTCGCGGTCAAGGTCAGGACCGCCGCGCAACAATTGTTCAAAAGGTTCACCTCCGGTCCCGCGGAGGCCATGTGAGCAAGCGCGCCGGGCTGTTCATCAGTTTCGAGGGGATCGACGGGTCGGGCAAATCCACGCAGGCGCGGCTTCTGGCCGATACGCTGCGCGCGCAGGGCCGCGAGGTGGTGCTGACCCGCGAACCCGGCGGTAGCCCCGGTGCCGAACAGATCCGCGCGCTGGTGCTGGAGGGCGAGCCCGACCGCTGGTCGCCCCATACCGAGATCCTGCTGTTCACCGCGGCACGGCGCGATCATCTGGAACGCACCATCGCGCCTGCGCTGGCGGCCGGCAAGGTGGTGATCTGCGACCGGTTTGCCGACAGCACGCGGATGTATCAGGGCCTGTCGCGCGGCGATCTGCGCGCGCTGGTCGATCAATTGCACGACCTGATGATCGGGCGCGAACCCGACCTGACGCTGCTGATCGACATGGACCCCGAGACCGGCCTTGCGCGCGCGCTGGCCCGCAACGGCACCGAGGAACGGTTCGAGACCTTCGGCGCCGATCTGCAACGCCGCATGCGCGCGGGATTCCTCGCGCTGGCCGATGAATTCCCCGACCGCATCCGGACGATCGACGGAAACCGCACCGCAGATGCCGTGGCCGCCGATATCCGCACCGCCGTCGAAAGCGCCCTCGCATGAGCGCCAGAACCGACCACCCGTTCCCCGACCAGATCGCCGGCGCACCGCATCCGCGCGACACGGCCCGTTTGTTCGGTCAGGACACCGCCGAGGCGGATTTTCTCGACGCATGGGGCTCGGGACGCCTGCATCACGCCTGGCTGTTGACCGGACCGCGCGGCGTGGGCAAGGCGACGCTGGCCTGGCGCATCACGCGGTTCCTGCTGGCCACGCCACCGCCCGACGATACCGGTCTTTTCGCCGGGCCACCCGCGCCGGAATCGCTCGATATACCGGCGGATCATCCGGTTGCCCGCCGCATTGCCGCCCGCAGCGAACCGGGGCTGGCCCATGTCACGCGCAGCGTCAACGATAAGACCGACCGCATGCGCAACGAGATCGTGGTCGAGGACATCCGCAACCTGCACCGCTTTTTCAGCCTGTCCGCCGCCGATGGCGGCGCGCGCGTCGTGATCGTGGATGCCGCCGACGAGATGAACACAAGCGCCGCCAACGCGCTGCTCAAGATGCTGGAGGAACCGCCCGCGCGCGCCACGCTGCTGCTGGTTTCGCACCAGCCGTCGGGATTGCTGCCCACGATCCGCTCGCGGTGCCGGGTTCTGCGTCTCGCCCCGCTGGGCGCGCCGGACATGCAGGCGGCGCTGGCGCAGGCAGGGGCCGATCTGCCCGACAATCCCGATCAACTGGCCGCGCTCGCCTCGGGGTCGGTGGGCGCGGCGCTGCGGCTGCTCAACCTCGACGGCTTGCGGCTTTACCACGATCTGATCGCGATCCTCGGCTCGCTGCCGCGTCTGGACCGCCAGCGCGCGCTGGCCCTTGCCGACAGCGTCGCCCAACGCAACGCGACCGAACGCTTCGACCTGCTGCTGACCCTGATCGACGTCGCGCTGTCCCGTCTGGCACGCTGCGGCGCCACCGGTCAGCCCCCCCTGCCCGAGGCCGCGCCCGGCGAATCCGCCACCCTGTCCCGACTTGCCCCCGGTCCCGAACAGGGCCGCGCATGGGCCGATGCCGCCGCCACCATCACGGCACGCAACCGCCACGGACAGGCGGTCAACCTTGACCCTGCCGCGCTTGTCCTAGATACGGTTTTCAGGATGCAGAAGACCGCGCAGGCATGACAGGGCCGCCGCGCGGCGAGAAATACCGGGGCCGCATGTCCGACACGCCAGAAATCACCGACAGCCATTGCCACCTCGATTTTCCCGATTTCGACGGCCAGCTTGACACCATCATCGCCGACGCCGCCGCCGCGGGGGTGACACGCATGGTCACGATCTGCACGCGACTGAAGCAGGAACCCGCCGTGCGTGCCATCGCCGACGCGCACGCCCCGGTCTTCTACGCCGCCGGCACCCATCCGATGAGCGTGGCCAACGAACCCATGGCAAGCGCCGACCAGCTGATCGCCCTTGCACGTCATCCCAAATTCGTCGGCATCGGCGAGACGGGCCTCGATTATCACTACACCTCCGAAAGCGCCGACGCGCAACAGGACTCGCTGCGCATCCACATCGCCGCCGCGCGCGAAACCGGCCTGCCGCTGATCATCCACGCCCGCGACGCCGACGACGACATCGCCCGCATCCTGACCGAGGAATACCGCAACGGCGCCTATACCTGCGTGATGCACTGCTTTTCGTCCGGCGCGGCGCTGGCGCATGCGGCGCTCGACCTCGGGTTCTACCTGTCGATGTCCGGCATCGCCGCCTTCCCAAAAAGCGGCGATTTGCGCGCCATTTTCGCTTCCGCCCCGGTCGAACGCATCCTTGTCGAAACCGACGCGCCCTATCTCGCGCCGCCACCCCATCGCGGCAAACGTAACGAGCCGGCCTATACCGCCCATACCGCGCGGGTCGGCGCGGAACTCTTCGGCCTTGACTACGCCGATTTCGCCGCACGGACACAACACAACTTCGATCGCCTGTTCACCAAAGCGGCCGCCTGGGCCCCGGCATGAGCGGGACGCTGCGCTTCACCATCCTCGGCTGCGGCTCGTCCGGCGGGGTGCCGCGCCTTGGCGGCCATTGGGGCGAGTGCGATCCCGAAAATCCGAAAAACCGCCGCCGCCGCTGTTCCCTTCTGGTCGAACGCGACGGACCCGACGGCACCACGACCGTCCTGATCGACACCTCGCCCGACATGCGTAGTCAATTGCTGGACACCGGCACCGGACGGCTGGACGGCGTGGTCTACACCCATTCCCATGCCGATCATGTCCACGGTATCGACGATCTGCGGATGATCGTCTTCAACATGCGCGCCCGCCTGCCGGTCTGGGCCGATCACCCGACGCAGGACGCACTCTATGCGCGGTTCGGCTACGCGTTCGTGCAACCCGAAGGCTCGTATTATCCGCCGATCCTCGACATGAACACCATCGATGGTCCGTTCGAGATCACCGGCCCCGGCGGTGCGATCCCGCTGCGTCCCTTCCTGGTGCATCACGGCTCGATCGACTCGCTGGGCTTTCGCATCGGCGGGCTGGCCTATCTGCCCGACGTCGCTGAAATTCCGCCTCCCGCGTGGCGCGAGCTCGACAATCTGGACTGCTGGATCCTCGACGCTTTGCGCCGCACGCCCCATCCCACCCACGCGCATCTGGACAAGGCACTGGAATGGATCGAACACGCCCGTCCGCGCTGCGCGGTGCTGACGAACATGCATATCGACATGGATCACGATGCGGTCGCGCGCGACACCCCCGATCATGTCACACCCGCCCATGACGGCATGGTGCTGCACGTTCCCCTCTGACCCCGCCCCACCGGCTTCTTCTGGCGAAAAATATCCCCGCCGGAGGCTCCCCAACTTCGCCACAGGCGCAAGGACCGGCCATGTTTCACACCCTGATCAATGTGATCCTGCCGGTCTTCATCGTCATCGGTGCGGGTTATGGCGCAATCTGGACGCGGTATTTCAGCGGCGATCTGGCCGACACGCTGATGCGGTTCACCCAGAACTTCGCCATTCCCTGCCTGCTGTTCCGCGCCATCTCCTCGATCGACCTTTCCGTCGGCTTCGACCTGCGACTGCTGGCCAGCTTCTATGCCGGCGCGACGCTGTGCTTTGCCGCCGGCCTGTTCGGGGCACGGCTGATCTTTGGCCGTCCGTGGGAGGACAGCGTCGTCATCGGCTTCTGCTGCCTGTTTTCCAACGGTGTCCTGCTGGGGTTGCCGATCACCGAACGCGCCTATGGGCCCGACAACCTGATCGGCAACTTCGCCATCATCGCGTTCCACTCCCCCTTTTGCTACACGCTGGGCATCACGGTGATGGAGTTCTTCCGCAACCGCGGCGCGACCGGGCGCACCTTTGCCCGCGCCGTGACCAACGCGGTTTTCCGCAATCCCCTGATCGTCGCCATCCTGCTGGGATTCGTCGTCAACATCTCGGGTCTGGTCGTGCCGGAAGTCGTCGACGACGCGCTGGCGATGATCGCCCGCGCCGCCATTCCTTGCGCACTCTTCGCTCTGGGCGGCGTGCTGGTGCAATACCGCCCCGAGGGCGATGCCCGCGTGATCGCCTGGATCTGCACCCTGTCGCTGCTGGTTCACCCCGCATTGGTCTGGAGCATCGGCACCACGCTCGATGTGCCCACAGACCTGTTTCGCTCGGGCGTGCTGATGGCATCGATGGCACCGGGGGTGAATGGCTATGTCTTTGCCAACATGTATGGCCGCGCCAAGCGGGTCGCGGCCTCGTCGCTGTTGATCGCAACCGCGGTTTCGGTGCTGACGGTGTGGTTCTGGCTGGGCGTGCTGGGCTGAGGCAGCCTCACCGCGCCCGCAATTCCAACCAGATGCCGTCGCGCGAGCGCACGGTCAGATGCGCCTCGGGCACCGGTTCCCGCCCCTTGACCGCGATCACCCGGAAACGGCGCAGGATCATCGACAAGAGCAGCGGCCCCTCGACCATGGCGAATCCCGCACCGGGGCAGACGCGCGGACCGGCGGAAAACGGAATATAGGCCTCGCGTTGGCAGATTTTGCCGTTCTCGGTGTGCCAGCGCGCGGGGTCGAACGCGTCGGGATCGTCCCAAAGCCGCGTGTGCCGATGCAGGTGCCAGGGGCTGAGCACAAGTTGCGCACCAGCCGGAACATCCCGCTCGCGAAAGCGCACGGGGCAGCTTGCCTCGCGCACCATCATCGGCACCGGAGGATAAAGGCGCAGCGCCTCGCGGAACACGTCGCGCGACAGGCGCAGTTTTGCCATCGCCGCGAAGGTTTCATCCTCCAGCGCCGCCGCCTCGCTTGCCACGCGCTCCTGCCAGACGGGATAAAGCGCCATCAGGTAAAGCGTCCAGGCCAGGGCCGAGGCGCTGGTTTCATGTCCCGCGAGGAAAAAGATCGCCACCTGATCGATCATCTCGTCGACGTCGAACCGCTTTCCGGTCCGGGGATCGGTGGTCGTCATGATCTTGGTCGCCAGATCGTCGGGGGCAACCCCGTCCTCGATCTCGCGCATCCGCGCATGGGTCAGCCGCGCGATCAGCGCGCGAATCCGGGCCGCGCTGGCGCGCGTCCGCCGTCCGAAGAAGCGCGGCATCCAGCGCGGCAGCGGGACAAGGGCGGCGATGTTCAGGATCGGCTGGCTGCGCTGATAGTCGCGAAAGCGGGTGAAAACCTGCGCCGCGACCTCGTGTTCGATGGGGATGGAGAACAGGGTGCGGAATATCACGTCCGCCGCCGCGTGGCTGGTCTCGGCCTCGATCTCGACGGGCTGACCGGTGCGCCCCTCCAGCCGCGCCACCATCGCCTCGCCCGCGGCACGTATGGCGGGAAAGGTGTCGCGCAGACGCCCGCCCTCGAAGGCCGGGTCGATGATGCGGCGCTGCCGCTTCCATGCAGCATCATTAGTCAGAAACACCGACTCTCCCAGCAAGGGCCGCAACCCTTCGCCGATGCGCGCCGATTTGGGGAAATCGTCCGGTCGCGTCTTCAGCACCTCGCGCACCAGATCCGGCTGGTTCAGCAGGAATGACCGGAAGAACGGCGTGCGGAACTCTGCCATCCACGCCCGATACAGCCGCGCGGGCTGGGCCGAGAGGAGATCGGCGCGAAACAGGCGCAGATAGCGCCACAGCGACACATCATCGGGGCGCGCCGAAGGCTTGGGCGGGATCATGCGGACCTCATCGAGGTATGGCGCGATACCGCCCGCTCGATACGCGAGCGTGACGGCGCGCGCCCGGCATAGCGCGCGCCCAGCGTCACCGGCCCGGCGGTGATGCGGAAATAATCGTAATCGCCGGGTCGGTCGAAGGCGCAAAGATACTGGAAATGCAGCCGGAAGAACCGCCAGCGCAGCCCCTTCCGGCGTTCGGGCGACAGCGTGCGGGTAAAGGCGGCGGACAGGACCAGCGGCCATTTCTTGTCTTGCGGCGCAACGCCGCTGACCGTGACCGGATCGCATAGCGCAAAGGCGCAGCTATCGCCGGGGGCCGAGACATCGACCCATGTCAATTCATCGCGCGCCGCCAGACAGCGGAGATCGGCGCGCAATCGGTCGGCCTCGGGCAGGAAAGACACCATCGGCACCACCTGCCCCAGCGTCAGAAACGACAGCGCAGGGCCGTCAGGCGGAACCCGGCCAGCGCGGATCAGACCGGCGAGCACCGACACCCCCAGATGCGCGCCCGACGAATGGCCCACCACCAGCACCTCATCTGCATCCGACCGCAACGTCTCGGCGATGCGTTCGCCGAATTCGGCGATGCGCTGTTCAAGCTCGGGCGGATTGGCGCCTCTCCAGCGCGCGGAAAAGGCATAATCGTGCATCAGGTAATAGGCATAGAATCGTCCGTCGCGCGCCTTGAACCATTTCAGGATTTGCCACGCAGCCAGTGCAGCCGCCATCGCGACGCCGACCCGCAGCACCGGACCGTCCGCGACAAGCGTGACGAGACGGTAGATCATCAGTGCCGCCAGCAGCGCCAGCGCCAGTTGGCCCAGCAGCATCGCCACGGGATAAAGCGCAGCGATCACCGGCCCCTTGCGCAGCCGCATCAGCCGCCACAGCGTTCCGGTGGCGATATAGGTCCAGGCGGTGCGGATCAGTTGCAGATAGGTGGCGGCGATGCCGCTCGCCATGCTGGTCTGCACGATGTCGGACCAGACCAGCACCTCGATATCCGTTTCGGTCGCGACCCCGTCGATCCGCGCCGTCACGTGCCAGCCATAGGGATCGCCCGCCGTCTTGGGCTTCAGTGCGATATCATAGCCCGAAATCGCCGCCTGTGCCGCGCTTTCCTTGCGGTAAAGCTCGCGATAACGGCGCGGGGGAAGGGGATCGTAGCCGGGGATGTAGAACACCCTGCGCCGCCGAACGTGCGCCGTCATGCCAGCCCCGCGCGCAAGTCAGCCGAGAGTGGCCAGCGCCGGAAAGGTCTCCAGCAGCCAGTAGGAGAAACTGGAGAACCCGCCCGTCAGCATCATGAGGCCGATGGTCCACAGCAACAGGCCCATAACGCGTTCGATCTGTTCCATATGCCGCTTCATCCAGCCCATCAGTCCGCCGAGACGCGGCAGGAAGGCGGCGACCAGCAGGAACGGCACG
Source organism: uncultured Sedimentitalea sp. (assembly GCA_947504115.1). GTDB lineage: Bacteria > Pseudomonadota > Alphaproteobacteria > Rhodobacterales > Rhodobacteraceae > Pontibaca. Next base: position 351,708 of record CANNGH010000002.1, read on the forward strand.
CCCAGACCGATGGCATAGACCGCCAGAAGCGACGTGCCGCGCGCGACGGATGCCTCGGATGCGGCCAGCGACAGGATCGCCCCCAGTTGCGGGCCGATGCAGGGCGTCCAGCCGAACGCAAAGGCCAGCCCCAGAACATAGGCGCCAAAGGCCGAGCCGCCCTGGTCGCCCGCATCCAGCCGGGCCTCGCGGTCGAGGAAGGGGATGCGGTAAACGCCCACGAAATGCGCGCCGAACACCATGACCAGAATACCGGCGATGGTGTTGAACCAATCCTGATATTGCAGGAACATGGTGCCGATCGCCGAGGCGGTGAACCCCAGCAGCAGGAACACCGTCGAAAGCCCCAGCACGAAGAACAGCGCCGGCAGCATCGCACGGTTGCGCCCCTGTTCGCCGGTGTTGAGATCCTGGACCGTGACCCCGCTCATATAGGCCAGATAGGGCGGCACGATGGGCAGCACGCAGGGCGACAGGAAGCTGACGATGCCCGCGACCAGCGCGACGGTCATGGCCGGCAACAGCGCGGCGTCGATGATTTCGATTCCAAACATGACCCCGCTTTAGGCCATCCCCCGCGCAAGGTCACGGCGCATTTGGTCACAACCCCGTTGCCGCACGGGGACCGTTGCGATTGTGGCCCGGACGTTCGGGCTTGGAGTGTCGAAAACGGATCAGGTGGAGACGGTCAGACCGACAACGAACCGGTCTGGAGCATGCCCGACGCCAGATACCCGCCATCGACGGGCAGGGTATGGCCATTCACGTAACGCGCCTGTCGCGAGGTCAGAAAGACGATGGCCGCGGCGATGTCTTCGGGCTCGGCGATGAAGCCGGACGGGATCATCGGCAGCAGCGTCGCGCGCGTCTCCTCGGTATAGGCGGCATGGGTCATCGGCGTCGCGGTGGCGCCGGGGGCGACGGCGTTGGCGGTGATGCCGTGCCGGCCCAGTTCCAGCGCCATCTGTCGCGTCAGCCCGGCAATGGCGGCCTTGGACGTGCCATAGGCGGTGCGCCCGACGCCCGCGCGAAAGCCGCTGATCGAGGACAGGTTGACGATGCGCCCATAGCCTGCGGCCTTCATGCCGGGTGCCGCACGCTGGCCGCACAGGAAAGCACCGGTGACATTGACCGCCAACACCCGGTTCCAGCTTTCGACGCTGAAATCCTCGAACGGCTCGACCTGCAGGATACCGGCGCTGTTGACCAGGATCGTGGCCGGGCCGCGCCAATCCTCGACCGTGTCGAAGGCGGCGTTGATCGATGCCTTGTCCCGCACGTCGACGGGCACGGCCAATGCCTCGCCACCTGCTGCGCGAATTTCCGCAGCCGTTTCGGCGATGGCATCCCCGTCGATGTCGGCCACCGCGACCGGTGCGCCCAGTTCGGCAAGCATCACCGCCGTGGCGCGTCCGATGCCCGACCCGCCGCCGGTGATCATGGCCGCGCCATTTTCCAGTGAAAGCATCGGATTTCCTTTCTTCATGGGATCACGAGGACATCATCTCGGGCAGCCAGGTGATGATTGCGGGAAACGCGAAGAGGATCGAGATCGTGACGAATTCCATGACCACGAACCAGAGCGCGCCCTTGAAGATTTCCGGCAGCGGCGTTTCCCGGTCGATCCCGGCGATGACATAGACGTTCAGACCCACGGGTGGTGTGATCAGCCCGATCTCGCACATCTTGACGGTCAGGATGCCGAACCAGATCGGATCGAAGCCCAGCGACCGCACCGTCGGGAACATGATCGGGATGGTGATGACCATCATCGAGAACGCATCGAGGAACATGCCCATCGGCACGAAGACCAGCAGCAGCATCGCGACGATCAGATAGGGCGGCAGACCGGATTGCACCACAGCCTGCGCCAACTGGTTGGGCACCTGGATCAGCGTCAGGAAATAGCTGAAGATCGCGGCGCCGATCATGGTGAACAGGATCATCACCGTAGTGTCGATGGTCGAGCGGAAACTGTTCACGATGTGGCCCATCAGTCCGGGCCAGCTGGCCCGGTGCGCCAGCAGCATGAGGAACGCGGCGAACGCGCCCAGCGCGCCCGCCTCGGTCGGGGTGACAAGGCCCAGATAAATTCCGCCCATCACCACGAGGAACAGCACGACCACCTGCCAGGCCTTGCCGGTTTCGCGTATCGCCGCCCCCCACGGCGCGCGCGGCGACACCGCGTTGCGCGCCTCGCCGCGCCGGGCGATGAAATAGATCCCGACCATGAACACGACCATCGTCAGCAGACCGGGCAGGAACCCCGCGATCAGCATCTTGCCCGCCGACGTCTCGGTCAGCGCAGCGTAGAAGATCAACAGGACACTCGGCGGAATGAGAACCCCCAGAACACCGCCGGCGGCCACGGCACCCGCCGACAGGCTGCCGGCATATCCCGCCTTCTTCATCTCGGGGATCGCAACCGACCCGACGGTCGCCGCCGTCGCGACGCTGGAGCCGGAGGTGGCGGCAAACCCGGCGCTGGTCAGGATCGACGCCATCGCAAGACCGCCCGGAAGATGCCCGACCCAGCGACTGGCCACGTCGAACAGCTTCTTGCCCACCTCGGCATGCTGGGCGAAACTGCCCATGAGGATGAACAGCGGAATGATCGTCAGGGTATAGACGGCGGTCGTGGAATAGGAGATCGACTTGAGCCGGGTCAGCAGAAAGTGCGGATCCTCGACCATGACGATGCCCGCCGCGCCCGACAGCGCCAGCGCGGCGAAGACCGGCGTGCCCAGCGCCATCAGCACGAAGATCAGCGCCACGGCGATATAGGGGGCGAGACTGGGGTCCATCACTCGGTCCTCGGGTCAGGTGGTGCCGGTTCCGGCGCGCGACCGCGTGCCCGGTTCACCGAAGAAAAACGTTTGGATCGACTGGATCGCCATCTGGATGCAGGCGAACCACAGGCCCGCCGCCAGACTGGCCTTGGTCCACCAGATCGGGATCTTGACGTATCCCCAGCGGAATTCGCGGATCGAGACGGAATAGATGGCCTCGTTCGTCGCCGGAATCGCCAGCAGCAACAGCGCCAGCGCCCCGATCATCCATGCGACACCGACGACGCGGGCGCGCACGGGCGCGGACAGCCGCTCGGTCAGGATGGTCACGCGGATATGCGCATCGTCGCGCTGCGCCCAGCCGGCCCCCAGAAACACCATCATCACCAGCGCAAGTTCGGAAAATTCGAACACGCCGGAAATCGGGCTGCCGGTCAGGGCGCGCACGATCACGTCCAGCGTTGTTCCGAACATGAGAAACGCCAGAAACAGCATGGCGACCACGCCAAGCACATCGGATACGAGAGTCAGAAGCCGGTTCACAAGCCGCATCGTCCGATCCTTCCCTCGATGTGGTCGCCGCTGTTCATCAGGACGCCTGACTGATTTCGTAGGGGCGCTTCAGCGTGCCCTCGGGATCATACTTGGCGATGGCGTCGTCGATCAGCGACTGCATCTTTTCGCCATCGATGCCGGCCTGTTTCGCGGGGCCTTCCAGCCATGCGTTGACCTGCGCGGGCTGCACCAGATCCTTGGCCATCGCCTTCTGGTCGTCGGGGATGGTGTTCAGTGTCACGCCCTCGGCCTCGGCGGTTTCGACATATCTCGCCAGCACGTCCTCGTAGATGGTGCTGAACTGACCGCCGTAAAGCTCGTCCACGATCTCGTCCGAGACCTTGCGCACGTCCTCGGGCAGGCCGTCATAGACCTGCTTGTTCATGATCGTGGCCGCAGGCGCGTGCGGGCCGTCGCCGATGTCATAGAATTGCGGGGCGATCTCGTGCAGCTTGTAGGCGATGGCGGTCACGAAATCGAAGCCATAGACCCCGTCGAGGATGCCGCGTTCCAGCGCCTGATACACCTCGGGCGCGGCCATCGGGATCGCGGTGCCGCCAAGCGCCTCGACCACGTCGGCGGACACGCCATAGGCGCGGATGCGCTTGCCCTTGACCTCTTCGATGGACTCGATCGGTTCGCGCAGGATCATCGGCGCATAGTTCCAGTTGGTCCAGTACAGCACCTTGGAACGGTGGCGGTCCTCCCATTCGGCGCGCAGCGGGTCGAATTGTTCATAGACATCGCGGCAGACCTGTTGCAGCGCGTCGGCGCGGTTCATGCGGAAATACCATTCCAGCCCACGGGTCACCGGCAACTCGGCCTGATAATAACCGGGCGAGATCAGCGTCATTTCCGACGTGCCATCCCGCGCGGCGGCCAGATGTTCGCCCACCTTGTTGAGCGAGCCCGACCAGTAGCGCCGAATCGTCACCTCGCCCTCGGTGCGTTTTTCCAGCTCGTCCAGATACCAGCGGTCGATCCACGACGGCCCGGCGGTTTCGGACACGTAGCTGTCGAATTTCAGCGATGTCGCCGCGCGCACCAGCGACGGTGCGCCCATGACGAAAGCCCCCGACGCGGCGGCGGCCCCGGTTGCCAGGAATGTTCTGCGTTTCATGTTTTTCTCCCCTTTTCTGGATTGCCGGATGTCCGGCTATGCCCGCAGGCTCATGCCCGCCGCTCGTCCTCGGAACGCTGCGCGGCATGTTCCCGCAGGCTGGTTTTCAGAACCTTGCCGTAACTGTTCTTGGGCAGGTCCTGCACGAAATGATATGTCTTGGGTTTCTTGAACGAGGCCATCCGCCCCTTGCACCAGGTATCGAGCTCTGCGGTGTCGCAACCCGCACCGTCGCGCAGCACGACAAAAGCCACCACTTCCTCGCCCCAGTCTTCGCTTGGCATGCCGATGACCGACACCTCGAAAACGGCGTCATGGGCCAGCAGCGTCTCTTCCACCTCGCGTGGATAGATGTTGGTGCCGCCAGAGATGATCACGTCCTTGGAGCGGTCCGTCAGCGTCACGAACCCGTCCGCGTCCATCGACCCCATATCGCCTGTGCGCAGCCAGCCGTCCACGATGGTCTCGGCGGTGGCGGCGTCGTTGCGCCAATAGCCTTTCATCACCGGATCGCCGGCGACCACGATCTCGCCCACCTCGCCGGGGGGCAGGTCGTGCATCGCCTCATCCACCACGCGCACCTGCACGCAGGCCTGTGCATACCCGACCGAGGCACGCCGGGCGCTGGCGTCTTCATGCGTCGTATCGGCCACCAGATCGCGGGGCAGCACGGTGATCGTCATCGGGCTTTCGCCCTGTCCGTAGATCTGCACGAACCGCGCGCCGAACCGGTCCAGCGCTTCGTCGATATCGGCCAGATACATCGGGCCGCCGCCATAGATGATCGTCTTGATACCGGTCCCGTCATATCCGGTTTCGGCGGCATGGGCGACCAGCCGCTTGACCATGGTCGGCGCGGCAAAGAACACCAGATCGCCAAGGTCGCGGGCCAGTCCGGCGATCTCGGCGGGGTCGAAGCCACCGGATTGCGGCACCACATGGCAACCGCCCGCCCGCAGAATCGGGAAGTGATACAGCCCCGCACCATGCGACATCGGCGCGGCGTAAAGCGAATTGTCCCGCGGCGACACTGTGTCCACGTCGATCGCATAGGCCAGCGACATCGCCACGAGGTTGCGATGGGTCGCCATCACCCCCTTGGGTCGCCCGGTCGTGCCCGACGTGTAGAACAACCATGCGACATCGTCGGCGGCCATATCGACCGGGGCAGTCATCGGCGGCGCATCCTGCGCGGCCTTTGTCAGGCCGGAATCGCGGATACCCAGTTCGCTGCACCCGCCGTCCAGATCGCCTGCATCGGGATAGACCGCGCCGGTTTGTGTGATCGCCACCTTCGCCCCGGAATTGCCGACGATCCACGCGGCTTCGCGCGGGTGCAGCTTGGGATTGATCGGCACGATGATCGCGCCGACCCACAGCACCGCATGCAGCACTTCCAGATATTCCGGACAGTTGGGCACGAACAACGCGACCCGGTCGCCCTTGCCCACGTTCAGCGTATCGGCCAGATAGCGGCCCATCGCCGCGCTGCGCCGGGCGAAATCGGCATATGTCGCGTGCAGGTCAGTGCCCGAGCGGATGGCGGGCGCATCGGGCCGGGCCAGCGCGGTCTGGTAAAGCCAGCGGGAAATGTTCATCGCGGCTCAGCCCTTCCGCGCTTCCAGAACCGAGACGTAATTGGCCACCGCCGATCCGCCCATGTTGAAGACCAGCCCCAGATTGGCGCCCGGTTTCTGCATCTCGCCCGCCTGATCGGTCAATTGCCGGTAGGCGAGTGCGTGCATGGAAACACCGGTGGCACCGACCGGATGGCCCTTGGCCTTGAGACCTCCCGACAGGTTCACCGGCAGCGCCCCGTCGCGGTAGACCGTGCCGTCGTCGAGCGCGCGCGCGCCCTGCCCTTTCGGCGCCAGGCCCATCGCCTCGTAGGTCAGCAATTCGGCAATGGTGAAGCAATCATGCACCTCGGCGAAGTCGATATCCTCCAGCGTGACACCGGCAGAATTGAACGCCTCGGCGAATGCCCGCTCGGGCCCCTCGAAGGCCAAAAAATCGCGGCGCGACATCGGCAGGAAATCACTGACATGCGCGGCGGCGCGGATACCGACCGAGCGCGGGAAATTCGCGGCGTTCTCGTCGGTCGTCAGCACCAGCGCGGCGGCACCGTCGCTGACCAGCGAGCAATCGGTCAGCCGCAGCGGCGGCGCGATCTCGGGGTTCGAGTTCGAGACCGTGCTGCAATGTTCGAAGGTAAATTCCTTGTGCATCTGCGCCAGCGGGTTGGCCATGGCATTGGCGTGGTTCTTGACGGCGATCCGCGCCATCGCGTTTAGCGGGGAGGCATGGCGTGCCTCGTATTCGCGCGCCGCGACGCCGAAGACCTGCGGAAAGCTCAGCGCCGCCTCGTCCGTGTCGTTCTGATAGCCGGCACCCGCCAGTGCCTGCGTGACATCGCGGGTCGACCGGCTGGTCATCTTCTCGGCACCGACAACCAGCACGGTGCGCGCCTTGCCCGCCTGAATGGCGTTCATCCCGGCATGGATCGCCGCCGAACCGGAGGCGCAGGCATTTTCCGCGCGCATCCCCGGTTTGAACCGCAATTGCGGATAGGCCTGATGGATCAGCGACGAGGCAAAACCGTCCGGCACCAGGCCCGAGTTGAAATGTCCCAGAAACACCGCGTCGATATCGGCGGGGTCGATCCCGGATTCCTCGACCGCCTCGCGCGTGACGGCAACGATCAGGTCTTCGAGATTTTGCTCCAGCCGCCCGAATTTCGTGTGGCCGCTGCCGACGATGGAAATTCCCGTGCTCATGGCGTCCTCCTCGTGGTTCATGATCCACAATGACACAATCCCGCTCTGGCGGTATCGGGGGAAATACGTAATATGATAGGTGTCTATACGTAATTGACTACGTGGTAAGCCTCCATGACCGACACATCCACACCGCAAAAGGCGGCGACGCTCGGCTTTCGGGAATCGCCGGTGGCACAGATCGTCGTGCGCCACCGCCGCATCATCGAGGCGAACAAGGCGATCGAACGCCTGTTCGGCTATGGCCGCGACGAGGTGGTGAACCGGTCGGTGCAGCGGCTGTATCCCACGACCGCGGATTTCAACCAGATCGGCGAAAAATGCGAAACCCGGATGCGCGCAACCGGCGACATCTATTACGAAGACGAACGCTTCATGCAGACCAAGGCGCACGAGATTTTCTGGGCCCGCGCCAAGGGGATCACGCTGTCGCCAGAGGATCCGTTCGCCCTGATGGTCTGGAGTTTCGAGAAGATCGCCAGCAAATCCTATCGCTCGGTCGATCTCAGCCCGCGCGAGCGCGAGGTGGCGCACCATCTGGTCAATGGCCGCACGTCCCGCGAAATCGGCGCGGCGCTGGGGATCTCGCACCGCACCGTCGAGGTGCACCGCGCCCGCCTGATGCGCAAGTTCAACGTCAAGAACACCGCCGCGCTGGTGTCCGAGATCGTGCACGCGGTTTGAGCGGCGATCACGACGCGCCGGGCCGACTCATTGCTGCGGGGCCGAAACGAAAACGGCCCCGGAACCTGTCCACGGTTCCGGGGCCGTTGCAACTGTCGCGACGGCGCGTCGCCTTATTCGCCGCCGCCAAGTTGGTGCACATAAGCGGACACCGCGCGGATCTGCGCCTCGGTCAGGCGGCCCGACCAGGCGGGCATCACGCCGAAGCGGCTGTAGGTGACTGTCTCCATCAACGTGTCGTAATCCCCGCCATAAAGCCAGATCGCATCGGTCAGGTTGGGCGCGCCTTGCGCCCGGTCGCCGGTGCCGTCTTCCATGTGGCAAGCGGCGCAGTTGTCCATGAACACCGTTTCGCCCGCTTCGACCTGCGAGGCATCCTGCGGCGTTTGCGACAGGGACATCACGTAGTTGACCACCTGCTCGATCTCTTCCTCCTCGAGCATCTCGCCGAAGGCGGGCATTTCGGACCAACGCGCATCCGGGTCCTCTTCGTTGCGGATGCCGTGGCTGATCGTCGTGTGGATCGCCTCCATGTCGCCGCCCCACAGCCAGTTGTCGTCCAGCAGGTTGGGATAGCCCACCGCCCCCGCCGCGCCCGAGCCGTGGCATTGCGCGCACCAGGTGCGAAACACCGCGCCGCCGGCCTGCACCGCATAGGTGTTGAGATCGGCATCGTTCGAGATATCGCCCAGATCGACCGACGCCAACCGCGTGTTGATCGCGGCATTGGCCTCGTTCACCGCGGCGATCTCCTTGGCAACCTCGGCCCGCGTGGACCAACCCAGCACCCCGGCAGTCGCGCGGTTGACCAGCGGCCAGGCCGGATAGGCGATGGTATAGATGACGGCCCAGAATATGGTCGCATAGAAGGTCCAAAGCCACCAGCGCGGCATCGGGTTGTTGAATTCCTCGATACCGTCCCAGTTATGGCCCGTCGTTTCGGGATCGCCCTTTTGTCTCTTGCTCATTTCTTGCGCTCCTCCTCGGAGTTCTCGCCCTCTTCATGTTCGGAGGTGGCGGGTTTGTCTTCGTGCCGAAACGGGATGTTGGCCGTGTCATCATGGGTTTTCCGGCTGCCCGGACGGAACACCCAGACAACCACGCCAATGAAAAAGACAAACAGCAGCAGCAACATCCAGCTGTCGGCGAACTGGCGCAGGAAGGAATATGTTTCCGTATCCGGTTCCATAACTCCCCCTTAGCGGCTCGCCACCGGCGTGAAGGTCGAGAAATCGACCAGCGTGCCCAGCATCTGGAGATAGGCGATCAGGGCATCCATCTCGGAAACACCCGGTCGACCGTCGAAATTGCGCACCTGCGCCTTGGCATAGCGCTCCAGCAACCCGTCATAGTCGCTGTCGGGATCGGCCTGCGCCAGAAAATCGGCGGCGGCGTTTTCCATCATCTCGTCCGAATAGGGCACGCCAACCATCTGCTGGGCCGTCAGAAGATCCTCGATATGGGTCGGCGTGATCAGGCGCTCTTCCAGAAAGGCGTATTTCGGCATGATCGATTCCGGCACGACGGATTGCGGATCGCGCAGGTGATCGAGATGCCATTCGTCCGAATAGCGCCCCCCGACACGGGCCAGATCCGGGCCCGTCCGCTTGGACCCCCACTGGAACGGGTGGTCATACATCGATTCGGCTGCCAGTGAATAATGACCGTAACGCTCGACCTCGTCGCGCATGGGGCGGATCATCTGGCTGTGGCAGGTATAGCACCCCTCGCGCACATAGATCTCGCGCCCGGTCAGTTCCAGCGGCGTGTAGGGGCGCATCCCCTCGACCTTTTCGATGGTGTTTTCGAGGTAGAACAGCGGCACGATCTGCACCAGGCCGCCGACCGTCACGACGAGAAAGCTGAAGATCAGCAACAGGGTCGCGTTGGTCTCGATGATGCGGTGCTTGTCCAGGAGCGAGCGCCGCTTGGGGCGCTCGCCTATGCCTGTCGCCGTGGCCGGCATCGGGGGTTTCTTGTCAATGGCCATGTTCCGGGCCCTCCTTATTCGGCCGGGACCGCGGTGGCGAGACTGGCCTCTTTGGCCGGTGCCCGCCGCACAGTCATCCACAAATTGTAGCACATGATGATGCCGCCGATGAGGTAGAGAACCCCGCCCAGACCGCGCACCACATACATCGGGAACTTGGCCGAAACCGTGTCCGCGAACGAGTTGACGAGGAAGCCGTTGGCATCGACCTCGCGCCACATCAGCCCTTCCATGATGCCGGTCACCCACATCGACGCCGCATAAAGAACGATGCCGATGGTCGCCAGCCAGAAGTGCCAGGACACCAGCGTCAGCGAATAGAGCCGCTCGCGCTTCCACAGCACGGGCACCAGGAAATAGAGCGCGCCGAAGGTGATCATGCCGTTCCAGCCAAGCGCGCCGGAATGAACGTGCCCGATGGTCCAGTCGGTGTAATGCGACAGCGCGTTCACCGCACGGATCGACATCATCGGTCCCTCGAAGGTCGACATGCCGTAGAACCCGACCGAGATCACCATCATCCGGATCACCGGATCGGTGCGCAGCTTGTCCCAGGCGCCCGACAGCGTCATCAGCCCGTTGATCATTCCGCCCCAGGACGGCATCCACAGCACGATCGAGAACACCATGCCCAGCGTCGTCGCCCAGTCGGGCAGCGCCGTGTAGTGCAGGTGGTGCGGACCGGCCCAGATATAGATGAAGATCAGCGCCCAGAAGTGGATGATCGACAGCTTGTAGCTGAACACCGGACGCTCGGCCTGTTTCGGGATGAAGTAATACATCATGCCGAGGAACCCGGCCGTCAGGAAGAAGCCGACAGCGTTGTGGCCGTACCACCATTGCGTCATGGCATCCTGCACGCCCGAGAACAGCGAGATCGACCGCGAGCCGAAGACCGACACCGGCACCGCCATGTTGTTGACCACGTGCAGCATCGCCACGGTGACGATGAAGGACAGGTAGAACCAGTTGGCGACGTAGATATGCGGCTCTTTCCGCTTGATGATGGTGCCCATGAAAACCACCAGATAGGCCACCCAGACGATGGTCAGCCAGATATCGACATGCCATTCCGGCTCGGCATATTCGCGGGACTGGGTGGCGCCGAACAGATAGCCCGTGGCCGCCAGCACGATGAACAACTGATAACCCCAGAACACGAACCACGCCAGATTGCCGCCCCAGAGGCGCGCCGCGCTGGTGCGCTGGACGACGTAGAAAGACGTGGCGATCAGGCCGTTGCCGCCGAATGCGAAGATCACCGCCGAGGTATGCAGGGGACGCAGACGCCCGAAGTTGCCATAGCCGTTCAGCCAGTCGAAATTGAGGTTCGGAAAGGCCAGCTGAAAGGCGATGAAGGTGCCGACCAGGAACCCGACCACGCCCCAGAGCGCCGTGGCGATCACGCCCGCCCGCACCACACCGTCCATGTATTCGTTCTGCGGATGTGCAATGGCCGGCTCGTCGGTGTGCCGCAGGGTATACAGAAACAGCCCACCCGCCGTCAGCATCACGATGATGGCATGAACCAGGTAAGCGGTATCGCGCGCGTAGTTGATCGCGATCATCGCGAACAGCGTGACCAGACCAAGCGCGACAAGCTTGATGTAATTCGACATACGACGTCCCTCTGTCACGTCCCGCGCGATTTGTCGCACCGGACCTTTTTTGACTGACCGCTTCATGCAGAGGCGGGGGTTGGCCCGCTTTGATCTGCATCAAAACAATTGGAACCGTTCTATGTCACGGATCCGGGATCGACAACAGAAGGTTGACCGCTCTGCCCGCGGGCGAGACAATCGACCGCATCAAGACAAGCGTGAGGTTCCCAATGGCTTACAAATCCCTGCTGACCGTCCTGACCGATGTCGGCATCGCCAAGGCAGCGCTGGAACATGTCATCGCCCTGGCCGAGGCGCAGGATGCACATGTGGACGCGCTATGCCTCGGGGTGGATCGCACGCAGACCGGCTATTACTACGCCGGCGCGAATGCCATCATCATTCAGGAAACGCTGACCCGCGCCCGTGCCGAAGCTGCGGAAGCAATGCAATATGTCAAGGACGTTCTGGGGCGCTCGGGCGTGCATTGGGCGGTGGACGAGGGCGTTGCGCAGATCGCCGATCTCAACCGTCACGTCGCGCATCGTGCCCGGTTCGCCGATCTGGTGGTGCTGCCGCGACCCTACGGCGAGGATCGCGGCGGCGAGGTCGAGGCCACCGTCGAAGCCGCCATGTTCGAGGGCGACGCGCCGGTTCTGGTGGTTCCCGACAACGCCACGCCGAAGGGCAAGCCGGAAAAGATTCTGGTCGCATGGAACGAAAGCGTCGAGGCGATGACCGCCATCCGCCGCGCCCTGCCCTTTCTCAAGGCCGCGGAACTGGTGCGCATCGTCGTGATCGACCCGCCGTCGCACGGCCCCGAACGCTCGGATCCGGGCGGGATGCTGTCGCAAATGCTGGCCCGGCACGGCGTGAAATGCGAGATCGACGTTCTCAGCAAGACCATGCCGCGCGTCTCGGACGTGCTGAACCGCCATGCGGTGGATACCGGATCGGACATGATCGTGATGGGCGCTTATGGGCATTCGCGGTTCCGCGAGGCGATTCTGGGCGGCGCCACCCGCAATATGCTGGAAAAATCCGACGTCCCGGTCTTTCTGGCGCGCTGAGCGCGGGCCGCGGCGTTCGATCAGCCGAGCATGCCGCCATCGGCGTCGTCGCCCGCCTCGTCCATAAGGCGGCGCATGTCGGGGATCGTCACATGGCGCTTGCCTTCAAGCTCGATCACCCCATCGCGTCTTAGCGCCGACATCTGTCGGCTGACGGTTTCCAGTGTCAGCCCCAGGTAATCCGACATCGCCTCGCGCGTCAGCGGCAGGTTGAACACCATCGGTCCCGTGGCCGGCTGCGTGTGCAGCGACGCATCGCGCCGCGCCACGATGGACAGCAGGCTGGCGATCTTTTCGCGCGCCGTCTTGCGGCCCAGCACCAGCATCCATTCCCGTGCCGCATCCAGTTCGTCCAGCGTCATTTCCAGCAGGCGGTTGGCGACGGTCGGTGTCTCGGCCATCATCTGTTCGAACGGCTTCTTGCGGAAACAGCACATCACGACATCGGTGGTCGCCACCACGTCATAGGCCGCACCCTCGCGCCCCGGACGTCCGACGAAATCGCTGGGCAGCAGCAACCCGACCATCTGCGTGCGCCCGTCCTCCATCGTCTGGGTCAGGGTGGCGATGCCCGAGACGATGGAGCCGACGAATTCCATCTTGTCGCCCGACCAGATGATCGTCTGCCCGGCCTCGAAGCTGCGGTAATACTTGATCTCCTCAAGGCGCTCCAACTCGGAGGTGTCGCAGCGCGCGCAAACGGCGCGATGACGGATCGGGCAATCGTGGCATTTCTGGGCAATCTGCGGGGCGGTCAGGGTCATCATCGGTCTCGATTGATTTAGGTCAAGGCACATGCTGCCCTCGTTGACCATAACCTAATCCCATGATGGACAAATCTCAATTGGCAGCCTTGGGTCTGTTCGACGCCAAGGTCCCCCGCTACACCAGCTATCCGACCGCGCCGCAATTCAGCAATGATGTGGGACCGGATACTTACGCCGAATGGATCGGCTGCATACCGGCCGGTTCCGCCATATCCCTTTACGTTCACGTGCCTTTCTGTCGGCGGTTATGCTGGTTCTGCGCCTGCCGCACGCAAGGCACGCAGAGCGATTCGCCGGTGCTGGCCTACCTCGAAACGCTCAAGGCGGAACTGGTCCTTCTGGCCCGCACCCTGCCCGAGGGCGTCACCTTGTCGCGGCTGCACTGGGGCGGGGGCACGCCCACCCTGCTGTCGCCGGCGATGATGGCGGAACTGGCGGGTGCGATCCATGATGTCGCGCCGCTGGGCGAGGGTGCGGAATTCTCGGTCGAGATCGACCCCAACGAGATCGACGGCCCGCGCCTTGACGCGCTGGCGGCGGCGGGGATGAATCGCGCCTCGATCGGGGTGCAGGATTTCGACCCCGAGATCCAGAAGACCATCGGGCGAATCCAGGGTTACGAACTGACCCGCGACACGGTCGAGATGATCCGCGCCCGTGGCATCGCCAGCCTGAATGCCGATATCCTGTTCGGCCTGCCCCACCAGACCCAGGCGCGCATGACCGAAAGCGTGCAAAAACTGCTGTCGCTGAACCCGGACCGCGTCGCGCTTTACGGGTATGCGCACGTGCCGTGGATGGCCAAGCGCCAGCAGCTGATCCCGTCGGACGCGCTGCCGACACCGCAGGAACGGCTGGATCTGTTCGAAATGGCGCGCCGCCTGTTCCTTTGGGACAACTACGCCGAAATCGGCATCGACCATTTCGCGACGCAATCCGACGGGCTGGCCGTGGCGCAAAAGGCGGGGCGGTTGCGGCGGAATTTTCAGGGCTACACCGACGATCCGGCCGATGTGCTGATCGGGGTGGGCGCGTCGTCGATCTCGCGGTTTCCGCAAGGCTATGCACAGAACGCGCCGGCGACCTCGGCTCATACCGGCAAGATCCGCGACGGGCGATTCTCGACCTCGCGCGGGCACGCGTTCAAGGGCGAGGACCGGCTGCGCGGTCGCATGATCGAGGCGTTGATGTGCGATTTCCGCATCGATTCGGCGGAAATGCGCGACCGCTTCGGCGCGACGCAAGCGCAACTCGACGCCATGTTCGCGCAGGTGAACACGGCGTTTAACGGCCTGTTGTCCATCAGCGCCGACGGGCTGTTCGTCCCGCAGGAGGCCCGCCCCCTGACGCGCATGATCGCCCGCGCATTCGATGCCTATGACCTCAGCAAGGCGGGCCACAGCTCCGCCATCTGAAGCGGCCTATCCGGCTGCGGCGATCAGGCTGGTGGTGTATTCCGTCTGCGGGCTGTCGAACAGATCGCCCGCAGCGCCGTATTCCACGATGTCGCCCTGTTTCATCACGATCATCTTGTGCGACATCGCCCGCACCACCCGCAGATCGTGGCTGATGAACAGATAGGCCAGCCCGTATTTGCGTTGCAGATCGCGCAGCAGGTCCACGATCTGCACCTGCACCGTCATGTCCAGCGCGCTGGTGGGTTCGTCCAGCACCAGCAGACGGGGCCGCAGCACCATGGCGCGCGCGATGGCGATACGCTGACGCTGGCCACCGGAGAACTCGTGCGGATAGCGGTGCATCATCGCCGGGTCCAGCCCGGTTTCGACCATCGCCTCGGCCACCAGATCGCGGCGATTGCGGTCGGGATCGACCCGGTGGATGGTCAGCCCCTCGGCGATGATCTGTTCGCAGGTCATGCGCGGGCTGAGGCTGCCGAACGGATCCTGGAACACGATCTGCATCTCGCTGCGCAGGCGGCGCAACTGCCGCGTCGACCATTTGCGCACATCCTGCCCGTCGAACGTGATCCCGCCCTCTGACGCGATCAGCCGCATGATCGCCAGCGCCAGCGTGGTCTTGCCCGACCCGCTTTCCCCGACGATACCCAGCGTTTCGCCGGCGCGCACGGAAATGCTGGCATCGTTGACGGCCTTCACATGACCGACGGTGCGTTTCATGAATCCGCGCTGGATCGGGAACCAGACCTTGAGGTGATCCGTGCGCACGATTTCGGGCGCATCCGCGTTCACCGGGTCCGGTTGCCCGGTCGGCTCGGCCCTCAGCAGCTTTTGCGTATAGGCGTGCTGCGGATCGTCGAAGATTTCGCCCGTCGCCCCGGTCTCGACGATCTGCCCGTTCTTCATCACGCAGACCCGGTCGGCCACCCGGCGCACGATGCCCAGATCGTGAGTGATGAAGAGCAGCCCCAGATTTTCCTGCGCCTTCAGTTCGGCCAGCAATTCGAGGATCTGCGCCTGGATCGTCACGTCCAGCGCCGTGGTTGGCTCGTCCGCGATCAGGATGTCGGGCTTGTTGGACAGTGCCATGGCGATCATCACGCGCTGACGCTGCCCGCCGCTCAGCTGGTGGGGATAGGCATCCAGACGCTCTTCGGGGTCGCGGATGCCGACGCGGGTCAGCAATTCCAGGATCCGTGCGCGCGCCCGTTGCCCTTCGATCCCCTGATGCAGCGCCAGCGATTCCGAAAGCTGCCGCTCAATGGTGTGCAACGGGTTCAGCGAGGTCATCGGCTCCTGAAAGATGAAGCTGATGTCATTGCCGCGCACCTTGTGCAGCAGTTTCGCATTCGCGCCGACCATCTGTTGTCCGTCGTAAAGGACCGATCCGCTGATCCGCGCGGAATCGCCCAGCAGCGAGACGATGGAGAGCGCCGTGACCGACTTTCCCGACCCGCTTTCCCCGACCAACGCCACGGTTTCCCCGCGCGACAGCGAAAACGACACGTCCCGCACCGCTTGGGTCGTCGCACCGTCCTGATGGAAGGACACGCTCAGGTTTTCGACCTGCAGGATCGGCGTCATGAAAAGGTCTTTCTGGGGTCGAACGCGTCGCGGATGCCCTCGAAGATGAAGACCAGCAGCGACAGCATGATGGCAAAGGTGAAAAACGCGGTAAAGGCCAGCCACGGCGCCTGAAGGTTCTGCTTGGCCTGCAGCGTCAGTTCGCCCAAGGACGGCGACGAAGACGGCAGGCCGAAGCCCAGGAAATCGAGGCTTGCCAGTGCCGAAATCGTACCGGTTACGATGAAGGGCAGCATGGTCAGCGTCGCCACCATCGCGTTGGGCAGCATGTGGCGGAACATGATCGTCATGTTGCCCACCCCCAGCGCCTTGGCCGCGCGCACGTATTCCAGGTTGCGCGCGCGCAGGAATTCGGCCCGCACGACGCCGACCAGCGAGGTCCAGGAAAACAGCACCAGCAGGAACACCAGCAGCCAGAACCCGCGCCCCAGAATCGCGAACATGATGATGATCACGTAGAGCGACGGCGTGGCCTGCCAGATCTCGATCAGGCGCTGAAAGATCAGATCCAGCCAGCCGCCGAAAAAGCCCTGAACCGCGCCCGCAAACACGCCGATCAGGCTGGCCGCGCCCGTCACCATCAGCGTGAACAGGATCGAGAGCCGGAAGCCATAGATTACCCGCGCCAGCACGTCGCGTTTGGTGTCGTCGGTGCCCAGCAGGTTTTCCCGGTTGGGTGGCAGCGGCGCGGCACCGGGACGATCCACAGTGGTGTGAAACGAATAGGGAATCGGTGGCCAGAGCGCCCAGCCCCGCTCGACCGGCTGCCCATCGACGATACCAGTTTCGGCCTGCACCATCACCCCTTCGGGATCGTCGAAACAGGCATCCAGCCCGCCGCTTTCGATCAGGCACTGCACCTCGGGGTCGCGATAGATCGCCTCGGTGCGGAAATCGCCGCCGAATTCGGTCTCTGGATAAAAGTTGAAGATCGGCATGTAGTAGCTGCCGCGATACTGGACCAGGATCGGCTTTTCGTTGGCGATGAATTCGGCGAACAGCGACAGGCCGAACAGCACAGCGAAGATCCACAACGACCAGAACGCCCGGCGGTTGCGCCGGAAATTGCGCCAGCGCCGCGCGTTCAGCGGCGACAGGAACCGGCGCGGCGAGATCGGTGCATCGCCGCTGTCGCGCGCCTCTCCGGCGGGCGCAGGGCGCTGATCGGGTGCCAGCGGAGGGACCGGATCGACCATCGCCCTACCCTTCCCGCTTTTCGAAATCGATGCGTGGATCGACGATCACATACATCACGTCCGAGATGATCCCGACGACAAGGCTCATCAGGCCGAAGATGAACAGCGTGCCGAAGATCACCGGGTAATCCCGCGCCACCGCGGCCTCAAAGCCCAGCCGTCCCAACCCGTCCAGCGAAAAGATGGTTTCGATGATGATCGAGCCGGAAAAGAAGATACCGATGAACACGGCCGGAAACCCGGCGATCACGATCAGCATCGCGTTGCGGAACACGTGGCCGTAAAGCACGTTGCGTTCCGACAGCCCCTTGGCACGGGCGGTCATGACATAGTGTTTCTTGATCTCGTCCAGGAAACTGTTCTTGGTCAGCAAGGTCAGCGTGGCAAAGGCCGAAATCGTGCTGGCCAGCACCGGCAACGCGATATGCCAGAAATAATCCGCGATCTTGGCCAAAAGGCTCAGCTCGGACCAGTTGTCGCTTGTCAATCCGCGCAACGGGAAGATCTGCCAGTAGGATCCCCCGGCGAACAGCACCAGCAACAGGATCGCGAACAGGAAACCGGGAATGGCATAGGCCACGATGATCGCCCCGCTGGTCCAGGTGTCAAAGCTGCTGCCATCCTTGACCGCCTTGCGGATGCCCAGCGGGATGGAGATCAGATAGGCGATGATCGTGGACCAAAGGCCAAGGCTGATCGACACCGGCATCTTCTCCAGCACGAGGTCGATCACGCTGATCGAGCGGAAATAGCTGTCTCCGAAATCCAGCCGCATGTAGTTCCACAACATGGTCAGGAACCGCTCCAGCGGCGGCTTGTCAAAGCCGAATTCGCGCTCAAGCTCTTCGATGAACTCGGGCGGCAGACCGCGCGCGCCGACATAGCGTTCGCTCGCGCCGCCCGATTGCGTGGCGACATCGGCCGCACCGCCGGCAAAGCCCTCGAATACATCGCCGCCCCCTTCCATGCGGGCGATGACCTGTTCGACCGGTCCGCCCGGCACGAACTGCACCAGCGTGAAATTGATGATCATGATGCCCAGAAGCGTCGGAATGATCAGCAGCAGGCGTCGGGCGATATAGGCTCCCATTACTCAGCGCAGTGCCCCGGACGATTTCAGCGCCGCCGCCTTGTCCGCGTCGATCCACCACAGATCCTCGATTCCCAGCGCATAGGGCGGCAGGGGGTCGGGATGCTCGTACATGTCCCAATAGGCGACCAGATACTTGCCCAGATACCATGTCGGCACCATGAACCGGCGGGCCCGCAGGACACGGTCCAGCGCGCGCACATTCGCCGTCAACTCGTCGCCATCGGTCGCGGCCACGATATTGTCGATCAACGCCTCGATCGCAGGGCCATGCACGCCCGAAGGATTGAACACCGAAAACGCCGCCGCCTCGCTGCCGAATTGCTGGTAAAGTCCCGTGGAGGGCTGTAGCGATGACCGGTAGACACCTGAAATCATGTCGAAATCACGCTCGCGCCGACGCAGGGTATATTGCGCGTCGTCGATCCGCTCATAGCGCGCGTCGATTCCCATGCTGCGCAGATTGTCCACGAACGGCATCGCGATGCGATCCAGAACCGGGTCGTCCGACAGAAAGGCGATCCGCAGCGTCTGGCCTTCGTCGTTGCGCCGCAGACCATCCTCGCCCACCGGCCAGCCTGCCTCGTCGAGCAGCTTCATCGCCCGGCGCAGGTTGCGGCGGTCGTTCTGCCGGCTGGCATCACTCTCATGGGCGCGCACCGGCTCGCTGTTCAGAAGTTCGGGGTCGATCTTGTCACCCAACGATTGCAGAATCTCCAACTCCCGCCCCTCGGGCACGCCTGTCGCCTCAAGCGGCGTGCCCTCCCAGAAGGAATGGCGCTGCTGGAACAGGCCGTATTGCAGGCTTTCGTTGGTCCACTCGAAATTGAAGGCCAGTTGCACAGCCTCGCGCACACGCGGGTCCTGGAATTGCGGGCGGTCCAGGTTCATGATGAATCCGGTGGCATCGGGCACGTTGCCGTCCTCCAGTTCGTGCTTCACCACATGCCCCTGCTTGACCGCCGGGAAATCATAGGCCGTCGCCCAGCTTTTCGAGTTGGTCTCCTGGCGAAAGGTGTATTCGCCGGCCTTGAACGCTTCCATGGCAGCGATTGAATCGCTGAAATACTCGATCCGGATTCGGTCGTAATTGTGGCGGCCCACATTCACGTTGATGTCGTCGCCCCAGTAATCGGGGTTGCGCTTGTAAACGATCCGCCGATTCACGTCATAGCTGTCCAGAACGTATGGGGCCGATCCTATTCCGGGTTCCATCCGGGGCTTGTCCAGACGGCGGTTTTCGGGATCCGATTCGAACCACGCCCTGGAAAAGATCGGCGTGCCGCCAACCTGCGAGATCAGCGCCCGCCGGGGAATATCCGATGCAAAATGAAATTTCACCCGATGCGGCCCCAGCGCCTCGGCCTTGGGGATGCGCTTGCGCACCGCCTCGGCATAGGATTGCAACCCTTGATCCAGCAGGATCTCATGCGAGAAAACGACGTCGTCGGCGGTGATCGGGGTGCCATCGGAAAAGCGCGCCTCAGGGCGCAGGTTGAAGATCACCCAATCCTGGCTTTCGGGATATTCCACGCTCTCGGCCACCAGGCCGTAATAGGATGCCGGTTCGTCATAGGACGGCACCAGCAGCGATTCATACTGTTCTCCCGCCCGCACCCCGGCACGGCCCTGCCGGGTGAAGGGGTTGAAACTGTCGAACGTGCCTTGCGCGGCATATGACAGCTCGCCTCCCTTCGGGGCCTGCGGATTCACATAGTCGAAATGCGCGAAACCCTCGGGATATTTCAGTTCTCCGAACTCGGAAAATCCATGGCTCTTGATGATCTTTTCCTGCGCAAACGCGGCCGTCGCCGCGAATGCGACGAACAGCACCAAAAGCAGCGCGCCCGGATTCCGGCAGAACGAATGCGATCGGCCGCAGGCCGCAGGACGGTCAGGGAACATCGAATATTTCCTCCGGTTGGCTGCACAATGCTGCGCCCATTTCTAGTGCCGATGCAAGCCGATGGTCCAGCCCTCGCAGGGCAAGGTTGCGAATCCGTGAACGCGGCCGAGCTTCTTTCTGGTTCGAAATACCCTGGGGTTTGGGGCAAAGCCCCAATCCGCGCCATCCGCCCGCGCTGTCCGGCAGAAAAAAGGCCGCTGCCCGATGCAGCGGCCCTCGCGTTTCCACAAGCCTTTGGTCAGTCGCCGAGGCTGTCGAGATAGCCGATGACGTTGATCCGCTCCTCTTCCTTGCGCAGACCGGCGAAGCTCATCGAGGTTCCGGGAACCACATCGCGCGGCTTGGCGAGATATGCGTCCAGACGTTCCGGCGTCCAGTCGCCGCCATATTCCTTCATGGCGTCGGTATAGTTGAACCCCTCCGCGCTTGCCACCGGACGCCCGACGACGCCGTAAAGATAGGGGCCGACGACGTTCTTGCCCTCTTCCAGCTTGTGGCAGGCAGCGCATTTCTTGAAGACTTTCTCGCCTTTTTCCACATCGGCATCGGCCAGCATGCCGCTTGCAGCTGCTGGGGTCGCCTCGGCGGCGGTCTCGTCTGCCGGGGCGTCCTCGGCCTCCAGCGCCGCCTGATCGTCCGCGCCGCCTTCTTCTGCAGGCGCCGGTTCGTCGGCGGTGTCCTCGGCAGGCGTGTCCTCGGCAGGCGTGTCCTCGGCAGGTGCGTCCTGCGTCGCTGCGTCATCTTCCGTCGCCGTTTCGTCCTCGGTCGCCGTCACATCTTCGGCTGGCACCTCCTCGGTTGCGGCTTCGTCCTCAGTCGCTTGCGACTCCGTGGCGTCCTCTTCGGTCGCGCCTTCGTCGCTCGCCGCCGCGCTGTCATCCGTCGCGTCGTCGGCTGCGTCCTCTGCGGCCGGTTCCTCTTCGGCGGCGCCATCCGCCGCACCGTCGTCGGCCGCCGCCGCGATATCGTAGGGCTCGTCGGAATGGTCGTTCAGATAGGCGATCACGTCGACGCGGTCACCGACCTTGTTCAGGCCGGCGAAGCTCATCGAGGTGCCGGGGACGACGGCGCTGGGCTTGGCCAGGAACTCGCTCAGTTCCTCGGGCGTCCATTCGCCGCCATGCGCCTTCATCGGATCGGAATAGCCGAATCCGTCAGCGGATGCGACCTCGCGCCCGACGACACCGTAGAGATACGGGCCGGTGCTGTTTTCACCCTTTTCCAGCTTGTGACAGGCGGCGCATTTCTTGAAAACACGCGCTCCGCTGTCGGGATCGGCATCGGCCATCAACTGGGCAAAGGACACTTCCTCTTCCTCGTCGGCGCCCTCTTCCTCGTCGGTTTCAATCACATAGGCGGCCTCGCCGTGGCTTTCGACATGATAGAGCGCTTCCGCTGCCCATTGGCCCAGAAGAAACACCAGCAAGGCGCCGATCAGGCCGCCAGCCGCTTTGGTCAAGGTCATCGTATCCATGAGGTCGCGTGTCCATTTGATCTGTTTCGGGCGCTGTCTAAGCCTTCCCCTCGTCTTAGGCAAGGTATAGACCGCGCCTTCAGAGCGCTGAAATTCATCCTGTTGCACGGAATCCGACCATGACCAACCGCATCGCCTTTCAGGGAGAGCCCGGCGCCTACAGCCATCAGGCCTGCCGCAACGCCCGCCCCGACATGGACGCGCTGCCCTGCCGCACCTTCGAGGATGCCATCGACGCCGTGAAATCCGGACAGGCGGATCTGGCGATGCTGCCGGTGGAAAATTCGACCTATGGCAGGGTCGCCGATATCCACACGCTGCTGCCGCAATCGGGGCTGCATATCGTGGACGAGTCATTTCTGCGGGTGCATATCAACCTTCTTGGCGTGCCAGGCGCACCTTTAAGCGGCATCACCCACGCAATGAGCCACACGGTTCTGCTGGGCCAGTGCAAAAGTTTTCTCTCGCGCCACGGCATTCACCGCATCATCGGCGCCGACACCGCCGGATCGGCGCAGCAGGTCTCGCGCAAGGGCGATGCGACACTGGCGGCGCTGGCCAGTCCACTCGCCGGTGAGATCTATGGGCTGGAGGTTCTGGCCGAACATATCGAGGACAATTCCAACAACACCACGCGGTTTCTGGTCATGTCGCCCAGCGCCGATACGTCGCGGCGCGGCGCGCACGGGATGATCACCAGCTTCGTCTTCGAGGTGCGCAACATCCCGGCCGCGCTTTACAAGGCGATGGGCGGATTCGCGACCAACGGCGTCAACATGACCAAGCTGGAAAGCTACATGGTGGGCGGATCGTTCACGGCCACGCAATTCTATGCCGATATCGAGGGCCATCCCGACGACGAGAACGTGCAACTGGCGATGGACGAGCTGGATTACTTCACCACGAATATCGAAATCCTGGGAGTCTATCCGGCGGATGCAGGCCGGTTCTGAGCCAATTCACGCGATACGCCCCGAGCGATCTTCCATGCCCCTGGCGTATTGCGCCACCTTCAGCTTGAACCGTTTGCTCAAGCTGCCCTTGGCCAGCTTCAGCGATTGCAGGAAAACCCTTGCCGACAGCGTGGTGGGGGCGAGATTCAACGATACCGCCACCCGCGTCCTCCGCCGTGACAGCGCCAGAAGGTCGATCTGCATCGTGGCGTCGATGCCGTCGGTCTTCGACACCACGCACAGGCCGGTGCGCGGATCGCATGCGATCAGATCGAGGCGCGCGTCGCGGTCCCGGCCCCGCAGCCGAAAGCGCACATCCCAGGCCAGTCCGATACCGACCGGTCCCGCGGGATCGACGCGCTGCACCTCGATCCCGCGGCGCATGGCCGATCTTTCGTAGGTCTCGAATTCGGACAGCGCGGCAAAGACCTGCTCGATGGGGGCGTCGATATCTTCTTTGCTGGAAAACTTCATGCTTTCGTCCAAGGTCGTTCCGGGCCGCCGCAATCTGGTCCTAATCCAATCTGTCCGCAAGCCAGTTCTGCAGCAGGAAATGGGCAATCGCCCCCTTGCGCGCGGGTTTGATATCCGGGTGATCGCCAGCGAATATCTGCATCATGTCGTCGCGGCTGACCCACATCGCGTGGTCGATCTCGCCGGGGTCGATGGTGATCTCGCGGGCCAGCGCCTCGCCGTAGCAGCCGAACATCAGCGATGCGGGAAACGGCCACGGCTGGCTGGCCAGATAGCCGACACGGCCCACGGGAATCGACGTTTCCTCCATCACTTCACGGCGCACCGCCGCCTCCAGCGTTTCGCCGGGTTCGACGAAACCGGCAAGCAGCGAATACATGCCCTCGGGCCAGCCGGGACTGCGCCCCATCAGAACCGAGTTGCCATGCGTGATCAGCATGATCACCACCGGATCGGTGCGCGGAAAATGGTGCCCGCCGCAGGAAGGACACGATCGCTGCCATCCGGCATGGGTGATGTCGCTGGACGCGCCGCATCGCGCACAGAACCGGTGGGTGTCGTGCCAGCCGATCACCGCCTTGGCTCCTGCCGCCAGTTCAGCGTCGCGCGGCGTCAGCCGGGCCATCAGGCGGCGCAGTTCGGCAAAGACGTGGTCATCGGGCAGCGCCGGATGCGCCTGTTCGGTGCGGTCGAGAAACTGGCCCAGCGCGTCCTGGTCCAGCCCCTCCGGCTCCCACCCGGAAATGTCATGGGCAAAGATCGGCGCGCCGGTTTCCTCCAGCCCCAGCAGGATCGGGCGGTCGATGATGCCGCCATGCCCGAAGGTCAGGACCGGGTGGTCCAGCGGCACCAGCGCCAGGCGGTCGCGCGCATCGCCCCTGACCAGCGGCTTGCCGCGCCAGAGCAGAACGCACAGCGCGTCCGAACGGCGCCGCAACCGGGCCAGCGCCTCGGGATCGGTGCGCAGATGCGCCGCGCGGTCCAGACCGGACCCGCCGAATGTCACCCGTTCGGCATCTTTCATCGCACGCCCCCGTCCATGCTGCGCTCGGGCCCGCAATGCCACGCCGCATCCCCGCCTGCAAACCCTTCGCCGGCCTTTCCCCGTGCAAAAGCGCCACAGGCCGCACAACTTCGGGCCGATCCGCGGTTGCAAACACAACCGGTATATGTGCTTCTTGCGATCAACGGGCCGCTCAAGGGTCCGATGCGCGGCAGGGGTGCGGAATGGCGCAGAACGGACGTGCCGCCTGCATGGCGGGGCTTCAATGACATCCGGTGGCCCGGGTCGGCGGGCGCGTGTGCGGATTCTGGCAACGTCGGATCTGCACATGGCGCTGACCAGCCATGATTTCCACCGAGACAGGGCGAACCCTGCCATCGGGCTGACCCGCACCGCCAGCCTGATCGCCACGGCCCGCGATGAGGCCGCGCGGAAAGGAGCGCTGACCCTGCTCTTTGACAATGGCGACGGCATGCAGGGAACCCCGCTGGGCGATCTGGCGGCGGACCGGCCCGATCGTGCCCATCCGCTGATGCGGGCCTTCGCCCACCTGCGCTATGACGCGCTGGGGCTGGGAAACCATGATTTCAACCACGGTCCGCATGCTCTCGACGCGGCGTTGCACGCTGCCCCCTGCCCGGTGGTCTGCTCGAACCTGCACCGGACAGATGGCGCGGCGACGGCCTTCGCGCCGTTCGCGATTCTCGAACGGATGGTCAGGACGGATGATGGAGAACACGCGATCCGTATCGGAGTGCTGTCCGTTCTGCCGCCCCAGACCGTGACATGGGACGCCCATCTGCTGCACGGCACATTCCGGGCCGAAGACATCGTCGAAAGCGCCCGCGATCTGGTGCCGCAGTTGCGCGTGGCGGGGTGTGATCTGGTCGTGGCCCTGTCGCATTCGGGACTGGCGGGCGCCGAGGCCGAACCGGGTATCGAGAACGCCACGGTCCCGCTGGCCGGGATCGACGGGATCGACGCGGTGATTGCCGGGCATACGCATCTGCATCTGCCGGGCCCGGCCCATGCGGGGCTGGACCATGTCGATGCCCAAACCGGCAGCATCCACGGCAAACCGGCCGTGATGCCGGGATCGGCCGGTTCGCATCTGGGAGTGATCGACCTCGATCTGTCGAGATCGACCAAAGGGCGATGGGCGATCTCGGGGTTCCGCAGCACCTTGCGCCCGATCGCGCGGCGCGACGGCACAGGGCGCGCGGTCCCGCTGGTGGATGAGGATCCGGCGCTGTTGGCCTTGCTGGCCGGGGATGTGGCGCAAACACGGGCGATGCTGGAGCGACCGGTCGGCCACAGCCCGGTGCCGCTGCACAGCTATTTCACGTTCTTCGCCCCGGATCGCGGCCTTGCCCTGATGGCGGCGGCGCAGGCGGCGGCCCTGCGCCCGCTGATCGCCGGCACCGCGGCGGCCGATCTTCCAATGTTGTCGGCGACATCACCGGGGCGGTTCGGCGGGCGCGCGGGTCCGGAGAATTACACCGACATCGCCGCCGGCCCGCTGACCATGCGCCATCTGGCGGCGCTGCATCCTTTTCCCAACGATCTCTGCGCAGTGGTCGTGAGCGGGGCGCAAGTGCTGGACTGGCTGGAGATGTCGGCCTGCCTTTTCCGGCAGATCGTTCCGGGCGAGGTGGCCGCGCCGCTGCTGGACCCGGCGATACCGGGGCATGATTTCGACATCCTGCATGGGCTGAGCTGGCGGATCGACCTGGCCGCGCCGCCGCGGTTCCACCCCGACGGCACCTTGCGCAATCCCGGCAGCCGTCGCATCCGCGATGCAAGCTGGCAGGGAGGTGCGGTGACCGCGGATCAGCGGTTTGTCGTGGCGCTGAACAGCTATCGCGCCAGTGGCGGCGGGCATGTCGCCGCCTTGCGCGGGGCAAGCGTGCTCGACCTGCCGCGTCGCCGGACGATCCGCTCGGCGCTTTGCGATTACCTGACGAACGCATTGCCGCGCGAGACCGACCTGGAACCCCCCCCCGACCGGGATTTCGTGTCGATGCCCGGCAGCAGCGTGCGCGTCTCCACCGGTCCCGGTGCGCTGATCCATATCGAAGAGCTGGCGCGGCGTGGCGTCACGGTCGGCGGGCGCGATGAAAACGGCTTTGTCCAACTGGTCCTGCCATTGTGAAACGGTTGGCGACAACGGTTGCGAATCCGGTTTTCATTGCCTATATCAAGGATCGAGAGGTTGGCGCGGGCAGGCGCCTCGCCAACCCGGTCAGATCCGGAAGGAAGCAGCCGTAACGAGCCCCGCTTGGGTCGTTGTCCAACCTCTCACCTTTGCCACCCCTATCCATTTGACATCGAACAGCGTGACAGTGGTGAATCCCGGCTTGCGATTGACGAGCCATCGAGGTCTGGACCACGACAAACGCAGTGGCGAGTCTGTCCGCCATGCGCGCAACGATCACACCGGCGCGCCCGACTTGAAAAGCACTCGACCCGCCTTCCGGCGAGGCCCGCACGGACCCGGGGGAATCGTCGCTCAGCCATAACGGGAATGCGATGCTGGCAGGTTTCGTCAGCTTTCCACATCCTTGCGCCCGGCCCACCGGGTCACGCCTTCAAGTCGCGATCGCATTGCGCTAGGTACGGCTCCGAACCGGTCGTGCTGGGCGCAATGGCGATCCGCAAGTTGCAGGCCGGGCGACAGTTGGAGCGGCCGATATGTCGAACGAAAGGCTTTTCGATCCGGCCGAGGGCTCCTTGCGGACATCCGTCGGGCGCGGTGCGTTCGCGATCGCGGTTTCGCAGGGCGTGCAGGTGGCCACGCAGTTCGTGTCGGTCCTCGTGCTCTCGCGTCTTCTGGCACCGTCGGATTTCGGCCTCGTGGCGATGTGCGCGCCGATCATCGCGCTGCTTGGCATGTTGCAGAATTTCGGTCTGGTCCAGGCGACCGTCCAGAAAAAGGACCTGACGGTTCGGGACGTGAACTTTTTGTTCTGGATCAACCTGTCTTTCAGCGCGGCGCTGGCGCTTGTGCTGCTGGCGCTGTCGCCGCTTATCGCGCTGTTCTACGGTGAACCGCGGGTCGGTCCGCTGATTGCCGCGATGTCCTCGACGATCGTGATATCGGGCTTGGGCGCACAGCACGGCGCGATTCTCAACCGCCGGATGCAATTCGGACGAATCGCGTTCTTGACGGTCGTGGGCGCGATCACGACACTGGCGGTGGCGGTCGGCTGGGCGCTGGTCAGCCCGTCGTATTGGGCGCTGTTCGCTGGAACGCTGGCCGGAGCGACGTTTGCGACGCTACTGACGTGGCTCTTTTCGGGCTGGTGGCCCGGCATGCCCCGACGCGCGCACGACATGCGCGGACTGCTGGGTTTCGGGGCCGGCATCACCGGATTCAACCTGACGAATTTTCTCGCGCGCAATCTCGACCACATCATGATCGGCAGGGTCTGGGGCAGTGTCGAGCTGGGTTTCTACGACCGGGCCTACAAGTTGCTGCTGCTGCCATTGCGGCAGGTTTCAGACCCCTTGGCACGGGTGATGATCCCTGCCCTTTCGCGCATGCTGGATGAACCTCACCGCTATCGGCATGCCTATCTCAGGGTGCTGAACCTGTCGCTGCTCCTGATCCTGCCGGGCGTTGCCTGGGCCACGGCGACGGCGGATCGTCTGATTCCCTTCGTGATGGGAGAACAATGGCACCAAAGCGCGCCGATCTTCATGGCGCTGGGATTCGCAGGGCTGATGCAGCCGCTGAACAATCCGACAGGCTGGCTGTTCATCAGTCAGGCCCGCACCACGGATTACATGATCTGGGGTTTCGTGACAGCCGGCATTTCGATCATCGCCTTCGCCGGCGGACTCTACTGGGGCGCGCTGGGCGTCGCCATCGCCTATGCAATCAGCGAATACATCAAGACGGTGCCGCTGTGGTATTACGTGTCGCGGCGCGGTCCGGTCAGGTGGAGAGAGATCCTGCAAGCCTGCGGGCCGCTCATGCTGGCGGCGCATGTCAGCCTCGCCGGCGTCTGGTTGCTGCGCGACCAATTCAGCGACTCGACACCCGTCATGCTGGCAACCAACCTGATGCTTTCGTATGGAGTGTTCCTGTTCGTGGTCGCGGCCTTCGAGACGGGACGCGCGACATTGCGTGAGGCGATTGATCTTGTGAAAGGGCAATTGCTCAAGGTTCGCGTGAGCCGAACCTGATCCCAACCTCTTTCTTTCAACGACAACTGATTCACGCAGCATGCAATTTCGAAGCTGGATGATGGCGGCGGAGTTCGTTTCCCGGCGCGGCTCAGGCAAATCGTGAATGATGTGGCAAGGATGCCCGTATCAACGTGACGCGACAGCGGCTCCGTCGGACCAGCCGGTGGACCCGGCCGCCTTTTCCAGAACGTCGATCAGGGTCTGGATCTGATGGCCGGGGTCGATTTCGGGACGCTGCGAATAGACCTGCGCCGCCGACGAGAGTGCGGCGTAATGCGCCGGATCGTCCCAAAGCCGGCGAAGCGCCGCGACCCAGTCCTCGACCGGCGCGTCGATGCCCAGAACGGTGCCGCCCGGTCCGATCGCTTCGGGCAGCCCGCCCTGCCGCGACCCGAGAACGGGTATGCCGCTGAACTGGGCCTCGGTGGCGACGCGGCCCCATGCCTCCTCCCATAGGCTGGGGGCCAGCAGAACTTTCGCCTTGCCGTATATGGATTTCATGTCGTTCGTGCGCGGACGCAGCGCAACGTTCGGCGTGGCGGTCATGCGGTCGTCGATCCATGCGCGCAACGCGTCGTCGATCTGCCAGCTTTCGCAAAACGTGAACGGGATGTCGGAACAGCGTTCGGCAATATCAAAGGCAATATCCCGTCCCTTGACCGGATGGGGATTGATGAAGGTCACGTTCTCGCGCGTGGTCTGGGTTTCGTATAGCGACCGCTCGACCAGCGGCGGAATGACGGTGGCGGACACGCCGAACTCGCTGCGGAATTTTCCAGCCGTGAAGGCGGAATTGGCGACATAATGCGCCTTCGTCAGGTTCGCGGGGTTGCCGGCAAGATCGTCGAATTCCACGTGCCGGAAATACAGCACCACCGGCACGCCCGCGGCCTCCAGACTTCTGGCGATGGTCATGGTCTCGCCGCTCTGCACCACCGCGACATCGGGGCGAAACCGGCGCACGACCTCCTGCGTGTCGGTCGGGTCCCAGGCGCGATAGACCGGCAGACCAAGGCTGCCATCGCAGGAAAAGCGCGACCGCCCGATCCGCCGCTTTATCCGCGAATCCAGCGCGGTCCAGCCACCGCCGATCAGGCGGCACAGGACACCGACATCGTGGCCGCGCGCCATGAGGCAGTGGGCAAGCTGCATGGTGCTGGACTGCACTCCGCCCGAATCCTGCGGCAGGAACGCCTTGCCCGAAGTGAAGAGAATACGCATGTCAGGCTCTTTGCTGTTGGGGTCTGGCGACGAACCACAGCAGGCAGGCCGGCGGATCGACCCGCATTCCGGGGTTTTCCCACACCGTCGCGGTCCAGTGCGGATGCACGGGCGCGATGTAACGACAGATCACCGCCATGAATGCGGCGACCCCACGCAGACCATCGAACGCCTCGATCCTTTTTCCTCGCCCGCACCATCGGCGATTCGCCTTTCAGGCATTTGTAAGCGGATCCTTTCTCGGCATGACTCCATCATCGCTCGCCACTCGTAAACTGGATCCTCGAAGATATAGCGATGGTTTCCGGGCGACAGGCGATAGCGCCAGCCGCGCACGATTGTGCAGGGATACGCCGATAAAGTTGCAAAGCCGGCGACTTCCCGCTACAAAGCCTGCTCGTCGCCCGCCATTGTTTCGTTAATGGTTACTCCGGCCTGCCAGGCAGGGGTGGGCAACCGAACAAATCCGCGCGATACGTCCGGCAGAATGTCACCTGCCACGCCGCAAATCCGGCGAAAACCTGCCGAATTCCGGTCGTGGACTGGATTTCCCCCAAAGTCGGTGCATTTTCCTGTTTTTGGGCGCGGGGGACGTCTTCTGTTTGCAAGAGGTATGCCATTATGAGTACTAGAACCGTACGTTCGCTCGCTGCCGCCATGACGGAGCGGGAGAAAACGTCGTCATGGCGTCCCGCGCGGATGCGGCACAATGAAAACAGACACGCTGGATCGCCATTGAAAAGAATGTTTGACATCGTCATCGCGAGTGTCGCGATCATCATCCTGTCGCCGCTTTTGATCCTGATCGCCATGCTGATCCGGCTCACATCGCCGGGGCCGGTGCTTTATGGGCACGAGCGGGTGGGATATAATGGCCGCTCGTTCCGGTGCTGGAAATTCCGTTCGATGGTCACGGATGCAGACCGCGCTCTTGCGCGTCATCTTGCCGCGTCGCCGTCGGCGCGTCGCGAATGGGACGAGACGCATAAACTTCGCGAAGACCCCCGCATCACGCCGCTCGGGCAAATTCTGCGTGAAAAAAGCATCGACGAACTGCCACAGCTTTTCAACGTCCTTCGGGGCGAGATGAGCCTTGTCGGACCCCGCCCCGTCGTCACGGAAGAATTGTCGCGTTACGGCAGGTCCGCGCGCCATTACCTGCGCACCCGACCGGGAATAACCGGCCTGTGGCAGGTCAGCGGCCGCAGCGAGACGAATTATGCGCAGCGGGTGGTTCTTGATCGGGCCTATGTGCAAAACGGCAGCCTCCTCATGGATTTCTACATTTTGCTGCGGACCATCCCCGTCGTGCTGAAGGCGCGCGGCTCTTGGTAAAAGGAAGGCACGACCGCCCGATGGGACGGGGAGGTTGCCGCAGGCTGCTGCTGGCAAGCGTCGCGCTGTTCTTCGCCGCCGCCGCCAACGCGCAGGAGTTCCGCCTGGCGCCGCTCGATCAGGTCAGCTTGCGGGTGCTCGACTGGAACTCGATCGACGAAACCGTCCGTGGCTGGACGGATCTTTCGGGTGAATATCATCTCGACGAAGCGGGCAACCTGACGATCCCGTTCGTCGGGTCGATCGCCGCGGATGGCAAAACGCTGGTCGAGGTGGGGGAGCTGATTTCGCAGGAACTGCGCCAGCGCTTCGCGCTGCCCGAGGCGCCCGACGCGACACTGGATTTCACCGGTGTGCGAACGGTCGTGGTGGGCGGGTTCGTGCGCTCGCCGGGGGCCGTTGAATACCGCGCCGGCATGACGGTGCGCGCCGCGCTCGCCCTGGCGGGCGGACTGGAGGAATTGTTCGATCCCGGCACCTCTGCCTATCGCAATTACATCTCGAACCAGGGCGAACTGCGCATCCTGACCGACCGCAACCGACGCCAGCGCGCCGTATTGGCCCGCCTGCAAGCGGAACGGAACGACGCCGAAACCATCACCGCGCCGCCCGAACTCTCGGATCCGGACGGGACTGCCCTCATTTCCGAGCAATCCGAGATCATGCAACGCCGCCGGGCGCGGCTGGCCTCCGAGCGCGAAGCGTTGGCGGACCAGACCGATCTGCTTCAGGCCGAGATCGAATCGCTGACGCAGAAGACCGCCGCGCTGGAACGACAGCGCGAACTGTCCGGGGAAGCCTTGGAAGCCGCTCAAAGCCTGGCCGATCGCGGTCTGGTCAACAACGAGCGGATCATCGGTGCGGAAAACCGCGTCATCTCGATCGAAAACCAGCTTCTCGACACCTCGACCGCCATTCTGCGCGCCCGCCAGAACGTCTCGGCCACCGAACGCGAGCTTGAAACGCTCGTTTCCGGGTGGATGTCCGACATCATCGACCAGATCCAGTCGGTCGAGGCAGAGGCGGCGGAAACCGGTGAAAAGATCACGACGCTGCTGCATCTTCTGGACGACGACGCCGAACGGCTGGCGCTGCTGGAAAATTCCAACCGAACCGATGCGCAGGTCATTCCCGATCCGTTGGTCACGCTTTACCGCCGCGACGAAAGCTCGGGCAGCGTCGTCGCGCAGCGCTCGGACCTCGACACGGTGATCCAGCCGGGGGATCTGGTGGATGTGCAGATCGGCGATGCGGTTTCGCGCGGCGAAACGCCGATACCACCAGCGCTGCACCAGAGCATGAACTGATTTACGAGGGGTCGTGGGCGAAAGGCGCCGCCGCTACAGGTGTCGACCACCTTCGGTGATGCGCTGCCTCAAGCGGGCGGCCGCGCCGCTGGTCACTCCGCGCGGAGGCCATATGCCGTCGCCCCTGCACCGCGATAATCAGTATCAGCATGGTCACCATCTGGAATTGCTGGAATCCCACGACTTCGACCATGCTCATCACCGTCAGGGGGACCATCAGCATCGCGGCGAACAACGTGTCCGCCCGCGTGACCTGAAGCACGCGCCACAGCGACGTGAAAAGCGCGACAAGAAAGATCGCCGCCTGTATCGCAGCCCCCACCACGCCGATTTCCACGGCGTTCGACAACCAGGTGTTGTGGAAATGGAACCCGGTCTTAGTGGGGATATAAAACTCGCGCCACAGGCTTTCGGCCAGCGGTTCGCCGACCACCCAGACCGCCTGATACCCCTGCCCGCCCAGCGGATGGGCGGCAATTTCGCTCAGCGCAACGCGCCAGAGATATGTGCGCCCCGTCAGCGTGACGTCCTTGCCGCTCGTCTTGAGGATCGCGGCGAGGATCGCGTCCTGGTTGGCCCAGGCGATCAGCGCGGCAGCCAGGACCGCCAGAACCAGAAGGCATACCGCGAGCAATCGATAGCGTCGGTGGATCCGGCGCATCAGCGCAAAGACGAAACCGGCGATGACCGCCAGCACGGCCGCGATCAGCCAGCCCACAGAATTGGCCATGGTCAGAAGGATCAGCCCGACCGGCACCGAAAAAACTCCGGCGATCCGCCAGCGCCGCGTGCCGTCGCGCCCCAGCGCGAGCGCCATGCTGGCGATCACGAAAAGCGTCATGACCTGCGCAAACGCGTTCTTGCTGCCGTAGATCCCCAGATAGCCGCCGCCATCCGACCGCGCCCGTCCGATGACGATGCTTGCCATGGCCGCCAGAAGCAACGCGACGAAGACCGTGCGCAGCAGGGTGCGGGGTGACAGGCGGTGCGCGATGACGATGGCGATCACCGTCGTCAGCCCCAACTGAATCCCGTAGCGCAACGTCAATTCCGGATGCGCCGACCACAGGATCGTCAAACCCGACCACAGGGGCAAAAGCACGATCCAGCCATCGCGCCATATCGCCGTCATATTGGCAAGCGGCCGGCGCAACAGCAACAGCGCGCCGGTGCACAGAAACAGCAGCGCACCTAACGCGCCGAGACGGAACACGAACAGCAGCGACATGAACGCGCCAAAGGCCAGAATCGTGTTCGGACAGACCGTGATGGTCCCGATCCGACGCCCGGCCATGGCCCCGCCCGCAATCATTGCGCCGCTGCCAACCCGCACAGAACCGAGCCGTCGAATTGGCAATCCTCGCCCGGTGCCGTCCAGGCGATCCAGTCGATCTCCATCTCCAAGGTGCGGCCAGGATCGTCGAACGGCCCCATCCAATCGGTCAGGGTGTCGGTACTCCAGTGGCTGAGGAAAATCTTCTGGGCGTTCTGTGGCAGGATGTCTCCTTCGGTTTCATGCAAGAACTCGCCGTCGATATACCAGCGGATTCCGTCCGGCTCCCAGATCATCGAATAGGTGTGAAACGCCTCGTCCGTCGGCGGCGTGAGCGGCACCGTCTTGCCGTTATGCATCTTGCCGGACACGAACGTGTTGAAACTGACGCGTCCCGGATCGCGGGTCAGGACCTCGACGTCGATTTCATCATGCGGTTTCTTGTGCGCCGGGCCGATATAGGTGAAAAACGCCGCGTTGACGCCCGACGCGCGATCCGTGCGAAAGCGCGCCTCGTAGGTGCCGTATTTATAGGTTTCCTTCGTCTGCACCTCGCCGCAGACATAGGGGCGTTCGTCATCCTGCGTCGCCCGCAGCGACAATATCAGCTTGCCGTCGCGCAGGTCGACGGCATTGCGCGCCCACCAGCAATTCTGGTGATCGCCGTTTGTCCAACCGTCCGAGATGTACCAGCGCGACTTGTCGAATCTGTCGAACCTGTCAAAGAAGCTGTCCTGCGATGCGGCCTGACCGGCCGACCCCACCAGTACAGAGACCGCCAGAGCGTGACCCGCTGTTTTCCACATTGCCGATATGCCTTTCCTGCTGTCATGGTGCGATCGCCCATAGCTCGATCTGATTTCACAGGATGTCATACCTTTTCCAGCGCCGGATGTCAGTGCAACTGCGATTTCGCCCGCCGAAAACCGCCGGTGCGACCACGTCTGGATCGCCGGTGCCTCGCAATTGCCGCGTGGCCATGCGAACCTGCGCCACAATGGACATACAATCAATGACAAAGACGAGCCACCCGCCCGCCAGCGCCGCCACGACGCCGCCGCTTGTCACGGTCGTGATGGCCAACTTTCGCGGCGCGTCTTATATCGGGGCCGCAATCCGGTCGGTGCTGGGCCAGACCCATGACGCGATCGAACTGATCGTGTCCGATGACGCGTCGGACGACGAAAGCTGCGCCATCGTGCGCCAGATCGCCGCCACCGATTCCCGCCTGCGGCTGATCGAGGCGCAAGAGCGCGGTGGCCCCGCGCGCGCGCGCAATGCCGCGCTGGATGTCGCGCGGGGCGAATGGGTCGCCATCGTGGATTCAGACGATCTCGTGCATCCCTGCCGGCTGGCCCTCATGCTGGCCAAGGCGATGCGTGCAGAGGCCGACATGGTGGCCGATGACATGATGCCGTTCGGAAACCCGAGCGCGACAGCCGATGGCACGCTTTACGGCGCGATCCTGGCGCAAGGTCCGCGCCGGATCACTGCCACCGAACTGATCACGTCCGAATGGCCCGGCAGCCCCTCGTCCGCGCTGGGCTATGTCAAGCCGCTGATCCGCCGCGCGGCGCTGGGCCGGTTGCGCTATGACGAAACCCTGCGCAATAGCGAAGATTTCGACCTCTATCTGCGTCTTCTGATGAACGGCGCGCGGTTCATGCTGTTGCCGCAGCCGACCTATCTCTACCGCCGCCACGACGCGTCGATCTCGCACCGCCTGTCCGCCGAGGTGCTGCAACCGCTGCTTGAGGCCCATGACCGGCTGGCGGTGGATCTGCCACCGGCGGCACCCGACATTGCGCAGGTACTGGACGAGCGGCGGCGGCGCCTCATGCGGGCGCTGCGCTATGCCCGTCTGGTTGACGCCGTCAAATCGCGCAAGGCGGCGCGCGCGATTTCGCTGCTGCTGAAGCAGCCCTACCTGCTGTCCGATCTTGCCGAAAGCCTGCGCGACAGGAAACGCCGCCAGCGCGCCGGGCCTTTGGCCGACATGCCCGATGCCGCCGAGCGGATCGTGCTCGCGTTGCGCGAAGATGCGCGCTTGTCCGCCGCCGATGGCCGGTTGGTCGCGGTCGAGCGCGCTGAAAACGGCGGATGCGCCGGGGATACCGCCCTTGCGGTGGAGCTTTGCCGCGTTCATGGGCGCGGCGCGCCGGATGTCACCGCAATCGGCCTCGCCGGGTTGCGCGCGCTGGGGTATCTGCCCGGCTGGCGCAGATTGACGGTTCTGCTTACGCCCGACGAGGCCACGGCAGGCGCGGCGCTGCTGCCGGGTGGCGTCACCCCCGTGATCGCGCCGGTGGATCAATCACCCAGCGCAAGCAGCAGCCGGTAACCCTCCTGGGGGAGTTCATGGCGGTTCCGCCGCAACTTGTCGCGCGCGATGGCGCGCATGATCGGCCCCAGGCGGCCCCTTTCGGCCAGCCCATATTGCATGGCGGCCCGCATCCCGCCCTCGGCCTTGCGGTCCAGAAACACGCGATGATCCAGCTTGGCGCGGACCTCGGCGCGGTAGGCGCGCATTGCGGCGATGGTTTCCGGTTCCGCCTCGGCCTTTTCGTGCCGGGCGATCGCGGTCTCCAGCGCGGCCAGATCGGCGGTGGCATGTCGCGCGCTCAGCGACCCGTCCCGCACCACCGCGCTGTAACCCGGCGCCCGGGTGACGCGGAATCTGGCCCCGGCCAGCAACATCCGAACATAGAGATCGTAATCTTCCCCAAGCCGCAGCGTCTCGTCATAACGCAGGCCATGCGATTGCAGGAAGCGGCGCGACAGAAGCGGCTTCAGGAACCCCATTTCGCCGCGCTCATGCTCCGCCGAGGCCAGATTGCCATGGATGAAGGCGCGCGCGCCGATCGTTTCGAAACCCTGCCCCTGCCCCGGCAGATCGCCGGGATCCAGAGTGTCGACAGCCTGTTCGGTGACAAATACCACATTGTCGGCCA
The DNA here is from genome assembly GCA_947504115.1 of uncultured Sedimentitalea sp. Lineage (GTDB taxonomy): Bacteria > Pseudomonadota > Alphaproteobacteria > Rhodobacterales > Rhodobacteraceae > Pontibaca. The sequence goes on from CANNGH010000002.1 coordinate 388,437, forward strand.
CCATCTCGCAATCGGGCTGCGACAACAGACGGCGAAGGCGCCCCGGCAAAAAGAAATCGTCCGAATCGAGCAATGCGAACATATCGCCGGTGGCCGCCTCCATCGCGCGGTTGCGCGCTCCGGCGGGTCCGGCATTGTCGTCAAGCGCGACCAGCCGCACCCGGCCCGCTCGCGCCGCCCAGTCCATGGCACAGGCGCGCGTTCCGTCGCGTGAAGCGTCGTCCACCACAATGATCTCGTGCGTTTCCGGCTGCTCCAGCGCCGAGGCAATGGCCCGCCCCAAGGTCGGCGCGCAATCATGCGCCGCGATCAAAACGCTGACGGTGGGCGTGCTCAACCTGTTGCTCCGCCTGCGTTTATTTCTGCGTCATGTTTCCGCCGCCCAGATGGGCCGGATCATGGATGTGCGACGGCCCGTTTTCCGCCCCGTCCCGACGCGCGCGCAGGGTTCGCCCAAAGGCCAGGACCGCAATGGTGACCGCATAGAGAAACTGCGACAGGATCAGCACGGCCATCGCAATTGCCACCGACATCCAACCAAAACCGACCAAAGCCGCGACGATGCCAGCCATGAGCGAAGCGATGAGCGTGCCGATGATGAAAGCGCCAATTCTCACGATCCCGTCATGTCCTTTCAGATGGCAATTATGCTGTATCCTGTCCGATCCTTACCATCTTGGCAATTGATCCGATAGACAAAGCTAAAACTTGATCCAAAAACCCGGGCAGCGCCGCCAATTTCACACACCGGACCGTATCGGGAAAACGTCAGTCGAAATAGGAGGCGAATACGCCATCAAATGATTCCGTCTGGGACGGTCCAATATAACGCTTCAATTCGTCCATATCGACAGCGCCCAGAACCACGCCGATCAGCCGCGACGACAATTCCGGCTCCTGCTGCAGGGTGCGGTTGACCAACTCGTAGGGCGTCTTGCCCCAAGGCGCCATCAGCACCACCTGATCGACATAGGGAACGACCTCCCGCGCGTCCACCACCGGACCGAGCGGGCTGAGATCGACGACGACATGGGTGTATTCCCGCGACGCGGCGATCAGGAATTCGCCCATTCCGCGCGACGACAGGACATCGGTGGGGTGCGACAGCGCCGTTGCGCCCGACCAGCCGATGACATCGACATTCGTTCCCGCGATGGTAGCCCGGCAATCGCGCCAATCGGCGGTATCCGCGATCACGTCGGCAAGATCGCTGCCGGATTCCAGCCCCAGCATCCGGCTAAGCCGCCGACTACGGGGATCGCCATCGACCAGAAGCACGCTGCTGGATGACACCGACAGAATGCCGGCGAAATCGGCCGCAAGGGCGGTCTTGTCCTCGCTGGGCAGGATCGAGGTTATGCCGATCATGGTTCCGCTACGGCTTTCCATCGAAGACTGCGATACGTTGCGGATCGTGCGGAGGGTTTCGCTGTAGCGCGTTCGCGGGCCGGTCATGTGGGCCAATGGATAATGAATGACGTGCCGCCGCGGCGAGCCTTCGCCACCGGTGGGTCCGGTATCCGCATTCGCCGCATCGGCGTCCGGTTCGGGCGCCGCGCGATCGCGTTCGACCGGCGACAGCTTCGGCAGGTAGCCCAGGAACCGTAGCTTCAGGCCATCGATGACGTCCGCCGCCGTGCGCACATAGCGTTCGCGGCCTTCGCGGATCGCCGCATGCACCAGCCCGAACATCAGGCCAAGCACGATGGCGATGGCCAGCACCCGCTTGGCCGAGGGAGAGGCCGCGCCACGCGGCACCTCGGCCGGGGTCAGCACGCGGATCTGGCTTCCGGAATAAAGGCGCAGTTGCTCGGTTTCCTGAAACTGGCTGAGGAAGGTTTCGTAAAGCCGCATCAGCGTATCGGTGCGCTGTTCAAGCAGGCGGTATTCGATCTGCGCGCGCAACGCTTCGGAGTTTTCCTCGACCAGCGGAACGATCGCATCGCGCAGCGAGGCGACGCGGGCCTGCGCAACCTCCAGTTCGCCGCGCGCGACCTCGGCCTGCCGCTCCATCTCGGCATAGAGACGCCGCGCGGATTCGTCGATCTGTGCGTCGAGAACCTCGAGCCGGGGGTGATCCGGCCCGTAATTGCGCAGCACCGTGCCACGGCGGGCGGTCAGTGCCGACAGCGCCTGCCCCATCTCGGCCAGACGCTCGTCGCCCGGCAGGCTTTGGCGGCCCTGATCCATTTCGGTCAGCGCATCCGCCCCGCGCGCAAGCGCAGCGTCATAGCTGGCGACCAACGCGCGGCTGCGGGCGGCCTCGCCCTGCGCCAGCGACAATTCGGCGTTGAGGCGATTGAGGTTTTCCTCGGTCATCAGGTTGTCGCCCGTCGCCACGAGACCGGCCTCGGCGCGGAAGGTTTCGGCGTCCATCGCGGCCTTTCGCGCATCGGCCTCGAGTTCGGACAGCCGCTGTTGAAGAAACTCGGTGGTGCGGGTCGTGGCCTCGAAGGACTTGCTCAGCCGGTCCGAGGTGTAGGCGTCGGTATATGCGTTGACGATGCGCGCTGCGAGCACGGGATCGTGCAACTCGATCCCGATTTCCAACGCGTTGCTGCGCCCGACCCGCCCCACGATCAGATCCGCCTGCAAGCCGCGGGCGATCTTGCTTTTGAGCGCTTGCGCGGCGGTATCTTCCGCCGACGATGTCCCGTCTCCGCCGGAATCGAAATCGGGTTTCGGCGACAGGAGGTCCAGCACCTGACGCACCGAGCCGACGACCGTGCCGATGATCCGGGACGTCAGCGAGGTGGGCGCGTTCAGATAGTCCGGATTGTCGTGCAGCGACAGGATATCATCCACCCGCAGGGCGAGATCATGCGAGCGGAACACCTGCTGTGCCGTCTCGATCCACGAATCCGTGAGGTTCGTGCTGACCTCGACGTCCTCAACCGGCCCGGTGGATTGTCCGGCCAGCAGAACCGTCGAGGTGGCACGATAGCTGGGCGGCGTCGTCGCGAGATAGGCGATCCCCAGCAGGCAGAAACCGCCAATCCAGAGCAGCAGAACACGCCGCTGACGCCGCGCCGCCTGCCGCAGCTTGCCGAAGTCGATCAGAACCTCGCCGCCATCCGCCTGGGGGCCTGCCGTGGGACTCGCGTCGCTTTCCGACATCCGGAAACGAAAATCATTCATTATTTTTTACAATCCTCGGGCTCGGTTCCGGCGATCCGCGCGGCGTCAGTCTGACGGTTATCGGACGCACCGTAAATGCTTGGCTGCCGTCTTCCAACCAGATCCGCCATGACACCTGCGTGAAATGCCGCACGCACGGCATTGCCGTTTCGCATGCGCGCGGATGGAAACGACACCGCCGCGGCCACCATGCACCATGCCGTCTTGGCCAAAGCGACGGCGAACTGGCCCGCAAGGGCCGCTTTCGGGCGGTGGGCATAATGCAGATCGGAATAGGTTTGCCCCATGCGATAGCGGCGCAGCATCAACCAGCGCAGACGTTCGCGCGCGAGGGGCACCTTTTCGGTCACGAGCGCATCATTGGCAAGGGCGAACCGGGCGCCAGCGCGGCGGGCGTCTTCGAACCAGGCGCTGTCTTCTCCGCCGGTACGGCCGCGCGCGGGGTCGAACCGCAGACCGGCAAAGGCGGGGGCGGTGTAATCGATCATCGCGTTGCAGCTGTGACCGGCAATCGGTCGACCATCCGGCCCGGTTTCCGGCCAGGTATCGTGGGCCTTGGCATCGCGCATCCATTGCGGTGCATCGGCACCATAGATCGCCTGAACCGGCCCCATGACCGCATCGGCATCGCCGACGTTCAACCTTGCATCAAGCTTGGCGATCCAGTCCGAAGACGCCGTCTCATCGTCGTCGATGAAGGCAAGTCGCGCCGCCCCTGCCCGCCGCGCCGATTTCAGTATGGCATTGCGCGCGATCGAGATGTTTCGGGCCGGGGCGTGGACATATTCGACCCCATGAACCGAACGCGCGGCGAATTCGCCCACCACTCCGGCTGCTGTCGCGGTGTCGTCATTGTCAGCGACGATGATCAACAGCGCCGCATCTTCCGGCACCGCCTGCCGTTCGATGCTTTCCAGCGTCTGCACAAGCGTTGCGCGCCGGAACGTGCAGATCCCGACGGCGATAAGGCGTTCGCTCATGATCGGGCCTTCGCCTTGCGCGCGACCCTGCGGCCGGCGAGCGCCCGCCAGAACCCGATGGACCACGCCAGATGCGTCAGCGCTGCGATCCCGCCGGCGGCCAGCCCCGCCAGGCCCTGTCCGCGCAGCGCCAGCACAAGACCGCCTCCGAGACAGCCCAGCAGCCACAACAGCGCCGGCAGCGCGAACAGCGGATGCACCACCACCAGCAGCGCCAACAGCACGACAGGCAGAACCGCGATGACGATGCATTGCCGCAGCCGGGGCCATATCCCGTGCTTGGTCAGCGTCCGCGCCCGCCCATGACCGAAATTGCGATATTGCCGCAGCAGCGGCGCCAGCGAGCGGCGCGGCAGATATTCAAGCCCGGTACGCGCGGTCATCCATATCTTTCCGCCCGCAGCGATCAGGCGAACATCAAGCTCGGCGTCCTCGTTATGGGAAAACGTCGGATCATAGCCCCCGATGGCGCGGAACGCGGCGACCCGCATCAGCGCATGATGCCCGTGTTCGACGAACTTGCCAGCGCCCCCGGCCCGATGCGCCGACCCGCCATTGCCGATCCGCGAGTTCTGGGCAAGCGCCGCCGCGCGCTGGAACGGCGTCTGCCCGATGGTGCGCATGGCGACCACCACGCTGTCGGCCCCTGTCGCCTGCGCCTCTTCCAGCAGGATGTCGCAATAATCGTCGGGATAGCGCGCATGGGCGTCGATGCGGACCAGCCAATCCGCGTTGTCGCCGAATCGCGCGACCGCCAGATTGACGCCGGCGCTTTGCAGGCGCGCGGGATTGTCCAGCAGATGCAACTCGCCCGCGTCGTGCAGCGGGTCGCTGGCGACGATATCGCGTGTAGCATCGGTGGACCCGCCGTCGGCGACGACGATGCGCACGAGACGGCCTGCCGCCTGCGCGCGCTGGCGGAACGGATGCAGCGCGGCGATGACGTCCCGGATATGTGCGGCTTCGTTCAGGGTCGGTATGACGATCAGCACATTGCCCGCCGCCGTGGCAGGCTGCGCATTGGCCGGGACGTTTTCGACATTTGCTCTCATACCGGAACTCCGGCCGTTCTCAGCAGGCGCAGCCTGCTTTCTTCGCTTTCCGGCAGGTCGGACACGATCGCGGCGACAAGATCGCGGCATTCCTCGGGGCCGGTGCGCCAGACGTCCGGGACAACGTCTGCCTGCGCCGCGCGCAGTTGCGCCAGCCTCGTGTCATCCACTTGCTCCAGCATCGCGGTCGCCGCCGCAGCCGAGGCATCCTCCATCCGCAGTCCGATTCCCAATTGCTCGGCCCGGCGGGCGACCTCGGTCCCGGCAGGGCAGATCGGCGGCACGTTGTTCAGGCCGCTTTCATACAAGCGATTGGGCAGCAACCAGTCGGAATTCGCGCCCTCGTCGTAACGATCGACCAGCCAGGCCAGATCGACCCCAGCATATATATGCGCCAGATCGTCGGGATAGGCATACGGCCCGTCGAAGTGCAAATCCGGGTTGTCCGCCACGATGGCCTCGAAATCGGGCAATGCGTCATAGGCGGGCCTGCCGCGCATGACCACGCGGTAACGTCCGGGGGCAGCGCGCGTGACGGCGTCCAGACAAGCCAGCGAAAACCGGCAGCGCAGGATCCCGAACCATCCGATGGCCAGTGACCCGCGCGGTCCGGGTGGCGGCGGCATGTTGTCCGGCGCGGACATGACCTTGTTCTCGACCAGCAGGAACGGCGCGTTGGTCTGGCGATACCTGTCGAAATGATGCGTCACGAAGGCCGGCGAGGAGACCAGCACCAGGTCCACCGCCCGGCACAACCGGCGTTCGAGCGCGCGCAGGCCCGCGCCAAGCCCGTCGTCGCGCAGCATCAGCCGATGGATATCCAGAACCTCGTAGACAAGCCGGGGGGCATGGCCGCCGCCGCGCCGGGCCCGCCGGGCAATCGCGACCCCAAGCACCAGCGTTTCAAGATTGCGCGCGATGATCGCGTCGAATTCGCGACCGTCGGGAAGGCGTCTGCCCAGCCGGGCGCGCAGCACGCTCAGCGCCCGTTGCGTCATTCGCGCGTTGCGGGTGCGGCCCAGAACCCGCGCCGCGCCGGGCAACGGACCCTCCCCGCGCCGGAAGCCCGCAATCGTCACGACAGCGCCGCCGCGCTCCAGCATCGCGACACGCCGCCAGATCGCCGGATCGTCCAGATCGTGGGCAATGTATAATATCTGCACGATCGGTGTCTGCCCCTTTGCCAAAACATCTGCGATGAAGCCAAACCTGTAGCGGCTTGCCGAAAAATCCACTGATTGGCCGCTTTGGCAACCGCATTCTGCGCCATCACCTACAACACCACCCAGCCGCGCGCGTCCAGCCGACATTACAAAGCATTGCGGCCCTAGCTGAAATTCGCCCAATGACGATCCGGTCGGCTGGCGGACCGGCCACGAATTGCGTTGGACAGGCAGGCACCCTATCTGCCACAGAATGATGACCCTGCCCGCCCCGTTTGAGACATGGTTCGCCGAGCGCGGCTGGACGATTCACCCGCATCAACGCGAAATGCTGGCGCGCGCCGACGATCCCGCGGTTCTGCTGATCGCGCCCACCGGCGGCGGCAAGACGCTGGCCGGGTTTCTGCCCACGCTGCTGGATCTGGCGGACGGAGCGCATCAGGGACTGCATACGCTCTACATCTCGCCGCTCAAGGCGCTGGCGGCGGATATCGGACGCAACCTGCGCGCGCCGGTCGCGGAGATGGGCCTGCCCGTGCGCATCGAGGATCGCACCGGCGATACGCCCGCCAGCCGCAAGCGGCGGCAGCGCGCCGATCCGCCGCACATCCTGCTGACCACCCCCGAAAGCCTTGCGCTGATGACCAGCTACGAGGACGCGCCGCGCATTTTCGCGGGCCTCAAACGGGTCGTCGTGGACGAGATCCATGCGATTGCCGAAAGCAAGCGGGGCGATCAACTGATGCTGGCGCTGTCGCGACTGCAGGCGCTGCGCCCCGATCTGCGCCGGGTGGGCCTGTCCGCCACGGTCGAAGACCCCCGCGCCATCGCACGGCTGCTGGCGCGCCATCCGGACCCGTGCGCCATCCTGCAGGCCGATCCCGGCCCCGCGCCCGATATCGCCATGCTGGAAACCGACCTCGCCCCGCCCTGGGCCGGAGGCGGCGCCGCCCACGCGATCCCGGCGGTGCTGGAGCAGGTGCGCCGCCACTGCACCACGCTGATCTTTCACAACACCCGCGCGCAGGCCGAGATCTTTTTCCACAAGCTGTGGCTGGCCAACGAGGATTCGCTGCCCATCGGCATCCACCACGGCAGTCTCGACCGCAGCCAGCGCGACCGGGTCGAGGCCGCGATGGTGCGCGGCGAACTGCGCGCCATCGTCTGCACCGGCAGCCTCGATCTGGGCATCGACTGGGGCGATGTCGATCTTGTGATCCAGATCGGCGCGCCCAAGAACGTCAAGCGGCTGGTGCAGCGGATCGGACGCGCCAACCACCGCTACAACGCGCCCAGCAAGGCGCTGCTGGTGCCCGCCAACCGGTTCGAGGTGGTGGAATGCATCGCCGCACTGGAGGCGGTGCAGGCCGGCGCGCTGGACGGTGAGCCGCGCGGCCCGGGCCCGCTCGACGTGCTCTGCCAGCATATCCTGATCGCCGCCTGCGCCGGACCGTTCCACGCCGATACGCTGTTCGGCGAAGTCCGCACCGCCGGTCCCTATGCCGGGTTGGCACGTGCAGATTTCGACGCCTGTCTGGAATTCTGCGCCACCGGCGGCTACGCGCTGCGGGCCTATGACCGCTGGCAGCGGCTGCAACAGCGCCCCGATGGCGCATGGCAGTTGCGCGATCCGCGCAGCGCGCAACGCATCCGCATGAATATCGGCACCATCCAGGACACCGATACGCTCAAGGTTCGCCTGAAACGCAATCGCGGCGGCGCCCCGCTGGGCGAGGTCGAGGAAGGCTTCGCCGCCAGCCTCACGCCGGGCGACACGTTCCTGATCGGCGGGCGGATCGTGCGGTATGAGGGCCTGCGCGAGATGACCGTCGAAGTCTCGCGCGATGCCGCCCGCAAGCCGAAGATCGCTACCTTCATGGGCACGAAATTCGCGACGTCGACACAGCTCAGCGCGCGGATCGAGGATATTCTGGCGCAGGACGACTGGCCGCAACTGCCCGCCCACACGCGCGACTGGCTGGCCCTGCAGCGCCGGATGTCGCGCCTGCCCCGTCAGGGGCGCCTGCTGATCGAGAGCTTCCCGCATGAGGGGCGCGAACATGCCTGTTTCTACGGTTTTGCCGGTCGCAACGCGCAGCAGACGCTGGGCCTGCTGTTGTCCAAGCGGATGGAGGATCTGAACCTACATCCGCTGGGCTTCGTGGCCACGGATTACGCCACGCTGGTCTGGGGGCTCGACCCGCTGCACGATCCCGCGCCGCTGCTCGACCCGGCGGGACTGCGCGACGGGCTTGAGCAATGGCTGGCGGGCAACGCGGTGATGAAGCGCACGTTTCGCGCCAGCGCCACGATCGCCGGCCTGATCGAACGCAACAGCCCCGGCGCGCGCAAAAGCGGGCGACAGGCGACATTCTCGTCCGACATCCTCTATGACACGCTGCTGAAATACGACCCCCACCACCTGATGCTGCGCATCACCCGCGACGAGGCCCGGCGCGGGCTGGTGGATTTCGACCGGATCGAGGACATGCTCACGCGCACCCGCGGCCGGTTCGACCTGATCCGGCTGGACCGCGTGAGCCCGCTGGCCGCGCCTCTGCTGCTGGAAATCGGCCGTGTGCCGGTGGCGGGTGCCGCACAGGAACGGTTGCTTGCCGAAGAGGCCGAGCGCCTGTTGCAGACCGCGGGACTCGCCGCGCTTACCGGCGCGTGACCTCTTGTCAAACCGCGCGATCCAGGCGACGCAGGGCCAATGAACGGACACGACTTCGAACTTGCCGGCGCACGGCTTTGCGCCCTGCCGTCGGGCGCGCTCTGGTGGCGCGAACAGGCGCTCTTATGCGTCTCCGACCTGCACCTGGGCAAATCCGGCCGGGTGGCCCGGCGCGGCGGCACCGCGTTGCCCCCCTATGACACCCGCGACACGCTGAGCCGGCTTGCGGCCGACATCGCACGCACCGAGGCGACAGTGGTGGTTTGCCTGGGCGACAGTTTCGACGATCTCGACGCGGCAGCGGACCTGCCCGCCGATGAGCGTCTCGCGATCACGCAGCTTCAGGCCGGGCGCCGCTGGATCTGGATCGAGGGGAATCACGATCCGGGTCCGTTCGATCCCGGCGGCATCCATCTGGCCGAACTGGCTCTGGCGCCGCTTTGCTTCCGCCATATCGCCCGCCCCGGCAGCGCTGGCGAGGTTTCGGGCCATTATCACCCCAAGGCAACCCTGCGCACCCGCGGCGGCGCGATCACCCGCCCGGCGTTTCTGGCCGATGCGGACCGCGTCGTGATGCCGGCATACGGCACCTATACCGGTGGGTTGCGCAGTCGTGATCCTGTCTTGGCCGCCCTCATGCGCCCCGATGCGCTCGCCATTCTGACCGGTTGCAACACCCATGCGGTGCCGATGCCGCGATAATCGGCGCGCCCGCGCGGCGCGACTTGCGTTCGACGCGCGGGCGGTGCGATATGATCCCGCAGCAACGGAGGATCGCATGCAGGACAGGATCAGGAACAGCTTTGCGCGGCAGGGGCTGATGGATACGCTGGACGCCCGGATCGACAGCATCGCCCCCGGCGAGGTGGTGATCAGCGCGCCGATCACGCCGGGTGCCGGCCAGCAACACGGTGTCGCGCACGCGGCGTTGGCCTTCGCCATCGGCGACAGCGCGGCCGGATATTCCGCCCTCAGCATGATGGACCCGGATCAGGAGGTCGTCACCGCCGAAATGAAGATCAACCTGCTGAGCCCGGCGCGCGGCGAGCGGCTGCGCGCCACAGGGCGCATCGTCAAGTTCGGCCGGCGGCTGGTGGTGGTGGCGGCCGACATCCATGCCATCGACGGCGAAAACGAAACGCTTACCGCGGTCCTGCAAGGAACGATGGTGCCGGTGACCAATATGTAGATCCGGCTCCATCGTGGATCCCGCAGCGCAGCGACCGGCACCCGCCAAGCCTTCGCACGCCCTGCTTCTTTCTGGTTGAAAATACCCAAATCCGGACCGTTCCCAAAAATAATCCCGTCCGCCCTAGGGGCTGTTGACGTTCAGGATTCCCAAATCACCTAACTTCTGATTGAAGGTTGCAAACAGAGGAGAGCAGCCTTGACCCGAAGAGTTTTGACCGATGCGCAATGGGCCATCATCTTGTTCGTGGAAGCGGTCCTGTGGATCGTGCGCACCGGGGCGCAGTGGCGTGAGCTCCCGGTTGAATTTGGCAAATGCAACAGCGTGTTCAAGCGGTTCCGCAGGTGGGTCAAAGCGGACGCTTTCCACCACATGTTCAAAGCAATAGCTTCAGGCGCCGACCTGGAATATGCAATGATTGACGGAACGATCGTGAAGGTCCATCGCTCGGGTCAGGGCGTCAAAGGGGGACTCTTTGCCAGGCCATCCATTGCCGGCAGGGCATTCAAAGAATGCCCGAGAGGGGCCGTTCTCGTGGCGGCATAACGACGAAGATACTGGCTCTGACAGACGCACTCGGCAACCTCGTTGAGTTCTGCCTGATGCCCGGACAGGCCCACGGTCTGCGCGAGACTGATATGTTGATCCGTGATCTGTCTGCCTGGCACTTGCTGGCGGATAGGGCTTTCGATGCAGATTGGTTGCGAAATGACCTGCTGGAACGCGACATCATCCCGGTCATACGGCCGAAATCAAATCGAAATTTCCTGCAACCGTCGACAAAGAAACCTACAAGTGGCGGCACCTGATCGAAAACTACTTCCGCAAGTTGAAGGAAAACAGAGGGATGGCCATGCGCTCCTGCAAGACAGATCAGAGCTTCAAAGCCTTCATCTCGATTGCGGCGACAATCATTCAGATACGGTGAACGCCAACAGCCCTAAAAACCCCCGGATTGCACAAAGACAATCCGGGGGGCCAATCCTACGATACGCCCTGCGTCAGGCAGAGGGTTCCGGCTCCAGTCCGCCCTCGGGCGGCGTCTTCTTCGGGCGGGTCTTGGGAATGGCGGTCACGCTGGGCGCGCTGCCCTGATCGGTGCCGTCCTCGTCATCGCCCACATGCGGCGGCTCGCCCCGCATGACGCGCTGGATCTGCTCGCCGGTCAGGGTCTCGTATTCCAGTAACCCCTCGGCCAGACGCTCCCATTCCACCTGCTTTTCAGTCAGGATCTGATACGCGCGGTCATAGGCGTCCTGGATGAAGCGCTTGACCTCTTCCTCGATCAACTCCTTGGTATGGGCCGAGACCGAGAAGCCGGGGGTCTGGCCGGAATAGCCCTCATGCGCCTCGGCGTAGTCGATATTGCCGACCTTGTCGGACATGCCCCAGCGCAGCACCATGGCACGCGCCAGCGCGCTGGCCTGCTGGATATCGCCCGCCGGGCCGTTGCTGACATTGTCGGCGCCGTATTTGATGATCTCGGCCGCCTTGCCGGCCATGGTCATGGCCAGTTTCTGCTCGCATTCGCCCTTGTGCCAGTTCAGACGGTCGATTTCCGGCAACGACACAACCATGCCCAACGCGCCGCCGCGCGGGATGATCGTCGCCTTGTAGACCGGATCGCATTCCGGCAGCGCCAGACCGACGACCGCATGTCCGGCTTCGTGATAGGCGGTCTTTTCCTTCTGTTCCTGCGTGAGCACCATGGAGCGGCGCTCGGCCCCCATCATCACCTTGTCCTTGGCGTTCTCGAAATCGTCCATGGTCACGAACCGCCGCCCGACGCGCGCGGCCATCAACGCCGCCTCGTTCACGAGGTTCGCCAGATCGGCGCCCGAAAAGCCGGGCGTGCCGCGTGCGATGATGCGCAGATCCACGTCGGGACCCAGCGGCGTCTTGCGGGCATGCACGCCAAGAATCTTTTCGCGGCCCTTGATGTCGGGATTGGCGACGGTGATCTGGCGGTCGAACCGGCCGGGGCGCAGCAATGCAGGGTCCAGAACGTCCTTGCGGTTGGTCGCGGCCAGGATGATGACGCCCTCGTTGGCCTCGAACCCGTCCATCTCGACCAGCAACTGGTTCAGCGTCTGTTCGCGTTCGTCGTTGCCCCCGCCATAGCCCGCACCGCGATGACGGCCCACGGCGTCGATCTCGTCGATGAAGACGATGCAGGGCGCGTTCTTCTTGGCCTGCTCGAACATGTCGCGGACACGGCTTGCGCCGACGCCGACGAACATTTCCACGAAATCCGACCCCGAGATGGTGAAGAACGGCACGCCGGCCTCGCCCGCGATGGCGCGCGCCAGCAGCGTCTTGCCGGTGCCCGGAGGCCCGACCAGCAGCGCGCCCTTGGGGATCTTGCCGCCAAGGCGCGAGAATTTCTGCGGGTTGCGCAGGAATTCGACAATCTCTTCCAGCTCTTCCTTGGCCTCGTCGATGCCCGCGACGTCGTCAAAGGTGACGCGTCCGTGCTTTTCGGTCAGCATCTTGGCCTTGGATTTGCCGAACCCCATGGCGCCACCCTTGCCGCCACCCTGCATCCGGTTCATGAAATAGATCCACACCCCGATCAGCAGCAGGAACGGCAACAGCGTGATCAGGAACGACTGGAACCCCGATTGCTGCTGTTTTTCAGCACGGATCGGGATGTCGTTGTCGATCAGCATGGTGGTGACTTCGGCATCCTCGGGCTTGATCGTGACGTAATCCTGACCGTCCGTCCCGCGAAAGCGGATCTGTTCGCCATCGAGCGTGGCCTGACTGACATCGCCCTTCTGCACCGAGTTGACGAATTCGGAATAGGTGATCTCGCGGCTTTGCAGCGTGCTGCCCGACCCGCTGAACAGGTTGAACAGCGCCAGGATCAGCAGAAAAAGAACGACCCAAAAGGCGATGTTGCGTGCGTTACCCAAGTAGACTCTCCCGAAAAGAGGGGCAGCCACCGGGGCCGCCCGCTTGTGTCATAAGATAGAGATCATCGCCGCAGGTTCAATGCGATAAAACCGATGCGAGGAAATCTTCGCGCCCGCCGATCCGCTCGGCGCGCCAGCCGTCGGTGTCCACGGCCAATGGCGCTGCGATAACGTGGCCGCCCCGCCAGACCGCCGGGCTGGCCAGAAGCGCGGCGCGTGGCCGACCGCTTTCGCGCCAGTCGGGGCACTGGGCCAGTCCCTCCGGACCAAGGGCCGCGATTTCATCATCGGCGGTAAATGGCCCATGCAGACGCCAGCGCCCGTCCCATACCTGATCGGGGGCCGCGCGCGCGGCCTTCACTGCCTCGTATTCACGCGCGATGCGAACCGAATCCCGATGCATCATGATCCGGCACCCGCCGAGCGTGCCGGACAGTTGCGCACGCGCAGCTTGCAGCGGAACCCGACGCGGCGGATGCTCTCCGCCGCCGACCCAGACGATCGCGCAGCCCAGCAAACGGCGCGCGATCTCGTCCGGGAGCGCACGAAACATCGCCGCGTCGAAAATCACGTCGCCGCCGTCGATCCGCGCGATCTGTCGTGCGGCAGCGGCGGTCTGGTGCTCCAAGGCGTCGCGCGCACTGCGCATGTTCGCGGCCACCTGCGCCAGCGCCTGCGCGGTAAGGCCAAGCGGATGCAGCGCCGCCAGCGCCTTGCGCGCCTTGATCCGGTCATAGGTCAGATCCCGGTTGCCCGGATCCTCGGCCCAGGCGACCCGCTGACGGCGCAGATAGGCGCGCAGTTCGGCGCGCGATCGTGTCAGAAGCGGACGGATCACGGTTACACCCTGCACGACGCCTTGCACCGGCATCGCCGACAGCCCGTCCACGCCCGACGCGCGCGCCAGCCGCATCAGCACTGTTTCGGCCTGATCATCGCGTGTGTGCCCGGTCGCGATCATGGGAATGTCGTTGCTTCCGGCCCACTCTGCCAGCAACCCGTAACGGGCGCGCCGTGCGCGGTCCTGCAGGTTGCCGCGCCCGTCCCAGCCCAGCCAAGGCAGGATGTCATGCGCCACCCCCAGATCGCGCGCAAGGGAGGCGACGGCATCGGCCTCTTGTGCGGCCTCGGCGCGCAGACCGTGATCCACGGTTGCCGCGAACAGGCTCTCTCGGGGAAAACACTGCGCCGACAGGTGCAGCAGCGCCACCGAATCACCGCCACCGGATACGGCAACGCCGATGCGGGCGGGGGGCGCGGGGCCGAAGGCAGCGCGCAGCGCCGCGATCAAGGCCCCGTCATCGGCAGCGCTCAAGAGCAGCCGAGGCGGCTCATCTCGTCGCGCGCCTTCGCAACGGCGGGCGCGTCTGGAAACCGTGTCGCGACTTCGCCCAGCGTCACGCAAGCCTGGCTTTGCTGGCCCAGACGCCCGAGTGCGGCGCCCAGTTCGAACAGCGCATCGGGTGCCTTCGCGCCCGACGTATCGGCGGTGAAGGCGGCCAGATAGGCGCGCGCCGCTTCGCGCGTATCGCCAACCGCATCCAGCGCCTTGCCCCGGGTCAGACTGGCCTGTGCGGCAAGCGGACTTCCGGGATAAGTGCTGTTGAACTCCTCCAGCAGATCGGCCGCCTTCTGATGCTCGCCCGCGTCCAGAGCGGCCTGCGCGGCCTTGAAATCGGTCTCTTCGCCCACCGCCAGCTCGCTGGCCGGCCCGTCGCCGCCCGGCGCTTCGATGGCCGAGGGGGCGGCCGGTTGCTGGATATTTTCGGTTCCGCCGCCCAGCGTGCTGGTTTCGCTCAGCTTGCTGACATCGCCGCCTTCCAGTTCCACAAGGCGGAATTCCAGATCGCCGATCCGGTTGGTGCCGTCGCGAACCACCTGATTGACGCGGTTTTCCAGCCTTTCGGTCAGCGCGGTCAGGCGCTGCAGTTCCGACTCCATCGCCGAAACCCGCTCCAGAACGCCGCTGCCTTCCAGATTGACCGACGCCGAACCGGTGGTCGAAAGCTCGCGCTTGAGGCGCTTCATCTCGACGTTCAGCACCGTCAGCTCCTGCCGGATATCCGCCAGGGTCTGGTCGTCCTGCGCCAGCAGCGGCAACGGGGCGACGGCGAGGGCCGCGATCACGGCCAAGGCGGCAATACGCATCACTCTACCCCGTCAGCCCGCCGGCCAGAACGGTCACGGCGCGGCGGTTCTTGGCATAGCAGGCTTCGACACTGCAAATCTCGATCGGGCGTTCCTTGCCATAGCTGACCGTCTTGAGACGGTTGGCCGGAACCCCGGTCGTGACCAGATATTCGCGCACCGCGTTGGCCCGTCGCGCGCCCAGGGCGACGTTGTATTCGCGGGTGCCCTTCTCGTCGGCGTGGCCTTCGATCACGGCGGTGTAATCGGTGTTGGTCAGCAGCCATTTCGACTGACCGTCCAGCGTGGCCCGCGCCTCGGGCGACAGCGCCGACTGGTCATTGGCGAACAGCACACGATCGCCGATCGCCTGCTGGAAGAACGACGGCGAGCGCGGGTCCGAGGACGATCCCGGTGCGAACGCGCCGTTGCCGGCGGATGCGTCCCCGCCCATCCCGTCGCCCAGTCGCGCGGGATCGTTACAGGCCGCCAGCCCCAACAATGCCGCCGCCATGATCCATTTGCCCAGATTGCCCATATGAGATGCCTCGCTCAAGCGTTTCTTGTCGGTCCGTCCCTAGCACACCCTTGCGCGCTTGTGAACGCGCGGGGTGCGCCGCGTGCTCATTTTTGCAACGGCGACCATGACGGATCGGATGCGCCCTCGGGGGTGCGCACCTGTTTGAGATTGCGACCCGTGATATCCACCGAATACAACGATGAACGGCCCTCGGCCCCCTGGGTTTCGCGCGAGAACATGATCACGCGGCCATTGGGCGCCCAGGTCGGGCCCTCATCCAGGAACGACGCGGTCAGCAGCCGTTCCTCGCTGCCATCGGTGCGCATGACGCCGATGTGGAACCGCCCCTTGTTCTGCTTGGTGAACGCGATCAGGTCGCCGCGCGGCGACCAGACCGGCGTGCCGTAACGGCCCTGTCCGAAACTGATCCGCGTGGCCTCGCCACCGCTGGCGGGCATGATGTAAAGCTGCGGCGCGCCCGAGCGGTCGCTTTCGAACACCACCTGGCTGCCGTCCGGCGAATAGCTGGGCGCGGTCTCGATCGAGGGCGCGCTGGTCAGCCGGGTCTGCTGACCGCTGGCGATATCCAGCGTGTAGAGATCGGTATTGCCGCCGCGCTCCAGCGAAAACACCACGGTCTGACCGTTCGGCGCGAAACGCGGCGCAAAGCTCATCGAGCCTTCGGCCTGTTCAAGCATCCGGCGCTGCACGGCGTCCACGTCCAGAACGTAGATGCGGGGAAAGTCGCTTTCGTAGCTGGTGTAAAGCACGCGGTCGCCATTGGGTGAAAACCGCGGCGCCAGCACCAGTTCGGCGCTGTCGGTCAGGTACTGTACGTTGGCGCCGTCGTAATCCATGATCGCCAAACGCTTGCGGCGCTGATCCTTGGGGCCGGATTCCGATACGAACACCACGCGGCTGTCGAAATACCCGCCCTCGCCGGTGATCCGGCTATAGACCGCATCCGCCACCTTGTGCGCCATGCGCCGCCAGCCATCGACAGTGCCCGCGAATTGCAGGCCCGTGCCCAATTCAGCGCCGGAAAACACGTCATAGACCCGGAACCGCACCGTCAGGTTGTTGCCCGCCACCGACACCGCGCCGGTGATCAACGCCTGGGCATTGATCGCCTTCCAGTCGGCATATTGCACCGGCGCGTTGAAATCGCTGACGCTGCCGATATGGGCACTGGCGGGAATTTCGCGGAACAATCCGGTGCCCGACAGATCCGCCGCGACCACACGCGCCAGATCGCTGGCCGCTTGCGCCGCATCGGGGCTGTCGGGCACGAAATCGGGCACCGCAAAGGGCAAGGGCTCGATCACGCCTTCGGTGATCTCGATGCGCAGCGGGCCGTCCTGCGCGGCAAGCGGGGCCGCCAGCAACGTCACGCCCAGCAAAAGGCTGACCAGAAATCTTGTCATTTGATCCGCATCCTTTCGGGATTGAAAGTCATTTCGATGTCGCGCCATTGGTCGTATTTTTCAACCGGCAGGTCGAAACCGGGCGCGCCGCAGCGGATGATCGCCCGGCGGGCCGCGCCAAAGGCGTCCTGCGCCGAATCCGCCGTGCCGCCGGAATGGGACAGCAGGCGAATCGATCCGCCATCGGGTTTGCCATCCTGGGTCAGCTTGACCCCGACAACCACCGTCGTGGCAAGCGCATCGGATGACAGCGACCCGACATTCCAGCAGGCCGAGACCGCCACGCGCAACGCTTCGCGATCTCCGGCGGACAGCGGCGGTCCGGTGGGGGCGGCGGGCGCGGCGGGTTCGTCCGCCAGCGCCTCGGCGAGAACGTCATTGATCGCGCCCGAGGTATCTGCCGGTTCCGGCGGCGCCTCGACCGGATTTTCCGCCGGGGTCTCGGGTTCTGCCTGCGCGACCGCCTGGGGCCGCTCGGGACGGCGCGACGGCGGACGCGGGGAACTGGCCGGCGCGCGGCTGGGCGGTTCGGGGGATTCGGGCACGATCTGGTCGGCGGCCTCTTCGGGCGCGGTTTCCTCCTGCGCCTCCTGCGGTGTCTCGGCGCCCTCGTCCGGGCTGACCTCGGGTTGCGCCACCTCGTCGGGGGTGGCGTCGGGCGGCGGCGGCGCGACCGGGGTCGGCGCGACCCGTTCGACGGGACGCGGCACCCGGCGCGGGCTGACCGGGTCGGGCAAGGCGGCGATCTGGTCCTGCGGCTGCTCCATCACCGGCGGCGTGTCGCTGACATCGGCGTCGGGCGCGGGCGGCTCGGGGGCGGGATCGGGCGCGCGCTCGGGTTCAGGATCGGGTGCCGCCTCGGGTGTTGCCTGTTCGGGTTGTGCATCGCTTTCGGCCTCGATCTCGGGCGGGGCGTCCTGCTGTTGGGGGGCGCTGATATCCTCGGGGGTTTCGGCCAGTTCGGGCGCGCGGCGCGGTGTTGTCATCGCGGCGTATTCCTCGGCCGATACCAGCGACACCTCGGTCACCTCAAAGGGCAGCGGGCGCGATGTGAAATTGCCGCCGAACAGCGCCCAGCCGATCAGTGCCGCATGGGCGATGCCCGAGATTTTGGTGCCGGTCTGCAAACCGTCGCCTCACCGTTCCGCCTGGTCCAGCGTCGGCCCGCCGGTATCGGTCACAAGGCCCACGTTGGAAAATCCGCCCGCGTTCAGCGCGCCCATGATCTGCATCACGTCCTGATAGGGGATCGCGCCGTCGGCGCGCAGGAAAACCTGCTTGCCCTCGCGTTCGGCGGCCACCGCGCGCAGCTTGGGGATCAGTTGATCGCGCGGCGTCACCGTCGTCTGGATCTGGATCTCGCCCTGCGCCGTCAGCGTCACTGTCAGCGGCTCTTCGGAGTCCGAGGGCAGCGCATTGGCGGCCGTCTTGGGCAATTCGACCGGCACGCCCACCGTCAGAAGCGGCGCCGCCACCATGAAGATGATCAGCAGCACCAGCATGACGTCCACGAAAGGCGTGACGTTGATTTCGGACATGGCGCGCGCCTGCGTGCGTCCGCTCCTGCGTCCGCGCCGCCGCCCATTGCCGTGCTGCACCCCTGCCCCCATCGCCTAGCTGTCCAACTGGCGGCTGAGGATGGTGGCGAATTCGTCGGCGAATGCCTCGTATCCGGCGATGATCCGGTCACTGTCCGAACTCAGCTTGTTGTAGAAGATGACGGCCGGGATGGCGGCCAGCAGACCCAGCCCCGTTGCCATCAGGGCCTCGGCGATGCCGGGCGCGACGACGGCAAGGTTGGTGTTCTGCTGTTCGGCAATCTCGATAAACGCGTTCATGATGCCCCAGACCGTGCCGAACAGCCCGACAAACGGCGCGGTCGAGCCGACGGTGGCCAGAATCGGCAATCCCTTTTGCAGCGTTTCCGCCTCCTTGTTGATCGCGACATCCATGCTGCGGTCGATGCGGGCCTGCGCCCCCGCGATCAGCCCGCCATCGGTGCGGTGCGAGCGGCGCCATTCGGTCATGCCCGCGGCGAATATGCGTTCGGGGCTGCCATCGGGCTGCGGTCCGATCTGGTCGAACAGCCCGTCCAGCGGCTCGCCCGACCAGAAGGCCTGATCGAACTGCTCGGCCTCGGCCCTAGCGGCACGGTAATTCATCAGTTTCTGGATGATGATCGCCCACGACCAGAACGACGCGACGATCAGGAGGATCATCACCAGTTTCACGATCAGCGTCGCACGCGCGAAAAGGGCCCACATGGAGAAATCAATCCCCTGCGCAACCGCCAGCGTTTCTGCTTCCATATTGCCTGCTCTTTGTCTGCCGCCTTGTCGGTCCGGCCCTGTTTTGCCGCACGCTATCCCAGATAGACGGCGATTGCCAACAGAACACTTAACATTGCCGCGATCATTTCATCAATGCGCGAATCTCTGCCGGCAGCCGCACGGGACGTCCCTGCTCGTTCATGCAGGCCAAAGTCACATGGGCACGAAACAGGATCGTATCCCCGCGACGGACCACCTGATCCAGCACGACGCGCACGCCGCTGATCCCGGAGACGGCGGTTTCCACCTGCAATTCGTCGTCAAACCGCGCCGCCGCCAGATAATCCGCCTCGATGCGGCGCACCACCCAGACGATGCCGTCCCCGCGCATCGCGTTCTGATCGTTGCCCAAACCGCGCACCCAGTCGCTGCGCGCGCGTTCGATATAGCGCAGATAGTTTGCGTGATAGACGACACCGCCCATATCGGTGTCCTCGTAATAGACGCGGATCGCAAAGGTGTGGCTCATCCCGCCGGCTTCATCCGGGCGAACAGGCGCAAGGCATGGGCCGGGTCGCGCGCCACGTCGGGTAGCACCGGGTCATAGGCCGCCCGGATCAGGGCCGCGATTTCAGGGCGCAACACCGCCACCCCATCCACGACCGCCAGCGGCGAGCGCTCGCGAAACGCACCCTGCCCCCAGAGCAGCATGACCTGAACCACCTGCCCCAGCGCCAACGCCTCGGCCGACATATCGGCCAACGCCGAATCCACGCGCAGGAACACGAACGCGGCCCGGATCGCGCCGTTCGACTCGAACCGGAACAACCGGTATTGGGTGGCCCCTTCGGCATCCAGCCGCGCCACCAGCGGCGCAAGATCGGGAACCAGCCGGTCCAGATCCGGCACCTCAGTCAATTCGCTCCAGTCGCGGAAGAAGAACATCATGCAATTGCTGCCGAGTTCCGGATCGGTCTCGGCCAGGGAGTGCCCGCTCAGCGCCGCCATCGCCTCGAACGCGCCTTTCACCACCTGCAGGGTCTCGTCCTCGACGCCGAAGACGATGGGCGCGATCGCCCGCCCCCAGCGCGCGAACAGGAATGTTCCGTCATCCCGCGTGAACGATGCCGCGATGTCCTCGGGTGTCATGATTCCACTTTCGTCAAATACCCCCGCCGGAGGCATAAAATCTCCGGCGCGCCGCTTCAACCGCGGAGAATGGCTGGAAAGTCATCATTCACCCCGTTTTAACCGCTATGCGCAATCCTGTCGCCACCGGCAGCGCTGTCGGCAGCGTGTATGAGGTGGTTGCAGGTGTTACACGAACAGGCCCGCAGGCCGTCGCGGGCGGGGATCCACCGGATTCGCCGGGTTCTGGTGGTCGAGGACAGTCCGCTGCAGCGCCGCATCCTGGTCGCCTGTCTGCGCAAATGGGGCCTGTCGGTGGACGAGGCGGAAAATGGCGAACAGGCGCTCGAAAAATGCGCCGCCGCGCCGTTCGACCTGATCGTGAGCGACTGGATGATGCCGGGAATGGACGGGTTGGACTTCTGCAGGGCGTTCCGGAACCTGCCGGGCGACGGATACGGGTATTTCATCCTTCTGACGTCGAAAAGCGAAAAGACCGACATCGCGCAGGGTCTGGATGCCGGAGCGGACGATTTCCTGACCAAACCCGTCAATCCGCAGGAATTGCGGGCGCGCATCGCCGCCGGGGCGCGGATCCTGGAGATGCAGCGCGAACTTTCGGAAAAGAACCGGCTGATCGGCGACACTCTGGACCAGTTGCAACTGGCTTATGACCGCATCGATCAGGATCTGATCCAGGCCCGCAAGATCCAGCGCTCGCTGCTGCCCGAACTTTCGCGCGACTTCGGCGGATCGCGCGTCAGTCTGCTGCTCAGGCCCTGCGGGCATATCGGCGGCGATCTGGTGGGAATGTTTGCGGCCGGGCCCGATCAGGTGGGGTTTTACAATATCGATGTGTCGGGTCACGGAATCACCTCGGCGATGATGACGGCCCGTCTGGGCAGCCACCTCAGCAGCCGGTATGCCGATCAGAACCTCGCGATCGACCAGACCCGTGCGGGACCAGGCCGTTTGCATCCGCCCCATCGTCTGGCCGCCATTCTGAACGCGCGTCTGATCGAGGATACCGGGATCGACGAATATTTCACCATGGCCTACGGCGTGGCGGACCTGGCAAGCGGCCGGGTCGAGATGGTGCAGGCCGGACATCCGCATCCGCTGGTGTTGCGCCGCGATGGCGGGGCGGAATTTCTGGGATCGGGCGGACTGCCCGTCGGGCTGATCGCGGATGCCCGATATCACGGATTTTCCACGCATCTGCAGCCCGGCGACCGGCTATTGATCTATTCCGACGGGTTCACCGAGGCGCGGCTGAAGACCGGCGAAATGCTGGGCGCGGAAGGTCTGGCACGGCTGATCGCGGCCGATGCAGGACGGCTTGAGGGTCGGGAATTCCTCGACGATCTGTTCGGACGCCTGAGCGAAAGCCTGTCTGCGCAATTCGGGCTTGAGGATGACGTATCTGCGACGCTGTTCGAATTCGGCGCCCCCTGACCTGCCCGTCCCAGTTGGTCATTCTCGTGTCATTCGATAAAGCGTGCCGCGCCCCTCGGAAAGGAACCAGATCGCGCCGTCCGGCGCCTCGGCGACGTCGCGCACGCGTATCGTGTGCTCGCTTACGATCCGCTCGACTTCGCGCAGGGGATTGCCGCCCAGACGGCTGATCATGTCGAATTTCAGCGACCCCACCAGAAACTGCCCCTTCCAATCGGGCCAGAGCCGCCCGGAATGGATCGTCATGCCCGAGGGCGCGATGGACGGATCCCAGTAGAACGCCGGTTGCTCCATGCCGGCCTTCGCGGTGCCTTCGCCGATTTTGGCACCGGAATAGTGCCGCCCGTAGGAAATGACCGGCCAGCCGTAATTCGCGCCCTTTTCGATGCGGTTGATCTCGTCCCCGCCGCGCGCGCCATGTTCGACCGCCCAAAGCTGTCCCGCGCCATCCAGCGCCGCGCCTTGCGGATTGCGGTGACCGTAGGACCAGATTTCCGGGCGCACCCCGTCCTGCCCGACGAAGGGATTGTCCGCGGGCACGGTGCCATCACGATTGATGCGGATGATGGTGCCGTTGTGATTGCCGCGATCCTGCGCCGCCTCGCGGTTGCCCCGTTCGCCCAGCGTGACGAACAGGCGCCCGTCTGGCGCCTCGATCACGCGGCTGCCGAAATGCTGCCCGCCTTGCCCGACATGCACCGCCTGAAACAGACGCCGCGGATCGTCAAGCCGCGCGCCGTCCGAGGACAGCCGCCCCACCGCCAGCGCGGTCCCCGCCCCCTGCTCGGTGCGGCGCGCATAGGTCAGAAATATCTCGCGGCTCGTGGCGAAATCGCGCGGCACCATGACATCCAGCAGACCACCCTGCCCGATCTGCGCCACATCCGGCGTCCCCGCGATGCCCTGGCGGGCGCCTTCGGGCGTGACGCGCCACAGGGTTCCGCCGCGCTCGGTCACAAGGATATCACCGTCGGGCAGGAAATCGAGCGCCCAGGGCACTGCAAAGCCGTCCGCGACGGGCGTGATCGCAACGCGACCGGACCGGGTTTCGACCGTCGCTGCCCAAACCGCTCCGGGCAGGATCAGCGCAAGGACGAGAATGGAGGCGCGCAGCATGTCATATCCCTTTTGCCGAATGCACATTATCAAAGGATAGCCGGGGAACGGCCGGGATCAATGCCCGCGCTGACCAAAGGTCAGCGATCACCCCTGCGGCAATATTTCTTTTCTTTTCAAAATTGCGCGCTTAACCTCGCATCCGGACAAACTGATCCGACAAGGGGAGATACATTGTGAAAAAACTGTTTCTTGCGACCACGGCCGCCATCGCGCTGGGTGCCGGTGCCGCTGCCGCCGAAGAGGTCAAGATGGGCATCGCGCTGGGCTTTACCGGCCCGCTGGAATCGCTGAGCCCGCCGATGGCCGAAGGAGCCGAACTGGCGGCCCGGGAAATCAGCGACAGCGGCAAGTTCATGGATGGCAGCACCGTCAAGGCGGTCCGCGCCGACACGACCTGCATCGACGCCAGCGCCGCGACCGCCGCTGCAGAGCGGCTGGTGACCTCGGACCGGGTGGCCGGCATCATGGGGGCGATGTGTTCGGGCGCGACCGGCGCGGTCCTTCAGAACGTGGCGATCCCCAACGGGGTGGTGATGATCTCGCCGTCCGCGACCTCGCCCGCGCTCTCGACGGTCGAGGATAACGGCTATTTCTTCCGCACCGCGCCGTCGGATGCCCGTCAGGGTGTGATCATGGCCGAGAACATCCTGGACCGCGGCATCGAAACCGTGGCGCTGACCTACACCAACAACGATTACGGCAAGGGCCTGGCCGATAGTTTCGCCGAAGCCTACAAGGAAAAGGGCGGCACCGTCACCATCAACGCCGCGCATGAAGACGGCAAGGCGGATTATTCCGCCGAAATCGGGGCGCTGTCCTCGGCCGGGGGCGATGCGCTGGTGGTGGTCGGCTATGTCGATCAGGGCGGCAAGGGCATTGTGCGCGCCGCGCTGGATACCGGCGCATTCGACACCTTCGTCTTTCCCGACGGCATGATCGCGGAAACGCTGGAAACCGATTTCGGCGACGAGATCGAGGGATCGTTCGGACAGAAGCCGGGGAACGAAAGCGAAGGTCTGAGCCTTTTCGTGGAGCTTGCCAAGGAAGCCGGCTTTGACGGCACCGAGATCTTCGCACCCGAAAGCTATGACGCCATGGCGCTGATGCTGCTGGCGATGCAGGCTGCCGGCTCGACCAATTCCGATGATTACAAGGGCAAGATCATGGACATCGCCAACGCTCCGGGCGAACAGATCATGCCGGGCGAGTTGGGCAAGGCGCTGGAGATCCTCGCCGAGGGCGGCGACATCGATTATCAGGGCGCCTCGGCCGTGGAATTCATCGAGCCCGGCGAAAGTGCCGGGAGCTATATCGAGATGGAGATCAAGGACGGCAAACTGGAAACGGTCGGCGTGCGCTGAACCGTATCGACGACTGGACAGCCCGGCGAAAACCGGGCTGTCTCAATAACTTGAGTGCCATTTTAAATGTGACACCGGGGAGGAACCCTTGATAAAGGTCGAAGACCTGCACAAGCATTTCGGCGGCTTTCACGCTGTCGATGGCGCCAGCCTGGAGATCGCCGAGGGGTCGATCACCGGGTTGATCGGACCGAACGGGGCCGGAAAAACCACTCTTTTCAACGTGATCGCGGGCGTCCTTGAACCAACGGCGGGGCGCGTCACCATGGCGGGCGAGGACATTACCGGCCTGCCCCCGCACAAGTTGTTCCACAAGGGGCTGCTGCGCACCTTCCAGATCGCGCATGAGTTTTCGTCGATGACCTGTCGCGAAAACCTGATGATGGTGCCGGGCGATCAATCCGGCGAAACGCTTTGGAACACGTGGTTCGGCCGCCGCCGCATCGCCAACGAGGAACGCGCCCTGCGGGCCAAGGCCGACGAAGTTCTGGAATTCCTCACCATCGAACACCTGGCCGATCATCGCGCGGGTCAGGTCTCGGGCGGGCAGAAAAAGCTGCTGGAACTGGGCCGCACGATGATGGTGGATGCGCGCATCGTCTTTCTGGACGAGGTCGGCGCCGGTGTGAACCGCACGTTGCTGAACACCATCGGCGACGCGATCATCCGGCTGAACAAGGAGCGCGGCTACACCTTCGTGGTCATCGAACACGACATGGATTTCATCGACCGCCTGTGCGACCCGGTGATCTGCATGGCCGAAGGCCGCGTTCTGGCCGAGGGGTCGCTGGCCGAGATCAAGGCCAACGAACAGGTGATCGAGGCCTATCTGGGCACCGGTCTGAAAAACAGGGTGAACGCATGAGCGGCAGCGCCTATCAGGACGACCGCGGCAACAAGGACCGCTCGATCACCAAGGCCGGCAGCCCCGGCAGCGCCACCGGCGCACGGCGCAAGGGAACGGCGGTGCCGGCGCCGGGCGGACCCTTCCTGATCGGCGAGAACATGACCGGCGGCTACGGCAAGGGGCCGAACATTCTGGAAAATTGCACCATCGCCGTGGACGAGGGCGAAATCGCCGTGATCGTCGGCCCGAACGGCGCCGGCAAGTCGACCGCGATGAAGGCGGTGTTCGGCATGCTGGATTTGCGCGAGGGCTCGGTGCGGCTGGATGGCGAGGATATCACCTCGCTTTCGCCGCAGGATCGCGTGGCCAAGGGGATGGGCTTCGTGCCGCAGACCTCCAACATCTTCACCTCGCTGACGGTCGAGGAAAATCTGGAAATGGGCGCCTTCATCCGCCGCGACGATTTCCGCGACACGATGGAGCAGATCTATGACCTGTTCCCGATCCTGCGCGAGAAACGCCGTCAGGCGGCGGGCGAGCTTTCGGGCGGACAGCGCCAGCAGGTTGCGGTCGGGCGCGCGCTGATGACCAAGCCCAAGGTGCTGATGCTGGACGAACCGACCGCCGGGGTCAGCCCGATCGTCATGGACGAATTGTTCGACCGCATCATCGAGGTCGCCCGCACCGGCATTCCGATCCTGATGGTGGAACAGAACGCCCGCCAAGCGCTGGAGATCGCCGACAAGGGCTATGTCCTGGTGCAGGGGGCGAACGCCTATAGCGGCAGCGGCAAGGAATTGCTGGCCGATCCCGAAGTGCGCAAATCGTTTCTGGGGGGCTGAGCGGTGGATTTTCTCAACGCAATCGTCGCGCTGTCGAATTTCGTGCTGGTCCCGGCCATCGCCTATGGCAGCCAACTGGCGCTGGGGGCGCTGGGGGTAACGCTGATCTACGGCATCCTGCGGTTCTCGAACTTCGCCCACGGCGACACCATGGCGTTCGGCACCATGGCGACGATCCTGTTCACTTGGTGGTTCCAGTCGCTGGGCATTTCCTTCGGCCCGTTGCCCACTGCCCTGCTGGCGCTGCCTTTGGGCATTCTCGGCTGCATGGCGATCGTGCTGCTGACGGACCGCGCGGTCTATCGCTTCTACCGCGAGCAAAAGGCCAAGCCGGTAATCCTGGTGATCGTGTCTATGGGCGTCATGTTCATCATGAACGGCCTTGTGCGGGTCATCATCGGCCCGGACGATCAGAACTTTGCCGACGGCAACCGCTTCGTCATCACGGCGCGCGATTTCAAGCAGATGACCGGGCTGGACGAAGGGCTGGCGATCAAGACCACGCAGGGCATCACGGTGGTGGTCGCCATCATAGCCGTGGGCCTGCTGTTCTGGTTCCTCAACCGCACCCGCACCGGAAAATCCATGCGCGCCTATTCGGACAACGAGGATCTGGCCCTGCTTTCGGGGATCAATCCCGAACGGGTGGTGATGATCACCTGGCTGATCGTGGCGGCGCTGGCGACGGTGGCGGGCGTGCTTTACGGGCTGGACAAGACGTTCAAGCCGTTCGTCTATTTCCAGCTTCTGCTGCCGATCTTCGCCAGCGCCATCGTCGGCGGACTGGGCAGCCCGGTGGGCGCCATCGCGGGCGGGTTCATCATCGCGTTTTCCGAGGTTACCATCACCTATGCCTGGAAAAAGGTGCTGACATATCTGCTGCCCGAGGCATGGCAGCCTGACGGCCTGGTCCAGTTGATGAGCACGGATTACAAATTCGCCGTGTCCTTCGTGATCCTGCTGATCGTGCTGCTGTTCAAACCCACGGGACTGTTCAAGGGGAAATCGGTATGATGGGGAAGATGCGCAATATCGGCCTGTTCGCCCTCGTCGCCGTTTTGATCCTGCTGACCGGTGTGCTGCAAAGCTGGAACTCGGCGCTGCTGATCCTGAACATGGGGCTGGTCTCGGCGATGATGGCGATCGGGGTAAACTTGCAATGGGGGTTCGCCGGGCTGTTCAACGTCGGTGTGATGGGTTTTGTCGCCCTCGGCGGGCTGGCAACCGTGCTGGTGTCGATGCCCCCGGTCCATGCGGCCTGGCGCGCCGGGGGGCTGGGTATTCTGGCGGCACTTGCGCTGGGTGCGGGGACCATCGCATTGGCAATCGTTCTGGTCAGGCGGATGCGGCCGGGCTGGCTGCGCACGCTGGTCCTGATCGCGGTGCTGATCGCAGGTTTCATCGCCTATCGCGCGGTGTTCGATCCTGCCGTGGCCGCGGTCGAGCGGATCAACCCCGCCGGAACGGGCTATCTGGGCGGGCTGGGTCTGCCGATCCTGCTGGCCTGGCCGGTCGGCGGATTGCTGGCGGCGGGTGTCGCCTGGGTGATTGGCAAGATCGCCCTGGGGCTGCGCAGCGACTATCTGGCCATCGCCACGCTGGGCATCGCCGAGATCATCATCGCCGTGATGAAGAACGAGGACTGGCTGGCGCGCGGGGTCAAGAACGTGATCGGCCTGCCCCGCCCGGTGCCCTACGAGATCACCCTGCAGCGCGACCCGGCCTTTGTCGAACGCGCCGCCGCCCTGGGCCTGGACCCGGTGACGGGCTCGACCCTTTACGTAAAGGCCAGTTATTCGGTCTTGCTCGTGATCGTGCTGCTGATCCTGCTATGGCTGGCGCAGATGGCGCTGAAAAGCCCCTGGGGCCGGATGATGCGCGCCATCCGCGACAACGAGACCGCCGCCGAGGCGATGGGCAAGAACGTCACCGGACGGCACTTGCAGATCTTCATCCTCGGCTCGGTCGTCTGCGGCATCGCGGGGGCGATCATGACCACGCTGGACGGGCAGTTGGTGCCGACCACCTATCAGCCGCTGCGGTACACCTTTCTGATCTGGGTGATGGTGATCGTCGGCGGATCGGGCAACAATTTCGGCGCGGTGCTGGGCGGCATGCTGGTCTGGTTCCTCTGGGTGCAGGTCGAGCCGATGGGCGCGCTGCTGATGCAGGGCATCACCGCCGGTCTGGCCGATGGCAGCGCATTGAAGGAACATCTGCTGGATTCGACCGCGCATATGCGGCTGCTGACCATGGGCATCGTGCTGCTGGTGGTGCTGCGGTTCAGTCCGCGCGGGCTGATTCCCGAGAAATAAGGCGCGGTCCCGAACCGGCTTCGGGACCGCCCAAGTTCAGCCGGTCTGGCTGTCGAGGTCATCGTCAAGAGATGGCGGCCGGAATTTCTCGGCCACGCCCGTTTCGTCATGCCGTTTGACAAGCCATTGATGATAATCCGCGAAAGCCGCATCCAGCGCCGCGCGGGCCTCGTCATCCATCTTCAGCGGCGCGCGGTTCAGACGCGCGGCCAATGGCGCGTCCATCCGCATGGTCGCGAACATCGGGAAATGGTCCGATCCGATATGGGGACCACGATGAAACCCGGTCACGGCGATATCGGGCGTGATGTAAAGCTGGTCGATCGGACACCGCAGCAGGCGCGAGCGCGCATCGAAACTGGCCACCAACCCACGCCCGACGCGGGGGTCGAGAAACTCGCCCACCTGTTTGAAATGACGCGATGCGCGCGACCATGCGGCGGCGTTGAAATCGCCCATGGCGACGATGGGCAGGGTGGATTTGCGCGCGAACCGTGCGGCGTAAAGCATTTGTTTATCACGGAAATCTGAATCTGTGCCCGGCAAGGGCGGACGCGGGTGCAGCCCGACATAACGAAACGCGGTGCCGTCCGGCGTCTGCATATGCGCCAGCAATGTCGGCGTATCGTCCCCGGTCAGATAGACGACCCGCGCCTCTTTCACCTGCAGGCGCGTCGCGAAGATCAGACCGTAATGATTGTCCTTGGGATGGCGCACGACGGTCTCATAGGTTTCGAGAACCGGCTCCAGCGCGTCGACCCAGGCCTGGTCGGTCTCCATCAGCAGGATGACGTCCGGCGATTCCCGTGCGATCAGATCGCGTGCCGCCGCGTAGTCGGTATTTTCCATGAGGACGTTCCAGCCCAGACACGTGATCTCGTCCGGGGCATTTTCGGCCAGTTGCACCTGCTTGGTCGTCAACGGGGTATAGGGACGGATTTTCCAGGCCTGCCACAAGATCGCCACGCCCAACGCAAGCATTCCAAGCACCGGCCATTCCGGCATCACAAGAGCGACGGCCAGGAGCCCGGTCGCGACAAAGACGATCTGTACCCGCGGCACATCCATCGCGCGGACCCACCACCACGTCACGTCAAGTTCGGGCAACAGCGTGACCGCAAGGACGATCAGCGCGGCCACATCAAAAATCAACGCGGCGATTTCCGGTAACGTCATTCTCTGTCCTCGTCCTGTCAGACTTGCGCAAACCACGCTGTTTTTCGTATTTTTCCGTTAAATAGTGCGTCAACGTCCCTTGAACAAGCTGCCCAGAATACCGCGCACCATCCGCTTTCCGCTGGTGCCGGTCAGCTCCTTCATCACCATTCCGGCCATCGCCGATCCGAAACTTTCGCCTCTGGCTTCGGAACGTGGCCCGCCATAGCGGCGTGCCGCATTGTATTCGCGCGCTTCGGGCACGTCATCGCCTTTCGCAGCTGCCGCAGCCCGCGCGGCCAGGATCTCATGGGCAGAGTCCCGGTCCAGCGGCGTGTCGTATTTGCCCGCCATGGCGCTGGCCTTCATCACGGCCCGGCGCTGATCCGGCGTGATCGGCCCCAGTTGCGACGAGGGCGGCCGGATCAACGTGCGCTCGACCATGCCGGGCACGCCCTTTGCCTGCAACATCGACGTCACCGCCTCGCCCACGCCGACCTCGCGGATGGCCGCTTCGGTCGAGAAGCGGGGATTGTCGCGATAGGTCCGCGCGGCCTGCACCAGTTTCGCGCGATCCCTGGCGGTAAAGGCGCGCAGCGCGTGCTGGATGCGGTTGCCAAGCTGGCCGAGAATGGTTTCGGGGATGTCGGCGGGATGCTGGGTGATGAAATAGATCCCCACGCCCTTGGAGCGGATCAGCCTTGCCACCTGTTCGATCTTGTCCACCAGCACCTTGGGCGCACCGTCGAACAGAAGATGTGCCTCGTCGAAAAAGAACACCAGTTTCGGCTTGTCCGGATCGCCGACCTCGGGAAGCTCCTCGAACAGCTCGCTCATCAGCCAGAGCAGGAACGTCGCATAAAGCTCCGGCGCCTGCATCAACCGGTCGGCAGCGAGGATGTTGACCATGCCGCGCCCTTCCGCATCGACGCGCATCAAATCGGCGATATCGAGCGCGGGTTCGCCGAACAATTGCGCGCCGCCCTGATTTTCCAGCACCAGCAAACGGCGCTGGATCGCCCCGATCGACGCGGTCGAGACATTGCCATAGCGCAACGAAAGCTCCGCTCGGTTCTCCCCGATCCACACCAGCAGCGATTGCAGATCCTTGAGATCGAGCAGCGCCAGCCCCTCCTCGTCGGCCAGTCGGAAGGCGATGTTGATGATCCCCTCCTGCGCCTCGCTGAGGTCCAGCAGGCGCGACAGCAGCAGCGGCCCCATATCCGCGGGGGTTGTGCGCACCGGATGGCCCTGCTCGGCGAACATGTCCCAGAACGTGACGGGACAGGCATGATAGCCATAGTCGTCGAATCCGATCCTGGCCGCACGTTCCGTGAACGCGCCGTGCAGCTTGAAATCGGGCGAGCCGGACCGCGCCAGCCCCGCCAGATCGCCTTTGACGTCGGACAGGAAGACCGGAACGCCGGCATTGCTGAACCCCTCGGCAAGGATCTGCAGGGTCACGGTCTTGCCGGTGCCGGTGGCGCCCGCGATCAGCCCGTGACGGTTGGCGTATTTCAGCGTCAGCCCTTGCTTGTCCTGATAATCGACCCCGCCGCCGCCGATGAAAACGGTCTTGTCCATATCGTCTGTCCCTCGCGTTTGCGGCGACCATACAAAGTTAACCTTTGCCTGCCATAGTAAATTCGTTCGCTGTCGTGGAGTGCGGTGGCGGATATTTCCTCCCTGTCAGACTTGCCGTGCCCCCGGGCACGGCCTTTTTTCTTTCGCCGGAGCATGCGCCGACAGGACATCCCCGGTTGTCGATCAATTGATGGGATTTTTTTATTGACCGATGGCATCTGCATACGTAACGTCCGGTCAATATCAAGTCGGCCAAGTCCGGCGGGGAGAAGAACAAGACGAAAAAGGGGTCGAACCGGCCCCTTTTTTTGTGTCTGCCGGCCCGCATTTTCGGGCGCACCAGCGCAGAATTTCCTGACATTGCCGAACCGGCATGCTACCCACATCCTGAAACTTTCCCGCAATAACGAGAGACCAGATGCTCAAACACCTTTCCGTCCTGTCCGCCCTCGCTGTTGTCGCGCTGACAACCGGTGTCCTTGCGCAGGAGACCGAGACGACCGAAGCGCCCGCCGCCGAAGATTCCGCCACCTCGCAGGCAGCCCCGGCCGAGACGCCCGCACCCGAAACCGCACCCGCCGAGGCATCCGACGCCCCCGACGATTCGGCGACGGCCGAGGACAACCAGCTGGATCTGGGCCGGCCCGTCGCCAGTGGCGATGGAGAACCGCAGGTTGGCGACCGCTATTCCAAGGAGAAATTCGGCGACTGGGATCTGGCCTGCATCAAGACCGATACAGAAAAAGACCCCTGTTCGCTGCTGCAGATCCTGCGCGACGACGACGGCAACGCCGTTGCGGAAATCTCTCTGTTCCGCATCTCCGGCAAAACCCAGGCTGTCGCCGGTGCCTCGATCGTGGTCCCGCTGGAAACGCTGCTGCCGGCGCAGTTGATCATCGCGGTCGATAGCGGGGCTGGAAAGCGGTACAATTATTCCTTCTGCACCGAACTTGGCTGCGTCGCGCAGATCGGGTTGACGCAAGAGGATATCAACGCCTTCAAACGCGGCAAATCGGCCAAGGTTGCACTGCGCCCTGCCCCGGCGCCGGATCAGGTGGTCGAACTCAAGATGTCGCTGAACGGGTTCACAGCCGGTTTCGATGCGGTGGACGTGGTCGAACAGTAAAAGCTGTCTGACGAAATCAGGCCGCCGCGACCCTATCGCGGCGGCCTTTCTATGCGAACCGCCGCAGGGCCAGAACCGCGTTCAGGCCGCCGAAAGCAAAGGCATTGGACAGGGCGACATCCACGCGCGCCTCGCGCGCGGCATTGGGCACCACATCCAGTGCACATTCCGGATCGGGTTCCTGATAGCCGATGGTCGGCGCGATCACGCCATCGCGCAGCGCCATGATGCAGGCCAGAAGCTCCACCGCGCCGGTGCCGCCGATCAGATGGCCGTGCATCGACTTGGTGGACGAGATCATCAGATCGTCGGCATGCGGGCCGAATACATCGGCCACGGCAGCGCATTCGGTTTTGTCATTGGCCGCCGTGCCCGTGCCGTGGGCGTTGATGTAACCCACATCCGACGCATTCACGCCGGCATCCTTCAGCGCCCCCTCCATCGCTCGCGCCGCGCCCTGTTTCGACGGCATGACGATGTCGGCGGCGTCCGACGTCATCGCATAGCCGATCACCTCGGCCAGGATCTCGGCACCACGGGCGCGGGCGCGTTCGTATTCCTCGAACACAAAGACGCCGGCCCCCTCGCCCTGCACCATGCCGTTGCGGTTGGCCGAGAACGGACGGCAGGCGTCGCGCGACATCACGCGCAACCCTTCCCACGCCTTGACGCCGCCGAAACACAGCATCGATTCCGACCCGCCGGTGACCATCGCGGGGGCCGCGCCCGAACGCACCATCTGGAACGCCAGCGCCATCGCGTGATTGGATGAGGCGCAGGCGGTGGAAACGGTGAACGAGGGGCCTTTCAGGTTGTGCTCCATGCTGACATGGCTGGCGGCGGCATTGTTCATCAGCTTGGGCACGACAAAGGGATGCACCCGGTTCTTGCCGTCCTCGTAGACGCTGCGATAATTGTCGTCCCAGGTGCCGACCCCGCCCCCGGCAGTGCCCAGCACCACACCGGCGCGCGCTGCCAGATCGCCGCTGAAGGTCAGGCCGGATTGCCCTATCGCCTCTTTCGCGGCGATCAGGGTGAATTGCGTGAACCGGTCGTAAAGCGACATCTGCTGGCGGTTGAAATGCCCCTCGGCCTCGAATCCGCGCACCTGACCGCCGATGCGGATCGACAACCGTTCGACATCGCGGAACTCCAGTTCGCCGATGCCGCAGCGCCCCTCGCGCATCGCCTCAAGCGTTGCGGGCACGTCGTGGCCCAGAGCGTTGATCGTGCCGGCTCCGGTGATGACGACGCGGTTCATGCCCGTGCCGGCCCGATCACGCCTGTTCGGCCTTCAGCGTTTCGATGCCGCTGATGATCGAGGCGACGCTGGAAATGTCGAAATCGCTCGCCTCCGGTTCGTTGGCGTTGAAGGGAACCGAGATGTCGAACTCCTCTTCGATGGCAAAGATGCTTTCGACCAGACCGAGGCTGTCGATTCCGAGGCTCTCCAGCGTGCTGTCCATGCGGATGTCCGACGGGTCCAGCACGGCCTGTTCGGCGATGATAGCGATCACCTTGTCACGAATGGTCATCTCGGCGTCCTGAACTGGGGCGTTGCGGGTCACTTAATCGTTCGATCCCTGATTGAAAACCGCATTCTTCAGCGCCGCGACATCGCGCAGCAGACGCGGCAGGCGACGTTGCGCCTTGTAGATGTCGGTATGGGTCTGCATCTTTATCGCAGGATAGCCCATGATCGCGCGACCCGCCGGCACGTTCGACAGGATCTTGGTGCCCCCCGCCGCGATCACGCCGTCGCCGATGAAGATATTGTCCACCACACCGACCTGCCCGCCCAGCACCACGTTGTTGCCGATATCGACAGAGCCGGAAATCCCGACCTGCCCGCAAAGCAGGCAGTCGCGCCCGACGCGAGTGTTGTGGCCGACATGAACCAGATTATCCAGCTTGGTGCCGTCGCCGATCATCGTGGCGCGGATGGTGCCGCTGTCCACCGTGCTGTTGGCACCGATCTCGACATCGTCGCCGATCTCGACCGCGCCCAGCGAATGGATGCGAATCCAGCTTTGCGCCTGCGCTTCGCCGGCGTCGCCCAAGGTCCTGCGCACGTTCTCGACCCCGGAAACCTCGGGTGTGACGAACGAAAACCCGTCCGACCCGATCCGCGCGCCCGGTTGCGCGATGAAGCGGTCACCGATCCGCACCCGCGCGCCGACGCTGACCATCTCGCGCAGTTGCGCATCCTGCCCCAGCACCGCATGCGCGCCGAGATGGCAATGCGGCCCGATCACCGTGCGCGCACCGATCCGCGCATTGGGTCCGATCACGCAAAGCGGACCGATCGAGACATCATCCCCGATCCGGGCGGTGGGATCGATCACGGCGCTGGGATGGACACCTGCGGGGAATTCCTGACCGGGATCCATCAGCGCGGTCAGCCCGGCCATGGCGCGGCGCGGGCGCGGCGCAAAGATCGCGGCCTCGAGCCCCAGCGCCTGCCAGTCGGCCTCGGGCCACAGGATGGCGGCACGCGCCTGCCCTTGGGCCAGAGCGTCCGCGTATTGTTGCGACATGGCGAGGGCCAGATCCTTTGGCCCGGCCGTCGCAGGTTCGGCGGCGCGCGTGATGGTCAGCGCGGTGTCGCCGACGGCCTCGGCCCCCAGCGCGGCGGCGATCTGCTGAATGGTATAGCTCATCGTCAGCCCCCAAGCTGCTGCTTCGGGGCCATGATTACCCCTGAACGCCGTGCAGGGCCACCCCCGCGCGCTCCAGCGCCTCCCATATCCGCGCGTCCCGACCATAGACGTCCCGGCGATATTCCATGCGTCCCTTTTCGCCGGTGAAGGCGGTGCGATAGATCAGGTGCACCGGCACCGCCGGTTCGATGGTGATGCGGGTTTCTTGCCCGGTATTCAGCCGCGAATGAAACAACCCCTTGGGATCGTCGGTCTGGCGGGACAGCAGCGCATAGGCGAAGTCGAACGGATCGGCCAGCCGGATGCAGCCATGGGAGAACGCCCGCGTATCCCGTTCGAACAGGGATTTTGACGGCGTGTCATGCAGATAGATGTTGTACTTGTTGGGAAACATGAACTTGACCAGCCCCAGCGCATTGCGGTTACTGGGCGGCTGGCGCATCGAAAACGGGAAGTTGCGCGCCGAATACTGCGAGAAATCGATGGCCGCGCGATTCACCCGCCGCCCCCGGCTGTCGGTGATCTCGATATGCCCGACCGCATAGGGGTTTTGGCGCAGCTGCGGCAGATATTCCTTGGTCACGATCGAGCGGGGGACATACCAGCTGGGATTGACGACCATATGGGTCATCTTGTCGGAAAATTCCGGGCTGCGCCGGTCGCCGGTATTCTTGCCGATGACCGAGCGGGTCTCGAACGTGACCTCGCCCCGATCGACGATCCGCGTGGAAAAGTCGGTCAGGTTGACCAGAATGTGCCGCTCGCCCCGATCCGTGTTCAGCCAGCGTTCGCGTTCCAGCGCGACGATCACCAATTTCAGGCGATCCTGCATCGACATGTTGATCTGCGCGAGGGTATTCGGCCCGGCGACGCCATCGGGCTGCAATCCGTGGGCGATCTGAAACGCCTGCACCGCCCCCTGCAACGTCGCGTCATAGTCCGGACTGGCCGAACGCGCCATGTACCCCATCGCGATCAGTCGGTTGCGCAGACCGATCACGCCATCGCCGCTCTCACCGGGTTTCAGCGTGCCGGTCCGGGTTCTGGCCCCCCAGCCGCCTCGCGCAATTCCGGCTTCCAGATCCAGCTTCGTCTTCAACAACGCGCGGTATTCCGGCGTGGCCGGTGGCAGCGTCGCCATGAAGCCTGCGGGATGCGCGGCGGCGGCGAAACCGGCCAGCGTTTCGCCCCGGTCGCGATAGAACACCTCGCGCACCAGGCCGCTGTCGACACTGGAGGGCACCAGAAGCCCGCTTTGCACATCCCGCGCATAGGCCAGCAACGTGCGGCTGAGCGCGACCTCGACCCGCCCCAGATCGCGGTTGCTGCGCACGTCCCGCATCTGCGCCATCAGCGCGGCGCTGTCATACCGGCCCTCCGCAAGACCATGCAGCGCCACCTGGGCCAGCGCACCGAACAACGCGGCGCGGCGGGCGCGGAACGCTTCGCCTTCGCCGGTCCAGAGCGGGGCGTAATCGGCCTGCCGATAATAATCGGCGATATCGGCATCACCCGATGCCGCCTCGGCCACGGCTTGCTTGAAAGCGGTCACCTGCGCCTGCGCCATGCCGGCCCAGCAGAGCAGCATCACGAAGAGCACCCCCAGCAGCGGCCCATGGGGCAAAACGGAACGGCGGAGCACGATACTCATTGTAACAGGTCCTTGAAAACAGGTGCATCGGGGGCAAAGTTAAAGTTCGCAATCCAATCTGGAAAACCGCGGCGGGTATGTCCACTCACAAACGCAGCAGCACCGTAACCCGCCGAAAGCTGATGCAAGGTTGCATCGGTCGGCGACAAATCGGTATTCGCACGGGGTTGCGCAGAAATTCGCCGAAAGTATGGCGTATTTAAAACTTGCAAGACTCTTCTCTTGGATTATCGCTTCGGCTGTGGCATAGAAACCGCACATCTGGGGATGGATAGAAAGAACGTGAGCGTAACATCGCTCACAGGCAGGAAACTTCGCAAGGGACGGCGCAGTACTATCATGACAGATCAAACAGGCACGGGTTTTACCCGGCGTGCCCTGCTGGGCGCATTCGCGGCAACCGCAGTGACGGCAGCCCCCACTTTCGCAAATGCAGCAGGTTTTTTACGCGGCGGCGGCGATGTTCGGCGCATTCGCATGTATTCCGGTCGCACCGGTGAACGGCTCGACACGATCTACTGGATTGACGGCGATTATCTTAAGGATGCCGTCAATGAAATCAATCACTTCATGCGCGACTGGCGCACGAACGAGGTCAGGTCCGTCGATTTGCGTACCGTGGATATAATGGCGGCGGCGCATAACCTGATGGATATTCGCGAACCCTACATGCTGTTGTCGGGCTATCGCAGTCCGAAGACCAATGCCATGTTGCGCAGCCGATCGCGGGGGGTGGCGAAAAACTCGCTCCACATGCGCGGTCAAGCCGCTGACCTGCGGCTTTCCTCGCGCTCCGTGAACCAGATGGCGCGCGCCGCTGCAGCCTGCCGCGCCGGAGGGGTGGGGCAGTATTCCGGTTCCAACTTCGTTCACATGGACTGCGGTGCAGTCCGTACCTGGGGTCGCTGAGCGCCTCGACGCGCTTCTTCTACCCCATCAACCGCTGAACGACCCGTTGGTTCCCACCTTCGGGTCATTCTTTTTCGTGCACTGCGAATTCAACGCTTCGTTGCCCTCAGAACGGTGCCTCGACCCGGCCCATGCGGACATAGACCGATTTCAACTGGCTGTAATGTTCGATCGCCGCCTTTGAATTTTCACGCCCGACACCCGACGCCTTCATGCCGCCGAACGGCGCCTCGACCGGCGCGTCATTGTAGGAGTTGATGAAACAGGTTCCCGCCTCCATCCGCGCCACCACCCGGTGCGCGCGCCCGATGTCGCGGGTGAAGACGCCAGCGGACAATCCGTATTCGGTGGCATTGGCCCGCGCGATCACCTCGTCCTCGGTGTCGAAATCCAGCACCGCCATGACCGGACCGAAAATCTCGTCCCGCGCGATGGTCATGCTGTCGGTGACATCGGCGAATACCGCAGGCGTGATCCAGAAGCCGGGCCGATCCAGCACCTCGCCGCCCGTGATCAGCCGCGCGCCTTCGTCCCTGGCGCGGGTGACATGGCCTTGCACGATCTCCAGTTGCCGCGCGCTGACCAGCGGGCCGAAATTGGTCGCCTCGTCCAGGGGATCGCCCAGCACAGCGCCCTGCAACCGCTCGGCCAGACGGGTCAGGAATTTCTCCTTGATTGACCGGTGCACGAACACGCGCGTGCCATTGGAGCAGACCTGCCCCGAAGAATAGAAATTGCCCAGGATCGCACCGCCCACGGCGTCCTCGATATCGGCATCGTCGAAGACGATCAGCGGTGACTTTCCGCCCAGTTCCATTGTGACATGCTTGATCCCCGCAGCGGCGGCCGCATAGATCCTGCGCCCCGTGGGCACCGATCCGGTCAGCGACACCTTGTCGATGCGCGGATCGTCCACCAGGGCCGCGCCGACATCGCCCGCACCTTGCAGCACGTTGAACAGCCCGGCGGGCAGCCCTGCCTCGGTCAGGATCTCGGCGACCTTCAGCGCACAAAGCGGCGTGGTTTCCGATGGTTTGAAGATCATCGCATTGCCGCAAGCCAGCGCCGGGGCCGCTTTCCAGCAGGCGATCTGGGTGGGATAGTTCCATGCGCCGATGCCAAGGCAGACGCCCAGCGGTTCGCGCCGCGTATAGACCCAGTCCTCGCCCAACTGGATATGCTCGCCGGTCAGGGCGCCGGCCAGCCCGCCGAAATATTCCAGTGCATCGGCGCCGCTGGTGGCATCGGCGACCAGCGTTTCCTGCAGCGGCTTGCCGGTATCGCGGGTTTCCAGAACGGAAAGGTCGCGGTTGCGCTCGCGCATCAGGTCTGCCGCGCGGCGCAAGACGCGACCCCGTTCGACACCCGGCAATGCGGCCCATGCGCCCTGCGCCTCGCGGGCGGCGGTGATGGCGCGCCCGATCAGTTCGGGGGTCGCGGCATGCACCGTTGCGATGGTTTCGCCGGTGGCCGGGCAGATCACCGGGATCGGCGTGCCTGCGGTGTCTTCCACATATGCGCCCGCGATATGATGGCTGGCCGTTGGTTGGGTCGGGTATGTCATGACGCCTCCGTCG
This sequence comes from uncultured Sedimentitalea sp., assembly GCA_947504115.1. Lineage (GTDB taxonomy): Bacteria > Pseudomonadota > Alphaproteobacteria > Rhodobacterales > Rhodobacteraceae > Pontibaca. The sequence goes on from CANNGH010000002.1 coordinate 427,618, forward strand.
GATGGTTGCGAAGCCGGATGTCGGGACGCCATTGACCGGCTCGTGCGTCCGTTTCATGCTGCGCCGGGACCGGGCCGGATCGCGCAGCGGCGCAGCACGGTTGAAACCCGTGGCCCGCTCCGGTCATATTGGCCCATTGACGAAATCCGATTCCTTGATCGGTCAATCAATAACAAACCCAACAGGAGTCCGCCATGCGTCTGCCAACGATCCTATCCGCCCTGACCGTCGCCGCCGCGCCCGCCTTTGCCGATTGCGATGAAGTGCGGTTTTCCGACGTCGGCTGGACCGACATCACTGCGACCACCGCCGCGACCAGCGTCGTGCTGGAGGCCATCGGCTATGAGGTCGACGTCAAGGTTCTGTCGGTGCCGGTCACATATGTGTCGCTGTCCAAGGGCGATATCGACGTGTTTCTCGGCAACTGGATGCCTACGATGGAGAATGACATCGCCAAATACCGCGAGGATGGCAGCGTCGAGACGATCCGCACCAATCTGGAAGGCGCGAAATACACGCTTGCCACCAACGCAGCCGGAGCCGAAGCCGGGATCGACAGCTTTTCCGCCATCGCCGAGCATGCCGACGCGCTTGATCACAAGATCTATGGCATCGAACCCGGCAATGACGGCAACCGGGTGATTCAGACGATGATCGACGAGAACGCGTTCGGGCTTGGGGATTTCAAGGTTGTGGAATCCTCGGAACAGGGCATGCTGGCACAGGTCCGCCGCAGCAAGGGAGACCCGATCGTCTTTCTCGCGTGGGAGCCGCATCCCATGAACGCCAATTTCGACCTGACCTATCTGCCCGGCGGTGACGACTATTTCGGCCCCGATCTGGGCGGCGCCACGGTGCTGACCAACACGCGCAAGGGATTCAGCGAAGATTGTCCCAACCTTGGACAATTTCTGCAAAACCTGTCCTTCACCCTGCCGATGGAGAACGAGATCATGGGTGCGATCCTCGATGACGGGGTCGAGCCGCGAAAGGCCGCGAAGGCGTGGCTGGTCGCGCATCCCGAGACGGTCGAAACATGGCTTGACGGCGTCAGGACGGCCGACGGCAATGCCGAGGCGCTGCCCGCTGCCCGCGAAGCGCTGGGGCTCTGACACCGCCGGAAACGCCCCCGGACGGCGCAGGTTTCGACATCTGCGCCGGCCCTGCCGCACAAGCGCCCTGCCCCGCCCCACGCGCTGAACGTCACAAAAGGACGCCCGAATGGATTGGCTGACCGATACCAAGATTCCCGTGGGGCGCAGTGCCGGGCGGCTGTTCGATTGGCTGCAAACCAATGGCGCATGGTTCTTCGACGGGCTGTCGACGGCGATGCGCGCCCTGATCGATGCGGTGTTGTGGCTGTTCCAGACGCCGCATCCGCTGGTGGTGGTGGCGGTGATCGTCGCGCTGGCCTACATCCTGCAACGCCGCTGGACGCTGTGCCTGCTGGTGGCGGCAGGGTTTCTCTTCATCCTCAACCAGGGCTATTGGGAGGCGACCACCGAAAGCCTGACACTGGTGCTGGCGGCCTGTCTGGTCTGCATGGGGGTCGGCGTGCCCGTCGGCATCGCCGTCGCGCATCGCCCCCGGCTGTTCAAGGTGGTGCGCCCGGTTCTGGACCTGATGCAGACCCTGCCCACCTTCGTCTACCTGATCCCGGCCATCGTGTTTTTCGGCATCGGCATGGTGCCGGGCCTGATCGCCACGGTGATCTTCGTGCTGCCCGCGCCGATCCGGCTGACGCAGCTTGGCATTGCCTCGACGCCGATGCCGCTGCTGGAAGCGGCGCGCGCATTCGGCGCCACGCCACGCCAGACATTGTGGAAGGTCGAACTGCCCTCCGCCCTGCCCCAGATCATGGCGGGGTTGAACCAGACCATCATGCTGTCGCTGTCGATGGTGGTGATCGCGGCGCTGGTAGGGGCCGACGGGCTGGGCGTGCCGGTGGTGCGGGCCCTCAATCAGGTGAATCCGGCGCTGGGGTTCGAATCGGGCTTCATCATCGTGGTGGTGGCGATCATTCTTGACCGGATGCTGCGGGTGGAGCGTCGCTGATGCGCAAGACCGTGGAATTCGACACCGTCTCGATCGTGTTCGGAGACGCCCCCGCCAGCGCGCTGCCGCTGCTGGATGCGGGACAGACCCGCGAGGAGGTGCAGCAGGCGACCGGACAGATCCTCGGCGTGCACGATTGCAGCCTGACCGTGGCCGAGGGCGAAATCCTCGTGCTGATGGGGTTGTCGGGGTCGGGTAAGTCCACATTGTTGCGCGCGGTCAACGGGCTGAACCCTGTCACGCGCGGCACGGTGCGGGTGCATGACGGCGAAAACATGGTCGATGTCACCCATGCCGACGCCGCCACCCTGCGGCGGATGCGCCAGCGCCATATCGCGATGGTGTTCCAGCAGTTCGGCCTGCTGCCCTGGCGCAGCGTGGCCGAGAATGTGGGGCTGGGGCTGGAACTGTCGGGCATGTCCCGCAGCGACCGCAACGCCAAGGTGGCCGAGCAACTGGCGCTGGTGGGCCTCGCCGAATGGGGCGATCGCAAGGTCGCGGAACTGTCGGGCGGCATGCAGCAACGGGTCGGTCTGGCGCGCGCCTTTGCCACCGACGCGCCGATCCTGCTGATGGACGAGCCGTTCTCGGCGCTCGATCCGCTGATCCGCACGCGGCTTCAGGATGAGCTGGTGGACCTGCAGAAACGTCTGCGCCGCACCATCATCTTCGTCAGCCACGATCTGGACGAGGCGTTCAAGCTGGGCGATCGCATCGCCATCATGCAAGGCGGGCGGATCGTGCAATGCGGCACCCCGCAAGAGATCTTTACCAACCCGGCCACGGAATATGTCGCGGATTTCGTCGCCCACATGAACCCGCTCGGCGTGCTGCGCGCCTGCGATGTCGCGACCGCCCTGCCGCCGGACACCGCGCCGCCCCTCGAGGCGCCGTCGGTCGCGCCCGATGCCACGATCCAGAACGTCATGCGCACCGCGCAAGGCCATGAAGGACCGGTATTCGTGATCGAAGACGGCCGCGTCACCGGTCAGATCAGCCGCAACGCCATTCTGGCCAAGCTGCTCGACCCGCGGGGTTGAAAATCGCCGCCAGCGACGGTCACGACCAGCCTTGCGCGCCGATCAGCGGCACGAACCGCACCGACTCCAGACGCTCTTCGCGCCAATCGGTCGGAGCCGTGCGGGTCACGCGCATCAATACCTGCGTCAACTCGGTCGCGCCGACCGGGATGATCAGCCGTCCCCCCTCGGCCAGTTGCTCTTTCAGCGCCAGCGGCACCGAAGGCGCGCCTGCCGCCACCAGAATGGCGTCAAAAGGTGCGGCCTCCGGCCGGCCCAGCGAGCCATCGCCGATATGCAGATCGACGTTGCTATACCCTGCCTTTTGCAGATGCTCGCGCGCCGTCCGCCCCAGCGCCGCGTGCCGCTCGATCGTGTGCACTTGGTCCGCGATTTCGGCCATGACCGCAGCCGCATAGCCGGACCCGGCGCCGATCTCCAGAACACGCTCGCCGGGACGAATCTTTGCGGCCTCGATCATCCGCGCGACGATATAGGGCTGCGAGATCGTCTGGCCGTACCCGATGGGCAGCGGATTGTCGTCATAGGCGGACTCGGCCAGATCCGGCCTGACGAAGGCCTCGCGCGGCACCTTGCGCATTGCCTCCAGCACATGAAGGTCGCGCACGCCCCGCCCGGCGATCTGTTCATCGACCATCCGGTGTCGTTCGGCCTGCGCGTCCGTCATGGCGATATCCCTCACCTCCAATGGCGCAACAGGATGCCTCCGGTCTCAGATGTCCAACCGCCGGTCGGCATCGACCGCCACATTGCTGATCGGTCGTACCATCGACGCCTGCGGCCCCATCGCGCCCTCGCCTTCGGCGACGGTCAACTCCACCGCGGCGCCGACCTCCAGATCCGCGAAATCGCCCGACACGACGGCGTTAGGCGCGAAATAGACCTCCTGCCCGTCGCTCATCTTGACAAAGCCGTATTCGGCGAACTTGCGCACGACCGTGCCCTGTGGCGGGCCGCTCAGCGTCTTCACCTCGCCGCGCATCTTGCGGGAATGTTCCTCCAGCCGGCGATCCATGGCGTCGAACGCGTCGCGAATGGCGAGATGGGCATCGTAGTGATCGCGACGGTCGCCGGGATTGTTGCTGACGACCAGTTCGTGTTCGGGCACCCGGACTTCGATGCGGATGTGGAACTCCTTGCCGTGGTGCTGGCTGCGATGCGGCATCTCAACGGCGATCCGGCAACTGTTGATCCGGTTGAAATAACGCGGCAGCTTTTCCACACGTTCGCGAATGCGGGCCTCGACCGTTTCGGATTTTTCGACGTTGAGCCATGCGATTTCCAGAGGAATATCCATCAAGTTCTCCTTTTAGTTAACAACCGATCGGTGGGCGCCGATCTCATCATCCCGAGGGTCCGACGGCCCAGGGCCACCAGACGCCCAGAAAACCCAACCAGAACAGCAACAGGACCAGCACGAACAATATTGCAGCCAAAAGACTTGGTGCATAGGGCCAACGGCCTCCCCGCCGATAGATACCCCGCTGTCTTGTGTAAGGCCATGTCGGCCAAGCGAAAACGGCTATGAGCAGGACAACCACCAGCAGCCAGAACCACAACACATCCATGTCGGACCCTCACCTGACAACACGTTCAGTACAACAGTAACGGGCACCCGACATGCCCGGTTCCGCTTCCGCGTTCCGATATGTGTGCGATCATAAGCCGCATGCCCTCGCGGATGGAGGGCATGCGACTTGGTTGACCCGTGATGTTTATTCGGCCGCCTTGAGTTGGCCGCGGATTTCACCATCGGGATGCTGTTCGGTGTGCACATTCACATAATATTTGCCGTCTTCCAGTTCGCTGATCTGGTCCCCGGTGATGTCGGCGCTGCCTTCCATGAGGGAATCCGACATGTCGATCACGGGTGCCGCGTTCTCGTCCTCGCTTGCGGGACCGTGGATATGCGCCGCGACCGGGTCGCCGGTCAGATCCTGAACCGTGACGGTCCATGAAACCGTGCCGGCGTCGGAATCGACCGTCACTTCGGCCGTCCCGGTTGCAGGGCTGTCATTTGGCGGCACCTCGGCATCGGACGTCAGATCGGCGTTGTAGGTTGCGGTTTCCGCATATGCGGGAAACGCCAGCATCGCGCCTGTGGCGATGGCGACGGTGAATTGCTTGATATTCGGCGTGAACATTCTGAACCTCCTTGGTTGCAGTCAGATACCGGCCCAACACTCGGGGATGTGATGTGGTTTCATCGCGAACGGGACAGCGGGAGGCAAAGGCGGAAATCCGCCCGGGATGCCGATCACGCCCCGCGCGGGGCCCACAGGATGATCGCGGCACCGACAAGACAGATGCCCGCGCCGATGGCGTCCCATTGATCCGGCCGGTGGCCCTCGACCGCCCAGAGCCAGAGCAGCGATGCGACGATATAGATGCCGCCGTAAACCGCATAGGCGCGCCCCGCCTGATCGGCCGGGCTCAGCGCAAGAAGCCACGCGAAGGCCGCAAGCGAAACCATTCCCGGCACGAGCCAAAAGGCGGTTTTTCCCAGCCGGAACCACGCCCAGAAGGCGAAACATCCCGCGATCTCGGCCAGCGCGGCGGCGAAATAGATCAATATGGCCTGCATTCGCAGCGACATATGCGCCATCCAATGCCAAGTCCATTGGCAATGTCCGCCCCTTTGGCGCGACGGGATCGCCGCAGAGGATGCGTCAGCGCACGCGACCCGGGCCCTTCCGGCGCGTCGATCTGGCGGCGGCCAGCATCCAGATCGACGCGAGCGCCAACGACGCCAGTGCGTTCCAACTGGCCATGGACAGCCCCAACATCTCCCATGGCACCTCGTCGCAGCGCGCCAGCGGGGCGGCCATGATCTGCGCCATCAGGTCCTGCGCGCTCACCCCCTCGACGGGGCCGGAACTGCACGCCGATGGGCCGGACCACCAGCCGCGCTCGACGCCGGTATGATAGACTCCGATGGCCGCCGTGCTCAGCGCCGCCACGGCACCTGCCAATGGCAGGATGCGCCCGGGCACCACCAACGCCAACGCCGCGATGGCTATGGCGGCGGCATGCGGCCAACGCTGCCATATACACATCGTGCAGGGCGCCATGCCGCCCATATGCTGGAACGCCAACGCGCCCAGCAGCAGGGCGATCGACCCGCAGGCGGCAATCAGAATCAGGGCATTTCGTGTCATAGATATCGCACCAGGATAAAGCCGCCCAGCAGCAGGGCGATGAAAAGCGAAAACATCAGGCCAAGCCGCTTTTCGATGAAGTCGCGCACCGGCGGACCGAACGCGCGCAGCAGGCCCGCGACAACGAAAAACCGCAATGACCGCGCCAGCAGCGAGGTCGCCATGAAGGTCGCAAGCGGCATGCCGGTCCAGCCCGACATGATGGTGATCACCTTGTAGGGAAACGGCGTCACGCCGGCCGTCAGCACTGCCCAGAACCCGAAATCGTTGAAACGGCTGTTAAATTCCGCCATGGCATCGGCCTTGCCCATGGCGCTGAGAATGGGCTGGCCGATCCCCTCAAAGGCCAGCGCGCCAATCCCGTAGCCCAGCAACCCGCCCAGCACCGACGCGATCAGCGCGACGGTCGCGATCAGCCAGGCGCGTGAAGGCCGTGCCAGGATCATCGGAATCATCAGCACATCCGGCGGAATCGGGAAAACCGAACTTTCCAGAAAGGCCACCACCGCCAGCCACCAAAGGGCGTGCCGGTGATCGGCCAGACGCATGGTCCTGTCGTAAAGGCGGCGCAGCATGGAAATATCCCCGGCAATCGGTGACGCGCAAGAACCACGCGCCGCAGCGCAGGTCAACCGCGCGCATCATTTGCATATCCCGCACAAATCGTTGTTTACCTCGGACGGACGCGACGCTAGAGAAAACAGGCAAAGGACAGTGCAGACGGTCCGGTTCGATCCGATCGCGATGGACTGTTCCCGGCGACGCCGGAAATGTGCGGGTGTGGCGGAATGGTAGACGCGAGGGTCTCAAACACCCTTTCCGCAAGGAGTGTCGGTTCGAGTCCGACCACCCGCACCATCACGGATTCGAGGCGTTGAACCCGCATCCAGAGCATTTCGGCCCTGATCGGATTTGGGATCCCCAAGGCTCTCCTTCGGTGATTCCCTTCTGCTTGGGCAGAGATTGTGACCTAAGATGTGCAACCCGCATCCGTTTGAGTTGCGTGCCCGGCGCGGTTGCACTTTCCGAACAAAGGCCCCGCCCGGCAATCTCGGTCAGCGGATCATCCAAAGATTCAGGCTGACGAAGGGCGATGATTTCCGTATCGCTCTTTATGGCGTCTCATTCTGGCGCGCCAAGGCGGATGGGATGGTCGATAATCGGACGTGCCGCGGTTTAGTGCCGCTCTTTTGATCCCGTAATGTGCAGCAAAGGTGATGAACCATGGGCACAGTTGCCCAGCCAAGGGTGGCTATTTCCAGATCCTCCATGTTGCGCCACGGTCCTTGGCGGTGAACCTGCCTGGTTCTCGAGAGACCATTTATCGTTCAACGAGGGCGTTGTCGTAAGAAACCCCGACACTGCCGACCGACGGTTTGAATAGCGGTTCGCTCTGTTGTCCCGTTCCATTGCTCCAATCCTTCGTTGATTCGGAGACTCCGGAAAACCCGGTGAGGTTCAGAAAGTCAGTTCGAATCGTTTCCAACGAAATCGTCCTCCACTCGCACCAGGCTCAAAAGCTCGGAAATTCCCTCGCGGTCCTGCTCGGAGTGTTCCAGAAGCTTTCGCGCCCGTGCCAGAGGGGTGTTTGGCAATTCCGCCGCCCGGGTGGCTGCCAACTGGCGTGTGATTTGTGCGGCCGGACCATAAGGCTCCGCATCAAGTGATATATCCGCCAACTCTCCTGCAAGCCAAAAGCTTCGTGCGGATTCGGCAGGATCATCGACTTTTTCAAAAAGTACCGCTGCCTTGTCATGCTGTCCGCTTCTGAGCAAGGCTTTTGCGCGCAACCGATCAGCCGCGTTACCGGTCTTTTCCCCTAGATCCGCCAAGGCTCGGTGCGGCAAGCCGATCGCCAAAGCAGCCTCGGCGCGCAGCAGGGTTCGGGTATCGCCACCGGTCGTCGGCTCCAGGTCGCCCAGCATTTTTCGAGCTTCGCCGGAGAATCCCATATCAATCAACCGGCGCGCCATTTTTTCTGCGACATCCTCAAATGCCTGGGCTGCATGTGGCGGCGTGTTTTCGAGCGTGAGTTCCATAAAGGTCAGATCATCGGCGCGCTCGGTCATCAGGATCAACAACGCATTCCGGATCTTTGGTTTTGCAGCGCGGCCAACCCGCTGCTCGTACCGCGCGAGTTCGGCAGACGCCTCTGCGAACTGACCCTGCAGGGCGAGCGCGAGTACATGCGTTTCCTGCAATTCGTCGCCCAAGGCGGATCCGCGGTATTCCAACGCATATGCGGCGGCAAGTTCCGCTGTTTCCGGCAAGACCGCGTCTCCGGTTTCCGCGGCCAGCCCGACCAGCCTCACCAGCGCGGTTGCCGCCTCGTTCGAACCGGAGGCGACGATTTCGAGCGCCTGTTCGGATGCCTTTTGTTTATCGCCGGTCAACATATCAATCTCGACCTCTGCAAGGCCGATCGCCGGATCGGGAGTATTCACGGCCCGCGCACCGATGCGCAGTGCGGTTCTGGCGAGTTCGGCGTTGCCAGCGTCCTTGTAGATCCGGCTGATCCGGGGCGCGATATGAACGCGCAGATGCGCCGGCAGGTCGCTCAAGGCCCGCAGGACGGCATCGTCATTCGTTTCGGGCGACGCATCCAAATCCGCAAGAACCGCCCAGAGCGCAGTGTCGCCGTCGCAACTATGCTGACCGCGAAAAGGGTTGGTGGCGTCAAGGGCGCGCTCATCGAGAATGCGTGACATGGCCCTGAGCACATTCCCATTCCGGGGATCCTCTTCGGTCAGGTTCAGAACCTGTTCGGCCTCTGCACCGAAACCGAAATAGAGATAGTTTCGCGCCAAGCCGATTTGCGAATCCCGATCAATCGCATCGAACTCCTGAAAGAGCCGTGATCTCCATGCGCTTATCTGATCCGCAAAGGGTGCATCCGTTCCCCATCCCGACAGAGCGACGTCCTGCTGTGGCAGGCAGATGGAATCGTAACCCGTCCGCCGGATGATATCGCGGATTTCCGCCAGATCCCGATCACTGGCGGTTTGCGCTGAAAGTCCGGGCGTCATGGCGATATCCTGCGAAATCCCCTCGTCGCTTTCGGCCCTTTCCGAGGCGCGCGCAGCCGACGGACGCCGTGTTCTGTCAAGCAAGCCCTGATCGACAGCTCTTTCAATCTGCTCCAGAAGCCGCTGCTCGGACGAGTTTCGATCAAACCGTGTTTCCAGTTCCGTCAGAATCGGTAGCGGTTTTTCTGTTTTTTCCCCGGACGGCGCTAGCGATGGTTTCTTCTCCTCAGGTCCAGCGGGTTGCCGAACAAGCCCTTCGTATCGCGAGTTCAGCCTGAACGGTGTCGGCTCGGCATTCCCCGCGCCCGCTTCGCTCAAGGTGAACCGGTAAGGATCCGCACCCTGAGGCCACTGAATGGCGTCGCTTTCAATCGGTTGCGTATCCTTTATGTCGACGACCAGCCGCCGATCCGGAAGCATGTAGGCTTTGACGTCGCATTCACAGGCCAGAACCATTTGCAGCGGCGCGCCTGCTCCGGCTTGTGTCAGCCTCGCAAGACGGGTGCGCGGAATGCGTTTGAATACATCGTCGATCTTGAAACTGGCACCGGGCAGATCCGTGGTCAAAGCCGCCTCGCGGCCGGTTTGCGTCATCGACCACTCGACATTTTGCGGCAAGGTGACGACCAGCCGCGAGAAGTCGGCATGCTCCCCCGATCGCACGAGCAAATCCTGTGCCGACAGCGGACCCGCAAGCAACATCGCAAAGCAAATGAGGTGCAGCAGACGCATCAGGCAGCTTCCTGCTTCAAGGCGCGCAACGCTTCTTCAAGTTCGGTAAAGCCGGGACGGATATGCGCGGGTGTGTTCTGGCGGCCGACCTCGATACAGATTGCCGCGGCGTGACTGTGAAGGTTGGCCACGAGGACTTCCCGGATCAACTGGTAGAAATGGCTGTCCTCCTCCACCACCGTCTTCAGGCGGGCGGCGAAGGGACCGACCAGTCCGTAGGCCAGAAAAACACCGAGAAACGTTCCCACCAGAGCGCCCCCGATCAGCTTGCCCAGAATTTCGGGGGGCTGATCGATCGATCCCATCGTCTTGATGACGCCGAGAACGGCGGCCACGATCCCGAGAGCCGGTAGCCCGTCGGCGACGGTTTGCAACGCATGGCTGGAATGCATGGCATGGTGAAAATTGGCTTCGGTGCGTTTTTCAAGCACCTCCTCGACCTGGTGGGGATCGTCGTAATTCATGGATGCCGAGCGCAACGTGTCGCAAATGAGATCAACGGCCTCGCCATCCTGCAAAATCCGCGGATAGGGCGCGAAAATGGAGGAGTTCTGCGGGTCTTCGATGTGCTGCTCAACGGCAACCGGGTCCTGCCGCACGAGACGGATCAGCGCGAAAAGAAGACACAGCAGATCCCGGTAATCCGCCGGTTTCCATTTCGGTCCCTTGAAAACCTTGCCGATATCCTTGGCAGTCTGCTTTACCGCGTTCAGATCATTGCTGATCAGGAACGCGCCGATACCGGCTCCGCCTATGATGGCGAGCTCGTAGGGCAGGGATTTCAGCACGATGGCCATCTTGCCACCCGCCGCGAGGTAGCCGCCGAACACCATGACGAAAACCACGACGATGCCAATTATACCGACCATCTTCTTCTCCACGCTGTGAATGAGGCTCAGTCTCTTTCAAAGTCTTTAACAAAGGCTGACGCGGCGACCGGATCGATCAGGTTTTCGGCGTATTCGCATTGCGTCCCGCAAGAATGACGCTGATCGCATAGGCCACATCCGGGCCGAGACCCGCCATTATGGCTGCTGCAGCTTCGGGTCGCATTCTGGCAAGGAAACCGGCGGCGAACTCCGGCGCCATCTCTTCGAAAAGCGCGGCTGATTCCTTGGGTTTCATACGCTCATATACCGCGGTCAGTTTCGCGAGATCGTTCTCCGACGCACCATCGGCCATCGCCACGGTCGCGCGAAGCTTTGCTTCCGCGTCGACAAGTGCGGCGAGTTTGCTTTCGATCGTCGCGTCGGCGATTTCGAGCGCTTTGGCACGGTCCTCGATCTGGCGCTCGCGATGTATCAGGCGTTGTTCGCGTTCCTGCAGCAGGGTGAGAAGCGAGCGCATGTCGTCAGGACCCGAGAGCGGTTTTCGATCCCTCGACGCGGACTCCACCGGGTCCGTGGCATTCATTTCGGCCTCGGCCGAAATAGCCGGACCCACGCCGAGACCCGCACGGATGACTGCCGAACCGATCATGAACGTCGAGATGAGGAACAGCGCGCCGAAACGGGTGTTGCGATCTCGTGGACGGGCCGTCTTCATGGGCGCAATCCATTGCGGCCGTGGCGGACGAAAACCGGGGCACCCGGTTTCGGTGGATTGTCAGCGGCGGGCGGCGCTTTGGCTGACATTTCGGCGACATCATCCGGCATGTCGTGCATCGATGCCATCAGCAACTCCAGGCGTCCGGCGACGGTTTCCGCGCGCTCGGTCAGCGCGTCCAGCGCCGCATTGGAGCTGTCCGACGCCGCGCGTGCGGCCGTCAGCGTCTTGGTCAGATCGTCCACCTGAGAAGACAGTACCGCGACAGCGCCACCCACGCCCTGCTCCAGATCGTTGAACCTGTTCAGGCGCCGGGACAGGACGAAACAGTAAAAACCGGCACCCAACGCGCCTGCAACGAGTAGAATATCCGCAATCAGTTCCAACCTTGCCTCCTAGTTCAACACGAATTCCATGATCAGCAGGTCGCGGACGCGATCACGCCCGACCACGACCTGCACGCGCCGCAGCATGTGCCCCCGCAGCCGGGTCAGTGCGAGCGGGTCGCGCAGATCCTCCAGTCGGAGCGCCCGAAGATACCCGTTCAGCACGTCCGTCACCCGCGGCAACTGCATCTCGACGTCCTGCTCTTTGTCTGCCGGAACTTCGAGCTGTGCCCGAAAGCGCAATTGCTGGATGCGCTGCCCGCCGGTGAGAGAGATCATGACGGGCGGGATCTCGACAAAGGCGACGTCCGGCGACCGGGAACCCTCGGAGGTCGGCGCACCGGACCCACCGATGGGAATCACCCCCGATGCGACTGCGAAATATCCCCCCGCCGCGCCCACGACCGAAAGGACGAGTGCAACGATCCAGGCAAGTTTGCGCGACTTTGGCGGTGGAGCGGGGGCGTCGGCGGTGGCATCTGTCATTGCTTTTCCTCATGCAACGTTCGCGCCCTTCATAACCGGTCAGGGACTAACCGATTGTTAAGGCGGATCGACGAAACATGGACCACGCCGCACAGAAGTCGGCGGAACGGAGGATAGCGTGCAGCAGATCGTCACGGCCTGGACCGGGCTGGAAAAACGCCGGCAGGTAATCGTAGTGGTTGCCGGCCTGATAATGGCCCTGACCATCGCCACCATGTCGATAATGGCCGCGAACCCGTCGATGAAATTGCTCTATGCCGGGCTGGAGCCGGGTGCGGCAGGCGATGTCGTGCGCGTGCTGGATCAGCGCAACGCCTCCTACGAGGTGCGGGGCGGTTCGATCTATGTGCCTGCGGGTCAACGTGACGAACTGCGGATGATCCTGGCCGGCGAGGGAGTGCCGGCCAATGGCGGTCGGGGCTATGAACTGCTTGATTCGCTGAGCGGTTTCGGCACGACATCGCAGATGTTCGATGCCGCCTACTGGCGCGCGAAAGAAGGCGAACTTGCCCGCACCATCGTCGCCAGCCCCCATATCGCGCAGGCCCGGGTGCATATTGCCAATGCCGGTTCCAGCCCGTTCTATCGCAGTGCCGATCCCACCGCTTCGATTTCAATCACCGCTGCAGGCACGCCCGTCACGCCCGCTCAGGCGAACGCCATCCGGTTTCTGGTGGCTTCGGCCGTGTCGGGGATGAGCGTCGAGAATGTGGCCGTGATCGATTCCAACGGCGTTCTGATCGGTGCCGCCGACAACGCGACACCCGCGAATGCGGCCGATGATCGGTCGCAACAATTGCGCAACCGCGTTCTTCGCCTGCTCGAAGCGCGCGTCGGACCGGGAAATGCCGTGGTCGAAGTCAGTGTCGATACCGTGACCGAGACCGAATCGATCCGCAAGCGCCAGATCGACCCGGAAGAGCGCGTGGCGATCAGCATCGACACCGAAGAGCGCACCGATTCGTCGCGCAATCAGGCACAGGGCGCGGTGACAGTGGCGTCCAATCTTCCCGACGGCGATGCGGAAAAGGGCGGCGATGGCTCGCAGGCGCAAACCAGCGAGACCCGCGAACGGGTGAATTATGAAGTCTCGCAAACCGAGCACGAGATCTTGCGTGTGCCCGGAGCCGTCAAGCGCCTGACTGTCGCGGTTCTGGTGAACGGCATGATCGAAGAGGACGCCAGCGGAACCGCCGCCTTTCAACCCAGATCCGATGCCGAGATGGAGGCGTTGCATGATCTCGTCGCCTCGGCGGTCGGTTATGACGCCGATCGCGGCGATGTCATCACGCTGCGTTCGATGGAGCTGCCGGCGGGCACGATGGCCGGTACGGCGGCGAGTGCCTCGTTTCTGGACAAGCTCGATTTCAGCCTGATGTCGCTGATCCAGATCCTCGCGCTGTCCATCGTGACCCTGGTTCTCGGTCTCTTCGTCGTGCGCCCGATCCTGACCAAACCCAAGGCGCTGCCTGCACCTGCCTCGCCCGCACAAGTCCCTGTCGCCGTGGCCCCCCCCGCCCTGAGTGGCGAGATCGACGACGGCTCGGACGGACAATTCCGCTCCGCCACGCAGAATCCACGCGGAAATGATCTGGCGCTGGTCGAGCGCGACACGTCCCATCCCGTCGATCGGCTGCGTGCGATGATCGGCGAGCGCCAGGAAGAGACGGTGGAGATTCTGCGCGGCTGGCTTGAGGAACGCGAGGAAAAGGCATGATGCCCATTTCCCATCTTCTCGAGGATTTCGCCGAGGACGACGCTGCCGTGGCCCCTGCCCGCCCGATGTCCGATGAAGACCTCGAAGATCATCGGCTGGCGGCGTTCGAGAAAGGGTATTCCGCCGGCTGGGAAGATGCGATTGCCGCCCACACCGAGAACCGGACCCGCGTTTCCGAGGCGCTGGCACGCTCGCTCGAGGATCTGTCCTTTACCTATCACGAGGTACGAACCCAGGTTCTCGATCTGGTGGAGCCTGTATTCGAAAGTCTCGTTTCCGCGGTTCTCCCGGACACCATGATGCGGGTCTTTGGCTACCGGATCGTTGAACAACTCAACGCCCTGACCGCCGATCAGATCGCGCAACCGGTCGTGATCACCGTTTCATCCGCAGAATCGACCGGTCTGAAGCAGATCGTCGCGGACGGCTTCGCGCTGCCGGTCGAGGTGCAGGAAGATGGCGATCTCGATCCGGGCATGGCGGTCATCCGGGTGGGGTCGCGCGAATATGAACTGGACAGCAGCGAACGGATTGCCTCGATCGCGCAAGCCGTGACGTCATTTTTTCAAAACAGCAAGGATAGCGACAATGGATGAAGTCAAGACGCCGACCGGCGCAGCCGCGGAACCGGCCAATCCCTTCGTGTCGGTACCAATCGAAATAACCGTTTCCGTCGGCAAGGCCCGCCCGTCGATCCGGGATCTGATGAATCTCGGCAAAAACGCGGTCCTGGCGCTGGACAAGCGGGTCGACGATCCGGTCGAACTCTATGTCGGCGACCGGCTGGTCGCGCGCGGGCAGCTGGAGGAGATGACCGGCGATCAGGCGGGACAACTGGCGGTCCGCCTGAGCGAGATCGCGGATATGCAAAACGGACTGGGATGACATTGCTGAAACTCTGCCTGATCGCGGCCTGTCTGGGAGCGGCGGCGCTGTTTCCACAGGCCGCGCAGGCGCAGGAACTTAGCCTCTCGCTTGGCGAGGGCGGCTCCCTGACTGCCCGCTCGATCCAGCTGATCCTGCTCATCACGGTGCTCAGCCTGGCACCGGGACTGGCGATCATGATCACCTGTTTCCCGTTCCTCGTGACGGTCCTGGGCATCCTGCGTCAGGCGATAGGGTTGCAGCAAAGCCCGCCCAACATGCTGATCGTGAGCCTCGCGCTCTTTCTGACGTATTTCGTCATGGAGCCGGTTTTCACCGAAGCCTGGGAAACCGGCATAAGCCCCTTGATCGAAGAGACCATCGACACCGAAACCGCGATTGACCGCACGCTGGATCCGTTTCGCCGGTTCATGGCGGCGCGCGTCGATCCCGGGACATTTCACGCGATGGCGGATCTCAGGCCGCAGACAGAATCGCTGGCTCCGACACCGGATGCGCCGATTTCGGTTCTGGTGCCCAGCTTTCTGCTGTCGGAGATCGCGCGCGCATTCCAGATCGGATTTCTGGTCTTCCTGCCGTTTCTGGTCATCGACCTTGTGGTCGCGGCGGTGCTGATGTCGATGGGCATGATGATGGTCCCGCCCGCCATCGTTTCGTTGCCTTTCAAGCTGGCGTTTTTCGTGATCGCCGATGGCTGGAGCCTGATCGCCAGCGCATTGGTGCGAAGTTATTATCCATGATTGCGCCGCGATCGGCGGTTTTCGGGGTTCGCACCCTGCCCGCGCATCACCGGCCTGCGACGTTCAACACGATCTTGCCGATGTGATCGCCCGCCTCCATCCGCGCATGGGCGCTGGCGGCGTCGACAAGATCGAATTCGCTGTCCATCACCGGTCCGATGCGTCCCGTTTCCAGAAGCGGCCACACCGTCTCAAGAAGATCGATGGCGATGCGTGCCTTGGCCAGATCGCTTTGCGGGCGCAGTGTGCTGCCGGTGATGGTCAACCGCCTGCGCATCACCGGCGCAAAGTTGAACTCGACCTTCGGCCCCTGCAGGAACGCGATCTGCACCAGCCGTCCCTCGTCCTTCAGCGCCTCGACATTGCGCGGGATGTAATCGCCGCCCACCATATCGAGGATCAGATCGGCCCCGCCCTCGCCCTGCAGGATCTCCACGAAATCCTCGGTCTTGTAATTGATCGCGCGCTCGGCCCCGAGATCGGTGCACACGTCGCATTTCGCGTCCGTTCCCGCAGTCGCGAACACCCGCGCGCCAAAGGCATGGGCCAGCTGGATTGCCGTCGTTCCGATCCCGCTGGTGCCGCCATGGACCAGGAACCGCTCGCCGCCCTCCAATCCGCCACGGGTGAACACGTTGGAGAAGACGGTGAAATAGGTTTCCGGCAGACAGGCGGCCTGTTTCAGATCCATCCCCTGCGGGACCGGCAGGCAATGTGCCCCCGGCGTGGCGACATATTCGGCGTAACCGCCACCGGGCAGCAGCGCGCAGACCTCGTCGCCGACCGACCAATGCTCGACACCTGCTCCGATCGCGACGATCTCACCCGCGGCCTCGAGCCCCGGCAGATCGCTGGCTTGGGGCGGGGGCGCATAGGCACCGGCGCGCTGCAGCGCATCGGGGCGATTCACCCCGGCCCACGCCACGCGGATCACGACCTCGCCATGGCGCGGTTGCGGCACCGGGCGCTCGGTCAGCTTCAGAACGTCGGGGCCGCCGGGTTCGCTGATCTCGACGGCGCGCATGGTATCGGTCATCCTGTCTCTCCTATGCCGAAAGTTGTGCGATATCAGCGGCGCCCTTGCGTCGATCCCGGCAGGTCATCGCGGCTGCGCGGCGGGCGGATCTGGCCCAGAAACCAGTTCGGCACCGCCAGAAACGGCTTCAGAAGCGGGCTGTCCTGAACCTGCGCCTTCAGCTTCTCGATCCGCATCACTTCGTCGATGCGGCGGTCCAGAAACTCCCATGTGGCATTGCTGTCATCGCTCGTATCACCCAGCCAGAACAGCAGAACGCCGGAATAGACGCCGGAGAGCGTTACGCGCTTGGTATACCAGTTCACGTCGTCGGAAGTGTCGCCCAGGGTGGTCCAGATCAAATCACAGGTGCGCCACACCGCGCGGGCCCCGTCCCCGGCATGCTGGGGCAGCGCGAACAGGGTGGCACCGCGGCGCACGACCTCCTTGTCGCCGATGGCCTCGATCCGGTAGCGGATGGCGGTGGCGATCCGGTCGCGGAAACGCATGTCTGCCAGCTCCGCCGATTCAAGCCGCGCGACCATCGCGGCATCGCCCCGGTCGTGCCAGGCCAATGCCAGATCGACCGCGCCGCGCGGAAACAGCGCCCGCGCCAGGGCCGGTGGCGCACCGCTTTCGGCGATGGCCGCGCGAAACGTTGCCTCGGACCAGCCGTCGAAAGGCACATGGGCCAGCGCGGCATCGAGAACCTGATCGGTGGTGTCCTGATGTTCGTTCATGGGCGCTCCTGTCTTGGGCGTGATTTTCACCGGCCTCGCGGCGGATGCCAACCGGTCTGCCCCTCAAGATGTTGCAACCGGTCGGAAAAGCAACGATGGGCCGCTTGTTTCTGGACAAGCCGGGGCAGCGTTGTTATATATCGACCTCCTGCAAATCCTTGCAACTCCAATCCAGAAAGGTGGTGAAAACCACATGCAGGTTAGTGTTCGTGACAACAACGTCGATCAGGCGCTTCGTGCGCTGAAGAAAAAACTGCAGCGCGAGGGCGTTTTCCGCGAAATGAAGCTCAAGCAGCATTTCGAGAAGCCGTCCGAGAAGAAAGCACGCGAAAAGGCCGAGGCGATTCGCCGGGCCCGCAAGCTGGCGCGCAAGAAGGCGCAGCGCGAAGGTATGATGTAAACCGCTTCGACGTTTACGACACCAAACGACGACCCCCGGAGCCTGGCTGCGGGGGTTTCTCGTTTCCGGGTCCGCGATCGGTGCCCTTGCGCGAATGCACATTCGGGCGATGCCGAACAAGACTGCGAACCGAAACGACCCCCCGTCATGAAATCGCCCGGCAGACATCGCGCGGGCGTTCATCCAACGAGCGGTTGCATCCGGAGCGATTTTTGCACATCTTCCGCCGCGATAAGCCGTCCTGAACGCAAATCATTGCCATTTGCGCCCATCTGCTGATCACGAGCCGCCCCGCGGGGACGGGTATACGCAAACCAACGCCACCAACAGGGAACACAAGAATGAAGATCGGATGTCCGAAAGAAACCAAGCCCCAGGAATTTCGCGTCGGCATGACTCCGAACGCCGCGCACGAAGCGGTCGAACGCGGCCACGACGTGCTGATCGAGACCAATGCCGGCACGGAAGCGGGTTTCGAGGACGAGGTCTATGAACAGGCCGGCGCGCGGATCGTGGCAAACGCGCGCGATCTGTATGAACAGGCCGACATGATCGTGAAGGTGAAAGAGCCCCAGCCGGACGAGCGCGGATTGCTGCGCCGCGGACAGGTGCTGTTTGCCTATCTGCATCTGGCCGCCGATGCCGATCTGACACGCGACCTGCTGAAGTCGGGCGTCACGGCGATCGCCTATGAAACAGTCACCGACGACAGCGGCGGTCTGCCCCTGCTGGCGCCGATGTCCGAAGTGGCAGGTCGCCTTGCGCCGCAGACCGGGTCGTGGGCGTTGCAAAAGGCCAATGGCGGCAGCGGCGTGCTGATGGGCGGCGTGCCCGGCGTGCGCCCTGCGAATGTCGCCATCCTCGGCGGCGGCGTCGTGGGCACAGCGGCAGCACGGGTGGCAGTCGGCATGGGCGCGAATGTGACGGTGCTGGACCGCTCGGTGTCGCGGTTGTCCTATCTCGACGACATGTTCATGGGGCGGCTGACCACGCAATTCTCGGATCAGGCCGGGCTGAACGATTTGCTGCCGCGGATGGACATGGTGATCGGCGCGGTGCTCATCCCCGGTGCTTCGACGCCCAAACTGCTGTCGCGCGATCAGCTTTCGCTGCTGAAACCCGGCTCGGTTCTGGTGGATGTCGCCATCGATCAGGGCGGCTGTTTCGAAACCTCGCATGCCACGACGCATCAGGATCCGATCTACGAGGTGGACGGGATCATCCATTATTGCGTGGGCAACATGCCCGGCGCGGTGGCGCGCACGGCGACCATCGGCCTCAACAACGCGACGATGCCGCTGATGCTGGCGCTGGCAGGCAAGGGGTGGCAACGCGCCTGCGCCGAAGACCCGCATCTGCGCAACGGGCTGAACCTGCATGACGGGCAACTGACCTATGCGGCCGTCGGCGAAGCGTTGGGCATCGAGACGAAAAAAGCAGCCGATCTCATCGACGCCTGACAAGTGACGGGCCGGCGCGTAACCGGCCCGGCCACAGATGTCACGCCGACCGGATGACCTCCACCCGGTGCGGATAGGGGATCGAGATGCCCTTGTCGTCAAAGGCTTCCTTGATCGCCTTGGTCAGTTCGAACTTGAGATCCCAGTAATCGTCCGCCCGGCACCACAGGCGGGCGGTCAGATCGACCGAACTCTCGCCCAGATTGGTGACCCGGACCCACGGCTCGGGATCGTCCATGATCCGCGCATCGCTGCGGGCCTTGTCCAGAATGACCTGCATCGCCGCATCCGCGCTGTCGCCGTAATCGATGCCGAAGGTCAGATCCAGACGACGGGTATCGTGGTGCGAATAATTGGTGATGATCTGCCCCCACGCCTGCCCGTTGGGCACGACAATCTGGACGTTGTCCGGCGTTTTCAACTCGGTAAAGAACAGGTTCAGATCGACCACCGTGCCCGACGTGCCGCCGATATCGACAAATTGCCCCAGCTTGAAGGGCCGGAACAGGATCAGCATGAAACCTGCCGCCAGATCGCTCAGCGTGCCCTGCAACGCAAGCCCGATCGCCAGCGTCGCCGCGCCCAGCATCGCCACGATACTCGTCGCCTCGATCCCGAACAGGTTGAGAACCGCCAGCAACACCACGATCAGGATCAGCCAGCGCACCATGCTGGCGGCGAAATTGCCCAATGTCTGATCCAGTCGCGGGTGGGCGTTGACGCGACGGCGCACGAACCCCGAAATCAGCCCGGCGGCGATCCAGCCGATGATCAGAACCACAAGAGCCTTGGCCGCGTTGATCAACAACGGCGTATAAGCCCCTGCCTGTTCGAACAATTCTTCCATCAATATCTCCTTGTCGTAACGCCGTGAAAATGGCCGCGCGACCAATCTGGTCAGGCGCGGCCCTCTTTCCTCACCGGTTTATGTCAGGCCTTCAAGCGGTCGCGGATTTCCATGAGCACCTCAAGTTCCGTCGGCCCGGCCGGCTCTTCCACCACCGGCGCCGCGGGATCGCGTGCGGCGGCTTCCTTGGCACGGTTCACCGCCTTGACCAGCATGAACACGACCCAGGCGATGATCAGGAAATTCAGCACCGCCATCAGGAACGACCCATAGGCGAACACCGCCGCCCCCGCCGCGCGCGCAGCCTCCAGCGATGCAAAATCGCCCTCACCGCTCAGCACGACGAACTGGTTGGTGAAATCGATTCCACCGGTGAACAATCCGATGATCGGGTTGATCAGATCTTCGACCATCGATGTCACGATGGCGGTGAACGCGGCACCGATGATGATGCCGACGGCCATGTCCATGACATTGCCACGGGCGATGAAATCGCGAAATTCCTTGAGCATGAATGAAGCTCCTCTGTCCCCGGCCGATTTTGACCTGGAACCGCTTATTCACCGGATTTGCGCAAAATGCACCGAATAGGTCGCTGCGGCAGGCAAATTTTCCGCCCTGTGTCGCATTGGCCCTATTGCGGCAATTGCCCCGTCAGCACATAGCGCAGGATCTCGACCACCTGCTCTGGCCGCTCTGCCACGGCCAGCGCGGCGGCATCGACCTCTTTCAAGGCATGCTGGTGATCGGCCCCATGCAGCACGATCAGCGCCTTGCCCAGAGCCGACGCATATCCCGCATCAAAGGCCGCGTTCCACTGCTTGTATTGCTCGCCGAAACGCACGACGACAACATCCGCCTTTTCGATTTCGGTGCGGGTGCGGATCGCGTTCAGCTTGGCGCCCTTGTGATCGTGCCAGAACTTGTCGTCCTCGGCACCGAGGATCGCCACGCCGCAATCGTCGCTCGCATCGTGATCCGTCACCGGCGCGGCAAAGCTGACCTCGAGCCCCTTGGCCCCTTCGACGATCCGCTCGCGCCAATCGGTGTGGATTTCGCCGGAAAGATAAACCTTCAGTCCCATGTCAAATTCTCCCGTAGTTCCGAAAGAGCGAACGCTCCGCCCCTTCTTCTTGCTCCAGATATACCCGCCAAAGGCGGAATGCACGCTCAGCCGCGCAGGACTCCGCCGGTCGCCTTGGCGACCTTCTCGACGATCCGCCTGCTCACCGCCTCGATCTCGGCCTCGGTCAGCGTCTTGTCCCGGGGTTGCAGCCGCACGGTCACGGCCAGCGATTTCCTGCCCTCGCCCAGACTGCCGCCGGTGAACTGGTCGAACACGCGCACCGTCTCGATGAGCGCCTTGTCGGCCCCCGCGGCGGCATTGACCAGCGCCAGCGCCTCGACATCGGCATCGACGACAAAGGCGAAATCGCGCTCGACCGCCTGCAGATCCGCCAGTTCCAGCGCGGGACGGGTCGCGCCTGCCTTGCGCGGCAGCGGCACCGCCTCGGGCCAGAGGGTGAAGGCCATCGCCGGTCCCTTGACGCCCATCGCGTCCAGAATGCGCGGATGCAGTTCGCCGAAAATGCCCAGCACCTTTTTCGGCCCCAGACAAATCACGCCATGCCGCCCCGGATGCCACCAGTCCGCCCCGTTGCGCAGGATCTGCACCTTTTCGGGTGCACCCATCGCCCCCAGCAACGCCTCGGCATCGGCCTTGACGTCATAGACATCCACGGGGCGCGACGCGCCATGCACATCCTTGGCACCGGTGCGCCCGACCAGCAGACCCGTCACCTGATCCGCCTGTTCGCCCGGCTCACCACCGCTGAAGGCGGGGCCGATCTCGAACAGCGCCAGATCCATGTAGCCCCGCGCCTGATTGCGCGAAGCGGCCTGCAACAGACCGGGCAGCAGCGAGGGGCGCATATGGCTCATTTCCGACGAAATCGGGTTCTCAAGCATCGTCGCATCGTCGCCACCCCCGAACAGCGCCGCGCTGGCCTGATCGATGAAGGAATAGCTGACGCATTCGTTATACCCCAGCGCCGCGCAGGTCCGCCGCGCCATCTGCTTGCGCCGCTGGATCGGCGTCATCACCGGCTTGGGCACCCCAAAGGGGCGCGGCAAGGGCACGCCTTCCAGCCTGGTCAGCGAGGCGATGCGCGCGACCTCCTCGACCAGATCGGCCTCGCCCTGAACATCGGGGCGCCAGCTGGGCACATGCGCCAGATCGCCCTCGAGTCGAAAACCCAGCCGCGTCAGGGTCTGGCGCTGGTCGCTTTCGGGAATTTCCATGCCGACAAGCCTTTGCACCCGCGCCGCATCCAGCCGATAGGCGCGCGCGTGATTGGGCACGTCGCCCGCGATCACCACATCGGAGGCCTCGCCGCCGCAGAGGTCCAGGATCATCCGCGTCGCGTGTTCCAGCCCCGGCAGGGTGAATTCCGGGTCGACTCCGCGCTCGAACCGATAGCGCGCGTCCGAGTTGATTTTCAGCGCGCGGCCCGTCAGCGCGATCTGCACATGATCCCAATACGCGCTTTCAACGAAGACATTGACGGTGTCCTCGGTAACGCCAGTCTGCTCACCGCCCATGATGCCGCCGATGCTTTCGGGGCCGGTCTCGTCGGAAATCGCCATCATGCCCGGTTGCAGGGTGTAATCCTTCTCGTCCAGCGCGCGCAGGGTCTCGCCCCCCTTGGCACGGTGAACGCGCAGGCCCCCCGACACCTTGTCGGCGTCGAACACATGCAGCGGGCGGTTGCGGTCGAAGGTGAAGAAGTTGGTGATATCGACAAGGGCCGAGATCGGACGCAGCCCGATGGCGCGCAGCCGGTCCTGCAACCATTGCGGGCTGGGACCGTTGCGCACGCCACGGATCACCCGTCCCGCGAACAGAGGGCAGCCGTCCAGCGTATCGTCGTCGATGGAGACCGCGATCGGCGAGGGAAAATGACCCTCGACTGGGATGTATTCGCGCGGTTTCAGCGTACCCAGCCCCCGCGCCGCAAGATCGCGGGCGATGCCGTGCACGCCCAACGCGTCGGGGCGGTTGGGCGTGATCGCGATCTCGATCACCGGATCGACGCGGGCGGGATCGTTCTCGGCCAGCCAGTCGCTGAAGCTTTGCCCGACCTCGCCCGAGGGCAGTTCGATGATGCCGGAATGTACGTCCGACAGTTCCATTTCCCGTTCCGAGGCCATCATGCCGTGGCTTTCAATGCCGCGGATCTTGCCGACCTGGATCGTTGTGTCGATGCCGGGCACATAGGTGCCGGGTTTGGCGACGACCACGGTGATGCCTTCGCGGGCGTTGGGCGCGCCGCAGATAATCTGTTTCTCGCCCTCGTCGGTCAGCACCTTGCAGACCTTCAGCCGGTCGGCATCGGGGTGCTTTTCGGCGGCGATCACCTTGCCGATGGTGAAATCGGCCAGCCGTTCGGCGGGGTTGGAGACCTCTTCGACCTCAAGCCCGAGATCGGTGAGAGTTTCGGCGATCTCGTCCACGCTGGCGGTGGTGTCGAGGTGGTCTTTGAGCCAGGAGAGGGTGAATTTCATAGTTCGCTCATTCGCTTTAGAAATAAAAATAAATCGTGGCTAACGTTATCGCCACGACGACGAACAGCATTGCACCTCTTCTGGAGAAATAAAGGGCATCTTCTTTCCGCAGAGCATCATCCATCAACTCTTTCTGCATTTCACACGCCAGATCTAGTTCGGTCTTTTCTGTTCTCAGGAATGCTCTTGAAAAGCTATCAATTTGTCTTGAGCCATAAATACCCGCAAGAATAAATGGCAGACTTGCAAACAAAAATAGAATCGCAGTTTGTCTGAAAGCATCGTCTTTACTTGATGCAACTGCGGTGATTATAGATGCATCTATAAATGTCCATATTGTAACCATCGTAGCATTTTTCGCTTCAACTTTTTTTAGAATTCCAAGGAGAACTTTATGCTCTCTCGACGGAAGTAAAGCGATGGCAGAATTCTGCTCACGTTGTTTGCTTGCCACTCCATCATGCATATCAGCATATGCAATTAGCCTTTCTTTCAGTTTCCCATGCCCCGGACGCATATTTCTCTGCGAAACAAGGTACATGAGCGGAACTCCGAACCATATTATTGCCACAATTATGGTCGAAAGAAAATGCCGATCGATAGAGTTCAGATAGTCAAACATTAGCGACTCAACCCACCGTGCAACGTCGGCACATCCAGGCTCGCGAAACCGTAATGCCGCAGCCAGCGCAGGTCGCTATCAAAGAACGCGCGCAGATCGGGGATGCCATATTTCAGCATCGCGATCCGGTCGATGCCCATGCCGAAGGCAAAGCCCTGCCATTCGTCCGGGTCGATGCCTCCGGCGCGCAGCACCGAGGGGTGGACCATGCCGCTGCCCAGAACCTCCATCCAGTCGTCGCCCTCGCCGATGCGCAATTGGCCATCGACCCAGGAACACTGGATATCGACCTCGGCCGAGGGTTCGGTGAAGGGAAAATGGCTGGCGCGGAAGCGGGTCTTGATGCCGTCGACCTCGAAGAACGCGGCAAAGAATTCCTCGAGCACCCATTTCAGGTTGGCCATGGAAATGTCGCGGTCGATCGCCAGCCCCTCGACCTGATGGAACATCGGCGTGTGGGTCTGGTCGTAATCGGCGCGGTAGACGCCGCCGGGGCAGATGATGCGGGTCGGCGCGCCGGTTTTTTCCATGGAGCGGATCTGCACCGGGCTGGTATGGGTGCGCAGCACGTTGGGCGGGCGGTCGTCGTCCGCGTCGCGGTGCATGTAGAACGTGTCCATCTCGGCCCGCGCGGGGTGATGGGCAGGGATGTTGAGCGCGTCGAAATTGTACCAGTCGGTGTCGATGCGCGGCCCTTCGGCGACGGAAAAGCCCATCTCGGCAAAGATCGCCGTGACCTCTTCGGTGACCTGGCTGACGGGATGGATCGTGCCTTGGCGGCGGTCGCGCGCGGGCAGCGTCACGTCCAGCCATTCGCCGCGCAGGCGTTCATCCAGCGCCGCGTCATGCAGCGCCGCCTTGCGCGCGGCCAGCGCGCTGGTGATCTCGGCCTTGAGCGCATTCATGGCCGGGCCGGCAATCTGGCGTTCCTCGGGCGTCATCTTGCCCAGTTCGCGCATTTTCAGCGCCACTTCGCCCTTCTTGCCGATGGCGGCGAGGCGGATCGCCTCGAGCGCGGATTCATCCGCCGCATCCGCGATCCGGCCCAGATATTTCGCCTTGAGATCGTCCATCACCGTCCCCTGCTACCGGTTCCGCCCGGTTGCTACCCATAGCGCGGGTCGAACGCAAGGCCGCCCCCGCAAAACGAAAAAAGGCCGCCCGGTTGGGGCGGCCCTTGAAATGATCGTGATGCGCGACCTCAGGCGGCCAGCGCATCCTGGGCCTGTTTTACGATGGCGCCGAACGCTTCGGGTTCGTGAACGGCCAGATCGGCCAGAACCTTGCGGTCAACCTCGATCCCGGCGAGGTTCAGGCCGTTGATGAAGCGCGAATAGGTCAGCGCCTCGTCATGGGACCGCACGGCGGCGTTGATCCGCTGGATCCACAGCGCGCGGAAATTGCGCTTGCGGTTCTTGCGGTCGCGCGTGGCGTACTGGTTGGCCTTGTCCACCGCCTGCGTGGCGACGCGGAAGGTGTTCTTGCGACGGCCATAAAAGCCCTTGGCGGCCTTGATGACTTTCTTGTGGCGGGCGTGGGTGACAACACCGCTTTTGACACGTGACATATCGGCAGCCTCCTATCAGCGGTCGTAGGGCATGAAGCCCTTGACGATTTTGGCATCGGGCTCGGACAGCGTGGTCGTGCCGCGGGCATCGCGAATGAATTTGCGGGTGCGCTTGATCATGCCGTGGCGCTTGCCGGCCTGACCGGCCAGCACCTTGCCGGTGGCGGTCACCTTGAATCGCTTTTTACAGCTTGATTTCGTCTTCATCTTGGGCATTTCCGTCTCCTGTTCCTTGGGTCGGTAAAGCGCGCGACTCGGCATGCCACATCGGCCGGTCGCGCCATCGGAAAGCGCCGTTTAGACAGAACGCGCGCGCATGGCAAGGGGGCAGCGGCAAAAGCCGCGCCCGCGCCGTCTCATTCCGGATCGGTGCGCCAGATCAAACGCTCGTCACAGGGGGCGACGCGCAGGATGTTGGTGGTTCCGGGCACGTTGAACGGCACGCCGGCGGTAACGACGATCTGGTCGTCCTTTCCGGCGAACCCGGCGGCGCGAGCGGCGCGGGCGGCATTTACAACCGCCATCTTGAAGCGGTCCACCTCGCCGGTCATGATGCAATTGCACCCCCAGCTGAGACTGAGACGCCGCGCGGTGTCGCGCAGCGACGTCATGGCGATGATCGGAACGCCGGGACGCTCTCGCGCGGTCAAAAGAGCGGTGGTGCCGCTTTGGGTGAAGCAGCAGATCGCCTTGATGTCGGTCTTTTCGGCGATCTCGCGTGCGGCGGCGACGATGCCGTCGGCGATGGTCGATCCCTTGACGCTGCGTGACGTGGCGATGATCTCGTCGTAGGTCGGATCGTTTTCGACTTCCCTTGCAACGTTGTCCATGGTGCGCACAGCTTCGATCGGATAATTGCCGGCGGCGGATTCCGCGCTCAGCATAACCGCATCGGCACCCTCGTAGATGGCGGTGGCGACGTCGGAAACCTCGGCGCGCGTGGGCATCGGGCTGTCGATCATCGATTCCAGCATCTGCGTCGCCACGATCACCGGCTTGGCGGCCGCGCGGCATCGCCGCACCATCCGCTTCTGGATCGGCGGCACGTTCTGCACCGGCAGTTCCACCCCCAGGTCGCCGCGCGCCACCATGATGCCGTCGCA
Organism: uncultured Sedimentitalea sp.; assembly: GCA_947504115.1. Classification (GTDB taxonomy): domain Bacteria; phylum Pseudomonadota; class Alphaproteobacteria; order Rhodobacterales; family Rhodobacteraceae; genus Pontibaca. The sequence goes on from CANNGH010000002.1 coordinate 454,706, forward strand.
GACGGCAAGGATCTCGTCGAACTTCTCGACCGCCGCGGGCTTCTCGATCTTGCACATGATCGCGGCGCGGCCATCGACCAGCGCGCGCGCCTCGTGCACGTCCTCGGGGCGCTGCACGAAGGACAGCGCCAGCCAGTCGACGCCCAGCCGGCACGCGAATTCCAGATCGTCCCGGTCCTTGTCCGACAGCGCCGCCAACGGCAGCACCACATCGGGAACGTTGACGCCCTTGCGATCCGAGATCGTGCCGCCCGCGATGACCTCGCAATCGGCGTAATCCTTGCCGCATTCCGTCACCTTGAGGCGGATCTTGCCGTCATTGACCAGCAGCGTCGCCCCCGGCGTCAGGGCGGCGAAAATCTCGGGATGAGGCAGGCAGACGCGGGTTCCGTCGCCCTCGGCGGGGTCCAGATCCACACGGAACGTCGCGCCCGCCTCAAGTTCGTGCTCATCCGCCGCGAAGGTTCCCACACGCAGCTTTGGCCCCTGAAGGTCGGCCAGAATCGCGATCGGACTGTCCAGATCCTTTTCCACCTGGCGGATCGCGCGATGCTTTTCGCGGATATCGTCCTGCGCGCCGTGGCTCATGTTCAGGCGGAAGACATCGGCACCGGCCTCATGCAGGGCACGGATCATGTCATAAGTCTCGGAGGCCGGCCCAAGTGTGGCGACGATCTTGACGTTGCGCTGGCGTCTCATGCTGTTGGTATTCCTCGATCGGGGGCTGTTATCGCAAACATGTATGATCGCGTTATGTCGCAATTCCGCTTGCGCGGCAACCATCGCCGAACAACGCGCAACGCCGGGCGTTTCCGCGTGGGGTGACATTCGCAGGCTGCCGGCCTAGATCAGGTAGAACATCGAACGGAGGGTATAGCCATGGACAAGCAGACCGAAATCGAACTTCAGGCCGCAGCCTATCGCCGCCTGCAGAAACATCTGATGCAGGACCGTCCCGATGTGCAGAACATCGACCTGATGAACCTGTCGGGCTTTTGCCGCAACTGCCTGAGCCGCTGGTATCAGGAGGCCGCCGCCGAACGCGGCATCGACATGGGCAAGGACGAGGCCCGCGAGCTGTTCTACGGCATGCCCTATGACGAATGGAGAGCGCAGCACCAGACCGAGGCCAGCCCCGAAAAGCAGGCTGAATTCAAGAAAGCGTTCGAACAGAACGTGGGCAAGGGCGACTGAGCCGCCGGGGCCGCGTCAGATCGCGGCCTTGCGGCTTTCCTCCAGATAGATTTCCCGCAGCCGGGTCGCCACCGGCCCCGGCGAGCCATCGCCCAGCGCGATGCCGTCGATTTCGACCACCGGCATGACGAAGGTGCTGGCCGAGGTGATGAACGCCTCGTCCGCCGCCTTGGCCTCGTCCAGCGTGAAGGGGCGTTCGTCCACCTCCATCCGCGCCTCGCCGGCAAAGCGCAGCACGGCGGCGCGGGTGATGCCGCTCAGGATGTCGCTGGACAGCGGACGCGTGACGATGCGGTCGCCCTGCACAATATAGGCGTTGTTGCTGGTGCCTTCGGTGACGAACCCGTCCTCGACCATCCATGCATCGTCGGCCCCGGCCCTTTTCGCCATCATCTTGCCCATGCTGGGATAGAGCAGCTGCACCGTCTTGATGTCGCGCCGGCCCCAGCGGATATCGTCGATCCCGATGATCCTGATGCCGGTCTTCGCCGCCGGATTGTCGGCCAATCCGGGCTTGGACTGGGTGAACAGAACCACCGTCGGCGAGGTCGTTTCCGGGTCGGGAAAGACGAAATCCCGGTCGGCCGGCGCGCCGCGCGTGATCTGCAGATAAACCAGACCCTCATCGATCGCATTGCGCGCCACCAGTTCGCGGTGGATCCCCAGCAAGGCGTCCCGGCTTAGCGGGTTGGCGATGTCGAGCGCTCCCAGCGACCGTTCCAGCCGCGCCACATGGCCATCAAAGTCGATCAGCTTGCCCCCCAGCACGCTGGTAACCTCGTAAACGCCGTCCGCCATCAGGAACCCGCGATCGAAGACCGAGACCTTCGCCTCGGTCTCGGACTGATAGTCCCCGTTCACATAAACCGTTCGCATAATTCTATCCCCACAGCGCCGCATCCGGGGGATGCACGCCGTTCTCGTCGAATGTCAAAGCGTTTTCGCGATCCTCGGCCAGCAACAGCGGCCCATCAAGATCGGTCACCAGCGCCCCCTGCGCCACCAGAACCGCCGGGGCCATGGCCAGCGAACTGCCCACCATGCAGCCCACCATGACGTCGAACCCCTGCGCCCGCGCCGCATCGCGCAGCGCCAGTGCCTCGGTCAGACCGCCGGTCTTGTCGAGCTTGATGTTCACCACGTCATACTTGCCCTTCAGATCCGACAGACCGGCCCGATCATGGCAGCTTTCGTCGGCGCAAACCGGCACCGGTCGCGCGATCCCGGCCAGCGCGTCATCCTCGCCCGCTGGCAAGGGCTGCTCCACCAGCGCAACGCCAAGGCGCAGCAGATGCGGCGCCAGATCGGCATAGACATCGGCGCTCCAGCCCTCGTTGGCATCGACGATGATCCGCGCATCGGGCGCGCCTTCGCGAACAGCCTCCAGCCGGGGCATATCGTCGGGCGTGCCCAGCTTGATCTTGAGCAATGGGCGATGCGCGTTCTTCGCCGCCTGCGCCCGCATCGCGCCGGGCGTATCCAGCGACAGGGTATAGGCCGTGATCTCCGGCCCCGGCGCGTCCAGACCCGCCAGTTCCCAGACCCGCCGCCCGGCGCGCTTGGCCTCCAGATCCCAGAGCGCGCAATCCACCGCGTTGCGCGCCGCCCCGGCGGGCAGCAGGCCCGCCAGATCCGCGCGGTCGAACCGCTCCGGCAGCCCTTCGATCTGCGCCGCGACCGAATCCAGCGTCTCGCCATACCGCGCATAGGGCACGCATTCGCCCCAGCCGCGCGCGTCGCCGTCGCGCAGCCGTACGGTCAGCACCCGCGCCTCGCTCCGCGACCCACGCGAGATGGTGAAAACCTGCGCCAACCGGAACACGTCACGCTCAACTGAAATCTTCACGCACCCCATCCTTCTTCTGGCGGAAAAATATTCCCGCCGGAGGCTCCCGCATTCTCGTCCCGCGCCAACAGCCGATCACAGGGTGGCCAGCGCCTCCACCAGCCGGTCGGCGCCATGGCGATAGGGATCGACGGCGGGCAGCCCCATGCGCTGCTCCACCCCCGCGAGATAATCGGTCGCCGTGTCCGCGTCCATCGCCTTGGTATTCACCGCGATCCCTACAACCTCGCAGGCCGGATTGGCCACCCGCGCCAGCGGCAGCGCCGTGTCGCGCAGCATCTCAAGGCTTGGCAACACGTAATCCGGCAACCCGCGCATATGGGTGCGGGTCGGCTCGTGGCTCAGGATCAGTGCGTCGGGCTGCCCACCATGGATCAACGCCAGCGTCACCCCGGAATACGAGACATGAAACAGGCTCCCCTGCCCCTCGATGATGTCCCAGTGATCCACGTCATTGTCGGGTGTCAGCCATTCCACCGCGCCAGCCATGAAATCGGCGACCACCGCATCCAGCGGCACACCGCTTCCGGTGATCAGGATGCCGGTTTGCCCGGTGGCGCGGAACGTGCCTTTCATGCCCCGCCGGCGCATCGCGTCTTCCAGCGCCAGCGCGACATACATCTTGCCGACCGAGCAATCGGTGCCGACGGCCAGCACGCGCTTGCCGCTGCGCCGGACGCCATCGGCGATCGGATAGGCGACCGACGGCACACGCACGTCATGCAAACGACAGCCATGTTCCTGCGCCGCCGCAACCAGGTCGGCCTCGTCGCGCAACAGCTTGTGCAACCCCGAGGCCAGATCGAACCCCATGCCCAGCGCCTCGATCAGAACCTCTTTCCAGGCGGCGCTGATCACCCCGCCGCGATTGGCCACCCCGATCACCAGTGTGCGTGCGCCCGCCGCGCGCGCCTGCGCCAGCGTCATGTCATCCAGCCCGACATCCGCATTGCATCCCGACATGCGAAACTGGCCCACCGCGTTTTCGGGGCGCCAATCGGCGATGCCCTGCGCGACCTTGGCCGCCAATTGGTCCGGCGCATCGCCGAGAAACAGCAGGTAGGGGGTTTCGATCATGTCCAGGCACTCCCGTGATTCTGGGCCAGCCTAGCAAAACCGATCCGGTGCCGCAGGGCTTTTTCGCGCACCGACATTGCGGCGGCGGTATATATGACCTTGCAACAAAGGGCGCGATTTCATACGCGGTAGGCAAGAAATCACGAAACGTCCCCTCCTCCTCGAAAGGTGTCCGCGACATGAGTTTCCGCCTGCAACCCGCCCCGCCTGCCCGTCCCAACCGCTGCCAGCTTTTCGGACCCGGCTCCAACGAACGCCTGTTCGAGAAAATGGCCGCCAGCGACGCGGATGTGATCAACCTCGATCTGGAAGACTCGGTGTCGCCATCGGACAAGGACAGTGCGCGGGCCAATATCATCAAGGCCATCGGAGCCGTCGATTGGGGCAAAAAGACCGTTTCGGTGCGGATCAACGGGCTGGATACGCCGTGGTGGTATCGCGACGTGGTCGATCTGCTGGAACAGGCGGACGAGCGGCTGGATCAGATCATGATCCCCAAGGTGGGTTGCGCCGCCGATATCTATGCCGTCGATGCGCTGGTGACCGCCATCGAGGCCGCGAAGGGCCGCAAGAAAAAGATCGCCTTCGAGGTCATCATCGAATCCGCCGCCGGCATCGCCCATGTCGAGGAAATCGCCGCCGCCTCGCCGCGTCTTGAGGCGATCAGCCTTGGCGCTGCCGATTTCGCCGCCTCCATGGGCATGGCAACCACCGGCATCGGCGGCACGCAGGAAAATTACTACATGCTGCACGAGGGCCAGAAACACTGGTCCGACCCGTGGCACTGGGCGCAGACCGCCATCGTGGCCGCCTGCCGCACCCATGGCGTGCTGCCGGTCGATGGGCCGTTCGGCGATTTCAGCGACGACGAGGGGTTCCGCGCGCAGGCGCTGCGCTCTGCCACTCTGGGCATGGTCGGAAAATGGGCGATCCACCCTAAGCAGATCGCATTGGCGAACGAGGTCTTCACCCCCTCGGACGCGGCCGTCGCCGAGGCGCGCGAGATCCTTGCCGCCATGGAAGAGGCCACGGCCAAGGGCGAAGGCGCGACGGTCTACAAGGGCCGGCTGGTCGATATCGCGTCGATCAAGCAGGCCGAAGTGATCGTGCGGCAATCGGAAATGATCGCCGGATAACGCGGATGCGCGCATGAGTTTCGATCTGCTTTCGGCGCTGGCCGTCTTTGCATTGGTCAGCGTCATCACGCCGGGGCCGAACAACCTGATGCTGATGGCGTCGGGGGCGAATTTCGGCTGGCAGCGCAGCCTGCCGCACATGCTGGGCGTGGGTCTCGGCTTTCCGCTGATGGTGGTGATGGTCGGGCTGGGCGTGATGCAGGTGTTCGAGCTCTTCCCGCCCGCCTTCATTGCGCTGCAGATCGCCTCGGTTGCCTATCTGCTGTATCTTGCGTGGAAAATCGCCACCGCCGCCCCGCCGGGCGAGGCCGAAGCGACGGGCACACCGCTGACCTTCCTTCAGGCGGCGGTGTTCCAATGGGTCAACCCCAAGGCGTGGTCGATGGCACTGGGCGCGATCACGCTTTATGCGCCGGGGCGCAGTCTGAATGCGGTGCTGTGGGTCGCGGGATGTTACGTCGCCGTGGGGGTGATTTCCACCAATAGTTGGACCGGCCTTGGCACCGCGCTGCACCGCATCCTACGCAACCCGGTGCATCTGCGCGCCTTCAACCTGCTGATGGCGGCGCTTCTGGTGGGATCGCTGGCCTTCGTTTTGTGGCGCTGACATTGCATTGCCCGCGCCGGGGCGGCATAAGTCCGGCAAACCGGCGGAGCGGACAATGACACAATATCTGGATTTCGAGAAACCCCTGGCCGAGATCGAAGGCAAGGCGGAAGAGTTGCGCACGCTGGCGCGCTCAAACGAGGGCATGAACGTCGCCGACGAGGCCGCGGCGCTGGACGCCAAGGCGCGCACCCTGCTGGACGATCTTTACAAGAACCTCACGCCATGGCGCAAATGCCAGGTCGCGCGCCACCCGGAACGGCCCCATTGCGGCGCCTATATCGACCGGCTGTTCACCGATTTCACGCCATTGGCCGGGGATCGCAATTTTGCTGACGATCTGGCGGTGATGGGTGGATTGGCACGGTTCAACGACCGCCCCGTCATGGTGATCGGCCACGAAAAGGGCAGCGATACCAAGTCCCGGATCGAGCGCAATTTCGGCATGTCCCGCCCCGAAGGCTACCGCAAGGCGATCCGCCTGATGACCCTTGCCGGGCGGTTCAACCTGCCGGTCATCACGCTGGTGGACACGCCCGGCGCCTATCCCGGCAAGGGTGCCGAGGAACGCGGCCAGTCCGAGGCCATCGCCCGCTCGACCGAGGCGTGCCTGCAAATCCCGGTGCCGCTGGTCAGCGTGATCATCGGCGAGGGCGGATCGGGCGGGGCCGTGGCCTTTGCCAGCGCCGACCGTGTGGCGATGCTGGAACATTCGGTCTATTCGGTCATCACCCCCGAAGGCTGCGCGTCAATCCTGTGGAAGGACTCCGAAAAGATGCGCGAGGCCGCCGAAGCCATGCGCCTGACCGCGCAGGACCTGAAAAAGCTGGGCGTGATCGACCAGATCATTCCTGAGCCCCGCGGTGGCGCCCATCGTGACCCGGATGCGGCGATCGAGGCCGTCGGCAAGAGCATCGCCGACATGCTGAAGGGCCTGAAGGGCAAGAACGGCGCGACGCTGGTGAAACAGCGGCGGCAGAAATTCCTCGACATGGGCAGCAAGGGTCTGGCGGCCTAACCGCGCCAGACCAGAAGCCGCCGTTCCAGAACTCCGACGATGGCGCTGGTCAGCACGCCCAGCGCCGACAGGATCACCACACCGGCGAACAGCCGTTCCAGATCGTAAAGCGATCCGGCCTGCAAGACGTAGGCCCCGATGCCGTATTGCGCGCCCAACATCTCGGCCGCGACCAGCAGGATGATCCCGATGGCGATGGAGACCCGCAGCCCCGACAGGATGCCGGGCAAGGCGCCGGGCAGGACGATCTTGCGCACGATGGAAAGCCAACTCAGCCCGAAGCTCTGCCCCATGCGGATCAGCGTGCGGTCCACGTTATCCACCGCGCCATAGGTCGAAACCACCGTGGGCGTGAAGGTGCCCAGCGCGATCAGGGCGTATTTGCTGGCCTCGTCGATGCCGAACCAGATCACGAACAGCGGCAACAGCGCGATTTTCGGGATCGGGAACAATGCGGCGACCAGCGGCACCAGCCCGGCGCGCACATGGCTGAACAGGCCGATCATCACCCCGACGCCGATGCCGACGGTCACGCCCAGCAAGCTGCCCACCGCCAGCCGGGTCAGCGACGGTATCAGATGCACCCATAACTGACCCGAGCGCGCCAGGTCGACCAGCGTGACCCCGACATCGCTGGGGCGCGGCAGGGTCAGGTTGCCGATCCACCCGGCGCGCGTGCCCCATTCGACCAGCGCCAGCAGCAGCAGGAACACCACGATCCCGGTGCCGCGCTTGGCGACGGGGCGAAACCCGCCGCCGCGAAACGGCACCGGGCGGGCCGGATCGGCGTCAGACATTCAGCAACTCCTGATCGGCGGCCACGGCCTCGTCCTTCATCATCTGCCAGAGGCGCGCTTGAAGGCTCTCAAGCTCGGGCTGGCCGGCGTGGCGGTCGCCCAGCGGGGTTTCCACCTTGATCACCTCGCGCAACTGCCCCGGACGGCGCGACAGGATCGCGATGCGATGACCCAGGCGCACGGCCTCGGCCAGGTTGTGGGTGACATAGATGCCGGTAAAGGGCTGGCGCGTCCACAGCGCCACCAGATCCTCCATCAGCAATTCGCGCGTCTGCGCATCCAGCGCCGAAAGCGGCTCGTCCAGCAGCATCACCGCCGGGTTCACCGCCAGCGCGCGGGCAATCGCGACGCGCTGCTTCATGCCGCCGGACAATTGGCGAGGCAGCGCGTTGCGGAAATCCGACAGCCGCGTGCGCGCCAGCACGTCCGCGATGATCGCATCCGCCGCCTTGCCGCGAATGCCGTGATCCTCCAGCACCAGCGAGATGTTGCCCCCGACGCTGCGCCACGGCAGCAGCGCGAAATCCTGAAAGACATAGGTCAGCGGGTTCAAGCAGCCCTCGGGCGGCGTGCCCAGTTGCAGCACCTGCCCGGAATCCGGCCGTTCAAGCCCGCCGATCAGGCGCAGCAGCGTAGACTTGCCGCAACCGGACGGGCCGATGATGCACAGGATCTCGCCCGCCGGGATATGCAGCGAGATATCCTGCAACACCGGCACGTCGCTGTAGCGGTGGGTGATATGTTCCAGCGTCAGATCCATGCGGCAACGGCAGGACGGCGGACCGCCCTGCCCTATCTCAGATCAACGCGACATAGCTTGGGTCGACCAGCGTTTCGGCGGTGATGCTGTCCTTGATCAGCCCTTCGGCCTTGAACCATTCGACCTGATCGGTGACCGAGCCCATGTTCAGCGCCGCCCCCTTGTTGATCCGCATCGCGCCATTGACGATCGACGGCGCGGCCTCTTCCAGTGGGCGGTCGGGATAGACGTATTTGTGGACCAGCTCGACCATTTCCCCGGCAGCGTCGTCTCCGGCGGTCTTGTCCACCAAGGCCGCGTTGAAATCATCTGCCCCGCGGGCGAATGCGCGCAAGAACGCCTCGGTGCGGGCGCGCTCGTTTTCGGCGCTGTTGGCCGAGGTGAACACGGTCGTCGTCTGATAGCCGGGCAGGTAATCTGCAATCATGCCGATCTTGCGCACCGCACCGCCCGCAACCAGCGGCTTGGCGATATGGGGCACGATCGACCAGGCATCGACCTGCCCCGATTTCAGCGCACCGATGATCGCGCCGACCTTTTGCAGCGGCTTGAAGCTGACCTCCACACCTTCGGCCTCGGCGATCTTGGACCCCATGTAATGGAATGACGACCCGGCTTGCGTCACCGCGAATGTGCGCCCGTCCAGTTGCGACGGATCGGTCAGCCCGGCCTCGTATGCAGCGTTGCTGGCCAGGATCATCTGCCCGTCGATGCCCTGCTCTTCTTGCAAGGCACCGGCAATCACCTTGGCCGCGCCTTTTTCGGCCAGACTGATCAGCCCGCCGGAAATCGCCGTCACGCCGTAATCGGCATCCTGCGAGGCAATCGCCACCGCCATGGGCTGCGCCGCCTCGAAAAACCGGAACTCCACATCCAGCCCCTCGTCGGTGAAATAGCCCCGCTCATACGCGACGAAACTGGGGGCATGGCTGGTAAAGCGCAGCGCGCCAACGGTGGTTTTCGTGTCGGTCAGCGCCGGAGCGCCCAGCAGCGGCAACGCCGCCGCGCCACCCATCAGGCCCATCGCGTGGCGTCGTGTCAGATGTCCCATTCGTTTCTCCCCTCTTTTCATGGCGCGTCTTTGCGGTCACATACCCAAACTCTGCCACCGGCCGCAATGCAAGTCGGCGCACCACGCGCTCAGCTTGTCAACAAACGCAATCCCTGCGTCACGTCCGTGCGCACCGCAAGACGCAACCCCGGCTCGTCCCCCGCCCTGAGCGCGGCGAGAATCAGCTTGTGATACCGCGGAGCGTCGGTTCGGCGCAGGCGACCATACAGCGCGCGCATGGTCGGCCCCAGTTGCAACCAGACGGTTTCGGCCATCGCCAGCATGGCCGGAGCCTGCGCGCGCAGGTAAAGCGTGCGGTGAAACTCCAGATTGCTGCGGATATACCCCACCGCATCGCGATTGGCGACGGCATCGGCCACGGCATTGTCGATCGCCATCATCCGGTCGATCAGCGCGATATGGGCGCGCGGCAAGGCCCGGCTGGCCAACTCCACTTCAAGCAGGGCGCGCAGCGCGGCCAGTTCCTCGATCCGGTCATTGCCGAGTTCCGGCGTCGAAACCCGGCCCGAACTGGACAGGAACAGCGCGCCCTCGGCCACCAACCGGCGCACCGCCTCGCGTGCGGGGGTCATCGACACGCCGTGATCGCGCCCGATCCCGCGCAGGGTCAGTGCCTGACCGGGGGCGATATCGCCGTACATGATTTGCGCGCGCAAGCTGCGATAGACAAGATCGTGCGCAGCCGTCAGAACGCCGCCCGAACGCGGTGTCACCATGACGCCACCTCTGCCCCGTTGCCGCACGCGCCCGTCATCATTCCTCCTGAAAGCGGAATTGGTGAAGTTCGTGCCCATGTTCGCGCAGCCACCGGCGCGGCGATTTCCAGGGACCGTGCAGGCTCTCGACAATATCCCAGAAGGCGGGCGAATGGTTCATCTCGGCCAGGTGCGCGACCTCATGCGCAGCGACATAGCGCAGGATTTCCGGTGGCGCCAGGATCAGGCGCCATGAATACATCAGCGCCCCCTGCGCCGAACAGGACCCCCAGCGCGACCGTGTATCGCGCAGGGTGATCCGGCTGTAGCCGCGCCCCAGCGACGCGGCATAATGGTCCGAGGCCGCGACCAGCCGGTCGCGCGCCAGTTCGCGCAGCCACGATTGCAGCCGCGCACCGACCGCGCCGGCAGGGACGGCCAGATGCTCCGCCCCCGCAATCACCCGCCGCCCGGATCCGGCCACGATGCGGCGCGGCACACCCTCGAGCGGAAGTTCGGCACCGATCGCGACCATCGTCTCATCGGGACGCCGCGCCAGATGGCCCCGGATCCAGTTCTCCTTGCTGCGCGCGAAGGCGAGCGCCTCGGCCTCGGGAACATTGGCCGGCAGGGTCAGCGTCACCCGCCCGTCCAGTTGCGAAATCCGCAGGCTGATGCGTCGCGCCCGCCCCGAACGGCGCAGCGTCAGCGGCACCGGCGGCCGCCCCGGCAGGTGATGTATGCCCATTCTCGCCCTCAACGCTTGCCAAAGCCTTTGACAGTGCCAATGTCATATGGCACGTGACCGGAATCGTCGATACGACTCATCCCACAATGCCATAATCGAGGGAATTCACATGCCCAAGGAAGAATGGGGCGTCAAACGCGTTTGCCCGACGACCGGCAAACGGTTTTACGACCTGAACAGAAACCCGATCGTCAGCCCCTATAGCGGCGAGGTCGTGGAACTGGACGTCGCCAAAAGCCGCATGATCGCGGCCGATGCCGAGGATGCCGCCACGCTGAAAGCCAAGAAGGCCGACAAGGGCGGCGATGACGATGCCGTTCTGGACGATGACGACGCGGTCGATGTCGAGCTCGAGGACGATCTGCTCGAGGATGACGACGACGACGATGTTTCGCTTGACGACATCGCCGACGTGTCCAAGGACGACGACGAGTGATCGCCGGATTTTCCAGCGGGCAGGATTTTCCGCTTGATCCTGCCCGCGGTTGCGCCTAGAGAGCGGCGCACGGTCCGGGGCCTTAGCTCAGCTGGGAGAGCGCTTGCATGGCATGCAAGAGGTCAGGGGTTCGATCCCCCTAGGCTCCACCAATACACCTGTGAGACGTGCCAGATAGTTTCCGACTTTTTGCCACCGGCGGAATCGACTGTTATCGCCGCTCGGCGTCAAGACCGGTCGTTCGCTGCGCTGCCGTCGAACTCACACAATGCGGGACAAAGCGCCATTTCGCTGCGGTTGCGCCAATGGCTGCTTGCAGAATGACCGAGTTAGATCCACTGAGTTCATAAGCTATCCGTTGGTGGTTTCACTTTTTTGGCTACGCGCAATAATGCGCTTCTGGCATCGCCCTGTCATTCGTATCTCAGGCGTGGCGCCAGAAAAATGTAACATGGGCGAAGGGACGCGCGCAATCGGGGCCATCGCTGCGCCCGATATGGATCTCGTAGCCGGCGAAGGGCATGTTCAACATGGTATGATGTGCGCGCACTTCGGTCAGGCGTTTGTCACCGCCCATAACGGTCCGTATATCCAAGAGGCCAAGACCCCGCGTGTCGCCTGGAGTGCCCTCGATGCCCATGGGGTCTGAGACGCAATTGCCCAGCATCTGATATCCGCCGCAGATCCCCAGAACGCGGCCACCGCGCCTGTGATGTGCGCTCAGATCGATGTCCCAGCCCTGCGCGCAGAAAGGCCAGATCACCGCGTGTCGATTTTGACCCCGGCAAAATGACCAGATCCGCGTCCGCCGGAATGGGTTGGCCGGGGGGCAGCATTGTGACACGGACATTGGCCTCCTGGCTGAGCGGATCGAGATCGTCGAAATTGGCGATGCGCGACAGGCGCAGACAGACGATGTGAAAGCCCTCGCGCCTCGGAGTGTCCGCGATATCAAGCGCATCCTCCGCAGGCAGGCGCCAGGCATCCGCGAACCACGGGGCAACCCCGTAACCGCGCCAGCCGGTCATCTGCGCAATTGCCGCGTAGCCGTCGTCAAACAGCGCGGGATCGCCGCGAAACTTGTTGATGATGAACCCCTTTATCCGATCTGCATCAGCCGCCGGCATCACCGCCTGCGTGCCGACGATCTGCGCAATCACGCCGCCCCGGTCGATATCGCCGCACAGCACCACGGGCACGTGTGCCGCCTCGGCAAAGCCCATATTGGCGATGTCGCCCTGCCGTAGATTGACCTCGGCAGGGCTGCCGGCACCCTCGACGATTACCAGATCGTGCCGGGCGCACAGGCGCTTAAAACTGTCCAGAACGGCGCCCATCAGCGCGGGTTTCAGCGCTGCATAATCGCGCGCCCGTGTCGTCGTCAGACGCTTGCCCTGCACCACCACCTGCGCGCCCATCTCGCTTTCGGGTTTCAGCAGGACCGGGTTTCATCTCCGTATGCGCAGGCGCTTCAGGCCATGGCCTGAAGCGCCTGCGCGCGGCGCGGCACAGCCCCGCCACCAGCATCGACTTGCCCACGTTCGAGCCGGTGCCCTGGATCATCAACGTGCGCGCCATTTCTGGCGCTACATCTCGATGCCGTTTTGCGCCTTGATCCCGTCGCGGAACGGATGCTTGACCAGCGTCATTTCGGTCACCAGATCGGCGGCCTCGATCAGCTCGGGCTTGGCATTGCGGCCAGTCAGGCAGACATGCGTCATATGCGGTTTCTGGTGCAGCAGAAAATCCACCACCTCGTCGATATCCAGATAGTCATAGCGCAGCGCGATGTTGATCTCGTCCAGCAGAACGAACCGGATTTCGGGGTCCAGGATCTGCTCCTGCGCGATTTTCCAGCCGTTCTGCGCAGCGGCGATATCGCGCTCGCGGTCCTGCGTTTCCCAGGTAAAGCCTTCGCCCGAGACGAAAAACCGGCATTCATCGGCGAATCGCCCGCGCAGGAACGTCTTTTCACCGGTTTCCCTATTGCCCTTGATGAATTGCACCACGGCGCAGGGCATCCCGTGCGCTATGCAGCGCATGATCATCCCGAACCCGGACGATGATTTGCCCTTGCCCGCGCCGGTATGAACCATGATCAGGCCCTTTTCCTCGGTCTTGGTTTCCATCATCTTGTCACGCGCGGCCTTGATCTTGCGCATCCTTTCAGTGTGGCGGGCGTTCAGGTCAGTGGTCATGGGTTTCCTTCGGCTTGACAGGCTTTGGGGTTTGGGCGAAAGCTGCGATTGTGTTGGTGCCTGCCTCGGCAGGTGAAAAGGGAATGTGCAGCCGCGAAGTGTCGCGGTCAAGCACAGCCGCCCCCGCGACCGTGAACGGAAAGGCCGATCAACGCCACTGGCAACCGCCGGGAAGGCAGATCAGCCGTAGGGCCACCCGCCCTGAATCCGCAAGCCGGGAGACCTGCCAGCACATGACGACGTAACCGGACGGGGTGTTCTGGTGTCGGGGCGATTCCGGCAGCCGGAATACCCTCGCCATCTTCTGCCTTCGTCCCATGATATTTGGGGGCCGTGAGGCATGAAAGATCAGGCAGCAACGCCGCTAAATCCAACCGAACTGCTGGTTTGCGTCAAATGTCGACGCGGTCGCGCCGCGCCGGGAGATGATCGCTGGCCCGGCCAGATGCTTTATGATGCGCTCGACGCGTTGCCGCTGCCCGAGGGCCTGCGCCTGACGCCGGTTGAGTGCCTTCAAAACTGCGATCACGGCTGCACCGTCGCGCTGCGAGGCGGCGCGCGCTGGACCTATGTCTTCGCAAATGTCGATGAGGTGGCAGGGCCCGCCATGATCCTCGACGGCGCCGCGCGCTATCATGCGACCGCCGACGGGCTGATTCCGTGGCGCGAACGTCCCGAACATTTCAAGCGTAACTGCGTCGCCCGTATTCCCCCATTGGAGGCTCCGAATGTCTGATCTTGCGAAACTTCCCGTCACCGTCATCACCGGCTTTCTCGGCTCGGGCAAGACCACGCTGGTGCGCCAGCTGATGCAGAATCCGGGTGGCAGGCGTCTGGCCGTCATCGTCAACGAATTCGGCGATGTCGGCGTCGATGGCGATATCCTGAAATCCTGCGCGATCCCCGATTGTCCGGCGGAAAACATCATGGAGCTGGCCAACGGCTGCATCTGCTGCACCGTGGCCGATGATTTCATCCCGACGATCGAGGCGCTGATGGCGCTCGACCCGCGCCCCGATCATATCCTGATCGAAACGTCGGGTTTGGCGCTGCCCAAACCGCTGCTCAAGGCGTTCGACTGGCCCGATATCCGCTCGAAAATCACCGTCGACGGCGTGATCGCGCTGGCCGATGCCGAGGCTGTGGCGGCGGGCCGTTTCGCGCCTGACGTGGCCCGCGTCGATGCCCAACGTCTGGCGGATGACAGCATCGACCACGAAACGCCGCTGTCCGAGGTGTTCGAGGACCAGATCTCCTGCGCCGACATCATCCTACTGACCAAACCGGACCTTGCCGGCCCCGCGGGCGTCGCCCGCGCGAAGGAGATCATCGCAGCCGAATCCCACCGCGCGATCCCCGTGGTCGAGGTGGCCGAGGGTGTCATTGATCCGCGCATCATCCTGGGGCTGGAGGCCGCGGCGGAGGATGACATCGACGCGCGCCCCTCCCATCACGACGGCGCGGATGACCACGAGCATGACGATTTCGAAAGCATCGTCGTGGACATCCCCGAAATCACCGATCCCGCCGATCTGGTCAGCGCTATCGAACGGCTGGCCAATGATCACAACATCCTGCGCATCAAGGGCTATGCCGCCGTCACCGGCAAGCCGATGCGCCTGCTGGTGCAGGCCGTGGGCGCGCGCGTGCGGCACCAGTTCGACCGCCCGTGGCAGCCGGGTGAGGCCCGCGCCGGGCGGCTGGTCGTCATCGCCGAGCATCATGATATCAACGCGGATGTGATCCGCGCCGCGCTGAGCGCCGTGCGCGCGGAGGCGGCAGAGTAACGCCATGCACGTCGTTTTCCGCGAAAGTCACGGGTTGGACGAGACCGCGACACCGATGGATCTGGGGCAGGATGCCGCGGATCTGGTGGTGCTGTCGCTGTCCGACTCCGACCTTGGCGCTTTCGCCGAAGGCTGGCATCGCGGCGGCGGGCCGGAGGGGCGGCTGCCCACGCTGCGGCTGGCCAATATCGTCGCGCTGAAGCATCCCCTGTCGGTCGATACATATGTCGAGCAGACACTGAGCGGCGCGCGCGGCATCCTGATCCGCCTGATCGGCGGTGTGCCCTATTGGCCCTACGGTTTGCAGAGCATTTGCGGGCTGGCGCAGGAAAAGAGGATTGCGCTGGCGGTCTTGCCCGCCGACGGGAGGCCGGACGCGCGGCTGGACGCGATGTCGACCCTGCCGAAATCCACGCTGCGTCGGCTGGGGCAACTTTGCGATACGGGCGGGGCCGTCGCGGCGCAGGCCGCGCTGGCGCAGATGGCGCTGGCGGCGGGGCTATATGCCGGGCCGGTACGGGGCGCCAAATCCCTGCCGCAGGTGGGGGCATGGACGCCCGAGCAGGGGGCCTGCTGCCCGGTTTTGTCGCTGGGATCCGCGCAGGCGCTGGCGGGTCAGCCGCGTATCCTGCTGGTGTTCTACCGGTCCTATCTGGTGGCCGCCGATCTGGCGCCGATCACCGCGCTGTTTGACGCCTTCCGCGCGCGGGGCTTTGACGTGATCGCGCTATTCGCGCCTTCGCTCAAGTCGCCCCAGGCGGCGGGCTGGCTGAGCCGTCAGGTGGCCGGTCTGGTCCCCGCCGCCATCGTCAATGCCACGGCGTTTTCCGGCAAGGGCGAGGGCGGCACATCGCCGCTGGACGCCGCAGATGCGCCGGTCTTTCAGGTGACCCTTGCAACCTCCACCCGCAAAGCATGGGCCGAAGCGGAGCGGGGCCTGTCGCCGTCCGATCTGGCCATGCATGTTGTGCTGCCCGAAGTCGACGGGCGCATCATGGGCGGTGTCGCCAGTTTCAAGGATCCCGGCAAGCGTGATGCGCATCTGCAGTATTCCCGCTTTGCCCACCGCGCCGAGGCTGGCCGGATCGCGGCGATTGCCGACCGTGTACAGGGCTGGACCCGTTTGGCGGCGCTACCTGCTGCTCAGCGTCGCGTTGCGCTGATCCTGTCAACCTATCCCGGCAAGGATTGGAACATGGGCCATGCTGTCGGGCTGGACGCGCCGCAATCTGCCGAGGCGATCCTGAATGACCTGCGCGGCGCGGGGTATGAGATTGGAGCAGGTGGCGCCCCCCTGCAGGATGGGCTGCAAAAGCGCAGCACCGCTTGGCCACTTGAGGATTACAAGGCGGCGCTGGCCCGCCTTCCTGAAACCTTGAGGGATACGCTGGCCGATGTCTGGGGCGATCCCGAAGACGACCCGGACGTCCGCGACGGCGCCTTTCACTTTGCCGCCATAAACCGCGGCAAGGCATGGATCGCGCTTCAACCCGAGCGGGATACGGCCCGCGCGCGCGAGGACAGCTATCACGATCTGGCCCGCACCCCGCGCCATGCCTATGTCGCCTTTTACCTCTGGCTCCAAAGCAATGCCGACGCGCTGGTGCATATCGGCGCGCATGGGACGCTGGAATGGCTGCCGGGCAAATCGGTGGCACTGTCGAACACCTGCTGGCCTGAGGTGCTGACCGGCGCACTGCCCGTCATCTACCCGTTCATTGTCAACGATCCCGGCGAGGCCGCGCAGGCCAAGCGGCGCATAGGCGCGGTCACGCTGGGCCATATCCCGCCGCCCCTGCGCGCCAGCGGCACGCCCGA
This sequence comes from uncultured Sedimentitalea sp., assembly GCA_947504115.1. GTDB lineage: Bacteria > Pseudomonadota > Alphaproteobacteria > Rhodobacterales > Rhodobacteraceae > Pontibaca. The sequence goes on from CANNGH010000002.1 coordinate 471,895, forward strand.
GAGGCTGACCCGGCTGGAGGCGCTGCTGGACGAGTTCTCAAACGCCGACGGTCTTGACCCGCGCCGCCGCGACCGGCTTCAGGGCGATATCCGCGCCGAGGCGCAGGCGCAGGGGCTTGAGGAGGATCTGAGCCTTGATCGTGCGGCGTGCAGCGCCGAGGCAATTGCGCGGATCGACCGCTTCGTGTGCGACATCAAGGAAAGCCAGTTCGGCGAGGGACTGCATATCTGGGGCCGCGCGCCGCGTGGCGACACGCCCTTTGCCACGGCGCAGTCGGTCGCGAGCGAGCGGCAATCGCTGCTCGATGCGCTGTCAGGCCGCCGCATCGCGCCCGGCCCCTCCGGCTCGCCCTATCGCGGGCGCCGTGATGTCCTGCCCACAGGGCGGAACCTCTACACTACAGATCCGCGCGCTTTGCCGACGCGCGCGGCCCATGCGCAGGGTGTCCGGCTGGCTGACGAACTGATCCGCCGCCATTTGCAGGATCAGGGCGACTGGCCGCGCGGCCTGATCGTCGATCTGTGGGCCTCCGCCACCATGCGCACGGCGGGCGAGGAGTTCGCCATGGCGCTGCATTTGCTGGGTGTGCGACCCGTCTGGGATGCGGGGTCAGAGCGGGTGTCGGGCATCGAGGTGCTGCCGTTTGCCGAGATGGACCGCCCCCGCATCGACGTCACCTTGCGCGTCTCGGGCCTGTTCCGCGACGTGTTTCCGACCCTCTCGGCGCTGTTTGCCCAAGCCGTGCGCGCACTGGCCGCGCGGGACGAGGGGCCCGAATGGAACCCCTATGCCGGGCGCACCGATCTGGCGCGCGTCTATGGCCCTGCGCCGGGGCAGTTCGGTCTTGGCATGGGTGCGACGCTGGACGACTACACCGATGCGGGCCGCGAAAAGGCGGGGCTGGCTTGGCTGGGTGCCAGCGCGTGGGCGCTGGACGGTGAGGTAGCGACGCGCGACGCGGCAGGCATTCGCACCCGCGTCGCGCAAGCCGACAGTTTCGTGCATCCGCAGGATCTGCCCGAAACCGACCTGCTGCTGGCCAGCGATTATGCCGCGCATGAGGCGGGCTTTGCCGCAGCGCAGGCGGTCACGGGCGGCAAGGCGGCGCTCTATCACCTCGACAATACCGATCCCGACCGACCCCGCACACGCACCCTCGCTGAGGAAATTGCCCGCGTCGTACGCGCCCGCGCCGCCAACAGCGGCTGGATCGACGGCATGAAACAGCACGGTTTTCGCGGGGCTGCCGAAATTGCCGCGACGCTGGATCACATGGCCAGCTTCGCGCATCTGGCGGGTGCGGTGCCGCCGCATCTGTTTGACCTTTACCACGACGCGACGCTGGGCGATCCCGAAACCGACGGTTTCCTGCAGGACGCCAACCCCGAGGCGCATCGCGCGATGCAGGCGCGCTTTGCCGCGCTGCTGGAGGCGGGGCTTTGGCAAACGCGGCGCAATTCGGTGATGGCCAATCTGGGGGCGCGCGGATGAGCGCGCCCGTGGTCAAGGGCTGGTGCCCAGGCGCCTATCGCCCGATGATGGCAGCCGATGGGCTGGTCGTGCGCATCCGCCCGCGATTGGCGCGGCTGACGGCGGCGCAGGCAGTGGGCCTGTGCGATCTGGCGCAGCGATATGGGCATGGATATCTGGATCTGACCAGCCGCGCCAACCTGCAAATTCGCGGCGTGGCCAAGGGTGATCATGCCGCGCTGTTGCACAGCTTGGGTGATCTGAAGCTCCTCGATGCGGACCCCGCGCTGGAGGGGCGGCGCAACGTTCTGGTCGCGCCGTTCTGGCAGCAAGGGGACATGGTACATCGCCTCACTCTGGCCTTGCTGGCGCGGCTGGGCGATCTGCCGGAGTTGCCAGCGAAAGTGGGCTTTGCCGTGGATTGTGGGGCGCATTCGCTGCTGACAAACGACAGCGCAGATATCCGGATCGAGCGCTCTGCAACCGGCCTGATCCTGCGCGCGGATGGTGCATCCGGAGGGCGGGCGATTGCCGAGGAAAACGCAATCCCGGCGCTGATCGACATGGCGCACTGGCTGGCGGAGCATATCACGCCGGATCGACGCCGCATGGCGCGCGTCCTTGCCGGGATACCATTGCCACCGGAGTGGTGCGATGCACCTATCCTGCCGCCAGCATCGCGGCCCAAGATCGGCAAGCACAATGGCGGCGCCTTGATCGGCGCTGCAATGGGTCATGTGGATGCTGCTGCACTGGCGCGGGTGATCCGCGCGCAAAATCTGGCCGCGATCCGCCTCACGCCATGGCGCAAATTGATTCTGGAGGGCGGCGTGCCCCCCGATGAGCCCGCTTTTGTCACCGATCCGCATGACGCCTTGATGCGTGTCGATGCCTGCCCCGGCGCACCCTTTTGCCCCTCAGCCAGCGTCGAAACGCGCATCCTTGCCCGCCGCCTTGCGCCCCAGGTCAGCGGCACGCTGCATGTCTCGGGCTGCGCCAAGGGCTGCGCGCGCCAGCGGCCCGCGGATGTGACGCTGATCGGGCGGGAGGGCCGGTTTGACATGCTGCGCCATGGCTGCGCAGACGACACCGCTGAGCGATACGCGCTCAGTCCTGATGATATTCTGGCCGAAGTGAGCGCAATGAAATGACCTATACTTACGAAACCGATGGCGCCGCGATCTATGCGCAATCCTTCGCCATGATCCGCGCCGAGGCTGATCTGGCCCGCTTCAGCCCCGATGAGGAGCCGATTGCCGTGCGCATGATCCATGCCTCTGGAATGGTGGGGTTGGAGCGACATATCCGTCTGTCACCGGATTTTGCCCGCGCCGCCCGCGCCGCGCTTGATGCCGGCGCACCGATCCTGTGCGACGCGCGCATGGTCAGCGAGGGCGTGACGCGCACCCGCCTGCCTGCCGACAATCAGGTGATCTGCACGCTCTGGGACGCCGCTGTCCCTGACCTGGCGCGCAAGATGTCGAACACGCGCTCTGCCGCCGCGCTGGAGCTGTGGCGCCCGCATCTGGCGGGTGCGCTGGTTGCCATCGGCAATGCGCCCACGGCGCTATTCCATCTGCTGAACATGCTGGAGGATCCGGATTGCCCGCGCCCCGCCGCGATCATCGGCTGCCCTGTTGGCTTTGTCGGCGCGCGCGAGAGCAAGGACGCGCTTTGGGCAGACCCGCCGGTGCCGTGCTGCATCGTCAAGGGTCGGCTGGGCGGCAGCGCCATCACCGTCGCCGCGATCAACGCCATCGCGAGCCGCACGGAATGAGCATGGAAACCCGCGCCACCGGCACGATCCACGGCGTTGGCCTTGGCCCCGGCGACCCCGACCTGATGAGCGTGCGCGCCCACCGGCTTGTGACGGGTGCCCGGCATGTCGCCTTTTTCCGCAAGGCCGGGCGGCCGGGCCGCGCGCGCAGCATGGTTGAGGGGATGCTGCCCGCAGGCATTGTGGAGTTTGCAATGGAATACCCCGTCACCACGGAAATTCCGGTAGCGCATCCTGGCTACAACGCCGCCCTTTCGGCCTTTTATACGGACTGCACGGCCCATCTGCGCTCTCTGGTCGAAAGCGGCGAGGATGTCGTTGTGCTCTGCGAGGGCGATCCGTTTTTCTACGGCTCGTTCATGCATCTTTACACGCGGCTGGGCGGGGAGGTGCCGGTGCAGGTGGTTCCCGCGACAACCGGCATGTCGGCGGCGTGGACGGTAACCGGCCAGCCGATCACATGGGGCGACGACGTGCTGAGCGTGCTGATGGCGACCTTGCCCGAGGAGGATCTGGTGCGCCACATGGCCGCCGCCGATGCGCTGGTGGTGATGAAGATCGGGCGCAACATCGACAAGGTGCGCCGCGCCCTGCGCGCAGCGGGCAAATATGACGCGGCGTGGCTGGTGGAATATGCAAGCATGGAAGGCCAGAGTGTGCAAAAACTGTCGCAGGCTGAGGGCCGCATCACGCCCTATTTCTCGATCGTTCTGGTGCATGGCAACGGGCGGCGACCATGAGCGGCTCGCTGATCATCGCAGGACTCGGGCCGGGAGCCGAGGATCTGGTGACGCCGCAGGTGACTGCCGCGCTGAGCCGTGCGACGGATGTGGTCGGCTATATTCCGTATGTGGCACGCATTGCGCCTCGCGCGGGCTTGACGCTGCATCCCAGCGACAACCGGGTCGAGCTGGACCGCGCGCGTCACGCGCTGGAAATGGCCGCCGCTGGCCGCCGCGTGGTGGTGGTATCCTCGGGCGATCCGGGCGTCTTTGCCATGGCTGCGGCCGTGTTCGAAGCGGTGGAGGCTGGGCCGCAAGCGTGGCGCGCCCTGCATATCGAGGTTCTGCCCGGCATCACCGCGATGCTGGCCGCTGCTGCGCGTGTTGGCGCGCCCTTGGGCCATGATTTTTGCGCCATCAACCTCAGCGATAATCTGAAGCCCTGGTCGCTGATCGAAAAGCGCCTGCGCCTTGCCGTCGAGGGCGATTTCGCCATGGCCTTCTACAATCCCCGCTCCAACGCCCGCCCCGAAGGGTTTGCCCGCGTGCTGGAAATACTGAATGACGCCTGCGGCGACGCCCGCCCGCTGATCTTTGCCCGTGCAGTTTCAACGGCGGAGGAGACTATCCGCATCGTGGCCCTGCCGGATGCGCGCCCCGAAATGGCCGATATGCGTACAATGGTGCTGGTCGGCACATCGGCCACGCGTGTGATCGAACGGGGCGGCGCGCCCTTTGTCTATACGCCCCGGTCGGTGCCGCTATGAGCCAGCCACGCCAGCACTTCGTCCACCGAATGCGCCTCGCGCCGCGCCGGAAGGGCGGGACGGTCGATCATAACGACAGGCAGACCAAGCTGCCGCGCGGCAATGATCTTGGCATAGGCGCCGGTGCCGCCGGAATTCTTGGAGACAACCAGATCAATCCGCTGCGCGCGCATCAGCGCCAGATCGCCCGCGATGCTGAACGGCCCGCGATCCTGCACGATCTGGCAATCGGCAAAGGGCAGCGGCGCGTCCGGCCGGTCGATCAGGCGCAGCAGGTAGAAATGCTGCGGATTGGGCGCAAATTCGGCCAGATGCATGCGCCCCACCGCCAGCATGACGCGCACCGCTGGACGGTCCAGCGCAGCGACTGCACCTGCAATATCAGGCACATGGGTCCACTCATCGCCCGGCCCCGCCTGCCACGCGGGGCGCGTCAGCGCGATCAGCGGCACGCCCGCGGCTTCGCAAGCGGCCACGGCATTGGCGCTCATCTGCGCGGCAAAGGGGTGGGTGGCGTCGATCGCATGGCTGATCGCGTGATCCGTCAGGTAGCGCTCCAGCCCCGCCACCCCGCCAAAACCGCCGACGCGCTGCGGCAGCGGCTGGCGCACCGGGCGCTTGACCCGGCCGGCAAAGGACACGGTGCCGCCGATGCCGGCTGCGCTGAGGCTGTGGCACAGGGCCGTCGCCTCGGTCGTGCCGCCAAGGATCAGAAGGTTTTTCTTCATGGCTGACGCTCCTTGGCTGACCATCGTTGGAATGGGCGAAGATGCGCCGGATGGCCTGCTGCGCGCAAGCCTTGCCGCGCTTGAAGCGGCGGAAATCGTGATGGGTCCGCCAAGGCATCTGGGCCTGCTGCCGGATCTCACGGCAGAGCTTGTCCCGTGGCCGGTGCCGTTCGCGGACGGTATCGTGCGGCTGCTGGGCTTGCGGGGGCGGCGCGTGGTGGCGCTGGCCTCGGGCGATCCGTTTTGGTTCGGCGCGGGCGGTAGCCTCGCGCGGTATCTGGCGCCGGGAGAGTGGACGGCACTGCCCGGCCCATCCACCTTTTCGCTGGTCGCCGCGCGAATGGGCTGGTCGCTGGAGCGGACCGAATGTCTGGGCCTGCACGCAGCGCCGCTTGCCCGGCTGCGGCCTGCACTGGCGGCAGGGGTGCATATGATCGTGCTGCTGCGCGATGGGGGGGCGGTGCGGGGGCTGGCCGATTACCTTTGCGATGCCGGGTTCGGCGCGTCGCCGATGACAGTGTTCGAATCCATCGGAGGCCCGCGCGAGCGGCGCAGCACTGCTATCGCGGCGAAATTGCCCGATATCGGCTTTGCCCATCCCGTCTGCGCGGCGGTCGAGGTGCAAGGCGAAGGCGCGGCGCTGCCAAGGGCCAGCGGGCGGCCCGATGCTTGGTTTGACAGCGACGGCCAGATGACCAAGCAGCCGGTTCGCGCGCTGACCCTGTCGGCACTCGCGCCGCGCCCGTTTCAGCATCTGTGGGACATCGGCGGCGGCTCGGGCTCTGTCGGCATTGAATGGCTGCTGTCGCATCCCGGCCTTACGGCCACCACGATCGAGCCGAGGCAGGATCGCGCGGCGCGGATCGCGCAGAACGCGGCGCGGCTGGGCGTGGACCGCCTGACCGTCGTGCAGGGCACGGCGCCCGAGGCGCTGGCCGGTCTGCCTTCGCCCGATGCGGTGTTCATCGGCGGCGGGCTGTCGCGGGCGCTGCTGGACTGGCTGGAGGCGCATCTGCCGCGCGGCGCGCGGATCGTCGCCAATGCCGTGACGCTGGAAAGCGAGGCGTTGCTGACGCAGGCGCGCGCCCGTCTGGGCGGCAATCTGCTGCGGATCGAGCTGGCACAGGCGGCGCCGCTGGGGGCCAGGACCGGCTGGAAATCCAGCTACCCGGTGGTGCAGTGGAGCGCGCAGCTATGATCGTGGCGGGCTTCGGATTTCGAACGGGCGCCAGCACGGACAGTCTGCGCGCGGCGCTGGCGGCCTGCGGCGTGGCGCCCGATCTGCTGGCAACGGTGGCGGGCAAAGAGAACAGCGCTGGATTGCGCGGATTGGCCGAGGAACTGGGCGTGCCGATCCATGCGTTGCTGCCCGCATTACTACAGACCCAAATAACGCAGACTCACTCGCCCGCATCACAAGCCGCCCATGGCACCGGCAGCGTGGCCGAGGCGGCGGCGCTGGCGGCGGCCGGCCCCCGCGCGCGGCTGATCGTAGCCCGGCGGATTTCACCCGATCGCATGGCCACCTGCGCCATGGCAGAAGGAGACGGACATTGACCATTCACTTCATCGGCGCTGGCCCCGGCGCGCCCGATCTCTTGACGCTGCGGGGGCGCGATCTGATCGCGTCCTGCCCCGTCTGCCTTTACGCCGGATCGCTGGTGCCGGAGGAAATCCTGAGCCATTGCCCCGAAGGCGCGCGTATCGTCAACACCGCGCCGATGGATCTGGACGCGATCATTGCCGAAATGCAGCGCGCATACGCCGCAGGGCAGGATGTGGCGCGGCTCCATTCCGGAGATCCGTCGGTCTGGTCCGCGATGGGCGAGCAGATGCGCCGCCTGCGCAGCCTCGGCATTCCCGTTTCGGTCACGCCGGGCGTGCCATCCTTTGCCGCCGCTGCCGCCGCGCTGGGGGCGGAACTGACGCTGCCCGGCCTTGCGCAATCGGTGGTGCTGACCCGCACGCCGGGGCGCGCGTCCTCGATGCCCGAGGGCGAGACGCTGGTCAATTTTGCCGCCACAGGCGCAACGCTGGCCATTCATCTTTCGATCCAGAATCTAGCCCATGTGACAGACAGCCTGACGCCCGCCTATGGCGCCGATTGCCCGGTTGCCATCGTCTTCCGCGCCTCTTGGCCGGACGAGCGGATCATTCGCGGCACGCTGGACGATATTGCCGGGCGGATGGACGCCGGGATCACGCGCACGGCGCTGATCCTTGTCGGGCCTGCCCTGGGCGGGGAAGGGTTCGCGGAAAGCTGCCTTTACGCCAAGCATTACGACCGGCGCTACAGGCCGCAAAGCGCGGCCAGCCGCTGGGCCAATTGGAGTGACAAGGATGAATGATGCACCCGGCATAATGATATCGGCCCCGTCCTCGGGGGCCGGCAAAACGACGGTGATGTTAGGTCTTTTGCGGGCGCTGGCCGACGGCGGGATGCGGGTGCAGCCGTTCAAATCGGGACCGGATTATATCGACCCGGCGTTTCATCTGGCCGCCTCCGGGCGCGCGTCCTTCAACCTTGACACATGGGCGATGGGCGAGGAGCTGCTGAACGCCATCGCCGCGCAGGCGCAGGGGGCCGAGATTTGCGTCGCCGAGGGGTCGATGGGGCTATATGATGGTGTCGCCACGCGCGGGCAAAGCGGCTTTGGCACCAGTGCCGAAACAGCGCTGCGCATGGGCTGGCCCGTGGTGCTGGTGGTCGATGTCAGCGGGCAGGCGCAATCGGCGGCGGCGGGTGCGCTGGGGTTTCGGATGTATAACCCCGATCTGCCCTTTGCCGGGGTGATCCTGAACCGCGTCGCGTCGCCCCGGCACGAGCGGCTGACGGCGATGGGCATGGAAAAGGCCGGGCTGAAAGTGCTAGGCGCCCTGCCCCGGCGCGGTGATCTTACCCTGCCCGAGCGGCATCTGGGCCTGATACAGGCGGTCGAGCATCCCGATCTGGAGGCCGCCATCGCCGGGTATGCCGCGTTCCTGCGCGAACATGTCGATCTGGACGCGATCAAGGCGGCGGCGCGCGGCAAGCCCGCTATACAGGGCGGCGCGCTGCCCCCACCGCCCGCGCAGCGCATCGCGCTGGCGCAGGATGCGGCGTTTTCGTTCACCTACCCGCATCTGGTGGAGGGCTGGCGCGCGGCGGGGGCCGAGGTGTTGCCCTTCTCGCCCTTGGCTGACGAGGTTCCGGATGCGGGGGCCAATCTGGTCTGGTTGCCCGGTGGATACCCTGAGCTGCACGCAGGCCAGTTGGCTGCGGCGGATACATTCCGCGCCGGGCTGCGGCGCCATGCCGAAACGCGGCCCGTCCATGGCGAATGCGGCGGCTACATGGCGCTGGGTGCGGGCCTGATCGACAAGGAGGGGCAGCGTCACGCGATGGTGGGGCTTCTGGGTCTCGTCACCAGCTATGAAAAGCGCAGGTTTCATCTGGGCTATCGGCAGGCCGAACTGCTTGCGTCCCTTCCGGGATTTCCGGCGGGGGCACTGCTACGCGGTCACGAATACCATTATTCGATGATCCTTGAGCAGCCTGATGCCCCGTTGGCAAGGGTCGCAGACGCCGATGGCAACCCCGTGCCGGAAACCGGATCGCATCGCAGGAACGTCACCGGCACGTTCTTTCATCTGATCACGGGGGAGGAAACATGACCGGATTTGTCAGCTTTGTCGGGTCCGGCCCCGGCGATCCGGAGCTTTTGACGCTGAAGGCGGTGGACCGTTTGCGCCGCGCCGATGCGGTGCTGTTCGATGATCTGTCCTCGGGACCGATCCTGGGCCACGCGCGCAGCGGCGCCGACCTGATCGGCGTGGGCAAGAGGGCGGGGCGCGCGTCGCCGCGCCAGCATCACGTCAGTCGCCTTCTGATTGAATATGCGCAAGTCAATCAGCGCGTTGTGCGGCTGAAATCCGGCGATAGCGGGCTTTTTTGGCCGTCTGGAGGAGGGGCTGATCGCGCTGCGCGCGGCGGGCATCCCCTACGAGATCATTCCCGGCGTGCCATCGGCCATTGCCGCCGCCGCGGCAGCGGGCATTCCGCTGACCCGGCGGCTGTGCGCGCGGCGGGTGCAGTTCGTCACCGGGCATGACATTACCGGCCAGTTGCCCGAGGATATGAACCTGCCTGCGCTGGCCGATCCGATGGCCTCGACCGTTGTTTTCATGGGAAAACGGACGTTCCCCAAGCTTTACGATGTGCTGCACGCGCACGGCCTGCCTGCCGATACGCCCGCCCTTCTGGCCGAGGATGTCAGCGGCCCGAAACAGCGCCTGACGCGCATGACGGTTGCCGATCTGGCCGATCATCTGCGCGCCGAAATCGGCGATGCGCCTGCCTTAATTCTCTACGGCCCGCTGGCCGAGGGGTGAAGAATCCTTTGCGCGCTGCGGCTGTTTGACGTAGCGTCGGGATACGGTGCCACATACGTGGCTTCAAAGGGAATCGGGTGAAAGACCCGGACTGCCCCCGCAACTGTAAGCGGTGAGTGCAAAGGCGAAACCACTGGCCGAAAGGCTGGGAAGGGCCCGCGCGCATCGACCCGCAAGTCAGGAGACCTGCCGTGAAACCGAAGGCCCGCGTGCCTTCATCTTATCCAACGTCGCCGGAGGGGCGGCATAACAAGGGACTTGTCTCATGCATATCGAACCGGGCGTCGTTGACGGCGCCAAGATGGTGTTTGCCTATGGCACCACCGCAGCCGCTGCTGGCTATTCTGTCAAGCTGATCGCAGGCGATCTGGCCAGGCACAACATCGCGTCCTTCGCCATCCGCACCGTGCTGGCCACGATCGGCGTTTTCGTCTTTTTCGAACTTTTGCCGCATTTCGCGGTTGGAGTGTCCGAGGTGCATTTCATCCTTGGCACGACGTTGTTCCTGCTATTGGGCGCGGCCCCTTCAGCGATAGGTTTGGCGCTGGGACTGCTGGTGCAGGGCATGTTCTTTGCGCCGTCCGACATGCCGATGTATTTCGTCAATGTCACAACGCTGCTGGTGCCACTTTTTGCCATTGATGCGCTGGCGCATCGCATCATTCCGCAGGATCGCGCCTATGTCGATCTGGCCTATGCGGATGTGTTCAAACTGTCGGTCGCCTATCAAGGCGGTGTTGTCGCCTGGGTCGCATTCTGGGCGTTCTACGGTCAGGGTTTCGGCGCGGATAACCTGAACGCCGTCTGGACCTTTGGCGCAGCCTATATGCTGGTCGTCGTGGTCGAACCGATTGCCGATCTCGCGGTCCTGGCAGGTGCCAAGGCACTTCGTGGCGGCGGTATCCGGCAGCTGTTCACGCATCGTCTGTATAACGCGTCCTGATTCCAGGTCCGTTTCTCCGGGCCCGGTGCGGGCCCGGGTTTTTCATGGGATGACGCCGTGATTCAGGACCTCTGGCTGATCGGGATCGGCACAGGCAGCCCCGGCCATGTGACGTGCGAGGGGATGCAGGCGCTGCGTGATGCGGCGACGATCCTTGTGCCGCAAAAAGGCGTGGGCAAGGACGATCTCGCCGAATTGCGCCACCGCATCATTGCCGCCAGCGGCACGGCGGCGCGGATCGTTCCCTTTGACTATCCGGTGCGCGATCCGGACCTGCCCTATATCGCGCGGGTCGCGACATGGCATGACCAGATTGCCGAACGCTGGCAGGCAGCCTTGGGCAGTTCTGGCTTCGATGGCCCCGTCGCGCTGATGGTATGGGGCGATCCATCGCTCTATGACAGCACCATGCGTATTGCGGCGCGCCTGCCTTCGCCACCCCAAATCCGAGTGGTGCCGGGGATCACCGCCATTCAGGCCCTTACGGCGGCCCACGCCATTCCGCTAAACACGGTAAATGGCCCGGTGCAGATTATCACCGGGCGGCGCCTGCGCGATCACGGCTGGCCCAAGGGCGCAGAGACGGTCGTAGTCATGCTGGACAGCGAATGCAGTTTCCAGAAATTGGATCCCAAGGGCATTCTAATCTGGTGGGGGGCATTTCTGGGGATGGCCGAACAGGTATTACATCACGGCCCCTTGGAGGATGCCGCTGATCGTATAGATGCCATGCGCCAAGCTGCCCGTGCCGAACATGGGTGGATTATGGACACTTACATACTCCGCAGGATGTGATGGCAGTGTCATATTCTGATGTTGGTCTCAGCATCTGGTGGATTCGGTTAAAGCTTGACTTTTTGGCACTGATTTTCCGATTTTACGGCATAGTAGTAGGCCCAACTGGACCGAACGTGCCTATTTGGGCGTCTTGAAGAATAATGGCAGAACATGAAGTTTTGCCGCCATTCGCAGCGGCGTGCAAGAACTGGTAAGTGTGCGGACGAAGCGCCATTTCGCTGCGAATGCGCCAATGGCTGCTATGAGCGTTCCTTCGTTCGGAATCGGCCTAAGATAGCGAAGCTGCCCAGCTCAAAAAGTCCTTAAAGAGGAAACGAACGCCCTTATCTGGAACAACCCAGTCGGCCTTCGACTCTTTGAACCATAGTGAGCCTAGATCAGTCTCGCTATCCGCTAAGAGTTTTTCGCAGTACGTGACTAATTCCCGCACGGCTTGATCGCCATAGCTTTGTCGAAAGTCTTCATAGATTTGGTTGCGCCCGTCTGGGGTATCGGCCCAACCAGGATGAACGACATCTAGGTCTTGATGAAATTGCAAGGTGAAGTCGTAGAATGATTTCGGCGGCGTCATGTTAGTCAATCCTTGGATAGGATGTGATAATGATAAATCCATCCGGCATGTCCGGGGCGTGCTCAATAACAGTACCCACACCAAATGTCTGCCGGAATTGTATTGGAGATGACGCGCGCCGAGTGGTTCGGTATGCCTCAAAGCCCGTTATTGATTCAAAATCACTTGTTATGAATGCTCTACGCAATCTCCCGCTGGCGACTTCGTTCACAACGTCTACGTTTCTCGCAAGATTGGAGTTCGTCAGCTTCTGAGCCGCCTCAAGTGAGGGGAACGTCCCGTGTCGCCAGCGATACTGGCTTACGAAAAGCATTCTCCCACGCGGCGTGCTGACTGAACCGATTAGGAAGGTTTCGCTTTTCCCCACATGCAGTGCAATGGTGTGGCCCCCGCCTGCTTCGTGGACTGAAAGGTCTTGTGGAGGAACGCTGCCGTCGAAGTCGGCTAGAACTACGTTGCTTTGAAGGGGCTGTTGCAATGGGTTCCGCATAGCACCGACAGTTCTGTGCTTCACCTGGATGCCCGCCCACTGGGGGATCATCCCAACGGAACACTTGGTCGTCATATCCTGCATGGCTATCTCGCACCTTGGCGTCGTCTTGTGAGCGCCAAATATATTGCTCAATCCCGAGGTCTTCCTGCCGAAGCTGGTTGATCAGACCGGCGAAGGCCCGCAAAAGGCGTTCTTCCATGGCCGTTCGAAGCGGTCGAAGCCGTTGCGGGTGATTTTGATATTCGCTAAATATGCTCTCAAGCCGCGCGTCCCATGCGTTGAGCGCTTCCGCCCTTGCATCGGACACATCGCGCAAATCGGATGCCGAAACAGTTGGCACTGTGTCAGGCGGCGTCAGCGAGTTCAGCAGCATTCGGGTGTTTTAGGAAATCTCTCGGTCGAGGCTTTCGCTGAAATCGGCCCGTAAAGCGGAATAGTTTGGGAAAGTCGATTTGAGCGATAGCCCGGCGCGGCGACCAACGATGAGACCATCGCGCCGTGCGAGAACATAATTGCCGTTCCCGCCATGTCTGAGGAAGTCGCTGAAACTGTGTTGCATGGAACCTCCGAATACGTGTGGAACAGGTTCTATTCACATTGGTAAAGAAAGCCTAAGATCACCGTTCGCAACGCTCTTGAGGAAAGCAACTCACTCCGCTCGCGTCAGAACCGGACATTCATGCGTTTCGCAGCATCCGTCACTCTGGGCTCGCTTCTGCCCTTCGCCGCAGCGCGCGCGAATGGCGGCTTCACCTTCCCCGCGCGCAATTTGGGTCAGGTCAGTGACCTGACAGGAAAGTCGGTTTTGCCTGACACCTGACAACAAGTGTGGAATGCCGTGCGAAAGTGATTCTCGATGAGCAGAGCTGCCTTGAAGCATCGGGTAGCTTCTCAGCCCATGCCAAGCAATTCCGACCCAAATGCCAAGTATTTCCGACCCAGACCTCAGCTTCGCCTCGCCCAAGGTAGGCGGTGCGGGGACAGACAGGATATTCGTCCGGGTTCCGTCAATAACCGGTCAGGGAAGATCAATCTAGGCTTTGCCGGTTTCGCAAGCTTCGCTCGATGAACGCTCTTTTCTTTGCCTTGTTGCCGCAGCGGCTCATGCTGCACCAGCGCCGCTTGCCTGGGCGCGAATGATCCACGAAGTAAACCGAGCAATCCTCCCCCGCACATAGCTTGACCTTTGCGAAATCGCCGCCCGTGAAGAGATCGATTGCGTCCCGCGCAATCATGCCGAATACGGCTGACGCATCGAGGTCATCGCTTTTTTCCAATGCCTTCCCCGTCAGGCCCAATTGCATCACGGGAGGCGGCAGGGCCGCAAATTCATTCAAGGTCGCAATATCCTGGGCGGCGGGGGATTGGCCGGAATGAAGACGATCCACCAATCCGACAAGAGCCGCGCGAAGCCGCCTGGCCGCGACCAGATTTGGCCCCGCGGGCTTGCGGGCTACAACCTGACCGGCAACAGCCGTCAGCCATCTTTCCAGATCAGCGGGGTTTCTTATCCTTTCGAGTGGCGTGCCCTGCCGATCCCCGAGCGTGGCTATCCAGTCGAGGGAAAGACGGCCGGTTTCGGTGTGAAAGTCAATGTTTCCGGATGGCATGATTCAGCTCTTTTCAATTTGGAACCTGTATAACCGGTTCCATGTCGATATTCAAGGAACTAGTATAAGGGGTTCCGCGTAATGCCGGTACGGATGGCGTAGCGCCATTCCTGTTATCGGAAGCCCTGCCGTCACGGTAACGATGCAAGCGGAGGCTTGATTTGAAATGCACACGATGCAGGCTGGCAATCTCGCGATCGTATATCATGAATTTGGCCCGTCAGACGGCGTTCCGGCTGTTCTGCTTCACGGGTTTCCTTATGATACCCACGCATATGATGACATCTCTGGCGAACTCGCCAAACAAGGAGTCCGGTGCCTGGTTCCCTACCTGCGCGGCTTTGGTCCGACGCGCTTTCTGTCGTCCGACACGATGCGTTCCGGCCAGCAGGCGGCCCTTGGAGCAGATTTGCTGGCATTTATGGATACGCTCGGGATCGAACAGGCATGTCTTGGCGGCTACGACTGGGGCGGCCGTGCCGCCTGTATTGTTGCAGCCCTCTGGCCGGAGCGCGTCAGCGGCCTCGTGAGCTGCGGGCAAGGTTACAATATTCAGGATATCGTCAATGCCTGGAAACCCGCCACACCAGAGCCACACCAGAGGAGGAAACGCGCTACTGATATCAATATTACTTTCACACAGAGCGAGGCCGGGCCGGTCTGACCCAAAACCGGCGCGATCTGTGCCGCCACATCTGGTCGCTCTGGTCCAGTACCGCCGGCGACAGACGATCCTTCGGGGGCTCGGCTATCCCGTCAACGGACGGCGGGAGGCGTGGTACGTCTGGAACCTCGTCCGTCACCACCTCAGGGAGCGGCGGACGCTCTTTCTCCATCTCGACGAGGCGCAGGACCTCGCGGCAAGGGGCACCGAGCGCGAGCGGCAGTCGGTCGTGAACCTCCTCAAATCCCTGATGCAGGACCCGGAATGGCCCGTCGGTCTCATCCTGTCCGGCACGGGCGAGCTTGCCGACATCCTTAATTTTGCCCCACAGCTCGGGCGGAGGTTCCAGCCGATCCGGTTCGACCCGGTCAGCGAGATCGCCGACCTCGAAAAAGTGCGTGATCTCCTCTCCGCCTACGTCGCGAAGACCGCTCTGTTCGCCGACGACGGGATAGAGACGGAGGAGTTCGCGGCCCGCCTCGTTCATGCGTCGGCCAACGAGTTCGGTCTCGTCATCGAGATCGCGATCGCCGCCATCGAGGTCGCATTGCTCCGGCGGGCGACGTCGCTGACGGTCGCGGATTTCGCCGGGGCCTTCCGACGACGGGCGGGCTGCATCGACGGGCTCAATCCGTTTCTCGCGCAGAACTTCCGCCGGATCGACCCGCGGGAGTTGCTGGCCGACGAGGGGCGGATCCGATGACAAACACCGATCTCCCCTCTCCGCTGGCCCTTCCCAGCCACGATGACGAAACGTTCATGTCGTTCGTATCCCGCATAGCGGCACGCAACGGCGCGGCCGACCTGTCCGATTTCAGAGCGGATATCGGGGTCGCCCAGGAAGACGTCGTCAGGGCCGATCCGGAAGCCTTGGCCGCGCTCGCGGTCGGCGCAGGCATACCCCTCAAGGGCGACATACGCGAACGCGTCATGGCGCACATCGCGCCGTCGCGACGCAATTCCGAGCCGACCGTGCGGACATCATCCAGTGGGCGCTCATCACCGACGATCCGCTTGCGAGGCGCGGCTGGTGTTAGGCACCATGACGCACGCCGCCGCACGAAGGGTGGATGCCATGTTCGACGCGGGGATCGTCTGGCGTCGTGTGCAGCGCATGCCGTCAGCCTCCTCTTCGTGCCGATGACGCAGGCATCCAGACATCGCCGATCACCTTTGCAGTCGCGGCGAGTGCGAGGGCGCAGAGAACGGCCTTCGACATTGATCCCATCGTCCCCTCGATCAGCATCGCATGAACCACGCTTCCGCCCACGATCACACCGGCCAAACCCGTGTGAACCCTGCGCCAGATCCGTGGCGGCATGTGCAGACGCCGCCGCGACGCCGCCAGAAGCGCGGCGGCGAAGACCGCCCACATGGCGGCAACGCCCCAGATCGAGAACGGCGTGGGCGAGCGCAGGAGCAGCACATCGACCACGTCGGGCGGGCTGGTCAGCCACAATCCGGCGACGTGAACGATGACGGCGATGACGAGAAGGCCCCCGAGAACGGCATGTATCCGACGGCTACGCCGGAGGCGAAGGCCGGGCAGATACCCGCGCGCCAGCAGGGGCTGAAGCAGCAGAAACGTCATCGCTACCACGCCTGCAAATCCGGCGATGATGTAGATCGGTTCGCGCCAGGCCAGCAGGGGGCTCATGGCGGCAACGACGACCGGGATGGCCAGCGCGCTGCCGAGGGCGGCCCAGGTGAGCAAGGCGATGAGAACGGGACGGGATTTGCTCATTCGCGGCGACGACCCGTCAGGCCGACTGCAACACGAAATCCGCATGCAGGCTTAGGTCCTTGCTGCTCGGCATCACGGGGCGCAGGAAAACGGTCCGGAAGACACCGCCCGCGCTGTCGTCATGATCGGCGTCATAGGCGAGGTGGCCATGGGGCTGACCGAAAGCCGGAACGATCTGAGGCATTTCCAGTCTGAAAACCCCGTCGGCATCGGTGAGTGTGGCGCCATGGCTGTGCGGATCGCGTTCATGACCCTCGGTCGTATGGGCCCATATCTGGATGCGCCGACCGGGCAGCGGCGCGCCATCGCCTGCACGACGTACCGTACCCGTCATCCAGAACCCGCCATTTCCGATACGCTCCACGATCGGGGCACCGGCGCGGTAGTTGTTCGCCCCGCCGCGCATCGTCGGGGTCGGTGCGATGCCTTGAGCGAATACCGGAGTGACAAGCCCGGTTGCCGAAAGGGTCAATGCAGCCCCCGCACAAGCGAGGAAGGTGCGGCGCTCTTTTGCAAACGTGGACATATCGCGTTCTTTCAGGAAGTATTTGATTTGTCGCCGGTGCTCAGATCAGGTGGGCCTTGTCTGGCATCAACACGTCGGGTCTGTCTTCAGAATATACAGCAAATCTGCCGATGGCACCGGGTCGCACGAATATGTGAAGACAAATGACCGGATTTTCTGGCTATCATCCTGTTGGCTCCATCAGTCTTGCCGTGCCGGTCCGACGTGCACAACCAGACATTCTTCGGCCTTGGCCAAGCGTCGATTATCGTGAAAAAGAATAACTGGAGAGACATATGTCATTTAGAATTCTGGCGGCCGCAGCCGTATTCTGTGCCGGGCTTTCGACAGCCGCGCAGGCACAGGATGCCGAAATGAGTTTTTTCGTCACCAGCGTCAATCCCGGTAACGGGGCCGATCTGGGGGGTCTGGACGGGGCCGACGCGCATTGCGCATCCCTGGCCGAAGCTGCCGGTGTTTCCGGCAAGGTCTGGGCCGCCTACCTGTCATCCAGCACCGAAAACGCCCGTGACCGCATCGGCAGCGGCCCATGGGTCAATGCCGACGGGGTCATTATAGCCGAGGGCGTCGAGAACCTGCACGATGCCGAAGCCAACAATCTGGACAAGGACACTGCCCTGAGCGAGACCGGCGACGTCATCAACGGGCGCGGGGACGAACCGAACCGCCACGACATCCTGACCGGGTCCGATGCGCAGGGCGTATTCGTCGGCCCGGCCTGTGACGACTGGACGAGCGCGGCGGCGGACGGGTCCGCGATGGTCGGTCACCATGACCGCACCGGCGGCGGCGACGATCCGACGTCCTGGAACGCGGCACACCCCTCGCGTGGGTGCGGACTGGAGAATTTGCGCGGCACCGGCGGGGACGGGCTGTTCTACTGCTTCGCGACCGACTGACAATCGGAACGCAGGATCGGATACGATCTTTCGCGGCCGCAATGCGCCAGTAATGCCGGAGCGGCGCGGAGTCTTGCCTGTGCATCCTCGGCTGCGGATCATGGTCCAAAATAGTCTCATCGAGAGCGGGGCCGGTCGGGTGAAGTGATGATACTCGCGCATCGCGTCATCTTCGGCCACGATGACATTTTACCTGGGGAATGTCGGCTTCCTATTGCAGAACAGGTGTGTGTCTGGCCTTCATGTCAAAGTCGGGTGTCCTCGGAATTCAGACGGAAGACTTGTAAATGAGAGCGTTTCGCCAATTCGCCCTGTCGATCGCGGTTCTGGCCGCCGGATTGTATGTGTGGGTCGCGTATGTCCCCGCCGCGCAGCAGATGCTTGACCGTATCGGCGTGCTGGATGCACTGGGCATCGATGCATCGCAGCACCAGGAGGACGATCCGCAAGACGGCAGCACTGCCGATAATGCGTCCCGCGTGATAACGGCAACCGTCGGCGAACGGGCGCTGGCCGATCGTATCAGCGCCATCGGCGATGGTCGCGCCCTCCGGTCGGTCAACGTCCGCTCGAACGCCGTGGGCACGATCACCGATATGGCATTGTCGCCGGGCAGCTATGTCGAACAGGGCACCGAAATCGTCCGGCTGGAGGATGAGGCCGAGAAGATCGCGCTGGAACGGGCGCGGATCGAACTGGAGAACGCGCGCACCGACGCCGAACGCGCGAGGCAATTGGAGGCGAGGGGTGCGGTGACCGAGGTTCGCTTGCGCGAAGTCGAACTGGCGCTGCGCAGTGCTGAGCTTGCGCTCCGGCAGGCCGAGTTCGACCTGTCCCAGCGCCAAATCGTGGCGCCGATTTCCGGCTGGGTCGGGATCATGGATCTCGAACGCGGCGACCGTGTGAATGCGCAGGATCTTCTGGTCAATATCACCGACCGGTCCGAGATCCTGGTGGATTTCCGGGTGCCCGAACGCATCGTCGGCAAGATCGCCGTCGGCCAGCCCATCGAGGTGCGCCCGATCGGCGGGCCCGATACGGTCCTGACCGGAGAGATCAGCGCCATCGATGCGGTCGTCGATCGCGCCAGCCGGACGTTGCTGGTTCAGGGGCGGGTGCCGAACAGCGACGACCGGCTGCGCGCGGGCATGGCGTTTTCGGTCCGCATGTCCTTTCCCGGCGATACGGTCCTGTCGATCCCGCCACTGGCCGTGCAATGGTCCGGCGACGGCCCGTTCGTCTGGGCCGTGCGCGATGGCAGGGTCGCGCAGGTGGCCGTATCCATCGCGCAGCGCGAAAGCGACGCGGTGCTGGTCACGTCCGACGACCTGAGGGCCGGGGAAACCGTGGTAACCGAAGGTGTGCAGACCCTGCGAAATGGCGCCGAGGTTATCCTGGCATCCGGTCAGGAAGCGCTCTGCGGCCTTTGCAAGACAGGCCGGAGGGCCACCCTGTGAGCGCGCCGGCCAGTTCCGGCACGGCGCTGTTCGTGCGGCGGCCCATTCTGGCCTTCGTGCTGAATGCGCTCATCATCCTGGCCGGTGTGGCGGCTCTTTTCGGGGCGGAAATCCGCGAGTTGCCCAATGTGGATCGGCCCGTCGTCACGGTCACCACCAGCTTTGCGGGCGCATCGCCCGAATCCGTCGATCAGGAAGTGACGGGCCGGATCGAGGGCGCCGTGGGCCGGGTATCGGGCGTGCGCAGCATTTCGTCCGCCTCGCGCTTCGGGCGCGGCCGCGTCACGGTGGAATTCAACGACAACGTCGATATCGACGTGGCCGCGACGGATGTGCGCGACGCGGTGGGGCGGATCGTGAACGATTTGCCCGAGGATGCGGACCAGCCCGAGATCGTCAAGGCGGACGCGAACGCTCAGCCGGTGATGCGTATCGCGGTGACGTCGAACGCACGCTCGCCGCAGGAACTGACGGCACTCGTGCAGGACCGCATCGAGGACCGGCTGATTTCCGTCGACGGGGTAGCCGACCTGCAGATCTACGGCGACCGCGAGCCGATCTTTCGGGTCGATATCGATCAGTTGGCACTTGCCAGCCGCGGGCTGACGCTGGGCGATGTGCAGCGCACGTTGTCCGACGTGGCGCTCGATACGCCGGCCGGTGATCTGGCGGGCAGCAGCCAGGCGATCAACGTGCGCACCACCGCAAGCGTGGTGACGCCCGAGGCGTTCGAGGCGCTGGAAATCGCGCCGAATGTCAGGATCGGCGACATCGCGCATGTCACGCTCGGCCCCGCGACCGGCGAGACGTTCCTGCGGGCCAATGGCCGCCAGGGGGTGGGCATGGGTGTGATCCGGCAGGCGACGTCGAACACGCTGGAAATCTCGAAGAATGTGCATGAGGTCGTCGCCGAGCTGAACGACACCCTGCCCGAGGATGTCGAGATCTTCGTCACCTCGGACGATGCAACGTTCATCTCGGGCTCCATCGAGGAGGTCGTGAAGACGCTGGGCCTTGCCATTGCCATCGTGGTGGCCGTGATATTCCTGTTTCTGCGCAACGCGCGCGCGACGCTGATCCCCGCCCTTACCCTGCCCGTGGCGCTGGTGGGCACGCTGGCCGCGATCTACCTGGTCGGGTTTTCGATCAACATCCTGACGCTGCTGGCGCTGGTGCTGGCCACCGGACTGGTGGTGGACGATGCCATCGTGGTGCTGGAAAACATCGTGCGCCAGCGCAGCCTCGGCATGGGGCCGCGGGCCGCCGCCGTGCATGGCACGAGCCAGGTTTTCTTTGCCGTGGTGACGACCACCGCGACGCTCGCGGCCGTCTTCATACCGCTGTCCTTCCTGCCGGGACAGGCGGGAGGGCTGTTTCGCGAGTTCGGATTCACGCTGGCGATGGCGGTGGCGCTGTCCTCCGTCGTCGCGCTCAGCCTGTGCCCGGTTCTGGCCAGCCGCCTGTTGACCAGACCGCCGAAGACGGACGCGCGCGGCCCGATGATCTGGCTCGGCAACCGGCTGATGCGACTTTACGAGACCACGCTGCGCGGTGCGCTGGCGATGCCTTACGTCGTCGTGCTGATCGCCGTCTTCGTGGCGGCAACGGCGGCGATGATCGCGGGCAGCATCCGGCAGGAGCTGACGCCGCCCGAGGACCGCGCCGTCGCGCTGCTGCGCATCACCGCGCCGCCGGGCGTATCGCTGGATTACACGCAATCAAAGATGCAGCAGATCGAGGACGCGGTCGCCCCCCTGCTGGAGAGCGGCGAGATGACATACATGTTCGCCTTCAGCGGGTTCAGCGCCAACAACCGTGGCTTCATGGTCTTTACCCTGGCCGATTGGGCGGACCGCGCGCGCAGCCAGCAGGACATCGTGGCAGAGATCGACGACAGGCTGGGTGACATCATCGGCGTGCGCGCCACTGCGATACAGCCCAATTCGCTGGGCATCAGGGGCGCGGGCCGCGGCCTGGCCTTTGCCATTACCGGCAACAATTACGATCAGCTGTCGGAGATGGCCGACGCAATGGTGGATCGGCTGCGCCAGATCCCCGGTATGGGCGAAGTGCAACTGGAGTATGACCGCACGCAGCCGCAGCTTTTCGTGCAGATCGACCGGGAACTGGCCGCTGATCTGGGCATAGACATCACCGGTCTGGGACAGGCATTGCAGGCGGTTCTGGACGGGCGCGACGTGGCGTCCGTGTTCGTCGATGACAAAAGCTTTGACGTGCAGATGCTGTCCACCTCGGACCCGATCGACGATCCCGGCGATCTGGAGAACGTCTTCGTCAGGGCGGGCAACGGCATGATGGTGCCGATGTCCAGCTTCGTCACGCTGGAGGAACGCGCCGTCGCGCCCGAACTGGGCCGCGAGGGGCAGAACCGGTCGGTGGAGCTGACCGCCGGGCTGACGCCGGAACTGTCGCTGGGCGACGCGGTGGCACGGGTGATGGAGGTCGGGGAGGAGGTCCTGGCACCCGAGAACCGCATCGTGCCACTGGCCGAGGCGGCGACGCTGGACCAGACCAACGCTGGCATGATCGTCACCTTCGGCTTTGCCATCCTCGTCGTGTTCCTGGTTCTGTCCGCCCAGTTCGAGAGCTTCGTGTCGGCCATCGTGGTGATGGCGACCGTGCCCTTGGGTCTGGCCTGTGCGGTGTTCGCGCTGTTGCTGACCGGGCAGAGCCTCAACGTCTACAGCCAGATCGGACTGGTCATGCTGATCGGGATCATGGCCAAGAACGGCATCCTGATCGTCGAATTCGCCAACCAGCTGCGCGACAAGGGGGACGATGTGCATGACGCGATCTTCGGTGCCTCGACCATCCGGCTGCGGCCGGTGATGATGACCATGACCTCGACCGTGCTTGGCGGCGTACCGCTGGTCCTGGCATCGGGTGCCGGCGCCGAGGCACGCGAGGCTTTGGGATGGGTGATCGTCGGCGGGCTGGGTCTGGCGACGCTGTCGACACTCTATCTGACGCCGGTGGCGTATCTCCTGCTCGCCCGGTTCTCGACCCCCAAGGCGAAGGAGGAGGCGCGGCTGCAAGAGGAGTTGCAAGCGGCGCAGGCGCAGAACGCTTGACGATCGGGGGCCGGGGCGACGATATAAGCGTCAGCCCGCCACGTCATCGGCGGCACGGCGAAACCCGATGTGTCGGTGTCCGCGTCCCGGGGCGTTGGAAAACCCGTCGCGATGCGTCGCAGATCTTGCGTCGTAGATATAGTCGCCACCCCGAGTCACTCGCTCGCCGGGCCGGTCAGGTGCCTCGCGGCCATCCGCGGGGTCGTAGGGGCAGGACCGCTTCAGGCTCGACGTCCATTCCGCTAGCGATCCGCTCATGTCGAGCGCACCGCTTGCTGTCGCGCAAGCCGGACGGCTGCCTACCTCGGCGGTACACCGGTTTGCCCGGAAACGATGGCGCGGCGTCGGACAGCAGCGGCTTCACCTCCGAGTGAGCAAGAATGGCGGCCATGAACTTGCGCGAAATCTCTGTCGTTAGCAGCCGGTCACGGTTCTTCGTGAAAACCGTCGGCCTTCGGCCCGGGGCTTCGCCCGTTCACGGCTGAATTGATCCCCCGGATCAATTCCGGGGCGCCCTTCACCCCAGACGGGATCATCAATGCCCAGCCCGACGAACCACCGGAACATGAGGTTATACTGCATCTGCTCCATCAACTGCCGCTCCGAGCGAATCGAGAAAAGGGTCTGGATCAGGCTGGCCCGGATCAACCGCTCCGGCGCAATGGAGGGGCGGCCAAAGTCGGCGTAGATTGCCGCGAACTCGCCATCGAGGCTGACCAGTGCATCATTGACGACCTGCCGGATCTTGCGCAGCGGGTGCCGGGCCGGAATGCGATCTTCAAGATCGACGTAGCTGAACAGCGACCCACTCGTTGCGTCCTTTCCACGCATGATCACCTCCGGCCAACCGTCAGGAAAAGTGAATCATGTCCCAGTTCCGGCGTCCAGCGGTGGGTTTTTCAGCAGCGTGTTAAGGGTGCCATCACCACGCGGTTGGGAAGAGCCAGATCACCCGCTTGCAGGGGCTGGAACAGGATCGACGTATCAGTCATGGGTATAAGCTTTCTTGTCAGAGGCTTTTTTGGGGGAGCCGGCCGGCGCGCGGCCGACAGGCAAGCCAGCGTCCGGCGCCGACCCTGCCCGGCTGGTTTCAGCCTTGTCTCGACGGTCGGATACCGGTCCGGATGATTATCCGCTATGCGTCATTGTCCATCATGTAGATCGACTTGGCGTTGACGAATTCCTTCATGCCAAAGCCGCCATGTTCGCGCCCGTAACCCGAATTCTTGACGCCCCCGAACGGCATGTTCGGTATCGCGATGTTGAACCCGTTGAGCGAGATCATACCCGTGTCGAACTGCTCGGCCGCGAGTCTGCGCGCGCGGTCCTTGTCGCGGCAGAAGATCCCGCCACCCAGCCCATAGCGGCTGTCGTTGGCGATGCGCATGGCGTCCTCATCGTCCTCGGCCCTGATGATCGAGGCGACGGGGCCGAACAGCTCGTCGTCATAGGCGGGCTGTCCGGGTTTCACGTCGACCAGCACGGTCGCGGGATAATAGGCCCCCTTGCGGTCCGGCACCTTGCCACCGACCACGGCCCTCGCGCCTTTCTCGATGCTTTCATCGACCTGCGCCGCCAGCTTGTCGCGCAGATCCTCGCGCGCCATGGGACCAAGCGCCGTGCTGTCATCCGTCGGATCGCCCATCTCGATCGCACCCATCTTCTGGGCATAGCCTTCGACAAAGGCGTCGTAGTTCTTCGCCGTGACGATGAAGCGTTTGCCGTTCACGCAGGTCTGTCCGTTGTTGTAGATCCGCGCGGCAACGCAGGCCTCGATGGCGGTGTCAATATCGGCGTCGTCCAGCACGATATAGGCGTCGTTCGAGCCGAGTTCGAGCACCGTCTTCTTCAACTGCCCCGCCGCCTTTTCGCCCACGATCCGGCCAGCCTTGTCGCTGCCCGTCAGGGTCACGCCGCGCACCAGATCGTTTTCGATGATCAGATCGGACTGGTCGTGATCTATCAGCAATACGGTAAAGAGATTTTTGGGCACCCCTGCCCGTTCCAGCAGATCGCGCAGGAACAGCCCCGATCCGGTGCAGTTTTCGGCATGTTTGAGAAGAACGCCGTTGCCGGCCATCAGGTTGGCGATGGCGTAGCGCACCACCTGGTAGCAGGGGAAGTTCCACGGCTGGATCCCGTAGATGACGCCCAGAGGCGCATAGTGGACGACGCCCGTGCCGCCGGGGATTTCGCGTTTCTCGTCAGCCAGCGCATCGGGGCCGTTATTCGCGGTAAACTTGCAAATCTGTGTGCACAGGTCGATCTCGTCGCGGCTGTCGCCGATCAGCTTGCCGACCTCGCGGGTCATGAGCTGGGCGAAATCTTCCTTGCTGTTCTGGAGTTCCTGACCGATTGCCTGGATGATTTCGGCGCGTTTCTCGACCAGTTGATGCCGCCAGTCGAGAAATGCCTCATGACACTGGTGCACGGCGTCCCGCGCCTCGTCGTTGGTCATCAGGCTGTAGGTCTCCAGCGTTTCCTCTGTCGCAGGATTGATCGTGGTCATCTGGCCGGTCATGAATGTCTCCACTCTGTTTGCAAAAGGAATCTGTGGGGGCAACGTGTCTCGCGCCGTTGGGTTCCTTGTGCGCAATTATATTTTGTGCAATCTTTATATCGCGCTGTTCACAAACGATCAGGGGTTTTCCACGGAGCGCACGAGCCAAGAGGTGACGAAATTGACCACGAACGCGGATGCGATGGACGATCTTGCGCTGGACAGGCAGCTCTGTTTTCCACTCTACGCGGCATCGAACCTTATCGCACGGCTTTACAGACCGGTGCTCGGACCGCTGGGCCTGACCTATCCGCAATATCTTGTGATGCTGGTTCTTTGGGAAAATTCACCGCAGAGCATCGGGGGCCTCGGGGAGAAGCTCCATCTGGACAGCGGAACCCTGACGCCCCTCGTCAAACGACTCGTCGCGGGCGGTTTCGTCAGCCGGAGCCGCGATCCCGCCGACGATCGGCGCGTCTTGGTCTCGCTGACCGAAAAGGGGCGCGCGCTTAGGACGGCAGCGGCAAGCATCCCGCAATCCCTCGTGCACGGCCTGGCAATCACCTCGGGTGAACTCGAGCACCTGCGTGATGAGGTGCAGCATCTCGTGCGGGTCTTGACGGCACCGGATGCCGAAACGGTGCCGGAAAACCGTGGCCTGGATGGCACGGACAGCCCGCCGCGATAGCACGCGATCACCGTTCACAGGTGCCAGCGCCTGCAAACCGATAGGCAAAACCGGACCCCCGGCATTTGGAGAGCGCAGAGCCGGTTGATGATAGACGCCGCTCAGCCCGAATTCGCGGCCTTCCACACCCTGCGGGAGGCGTCCCGCCGCGATCACTTTGCCCGGTATTTTCAGCTCGGCTCAATCGGTGTGGGACGCAAGGTCATGCAGGCAGCCGCTACCAGCCCGACCCCAATCACTCTGGAGCCGGGAGACAAGTCCCCAGCCGTGCTGATCCCGGACAATCCGCAGGACAAGACCGCACGCTCGATCGTCCTTGGCAAGTTCACCAATGCCGGCCAGACCTGCAACGCGCCTCACCCAATCTCACGGTCGGGGTTAGTAGCGAGCATCTCGTGATATTCAAGTCGGTCAACGCGTGACGTCCGTGCTCTACCGAATGAATGAATGTTGAACACGACACACTGCGCACTGCGCAAAACAGCAGGCACGCACGGATTTCACCCTGCTGATCTGCGTCAACCTGCTGATGTATATGATCGGATCCCGAATCGTGAGGACACGGTCTTCGATCCGGTCGGTGTGACCTGCTCCCCTAAGAGTCCGCTTTCATGAGTTAGCTCTGTTCAGTGTTTGGTCTTCTTCTGACCGTTGGTGATA
>CANNGH010000003.1 GCA_947504115.1 uncultured Sedimentitalea sp.
GGCATCGGGCCGTCGGCGGCGTTCACCACCAGGATCGCGCCGTCCATCTGCGCCGCACCCGTGATCATGTTCTTGACGTAGTCGGCGTGGCCGGGGCAGTCGACATGCGCGTAATGCCGCGCCTCGGTCTCGTATTCCACATGCGCCGTGGAAATCGTGATCCCGCGGGCCTTCTCCTCGGGCGCGCCGTCGATCGCGTCATAGGCCTTGAAATCACCGAAATACTTCGTGATCGCCGCCGTCAGCGTCGTCTTGCCGTGGTCAACATGCCCGATCGTGCCGATGTTCACATGCGGTTTGTTGCGTTCAAACTTTGACTTTGCCATCGCGTTGGCGCCCTTTTGCAATTATGGGGTCGCGCGGCGACCCGGTTTCCTTCACCGCGGGCCACATATTCAGTTCAGCGGGGAAAATCAAGCGCCCGCTGCGCCGCCGTGCTGGCCTGTGGCGCGGCGCCGGCGGCAGGCTTTTCCACCGCCCCGGACTCCGCGCCGAACCATCCGTTTTCGCTTCGTTGCTCCTCCAGCCATTTGCCGATCTGGTCCATGGCGTTTTCCGCAAGCCCCAGCATCTGTTCCTCCTTGCTGCGGTGGCGGCCCGACCCGATGAAGGCGGTTTCGCCGGTCGTGTCCTCGAGCACCTGGAAGGTCTCGACCTTTTCATTCAGCTTCTTGCCGGCGGCATCGTCCCAGACGGTCAGGTTGATGATCAGCATCGAGCGCGGGTTGTAGATCAGCGGCACGCCCTTGGGAGCCAGCATGTAGCCCTCGACGCTCATCCCGAAATGATAGAGCTGGTCCCCCTCGTAGCCGCCGAAGCGGCGATCCACGGCCGACGTCAGCACATCGACCCATTCCTGCTCCGTGGCATCGCGCGAGATCGGACCCTGCCGCATCTTGCTGGCCACCACGATGTTGTGGCCCAGACGAAAATCGCCCAGATCGGCGGGCGGCTTGCCCTCGTTCGGATTTGCACAGGCGCCAAGCAGTGTCAGCGCCGTCAGAAGGGCAAGGATACGGGTCATGGGGCTCTCTCGTTCGGGCGGTTGAGTGTGGAGGTAATCCAGATGGCGGCACGGTGCAAATGTCTTGCGTGCGTCGGGCGGATAAACCGGGGGCTGCCGCCCCCATCGCCTGCGGCGATCCCCCCGCGGGTATTTGCAACCAGAAAGAAGCGCGGTGCGTGTCACTCGAACCGGTTGGTCCGCGGGAAGCCGTGAGGCGGACGTTTGCCGACGCCGGCACGCTTGCCCAGCCATTCGCCGAGGTCGGGTTCATGGCGCGTCTTGCCGCCGCCCATCTGCCAACTGAGCCCGCCGTTCCAGTCGAAAGTGGTGACATCGGACAGCCCGCCATCCAGTTCAAGCGCCCCCTGCTTGCCGCGCGCCATGTTGTATTTCTGCAGCCGCACGCCCTTGCCGCGCGTCATCTCGGGCATTTCGGAAACCGGAAAGACAAGGAATTTGCCGTTTTCCGAGATTACCGCCACGTGATCGCCGACGACCGGCTTGCAGATTTTGGCGCGCGCGGCATCGCCGAGGTTCAGCACCTGCTTGCCCGAGCGGGTCTGCGCCACCACGTCGTTTTCCGGCACGACGAACCCGTTGCCTGCCGAGGACGCGACCAGCAGCTTGCGGCCCGGTTCGTGGATGAACAGGTCGACGATTTCCGTCTCGTTGGGCAGATCGACCATCAGGCGCAGCGGTTCGCCCATGCCGCGCCCGCCGGGCAGGCTGGCGGCCGGGACCGTGTAGAAGCGGCCGTTGGAGCCGAACACCAGCAGGCGGTCGGTGGTTTCGGCGTGAAAGACGAAACGCGGGCCGTCGCCGTCCTTGAACTTCAACTCGCGGGTCAGGTCGATATGGCCGGTCATCGCCCGGATCCAGCCCATTTGCGAGCAGACCACGGTGATCGGCTCGCGGTCGATCATCGCCTCGAGCGGGACATCGGGGGTTTCGCCGGCTTCGGCCATCAGGGTGCGGCGGGCGCCGCCGGGATAGTCCTTGCCGAACTGCTTTTTGGTGTTTTTCAACTGCTCGGAAATATGCGCCCATTGCAGCGCGGCGTCGTCCAGCAGATCCTCGAGTCCGGCGCGTTCCTCCATCAGTTCGGTCTGTTCGCGCAGCAATTCCAGCTCTTCCAGACGCCGCAAAGACCGCAGGCGCATGTTCAGGATCGCATCGACCTGCACTTCGCTGAGCGACATCTCGCCGCCGGGGGCGGGCGGCACGTAATCGGCCTCGTCCGTGGCGCGGACATGTTTGCGGCTCCAATCCTCGCGCATCAGCGCGGCCTTGGGATCGTCGTCGTAGCGGATGATGTCGATCACGCGGTCAAGGTTGAGAAAGGCGACGATGAAGCCCTCGAGCACCTCGAGCCGGTGGTCGATCTTGCCAAGGCGGTGGCGCGAGCGGCGCAGCAGCACCTCCTGGCGGTGGTCGAGAAAGGCGCGCAGCACCTCCTTGAGCGAGCAGACCTTGGGCGTCACGCCATCAATCAGCACGTTCATGTTCAGCGAGAACCGCACCTCGAGATCGCAGTTGCGGAACAGCATCCCCATCAGAACCTCGGGATCGACGTTCTTGCTGCGCGGTTCCAGCAGCATGCGGATGTCATCGGCGCTTTCGTCCCGGATATCGGCAAGGATCGGCAGCTTCTTGGTCTGGATCAGGTCGGCGATGCGCTCGATCAGCCGGGATTTCTGTACCTGATAGGGAATTTCGGTGACCACGATCTGCCATTGGCCGCGACCCAGATCCTCGACCTCCCATTTGCAGCGCAGGCGGAATGACCCGCGCCCGGTGCGATAGGCGGTCGCGATGTTTTCGGGCGGTTCGACGATCACGCCGCCGGTGGGGAAATCCGGGCCGGGAACGTAGTTCAGCAGCGTGTCGTCGCGCGCATCGGGGGTGCGGATCAGATGCAGGCAGGCGTCGCACAATTCGGCGATGTTATGCGGCGGGATATTGGTCGCCATGCCCACCGCGATGCCCGAAGAACCGTTGGCCAGCAGGTTGGGGAACTGCGCCGGCAGCACCACCGGTTCGGACAGCGTGCCGTCGTAATTGGGACGGAAATCGACCGCGTCCTCGTTCAGACCTTCCAGCAGCGCTTCGGCCACGATGGTCATCCGCGCTTCGGTGTATCGCGAGGCCGCCGGGTTATCGCCGTCGATGTTGCCGAAATTGCCCTGCCCGTCGACCAGCGGGTAACGGACGTTGAAATCCTGCGCCAGTCGCGCCATCGCGTCATAGATCGCGGAGTCACCGTGCGGGTGATAATTGCCCATCACGTCGCCGCTGATCTTGGCGGATTTGCGGAACCCCCCGTTGCTGGCCAGACGCAGTTCGCGCATCGCATACAGGATGCGGCGGTGCACCGGCTTCAGCCCGTCGCGGGCATCGGGCAGCGCGCGGTGCATGATGGTGGACAGCGCATAGGTCAGATACCGCTCGCCGATGGCGCGGCGCAGCGGTTCGGCATATTCGCCGGTCTTGGGGGTCGGGTCGTCTGTGAGATCGCTCATGCGCGCCGTGATACGCTGGCAATGCGCGCCCGTAAAGCCACGCCGTGAGCGCGCAGGCGATATCGAATCGTCGCGCGATATGGTAGAATGCGGAACCGGACAGTCTGCCGTTGGTTGTGTTTACGGGGTATGTTTTGTTTGGGGGTCGCGTTGTGAAACGCTTTATCGTTCTGACGTTCTTTTTTCTGGGCTGGGCTTTCTACGAGATGAGCGGGGGCAGCGATTTCCGCCCGCCCGAACCGCCTGTCACCATTGCGCAGGCGCCGGACCCGGCAAGCGCGGACGAAATCACGGCACGGCCCGTAATCGCGAACCTGCGGCCCGAACCGGCAAAGCGGCAAAGGCCGGACGATCCCGCGCGGGCGAATGCGCTGCGCGCCAGCCTCGAGACGGCGCCGGCGATCTTTTCCGATCCGCTCGACGATTTCGACGCCGGCGACTCGGTGCAACTGGCCGCGTTGGAGTCGCGCGATCTGGCCCTCGGCGGCCCGGATCCGGATGAACCGCAACAACGCCCCTCCGATATCCGGCCGGTGATCGGCACCCATGTGAACATGCGGCAGGGG
Organism: uncultured Sedimentitalea sp.; assembly: GCA_947504115.1. GTDB lineage: Bacteria > Pseudomonadota > Alphaproteobacteria > Rhodobacterales > Rhodobacteraceae > Pontibaca. Next base: position 4,092 of record CANNGH010000003.1, read on the forward strand.
CCGGGAACGACGTATCCGGTGATCGCCCGGATGAACCTTGGCGACGAGGTCGAGGTGCTGAGCGATCCCGGCAACGGCTGGCTGCGGCTGCGAGACCTGCGTGACAGGCGGATGGGGTGGATCGCGGCATCGCTGATCGGCAAAGGCCGTTGAGCACGACGCTTGCCTCGGGGGCGCGCAACCGGCATAGCTGCACGCCGACGCATATGACGGGCGGGCGGAATGCAGAGATCCATCCTTATCACCGGGTGCTCCTCGGGGATCGGCGCGGACGCGGCGCATGGATTGCGCGCGCGCGGCTGGCGGGTCTTTGCCTCCTGCCGGCAGGAGGACGATTGCGCGCGATTGCGCGGCGACGGGTTTGACAGCCCCCGGATCGATTATTGCGACGAGGGATCCATCCGCGACGGTCTGGCCGAGGTGCTGGAGGCGACGGGCGGAACGCTGGATGCGCTGTTCAACAACGGCGCGCACCAGATGGCCGGGCTGGTCGAGGATCTGCCCCGCGACGGGATGCGCGCGATCTTCGAGGCGAACCTGCTGGGCTGGCACGACCTGACGCGGCAGGTGATCCCCGTCATGCGCGCGCAGGGGCATGGGCGGATCGTGCAATGTTCCTCGGGGCTCGGCCTTGTCGCGATCCCGTGGCGCGGGGCCTATATCGCCACCAAGTTCGCGCTGGAAGGGCTGAGCGACACGATGCGCGTCGAACTGCGCGGCACCGGCATCCATGTCGTTTTGATCGAGCCGGGACCGATCACAACCAAGTTCCGCGAAAAGGGCATCCCCTATTTCGAGCGTTACATAGATTGGAAAAACGCGGCCCGGCGCGCCGATTACGAAACCCGGCTGATCCCGCGCATGTATCAGGGCGGCGGCCCAGATCTGTTCGAGCTTGCCCCCGCCGCGGTCACCACCAAACTGATCCGGGCATTGGACAGCCCCAACCCCAGACCGCGGTATTACGTCACCACGGCGACCTATTTCGGCGGCTATCTGCGCCGCGTGCTGTCGGCCCGGATGATCGACCGGATCGTGGCGCGGATCTGAAAAAGCGGTTCGCCTTTTGGCCCCTCATGCGCTAGGTGATGCAGGAACAACCAGGAAGCCAAAGCGCATGGACGACCCCTTTTTCGTTGTGGTTCTGATATCGGTATTGGCCGTTGCGGTCATTTTGATGATCGGTATCGGCGGCTTTGCCAAAGGGGGAAGCTTCAACCGCAAATACGGCAACAAGATGATGCGCCTGCGGATCGTGGCGCAATTGATCGCGGTCGTGCTGATCGCGATCTATGTATGGACACGCGGATTCAGAGGATAGAAACATGGTCGTCCTGAACAAGATTTACACACGCACCGGCGATGCGGGACAGACGGCGCTGGGGGATGGCGCGCGGGTCGCGAAATATTCCGACCGTGTCGCCGCCTATGGCACCACGGACGAATTGAACTCGATGCTGGGGGTCGCGCGGCTGCATGCGGATGGCGAAACCGACACCGCGCTGTCGCGCATCCAGAACGACCTGTTCGATCTGGGCGCCGATCTGTGCCGTCCCGACATGGCAAGCGACGAAACGGCCGAATACCCACCGCTGCGCGTCAATGACGAGATGGTCAAGCGCCTGGAAACCGAGATCGACCTGATGAACACCAGCCTCGATCCGCTGCGCAGCTTCATCCTGCCGGGCGGCACGGCGCTGGCCGCGCATCTGCATGTCTGCCGCACCGTATCGCGCAGGGCCGAGCGGCTGGCCGTCGAACTGGCCGCGAGCGAGGACGTCAACGGCGCCGCGATCCGCTATCTCAACCGCCTCAGCGACTGGTTCTTCGTGGCCGCGCGCATGGCCAACAATGGCGGCAAGGACGACGTGTTGTGGGTTCCGGGGGCGAACCGGTGAAATCCGACGCCGCGTTGCCCGCGTGACGTGACGATTTTGCCCTGTTTTCACGCGCAACGGCCCGCTATCAAACGTGGGAGTGTTTTTTGAAACGAGTCGCTGGCGGCTCGACAATACGAGGAGAGAACCGCAGATGAAGGTATTGGTGCCTGTCAAGCGTGTGATCGACTATAACGTGAAGGTCCGCGTCAAGGCGGACGGAAGCGGCGTCGATCTGGCCAACGTCAAGATGTCGATGAACCCCTTCGACGAGATCGCCGTCGAAGAGGCGATCCGCCTGAAAGAGGCCGGCAAGGCCGAAGAGATCGTCGCGGTTTCCATCGGCGTGAAGCAGGCGCAGGAAACGCTGCGCACGGCGCTGGCGATGGGTGCCGACCGCGCCATTCTGGTGGTCGCCGCCGAGGACGTGCATCAGGATATCGAACCGCTGGCCGTCGCCAAGATCCTGGCCAAGATCGTCGAGGAGGAACAGCCGGGGCTGGTCATCGCGGGCAAGCAGGCGATCGACAACGACATGAACGCGACGGGGCAGATGCTGGCCGCGCTTCTGGGCTGGAGCCAGGGCACCTTCGCCTCCAATCTCGATATCGAGGGCGATCACGCCCTGGTCACGCGCGAGGTCGATGGCGGCTTGCAGACCATCAAGGTGAAGATGCCCACCATCGTCACCGTCGATCTGCGCCTGAACGAGCCGCGTTATGCCTCGCTGCCCAACATCATGAAGGCCAAGAAAAAGCCGCTGGATGAAAAGACCGCTGCCGATTACGGTGTCGATGTCAGCCCGCGTCTGGAAATCGTCAAGACCGCCGAACCGCCCCAGCGCGCTGCCGGGATCAAGGTGGACTCGGTCGATGAACTTGTTGCGAAACTCAAAGAAGCGGGGGCTGTGTGATGGCTGTTCTTCTCCTTGCCGAAGTGACCGATGGCGAACTCGCGCTTGACGCGACCTCCAAGGCCGTGACCGCCGCAGCCCAGATGGGCGAGGTCACCGCACTGTGCTGCGGCGCAAGTGCCGCCGCCGCGGGTGAGGCCGCCGCAAAGATCGCCGGCGTCGCCAAGGTGCTGGTCGCCGAAGACGAAAGCCTGGGCCACCGCATGGCGGAAACCACGGCGGCCCTGATCGTCAGCCTTGCGGGCGATTACGACCACATCGTGGCCCCGGCCACCACCGATGCCAAGAACGTGCTGCCGCGCGTGGCCGCATTGCTGGATGTGATGGTGATTTCCGATGTCTCGGGCGTGGTCGATGGCGACACGTTCGAACGCCCGATCTATGCCGGCAACGCCGTGCAGACGGTGAAATCGAAGGACGCCAAAAAGGTCGTGTCGATCCGCACATCCACCTTCGACGCCGCAGGCGATCAGGATGCCGCACCGGTCGAAACAATCGCGGCGGCGGAAAATCCCGGCCTGTCGGAATGGGTCGAGGACAAGGTTGCCGAAAGCGACCGGCCGGAACTGACCAGCGCCGGCGTCGTCGTCTCGGGCGGGCGCGGTCTGGGCTCGGAAGAGGATTTCGCGCTGATCGAGAAACTGGCCGACAAGCTGGGCGGCGCCGTCGGAGCCTCGCGCGCGGCGGTCGATTCGGGCTATGCCCCGAACGACTGGCAGGTGGGCCAGACCGGCAAGGTGGTTGCCCCCGCGCTTTACGTCGCCGTCGGCATCTCGGGTGCGATTCAGCACCTCGCGGGCATGAAGGACAGCAAGATCATCGTCGCGATCAACAAGGACGAAGAGGCGCCGATCTTTCAGGTGGCCGATTACGGACTGGTCGCCGACCTGTTCACTGCCGTGCCGGAACTGATCGAAAAACTCGGCTGATCCGCTCGCGATTCGCAACGCTTTCCAGGGCCCGCCGCAACCGGCGGGCCTTTTCATTTGTGCGTCTGAAGGGCTGGTTCCGCCAACAGGCGGTCGGCGATGACGCGGTGCATCGCCGGTCCGATCAGTTGCCCGGCCCCAGGTCGTTGCAGCGGCGTGCAGCGCATCTGCCCGACCTCCCCCACAGCTTCCGACGCGGCGACCGCAACCTCGACCAGACCGGCACATTCCCGCCCCAGAGCGTCGAGCATGTCGCGCCTGATCAGCAGCGGGTTCGCCCTGAGCGGCGCAACCTTTTGCGCCGCCTCCGGGCCGGCATAGCGCAGCCACAGCAGCATCACCGGCACGTCGATCGCCGCAATCAAGGCACGCATCCGCAGCAGCCATGTCTGCTCCAGCGCGGCCCGTACCGTCGCAAACCGTTCGGGCGAGCGGCGGTAAAGACTGAGAAGCAGATGAGTGTTGAAATGAAACTCGGTAAAATCCACCTCGGGGAACAGCGCCCGCAATTCCGGCGTTGCGGTCAAGAACCGGTCGTTCCGGCGCGGATGAACCCGGTAATAGGAATTGCCGAGATTCTGGGCGCCAGACACCTGTATCACCGCCAGATCCGCGCCGCGCGTGATCGACAGCAGATCATCATCCTGCAAATAGGCATCCAGCCCGCCATTCAGGCACCCCAGATTGACACAATCCCGTCCCAGATCGCGCTCGATCAGCGACACGAAAGGATCGGCGACGAACCTGCCATAGGTCTCCTGCCCCCCCAGAAAGGCCAGATACCCCCGACCGGGATCACGCAGCGGGCCGCGGCATTGCAGACGCGATGCGCCATACCGGCAGGATATTTCCTCGGGCGCAAGCGCGCCCTTCTCCTCATAGCTCATGAGTATCACCACAATCACCTTGCCCGCGCACAGGTTTGCCTTGCGTTCCTTGCGATTCGGTCAATGCGCGGATTTGCGGCAAATTGGCGGCATCACGGCCCCTTGTGGCACCCCCCGCAAGGCCGATAAGGTGCCGCGGAACAACAGAAGGGCGCGGGCCATGAGCATTCAGACAATCGGCGTGATCGGAGCGGGACAGATGGGCAACGGCATCGCCCATGTCATGGCGCTGGCCGGATATGACGTGCTGATGACCGATATCAGCCAGAACGCACTGGACGAGGCGCTGGCCCTTATCGACGGCAACATGTCGCGTCAGGCCAGTCGCGGAAAAATCACGCAGGACGCGATGGCCGATGCGATGAAACGGATCCGGACCACGCTGAAACTTTCCGATCTGGGCGATGTCGATCTGGTGATCGAGGCCGCGACCGAGCGCGAAAGCGTGAAACAGGCGATCTTCGAGGATCTGCAACCGCATCTCAAGCCCGAGACCATCCTGACGTCGAACACCTCCTCGATCTCGATCACCCGGCTGGCCAGCCGGACCGACCGCCCCGAACGGTTCATGGGGTTCCATTTCATGAACCCCGTTCCGGTGATGCAACTGGTCGAACTGATCCGCGGCATCGCCACCGACGAGGCGACCTACAATGCCTGCAAGGAGGTGGTGGACCGGCTGAACAAGACCTCCGCCTCGGCCGAGGATTTTCCCGGCTTCATCGTCAACCGCATCCTGATGCCGATGATAAACGAAGCGGTCTATACCCTCTACGAGGGCGTCGGCAGCGTGCTTTCCATCGACGAATCGATGAAGCTGGGCGCGAACCACCCGATGGGGCCGCTGGAACTGGCCGATTTCATCGGGCTGGATACGTGCCTTGCGATCATGAACGTGCTGCATGACGGATTGGCGGACACGAAATACCGCCCCTGCCCGCTTTTGACGAAATATGTCGAGGCGGGATGGCTGGGCCGCAAGACGGATCGCGGGTTCTACGATTATCGCGGTGACGTGCCGGTGCCGACGCGCTGAGGCGGCTTGCGAAAGCGCGGTTCAGGCGCGATCACTCCGCGACCTGATCACCCAGCGACAGCGTGTGACGGCGCAGCCATGCCATGAAGCCGCGCGGATCGGTTTCCAGCAATGCCATCTGCTCGTCGCTGAGCGGCGCACCGACAACGGGTGCCTGCGGCTTTTTGCAGGAACGCACGATCTCGTGCAGCAGCAGCCCCTGCCGCAAGGTCGGCGAGATCCGGCAGGCGATCTGATACCAGCGCGAGTTGTGTCCGGAGAAATGGACCGGCACGACCCGCGCGCCGGACCGGCGGATCATCTTGGCGGTAAAGACGTTCCATTCCCGCTCGATCGGCGGACCGAACCAGCTGTCCGACGACATGACCACGCCCGACGGGAACAGCGCAACCACACCGTCATTCGCCAGATGATCCATGGCGGCGGCGCGCATTTCGACCATCTTGCGCTGCACATCGGGGTCATGCGGGAAGGGCACGGGGATCATGAAGGATGTCGCCGCCTCGTCCAGACCGGTCAGAACCGACCGCGTAAGAATGCGGTAATCCTGCCGCACACGCCCGATCAGATCCGCCAGCACCATGCCGTCGACCATTCCATGGGGATGATTGGCGACCACGATCACCGGCCCGTCTGCCGGAATGTTGGCGATTTGCGCCTCGGGCGTGAGCAACTCGATGCCCATCGTATCCAGCGCGCCGCGCCAGAATTTCTGGCCGCGATAGTTCCTGTTCTGTTTTTCGAAAGCGTTGACCATGCGCAGGATCGTCAGCTTGCCGGTCATCCACTCGATCGCGCGGATGGCAAAGCTGGTCCACGGGTCGTCGAAGGAATTGGCATAGGTCAGCGTACGCCGGTCGTATATCTCCCCCGGTCGGGATGCGGCCCCGTCGGATTTGTCATGGCTGCTGCCGTTTCGCGCGGTATCCGCCAATGTTTCTTTCTTCGCTCCTGACGCCGGGCGATCAGAACCCTTCGCCGAATTTGTCCGCAACCAGTGCCTCGAGTGCATCCGCGAGCGCCTCGGCATCCGGTCCGCTGGTCCGGATCTCAATAGTCGTTCCTCTGGACGCTGCCAACATCAAAAGCCCCATGATGCTGTCGCCGGACGCGGACAGACCGTCGCGGGAAACTTCGGCGCGGGCATCGAAGCCTTCGACCACCTCGACCAGCTTGGCCGAGGCACGGGCATGCAGGCCCTTTTCGTTGACGATTTTCAGTGTCCGTTGGGTCATGGCGATCATCCGGGCCTTTATTCGGGGCTTATGTTCTTCGTGTTGATGTATTTGCGACCCGCCTCCACCGCAGAGCGGGCGGCATCGGCCACGGTCAAGTGCCGGCTCTTGGCCAATTTGATCAGCATCGGAAGATTTGCGCCGTAAAGTATCCGGCGGTTGTCAACCCGGCAGGCCTTCATGCTGAGGTTGGAGGGCGAGCCGCCGAACAGATCCGTAACCAGGATGACGCCGTCCCCGGTATCGACGGCATCCGCAGCGCAAAAAATTTCACATTCCTTCTCGGCACGGTTGTGATCGGCTTCGATGGAAACGGCCGCCAGCCCGGGCTGGGTGCCGACGACATGCTCCATCGCGGCAAGATATTCCCTTGCCAGCCCGCCATGGGCGACAATCACGATCCCGATCACACCGGCCTCTCATCGGTTTTGCGGCGTTCCAGCTCACGGTGCCTTATTGACACCTGCCGCCCGTCCTGCGCAAGGGCCATGGCCAGACCTTCGGCCATCGCGACGGAACGGTGCTGTCCGCCGGTGCAGCCAAAGGCGATCGACAGATGCGCCTTGCCCCCGTCGGTATAGGCGGGCAGCAACAGGCGCGTCAGATCCAGCACGCGGTCGAAGAAGGGCGCGAACAGCGGATCCTGCGCCACATGCGTGCGCACCGCATCGTCGCGCCCGTCCAGCGCGCGCAGTTCGGGCACCCAATAGGGATTGCTGAGGAAGCGGCAGTCGAACACCATGTCGATGCCGCGCGGCAGCCCGCGCTTGTAGGAAAACGAATGCACCGAAATCGCCAGCTGCCGGCCCGAGCGCGGCGCGAACAGGCGCTCGATCTCGATGCGCAACTGATGCACGTTCAACTCGGACGTATCGACCAGCGTATCGGCGCGTGCGCGGATCGGTGCCAGCAGATCCAGTTCGCGCGCCACCCCGGTTTCGGGGCTTTCGCCGGGCGCCATCGGATGCCGGCGGCGGGTCTCGGAAAAACGGCGCAGCAGGATGTCGGTCCGACAATCGAGATAGAGCACGGTCAAGTCGGTGTCCGGACGGATCGACAATTGGTCGATCAGTTCGATCAGCGTGGTCGTGGCGAAATCGCGGTTGCGGGTGTCGATGCCCAGCGCCATGGGTCGCACCGGTGGCGGCCCGTCCAGAAGGCGCGGCAAAAGGTGCAGCGGCAGGTTGTCGATCGCCTCGTATTCCAGATCCTCGAGAACGTTGATCGCGGTCGACCGTCCGGCACCGGACGGGCCGGTCACCAGCACAAGACGCGTATCCGAAGGCACCTGTCCGCCGCTCATGTCGTTTGCCGCCCGGCCTTGAGATACTGCATCACCATCGACGTGAAATGTATGTTTTCAACGCGATAAAGCAAGGTCAGATCCTGCCCCAGCAGGCGCGCTTGCCGGGGTGGCGGCATCCGGTCGGGCTCGATACGATCCAGATCGATCACCAGATCAAGCGGGGTCTCGTGCAGCACCTCCGCATGCAGCAGGCCGATGCCGCGAGCCTCGATCAAACCGCGCAGCGGGTCGGGTGCGCTGGCGATCACGCAATCCGCGCGCAGGTTCAGAACGACGCGGTCATCGGCGACCAGACGCGCGCCCAGCGCCATCAGCGCCAGCGCGAGCGACGATTTTCCGCTGCCCGACGCCCCCCGGATCAGCAACCCGCGCCCATGCGCCGTCACGCAACTGGCGTGCAGGACCGTATCGCCCGTCAATTCGGAAGCCCCACGACAAAGCGCGTCCCCAGCGGTTCCGAAGTGATGTCGGCCTCGGTCGGGCGGATATTTTCGGCCCATATCACACCGCCATGGGCCTCGACGATCTGGCGGGAAATCGCCAGACCGAGGCCGGAATTGTTGCCGAAATTCTGCTCGGGGCGCTGCGAGTAGAAGCGTTTGAAAACCATGCCCAGCGCCTCTTCGGGGATGCCGGGGCCGGTATCCTCGACCACGACCAGCACGCGATTTTCGCGCTTGCGCACCCAGACCCGGATCGCGTCCCCCGGTTCGCAAAACGAGATCGCATTGGTGATGAGGTTGACGAAAACCTGCGCCAGCCGCGCCTCCAGCCCATGCAGGATGATGGTGTCGCGCGGCAGGTCGGTGATGTAGTCGATGCCGCCGGCGCGGGCGTCCGCCCCCAGATGTTGATTGAGGCTTTCGAGCATTTTCAGCAGGTCAAAGCTCTTTTGTTCTTCCTTCACCAGTTCGGCATCCAGCCGCGAGGCGTTGGAGATGTCGCTGACCAGCCGGTCGAGGCGACGAACGTCGTGCTCGATCACCTCCAGCAGCCTTTCGCGCTGATCGTCGCGCCGGACCCGGCGCAGGGTGCCGACCGCCGATTGCAGGCTGGCCAGCGGGTTCTTGATCTCGTGGGCGACATCGGCGGCGAATTGTTCGTTTCCGTCGATGCGATTGTATAATGCCGCAACCATCCCCCGCAAGGCACGACTGAGGCGGCCGATCTCGTCCGGACGGGCGCTGAGATCAGGAATGCGGATGCGGCCGCTGTCGGCCTTGCCGGCATTGCGGTCACGGCCCAGTTCGGCGGCCTCGGCCAGCCGGGCAAGCGGGTTGGCGATCGTCGAGGACAGCACCAGGCTGAGACCCACCGAGACGAGGACCGCGACGACGAACATCTGCAGCACCCGTTCGCGTTCACCCCGCACAAGCGCGTCGATCTCGCCTGACGGGCTGGCAACCGCAACGATGCCCAGCACCGTTCCATCATGCCGGATCGGCGTTGTCGACGAAATGACCGTGCCACCGGCGGTGTCCAGCCCGGTATCCACCTGCGACCCTCCGGTGATGGTGCGCGCAACCATCGCGCGCAACTGGTCTTCCAGCGTCGGCGCGCGATCGCGCGATACCGTCGAGAATACCGGACCGATTCCCCGCCATATCAGCGCGACGAAATCGCCGAGAATGGTGCGCCCGGTCCGGTCCGGTGTCAGCGCCGCCAGCGCCCCGCTCTGGTTTTCGCCGCGGGTCCGGCCCAGCAGCATCCGCGACGTGTCGAAAACGAACACGTCGATACCGTTTCGCAGGTTGAGATCCGCCAGCGTCTCCCCCAGGTCCAGATCGCCGGCGGCGGGCAGGCTGACGGGGCCGGAGCGCGGCAACCGCGCCTGAATCACGTTTGCGATCAGTTCGGCTTCGGCCACCAGCGCGCTGGCCCGTTGCACCACAAGACTTTCGCGCGAGGCATTGAGATAGAAGATGCCGGCGACCATGACGTTCAGCGCAATCAGGTTGAACGTGACGATCTTGCGGGTCAGCGGCGACGCCCGGAGGGGAAACAGGCCCCTGCCCGCCCCATGCCGGACACGCAATCCCGCATTGGGTTCATGCGCCGATGCGTTCGGCACGGCATCGCCCGTCGCAGGGGCCGGAGATGGCGCGATGTCACGCACGGCGCGTTCTATTCCTCGTTGTATTTGTAGCCGATGCCATAAAGCGTCTCGATCGCCGCGAAATCATCGTCGGCGGTGCGCATTTTCTTGCGCAGACGCTTGATGTGGCTGTCGATCGTCCGGTCGTCCACATAGACCTGATCGTCATAGGCGACATCCATCAGCTGATCGCGGCTTTTGACGAAGCCGGGGCGCTGGGCCAGCGCCTGGAGCAGCAGAAATTCGGTCACGGTCAGCGCCACGTCGCGGCCTTTCCAGGTGACGGCGTGACGCAGCGGATCCATGCGCAATTGCCCCCGCTCGATCACGCGCGACTCCGCGTCGGCGTCGTCCACGTCGCCCGACAGAACCTCCTGACGGCGCAGCAGGGCGCGGACCCGCTCGACCAGAAGCCGTTGGGAAAACGGCTTTTTCACATAATCGTCGGCCCCCATGCGCAGCGCCAGCACCTCGTCGATTTCCTCGTCCCTGGAGGTCAGGAATATAACCGGAATCCGGCTTTTCTGGCGCACGCGCTGCAACAGATCCATACCGTCCATCCGCGGCATCTTGATGTCGAGCACCGCCATGTCCGGCATCTTGCGGTTGAACGCGTCCAGAGCCGCCTGCCCGTCATTGTAGGTTTCCACATCGAACCCTTCGGCTTCGAGCGTCATCGCGACCGATGTCAGGATGTTCCTGTCGTCGTCAACCAGCGCAATTCTGGACATTGGAAAATTCCTTTTCCCATTGCTTCGTCAATTCACGTTTGCGGCCGCCGCATCGCTGTCGTGGCGAATCACGCGGGCCATCCCATGTCATTGAGCCAAAAATTCCTTAGCATTGACTGAATTGCCGCAATTCGGCGAATTCGCCGGCGTCCACCGAATCAATGGTTGCGCTAAACCTCGCTCTGGTGGCGCTAACTGCGCCAAAGCGTCCTGTTCAGCCGCTGAACCGACATGCTAATACCCGGCTATCGGTGTCGGGAAGGTGGTCGGATCGCCCCTGCGCCGCGAGCATTCTGAAAGTGTCGGCACAGGAGAATAAGAGCATGACATCTGGACAGGTCAACCCGCAATTCCGCCTTGAAGATCAGGGCATCGAGGGGCTGGGGAATGTCTATTACAACCTGATCGAGCCGGCGCTGGTGCAAGCGGCGCTGACACATGGCGAGGGCACGCTGGGCCGGGGTGGCGCGTTGCTGGTCACGACCGGCAAGTTCACCGGCCGCTCGCCCAACGACAAGCACGTCGTCAGGACCGACAGCGTGGCCGATTCCATCTGGTGGGAAAACAATGCGGAAATGTCGCCCGCCGGTTTCGACGCGCTCTATACCGACATGATCGAGCATATGAAGGGGCGCGATTATTTCGTGCAGGATCTGATCGGCGGCGCCGACCCCGCCCACGCGATCAACGTGCGCATGGTGACCGAACTGGCCTGGCACGGCCTGTTCATCCGCCACATGCTGCGCCGTCCCGACGCCGAGGCGCTGAAGGATTTCACCGCCGATTTCACAGTCATCAACTGCCCCAGCTTCCGCGCCGACCCCAAGAAGCACGATTGCCGCAGCGAAACCGTCATCGCGACGAATTTCGACCGCAAGCTGATCCTGATCGCCAACACCGAATATGCCGGCGAAAACAAGAAATCTGTCTTCTCGCTGCTGAATTATCTGCTTCCCGAAGAAAACGTCATGCCGATGCATTGTTCGGCCAATCACGCGATGGGCAATCCGGTGGACTCGGCGGTGTTTTTCGGCCTTTCGGGCACCGGAAAGACGACGCTGTCGGCCGATCCCGAACGCGTGCTGATCGGCGACGACGAGCATGGCTGGTCCGATCGCGGCATCTTCAACTTCGAAGGCGGCTGCTATGCCAAGACCATCCACCTGTGCCGCGAGGCCGAGCCGGAGATCTTTGCGACCACCACCAAGTTCGCCACCGTGATCGAGAACATGGTGTTCGATCCCGACACGCTGGAGCTGGATTTCGAGGATGACAGCCTGACGGCGAACATGCGCTGCGCCTATCCGCTCGAGTATATCTCGAACGCCTCTCCGACCGCCATGGGCGGGCATCCCAAGAACATCATAATGCTGACCTGCGACGCCTTCGGTGTGCTGCCCCCGATCGCCCGTCTGACGCCAGCGCAGGCGATGTATCATTTCCTGTCGGGCTTCACATCCAAGGTGGCCGGGACCGAACGCGGCGTGACCGAACCGGAACCGACCTTCTCCACCTGTTTCGGCGCGCCGTTCATGCCGCGCCGTCCCGAAGTTTACGGCAACCTTCTGCGCGACAAGATCGCCGAGCACGGCGCGACCTGCTGGCTGGTCAATACCGGCTGGACCGGCGGCGCCCACGGCACCGGCTCGCGCATGCCGATCCACGCCACCCGCGCATTGCTGAGCGCCGCACTGGACGGCACCCTGGCCGAACGGGAATTCCGCAAGGACGAGAATTTCGGCTTCGAGGTGCCGCTGACAGCACCCAGCGTGCCCGAGGTGCTGCTAAATCCTCGCCGGACATGGGACAATCCGGAATCCTATGACCGCCAGGCGGCGCGTCTGGTCGATCTGTTCGCCGACAATTTCGAGCAATACCTGCCCTATATCGACGAGGATGTGCGCGCCGCCGCCATCGGCTGAACGCCGAGTGTCGCAAAACCCTGCGCCCCGCCCGAAACGGCGGGGCGTTTTCGTTGCTCCCCGGGTCGTTGCCGCAGGTGTCACACACTTGGCTGCGCAACTATCGACCGCAGCGGAAAGGCAACGGGTATTTATGTTGCGCTGCACCTGCGAAATGATTAGGACCGGGTTCGTGCGACAAAAGGAACAGATCGATGGCCCATGACGGACAGGACCCGACCATGACAGACACCGCAGATACCGCGACGATCCTGCCGGATCTTCTGACCCTCACCGGCGCGACACTCGACCCTGTCAAGGTCGTTTTCGAAACCGCGCGCGATCACCTGCGCGACAAGGTCAGCAAGGACGGGCGCGTTTCCGGCGCATTGATCGAGGCGCAACAGACCGCCGCGCACGGGCTGGCCTGGCTGGAAACCTATCGCCAGAGCCTCGTGCAGATGCAGGCCTGGGCCGAGCGGCTGAAGAACGAGGGCCGCTTTGGCGAAATGGAGCAGCTGATCCATCAGATCGCGTTTGGCGAGTATCTCTCGCAGATCGCGGGCGGCATCCCGATGAGCCAGGGCGAGATCATCCGCCTGCAGGACATGGGCGTTTCGCAGGACGACGCGCGCGCGCTGATGACGCCCGAGGTGGTGACGCTTTGCGAAAGCGGCAACAGCCAGACCGCGCGCACCCGCCTTGTGGAACTGATGCAGGACCAGACCGCCAACGCGACCTTCGGCGCCACCGGGCTGGAGGAAGAACTGGAGATGATCCGCGACCAGTTCCGCCGCTACGCCACCGAACAGGTCGCACCATTTGCCCATGACTGGCACCTCAAGGACGAGTTGATCCCGATGGAGGTGATCGAGGAACTGGCGGAAATGGGTGTGTTCGGCCTGACCATCCCCGAGGAATTTGGCGGGCTTGGCTTGTCCAAGGCGTCGATGTGCGTGGTCAGCGAGGAATTGTCGCGCGGCTATATCGGTGTTGGCTCCCTTGGCACCCGCAGCGAGATCGCGGCCGAACTGATCCTGTGCGGCGGCACCGAGGCGCAAAAGGAACACTGGCTGCCGAAAATCGCCAGCGCCGAGATCCTGCCGACGGCGGTATTCACCGAACCCAACACCGGCTCCGATCTCGGCTCCCTTCGCACCCGCGCGGTGAAAGACGGCGATGATTATCGCGTGACCGGCAACAAGACGTGGATCACCCACGCCGCGCGCACTCATGTGATGACCCTGCTGGCGCGCACCGATCCCGACACCACCGACCATCGCGGATTGTCGATGTTCCTCGCGGAAAAGACGCCCGGAACGGACGAAAACCCGTTCCCGACCGAGGGCATGACCGGCGGCGAGATCGAGGTGCTGGGTTATCGCGGCATGAAGGAATACGAACTCGGTTTCGACAATTTCCACGTCAAGGGCGAGAATCTTCTGGGCGGCGAAGAAGGCAAGGGCTTCAAGCAGCTGATGGAGACGTTCGAATCCGCCCGCATCCAGACCGCCGCGCGCGCCATCGGGGTGGCGCAATCGGCGCTGGACATCGCCATGCAATATGCCGTTGACCGCAAGCAATTCGGCAAGTCCTTGATCGAGTTTCCGCGCGTTTCCGGCAAGCTGGCGATGATGGCGGTCGAGATCATGGTGGCGCGGCAGCTGACCTATTTCAGCGCCTGGGAAAAGGACCATGGCCGCCGCTGCGACCTTGAGGCCGGCATGGCCAAGCTGCTGGGCGCGCGTGTCGCATGGGCCGCCGCCGACAACGGCCTTCAGATCCACGGCGGCAACGGGTTTGCACTGGAATATCAGATCTCCCGCGTGCTGTGCGACGCGCGTATCCTCAACATCTTCGAGGGCGCGGCGGAAATTCAGGCGCAGGTGATCGCGCGGCGTCTGCTGGGCTGATCGCGCGCCTCACAGCCTGCGCGCGAAGGTTTCCACGAACCGCGCGCGGGCCTCGGGCAGAGGATTGTTGCCAAGCGCGGGGGCCAGGCGATCAGTCAGGAAATGGCCGGTCACGGTCAGCCCCTGCGCGATTTCCGCGTCCGGGGCCGGGCCGATGCCGCGCAGGCAATCGGGCAGCGGCAACAGGCGATGCGCCCAATCCCCCGCGCCTTTGCGCGACACCGCCCGCCCGGTGCGCGGCGAGATATAGGCAAGATCGTCGCTCGCGCCGGTCGCGGCGCATTGCGTCAGATCGAGCCCGAATCCGGAATCCTCCAGCAGCGCGAGCTCCCAGCGCAGATAGGCCAGCGGCCACAGATCGTCCTGCCCCAGAAGGTCCAGCAATTGTTCGCTGCGCTGGTAAAGCGGTTCATGCGCCTCGCGTTCCGGCAAACAGAAGGACAACAACGCCGTCACCGCGTTCAGCCCCGCCAGCGACAGCCGGCCCGACATCGCCGCAGCGGCACGGCTGCGCACCGGTTCAACCGTGTAGGCGCCCAGATGTTCGGACAATCGCGCGCGCCAGGTCAGATCCAGCTGCGCGCCCGGTTGCAGGATCGGCGCGATGCGCCGACTGCCGCCCCCGCGCACCACGCCCATGTGGCGGCCATGTGCGCGGGTGAATGCCTCGACGATTGCGCCGCTCTCGCCATGGCGGCGTGTGCTCAGCAGGATACCCTGATCACGCCATTCCATATCGCGTCCCCGGTTGCCGGACCACTCTACTCCAGTCCCGGCTGGTCAAGCAAATGCCGCCCCTGCCGGTCTTCGACCTCGATCACCCAGAGATCGGGATCGAACCCGCGCTGACGGGCGATGGCCGCGTCGACATCGGCCTCGGCACCTTCGGCCAGAACATCCCATCGCCGCGCCCCGGTGCCAAGATCGAACCCGCGCTGGAACGCCTGTGCCCGACCGTCCAGCGTGGCAAGCTTGACCAGCACCGCGCCGGCAGTGTCGTCGCCATGCGCAACCACATAGGCCGGAATGTCGGACAGCCGCAGCCGCGCCAGATAGGCCTGCACCCAGAATTGTGCGGTCAGGCGCGACATCGCGCTCAGTTCCCGTCCTTGAAATCCAGCCCCATTTCGGAATAGCGCTCGGAATCCTCCAGCCAGTTCGGACGCACCTTGACCTGCAGGAACAGGTGCACCTTGCGGCCCAGAAATTCGCGCAATTCCTCGCGGGCGGCTGTCGAAACCGCCTTGATCGTCTCGCCCTTATTGCCCAGAACGATGCCCTTGTGGCCATCGCGCACGACATAGATCACCTGATCGATCCGGACCGATCCGTCCTTGCGCTCTTCCCAGCTCTCGGTTTCGACAGTCATCTGATAGGGCAGTTCCTGATGCAGCCGCAGGGTCAGTTTCTCGCGCGTCATCTCGGCCGCGATCATCCGCATCGGCAGATCGGCGATCTGGTCCTCCGGGTAAAGCCACGGACCCTCGGGCAGTTCACCGGCCAGCCATTCGCGCAAGCGGCCCACGCCATGCCCCTTTTCCGCCGAGATCAGAAAGGTCTCGGCAAAGGCGAAGCGGTCGTTCAGATCGCGGGTCAGGCCCAGCAGCACCTCGGGTTTCACGCGGTCGATCTTGTTGATCGCCAGCGCCACCTTGCGCCCGGTGGCAACACCTGGCAGCGCCTCAATGATGCGTTCCACGCCATCGGTGACGCCGCGATGCGCCTCGATCAGCAAGACGATCACATCGGCATCCGCCGCCCCGCTCCAGGCGGCGGCGACCATCGCGCGATCCAGCCGGCGGCGCGGCTGGAACAGGCCCGGTGTATCGACGAAAACGATCTGTGTCTCGCCCTCGATGGCGATACCGCGGATGCGGGCGCGCGTGGTCTGCACCTTGTGCGTGACGATCGCCACCTTGGCCCCGACCATGCGGTTCAGCAGCGTGGATTTGCCGGCGTTCGGCTCTCCGATCAGGGCGACGAATCCGGCGCGGGTCATGTGGTTTGCTCCAGTTTTTCCAGCAATGCGGTGGCCGCGCCCTGTTCGGCCTGACGTTTGGAACCGGCGCTTGCGCTGGCCTCGGTCCCGTCTGGCAGGCGGGCGGCGATGGTGAAGACCGGCGCGTGGTCCGGGCCGCTGCGATCGAGTTCGACATATTGAGGGGGTTTCAGCCCGCGGGCCTGCGCCCATTCCTGCAACGCGGTCTTGGCATCGCGCGCATCGGCGTCAACACGCGCGATCCGCTCACCCCAGAGGCGCAGGATCATGTCGCGCGCCGCCTCGAACCCGGCATCCGTGTAAACGGCGGCGATCACCGCCTCGATGGCATCCCCCAGCAGCGCCTGCTTGCGCCGGCCGCCCGAAATCATCTCGGAGCGGCCCAGTTTCAGCACCGCGCCCAGATCGATCTCGCGCGCGATATCGGCGCAGGTCTCCTTGCGCACCAGCGCGTTGAAGCGCGGCGCAAGCTGGCCCTCGCTGGCATTTGGATCCTGTTCCAGCAGCGCGGTCGCCATGACCAGACCCAGCACCCGGTCGCCGAGAAATTCCAGCCGCTGGTTATCCGCCCGCGTGGGCGACGAGATCGACCCGTGTGTCAGCGCCCGGATCAACAGTTCGGGCCGGGCGAACCGGTGGCCGATCCGCTTCTCGAAGGCAACTGCGTCGCTTGATAGCTTCACTCGATCCTCTTGAAGAAACGGTCGCCGCGCCAGGTCCAGAAAAACAGCATCGACCGTCCGGCGGACGAGAACATGATGCGATCCGCGCGCCCGATCAGGTTCTCGTAAGGCACGAACCCGACCCCGCCGGCCGATTGCGGCAGTCGGCTGTCGCTGGAATTGTCGCGGTTGTCGCCCATGAAGAAATAATGCCCCTCGGGCACCACATAGACACCGGTATTGTCCGAACTCTGCACGCCGATATTCAGGATGGAATGTTCGCGTCCGTTGGGCAGGGTCTCGATCTGGCGCGACTTGATGCAAATGCCGCCGGGCCCGACGGGGCCGTTTTCGCAACGCGGGCTTGCGCCTTGGGATCCTTGCGGAGCGTAGGTTTCCTCGAACACGCCGGCATCGCGCAATTCCACCGGCTCGTCATTGATGTGCAGCACGCTGTCTTTCATCTGGACGCGGTCACCGGGCAGGCCGATCAGGCGCTTGATGAAATCGCGCCCCGACACCGGGTGGCGGAACACCACAACGTCGCCGCGTTCGGGTTCACCGCCGAACAGGCGCTTGTTGTCGTTCTGCAGGAACCCGCACACGTCCTTGGCGTCGATATCGATGCCGACGCTCGGCAGCATCAGGCTGGGACAGGAGGCATAGGAATAGCCATAGGCCATCTTGTTCACGAACAGGAAATCGCCGATCAGCAGCGTTTCCTTCATCGATCCGGACGGAATCCAGAACGGCTGGAAGAACAGCGTGCGGAAGACTCCCGCGATCAGCAGCGCATAGACGACTGTCTTCACCGTCTCGACGATCGCGTTTCCTGTCTTGGCTTTGCTGGCCATGCGGTTCTCCGGTGATTTGGCGGGATCTGGCGCTACATGCGGGGCGCGCGTTCCGGTGTCAAGGTATGCGGCCGCTCTGCAAGCGGACGGGCCTCGATCAGCACGAAGGCCTGCGCCCAGGGGTGATCATCGGTCAGCGTCACATGGATGATCGCCTCGTGTCCCCGCGGGGTCATCTGCGCCAGCCGGTCGGCGGCCCAGCCGGTGACATGCATGACCGGCTGGCCGGTCACGAGGTTGGTGACCGACATGTCCTTCCACGCGATGCCCATCCGCAGGCCGGTGCCCAGCGCCTTGGAGCACGCCTCTTTCGCGGCCCAGCGTTTGGCGTAGGTGCCCGCCGTGTCGGCGCGGCGTTCGGCCTTGCGCTGTTCGATGTCGGTGAAGACGCGGTTGCGGAACCGGTCGCCGAACCGGTCCAGCGTGCGCTGGATCCGCTCGATATTCGCCAGGTCGGTGCCGATGCCCAGGATCATCGCGGCAACGTCTGCCCCAGCGACATCACCCAGTAGATTCGCCCGTTATCGTTGGCCGCGATACCGATGCCGATCTCGGCGGCATCGGGCGAGAGCAGGTTCTTGCGGTGCCCCCTGCTCTGCATCCAGCCCGAGACGACCTGATCGACCGTCCGCTGCCCGAACGCGATGTTCTCGGCGATGAAACGATAATCATAGCCCGCGGCGCGCGCGCGGTCGGCGCTGGTGGAACCACCCTCGCCCTTGTGCGAGAAATTGCCCGTATCGGCCATCCAGCAGGCATGATCCTGCGCGATTCGGGCAAGCGTGTCGTCTTGCTCGAGCGCGTTCCGGCCATTGTCTGCCCGCGCCGCATTGCTCGCATCGACAAGCGCGGATCGCATGCCGGCGGCCCCGTCGGGAACGGTGCAGGCGATGGCCGGCGCGGCGGCGAGCGCCACGATCAGGGCAAGGCCCAACCTCATGCGCGCGCCTCGTCCATCAGGCGGCGCATCTCGGCGATGGCCTCGGTCAGGCCGCAAAACACCGCCTCGCCGATCAGGAAATGCCCGATGTTGAGCTCGCGCAGCTCGGGAAAGGCGGCGACGGACTGCACGGTGTCATAGCTCAGGCCATGACCCGCATGCACCTCCAGCCCCAGCGAATGGGCATGCGCCGACATCTCGCGCAGACGGCCAAGTTCCGCAGATGCCTTGGCGGTTTCCCCCTCGGCGACGAAATCGCAATAGGCGCCGGTATGCAGTTCCACGACGGCCGCGCCGATGCGTGCGGCGCTGTCGATCTGGGCGCGGTCGGCTGCGACGAACAGCGACACCCGGCAGCCGGCATCGCGCAGCGGAGTTATGAAATCGGCCAGCTGCCTTTCATCCTTTGCCACGTCCAGCCCGCCCTCGGTGGTGCGTTCCTCGCGCTTCTCGGGCACGATGCAGACCGCGTGGGGTTTGTGGCGCAGCGCGATCCGCTGCATTTCATCGGTCGCCGCCATCTCGAAATTCAGCGGCACCGAAGTGGCCTCCATCAACGCCCAGATATCGTCGTCGCGGATGTGGCGGCGATCCTCGCGCAGATGGGCGGTGATACCGTCGGCCCCCGCCTCCTGCGCCATCAGCGCCGCACGCACCGGATCGGGCAAGGCACCGCCGCGCGCATTGCGCAAGGTGGCGACGTGATCGATGTTCACGCCCAGACGCAACCGTTCATCTGCCATTTTCTATCCTTTCACGACTGAACGCGCGCAACCTATCGCCTTTCGCTGCCATGGTGAAGCAAAGGCAATCGGCGCGGCCTCAATCCGCCTTGATGCCGTGGTCGGCCTTGGTGGCGGCCCGCTGCTTGATCGCGTCGAACTTCTTCTTGATGAGGTTGCGCCGGCGGCGTTTATAGGCCCGGATCACCGGGACGGTCAGGTAATAGGCAAGCGCGCCCGCCACTATGCCGACGATGGTTCCGCCGATCATGTAGGGAAAGAAGATCGTGTCGTAAAAGACATGCAGACCGCGCCAATCGGCGACCCGGTCGCTGAACATCGCCAGAACGTTGTTCCACAGATCGTCCCAGGCATCCACGAACTTGCCCCCGAACGAGCGGTGCGAGCGTTCGTCGAATCGCGTGCCCAGCAGGAAATGCCCGGTTTTCAGCGCGAGAATGCCGATCGGCACATAGGTCAGCGGATTGCCGAAGAAGGTGCCCATCAGCGCCGCCAGGATATTGGCGCGCAGCAACCGCGCAACCAGCGCGGCAATGACGAAATGCAGACCGTAAAACGGCGTGAAGGTGGTAAAGACACCCGCCGCGATGCCGCGCGCGATGCGTTCGGGCGAATCCGGCAACCGCCGCAGGCGGTGCTTCACATAGTGAAACGCACGCGTCCAGCCGCCACGCGGATAGACGAAATCCGCAATCGCGCGCGGCCATGTGCGTCGGTCACGGCGTCTGAAAACCACGAATAGCGTCCTTTATTCCGGCCATACATCAATCGGCGGCAAGTGTCGTGCGGGCCTTTTCCCTGAACCGCTCGACCGCGGCAACATCGCTGTCCGCCTCGAGCGTGAGCATCAGCGAATGCAGCTGTTCGACATCGCGCAATTCGACAGTGATCAGCAACCGGTAAAAATCCGGTTTGCGATCGACGAATTTCAGATCGCCGATATTCGCCTTCTTCTCTCCGACCAATGTGCACACGCGTCCCAGAACGCCTGCATCATTGCCGATGGTCATGTCCAGTGTGACGCCATAGGCCGGCGGATGCGTGCCTTCGTGCCAGCGCAGATCCACCCAGCGCTCCGGCTGGCTTTCGTATTCGCTCAGCCGGTCGCAGTCGATGGCATGAACCACCACCCCCTTGCCGCGAAAGGTGATGCCGATGATGCGCTCGCCGGGCAGGGGCTGACAACAGGGCGCGCGCTCAAAGGACTGGCCCGCCGCGATGCCGATGACGGCGCGGGCAGGTGAAATCTCGTCGCCCTTTTCAGGGGCGAGTTCGGGATAGACCGCCTGCAACACGTCATGCGCGGTCAGTTCCGCACTGCCCAGGCGCGCCAACAATTCGCGCCGCCCGTCAAGACGCAGCCGCTTGGCCGCCGTGTCCAGCGCCTTGTCGGTGGCCTTGCGCCCGACATGTTCGAACGAGGCGCGGGCCAGTTCCTGACCCAGCTTGACGAACCGGTCGCGATCCACCTCGCGCAGGGCGCGCCGGATCGCGGTGCGCGCCTTGCCGGTGGTGGCGATGTCCAGCCACGCGACCTGAGGCGTCTGACCCTCGGCGGTGATGATCTCGACCGACTGGCCGTTCTTCAGCCGCGTCCACAGCGGCACCCGCAATCCGTCGACCTTGGCCCCCACGCAGGCATGGCCGATCCTCGTGTGGATGGCATAGGCGAAATCGATCGGCGTCGCCCCGCGCGGCAATTTCTCGACATCGCCCTGCGGCGTGAAGCAGAACACCTGATCGGCATACATCTCGAGCTTGACCGCTTCGAGAAAATCCTCGTGATCCTCTTCGGCGTCGAACTGTTCGGTCAGCGAGGAAATCCACTTGGCGGGATCGACGGCAAAGGGGTTCTCGGTGCGCACCCCATCGCGATAGGACCAATGCGCCGCCACCCCTGTTTCGGCGACATCGTGCATCTGCCGGGTGCGGATCTGCACCTCGACCCGCTTGCCGTCGCGGCCCGAAACGGTGGTGTGGATGCTGCGATAGCCGTTGATCTTGGGCTGGCTGATGTAATCCTTGAACCGCCCCGGCACGGCGCGCCAGCGCTGATGGATGGTGCCCAGCGCGCGATAGCAGTCTTCCTCGCTGCCGGTGATGATGCGGAATCCGTAGATATCCGACAGGCGCGAAAAGCCCTGCTCTTTCTCCTGCATCTTGCGCCATATGGAATAGGGTTTCTTGGCGCGGCCGAAGACTTCGGCCTCGATGCCGGCCTTTTCCAGTTCGCGGCGCATGTCGCCGGTGATGCGGTGAATCACATCGCCAGTTTCGCGCTGCAGCGTGATGAAGCGGCGGATGATCGATTGCCGCCCTTCCGGATTCAGCACCCGGAACGACAGATCCTCAAGTTCTTCTCGCATCCATTGCATACCCATGCGCCCGGCCAGCGGGGCAAAGATATCCATGGTCTCGCGCGCCTTCTGCACCTGCTTTTCCGGCCGCATCGAGCGGATCGTGCGCATGTTGTGCAGCCGATCCGCCAGCTTGACCAATATCACGCGCAGGTCGCGCGACATCGCCAT
This sequence comes from uncultured Sedimentitalea sp., assembly GCA_947504115.1. Classification (GTDB taxonomy): domain Bacteria; phylum Pseudomonadota; class Alphaproteobacteria; order Rhodobacterales; family Rhodobacteraceae; genus Pontibaca. The sequence goes on from CANNGH010000003.1 coordinate 26,641, forward strand.
GAACAGCTTGCGGAAATTCTCGGCCTGCTTGGTCTCGCGGCTGGACAGTTGCAGATTGGTCAGCTTGGTGACACCGTCCACCAGCATCGCGACCTCGTCGCCGAACAGGCGGGTGATCTCGCTGTAATCGGCGCGCGTGTCCTCGATCGTGTCGTGCAGCAGCGCGGTGATGATCGTGGCATCGTCCAGCCGCTGTTCCGTCAGGATGGCGGCCACCGCGACCGGGTGGCTGAAATAGGGCTCGCCCGAATGGCGGTATTGCCCTTCGTGCATGCGCCGCCCGTAATCATAGGCGGCGGTGATCCTGTCGATATTGGTCTTGGGATTGTAGTTGCGGACCAGCGCAATCAGATCGTCAACTGAAATCATCCGGGCCGCACCTTCGCATCTTGACCGCTCAGCCCTGCCCCTGGGCCTCCATCAGCTGGCGCAAGAGCTTTTCTTCGGACATGTCGTCCTCAGCGGGCTTGTCCGATTCCGCGCCCATCAGGACCGCCATCTGGTCCTCTTCGGGCTCGTCCACCTCGATCTGGTGCTGGTTGCTTTCGATCAGGCGTTCGCGCAGATCGTCGGCGCGCTGGGTCTCGTCCGCGATCTCGCGCAGGGCGACCACGGGGTTCTTGTCGTTGTCCCGATCCACGGTCAGCGGCGCGCCGGCCGAGATTTCGCGCGCCCGATGCGCCGCGAGCATCACCAGTTCGAACCGGTTCGGAACCTTGTCTACGCAGTCTTCAACCGTCACGCGGGCCATGGGGGCACTCCAACATCATGAATTCTTCCAGAAGACGTGTATCTAGTGCCGAATCTACCGCTTGACAAGCAAAGAGTCCCCTGGAAGCCCCTCACAGGGGGGTGACGTCCTCCAAGTCTTCCGGCGCAAGCGCGTCGCACATCTGCGTGACGTTCCGGCCCAGCAACGGATGGGTCCAGAACGGCACGATATCACGCATCGGGATCAGTGCAAAGGCGCGTTCCTGAAGGCGGGGATGGGGCAGGATCAGGCGGTCGGGCGTCATGCTGGCCTGCTGGTCGGCGGGCAGGTGGCGCCAATGCTCGTATGTGTCCCGGTCCGGCAGCACGAGATCCCCCACCGCCAGAAGGTCCAGATCCAGCGTGCGCACGCCCCAGCGCAGGGTGCGTGTGCGACCGAACTGCCGCTCGATCGCGTGCAGTTTATGCAGGATATCGCGTGGTCCGCATTCACTGGCGACACAGACGGCAGCATTGACAAAGTCCGGTCCCGCTCCGGCCGGGAAACAAGGCGTGCGAAAGAAGCGGCTGACCGCGCTGACCGTCAGACCGGACTGCGCCATGGCGGCGATCGCCGCCGCCAACGTCTGCGCCGGGGCGCCAATGGCCGAAGGCAGATTTCCGCCCAACGCGATCACGGCGGTTGACCGAAACCCGCTCAAACGTGACTCGTTGTGATGAGGGTGTTAGCCTTGAGATGCATTTCGGATGCCTTATTTCATATCCAACCGTTTCGCCATGATTTAAGCACTGCGACACTCACGGAAACAATGGCGAAACGGCGCACCGGAAGGATTTTTGGATGTTTTACAAAGACGAACGGCTTGCGCTGTTCATCGACGGATCGAATCTCTACGCTGCGGCCAAGGCGTTGGGGTTCGATATCGACTACAAGTTGTTGCGGCAGGAATTCATGCGACGCGGGAAATTGCTGCGCGCGTTCTACTATACCGCGCTGCTAGAGAACGATGAATATTCGCCCATCCGCCCATTGGTCGACTGGCTGCATTACAACGGTTTTACCATGGTGACGAAGCCAGCCAAGGAATACACCGACAGCATCGGCCGGCGAAAGGTCAAGGGAAACATGGACATCGAACTCGCCGTGGACGCCATGGAACTGGCCCCGCGGATCGATCATGCCGTATTGTTTTCCGGCGACGGCGATTTCCGTCCGCTGGTCGCCAGCCTTCAGCGTCAGGGCGTGCGCGTATCGGTGGTTTCCACCATCCGCAGCCAGCCGCCGATGATCTCGGACGAGTTGCGCCGGCAGGCCGACAACTTCATCGATCTGGAAGACCTGAAAGAGGTGATCGGACGCCCGCCGCGCGACCACTCCGCCAGCGAAGCGCCCGACATTTCGGCTGTCAGCAGCGGCTGATCGGGTGCGCTGGAGGCGCCTTCAACTGGCGGGCGCGTTCATCATGTCGTGGCGCTGCTGAATCTCGCGCGGCCAGGTGCTCTTGATATAGGCCAGCACGGCAACGATTTCGTCCGGTGACAGGGTGTCGCCAAATCCCGGCATCCTGCTTCTGTATCCGTTCCCGACCACTTTTTCGGTGCCCAGCGCGGTTATCGCGATCAGTTGTTCATCGGGATGGTGCCACGTATGCCCGCTTTCGTCATGGGGCGGCGCGGGCAGATAGCCCTCTCCGTCCCTTTCGCGCCAGTTCGGCTCGCCCTGCAGACGCAGGCCGTGGCAGGCGGCGCATTGCGCGACATAAAGCTCCTTGCCGTCTGCCACGACGGTCGCATCGCGATAGGGCAGCACACCATCCTGACCCTCGGGCGCGGCGATCAGCCATGCTCCGCCCGCTCCGACAACAGCCAGCGCAATGGCGGCGATCCAGAATTTGTTCATCATTGGGAAAACTTTCGACGAGACAGCCAGCGCGCCACATGCCAGCCTCCAGCGCGGGAACCTCCAGTCACGACTGCGTGAGCACGACAATCTCTGGACCGCACCGCTTCGAAGCCTTAGGTCTGGGCGCAAGGAGACCTGAACGATGCCGAAACCGCCTTTGACCCTTTACCTGGCCGCCCCGCGCGGATTTTGCGCCGGTGTGGACCGCGCCATCAAGATCGTCGAGATGGCGCTGGAGAAATGGGGCGCGCCGGTCTTCGTGCGGCACGAGATCGTGCACAACAAATACGTGGTCGACGGGCTGCGTGAAAAGGGGGCGGTCTTCGTCGAGGAACTGGAAGAATGCCCCGAGGACCGCCCGGTGATCTTTTCCGCCCATGGCGTGCCGAAATCGGTGCCGGCCGAGGCGCAGCGCCGCGAAATGGTCTATGTCGATGCCACCTGCCCGCTGGTCAGCAAGGTCCATATCGAAGCCCAGCGCCATGCCGACAACGGCCTGCAGATGATCATGATCGGGCACAAGGGCCATCCCGAAACCGTCGGCACAATGGGGCAGTTGCCCGAGGGCGAGGTTTTGCTGGTCGAAACCGTCGCCGATGTCGCGCGCGTTCAGGTGCGTGACCCCGGGCAACTGGCCTTCGTCACGCAGACCACGCTCAGCATCGACGACACCGCCGAGATCGTCGCGGCACTGAAGGCCCGGTTTCCCGCCATCATCGGCCCGCACAAGGAAGACATCTGCTACGCCACCACCAACCGGCAGGAGGCGGTCAAGGCGATGGCGCCGAAATGCGACGCGATGCTGGTGGTCGGTGCGCCCAATTCGTCGAACTCGCGCCGTCTGGTCGAGGTCGGCGCAAAGGCCGGATGTGGCTATACGCAACTGGTCCAGCGCGCCGCCGATATCGACTGGCGCGCGCTTGAGGGGATCGCCAGCATCGGCATCACCGCCGGTGCCAGCGCGCCCGAGGCCCTGATCGACGAGGTGATCGCCGCCTGTCACGACCGCTTCGACATCACGACCGAGTTGATCGAAACCGCCGTGGAAAACGTCGAATTCAAGATCCCGCGCGTGCTGCGCGTTCCGGCCTGATGCAGATTCCCAAGGCACCGCTGATCCTTGCCCTTGCCGGACTGATCCCGTTCGTCTGGGGCGCGCTGACGCTGCTGAATGACGGGTTGATGGCATGGGGCGCGGCGCGGCTGGGGCCGCGTTTCGTCGGACCGTATGTGCAATTGTTCTATGGCTCGGTGATCCTGTCGTTCATGTCCGGCGTGCTGTGGGGCTTTGCGACCAAGGCCCGCCGCGCGCTGTCTGTGGTGGCCTATGCGCTGTCGGTGATCCCGGCGCTCTGGGCGTTCTTCATGACCGGGGGCGGCCCGGTCGGCGCGGGCATGAACCTGATCTTCGGTTTCGCGGGCCTGTTGTTGCTGGATATCGCGTTCTATCATTGGCGGCTGACCCCGAACTGGTGGCTGCGGCTGCGCGTTCCCCTGACCGCTATCGTGATCGCCTGCCTTGCCGTCGGAGTCTGGGGATGAGCGGGATGATGACCGATGGCTGACCTGTTCGCCTATACCGACGGCGCCTGTTCGGGCAATCCCGGCCCCGGCGGCTGGGGCGTGCTGATGCGCGCCGTTCAGGGTGGGCGCGTGGTGAAAGAGCGCGAATTGAAGGGCGGCGAGGCCGACACCACCAACAACCGCATGGAACTGCTGGCCGCCATCAACGCGCTGGAAACGCTGGCCCGTGCCAGCGACATCACCATCGTCACCGACAGCCAGTATGTGAAGAATGGCGTCACCAGCTGGATTCACGGCTGGAAGCGCAATGGCTGGAAGACCTCGGCCAGGAAGCCGGTCAAGAACGCGGAACTCTGGCAACGGCTGGACGAAGCGCAGGCGCGCCACAATGTGACATGGGAATGGGTCAAGGGCCATGCCGGTCACCCCGAGAACGAGCGTGCCGATGAACTGGCCCGCGAAGGGATGAAGCCGTTCAAGCCCACCCGCGCCCCGTCGGGCTGAGCATCCTTCATCTTTACGACTGCGCCCTGCCGCCCTAGCGTGCCCTGCAAGCAAGTTGGATGACGCATGACCCACCGCCAGCCGCCCCTCGACACCTCTCCGCCCGTTTCCGACGAGGTGCGCAAGACCACCTGTTACATGTGCGCCTGCCGCTGCGGCATCGACGCGCACATGAAGGACGGCAAGGTCGCCTATATCGACGGCAATCGCGACCATCCGATCAACAAGGGCGTGTTGTGCGCCAAGGGCAGCGCCGGGATCATGCAGCACAATTCGCCCGCTCGCCTGCGCGCGCCGCTGAAACGGGTCGGGCCGCGCGGATCGGGCGAGTTCGTGGAAATCACCTGGGACGAGGCATTGCAGATCGCCACCGACTGGCTGGCCCCGATCCGCGAAAAGAACCCCGAGAAGCTGGCATTCTTCACCGGTCGCGATCAGAGCCAGTCCTTTACGGGATATTGGGCGCAGCAATTCGGCACGCCCAATTATGCCGCCCATGGCGGGTTCTGTTCGGTCAACATGGCCACGGCGGGCATCTACACGATGGGCGGCTCGTTCTGGGAATTCGGCTCGCCCGACTGGGACCGCACCCGCCTGCTGATGCTGTTCGGCGTGGCCGAGGATCACGACAGCAACCCGATCAAGATGGGGCTGGCCAAGCTCAAGGAACGCGGCGCGCGGATTATCGGCGTCAACCCGGTGCGCAGCGGCTATAACGCCGTGGCCGATGAATGGGTCGGCATCACGCCCGGCACCGACGGGTTGTTCATTCTGGCGCTGGTGCATGAATTGCTGCGCGCCGGGCGGATCGACCTTGATTACCTCTCGCGCTGGACCAACGCGCCGGTTCTGGTCAATGGCGATCCGAAATCGCCGGAATACGGGCTGTTCCTGCGTAACGAGGACGGCCGCGAACTGGTGATCGACCGCAACACCGGCAGACCGGCCCCGTTCGATCAGCCCGGCGTGCGCCCCGATCTGGCCGCCACCTATCGCAAGGCCGGGATCAGCCATCGCCCGGTCATGCACCATCTCGCGACCCGCTATCTTTCGCCCGACTACGCTCCCGAAGCCGTGGCCGAACGCTGCGGCATCCCCGCCCCCCGCATCCGCGCCATCGCCGCCGAACTGGCGCGTGTCGCCTTTGACGAGGCGTTCACCCTGGAGCGCGAATGGACCGATTTCCGCGGCGAGACGCACAAGACCATGCAGGGCCGCCCGGTGTCGTTTCACGCAATGCGCGGCATCGGCGCCCATGCCAACGGGTTCCAGACCTGCCGCGCGCTGCATGTGCTGCAAATCCTGCTGGGCAGCGTCGAGGCTCCGGGCGGGTTCCGCTTCAAACCGCCCTATCCCAAACCGGCCGAGGCCCACGCCCGACCGCATTCCTTCGCAACACCGGGTGCGCCGCTGGACGGCCCCGCCTTGGGCTATCCCCAAGGGCCGGAGGATCTGGCGCTCTACGACGATGGCAGTCCGGCGCGCATCGACAAGGCGTTCACATGGGAAAACCCGCTATCGGCGCATGGGTTGATGCATATGGTGATCAGCAACGCCCATGCCGGCGATCCCTACAAGATCAACACGCTGTTCATGTTCATGGCCAACATGGCGTGGAATTCCTCGATGAATACGGCTGGCGTGATCGAGATGCTGACCGACACCGATGTGACCGGCGACTACCTGATCCCGCGCATCATCTATTCCGACGCCTATTATTCCGAAATGGTCGCCTATGCCGATCTGGTCCTGCCCGATACGACCTATCTTGAACGGTTCGATTGCATCTCGCTGCTGGACCGCCCGATTTCCGAGCCCGACGCCGCTGCAGACGCGATCCGCTGGCCGGTGGTGGAACCGGACCGCGATGTGCGCGGGTTCCAGTCGGTACTGTGCGATCTGGGCGCGCGTCTTGGCCTGCCAGGATTCGTGAACGCGGATGGCAGCGCGAAATACGCCGATTATGCCGATTACATCACCAATCACGAACGTCGCCCCGGTATCGGTCCGTTGGCGGGCTGGCGGTTGGGCAACAAGGGCTTGAGCCACGGGCGCGGCGCCCCGAACGCGGCGCAACTGGACAGCTACATGAACAACGGCGGATTCTTTGCGACGCCTGTCCCGCCTGATGCGCAGTATTTCAAACCGTGGAACAATGCCTATCAGGACTGGGCGGTGGAACTGGGCCTGTCGGACGCGCCCCAGCCGTATCTGTTCCAGCTTTACGTCGAACCGCTGCGCCGGTTCCAACTGGCCGCCGAAGGGCACGGAGACCTTCAACCCCCCGACCATCTGCGCGCGCAGATCCGCGAGCGGCTGGACCCTCTGCCGATCTGGTATGACACTCTGGCCGAGGGGCAGGAGGGCTATCCGCTGCACGCACTGACCCAGCGTCCGATGGCGATGTATCACTCGTGGGGCGGTCAGAATCCGTGGTTGCGCCAGATCCACGGATACAATCCGCTTTACCTGCCGACAAAGCTGATGCGCGAGCACGATCTGCGGGATGGCGATTGGGTGCATGTCACCTCGCCACATGCGCGGATCACGGTGCCGGTGATGGAAATGGCCGCGCTGAACGACACCACCATCTGGACGTGGAACGCCATCGGCAAGCGCAAGGGCGCGTGGGCACTGAAGGACAACGCGCCCGAGGCAACGCGCGGTTTCCTGCTGAACCACCTGATCCATGAATTGCTGCCCGAGCGTGGCGACGGGCTGCGCTGGGCGAATTCCGATCCGGTTACCGGTCAGGCCGCCTGGTTCGACCTGCGCGTGCGGATCGAGAAGGCCGCCCCGCAAGGCGAAAGCCAGCCGGTGCTGCCGCCGGTTGCTTCACCGGTGGGCCCAGGCCCGGATGAGTTGGCGTGGAAGATGGGTCAATGACGCAACTGCCCAGCAGGACGGACCGCAAGCTGGGTCTGGTGATCGACCTTGATACTTGCGTGGGCTGCCATGCCTGCGTGATTTCCTGCAAGGGATGGAACACCGAGAATTACGGCGCGCCGCTGTCCGATCAGAATCCCTATGGCGCCGAGCCGTCCGGCACGTTCCTCAACCGGGTGCACAGTTACGAGGTTCTGCCCGATCACGGCGCGGCGCAGCTGGTGCATTTTCCGAAATCCTGCCTGCATTGCGAGGACGCGCCCTGCGTCACTGTCTGTCCCACGGGGGCCAGTTACAAGCGCGTCGAGGACGGGATCGTTCTGGTCAATGAAAGCGACTGCATCGGCTGCGGTCTCTGCGCCTGGGCCTGCCCTTATGGCGCGCGCGAGATGGATGCAGCCGAGGGGGTGATGAAGAAATGCACGCTTTGCGTGGATCGGATCTATAACGAGAACCTGCCCGAGATCGACCGGGTTCCGGCCTGCGTGCGCACCTGCCCGGCCGGGGCGCGTCATTTCGGCGATCTGGGCGATCCCGACAGCGCGGTGTCGCAATTGGTGGAAAGGCGCGGCGGCATCGACCTGATGCCCGAGCAGGGAACCAGACCGGTGAACAAGTATTTGCCACCGCGCCCGCGCGACCGGCTGGAGCGGGAGGTTGATGGGACAGCGCTCTTCCTTGAACCGGTCGCGGACGAGCCTTCGGGATTTTTCGCGTGGCTCGACAAGGCGCTGGAGAAGATCTGATGCATCCGGCCCCGTCCGTCATCATCTTCACCACATTTTCGGGCTTGGGCTTTGGTTTGCTGGCCTGGCTGGGGTTGGGTCTGCCGACGGTGACGGGCTGGGTGGCGTGCGGCTTCTTCGCGCTGGCCTATCTGCTGGCGGTGGGCGGGTTGGCGGCCTCGGCATTTCATCTGGGGCGGCCCGAGCGCGCACTCAAGGCGTTCACCCAGTGGCGCACAAGCTGGCTGAGCCGCGAAGCGTGGGTTTCGGTCACCACGCTGATCGTGATGGCGACCTATGGCGCGGGGCTGGTGTTTTTCGGTGTGCGCTGGAGCGCTCTGGGCTGGATCGGGGCGCTGTTGTGTCTGGGAACGGTCCTGACCACGGCGATGATCTATGGCTCGCTCAGGGCGGTGCCGCGCTGGAACATGGCGCTGACGCCGGTCCTGTTTCTGGTGCTGTCACTGGCGGGCGGGGCATTGCTGGCCGGGCAGCGGGTCGCGGCGATCTGGTTGCTGGCGCTGGCGGGGGTCGTGCAGATCCTCACATGGGTGCGGGGCGACGATGCGCTGGCGCGATCGGGCACCGACATGGCCAGCGCCACGGGATTGGGTGATACCGGGCGGGTGCGCGCTTTTGAACCGCCCCATACCGGCCCGAATTACCTGTTGCGCGAATTCGCCTATCAGGTCGGGCGCCGCCACGCGCGGCGGCTGCGCGTGATCGCGATCCTGCTGATGGCGGCCCTTCCGATTGCGCTGCTGCTGCTGCCGCTTGGTCATGCGGTGGCTGCGGTCGCCGTGCTCAGCCACGTTGTCGGCGTTCTGGTCGCGCGCTGGCTGTTCTTTGCGCAGGCCGAACATGTGGTCGGGCTGTATTATGGCAAGCGTTGAGCGGTTTGCCGACGGCCGGACCGGGGCTTTGCCCCGGACCCCAGGATATTTTCCGCCAGAAAAATGGTATGCGTTCAGGACAGAAGCCCGGCGTGGCGCATCGCGTTCTCGATGGCGGATTTGGTGCTGTCCTCGAGGCCGGTCAGCGGCAGGCGCACCTCTTCGCTGCAGAGGCCAAGCCGCGACATCGCGTATTTGACGCCGGCAAGGCCCGGTTCGATGAAGATCGCATCGTGCAGGGGCATCAGCCGGTCCTGGTATTCCAGCGCCAATGCGTAATCCCCGGCCAGCGTGGCCTGCTGGAATTCGGCGCAGAGGCGCGGCGCGACATTGGCGCTGACCGAGATGCAGCCGACGCCGCCATGGGCGTTGAACGCCAATGCGGTCGCGTCCTCGCCCGAAAGCTGGATGAACTCCTTGCCGCAGGTGGCGCGTTGCTGGCTGACGCGCTCCAGCTTGGCGGTGGCGTCCTTGACCCCGATGATGCGGGGCAGTTTCGCCAGTTGGCCCATCGTTGCCGGAGTCATGTCGACGACGGAACGGGGCGGGATGTTGTAGATGATGATCGGCAACTCGCAGCAATCGTGCAGCGCGGTGAAATGCGCGATCATGCCGCGCTGGGTGGGCTTGTTGTAGTAGGGCGTCACCACCAGCGCCGCATCGGCCCCGACAGAGGCGGCATGGCGCATCAGGCGGATGCCTTCCAGCGTGTTGTTCGATCCGGCACCGGCGATTACCGGCACACGTCCGGCGGCGGCCTTGACGACCTCCTCGATCACCGTCTCATGTTCGCGGTGGCTGAGCGTGGGGCTTTCGCCGGTCGTGCCCACCGGCACGATCCCGGTGGAGCCTTCGCCGATATGCCATTCGACCAGTTGTTTGAGCGTATCCAGGTCCAGTTCGCCATTGCGGAAGGGTGTGACGAGGGCCGGCATTGAGCCTTTGAACATGGGCGCGCTCCCTTTGGTGGTCGGATGGGCCCGTCGGGGCCGCTGATGAGAATTTGAGTTGAACCTGCGCATGCACGCGGTATCGTGCAGGCTCTAGCCTTGGTTGCTTGGGATATGCAAGTGATGACCCGCATTCTGGCGCTTATGATCCTGTTCTGTTCCTCCCTGACCCTGCCCGCCGTCGCCGGTGAGGCCGCGCAACTGGCGCGGGCGATGGACGAAATGCGCAAGGGCGACTGGGCGGCGGCGATTCGCGCTGCGGGTCCGGACGGATCGATTCCCAATGACATCGTGGAATGGCACCGCCTGCGCGCCGGGCGCGGCACCGCGGATCAGGTGCGCGGCTTTCTGGCGCGGCGGGGGGATTGGCCGGGGCTGGAGTGGCTGCGCCGGCGCAGCGAACCGGCCTTTGTCGGGCAACCGGCGGATGCGGTTCTGGAGTATTACGCCGAAACGCCGCCGCAAAGCGCCGAGGGCGTGCTGAGCCATGCCAGCGCCCTGATCCAGAAGGGGCGGCAGGGCGAGGCCGAAGCGAGCCTGGTCCTGGCTTGGCGCACCATGCCGATGGGCAGCGCCCAGCACGCCGAATACCTGAAGACTCACCGCGCGTTGCTGGCGCCGCATCACGAGGCGCGGCTGGACCGCATGCTGTGGGACGGCAAGCTGGACGATGCAAGGCGCATGCTGCCGCTGGTTGACGAGGGCCAGCGCGCGCTGGCGGTGGCGCGGATGGCGTTGCAGGAGACGGCCCCGGGCGTCGACGTGCGGATCGAGGCTGTGCCGGACGCGCTGCGCAACGCCCCCGGTCTGGCACATGACCGGTTCGAATGGCGCTATCGCAAGGGGCGCAGCGATGATGCGGCGGACCTGCTGCTGGCACGGTCGACCAGCGCGGAATCGCTGGGCGAACCCACCTATTGGGCGAATCGCCGCGCGATCCTTGCGCGGCAGGAGATGCGCGGCGGCGACCCGGCCCGCGCCTATCGCATCGCATCGCGGAATTTCCTGACCGATGGCGCGGATTTCGCGGAACTGGAATGGCTGGCCGGGTTCATCGCCCTGCGCAAACTGAACGATCCAGCCGCCGCGCTGGCGCATTTCACCCGTTTCGACGGCGCGGTGGAAACGCCGATTTCCAAGGGCCGTGCCGGCTACTGGATCGGACGGGCGCATGAGGCGCTGAACCAGACGGAGCAGGCGCAGAAGGCTTATGCAGAGGGCGCGCGCTATCAGACATCGTTCTACGGATTACTGGCCGCCGAGCGCGGCGGGCTGCCGTTCGATCCGCATCTGGCCGACCCGCCGGCGTTCGGGCCCTGGAAAAACGGCACGTTCATGTCCTCCAGCGTACTTGCCGCCGGCATGCTGCTGTTGGAGGCTGACGAGCCGGTGCTTGGCACGCGGTTCCTGACCCATCTCGTCGAAAGCCAGGACGAGGCCGCCGCCGCGCAACTGGGCGAGATGGCGATCGAACTGGACCGCCCGCATCTGGCGGTGATGATCGCCAAGCGTGCGGCGCAGCGGGCGATCCTGCTGCATGCGGCCTATTACCCGCTGCACCCTGTCGCGCGCGAGGCGCTGCCGATGGCGCCGGAAATGACGCTGGCCATCGCGCGCCGCGAAAGCGAATTCGACCCGTCGGTGATCAGCCATGCAGGCGCGCGCGGATTGATGCAGGTGATGCCGGCGACCGCGCAGGCAATGGCCAGCCAGATGGGCATTCTCGGCGGTCACGATACCGCGCGACTGACCCGCGAATGGGATTACAACGCCAAGCTGGGTGCGGCCTATCTGGCCGGGCTGGCCGGCGGGTTCGACGGCAACGTGGTGATGATGTCCGCCGGATACAACGCCGGGCCGGGGCGTCCCCTGCAGTGGATGCTGAATTACGGCGACCCGCGCAAAGGCGAGATCGACGTCGTGGACTGGATCGAGCACATCCCGTTCACCGAAACCCGCAACTATGTCATGCGCGTCACCGAAAGCCTGCCGGTCTATCGCGCGCGGCTGGGGCTGGAGCCGCTGCCGGTGCCGTTTTCGCAGGAACTGACCGGCTCAACCCTTCGTGCGTTCGCGCCATAGGGTGAACAGCCCGGCCGCCACGATCAGCCCGGCGCCGATGGCGACGTTCAGGCGGATGGTCTCGCCGAATATCGTGATGCCGATGATCGACACGAACATCAGTTGGAAATATGCGAACGGCTGCACCGCGCTGGCCTCGGCGGCCTCGTAGCAGCGGATCAGCAGCCAGTGGCCGCTGACCCCGGTCAGGCACAGCACAGCCATCCAGCCCCAGTCGGGGGCGATCATCGGCTCCCAGAACCACACACCTACGGCGGTCATGACTACCGCGCCGGCGACGCCGGTATAGAAGAAACTGGTCGAGGCCGGATCGCGCCGTGCCACGTAGCGGGTCAGCAGCCCATAGATCGCGAACATGGTCGCGGCGATGAACGGCACGATCGCTGCCGGATCGAACACGCCCCAGCCCGGTTCGAGGATGATCATCACGCCGATGAACCCGACGGCGATGGCGCTCCAGCGGCGCCAACCGACCCTTTCGCCCAGGATCGGGCCGGACAGGGCGGCGATCAGCAGCGGATAGCTGATGAAGACGGCGGTGGACTCGATCAGTCCCAGCAGGACGAAGGCCAGCACAGCGACGCAGACCTCGCTGGCCAACAGAACGCCGCGCAGGATCTGCACGCATATCTGGTCGGTGCGGATGGCGGCGCGCAACCCGCCCCGGCTGCGCGCGGCGAGAGCGATGACGAAGGCCGCGAAGAACCAGTAGCGGATCATCACCACCATCAGCACGTTGTATTCCGACGCCAGATGGCGCGAAATGCCGTCCTGAAAGGCAAACACCATCGTCGTCGCGATCATCAGCGCGATGCCCAGCGGGACGTTGTTGCTTTGCTGGGTCATGGCATTACGGCGCGGGTCATGTGGCGTTTGCGGCCATACCCCTCGCAGCGGGTCACGGCGAAACCGGCGTTTTCCAGCCCCCGGCGCACGAAACCGGCGGCGGTATAGGTCGCCGCTGTGCCGCCCGGAACGGTGTGGCGCGCGACCTCGGCCAAAAGATCGGGCTGCCACAATTCGGGGTTCTTCGCGGGCGCGAACCCGTCGAGAAACCAGGCATCCGCGCGCCCGGTCCAGCCGGGCAAGGTGGCACGCGCATCGCCCTCGATCACGGTCAGCTCCATGCCGTCGAACTCGTATCTGCCGCCCGATCCGGTCCAGCGCGACACCAGCGCGTCCTCCAGCGGCGCGAGATCGGGAAAGGCCGCGAGCGCGCGGGCCATGTCATCGCGCGCCATTGGATAGGCCTCGAAGCTGGTGAAGGAAAGCCGACCGGGACTCCCCGCCGCCTTCCAGGCTGCCAGTGTCGTCAGGAAATTCAACCCGGTGCCGAACCCCAGTTCGGCGACGGCGAACCCGTCGCGGAACCGCGCGGGCAGATCGTTGCCCGCCAGAAACACATGGCGCGTTTCCTCCAGCCCTCCGGCAAGGCTGAAATACGGGTCATCGAACCGGGTCGATACCGGCACGCTGCCATCGCGCCATTGCAGTTCCGGCTGCCGCATGGAAAACATCTCTTGATCGTCGCATCCCAGCATTTGGCGCGACACTGAAGAAAGGCGGCACGCTTGGCAATGGCCGACGTCACCATACGCGGCGCGGGCATCTTCGGCCTGTCCATCGCCTGGGCCTGCGCCCGACGCGGCGCGAAGGTGCGGGTGATCGACCCGCATGGTCCCGGCGCCGGTGCCAGCGGCGGCATCCTCGGCGCGCTGGCCCCGCATGTGCCCGACCAGTGGATCGCCAAGAAGGCGTTTCAGTTCGAAAGCCTGCTGATGGCCGAACCCTTCTGGGCCGACGTCGCGGCGACCGGCGGTCTCTCACCCGGCTATGGCCGCACAGGGCGCATTCAACCGATCGCGGACGCAGCGGCGCTGGCCCTGGCCCGCGAGCGGGCCGAATATGCCCGCACCCTGTGGCAAGGTCGGGCCGAGTGGAGTGTGCTGCCGGTTGCCGATCTCGGGCCGTGGGCGCCCCCCTCTCCGACCGGGTATGTCGTGCGGGACACACTGAGCGCGCGGATCCATCCCCGCCGCGCCTGCGCCGCGCTGGTCGCGGCGCTCGGGGTCATGGGGGTGTCGGTGCAATCCGAGGCGCCCGATGCCGGGCGGGTGATTTGGGCCACCGGCTTGGCCGATCTGGAGCGGATCAGCGCGCATTTCGGCCGGACCTTCGGCAATGGCGTCAAGGGTCAGGCGGCGCTGCTGCATTACGATGCCGGGCCAGACCAGCCGCAGCTTTTTGTCGATGAGTTGCACCTGATCCCGCATGACGACGGCACATTGGCCGTCGGTTCGACCAGCGAGCGGTATTGGGACGAGGCCGACACGACCGATGCGCGGCTCGACGATGTGATCGAGCGCGCCATTACCGCCCTGCCCTTGCTGCATGGTGCGCCGGTGATCGAACGTTGGGCCGGGGTGCGACCGCGTTCGCGCAGCCGCGCGCCGGTGCTGGGGGCGCATCCGCTGCTGGACGGCCAGTTCATCGCCAATGGCGGCTTCAAGATCGGATTCGGAATGGCACCGAAGATCGCGCAAGTCATGGCCGATCTGGTGCTTGAAGATGTCGATGCGATCCCCGACGATTTTCGCGCCGGGGCATCGCTATAGCGACAGGATGCGACTTGCGCATCCTGTCAAACACCGATCAGCGGGGAATGATGACGATCTCCACACGCCGGTTGCGCGCCTTGCCCTCGGGCGTGAGGTTGGACGCCACCGGCTGGCTTTCGCCCCGGCCCAGCGTCACGATCCGGTTATAGGGCACACCACCCTGCGCCAGAACGCTGGCCACGGCACTGGCGCGGCGTTCGGACAGGTCCTGATTGTAGGACGCGGCACCGGTGCTGTCGGTATGGCCGATGACCTGAACATCCGAGTTCGGATAGCGCTGCAAGTGCGTGGCGACGCGGCGCAGATCGGCCTGCAACGCGGGACGCACGGCAAAGCTGTCGGTGGCAAAGGTGATGTCCTGCGGCAGCGACACGACAAGCTGCGTGCCGGTATTGGTGATGGTGATGCCATCGCTTGCCAGTTGATTGCGCAGTTCGGCGGCCTGCTTGTCCAGCTGGTTACCGATCAGACCGCCCGCCGCCGCACCGGCGGCCGCGCCGATCAGCAGATCGCCCTTTTCGCCACCCGTCGCCGCCGACAACCCGGTTCCGACCAGCGCCCCCATCAACGCGCCTGACTTGGCCTGCCGGTTGGGATCGTTGGAGATGCTGCCCAGGGAGCCGGGTTCGGTGCAGGCGCCAAGGAAAAAGGCGCAGCCAAGAGCGGCAAAAGCGGTGGTTTTGAGGGTCATGGTAATATCAGCCTTCTGTTTCGGTCCCGTGATCCGGGCGTTATCGCGCCCTTATAGCACATGTGCCGGGCCAACGCTCAAGGGACGATGTCGTTCCGGTCGGCGAAACGCTGCGCATGTCAGGCGTCAAGCCGCGCGGCCTCCCATGCCAGCATGGCGCGCTTGACCGGCAACCCCCAGTGATAGCCGCCGAGGCCGCCGGATTTGCGCAGGGCGCGGTGGCAGGGAATCAGCCAGCTTACCGGGTTGCGCCCCACCGCCGTGCCGACGGCGCGCACCGCGCGGGGATGGCCGATGGCTTGCGCGATTTCGGAATAGGTCGTCACCTGCCCCGAAGGGATGGCCAGCAGCGCCTCCCACACCTTGATCTGGAACGGGGCGCCGATCAGGTGCAGCCGTGTCTCGCCCTGCTGGCGGAATGCAGCCTGTACCCAAGGGGCGACGGCATCGGGTTCCTCGATGAATTCCGCCTCGGGCCAGCGCCCGGTCAGGTCGGCCCAGACATCTTCGCGGGTGCTTTCGGCGGCAAAGCCGATGCCGCACAGGCCCCGATCGGTGGCCATGACCAGCGCCGCGCCGAAGGGGCTGTCGATCCAGCCGTAACGGATTTGCAGCCCCGCCCCCTTGCGCGCGAATTCGCCGGGGCTCATCGCCTCCCAGCGCAGGAACAAATCGTGCAGCCGCCCGCTGCCCGACAGGCCGACCGCATGGCTGGCGTCCAGCGTGGTGAACCGTTCCTGCAACAGCGTCTTGGCATGGCCCAGCGTCAGATATTGCTGGTAGCGCTTGGGCGACACGCCGACCCATGCCGAGAACAGGCGCTGGAAATGCGCCGCGCTCATCCCCATGCGTGATGCCAGTTCCTCCAGCGTCAGATCCGCGCCGCCCGCATCGATCAGGTCGATGGCGCGGCGCATGACGCCGTAATGATAGGTCTCGGTTGGCGTCGGCTGGCCGAGTTCGCAGGTCATGGCGGTATCCTCATGGCTCATACATCCATCCTATCGCATCCGCATCGGTGCTTGCGACCCGGTTCTTGCGCAACCGGCGGTGTGGCGCGTCAGTATATCACATATCATTCCCGGAATATTTCGGCGCAATGTAGCGGATCGCAAACCCGAACAGGAGTTTCCCATGCGCAAGTCATTCACCGCCCTCGCCCTCGCCGTTGGTCTCGCCACGCCCGCTCTGGCGGATGATCCCGACAGCCTCGTCACCGTCGTGACATCGGATCAGCCGCAGGTGCAATTGATGTCGATGGTGCTGACGCATGCCGCCATCGACAAGGGCCATGCCGCCCGTATCCTGCTCTGCGGTGCCGGCGGCGACATCGCGCTGGCCGAGGCTCCCGAGAGCGCCACCGCCCCGCAACCGCCCAGGGATGCCAGCCCGCAAGGCCTGCTGAAGGCAGCCATCGACAAGGGCGCGACGGTCGAGGTCTGCGCCATCTACCTGCCCGGCAAAGGCGCCGATGAATCGGTGCTGATGGAGGGCGTCGGCGTCGCCCAGCCCCCCGCCATGGCCGAGGCGATGACCGCCGAAGACACCGTCGTCTGGTCATTCTGACACCGGCGGGACCGGCCAGGCGCCGGTCCCTTGCCCTGCGGCCCAAGTGCGGGCATAGCTGCACCCATGGCCAAACAGCTCGATTATCACACGATCCGCGAAATCTTCGACCGCTTCCATGCGGCCGAGCCCGAACCCAAGGGCGAGCTGGAGCATGTCAACGCCTATACCCTGCTGGTCGCCGTTGCCCTGTCGGCGCAGGCCACCGATGTGGGCGTGAACAAGGCCACGCGCGCCCTGTTCGAAATCGCGGACACGCCGCAGAAGATGCTGGATCTCGGCATCGACGGGCTGACCGCGCATATCAGGACCATCGGGCTCTACCGCCAGAAGGCGAAGAACGTCATCCGACTCAGCGAAATCCTGGTCGAGGATTACGGCGGCGAGGTGCCCAATTCCCGCGCCGCGCTGAACGCGCTGCCGGGCGTCGGGCGCAAGACGGCCAATGTGGTGCTGAACATGTGGTGGCGCTATCCGGCGCAGGCGGTCGATACGCATATCTTCCGCGTCGCCAACCGCACCGGTATCGCGCCCGGCAAGGACGTGGTCGCCGTCGAGCGCGCGATCGAGGACAACATACCCGTCGATTACCAGCAGCACGCGCATCACTGGCTGATCCTGCACGGGCGCTATGTCTGCAAGGCGCGCAAGCCGATGTGCCCGACCTGCCTGATCCGCGATCTCTGCCCATACGAGGACAAGTCCCTATGAAGACCTATCAGCTTGTCGGGATCGGAAACGCCGTCGTCGACATGATCGCGCAGTCCGACGACGAATTCCTGTCGCGCATGGGCATCGAGAAAGGCGTCATGCAACTGATCGAACGCGACCGCGCCGAACAGCTTCACGGCGCGATGAACGGCCATGTGCAGACGCCGGGCGGATCGGTTGCCAACACCATCGCGGGCGCCGGGGCGCTGGGGCTGGAAACCGCGTTCATCGGGCGGGTCAGGGACGACGATCTGGGACATTTCTACGCCGACGCGATGAACGAATCCGGAATCGATTTCGTCAACCCGCCGGTAAAGGACGGCGAACTGCCGACCTCGCGGTCGATGATCTTCGTCTCGCCCGATGGCGAACGCTCGATGAACACATATCTGGGGATTTCCTCGGAACTCGGCTCCGACGACGTCTCCAACGCGGTCGCCAAGCGCGCGCAGATCATGTTTCTCGAAGGCTACCTGTTCGACAAGGACAAGAGCAAGGCGGCGTTCCTCGGCGCCGCCCGGAACTGCCGTGCGGGCGGCGGCAAGACCGGCATCGCCATCTCCGATCCGTTCTGCGTCGATCGCCACCGCGCCGATTTCCTGTCGCTGATCGAGAACGACATGGATTTCGTGATCGGGAACGAGGCCGAGATCCGCGCACTCTACCGCAACGACGACCTCGACGCCGATCTGCGACAGGTCGGCGCCATCTGCCCGCTGGTGGTCTGCACCCGCTCCGGCGACGGGGTCACGATCCTGTCAGAGGGCACCCGAATCGACGTGCCTGTGGAAAAGGTCACGCCGGTCGATGCCACCGGGGCGGGCGATCAGTTCGCCGCCGGGTTCCTGTTCGGGCTGGCGACGGGGCGCGATCTGGACACCTGCGCGCGCATCGGCACGCTGTGCGCGCGCGAAGTCATCTCCCATGTCGGTCCCCGACCGGAAACCGATATGCGCGCGGTGCTGCGCGATCATGGCCTGCTGGATTGAGAAATGCTGGCGGACGGATTTCACGACATCCCCCAAGGCAAGGTGGCGGCGGTGGTCACGCATCTCGAAATGCGCGCGCCGCCCCCGCCGCGCCCGGCTCCGATCGATCCTGACATCCGGCGCGCGACCCATCCCCAGATCGACTGGTATCGCGCCCTGTTCCGCCGCGTCGGCGGACATGACTGGCTGTGGTTCTCCCGCCTGAACCTCGACGATTCCGCGCTGCGCGCCATCATTTCCGACCCGGATGTCGAAATCTGGACCATCCGCCATCGCGGCGCGGATGAAGGCCTTCTCGAACTCGATTTCCGCCAAACCGGCGCCTGCGAACTCGCCTTCCTGGCGTTAACCCCGGCGCTGTCCGGCACCGGCGCGGGCCGCGCCCTGATGAACCGCGCCATCGCGCGCGCCTGGGCTCGCCCGATCACGCGGTTTCACGTCCATACCTGCACACTCGATTCTCCCGCCGCGCTGGATTTCTACCGTCGCAGCGGCTTCACCCCGATCCGCCAGCAGATCGAGATCGCGGACGATCCGCGCCTGACCGGCAAACTCCCCCTCGACGCCGGCGCCCATGTGCCGCTCTTCGAGCCGTGAATGCACTCCATCTTTCCAATTCCCCGAAATACCCCCGCCGGAGGCATGTCAGGCGAAGCCTGACCATAAGGGACTCATCGCCCCTTGCCACCCAGAACGCCGGAAAACTCGGCCAGCACACGCTCGTAAACTGCGCGCTTGAAGGGCACGATCTGCGCCACAAGATCATCGACATCCTGCCAGCGCCAGCAGGTGAATTCGGGATTTTCGGTCTCGATATCGATCTGCGCGTCCCGGCCCAGAAACCGCATCAGGAACCATTTCTGTTCCTGACCGCGAAATCGCCCGCCCCAGATATTGGGTACCAGCGCAAGCGGCAGGTCATAGGGCAGCCAGCCCGCCGTTTCTGCCAGCACTTCGACCAGGTCGCGCGTGACCCCCGTTTCCTCCCGCAATTCGCGCAAGGCCGCATCACCCGGTTCCTCGCCCGCATCGACGCCGCCCTGCGGCATCTGCCAGGCTTCGGTGTCACGGTCCCGCCGTTG
This sequence comes from uncultured Sedimentitalea sp., assembly GCA_947504115.1. Taxonomy (GTDB): domain Bacteria; phylum Pseudomonadota; class Alphaproteobacteria; order Rhodobacterales; family Rhodobacteraceae; genus Pontibaca. The sequence goes on from CANNGH010000003.1 coordinate 46,476, forward strand.
ACCGACGAACACCTTGCCGTCGCCATTCATCAGCATCACGCCCACACAGCGGCGATAGGGCAGGTTCGCAATCTCGTCCGGTGTCATCGCGGCGTTCCTTTGCTGGTTCGTTGCCGCATCGCAAATGAAACGCGGCTTGCGAACGGGTATAGCCAAATTCGGGCGGGCAACGCCATCGCCGACGATCCCCAATCTGCGCCCTGAACATCCAGACCGCCTCGGCCGCCGTTTCCACAGCGGCCACGATTCAGCGGAAAACCCCTGTATCATCGCAACCGCGCCGCGTTTCTGCCCAGATTGACCCTGATACCGCCAGACAGATTTGATTGTCCCGGATGGCATGCGATGGACCGACTGACCGAAATGGAGGCGTTCGCCAATGTGGTGGATCAAGGCGGCTTTACCGATGCGGCCAGAAAGATGGGTATCTCGAAATCCGCGGTCTCGAAACATGTCGCCAGCCTCGAGGCGCGGCTGGGCGCGCGATTGCTCAACCGCACCACCCGCCGTGTCAGCCCGACCGAAATCGGACTGGCCTATTACGACCGCGCGCGCCGGGTATTGAACGAGGCGGGCGCGGCGGATGCGATGGTGACCTCGATGCAGTCCGCGCCCACCGGCCTGCTGCGCATCAGCGCACCGCCCGATTTCGCGAGCAGGCACCTGTCACCGATCCTGTCGGAATTCTTCGCCGATTACCCCGACATCACGATGAGCATGGTGCTCGACAATCGCTATGTCGAACTGATTTCCGAAGGCTTCGACATGGCTCTGCGCATCGGCGATCTGGCCGACAGCACCCTGCGGGCGCGCAAGCTGACCGAAACGACGAAACGGATGATCGCCGCGCCTGCCTATTTCGAAAAATACGGCCGACCCGGACGGATCGACGATCTCAACAACCACAAACTGCTGCATTACCATGCGCAATCCACCGGCAACTTCTGGAAACTGACCGCGCCTTCGGGGGAAAAGCGGCAGGTGCGAAGCACCGCCCTGCTCAGCGTGAATGACGGGCGGTCGTTGTTGAATGCGGCAATCTCGGGGCTTGGCATCGCCTATCTGCCGGGCTTTCTCTATGCCGATGCGATGCGGCAGGGGCTGGTCGAGGACGCGATGCCGTCGCTGCCGATGGACCGGCACGGCATTTACGCGGTCTATCCGCCGGGGCGGTTCACCCAGCCCAAGGTGCGCGCGTTCATCGACTTTCTGGCCGCCACCTTCGCCGACAAGGGATCGGAGGATTGGTGAAACGCGCTGGCGCTCAGCGCCCCGACAACAGAACCGCCTCGACCCGCCTGTTGGTCTCGCGCCCCTCTTGCGTGAGGTTCGATGCCGCCGGGGCCAGATAGGCCATGCCTTCGGCGTCGATGCGGTCCGGTGCGATGCCGTGCCGTTCGATCAATCGGGCACGCACGGCGGCGGCGCGGCGGCGTGACAGGTCGATATTCGGTGCCAGCGCCCCGACGGTGTCGGTATGTCCGACCAAGGCGATCCGGTATTCCGGGTTGCTCTTCAGAAATCCGGCCAATGTCTCAAGCGAACCATGCGGTCCGGGGCCGAGCGTGTCCGCGCCGGTCCGAAAATCGAGATCGCGCAGAACCACGTGGCCGGCACCCGTCAGCCGCGCCACGAGATCCCCCTCCGGGGCGGGGGCCGCAATCGGCGGGCCGGCATCCGCGGTGGGGGCGCGATCCGGCGGCGCGACCCGGATCACCTGCACGAACCCGGCGGTGCGGCTGCGGCTGACCAGCAGGGTGATCCCGTCGCCGTCGCCCCGCATCGCCGACAGAAAGCGATAGTTGCGCACGTCGACATACATGTCAGGCGCCGGAATCACGTCGATGGCGAACCGGAAATCGAACCCGCCGCAGGCGGTGTCCTTGCACTGAAACAGGACATCATATCCATCGTCCTGCAGTTGCGCGCGCAGCGGCGCCAGCAATTGCAGGGTCGTCAGGTCGTCGCCTTCGATCCGCCACGCCTGACGGTCCACCCGCCCCTCGACGGGCCGCGTCGGCACGCTCGCCTGCGTATAGGGGCCGGTTGGCACGCCGTAGCTGTCAAGCGCGCTGCCCCCGTGCACCAATTGCTGCGCGCCAGCGGGAAGCGTCAGGTCCACCGCCCCGGCAGGCCCCGCTCCCAACGTCAGCGCCAAGAGAACGGCAAGTGTCGCCCTCATCGGAATTGCGCGTGATACTCGTCATTCGGGCGCATATCGGTGGCGCTGGCGACGCGATTGGTCATGTTGTAGAACCCAGCGACATTGGCGATGTCCCAGATGTCGCGGTCGCTGAACCCGGCATCGCGCAGTGCCTGGCGGTCGGGCTCTTCGATGCTGGCGCTGTCGGTCGTCATCCGGGCCGCGAAATCCAGCATCGCGCGCTGACGGACGTCCAACGGTGCCACGCGGTAATTCATCACCAGCATCTCGCCCAGCATCGGATCGCCCGACAATTGCCGCACCGCGTTGCCGTGGGCAGCGAGGCAATAGAAACAGCGGTTGATCGAGGACACCACGACCGCGATCATCTCGCGCTCCAGCTTGCTAAGGCCCGAGGGGGCAAGCATCAGATCGTTGTAGAACGTGCTGAACGCGTTAAGCTTGTCGATATCGAAGGCATAGGCGCGCAGCACATTGGGCACCAGCCCCAGCTTGTCCTGACAGACATCGAAGTATTTCTGCGTCTTTTCCGGCAGCGGATCGACCATCGGCAGGTCGAGGGCGGTGGGTTGATCGGACTGGGTCACGGGCGTTCATCTCGCGTTTTGGGTTTGCGGTAATGATACTGTCCCACAACCTCCATCCCGAGGGAAGCGTAGAGCGCGCTTGCGCCGGTGTTCTGCCGCCTGACCAGCACCGCCAGCATGTTCGCCCCCTGCTTTGTCGCCCAATGCGCGGTGCCGCGCATCATCCAGCCGCCCATGCCCTGACGGCGCTGATGCGGCAGGATTTCGACGGAATGCACCATCGCGACGCCGTCGTGCAGCGCGACGAATCCGGCACCGGCCGGCTTGTCGCGATGCCGGCCCAGCAGCCCGGCCTTGGGCCCCTTGGCGCGCGCCATGACCGCCTGCCGTTCGGGTCCGATCCCGGCGCTGGCCCAGATCTCGCGCATGATCGCCAGCGGCTCCCACAGGGTAAAGACCGTGACGCGCGGCATGTCGCGGTCGGTCAGAAGCGCCGGATCGCAGGCATGGATCACCACCGGATCGCAGATTTCATAGCCGCGCGCGTCCAGTTGCGCATCCAGCGCGCCGTCGCCCTCGCGGATCATGAACAGCGGTTCCTGCCCCATGTCGCGCATCGCGGTTTCCGCGGCGGCGATCTCATCCGCGCTGACCACGTGGGCGGGGTCGTCCAGCGTGGCGGCAGAGACGCGGTTGCCGCCACCCTGCCCCTCGCGCAGCGTGAAGGGGCCGCAGTCATGTCGCGCCACCGCGGGCCACGTCGCGTCGATGACATCATAAAGCGATGGCGCGCTCACAGGTCCAACTCATGCGTCAGGCGCGCCATCGCGGCATTCACGCGCGCGCCGTCGGCCCCGCGCACGACGACGTTGACGCAAAAGACGCCGTCCTGCTGGAACGGGTAGCAACCGATGGACAGATCCGCGAAATCCCGCGCCAGTGCGGCCAGGGTTTCGGCAATGTCGCCTTCGCCCCGATGCACGCGCAGGTTCTGCGACATCAAAGGCGCGCCGCCCGTCAATTGCGGCAGGACACTGGCCACCATCGCCTCGAATATGGCGGGCACACCGGCCATCACATGCACATTGCCGATGGTGAATCCCGGCGCCGCCGAAACCGGATTGTCGATCAGCACCGCGCCATCCGGAACGCGCGCCATGCGCAGGCGGGCGGCGTTCAGTTCGATGCCGTTGGCGGCATAGTGCCCTTCCAGCACCTGTCGCGCATCCGCGCGCACGTCGATGCCGACATCGAAGGCGGCGGCGATGTTGTCGGCGGTGATGTCGTCGTGGGTGGGTCCGATCCCGCCGCTGGTAAACACGTGATCGAACCCCTGCGACAGCGCCTTCACCGCGTCCTGGATGGCCTGCGGATCGTCGCTGACCACGCGCGCCTCTTTCAGGTCGATGCCGCGTTTGGTCAGCTCTTTCGCGAGATAGTGCATGTTGGAATCGCGGGTGCGCCCCGACAGGATCTCGTCCCCGATGACAAGCATTGCGGCGGTTGGGTTGGCCATGGCGGTGGTCCCTTGATTGCTGCCCTTTGCAGGTATAGGGCGCGGGCCATGCGCTTTCAAACCCCTCTTGTGCCGGCGCGGCTGATCCGCCGTTACAAACGGTTTCTGGCCGATTGCCGTCTGGAAACCGGGCAGGAGGTGACGGCCCATTGCGCCAATCCCGGCTCGATGATGGGGCTGGCCGAGCCGGGAACGCGGATCTGGCTGGAGCCCAACGACGACCCGAAGAAAAAGCTGAAATACGGCTGGCGTCTGGTCGATCACGAAAACGGGCATTTCACCGGCGTGGACACCTCGCTGCCCAATCGCGCGGTCCGTGCCGCGCTTGAGGCGCGCGCTATTACGCCGCTGGCCGCCTACGATACCGTCCGCGCCGAGGTGAAATACGGCACCAACAGCCGCATCGATTTCCTGCTGACCCAGCCGGACCTGCCCGATGCGTGGGTCGAGGTCAAAAGCGTGACCCTTTCGCGCCAGCCCGGTCTGGCCGAATTTCCCGACAGCGTGACCGTGCGGGGCACGAAACATCTGGCCGAGTTGGCCACGATGGCGCGCGCCGGACATCGTGCTGTGATGCTGTATCTGGTGCAGCGCACCGACTGCGACCGCTTTGCGCTGGCCGACGATATCGATCCGGTCTATGCGGCCGCATTTCAGACTGCACGCCGCGCCGGTGTCGAGGTTCTGGTGCTGGGCGCCGCGATCGATCCGCATGGCGTCACGCTGGACAGGGCGCTTGCAATGATCGACCCCGCCCCTCTGGTTTCCGGCGAAAAAACGCTATAGACGTCGCGCCGATCAACGTGATGGAGCCTTTGGTGAACAACGAATCCCATGGCCGCCTGACAAAAGACGGCATCCGCATCTACGACCCGGCAACCGATTTCCCCGGCATGCATGCCGCGGGCCGTCTGGCTGCGACAATCCTCGACGATATCGCGCCGCATGTGAAGGTGGGCCAGACCACGGACGAGATCGACCGCATCATCACCGACATGGTCGATGCGGCGGGCGCGACGTCCGCCACCATCGGCTACAAGGGCTATCAGCACGCCAGCTGCATTTCGGTGAACCATGTCGTTTGCCACGGCATTCCGGGACCGAAAACGCTGAAGGATGGCGATATCCTGAACATCGACGTGACCGTGATCGTGGATGGCTGGTATGGCGATACCAGCCGGATGTATGTCGCCGGTCGCCTGCCGCGCAAGGCCGAGCGGCTGATCGAGGTGACGCACGATGCGCTGATGAAGGGCATCGAGGTGGTCAAGCCCGGCAACACCTTCGGCGATATCGGCCACGCCATCCAGACCTTTGTCGAATCCCACCGGATGAGCGTCGTGCGCGATTTCTGCGGCCATGGTCTTGGCCGGGTGTTCCACGCGCCGCCCAACGTGCTGCATTACGGCCGCCCCGGCACCGGCGCGGTTTTGGAAGAGGGGATGCTGTTCACCATCGAACCGATGGTCAATCTCGGGCGCCCCGAAACCAAGACGCTGGCCGATGACTGGACGGCGGTGACGCGCGACAAATCGCTGTCTGCGCAGTTCGAACATTCGGTCGGAGTGACGGCGGATGGGTTCGAAATCTTTACCCTGTCGCCCGCCGGAAAGTTCCACCCGACCTATTGAGCCGCGCGCAGCAGCGTCACGTGGCTGTCGCCGTATTTGCGCCGGTCCTGCAACGCGAATCCGCCGGGCGGCGGGATCGGCGCGTTCTCTTCCCAGACAATCAGCGCGCCATCGGTCAGCCATCGGCCCTGCACCGCCGCGTTCAGCGCTTTTGCGCCCAACCCCTGCCCATAGGGCGGATCGAGAAACACCAGATCGAATGGCGCGCCGTCATTCGGGGGCAGCCGCGTCGCATCCCGCCCGATCAGCCGCGTTTGCGCGCTCAGGTCCAGTGTCGCGATATTGCGCCGGATCAACCCTTGGCCCGCGCGTCCCGTCTCGACAAAGGTGACATGCGCGGCACCGCGCGACAGCGCCTCAACCCCCAGCGCGCCGGTGCCGGCAAACAGGTCCAGCACGCGCGCGTTCTCGACCGCGTCCAGATGGGTCAGCATGGAAAACAGGCTTTCGCGCACCCGGTCCGGCGTCGGGCGCAGATGCGCGCCCGGATCGCCCTTGCCGACGCTCGCCAAGGGTCGGCCCCGGAACCGTCCGGCGATGATCCTCATGCCCGCAGCAGGGTTTTCAGATCGGTTTCCGGGTCGGCCACCGCTGCCGGATCGGGCGATTTTCCCGCATCGATCAGCCGCTTGCCAACCATATAGGCGCGCGGATCGTTCATCGCGTCCACCGCACGCAGATCGTCGCCGCAATAATACCAGAACGAGACCGTCTGCCCCGCGCCTTGCCGCGTCACGATGCGGTCATAGCCGGTATTCAGCCCCGCGATCTGCAGCTTCACGTCATATTGATCCGACCAGAACCACGGTTGCGGCACGTAATCCTTGCCGGCCCCCAGCATGTTGGCCGCCACGCATTCCGCCTGATCGATGGCGTTGGGCACGCTTTCCAACCGGATCCGATCGCCCCGATACGGAAAGCTGGCGCAATCGCCGGCGGCCCAGATCGCCGGATCGGAGGTGCGCCCCTGTCCATCGACCGCGATCCCGTTGTCGATCTCTAGCCCGGCCATTTCCGCCAGCCATGTCGAGGGGGTGATTCCAACGCCGGCAATGACGAAATCGACCTCAACTTCGCTGCCATCGGTCAGCCGGGCACCGGTCACGCGGCCATCCTCACCCAGCAGACGGTCCAGCCCGGCGGATTCGCGGATATCGACGCCGTGACGCTGATGCAGGGCGCGGAAATAATCGCTGGTCTCGCGCGCGGCAACCCGTTGCAGGATGCGTTCGGCCATCTCGACCAGCGTCACCTTGACGCCCAGCTTGGTCGCGACCGCTGCCGCCTCAAGCCCGATATATCCGCCGCCGACGATCAATGCGCGCGCGCCGTCTTTCGCCGCCGGGGCCATGGCGTCGATATCGGCCAGATTTCGCACCACGAACACGGCGTCCAGATCACCGCCGATCTTTTCGGGCAGGTGGCGCGGGCGCGATCCGGTGGTCAGGGCAAGCTGGTCATAGGCGATGACCTCGTCGCCCGCTGTTACGGTCCGCGCCCCGCGGTCGATGCTGGTGACGCGCTGGCCCAGTTTCAGGGCGATATTCTGGTCGGCATAATATTTCTCGGGACGCAGGAACAGCCGTTCACGCTCTGTCTCGCCCAGCAGATATCCCTTGGACAGCGGCGGGCGCTGATAGGGCGGCACCGGCTCCTCGCCGATCAGGGTCAGCGCGCCCTGGTAGCCTTCGCTGCGCAGCTTGGCCACCAGCGACGCCCCCGCCTGACCTGCCCCGATCACGACAATGCCCGCCATAAGCTGTCCGTCCCCTTGCTGGTCCTCTTGGCGTCGAACCCTACATCCCAAGGACGATGACATGCAATTCCGACAGGGGCACAAAAAATGAGCATTTCCACCGGAGACACCCTACCCGACGCCACCCTGCTGCGACTTGGCGCTGACGGGCCCGAGTCCGTGCAGCTTTCCGACCGGCTGAAGAATCGCAAGGTGGTGATATTCGCGGTGCCGGGCGCGTTCACGCCGACCTGCCATTCGGCGCATGTGCCCAGCTTCGTGCGCACCCGGGCGCAGTTCGACGACAAGGGCGTGGACGAGGTGATCTGCCTTTCCGTCAACGACCCGTTCGTGATGGGCGCGTGGGCCGCCGCGACAGGGGCCGACACCGCCCGGATCACCATGCTGGCCGATCCCGAAAGCGCCTTTACCAGCGCCATCGGCATGAATTTCGATGCTCCGCCCGCCGGGCTGATGGCGCGATCGAAACGCTATGCCATGCTGGTGGAGGATGGCAAGGTCACGCTTCTGCAACAGGAGGACAACCCCGGCGCCTGCGAGGTTTCGGGAGCCGAGGCGCTGTTGGCGTCGATGTGAACCACACCGTTTCGGCGGCCCGCCGCCGCCGGAAGGTCAGAACAGACCGTCCATCTTGCGCGCAAGCTTAGCGTCCAGTGCGCTCAGCCCCTCGGCGTCATGGGTCGTCAGGACGACCTCGACCTTGTTATAGACGTTCTGCCACTCGGGGTGGTGGTTCCATTTCTCGGCCCAGAACGCCACGCGCGTCATCCAGCCGAAGGCTTCGACGAAATTGTCGAACTTGAAGGTCTTTCCGATCGCATCGCGTCCTTCGACCATCTGCCAGTTGTTGTCCAGCAGCGGACCCAAAAGCGGCTTGCGCGCTTCTTCCGACAAACGTTCGCTCATTGCTGTTCCTCCAGGTTGGATTTTCTGAACGGACCGTATTCGGTCAGCACCTCTATTTCCTCATCTAGCGCGCCCCGCTCGGCTTCAAGATAGTGCGCGATGGCTTTGGCGAATCCTTGGTCCGCCACCCAGTGCAGGCTGTGCGTGCGGGTCGGCATATAACCGCGCGCCAGCTTGTGTTCGCCCTGCGCACCCGCCTCGACCCGTTTCAGCCCCTGGGCAATCGCCAGGTCGATGGCACGATAATAGCACAGTTCGAAATGCAGGCACGGGTGCTGTTCGACGCAGCCCCAATAGCGCCCGAACAGCGTATCGCGCCCGATTAGGTTCAGCGCGCCCGCCACCCAGCGCCCGTCGCGTTGCGCCATGATCAATGCGATATCGTCGCGCAATATCTCCTGGGCGATGTCGAAGAATTCCCGCGTCAGATAAGGCTGGCCCCATTTGCGCGCGCCGGTATCCTGATAGAAGTGCCAGAACGCCTCCCAATGGTCGGGGCGCAGATCGTCGCCGGTAAGCAGATGGATCGTGCCGCCGAAATCGTTCGCCTGCGCGCGTTCCTTGCGGATCGCCTTGCGCTTGCGCGACGACAGGCTGCCCAGAAAAGCATCGAAATCCGTGTAATCGCGATTCAGCCAATGAAACTGCTGCGTCAGGCGCACCATCAGCCCCATTTGCGCGCCCGCCTCGGCCTCGTCTCGCGTGCAGAAGGTGACATGCAGCGAGGACAGATTGTTGTCGGCGGCGATCTGCACCGCGCCCTGCACCAGCGCCGATTGGCCGATTGCCTCGTAACCGGGACGCACCAGAAACCGCCGTCCCGTCACCGGCGTGAAGGGCACCGCGATCTGCAATTTCGGATAATACCGCCCGCCCGCACGTTCATAGGCATGCGCCCAGTTGTGGTCGAAGATATATTCGCCCTGGCTGTGCGACTTGGCATAAAGCGGCGCGCATGCGATCAACTGCCCGTCCAGATATGCGGTCAGATATTGCGGCTGCCAGCCGGTGCCGCGCCCGACGGAACCGGATTGCTCCAACGCCGACAGAAACCGGTGGGTGGTGAACGGATCAATCGGGCGGCCCCCCGTTTCCGCCTCGGGGCAAGCGCAGGCATCCCATTCGTCCGCCGCGATCTGCGACAGCGATTCGATTACCCGTATCTCGATCTGTGCCTGATCCATGTCCCGCCTGCCTCTGCCCTTATCTGTGGTGTGCGCAACAGGGTTCAAGCCGGGCAGCGGGGCAGATAGCCTTCGAACGTGATATTGTCGGCCCGTCCGCGCGCTTCGGCCTCGGCCTGCGGTGAACGGATGGTCCAGCACAATACCGGCACGCCCTCTGCGCGCATCTCCTGCACGCGGGGGCGGGCCAGATCCCTCGCATCATGGCTGATGAATGCGGCCCCGATGCGGTCGAAATCGCGAATATCCCGCAGCGCGCGGCAGGTTTCGGCGGGCAGCGACCAGTCCCGCGGGTCAAAGGCGCAGGTCACAAGACCGCGGGGAAGGTCGGGCGCAAGGCGGCGCATTGCGTCAATGCTGTGCGGGTTGAATGACATCACCGCCACCGGCCCGCGATATCCGCGCAGGGCATCGGCGCACGCCGCTTCCAGATCCCCCACATCCGGCCCCATCGCGCCATCCTGATCCTTCAATTCGATCAGCAGCGGCACCTGCCCGGCCACGATCTCCAACACCTCGGCCAGCGTCGGAACGGTTTCGCCATCGCCACCTCTCAGCGCGATTGCCCCCGCTTCGCGCGCGCTCAGCCGCCGGATCGAACCATGCTCATCGGTCAGGCGCGCCAGATCGTCGTCGTGAAACACCAGCGCCTGGTTGTCGCGCGAAAGTTGCAGGTCGATCTCGATCCCGTATCCGGCCTCGACCGCCGCGCGGATCGCCGCACGGCTGTTCTCCGGCCGGCCCTGCGTAAGATCATGCAGCGCCCGGTGCGCAAGCGGCGCGCGCAGGAAGGCGCGCGGCAGCGACGGGATCATCGGATGCGGAAAATGCCGTCGATCTCGACGGCGACGCCCAGCGGCAGGCTGGCGGCGGAAACGGCCGAGCGCGCATGCCGTCCGGCATCGCCCAGCGCCTCGACCAGAAAGTCGGAGGCGCCGTTGATGACCTTGGGCTGGTCGGTGAAATCCGCCGTGGAGTTGACGAACCCCATCAGCTTGACCACCTGCACCAGCCGGTCGAGATCGCCGTCACATGCGGCCCGAACCTGCGCCAGAAGGCTGATCGCACAGCGCCGCGCCGCCGCCGCGCCGCGTTCCACGTCCATATCGGCGCCCAACTTGCCCTTTATCAGGCCGTTTTCGTCCGACGAGATCTGGCCCGAAACATAGATCGTATCGCCGTCCCGGACAAAAGGCACATAATTCGCAGCCGGAGCCGCCGCGTCGGGAAGGGTCACGCCCAGTTCGGCCAGTCGGGTTTCAATGCTCATCCTGTTTCCTGTCCTGTCAGAATCGCCCGGAACGCTACCGTCCCGCGCCCCGCGCGAAAAGGTCCATTTTTCCGGTTTCGCGGACCGCGCGGGTGAAATGCTCCGCCATCGGCTGAGCGGATACGCGATGGGCGCGCGCTCGTGGGTTCGTATCATAGCCTTGATCGCCATGCCGGGAACCACCACAGCCCCCATGGCGCAAAAGGCGCGGCTTTGCCTTATTCCGCGCCTTGGCAGATACTCTGTTCCAAAACCGCGACAAATTCGTTAAGTCGAGCGTGAAAGGATGCGGGAAACCCCGCGATCCGCCCCGAACACGCTGCCGCAATCCATCAATGCTGGAACCAGACCGGATGTCACTGAAATCCCGCCCCTATCGAATTGCCGGGACGCTGGGCCTTGTCGCCCTTGTCTCGGCCTGTTCCGTGCCCGATTCGAACTATGCCAACAGCGGCGAGGTTTTCGACCCGTATGAAGACGCCAATCGCAGTGTTCACCGGTTCAACCTCGCGGTCGACTCGGCTCTGTTCCGGCCGGCATCGCGCGGCTATACCACCATCGTGCCCGATCCGATCGAGGACAGTTTCAACCATTTCTCGCAAAACCTGTCGGAACCCCGGGATACGGTGAACTTCCTGCTGCAGGGCCGCGTCAAGGAGGCAGGAATTTCGCTGGCGCGGTTCCTGGTCAACTCGACGATCGGCTTCGCCGGGCTGGCCGATCCCGCGACCGAGTTCGGCATTCCCGCGACCTCGACGGATTTCGGGGAAACGCTCTATGTCTGGGGCGTCGATGAGGGCGCCTATGTCGAGCTGCCGATATTCGGCCCGTCCACCCAGCGCGACGCTGTCGGGAGGGTCGTGGATTTCTTTACCAATCCGCTGGGGTACAATGACAAGATCGACGACGAATACATCACCGTCTATGCCAACGTGGTCGAAAACCTCAGCGACCGGGGCCGCTATACCGACACGATCGATTCGATCCTGTATGAAAGCGCAGACAGTTACGCGGTCGCGCGCGTGATCTACCTGCAGAACCGGCGGTTCAAGCTGGAAGGAGCGGCAGGGGACTCCTATGTTGACCCTTACGACGACCCCTATGCCGCCACCGACCCCTACGCAGACCCTTATGAGGATCCTTATGCCGATTAAACTTTTCAGCCGCCGCAGCTTTCTGACATCGGGCGTTGCAGCGATCGGGCTGGCGGCGCTGCTGCCCCTGCCGGCCTTCGCCCTGACCGAAGCCGGTGCGCGCCGGCTGATCGACACCGTGGTCGGCGAAATCAACCGCGTCATCGCCTCGGGACAGTCCGAGGCCGCCATGATCGCTTCGTTCGAGCAGATTTTCGCACGCTACGCCGATGTGCCGGTCATGGCACGCTATGCGCTGGGCGCCGATGCGCGCCGTCTCAGCCAGTCGCAGATGCGCGCATTCACGCAAGCCTTTCAGGGCTATATCTCGCGCAAATACGGGCGGCGATTCCGCGAATTCATCGGCGCGCAGATCGTCGTGAACTCGGCCCGCCCGATCAAGAGCGGGTACGAGATCAAGGGCACCGCCAAGCTGCGCGGTGAAGCGCCGTTCGAGGTGACGTTCCTTGTCTCCGACCGCTCGGGGCGGGATCTGTTCTTCAACCTGTTCATCGAGGGCGTCAACATGCTGCTGACCGAACGCACCGAGATCGGTGCCCTGCTGGATCAGCGCGGCGGCAATATCGACCAGTTGATCGCGGATCTGCCGCGCGCGGGCTGACCCCGAACCCGCAGCAGGACCAGGCCGTAACAGGGCGCTCCGGAACGAGGGAGCGCCCTTTTTCTCGGTGGGCGTGGCGATCAGCCGCCGAAGATGTCGCGCAACACCTGATCCACCACCGCGCCCAGGCCACCGCCGCCTTGTGCGGGCGCCGCGGCGCGCGGTTGTTGCGGTTGGGGCTGTCGTTGCGGTTGCGGCGCTCCGGGCGGTTCGCGCATCGGCAGGGGCTTGGGCTGCAGCCCGTCATGCACGCGCACCATGGTCTCGTGCCAGATCTCGGCCGGCAATCCGCCTCCGGTCACACCGGTCAGCGGCGTGTTGTCGTCATACCCCATCCAGACACCGGTGACGTAATCCGCGGTGAAGCCGATGAACCACGCATCGCGCGCCGACTGGCTGGTGCCGGTCTTGCCGGCGGCCTGCCAACCGGGGATCGCGGCGCGACTGCCGGTGCCGCCCGATATCACCTTTTCCATCATCCAGATCAGTTCCTGAGCCGCTTCGGTGCGGATCACACGCTCGCCGATGCCGCCTTCCAGCCCCATCAGCGGCGTCTCGTCGCCCAGCAGGCGCAATTCGGTCAGCCCATAGGGCGTCACCGACGATCCGCCGTTCAGGATACCGGCAAAGGCACCGGTCATCTCGATCAGCGTGCTTTCGGACGCCCCCAGCGCCAGCGCCGGGCCCGCCGCCAGATCGCTCTCGATGCCGAAGCCACTGGCCACCTGACGCACGCGCTCGCGGCCGACCTCTTCCGAGACCTTGACCGCAGGCACGTTCAGCGAATCCTTGAGGGCCTGAACCAGTGTGACGCGCCCGTAATGGCGATTGGTGTAGTTGTCCGGGCACCATTGGCCCGAACCGGGAATGTTCATGCAAAACGGCTCGTCCACCACGGTCGCATAGGGCGAATGGCCCAGTTCCAGCGCGGTGGCATAGACGAAGGGCTTGAACGCCGACCCGGTCTGGCGCAGCGCCTGCGTGGCGCGGTTGAAGGCGCCGGCGACCTTGGTTTCCCGCCCGCCGACCATCGCACGCACCGCCCCGTCCGCCGACATCACCACGATCGCCGCCTGCGCCTTGGAGCCGTCGCGCACCTTGTTCTCGAATATGAACTGCATCGCGTCCTCGGCGGCCTTTTGCAGCCGGCGGTCCAGCGTGGTGCGGATGATCACGTCCTCGGTCGTGTTGCGGGTGAAATATTCCGGTCCGCTGGTCATCACCCAATCGGCGAAATAGCCCCCGGCCCGGTCCGACGCGGCCTTGGACAATTCGGCGGGATGCTCGCGCGCCTCGCGCGCCTGCGCCGCCGTCAGGTAGCCCTGGTTTTCCATCAGCCCGACGATGACATTGGCGCGATTCTGCGCGCGCGCCAGATCGTTGGTGGGTGCGAACCGCGACGGCGCGACCAGAAGTCCGCCCAGCATCGCGGCCTCGGCGGGCGACACCTCGGATGCGGACTTGCCGAAATACCGTTCGGCCGCAGCCTCGAAACCGCGCGCGCCCGCCCCCAGAAAGGCGCGGTTCATGTAGATGGTCAGGATTTCGTCCTTGGTGTATTTCGCCTCCATTGCCATCGCATACCCGGCTTCCTCGATCTTGCGCCAAAGGGTGCTGCGCCGGCATTCGGCCTCGTACTCCGCCTCGGTCAGGCCATCTGCGGGATCATAGGGTTTGCCCAGACACAACAACTTGGCCGTCTGCTGCGTCAGCGTCGAGCCGCCATGACCCGAGAACGGGCCGCGCCCCTCGCTCAGGTTGATGCGCACGGCGCTTGCGATACCGCGCGGGCTGACGCCGAAATGGCGGTAGAACCGTCTGTCCTCGGTGGCGACGATGGCGTTTTTCAAATGCGGCGATACCGTCTGGGCCGTCACGACGCCGCCGAATTGATCGCCGCGCCAGGCAAAGACATCGCCCTGATCGTCAAGCAGCGTCACCGAGCCGCGCGCGCGCCCGTCCAGCATGGCGGTGGCCTCGGGCAAGGTGGTGTAGTAATACCCGACCCCCAGCGCGATCAGCGCCAGCAAGACCATGGTGAAACGCCAGGTCAGGCCCCAGATCGCGCCGCCGACAAAGCGCAGTGTCCGGCTGAGGAAACCGCGCGGAGGGCCGTTGCCGCCGCCCCTTTTGCGTTTCGGCGGGACGCGGCGGGACCGTGTCTTGGCCGCGCGTGCCGGAGTCGCCTTGGGTTTGGCCGATTTGCGCACCGGCTTGGCCGCCGTTTTCTTGCGCGTTTGGCGCTTGTCGGCCACCAGGGGTGTCTTTCGTCTGTCACTCATGCTCAGCCCTGCCCGGCCCTGTTTTTGCGCACTTTAGCGTTCCCGGCCCGGTTTGTAGAGGGGCGATCGGGACAGCATCGCGCGCCGTGCGTCTGCTGGCCGAACCGGCCTTTTCGCGGGTTTGATACCTAGACGCCCGCATCCACAATGGCCCGCGCCAGAACCGGCACCGTGTCGCGGTTCAGTCCGGCGATGTTCATGCGGCTGTCCCCGACCATATAGATGCCGTGATCGACGCGCAGCTTCTCCACCAGCTCGGGCGTGGTGCCCAGACGCGAGAACATGCCGCGGTGCTGCGCCAGAAATCCGAACCGGTCCGACCCGGTCAGGCGCTGCAATTCGCCCGCCAGTTGCTCGCGCAGGGCCAGCATGGATCGGCGCACCTCTTCCAGTTCGCTCATCCAGTCGGCGCGCAGGGCGCTGTCGTTCAGGATCATGGTGACCAGCCGCGCGCCGTGATCGGGGGGGAACGAATAATTCTGCCGGTTCAGGAACGCCAGCGTGCCCTGGTTCATCGCCGTCGCGCCTGCATCCTGCGAGACCGCCATCAAAAGGCCGGTGCGTTCGCGGTAGATGCCGAAATTCTTCGAACAACTGGCCGCGATCAGACATTCGGGCACCTGCGACGCCACCATTCGCGTCGGCTGCGCATCCGCCTCCAGCCCGTCGCCAAAGCCCTGATAGGCGATGTCGATCATCGGCACCGCGCCCGTGTCGTTCAGCAGGTCGATCACCGCCTGCCATTCGACAGTGTTCAGGTTGGCCCCGGTCGGGTTGTGACAGCAGCCATGCAGCAGCACCACATCGCCCTTCTTGGCCCCCTGCAGGTCCGCCATCATCCCGTCGAAATCGACGCCGCCGGTGCTATCGTCGAAATAGCGGTAGGCGACGGCTTCCATGCCCAGATATTGCAGGATCGACAGATGGTTGGGCCAGGTCGGATCGGACACGAAGATGCGCGCGTCCGGGTTGGCCAGGCGGATCATCTCGAACGCCTGGCGCACCGCCCCGGTGCCGCCGGGGGTGGCGGCGGCGGCGATATTCTCGCGCGGCACCGAATTGTTCAGGATCAGGCGGATCATCGCGTCGGCAAAGGCGGGATCGCCGGCCAGCCCGACATAGGCCTTGGTGGTCTGTTCCTGCCACAGGCGATGTTCCGCCGCCTTGACGGCGCGCATCACGGGCGTGACACCCTCGGCGTTGCGATAGACACCGACCCCGAGGTCGATCTTGGCGGTGCGCGGATCGTCACGGAACGCCTGCATCAGCGCCAGGATCTTGTCCGCAGGTTGGGATTTGAGCGTTTCGAACATCAGGTTGCATCTCCTGTCGCGACGGGAAGGGTCGCGAATGCGCCCCACTCGGCCCACGATCCGTCATAGAGAGAATGATCGGTCTTGCCGATCCGTTCCAGCGCAAGCGACAGAACCGCCGCCGTGACGCCCGACCCGCAGGTCGTGATGGCGGGCCGGTTCAGATCGACACCGGCGGATTGGAACACGGCGCGCAGGTCATCGCGTGATTTCATGGTGCCATCGGCAGTCAGCAGATCGCCATGGGGCACATTGAGCGAGCCGGGAATATGCCCGCCGCGCAATCCGTCACGCGGTTCCGGCTCGTCGCCGCGGAACCGGCCGGGCGAGCGGGCGTCGATGATCACTTGATCGCCCAGCTTGCTTGCCTGCGACACGTGCGTGACATCGCGCACCAAGGCGTTCTGCACCCGCGTCGTCATGTGACGGTCGCGCACCACCGGCGGCATGTCCTCGACCGGGTGGCCTTCTGCCTGCCACTTGGGGAATCCGCCATCCAGCACCGCGATATCGGTGTGCCCCATAAGCCGGAACAGCCACCACACCCGCGCCGCCGAGCACAGCCCGGAGCCGTCATAGACCACCACCTGATGCCCGTCGCCCACGCCCATCGCGCGCATCCGCGCGACGAATTTCTCGGGGGGCGGCGCCATATGCGGCAGGTCGGAACGCTGGTCCGAGATCTCGTCGATATCGAAGAACCGCGCGCCGGGGATATGGGCTGCGCGATACTCGGCCTTCGGGTCGCGTCCCGCCGCCGGCAGATACCACGACCCATCCAGAACCCGCAGGTCGGGGTCCTGCAGATGCGCGGCCAGCCAATCGGTCGAGACAAGTGTTTTCGGATCGTCCTGCATGGTCGGGAACCCTGTTCTGCAATCGCGTTCTGCATTACGCGGGGGCGCGCTCTGTTGCAAGTCCGTGGACGCGTCCAAGCGGGAAAGCGACCTGTGGACGGCCATGGTGCGACCGCTCAGCGATTTTCCTTGAGCAGGCGTTGTTTCTGACGCGACCAGTCCCGTTTGGCCTGGGTTTCGCGCTTGTCGTGGCTTTTCTTGCCCTTTGCGATGCCCAGCTTGATCTTGGCCATGCCGCGATGGTTGAAATACAGCACCAGCGGCACCAGCGTCATGCCCTTGCGCTGGGTCGCGTTCCAGAGATTGGCCAATTCCTTGCGCGATACCAGCAGCTTGCGCGGGCGGCGCTCCTCGTGGCGAAAAGTCTTGGCCTGATCGTAGGGCGCGACGTAGGAGTTGATCAGCCACAACTCGCCGTTTTCGACGGCGGCATAGCTTTCGGCGATGTTGGCACCGCCCTGACGCAGGGATTTCACCTCGGACCCTTCAAGGATGATGCCGCATTCGATGTCCTCTTCGATGGCGTAATCGAAGCGGGCCCGCCGGTTTTCGGCGATCACCTTGTAATTCGGGTCTGATTTTGCCTGTGCCATGGCTGCATGATCTAGGCGCTCGCGCGGTCCGGCGCAAGAACCGGCTCAGCCCGCGAGAACGGTTTGCCGGACCCACCAGCCCGGCCGTTGCGCCGTCAAGGCGGCAGCGGCGCGGGCAGCGGCGGCCGGGTCGGGATAGAGGCCGAAACAGGTGGCACCCGATCCGCTCATCCGTGCCAGCAGCGCGTCTTGCCGCGTCAGAAGATCAAGGCAATCGCCGATCACCGGCTCGATCCCGAGGGCCGGCGCCTGGAGGTCGTTGCGCTGCCCGTGCAGCCAGTGGGCGCATTGCGCGACACCTGAAAATGCCGGAATGTCGCTCATGGGGCTGCCGTTGCGTTCGTCCAGCGCGGCAAACACCGCCGGGGTCGGGATGGCCTCGCCCGGATTGACCAGCACTGCGGGCAGGGGCGGGATGCCGGATACCGGAGCGACGACGTCACCGATGCCCGACATGCGGGCGGTCTGCGCGGACATGCACACCGGAAGATCGGCCCCCAGCGCCAGGATGTCAGGTGTGCGCGCGCCCCATCCTTCGTCCAAAGCGCGCAACACCGCTGCCGCGTCCGACGACCCGCCGCCGATACCGGCCGCCGCGGGCAAGTGTTTTTCAAGGTGGATCGCGACGTCGGCAACTCTTGCCGCGCGGGCGGCGCGCAGCGCGAGATTGCCGTCATCGACCGGCACGCCCTCGGACATCGGGCCGCTGACGGTCAGCGACAATCCCCGCGCCGACCGCAGCCGCAAACGGTCCCCGATATCGGCAAAGACCACCAGCGAATCGAGCAGATGATACCCATCGCCGCGCCGCCCCGTCACGTGCAGCGCCAGGTTGATCTTGGCCGGCGCGAAGGCGTGGATTTCAACCGTCTTCATCGACCGATTTCAGCGGGCGCGCGCCCTCGTCGGCCAGCACCGCGTCCAGCCCGA
The DNA here is from genome assembly GCA_947504115.1 of uncultured Sedimentitalea sp. Lineage (GTDB taxonomy): Bacteria > Pseudomonadota > Alphaproteobacteria > Rhodobacterales > Rhodobacteraceae > Pontibaca. The sequence continues at coordinate 65,160 of CANNGH010000003.1, forward strand.
TGTCCAGCTTGCGGCGGATCCGGTCGGGATCGGCCTCGGGGTCGGTCTCCTGCGGGTCGACGAATGAAAGCGCGCGTTTCCACTGAAACTCGGCCTCGCGCTTGCGCCCGACCGCCCAATAGACATCGCCCAGATGATCGTTCACGACCGGGTCCACCGGCATCAATTGCACGGCTTTTTCCATGTGGCCCACGGCTTCGTCATAGCGTCCAAGACGGTAAAGCACCCAGCCCAGCGAATCGACGATATAGCCGCTGTCGGGTTCGCTGGCGACGGCGCGTTCGATCATGTCCAGCGCTTCGTCCAGATCGACCTGCTGTTCCACCATCGAATAGCCCAGATAATTCAGCACCTGCGGCTGGTCCGGGTTCAGTTCCAGCGCGCGGCGGAAATCGGCCTCGGCGCGATCCCAATGGTCCAGACGCTCGTGCGAGATGCCGCGGGCGTAAAGCAGAAACCACATCGCATCCGAATCCGGCTCCGTATGGTCGATGGCCCGGTCATAGGCGTCGATCGCGGCGGCGAAATTCTCCTGCTGGCGCTGCAGGTCGCCCAGCGCGGATTGCACCGGCGCGAGGTCGGGATAATCCCCCGCCAGCTTGTCGAGCACCTCGATCGCGTCCTCGCGGCGACCGGCCCGGCGCAGCGAATCGGCGCGGCCCAGTTCGGCGGCGAAATGGCTGGGGTGGTCGCGCGGCACTTTCGCGAATGTGGCCTCGGCCAGATCGTATTGCTCAAGCCGGTCCAGCAGATCGGCCGTCAGAAGCAGCGCGTCGATATCGTCCGACCGCAGGAATTCGGCCATGCGCGCATAGATCAGCGCATAGGGGTCGGCCGATTCGCCCGCCAAGGCCTGCGCGAGGGTCAGGAACACCTCGGCCATGCCGTCCCGAACCGAGCGCACATGGCTGAACGGCACCTGTTCGCCCGCGCGCAGCCGTTCGGCCAGGTCGGCGAGCGCCGGGTCCAGTTCGGTGCCGAACGACTCCTCGATGATCGCCAGCGCATCGTCGTTGCGCCCAAGCTGCGACAGGATTTCCGCGCGCGCCATGGCGGCGCGGCGCGACACCATGCCCAGCGCCCCCTCGTCAGCGGCGAACAGCGCCTCGGCCCCTTCGTAATCCCCGACCGAAGCCAGCGCCATCGCCTTGTGATAAAGCGCGAAACCCTGCAGCCCCTTTTCCTCGGCCACCTTGTCGAACTGCTCCAGCGCCTGCGCGACCGATCCGGCACCCATATGCGCCCACGCCACCACAAGCCCGTCGATCAGCGGACCGATACCATGGGTGGCGAAGTTCCGCTCCAGCAGCGTCGTGTAATCCTCGTCCGCGATCAGATTGCCGGCGACCACCATATGCGCCGCCTGGCTGCGTATTCCCATATCCTCCATCCGCCGCGCCACCGGCAGCGCGCGCGCGACCTGGCCCAGCGACAGCTGCGACAGGACGAGGTTTTCCATCAGATCGGGATTGTCCGGGTCATGCGCCAGCGCGCGGGCATAATATTGCACGGCCGCGGCGAAATCGCTGCCATAGACGGCCTGACGCCCGGCCAGATAGGCGCCGGCATCGCGGATCGCCGATGCATCCACCGGATCGGGCGGAGGCGTTTGCGTGTCTTGCGCTGTCAGAGGCACGGCCAGCGAAATCGCCATCGCAGCCAGAACCGCCTTTGAGATCGTGAAGAACGCCACTATCGCTGCCTCATGCCATGATTTGCGGCACAAGCTATGGCCTCTGCCCGGCGGGCGCAATGGCGCGCCCCGCCTTGCCGTGCACCTTGAGCGGCGTTTCGTTCACATGTTCGGGTAGTTCGGCCCGTCCCCGCCCTGCGGCGTGGTCCAGACGATGTTCTGCGGCGGATCCTTGATGTCGCAGGTCTTGCAATGCACGCAGTTCTGAAAATTGATGACGAAACGCGGCTCCTTGCCATCTTCCTCGACGAATTCATAGACACCGGCGGGGCAATAGCGCGCCGACGGGCCGGCATATTGCGCCAGTCCCACCTTGACCGGCACATCGGGGTCTTTCAGCGTCAGGTGCGCGGGCTGGTTTTCGTCGTGGTTGGTAAAGGAAAACGCCACGTTGGTCAGCCGGTCGAAAGACAGGGTGCCATCGGGTTTGGGATAATCGATGCGCTTGTGCTTGCTGGCCAGTTCGGTCGCTGCCGCGTCCGTCTTGCCGTGCTTCATGGTGCCGAACAGCGACAACCCGATGGCGTTGGTCCACATATCCAGACCGCCAAGGGCGAGGCTGGGCATCAGGCCCCATTTCGACCACATCGGCTTGACGTTGCGCACCTTGCGCAGGTCGGCGCCGATCGGTCCGTCGCGCACGTCGGCCTCATAGGCGGTCAGTTCATCGGCGCTGCGCCCTTCGGCAATCGCCGCATGGGCGGCCTCGGCGGCGGCCTTGCCCGACAGCATCGCGTTATGGTTGCCCTTGATGCGCGGCACGTTGACCATGCCCACCGAACAGCCCAGCAGCGCCACGCCCGGCGCGACCATCTTGGGCATCGACTGCCAGCCGCCCTCGGAAATCGCCCGCGCGCCATAGGCCACCCGCTTGCCCCCTTTCAGCAGGTCCGCCACCATCGGGTGATGCTTGAACCGCTGGAATTCCATATAGGGGTAGAGATAGGGGTTCTTGTAGTTCAGGTGGACGACGAACCCGACATAGACCTGGTTGTTCTCGATATGATAGATGAACGACCCGCCCCCGGCGTTTCCGCCCAGCGGCCAGCCCATCGTGTGCGTCACGGTGCCTTCGCGATGCTTGTCCGGGTCGACCTCCCAGATTTCCTTCATGCCGAGGCCGTATTTCTGCGGCTCCTTGCCCTCGGCCAGATCGTATTTCGCGATCACCTGCTTGGAGAGCGATCCGCGCACGCCTTCGCCCAGAAACACGTACTTGCCGTGCAGTTCCATGCCGGGTTCATAATTCGGCCCCGGCGTGCCGTCGGCGTTCTTGCCGAATTCGCCGGCGACCACGCCCTTGACCTCACCCCCGTCGCCATAGACGATTTCGGAGCAGGCCATGCCGGGAAACACCTCGACGCCCAGTTCCTCGGCCTGTTCGGCCATCCAGCGGCAGACGTTGCCCATCGACACGACATAGGCACCGTGATTGCTCATCAGCGGCGGCATCGGCCAGTTCGGCACGCGGAACTTGCCCGCCTCGCCCAGCAGATAGAAATTGTCCTTGCGCACCGGCACGTTCAGCGGCGCGCCGCGTTCCTTCCAGTCGGGGATCAGCGCGTCCAGCCCGCAAGGGTCCAGCACCGCGCCGGACAGGATATGCGCGCCGACCTCGCTGCCCTTTTCCAGCACGACGACATTCAGATCCGCGTCCAGCTGCTTGAGCCGGATCGCCGCTGACAGACCCGCAGGTCCGGCCCCGACGATCACAACGTCATATTCCATTGCTTCGCGTTCAATCTCGGCCATTTGCGGCACCCCCGGCAAGAAACGGTTTGGATTTGGCTAAACCACGATGCCCGTCAATGCAATCGCAACGGCAGCCTCAGCCGCGCCGTGTTGCGGCACGCCCCTTGCCGATCAGCGCAATACCGAACCAGATTGTCCAGACGACAGCGATCATGCCCAGACCCCGCTCCCATGCGCCGTCGATGCTGGTCGGCACGAAAAAGAACACCGGAGCCGCCAGTATCCACAAAGCCGCACACACCCCCGATACCCATGCGAACGCGCGGCCAAGCGTGCGGCCCACACTGGCCGTCAGCGCGAAGACACCGGCGAACAGCAGCCCCAGCGCATAGACGATATAGATGTGAACGACGATCCCGGCGTTGTCGTTGTCGCCGTATTCGTTGCGCGCGGCGATGATGACCATGCACAGCGCCAAAAGCGTCTCACCCGCGATGATGCCGTTCCAGCGCCAACCGCCGGGATGCAGATGCGCGCCGGCCAGCGCCAGCGCGATCAGGGCGGCGGCAAAGCCGTAAAGCGCGACATCCTGGATGATCTCGTATCGTCCGGCCGCCAGATCGCTGACCGTATCGGAAACCCAGTCATGTCCCGGCACGACAAGACTGCCCAACACGTTGCCCGACACCAGCGCGACGGCTCCGGCGATGGCGCAGGCACCGGTTACCATCAGGAAGAGAGGGTCGTTTCCATGGTGCGGCATCGCCGGTCTTCGACTGGATGGGGTGCGAACCCAACATGCGAAACGACCGGCCGGTTCCCGATTCCGGCGGCCGGCTGTTGACGCCGCCGCGCGATCACGGCCGCGTTTTCCTGCCGCCCGCCATTTGCGGGCCTTGCAATCGGCCCCGGCTTTGGGTCAGGTAATCGGCGAACCACCTGTCGCCCTGCCGGGAAGCCGGCAGGGCTGTCTCTTGTCATTCATGGACCAACGCCCAATGGAAAAAATTCCGATGACGCCCAAGGGTCATTCCGCCCTTGAGAGCGAGCTGAAACAGTTGAAATCCGTCGAACGACCCGCCATCATCCGCGCCATCGCCGAGGCGCGCGAACATGGCGATCTGTCCGAAAACGCCGAATACCATTCCGCGCGAGAAAAGCAGTCGTTCATAGAGGGCCGCATCAAGGAACTCGAAGGCGTGCTTGCCCGTGCCGATGTCATCGACCCCGCCAAGCTGTCCGGCCCGATAAAGTTCGGCGCCCGCGTGACGCTGGTGGACGAGGATACCGACGAGGAAAAGACCTGGCAGATCGTGGGCGAGCATGAGGCCAACATCGAGAACGGCCTTCTCAACATCAAATCCCCCATCGCGCGCGCGCTGATCGGCAAGGAAGAGGGCGACAGCGTCGAGGTCCGCACCCCCGGCGGCGAGCGGTCCTACGAGGTTCTCAAGATCGACTATTCCTGACCGACCGGAGGCCCGGATGCCCGCTCCCAGACGTGACCCCGGACACCCGTCGATCACCGCGACCGAATTGGTCGCCATCGCGCTCAGCGTGGTCTGGCTGAGCGTGGCGGGGCTGGTGCTTTGGCTGGCTCCATCCGATCCTTCGGCGGGGTTCGGCGGGGTGCGCGCCCTCCTGGTGCTGCTGACCCTGTTCCTGCCGGTCGGGATGATCTGGGTCGCCGCCACCGCCCTGCGCTTTAGCCGCGTGATGCGCGAAGAAATCGTGCGCCTTCGCAGCGCCATCGACGGCTTGCGACAGACCCATGCGGCGCAATCCCGGCAAGCGCCGTCCGAACCCAGGCGGAGCGCCGCCGGAAAACCGGCCGCGCCCGCCCGTCCGCGCGAAACGGCGCCCGTGCCCTTTTCCAGCAGCCGCGCCAGCCTGCGCCCGGCCACGACCGCACGCAAGCCGCTGGCCCCGCGCGAGGCGGGGATGGATCAGCGCGCGCTGCCGCTGGGAACGCCACCCGACGCGCTGGATCCGCCACTGGCCAGCGAAGATTTCATCCGTGCGCTGAATTTCCCCGAGACGGCCGAGGATATCGACGGGTTCGCCGCCCTGCGCCGCGCCCTGCGCGACCGCAGATCGGCGCAGTTGATCCAGGCCAGTCAGGACGTGCTGACCCTGCTCAGCCAGGACGGCGTCTATATGGACGACCTGCCCCCGGACCGCGCCCGCCCGGAGCTCTGGCGTCAGTTCGCGCAGGGCGCACGCGGGCGCGCGATCGCCCCATTGGGCGGAATCCGCGACCGCGAGGCCCTGGGCCGGACGGCGGCGCGCATGAAACAGGATCCGATATTCCGCGACGCGGCGCATCATTTCCTGCGCCTGTTCGACCGCACATTCGCCGGTTTCGAACCCAATGCCAGCGACGGCGAAATCGCGGCCCTCGGCGATACCCGCACCGCCCGCGCCTTCATGCTGCTCGGACGGGTCGCAGGCACGTTCGACTGAGGCAACCGCGTCGCGCGCTTCCGAACGCCGCCCTTTCGCAGGGTGAAAAACGCAGCTATAGCGTCGTCCGACCTCGCAATCGCGATGCGCCCTCTCTGCCGGAACCCTGCTGCATGTTCGTTGCCACGCTTCTCACCGACCCCGCGCGCCCCGCGCTGGACCCCGCGCTGGTCGAGTCCTTGCGCAATGCATGGGGGGGAAAGAACGCGATCTGGCTGGCCCCGGACGAAGCGGCGGAGTTTGCATTGGCACACAGGCCGGACAATCTGTGGCAGGTGTGGGACGATCTGCAAAAGCTGGGCGTCGATCTGGCAATTCAACCCGCCGAGGCGCGGCGCAAGACGATGTTGCTGGCCGACATGGACAGCACCATGATCCGGCAGGAATGTATCGACGAACTGGCCGACGTGGCCGGCTTCGGGCCGCAGGTGCGCGACATCACGGCGCGCGCGATGAACGGCGAACTGGATTTCGAGGGCGCGCTGATCGCCCGTGTCGCGTTGTTGAAGGGGCTGGATCAGGGCGTGATCGCGCAGGTTCTGGCGCAACGGATCACGCCGATGCCCGGGGGCGGTGCGCTGGTCGCGACGATGCAGGCGCATGGAGGACATGCGGCGCTGGTTTCGGGCGGGTTCACCGCCTTTACCGCCGCAGTCGCCGGGCAACTGGGCTTTGACGAGCACCGCGCCAACACCCTGCTGATCGAGGACGGCAAGCTGACAGGCGACGTCGCCCGCCCGATCCTGGGGCGTGCGGCCAAGGTCGAGGCGCTGGAACAGATCACCGCGCGGTTGGGCATTGCCGAAAGCGACGTGATCGCCGTCGGCGACGGCGCCAACGATCTGGGCATGCTGGAGCGCGCCGGAACCGGCGTGGCCCTGCATGCCAAGCCCAGCGTCGCGGCGCAATGCGACATCCGCATCAATCACGGCGACCTGACCGCGCTGCTTTATCTGCAAGGCTATGCGCGGGACGATTTCGTGACCTGACAGTCAGAAGGGGCGCGACAGCACGCCATCTGCGGGCCGCATCGCCCCCGTCTCGATCCCGCGCCAGTTGCGCAGCACCGGAGTCATGAACTGGCGGGTTGCCGGATGGTCCGCCTCAAGCACGCCCAGTCCCACGAGGATCGCCGCAATGGCACATTCCGCGCCCCGCGTGGCGCCATCGGCGATCTTGACGGCAACCCCCAATCGTTGCTGCGGCAGGATCGCGACAAACACGCCCTCGGCGCCGGTCTTGACCGCGACGCGCCCGCCCATGGCGCGCATGAGACCGGTGCAGGCCCGCCCCTCGCCCGCGACAAGGTCGGGATGCGCCATCATCGCCGCGCCCAGCCGCCACGCCGCCGTTCGCATCCGCCCCTCCCCCTCGCGGGCGGCGGCGAAGAACGCCATCGCGCGGGCCAGACCGTGCAGCGTCGTGGCAAAGTTGGGCACCGAACAGCCGTCGATGCCGTAGCCGGGGCTGGTCTGGTCCGTCACCTCCTCGAACGCCGCCAGACAGGCCTGTTGCACCGGGTGGTCGATCAGTTCGTAATCCGGTCCGGCCTGCATATGGGCGTTCAGCGTCAGGAAGCCGCAATGCTTGCCGGAACAATTGTTGTGAAACTGGCAAGGGCCGGCATCGGCGCAGATCAGGTCGCGACTGGCTTGCGCATCGGTCGGCATCTGTCGCCCGCAGCGCAGATCGTCGTCAATCAGTTCCAGTTGCACCAGCCAGGCGCGCACCCGGTCGGTATGAATGGCCGCCCCGGTATGCGAGGCACAGGCCAGCGCCAGTTGTTCGCCGCTCAGCCCGTACTTGTCCGCCGCGCCGGAGGTCAGCAGCGGTAGCGCCTGGATCATCTTGGCCGCGCTGCGCGGATAGATCAGCGCCTGCGGATCGCCCCATGCCCGCACGATATCGCCGCCCGCATCGCAGATCACCGCATGCCCCGAATGCACGCTTTCCAGAAACGGGCCACGCCAGATTTCGGCCAATGGTTCGGGTCGGCCCATGTCGCACCTCACAACTTGGCGAATTCGTGCCTTTCCGGTCTTTCGCCCGTGGTGATAATTACGTTAGTGTGCTTCTGTCGGCAAGCGACGGGCGGCGCCATCCGAGACGGCCGGCAAGGACCGCAGGCGCCTGCCGGGAAATTGAGGTTAAGGACAGTCTGGAGGCTGGACAAATGAGATCAACACTCGCCCGCAGATTGGTCGCGGGCCTGTCTCTGGCCGTGATGGCCACCGCCGTAACGGCGCAGGAGCAAAGCTCGAACAGGGTCGCCGCGAAAACCGACTGGAGCGTGTTCGTCGAGGACAATCCCACCGAATGCTGGAGCGTCTCCGCCCCCAAGGAAACCGTGAACACGCGAGACGGGCGCGCGGTTGCGGTGCGGCGCGGGGATATCCTGCTGTTCGTGTTCTATCGCCCCGCCGCCGGGGTGAAGGGACAGTTGACCTTCACCGGCGGCTATCCCTTTGCCGACGGATCGACCGTCAACCTCAAGGTCGGGGACAGCGAATTCGAACTGTTCAGCGATGGCGAATGGGCCTGGCCCGCTTCTGCCGATGACGACGCCAAGATCATCACCGCGATGAAGCGCGGCACCGATGCGGTTCTGACCGCGCGTTCGTCGCGGGGCACGCAGACCAAGGACACATTTTCGCTGCTGGGCTTTACCGCAGCGGTCGAGGATGCCGCCAAGCGCTGCGCCAAGTGACCTGACCTGACGAACCTGCCGGTGGCCGCGCCCGCAACGGTGCGGCCATGTCCGTTTGGAAATACGCGCGAAGCCCTATATAGGGGGCATCTGCCAATCCGAATCCCGAAGGTATCGCCATGGCCGCCAACGCGCCGATCACACAGGATGTGATGACCATCCCCCGCAAACTGCCCGAGGGGCCGATCAACCTTGTCGGGTTGACGCGCGAGGCGATGCGCGACGCGCTGATCGCCGCCGGAACGCCGGAACGCCAGGCCAAGATGCGCGTCGGGCAGATCTGGCAGTGGATCTATCAATGGGGCGTGCGTGATTTCGCCGCCATGACCAACCTGGCCAAAGCCTATCGCGCCGACCTGGCCGAGCGTTTCGTGATCGAACTGCCCGAGGTCGTCAGCCGACAGGTCAGCATTGACGGCACCCGCAAATACCTGGTGCGCATCGCCGGCGGTCACGAGGTCGAGGTGGTGTATATCCCCGAAGAGGGACGAGGCACGCTGTGCATCTCGTCCCAGGTCGGCTGCACGCTGACCTGTTCGTTCTGCCACACCGGCACGCAGAAACTGGTGCGCAACCTGACGGCGGGTGAAATCGTCGGGCAGGTGATGGTCGCGCGTGACGATCTTGGCGAATGGCCGACGCAAGGCGCGCCCAAGGACGAAACGCGCCTTCTGTCCAACATCGTGCTGATGGGCATGGGCGAGCCGCTGTATAACTTCGAGAACGTGCGCGACGCGATGAAGATCGCGATGGACAGCGAAGGCATCCAGCTGTCGCGCCGCCGCATCACGCTTTCGACCAGCGGCGTGGTGCCCGAAATCGCCCGCACCGCGCAGGAGATCGGCTGCCAATTGGCGGTGTCCTTCCACGCCACCACCGACGAGGTGCGCGACAAGCTGGTGCCGATCAACAAGAAGTGGAACATCGCCGAACTGCTGGACGCGCTGCGCAGCTATCCCAAGGTCAGCAATTCCGAACGCATCACCTTTGAATACGTGATGCTGGACGGTGTGAACGACAGCGACGAGGACGCCCGCCGCCTGATCCGCCTGATCGAGGGCATCCCGGCCAAGATCAACCTGATCCCGTTCAACGAATGGCCCGGCGCGCCCTACAAGCGGTCGTCCAACAATCGCATCCGCGCCTTCGCCGACATCATCTACAAGGCCGGTTACGCCAGCCCGATCCGCACGCCGCGCGGCGAGGACATCATGGCCGCCTGCGGTCAGTTGAAATCGGCGACCGAGCGCGCCCGCAAATCGCGCGCGCAGATCGCGGCGGAAAGCGGCCTGACCGGCTGACCCCGATCAGGGTTCGGTCGTCTCGGGCCGGTCGGGAATGATGCTGCGCTTTTCACCCGCATAGGGCCAGTTGTCGATCCAGTCCACGGCCTCTTCGGCGGTCTCGACAAAGCGGAACAGGTCCAGATCCTCATCCGCGATGGTGCCGGCATCGGCCAGCGCCGGCCAGTTGATGATCCGCTCCCAGAATTCGCGCCCGAACAGCAGGAAGGGGATGCGCTCCATCCGGCCGGTCTGGATCAGGGTCAGGCTTTCGAACATTTCGTCCAGCGTGCCGAATCCGCCGGGAAAGATGCAGATCGCCTTGGCCCGCATCAGGAAATGCATCTTGCGGATGGCGAAATAATGGAAATTGAACGCCAGATCCGGGGTGACCCACGCGTTGGGTGCCTGCTCGTGCGGCAGAACGATGTTCAGCCCGATGGAAATGCCCCCGGCATCATGCGCACCACGGTTTCCGGCCTCCATCACGCCGGGGCCGCCGCCGGTGCAGATGACGTTCTCGCGCCGCTCGTTCGGGACCGAACGTTCGGTGATCAGCCGCGAAAACTCGCGCGCCTGGTCGTAATATTCCGACAAACCGGCCAGCGTTTCGGTGCGCGCCTCGTCCTTGTGCGCCGGATCGGGGATGCGCGCGCCGCCGAACAGCACGACGGTGCTGGCGATCTTCATCTCGTCCAGCGCCATCTGCGGCTTCAGCAACTCCAGTTGCAGACGCACCGGGCGCAGTTCCTTCCGGCAAAGGAAATCGTCGTCGGCAAAGGCCAGCCGATAGGCCGGATTCCGCGTTTGCGGTGTGTCCGGCACATCCCTCGCGGTCGTGCTGTCGGAATGGGCATCGCGGAATCGGCTCAGGCGTTCGTCTCTCATTCGGGCATCCTTGTTTGCAGGTCCATTCCTGACCTATAGACGTTGCCTCTGCAAGACTGGTGATGCGCCGCGGATTGTGCCTGTGCCCCGCGCGGCCTATAGCGAATGAAACCGAACCTCGAGGAGACCCCGATGTCCAATGCCCAGCTTGAAACCGCGATCGAATCCGCATGGGACGCGCGCGACACCATCACCCCCACCACCGGCGGCGAGACCCGCGAGGCGATCGAAGAGACGCTGAACGCGCTGGACAGCGGCCGCTTGCGCGTCGCCGAGCGGCGCGAGAATGGCGACTGGCACGTGAACCAATGGGCCAAGAAGGCCGTGCTGCTGGGCTTTCGCATCACGGACATGGAGATGCAGGACGGCGGCCCGCAGGGTGGCGGCTGGTGGGACAAGGTCGACAGCAAGTTCAAGGGCTGGGGCGACCATGAATGGCGCGAGGCGGGCTTTCGCGCCGTGCCGCACTGCGTCGTGCGCAAATCGGCCTATATCGCGCCGGGCGTGGTGCTGATGCCGAGCTTCGTCAACCTTGGCGCCTATGTCGACGAGGGCACGATGGTCGATACCTGGGCCACCGTGGGCTCGTGCGCGCAGATCGGCAAGGGCGTGCACCTGTCGGGCGGCGTCGGCATCGGCGGCGTGCTGGAACCGATGCAGGCCGGGCCGACCATCATCGAAGACAACTGCTTCATCGGCGCGCGCTCCGAAGTGGTCGAGGGCGTGATCGTGCGCGAGGGCGCGGTTCTCGGGATGGGCGTCTTCATCGGCCAGTCCACCAAGATCGTGGACCGCGAAACCGGCGAGGTCATGTATGGCGAGGTGCCGCCCTATTCCGTGGTCGTCGCAGGCTCGATGCCCAGCAAGAACGACGTCAACCTGTATTGCGCGGTGATCGTCAAGCGGGTGGACGAGCGGACACGCTCCAAGACCGGCATCAACGAGTTGCTGCGCGATTGACCGGGGAGGCGGGGTGAACCCCGCCCTACGGGCCACGGAGATGACGGGAACCTTTTCGTCGCGTCGGGCGTTCAGCCGGGATTGACAACAAAGGAATGTCACGATGGGTATTGGAATAATCGGCGCGATCATCGTCGGGGGACTTGCCGGCTGGATCGCCAGCATGATCATGAACACGAACACGGGCATCATTGCCAATATCGGGCTCGGCATCGTGGGGGCGGTGGTATTGAACCTGATCCTCAGCCTGTTCGGCATTTACGCTGCGGATGCATGGATTCCGCAACTGATTGTCGGGTTGGTGGGCGCCTGCCTGCTGATCTGGGCCTGGCGCGCCATCGCTGCGCGAAGCTGACCCTTTCCAACTAGGCGCGGACGCGCTAGGGCTGCCGCTGTTCCAGAGCGGTGGCCCTTTTTCATGTCGGATCAACCGAAAACCAGCAAATCCTCGCGTCAGCAGGTCTATACCTTGCTCGTGCAGATCGGCCGCAAGACCGGCGACGGGCTGCCCGAGGGCGCGACCGGTGCGGCGCTGATGATCTATGCCTCGGGCGTGGACGAGGCCGAGGCGGTGCGCGAAACCGTCGCGATCCTGAAACAGGCCGACACCGCGCCGCTGGACGTGACCGGATACGGCACCCTGCCCGAGCGCGAGGCGCAAGGCCATGACATTGCCGCCGAGGAACGCGCCTTGATGCAGCGCGCACTGGATGAGAACGCGGTGATCGTGGCCCAGATGACGCCGTTCTTTGAGGAGGGGGAGGCACCGCAATGACCGCGACCGATCCCGTCGCCCTGACTGCCGACCTGATCCGCTGCCCCTCGGTCACGCCCGAGGAAGGCGGTGCATTGGTGCTGCTGGAGGCACGGCTGGCGGCGGCGGGGTTCGAGTGCGAACGGGTGGATCGGGGCGGCATCGCAAACCTGTTCGCCCGCTGGGGGCCAAAGGGCCATGACCGGACCTTCGGGTTCAACGGCCATACCGATGTCGTGCCGGTCGGCAATCCGGCGGATTGGAGCGTGGCGCCTTTCGACGCGGTGCAGCGCGACGGCGTGCTTTACGGGCGCGGGGCCACGGACATGAAATCGGGCGTTGCCGCCTTTGTCGCCGCAGCGATTGATTTCACCCGCGACACGCCGCCCGATGGCGCGATCATCCTGACCATCACCGGCGATGAAGAGGGCGACGCGCAGGACGGCACCCTTGCCCTGCTGGATCACATGAAGGACACGGGCGAGGCGATGTCGGTCTGCCTTGTGGGCGAACCCACCTGCCCCGAGCATATGGGCGAGATGATCAAGATCGGGCGGCGCGGCTCGCTGAGCGCGTGGTTCACCGCGAGCGGGGTTCAGGGGCACGTCGCTTATCCGCACCGCGCGCGCAATCCGCTGCCGGCGCTGGTGCGACTGCTGGACCGGCTGGCGGGGCATGAGCTGGACCGCGGCACCGCGCATTTCGACGCCTCGACGCTGGCGATCACCACCATCGACACCGGCAATCCGGCGACCAACGTGATTCCGGCCGAGTGCCGCGCGACGGTGAATATCCGCTTCAACGATGCCCATTCCGGCGACAGTCTGGCGCGCTGGCTGCGCGAACAGGCGGATGCCGTCGCAAAGAAATATGGCGTGGAGATCGCGGCCGAGATCAAGATCTCGGGCGAAAGCTTTCTGACCCCGCCGGGCCCGCTTTCGGAACTGGTGGCGCGGGCGGTCAAGGCGGAAACCGGGGTCGAACCGGTGCTGTCCACGTCAGGTGGCACTTCGGATGCGCGCTTCGTCAAGGACCATTGCCCGGTGGTTGAATTCGGCCTTGTCGGCAAGACCATGCATCAGGTCGATGAACGGGTCGAGATCGAACAGATTCACCAGTTGAAAGCGGTCTATTCGCGCATCCTGCGCGATTACTTCGCTTGAAGCGGCAGACGCTGATCGTGATGCTGAAAGAACCCCGCCCCGGCCGGGTCAAGACGCGATTGGGGCGCGATATCGGCATGATCCCGGCTACGTGGTGGTTTCGCCACCAATGCGCGCGCCTGCTGCGCGAAATGCGCGACCCGCGCTGGCATCTGGTGCTGGCGGTTTCACCCGACCGCTCCGGCATGACCAGCCGCGTCTGGCCCGCCGATCTGGTGCGCATTCCACAAGGCGGCGGCAATCTGGGCGCGCGCATGGTCCGCGCGATACGGGCCGCGCCGCCGGGCCCGGTCTGCGTGATCGGGGCGGATATTCCGACCTTGCGCCGCGCCCATGTCGCGCGCGCCTTCGCCGCGCTGGGTGGGCATGACGCGGTGTTCGGTCCGGCCAGCGATGGCGGTTACTGGCTGGTCGGGCTGCGCAATGCGCGCCGCCTGCCCGACGGCCTGCTCGCCGGCGTGCGCTGGTCCTCGCGCCATGCCCTGGCTGACAGTATCGCGACCCTTCCCGACGCCAGAATCGCGCTGGTGGACCGCCTTCGTGACGTGGATACGGCGGCCGATCTTTTTGCCCATGACGACAGCCGGGACCCGTGCTAGATCAGGGCCATGACGCGCATCCCCACAAAGGCCGAGATCCTCGACTGGATTTCCGCCAACCCGACCCTCACCAACAAACGTGACATCGCCAAGGCCTTTGGCATCAAGGGGGCTGCGCGGATCGATCTCAAACGCCTCCTGCGCGAACTTGAGGACGAGGGCCATCTGGAAAAGCGCCGCAAGACCTATCGCGACCCCGACCGCCTGCCCCCCGTCAGCGTGTTGCAGATCAAGGCGCCCGATGGAAACGGCGACCTGTTCGCGCAGCCGCTGGAATGGCACGGCGAAGGGGTGGAACCCGCGGTGCTGGTGATCCCGCGCGCCAGCGATCCGGCGCTGGGCGAAGGCGACCGCATCCTTGCCCGCCTGACCGTGGTGCATGAAGACGATTACAACTACGAGGCCCGGCTGATCCGCCGCATCGGCACCAATCCCCTCAAGGTCATGGGGGTCTATCGCAAGGGATCCGAAGGCGGGCGCATCGTGCCCATCGACAAGGGCCACAACAAGGAATGGACCGTGCCCGAGGACGCCACCGGCGGGGCGAAAGACGGCGAACTGGTCGAGGCCGAGCTGAGCGGGCGCAAGGACCGGCTGGGCCTGCCGCACGCGCGCATCCTCAACCGGCTGGGCGATCCGTCCTCGCCCAAGGCGGTATCGCTGATCGCCATCCACCAGCACGGCATCCCCGACGAATTCGCCGATGAAACGATCGCCGAGGCCGACGCGATGAAACCCATCGGGATGGAGGGACGCGAGGACATGCGCGACCTGCCGCTGGTCACCATCGACCCGTCGGATGCGCGCGATCATGACGACGCCTGTTATGCCCATGCCGACGAGGATCCGAAAAACGCGGGCGGGCATGTGATCTGGGTCGCCATCGCCGATGTCGCCGCCTATGTCCGCCCCGGCACTGCGCTGGATCGCGAGGCGAGGAACCGTGGCAACTCGACCTATTTCCCCGACCGCGTGGTGCCGATGCTGCCCGACAGGTTGTCCGGCGATCTGTGTTCGCTGCACGAGGGCGTGCCGCGGGCCTGCATCGCCGTGCGCATGCAGATCGACGCGTTCGGTCAGAAAATCGGCCACCGGTTTCACCGCGCGATGATGCGCTCGGGCGCATCGCTGCATTACGCCGAGGTGCAGGAGGCCATCGACGGCACCCCGAACGAACGCACCGCGCCGCTGCTCGACCCGCTGCTGAAACCGCTTTTCGCGGCCTATCGCGCGCTGGCCGACGCGCGCGACAAGCGCCAGCCGCTGGATCTAGAGCTGCCCGAGCGGCGCATCGAACTGGCCGAAGACGGCACGGTCACCTCGGTCAATTTCCGCGAACGGCTGGACGCGCATCGCCTGATCGAGGAATTCATGGTGCTGGCCAATGTCTGCGCCGCCGAGACGCTGATCGCCAAACGCTCGCCGCTGCTGTTCCGGGTGCATGAGGAACCGGCGCAGGAAAAGCTGGACGCCTTGCGCGAAACCGCCGCCGCCTCGGGCTATACGCTGGCCAAGGGGCAGGTGTTGCAGACGCGGCATCTGAACAACCTGCTCAATCAGGCGGCGGGCAGCGACGATGCCGAACTGATCAACATGGCGACGCTGCGCTCGATGACGCAAGCCTATTACTCTCCCGAGAATTTCGGTCATTTCGGGCTGGCCCTGCCCCGCTATGCGCATTTCACCTCGCCGATCCGGCGCTATTCCGACCTGATCGTGCACCGCGCGCTGATCTCTGCGCATGGCTGGGGCAAGGACGGGCTGGACGGCGACCAGATCGACCGGCTGGAGCAGACCGCGACGCATATTTCGGACACCGAGCGCCGCTCGATGATGGCCGAGCGCGACACGACCGACCGCTATCTCGCCGCCTATCTGTCCGAACGCGTGGGCAGCGAATTCGGCGGGCGCATCAGCGGCATCGCCCGCTTTGGCGTGTTCGTCAGGATGGACGAAACCGGCGCCGACGGCCTGATCCCGATCCGCACGCTGGGCAACGAGTATTTCCATTTCGACCGCGAGGCCGGCACGCTTATGGGTGCCGATAGCGGCGTTGTCATCAGCATCGGCCAGCGCGTCACCGTGCGGCTGGCACAGGCCGCGCCGATGACCGGGGGGCTGGAACTGGAACTGCTGAACCTTGAGGACAGCCCCCTGCCCCGCCGGCAATCGCCCGCCGGTCGCAGCCCGCAGCGCAAGGCGGTCAAGGCCAGGCGCAAGGCCGACAAGGTGAAACGCAAGGTCGCACGCAAACGCAAGTGAGGTTGCAGCCTTCGGCAGCCACTCAACCCTTTTGCGAAAGCCCCGATTCGGGTTATGGTCCGACCGAGGCAAACAATCGGGCAAACCGGGGCAGTGAAAATGCGACTATGGGCAGGCGCCGCGTTCTTCGGCGTATTCATCACCAATGGAATGACGGCACAGGCGGTCGAGCAATCGCCAAGGCCGATGATCCGTCCGGCGGGTCAGAAGGAAATCGCGCAACCCGCCAAGACGCTGGTGGCGCAATCGCTGCGTCCCACGGTGCGAAAGGCGGTCGTCGTGACACGAACGGATGACGTCGAGGCGAATCGTGGCTTTCAGGACTGGATCGGCGGATTCCGCAACCGCGCCATGGCCGAGGGCATCTCGGCGCGCGTCCTTGATGCGGCGTTCGACGGTGTACGCTATGATGCCGATGTGATTGCGCGCGACAGCAACCAGTCGGAATTCACCAAGACGATCTGGCAATATCTCGACAGCGCGGTGTCGGACACCCGTATCGCCAACGGCAAGGCGGCGCTGCGTGAACACGGCGCGCGGTTGCAGGCGATCGAGGCGCGCTATGGCGTGGAAAAAGAGGTCGTCACCGCCGTCTGGGGTCTGGAAAGCGCTTATGGCAGCTTCCGCGGCAAGAACGATATCGTGACCTCGCTGGCGACGCTGGCCTATGACGGACGGCGCGGCGCGTTCTTTGAACAGCAACTGATCGCGGCGCTGAAAATCCTGCAAAATGGCGACACCAGCCCGCGCAACATGACCGGAAGCTGGGCCGGCGCGATGGGCCACACCCAGTTCATGCCGACCTCGTATCTCGATTACGCCGTCGATTTCACCGGAGATGGGCGGCGCGACATCTGGTCGGACGATCCCTCGGACGCGCTGGCCTCGACCGCCGCCTATCTGGCCAAATTCGGCTGGAAAAAGGGCCAGCCCTGGGGGGTCGAGGTGACGCTGCCGCGCGGCTTCGATTTCGCGCTGGCGGATCGCGGCATCACCAAGACACCCGGCGACTGGGCGCGCATGGGCGTGCGCGGTGTGAATGGCCAGCCGGTGCCGAACCACGGCAAGGGCGCGATCCTGCTGCCGGCCGGCGGACAGGGCGCGGCCTTCATGATCTTCGACAATTTCGCGGTGATCGAACGCTATAATTCGGCCGATGCCTACGTGATCGGCATCGGACACCTGAGCGACCGGCTGAAGGGCGGCGCGCCGATCAAGGGCGACTGGCCGCGCGGCGACCGCGCCCTGACACGCGCGGAACGCATGGAGATGCAGAAACGCCTGACCGCCAAGGGGTTCAACACCCAAGGCGTCGACGGGCGCATCGGTCCGCGCACGATTTCCGCCGTACGCTCGTTCCAGGTCGCGCAGGGAATGGCGCCGGATGGCTATGCCTCGCTGCGGCTGCTGGACCGGTTGCGCTAGAAAAAGGCGCGCGTGTCAGGTGCCTTCGACCACGATGATCACGCTTTGGGCGGTGCGGCGACGGATGTCGGCGACCTCCTGGTAATCGGGATCGTTATAGGCATCCAGGGCGGCCTGATAGCTGGGGAATTCGATCACGACATGGCGCTCGTTCGTCGTGCCCTCCATGACCTCGGCATCGCCGCCCCGCACCACGAACCGCCCGCCCAGCCGTTCAAGGATGGGCGTGTCACGCTCGACATATTCCTTGTAAGCCTCGGGGTCGGTGACGGTGATATGACCGATAAGGTATCCTTTGGGCATCTGTTGGGCTTTCATTCTGTTGTGACGTCTGGCCGGACTCAAGGCGCGCTGCGGATGTCCCGCGCTTGGGCAGCGAGGGGCGGTGTCGCCCGCGTTGCCCTCCATGGATAAGGCAAGGGGCGCGGCGCGCGCAACCCGCCCGTTCATCCGACCCGACGTTCAGCAGTTTTTGCTGGCCTCCGGCGCGTAATCAGACAGAATGCCCGAATTGGCGGCCTCCGCGCTTTGCGGGCTTTGTCGCGGGCCGCGTGTTGGGCTAGGACGGTGACAGGGCCTTCGATAACCGGGATTGCACATGACCGCCTATGATCTCTCCTTCACCACCGCCGAATATCACGCCCGCCTGACCCGCACGCGCGAAGCGATGGAGCAGGCGGGGCTGGACGCGCTGTTCGTCACGGACCCGTCGAACCAGGCGTGGCTGACGGGCTATGACGGCTGGTCGTTCTATGTGCATCAGGGGGTGATCGTCCTTCCCGACGCCGATCCGATCTGGTGGGGCCGCAACATCGATGCGAACGGAGCGTTGCGCACGGTCTGGATGCGCCCTGACCGGGTGCTTGGCTATGCCGACAATTACGTCCAGTCGACCGAACGCCACCCAATGCACGACCTGGCCCTCCGCCTGTCCGAACTGCGGCTGGAGCGGGCCCATATCGGGGTCGAGATGGACAATTACTTCTTCTCGGCCCGCGCGATGGACGTGCTTTATACCGAACTGCCCCAAGTCCGCTGGGCCGATGCCACCGGGCTGGTCAACTGGCAACGCACCATCAAATCCCCCGCCGAGATCCGCTTCATGCGCAACGCCGCGGCAATCTCCGAAAAGGTGGTCGACGGGCTGCTGGAACGTGTCGAACCCGGCATTCCTAAGAATGAGATCGTCGCCGAAATCTACCGCGATGCGATCCGCGGTGTCGGTGACGCCTGGGGCGATTACCCCGCAATCGTGCCGCTTTTGCCGTCGGGCACCGATGCGGCCGCGCCGCACCTGACCTGGAACAGCCGCCCCTTCACCCTGGGCGAGGCGACCTATTTTGAAATCTCGGGCTGCTACCGTCGCTATCATGCCCCGTTCTGCCGCACGCTGTTTCTTGGCGATCCGCCCGATTTCCTGTTGCGCGCCGAAGCCGCACTGGTCGAGGGGCTGGAGGCTGGACTTGACGCCGCCCGCGCCGGCAACCGCGCCTGCGACATCGCCAACGCGCTGGCCGCACCGCTGGAACGCGCAGGCATCGAACGCGGCGCGCGCTGTGGCTATTGCATCGGGCTCAGCTATCCGCCCGATTGGGGCGAACGCACGATCTCGCTGCGCACCGAGGACGAGACCGTGCTGCAACCTGGCATGACCTTCCACTTCATGCCGGGTCTCTGGATGAAGGATTGGGGGCTGGAGATCACCGAAAGCATCCTGATCCGCGAAACGGGTCCTGCGGAAACCTTCTGCAACCGGCCCAGAAAGATGTTCGTGAAACCATGACCGACCGCCTTGCCGATACCCTCTCGCTGCTGGAGCGGCTGATCGCCTACCCCACCGTTTCCGCCGACAGCAATCTCGACCTGATCGACGATCTGGCCGAACGGCTGGAAAAATGCGGGGCGCGCGCCGAACTGTTGCACGACGACAGCGGACGAAAGGCGACATTGTTCGCCACGATCGGCCCCGACGGCCCCGGCGGCATCGTCCTGTCGGGTCATACGGACGTGGTTCCGGTCACCGATCAGGACTGGAGCAGCGACCCCTTCACCATGCGCCAGGACGACGGTCGTGCCTATGGCCGCGGCGCTTGCGACATGAAGGGCTTCATCGCCGCCGCTGTGGAACTGGCCAGCGACCTGCGCGGCCGCGATTTGCGCCGCCCGGTGCATTTCGCCTTTACCTACGACGAAGAGGTCGGCTGCCTGGGCGCGCAATCGCTGGTCCGCGAACTAAGGGCCCGCGACATCCGCCCGGCCATGGCGATCATCGGGGAACCCACCGACATGAAGGTGATCGAGGGGCACAAGGGCTGTTGCGAATACACCACGCGCTTCACCGGGTTGGAAGGGCACGGCTCCATGCCCGATCACGGCGTGAACGCAGCCGAATATGCCGTGCGCTATGTCGGCGAATTGCTGGCCTTGCGCGATGACCTGATCCACCGCGCGCCACCGCACAGCCGCTTCGATCCCCCCTGGAGCACGATCAATATCGGCGCGATAAACGGCGGCATCGCGCATAACGTGATCCCCGGCAAGGCCGAGGTCGAATGGGAAATGCGCCCGGTACAGCAATCGGATGCCGATCTGGTCCAGTCACGGCTGACCGAGCATGTCGAACGGGTGCTGCTGCCGGCCATGCGCGCGGTCTGCCCGCAGGCCGACATCCGCACCGAAACCATTGCCGAGGTCTGCGGTCTGGAACCGATGAGCGAAAACGCCGCCCGCGATCTGGTGTTCGGCCTGATCGGCGCCAATTCCGCCGATGTCGTCCCCTTCGGAACCGAGGCCGGCTTGTTCCAGCAGATGGGCCTATCGGTGGTGGTCTGCGGCCCCGGCTCGATCCGGCAGGCGCACAAGCCGGACGAATTCGTCACGCTCGACCAGTTGCGATCCTGCCTTGGAATGATCGACCGGCTGTTTCAGTCCCTCGCGGCCTGAGTCACGCCTCTGTCTTCTTCTGGCCGGGAAATATCCCGGCGGCCCGGGGGCAGCGCCCCCGGTCCGACGGATGAGGTCAGCGCAAGGAACACATCTTCCAGATCCGGCTCCTGCGTCTTGACGTCACGAATGCTGATCCCGGCCGCGCGCACGGCGGCAAGCACCTGCTCGGCGCTGGTCTGGCGGCTTTGATAGGACAGCACGACCGCCCCGTCGCCGCGCCGCTCGGCACTGATCCCGTCCGCTTGCGGCAACGCCTCGACCGGCCCGTCCGGCTGGATGATCATCGACCGTGCATCCAGCCGATCGAGCAGATTTCCGGTGCTGTCCTGCGCCACGACCTCGCCATCGGCAATGATGGCGATCCGGTCACACATGTCCTGCGCCTCTTCCAGGTAGTGCGTGGTCAGGATGATCGTCATTCCCGCCTCGTTCAACTTGCGCACATTGTTCCACAGCATCTGGCGCAATTCGATATCCACGCCGGCGGTCGGTTCATCCAGCACCAGAACATGCGGATTGTGCACCAGCGCCTTGCCCAGCAGCAGCCGGCGGCGCATGCCGCCCGACAGGGTGCGGGCATAGGCCTCGGCCTTGTCGCTCAGCCCGATCATCTCCAGAATCTCGTCGCTGCGGCGCTGCGCCCGTGGCAGACCATAAAGCCCCGCCTGCACCTCCAGCGCGCCGCGCGGGGTAAAGAACGGATCCAGGTTCAACTCCTGCGGCATCACCCCGATCGAGGCCCGGCTCTGGCGCGGATTGCGATCCTGATCGAACCCCCAGATCGTGACCTTTCCTGCGGTTTTCACCACCAGTCCGGCCAGAATGTTGATCAATGTCGACTTGCCCGCCCCGTTCGGCCCCAGCAGGCCGAACACCGACCCCTGCGGCACCGTCAGGTCGATATTCCTGAGCGCGTGTTTGGGCGGCTGGCCGCGCTGTGCCCGATAGGTCTTGGTCAACCCTTCGATCCGGATCGCGTCCTGTGTCATAACCGCCCCTTGCCCCCGCTTTTGCCTTGGCTCATAAAGCACCTAATCCAAGCCCGCCGGGCCGACAACCAGAAGGATCGCCGAGTGATGACCGTTGATGCCCCGGAAACCAGGATCGTGGACAGCTGGCGCGTGGCCTGCGACGGCGGCGAGGGCGCTCTGGGCCATCCCCGCGTCTGGCTGCAGATCCCGCAGGACAAGGGCTGGGTCGAATGCGGCTATTGCGACGCGCGCTATGTGCACCGGGTTTTCGCCGACAAGGTCAATAGCTGAAAACGCGACAGACGACGATCGGCCCTCATGCTGTTTTCTTCCGGCATCATAGCGCTATCCGATCAGAAACGGATCGCCGAAGGCTCTCAAAGAAGCGTTTTCACGGTCGCGGGACAGCCGGATCTGCTTGTCAAGGTTGCGACCCCTGACAAAATTCAGCCGTCGCACAGCTTGCGCTTGTCCAAGCGCATTATCCGCAAGCTGCTGCCAAACACCCGGTTTCGCGTTTTTCTGGTCGAGGCGAAGTATGAGATGGACCTGGCCGCAAGGCTCGGCGCGCTGGCTCCGACATCGCCGCTACCGAAATCACTTGGGGTCGTCAGCACCGATTTGGGTGTTGGCGTCGTTGTGGAAAAGATCGCGGATGACCGGGGCGAGTTGGCAAAAACCCTTGACGAGCTCTATCGGCGAAAGCAACTGACCGCGGCGATTCTGGAGCACCTGAACATTTTTGCGGCAAAGCTTTTCGACATGCAGATCATCGCGGGAAACCTCAGTGCGGGCAATATCGTTCTGGGCAGACGCAACGGCAAGGATGCGCTTTTTCTGGTGGACGGGTTCGGCGAACGCCATGCCATTCCGATCCGCTCGTGGTTCCGGTTCCTCAACAACCATTCCCTGAATCGCAGGATGGAGAAGATGGCCTTGGAACTGGGATTGATATGGCAGGCCGATCAGCGCAAATTCCGGTTCTCCGATCCGCCCGATCAGGTAGATGCCTCGCATCATTTACACTTGGCGGCCAATCCCGCAACAAGGCATAAGGAGCCTTCCTGAACTCGGAGCGCAGCATGTCAGATTCTTCATTCGGCAAGGGATGCCATCTGCATCTGATCGACGGATCGGCCTTCATCTTCCGCGCCTATCACGCGCTTCCGCCGCTCACGCGAAAATCCGACGGTCTGCCGATCGGGGCTGTGGCGGGGTTCTGCAACATGCTGCACAAATATGTCGCCGACAATACCGGCCCGGACGCGCCGACCCATGCGGCGGTGATCTTCGACAAGGGCAGCCACACGTTCCGCAACGATCTTTACGATCAATACAAGGCCAACCGCGAGGCCATGCCCGAGGATCTGCGCCCGCAGATCCCGCTGACCCGCACCGCGACCGAGGCCTTCAACATCGCCTGCGAGGAACTGGAGGGCTACGAGGCCGACGACATCATCGCGACGCTGGCCTGCCAGGCCCGGGATCTGGGCGGACGGGTCACGATCATCTCCTCGGACAAGGACCTGATGCAGCTTGTCGGCGGCGGGGTCGAGATGCTGGACGCGATGAAGAACCTGACGATCGACACCGAGGGCGTGATGGCGCGCTTCGGCGTGCCGCCCGAGCGGGTGGTGGACGTGCAGGCGCTGGCAGGCGACAGCATCGACAACGTGCCGGGCGCCCCCGGCATCGGCATCAAGACGGCGGCGCTGCTGATCAACGAATACGGCGATCTGGAGACGCTTCTCGACCGCGCCGAAGAGATCAGGCAGCCCAAGCGCCGCCAGACCCTGATCGACATGCGCGAACAGATCGAACTGAGCAAACGGCTGGTGCAGCTTGATTGCAAAACGCCGCTGGATTTCACGCTGGACGATCTCGAAGTGCGCGACCCCGATCCCGACGTGCTGCTGCCGTTTCTGGCCGAGATGGAGTTCCGCACCCTCAGCCGCCGCATCGCCGAGCATCTGAACGTGGAGCCCCCGACCATTCCCGAACCGCAGGCGGGCGCGGACAGCGACGCGCCCGACGCCCCCGATTTCGACGCCGCGATTCACGATCACATCAGCGACGCGGCCAGCCTGCAGACATGGATCGACCGGATCCACTCACGTGGCTATGTCGCCGTGGACACCGAAACCACCGCATTGGACGAGATGACCGCCGAACTGGTGGGCATATCGCTCTGCGTCGAACCCGGCCATGCCTGTTACATCCCGCTGCGCCACAAGGCGAGCGCGGGCAGCGATCTGTTCGCGTCGGACGAACTGGCCGAGGGGCAGATGCCGCTGGACGACGCACTGGCGATGCTGAAACCGATGCTCGAGGATCCAGCGATCCTCAAGATCGGGCAGAACATGAAATACGACGCCAAGATCCTTGCCCGCAACGGCATCGACGTCGCGCCGATCGACGACACGATGCTGCTGTCCTATGCCATGCATGCCGGACTGCACGGCCACGGCATGGACACGCTGAGCGAACGCTATCTCGGCCACACCCCCATCCCGATCAAGCCGCTTCTGGGCAGCGGCAAGTCGGCGATTACCTTCGACAAGGTAGGGGTGGCGGATGCGGTGCGTTATGCCTCCGAGGATGCCGACATCACCCTGCGCCTGTGGCAGGCGTTCAAGCCGCAACTGCACCGCGCGCAGGTGACGACGGTTTACGAAACGCTGGAACGGCCCCTGGTGCCGGTGCTGGCGCAGATGGAGATGCACGGCATCAAGGTCGATCGCAACACGCTGTCGCGCATGTCGAGCGCCTTTGCCCAGAAGATGGCCGCGCTCGAGGCGGAAATTCACGAATTGGCCGGGGAAAAATTCAACGTCGGCAGCCCCAAGCAACTGGGCGAGATCCTGTTCGACAAGATGTCGCTCTCGGGCGGCAAACGCGGCAAGGCCGGCGCCTATACCACCAGCGTCGATGTGCTGGAGGATCTGGCAACCGAACACGACCTGCCGGGCCGCGTTCTGGACTGGCGCGCGCTAAGCAAGCTGAAATCGACCTATACGGACGCGCTGCAGACGCATATCAACGCGGAAACCGGGCGCGTTCATACCTGCTATTCCATCGCCGGGGCGAATACCGGGCGTCTGGCCTCGACCGATCCGAACCTGCAGAACATCCCCGTGCGCAGCGAGGACGGGCGACGCATCCGCGAGGCCTTCATCGCCGAGCCGGGAAACGTTCTGGTCAGCCTCGACTATTCCCAGATCGAGTTGCGAATTCTCGCGCATATGGCCGGGATCGACGAATTGAAACAGGCCTTCGCCGACGGGTTGGACATTCACGCCCTGACCGCGAGCGAGATGTTCAACGTGCCGCTTGACCAGATGACGCCCGAGATCCGCCGTCAGGCCAAGGCGATCAACTTCGGCGTGATCTACGGCATTTCCGGCTTCGGGCTTGCGCGCAACCTGCGTATTCCACGGGCCGAGGCGCAGGGCTTCATCGACCGGTATTTCGAACGCTTTCCCGGCATCCGGGCCTATATGGACAAGATTAAGGCGTTCGCCAAGGAACACGAATTCGTGCAGACCCTGTTCGGGCGCAAGATCCACACGCCGGAAATCAACGCCAAGGGGCCGCGCGCCAGTTTCGCCTATCGCGCCGCGATCAACGCGCCGATCCAGGGCACGGCCGCCGATGTGATCCGCCGCGCCATGATCCGCATGCCCGATGCCATCGACGGACTGCCCGCGAAAATGCTGCTGCAGGTGCATGACGAATTGCTGTTCGAGGTGGCCGAAAACGCGGTGGACGAGGTGATCGCCCGCGCCCGCGATATCATGGAAAACGCGCCTGACCCGGCCGTGTATCTGGACGTGAAACTGACCGTCGAGGCCGGCCAGGGCCTCAATTGGGCCGCTGCCCACTGACGTAGGGCGGGGTTCACCCCGCCGCCCCCTCATGCCTCGGGCAACTCGTCGGACGGGATCACGCCAAAAAACTGCCCTGACGACCACAGGCCGAACCAGCCGTCGTGATGTGCGCCCAGATCAACCAGCCGGTAGAAACTCTTGCGGTCGATCAGCGCCTCCAGTCCGGCCCGGATCATCACGTATGGCGACGGCTCGCCATCCGCGTCACGCTCGACCCGAATGGGGTGCTCCGGCCCGGCTTTCGCCTCGTCGCCCAGATTGGTTGAAAACGTCAGCACCTGATCGCGCCCGTCTCCCTTGGCCGTGAAATCCACCGCCACAAAGGGCGCATCATCGACGGAGATCCCCACCTTCTCGACAGGCGTGACGAGATAATATTTGCCATCCTCTTTCTTGAGAATCGTCGAGAACAGCCGCACCATCTCGGGCCGCCCGATCGGCGTGCCCAGATAGAACCACGTGCCATCCCGCGCGATGCGCATGTCCAGATCGCCGCAGAACGGCGGATCCCACAAATGCACCGGCGGCAGGCCCCTGGTTTCCTTGCTTGCGGCCTTCGCGGCGGCTGCGATGCCTTCGGCCGATGCGGTAACGGTCATTTGTCCGCTCATTGCTTTTGCCATTCCCTTCCGACGCGATAGAGTCACCTGAACATATATGCCCGGCGAAAGGAAAGTCATGTCCGATCATAGCGAACTGCTGGCGGAAATCGAGGCGCTGGAAGACCGGATCGCCCGCGCCCGCGCCTCGATCACCCGGCGTTTCATCGGTCAGGACCGGGTGGTGGACCTGACACTGGCGACGCTGCTTTGCGGCGGGCACGGGTTGCTGATCGGCCTGCCGGGGCTGGGCAAGACGCGGCTCATCGAAACCCTGTCGGTGGTGATGGGGCTGCACGGCAACCGCATCCAGTTCACGCCCGATTTGATGCCCGCCGATATTCTCGGCTCCGAGGTGCTGGATACCGCCGACGATGGACGGCGGCATTTCCGTTTCGTGCCGGGGCCGATCTTTTGCCAGCTTCTGATGGCGGACGAGATCAACCGCGCCAGCCCGCGCACGCAATCCGCCCTGTTGCAGGCGATGCAGGAACACACTGTCACCGTCGCGGGCGAAGACCGCAAACTGGACGCGCCATTCCACGTTCTGGCGACCCAGAACCCCATCGAACAGGAGGGCACATACCCCCTGCCCGAGGCGCAGTTGGACCGGTTCCTGATACAGATCGACGTCACCTACCCCGACCGCGACACCGAGCGTGACATCCTGATCGCAACCACCGGCGTCACCGACGATCGGGCCGAACAGGTGTTTACCCGCGACGAATTGCTGGCGGCACAGACCCTGTTGCGGCGGATGCCGGTCGGTGATTCGGTGGTCGAACTGATCCTCGATCTGGTGCGCGCCTTCCGCCCCGACGAACCCGAAGCCTCGGATCGCGTGCGCGACACCGTCGCATGGGGGCCGGGACCGCGCGCGGCGCAGGCGCTGATGCTGATGGTGCGCGCCCGCGCCCTGCTGCAGGGACGGCTGGCGCCCAATCCCGAGGACGTGATCGACATGGCCCGCCCGGTCCTCAGCCACCGCATGGCGCTGAATTTCGCCGCCCGCGCCCGTGGCGACAGCCTGAGCGACCTGATCGAAACCACCGCCGCCCGCCTGAGCCGGGCCGAGGCCGCGGCGTGACCCATCCAGTCGCAGCCACCTTACTTGGCGATCATCGCGAGAAATTCGCTTTCCGCGATGATCCGAAGTGCGTGGCCCTGCGCGATCAGTTCTTCGGCGCGTCTGTGTTTGGTGCTCTTGTCATGTCCCGCCAAGGTGGACAGATCCTGATCGCCGACCACCAACAGCGTGATCTTCTTCGAAAACCCGGTTCTAACGGTGATGCCCGCCTCCGCGGCCAGCGTCGCCGCCGCGGTGCGCGACATCGACAATCTGCCGGTAAAGCACGTGACATGCCCGAAAAGCGGGCCATTGCGGTTCCCATCAAGCGCCACGGATTTCTCAAAGGTGGTCTTGCCGCGCCGCCTGGGTGCAGCCAGATCGGCAAAGTTTTGGCCGGTATGCCGTTCGGCATGCAGCACCACCAGCGCAGCGGCCCTGGCGTCCTCGCCGGCATCGTGATGCCTGAAGTCCAGCCCGAGAAAGCCCTTGAGATTGCCCAGCCCATGCCCGCCATTTCCGCGCAGTTCTGGCCAGGCGCGGCGGGCGATTCCGACGCTGTCAAACCATTCCGCCTCGATCCCCGGCAGACCGTATCGCTGGCAGGCGCTGTTGATCGCGCCCCGGTCAAAACCGCTGTGCTGCACAAGAGGGTGGCGTTGCAGAAAGGCGCGCAGCGGCTGGATGATGTCCGGAAAGCGGCGCTGCCCCCGGACGGTGCGCGCGTCGATACCGTGCAGTTGCGTGTTGAAACCGGCAAACGCGGCCTCGGGATCGACGAGAACGCTGGCGGTTTCGATGCCGCCCTGCGCGTCCACCCCGGCAAGCCCAAGCTGGCAGATGCTGGACCGGTCGCCATTCGCGGTTTCGACATCCACGGCAACGAAGCGGTATGTTCCGTTCAGCAAGCGGGATGTGCCGGCACAATCCGCCGCCAGGGTGGCTTTTGCGCTGTCCCTGAAAAGCCCTTGAAAAAAACGCACTGTCTCGACCCTGCAAAAGTGGATGACCCCGGCCGCAATCTGCCTTCGGTTTCTTTCGGGATCAACGGTGAAAGGACTGTTGCGTGACGCAATCCCCCACCCTTCGCGAACGGGCCGAGGGCGAGGCGGGGCGCCTGCCGCCGCTTCTGGCGCGGGCCGAGCATCTGGCGGGAACGGTGCTGCTGGGCGAGCATGGCCGCCGCCGCGCCGGGCTGGGGGACGATTTCTGGCAATACCGCCCGGCGCAGATCGGTGACAGCCGCCGCATGATCGACCATCGCAGATCGGCGCGGGGCGATCAGCAGTTCGTGCGGGAACGGGAATGGCAGATCGCGCAGTCGGTGATGCTCTGGGTCGATCAGGGGGCGTCGATGCGATTTGCCTCGAGCGAGGCGCTGCCGACCAAATCCGACCGCGCGCGCCTGCTGGGGCTGGCCGTCGCCATCCTGTTGCTGCGCGGGGGCGAACGTGTGGGGCTCAGCGGCACCGACCTGCCGCCAAGGCGCGGCAACATCCAGATCGCGCGGCTGGCGCAGGCGCTGGCGGTGAACGCGCCGCAGGATTACGCCGTGCCCGAACACCGCGCGATGATCCCGCATGCGCAAGCGGTGTTCATCTCGGACTTTCTGGGGGACATGGACGAATTGCGCGCGGCGCTGACCAAGGCCGCCGATCGCGGCGTGCGCGGCGTGGTGTTGCAGGTGCTGGACCCCGCAGAGGAGAATTTCCCGTTCCAGGGCCGCACCATATTCGAAAGCATCGGCGGGACGCTGCGCCACGAAACGCTGAAGGCGGGCGATCTGCGCGCGCGCTATCTGGACCGGCTGGCGCGGCGCAAGGACGATCTGGCGCAATTGACCCGCGTCACCGGCTGGCAGATGGGGCTGCATCACACCGGCGACAGTGCGCAATCGGCACTGCTGTGGCTCTATCGCGCGCTGGATCGGGGGCTGGCATGACAATTCTGGGCGGCATCGGGTTCACTGCGCCCTGGCTTCTGCTGGGGCTGGCGGCGCTGCCGATCCTGTGGCTGCTGCTGCGCGCGGTGCCGCCCGCGCCGATCCGCCGCCGCTTTCCCGGTGTGGCGCTGCTGCTGGGCCTCAGCGACGACGAAAGCGTTTCCGACCGCACGCCGTGGTGGCTGTTGCTGCTGCGCATGCTGGCGGTGGCGGCGATGATCATAGGGCTGGCCGGTCCGGTGCTGAACCCGCAGACGCGCCAGCCGGGCGGCGGGCCTTTGCTGATCGTGCTCGACGCAAGCTGGGCCGGGGCGGCGCATTGGCGCGACAAGATCGACCTGCTGGAATCGCAACTGACCGAGGCCGCCCGCGCGGGCCGCCCCGTTGCCGTCCTGTCCCTGACCGCACCCGAGCCGCTGAATTTCCAGCCTGCCGATGTCTGGCGAAGCCGTCTGGCGGGGCTTGCGCCGCAGCCGTGGCAGCCAACCGGAGCGCAGATGGATACCGCATTGGCCGCGCTTGCGGATGCGAACCAGGGGTTCGACACCCATTGGCTGAGCGACGGGCTGGATTATCCGCAGCGTGCCGACGTGATGGCCGCCCTGCAGGCGCGGGGCGACCTGCGCGTGTTCCAAACCGGCACTGCGGTTCTGGGCCTGTCGCCGGCCACGTTCGCGGACGGCGCGGTGCAATTGACCGCGCATCGCTCGCAAGACGCTGGCGCGCGCGAGGTCACGGTTCTGGCACAGGGGCGCGATCCGGGCGGCACCGCGCGCACCCTCGCCTCGGTTCCCGCGCGGTTCGCGGAGGGCGAGGCGCAGGCGCAGGCCGCACTGTCGCTGCCGTCGGAACTGCGCGCGCGCATCACCCGCTTCGAGATTCGAGGCCAGCGTTCGGCAGGGGCCACGGCACTGGCCGATGACGGACTGCGCCGGCGCGAGGTCGCGCTGATCGCCGGGCGCGAGGATCGCGAGGGGCTGGAACTGCTCTCGCCGCTGCATTTCCTGGAACAGGCGCTGGCACCCAATGCCGATGTGCTGGCCGGCGCACTGGGCGACCTGATCCCCGCCAATCCTGACGTAATCGTCCTGGCCGATGTCGCCACCCTGTCGCCGGGCGAATCGGACGCGTTGACGGAATGGGTCGAAGCAGGCGGCATGCTGCTGCGTTTCGCCGGGCCGCGCCTTGCCGCAAGCGATGTCAGCCGCGCCGACGAGGATCCGCTGATGCCGGTGCGCCTGCGCGCGGGCGGGCGCAGCGTCGGCGGCGCGATGAGCTGGGGCGAGCCCAAGACGCTGGCACCCTTCGCCGAGGATTCGCCCTTTGCCGGACTGGCGATCCCGGACGACGTCACGGTGTCGGCGCAGGTCATGGCCCAGCCCGACCCGACGCTGTCCGACCGGGTGATCGCCGCACTGGACGACGGCACGCCGCTGGTCACGCGAAAGGAGATCGGACAGGGGCAGGTGGTGCTGTTCCACGTCACCGCCAATGCCGAATGGTCCAGCCTGCCGCTTTCCGGCCTGTTCGTCGAGATGCTGGAACGGCTGGCGGTCTCGTCTTCGGCCAAGACGCCCGATGCGACGGATCTGGAAGGCACCACATGGCGGCCGGTGCAGGTGATGGACGGGTTCGGCGCGCTCAGCGATGCCGGCGCGCTGCCCGGTGTCGCCGGGGCCGATCTGGCCGCCGCGCCGCTTGGCCCTGATCTGCGCCCCGGTCTCTATGCCAGCGAAGATCGCCGTCTGGCGCGCAACGTGCTGGACGCGGATACGGTTCTGGCCCCCGCCAACTGGCCCGCCGGCGTTCCGGTCGAGGGGCTGACGGTCGCGCCCGAACGCCCCCTGGGCGGTGCGCTGCTGGCGCTGGCGCTGGTGTTGCTGGCGGCGGATGTGATCGCTTCGCTGGCGCTGTCGGGGCGGCTGGGGCCGATGCGGCGGGCGGCTGTCGTGCTGGTGGCGGCGTTTCTGATACCACAGCCGGGACAGGCGCAGGAGAACGACAATTTCGCCGTGCGCGCCACCAGCGAACTGGTGCTGGCGCATGTGCTGACCGGCGACAAGAGACTGGACGAGATCGCCAATGCGGGCCTGATGGGCCTGTCCGACACGCTGTTCTTCCGCACCTCGGTCGAGCCCGCCCCGCCGATGGGCGTGAACCTTGAAACCGACGAACTGGCGTTCTTTCCCATGCTTTACTGGCCGATCACGTCGGAACAACCCACGCCCTCGGCGGCGGCCTATGACAAGCTGAACGAATATCTGCGCTCGGGCGGGCTGATCCTGTTCGACACGCGCGACGCCGATATCGCCGGGTTCGGCGCGTCCAGCCCGAACGGGCGCAAGCTGCAACAACTGGCGGCACCGCTGGACATTCCGCCGCTGGAACCTTTGCCGCCGGATCACGTGCTGACCCGCAGCTTCTATCTGTTACAGGACTTTCCGGGCCGCTACACCGGACGCGATATCTGGGTCGAGGCCGCGCCGCCGGATGCCGAACGGATCGAGGGCATGCCGTTCCGCAACCTCAACGACAACGTGACGCCGGTGGTGATCGGCGGCAATGACTGGGCGACGGCTTGGGCGATCGACGCCGACGGGCGGCCGCTTTTGCCGGTCGGGCGCGGGTTTTCCGGCGACCGTCAGCGCGAACTGGCCAACCGCTTTGGCGTCAATCTGGTGATGCATGTGCTGACCGGCAATTACAAATCCGATCAGGTCCATGTGCCGGCGCTTCTCGACAGGCTGGGCCAATGACCGGGAGCGTCATCTTCGACCCGCTGATCCCGTGGCCGCTCATCGCCGCCCTGGCCGCGCTGGCGCTGGCCGGGGTAGCGCTGGCGCTGTGGCGCGGCTTGTCCGGCTGGGCGCTGCGAGCGCTGGCCGCGCTCGCCCTGCTGGGCGCGCTGGCCGGTCCGGTCTATCGCGTCGAGGACCGCAAGCCGCTTTCCGACATCGTGGTGATGGTCGAGGATGACAGCGCCAGCCAGACGCTTTCGGACCGGCCGGACCAAATGGACCAGGCCGCCGAGGCGCTGGCCGCCGAGATTGCCGCCCGTCCAAATACCGAATTGCGCCGCGTCACCGTGCCCGATGGCGAGGGCGACGCGGGCACGCAACTGATGACCGCGCTTTCCGAGGCGCTGGCCGAGGAACCGCGCGCGCGCATCGCCGGGATCATCGCGCTCAGCGACGGGCGCGTGCACGACATCGACCGCGCCCCGCCACTGCCCGCGCCCATGCACCTGCTGCTGACGGGCCGCGAAACCGATTGGGATCGCCGCCTGATCGTCACCAATGCCCCCGCCTTCGCCATCATCGGCGAACCGGTCACCCTGACCCTCAGGGTCGAGGACAGCGGCGCGGTGCCGCAGACCGCCGAAACCGCACCGCTGGAAATCTCGGTCGATGGCGGCGAGGTGCAGCGGTTCGAGATGCCCGTCGGGCGCGATATCGACCTGCCGCTGACCCTGCCCCATGGCGGGCGCAACGTGATCCAGTTCACCGTGCCCGAAGCCCAGGGCGAGATCACGACGCGCAACAACACCGCGCTGGTGCAGATCAACGGCGTGCGCGACCGGCTGCGCGTGCTGCTGGTCTCGGGCCAGCCCCATGCGGGTGGGCGGACATGGCGCAACCTGCTGAAATCGGATTCCTCGGTTGACCTCGTACATTTCACCATCCTGCGCCCGCCCGACAAGCAGGACGGCGTGCCGGTCGATGAACTGAGCCTGATCGCCTTTCCCACGCGCGAATTGTTTCTGGAAAAGATCGACGATTTCGACCTGATCATTTTCGATCGCTACAAGCGGCGCGGCATCCTGCCGGCGTCCTATCTGGCCAATGTCGCCGATTACGTGCGCAAGGGTGGCGCGGTGCTTGTTGCTGCTGGCGCGGATTTCGCCAGCGCCGACAGTATCTGGCGCTCGCCCCTTGGCGCGGTTCTGCCCGCCGAGCCCAGCGCGCGGGTAATCGAACAGCGTTACCGCCCCGCGCTCACCGATCCGGGCCACCGCCACCCCGTCACCGCCGGCCTGCAAGGCGAGGAGACCTGGGGGCCGTGGCTGCGCCAGATCGAGGTCGAGCCGACCTCCGGCGACGTGCTGATGCAGGGGATCGAAGATCGCCCGCTGCTGATCCTTGACCGCGTGGGCGAGGGACGCGTGGCGCTGCTGGCCTCGGATCAGGCGTGGCTGTGGAACCGCGGCTACGAGGGCGGCGGGCCGCAACTGGACCTGCTGCGCCGCCTCGCCCACTGGATGATGAAAGAGCCGGAACTGGAAGAGGAAACGCTCTGGGCCGAAGCGACCGGGCAGCGCATGCGCATCGTCCGCCGCACCCTCGGCGACGAGGTCGGCGCGGTGACGGTGACGCGGCCTGATGGCGACACGCTCGACCTGCCGCTGGATCGGGTCGCGCCGGGGCGGTTTGAGGCCCGTTATGACGGCCCGGAAATCGGGCTTTATCGTCTGAAAGAGGGCGAGCACGAAACGGTGATCGGCCTTGGCCCCGCCGCCCCGCGCGAGTTCGAGCAGACCATCGCCACGGGTGACATCATGGAACCGGTGATCGCGCCGACGCGCGGCGGCATCCTGGCGCTGGAGGACGGTTTGCCCCGCATCCGCGAGGTGCGCGCGGGCCGTCCCGCCGCCGGGCGCGGCTGGATCGGGCTGACCCCGCGCGACGCTTACGAGACGCGCGACGTCACGCAAACGCCGCTCTTGCCCGCCTGGGCCATGCTGTTGCTGGCCGCGGGTCTGATTACCGCCGGATGGCTGCGCGAGGGGCGGCGATAGCGTCAGTCGAAGGTGACCGAAACAGACGGATCGCCCGGCAGGCCGATATATTGCACGCTCGCCCCGCCCTTGCCCTTGGCCGGCGGCACCAGCGGACCAAACGAGCCGACCGAGACCATGTCACCCGGTTTCAGGGTCACGCCCTTGGACAGCAGCCAGATGACGGCATTGGCCGGATGGCCCAGAACCGATGCGCCCGGCACATCCGCCAGAACCTCGCCATCGGCGGCGCTCAGTTGCACCTGCATCGCGCCCAGCGCGTCATGTGTCGCCTGCGCGTCCTCGACCGCGATTTCAGCGCCCAATACACCCTTTTTCGCGGCGACGCCCATCGCGGTCAGGGTCACGCCGGTCACCGGCTCGCCTTCGGCATAGGCAAGGTCGGGCAGTTCGATAAAGGGATGTATGGCCGAGACATGCTGCATCACCTGCGTCGAATCGGTTGCCTCGTTGATCGCCTCGTCACCGACGACCAAGATCAGATCGGCCTCGAACAGCGGACGCGAGCCCCAATTGGCCACGGTCGCGCCGTCCTCTTCCATCATGTCACGATAAAGCACCCCCATCACCGGCTCGGTCACGCCGAACCGGTCCTGCGCGGCGTCGCTGGTCAGCCCGGCCTTGTAGCCGATGACCGGCCCCCATTTCTCGCTCAGTGCCTCGACCAGCTTGCCTTGCGTGCACAGCGCATCCTCCATGTCGCCATCGGGGACAAGCGCCGGGGTCGGCGTATTGGCGGTGAAATCGGCGACGAACTGCGCCACCGCATCGTCAGTCGCGCACTCGGCGGCGGCAAGGCTGCCTGTGCCTATCAATGCCGCCGTTATCAGGTATTGTATCGGTTTCATGTCGTCTCTCCCTTGGTTGGCATTTCAATCCAGTTGCACCGTCACCCGGTCGGACCGGCCCTTGGCATCGACAACGACCAATGTCGAAAAGCCGCGTCCGGGGCTGGGAATTTCGATCTCGGGCCCGCGCAGGCCGGTCGCCACGGGCTGGCCGTTCGCCATCAGCAGATAGGGCGCCGCCCCGCCGCGCAGTTTCACCACCAGCCGGCCATCCATCGCCGCCAATCGCGCGCCGTCCGGCGGAAAGGCCAGTTCCGGCGCGCCGGCGTCGCGGTTGAACGCGGCATCGCGCGGGCGGAACCGGCGCAGCGGTGCCGGCAGTTGTGCGGAACTGACGATCAGCGTCGCGGGCGGAGGCGGAGGCAAAGGGTCGAACGAAGGTTTCAGCCGTCCGAACGCCTCGAACAGGACCGGCGCGGCCAGATCGCCGCCGAACGCCCCCGGCACCGGCGTGCCATCGGCGCGGCCCATCCAGACGCCGATCACATGCCGCCCGTCATAGCCCAGCGCCCAGGCATCGCGGTGCCCGTAGGAGGTGCCGGTCTTGTAGGCCAGCACCCCGCGCGGGGCCTCGGGCGGAGGTGCGAGGCCCGACAGGATGTTGCCCACCTGCCACGCCGCCACATCGGACATCAGCCGCTGGCCCTGCATGCGCGGATCGCTTTGCAGCGCGCGCAGCACCGGCCCCTGCCCGCCTTGCGCCAGCGCCGCGTAAAGCTGAACCTGGTCCTCCAGCGTCAGGCCCAGACCGCCCAGCGCGATGGCCAGCCCCGGCTTGCCGCCCGGCAGTTCCGGCCGCGCGCCCGTCCGGCGCAGCGCCGCCATCACGCGGGCTGGCCCCAGTTCCTGCGTCAGCCGCACCACGGGGATGTTCAGCGACATCTGCAACGCCTCGCGCACACGCACCTCGCCGCGAAAAATGCCGTCGAAATTCTGCGGCACATAGCGGCCAAACGCGGTCGGCGTGTCGGAGATCAGCGTTTCGGGATGCGCCAGCCCCTGATCGAAGGCCAGCCCGTAAATCAGCGGCTTCAGCGTCGAACCGGGCGAGCGCAGCGCGCGTGTCATGTCCACGAACCCCTGCCGTCCCCCATCCGCGAAATCCGGCGAGCCGACCGAGGCGACGATGTCACCCGTCGCATGATCCGCGACCACCAGCGCCGCCGAAACGCGCGATCCCGCGCGCCGCGCCGCCTGCGCCACCAGCATTTCCATCCGCGCCTGAACGCCGGCATCCAGCGTGGTGTCGTAACGCCCGGCGGCCGGATCGGCGGCGCGCAACCGGTCGGCGAGATGGGCCGCAAGTTGCGGAAAGGGGCGCATGGCCTGCGGCACCGGTGCATGTTGCGCGGCCTCGGCCTGTTCGGCGCTCAGAACCCCCTGCGCCCGCATTCGCGCCAGAACCCGGTCGCGGGCGGCTTTGGCGCGTGCATGATGGCGGTCGGGGCGACGGTTTTCCGGCGATTGCGGCAGCGCCACCAGCAGCGCCGCCTGCGCCGGGGTCAGGCGGCGCGGTTCCTTGCCGAACCACGCCAGCGTCGCGGCGCGCACCCCTTCCAGATTGCCGCCATAGGGCGCGTGAGTCAGGTAGAGCGACAGGATGTCATCCTTGGAGATCCGCCGCTCCAGCGCCAGCGCGACGCGGACCTGGCGCAGCTTGCCGGCCCAGCGCCCGGTGCTGCCCTGTTCCAGCAACCGCGCCACCTGCATCGTCAGGGTCGATCCCCCCGAGATCGTGCGCCGATGCCAGAGCGCCTGACCCACCGCGCGGGTCATCGCCAAAAGATCGACGCCGTGATGATCGCCGAACCGCTTGTCTTCATAGCGCACCAGCATCGCCAGAAAATCGGCATCGACCGGGCCGGGGTCCAGCCGCCAGCGCCCGTTCTCGACCTGCCATGCCCGCAGCAGCGCGCCGTTGCGGTCGCGCATCTCGTCCGAGGTTTCGACCAGCATCAGCGGCAGATCGGTCGCGTCGATCCAGCGATCCAGCCCGTCGCGCAAGCCCGCTGCCGCGAACAGCAGCAGCACCAGCGCGAACAGGCCATGGCGTTTCATTCGGCCACGGTCACCCGGCCGGTATCGGTGCGGGCGCGATAGCTCGGGCGATACATATCCTCGACCGAGGCGGCAGGATGATGGAACGCACCGGGGCTGACCGCGCGGGCGATATAGGCCAGCGTGACGGTTTCGCCGTCGCGCATGTCGACCGCCGCGATGAACCGGTCGCTGCGGAACTCGGCATGATCGGCCTCGGACAGGTCCAGCCAGTCGAGCACGCCGACATCGCCCGCGCGCAGGAGGTTGGGGTTGTCGATCTCGACCCCTGCAGGCAGCGGATCGTCCACGATCAACCGCGCGCCGGTATCCTCGAACGGCGTGACCTTCAGCACGGTGACGAAACGGTCGCCTATCGCCATTTGGTCGGGATCGATCGGCTCGCCCTCCATCGAAAGGAACTGTCGTTCGATGGAATAGCCGGTTCCCCCGGCCTCGGGCGGGGTCTCGGGCACGCCCATCGTCGTCAGCGTCAGGTCGGTCGCACGGTCGCTTGCAGCGGTGATTTCGATGCCCTGAACCGGGGTATCGCCGTGCAAGACCTTCACGAAGGGGCCACTGACCGGCGCGCCATCGACGCGCAGGCCGGATTGCTCGGGCGTATCGACCAGCGCCTGCGCCGCCAGCAGCGTCCAGGCCGCCTCTTGCGTGGAGCGGCTTGTATCGGTGCGCGCGATGCGCGTGCCAAGCGCGTCGATATCTACCGCGCTGCTGCCCACCTCGATCGCCAGCGCCATGACGCCGGCGGTGTCGCGCAGATGGGTGCCGTAATCGGAGCGCCAGACCGGTGTGCTGTCATCCTGGTTGCGCAGCATCGTTCCGGCGCGCGCGAACATCGCGTCGGCCCGCGTCTGATCGCCGTAAGCCGCCAATGCCGCGCCCAGTTGCGCGACGGCCAGCGGTGTCGCGAAATCATCGCGTTTCACATCCGCGTAATAGCGCAGATCCCCCATCGCCGCCGCGCCCTCGCGCGCCAGCACCAGCAGGGCATAGGCGATATCCTCGCCGCCGCTGTCGAAATCGGGGGCGTAGTTCACCCGGTTGCGCAGGTTGTCCATTGCCATTGCAAATGCCTGATCCGGCACGTCATGCCCCTGGGCGCGGGCGCGCGACAGGAAGTCGCCGATATAGGCATCCAGCCAGAAATCGCCCGATTCCGCCCGCCACATGCCAAAGGCGCCGTTGGGGGCCTGCCGGGTCAGGATCCGCGCGATGGCGTCGTCGATGCGATCATCGACCGCGGGTCCGTCGCCCAGCCCCATCGTCTGCGTCACCGACGACAGATACAGCAGCGGCATCGCCTGCGAGGCGACCTGTTCGGTGCAGCCATAGGGATAGCGGTCGAGCATCGCCAGCAGGCCCGGCACGTCGAACTTCGCCAGCGGCCCTGCGGACAGCATCGCCTGTGCCGTGCCGGGGCGCAGTCCGGCGAACACGTCTTCCGAGAACAGGAACGTCTCGCCCGCCCGCAGCGTGAACCGCCGTGTCTGCGCGACCACCGGATCGTTGGCGCGCACCGGCAGGGTCAGGCTCTGACGCAAAGTCTTGCCGTCGGGCGTGGTCAGCACCACGTCGAAACCTGGATCGCCGACCGCGCCCGCCGTGACCGGAACGGCAAAGCTCGCCTTGCCGCCTTGCGCCAGATCAAACGTGCCGGGTGCTGCGCCAAGCGTCAGGCCATCGCCGCGCGGTTCCAGCGTCAGCGTCATTTCCCCCGCGGGCCCGTCCGCATGGGTCACGTCCAGCCGGATGCGGCTGCTGTCGCCGGGGGCAAGGAAATTCGGCACGCTGGCGGCCACCACCACCGGATCGCGCACGATCATGTCGTGGCTGGCCCGCCCGACGGCCCGCGGCGACCAGACCACCGCCATCAGCCGCACCGTGCCATTGAAATCCGGCAGATCGACATCGACAAAGGCCCGCCCGTCCGCGTCCACTTTGACCGGCCCGCTGAACTGGGCGACCAGTTTCTGCGTGGGCGGCGGCGACTGCATCCGCATGCCCGCATTGGCATCCCCGCCCGAGCGCACGATGCCCAGCGCGCCGTTCATCCCGTCGATCAGCCGACCATAGACGTCGCGGAATTCGACTCCTAGGCGACGCTGGCCGAAATAATGCCCCTCGGGATCGGGCGGTGCGAATCCGGTCAGGTTCAGGATACCCAGATCGACCGCCGCAAGGGTCAGCCAGACCTCGTCGCCGTCCTGCGCGCCATCAACCGTCACGCCGATACGCTGGCTTTGCCGCGGGCGCACAATGTCGGGGGCGTCGATGGCAACCTCCAGCACCTTGCCCACCGGTTCGACCGTCGCATGGGCCAGCCCCAGCGCGCGGGCCGGATTCTGACCCGCAGCCACATTCATCGGCCGGATCAAAGTGGCCGTGACATAGGCACCGGTGCCCCAGTCTTCGGTCACGTCGAGCGGGATCAGGGTTTCGCCAGCTTCGATCTCGACCGTCTGGCGTTCGATCACGCGGTTGGACAGCACCGCAATCATCGCGGTGCCGCCCATACGCGCGTCGATGCGCAGTTGCGCGGTATCGCCGGGGCGGTAGGCCGGTTTGTCCAGCGATACCGCCAGCCGGTCGGGCGTGGCGGCGGCGTCAGTTGGGGCATACCAGCCCGCGTCGAATTTGACCGAGGCGGCGGCATAATCGCCGTCCACACGCTCGACCACCAGTTCGTATTCGCCCCACTCGACCGGCTGGGCGATGGTCATCGGGTCGGCCCCCAGATCGGCGGTGCCGGTGGCGATGCGGTTGCGGCGTGTCGTCGGCTCCCAGTTCCAGTCGCCGTATAGTTCATACCACTGATACCGGGTCTCGATCCGGTTCAGGGTCCAGCGCACCCGCATCGGCGTGGCGGACAGGTCGGGCGACAGGCCGATAACCTGAAACGCCGCTTCGCCGCCTTCATCCACCACGTCGTCAAACAACTGTTTGATCCCGATCACCGGCGTGTCCGGGCGCACGGGGGCGGTGATCTCGCGCTCCACCGGGCGGGCCGAGCCATCGGCCAGACGCACCGTCACCCGCGCCTCAAGCGGCTGGCCGGGTGCGTCGGGGTCGGGCAGGTCCAGCGCAACGGTGGCCTTGCCTTGCGCATCGGTACGTTCACCGCCGAATTGCGCGGTTGTGACCGATCCGCGCGCGTCATGGCGGCCAAACCGGTAGCCCGGCCAGCCATCGACCTTGTCGGCAGCGCGCAATGTCACCTGCCCCTCAATGCTCAGATCCGCGCCGGGCGCGCCGAACAGATAGCGTGCGTCGATGCCAAGCGGCGGTGTGTCGCCAAGACGCAACGTGTCCGGCAGGGACAGGTCGAAATCTATACGCTCGGGCAGGAAATCCTCGACCAGCACGGTCTGGCTGGCCAATGCGGGCGCGTCCGGGTCGGTGGAGATGTCCAGCCGCCATGTGCCGCGTGGCGCGCTGGCGCCGACCGGGAACGCAAAGACATGCCCGCCCGCCTGCCCGCCATCGGACACGATACGGCGGTATTCCACACCGTCCGGGCGGCTGAGGATCGCCGTCAGGGGCAGCCCGTCAATTGCTTGTACTGTGTTGTCGCGCGCCAGGGCTGTGGCGTTGATGGTCTCGCCCGCGCGATAGGCGCCGCGATCGGTGGTCAGGAACACGTCCACCGGCCCAGCGGGCGCGCGCCCTTCGACGCCACGGTCCGACAGATCAAAGGCGGGATCGGTCAGCGACAGGAACGCCATGTCGGTGTCCCCCTGCTCGGCCAGAACCAGCGCCGGAGCAGCACCGCCGGTGCCGCGCGTCAGGCCGGGGTCGAAATCCACCCTACCATCGGCATCGCTGACCGCCTGCCCCAGCACCGCATTGGCGCGCGAAATCAGGCTGACCTCGACGCCTTCCAACGGTTTCGCATCCGCCAGCGAACGCAGCGTGACATGCAGCCCGTCCGTTCCCGACATCGTCGAAATCCCCAGATCGGACAGCACGAACCACTGCGTCGCACCGGGATCGTCGTAAGGATCGGCCCCCGGTATCCGCGCGCTCAGCGCATATATCCCGGCAGGTTGTCCGGCAATCGCCTCGCCCAAAGGCAGGCGGGTGGTCATGTCGCGGTTCAGATCGTTGGCGACCTCGGCGGTGCCGGTCCAGACCTCCTCGGCGATCTCTCCGGCGAATTGTTCCTCCTGCCATTGCGAGAGCGGGCGGGCGAAGAGCCCCTCCTGCACGGTGCGCAACAGGTTGCGATCGCTGATCCGGCGCAGGCGCAAATCCAGGGTGGTCAGGTTGACGGTCTCCACCGGAAGCGCCGCATCCGCCGATTTCGGCAACATGTAGGCCCGACCGGGAAAGCGCACCTCGGGGCTGCGGTCGCGGACATATTGCGCAAGATCCACATCCTTGGCGAGGGTCTCGCCACTGGCGGCGGGCAGACCGGCGCGCAGCGTCAGGCGATAGCGTTTGCCATGTTCGACCCCGTCAACGCAAAGCTGGGTGTCCTCGGCCTGCACCACCAGACCGGAGTCGGGCAGGCGCACGAAATTCTCGTACTCCACGCCCGCCTTGACCAGCGGTTCGGAAAACTGCGCGCAGATGCGCGGCGCGGCAGAATCGCTTTCCACCGATGAATCGGTCACGCGAAAGCCGTATTTGCCGATGGCATCCTCCAGCGCGGCTTGGGTATCGGTGCGCGGATGCAGGCGGTTGGACAGGCGCAGCGCCGGGATCATGTCGCGCCCCCGCTCAACCCGTTGCAGCGCTTCGGCCAGATAACCCAGCGCGTTGGCCTGTCCGGCCGCGGACTCGGCGCGCAAATAGCCGTTGATCGCCGCCGCGATGGCGCGTTCGCGATATTGGCGCTGCTTGTCGTCGTTCCGCGGCATCGCCAGCAACAGCCGCGCGTATTCGGACCAGAGATCGGCGCGGTCGGACAGGGACACCGCCGTTCCGGCCCAGTTCATCGCCACGGGAATCGCACCCGCCGCCTCTTCGGTGCGCATCGCGTTCAGCACCGAACCGAGATCAAGACCCCCAGCAGGATGGCGGAACCCCAGATCGCGTGCCTGATCGCGGGCACGGTCGATGTCCTGTTCGCTAAGAAAGTCCAGTTCCCCAAGCCGGGTCTGCGCCTGTGCGATCAGGGCCGCGCCGTTGATCAGCTTGCTTGCGGAAACGGCCCCGGCGAACCGCGAACGCCCGCTGATCCCGGTCTTCGGGAAACAGGCGCTGGAACGGGTGTTGAAAGTGAACGCCTCGCATCGGTCATTGACGGAACAGGCGCGGGTGCAACTGCCGAGATCGGTGTCGAACAGCGCGTCCAGATCGGTGCCATGGAAATCGGTATCGCGCGAGACGAGATAGCGGAAATCCGGCACGGCATTTTCAGCCCAGAGCGCCGACGCCGCCAGCATCGAGAATACCCAGACCGCCAGACCCAAACACCGCATGATCGTCTCCTTGCTTTGGCGCAAGGTGGCATGGCCGCCGGAGCGTTGGCAAGGATTTCTCCCCTCTTCCAGCGCGTTAAGGCGCTGTTTACCA
The DNA here is from genome assembly GCA_947504115.1 of uncultured Sedimentitalea sp. Taxonomy (GTDB): domain Bacteria; phylum Pseudomonadota; class Alphaproteobacteria; order Rhodobacterales; family Rhodobacteraceae; genus Pontibaca. The sequence goes on from CANNGH010000003.1 coordinate 107,678, forward strand.
GCGTGTCGGATGCTTGCCGGACAACATCCATGGGGCGAGTCGGAGCTGCGGGCATGAGCCTTGCCAACAAATTAGCCGAGGAACGGCGCGCGCGTCTGGCCGCGGAACGCCTGCTGGAACTGAAGCAGGCCGAATTGTCCGCCGCCAATCGCAAGCTGGGGCGTCACGCGTTGGCGCTGACCCGGCGCATCGACGAAACCCAGGCCGAGGTCGCCACCGTGCGCGACGAGAACGCAAAGGTGAAATCCGACCTGACGATGGCCCATGCCAAGGTCGAGATCGCCGAACGCCGCCTGTGGCATTCGATCCAGACCATCCATGACGGTTTCGCCGTGTTCGACGCCGATGGTCATCTGCTGGGCGCCAACAGCGCCTATCTGGACGTGTTCGAGGGGCTGGACGATGTGCGCCCCGGCGTCTCCTATGCGCTGATCCTGCAACTGATGACCGAAGAAGGGCTGATTGATACCGGCGGCCTTTCGGCGGCACAATGGCGCGCGATGATGGATGCCCGCTGGCACGATCCCGCGCCCGAACCCATCGTGGTGCGGTTCTGGAACGACATGTATGTGAAACTGATCGACCGGCGCACCCATGGCGGCGATCTGGTCACGCTGGCGCTGAACATCACCGCGACCGTGCGCTACGAGGCCGAGTTGAAGGCCGCCCGCGCCCGCGCCGAGGCCGCCAACCGCGCGAAATCGACGTTTCTGGCGAATATGAGCCACGAAATCCGCACCCCGATGAACGGCGTCGTCGGCATGGCCGAATTGCTGGCCGATACCGACCTGACCGACGAACAACGCCTTTACGCCGAGACCATCCGCAATTCGGGCGAGGCGCTGCTGGTCATCATCAACGACGTTCTGGATTATTCCAAGATCGAGGCCGAGAAACTGGTCCTGCATCCCGAGCCGTTCGACCTGGAGCGCTGCATCCACGAGGTCGTCCTGCTGCTGCGGCACAATGCCCGCGACAAGGGGCTGACGGTGCTGGTCGATTACGACCTGTTTCTGCCGACCCGCTTCATCGGCGATCCGGGGCGCGTGCGTCAGGTGCTGACCAACCTTGTCGGCAACGCGATCAAGTTCACGCGCGCCGGTCATGTGCTGATCCGCGTGACCGGCATCCCGAGGGACATCGACGGCACCAGCGCGGTGCATGTCGCGATCGAGGATACCGGAATCGGCATTCCCGCCGACAAGGTCGATCACATTTTCGGAGAGTTCAATCAGATCGACGCCGAATGCAGCCGCGAATTTCCCGGCACGGGTCTGGGACTGGCGATTTCGCAGCGGCTGATCGGCATGATGGGCGGCACGATCTGGGTCGAAAGCGATGAAGGGGCCGGCTCGGCGTTTGGCTTCCGCCTGTCGCTCGCACCGGCCTCGGGCGCATCCGCCGATCCGCCCGCCCTGCCGGACGGTCTGCAGCATGTCCTTCTCGTCGGCGATCCGGACCTTTCGCGCGATATTCTCCATAAACAGTTGCAGCAAATGGGATTGCGGGTTTCGACTTGCACCAGCGGCGCGGCGGCGTTGTCGCTGGCTGAAAGGGCCGATCTGGTCATCAGCCAGCACATCATGCCGGAAATGGACGGTCTGGAACTGGCCGAGGCGCTTGCACGATCCGCGGGCGGCGCTTCGCCTTTCGTCCTGCTGACATCCGAACCGGGGATCGCGCGCGACGATCCGGCGGCACGCCATGTCGCGGCGATGCTGCAGACGCCCTATCCGCGGTCCGATCTCATGGCATGCCTGTCGCGGCTGCACCTGCCGCAAAAGCCGATCCCGTTCCAGCGGTCAAAGCCACGACTGCATCCCGACACCGCAAATCCCGCGCGTGCGGATGCCGCCGCGTCGCCGCGTCCGATGCGGGTGCTGGCCGCCGAAGACAATCGGACCAACCAGTTGGTGTTTCGAAAGATGGTCAAGGAACTGCCCATCGACCTGCGCTTTGCCGGCAACGGGCACGAGGCGGTGGAACAATTCACCAGCTTCCGCCCCGACCTGATCTTCATGGATATTTCCATGCCCGGAATGGACGGCAAACAGGCCACCGCCGCGATCCGCGCGCAAGAACGCCTCACCGGCGGTCACGTCCCGATCGTCGCGCTGACCGCCCATGCGATGGATGGCGACGGCGAAGAAATTCTGGCGGCGGGGCTGGATCACTACATGACCAAACCCCTGCGCAAGGCGCTGATCCTCGATTGCATCGCGCAGCATTGTCCCGCCGATGCCGCGCCAACCCTGCTGGCAGCTGAATGAGGCGCTAAAGTGTTTCGGCTTTTACCTGAGTCATCGCGTATCACAATTCGCGTTCGAGCGTTGGCGAGAGGCAGTGAATCGTGATTCAGGTCAAAGCCGAAACGCTCTAGCCGCGCAAGAAGACCGGCCGGTCGGGTTCGGACATGTCCGCGTGCCAGGCGTAACCGCCGCTGTCGAAATCGCGCAGCGCCTCCGCGTCGGTCAGCCGGTTCTGGATGATGAACCGCGCCATCGCGCCGCGCGCCTTCTTGGCGTGAAAGCTCACGACCTTGGGCGTGCCGCCCTTGTTCTCCATGAAGACAGGCGTGACGATCCGCAGGTTCAGCGCGTCGGGAACGACCGCCCCGAAATATTCCTGACTGGCGCAGTTTACCAGGATGTCGGTGCCGATCCGGGCCGCCTGATCGTTCAGCGCCCGCGCCAGCCTGTCGCCCCAATAATCGTAAAGCGACTTGCCCCGCGGCGTTTTCAGCCGGCTGCCCATTTCCAGCCGATAGGGCTGGATCGCGTCCAGCGGGCGCAACAGCCCGTAAAGCCCCGACAGAATCCGCAGGTGATCCTGCGCCCAATCCCGTTCGTCAGGATCGAGACTGGTCGCCTCAAGCCCCTGATAGGTGTCTCCGGCAAAGGCCAGCGCGGCGGCGCGCGTGGCAGCGGGTTCGGGATCGGCCTCGAAATCGCGGAACCTGTCGCGGTTCAGTTCCGCCAGGGCGGGGCTGATCCTCATCAGCTTTTGCAGGTCGTCAACCGTCAGCCCACGCGCGACCTCGGCCAATTGCGCTGCATCATCGTGAAACGCGGGTTGCGTCACCTCGATGTCCCGTTCTGCCCAATCCAGCTTTTTGGCAGGAGAGATCACCACCAGCATCTTTTTTCCTTCTCGTTTCCTATTCGGGCGCGCGCAGAACGTCCTGAAACGCGGCGCCGAACCGTTCCGCGCGCCGCTCGCCCAGCAGGCGTTCCAGCCCGTTTGAATCGTCGGGCCGCATCTGCGCCACCTTGGCCAGTTGCGAGGCCGAGCAACTCAGCGGCTTCTCCGTGCCCTCCGCGCCGCGCGCCAGATCGGCCTGCACCGCCAGCAAGCGGTCGAAAACCGATCCCGCCGCGCGCCCGGCCAGCTTGCGCCGCACCGGATGGACGGCTTCGGCCGCGCCGGTGATGACCTCGAGGAACACGGCGCCGTAGCGTTCCAGCTTCTTCGCGCCCACCCCGTTGATCCGCGCCATCGCATCCAGATCGGCGGGGCGGGTCTCGGCCATCTCGATGAGCGTGCGGTCGGGAAAGATCACATAGGCCGGCACGCGGGCGGTTTCCGCCAGCGCGCGCCGCTTGGCCTTGAGCGCCGACAAAAGCGGCGCATCCTCGTCCGACACCAGCGCCTTGACCGCCGGCTGCCGGCGGGCCGTCGCGATCTTGTCGCGCCGCAGGGTGATGTCGCTTTCGCCGCGCAGGATCGGACGGGCCGCCTCGGTCATGCGCAACGCGCCGTGGCGGTCGGGGTCGGGACGCACGAGATCATGGCCCATCATCTGCCGGAACACCGCTTGCCACTGGGTGCGGCTGAACTCGCCCCCGACGCCGTAGGTCGGCAGGCTGTCATGGCCGCGCGCCTTGATCTTGTCGGTCCGGTTGCCGGTCAGGATGTCGATCAGATGTCCGGCTCCGAACCACTCATCGGTGCGCAGGATCGCCGACAATGCCTTGCGCACAGCGGTGGTGGCGTCAAACACCTCGGGCGGGCTGTCGCACAGGTCGCAATTGCCGCAGGGCGCCGACTCGTCGCCGAAATAGGCCAGCAGGTTGGCGCGCCGGCATTTCAGCGCCTCGGCCAGACCCAGAAGCGCGTTCAATCGCCCGTGATCGGCGGCGCGCCGTTCCGGCGGGGCAAGCCCCTCGTCGATCTGGGTGCGCCGCAGGCGGATATCCTCGGGGCCGAACAGGGTCAGGGTTTCCGCCGGCGCGCCATCGCGCCCGGCCCGTCCGATCTCCTGATAATAGGACTCGATGCTTTTCGGCAGATCGGCATGCGCAACCCAGCGGATATCCGGCTTGTCGATGCCCATGCCAAAGGCGACGGTCGCCACCACGATCAACCCGTCCTCGCGCGCGAAACGGGTTTCGACGCGGCGACGGTCCTCGGCCTCCATCCCGCCGTGATAGTGACAGGCGCTGTGCCGGTCCTCGCGCAGGGCCGCCGCCAGCGCCTCGGTCTTGGCGCGGGTGCCGCAATAGACGATGCCGGATTGTCCGCGCCGCGCCGCCGCGAATTCCAGGATCTGGCGGCGCGGGCCGTTCTTGACGGCAAAGGCCAGATGGATGTTTGGCCGGTCGAACCCGTGCAGAAACGTTCTCGGGGTCGTCCCGTCAAACAGCTTTTCCACGATCTCGGCGCGGGTTTCCCCATCCGCCGTCGCCGTAAACGCCGCCAGCGGCACATCCAGCGCGCGGCGCAACTCTCCGATGCGCAGGTAATCGGGGCGGAAATCATGGCCCCACTGGCTGACGCAATGCGCCTCGTCCACGGCGATCAGGCTCACGTTGATGCGCCGCAACATGCCCACGGCAGACGCCGACGCCAGCCTTTCGGGCGCCATATAAAGCAGCTTCAGCCGCCCCGCCTCCAGCGCCTCCCAGACGGCATCGGTCTCCTCGGGCGTGTTGCCCGATGTCAGCGCCCCCGCCTCGACCCCGGCCTCCTGCAGCGCGCGCACCTGGTCGCGCATCAGGGCGATCAGCGGCGAGATCACCACCGTCACCCCCTCGCGCAGCAGAGCCGGAAGCTGAAAACACAGCGACTTGCCGCCGCCCGTGGGCATGATGGCCAGCACGTTCTCGCCGGCGCTCACCGCATCGACGATTTCCTCCTGACCGGGACGAAAGGCGTCGAATCCAAAAACATCGCGCAACAGCGGTGCGGCTTTCGACATGCCCGTTTGCCTCATCTGATCGGTATCACTGCTCGTTCCGGCCAGTCTCCCATAACCGGACTCGGGGAACAAGTCGCGCCCCTGCTTCTTTCTGGTTTCAAATACCCAGATCCGCCGCCCGAAACAGGCGCGGCAGTCAGTAGAATGCGGCGGCGTTGTTCACCAGGATGATGCGCAGCGCGAACACCCCCAAGAGCACGACCAGCGGCGCCAGGTCCAGCCCCTGCATCGGCGGCAGGATGCGCCGTATCGGAGAATAGAGCGGCTCGAGAATACGGCTCAGCCCCTGCCAGATCTGCGCCACCAGCGGCTGGTGCAGGTTCAGCACCTGGAAGTTGATTAGCCAACTCATGATCACATGGGCGATGATGAAGAACCAGACGACGTCCAGAACCAGCATCAGGATTTGAAACAGCGATTGCATCGGACCTCCCCGCTCGTTGCGCCCCTGACCTAAGCGGAGGACCGCAAAAGGGCAAGTGCGCCCGCCGATCAATTGCCGGTTGATTGCGCCGCCAAACGCCTGTCATATCCCCTTTCAAGGATCGAGGAACAGGCATGGCCGTTATTTCACCGCGCAAACGCATCTGGGGGTGGTTCTTCTTCGATTTCGCCAGTCAGCCCTACAACACGTTGCTGCTGACCTTCATCTTCGGCCCCTACGTCAAGGAGCTGCTGGGCAGCGGCACCCAGGCCCAAAGCGCATGGGGCTTCGGCATCGGGCTGGCCGGTGTCGTGATTGCCTTGCTGGCGCCGATCCTCGGCGCGCTCGCGGATACGGCCGGTAATCGGATGCGCTGGATCTGGGTCTTTTCGGCGCTCTACGTCATCGGCAGTTTCGGCCTTTGGCAGGCCCATCCCGACCATTTCAACCTGACCCTGACGCTGGTGTTCTTCGCCATAGGACTGATCGGCATGGAATTCGCGACGATCTTCACCAACGCGATGCTGCCCGATCTGGGCACACCCGAACAGATCGGGCGGATTTCCGGCGACGGCTGGGCGTTCGGCTATGTCGGCGGGCTGCTGGCGCTGGTGATCATGCTGGCGTTTTTTTCCGAGAACGCCGAAACCGGCAAGACTATGGTCGGCCTGTCGCCGCCGTTCGGACTGGACCCCGACACCCGCGAGGGCACGCGGTTCGTGGGGCCGCTCGTCGGCCTCTGGTATATCGTCTTCATGATCCCCTTCTTTCTTTACGTGCGCGATCCCAAACCCAGGGGCGCGCGGCGCGGCGCGGTGGCGCTGGCCTTGCGCGGGCTGGCGCAAACCATCCGCACCCTGCCGCAAAGCCCCAGCCTGTTCGCCTATCTGGGATCGTCGATGTTCTATCGCGACGCGCTGAACGGGATGTATGTGTTCGGTGGAATCTACGCCGCCGGCGTGCTGGACTGGAGCGTGATCGACACCGGGCTGTTCGGCATCCTGGCGATCGTCACCAGCGCGATCTTCGCATGGCTGGGCGGGCGTGCCGACAGCGCCTTCGGGCCGAAGCCGGTGATCGCGGTCTGTATCATCGTCCTGACGCTGGTGGCTTTCGCGATCATATTCATCTCGCGCCAATCGGTGTTCGCAATACCGGTCGCGCCGGACTCCTCGCTGCCCGACATGCTGTTCTACGGCGTCGGCGCAGTGATCGGCGCCGCCGGCGGCGCGTTGCAATCGGCCAGCCGCACGATGATGGTGCGCCAGGCCGACCCCGCCCGCATGACCGAGGCATTCGGCCTCTATGCGCTTGCGGGCAAGGCGACCTCGTTCATCGCGCCGCTTTCCATCGGGGCGGTGACCTGGGCCACCGACAGCCAGCAACTGGGCGTGACGCCGCTGATCCTGCTGTTCCTGATCGGTCTGTTTCTGCTAGCATGGGTAAAACCGAACGGAGAACATATATGGGACGCCTATTCGCAGCCTGTTTCCTGATCGTCGCGCTGGCCGCGCAGGGACAGGCCCAACCCCTGGCCAAACAGCTTTTCGGCGGCCAGCGCAGCGGCTCGCCGCATCAGCCGGCACCGTTCGGCGGCTATTCGCGCGGCTGCGTGGCGGGCGCCGTGCAATTGCCGGAAACCGGGCCGACATGGCAGGCGATGCGCCTGTCGCGCAACCGCAACTGGGGGCATCCCGAACTTGTCAACTTCGTCGCCGGTCTCAGCGCCTTTGCCGCGAAACAACCGGGATGGAAGGGGCTGTATATCGGCGACATGAGCCAGCCGCGCGGTGGACCGATGACATCCGGGCACCGCAGCCACCAGATCGGGCTGGATGCCGATATCTGGATGCTGCCGGCCACGCGGCTGGACCTGTCGCAACAGCAGCGTGAAAACGTGTCCTCGATCTCGATGCGCCGGGCCAATGGCGCCTACGTCAACAACAGCTGGAGCCGCGCCCATCACGAAATCCTGCGCGCCGCTGCCAGCGACAAGCGGGTGGCGCGGATTTTCGTGTTTCCTGGCGCCAAGGTGCAGATGTGCGCCGACGCGCGCGGCAACCGCGACTGGCTGCGCAAGATCCGCCCGTGGTGGGGGCATCACTATCATTTCCATGTCCGTCTGGCCTGTCCGCGCGGGGCGCGCGGCTGCACCGATCAGGATCCGCCGCCGCCCGGCGATGGCTGCGCCGAAGCCCAGCAATGGGTCAACAACATCCTGAACCCGCCGCCGCCCGATCCCAACGCGCCCAAGCCCAAGCCGCGCCGGGAATACACCCTCTCGGATCTGCCCCAGCAATGCGCCACGGTCCTGCAGCAAAACTGATTCTTGCGCTGATCGTCACCTGCCTGCCTGCCGCCGCCGATCATCCGCGCGCGCAGCATCTGGGAAGCGTGCGCTGGCAGATCGACAGCCCCTGGTTCGGCGGGTTCTCCGGTATCGACATGTCGCGCGACGGCACGCACATGACCGTCGTCAGCGATACCGCGATCCTGCTGCGCGCCCGCCTCGAACGGCGGGACGGAGCGATCACCGCGATCGTTGCGGACAAGCCGGTGCATCTGAAATCGGCAGTCGGCAAAAAGCTGCGCGGCAAGTTCGCCGATTCCGAAGGTCTGGCCATTGCGCGGGACGGCACGATCCACGTGTCCTTCGAAGGCGTCGCACGGGTGGCGCGTTATGACAGGCCGGACAGCCGCGCAGAGGTTCTGCCCCGCCCCGCCGCCTTTCGCCAGCTTCCGCATAACGGCGCGCTGGAGGCGCTGGCCATCGACGCCGCCGGCCACCTTTACACCCTGCCCGAAAGCGGGCGCGACCGCGATGGCGCGATCCCGGTGTTCCGCTGGAACGGGCGCGCCTGGTCGGTTCCATTCACCCTGCCGCCGCGCGGTCGCTTCCTGCCGGTGGGCGCCGATTTCGGACCGGACGGGCGGCTTTACGTGCTGGAGCGCGCGTTCAACCCGCCGTTCGGCTTTCGCGCCCGCCTGCGCCGCTGGACCATCACCCCGCGCGGTCCGACGAACGAGGAAACCCTGCTGCAAACCGCGACCGGCACCCACGACAACCTCGAAGGCGTGGCGATCTGGCGGGACGACGCAGGCCGTTTGCGCGCCACGATGGTGTCGGACGACAATTTCTTCGCCCTGCAACGCACCGAGCTGGTGGAATACGCACTGCCCGACTGACCTTGCGCCCCGCCGTGCATCGCGGTATCTGCGCCCTGCCCCGACGGGGCCAAGTGTCCGCCACCTTGTCAAAACGGAACAGATCCATGTCACGCGCACATCTTCCCGGCATCATCGCCATGGCCGCTATCGTCGTGGCCTCGAACATCCTCGTGCAATTCCTGTTCGGCCAATGGCTGACCTGGGGCGCGTTCACCTATCCCCTCGCCTTTCTGGTCACCGACCTGATGAACCGCGTCTATGGCGCCGGTCCAGCCCGCCGCGTGGTGTTCATCGGCTTCCTTGTCGGGGTGGTCTGTTCGCTGATCGGCACGCAGATCATGGGCGAATTCGGCCCGCTGGTCACGTTGCGCGTGGCCATCGCCTCGGGCACGGCGTTCCTGTGTGCGCAGATGCTGGACGTCGCGATCTTCTCGGCGCTGCGCCGCCGGGTGTGGTGGCAGGCGCCGCTGGCCTCGACCCTGATCGGATCGGTCGTGGATACGACTCTGTTCTTTTCCATCGCCTTTTCCGCCTCGCTGTCCTGGCTGAACCCGTCCGCCGACATCGCCTGGGCGAATGCGGCGCTGCCCGTGCTGGGGCTGGGGCCGGTCGCGCCGCTCTGGGTCTCGCTGGCGCTGGCGGACTGGCTGGTGAAACTGGCGCTGGCGTTGCTGGCCCTGATCCCGTTTCGGGTGATCGCGACACGACTGGAAGTCCGTTTGCGCCACCCGTGAAAATTTCGTTTGGTGTTTCGCGCAACCCATGTCACCATCGCCTCAGGTTTCAACAACGGAAAAGGAGGTGATCCAGTGTCGAGAAAGGTATTGGAGCGAGGTGTCGGAACAGGTTGGAGGACCGCCCGCTAGGGCAGCCCCTGGCGCGAAGCCGCCAACCCGAACTGGTGAAAGGTCAGACCGGCCCCACCTCCGAGCAACTTTCGTCTGGGCCGTCCGTGAAATCGGGCGGCCCTTTCGATATCCGCGCACCCGCGCTATATCCCGGCTTATGCTGCGCATTTCAGACACCATAGCGATCCAGGACTGGGAACTGACCGAAAGCTTCGTGCGCGCCTCCGGCCCCGGCGGTCAGAACGTGAACAAGGTTGCCACCGCGGTCGAACTGCGCTTCGAGGCCGCCCGGTCGCCGTCGCTGCCGCAGCCGGTGAAAACCCGGCTGAAACGTCTGGCGGGTCGGCGCTGGACCAGCGAAGGCGCCCTGATCATCCAGTGCGACGAAACCCGCAGCCAGGCGCGCAACCGCGACATCGCGCGCGACCGGCTGGCCGACCTGATCCGCAAGGCACTGGTCGCTCCCAAACGCCGCATCCCGACCCGCCCCACGAAAGGGTCGGAACGGCGGCGGCTGAAGGCCAAGAAGGTGCGCGGCGAAATCAAGGCGCTGCGCGGTCCTGTCGGCGATGAATAGGCAGATTGTGCCGCCGCCCGCCCGGCGTTAGGTTGCGCGCGACCAACAAACTGCGAGCATTACATGAAACTGCAAGGAAAAACCGCAATCGTGACCGGCGGCGCCTCGGGCTTCGGCGCCGGGATCGTGCGCAGGTTTCTCGACGACGGCGCGCGCGTGATGATCGCGGACATCAACGGCGAAGCGGCACACGGCATGGCCGCCGAAACGGGCGGCAACGCCATCGCGCACAAGGTGGACGTGTCGGATACGGCATCCGTCCGGGATATGGCCGACGCGGCGCTCGCGTCTTTCGGCCATCTCGACATCCTGGTAAACAATGCCGGCGTATCGCACATGCCCGCGCCGCTGGACGAGATCGGCGAAGACGACTTCGACCGGGTCTATCGCATCAACATGAAATCGGTCTACCTGACGGCCCGCGCGCTGGTGCCGCACATGAAACAGCGCGGCAGCGGCGCCATCCTCAACGTCGCCTCGACCGCCGGCGTGTCGCCGCGGCCCAATCTGAACTGGTACAACGCCTCGAAGGGCTGGATGATCACCGCCACCCGCACCATGGCCATCGAACTCGCCCCCGCGGGCATCCGCGTCAACGCTATCAATCCGGTGGCCGGAGACACGCCGCTGCTGAAAACCTTCATGGGCGAGGACACGCCGGAGATGCGCGCGAAATTCCTCTCGTCCATCCCTTTGGGGCGCTTTTCGACCCCCGAGGACATGGGTAACGCCGCCGCGTTCCTGTGCTCGGACGAGGCCGGCATGATCACCGGAATCGCCATGGAGGTGGATGGCGGCCGCTGTATCTGACCCGCAGCTTCTTCTGGCGACAAATATCCCCGCCGGAGGCTCCCCAACCCAAAAGCAGGCGCGAGGTTTGCCATGACCCCCGGACCCAAAAACCTGATCACCGACATCGCAGGGTTGCGCGTCGGCAACGCCGAGGATCAAACCCTGAAATCGGGCACGACCGTGTTGACCGGCGACGCGCCGTTCACCGCATCGGTGCATGTCATGGGCGGCGGGCCGGGAACCCGCGAGACCGACCTGCTGGCACCGGACAAATCGGTCGCGGCGGTGGATGCGCTGGTGCTGTCGGGGGGGTCGGCCTATGGGCTGGACGCGTGCTCGGGCGTGGCCGATGCGCTGCGCGAGGCGGGGAAAGGGTATCGCGTGGCCGATGCGGTCATCCCGCTGGTGCCCGGTGCGATCCTGTTCGACCTGCTGAACGGCGGCGACAAGGACTGGGCCGACAATCCCTATCGCGCGCTGGGCCGTGCCGCCTACGGGGCGGCCGATACCGATTTCGCGCTCGGCAGCACAGGCGCGGGCACCGGGGCGTTGACGGCGATGCTCAAGGGCGGTCTTGGGTCGGCCTCGTTCGTGCTTGACAGCGGTGTGACCGTTGGCGCGCTGGTCGCGGCCAATCCGATGGGGTGCGTCACCACGCCCGGCCAGCGGCATTTCTGGGCCGCGCCGTTCGAGATCGACGGCGAATTCGGCAATCTCGGCCCCGATCCGTCCTCCGGCCTTGGCCGCAGCCTCGACAGCGCCAAGCTGCGCGCGATGCAGGCGCGTATGGCCGAGCGCGCCAACACCACCATCGCCATCGTCGCGACCGATGCCGCCCTGACCAAGGCGCAATGCCAGCGTCTGGCCATCGCCGCCCATGACGGAATCGGGCGCGCCATCGTTCCCGCGCACAGCCCGATGGACGGCGATCTGGTCTTTGCGCTGTCCACGGATGCAACGCCCGTGGCGGCGGATGCCTTGGGCGGAATCGGCCATGCCGCCGCCCTCTGCCTCAGCCGCGCCATCGCCCGCGCCGTCTATCTCGCGCGCCCCGCACCGGGCGATCTGCTGCCGTGCTGGCAGAACCACGACGATACCGGGCGGTGACAAGACAGCGGGTGTGCCCCGCGCAATGCCGCTTCAGTCGCCGCGCAGCAGCCGCAACAGGCCTTTCTTCGCCTCGTCTTCCAGCCGGTCCTTCAGGTCTTCTATCGGGTCGCGCCCCTGCCCCCGCCCGGGGTCCAGTTCCTTTTGCAGTTTCTCGCGCAGCTTGTCCTTTGCGCGCGCCTCCAAATCCTCGCGGCTGACGCCCAGTTCCTGCTCCAGCACGGCCTTGACGTCCGGCTTGATGGCGGGATCGGACCATGAACCCTTGATGCGGATCGGGATCTTCAGCCCCTTTCCCGCATTGGCGCGCAGCGCGACCGGGGTGAACAGATAATCGATGTCGCGCGCTCCGATCCCCACGCGCCCGGTTCCGTCGGCGCGATAGTTCGGCAGGCTCAGCAACAGGTCGTCATTGAACAGATCGCCGTCACGAATCGTGAAGCTGGCATTCAGCGAGTCGAACACAGTGGTCCCGCCGGTCACGTCGCCACCGCCCATCAGCCGGTCGAGATCGATCCCCGATATCACGCCCCGCGCCATCGCGACGCTGCCCGACCCGGTAAGCGAGCGCATGATCGCCGCCTCGGTATTTCCGCTGCCAAGCACCTCGATCCGCGCTTCGCTCCGCCCCGAGAGCCGCTCGATCCCCGCCAGATCGCGCAGCGCCACCTGCGTGTCGATCTCCGAGGCCGTCACGTCCGCGCGCAGCGACAGGCCGTTGCGGTTGTTGGCGACAAGCTGTCCCTTGATGCTGCCGCCGAATATCGCCGCCTCGGCCAGATCCAGCACCGCGCGCGCGTTGTCCAGCGACAGTCGCGCACGCAGCGGCCCCACCTCGGTCGTGTCGATGCGGATGCCTTGCGCCGTCAGGTCGATCGCGCCGTTCGCCAGCCCCAGCGCGCTGGCGTCGATGGGCCGCTGCGACCACCCCTCGCTTGCCGGGGGCTGCACGGCGCCGCCCGTTCCGGCACGGCGGGTCGTGCGCAGGTCCAGAATCCCGGTGTCGATGCGCCCGGTCACACGCGGCGGGCTGGCCAGCGCGATATCCAGGGCACCCGTCAGCCGATTGCCGTCCAGATCCGCGCTCAGGTCGCGCAGCGCAAGCGCGCCTTCGGGGGAGACGCGCAGATCCGCCGACACTTGCGCCGCCTGTCCCAGCCCCTTGGGCAATTCCACCCCCGGAACGCCCAGCGCGGCCAGCAGGGCGGCGGTGTCGCCCGCAGCCAGCGTCAGGCGGCCTTCCGCCGCGCCGGTCATGCCGGCGCGACCATCGAATGCGAGACGTCCGCCCGCCGCGTCAACCTCGCCGGTCACCCCGGTCGTGCCGCCGGACAGGAACGAATCAAGCCGTTCGATACGGGCCGAAACCGCGACGGGCGTTCCGGCCGGGCGCAGCGTTGCGACAACGTCCGCAGGCCCCTGCTGTTTCGGCCAGTCGAGCGCCAGGTCGACAGCGTCGAGAACCAGTTGATCGCCCCCCGCCGGCGTCCAGATCAGGCGGGCATTGCCGAGGTTCAGCTTTTCCAGCACCGGCAACGCCGCCTTTTCCACGCTGTCCTGCGGCGCAGGCCCGGATGCCACGGCGGAAGACGGTTGATCGAACTGCCAGTTGCCGCGCCCGTCAGCGCGTGTGGCAAGGCGCAGGTCCGGGCTTTGGGCGGTGATCTCGGTGATGCGGATGGCGCCGCGCAGCAGATCCGGTGCCGCCAGCCCGACGGTCAACGCCTGGGCGCGCAGCATCGGTTCGGGTCCGGCCCAGTCGGCATTGCCGAAACTGACCGGTCCGGTCGTCACCCCCAGCACCGGCCAGAAGGTAAAGGACACATCGCCCGAAAACTCCAGATCGCGCCCGGTGCGGGCCTTGACCTGATCCGCGGCGATCTGCGCGATCTTTTCGCCGGGCAGCACGAATGGCAAAAGCATCAGCCCGACTGCCAGCAGAACAACCGCCGCCACCAGCGCCCCGACGATCCGAAACAGCCACCGCATGATGATCCTCCTGCCTGATCGGTTGCCAACCTAACCGCCAAAACACCATGCGCAATGCGCAAAACCCTTGCGGTGATCCGATCCGTCTTTATATGCACGCGCATGAGCATGAACCCCGGCGGGCAACGCCCCGACCTTGCCCCGCAAGCCCGCATCCGCACCCATGACCGCCCCGGCCAGCCGACAATCGGCATGGTCAGCCTGGGATGTCCCAAGGCGCTGGTGGACAGCGAACGCATCCTGACGCGGCTGCGTGCCGAAGGCTACGGGATTTCACCCGATTACAACGGGGCGGATGCGGTGATCGTCAACACCTGCGGGTTCCTCGACAGCGCCAAGGCCGAATCGCTGGATGCCATCGGCGAGGCGCTGACGGAGAACGGCCGTGTCATCGTCACGGGATGTCTGGGCGCCGATCCGGACTATATCCGCACCCATCACCCGCGCATCCTGGCCGTGACCGGGCCGCATCAATACGAACAGGTGCTGGATGCGGTCCACGAGGCCGTGCCGCCCAGCCCCGATCCGTTCATCGACCTGATGCCAGCGGCCGGGGTCAAGCTGACGCCGCGCCATTACAGTTACCTCAAGATCTCCGAGGGCTGTAACCACAAGTGCAAATTCTGCATCATCCCCGACATGCGCGGGAAACTGGCCAGCCGCCCCGCCCATGCGGTGCTGCGCGAGGCCGGGAAACTGGTTGAAAGCGGCGTGCGCGAATTGCTGGTGATCAGCCAGGACACATCCGCCTACGGCACCGACTGGAAGGACCGCGAGGTCAAGTCCCCGATCCTGCCGCTGGCGCGCGATCTGGCGCAGCTGGGGGCGTGGGTGCGGCTGCATTACGTCTATCCCTATCCGTTCGTGCGCGATCTGGTGCCGCTGATGGCGGATCCGGCCAACGGGTTGCTGCCTTATCTCGACATTCCGTTCCAGCATGCCCACCCCGACACGCTGCGCCGCATGGCGCGACCCGCCGCAGCGGCGCGCACGCTGGATGAAATCGCCGCCTGGCGCGCGATCTGTCCCGACATCACCCTGCGCAGCACCTTCATCGTCGGCTATCCCGGCGAAACCGAGGCCGAGTTCCAGACCCTCCTTGACTGGCTGGACGAGGCGCAACTGGATCGCGTCGGCTGTTTCAAATACGAAAACGTCGCGGGCGCGCGCTCGAACGCGCTGCCGGATCATGTGCCGGACGAGGTGAAACAGGACCGCTGGGATCGTTTCATGGAAAGGGCCCAGACGATTTCCGCAACAAGGCTGGCGGCGAAGGTGGGGCAAACGATGCCCGTGATCGTCGACGAGGTGGACGGCGATGCCGCGACCTGCCGCACCATGGCCGATGCGCCCGAGATCGACGGCAACCTGTTCATCGACGAGGGGTTCGAGACGCTCCGCCCCGGCGATATCGTGAACGTGACGGTGGACGAGGCGGGCGACTACGATCTGTGGGCAAGGCTGGCCCCGTAGATCCCGCCGCGCGGCTACCGGATCAGCCGGTTCAGAACGGGCGCGTTGGCGCAGTGATCGGGCGCGCGATCGGCCTTGCCGGGCTGCGCCGCCAGCCATGATTCACAGGTTTCGCGGCATTCGCATCGCATGCATGTCGTGACCATGTCGCAATAATCGTCTGCAGATATCCGCGCGTCGGCCATGGCATCCGACAGGTTCACACCGATCATGCGCGCCACCGAGCGGGTCAGCCAGAAATGCCGCTCGAACTCACCCGGTTCCATCGGCCGTTCTCCTTGCCGGTTTCGCGCGGCAATCCACATGTTCCGGCTCCCCTCGTTGCGTTGTCGCTTCATGTTAGGGCGTCCGGAGCGGCGGGCGTTGATCGAAATCAACGCCACCTGAACAATGGCCGGGTCAGGAATACCGGACCTGACGCAAGATCGTTGTCCTGCTAGGGTTCTTTATGTTCCGATGAGTATTCTTTTAAGCAGGCGGGGGACGTTTCATGAGTGTGGGTTTTCACCTTTCCCCCGCCGCCTTTTCTCTCCTGATCCTCGGCGTATCGCTCCTGTCATGGGCCATCGCCCGCGGGACGGGATCTCAGCGGGCGACGGCGGTTCATCGCCGCTAACGTTCGAGCGTGGCCACGGTGCGGCGCACGATATCGATACGCGCGGCGTTGGGCGGATGGGTGCCCAGAAAACGATCCCCCGGATCGGGGATGCGCCCGAAATATTCCGCCCCCCGAACCGGATCGTAACCCGCGCGCCAGGTGATGACGGTGCCCAGCCGGTCCGCCTCAAGCTCGAATTCCTTGGAATAACTGCGCGCACCGACATTCGCCCCCAGACGCGCGGCGGTCTCGACGTCGCGTGCGCTGCCGCCGGTGAGGGTCGCCAGCCCTCCGAATATCTCGGCCCCGAGCGAGGCGTTCACCTGCTGTCGGTCAAGGTGATACGAGATGTGATGCGCCGCCTCATGCCCCATGACAAAGGCCAGCTCATCCGCATTGGCGACGTCCGCGATCATGGCGATGGTGAAGGTCAGCACCGGACGGCCATCGCTGGCGCGGCTTTGATAGGCGTTCGGGGGCTGGCGCGGATCGTTGTCGACGCGAATCACGAAATCGCAATTCAGATTGCGGGCCCGGCTTCGGCATTCCTGTTCGGCAACGGGCTGAACGTCGGCCACCACCTGCGAGAAATTGCGTGCCGCCTGCTGCGGACTGGGCAGTGTCAGCCCCGGATTCCGGGCCGGCGCGGGCGATGGCGCGACCGGCACCACCATATCGCATGCCGCCAGCGAAAGGCCGGCGATCAGCGCCATGAGCAATCTTGTCAAATGCATGCGTCGTCCTTTGTCAGGTTGCGGGCCTCGAGGCGCCCGCTTGGGCGGACAGTATCACAGCCCGGATGTCATGCCAGTGCCGATCCACCCGCCGGCGATGCCGGCGCGCAGGATGCCGCTTGCATCCCGTCCCGACCCGGCGCACCATGTTTGCATGTTTACCATCGAACACGAATTCGACGCCACTGTGATCACACTTGTGGACGAAGGGTCCGCGCCTTTGCAAGAGGATGTGGTGATCAACGGATTCGCCGAATGCGTGACGCTTGAACAATTCGATCCGCGCACCGATCGCGTCGTCACGATCACCCTGTCACCGTCGCAATTGCGGGAACTGGCGGCGGCGCTCGATCTTCCCGAGGGGGTTTATCGTCTGAAGCCGTCGGAAAAAGGTGCTCAGGACACTGAATAGATGAACGTCTTGTCACGCGACGTGTGACCGCGCTGCAATGTCAGGTGCGACGGCGCCACATTCATCGCCCGCGCCAGCAGCTTGCGCACCGCCTCGTTCGCCTTGCCGTCCTCGGGCGGGGCGGTGACCGCGATGCGCAAGGTTCCGTTTTCCCGCGTGACCGCGTTCTGCCGCGCGCCGGGCGTCACATGCACCGCGATTTCGCCGCCGGGGCGGGCCAGGTTCGACAGATCGGGCAGGTTGCGGATTTTCGGTTTTGCCATTGCATCAGCATGCCCCGTGCCACCGAAAAAGGCCAGAACGCGACCGGGGCGGGGCTCATGAAGCCCCGCCCCGACCATCGTCATGCCGCCAAATTATGGCTCAGCGCTCGCCCCCACGCGGCCCGCAATACTTGCAATGGTTCATGGCTGGTGCCGCGTTCGTTCCCATAACGTCTGCGGGCATCGTCTGAACCTCCGGGTGTTGACGAAGATCCGTCGGCTGTGCTTTTGCCGGTGCGCCCGCTATTGCCAAGGCAGAAGAGAGGCCGACCGTCAGAACCAAGGCGGCCCGCTGTTTTATAAACTGTGTCATAATAACTCCTTACAAAAATAATCATTGACATCAACCGTATCGATACGGTGGGAAGATCATACGCTAATGGCCGAGTCGGAAATAATCACAAAAAGCAACCTCCGTCAGATGTGATCTCGCGGTCGCGTTGACTCTCGACGCTGTGATGCCGAGATAGACGAAGCTCACGACCAGAGAGGCCCTGACATGACTCCTGACAGCCAGACGGCAATCGACTTTCTTTTGACCCGGCGTTCGCGCCCGGCAAAAACCCTGCAGCCTCCGGTGCCGGACGCCGACCAGCTTTTGCCGATCCTGACCGCCGCCGCGCGGTGTCCCGACCATGGCAAGCTGGAGCCGTGGCGCTTCATCGTGATCCAGGGGGCCGCCATGGCGCGTCTGGCGCAGGCGGTGCAGGAACGTGGCGAGGCGCTGGGGCTGGACGAGAACCAGATCGCCAAGGGGCGCAGCCAGTTCGATCAGGGCCATCTCGCCGTCGCCGTGATCGAGGTGCAGCGCGAGTCCGACAAGATACCGGCGATCGAACAGACCTATTCCGCCGCCGCAGCCTGTCTTTCCCTGCTGAACGCCGCGCTGGCCTCGGGCTGGGGCGCGAACTGGCTGACCGGCTGGGCCGCACATGACGCCGGGTTCCGCGAGACCGCGCTGGGCCTTCAGCCAAACGAACGCATCGTCGGATTCGTTCATATCGGAACCGAGCGCACGATCCCCTCGGAACGCCCCCGCCCGGACATCTCCGCGATCACGCAATGGGTCGATGAATGATCCTGAACGCCTTTTTCCTGGCGCTGGGGCAACTGGGCGATCCGCGATTCCGTCGCGTGCTGCTACTGGGTGTCGGCCTGACCATCGCGCTGCTGATCGCCAGCTATGTCGGGGTGCTGTGGCTGGTGCGCTGGCTGGTGGGCGAGGATGCGAGCCTGCCGTTCATCGGGCCGGTCGGCTGGCTGAACGATCTGGCCGGCTGGTCCTCGGTCGGGCTGATGCTGGTGTTGTCGGTGTTTCTGATGATGCCCGTCGCCTCGGCGATCACCTCGCTGTTCCTGGACGAGGTCGCACAGGCGGTCGAGGATCGGCACTATCCCGCCCTGCCCCCGGCGAAACCGGTGCCGCTGGTCGATCAGGTGCTGGATACGATCGGTTTTCTCGGCGTGTTGATCGTGGCGAATATCATCGCGCTGATGCTGGCGACGGTGCTGTTCTTCTTTTTTCCGCCTGCCTGGGCGGCGGTCTTCTGGGGGTTGAACGGGTTTCTTCTGGGGCGTGAGTATTTCACCCTCGCCGCGATCCGGCGCGTCGGACGGGCCGAGGCCAAGCGCCTGCGCGCCCGTTACGCCGGCACGATCTGGCTGGCCGGAACCGTGATGGCTATTCCGCTGTCGGTGCCGCTGTTGAACCTGCTGATCCCGATCATCGGTGCCGCCACGTTCACCCACATCTTCCACGCGGCAGAGGCGCGGATGGTCGCGGTCAGGTCGGACCCATCCGGTTGAACATGTCGAAATCGCGCACCGAGATCCAGCCCGACAGGATGATTCCCACGGCGATCAGCCAGATCACCAAGGCCACCACGGTGGAGATCAGCGCCTTTTTCCCGAGGTTGTGAACCTGCGGCGCCCCCTCGTGCGTGCCAGGTTCGACCTTGCCGCTTTCGCTTTGGGTCTGCACCCGGATCGGCAGCGCAACGAAAAAGACCATCACCCAGATGATCGCAAGCAGAACCAGCGAGGATGTGACGCTCATCGCTTGTCCCTCAGACCTGTTCCAGTTCGATCAGGCATCCGTTGAAATCCTTGGGATGCAGGAACAGCACCGGTTTGCCGTGCGCGCCGATCTTCGGCTCGCCGCTGCCCAGAACGCGGGCGCCGGTTTCCTGCAAGCGATCACGCGCGGCGAGGATATCCTCGACCTCGTAACAGACGTGATGGATGCCGCCCGACGGGTTCTTGTCCAGAAAACCCTGGATCGGGCTGTTTTCGCCCAGCGGATACAGCAATTCGATCTTGGTGTTGGGCAGTTCGATGAACACGACCGTAACGCCATGGTCGGGCTCGTCCTGGGGCGCGCCGACATTGGCGCCCAGCGCAGTTCGGTATTGCTCGCACGCGGCTTCGAGATCGGGCACGGCGATGGCGACATGGTTCAGACGACCGATCATGGAACACTCCCTCGGGGCATGGTGTCGCTGCGGTTATGCGGGCCGGACGCGCCGAGGGCAAGGGGGCGAAATCGCACGTTGCGGCGTTTACCTCCTGTTAGCCAGGTATCCATAGGCTGGGACCGTCTGCTGAGAAAGGAAACGACATGGACGATTCGGACCCGTTCGCCGCCCGCCATATCCCGGCGACCGCCGCGCGCCCGCTTCTGGGATTGACCATCCTCGTGGTCGAGGACAGCCGCTTTGCCTCCGATGCGATGCGCCTGCTGTGCCTGCGCAGCGGGGCGCGGCTGCGCCGTGCCGATTGTCTGGCTTCGGCGCGCCGGCATCTTCGGACCTATCGCCCGTCGGTGATCATCGTCGATCTGGGACTGCCGGACGGTTCGGGGCTGGACCTGATCGCGGAACTGGATCAGGCGGTGCCTCGCATCGGCGTGATTCTGGGCACATCCGGCGACGATCTGTCGGAAAATGCCACGCTGGCGGCGGGGGCCGACGGGTTCCTGGCCAAGCCGATCACCTCGCTCGCCGTCTTTCAGAACGCGATCCTGTCGCACATGCCGCCGGATCGCCAGCCACCGGGTCCGCGTCTGGTGCGTGACGACCATGTCCGCCCCGATCCGCTGGCCTTTCAGGACGACATGGCGCAGGTCGCCGATCTGCTGTGCGATCGCAGCGAAGGCCACATGATCGACTACGTCGCGCAATTCGTCGGCGGCGTGGCGCGCAGCGCCGAGGATTTCGCGCTCGCGCAGGCCGCCGCCGATCTGGCCCGCGCCCGCGCCAGCGGAACGCCCTTCGCATCGGACAAGGCGCGGGTGGCGGCGCTGATCCAGCAGCGCCTGCAACAACGCCGGGCGATCTGATCATGCTGGAGCTGTTTCTTGTCTCGGTTGTCAGCCTCGCCATCGTCCTCTGCCTGCAGGCCCACCGCGCCGCCCGCCAGACACGCTTCCATCGCGAGGGCGCGCGCGGTCAGACCAACGGGTCGGAGGATACCCGTACCGGCGCCGTCAGATCGCCCAACGCGCTGGTCTGGCGGCCCTGATCGTCAAAGTTCGACGGCTCCAGCCATCGGCGAAAGGCCGCGCTGAGGGCTGGCCAGTCCTTGTCGATCACGGCGAACCAGGCGGTGTCACGATTGCGCCCCTTCACCACCAGGGCCTGCCGGAACACCCCTTCGTAGCTGAACCCCAACCGCTGCGCCGCCCGGCGTGACGCCATGTTCAGCGCGTCGCATTTCCATTCATACCGACGATACCCCGTGTCGAATGCCCAGCCCATCATCAAAGCCATCGCCTCGGTCGCGGCGCGGGTTTTCTGCAGGACCGGCGCGTAATTGATATGTCCCACCTCGATCGATCCGGCAGCGGGTTTGATCCGCAGATAGCTGGTCACGCCGCCGACCTGCCCGGTTTCCAGCGACCGCACCGCGAAAAACACGCTGTCGGCCTGCGCGGTCACCCCCTGCATCCAATCGCGATAGGCGTCCACAGTGGCGAACGGCCCGTAAGCCATGTAATCCCACAGTGCGTCATGCCCGCGATAGGCATCGAACAACGCCACCGCATGACGATCCGGCGACAGCGGCTCAAGGCGCGCATATCGGCCCTGCATGGGCTCCGAAGGCGGATGCGGCGGCGGGGTCCAACCGCGCAGCTTAGCGCCCAAAGGGCGGTCGGATGAATCCTTTTCCATGGCGTTGACCCTAAACGCGGCAATCCGTCCCGCCAAGCGGCGGGAACCGCGCGGCCACGGAAACGTTGCCTCTCCATCCCGACACCTGAAACAGGAGCAACGCGCATGACCGATATCTACGCTGCCATCAAATCCGACCACGACAACCACCGCGCCCTGCTGAAGCGCGTTGCGGATACCAGCGGCGCGTCCGAAGATCGCAAGGAGGCGTGGAACGAATTCTATTGCGACGTCAAAAGCCACGCCGCCGCCGAGGAAGAGACGTTCTATTCCAAGCTCATCTCGAAAACCTGGGGGCAGGACGCGGCGCGGCATTCGGTACATGAGCACCAGCAGATCGACGACATGCTGGAAGAGTTGAACAATGCGGACATGTCATCGGGCGGCTGGCTGCAGAAGTTCAAGACCCTGCGCCACGATTACGAACACCACATCGACGAGGAAGAGGACGAGGTATTCGAGCGCGCCCGTCAGGAAATCGACGATTCCGAGATCAAGGGCTATGGCGACCGCTTTCGTGCCCGCAAGGAGGAAGAGCGCAGCCTGATCGCCAAGAAGCGCGAGGATTCGCTGGAGGACTGAGCAACGCCCGCCGGACCAAGCGGCCCGGCGTCCACCCTCATTCCTGCGGAATCACCCGCAGGCCCAGTTCCATCAACTGATCCGATGTCGCCTCTGACGGCGCGTTCATCATCAGGTCTTCGGCGCGCTGGTTCATCGGGAACATGATGACCTCGCGGATATTGGCCTCGTCCGCCAGCAGCATCACGATGCGGTCGATGCCCGCCGCGCAGCCGCCATGGGGCGGCGCGCCGTACTGGAACGCGTTGACCATGCCGCCGAAGCGTTTGCGCACCTCGTCCGCGCCGTATCCGGCGATCTCGAACGCCTTGAACATGATCTCGGGGCGGTGATTGCGGATCGCGCCGCTGACCAGTTCATAGCCGTTGCAGGACAGATCATACTGATAGCCCAGCACCTTCAGCGGATCGCCTTCCAGCGCCGCCATCCCGCCTTGGGGCATCGAAAACGGGTTGTGCTCGAAATCGATGGCGCCGGTTTCCTCGTCCCGCTCGTAAATCGGGAAATCGACAATCCAGGCAAAGGCGAACCTGTCTTGTTCCGTCAGCTTCAGTTCGTTGCCGATCTCGACCCGCGCCCGGCCTGCAACCGCCTCGAAATCCGACGGCTTGCCGCCGAGGAAGAACGCCGCATCGCCCATCCCGAGGCCAAGTTGCTGGCGGATCGCTTCGGTGCGTTCGGGGCCGATATTCTTGGCCAGCGGGCCAGCGGCTTCCATCCCGCTCTCGCCCTCGCGCCAGAAGATATACCCCATTCCCGGCAGCCCTTCCCTCTGGGCAAAGGCGTTCATCCGGTCGCAGAACTTGCGCGACCCGCCACCGGGGGCGGGAATCGCGCGGATCTGGGTGCCGTCCTGTTCCAGAAGCTTGGCGAAGATCGCGAAACCGGAACCGGCGAAATGCTCGCTGACGATCTGCATCTTGATCGGGTTGCGCAGGTCGGGCTTGTCGGTGCCATACCATAGCGCAGAATCGGCATAGGATATCTGCGGCCAGACCTGGTCGACGGCGCGGCCTTTGCCGAACTCCTCGAACACACCGGCGATCACCGGCTGGATCGTGTCGAACACATCCTGCTGGGTGACGAACGACATCTCCATGTCGAGTTGGTAGAAATCGGTGGGCGAGCGATCGGCGCGCGGGTCTTCATCGCGAAAACAGGGCGCGATCTGGAAATACTTGTCAAAGCCGCTGACCATGATCAGCTGCTTGAATTGCTGCGGTGCCTGCGGCAGCGCATAGAACCGGCCCGGATGCAGGCGCGACGGCACCAGAAAATCGCGCGCGCCCTCGGGGCTGGAGGCGGTGATGATCGGCGTCTGGTATTCGCGAAACCCCTTGTCCCACATCCGCCGCCGCATCGACGCGATCACGTCGCTGCGCAGGGTCATGTTGGCCTGCATCGCCTCGCGCCGAAGATCGAGATAGCGATAGCGCAGGCGCGTTTCCTCGGGATACTCCTGATCGCCGAACACCATCAGCGGCAGTTCACTGGCGGCGCCCAGAACCTCGATGTCGCGGATACAAACCTCGATCTCGCCGGTGGGCAGCTTCGGATTGACCAGACTTTCGTCGCGCGCCTTGACCTCGCCATCGATCCGGATGCACCATTCGCTGCGCAGCTTCTCGACCTGGTCGAAGACCGGACTGTCGCCATCGCACAACACCTGGGTCAAACCGTAATGATCGCGCAGATCGATGAACAACACGCCGCCATGATCGCGCACGCGATGCACCCAGCCCGACAGGCGGACGGTATCGCCGACATTTTCGGCGGTCAGATCGGCGCAGGTATGGCTGCGATAGGCGTGCATGTCTCATATCCCTTCGGGCGGATTTGCGTCGCGCCGATACACCGTGCCAAGGGCGCAAAGTCAAGGGCCGCGCGGAATCGCGCCAATTCCGCAGCCGATTTTCCTTTGCCGGGGATTGACCTAAGTTGTTGAGGGCGCAGAATAAGGACTTTTGTGGTTGAACCGCCAATGAACGAACAGGTGCAAACATGTGGCAGACCATATTCGACAGGATGGCGTCACGCCTGATCCAAACCGGCAGACTGACCGTCACCATGCCGCAGGGAGACCGCCGCAGCTATGGCCCCGGTGGCGCGCTTGAGGCCGAAGTCGCGATCAGCGATACAGCAACGCTGCGTGCGCTGTGTCTCAGCCCCGAACTCGCCCTGGGCGAGGGGTATATGGACGGTCGCATCACCATTGCCGGAAATGATATCGAAACCCTGCTTCGCCTCGTGATGAGCAACTGGCAGGCCGAGGTCATGCCGCTCTGGGTGCGCGGCACCATGCGGGCACGGTTTCTGGCGCGGGCGGCGGTCATGCGCAACACCGCCAACAGCGCGCGCGCCAACGTGGCGCATCACTATGATATCTCCGACGACCTCTACCGCCTGTTTCTGGACCGCGACATGCAATACAGTTGCGCCTATTTCGCCCAGCCCGACATGAGCCTCGACGCGGCGCAGGAGGCGAAAAAGGCCCATATCGCCGCCAAGCTGCAAATCGAGCCGGGGATGCGGGTGCTGGACATCGGCTGCGGCTGGGGTGGAATGGCGCTGACGCTCGCGCGCGATCACGGCGCGCATGTGACTGGCGTGACCCTGTCGCGGAACCAGTTGGCCACAGCGCAGGCCCGCGCCCGCGACGAGGGGCTGCGGGACCGGGTCGATTTCCGCCTGCTCGATTATCGCGAACTGGACGAGACGTTCGACCGGATCGTGTCCGTGGGCATGCTGGAACATGTCGGCGTGCCCCATTACGGCGAATATTTCGAGCGGGTCGGTAATCTGCTGGCGCCGGATGGCGTCGCCCTCATCCACTCCATCGGCCGCAGCGCACCGCCGACCGTGCAATCGCGCTGGCTCGACCGCTATATCTTTCCGGGCGGCTATGTGCCGTCCCTTTCTGAACTGGCGGTCCCGGTCGAGAACGCCGGACTCTGGCAACTGGATATCGAGATCCTGCGCCTGCACTACGCGATGACCCTGCGCCATTGGCTGACCCGATTCGACGCCCACAGCGACCAGGTCCGCCAGATGTATGACGACCGTTTCATCCGCATGTGGCGTTATTACCTCATCAGCAGCATGCTGACATTCGAAGTCGGCATGCTGGCGGTGTTCCACCTGCAACTCGGGCATCAGCGCGATGCCGTCCCGCTGACACGCGATTATCTTTATCGGCGGAACGCCGGCGCGCGCGCCGCCGCGGAGTAAATGCAGGGAAAGGTCCACGCCCCGCGCCGGCCTGACACCGAAGGCGGGGCGCTTTCCACTTCCACGGTCATCGGCTCCCCAGCCTGTACCGTAGAACCAAGTGACCCCGAAACTGTTTCCACTTTCTTAAAATACCCTCGCCGAAGGCGAAAAAAAATCCGTTCATGAGCATTGTAAGCCTCCGGCATGGGTATTTCAGGAAAGTGGAAAGACAGGGGCGCTCGACCCCCTTGCACCTGTTCGCCTCACGCCTATAACGCAGCCAGTTTGGGCGCATGGGGGCGCCCTCAGTCGAAAGGGGCCGCGCCATGCCGAAGAGAACCGACATTTCGTCGATCATGATCATCGGAGCGGGGCCTATCGTCATCGGACAGGCCTGCGAATTCGACTATTCCGGGGCACAGGCCTGCAAGGCGCTGCGCGAAGAAGGGTACCGGGTGATCCTGGTAAACTCTAACCCGGCGACGATCATGACCGATCCGGAACTGGCCGACGCCACCTATATCGAGCCCATCACCCCCGAGATCGTCGCCAAGATCATCGAGAAAGAGCGCCCCGACGCGCTTTTGCCCACGATGGGCGGGCAGACCGGCCTGAATACGGCGCTAGCCCTTGAAGACATGGGCGTGCTGGCAAAATACGGCGTCGAGATGATCGGCGCCAAGCGCGAAGCCATCGAGATGGCCGAAGACCGCAAGCTGTTCCGCGAGGCGATGGATCGTCTCGGCATCGAGAACCCCAAGGCCACCATCGTCACCGCCCCCAAGGGTGCCAGCGGAAAGAAGGATCTCGCCGCCGGCGTCGCGCTGGCGCTGGCCGCGCTGGAAGATATCGGGTTGCCCGCGATCATCCGCCCGGCCTTCACGCTTGGCGGGACGGGCGGCGGCGTCGCCTATAATCGCGACGATTACGAACATTTCTGCCGCTCCGGCATGGATGCCAGCCCGATGGGTCAGATCCTGATCGACGAATCGCTGCTGGGCTGGAAGGAATACGAGATGGAGGTGGTGCGCGACACCGCCGACAATGCCATCATCGTCTGTTCCATCGAGAACGTCGATCCGATGGGCGTGCATACCGGCGACTCGATCACCGTGGCCCCGGCCCTGACGCTGACCGACAAGGAATACCAGATCATGCGCAACGGCTCTATCGCCGTGCTGCGCGAGATCGGCGTGGAAACCGGCGGCTCGAACGTGCAATGGGCGGTGAACCCGGCAGACGGGCGCATGGTGGTGATCGAGATGAACCCGCGCGTGTCCCGCTCCTCGGCGCTGGCCTCCAAGGCGACGGGGTTTCCGATCGCCAAGATCGCGGCGAAACTTGCCGTGGGTTATACGCTGGACGAGTTGGACAACGACATCACCAAGGTCACGCCCGCCAGTTTCGAGCCGACCATCGACTATATCGTCACCAAGATCCCGAAATTCGCATTCGAGAAATTCCCCGGCGCGACCGCTGAACTAAGCACCGCGATGAAATCCGTGGGCGAGGCGATGGCGATCGGCCGCACCATCCACGAATCGCTGCAAAAGGCGCTGGCGTCGATGGAATCCGGTCTTACCGGATTTGACGAGGTGGACATTCCCGGCGCGCCCGACCGTGCCGCCATCGTCAAGGCGATTGCCGCCCAGACCCCCGACCGGATGCGCACCATCGCGCAGGCCATGCGCCACGGGTTGAGCGATGATGAAATCCACGCCGTCACCATGTTCGACCCGTGGTTCCTCTCGCGTATCCGCGAGATCGTCGAGGCCGAGGAAACAATCCGCGCCAACGGGTTGCCACAGGACGAACACGGCATGCGCGCGCTCAAGATGATGGGGTTCACCGACGCGCGACTGGCCAACCTGACCGGCCAGAGCGAACACGACATTCGCCGCGCGCGGCAGGCACTGGGCGTCGTCGCCGTGTTCAAACGCATCGACACCTGCGCCGCCGAATTCGAGGCGCAGACGCCCTATATGTATTCCACCTACGAGGCGCCGATGATGGGCGACGTGGAATGCGAATCGCGCCCCACCGACCGCAAGAAGGTGGTGATCCTGGGCGGCGGACCGAACCGGATCGGCCAGGGCATCGAGTTCGACTATTGCTGCTGTCACGCCTGTTTCGCGCTGACCGAAGCCGGTTACGAAACCATCATGGTCAACTGCAACCCCGAGACCGTCAGCACCGATTACGACACCTCGGACCGGCTGTATTTCGAGCCGCTGACCTTTGAGCATGTCATGGAAATCCTGCGCGTCGAGCAGGAAAACGGCACCCTGCATGGTGTGATCGTACAATATGGCGGCCAGACGCCGCTGAAGCTGGCCAATTCCCTGGCGGAAGAGGGCATTCCGATCCTCGGCACCACGCCGGATATGATCGACCTGGCCGAAGATCGCGAGCGGTTCCAGCAGCTTGTGCAGAGACTGGGGCTGAAGCAACCGCGCAACGGCATCGCCTCGACCGATCAGCAGGCGTTCGAGATCGCCAAGACGCTGGGCTTTCCGCTGGTGATCCGCCCCTCCTATGTTCTGGGCGGTCGCGCGATGGAGATCGTGCGCGATCAGGCGCATCTGGAACGGTATATCGACGAGGCCGTGGTGGTTTCCGGCGACAGTCCGGTATTGCTGGACAGTTATCTTTCCGGCGCGGTCGAGCTGGATGTCGACGCGATCTGCGACGGCACGGATGTGCATGTCGCCGGCATCATGCAGCATATCGAAGAGGCCGGCGTGCATTCCGGCGACAGCGCCTGTTCGCTGCCGCCGCATTCGCTGGACAGCGCCATCATCGACGAGGTCAAGGAACAGACCCGCGCCCTTGCCAAGGCGCTGAACGTGGTCGGGCTGATGAACATCCAGTTCGCGATCAAGGATGGCGAGATCTACCTGATCGAGGTCAACCCCCGCGCCAGCCGCACAGTGCCGTTCGTCGCCAAGGCCACCGACAGCGCGATTGCGGCAATTGCCGCGCGGGTGATGGCGGGCGAGAAACTGTCCGACTTCCCGCAGCGCCCGCCTTATGAGGTGACGACCGATTACGACTCCCCTCTGCCGCTGGCCGATCCGATGACGCTGGCCGATCCGAACGTGCCGTGGTTCTCGGTCAAGGAGGCGGTGCTGCCCTTTGCCCGTTTCCCCGGCGTCGATACCATTCTCGGCCCTGAAATGCGCTCGACCGGCGAGGTGATGGGCTGGGACCGCGATTTCCCGCGCGCCTTCCTCAAGGCGCAGATGGGCGCGGGCATGGCGCTGCCGTCGCAGGGGCGGGCCTTCATCTCGATCAAGGATGCCGACAAGACGCCGATGATGATCGAGGCGGCGACGATCCTGACCGATCTCGGCTTTGACCTGATCGCCACACGCGGAACGCAAGGCTGGCTGGCCGAAAACGGCATCGCCTGCACGATCGTCAACAAGGTTTACGAGGGGCGGCCCGACATCGTGGACATGCTCAAGGACGGTGCGATCCAACTGGTGATGAACTCGACCGAGGGCGCGCAGGCGGTCGAGGATTCGCGCGGCATCCGCTCGGTCGCGCTCTATGACAAGATCCCGTATTTCACCACCGCCGCCGGCAGCCACGCCGCCGCACTTGCGATAAAGGCGCAGGCCGAGGGCGACGTGGGCGTTAAGCCGCTGCAGGGATAGGGCGGAGGCGCAACGCCTCCGCCAATCGCGTCAGTTCACCGGGTTGGGCAGATCGCGGCCGGCGACGAAAGCGGACACATTGTCCAGCGCCATCTGGCCCATGTCGGTGCGCACGTCCAGCGCGGCGGTGCCCAGATGCGGCAGCAGCGTCGCGTTATCGAGCGCGATCAGTGCCTCGGGCACCTTGGGCTCGAACTCATAGACATCCAGCCCGGCCCCGCCGATCTTTCCGCCTTCCAGCGCGGCGATCAGCGCGGATTCGTCCACGATATCACCTCGCGCGATGTTGATCAGATGTGCATGCGGCTGCATCGCCTCGAACACATCCGCACCGATCAGATGCCGGGTATCGGCCCCGCCCGGCACCGAAATCACGAGGAAATCCACGGCACCTGCCAATTCGGCGAGCGAGCTATCCAGTTCCGCCGGGAAATCCAGATCCTTCGGGCTGCGGCTGAAATAGCGCACGTCCATCCCGAACCCGAAATGGCAACGCCGCGCGATGGCCTGTCCGATCCGCCCCATGCCGACGATGCCGACCGTGCGCTCGGTCGCGTGCATGCCCAGCATCTGCGTCGGGTGCCAGCCCTGCCAGCCACCCGAGCGCACCAGCCGCTCGCCCTCGGCGGCGCGGCGCGCGCTCATCAGGATCAGCGTCATGGCGATGTCGGCGGTGGCATCGGTCACCGCGCCCGGCGTGTTGGTCACGCGGATTCCGGCATCGCCGGCGGCCTTGACATCGATATGGTTGTAACCGACCCCGAAATTCGCCAGCAGCCGGCACCGCGGCTCCGGCACATCCGCGAACACGCCGGCATCGAAGATATCGCCCAGCGTGGGCAGCACCACGTCGTAATCCCGCAACGCCGCACGCATTTCGTCACCGCTCAGCGGTGTGGTTTCCTCGCGCAGCACCACTTCATCAAATTCGCGACGTGCGCGGTCAGCGACCGCATCCGGCATCGGCCGTGTTACAAACAAACGCATCAGTGCATCCTCCCGCCGTTCGGCACAGTGTCATCCGGGCCGACCAACACGATCTCGCCCGATTCATCGGGCAGACCTAGCACAAGCACCTCGGATTGAAACGGTCCGATCTGACGCGGCGGAAAGTTGACGACCGCAAGCACCTGTTTGCCAATCAGCTCCTCGGGCCGATAATGGGTTGTGATCTGCGCCGACGACTTGCGCTCGCCGATCCCGTCACCGAAATCGATCCACAGCTTGAGCGCGGGCTTGCGCGCTTCGGGGAAGGGCTCGGCGCGGGTGACCTCTCCGACCCGGACATCGACTTTCAGAAAATCATCGAACGAAATATTACTCACCGGACAATTCCTTGCTTCTCCTTGCTGCGGCAGCCACCGCCCGATCCAACAACGGCGGAAATCCGCTGTCAGGGTCCGTCAGAACCTCCAGCGCGGCCTGTGTCGTGCCATTGGGGCTGGTGACGTTGACGCGCAGTTGCGCCGGATCCTCGTCCGCCGCCTCGGCCAGCGCGCCGGCACCGGCCACCGTCGCCTTGGCCAGCCGCATCGCCAGATCGTCCGACAACCCCTGCGCCTGCCCCGCCGCCGCCAGCGTCTCGATCAGGTGGAACACATAGGCCGGCCCCGAGCCGCTGACCCCCGTGACGGCATCCATCTGCCCCTCGCTCTCCAGCCGTACCACCTGCCCGACCGCGGACAGCAGGCTTTCGGCCAGCGCCAGGTCATCCTCGCCCGCCCGCGCGTTGCCGATGATCGCGGTGATCCCGCGCCCGACGGCTGCGGGGGTGTTCGGCATGGCGCGGATGATCGGCGTTTTCTGGCCCAAAACCTTCTCAAAGGCAGCAATCGGCGTGCCGGCGGCGATCGAGATGAACAGGCGGCGTCCGCCACCGAACCCGGCAATCGCCGGCAATGCATCGTCCATCATCTGCGGTTTGACCGCGACAAGCACGATGGCCGGGTCGGCGGGCGGATCGGCGTTCAGATGTACCCCCTGCCCCTGCAGCCATTCCGACGGCGCCGGGTCGATCACCCAGACCGAACCGGCGGGCAATCCACGCTCCAGCCACCCCGCCAGCATGGCCGAACCCATCTTGCCACACCCCAGCAACACCAGCCCACGCTGCGCTATCGTATCCATGTCCATGAGACAATCTCCGCCCGCTCCCTCACCAAGGGTTACGCGCGCCCGTAAGCCTCGGCAATGGCGACCTGCATCGCCTGCTTGGGCGTGCGGTCGCCCCAGACCAGCAGCTGGATCGCGGGATAATACCTCTCAGCGTTCTGTACCGCCGAGTGGATCATCGCGTCGAGCTGCTCGGCGCTGGCGACTTGCCCGCCGCTCAGCATCAGACCATAACGATAGACCATCAGTTTTTCCGCCGCCCAATAGGTGAAGGCGCCCGCCCAACACTGGTCGTTCATCGCGTTCAGCAATTCATACAGTCCGCTCAGACGGTCCTCGGGGGGCTCCATCTCGAACGTGCAGATTAGACGCAAGGTCTCATCGGGACCAGAGGAATCCAGCGTGATCGAATAGGTGCGCCACTGCCCCTCGACCGCCATGGCGATCTGATCGTCTCCCAGACGCTCGAAATCCCAATTGTGATACGTCGCAATATGCTCGACGATGTCGATCGGGTGAATATCGGATTCCAGAAACTGCTCGGAAAGGGCCATGATGCCACCTCTCTGCTCACCAAGGCGGGGCGGATACCACCCCAATTCTTGGGTGCCTGCGCTACCGGGCGGGGCGAACCCCCGATCCCATACAACATATGGTGCGGTGTGGCGGTCGCTCTGACAACCTTTAATTTAGAGATAATGACAATAAGTTGTGGACAGAATCGCGCAGCGGCCCAGATATCGCGATTCAAACTGCTTCTTTCTGGTCTTAAATACCCAATTCGTCGGCCGACAAAAAAACGCCGCACCGTCATGGTGCGACGCCGTTTGCAAATCGCGGATGAAAAGCGCCCGGATCAGTCCTTGGCTTCCAGCGCGTCCAGCCGTGCCGCCAGCGCCGCGTTCTCCTCGCGGGCCTTCTGGGCCATGGTGCGCACGGCGTCGAACTCTTCGCGCGTGACCAGATCGCGGTCGGCCAGCCAGCGGTCGATCATCGATTTCATCGCCGTCTCCGCCTCTTCCCGTGCGCCCTGGGCGACGCCCATGGCGTTGGTCATCAGTTGCGAAATGTCATCGAACATCTTGTTGCGGGTCTGCATGTCTGTCCTCCTGTGGCGTCGCGCTTTATATGGGCGGTCAACCGCTCCGGGACAAGGTTGACTTTATCCCCCGACCAACGGCATTCAGCCGCCCATGCGCGCATCTCTTCCCTTTCCCGACATCTCGCCCGAAATCCTGTCGTTCACCATCGGCGGGATGGAGTTCGCCCTGCGCTGGTATGCCCTGGCCTATATCGTCGGCATCGTCATCGCCTGGCGCATGGCGGTTGCGGCGCTCAGACGTCCGGTGCTCTGGCCCACCGACCTGGCCCCGATGCGCCCGGCTCAGGTCGAGGACCTGCTGACCTGGATCATCCTCGGCGTGATCCTCGGCGGGCGCCTCGGTTTCGTGCTGTTCTATCAGCCGGGTTACTACCTGCAGAACCCGGTCGATATCCTCAAGGTCTGGCAAGGCGGCATGTCGTTTCACGGCGGCCTGATCGGGGTCGTCGTCGCCGGCTGGCTGTTCGCGCTCAGCCGTGGCGCGCCGCTGCTGTCGCTGGCCGACCTGATCGCCCATACCGCGCCGCCGGGTCTGCTGCTGGGGCGGTTGGCCAACTTCATCAACGCCGAGCTTTGGGGCCGGCCCACCGATCTGCCCTGGGGCGTGGTCTTTCCCGGTGACGCCGCGCAGCATTGCCCCGGAATCGTCGGGCTGTGCGCGCGCCATCCCTCGCAACTCTACGAGGCCGCGCTCGAAGGATTGATCCTCGGCGCGGTGATCCTCTGGCTGGTCTATCGGCGCGGCGCGTTCAAGGCGCCCGGGCTGATCACCGGAACCTTCCTGTCAGGCTATGGGCTGGCACGTTTTGCCATCGAGTTCGTCCGCCAGCCCGATGCGCAATTCGTCACGCCGGACAATCCGCTGGGGTTGGCGTGGCATGTCGGCGGTTACGGGCTGACCATGGGCCAGCTGCTGTCGCTGCCGATGATCCTGCTGGGCCTGTGGCTGATCGCACGGGCGCGGCGCACCACGCCATGACGCTGTTCGACCTGATCGCCGCCCGCATCCGTCAGGACGGGCCGATCAGCATGGCCGATTACATGGCCGATTGCCTGCTGCACCCGACGCTGGGCTACTACACCACCCGCGACCCGCTGGGCGCGGCGGGCGATTTCACCACCGCCCCGGAAATCAGCCAGATGTTCGGCGAACTGATCGGCCTGTCGCTGGCGCAGGCCTGGCTGGATCAGGGCAGGCCCGCGCCGTTCACGCTGGCCGAGCTTGGACCGGGACGCGGCACCCTGATGGCCGATCTGCTGCGCGCCACCGGCGCCGTGCCCGGCTTTCTCGAGGCTGCGCAGGTCACGCTGGTCGAGGCGTCGCCGGTGCTGCGCGAAACGCAGGCGCGGAACCTCACCGGCCACGCGCCACGCTGGCTGGATAATGTCGACGCCCTGCCCGACGCACCGCTGTTCCTGATCGCGAACGAGTTTTTCGACGCCATGCCGGTGCGCCAGTTCATCCGGCAGGATGACGGCTGGGCCGAGCGTCGAATCACCGTTGCCGACGATGCGCTGTCCTTCGGGCTGACCGCGCCCGGGAAGCGCCCGGCGCTCGCGCATCGACTGGAAGACACCCGACAGGGCGACATGGTCGAGCTTTGCCCCGCCGCCGCGCCCATCACCACCGCCATCGCCACGCGGATCGCCACGCATGGCGGCGCGGCGCTGATCGTGGATTACGGCGACTGGCGCTCGCTGGGCGACACGGTTCAGGCGCTGCGCGATCATCGCCCGGTAGATGTGCTGAAATGTCCCGGTCAGGCCGATCTGACCGCCCATGTCGATTTCGAACCCCTTGCGCAGGCAGCGCACGATGCCGGCTGTCATGCCTCCAAACTCACGCCGCAAGGCGTGTTTCTGGAACGCCTCGGCATCACCGCACGGGCGCAGGCGCTGGCGCGGGACATGCGCGGCGCGGCGCTTGACGATCTGGTCGCGGCACATCGGCGGTTGACGCACCCCGCGGAAATGGGAAACCTGTTCAAGACGCTGGGGCTGTTCCCGGCACAGGCGCCACCGCCGCCGGGACTGGAGCGATGACACTGGAAATTCTGACATCCGAACATCTGCGCGATCTGCGGCACGGCTTTTTCACCCGGCGCGGCGGTGCCTCGTCGGGCGTCTTTGCCGGGCTGAATTGCGGCAGCGGGTCGTCGGATCAGCGGGACACGGTCCAGATCAACCGCCAGCGCGTCGCCGATGCGATGCAGGTCGCGCCCGAGGCCCTGATCGGCGTCCATCAGGTTCATTCCGCCGATGTTGTGACCGTCACCGCGCCGCTGCCCGACCGGCCGCGCGCCGATGCGATGGTGACCGCGACTCCGGGTCTGGCGCTGACGGTGCTGACGGCGGATTGCCAGCCGGTGCTGTTTGCCGACCATGCCGCGCAAGTGATCGGCGCCGCCCATGCCGGCTGGCGGGGCGCCCTTGACGGTGTGCTCGAGGCGACGCTGGACGCGATGGAGGCACTGGGGGCGAATCGCGCCGATACCGTCGCCGTCATCGGTCCCACGATCAGCCAGCGCGCCTATGAGGTGGGTCCGGAATTTCTGGACGATTTCATGATCGAGGATCCCGGCAACGTGCGGTTTTTCGCCAATGGCAAAGAGGATCGGATGATGTTCGACCTGCCCGGCTATGGTCTGCACCGGCTGCGCCAGGCAGGGATCGGGCTGGCGGAATGGACGCGTCACTGCACCTATGACGACCCCGCGCGGTTCTTTTCCTATCGCCGCGCCACCCACGCGAAAGAGGCCGATTACGGGCGGCTGATTTCGGCGATCCGGCTGTGACGCGGGTTCAGGGCGTTTTCTGCAACCGCTTTTCCATCACTTCGAACGGCACGCCGGGATCTTCCTTGGCGGCCCGGATCACCAGCGACGTCTTGACGCTGGCGACATTGGGGGTGGTCAGCAGGTCTCCGGTCAGAAAGCTCTGAAAACTGCTGAGGTCGGGGGCGACACATTTCAAAATGAAATCCACCTCGCCGTTCAGCATGTGACATTCACGCACCAGCGGCCAGTCGCGGCAGCGCGCCTCGAACGCGCTCAGCTCCGCCTCGGCCTGGCTGTCCAGCCCGACCATCACGAACACCTGCACCTCGAATCCCAGTTCGCGCGCATTGACGCGGGCATGATAGCCGCCGATCAGTCCCGATTCCTCAAGCGCGCGCACCCGGCGCAGGCAGGGCGGCGCCGAGATTCCGACACGCCGCGCCAGTTCCACGTTCGTCATGCGCCCGTCCGCCTGCAATTCCGCGAGAATCTTGCGGTCGATCGGGTCCAATCGTGTCGCGACCATCAATAACTCCAATATTTTCATGTTTCTTATAGCAGCACCCCGGACGGCGCAATTATCTTCCGCCACGGCGCCGCCAACCGCCGTTTCGCTGCCGCCCACTGCCCCAGGGTGGCCCGCGCGCGCATCTTGTAAGCGCCCATCCCAAGGGTCTATATCGACGACAGGGCGCGGGGCGCCAGCACCTCAACATTCGGGAGTTTTCAATGGCCGAGACACGACACACCAAGGTTCTGATTATTGGGTCCGGCCCCGCGGGCTATACGGCGGGCGTCTATGCCAGCCGGGCGCTGCTGAACCCCATTCTGGTGCAGGGGATCGAGCCGGGCGGACAGTTGACCACCACCACCGAGGTCGAGAACTGGCCCGGCGACACCGAGGTGCAAGGCCCCGACCTGATGGTGCGGATGGAATCTCATGCAAGGGCCGTCGGTTGCGAAATCGTCGGCGACATCATCACCGATCTCGACCTCTCGCGCCGCCCCTTCACCGCCCAAGGCGACAGCGGCGCGACCTATAGCGCCGACGCCGTCATTCTGGCCACCGGCGCGCGCGCCAAATGGCTGGGCCTGCCGTCGGAAGAGAAATTCAAGGGTTTCGGCGTGTCCGCCTGCGCCACCTGCGACGGGTTCTTTTATCGCGGGCAGGAAATCGTCGTGATCGGCGGCGGCAACACCGCCGTGGAAGAGGCGCTGTTCCTGACCAACTTCGCCTCCAAGGTGACGCTGATTCACCGCCGGGACGAGTTGCGCGCCGAAAAGATCCTGATCGAACGGCTGATGAAAAACCCCAAGATCGAACCGCTTTGGAACCATGTTCTCGAAGAGGTCGTCGGCACCGATGCCCCGCTGGGTGTGGAAGGCGTGCGCGCCAGACATGTCGACACCGGCAAGATCACCGAAATCCCCGCTAAGGGCGTGTTCATCGCCATCGGCCACGCTCCGGCCAGCGAATTGGTCAAGGACCAGTTGGAAACGCATATGGGCGGTTATGTGGTTGTGGAACCGGGCACCACGCGCACCAGCATTCCGGGCGTCTATGCGGCGGGGGATCTGACCGATCACGTCTATCGTCAGGCGGTCACCAGCGCGGGCATGGGTTGCATGGCGGCCCTGGATGCCGAAAAATTCTTGGCCGAACAGGGCGACGTGTCAGGCCGCGTCATGACCGAGCCGCTGGGCTATGGCGCCGAGGTCGAAGCCGACACCTGAGGGCAAAAGCGCAACGCGGTATCGGCGAAACCCACCGGTTGCGCCGCTCGGCGCTGGACATCGGCTGCGCTGCGGGTCTATGCCGCGCGCAACGGGATCGCCTGCGATCCGACCTTGCCACATCAATCGAAGAGTTTTCCATGACCATGCTCAGCAATCTGGCTCCGGTTCCAGAGCTATATGTTTCCTACGACTCGGCCCAGAAGCTGAAAGCCGAAGCCGGCGATCTCAAAAGCCACGACCTGACGCCCCGGCAGACCTGCGATCTTGAACTCCTGATGAATGGCGGCTTCAACCCGCTCAAGGGGTTTCTCAGCCAGCAGGATTACGACGGCGTCGTCGAAAACATGCGCCTGGCCGACGGCGCGCTCTGGCCGATGCC
The DNA here is from genome assembly GCA_947504115.1 of uncultured Sedimentitalea sp. GTDB lineage: Bacteria > Pseudomonadota > Alphaproteobacteria > Rhodobacterales > Rhodobacteraceae > Pontibaca. The sequence goes on from CANNGH010000003.1 coordinate 144,987, forward strand.
GATCACGCTGGACGTGTCCGAGAAATTCGCCGAGACGCTGGAACTGGGCGAGGATATCGCCCTGCGCGATCAGGAAGGCGTGATTCTCGCCACGATGACCGTCACCGACCGCTGGACACCCGACAAGAAAAACGAGGCGGCCAAGGTGTTCGGCGCCGATGACAGCGCCCATCCTGCGGTCAACTACCTGCACAACACCGCCGGCAAGGTCTATCTGGGCGGCCCGGTCACCGGCATCCAGCAGCCGGTGCATTACGATTTCCGCGGCCGGCGCGACACGCCCAACGAGTTGCGCGCGCTGTTCCGCAAACTGGGCTGGCGCCGCATCGTCGCGTTCCAGACCCGCAACCCCCTGCACCGCGCGCATCAGGAACTGACCTTCCGCGCCGCGCGCGAAGCCCAGGCCAACCTGCTGATCCATCCCGTCGTCGGCATGACCAAGCCCGGCGATGTCGATCACTTCACCCGCGTACGCTGTTACGAGGCGGTGCTCGACAAATATCCTGCCGCGACCACCACCATGTCGCTGCTGAACCTCGCCATGCGCATGGCCGGCCCGCGCGAGGCCGTCTGGCACGGCCTGATCCGCAAGAATCACGGCTGCACCCATTTCATCGTCGGTCGCGACCATGCTGGCCCCGGCAAGAATTCGGCGGGCGAGGATTTCTACGGCCCCTATGACGCGCAAGAATTGTTCCGCAAGCATCAGGACGAGATCGGCGTCGAGATGGTCGATTTCAAACACATGGTCTATGTGCAGGAACGCGCGCAATACGAACCCGCCGACGAGGTCGGAGAGAATGCAACCGTCCTCAACATCTCGGGCACCGAATTGCGCCGCCGGCTGCAGGAAGGTCTGGAAATTCCCGACTGGTTCTCCTTTCCCGAAGTGGTCAGCGAACTGCGCCGCACCCGCCCCCCGCGCAACAAGCAGGGTTTCACCGTGTTCTTCACCGGCTTTTCAGGCTCGGGCAAATCCACCATCGCCAATGCGCTGATGATAAAACTGATGGAAATGGGCGGCCGTCCGGTCACGCTCCTGGATGGCGACATCGTGCGCAAGAACCTCAGTTCCGAACTGGGCTTTTCCAAGGAACACCGCGACCTGAACATTCGCCGCATCGGCTACGTCGCCTCGGAAATCACCAAGAACGGCGGCATCGCCATCTGCGCCCCGATCGCGCCTTACGCGGCAACCCGCCGCGCGGTGCGCGAGGACGTGGAGCAGTTCGGCGCCTTCATCGAGGTGCATGTCGCCACCAGCATCGAGGAATGCGAACGCCGCGACCGCAAGGGGCTTTACAAGCTCGCGCGCGAGGGCAAGATCAAGGAATTCACCGGCATTTCCGATCCCTACGATGTGCCGGAGAACCCCGAATTGCGGGTCGAGACCGAAGGCAGCGAAGTCGACAACTGCGCCCATCAGGTGTTGCTGAAGCTGGAAAACATGGGCCTGATCAGCGCCTGATCGCGCACCAACCCGAATGAATCGGCCCGGACATCGCGCTCCGGGCCGTTTTTCGTTTCATCTTTTCTTCTGGCCAAAATATCCCGGGAAGCCCGAGGGGCAGCGCCCCTCGTTCCCGCAGCCGGAAACCGGCGCAAGACCGCGCATTTTCAAAGACTGTCGCGCAACGCCTTTGCCGCCCGCAATTCCAGATCGCAATAGCGCGCCAGTTCCGGCTGCATCGCGCGCAACAGCGGCAGGCGACGCGCGAAATCCTCCTCGCTTGCAGCGGCTATCGCCGCGCGGATCTCGTCGGCGCTCGTGCATCGAATGATGCCTGCGGGATCGACGAACCGGTCCAGATTGGGGCATCCCCAATAGATCGGCACCGTATCGCAGAGCACCGCATCGACCAGCTTTTCCGAAAAGTAATTCGCCTCACGGACATTCTCGATCACCACCGAGTAGCGAAACGGCACAAGACCATCGGCCTTGTCCTCGAACGCCCGATAGCCGCGCCCCATGATCGCCACATCCTGCCCGGTATCGCGCACCCAATCCACGATCTCGTGACGCAGCCGGTGGCCTTCGGTGTCGCGCTTGGCCGATGCAATCAGCGACACCATCGCCGATTTCTCCGGCGACAGGTCGCGCCATTGCGGCACCCAGGTCGTGCCGTAGGGAAGGAAGATGCCGTTGGGAATCCGCCTCAGCAGATCCTCGTGCCAGGTCAGCACACGATGAAAGCGGGCGTGGGTCGCGCGCAACAGCCGCAGATGCTTGCGGTGGATGACCGACGGTTCCAGCACCATCAGCGAAATCTTCGCTTTCGTGCCGCGGCGCAGGCGAAAATGCGCATCGGTGCGCGCGAACATGATCAGGTGATCGTCGGCGCGCAGATCGCCCACGCTTGCCCCGTCCAGACGATCCGGCCGCCCCAGCGGCCAGATCAGATCGTCGACCGGCCGCGCCGCCAGTCGTGGCCCCAGACGCTGCCCATGGGGCAGAACGGCGATCGCAGGTTCGCTCATCCGGGGCAGGTCAGGCGGCGCCGGCCGGTGTCAATGCACGGCAACCGGCGACATGTCGTGCTGACGCGCCAGCACGAAGGCCAACTTGCGGTCGGCCACCAGCGCCAGTTGCTGTCCATCGGCGTCGTGCACGGCGTAAAGCCGGTTCAGATCGCCGGCCTCGGCCTGCACTTCCTTGGGAAGATCCGCAACCTCGACCGCTTTCACATAGACGATGCGGTTGTCTTCGTTTTCGAATTCTTGTGGCGTATTCATGGCTTACCCCTTCCTTATATTGATCGTCTGCACCACGGCATCCGGTGCGGCGCGGGTCAGGTCCACATGCAGCAGACCGTTTTCCATGATCGCCTCACCGACATCGACTCCGTCGGCCAGCACGAACATGCGCTGGAACTGACGGGCAGCGATGCCCCGATGCAGAAACACGCGCCCTTCGCTGTCATCGTGCTGACGGCCCCGGATCACCAACTGCCGGTCCTCGACGGTGATCGACAGATCGTCCTGGGCAAATCCCGCCACGGCCAGCGTGATCCGATAGGATCGCTCGGAGGTCTGTTCGATGTTGTAGGGCGGATATCCATCGCTGCCGGATTTCGCCGAACGCTCCAACAGACGTTCCAATTGCTCGAACCCGAGCATGTGCGGGTATGAGGCCAGAGTAAGTTTTGACACGGGTCTTCGTCCTTTTCACTAAAGCGACGTGTTTCCACGGCCCCGTTCCGGCGACCGCTTGTGTCGAATATGGGTGGAAAACCCCCGCGCAACAAGGTCTAGGCGAAAACATCTTGTGGCTGTATCATGGCCGCAGTGATGATCGCCCCCGGAGCCGGACATGAACGCACCATCAGATCTGTCGATGAAGTCGGACGAGGTGCTGCGCGTCGAACTAGAGGTGCTGCGCCGCCAGCACCGCGATCTTGACGAGGCGATTCGCGCCCTCGTGGATCGCGGCACCGGAGATCAGCTTACCATTCAGCGGCTGAAGAAACAGAAACTGCGCCTCAAGGATCTCATCGCGCGGATCGACGATCGGCTGACACCTGACATTATTGCCTGACGGCGCATTGCAGGGCGGGACGATCCGGCTATAGTGCGCGCTCTTTTCCAAGAGGGCCGGGGCCGCAAATGGGCGAAATTCACGTGGGCATCATCATGGGCAGCCAGTCGGACTGGCCCACCATGAAAGAGGCGGCGACGGTTCTGGATGAACTGGGCGTCGGGTATGAAACCCGCATCGTTTCGGCCCATCGCACCCCCGACCGCCTGTGGGATTACGGACGCGCAGCCGCCGGGCGTGGCCTGCGCGCGATCATCGCAGGTGCCGGCGGGGCCGCGCATCTGCCCGGCATGATGGCCTCGAAAACCCGCATTCCCGTGATCGGCGTGCCGGTCCAGACCCGGGCGCTGTCGGGGGTGGATTCGCTCTATTCCATCGTGCAGATGCCCAAGGGCTATCCGGTCGCGACCATGGCCATCGGCGCGGCGGGCGCTGCCAATGCCGGATTGATGGCCGCCGGCATTCTGGCCCTTGGCGATCCCGAACTGGCAAAACGGCTGGACGACTGGCGCGCCGCGCTCTCGGCCTCGATCCCGGAGGAACCCTGCGATGACTGACCCCCTGCGCCCCGGCGCGACAATCGGTATCCTCGGCGGCGGGCAACTGGGCCGGATGCTCTCGGTCGCCGCCGCGCGGCTCGGCTTTCGCTGCCACATCTACGAGCCGGGCGCAAATCCGCCTGCGGGGGATGTCGCGGCACAGGTCACGACCGCATCCTGGGAAGACGCCGGCGCGCTGGCCGCTTTTGCCCAAAGCGTCGATGTCGTCACCTATGAATTCGAGAACATCCCCACCGCAACGCTGGACATTCTCGAACGCCACCGCCCCATCCGTCCGGGGCGCGAGGCGTTGCGGATCAGCCAGGACCGTCTGACGGAAAAGACCTTTCTGCGCGACCTCGGCCTGAAGACCGCGCCGTTCGTCGACATCAGCGACCTTGCCAGCCTGCAAGCGGCACTGCGCGACATCGGCGCGCCCGCGATCCTGAAAACCCGCCGCTTCGGCTATGACGGCAAGGGACAGGAGCGGCTGGACAGTGCGGACGACGCCACGCGCGCCCACGAGGCGATGCAGGGCGCGCCGGCGATTCTGGAGGGCTTCGTCGCCTTCAGCCACGAGGTCTCGGTGATCGCCGCGCGCGGGCTGGCGGGGGATGTCGCCTGTTTCGATCCCGGCGAGAACGTCCACCGCGACGGCATCCTGCGCACCACCACGATTCCGGCCCGCCTTGCTCCGGGCCAGCGCAGCGATGCGATTCTGTTGGCGGCCAACATCCTGAACGCGCTGGATTACGTCGGGGTTCTGGGGGTCGAATTGTTCGTCACCGCCGATGGCCTGATCGTCAACGAAATTGCCCCGCGCGTGCACAATTCCGGCCACTGGACCCAGAACGGCTGTGCCGTGGATCAGTTCGAACAGCATATCCGCGCCGTTGCCGGCTGGCCCCTTGGCGACGGACAACGCCACGCGGATGTCGTGATGGAGAACCTGATCGGGGACGATATTGACGAGGTTCCAACCCTCGCCGCCGCGCCCGACACCGCGCTGCACCTTTACGGCAAGGCCGAGACCAAGCCGGGGCGCAAGATGGGCCATGTGAACCGCATCCGGCGGCGGTAACCCTCAGGCCACCAGCGATTCGGCCTTTTTCAGATCGACCGAGACCAGCTGGCTGACCCCCTGCTCGCCCATGGTGACGCCGAACAGACGGTCCATCCGGCTCATCGTGACGGCATGGTGGGTGATGATCAAAAACCGCGTGTCGGTCTGGCGGCACATCTCGTCCAGCAGGTCGCAGAACCGCGTCACGTTGGCGTCGTCCAGCGGCGCGTCCACCTCGTCCAGCACGCAGATCGGCGCGGGATTGGCAAGGAACACCGCGAATATCAGCGCGGCGGCGGTCAGCGTCTGCTCCCCCCCCGACAGCAACGAGAGCACCGAAAGCTTCTTGCCCGGTGGCTGGCACATGATTTCCAGCCCGGCCTCCAGCGGGTCGTCGCTTTCGACCATGACCAGATTCGCCTCGCCGCCGCCGAACAGATGGCGAAACAGCATGGTGAAATTGCCGTTCACCTGCTCGAACGCGGTCAAAAGCCGTTCGCGGCCCTCGCGGTTCAGACCGGCGATGCCGCTGCGCAGGGTCGCGATCGCCTCTTCCAGATCGGCCTTTTCGCTCACCAGGCTGTCGTGTTCCTCCTGGACCTCGCGCGCATCCTCATCGGCGCGCAGGTTGACCGCGCCCAGTGCCTCGCGCTGACGCTTGTGGCGCTGCACCTCGGCCTCCAGCGTGTCGGCATCGGGCATCCCGTCCGCCGCGACATCCAGTTCGGCTAGCAACCTCTCGGGCGTCGTCTCGCGCTCTTCCGCGATCCGTTCGGCCGTCTGCGCCACCGTCTCACGGGCGGCTTCGGCACGGGCCTCGGCGCGGGCGCGGGCCTCGCGTGCTTCCGACGCGGCGCGCTCGGCATCGCGCTCGGACTGCACGGCGTCGCGCAAGGCCGTGTCGGCCTCGGTCAGGGCTGCGGTCGCGGCCGCGCGGCGGGTTTCGGCACGGGCGACGTCGCCTGCCAGTGCCTCGCGCTTCGCGGCGATCTCGGCGGGCGCGGTACTGGCCTCGGCCAATTCGGTCTCCGATGCGGCCTTGCGCGTGGCCAGTTCCGAAATCCGCTTGTCCGCGGTGTCCAGCCGGTGCCGCCAGCCGCTCAGCTCCTTGGTGACGTCCTGACTGCGCCGGGTGCGCGCCTCGCCCTCGCGGCGCAGTTCGTCATGGGCGCTGCGGCGCGACATCATGGTGATGCGGGCGGCCTCGACGGTCATGCGGATATCGTCCGTCCGCGCCCGCGCCGCCTCCAGATCACCCAGTTCGCCCAGGGCCCGCTCGGCCTCGCGCAGCTGAATGCGCGCCTCCATCGCCGCCTCTTCGTGGCGGGTCACGGCGAGGTCCAGCGATTCCAGCCGACCTTCGGCCAGATTGCGATCCGCCTCGGCGCGCGACAGGGCGCGGTTCGCATCCGTCATCGCGCGATCCGCCTCGCGCCGTGCATGACGGGCGGCTTTCTCGGCATCGCCCAACGCCGCCAGCCGCGCCGTCAGCGCCTCATGCGCCTGCTCCGCGGTTTCGGCGCGCGATGTCGCCTGTTTCGTCGCCTGTCGCAACTCCTCCAGCCGGTTGCGCTGCTGCAGCCGCAGCGCGGCCGCACTGGGCGCATCCTCGGCCCCGGCGCGATAGCCGTCCCAGCGCCACAGATCCCCCTCGAGCGACACCAACCGCTGCCCCGGCAACAGATCCCCCTGAAGGCGCGGCCCGTCCTTCGCGGCGACCAGCCCGATCTGCGCCATCCGTCGCGACAGAACATCGGGCACCGAGACGTGGCTCGACAGCGGCGTCACCTCGGCCGGCAGTTTTGGCGCCGACGCGTAGGGCGCCAGAACCGCCCAGCCCGACGCCCCGTTCGCTTCGACCTCGGGCGCACGCAAATCGTCGGCCAGCGCCGCGCCCAGCGCCTTTTCAAAGCCTTTTTCCACGTGCAACCGATCGAGGATCTGACCGCCCTCGGCGGTATCGCGTTGCAACAGCTTGCCCAGCGCCGCAACCTCGGCGCTCAGCGCGTTCAACTCGCCAGTGGCTTGCGAGCGTTCGGCGCGCGCGTCGGCCTCGCAGGCCTGGGTCTCGGCGCGTGCGACCTCCGCCTGGGTCAGCGCGGTTTCGGCATCGCCTGCAGCGGCAATCGCGGCGGTTTCGGCTTGCGTCGCGCGCTCGTGATCCTGCGCGGCACGATCCACGGCCCTGCGCGATTCGGCCATCGTGATACGGGCTTTTTCGGCCTCGGCTTCGGACTTGGCCAGCGTCTTGCGGCTGTCCTCCAGCAGGCGCTGCGCCGATTGATGCCGCGCCGCCAGCCGGGCGACATCCTCGGTCTGTTGCGCCAGATCGGCCTCGCGCATCCGCAGCACGTCGCCAGCCTCGCTGGCCAGATCGGCGGCTTCGGCCAGACGTTCGGCATGGCCGTCGCCCGCCTTGGCCAATTCGCGGGCCTCCCATTCCAGACGGTCGATGGTTTCGACGGCATCGCGGTTCAGCCCGGTTTCGCGGTCGATATCATGGGTCAATTGCGCGATCCGGGCGGTCAGGGTCTCGATGGTCTGGCGCGCGCGCGCCTCCTGATCGGCCAAGGTGTCACGCTGCACTTCCAGCCGTTGCAGAACGGCGCCGGCAATCGCCTCTTCCTCGCGCAGGGCCGGCAGCGCATCTTCGGCGATGCCGCGCGCCTTGGCGGCGTCACGCGCCGCGGCTTCGGCCTGCGCCGCATCGCCGACGCGCTGGCGCAACATATCTTCGGCGCTGGAACGGGCAGCATCGGCCTCGGCCCAGCGGCGGAACAGCAGCATCCCCTCGGCCTGTCGCAACTGCTGACCGATTTCGCGATACCGCGCCGCCTGCCGCGCCTGCCGCGCCAGTTGTGTCAACTGTGTCGCCAACTGGTCGATCACATCATCGACGCGGGTCAGGTTGCTTTCGGCACCTTTCAGCTTCAGTTCCGCCTCGTGACGGCGCTGATAAAGGCCCGATATTCCCGCCGCCTCTTCCAGGATACGGCGGCGCGCGGTGGGCTTGGCGCGGATCAGTTCGGCGATCTGCCCCTGGCTGACCAAGGCCGGCGAATGCGCGCCTGTCGAGGCATCGGCGAACAGCATCTGCACGTCACGGGCGCGCACATCCTTGGCGTTGACCTTGTAGGCGCTGCCGATGTCGCGTGTGATCCGGCGCACGATGTCCAGCGTGTCGCTGTCGTTGAACCCGGCCGGGGCCAGACGGTCGGAATTGTCGATCTGCAACGCGACTTCGGCGAAATTGCGCGCCGGGCGGGTGGCGGCACCGGCAAAGATCACATCCTCCATGCCGCTGCCGCGCATCGTGGTGGGGCGGTTTTCCCCCATCACCCAGCGCAGCGCCTCGAGCAGGTTCGACTTGCCACAGCCATTCGGCCCGACGACGCCGGTCAGACCGTCCGAGATGATCAGGTCGGTCGGGTCGACGAAGCTTTTGAAGCCGGTCAGTCTGAGTCTGGAGAAACGCAAAATATGGCTGCCCTGATTCCCGCTGATCGGAATGTGCGGCCTTGAGGGGCATCAAGTCAATGATCTTGCCGCTTCATATGGGATATTCGGCTTATTCGCCCACCATATATTGATGACCGCTGTGCCTGCATCGGCAGGCTCAGTACGGATCGCACTGGAAATCCGCATATGTGACATCCAGCGTCCGGTTCATCCACGAACTCACCTGCATGCAATCATAGGACACCGGCGGAACCGGTCGCTGCCATGACGCCGGACGCCCATCGCATGCCAGAACACCCAGCGCCAGCGCCTGATCGCCGCGCATTTCGGTCACGCGGCAACCGCTGACCCGCTCCATGGCAAAGGCCGCACGGGCGCGGATCGGGCCGAAACGCGGCGCATATTGCGCATTGACGCGCACCGCCTCGGCCAGATCCTCACGCACCCGCACATCGAACACGCTGCCCGCGACGGTAATCCGCGTGGCCGGCACCCCGCGAAAATGCGGACTGGGCGCGGTGCACGCGACGCAGAACAGCAGGAGGCAGAGCAGGACAGCTTTCATCCGGGCAGCGTGCCCGCGAAAGGTTAAGGAACGGTTTATGCAACCGCGCCGCGCGGTCTAGCGCGCATCGCTGTGCCAAAGTTCCTCATAGAGCGCGTTATATCGGGCCGCGACCACCGGCATAGCGAAATGATCCACCGCATAATCACGCGCGGCCCGGGCCATCGGCGTCAATCCGTCCGTGGCATCCGAGGCCTCCCGAACCCGACGATCCAGGATCCGCGCCATGCCCTGCGCGAGATCCTGGGCATCATAGGGGCGGGCCAGATAGCCGAGATCGCAGCCTGCGACCAGGTCCGGCAGACCACCGATATCGAAGCCGACAATCGGCGTGCCGCATGCCAACGCCTCGACACCGACATTGGGCAGGTTGTCCTGTCGCGACGGCAACGCGAACACATCGGCTGCGGCATACATCATCCGCAAGGTTTCCGGATCGTCTATCGCGCCGACCGAATGCACCTTGAAAGGCAAATCGGCAGCATCCGCCGCCCCACCGAACACCAGAAGCTGCAAATCGCGCCCCTCTGCATGCAGCCGGAGCAGCGCCTCGCGCAGATGAACAAAACCCTTTCTGGGGTCGCTGCCGCCTCCCATCGCGCCGAAAAGGACCATCGGCACATCGACGGGAAGATCCAGACCGGCGCGGGCAGCGGCGCGGGGCATGGGGGTCCAGACATCCGTGTCGATGGGATTGGGAATGATGCGTACCGGCCAGCCGCCTGTCAGCGCGCTGTCGCGTGCACACTCGGCCAGCCAGCGGCTGGGCGTAACGATGTGAAACGGTCGCCGCCAGTGCCGCCGCTTGCGCTGCCAGACCCATTGGTTCAGGTCCGACCCACTTTTTTGTCGGCGATAGCCATCACGCCAATCGTCCGTCTCGGAATAATGCTCCGCGCCGCTGATGGGCCACATGTCGTGCATGGTCCAGACCAGGGGATGCCTGATGCGCCCGATTTCAGCGATCGAAATGAAATCGAAATTGACCCAGTGCAGATTGACGATCTGGCGGGGCTGACGGTTCAAATGCGCGCCCAACCCGGACCGCGCCATCGCCAGAGACACCAATCCGTTCGCATTTCCGGCCGCGCGACGCTGCAAGTGTCGCGCCAGTTCACGCTGCACCATCCGCACGATTCCGCGCTGTCGAACAAATCGCTCGATGGGCGGATCAACGGCAGCGTCGGCCACCGTCATCCGCGACTTCAGCCCGAACGTCAGACAGGCATCGTGCAATCTGCGCGCCGCAATCGCGGCCCCGCCCCCTGTGCTGCTGGTGCTGACGTGGTTGACTCTGCAACACATTTCCTAGTCCCGACGTACCTCTAATTTCAGTCATATCGCGTTTGGTTTCTTGTGTCACGTCGGGCCATGGACTTTGAAATTGCAAATCATTAGTGACAAGGAAACTGTAAACGCAGGTGGGCCAAAGATCGTGTCAAAACCCAAAAAGACCTTATCGCGGCGGCTTTATATAACATTTGCCCGCCCTCTTTATCGGCGTCTGCCCTATACAAGATGGGGTGACAGGCTGGCATATCTTCATGAATTTTATATGCAACATCATAGGTGGCCCTCCAAAGAGCAACTATTCAACAACGTCCTCTACCGGATAAAATCAAGTACGGAAATTGAGCAGCCGGAGCGCACCTTCACCACCGATAAGGAATTCGTCAAATACTATATCGCCGGGGTGGTAGGCGAGGAATATAACGTACCCACACTCGCGGTGCTGCGCAGCCCAGAGGAAGTAAACACCTACGATTTCCCGGAAACATGCGTGATCAAGGCGACTCACGGCTGCGGCGACGTCGTGATATTGCAGCCGGGAATGGAACCGGACCGCTCGGCGCTGATCGATCAACTGAGCGAGAACTACTATTATGCATATCGCGAGCGGAACTATCGGTCATTAAAAGGCAAGCTGATCGTCGAACCACGCCTTTTCGAGGGTCAAGATGTGCATGATTACAAAGTTTTCTGCTGGAATGGTCGGGCGCGCTGCATTCTCTACGTGAACGATCGCCACACCGCATTTTTTCGATTGCTTCTAGATATTGACTGGCAGCCGATACCTGTCGAGTGGTCGCCACACGATGTTGAAAAACCGTTGCCGGAAAAGCCTGCGGTATTGGACGAGATGATCGAAATCGCGGAAAAACTTTCCCGCCCGTTCGACTTCGTCCGTGTGGATTTCTATATCGACGACGATCGCCTGCTGGTCGGTGAAATTACTCATTGTGCCGCTGGCGCCAACGAGCAATTTCGCAACCTCGACGAAGAACGCAAATTGTCCGAAATCATCTTCGGCACATCGTCAACCTAACCGTCGGATCAATCGCCGCCATTTCCGTCCCAGCTTTTCCAGTTTGCCGGGGCGGCGCATGTAGTGGGCTCTCAACTGCTCCAGTGCGTCGCGGTCTTCCATTATCAGATCGGGAAGCGGTGGAGTCATGTCGGGATTCAGCGCGCTCTGCGCATAGCCGTCGGCATCCCCGCAATGGGTGCCCGATCCGTCAAAGCCGATATTCTCGGCGTACGAGCGATAAGGTGCAAGGCACAGCCCGTCATTCCGGAAGATCGTCGCATACCAGAACACAGCCCAGGTGCGGATGTCACCGCGCGCGTTGGCCTGAACCTGCCCCCAGAAATCATGTGCGCCGTCCAGATTGAACCGATGAATATCCTCGGGCGAGAACCGTTCGAGCAACCCGGCAGGGTCGCGCTCGAAATGGCTCCAGCGATCGGCCCAACTGGCCCATCCCCAGCAACTCATGAACCGCCAGAAGGCCGCGCCGCGTCGGTCGCGGTTTTCGGCGATTGGCTCGTTATAGCCGGAAATATGCCACACATCTGGCTCGTCGGCATACCGGTCCAGGGCGAGGTTCATGTAATTCAGAAAGGCTGGCGAGGTCACGATGTCGTCCTCGACGATGATGGCACGGCCATGGGCCTGCATGGTCTGGCTGACCCCATCCTGAATAGCTCGTGCCAGCCCCGCGTTCTCGTCGCGCTTCAGGACCTCGACGCTGGCGAACGCGGTCTGCGCCTCGGCGAGCGCCGCGACCTGCCGGACCAGCCCCGCTTCCTCTTCGGTGCGCGGTCCGTCGACATGCACGATCAGCGGGGTTTTGCCGGCAATGGGCGATTGCGTCAGCGCCGCAAGGGTGCGTTGCGTATGTTCGGGACGCCGAAACGCAAAGACACAGACGGGCGCGTACGCCATCAGGACGCCGTTCGCAGGCGCATGGCGCCAAGGCGCAATCCGAAAATTGCGATGATGCCGCCCGAAAGGGACCGGATCACCATGCTGGCACTGCGCGCTTGCGTAACCGGGTCAGTGCAGCTTGGCTTCGACATCGGCGATCGCCGAATCGATCAGCGCGTTGCCCTCGGCTGCGGTCATCTGTTTGGCAATGACCTCCTTGGCGGCGGCGACGGCGATGGCGATGGCGCGGTCGCGGACCTCGCGCACGGCCTTCTCCTGCGCCGATACGATCTGGTCGTCGGCGGCGGCAAGGCGGCGGGTGACGGACTTTTCCATGTCGGCCTTGGCCTGTTCGGCGGCGGCGGCGGCCTCGTGACGGGCCGTGGCGACGATGCGGTCGGCCTGGGCCTGGACCTCTTTCTGCTTGCGCTCGTAAGAGGCGAGCAGGGTCTGGGCCTCTTCACGCAGCGCGCGGGCCTCGTCGAGTTCGCTGCGAATGTCCTCGGCGCGCTTGTCCAGCATCTTGCCGATCATGCCGGGCACCTTGAAATAGAGCAGCACGGCGATGAACAGGATGAAGGCCAGCAGCACCACGAAATCGGTGTTGTGCAGCGAAAAGAACGGCCCCGTCGCGGCGAACGCCGGAGACGCGGTGAGCGGCGTCACCGCGCCAACGGCCAGCAGTGGGGCGAATTTGGTGCGCATGTCTCTCATCCCTTCATCCGGGTTTCGACGGCCGCCTGAATGGCCGCCTGATCCGGTTTGCTGCCCATGGCGGTGACCAGCGCCTGCGCGGTGTCGGTGGCGACGCTTTTCACGGCATCCATTGCGCCGGCGCGGATGTCGGCGATGGCTTTTTCGGATTCCGCCGTGCGGGCGGCAATCTCGGAATCGGCGCGCTTCATCGCCTCGTCCAGATCGGCCTGAATTTCGGCGCGGGCCTCGGCCACGATGGTCTGGGCCTGTGTCCGCGCATCGGCCAGTGCCTTTTCATAGGCTTTCTCGGCGTCCTGCGCACGGGCCTTGAGGTCTTCGGCATAGGCGATATCATTGGTGATCGTGCCCTGCCGTTCGGCCAGGATCGCACCGATGCGGGGCAAGGCGACCCGCGACAAGACCAGATAGATCACGACAAGCGTGACCACCAGCCAGAAGATCTGGTTGCCGAAATGCGAGAAATCAAGCTGCGGCAGACCCGGCGCGGCGTCGGCGGGGTTATGCGCGGCGACCCCTGTGGCATCGACCAGGCCGTCGCCCGTGGCCTCGAATGTCTCGGTTTCCATGTCGTTCTCCCAAGGAACTTGGCCTACACCGGGTCGCGCGCGGAATTGCGCCACCCGGCCGTAAGGATACTGGTCCCAAAGATATCAGACGGCGAACATCAGCAGCAGGGCAACGAGGAACGAGAAGATCCCCAGCGCTTCTGCAAAGGCGATGCCGATAAACAGCATGGCCGTCTGGCCCGCTGCCGCCGAGGGGTTGCGCAGGGCACCCGACAGGTAGTTGCCGGCCACATTGCCCACACCGACCGCCGCGCCGCCCATGCCCATGCATGCCAGGCCCGCGCCGATATATGCGCCCATTTGTACGATATCGCCTTCCATTGGTATTCTCCTTACGTTGGAATCGGTGATGAATGTCGATGGGCGGCTAGCCCACCATTGTGTCAGTGCGACGGATGCAATGCATCCTTGAGATAGACGCAGGTCAGGATCGTGAAGACATAGGCCTGAATGAACGCCACCAGCACCTCCAGCCCGTACATCGCGGTGATCGCGACGATCGACAGCGGCGAGATGGCGGCGATGGCCGCGAAAGCCGCGAAAACCTTGATCACGGCGTGACCGGCCATCATGTTGCCCGCAAGTCGGATGGAGTGGCTGACCGGACGCACGAAATACGAGATCACCTCGATCAGCGCGAGTACCGGGCGCAGTGCCAGCGGTGCCTCCTTGACCCAGAACAGCCCCAGGAATGCCGGACCGTTCAGAACAAAGCCCAGGATCGTGACCGCAAAGAAAACGGCCAGCGCCAGCAGGGCCGTCACGGCGATATGGCTGGTGGTGGTAAAGGCCATCGGCAGCAGGCCGAGGAAGTTGGCGAAGACGATGAACATGAACAGCGTCATGATATACGGGAAATACTTCACCCCGTCCTTGCCACAGATGTCCTCGACCATCTTGTAGATGAAGCCATAGGCCAGTTCCGCGATCGACTGCCCGCGCGACGGGACGATGGCCCGCTTCGAGCTGCCCAGAATCAGCAACACGACGACCGCCAGAATGGTGATCCCCATCCACAGGGTCACGTTGGTGGGCGTATACCACGCGATAGCGTCGCCGCCGAACAGCGGCTCGACCTTGAACTGGTCCATCGGGTGAAAAACCAGACCGCCGCTCTCTTCGCCTTGCGCTTCAGTCGCCACTTGTCCGTTCCTCTTCTTCGTCGCCCTGCACGGCTGCATCGGCCAGTTTGTCGGTCTGTATCTCCTGCGCGCTGCGCATCATCGTCTTGATGCCTGCCGCCAGACCCAGCAATGTGAACAGCACCAGAAAGATGGGGAGCGTCCCCAACAGGCGGTCCAGCCCGTATCCGATGCCAAAGCCGATCATCAGACCGGCCACGAGTTCGATCACCATCCGCCAGGCCAGATGGGCCTGTGAATAATGTTCTTCCTGATGGAGCTTTGGCGTGCTTGCCGATCGGGCCGCCGCGATCCGCGCCTCAAGCTGCGCGAGGCGCTGCTTATGGTCCTCGTCGCCCACCTCTGCCCCCATCCTTGGTTGAGGATGTGCTAATGCGCGCAGAAGGCAGAGTCAATTGCGCAAATCCCGCCCCTTAAAGGGTGACATGATGTTGATATATCTGATTTTTTCGTGAACTTTAGGTCGCCGCGCCGCGCAGGACGGGGGCGGTTACCGTGCCGAATGGGCGCTTTGCGATATTCAACCAAACGGTTGACCGTCACCGGGACGTGACGGTATCGCGCTGTCATGTCCGTGACGCTCGACATCGTTTTCGCCGCCCTTGCCGATCCCACGCGGCGGGCGATCCTGTCGATGCTGCTCGAGGACGACATGGCCGTCACCGACGTGGCCGCGCCGTTCGACATGTCGCTGGCGGCGATTTCCAAGCACCTCGGCATCCTCACCCGCGCCGGGCTGATCACCCAGGAACGCCGCGGGCGGCTGAAATGGTGCAAGCTGGAGCCGGACGCCCTGCGCGCGGCCAGCGTCTGGATGCAGGGCTTCGGTCAGTTCGAACCCGTCAACCTCGACGCGTTCGAACGCTTCCTGATCCTGGAACTGGGACTAGAGCAGCCCGACAAGGCTGAGGATGAATCCGATGACGACGATAAGTCCGATCAGATAGATGATGCTGCGCATTGACTGTCTCCCTCGTATTGGTTGTGCGGTCCCAACGGCGCAGCCCGCGGCGCGGTTCCGTCAGTTCTCGTCGCGCAGCGGCAAAAGCCGGACGATCCCGTCACCGGCGCGGAAAACAGCAGCATCGCCGGATGTCCTGCGCCCGTGGCTGCGCGGTGCACCGCGCTCCTTTTCCTCCGGCGCTCCGCCCAGGGCTTTCCGACATCGCGCATAGCCACGCAGGCCATCGCGGTCTTGACAGGATCGCCATTCGCCGTTAACAGCCCCCAACCCCCGGAAGGTCTGTCCCTTCCGGTCCCGGACGCGGTTCGGGATCGCCCTCCACCAGCGCGTTGCGCCCGTGGGGGCATTTGCGCTTTGCCCGGCTGACTCCTACATCGGGGTCAGTCAAAACCAGTGACAGGGAGCCAGACGGCCCATGTTCGAGAATCTCTCCGATCGCCTTTCCGGCGTCTTCGACCGGCTGACCAAGCAGGGCGCGCTGTCCGACGAGGATGTGAAAACCGCACTGCGCGAGGTCCGCGTCGCCCTGCTCGAGGCCGACGTGTCCCTGCCCGTCGCACGCGATTTCGTCGCGCGCGTGCAGGAGCAGGCAACCGGACAGGCGGTCACCAAATCGGTGACACCGGGCCAGCAGGTCGTCAAGATCGTGCATGACGCGCTGATCGACGTGCTGAAAGGCGACAGCGACCCCGGCAAGCTGAAGATCGACAACCCGCCCGCGCCGATCCTGATGGTCGGGCTTCAGGGCTCGGGCAAGACGACGACCACCGCCAAGCTGGCGAAACGGCTGAAAGAGCGCGACGGCAAGCGCGTCCTGATGGCGTCGCTCGACACCAACCGCCCGGCGGCGATGGAACAGCTCGCGATCCTCGGCACCCAGATCGGCGTCGATACCCTGCCCATCGTCAAGGGCGAAAACCCGGTGCAGATCGCCAAGCGCGCCAAGACGCAGGCCAGCCTTGGCGGATATGATGTCTACATGCTGGACACCGCTGGCCGCTTGCATATCGATTCCGAACTGATCGCGCAGGCGGCGGCGGTGCGCGATGTCGCCAATCCGCGCGAAACCCTGCTGGTGGTCGATGGCCTGACCGGTCAGGACGCGGTGAACGTCGCCACCGAGTTCGACGACAAGATCGGCGTCACCGGCGTTGTCCTGACGCGCATGGATGGCGACGGACGTGGCGGCGCGGCCCTGTCGATGCGCGCGGTCACCGGCAAGCCGATCCGCTTCGTCGGCCTCGGCGAGAAGATGGACGCCATCGAGACGTTCGAACCCGAGCGCATCGCGGGCCGCATCCTCGGCATGGGTGACATCGTCGCGCTGGTCGAAAAGGCGCAGGAAACCATCGAGGCCGAACAGGCCGAGAAGATGATGAAGCGCATGATGAAGGGTCAGTTCAACATGAACGACCTGCGCATGCAGCTTGAACAGATGCTCCAGATGGGCGGGATGCAGGGCATGATGGGCATGATGCCCGGCATGGGAAAGATGGCCAAACAGGTCGAAGAGGCCGGTTTCGACGACAGGATCCTGAAACAGCAGATCGCCCTGATCCAGTCGATGACCAAACGCGAACGCGCCAATCCGCAGATCCTGCAAGCCTCGCGCAAGAAGCGCATCGCGGCAGGGGCGGGGATGGAAGTGTCCGATCTCAACAAGCTTCTCAAGATGCACCGCCAGATGGGCGACATGATGAAGAAGATGGGCAAGATGGGCAAAGGCAAGATGCTGAAACAGGCCATGAAGGGCATGTTCGGCAAGGGCGGCATGGACCCCTCGCAGATGGATCCGGCGGCGCTGGAAGCGGCGGCGAAACAGATGGGCGGCCGCATGCCCGGCGGATTGCCCGGCATGGGCGGCGGCGCGTTGCCTCCTGGCCTTTCGGGACTGGGACGAAAGAAGTGACGCCGCATCTCGCCGATACCCCCGTGATCGAGACCGAGCGTCTGATCCTGCGCGCGCCCGGGCCGCAGGACTGGCCTTCATGGCGCGCGATGATGGCATCGGATCGCGCCCGGTTCATCCGGCGCGGCGCGGCGAACGATGCCGACGCCTGGCGCGCCTTCGGGCATTTCATCGGCCATTGGGTGCTGCGCGGCTTCGGCATGTTTGTCTTCACGCTCCGGGGCGAGGACCGCGCGCTCGGCATGGCCGGACCGTGGTTTCCCGAAGGCTGGCCCGAGCGCGAAATCGGCTGGTCGCTCTGGTCGGCGCAAGCCGAAGGTCACGGATACGCTTTCGAGGCCGCAACGGCCGCGCGCGGCTATGCCTATGACATCCTCGGCTGGCACACGGCCGTCAGCTATGTCGATCCGGCCAATACGCGCTCGGTCGCACTGGCCGAAACGCTCGGCGCCACGCCCGACACGGACGCGGACCATCCCGGCGATGCCCTTTGCATCGTCTATCGCCACCCCTTGCCCGACCAGTTGGCCGACGGCGGAATCGAGGCTTACGCATGACCGACCCCGCCGAATTGCTGAAAGATCACCGCGCCAGCATCGACCGGCTGGACGCGATTCTCGTCTTCACACTGGGCGAGCGGTTCAAGCACACCCAGGCCGTCGGTCGCCTCAAGGCCGATCACGACCTTCCGCCCTCCGATCCCGCGCGCGAGGCCGCGCAGATCGAACGGCTCGAAGACCTGGCGAAACAGGCCGATCTCGACCCCGTATTCGCCACGAAGTTCCTGAATTTCATCATCGCCGAAGTGATCCAGCACCACCGTCAGCACCAATCGTAGGGCGGGGTTCACCCCGCCCCCGCCAAATCGAACGCCATTCAAAGGAGAAAACCAAATGGCCATGAAGATCCGCCTTGCCCGTGCCGGCAGCAAGAAACGCCCCTTCTATCGCATCGTCGCGACCGACAGCCGGATGCCGCGCGATGGCCGCTTTCTGGAAAAGCTGGGCACCTACAACCCGCTGCTGCCCAAGGACAGCGAAGAGCGCGTGAAGATGGATGCCGAGCGTATCCAGCACTGGCTGGATCAGGGCGCGCAGCCGACCGACCGCATCGCCCGCTTCCTCGAAGCCGCCGGTCTGCGTGAAAAAGCCACCCGCAACAACCCGCAGAAGGCCGAGCCGGGCAAGAAAGCCAAGGACCGCGCCGAGGAAAAGGCTGCCAAGGCCGCCGAAGCCAGCGCCACCCCTGCGGAAGAGGCTCCTGCGGACGCATCGGTCGAATAACGCACGCAGGCTGGACAAGCGACTGACAGGCAGGCCATTCTCGGCCTGCCGTTTTCCCTTTTGCCGAGGCTCCATGACCCATCAGCGCCCCACATCCAGGCCAGCGGCATGAGCGATCTCGTCTGCGTCGGCGCCATCGCGGGCGCATTCGGCGTGCGCGGCGAGGTGCGCCTGAAAAGCTTTTGCGCCACCCCCGAAGACATCGCCGCCTATTCCCCGTTGACGACCGAGGACAACGCGCGTCGGTTCGATGTCACCCTGACCGGTCACGCCTCCAACGCGCTGACCGCCGAATTGAGCGGCATCGCCACCAAGGAAGAGGCCGATGCCCTGCGCGGTGTGCGCCTGTTCGTCCCGCGCGAGCGGATGCCGTCGCTGCCCGACGACGAATATTATCACGCCGACCTGATCGGGCTGGCCGTGCACGACACCGGTGGACGGCTTTTGGGCCATGTCAGAACGGTGCTGAACCACGGCGCCGGCGATCTGCTGGAAATCCACGGCCCCGGCCTGCGCGATACGGTGCTTTTGCCCTTCACCCTTGCCGCGGTGCCGACGGTCGATCTGGCCGCCGGCCGCATCGTCACCGACCCGCCCGACGGGCTGTTTCCCGAACCCGGCGACGCTGCGGGCACATGACCGAGGGAAACACCGCCTGGACCGCGCGCGTCATCACCCTGTTTCCGTCTGCCTTTCCCGGTGTCCTTGGCGAAAGCCTGACCGGCAAGGCGCTGACAGACGGGCTGTGGCGGCTCGAAACCATCGACCTGCGCGATTTCGGCATCGGGCGGCATCGCAATGTCGACGATACGCCCGCCGGCGGCGGCGCGGGCATGGTATTGCGCGCCGATGTGCTGGGCCCGGCGATCGAGACGGCGCAGACCGGCGCAGCGGGCGCACCGCTCATCTATCTCAGCCCGCGCGGACGCCCGATGGATCAGGCGCTGATGCGCGACCTGGCGGCCGGACCCGGCGTCACCCTCATCTGCGGCCGGTTCGAGGGCGTGGACGAACGCGTGCTGCAACATTACGGCGTGCAGGAAATCTCGCTGGGCGATTTCGTCCTGACAGGCGGCGAAATCGCCGCGCAGGCGCTGATCGACGCGAGCGTGCGGCTGCTGCCCGACGTGCTGGGCAATGCGCAATCGGCGCTCGACGAAAGCTTCTCCGCCGATCTTCTGGAACACCCGCACTATACCCGCCCCGCCGAATGGCAGGGCCGTCCGATTCCCGAGGTTCTGATGTCGGGGCATCACGGCCGCATCGCCGAGTGGCGGCAGCAACAGGCCGAGGCGATCACCCGCGCCCGCCGCCCCGATCTGTGGGCGCGCCATATTGCGCGCAACGCCCCCGATAAGGCTTGATCCGCCGCGCCCTTTGCCCTAAGGCACGCCTGCCCGGACTCGCATTTGCGGTTGCGGGCCGTTCGGTCTTGGCAGGACATGGGTGATCGGGCCTTCTTCGGTCCAGACGCACCTTGGCCCGGACCGCCGCACAAGGAATGACGACCCGATCTCAGGCGGGCTGGCGGATGCCGGAACCCGATGAAGACCAGGAGCTCTCGGTCGCGCAAATCTTCGTGGAACAACCACGAGCCATGTCAGGAGTAACGCGATGGACCTGATCGCACAGATCGAGGCGGAACAGATCGCCGAACTGGGGCAGAACATCCCCGATTTCAAGGCCGGCGACACGATCCGCGTCGGCTACAAGGTGACCGAGGGCACGCGCACGCGTGTGCAGAACTACGAAGGCGTCTGCATCAGCCGCAAGCACGGCGACGGCATCGCCGGCACCTTCACCGTACGCAAGATTTCCTTCGGCGAAGGCGTCGAGCGGATCTTTCCGCTGCATTCGACCAATCTGGACAGCATCACCGTGGTGCGTCGCGGCCGTGTGCGCCGCTCCAAGCTGTATTATCTGCGCTCGCGCCGGGGCAAATCGGCCCGGATCGCGGAAGATTCGAACTACAAGCCGCTTTCGGGCGCAAAGGCGTAAGGACCGGACCGATGAAAAAAGACATCCATCCCGATTATCACCTCATCAACGTCAAGATGACCGACGGCACCGTGGTGCAGATGAAATCGACATGGGGCGCGGCGGACGAGCAGCTGTCGCTCGACGTCGATCCTTCGGTGCACCCGGCCTGGACCGGCGGCTCCAGCCGCCTGATGGATACCGGCGGCCGCGTATCCCGGTTCAAGAAGAAATACGAAGGTCTGGGGTTCTGAACCTTTCCCCACGGCCCTGCAGGACGCCGCCCTCGCTCGGGCGGCGTCTTTCGTTTCAGGGATGCACTTCGGCCACACGCAGAGGAAGAATCGCTCGCGTTCATTCTTTTCAAGCGCGAATCAGCCACATAGACTGCGCATAACGGAAACCCGCGGCGGCACCGCGGGCAAGAGGGAACGCAATGGCGCATATCATCGTCGTCGGCAACGAAAAGGGCGGCGCGGGCAAATCGACCGTGTCCATGCATCTGGCCAGTGCGCTGGCGCGTCTGGGTCACAAGGTCGGCGCGCTGGATCTGGACCTGCGCCAGCGTTCGCTGGGCCGCTATATCGAAAACCGCCGCGCTTTTGACGCCAAGGCCGGGCTTGGCCTGCCCAGCCCCGCCTATCACGACCTGCCGGAAATCGACCCCGACAGCCTGCAAGCGGGCGAAAACATCTATGATCACCGCCTGTCCGCCGCCGTCGCCGCGCTGGAGCCGGACAGCGATTTCATCCTCATCGACTGTCCCGGCTCGCATACGCGACTCAGCCAGGTGGCGCATTCGCTGGCCGATACGCTGGTGACGCCGCTGAACGACAGTTTCGTCGATTTCGATCTTCTGGCGCATATCGACGGACAGGGCGAAAAGATCCTCGGGCCGTCGGTCTATTCGGAAATGGTGTGGAACGCCCGCCAGTTGCGCGCGCAGGCCGGGCTGAAGCCCATCGACTGGATCGTGATCCGCAACCGGCTTGGCACGCAGCGCATGGTCAACAAGGAAAAGATGGAGCGCGCCATCGACAAGCTGGCCACCCGCATCGGCTTTCGCGTGGCACCCGGCTTTTCCGAACGGGTCATCTTTCGCGAGTTGTTTCCGCGCGGCCTGACCCTGCTGGATCTCAAGGATATCGGCGTCAAGCAACTCAACATCTCGAACATCGCCGCACGTCAGGAATTGCGCGACATGATCAAGGCGCTGAAACTGCCGGGGGTCGAGCCGGAATTCTGACCCCGGCGCGCCCCATCAGATGCCGAATCCGCCCCAGGGGATGAACCGCACCGGATCGCCGCGCCGGACATGCAGTTCCCCGTCCGGCAATTCCACCAGCCCCTCGGCCCAGCTCAGCCCGCTGATCCGCCCCGACCCTTCCGAGGCGAACGGCTCGGCCTGCCCGTCCCGCATCCGCGCACGCAGATATTCGCGCCGTCCCGGCTTCTTGCGCTTCTCGAACGCGGCGGGAATGTCGAACGCCTGTGGCTCGACCCAACCCATGCCCGCCAGCAGCGCCAAGGCCGGGCGCGCGAAGATCAGCGTGCAGACCATCGCCGCAACCGGGTTGCCGGGCAGCCCGAAAACCGGCTTGCCCTGCCAGAGCCCCAGCGCCAGCGGCCGCCCCGGTTTCACGGCGATACGCCATTGTTGCATCGCCCCCGCCTCGGTCAGCAGGGCGGAAACGTGATCCTCGTCCCCCGCCGACGCGCCGCCGCTGGTCAGGATCGCATCGACCTGCGCCGCGCCGTCGTCCAGGGCCGCGCGCAGGGCATCGCGATCATCGCCGACCCGGCCCAGATCCACCGGCGCATGTCCCATCCGCTCCAGCAGCGCCAGCAGCATGGGCCGGTTGGCGTCGTAAATCTGCCCCGCGCCCGCGTCGCTGCCCGGCTCGGTCAATTCGTCTCCGGTCGAGAGCACCCCCACCCGCAAGACCGTGCGCACCGGCACCTCGCCGATTCCCACCGCCGCCAGCAGCGCCAGATCGGCGGGCGTGATCCGCCGCGCCGCGTGCAGCGCGACATCGCCCGCCACCACATCCTCGCCCGCGCGGCGGGCATTGGCGCGCTGCTTCAGAGGCCCGTGAAAGGCGATATGGCCCGCCTGCACGGTCACGTCCTCTTCCAGAACCACCGTGTCCACCCCCTCGGGCAATGCCGCGCCGGTCAGGATGCGCAGCGCATGGCCTTCGGGCACGGTGCCGGTGAAATCGCCCCCCGCCGCCGCGCGCCCGTCAAGCAGCGGCATGACCTGCGCGCCCTCGCCGGCAGGCCCGGCAAAGCCATACCCATCCACCGCCGCATTCGCGCGCGGCGGGTTGGACCGCGCGGCGATCACGTCCTCGGCCAGCACCCGGCCAAGGGCATCCGATAGCGGTACGGTCTCGACCCCGCAAACCGGATGCAGCCGCTCGCGCAGCAATGCCAGCGCATCATCCACCGGAGTCCACTCCACCCCGGCAGGCAGGGCAAAACAATCGTTGCGCAACGGCGGCGGGACCGGCATCGCGGCGGCGCGCGTCTCGTTCTTGTCATCGGGTGACATTGGACCTGTCTCCTCTGAAACCGGCTTCACAACCCTACCTCCCGCAGGATGAAATCGGCGATCGCCCGCGTGTCGTCCAGATCGAAAACCGGGCGGTCCAGATCAAGCGGCGTGTCGCTTGCCAGCGCGCGCACCGTTTCGTCCTCCGGCGCGATCAGGGGATGGCCGTTGACGGCGCGATACGCCTCGATCTTGGGATGGGCGTCGCGCTTGTAGCCCTCGATCAGCACCAGATCGCAGGGTGACAGCCGCTCCAGCAGTTCGGTCAGCGTCAATTCGGGCGCGCCGCGCAATTCGTGCATCAGCGCGAAACGCCGCCCCGAGGCCAGCATCACCTCGCGCGCGCCGGCCATGCGGTGACGATGGCTGTCCGTGCCCTCGTGATCCACGTCGAATCCGTCATGAGCATGCTTGACGGTGGACACGGTGAAACCGCGCGCGGTGATCTCGGTCACCAGACGTTCGACCAGCCCGGTCTTTCCCGCGTTCTTCCAGCCGGTAACGCCGTAAACCCTCATGGCTTTCCCTCCAGCAATGCCTCGGCGCGGGCCAGATCCTCGGGTGTGTTGACGTTGAAGAACGGATCGAACCCGTCCACCGGAAACTCCGCCAGCCGCCCGCCATGGCGGTCGGTCCACATCACCACCTTGCGCAAGCCCTCGCCCAGCGACGCGCGCAGATCGTCGCGCAGCGCCACCGGCCAGAGGCCGAAGGTCGGATGCCGCGCCTGCCCGCGCTCGGGGTCGGGCGTGGCGGCCAATACCAGCGGATATTCCATGCCCTCGCCTGCCATTTGCAGGCGCGGGACCAGATCGCAGGGAAAGAACGGCGTGTCGGCGGCGGCGGTCACGATGCTTTCGGCGCCCTGTTCGGCGGCCCAGTCCAGCCCGGCCAGAACCCCGGCCAACGGTCCGGGGAACCCCGCGATACTGTCGGCCAGAACCGGCAGGCCGAGATCGGCGAAACGCGCCGAGTCGCCATTGGCGTTCAGCGCCAGCCCCGCGACCTGCGGCGACAACCGGTCGATCACGTGGCCCAGCAAGGTGCGGCCGCCAAGGCGCAACAGCCCCTTGTCGCCGCCGCCCATGCGCCGCGCCTGACCGCCCGCCAGAATGACGCCAAGCGGCGCCCTCATATCGTCACCCGCATCGAAATCCCCTGCATCTAGCCTTCCGCGCTCTTGCGGCGATGTTTGCGCGGCTCGTCGGGAATGCTGTCGGGATCGGTGTCCCGGATCAACCGATCCTCGCCGCTCAGGCAGGTGAATCGCTGCCCGCGCATCCGCCCGATCAGGGTCAGCCCGACCTCGCGCGCGATCTCGACGCCCCAGGCGGTAAAGCCCGAGCGCGACGCCAGCACCGGGATGCCCATCATCGCCGTCTTGATCACCATTTCCGAGGTCAGCCGCCCGGTCGTGTAAAGGATCTTGTCATCCGGGCCCACGTCGTTGCGCAGCATCCAGCCGGCGATCTTGTCCACCGCGTTGTGGCGCCCGACATCCTCCATATAGACCAGCGGGCGGTTCTCGCGGCACAGCACGGTGCCATGGATCGCCCCCGCCGCAAGATACAGCGACGGCGTGCGGTTGATCTGCGCCGCCAGATCATACAGCCACGAGGTGCGCAACTCGGCCTCGGGCAGGCGCAGCCCCTCCAGCCCCTCCATCATGTCGCCGAACACGGTGCCCACGGCACAGCCGCTGGTGCGGGTCTTTTTCTTCAGCTTGTCCTCGTAGCTGGTTTCGCGGTCCGTGCGCACCACGACGACTTCCAGATCCTCGTCGTAATCGACGCCGGTGATGGTGTCGTCGGCGCGCAGCATGCCCTGGTTCAGCAGGAACCCCAGCGCCAGATATTCGGGATAATCCCCGATGGTCATGGCCGTCACGATCTCCTGCGCGTTCAGAAAGATCGTCAGCGGCCGTTCCTCGACCACCGAGATCATCGTGCGCGCGCCGGTCTGGTCCACCCCTTCGACCTTGCGCGTCAGGCGCGGCGCTTCGGGATCGGGGGCGATCACATAACCGCCGGTTTGGTCAGATGTGGCCAATTGCAACCTCGTTTGATGCGCGATACGTCCAGTTGCACACATCCTAGGGGCAACGCATGGCATCCACCACCGTGAATTCCTATTTCTGGGCGGGTCTGCGCGCGGGCGCGCCCTTTGTCATCGTGGTCGCGCCGTTCGGGATGCTGTTCGGCGTTCTGGCGACCGAGGCCGGGCTGAACGTGATCGAAACCATGACATTCGCGGTGACGGTATTCGCGGGCGCGTCGCAATTCGCCGCGCTGCAACTGATGCAGGAAAACGCGCCGACCATCGTGGTTCTGGCCTCGTCGCTGGCGGTCAATCTGCGCATGGCGATGTATTCGGCCTCGTTGACGCCCTATATGGGCAAGGCGCCGCTGTGGCAGCGCGCATTGGCGGCGTTCTTCATGGTCGATCAGTCCTATGCCGTGTCCTACGCCCGGTTCGAGACCGACCCCGACATGACCATCCCCGACCGCATGGCCTATTACAGCGGCACTTGCGCGTTGATCGCGCCGGTCTGGGCGATTGCGACGCTGGTGGGGGCGCTGATGGGGGCGCGCATTCCCGACAGCCTCGCGCTGGATTTCGCATTGCCGATCACCTTTCTGGCGATGATCGCGCCGATGCTGCGCACGCCCGCGCATGTGGCCGCCGCGCTGGTCGCGGTTGTCGCGTCGATCCCGGCCTCGCTGCTGCCCTATAACCTGGGCCTGCTGGTCGCTGGCGGGGCCGGAATGGTGGTGGGGGCGCGCACCGAGCAATTGCTGGAAAACCGCAAGGAACGGACATGAGCGGCGCGGCGAACGCGCCCGACCAGATCACGCTGTGGATCGTGATCGTCGGGCTGGCGATCGGCAGCTTCCTTCTGCGATTCGTGTTTCTGGGGATGGTGGGCAGCCGACCGATGCCGCCCTGGGTGCTGCGGCACCTGCGTTACACGGCGGTGGCGATCCTGCCGGCGCTGGTGACCCCTTTGGTGATCTGGCCCGCCGCGGCCGGCGGCGCGGCGGACGTGCCGCGCATGGCCGCAGCCGTTGCCACGGTGACAGCCGGATTGCTGACGCGCAACGTGCTTGCCGCGATCCTGGCGGGCGTCGTCACGCTTTACGGATTGCTCTATCTACTCGGCTGACGCGGGCGCATCCCGCAGGGCAAGATTTGCCGCCTCCATGCTTTTCTGCAGGTCGGCGTCGCCAGCCTCGTAGTATTTTTCCGAGGTCACGCCCGGCAGCGCCGCAACCTGATCGCTGAGATTGGTGGGATACATCGTCGAGCGGATCGCGCCCTCCAGCCCCGGCACCCGGCTGAGCACCTTCGACGTCGCAGCAGCGCAGAACGCGCCGGGCACCGGCCCGTAATTCACCGCCATCTGATAGGCGGCCTGCGCCTGTTGCGGCGTCACCTCGATGGTCTGGCTGACCACATGATAGGTGCTGCGCGCATGGCTCGAGCGATAGGCCTGCTCGATGCGCGGGGTTATCCCGAACAGGACGTCGTCGCGCTGCGGCACCAGATCCGAGTGGAACGAGCCGGCGGGATCGAAGATCACCCGCTCGGACGCGTTGATCAGCAGCGCGGAATGCCCGCCCTTGCCGGTGCGATTGTTGACCATCGTGTAAAGCGTCAGCGACGCCGGACCCGGATCGCGATAGGACACCGACGCAAGGGTTGCATCATCGGCATAGGGCGCACGCGTCGCACACCCGGCCACGGCCAACAGAAGCGCCCCGAGGCACAGCAGACGACGCATTTTGAATTCCTGCGATCAGGTGGCGAAAAGCGCCAGGAAAATGACAAGCACCAGCGATGCGATGATCGTCTTCACGATCAGGCTTATGAACCCGTCATATGTCTTTTCCTGTTCGTCGATATCCATGTCGCCGTGTTGCTCAACCATGTCGCGTGTTCCCGTTCTCACTTGTCCATCGCTGAATAGCCCATCCGCCAATCCCTGTCACCCCGGCAAAAACGGCCCTCCGGTTCATTCCAGATCGGCGGCTAGTCGAAAGCCGATGCGATAGGCCGGTTCGTCGGCATCGGGCTTGGGCATCGCGCGCAGCAGCACGTTCAACTGGGTGACATGCTGGATCAGCTGGTTGCGGGTTCCGCCCGCATCGCGGCCATAGAAGGTGACGATATCGGGATCGAAATAGCCCATCCCCTCGATCCGCAACACGCCCGTGTTGCCGCCGGTAAAGCCCATGGCGACCTCGTGTTCGCTGTCAAGCTGCTCCTCGAAGTTGCGGATGTAGAGAATCAGCCGCTCATAGGCCCATTGCGCCGCGCTCTTGTCCTTGCAGGGGCGCTTCATCCTGTCGGGTACGCAATCGGTGCGGGGCGCGTCCCTGGGATCGGCATGAACCTCGTGCATGCGCGGCAGAATCGCGTTCTCGGCGGCTTCGGCCGATGTGTCTATGCCCTCGCCCATGTCAGCCCACCTTGCGCTGGAACAGCCATGCCCCATCTTCGGTGCGCCGTTCCCGCGTGACAAGCCCCTGATGGAAAAGGTGGTTCAGGTGAGCGACGGATTCGACCAGCGCCAGACCGTATTCGCCTTCGCCGATGCGGCGCTTGAACAACGGTGCAAAGCATTCGGCGGCGGTTTTCGGGCGGTCCAGATGATCCAGCAGACGCCGCAGCGCGCCGTGGTGATTTTCGATCAACTGACCCATCCGGTGCGGCAGGCCCGTAAACGGCAGCTTGTGCCCGCCCAGCGCCAGCTGATCCTCGCGCGCCAGATGCGACAGGCGCTCGCAGCTTTCCAGCCATTCGGCCAGCGGATCGGCCTGCGGCTCGGTGGCGTAGACGCCGATATTGGGGCTGATGGTCGACAGGATCTGATCGCCCGAGAGCACCAGATTGTCGTCCCGGCTCCAGAACGTCGCGTGTTCGGGCGCGTGGCCGCTGCCCATATGCACGTCCCAATCTCGCCCGCCCATCGCGATCACGTCGCCCTGTTTCACGCGGGTGAACCCCAGCGGCATCGGCGCGACCACATCCGAGAAGTTGAACGGACGCTGCGCCGCACGCTTGTCATAGACCTCCCGGTCCATGCCGGCGCTGCGGTAATAGGCCAGCGTCTCGGCGGGCCATTCGCCCTGCTCGTCCAGCGTCAGCATCCGCGCGAACAGCCACGCGGTGCGCGTCGTGACCAGTTCCGCACCGTGGTCGCGCTGAAACCATCCGGCCAGCCCCATGTGATCGGGGTGATGATGCGTGACCACTACGCGCGCCACCGGTTTGCCCGCCAGAGGCCCGGCCATCAGCGCGGTCCAGATGGCGCGCGTGCGGCGGCTGTTGAACCCGGTATCGATCACGGTCCAGCCGTCGCCGTCGTCCAGCGCATAGACATTGACATGGTCCAGCTTCATCGGCAGCGGCAGGCGCATCCACAACACGCCATCCGCCACCTCGATCGCCGCGCCCTCTTCGGGCGGCTCGGACCAAGGGTAACGCAGCCCCGTCTTGCCTGCTCCGTCCATGGCTCAGACCGCCAGATCGTCGGCGCCGAGCGCGAACAGCGCCTCGGCCCCGGCCTGCGCCTGCACCAGCAGCCCGGCATGTTCGGGCAGTATCGCGGTGATGTAATAGCGCGCCAGCTTTTCGCGCGCGCCACCGGGATCGGCCAGGGCGGCGGCCAGATGATAATGCGCGCCCAGCACGCGGGCGAAGGCGCGCAGATAGGGCACGGCCCCGGCGAAACGGTCGGTCATGTCGTCCTGCGCCACCAGCCATTCGGTCGCCTCGCGCAGGGTTTCACCGGCTTGCCAGACCGGTTCGGCCAGATCGGGCAGGGTTGCGCGGGCGCTTTCGGCGTGGCTTTCGATCTCGTCCAGCAGGCGGAACGCAGCCTCGCCCCCGTCCATCATCTTGCGTCCCACCAGATCCATCGCCTGAATGCCGTTGGTGCCTTCATAGATCGGCAACACGCGGGCATCGCGGGAAAACTGCGCCGCGCCGGTTTCCTCGATAAAGCCCATGCCGCCATGCACCTGCACGCCGGTATAGGCGACCTCGTTGCCGATATCGGTGCCGAAGGCCTTGGCGATCGGGGTCAGCAGCGCGGCACGCGCCGTCCAATCAGCCGAGCCGGTCGCCTTCTGCATGTCGATCGCCACCGCGCAGGCCAGCATGATCGCACGGGCGGCAAAGACATCGGCGCGCATGCCCGTCAGCATCCGGCGGACATCGGCGTGATCGACGATGGTGCCGCTGGCGGATTTGCCCTGCTTGCGCTCGCGCGCATAGTCCAGCGCCTGCTGACAGGCGGCCTCGGCCACGCCGACGCCCTCGCCGCCGACGCCCAGACGGGCATTGTTCATCATGGTGAACATCGCCGCCATGCCGCCATGTTCCGCCCCGACCAGCCAGCCGGTCGCGCCGTCATACTGCATCACGCAGGTGGGCGAGCCGTGAATGCCCATCTTGTGTTCCAGGCTGACCACCTTGAGATCATTGGCGCGGCCCGGATTGCCCTCCGCATCGGGCAAAAATTTCGGCACCAGAAACAGGCTGATCCCCTTGGGGCCCGCCACCGCGCCGGGCAGGCGTGCCAGCACCAGATGGATCACGTTCTCGGTGAAATCGTTGTCGCCCCAGGTGATATAGATCTTCTGCCCTGTGATCGCGTAGGTGCCGTCGTCATTCGGCTCGGCCCTCGTCGTCAGCGCGCCCACATCCGATCCGGCCTGCGGTTCGGTCAGGTTCATCGTTCCGGTCCATTGCCCGCTCATCAGCTTGGGCAGGTATCGTTCCTTCAGCGCGTCGCTGGCGTGATGCTCCAGCGCCTCGATCTGGCCCTGCGTCAGCAACGGGGCCAGTTGCAGCGACAGGCAGGCGGCGGACATCATCTCGTTGACGGCGGTGCCCAGGGTCATCGGCAGGCCCATGCCACCATAGTCCGGATCGCCGTTGATCCCGACCCAGCCGCCATCGGCGATGGCCTTGAACCCCTCGGCAAAGCCCGGCGGCGTACGCACCACGCCATTTTCCAGCCGCGCCGGGTTCAGATCGCCGGGGCGCTGCAAGGGGGCCAGCACCTCTTCGCACATCTTGCCCGCCTCGGTCAGGATCGCGGTGACCATATCGGCGCTGGCATCCGAAAACCGCTCGGTCGCGGCGACAGCGTCGAACCCGACCACATGGCGCAGCATGAATTCGTATTCGGAGACGGGGGCGCGATAGGTCATGGATCGAAACCTCGTGATCTGGGGCGGAGAGGAGGCCGGGCTTGGCAACTCGGCGCAGCGCGATTAAGGATGTTGATCTGGCCCCTATACCAGACCACAAAGGCCGGTCCCACAACCAAAACGCAGCGTCACCGCCATGCCGAAACCGCAAACCCGCGTGCTGGATGCCAGCCCGGCCGATCTGGCCCGCGCCGCCGATTTGTTGGCCGACGGCCAACTGGTCGCCTTCCCGACCGAGACCGTCTATGGCCTTGGCGCCGATGCCCGAAACGGGGCGGCGGTGGCGGCAATCTATGCGGCCAAGGGGCGGCCCGCCTTCAACCCGCTGATCGTGCATGTTGAAGATGCCGAAGCGGCGCGCCGCTATGTGAGATGGACCGACACCGCCACGCGCCTTGCCGATGCCTTCTGGCCGGGGCCGCTGACGCTGGTTCTGCCGCTGCGCGAGGGGCACGGGATCTCGCCGCTGGTCACGGCGGGATTGGACACGCTGGCGATTCGCGTGCCCGCGCACAGGGCGGCTCAGGGTCTGTTGCGCGCCTTTGACGGCCCTCTTGCCGCGCCCTCGGCCAACCCTTCGGGGCGGATCAGCCCGACGACAGCGGCGCATGTGCTGGCGGGGCTGGAAGGGCGGATCGCGGCGGTGATCGACGACGGCCCCTGCACGGTCGGCGTCGAATCCACGATTCTCGCCGTCGATGTGGATGACGCACCCCGCCTGCTGCGCGCGGGCGGCATCGCCGCCGAAAAGATCGAAGCTTTGCTGGGCCGCAGCCTCGCCCCCGCACAACCCGTCGCGACGCCCAGCGCGCCGGGACAACTGGCGTCGCATTACGCGCCGGACGCGCCAGTGCGTCTGAACGCAACGGCCGCGCAACCGGGCGAAGTGCTGCTGGGTTTCGGCGATATGGATTGCGACCTGAACCTGTCGCCCAGGGCCGATCTGTCAGAGGCGGCGGCGAACCTGTTCGGCCATCTGCACGCGCTGGATGCGACCGGCCGCCCCATCGCGATCGCCCCGATCCCCGAGCGCGGGCTGGGCCGCGCCATCAACGATCGCCTGCGCCGCGCCGCCGCGCCGCGCGATTAGGCCCGTCCTGCCGCCGCCGACAGGGTCAGCGGATCGACGCCAAGCAGGTTCAGCGCCGCCTCCCATTTCTCGTGATCGGGCCGCGCAAAGATCAGTTCGGGGTCGGGATCGGCGGTCAGCCAGCCGTTCATGGCAATCTCACCCTCGATCTGGCCCGCACCCCAACCGGCATAGCCCAGCATCATCAATGCGCGCTGCGGCCCCTTGCCCACGGCGATGTCCTCGAGAATATCCAAAGTGGCGGTCATGCTGAGACGGTCGGTCACCTCCAGCGTCTGCAGGCTCGAGACGTAATCTTCGGAATGCAGCACAAAGCCGCGCGCGGTTTCGACCGGGCCGCCGAAATGCACCGCCATGTCACGTCCGGGCGGGTCCGACACGATATCGAACTGGTCCAGCATGTCCGACAGGCGCACGTCGCTTGCGGGCTTGTTCACGATCAGCCCCATCGCACCCTCATCGGTATGGCTGCACATGACAACCACCGAATGTTCGAACCGCATATCGCCCATCCCGGGCATCGCGATCAGCAGTTTTCCGGTCAGGTCCATGGTGTTTCGTCCGCATTCCAGAAGTCGCGCAATCCCAGCATGGACGGGCGGGCCACGCCATGCAAGGCACAATGGTCCCATCACCTGATACGGGGGGCAATGATTGCAAGGCGCTGACCGGATCGTGACTTGTTCCCGGTCGCCGCAAGGCGCATCAAGAACGGATGATGAAGGCGTTATCCATTGTCCTGACGTTCTGCGCCGCGATGGCGACGGCGTCCATGGCTCCGGCCCAGTCCGACATGGACGGGCTGGTGCGCGTGCGGGTGCTGGACGGCGGCACCACGCCGCGCGGCACCCACATGGCGGCGCTGGAACTGACGCTGGCCGAGGGCTGGAAGACCTATTGGCGCGCCCCCGGCGAGGCCGGAATCGCGCCGCGATTCGACTGGAGCGGCTCGCGCAATATCGGGGCCGTGAACATCCACTGGCCGACGCCGGTGGTGTTCGACCAGAACGGGTTTCAATCCATCGGCTACGCGTCCCGCCTGATCCTGCCGGTCGAGATCACGCCCGCCAGCCCCGGCCGGGCCCTGCGTCTGTCGGGCCGGATGGAACTGGGGATGTGTCGCGATATCTGCATTCCCGGCACCGTCGCCTTTGACCAGGCGCTTGACCCGCAGGCCGCGCGCAGCCCGGCCATCGCCGCCGCGCTGGCGCAGCGTCCGCATTCCGCACAAGAGGCCGGGATGGACAAGGCCATCTGCCGCCTCGCCCCCACCGATGACGGCATCCGCCTGACCGCGCGGATGACCCTGCCGCCCACCGGCGGCACCGAGGTCGCGGTGATCGAACCCGGCGATCCCGGCATCTGGGTCTCGCCAACCCGCACGACGCGCGACGGCGATGTGCTGACCGCCACCTCCGATCTGATCCACGAAAGCGGCGGCGGTTTTGCGCTGGACCGCTCGGCCATCCGCATCACGGTTCTGGGCAGCGCCCGCGCGGTGGACGTTCGGGGATGCACATCGCAATGATCATCCCCCGCCTCGGCGCGCTGGCGGTGGTGATCCGCGATGATCACGCGCTGCTGGTGCGGCGGTCCAAGAACCCCGATTACGGTTTATGGGGCTTTCCCGGCGGGCATGTGGAACCCGGCGAAACCGCGCTGGAAGCCGCCATGCGCGAACTGCACGAGGAAACCGGCCTGCATGCCGATCCGGTCGAATACCTGACCAATATCGACGTGATCCGCCATGACGAAACCGGCGCGCTGGCACTGCATTACCTTCTGGCGGCGGTGCTGTGCGAATACCGCGCGGGAACGCCCGTCGCTGCCGATGACGCGCTGGAGGCGGCCTGGGTGCCGCTGGCGGCGCTGCGCGACGGCGAACTGAACACCAGCGCCCGTGTCGCGGAACTGGCCGATCTGGCGACCGCGCGGATGAATCAACTGCGCCGCCGCGGCAGCCTCAGCGCCGAGACGAGGTAAACCCCCAGCACAAGAACCGCCGCGCCGAACGGGAACAGGACCAGCCCCGCCAGCATCGGCGTCAGTCCCGGCACCGCCCAGCGCAACGCGGCGGGCAAGGCTCCGGTGGCCAGCGGCCAGAGCATCGTCGCCCCCAGCCACGCCACCACCAGCGCCAGCGCCGCGCCGACAGCGCCGCGAATGGCCTTGCTGCGCAGGCCGCGGCGCAGGGCGGTCAAGGGCCGGACCAGATCGTTCTGCGCGGCAATCAGGGCGGGCACCAGAAGCAGCACCAACACCATGCCGAAGCCCAGCCCATAGACCAGCGTGATCACCGTGGGTTTCAGGAACTGCGCCTGCTGGCTTTGCTCGTAGAGCAGCGGCGTCAGCCCCAGAACCGTCGTCAGCGTGGTCAGCATCACCGGGCGCAGCCGGTCCGCCGCCGCATCCACGATGGACGGTATCAGCCCGCGCGTCGCGGCGTATTCGTCGATGGTGCTGACCAGAACGATGGAATCGTTGATGATGATCCCGGTCATGCCCAGAAGACCCACGACCGTGAACATGCTCAGCGGCACCTCCCACATGTAATGGCCCCAGATCGTGCCGATCAGGCCGAAGGGGATGATCGCCATCACCACCAGTGGCCGGGTCCAACTGGAAAACACCCAGGCCAGCACCAGATAGATGCCGGTCAGGCACAGGATCAGCCCGGTCAGCGCGTCGGCCAGAAAATCGCTCTCCTGCTCGCTCAGCCCCGCCAGCCGCCACTCCACCTGAAGCTCGGCGGCGATCTGCGGCAGGATCTCGCTCTCCAGCGCCTGCATGATCTCGGTGGCACGGGCGGGGTCGTCCTCGGACAGGTCGCCGGTCACTGAAATCACCCGCAACCCGTTCTCGCGCTGCACCGTGGAGAACCCGGTGCGCCGCGCGACGCTGACGATATCGGCCAGCGGCACATAGGCCCCCGAGGCCGCGCGCAGATAGGTGCGGTCGAGGAAATCCGCCGTCTGTTCATTTTCGGGCAGTTCCACGCGGATCGCGGCGCTGCGCCGCCCGGCGGGATAGGTCGCGGCCTCGATCCCGTTCAGCCGCGCGCGCAACACGCGGGACAGGCCGTCCATGTCGAAACCCAGCGCCTGCCCCTGCGGCGTCAGATCAAGGATCAGTTCCTCCTTGTCATAGGGCAGATCGTCCTTCAGCCCCGAGACCTCGGGATAGCGCATCAAGGTGGTTTGCAATTCCAGGCTGGCACGTTTCAGCGTGTCCACATCCGCGCCATAGAACTGCACATCCAGCGCATCGCCGCCCGGACCGGTGCGCCAGCCGCGAAAGCTGACCGTCTCGGCCATGGGATGCTGGCGCACGCGGTCCTGCAATTCGCCCACGAAGGCGAAACTGGAATAGGGGCGCAGATCGGCGTCGATCAGTTCGATGTTGATGCCGCCCAGCAGATCGGCATCCTTGTTCTCGGCGCCCGACAGGCCCCAGCCGGCATTGCCGCCGATCTGCGCCATCACGTAATCCAGCGGGTTGGTGCCATGGCGGGCCTCGTATTCCGCGCCCAGTTCCTCGGTCGCGCGCTGCATCTCCTGCATCATCGCGAGGCTGTCGGCGCGGGTGGCGCCCTCGACCATCGCGAAATCGCCGGTGACCGAGCCACGCTCGGGCGAGTCGAAGAACCGCCATTGCACCTGCCCCGAGATCAGCAACGCGATCTGGCTGGCCAGCACCAGAACGATAGCCCCCATGACGACGTAACGGGCCCGCACCACCCAAGCCATCAGCGGGCGGAACAGCGTGTCGCGCACCCAGCGAAAGCCGCGATTGACCTGCCGGTTGGGCCAGTCATACCAATGTTCCCGTGCCGAATGGGCGATGGCATGGCGCAGGTGGTTGGGCAGGATCAGGAAACATTCCACCAGCGAGGCCAGCAGCACCGTGATCACCGTGAAGGGCACATCGGCGATCATGTCGCCGAACCGCCCGCCCACTGCCGTCAGCGCGAAAAACGCCAGCACCGTGGTCAGCGTGGCGGCAAAGACCGGCATCGCCATGCGCCGTGCAGCGTTCTCGGCGGCGATTGTCGGGCTTTCACCCAGACGGCGGGCGCGGAAATCGGCGTGTTCGCCGACCACAATGGCATCGTCCACCACGATGCCCAGCGTGATGATCAGCCCGAACAGCGAGATCATGTTGAAGGTCAGCCCGCCCGCATACATCAGCGCGATGGCGGCAAACATCGCCGCCGGTATCCCCATCGCCACCCAGAAGGCGATGCGCGCGTTCAGGAACAGGAACAGCAGGACAAGCACGAGGCCCAGCCCCATCAGCCCGTTATCGACAAGGATTTCCAGCCGCCCCGAGATCATCTCGGCCCGTGTGCGGATCAGTTCCACCGTCACACCCTGCGGCAGGCTGGCCTGCAATTCGGCGGCGACCTTTTCCACCGTTTTCTGGATCGCGATGGCGTCGCCCGCATCCGACCGGTCCACCCGTATGGCCATGGCCGGATCGCCGCCGACGTAATAGGCGCGCTCGCGATCCACCCCTTCGACGCGCACCCGCGCCACGTCGCCGATGGTCAGGTTCGAGCCATCGGGATTGCTGCGCAAGACGATGGACGCGATGGCGGCGGGCGTGCGTTTCTCGGTGCCGGTGCGCACGCGGGCATTGGCGCCGCTCACGTCGCCCGCCGGATCGGCATCGACCTCGGCCCGGATCGCGGCGGCGATCTCGGTCATGGTGACCTCATGCGCCATCAGCTTGACCGTCGGCACCTCGACCACGGTTTCGGGCGCGGCCAGCCCCTGAATGGTGGTGCGCGTGACCCCGGCGGCGAACAGCCGCGTCACCAGTTCGTCGGCGAACTGGCCCAGTTGCAGCGGCGCGACCGGCCCGGTGATGACCACATCGGTCACGCGATCACGCCAGTTGGCGCGGCGCACCGAGGGTTCCTCGGCCTCGTCGGGCAGTTCGGTGACCGCGTCGATGGCTGCCTGCACCTCGTCCGTGGCGCGGGCCATGTCCCAACCCGGTTCGAAATCCAGCGATATGCTGGCCATACCCTCGCGTGCGGTGGCGCGGGTTTCCTCGACCCCGTCCACCGCCTGAAGCGTCGGTTCCAGCACCTGCACGATGGCGCTGTCGACATCCTCGGGGCCGGCGCCCTCCCAGATCACGGTGACGTTCACGCTGTCGACGATCACGTCGGGAAAGAACTGCGCCCGCATGTTCGGAATCGCCGCCGCGCCGAGGGCCAGCATCAGCACCAGCAGCAGGTTGGCGGCGGTGCGGTGGCGCGTGAAATAGGACAGCAGCCCTCCGGCGCGGTCGGGAATCTCGCGCATGGCCCTAGCCCCCGCGCCGGTTTTCGATGCGCCGGACCAGCGCGACCGGCACGCGCGCCGCGTCGAGCTGCGCCAGAAGCCGCGCCTTGGCGTCGTCCTGCATCGCCGGATCGCCCTGCACCAGCGCCACCAGTTCGGCGCGCCGGTCCTCGGTCAGTTCCAGCATCGCCTGTTCGCCACCCAATGCAGCCTCGTCGCGCAGCGGGCGCACGCGGATGCCCTCGCCCAGCAGCGGCGTGCGCCCGATCACCACCTCCTGGCCGGCCAGACCCGGCCCGGCCAGCAATACCTCGTCGCCCTGCCGGCGCAGCAGCGTGACCTCAAGCGCGCGCAGACGATCCTCGCCCGCCAGCACCAGCACCGTGCCGCTGGCCGCGTCATAGGAGGACGCGGGCAGGCGCGCGACATTGTCCAGCGGCGGTTCCTCGACCGCGACGGTGACGAAATCGCCGGGCTTGAAGCCGCGCGCATCCTCCAGCCGCGCGAATATCAGCCGCCCCGACTGCCCCTCGCCGGTGGCGGCGCTGGCGCGGCTGATCGTGCCGGTCGCGGTCAGTTCGGCGCCCGCGGCGTCCAGCGTGATCGTCACCGGGGCAGCAATCAACCGCCCGGAATCGTCCAGCAGCCGCGCATATTGCGCCGTCGAGACCCGAAACGCGACCTCGAGCGCGTCCGGATCGATCAGCATCGCCAATTGTTCGTTGGGCGACACCAGCCGCCCCTCGACCAGCCGCACCTCGGACAGGGTGCCGTCGAACCCGGCGGTCAGCGTGGTTTCCTCCAGTTGGCGCCGCGCCTCGTCCAGCGCGATGCGCGCGCGCGCAAGCCGGGTTTCCGCCTGATCCACCCGCGCCTCGGCCTGCGCCACCGCCTGACGCCGCGACAGCACCGCCTGACGCGCTGCCGAGGCCGCCAGATCGGCGGATTCCACCAGCGCCGCGCTGCCGACGCCGCGTTCCTGCAGATCGGCCTGCCGCGCCGCCGCACGCGCCTGAAGCTCGGCCTGATCCTCTGCCGCCGCCAGTTCGTCGCGCGCCAGTTCCAGCCCGCGCTCGGCATCGCGCGCCTCGAACCCGGCATCCATCAGATCGCTTTCGGCCCGATCCAGCGCGGATTGCATGTCGGCGGGATCGATGCGCAGAAGCACCTGCCCCTCGCGCACCGCGCCGCCTTCCTCGAAGGCGTCGGCCAGTTCGATCACCCGCCCGCCCACCGCAGCGCGCAATTCCAGCGTGCGGCGGCTTTGCACCGCACCATAGGCCTGCAAGATCGGCGTGACCCTGTCCAGCGTGGCGGTTTGCAGATTGACGGCAAAGACCCGTTCGCGCGCCGGTGGTGTCTGCGGTTCGGCACCCAGCCGGGTCTGGATCGCCGACATCACCAATTGCCCGGCATAGACCAGCAGCGCCAGCGTCAGCCCCGCCAGAAAGACGCCGAACAGAGATTGCCTCAGAAATCGCATGCACAAATCGCCTTTGAGCCGCAGCAACGCGGCCGATGAAACAGCCTAACGCGGCAAGGCGAAATGCCAAACCACAAAGGTGTCAACGCAGGCGCGGCCTATTTCCGTCGCAGTTTTTCATCCAGACGCGGCATTATTTCAACGAAATTGCAGGGCATGTGCCGATAATCCAGCTGCAGCGAGAAAATCCCCTCCCATGCGTCCTTGCAGGCGCCGGGGCTGCCGGGCAGCGCGAACAGATAGGTGCCGCCCGCGACCCCGCCGGTTGCGCGGCTTTGAATGGCGCTGGTGCCGATCTTTTCCATGGAAATCATGGTGAAGGCTGTGCCGAACGCGTCGATTTCCTTTTCATAGACATCGCGATGCGCCTCGACCGTTATATCGCGCCCGGTCAGCCCGGTGCCCCCCGTGGAGATCACCGCATCGACGTTCTCGTCGGCGATCCATTCGCGCAGTTGCGCGGCGATCTGGTCGCGCTCGTCGGGGAGTATCTTGCGATCCGCCAGAATGTGCCCTGCCGCCGTCAGCCGGTCGACCAGCACCTGCCCCGAGCGGTCCTGCTCCAGCGAGCGGCTGTCGGACACCGTCAGGATGGCGATGCGCACGGGAATGAAGTCCCGGCTTTCGTCGATACGCGACATGGCTCAAGCCCTTTCCAGAATGGCCAGCCGAACGGCCAGCGCGGTGAAGATCGCGCCGCTGGCATAGCCCAGCCAGCGCGTAAGGCGCGGATTGCCCACAAGGCGGCGGCGGGCGCGACCGGCAAATGCGCCGACCAGCCCGTTGATGACAAACCCGCCAAGCGACAGAACCGCGCCGAAGATCAGGAATTGCGCCCAGACCGGCCCGGCCTGCGGCGCGATGAATTGCGGGATGAAGGCCAGCACGAACAGGATGATCTTGGGGTTGGTCAGGTTCACCAGGAACCCGGTGCGAAACGAGCGCCGCGCGCCGGGATCGCTCGCTTGCTCCGCAACCTCGATCCCGCGAAACGCGCCCCAGGCCAGCCACAGCAGATAGGCCACGCCGATCCAGCGGATCGCGTCGAACAGCCACGGCAAGGCCGCGACCAGCGCGCCAAGGCCCAGACCGGCCAGCACCACATGCGCCATCACCCCGGCGGACACGCCCGCACTGGCGGCCATCGCCGCGCGCGGTCCCGTGCGCAGGCCCTGGCCCAGACAGAACATCATGTCCGCCCCCGGCGTCAGGTTCATCGCCAGTGCCGCCGGAACAAAGGCCAGCAGGATCAGCGGATCAACCATCGCGCAACCGCGCCTGCAAGGCCAGCAAATCCGCCCATGTCTCGCGCTTGGCGACGGGATTGCGGAACAGATAGGCCGGGTGCAGCATCGGCAGCACCGGACGGCCCAGCGCCTCCGCCCATTGCCCGCGCAACCGCGTGATACCGGTCTTGCCCAGCAGCGCCTGCGTGCTGGTGTTGCCCATGGCCACGATCACCTCGGGCGCGATCAGTTCGATATGACGGGTGACAAAGGGCAGCATCATCGCGATTTCCTCGCCCGTCGGCGTGCGGTTCTGCGGTGGTCGCCAGGGCATCACGTTGGTGATATAGACGTTGCTTTCGCGCGACAGCCCGATTTCGGCCAACATCCGGTCAAGGAACTGCCCCGCCTGCCCGACGAAGGGGCGGCCTGCGCGGTCCTCCTCGCGGCCCGGCGCCTCGCCCACGATCATCACCCGCGCGGACGTGGTGCCATCGGCAAAGACCAGATTACGCGCGCCCTTCTTCAACTCGCACCCGTCAAAGGCCGCCAGCGCCGCGCGCAACGCGTCCAGCGTGTCGGCGGCTTGCGCGACGTGTTGCGCGGTGTCCTCCGGTGTGGCGGCGGGCGCGATCACCGGCGCGGCCGGGGTGGCTGGCTTCGCGCGTTTGCCCCACGGATTGGCATCGGGCAGCGCATAGCGGTCCACCGGCGCATCGCCGATGGGATCTATCGCGCCCATGTCGAACTGCCATTCCAGCAGCGCGCGCGCCATATGGGGGTGAAGGTCCGATTCCATTGCGCCCATACTACCCGTCCCGGCGCCAAGCGAAAGCCTTGCCAGCCGCATCAAAACGCTTTGGCCGCGCCGCGCGCCCCGCTAGAGTGAAGCCAAAGGAATCCCGATGCGCCCCCTCCTGCACCTGCTGGTCCTGTGCCTGATCGCCCTGTCGCCCGCCCCCTCTGCCGCGCAATCGCTGCTGGATTCGCCGGGGTTTCTCAGGGATTGCCCGACCGGCAGCACCCGTTGCGGGGTAAGCAAATGCTGCCCGCTGGGCGCGCGCTGTGCCTTTGACGGCAATTGCATCCCGCTCGGGCACAGTTATTGCGGCGGCGGACGCAGTTGCCCGCCGGGCTGGTTGTGCCGCCAGAACGGCACCGGTTGCGAACCGCCCGGTGCCAGCAAATGCGCGCTGGGGCAGGTCTGCCCGGCCGGCACCACCTGCGGCGCGGCGGGCAATTGCGTGGCGCAAGGGCGGATCGATTGCGGGCTGGGGCGCACCTGTCCCGCGGGCACGCAGTGCCTGTCCACGGGCGGCTGTTCGTCGCTCGGGGCGAAGAAATGCGATACCGGCTCGGTTTGCGATGCCGGTTTCAAATGCTCGCTGATCCGGGGATGCGTGCCGCAGAACGCCACCGATTGCGGCAAGGGACGCTGGTGTTTTCCGGGCAGCCTGTGCCTTGAGGGCGGGGGCTGCTCGGAGGCGGGCGCGACGCGCTGCGCGGGAGGTGCGATCTGCGCGCCGGGAACCACCTGCACGCCCGATGGCGATTGCAAGCCGACCAAGCCGAAGGTACGCCCGAAAGCGCGACCCGCGCGGTAGCGTGTCGTTACCACTCCCGGCGCCTTGCGGCAGCGCCCTCTATTGCCCCGCGGCGCCGCGGTTCCTATAACCGCCGCGACACCCCGTGCCGGAGCCTGCCACATGACGTTCGCCCATCGCCATCTTCTGGGAATCGAGCACCTCGCCCCCCATGACATCACGGCGATCCTCGATCTGGCGGAATCCTATGTCGAAATGAACCGCCAGCCTGCGAAACATTCTGACGTGCTGGCGGGGCTGACCCAGATCAACATGTTTTTCGAGAACTCGACCCGCACGCAGGCCAGTTTCGAACTGGCGGGGCTGCGGCTGGGCGCGGATGTGATGAACATGGCGATGCAGGCCAGCAGCGTGAAAAAGGGCGAAACCCTGATCGACACGGCGCTGACGCTGAACGCCATGCGCCCCGACCTCCTGGTGGTGCGCCACCCGCAATCGGGCGCGGTGGACCTGCTGGCGCAAAAGGTCAATTGCGCGGTGCTGAACGCCGGTGACGGGCGCCACGAACACCCCACGCAGGCGCTGCTGGATGCGCTGACGATAAGGCGCGCCAAGGGGCGGCTGCACCGCCTGTCGGTGGCGATCTGCGGCGACATCGCCCATAGCCGGGTGGCGCGTTCCAACATCCTGCTGCTGGGCAAGATGGAAAATCGCATCCGCCTGATCGGCCCGCCGACCCTGATGCCCGCCGGGATCGCCGAATTCGGGGTCGAGGTCTACGAGGACATGGCCGAGGGTCTGGCCGATGTCGATGTGGTGATGATGCTGCGCCTGCAAAAGGAACGCATGGATGGCGGCTTCATCCCGTCCGAGCGCGAATATTACCACCGCTACGGGCTGGACGCGGACAAGCTGGCGCTGGCGAAACCCGACGCCATCATCATGCATCCCGGCCCGATGAACCGCGGCGTCGAGATCGACGGCACGCTGGCCGATGACATCAACCGCAGCGTGATCCAGGATCAGGTGGAAATGGGCGTGGCGGTGCGCATGGCCGCAATGGAACTGCTGGCGCGCAACCTGCGTTCGGATCAGGAGGGGGCAGCATGAGCGACACCATCACCATATCCGAGAACGAACACGGCATCGTGCGCGTCTTTGCGCTGAACATGCCCGCCGAACAG
Organism: uncultured Sedimentitalea sp.; assembly: GCA_947504115.1. Taxonomy (GTDB): domain Bacteria; phylum Pseudomonadota; class Alphaproteobacteria; order Rhodobacterales; family Rhodobacteraceae; genus Pontibaca. Next base: position 187,506 of record CANNGH010000003.1, read on the forward strand.
GCCAGGTTCCTGCGCGAGCCGGGCGCGGCGGCGCAGGTTCTGGGAGCGGATGATCTCGACCCCGCCAATGTGGATATCTTCCCGCTCAGCGATCTCGACGAGTTGGGGCTGGCGGGTTACCTGACCGAGGGTCTGGGCGTGCCGGCCGAGCAGATCGACAACGACCGCGCCCGGCTGAATGCGCTGGACGGATGGGTGATGATCGTTCGCAGCCGCGCGTTCCGGGGCAAATCCGCCAGCCTGACGCCGACCGGCGACGTTACCCTGATCGCCAGCTACAGCGAAGAGGCGACGGATTGGAGCGATACCGGCCCGATCCCCACGGAAAGCGCGCGGATCGGATCGGGTCCGCCACCGGCCCCGCCGCGTGCGGAACGCGCGAAATCGCGGCGCATCGGCACGATGGGTGTCGTCGCGGTGCTGATCGTCATTGCCATCGTCATCCTGCTGGTGCTCATGCTGTGAGCGGCGCCACGATCCGGTTTCCTCCCAGCCGCGACGCCTATCTGCGCAGCCACGCCAAACTTGCCGCCCTTGCGATGGCGGCGGCGATGTTCGTGCTGTGGCTGATGGACGATCCCAACATCTGGGTCGGCGCCATTGCCGGTCTGGGCGCGATCGCGGTACGCGGCTGGTATCTCGTTTCCGAGGAGATGGCGGCGGTGTGGGAACTGGACGCCACCGCCCTGCGCGGCCCCGGCGAGCGTCACGTGCCGCTGGCCGACATTGCGCGGTTGCGCCGCATGGGCAGTTTCGTGCAGATCGTCACCATCGGCGGCGACAAGCACCTGATCAAGTTTCAGGCCGATCCCGACGCCACCATAAGGACCATCGAAAGGGCGCGCGCATGAGTGTCACCTTGTTCCAGAACGCCCGCCTGATCGACCCCGAGGCAGGCACCGACGCCTCCGGTCACCTGCTGGTGCGCGCCGGAAAGATTGACGAAATCTTACCGGAACAGGTTGAATTTGATACAATGTTTCGCGCGCGAAACATTGCGGCAGGCGATGTCACCGTCATAGACTGCAACAATCGCTGCCTTGCCCCCGGCATCGTCGATATCGGCGTCAAGGTCTGCGAACCCGGCGAGCGGCACAAGGAATCCTATCGCTCCGCCGGTCTGGCGGCGGCGGCGGGCGGGGTCACGACCATAATCACCCGCCCCGACACCACACCCGCCATCGACACACCCGAAACGCTGGAATTCGTGCGCCGCCGCGCGAACGAGGCCGCACCGGTCAACGTGCTGCCCATGGCCGCGCTGACCAAGGGCCGCGAAGGGCGCGAGATGACCGAGATCGGCTTCCTGATGGATGCGGGCGCGGTGGCCTTCACCGATTGCGATCATGTGGTGGCCGACACGCGGGTATTTTCGCGCGCGCTGACCTATGCGCGGTCCTGCAATGCGCTGGTGATCGCGCATCCGCAGGAACCGGGCCTCTCGCGCGGCGCGGCCGCCACCTCGGGCAAATTCGCCTCTCTGCGTGGTTTGCCCGCCGTTTCCCCCATGGCCGAACGGATGGGGCTCGACCGCGACATCGCCCTGATCGAGATGACCGGCGCGCGCTATCACGCCGACCAGATCACCACCGCCCGCGCCCTGCCCGCGCTGAAACGCGCCAAGGCCAACGGGCTGGACGTCACCGCCGGGATCGGCATCCACCATCTGACGCTGAACGAATTCGATGTTGCCGATTACCGCACCTTCTTCAAGCTGAAGCCGCCCTTGCGATCCGAGGACGACCGGCAGGCGGTTATCGGGGCGCTGCGCGACGGGCTGATCGACGTCATCAGTTCGATGCACACGCCGCAGGACGAGGAATCCAAGCGCCTGCCCTTCGAGGAGGCGGCCAGCGGCGCGGTGGCGCTGGAAACGCTGCTGCCGGCGGCGCTGCGCCTGTATCATGGCGGTCAGATGGACCTGCCCGGTCTGTTCCGCGCGATGGCGCTGAACCCTGCCAAACGGCTGGGGCTGGATTCGGGGCGGCTGGCGAATGGCGCGCCTGCCGATCTGGTGCTGTTCGATCCCAACGCGCCGTTCGTGCTGGACCGCGCCACGCTCAACAGCAAATCGCGCAACACGCCGTTTGACGGCGCGCGCATGCAGGGCCGGGTTCTGGCGACCTACGTGTCCGGACAGGCCGTTTACCGGAGGACATGATGCCGCCATTCGAAACGTCCGCCACATTGCTGATCGTCTGGGCGCTGGTCGGTTACGGGTTGGGGTCGGTTTCCTTCGGGCTGATCCTGGCGCGGCTGATGAACCTGGGCGATCTGCGCGCCATCGGGTCGGGCAATACCGGCGCCACCAACGTGCTGCGCACGGGCAACAAGCGCGCCGCTGCGCTGACGCTGCTGCTGGACGGTGCCAAGGGCGCGGTGGCGGTGCTTCTGGCGCGCGCCTTCGCGGGCGAGGACGCGGCGCAACTGGCGGGGCTGGCGGCGTTTCTCGGCCATTGCTGGCCGCTCTGGTCGGGGTTTCGCGGCGGCAAGGGGGTCGCGACGTTCCTCGGCCTCTGGCTGGCGCTGGCCTGGCCTGTGGGCGTGGCCTGCTGCGTGACCTGGGCAGCATCGGCGGCGCTGACCCGCATATCCTCGGCCGGCGCCCTGGGCGCGGCGGCGTCCTCAATCCTGTGGGTGGTGGTCATGGGCCAGATCAACACGCTGGTGCTGGCAATCGTTCTTGCGGCGCTGGTGTTCTGGCGGCACAGCGCCAACATCGCCCGTCTGCGTGCCGGAACCGAGCCGCGGATCGGCCAGCGGGACTGAGCCACCCCTTTCAACGGCGCTTGATCCACCTATATTGCAGCGGTATGCCAATCTGCGGCAGATAAAGGAACCCCATGACCCTCGGATCGAAACTCGCGTGGGACGACACCGTCCTGCCCTTCCAGCTTGACGCATCGGACATCCGCGGCCGCGTGGCGCGGCTGGACGGCGTGTTGGGCGGCATTCTGAAACAGCACGATTACCCCCCGCAAGTCGAGGCGCTGGTGGCGGAAATGGCGCTGCTGACGGCGCTGATCGGCCAGACCATCAAACTGCGTTGGAAGCTGTCGCTTCAGGTGCAGTCCAAAGGCGCGGTGCGGATGATCGCCACCGATTATTTCGCCCCCGTGAAAGAGGGTGAACCCGCCCGCATCCGCGCCTATGCCAGTTTCGACCGCGACCGGCTGGACGAGGGCAAACCCTTCGACCAGATCGGTGAGGGCTATTTCGCCATCCTGATCCACCAGGGCGAGGACATGAGCCCCTATCAGGGCATCACGCCGCTAATCGGCCCCAGCCTGCGCGCCTGCGCCGAGGCGTATTTCGCGCAATCCGAACAATTGCCGACCCGGTTCTCGCTGAGTTTCGGCCGCGAGGGCACGGAGGACCAATGGCGCGCCGGGGGGATCTTGTTGCAACACATGCCCAAGGCCTCGCCGCTGATGGCCACCCGCGAGGGCACCGGCGGGCTGGTTTCGGCGCAGGATCTGCTGGACGGTGACGCGATCGAGAACTGGAACCGCGCCAATATCCTGCTCGACACGGTCGAGGAGGCCGAGCTGATCGGCCCGACGGTGCCGCCCACCGACCTGCTGGTGCGCCTGTTTCACGAGGAACAACCCCGCGTGTTCGACGCGCAGGCCGTACGTTTCGGCTGCACCTGTTCCGAGGATCGCGTGCGCCAGAGCCTGTCGATCTATTCGCCGCGCGACATCGAGAAGATGACCACCGATGATGGCCGCGTGACCGCCGATTGCCAGTTTTGCGGCGCGCATTACGACCTCGATCCGGCCAGCGTGGGTTTTGACAGCGATGCCCCGGATGCCGAGTGACATCGTCGCCGCCCTGCGCGCAGCCCTGGCGCGCGAGGGGGCGGAATCGTCCGATTTCGACCTGAACCCCGAGACGATCCTGCCGGAGGGGCGCGTTCTGCGTCCCGCCGGCGTGCTGGTGCCGGTGCAACTGGGCGATGGCGCGCCCCATGTCATCCTGACGAAACGTTCCTCGGCGCTGAAACATCATCCCGGCCAGATCTCGTTTCCCGGCGGCAAGCAGGACGAGGGCGATGCCGACGTGACCGCCGCCGCCCTGCGCGAGGCGAACGAGGAAATCGGCCTGCCCTATGGGCTGGCACAGGTGCTGGGCCACATGCCGGGGCACGAAACGGTCACCGGGTTTCACGTCACGCCCGTCATCGCCGCCATCGAACAGCCATTCGATATCGTCGCCGAACCGGGCGAGGTCGAGGAGGTGTTTTCGGTGCCGCTGGCGCATCTTCTGGACCCCGGGAATTACCTGATCGAATCACGCTTTTGGCGCGGCACGCGGCGCTATTATTTCACCGTGCCCTACGGCCCCTACTACATCTGGGGCGCCACCGCGCGGATGCTGCGCGCCCTGGCCGAGCGGATGGAGACATGACGCGGATCACCGACGATTGGCTGAACGATCCCGCGACGCAATCGGTCTGCGCCGCGATCGAGGCCGGGGGCGCGCAGGCGTTGTTTGTCGGCGGTTGCGTGCGCAACGCGCTGCTGGGCGTTCCGGTCAGCGATATCGACATCGCCACCGACGCGACGCCGCAACGGGTGGTGGACCTGGCGCAAAAGGCCGGGATCAGGGCCGTGCCGACCGGCATCGACCACGGCACCGTCACGCTGGTGGCCGACGGTCTGGCGCATGAGGTGACGACCTTTCGCCGCGATGTCGCCACCGACGGGCGGCGCGCGGTGGTGGCGTTTTCCGGCGATGTGGCCGAGGACGCGGCGCGGCGCGATTTCACCATGAACGCGCTTTACGCCCGCCCCGACGGCACGGTGATCGACCCGCTGGGCGGTCTGGTCGATCTGCGCGCGCGCCGCGTGCGCTTCATCGGGCAGGCGCGCGACCGCATCCGCGAGGATTACCTGCGCAGCCTGCGCTATTTCCGCTTTCACGCGTGGTATGGCGATGCAGATCAGGGGTTCGATCCCGAGGCGCTGTCCGCCATCGCGCAAAATCTCGACGGGCTGGCGCAGTTGTCGCGGGAGCGTGTCGGGGCCGAGATGCTGAAACTTCTGGCCGCGCCCGATCCGGCGCCGTCGCTGGCGGCGATGCGCTCGACTGGGGTGCTGGGGCAGCTTTTGCCGGGGGCCGACGACCGCGCGCTGGCGCCGCTGATCCATCTGGAAACGCAGGCAGGCGTAGAACCCGATCCGCTGCGCCGTCTGGCGGCGCTGGGCGGTATCGACACCGAAACCGCGCTTCGGCTGAGCAAGGCCGACCGCAAGCGGCTGGAGCAGGTGCAGGAGGGTGCCAGCAGCCTGATGGGTGCCGGCGAGCTGGGCTATCGTCTGGGCGAGATCGGCGCGCGCGACGCCCTGCTGCTGCGCGCCGCGTGGAGCGAGCAGCCTTGGCAGCCCGACGCGCTCGACGCCGCCACTCAAGGTGCCAAGGCAGTCTTCCCGTTGGCAGCCGGCGATCTGATGCCGCGTTTCACCGGCCCGGCGCTCGGCGCGCGGCTGGCGGCGCTGGAGCAGGACTGGATCGACTCCGGCTTTGCCATCGGCCGCGCGGAACTGCTGGCCCGCGCATGAGGGTCGGCGTTCAGCGCCTCGGTCGAATCGGATCAGACGACCGCGTTGGCACGAAGCGGGGCAAGACGGCCATTGCCATCACGCCTGCTGAATCTACCATTGCGCCTATGGATTGTGTTCTGAAGATGGATCTGGGCCGTATCGTCGCGCCGGGCGACGGTGACGCGCATTTGGCCGGAAACGGCCTATATGGGCTGTTCCGGTCACGCCACACGGGCCGAGCCCGGAAACCCGAGGCCGCGGAATGAAAATCGGAAACATGATCGACGCCTTTCGCCCCGCCGACGGACCTCCGCCGGTCACTCTGCTGGCGTTCATCCGCTGGTGTCTGTCGGGCGCGTGGCCGGCGCTGTGGCTTGCGGCATTCCTGTCCGCCGCCGCCGGCGGGATGGAGGCGATCACAGCGCTGATTCTCGGGCTGGTGGTGGATGCGGCGACGCAAAGCGGGCCGGAGGGGTTCTTTGACGGTTCCAACACGCTGCTGATCGCGGGGACGATCGGGTTTTTCCTGATCGCGCGCCCGCTGCTGTTCGGGCTGTCGGCGGCATCGAATTCCGTCATCGTGCAGCCCAACGTGCTGCCGCTGGTGCTGTCGCGGCTGCATCGCTGGACACTGGGTCAGGCGGTGACGTTCTTTGACGACGATTTTGCCGGACGCATCGCGCAGAAACAGATGCAGACCGCCCGCGCGGTGACGGATGTTGCCGCCGAGGTCATCAACGTGGTCGCCTTTGCGCTGGCCTCGCTGGCGGGCTCGTTGGCGCTGCTGGGCGCGATCGACTGGCGCGTGACGATCCTGTTCCTGATCTGGCTGGTGGCCTATTTCATCCTGATCGCCGCCTTCCTGCCGCGCATCCGCAAACGCGCCGGGTTCCGCGCCGGGGCGCGGGCGATGGTGTCGGGGCAGGTGGTGGATACCGTCACCAATATCACCACCGTCAAGCTGTTCGCCCATGACGATCACGAGGACCGCGCCGCGCTGGGCGCGATGGGCCACTACCGCGACCGCGCGCTGGATTTCGGGCGCCTGGCGGCGCTGTTCCGGCTGTGCCTGATGACGCTGGCCGGGCTGTTGCCGGTGCTGCTGATCGGTGCGACGCTGCTTTTGTGGCAGCGCGGTCTGACCAGCACGGGCGACATCGTCGCAGCCGGAACCGTCGCCATCCGCATCGCGCAGATGACCGGCTGGGTCAGTTTCACGCTGATGGCGATCTATTCAAATGTCGGCGAGGTCGAGGACGGCATGAACACCCTGACCCCGCGCACGCGAATCAACGACACGCCCGACGCGACGGAGTTGCAGGTGCCCCGCGGCGAGATCGCGTTCGACGGCGTCACATTCACCTACGGGCGCGATGTGGGTGGGGTGCAGGACATAAACCTGACCATCGCGCCGGGGGAAAAGCTGGGCATTGTCGGGGCCTCGGGGGCGGGAAAATCGACGCTGGTGGCACTGCTACTGCGGCTTTATCACGGCGAGCAGGGCCAGATCCGCATCGACGGGCAGGACATCGAACAGGTCACGCAGGAAAGTTTGCGCCGCAAGATCGGAATGGTCACGCAGGAAACCGCGATGTTCAACCGCTCGGCCCGCGACAATATCCGGTATGGCCGCCCCGATGCCAGCGAAGAGGAAATGATCGCCGCCGCGCAAAAGGCCGAGGCGCATGACTTCATCGTCGACATGCAGGACCACAAGGGCCGGCGCGGCTATGACGCGCATCTGGGCGAACGCGGCGTCAAGCTGTCGGGCGGGCAGCGTCAACGCATCGCACTGGCCCGCGCCATTCTCAAGAACGCGCCGATTCTGGTGCTGGACGAAGCCACCAGCGCGCTGGATTCCGAGGTCGAGGCCGCGATCCAGTCGGCGCTGCATCGCGTGATGGAGGGCAAGACCGTGCTGGCCATCGCGCACCGGCTGTCCACCCTGTCGGAAATGGACCGGATCATCGTCATGGAACACGGCCAGATCGTCGAGACCGGCACCCATGACGCGCTGCTGGAGCGCGGCGGCCTTTATGCGCGGTTCTGGAACCGGCAATCGGGCGGTTTCATCCGGGCCGAGGCGGCGGAATAGGTGCGCGATACGGTCACGATCGAGCGGCTGGGCCACAAGGGCGACGGCGTTGCGCCGGGTCCGGTCTTTGCCCCGCGCTGTCTGCCGGGGGAAACCGTCAGCGGGGTTCGCGATGGCGAGCGGCTGACCGATATCCGCATTGTCACGCCCTCACCGGACCGGGTGCAGCCGCCCTGTCCGCATTATCGCGCCTGCGGCGGCTGCCAGTTGCAACATGCCAGTGACGGGTTCGTGGCCGATTGGAAACAGCAGGTCGTGCGCAATGCCCTGGCCGCGCAGGGGCTGGACGCCGTTCTGCGCCCCATCGTCACCTCCCCGCCCTTGTCACGCCGGCGGGCCACATTCGCGGTGCGGCGGACGAAAAAAGGGGCGCTTGTCGGGTTTCACGGTCGCGCCTCGGACGTGATCGCCGAGATTCCCGATTGCCGCCTGCTGCTGCCCGAGGTTCTGGCCGGGCGCGACGTGGCGCAGACGCTGGCGCTGGCCGGGGCCAGCCGCAAGAGCGCTTTGGCGGTGACCGTCACGGCCTCCGATAATGGTCTCGACGTGGCGGTGACGGGAGGCAAGCCGCTCGACGGCCCATTGCGCGCCACGCTGGGCGGGATTGCAGCAACGCATGGGCTGGCGCGGTTGACGTGGGAGGGCGAGACCGTGGCGCTGGCTGCCCCTCCGGGACAGTATTTCGGCGCGGCGCGGGTGGTGCCGCCACCGGGTGCCTTCCTGCAGGCCACGCGCGAGGGCGAGGCGGCGCTGTTGGGCGCGGTGCAGGAGATCGTCGGCGATGCGGCGCGTGTGGTCGATCTGTTCGCCGGGTGCGGCACGTTCTCCCTGCCGCTCGCCGCGCAGGCCGCCGTGCACGCGGTCGAGGGCGAGGCCGACATGCTGGAGGCGCTGGATCACGGCTGGCGCAATGCGGAAGCGCTGAAACGGGTCACGACCGAGCCGCGCGACCTGTTCCGCCGCCCGCTGATGCCCGACGAACTTGCCCGGTTCGACGCCGCCGTTCTGGACCCGCCCCGCGCCGGAGCCGCCGCGCAGGTGGCCGAACTGGCGCAGGCGCGGATTGCGCGGATCGCCTATGTGTCGTGCAACCCGGTCAGCTTTGCCCGCGACGTGCGGCACCTGGTCGATGCGGGTTATGCGCTGGACTGGGTGCAGGTGGTGGACCAGTTTCGCTGGTCGGCGCATGTCGAACTTGTCGGGAAACTGCGGCGAATCGGGTGATTTCAGTTGCAAAAGGAGATGTTTTGCCTTGGGCGGCAAAATTTGATTTTGAATTCTGCGCCCGATTTTGTATGCCGGAACAAGAACGAGGCAGAGCAAAGATAAAAAAATGAAACGGCGAATCTTTACGCTGGGCGCGCTTGCCGCCCTTGCAACCAGTGGATGCAGCAGCAAATTCCGCTCGTACGACGGCCCCGAGGTGACATCGATCATCGTCAAAAAGGGCGAGCGGCGCATGTATCTGTTGAACCATGATCAGGTGATCAAGAACGTGGATTTCGACCTGGGGTTCGCTCCGGTCGGGCACAAGCAGATCGAAGGCGACGGACGCACGCCCGAAGGTGTGTATTTCATCGACCGGCGCAATCCCAACAGCCAGTTCCACCTGTCGCTGGGCATCTCCTATCCCAGCCCGCGGGATATCGAGGTGGCGCGCGCGTTCGGCAAGAGTCCGGGCGGGGACATCTTCATCCATGGCCAGCCCAACAAGGAAAAGGCCAAGGGGCGCGACTGGACCGCAGGCTGCATCGCGGTCAGGAACCGCGATATCGAACAGCTTTACGCGATGGTGCGCGACGGCACGCCGGTCTTTCTGCAACCCTGAGCGATAATGGGCGGCGCCTCAGCCGCCCATCAGCAGAGTCCACCAGATCTTGCCGTTGGATTCCTGATACCAGGCGAAGCCCATGTCGCGCGCCTTGCGGTTCAGGATGACATCGCGTGTGCTGCGTTCCTCCATCCAGGCGGAAAGGGTTTGCAGCTCGGTCTCGTAGCTTTCCGAGATGTTCTCGCCCAGCATCCGGCCATCATACCCAGCCCGGCGCACGCGGTCGAACGGCGACGACCCGTCCGACCCGAAATGCCAGGGCCGGTTCTGGCGCGCCATGTCGCGCGAATGGGTTTCGGCCGCGGCGTTGAGCCTGGAATTGAGCGTCACCTCGGATGCGCCGGCGGCGGTGCGCAGCGAATTGACCGAATCGACCATGTTGAACTGGATCTTGGTCGTGTCGCCGGGGCGGATCCGATACGCTTGGGGCAGCGGCTTGCCGTCGGGGCCGAGTTGCGGAGTGTCGAAATCGGTGCAGCCCGCAAGCCCCACGAAGATGATCAGAAAAAGCGAAAGAAGACGCGCCATGACTTACCCTGAGAATTGTTCACCTTTCGCCAATACAATGCGCGACCGCCTGACGCAAACCTTTGGGCGCGCAGCATGCAGGTTCTTGATGAAGGGTTGATTTGCGACAACAGTTTTTCACCCGGCGTCGCGCGATGGCGAAAGATGCACACCGATGACGGCGCGTCGATCGCGCCCGCTGCGCTGCGCTCTGTCGCCCGGCGCGCAGGTTCGGCGCGAAACGTGCATCGCGGAATTCGCAGGTGTTGCTAATTTGACGACATTTCCGGTCACGCATTCGTGACGCGATCACAAGTAATTGCAATCTCTCCACGATGCTGGTTACAAAAAACCACGAGGTAAGTCTTGGGTGCGTGGTTCATCTGTGTGAATTACGCCATTTCTGGAGGATAATATGAAGAAACTCGTTCTCGCTGCAGCACTGGCTGGTGCCGCATCCACCGCTTCCGCCGGCAACATTCAAGAGCCGATCGTCGAAGCTCCGGTCATTGTCGAAGAAACGCAGGGTTCGTCCAGCGGCATCATTCTGCCCCTGGTCCTGCTGGTTCTGGTCGCAGCCGCGGTTGCATCGAACTAAGCTGAAAACAGCCTGAAAAACACGAAAAGGCGGTGGATTTTTCCATCGCCTTTTTTCGTGTCGCCGTCTTTCCGGTTCACGGAGGACCGGAGGTTTTCAACCGATCCAGCCCTTCAGGTTGTCCCGGATGACATCGCCCAGCGCCGCGATATGCGCGTCGTCGTCGTTGAGACAGGGAATATAGGTGAATTCCTCGCCGCCCGCCTCTTCGAAACTTTCGCGGATCTCGTCGTTGATCTCTTCCAGCGTCTCGACGCAATCGGCCGAAAACGCGGGGGCGCAGACCGCGATACGTTTTTTGCCGGCCTTGGCCAGCCGCGCTACCTCTTCGACGGTATAGGGTTTCAGCCATTCCTCAGGCCCGAACACCGACTGGAACGTGCTGATGATCCGGGTCTTGTCCCAGCCGAGCCGCTCGCGCAGCAGCCGTGTCGTTTTCTGGCACTGGCAATGATAGGGGTCGCCCTCGGTCAGATAGCGTTGCGGCATGCCGTGATATGAACAGACCAGGATGTCGGGCCGCTTCGACAGATTGGCATAGGCGCGTTCGATCGACTGGGCCAGCGCCTCGATATAGGCGGGATGGTCGAAATAGGGTTCGACCGTGCGCGCGACGGGTTGCCAGGTTTCCTGCATCAGCGCACGAAAGAACTGGTCATTGGCGGTGCCCGACGTGGCGCCGGCATAATGCGGATAGAGCGGAAAGAACAGGATCTTGCGGCATCCGGCCTCGACCATCGCGCGGACCTTGTCCTTGGTCGAGGGGTTGCCGTAGCGCATGCAGTAATCCACCATCACCCGGTCGCCATATTCCTGCTGCATTGCCTCGGCCAGCTTTGCGGTCTGCTGTTTGGTGATGGTCAGCAGCGGACTTTCGTTCTCGGCCTCGTTCCAGATGGATTTATAGGCCTTGCCGCTGGAAAACGGCCGCTTGGTGAGGATGACAAGCTGCAACAGCGGCTGCCATTTCCACGACGGGTAATCGATCACCCGCTTGTCCGACAGGAATTCGTTCAGGTAACGGCGCATCGAGCGGTAATCATACGCATCCGGCGTACCCAGATTGGCGATCAGGACACCAATCTTTTCCGGGGCGATGGCAGGGTGATCGGCCGGCGCATGGTCCGGACGGATGGCGGTCATGTCTTTCATACCGTTATCCTGATTTTCATGTGTTGCGGTGCAGATACAGTGTTTTGCCCTTGGGTCAATCCGGCAGCGGCGTTTCGGTCGCGTTCAGCGCATCGGCCAGCCGCGCCTGCGCCGAGCCGGGGCGCAGCGGTTTCGGCTGACTTTCCGACGGGGACCAGCCGGTCAGGCAGACCAGTTCGAACCGTGCGGGGATGCGGCCATCTGGCTGGGCGAAATGCGCGCGGTACAACTCGTCCGCACGCCGGAAAACCGCCCGCCGCGTCGGGCGGCGAAGACGGTGCGCCATGACATTCGTTTCGCCCATGGCGCGCAGATCGTGCATCAGGTGGGTGATGTCGCGGTAACTGGCGGTCAGATCGAAACTGTCGGCGACCGGCAGCGCGAAACCGGCGCGTTGCAGCAGCGCGCCCAATTCGCGGATCTCGCCCATCGGGGCGATTCGCGGCGACAGGCCACCGGTGATCTCGGTTTCGGCCTGCCCCAGAACCGCGCGCAGTTGCGCCAGCGTCTGCCCCCCCGGCGCGACCGCCAGAAAAAATCCATCCTCGATCAGCGCACGGCGGCATTGGATCAACTGACCGACCGGATCGTTGGCCCAATGCAGGCCCATCGCGTGAACAACCAGATCATGCGCTTCCGGCTGCAAATCAAGCGTTTCCGTATCGGGCACGCAGACCGAACCCGGAAAGGCATCGCGCCAGAAATCGGGGAACGGCGTCACGATGGCGGGTTTCGTAAACTCCCTCTTAACCATCGACAGGCGATCCTGAATGTCTTCCACCGCGGCGCGATGCAGGAACAGGTCGGCAGTATCGGCGCGTCGGCGATGGGCCAGCAGCGCGGCGCGGTCAAACAGGGGAGAGGTGCTCATGCGTGGAAAATAGGGCGATCCTGCAGCGGTTGCAAACCGCCGTCGCGCTTTTGTATCCGCCGCGCTGTCTGGGCTGCGGCACGATGGTCGAAAGCGATTTCGGCCTGTGCGGTCCGTGCTGGCGCGACACCCCGTTCATCGCGGGCACCGTCTGCGATGCCTGCGGCGTGCCGCTTCCGGGGGCCGAGGATGGGCACCGGCTGGAATGCGACGATTGCATGGACCGCCCGCGCCCATGGGCGCAGGGACGGGCGGCGCTGCTTTACAAGGACCGGGCGCGGCGGATGGTGCTGGCGCTGAAACACGGCGACCGCGGCGAACTGGCGCGCCCGGCGGCGTTGTGGATGGCGCGCGCCGCGCGGCCGCTGCTGCGCGAGGGCATGCTGCTTGCGCCGGTGCCGCTGCATTGGACGCGGCTGGTGCGACGGCGCTATAACCAGTCGGCGCTGCTGGCGCAGCATCTGGCGGCGCAGACCGGGCTGGCACAATGCCCCGACCTGCTGGTGCGGGTCCGCCGCACACGGGTGCTGGATGGCAAGGGCGCGGCACAGCGATTCGCGGACCTTGACGGCGCGGTGCGCGTGCATCCGGGGCGGCGCCACCGGATCGCCGGGCGGACGGTGCTGCTGGTGGATGACGTGATGACATCGGGCGCGACCTTTTCGGCCTGTGCGAATGCCTGCCTTGAGGCCGGTGCGGCGGAGGTTCGCGTGATCGCACTGGCACGCGTTGCAAAGGAGCCCTAGATCTCCGACAAAAGCGCATCCCTGACGGGTGCCGGTTTCGGAGGGCATTACGATGCAACAGGTCGAGATTTACACTTCCCCGTTTTGCGGTTTCTGCCATGCCGCAAAGCGGTTGCTGAAACAGAAAGGCGTCAATTTCTCCGAGATCGACGTGCGGGCGGACCCCTCGCGCAAGACAGAGATGATCCAGCGCGCCAATGGCGGGCGCACCGTGCCGCAGATCTTCATCGGCGATACCCATGTCGGCGGCTGCGACGAACTTTATGCGCTGGATCGCGCGGGAAAGCTCGACCCGCTGTTGTCGCCATGAACCTGCGCGCGGCCCTGATCCAGTTGACTTCGGGGGACGATCCGCAGGCAAATCTGCCGGTCACCCAAGGGTTCGTATCCGACGCCGCACGGGCCGGCGCGGGATTCGTGCTGACGCCCGAGGTGACGAACTGCCTGTCCACCAGCCGCGCGTTACAGAACGAGGTTCTGCACCATGAGCATGACGACCCGACCCTTGCCGCGCTGCGCAATCAGGCGCGGCACCTGAAGATCTGGCTGCTGATCGGATCGCTGGCGCTGAAGACCGACGATGCGGACGGGCGATTCGCCAACCGGTCGTTCCTGATCGGACCGGATGGCAGGATCGTTGCGCGTTATGACAAAATTCACATGTTCGACGTCAATGTCAGCGAGACGGAGACCTATCGCGAATCGGAGGGATTCCGCCCCGGCACCCGCGCGGTCGTGGCCGATACCGCCTATGGCCGACTTGGGCTGAGCATCTGTTACGATCTGCGGTTTCCGCATCTCTATCAGGCGCTGGCGCGGGGCGGCGCGCAGATCCTGACGGTTCCCGCGGCGTTTTCGCCCGTGACCGGCGGCGCGCATTGGATGCCGCTGCTGCGGGCGCGGGCGATCGAGACCGGCTGTTACGTGCTGGCCCCGGCGCAGACCGGCACACATCATGCACAGCGTGGTAAACAGCGCAGCACCTTCGGTCACAGCGTGGCGATTTCCCCCTGGGGTGAGATCCTGACCGATGGCGGGACGCAACCGGGCGTCAATGTGTTCGAGATCGATCTGGACGAGGTCGAAACCGCCCGGCGAAAGGTGCCGTCGCTGTCCCATATACGACCCTTCGACGGCCCGGATGAATGACGGATCGAACCCTCTCGCGGTCGCGCTGTTCAGCGAGATCCTGACCGCCGATCAGTTGCTGCGCAACCGGCTGGGGCGGGTTCTGCCCAAGGGGATGGAGATTTCGCACTTTTCCGTGCTGAACCATCTGGCAGCCGTCGCCGCCGAACGCTCGCCCGCGCAACTGGCGCGCAGTTTTCATGTCACGCGCGGGGCGATGACCAACACGCTGAACCGGCTGGAATGGGCCGGTTACATCCATGTCCGCCCCGACTGGGACGATGCGCGGCGCAAGCGGGTGGCGATCAGTCCGGCCGGGATGCAGGCACGCGATCACGCCATCGCGGCGCTGACACCGATGGTCAATCAGGTGGTCGAGGAACTGGGCGCGCAAAAGGTGCGCGCCGTTCTGCCGGTCCTGCGCGAATTGCGCATACGACTGGAATCGGGGGATTAATCGGGCTTTACGCTGGCGGTGACGTAATTCACGCTCAGGTCGCGGGCCGACAGGCTCCATTGCCATGTCACCGGGTTGAAGACGAATCCCTTGCGATCGACCGGGTTCAGACCGGCGCGGTGCAGCAGGTCGAACAACTCGTCCGGGGTTATGAATTTTGACCATTCATGGGTGCCGCGCGGCAGCCAGCGCATCACGAGTTCGGCCCCGACGATGGCCATGGCAAAGCTTTTGGGATTGCGGTTGATGGTCGAACAGATGTGCAGCCCGCCGGGTTTCAGCAGGCGGCGGCAGGCGGTCAGATAGGCCAGCGGATCGGCGACGTGCTCCACCACCTCCATGTTCAGCACGACGTCGAACTGTTCGCCCGCCTCGGCCAGCGCCTCGGCCGTGGTGTGGCGATAATCGATGCTGAGGCCCGATTGCTGCGCGTGAACCTGCGCCACGGGGATGTTGCGCTCGGCGGCATCGGCACCGACCACATCGGCCCCCAGCCGCGCCATCGGCTCCGCCAGCAACCCGCCGCCGCATCCGATATCGAGAATACGCAGATTGCGGAACGGATCATGCGCCGTCAGGTCACGGTCGAACTGGCCTCCGATCTGGTTTGTGATATAGTCCAGACGGCACGGATTCAGCATGTGCAGCGGCTTGAACTTGCCTTTCGGATCCCACCACTCGGCCGCCATCGCCTCGAATTTGGCGATCTCGGCGGGATCCACGGTATTTCGTTGCGCTTGCATTCCTGTCTCCCTGTGATTTTGTGGCCGCTGGTTTATATAGGTCAGTAATGGACAAATATCCCGACCAAAAGCAAAAGCGCGCCGTGCAATACCTTCACCCGCCGATCAATCCGTTCGATCAGCGGATGGTCGAGGTGGGGCAAGGCCACCGGGTCTATGTCGAGCAATCGGGAAACCCCGATGGCGTGCCCGTGGTGGTGCTGCATGGCGGCCCCGGTGGCGGGTGCAGCCCGGCGATGCGGCGCTATTTCGATCCGGCGGTTTACCGAATCGTGCTGTTCGATCAGCGCGGATGCGGACGGTCGCGCCCCCATGCCTCGGTCGAGCATAACACGACGTGGCATTTGGTCGCGGATATCGAAACCATCCGCCAGCAACTGGAAATCGAGGCCTGGCACGTCTTCGGCGGCAGTTGGGGCGCGACGCTGGCGCTGATCTATGCGCAGACCCATCCCGACCGGGTGACCCATCTGATCCTGCGCGGCGTGTTCCTGATGACGCGGGCGGAACTCGACTGGTTCTATGGCGGCGGGGCGGGGCGGTTCTGGCCGGAAACATGGGCGCGGTTCGTCTCGCTCATCCCCGAGAACGAGCGGGACGACATGATCGCGGCCTATCACAAGCGGCTGTTTTGCGGTGATCACGAGGTGGAAATCCGCCACGCGCGGGCCTGGTCGGCGTGGGAAAACGCGCTGGCGTCGATCCATTCCAGCGGCGTTTCCGGCGATCCTCCGGGCGATTATGCGCGTGCCTTCGCGCGGCTCGAGAATCATTATTTCCTGAATGGCGGTTTTCTGGAGTTCGACGGCCAGATCCTTGAGCATATGGAGCGGATTTCCCACATTCCCGGCGTGATCGTGCAGGGCCGGTATGACATGATCTGTCCGCCGGTATCCGCCTGGAACCTGGCGCAACGTTGGCCGGCCTGCGAATTGAAGATGGTGCGAAATGCCGGACATGCCCTGTCCGAACCCGGCATCAGCGCCGAACTGGTCCGCGTCATGGACCGACTGGCCGAAAACCGATGACCCGGATCGACCGCCGCCTTCTGTTCACCACCGGCGCTGCCGCCGCATTGCTGGCGGCCAGCGGATTGTCGCCCGAGCGCGCACCGCGTTCCGGCGGGCGGCTGCGTCTGGCGGTGCCGCGCGCCGGCGGATCGCTGGACGCGGTGATGCGTGGGGCGGTGTTCGACACCATGACCGAGATCGCGCCCGACGGCACCTTGCGTCCCGAACTCGCGACCGCATGGCAGGGCAGCGAGGACGCGCGGCGCTGGCAGTTCGACCTGCGCGAAGGGGTGACCTTCCACGACGGGCGGGCGTTCGGCGCGGGCGATGTGGTGGCGTCGCTGCACCCCCGCGAGATGCCGGTGCCGGTATCGCGGATCGAGGCCACCGGCCCGCACCGCGTCCTGATCGAACTGGCGCAGGCCAACCCGCATCTGCCCTATCTTCTGGCCGACCCGGAACTGGTGATCGCGCCCGGCGGCGATGCCGCGCAGCAGATCGGCACCGGCGCCTATCAGCGCCGGTCCTTCACCGAAGGGCGGCATTTCAAGGGTACGCGGGTGACACGACATTACAAGGACGGACAGGCCGGATGGGCCGACACCATCGAGGTGACGGTCATTCCCGATGCCGGCGTGCGGGCCGAGGCGTTGCGCGACGGCTATGTCGACGTGGCCGCCCTGCCCCGCCCGGCGGGCTTGCGCGGACGCGGCGCGTTCACCTATCACCCGTCCGAGGCTCACATGGACATCGCCGCGCATCAGGGCGTCGGTGTGCCCCGCGTGATCGGCGCGCGCGGCGCGATGGACGATGGCCGCATCGCCGAACGCTGGTGGCTTGTCTGATCCGGGCAACTCCCGAATCCCCCTTGCGAAAGCCGAGCCCTTGCCATATATCCCCCTCAACAGCGGCGCGTCGGGCTCTGGTCCACACGCTCCACCGGAAACGACAACGGGCCGCGCGCCCGTTTTTTTGTGCCTGAACCACAACCAGCACGACAGATGGAAACATGACGAACGACCTTATCGCCAAAGCAGCCATTGACCGCCGACTGGCCGAGATCATCACCCCGGTGATCGAGGATCTGGGCTTTGAACTGGTGCGCGTCCGGCTGATGTCGGGCAAGGCGACCACCCTGCAGATCATGGCCGACCGTCCCGATGGCGGGATCGACGTTGACGAATGCGGCGAGATCTCGAACGCGGTCAGCGCGACGCTGGACGTCGAGGACCCGATTCTCGACACCTATACGCTGGAGGTTTCCAGCCCCGGCATCGACCGCCCGCTGACACGGCTCAAGGATTTCGACGCCTTCGAGGGCTACGAGGCCAAGCTGGAAACCGAGGACCTGATCGACGGGCGGCGGCGCTTCAAGGGCGTTCTGGCGGGAGTCGAAGACCAGGAGGTTCTGATCAATGTCGAAGAGGGCACGATCGGGCTGCAATTCGACTGGCTGTCTGACGCCAAGCTGGTGCTGAGCGACGATCTGATCAAGGAAATGCTGCGCCAACGCAAGGCGGCGGGCGCACTGAACGAAGACAAATTCGACACGATAGAGACCGATGTGTCCGACGAGGAGAACCGCTAATGGCCATCACATCCGCCAACCAGCTCGAGCTGTTGCAAACCGCCGAGGCCGTGGCCCGCGAAAAGATGATCGACCCTGCTCTGGTCATCGAGGCGATGGAGGAATCGCTCGCCCGTGCGGCCAAGTCGCGTTACGGCGCGGATATGGACATTCGCGTCGATATCGACCGCAAGACCGGCCGCGCCACGTTCACGCGCGTGCGTACGGTGGTCGAGGATGACGAGCTTGAGAATTACCAGGCCGAGTTCACCGTCGAGCAGGCCAGGCAATACATGGACGATCCCAAGGTCGGCGATACCCTTGTCGAAGAGGTGCCGCCGGTCGAGATGGGCCGGATCGCCGCTCAAAGCGCCAAGCAGGTGATCCTGCAAAAGGTCCGCGAGGCCGAACGCGACCGCCAGTACGAGGAATTCAAGGACCGCGCCGGGACCATCATCAACGGCCTAGTCAAGCGCGAGGAATACGGCAATGTCATCGTCGATGTCGGCGCGGGCGAGGCGATCCTGCGGCGCAACGAAAAGATCGGGCGCGAAAGCTATCGGCCCAACGACCGCATCCGCTGCTATGTCAAGGACGTGCGCCGCGAAGTGCGCGGACCGCAGATCTTCCTGTCGCGCACCTCGCCGGAATTCATGGCCGAACTGTTCAAGATGGAAGTGCCGGAAATCTACGATGGCATCATCGAGATCAAGGCTGTTGCCCGCGACCCCGGAAGCCGCGCCAAGATCGCGGTGATCTCCTATGACAACAGCATCGACCCCGTGGGCGCCTGCGTGGGCATGCGCGGCAGCCGCGTTCAGGCCGTGGTGAACGAGCTTCAGGGCGAAAAGATCGACATCATCCCGTGGAACGAGGACATGCCGACCTTCCTTGTGAACGCGCTGCAACCGGCCGAGGTGTCCAAGGTCGTGCTGGACGAGGAAGCCGAGCGGATCGAGGTCGTGGTGCCCGAAGAGCAGCTGAGCCTCGCGATCGGGCGGCGCGGGCAGAACGTGCGTCTGGCCAGCCAGTTGACCGGTCTGGATATCGACATCATGACCGAGGCCGAGGAATCGGCGCGTCGCCAGCGCGAATTCGAATCCCGCACCAAGCTGTTCATGGATACGCTGGATCTGGACGAATTCTTCGCCCAGCTGCTGGTGTCCGAAGGGTTCTCCAACCTCGAAGAGGTCGCCTATGTCGAGCAGGAGGAACTGCTGGTCATCGACGGCGTGGACGAGGACACCGCCGACGAATTGCAGGCCCGCGCCCGCGACGTGCTGGAGGCGCAGAACAAGGCGGCGATGGACAATGCCCGCGCGCTGGGTGTCGAGGACAGTCTGGTTGAATTCGACGGCCTGACACCCCAGATGATCGAGGTGCTGGCCAAAGACGGCATCAAGACGCTGGAAGATTTCGCAACCTGCGCCGACTGGGAACTGGCGGGCGGCTACACCACCGTCAACGGGGAGCGGACCAAGGACGACGGCCTGCTGGAGCCTTTCGACGTGTCTCTGGAAGAAGCGCAGAACATGGTGATGACCGCGCGGATTCTGCTGGGCTGGGTCGATCCTCAGGAACTGGAAGACGGCGACGACGCCGAAGAAGACGAGACCGACGACGAACAGCAGCACGAGGTCGGAGCCTGATTTCAGGCTCCGCAAGGGCAGTATATGGGACGCGGTGGCGCCTCGACGGATCAAGGCGAAGGTCCAGAGCGCAAGTGCATTGCAACGGGCGAAGTGCAACCTAAATATGGGTTGATCCGCTTTGTTGCGGATCCCGATGGTCAGGTGGTGCCCGATATTCTGGGCAAACTGCCGGGGCGGGGCACATATGTTGCCGCCGACCGCGCCGCACTGGAACGCGCTGTCGCCAAGAAACTGTTCGCGCGCGGCCTGAAGCGGCCGGTTCAGGTGCCCGCAGATCTGGTGGACGAAGTCGAGCGGCAACTGGCGCGGCGGGTGATCGACCTGATCAGTCTGGCACGTAAATCCGGCGGTGCCGTGGCAGGATACGAGAAGGTCAAGGACTGGCTGGCCAAGGAAGAGGCCGAAATCCTGATCCAGGCCGTCGATGGCTCGGGGCGGGGCAAGTCGAAACTCAGTACGCCGCATTTCGGCCGCTATATCGGCTGGCTGAGCGCGGACGAGTTGGGAATGGCGTTCGGTCGGCAAACTGTGATACACGCTGCGCTCGCCTCTGGTGGACTCGCGCCGCGTGTTGTAGAGGAAGCGCAACGGCTGCGAGGCGTGCGCGGATTGACGGATGGCGGCAAGGGCCGCCCGGAAGGGTAAAGAGCTTTATGAGCGATACTGACGGCAAGAAAACATTGGGCGTTCGCGGAAGTTCCCGTCCGGGGAATGTGAAACAGAGTTTCAGCCACGGGCGGACCAAGAATGTCGTTGTGGAGACCAAGCGCAAGCGCGTGGTTGTCCCCAAGCCGGGCGCCGGCAAGAACCCGGTCGGCAAAGCCGCCCCGGCGGGCGATCCGTCGCGCCGCCCCGCCGGCATCTCCGACGCCGAGATGGAGCGCCGCCTGAAGGCGGTTCAGGCCGCCAAGGCCCGCGAGACCGAAGAGGCCGCCGCGCGCGAAGCCGAGGAAAAGGCCCGCGCCGAAGAGCGCGAGCGCCGCCGCGCCGAGGCCGAGCAGAAGGAACGCGAGGAACGCGAGCGCGAAGAGGCGCTCAAGGCCAAGGCCGACGAGGAAGAGCGCCAGCGCCGCGAAACCGAAGAGGCCGCGCAACGCGCCGCCGATGCGCCCGCCGAACCGGTGGAGCCGCGCCAGACCACGCATCGCGGCGCGCCGGCACAGACGCCGCGCAAGGACGACCGCGAACAGGACCAGCAGCGTCCGCGCGGCAAGGGGCGGCAGGATACGCGCCGCTCGGGCAAACTGACGGTCAATCAGGCGCTGCGCGGCGGCGAAGGCGGCCGCCACAGGTCGATGGCCGCGATGAAGCGCAAGCAGGAACGCGATCGCCAGCGCGCCATGGGCGGCAGCGCCGAGCGTGAAAAGATCACGCGCGAGGTGCAGCTTCCGGAAACCATCGTCGTCAGCGAACTGGCCAACCGCATGGCCGAGCGTGTCGCCGCCGTGGTCAAGGCGCTGATGAACAACGGCATGATGGTCACCCAGAACGAGATCATCGACGCCGACACCGCCGAACTCATCATCGAGGAATTCGGCCACAAGGTCGTGCGCGTGTCGGATTCGGATGTCGAGGACGTCATCACGCAGGTCGAAGACGACGAAAAGGATCTGAAACCGCGCCCGCCGGTCATCACCGTGATGGGCCATGTGGACCACGGCAAGACCTCGCTTCTGGACGCGATCCGCAACGCCAAGGTCGTCTCGGGCGAGGCGGGCGGGATCACCCAGCATATCGGCGCCTATCAGGTGCAGGCGAGCGACGGGCAGGTTCTGACCTTCCTCGACACGCCCGGCCACGCCGCGTTCACGTCGATGCGTTCGCGCGGGGCGCAGGTGACGGATATCGTGGTTCTGGTGGTTGCCGCAGACGATGCGGTGATGCCCCAGACCATCGAGGCGATCCACCACGCCAAGGCCGCCGGAGTGCCGATGATCGTGGCGATCAACAAGGTCGACAAGCCCGACGCCAATCCCGACAAGGTGCGCACCGATCTGTTGCAGCACGAGGTGGTCGTCGAAAAGATGTCCGGCGACGTGCAGGATATCGAGGTGTCGGCGCTCAAGGGCGAAGGGCTGGACGATCTGCTTGAGGCGATCGCGCTGCAATCGGAGATCCTTGAACTCAAGGCGAACCCCGATCGCGCCGCCCAGGGCGCCGTGATCGAGGCGCAACTGGACGTGGGCCGTGGCCCGGTGGCGACGGTTCTGGTGCAGACCGGCACGCTGCGTCAGGGCGACATCTTTGTCGTCGGCGAACAGTGGGGCCGGGTGCGCGCGATGGAGAACGACAAGGGCGAGCGCGTGAAAGAGGCCGGCCCATCGGTTCCCGTCGAGGTTCTGGGCCTGAACGGCACGCCCGAGGCGGGCGATGTTCTGAACGTGGTCGATACCGAGGCGCAGGCGCGCGAGATCGCCGAATATCGCGCCGATGCGGCCAAGGACAAACGCGCCGCCGCAGGGGCCGCCACCACGCTGGAACAGCTGATGGCCAACGCCAAGGCAAGCGAGGACATTCGCGAACTGCCCATCGTGGTCAAGGCCGACGTGCAGGGCAGCGCCGAGGCGATCGTTCAGGCGATGGAGAAGATCGGCAACGAAGAGGTCCGCGTGCGCGTGCTGCATTACGGTGTGGGCGCGATCACGGAAACCGATGTCGGTCTGGCCGAGGCCAGCGGCGCGCCGATCATGGGCTTCAACGTCCGGGCCAATGCCAGTGCCCGCGCCACCGCCAACCAGAAGAGCGTCGAGATCCGCTATTACTCGATCATCTACGATCTGGTCGACGACGTGAAGGCCGCCGCCAGCGGTCTGCTGAGCAGCGAGATCCGCGAACGTTTCATCGGCTATGCCGAGATCAAGGAAGTGTTCAAGGTCACCGGTGTGGGAAAGGTTGCCGGCTGTCTGGTCACCGAAGGCATCGCCCGGCGTTCGGCCGGTGTGCGCCTGCTGCGCGACAACGTGGTTGTGCACGAGGGAACGCTCAAGACCCTCAAGCGCTTCAAGGACGAGGTCGCCGAGGTCCAGTCGGGTCAGGAATGCGGCATGGCCTTCGAAAATTACGACGACATCCGCCCCGGCGATGTGATCGAGATTTTCGAGCGCGAAGAGATCGAACGCACGCTGGATTGATCCGGTCCGGATACGGGATACAGGGGCGCGGCCACGGCTGCGCCCTTTTTTCGTCGCGGCCCGGCGTGTCTTACAGCCAGTCGCGCAGGATCGGAATCAGCGGCAGGTCGGCGGCGGGCATCGGATAGTCGCGCAGTTTGTTGGCGCGCACCCATGCCAGCTTTTGCCCCTCGTTGGCGACGGGGATGCCGTTCCACTTGCGACAGGCGAAAAGCGGCATCAGCAGGTGGAAATCGTCGTATTGGTGGCTGGCGAATGTCAGCGGCGCGAGGCAGGAGGCCCAGGTGTCGATGCCCAGTTCTTCCTGCAATTCGCGGATCAGCGCGGCCTCGGGGGTTTCGCCGGGTTCGACCTTGCCGCCCGGAAACTCCCACAGCCCGGCCATCGTCTTGCCTTCGGGGCGCTGCGCCAGCAGCACGCGCCCTTCGACGTCGATCAGGGCGACGGCGGAAACGAGGACCGATTTCATGGCCCGGTCACGACCGGTAATCGGCGTTGATGTCGATATAGCCATGCGTCAGATCGCAGGTCCAGATCGTCGCCTGCCCGTCTCCCAGTCCCAGATCGACCGCGATCACCAGATCCTGCTGTTTCATGTATTCGGCGGCGGCGTCTTCGCTGTAATCGGGACTGACCCAACCGTTTTCCGCCACGAGGATATCGCCGAAACGGATGTTCAGCCGGTCGCGGTCGGCACTTGCCCCGGACTTGCCGATGGCCATGACGATACGGCCCCAGTTGGGGTCTTCGCCGGCGATGGCGGTCTTGACCAAGGGCGAATTGGCGATGGACAGGCCGTGTGTTTTGGCCTCGTCGTCGCTGGCCGCCCCGGTCACGCGGATTTCGACGAACTTGCTGGCGCCTTCGCCGTCGCGCACCACCTGATGCGCCAGATCCAGCATCACCTCATGCAGCGCGGCGGCGAAATCCTGGCTTTGCGTGGCATCCACCTGCGACGCTCCGGTGGCGCAAAGCATCAGACTGTCCGAGGTCGAAGTGTCGCTGTCCACGGTGATGCAGTTGAAGGTGCGGGCGTTCAAATCGGCCAGAAGCGTCTGAAGCCGGGGCTGGTCGACCATCGCGTCGGTAAAGATATAGACCAGCATCGTCGCCATGTCGGGCGCGATCATGCCCGAACCCTTGGCGATCCCGGCGATGGAAACGGTCTGGCCGTCGATATCCACCTGCCGCGCCGCGCCCTTGGCAAAGGTATCGGTGGTCATGATGGCCTCGGCCGCACCCTTGATCCCGCCCGCATCCAGCGTGGCATTCAGGTCCGCGATCCTGTCGATGATCCGCTCGTGGGGCAGCGGTTCGCCGATCACCCCGGTCGAGGCGGTGAAGACCCGCGCCTCGGGCAGATCGGTTGCGTCGGCCACCGCCTTGCACAAGGCCTGAACCGATCGCTGTCCGTAACGCCCGGTAAAGGCGTTGGAATTGCCGGAATTGACCAGAATGGCCGCACCCGCATCCGCGGCCTCGCCGATCTTGTCCTGACAATCCAGAACCGGCGCCGACCGCGTGGACGAGCGTGTGAACACGCCCGCCACGCTGGTTCCCGGCGCCAGAACGGCCAGCATCACATCGGTGCGCCCGGTATAGCGCACTCCGGCAGCCACAGAGGCGAACCGCACACCGCCGATCACCGGCAGCTCCGGAAACGCGGCGGGCGCAAGCGGCGAGCGGGGCAGCGTGTTGGCCACGGATCAGTCTCCGATCAGGTCGGCGTTGTTCAGGATTTCGGGGTCCAGCCCCTCGATGTCGGGACGCTCGACCTTGGCATCGGCGGTCAGTTCCTCGATCCGCGCCTCGACGGCCTCGCGGCGCAGGGTGTTGGCGATGTCGTCGCGCACCTCGTCCAGTTCGGGCGCTTCGGCGGTGCGCTTTTCGTTCAGCTTGATGATGTGCCAGCCGAACTGGCTTTGCACCGGATCGGAAATCTCGCCCGGTTCCATCCCGGCAACGGCGTCCTCGAATTCCGGCACCATCGCGCCCTGCTGGAACCAGCCCAGATCGCCGCCGTTCTCGCCGGTGGGGCCGGTCGATTCTTCGCGGGCCAGCGTGGCAAAGTCGGCGCCCTCGTCCAGCCGGGTCTTGATCGTCTCGGCGGCCTCCTTGGTTTCGACGAGGATATGGGCCGCGTTGAATTCCTCGCCGCCATCGCCATCGCCGAACTGCTTGTCATAGGCCGCCTGGATATCGGCATCGCTGGCCGCGTTCATCATCACCGACTCGAGCATGTCCGCCGCCATAAGCGAGCGCCGCTCGTTCTCGAGCGCCAGTTCGACGACGCGCGGAATGTCGCCGGTATGGGCCTGCTGCAGCGCGGCCTGCTGGATCAACTGCTCGCGAAGCGCCTCGAAAAGCACGTCGGCGGGGGCCTGACGGTATTGTGCCGGAAGGGTCTCGTAGGCGACGATCATGTGGCCCAGGGTGATCTCGTCTCCGTTCACGCGGGCGACCACCGTGTCGGCGTCGGGCGCGGTTTCGGCAACCGCCGGCAGACCGAAAGCGGCCGCCAAAGCCAGTGCAGACAGAAAAGTGAGACCTTTGGGCATGGATTCATCCTATTGGCAGGCCGCGACCGGGCGCGGCGTTGACACTGTTTCAACCGCCCCTTACATCGCCTTGTGGCCTGTAAGGTGCCGTCATTCGCCCCCCGTATCTAGGGGTTGTGATCGGGACGGGCAAGCCCGCGACTGTTTCGATGCAGCCGCATCGGGGGCGCAGGAAAGATCGATCCGTTGGAGTGAGCATGCTGGGTATCGGAACAATCGCCAAAAAGGTCTTTGGCACACCGAACGACCGGAAAATCAAGGCGACGCGCCCGCTGGTCGACCAGATCAACGCGCTGGAGCCCGAGTATGAAAAGCTCGACGACGACGCGCTGAAAACCAGGACCGAAGAGCTGCGCAAACGCGCGCTGGATGGCGAGAAACTGGACGACCTGCTGCCCGAGGCCTTTGCCAATGTGCGCGAAGCGGCGCGCCGCGCGCTGGGGCTGCGCGCATTCGACGTGCAGTTGATGGGCGGCATTTTCCTGCATCAGGGCAACATCGCCGAGATGAAGACCGGCGAGGGCAAGACCCTCGTCGCGACCTTTCCCGCCTATCTGAACGCGCTCACGGGCAAGGGCGTGCACGTGGTCACGGTCAACGAATATCTGGCCAAACGCGATGCCGAATGGATGGGCAAGGTGTTCGCCATGCTGGGCATGACCACGGGGGTCAACGCCTCGGACATGACCGGTGCGGACAAGCTGGCCGCCTATCGCTCGGATATCACCTATGGCACCAACAACGAATTCGGGTTCGACTATCTGCGCGACAACCTGAAGTCCGACTTGGCCGATGTTCTTCAGAAGGAGCACAATTTCGCCATCGTGGACGAGGTTGACAGCATCCTGATCGACGAGGCGCGCACACCGCTGATCATTTCCGGCCCGTCCGAGGACCGCTCGGAACTTTATGTCTCGGTCAATGCGATCATTCCGGCGCTGACGGACGAACATTACGAACTCGACGAAAAAACGCGCGCGGTGTCGTTCACCGACGAGGGGAACGAGTTTCTGGAACAGCAGTTGCTGGCGAACGGCCTGCTGGACGAGGGGCAATCGCTTTACGATCCCGAAAGCACGACGATCGTGCACCACGTCAATCAGGGGTTGCGCGCGCACAAGTTGTTCCAGCGCGACAAGGATTACATCGTGCGCGGCGACGATGTCGTGCTGATCGACGAATTCACCGGCCGCATGATGGCGGGCCGTCGCCTGTCGGACGGGCTGCACCAGGCGATCGAGGCCAAGGAGGGCGTGCCGATCCAGCCCGAGAACGTGACCCTCGCCAGCGTCACCTTTCAGAACTATTTCCGCCTGTATGACAAATTGTCCGGCATGACCGGCACGGCCTCGACCGAGGCCGAGGAATTCAACGAAATCTACGGGCTGGGCGTGGTCGAGGTGCCGACCAACCGGCCGATTGCAAGGGTCGACGAAGACGACAAGGTCTATCGCACCGCGACCGAAAAATACCACGCCATCATCGACGAGATCAAGGAGGCCCACGCCAAGAATCAGCCGGTTCTGGTCGGCACCACCTCGATCGAAAAATCGGAGATGCTGAGCGATCTGCTGAAAAAGGCCGGGATCGAACACAACGTCCTGAACGCCCGCCAGCACGACAAGGAGGCCGAGATCGTCGCCGATGCGGGCCGTCTGGGGGCCGTCACCATCGCCACCAACATGGCCGGGCGCGGCACCGACATCCAGTTGGGCGGCAACGTGGACATGAAGGTGATGCAGGCGCTGGATGAAAATCCCGGCGCCGATCCCGCCACCCTGCGCGAACAGCAAGAGGCCGCACATGCCGCCGAAAAGCAAAAGGTGATCGAGGCCGGCGGTCTGTATGTCATGGCGTCCGAGCGCCACGAAAGCCGCCGCATCGACAACCAGTTGCGCGGACGTTCGGGCCGGCAGGGCGATCCGGGGCGCACGGCGTTCTATCTCAGCCTCGAAGACGACCTGATGCGCATTTTCGGGTCCGAACGGCTGGACAAGGTGCTGACCACCCTGGGCATGAAAGAGGGCGAGGCGATCGTCCACCCCTGGGTCAACAAGTCGCTGGAACGCGCGCAGGCCAAGGTCGAGGGGCGCAACTTCGACATGCGCAAGCAGGTGCTGAAATTCGACGACGTGATGAACGACCAGCGCAAGGTCATCTTTGGCCAGCGGCGTGAAATCATGGCGGCCAAGGACCTGTCGGAAATCACCGAAGACATGCGCCATCAGGTGATCGACGATCTGATCGACGAACACATGCCGCCCAAGACCTATGCCGACCAATGGGACACCGAAGGCCTTTATGCCCGCGCCATCGACATGCTGGGCGTGGACGTGCCGGTGATGGAATGGGCGGCCGAGGAAGGCGTGGATGACGAGGACATCCGCGAGCGGCTGACCAAGGCGACGGACGAAAAGATGGCCCAAAAGGCTGCCGCGTTCGGGCCCGAAACCATGCGCAACATCGAAAAGCAGATCCTGCTGCAGACCATCGACAGCAAATGGCGCGAACACTTGCTGACGCTGGAACATCTGCGCTCGGTCGTGGGGTTCCGGGGCTATGCCCAGCGCGATCCGCTGAACGAATACAAATCCGAGGCGTTCCAGTTGTTCGAAGGGCTTCTGGACAGCCTGCGCGAAGAAGTGACCAAGCAATTGGCCAAGGTTCGCCCGCTGACAGATGATGAACAGCGCCAGATGCTGGCACAGATGGCGGCGCAGCAGGCCGAGATGCAGAAGGCCGCCGTGCCGGAGCAGGAAGGCACCGGCGAGATCACCCCCGAGGGCGAGGCGGTGAACGGCTTTGACGCCGACGATCCCGCCACCTGGGGCAATCCGGGCCGCAACGACAAATGCCCCTGCGGCAGCGGCAAGAAGTTCAAGCATTGCCACGGACGCCTGACCTGATACCGCCTTGCGCGCTCAGAGATACCCCTGCGCACGAAAGCTGAGTTCGCGCGATTTCCCGATGATCAGGTGATCGTGCAGGGTCAGGCCGAGCGCGCTGCAGGCGGCCTGAATCTGTGCGGTCATGTCGATATCCGATTGTGACGGAGTCGGATCGCCGGATGGGTGATTGTGCACCAGGATCAGCGCCGAAGCGTTCAGCTCCAGCGCCCGTTTCGCCACCTCGCGCGGATAGACCGGAACGTGATCCACCGTTCCGCGGGCCTGTTCCTCGTCCGCGATCAGGGTGTTCTTGCGGTCGAGATAAAGCACCCGGAACTGTTCGGTCTCGCGATGCGCCATGGTGGTGTGGCAATAATCCAGTATCGCGTCCCAGCTGGAAATCACCGGGCGCTGCATCACCTTGGCGCGGGCCATGCGATGCGCGGCGGCCTCGATGATCTTGAGATCGGTGACGACCGCCTCGCCCACGCCCTTGACCTGCATCAGCCGTTCCGGCGGCGCGGTCAGCACGCGGTTGAAATCGCCAAAAATGTCCAACAATTCGCGGGCCAGCGGTTTAACATCGCGGCGCGGGATCGAGCGGAACAGCACCAGTTCCAGCATTTCGTAATCCGGCATGGCCCCGGCGCCGCCGTCGCGGAACCGTGCACGCAGGCGGGCGCGGTGGTCGGCGATATAGGACGGCAACCGCCCCTGCGGCAGCGCGATTGCCGGCGCTTCGTCCGTATCGAAAAGCGAGGCGGGCGCCTCGTGGAAAGCGGGGCCATGTGTCATGGCCGCAGGATTCCACGAGGCGGGTGAATTATCGGTTAACGCCGGCTGGAAAGAGCACGTCAGCCCTTCATGCTGTCCCAGAACGATTTGACCGAGGAAAAGAACGTGTTGGATTCGGGATTGTTGTCTTCGCTCATATCCTCGAATTCGCGCAGCAGTTCCTTTTGGCGGCTGGTCAGGTTCACCGGGGTTTCCACCGCCAGTTCAATGAACATGTCGCCGACGCCGCCACCGCGCAGGGCGGGCATGCCCTTGGAACGCAGACGCATCTGGCGGCCCGACTGGCTGCCGGCCGGGATCTGGACCCGCCCCCGACCGCCATCGATCGTCGGCACCTCGATCGCGCCGCCCAGCGCCGCCTTGGCCATGCTGACGGGCACACGGCAATAGAGGTTCACGCCGTCGCGTTCGAACAGATCGTGTTTGACCACCTCGACAAAGATATAGAGATCGCCCGGAGGCCCGCCACGCATTCCGGCCTCGCCCTCGCCCGCCAGACGGATGCGGGTGCCGGTTTCGACCCCGGCGGGGATGTTCACGTTCAGCGCACGGTCCTTTTCGACACGCCCCTGCCCGCCGCAGGATTGGCACGGGTTCTTGATGATCTGCCCCATTCCCGAACAGGTGGGACAGGTGCGCTCGACCGTAAAGAAGCCCTGCTGCGCGCGCACCTTGCCCATGCCCGAACAAGTCGGACAGGTGGCCGGTTCGCCGCCACCCTCGGCGCCGGTGCCATCACATGCGGAACAAGCGACCGCCGTGGGCACATTGATGGTTTTCTGAAGGCCGTTATAGGCATCTTCCATGGTGACCCGCAGGTTATAGCGCAGGTCCGCGCCGCGCGTGGCACGCCGGCCACCACCGCGTTGCCCCATGAAATCACCGAACAGATCGTCGAACACATCGGAAAAGGCCGACGAGAAATCGCCGCCGCCAAAGCCCGCGCCACCCCCGCGCCTGCCGCCGCCCATACCGCCATCGAACGCCGCATGGCCAAAGCGGTCATAGGCCGCCTTTTTCTCGGCGTCCTTGAGAACCTCATAGGCTTCGTTGGCTTCCTTGAACTGCGCCTCGGCGTTGGGATTGTCCGAGTTGCGGTCCGGGTGCAGTTCCTTGGCCTTGGCGCGATAGGCCTTCTTGATCTCATCCGCCGAGGCGCCGCGCGCGACGCCCAGAACCTCGTAGAAGTCTCGTTTCGACATCTCTTGTCCCTTCTGCCAGAACAAAACCGGGCCGGCCCGGCTTCCGGACCGGCCCGATCTGGCCCTGCCTAGCGTTTAGGCACGCTTGTCATCGTCCAGATCCTCGAACTCGGCATCGACGATATCGTCATCGCCGGGCGCGGCATCGGCAGCTGCAGGCTCATCCGAGGGCTCTTCCTGGCTGGACTTGTAGATCGCCTCGCCCAGCTTCATCGCCGCTTCGGTGACGTTCTGGATGCCGGACTTGATCTTGTCGGCGTTGTCGCCTTCCAAATCGTCCTTGAGCGCGGAAATCGCCAGTTCGATCGCCTCGATCGTGGTGGGATCGACCTTGTCGGAATGCTCTTCCATCGACTTTTCGGTCGAATGGATCAGGCTTTCCGCCTGGTTGCGCGCATCCACCAGCTCGCGACGGGCCTTGTCGGCCTCGGCGTTTTCCTCGGCATCCTTGACCATCTTCTCGATATCCGCCTCGGACAGACCGCCCGACGCCTGGATGGTGATCTTCTGTTCCTTGCCGGTGCCCTTGTCCATCGCACCGACCGACACGATACCATTGGCGTCGATGTCGAACGTCACCTCGATCTGCGGCATGCCGCGCGGAGCAGGAGGAATGTTCTCCAGATTGAACTGGCCCAGCATCTTGTTGTCCGAGGCCATCTCGCGCTCGCCCTGGAAGACCCGGATCGTCACGGCGTTCTGGTTGTCTTCGGCGGTCGAGAAGATCTGCGACTTCTTGGTCGGGATGGTCGTGTTGCGGTCGATCAGACGGGTGAACACACCGCCCAACGTCTCGATCCCGAGGCTCAGCGGTGTCACGTCGAGCAGCACCACATCCTTGACGTCGCCCTGCAGAACGCCGGCCTGAATGGCGGCACCCATGGCCACGACCTCATCCGGGTTCACGCCTTTATGCGGCTCTTTGCCAAAGAACTTGGTCACTTCCTCGACGACCTTGGGCATCCGGGTCTGGCCACCCACCAGAACCACCTCGTCGATATCCTTGGCCGACAGGCCCGCATCCTTCAGCGCCGCCTGACAGGGCTTGATCGACGCCTTGATCAGATCGCCCACAAGACTTTCCAGCTTGGCGCGGGTCAGCTTCATGACCATGTGCAGCGGCGATCCGTCCTTGCCCATCGAGATGAACGGCTGGTTGATCTCGGTCTGCGTGGCGCTGGACAGTTCGATCTTGGCCTTTTCCGCCGCCTCTTTCAGGCGCTGCAGGGCCATCTTGTCCTTGCTCAGGTCGACACCGTGTTCCTTTTTGAACTCATCCGCCAGGTAGTTGACGATGCGCATGTCGAAATCTTCGCCACCCAGGAAGGTGTCGCCGTTGGTCGATTTCACCTCGAACAGGCCGTCGTCGATTTCCAGGATCGTGATGTCGAAAGTACCACCGCCAAGGTCATAGACCGCGATGGTGTGGCTTTCGGTCTTGTCCAGACCATAGGCCAGCGCGGCGGCGGTCGGTTCGTTGATGATCCGCAGCACCTCGAGACCGGCGATCTTGCCGGCATCCTTGGTGGCCTGGCGCTGCGCGTCGTTGAAATAGGCCGGGACGGTGATGACCGCCTGCGTGACCTCCTCGCCCAGATAGCTTTCGGCGGTTTCCTTCATCTTGCCGACGATGAAGGCGGAAATCTGGCTGGGGGAGTATTTCTCGCCGCGCGCCTTGATCCAGGCGTCGCCATTGCCGCCGTCGACGATCTCGAACGGCACCAGCTTCCTGTCCTTTTCCACCGCCGGATCGCCAATGCGGCGGCCGATCAGCCGCTTAACGCCGAAAACCGTGTTTTCCGGGTTCGTCACGGCCTGACGCTTGGCGGACTGGCCGACCAGGCGTTCCTCCTCGGTGAATGCGACGATCGACGGGGTCGTGCGCGCCCCTTCGGAATTCTCGATAACCCGCGGCTGGCTGCCGTCCATGATGGCCACACAGGAGTTGGTGGTTCCAAGGTCGATACCGATAACTTTAGCCATTGTATTTGATCCCTTCTCACTTCAAGGCGATGACCCGAGGCCTGAACCCGTTGTGGCGCCCAGACCCCGAAAATTATGCCGTCCGGTGCCTGCACCTTTCAGCGTCCCGGCGTATATAAGGAGCGCAAACCCCTGCTGCAACCGTTCTTACCCGGCAGTTTGTGTGAATATGGAAGGAATTCGGAAAGGCTTTGGCAAGCAATCGGAGGCAATGTGACGACACGGCTGGAAATTCGCGGCTTCGAGATTCTCAAGGGCTGTCTGGACGTTCCGGCGCAGCATACGCTGATCGACGCCCTGCGCCCGGTGCTGAAGGCTGCACCGCTGTTCTCGCCCGATACGCCCTATGGCAAGCCGATGTCGGTGCGCATGACTTCGGCCGGCGCCGTCGGCTGGCACTCAGACCGAACCGGATACCGCTATGCGCCGCAGCATCCCCAGGGCACGGACTGGCCCGCGATCCCGCAAGCGGTGCTGGACATATGGAACGACGTGACCGGGCTGGAGCGGCAACCCGATTGCTGCCTTGTGAACTACTACGGCGACGGCGCCCGCATGGGGCTGCATCAGGACAGGGACGAGGCCAATTTTTCCTGGCCGGTCGTGTCGGTATCGCTGGGCGATGACGCGCTGTTCCGGATCGGCAACCCGACGCGGGGCGGATCGACGGAATCGGTCTGGCTGAATTCCGGCGACGTGGTGGTGATGGGCGGGCCTGCGCGCCTGACCTATCACGGCGTCGACCGGATCAGGTTTCGATCCTCGCGCCTGCTGCCCAAGGGCGGGAGGGTGAATTTGACGCTGCGGGTCGCGACTTAGACGGCCCGGCGCTTTGCAACGACACATCCCTGCGCTAAGGCTGACCGCCATGAAAGACCTGCCCGCCCTCTATGCTGCCGGACTTGCCGATGGCCGCCTGACCGCCGACCCCGCGCAGGAGGCCGTTCTGCCCGAATTCGAACGCATCCGCGCCGACCTGGTCCGACCGGTCAAGCGGGGTCTGTTCCGCAAACCGCCCGAGCCGCCGAAGGGACTGTATCTCTGGGGCGGAGTCGGGCGCGGCAAATCGATGCTGATGGACCTGTTCGTCAGTTCGCTGGGCGACATTCCACGACGGCGGGTCCATTTCCACGTCTTCATGCAGGAAATCCACGCCGCGCTTCACAAGGCCCGCAAGACGCAGGCCGAGGACGCGCTGGCCCCGGTCGCGGCCGCGATCACGCAGGATCTGCGCCTGCTGGCCTTCGACGAGATGCAGATTACCGACATCACCGACGCGATGATCGTCGGACGCCTGTTTCAGGCGCTGTTCGACGGCGGTGTCACCGTCGTCACCACCTCGAACCGCCCGCCGGACGATCTGTACAAGGACGGGCTCAACCGGCAACTCTTCCTGCCGTTCATCGATCTGATCAAGTCCCGCATGGTGGTGCGGGAACTCGCCAGCCCGACCGATCACCGGCAGAACCGTCTCTCCGGCGCACAAACCTACTTTACCCCCGCAAACGCCGAGGCCCGCGCCGCGATCGAGGCGATCTGGCAGGACCTGGCGGGCGGCGACGGCCGGGCGCTGATCCTCACCGTGAACAAGCGCGACGTCACGCTGCCGCAATTCCGCAACGGCGTGGCGCGCGCCAGCTTTTACGACCTCTGCGCCAAGCCATTGGGGCCGGCCGATTATCTGGCCATCGCCGACGCCGTGCGCGTGCTGATCCTTGAGGATATCCCCCGCCTTTCTCGATCGAACTTCAACGAGGCGAGACGCTTCGTCACCCTGATCGACGCGCTCTACGAGGCCCGCGTGCGCCTGATCGCGTCGGCAGATGCCCAACCGGAATCGCTTTATGTCGAAGGCGACGGCGCGTTCGATTTCGAACGTACCGCCTCGCGCCTGCGGGAAATGCAAAGCGCTGACTGGTCCGGCTGACCCGCCCTGCTTCTTTCTGGTCTTCAATACCCTGGGGTCGCCGTTGTCGCGCAATTGGTCCGAGCGACAATGGCGACGGCAGCGCCCCGGTCCTGCCCTACCCGTTCTCGCGCAACACCGATCCGGCGAGATACAGGGATCCGCAGATCAGGATGCGCGCATCCGGTTCCCGCTGCCGGATCATGGCCAGCGCCGCCGACACGGTTTCCGCCGTTTGCGTCTCGAAACCGACGGCCCGCGCCGTCTCGGCGACCGCATCGGCGGGCAGGCTGTTCGGCTCGCCCGGGATCGGCACCGCCACCAGCCCCTGCGCCTGCTCGGCCAGCGGACGCAGAAAGCCGCTGATGTCCTTGCTGTTCAGCATGCCGCAGATCAGCCAGGTCGGCCGTTTCGGCAGATCCGCCATCAGCGCGCCCAGCGCCTGCCCCGCGGCGGCGTTGTGTCCGCCGTCCAGCCACAATTCGCCCGCCCCCACGGCCTCGACCAGCGGCCCGTCGGTCAGGCGATGCATCCGGGCGGGCCATTCGGCGCGGGTCACAGCCGCCTCCCATGCCGCCTCGCCCAGTTCGAGCTGGCGCAGCGCCGCTATTGCAATTCCGGCGTTCTGGACCTGATGCGCGCCCTGCAGATTGGGCAGCGGCAGGTCGCACAACCCGCTTTGATCGCGATAGACCAGACGCCCGCGTTCCTGCGTGACATGCCAGTGCTGCCCATTCGCCAGCAGCGGCGCGCCGACACGGGCGGCCTGTCTTTCGATCACGCTCATCGCCTCATCCGGCTGCGGACCGACGATGCAGGGCACGCCGCGCTTCAGGATACCGGCCTTCTCGAACGCGATTGCGGCAAGCGTATCACCCAGAAACTGTTCGTGATCGATTGATATCGGCGTGATCACCGTCAGGCGGGGGTGGGGAATGACGTTCGTGGCATCCAGCCG
Source organism: uncultured Sedimentitalea sp. (assembly GCA_947504115.1). Taxonomy (GTDB): domain Bacteria; phylum Pseudomonadota; class Alphaproteobacteria; order Rhodobacterales; family Rhodobacteraceae; genus Pontibaca. The sequence goes on from CANNGH010000003.1 coordinate 222,830, forward strand.
ACCGCCCAGACCGACCTCCAGCAGGGTGTAATCGGCAGGTGTCCGGCTGAACGCCAGCAAGGCGGCGCAGGTCGTGATCTCGAAATAGGTGATCGGCACGTCGCCGTTCGCCGCGTAACATTCGTCCAGAACCGCCGTCAGGTCGGGTTCCGAGATCAAACTCCCGGCCACGCGGATGCGCTCATGGAACCGCGCCAGATGCGGCGAGGTATAGGCGTGGGCCGTCAGCCCCGCGCCCTCCAGCCCGGCGCGGATCATCGCCAGGGTCGATCCCTTGCCGTTGGTGCCGGCGATGTGGATCACGGGCGGCATATGGTCCTGCGGGTCGCCCAGATCGCCCAGCAGCCGCCACACCCGGTCCAGCGTCAGATCGATGATCTTGGGGTGCAGCGCCATCATGCGTGCCAGGATGGTGTCGGATGAGGGCGCGCTCATTTCGCGCTCTTTTCGGGCGTTTTGGCCGCCGCGGTCTTGTCATCCGCCGGCTTGGCCGCCTCGTCGACGATCGCGGTCGCCGGTTCGGGCGTCGGTGCCGGAAGGTCGCCGCGCACCGCCGGAGGCAGACCCAGCAGAATCCGGGTGATGGTGATCAACTCGTCGCGCATGTCGTTGCGGTTGGTCACGCGGTCCAGCATCCCGTGATCCAGAAGATATTCCGCACGCTGAAAGCCATCGGGCAGCTTTTCGCGGATGGTCTGCTCGATCACGCGCGGCCCGGCAAAGCAGATCAGGGCGTTGGGTTCGGCAATCTGCACATCGCCCAGCATCGCGTAGGAGGCCGTGACGCCGCCGGTGGTCGGGTGGGTCAGCACGACGATATAGGGCAGCCCGGCCTCTTTCAGCATCTGCACGGCGACGGTGGTGCGGGGCATCTGCATCAACGACAGGATCCCTTCCTGCATCCGCGCACCACCGGCGGCGGAGAACAGGATCAGCGGGCGTTTCAGCTTTACCGCCTCCTGCGCGGCGGCGATGATCGCGTTGCCGACATACATGCCCATCGACCCGCCCATGAAGCTGAAATCCTGCGCCGCCGCCACGATGGGCGTGCGCCCGATCTCGCCGGTGGCGACCAGCATCGCCTCTTTCTCGCCGGTGGCCTTCTGGGCGGCGCGCAGGCGTTCGGGATATTTCTTCTGATCGCGAAAATGCAGCGGATCGGCGACCGGCTGGGGCACCTTGATCTCGCCGAACACGCCACCATCGAACAGCGCCTCGAACCGGCGGCGCGGGCTGATCTGCATATGATGCCCGCAATTGGTGCAGACATTCAGGTTTTCGCTCAGTTCGCGGTGAAACAGCATGGTGCCGCACTCGTCGCATTTCTGCCAGAGATTCTCGGGCGTTTCACGGCGCGAGAAGATCGAGTTGATGCGGGGACGGACGTAGTTGGCGATCCAGTTCATCGAAAGGCCCTTTTGCGGCGACGGCTGGCGACCAGATAATCCGCTGCCGCGCGGATTGCAATCAACGCCGGATCGCCAGCCGCGCCGCCAGCCATGTGACGATCATCAGGGCGAAATCGACCAGCAGCCAGTCGCGCAGGTATTCGGTATCGGCCATGTCATAGGGCACCACATAAAGCGCCAGACCGCTGAGGGTATCGGGCAGCGACACGAAAACCAGTGCCGTGACATTGTTGACCAGATGCACCGCGATGGCCGGCCCCAGCGTTCCCGCCCGCGCCGTCAGATCGGCCATCAGGATGCCGAACAATCCGGCCCAAACGGCGATGGGCAGCGCGTTTTCCCCGGCCTGCGCGGGCAGATAATGGCCCAGCGCGAACAGGACCGAGGGCAGCACCATCCAGACCAGAGGGCTGGAGAACCGGGCCGCCAGCGCCTGCTGGACATAGCCGCGAAACAGGATCTCTTCGGCGCTGGCCTGCACAAGAACCACCAACAGCGACAGGGGCAACAGCGCCAGCCACACGCCCGGCGCCATGTTTTCCACAAGCGGCGGACCGATGCCATAGGGCGGCAGGATCGCCAGCGCCGCGCTCAGCCCGATCAAGACGACCAGCACCGCCCGGAACTGTCTCAGGGTCTGCGGGATCGGGCCGATCACCCCCAAAGGGCGGCGTTTCTGCACCAGATGCGCGGCGACGAACACGCCCAGCGTGACAAAGCCGAAACTGCCCAGCATCACGAACATCGCCAGCGGCGAACTGCCCTGCCCGCTCGACAGTTGGTCGGACCAGAACGGCGCATCCCAAGCGATCAACAGGGCGCCCAGCGCGGAATTCAGACCGAAACTGACCGCCGCGACCAGCACCAGCCCGACCGCCAGCCGCCACAGCTGCGCATGCCCGCGGGCCGGATCGATCAGGCGGTCATGCGCGGCATAGGGGCGCTGGGCCATGGGCGTCCTTTCGTGCAAAAATCGCGACAGGACGCCGGGTGCGTCCATGTGCCCGGATAACTGGGGTCAAACCGGTGCGCCGTCAATCCCGCGGCCCTTGTGCCGCAGGTGGCGCGGGGCTATTGCAACGTCAGTGGAACACTAGGGAGAGCCGCCATGCTCAAGCGCGATTTCGACAAAAGCAAATTGCCCAGCCGCCACGTGACCGAAGGGCCGGCCCGCGCGCCGCATCGCTCGTATTACTATGCGATGGGCATCAGCGAGGAAGAAATCCACCAGCCCTTTGTCGGCGTCGCCACCTGCTGGAACGAGGCCGCACCCTGCAACATTGCGCTGAACCGACAGGCGCAGGCGGTCAAGATGGGTGTGAAACAGGGCTTCGGCACGCCGCGCGAATTCACCACCATCACCGTGACCGACGGCATCGCCATGGGGCACGAGGGGATGCGCTCCAGCCTCGCCAGCCGCGAAGGGATTGCCGACACGGTCGAACTGACCATGCGCGGGCATTGCTACGACGCGCTGGTCGGTCTGGCCGGTTGCGACAAATCGCTGCCCGGCATGATGATGGCGATGGTGCGCCTGAACGTGCCGTCGGTGTTCATCTATGGCGGCTCGATCCTGCCGGGCCGCGCGCCCGACGTGCCCGGCATCCCCGAAGATTTCGCAGGGCGCGACCTGACCGTTCAGGACATGTTCGAGGCGGTCGGACGCCAGCAAAGCGGCACCATGTCCGAGGCCGCGCTGGACGTGCTGGAACGCGTCGCCTGCCCCAGTTCCGGTGCCTGTGGCGGGCAATTCACCGCCAACACCATGGCTTGCGTCTCCGAAGCGATCGGGCTGGCGCTGATGAACAGTTCGGGCGCGCCAGCGCCTTACGAATCCCGTGACCAATATGGCGAGGCATCGGGGCGCGCGGTGATGGACCTGCTGGAAAACAACATCCGCGCCCGCGATGTCGTCACCCGCAAATCGCTGGAAAACGCCGCGCGCGTCGTGGCCTGTACCGGTGGCTCCACCAATGCCGGCCTGCACCTGCCCGCCATCGCGCATGAGGCGGGGATCGAATTCTATCTCGACGACGTGTGCGACATTTTCCGCGACACCCCCTATTTCGTCGATCTCAAGCCCGGTGGGCAATACGTGGCCAAGGATCTCTTCGACGTGGGCGGCGTGCCGGTCGTTCTGAAGGAACTGCGCCGCGCCGGTCTGATCCACGAGGATTGCATGACCGCCTCGGGCAAGACCATCGGCGAGGAGCTGGACCTGATCACCCGCGAGGCCGATGGCAGGGTGATCCATCCGGTGGACAAGCCGATCTCGAAAACCGGCGGGGTCGTCGGGCTGAAAGGCAACGTCGCCCCCGAAGGCGCCATCGTCAAGATCGCCGGCATGGCCGAAGAGGACATCGTGTTCACCGGCCCCGCCCGCGTGTTCGAGTGCGAAGAGGACGCGTTCGAGGCCGTCAAGCAGCGCAGCTATGAGGAAGGCGAGGTCATCGTCATCCGCAACGAAGGCCCCGCAGGCGGCCCCGGCATGCGCGAGATGCTGGCCACCACCGCCGCCCTTTCGGGGCAGGGCATGGGCAAGAAGGTCGCGCTGATCACCGATGGCCGGTTCTCGGGCGCGACGCGCGGGTTCTGCGTCGGCCATGTCGGCCCCGAGGCGGCCGAGGGCGGGCCGATCGCGTTGCTCAGGAATGGCGACATGATCACCATCGACGCCATCAAGGGTGAGCTCAGCGTCGATCTGTCCGACGAGGAACTGGCAAAGCGCAAGGCCGACTGGACAGGCCCGCGCGACACGATCTATGCCAGCGGTGCCTTGTGGAAATACGCGCAACTGGTGGGCGCGACCTATAAGGGGGCCGTTACCCATCCCGGCGGTGCGGCGGAAAAACACGTCTATATGGACCTTTGACGGTCTTGTCCGGGCTGCGATGGACGTGACATGAACAGGACGCTGGACGGGCTGTTTCACAGGCGCGGGTTGCGCCGCTGGCGTCGCGCCGCACGCGCCGCGCCGGATGCCGCACTGGACGACCTGCGCCGCCAGCGTAACGCGGCCCGCCAGTTGCGCGCGCATCTCGATCAGCTGATTCATGTCGCCGACGGGCGCCTGGCCTTGCCAAAGGTCGGCAGTTCGCATTTCCCGCGCCCGCATGGAACCGACTGGTCGTGGCGACCGGAACTGTGGCGCGGGCCGCTGCCGGTGGCCGGGCTGGCCCCGGTTCCGTCCCGCACGATGCTTGGCGGCGAAGCGACGCTGTTTCACGACTGCACGATCTCGGAACTCAGCCTGCGCCAGTTGCGCAACACCCGCGACGAGGATCTTGCGCCTTACGGACTGCGGCTGGATGTGTTCAAGTTCGACGGCTCCTTCCTGTCGCTTGTCATCGACCTGCCTGCCAGCGCGGCCGCGGACCTGACCCGAACGCAATTGATGCGCGTCGACACGATCATCGAAACCGAAGAGCCCATCCGCATGTATGCGCGCCTCAACGTCAGACACGGACCGAATACGGAACAATTGGTCCGCGAAATGCCGCCCGACGGTCCGGCCAAGCGCGCGGAATTCGATCTCGCTTATTCACACCTGAACGAAAAACGCATCGAAAAGCTGTGGCTGGATCTGGTCTTTGACGCACCCCGGATGAACCAGATCATCCTCCGCGACCTGACCTTCGCGCGGTACCGCCGCGCTGCCATTTGACCGAGGCCGCCCCATGACCCAATTGACCCTGACCAAGCTTCGCATGCGCAACGGCATCTGGGAGGGGCGCATTTCAGCCGCCGATCGGACGAGGGAACCCGATATCCGCGTCACATATCTTGATCGACCCGTAACAGACGTCACATTGTGCGAAACTGACACGGCGGGAAGCTGGGATATCTCCATTGCTGTGCCGTCCCATGCGGTCGCCGACGGGGTGCAGACCTTTGTTATCCTCGACGCCGAGAGCGGCACCAAGCTGGGCGATTTCAGCCTGATCGCCGGCGAGGCGGTTTCGGATGACCTGCGCGCCGAGGTCGAATTGTTGCGCGCCGAACTGGACATGCTCAAACGCGCGTTCCGGCGCCACTGTCTGGAGACGACCTGACAAACGCGGTTCTTGTGGCTGCGCCTCCGTCGGTTCGAGATTGATCAACCAGACACGGCTCAACCTGCTGTAACGCCGGATTCAGAACCCACGCAGCAGGATGAGGGAATTGGCGCTGGGGGAAAAGGTTGATTGCATCGCATTGATCTGTGACCGTGCCAGGTAAAGCGTCGTCATGCGCTCGCGTGCCGCGGGATCGGAGAACTGTTCGATCGACGCACTTCCGGTTATCTTGGCGGTCTTCTCACGAAACGTCTCCAGTTGCTTGTCGATATCAAGTTGACCGAAGGCGGACGGCAGACCCAACGCGGTCTCGAACATCTCGCGCAGGGGCGGCAGACTCATCAACGTAAACCACTTCGTATCGTCGCTGGCGTCCTTGACGGCCAAAGTCGCAAGCTCGCTTTCGGCAAACAGCGCAATCCGCATGGAATCGTCGGATTTTCCGACAGCAGCCTCGAACGACTGCTTACGATGCATGCTGACAATTTCGTCCATCGCGGCGCTATCGCCGGTCTTCACGGTTTCCTGTGGGCCGAACCCGAAGGCCGCACTCAGCTTGCGATAGCGTCCATCGGACAGTCTGTTGGCGAGCGAATCTTTTGCCGTCGTGCCATCCTCAAGTATCTTCTGTATGAAATACTTGTTGTTCAGATCATCCTGCAGACCGAATGCACCCAGCGCAACGCTCAGAAGGCGATGGTCGGCCACCAGATCGGCGGCGCTTTTTACCTTTCCGATCGCTTTGCTGAAATTCTCGGAGTCACGGTTCAACACCAAAGATGCGTTGAACGCCTTGAATTGCATATCATAGGTGCGCTGGAGGAACCGCCAACCCGCGGGGCCGCTGCCTGAAATGACGGGCTGGAAGCTCATGACCGTGGCATCGCCGCAAAGAGACGGCTTTCCCGGGGCAAAAGGCTGCGCAGCGCGCGAAGGCAACCGTAATGATGGTTCTCGATCAGCGCTTCGGTGGCTTCGGCCAATGATGCGCGGCTGTCCGGGTCGGTGAACACCTGGCTCAGCTCTTCGATCTGTCGCAAAAGCGGTAGCCTGGACTCTTCCGGGTCACTGTCGCCGGACAACACCAGTTGCACCGCATAGCAAACGCGACGGACCGGGGTGTTCGCCTCTTCCGGATGAATGGCATCGCGCAGGCGCAGGATCCGTGTGCCCGGCGTCCGGATCGACATGCGGCTGCGGCGATCTCCGTTCTCGATGACCGCGCCGTTTACCAGCACGCGTTCTTTCGGCGCCAGTGTCAGAACAAGGCCGCTCATCTCACGTCACCTCGCCGCGAAGACCGGCCATGATGGACGCGTTGATGTCGAGCAAAGGCGAGACGTCATCCTCTCGCGCCAGCACCTTGCTGGTATGGTGGCGGGTAAACTCGGCGAGGTAAAACAGGCGTGCCTTCAATTCCCTTGGCAGGGGGTTTGCCGGATCGGCGGCGTCGACGGCAAAGATGTCCCAAAGTCGGCGGTTCTCGTGCAATGCGCGGGCCAGGTCCGGGAAACCGTCGCGCCCTTTTTCCGCCGCTGTTCTCAGATTCTTCGTGATGCGGGCAACGGCCTCGTATTCGATTCCTCGTGGTGTGCGTGTCGGAGCGGCGGCTGCCGAATAGGCGCGTTGCGCCTGAGAGATGGCGTTCACGATATGTCCTCACATGTTCGGGGAATGGGATGGGGTTGGACGGGGCGCTGAACGCCCCGTCCATTGGTATCAGCGGAACAGCGACAGGATCGTCTGCGGCGCCTGGTTGGCGATGGACAGCGACTGAACACCCAACTGCTGCTGGGTCTGCAGCGCTTGCAAGCGAGCGGATGCCGCTTCCATATCGGCATCGACGAGACTGCCTATACCCGATTTAAGAGAATCGGACAGTTTGGATACGAAATCGTTCTGAATCTCGATCCGGCTCTGCGCAGAACCAAAACTGGCCGCCGCCGTTGTAGCGAGATTGATCATGACATCAATCGCATCCAGCGCGGCAAGAGCACTGGCATCGTCAGTCGACACGTCGAGGTCCTCAAGCGCGGTGGTGCCGTCCGTCAAGGTGGCCGTGGTCAGGTCAACCGCAGCAATGTCGATATAGGCTGCGGTCACACCGCTGGCGTCCCGATTCAGCGAGGAAATCACTGAAAGACCTGCGGTCGTGCCATCGGACATTAAGCCGGTCGTGTTGCCATCAACGAGGTTGACACCGTTCACTTGGGCCGCACCCACGGTGGCGTCGATTTGATCTTTCAGTGCATCAATGCGCTCTTGGAGCATGGTGCGGTCGACCGTGCCATCCTGAGCCGCGACAATTTCCTCTTTCATGAGCTTCAACGCGTCGGTAACGGCTTCTGCCGCGCCCCGTGCAACGGCGACCGTGGATTCACCCAGAGACAGGCTTTGCGACACGGCCTTGAAGCCCTGAACGTCGGATTCCATCACCTTGGAAATCGCCCAGATGGCCGAGTTGTCCTTGGCGTTGGCAATATCCTTGCCGGTCGAGATCGCGTTCTGCGTCTTGCCGAGATCATTGTTGATCGATTTCAGGGTCTGCAGCGCAACCATCGCGCCGTTGTTTGTCAGAATACTGGACATAATTCATTCCTTCAGTATTTGGGCGATTTTCGCCCGATGTCATTCCGTCCCAAAGGGACGGATCAAAATGTCATTCTGACGTCTGCGTTGGCTTATTGGCCTCGCGCCACCTTTTCGTTAAGGTGCCATTGGACAATGCGTACTTAGCCCTAAGAAGATATTAAGTCGCAACTGTTTCTCGTCCGGCATTTGATTCAACTTTTTCAGGCCCGCTTTTCAATACTGGACCGCGCCTCCGCGATATTCTTCGCGCGGCCAAGGCTGTCATAGGTCGCCAGACCGGATCGAACGCTGCGCAGGTCCGCCATGCGGCTCGCCACCGCGCGCACGCCTTGCATGGCGCTGTCAAACAACACCTGGTTGCGTTCCGCCTTCTCTCGAAGCGTCGCCAGCCGTTCGCGCTCGGGCCCTTCCAGCGCGCTCAACTCTTCGATCAGGGCCATCTTTTGCTGCGCAATTGGGTCGAGTTGGTCCAACGCGCCCGCCATCAGCGCAGCGCGTTCGCGTTCAAGCAGCGCGTCGAGTTTTTCGATCAGCGCATCGCATGGTTCGATGGTCATTTCTCGACCTCCATCAGGGATTGAAAAAGGGTTTCGGCCAGACCGATTCCCCCGTTGCGGGCGATCTGTTCGGCCTGTGCCCGCACGAGAATCGATTGAAACTGCTGTTCCCCGGGTCCGCCGCCAAAGGATTCGCGGTTCTGGCCCAGGCCGGCGGATTTGAGCATTTCAGCGAGAAAGACGGTTTCAAGACCCACCGCAGCCTCGCGCAGCGCAGCGGGGTCGGGGGAATGTCGTGCGACTCCGCCATAGCCGGAAGCGGAAATTTCCATGAGTTGTCTCCAATTGCGTCGATAATTCCGAGGATCGGACGCCAGCGGTTAAAATATCGGTAACCGATAGCGGCGATTGTGGAGACAAGTTGAGGGAGTAAGAGGCGGAATGCAGATTCAATCGACCAGCGCGATATGCGGCAGCGGGCAACCCACCGCCCGGGCGGAAAACGGAGAATCCCGATCAGCGGCGACGGACGATTTCGATTCGATGTTGAGCGCAATGCGTGAGGCGGAATCGCAATCGCCCGATACTCAAAAAGAGGAAAGCGCAGAGACGGTTGACGAGGATATCCCATGTGACGATACCGAATGCGCGCAACAGCAGGATGTTCCACCAATGGGATCGCCGGAACTGCTTTCCAATGCGAGGAAGGAATTGGCGGCTGATTCGCAAGTCAAAAACATCGCGGCAAGCGGGCGCGCCAGCGATTTCCGTCTCGATGTGGTGGCCACGGCTTTCCCCGACCGCGGGGCTGCGGATCTGCCGGGCGCGCCGCAGGACGGGCGCGCATCGACCCTCGCAAGCGCATCGCATGCGCTGATCGTGGCGAAAGGGCATGCGGTTGCGGAAAACCATATTCCGGCGGCGATGCTGCAAGCGGAGGAGCCGGGTGCAGCCAGCCAACCGAAAACCGATTTTGCGATGTTGCATTTCAGGAGTGAGGCGACGGCCGAGTCGGCGTCCTCCAATCCCGCGGTTTCGGGCCACCCGATCAGGCAAGCCGCACAGGGAATCGAGATCCTGATGCGCCACCCGGACAAGCCGGTCGAAATTGCGCTCAACCCCGAAGAATTGGGTCGTGTGCGGATGGCGCTGACGCGGACCGAGACCGGAATGACGGTGGCAATCCTGGCAGATCGCCCCGAAACGCTCGATCTGATGCGCCGCCACATCGATCAGCTTGCAGCCGAATTCGAGCGTTTGGGATATACCGATATCGGGTTCAGCTTCGGCGCCGATACACAACAGGGCCGCGACACCCAAGGCCGGTCTCGTCGCCATGCCGACACGGCCGTGGCCCCCGCAGAAAGTGCGCAACCCGTATTCCTTTTCAACCGCCCGGTAACCGACGGACTAGATCTGAGATTGTAAGCCGATGATGTCTTCCCTTCCCCCGACCACGCCAGCCGCAACCGGCCAATCGCCTGCGACATCCGCAAACAGCGCCACCAAACCGGCCGCGCTTGCGTCGGATTTCGAGACTTTTCTGAAGATGCTGACGGCTCAGGCACGGTATCAAGACCCGCTGGAGCCAATCGATTCGTCGGAATATGCCGCGCAACTGGCGCAGTTCTCCATGGTGGAGCAACAGGTGCAGACGAATGACACGCTTGCCGCGCTGGTCAGCCAGATGACGACGTCGAACATGGCCGCGATGGCGGGTTGGGTCGGCATGGAGGCGCGAAGTGTCAGCGCGATGCAATTCGACGGGAGTCCGATTTCGATATCGCCCAATCCGGCTGCGGTGGCTGACCGGGCGGCGCTTGTCGTCACCAATTCGGAGGGAGTCGAAATTCAGCGCCTGCCGATCCCGGTCTCGGCCGAGCCGATTCAATGGGCCGGCGTGGACGAGGATGGAGCGCCATTGGCAAGCGGCCTCTACCGTTTTTCCATCGAAAGCTATCAGGGCGATGAAATGGTCCTGTCCGAACCCGCCGAAACCTATGGCAGGATCACCGAGGCGCAGGCGCATGAAAGCGGGATCGTCCTGATCCTCGAAGGGGGTCAGGCGGTTCCCGCGTCCTCCGTCACTGCGCTGCGTCAGGCGGGTTGACGCTGAGCATTGCGCCGCTATCCGGCACCGCCCGCAGGATGGACGACTGGCGCAGGACGGCGTTGTTCATGGTCAGGATTCCGCATCCGGCAGCAGGTCCGGGCGTCCGATGGAGACATAGCGCAAAAACCCCGCCTGTTTCACATCCTTGACAGAGTAGATGTTGCGCAGATCGGCCATGGCCGGAACGCGCATGCGTTCCGACATCCGTTCCAGATCCAGGGCGCGGAACTCGTTCCACTCGGTCAGGATCACCACCGCATCCGCGTCCCTGACCGCCTCGTAGGCATCGTCCAGCCACTGCACCCCCGGCAAAAGCTCGGCCCCTTCGCGTTGACCTTGCGGGTCGACCACACGCAGCTTGGCGCCCGCACCGATCAGCGCCGGAATAATCGTCAGGGATGGCGATTCGCGCATGTCGTCGGTGTTCGGCTTGAACGTCACCCCGAGAACGGCAATCGTTTTGCCGGCCACCTTTCCGTCCATCATGTCGACGATTTTTTCGGTCATGCGACGGCGGATTTCATCGTTCACCTTGATGACGGTTTCCGTGATCTGCATCGGCAATCCGTGATCCTGCCCGATCCGGGCCAGGGCGCGGGTATCCTTGGGAAAGCATGACCCGCCATAGCCCGGACCGGCATGCAGGAACTTGTTCCCGATTCGCCCGTCCAGCCCCATTCCCTGACTTACACGTTTGACATCGGCACCGGTGCGTTCGCACAGCGCGGCGATCTCGTTGATGAAGGTGATCTTGGTCGCCAGAAAAGCGTTGGCGGCATATTTGATCATTTCGGCGGTTTCCAGATCCGTGGTCAGGATCGGAAAATCGCGCAGATAGAGCGGGCGATAGATCTCTTCCATAACCTCGGCGGCGCGATCGGTCTCCACGCCGACGACGACGCGATCGGGGCGCATGAAATCGTCGATCGCCGCGCCTTCGCGCAGAAATTCCGGATTCGAGGCCACATCGAAGGCGACATTCGGATTGGTTTTTGCGACCATCTGCTTGACCTGCCGGTTGGTGCCGACGGGAACGGTCGATTTGGTGACGATGACGGTATAGCCGGTGATCGCGTTCGCGATTTCCTGCGCCGCAGCCATGACATAGGTCAGATCGGCATGTCCGTCGCCACGGCGCGTCGGGGTGCCGACTGCAATGAACACGGCCGCGGCATCGGCGACTGCGCCCGCAAGATCCTCGGAAAACGACAGCCGGCCCGCTTCGGTGTTCTTGATCACGAGGTCGTCCAGCCCCGGCTCGTATATGGGAATCTCTCCACGGCGCAGCATGGCGATCTTTTCGGGATTCTTGTCGACGCAGACGACTTCGTGCCCGAAATCGGAAAAGCAGACCCCCGAAACCAACCCGACATAACCCGTGCCGATCATTGCAATCTTCATTCTAAAAACCTTTCAACTGACTGGTTGGGACCGCCGTCACAGGGTCGCGCAGATCCATCCTGTCCCGCCCTATTAAAGGTCACCCAGCATCAGCGCCAGATAAAGCGGTCCCATGACCATGCGCCGCGCAAACCCTAGCTCAAACCGGCGCATCGGGGCGCGCATCGGCGCCGGATGGGGCAGCTCGGGAGGGCCTCCGAGGGCCAGATCGGCCAGCATATGACCGGCATAGGTGCCCATGGCGACGCCGTTGCCGTGATAGGCCAGGCCGGCGAATTGGCCGGGTTGACCGGGAACGGGGCCGACGAATGGCACGCGATTGCGCGCCATGCAGACCATGCCGGACCAGGTATGAGCGGAGTCGACGTGCCGCCACGCGGGAAACATCGATTCGAAATCCCGCCGTGTGGCGCGGCGGGCCCGTTGTTCCGCCGCCGGAGACGAGGTCAGCCCGCCGCGCATGCCGAACAGGAAACGCCGGTCCGGCATCAGGCGGAAATAATGCAGCAAATTGCGCGTATCATAGGCCATCTGGTCACTTGTCCAGCCCTGAGCCTGCAACTCTGCATCGGTGAGAGGGCGGGTGGCAAGAACGGTGGATTGCGCTGGCATATAGCGTCCGGCCAGCCAGGGCGGGATATCTTCGCTGGAATAGCCGTTGGTAGCGATCAGCACGGTGTCGCAGCGGATTTCGCCATCGGCGGTCGTGACCCGATGTCCGGTTGCGCTGCGGGTTATCGCGGTGACGGGGCTGCGCTGATATAGATGCGCGCCGGCCCGTCTCGCCGCATCCGCCAGACCGAACAGATATTTACGCGGATTGAGCCCGAACCCGACAGGAATGGTCAGCGCTCCGTGGAAAGGACCGCCGAGCCCCTGAGCGGCCAGATCCCCGGCCTCGGTCAGGATCGGATCGGGGCCGGATGATCGGGCCATGGTCTCGGCCAGACGCCGGAATGCGCGCATGTGGCGCGGGCGATGGGCAAGTTGGGTTTCGCCCCTCGAGTGGCGGTCGGCGTCGATTGCGTGCCGCTTCAGCAGCGCCTCCACCAGATCGACCGCCGCATGTTCCGCCTGAAAATAGGCGTCGGCCTCGGCGGTTCCATATTGGCGAGCCAGCGCCGCCGCGCCGATTCGTGCGCCGCCAAGGCAGCAGAACCCGCCATTGCGCCCCGACGCACCCCAACCGGGGGTTTCCGCCTCAAGCAGCGCGACATCGGCACCCGCCTCGGCCAGCCGCAAGGCCGCCGACATCCCGGTAAACCCGCCGCCGACGATCACGACATCGGCCTTCTGGTCGCCGCGCAGTTGCGGCCAGTCGGGCGCGGTGCAGGTTTCGTCCCACCAGCATCCCCCGCGCGGGCCGGAGCCATAGGCATAGGCGGGAAAGATCCGCTTCATTGTGCCCGCGCCGCAGCCTGTTCTTCGTGTTTCTGACGCAGCGCATTGCGCTTGGTCACAAGCGAGGCGGTGATGACACCCACCGTGACGATGGCGATCAGGATGCTGGACAGCGCATTGATTTCGGGGCTGACGCCCAGACGCACCGCCGAGAAAATCTTGATCGGCAAGGTGGTCGAGGACGGGCCGGCGGTAAAGGACGCGATCACCAGATCGTCAAGCGACAGCGTGAAAGCCAGCAACCACCCCGCGATAACGGCCGGCGCGATGATCGGCAGCGTGACAAGGCGGAACGCCTCGAACGGGGAACAGCCGAGATCGAGCGCCGCCTCCTCCAGCGAGCGATCAAAGGTGACGAGCCGCGAGGACACCACGACCGAGACATAGCACATCGAGAACGTGGTATGCGCCAGCACGATGGTCAGAACACCCCGATCCAGCCCGATGCCGATGAACAGCAACAGCAGCGACAGGCCGGTGATCACCTCCGGCATGACCAGCGGCGCGTAGATCATGCCGGAAAACAGCGTTCGCCCCGGAAACCGTCCGGCGCGCACGATGACATAGGCGGCCATCGTGCCCAGAACCGTCGCCAGCGTCGATGAGAACACCGCCACCTTCAGCGTGACCCAGGCGGCGTTCAGAAACGCCTCGTTCTGCAGCAACTCGCCATACCATCTGGTCGAGAAGCCGGCCCAGACCGTGACCAGCTTGCTTTCGTTGAAGCTGAAAATCACGAGGATCAGGATCGGCAGGTAGAGAAACGCGAATCCCAGCGTCAGCGAGACGATGTTGAACCAACTCAGTCGCATCATGGCTCGGCCTCGGCCTGTTTCTGCTGGTTGCGCTGGAACAGCACGATGGGGATGATCAGGATCAGCAACAGGATCACCGCCACCGCCGAGGCCACGGGCCAGTCGCGGTTGTTGAAAAACTCCTCCCACAGCACCTTGCCGATCATCAGCGTGCGCGATCCGCCCAACAGCGACGGGATGACGAATTCGCCCAGCGCCGGAATGAAGACGAGAAAACAGCCCGCGATGATGCCGTTGCGCGACAGCGGCACAGTCACCAGCCAGAAGGCACTGACACGCGAACATCCCAGATCCTCGGCCGCCTCGATCAGGGACGCGTCCATCCGGTCCAGCGTGGCGTAGATCGGCAGGATCATGAACGGCAGATAGGCATAGACGATGCCGATATAGACGGCCGCATTCGTGTTCAGGATGGTCAATGGCGCCGATATGATGCCGGTCCACATCAGGAATTGATTGAGAAACCCCTCGTTGCTGAGAATGCCCATCCACGCGTAGACCCGGATCAGGAAGCTGGTCCAGAACGGCAGGATCACCAACATCATCAACGTCGCGCGCCATTCCTCGGGCGCGCGCGCCATGGCATAGGCGACCGGATAACCGATCGCCAGCGTCATCAGCGTGGACAGCAGCGCGATTTGAACGCTGCTGAGATACGCCTTCCAGTAAAGATCGTCCTGCGTCAGCCAGACGAAATTCTCGAAATCCAGCTGCGACAGGAACTCTCGAACCTGACCCCACTCGACGGTCGGCACATAGGGCGGAATCGCCAGCGCCGTATCGGAAAGCGAAATCTTCAGAACGATGATGAACGGCACCAGGAACAGCGCCAGAAGCCAGGCGTAAGGAACCGCGATCAGGAAAAACCGGCGCATCATTCGGCCAAAAGCACGGCGCCGGTGGCCGTCCAGGACAGCCAGACCGTGTCTTCCCATGTGAAACTGCGCCGCGACAGGCGGCGCGTATTGGCGGTCTGCGCCTTGATGATCATGCCGCCGGGCAATTCGACGTGATAGGTGGACAGGTTGCCGAGATAGGCGATGTCCAGAATGCTGCCCTGAACCGCATTGTCGGCCTCGGCGGGCTTTTCCGCGCTGATCGCGATTTTCTCGGGACGGATCGCCAGATGGCATGTCTGTCCTTCGGAGAACTCACGATCCGAGGTGGCGACGAGCGGAGCCTGCCCCTCGGCCCAGTCGACGCGATAAAGGTCTTCGCCCTGCTTGCTGGCCCGGCCCTCGATGATGTTCACGTCGCCGATGAAATCGGCCACATAGACCGATTCGGGCGATTCATAGATGCGGTCGGGGGTGGCGACCTGTATCAGCTTGCCCTCGTCCATCACGGCAACGCGGCTGGCGACGGTCATTGCCTCTTCCTGATCGTGGGTGACGATGACGAAGGTGGTGCCGGTGGTCTCCTGAATGTCCATCAACTCGAACTGGGTGTCCTGACGCAGTTTCGCATCCAGCGCCCCCAGAGGTTCGTCCAGCAAAAGCAGCTTGGGCGCCTTGGCAAGGCTGCGCGCCAGCGCCACCCGCTGGCGCTGACCGCCCGAGATCTGGTGCGGCTTGCGGCGCGCGAACTTGCCCAGACGGGTCAGTTTCAGCATCTCGTCGACGCGGGCAGCGATCTGATCCTTGGGCATCTTCGACCGTTTCAGGCCAAAGGCGATGTTGTCCCACACCGTCAGATGCGGAAACAGCGCATAGGATTGAAACATCATGTTGACGGCGCGCTTGTTCGCCGGCACCGGCACGATGTTCTTGCCGGCAAGTTCGATACTGCCCGAGGTCGGCGTTTCGAACCCGGCCAGCATCCGCATCATCGTGGTTTTGCCGCAGCCCGACGGACCCAGCAGCGCAAAGAATTCGCGCTCGTATATCTCAAGCGAAAGATCGTCGATGGCGATGAAGTCGCCGAATTTCTTCGTGACGTTCTGGAACCGGATCAGCGGCTTCTGGTCCGGATCGTTCCAAGGTGCGAATATCTTTTCCGGCAAGCTCGGCCTCCCGTCGGGCGCAGCGAAAAGGCGGGCCGCCCGGCCCGCCCGCGTTCAGGATCAGGTGCCCGATTTTATCTTGGTCCACAGCCGGGTCACGACCCGTTGCACCTTGGGCTCGAACGGCGTGGTGGTAAACAAGTTGTTCAGCGTCTCCTCGTCGGGATAGATCGCGGGATCGCCGATCACGTCCTCCTCCAGGAATTCCTGGCTCGCCTTGTTGCCGTTGGCGTAATAGACATAGTTCGACGCGGCGGCGGCGTTTTCGGGTTCCATCATGAAATTCAGGAACTTGTGCGCGCCCTCGGGGTTGGGCGCGTCCACCGGAATCGCCATCTGGTCGAACCACATCTGCGCGCCCTCCTTGGGAATGTGATAGGCGATTTCCACGCCCTTGTCCGCCTCGGCGGCGCGGTCTCGCGCCTGCAGGATGTCGCCGGACCAGCCGACCGCGACGCATATATCGCCGTTGGCCAGCGCGTTGATGTATTCGCTGGAATGGAATTTCTGGATATAGGGCCGCACCGGCATGTAGACGTCTTCGATCTTCGCGATCACATCCGGGTCGTGGTCGTCGGGATTCTCACCGAGATAGGCCAGCGCCATCGGCACCGTTTCGGCCGGAGCGTCGAGAAAATGCACACCGCATTGCGCCAGTTTCTTCATGTTCTCGGGATTGAAGACCAGATCGAGCGAATCGACCGGCGCATCCTCGCCCAGCACTTCCTTGACCTTGTTGACGTTGACGCCGATACCCGTCGTTCCCCACATGTAGTTGACCGAATAGGCGTTGTCGGGATCGTATTGCGCCGTACGTTCCTGGATCAGATCCCACATGTTCTCGCGGTTGGGCAGCTTTTCGGGATCGAGTTTCTGAAAAGCCCCGGCGGTGATCTGCCGTTGCAGGAACGTGCCGGACGGCACCACCACGTCATAGCCCGACCCGCCGGCCAGCAGTTTGGTTTCCAGAACCTCGTTGCCGTCGAACACGTCATAGATCAGGTCGATGCCGGTTTCCTTCTCGAATTTCGCCAGCAAATCCTCGTCGATATAATCCGACCAATTGTAAATGCGCACGGTTTCGGCACTTGCGGCACCGCAGCCCAGCGCCAACACAGCCGTCATCGTCAATGTCTTGAATGTCATCAATATCTCCCTGAACCGTCCGGGTTCCTCCCGACTCTGCCTATTTGATCAAGTTTTGCCTTCTGCGGCAATAGCGGATATGTTTTCACGCGACGGGGCATGACGCAAGCGGCCATGTCCGAAACCGGAGGCGCGCCGTGAACATGACGAAAAAGCCGATGGAACACGCAGTTGCGGAACGGCCCCGTATTCCCGCGCACGAGCAGGTCTATCAAAGGCTTCGCGCCCAGATCCTTTTCGGTGAAATCGCCCCGGGCCAGGCCGTGACGATCCAGGGGCTGACCGCGGCGCTGGACGCCGGCATGACCCCGGTGCGCGAGGCGATCCGCCGTTTGATCTCGGACGGGGCGCTGATCTTTCAGGGCAACCGCCGCGTCAGCGTGCCGGTGCTGACCCTCGCGGATGTCGAAGAACTGTCTTACCTGAGAAAAACCATTGAATATCAGCTGACTTATCGTGCGGCGCAACGATTGGACGGCGCCACCATCGATCGGTTGCAAGCGGTCGACGACCGGCTGGATATCGCGATCGCGACGGGGGATGTGGCGGCTTACCTGCATCAGAACTATCTCTTTCACGCGACCCTTTACGCCTGCGCCCATGCCCCGATCATGGCGGACCTGACCGACCGTCTCTGGCTCCGTTTCGGCCCCTCCTTGCGCGTTGTCTGCGGGCGTTTCGGCACGCGCAACCTGCCCGACCGGCACAAGGACGTTCTGGACGCCCTGCGCGCGAGCGATGCGCAGGCGGCGGCATGCGCCATCGTGCAGGATGTGGATCAGGGGATGCAGCAAGTCACCGCGATGTTGTCCGGAACCGGGTGATTCGATTGACATGGAAAAATTTGATCATATTGTCCGCCCTATCCCCTTCCCTCAGTCGCCACTCCCGGAGGACCTGCGATGACCGCGATCACCAACCATATGCCGACCGCCGAACTTCAGGCGCTGGATGCCGCCCATCACATGCACCCCTTCACCACCGGCGACGATCTGAACCGCAAGGGCGCGCGCGTGATAACCCGCGCCAGCGGCGTCATGCTGACCGACAGCGAAGGAAATGAGCTTATCGACGGCATGGCCGGATTGTGGTGCGTGAATATCGGTTACGGGCGCGAGGAACTGGCCGAGGCGGCGGCGCGGCAGATGCGCGAACTGCCCTATTACAACACGTTTTTCCAGACCACCCACGTGCCGGTGATCGCCTTGGGCCGCAAACTGGCCGAACTGGCGCCGGACAACCTGAACCACGTGTTCTTCGCCGGATCGGGATCCGAGGCGAACGATACCAACATCCGCATGGTGCGCACCTATTGGGCCGCCAAGGGCAAGCCCGACAAATCCATCATCATCAGCCGCCACAACGCCTATCACGGCTCCTCCGTGGGCAGCGGATCGCTGGGCGGCATGGCGGGGATGCACGCGCAGGGCGGAATGCCGATCCCGGATGTGCACCATATCAACCAGCCCGACTGGTACGCCGAGGGCGGCGCCATGACGCCCGAGGAATTCGGCCTTGCCCGCGCGCGGGAACTGGAAACCGCCATAAAGGATTTGGGCGAGGATCGCGTCGCCGCCTTCATCGCCGAGCCGATCCAGGGCGCGGGCGGCGTGATCGTGCCGCCCGACAGCTATTGGCCCGAGATCCAGCGGATCTGCGACGAATACGAGATCCTGCTGATCGCCGACGAGGTGATCTGCGGTTTCGGGCGCACCGGCAACTGGTTCGGCAGCCAGACGCTGGGCATCCGTCCCGATATCATGACCGTCGCCAAGGGGCTGAGCTCGGGCTATCAGCCGATCGGCGGCTCCATCGTCAGCGACGAGGTGGCCGGGGTGCTGAACGCGATCGAGTTCAACCACGGCTATACCTATTCCGGCCACCCGGTCGCCGCCGCCGTGGCGCTGGAAAACCTGCGCATCTTGGAGGAGGAGCGGATCATCGACCATGTCCGTGATGTCGCCGCGCCGCATCTGAAACAGGGCTGGGAGGCGCTGGGCGATCATCCGCTGGTGGGGGAAACCCGCATCGTGGGCATGATGGCCTCGCTGGCGCTGACCCCGCACAAGGACAGCCGCGCCAAATTCGCGGCCGAGACCGGAACGGCCGGTTACATCTGCCGGGAGCGCTGTTTCGCCAACAATCTGGTGATGCGCCATGTCGGCGACCGGATGGTGATTTCACCGCCGCTGGTCATCACGCCCGACGAGATCGACACGCTTTTGCAGCGGGCGCGCAAGGCGCTGGACGAGACCCATGCCGAGTTGAAGGAAAAGGGGCTCTTGCAGGCTGCGAGCTAAGCGGCGGAAGGCACAGCGAAAACGTACTGGACCCCGACATTTCCCGCGCATAGTTTGCCGCAGATGTTGCGCTATGCCCTCAAACGCCTGTTGTCGCTGATCCTCAGCCTGGCCGTCGCCAGTCTGGTGATCTTTTTCGTGATCGAGGTCGCCCCCGGCGATCCGGCCAGCTTCATGCTGGGCATCAACGCGCAACCCGATACGGTGGCGGCCCTGCGGGCCGAGCTGGGTCTGGATGTGTCCAAAACGCAGCGGTATCTGAACTGGGTCGGCGGCATGCTGACGGGCGATTTCGGCACCTCCTACACCTATCGCACATCCATCACCGAGATGATCGGCCAACGCCTCTGGGTTTCGCTGCCGCTGGCGCTTTATGCGCTGACGCTGTCTACTCTGATCGCGTTTCCCGCCGGGATCTATGCCGCCGCGCGGCGGGGCAAGCCGGGCGATATGGCGGTGATGGGTGCGACGCAACTGGGCATCGCCGTGCCGAATTTCTGGTTCGCGATGATGCTGGTGCTGATCTTTGCCATCAACCTGCGCTGGTTCGGTGCGGGCGGGTTCGTCGGGTGGGACAAGGGGCTTTGGGCCGGCCTGCATTCGCTGACCCTGCCGGCGATCAGCCTTGCCCTGCCGCAAGGGGCGATCCTGGCGCGGGTCATGCGCTCGTCCCTGCTGGATATTCTGGGCGAGGATTTCATGCGCACCGCGCGGGCCAAGGGTCTCAGCCGTCGTCAGGCGCTGTGGCGGCACGGGGTGCGCAATGCGCTGATCCCGGTGCTGACGATCATGGGGCTGCAATTCTCGTTCCTGCTGGCGGGCGCCATCATCATCGAGCAGGTGTTCTTCCTGCCCGGTCTCGGGCGGCTGGTGTTCCAGGCGATCTCGTCGCGCGACCTGATCGTGGTGGAATCGGTGGTGATGCTGCTGGTCTTTGCGGTGATCCTGGTGAATTTCCTTGTCGATCTGGCCTATGCCGCCGTCGATCCCCGGCTGAGGGCGCGCACATGAACCGCAACCTGATCCTTGGCGCGTTCCTGTCGTCGATCTTTGTTCTGGCGGCACTGGTTTCCTTCGTGTGGACACCGTTCGACTACACTGCGCTGAACATCCCCGCCAAGTTGCAGACGCCCAACAGCACCCACTGGCTGGGCACCGACCATTTCGGGCGCGACATGTTCAGCATGATCATGGTCGGCGCGCGCACCTCGATTGCGGTGGCGCTGGTGGCGGTGGGAATCGGCATCGCGCTGGGCGTGCCACTTGGCCTGACGGCGGCGGCGCGCAGCGGCACCTTGCTGGACGAGGTCATCATGCGCGGCAACGATCTGGTATTCGCGTTTCCGGCACTGGTCATCGCCATCCTGATCACGGCGGTATTCGGGGCCGGGGCGGTCAACGCGATCATCGCCATCGGCATCTTCAATATCCCGGTCTTCGCCCGCATCACCCGCGGCGGCGCACTGTCCCTGTGGGAGCGTGAATTCATCCTTGCCGCCCGCGTCGCCGGCAAGTCGAGCGCGCGGATCTCGGCGGAACATATCCTGCCCAATGTCACCAACCTGCTGATCGTGCAGGGAACGATCCAGTTTTCCCTCGGCATCCTGGCCGAGGCGGGGCTGTCCTATGTCGGCCTTGGCGCACAGCCGCCCACGCCCAGCTGGGGCCGGATGCTGGCCGATGCGCAGACGATGGTGTCCATCGCGCCGCATCTGGCGCTGGTGCCGGGGCTGGCCATCGTGCTGACGGTGCTGGGGCTGAACCTGATGGGCGACGGTCTGCGCGACGTGCTGGACCCCCGGCTGAGGGTGGCGCGGACATGAGCCTGCTGGACGTCACCAATCTGTCGCTGTCGATCCACCGCGCCCACATCCTGCGCGACGTGACATTCAGCGTCGCGGCGGGCGAGATCGTTGCCGTCACCGGCGAAAGCGGCTCGGGCAAGTCGCTGACGGCGATGGCGGTGATGCGGTTGCTGCCGGATCTTGCGCGGCTTTCGGGGTCGGTCCACCTGGACGGGGCCGAATTGACCGACCGCACCGAGCCGCAGATGTGCGCCATTCGCGGGCGCGATATCGGCATGGTGTTCCAGGAACCGATGACCGCGCTGAACCCGGTCAAGTCCATCGGCGATCAGGTGGCCGAAACGATCCTGATCCACAAGGCGATGCCGCGCGACAAGGCGCTGGAGCGCGCGCGCGAGGTGCTGGATCGCGTCGGCCTGCCCGAGGATCGCTTTCCGCTGTCGCGCTTTCCGCACGAATTGTCGGGCGGGCAGCGGCAGCGCGTGGTGATCGCCATGGCCATCGCGCTGCGCCCCAAGCTGCTGATTGCGGACGAACCGACGACCGCGCTGGACGTGACGACGCAGGCGCAGATCCTCGACCTGCTGAAATCGCTGGTGGCCGATTACGGCATGGGCCTGCTGATGATCACGCACGATCTGGCGGTTGTGGCGGATATGGCCGACCGCATCGTGGTCATGCGCCATGGCGAGGTGGTCGAGACCGGCGCGACGAAACAGCTTCTGGCGGATATGAAGCATCCCTACACGCGGATGCTGTTCGAGGCGTCGGGCCATACCGTGACCCTGCCCGATGCCCCCGCCGAAACCCCGCTGTTGCAGGTGCAGAACGTGGTGCGCGACTATCGCCTGCCGCGTACCAGGCTCCTTGCGCCGCCCGAGCATTTCCGCGCCGTCGATAACGTGTCGTTCACCCTGAACCGGGGCGAGCGGCTGGGGCTGGTTGGCGAATCCGGCTGCGGAAAATCGACCCTGACGCGGGCCATTCTGGGGCTGGAGCAGGTGCAGGGCGGTCAGATCCTGCTGGACGGCAAGCCGGTCTTTTCCGGCCATCACGCCGACCGCGCGGTGCGACGCAAGATGCAGGTGGTGTTCCAGGACCCGTTCGGCTCGTTCAACCCGCGCCACCGCGTCGACCGGTTGGTGACCGAACCGTTCCATCTGCTGGACGACCCACCCAGGGGGCAGGCCCGCCGCGATGCCATTGCCGAGGCACTGACAGCGGTGGGGCTGAAACCGGATGACGCGCGCAAATACATCCACGAATTTTCCGGCGGCCAGCGCCAGCGCATCGCCATCGCCCGCGCGCTGATCATCCGCCCCGACCTGATCCTGTTCGACGAGGCGGTCAGCGCGCTGGACGTTTCCGTGCGCGCGCAAATCCTCGATCTTCTGGCCGATCTCTGCCGCAGCTACGATCTGACCTGGCTGTTCATCAGCCACGACCTCAGCGTCGTGCGCACCATCACCGACCGGGTGCTGGTGATGAAATCGGGCGAGATCGTCGAACAAGGCGAAACCGAATCCGTGTTCACCAACCCGCAACATCCCTACACCAAATCCCTGATCGCCGCCGCCCCGGTGCTGCCTGATCTGGGCCAACTGAAACGGAGCCTTGACCATGCCTGATCCCATCTGGTTCGACCCTTCGCTGTGCCTGATCGGCGGGGACTGGCGCGGCGCGGCGTCGGGCGAAACGCTGACGCTGGTCAACCCCTCGGACGGCGGCGACATTTGTCATATCGCGCGCGGCGGGGCCGCTGACATCGACGCCGCCGTGACCGCCGCGCAAGCCGCCCGCGATAGCGATTGGGGCCGGATGAGCGCGCTGGAACGCGGCCGCATCCTTACGCGGATCGGGCAAAAGGTGCTGGACCGGGTGGACGATCTGGCCGCGCTTGAGGCGATGGATGTCGGCAAACCGCTGGGGCAGGCCCGCGCCGATGCGTTGGCGCTGGCGCGGTATATGGAATTCTACGGTGGTGCCGCGGACAAGGTGCACGGCGCGACGATCCCCTATCTGGAGGGCTACACCGTCTATACCCTGCGCGAGCCGCACGGGGTGACGGGCCATATCGTGCCGTGGAACTATCCGATGCAGATCATCGGGCGCTCGGTCGGGGCGGCGCTGGCGATGGGCAACGCCTGCGTGCTGAAACCCGCCGAAGAGGCCTGCCTGACCGCGCTGGCCTTTGCCCATATCGCGCAAGAGGCTGGACTGCCCGATGGGGCGCTGAACGTTGTGCCGGGCCTCGGCGCCGAGGCGGGCGCGGCGCTGTCGGGCCATGCGGGCGTGCAGCATATCAGCTTTACCGGCTCGGTCGCGACCGGCGCGCTGGTGCAGCAGGCGGCGGGCAAGAACGTCGTGCCGGTGACGCTGGAGCTGGGCGGCAAGTCGCCGCAACTGGTGTTCGACGATGCCGATCTGGACGCTGCGCTGCCATTCCTGGTCAATGCCGGGTGCCAGAATGCGGGGCAGACCTGCTCGGCATCCTCGCGCATCCTTGTGCAGCGCGGCGTCTATGACGAGGTGCGCCGGCGCATGACAGCGGCCTATGGCGACCTGACGGTCGGCCCGGCGATGGACGATCTGCGCGTCGGCCCGCTGATCTCGTCCCGGCAAAAGGAGATCGTTTCGGGCTTTATCGACAAGGGCGCCGATCTGACGATTGCCGCGCAGGGCGTCATCGTCGATCACGCGCCCAAGGCCGGGGCCTATGTGCGCCCGACGCTGTTTGCCGACGTGCCCGAGGATCACCCGCTGGCGCGCGATGAAATCTTCGGCCCGGTTCAGGTTCTGATCCCGTTCGACACCGAAGCGGACGCGCTGCGCATCGCCAACGGCACCGATTACGGGCTTGTCGCCAGCATCTGGACAAGCGACGGCGCGCGCCAGATGCGGCTGGCGAAGGGCCTGCGCTCGGGGCAAGTGTTCATCAACAATTACGGCGCGGGCGGCGGCGTGGAGCTGCCGTTCGGCGGGGTCGGGAAATCCGGCCATGGCCGCGAAAAGGGGTTCGAGGCGCTATACGGATTCTCGGTGCTGAAAACCGTGGCGGCGTTCCACGGCTAGAGCGTGCCGCGATTCATCGGATTCGAATATTCACACGCTTGGGCGAGGCAGCGTTTTCGAAGAACAACGCGTTCGCCCGAGCGGGTGAATTCAACTGAACGCCACATGCTTTAGACCACGACCTTGATCCGCTCCTGCTCGCCCACGCCGAAGACGCGCTTGTAGCGCGCGATCTCGTCGTCCGGGCCCATCGCCTTTTCCGGGTTGTCCGACAGCTTGACCGTGGGACGACCGTTGGCCGACACCGCCTTGCAGACCAATGAGAACGGCGCCAGCGCGTCGTTCGGCACCAGCCCGCGAAAATCATTGGTCAAAAGCGTGCCCCAGCCGAACGAGGTCTTGACCCGTCCCGAGAACCGGCGGTGCAGGGCGATGATCTTGTCCACCTCCAGCCCGTCAGAGAAGATCACGCGTTTTTCGCGCGGATCCTCACCGCGCGATTTCCACCAGTCGATGGCGATTTCCGCACCCTTCACCGGGTCGCCGCTGTCCACGCGAAGACCCGTCCAGCCGGCCAGCCAGTCGGGGGCGTGCTCCAGAAAGCCCTCGGTACCGTAGGTATCGGGCAGCATGATGCGCAAATTGCCCTCGTGTTCGTCATGCCAGTCCGACAGCACGTCATAGGGCGCGCGCGCCAGTTCCGCGTCCGAATCCGCCAGCGCGGCATAGACCATGGGCAGTTCGTGGGCATTGGTGCCGATCGCCTCCATCTCGCGATGCATGGCGATCTTGCAGTTCGAGGTGCCGGTGAACGCGTCGCCCAGACCCTCGCCCAGCGCCTGAACGCACCAGTCCTGCCAGAGGAAGGAATGCCGCCGCCTTGTGCCGAAATCGGCGATGTTCAGGTCTTCGAGATCGCGCAGACGCTCGACCTTTTCCCACAATTTCGTCATGGCGCGGGCGTAAAGCACCTGTAGTTCGAACCGGTCCATCCGGTTCAGCACCGCCCGGCTGCGCAATTCCATAAGCACCGCCAGCGCCGGAATTTCCCACAGCATCACCTCGGGCCAGGCACCTTCGAACGTCAGTTCATACTGATCGCCCTTGCGCTCCAGGTAATAGGGCGGCAGGCGCAGGTTCTCGAACCATTCCATGAAATCCGAACGGAACATCTGGCGTTTGCCATAGAACGTGTTGCCGCGCAGCCAGGTGCTTTCGCCGCGCGACAGCGACAGCGAGCGGATGTGGTCGAGTTGTTCGCGCAACTCGCCCTCGTCGATCAGATCGGCCAGCGGAATATGCGTTGACCGGTTGATCAGGCTGAACGTGACCTGCGTATCGGGCCGGTTGCGGAACACCGACTGGCACATCAGCAGCTTGTAGAAATCCGTGTCGATCAGCGATCTGACGATCGGGTCGATCTTCCACTTGTGGTTATAGACGCGGGTGGCGATATCGACCATGGGTGGCTCCATCGGTTTTGCGCGTTAGAGCAAGGGGCGCGCGCTTTGTCCAGCGACCCTATGCGCCCGAAAGCCGCACGCCGGTCGCTTTCATCGCCGCAACGGCCGCCGCAAGCGATCCGTCAAGGTCGATGGCGCGGCTTTCCTCCATCCGAACGGTGACGCCGAAACCCAGACGCGCGGCATCCACGGCCGAGTAGTGCACGCAGAAATCGGTGGCGAGCCCCGCCAGCGTCAGATCGGTGATACCGCGCGTGCGCAGATACCCCTCAAGCCCGGTGGGGGTTTCGTGGTCGTTCTCGAAAAATGCCGAATAGCTGTCGATATTACGGCGGAATCCCTTGCGGATGATCATGTCGGCGCGGTCGGTTTGCAGATCGTCGTGAAATGCACCGCCGCGCGTGCCCTGCATGCAATGATCCGGCCAGAGCACCTGCGCGCCATAGGGCATGTCGATCACCTCGTAGGGCGATTTGCCGAGATGGGAGGACGCGAACGAACCGTGGCCCGCCGGATGCCAATCCTGCGTCAGGATCACCGCATCGAAATCCCCCATCATCGCGTTGATGCGGGGAACGATCATGTCGCCCTCGGGCACGGCCAGCGCGCCACCGGGGCAGAAATCGTTCTGGATGTCGATCACGATCAGGGCGTTCGTCATGGTCTTGCTCCTTTCGCCTTGGGGTAGGACAAGGTGCGCACCGCGTCAATGCGACCCTCTTGCGCGGCGGCGGCACCAAGCGTAAATCGCCGCCATGCATGTGATCGCCGCGCTTTATCATTTCACCCGTTTCGACGATCCCGCAGCGCTGAAACCGGCGCTGGCGGCATTGTGCGAGGCGCAAGGGGTCAAGGGCACGCTGCTTTTGGCACGCGAGGGGATCAACGGCACCATTGCCGGGCCGCGCACCGGGATCGACGCGGTTCTGGCGCATATCCGCGCCCTGCCCGGCTGCGCGGCGCTGGAGTGGAAAGAGGCGGCCAGCGAAACGCCGCCCTTCGGCAAGCTGAAGGTGCGCCTGAAACGCGAGATCGTGACCATGGGCCAGCCCGATGTCGATCCGCGCGCGCAAGTCGGACATTATGTCGAGCCGGACCAGTGGAACGATCTGATCCGCAGCCCCGATGTCGCCGTCATCGACACCCGCAACGATTACGAGGTCGCCATCGGCACGTTTCAACGCGCGATCGACCCGCAGACCCAAAGCTTTGGCGAATTTCCCGCATGGTGGGAGGCGAACAAGCACCGTTTCCACAACAAGCGCGTCGCCATGTTCTGCACTGGCGGTATCCGCTGCGAGAAATCCACCAACTACCTGCTGAGCCAGGGGGTCGAGGAGGTCTATCACCTCAAGGGCGGCATCCTGAACTATCTGGAAGAGATTCCCGCACAGGACAGCACCTGGCAGGGCGATTGTTTCGTGTTCGACAACCGCGTGAGCGTCGGCCACGGGTTGCAACAGGGGCCGCATCTGCTGTGCCACGGCTGCCGTCGCCCGATTCTGCCCGAAGATATGTCGCGCCCGGAATACGAGGCCGGCGTGTCGTGCCATCACTGCATCGACGAGACGTCGGAGGCAGACAAGGCGCGGTTCCGCGAACGTCAGAAGCAGATCGCTCTGGCCCGCGCGCGTGGCGAGGTGCATCTGCCCGTTGCCGGATAACGCTGGCAAAACGTCGCTTTGCCCGAAACTCCGCGCTTTGCCCTTGCCATCCGCTTCGCTAGGGTGCGTGCAAACAACAGGCGGGCAGACATGACATTCACCAGACGTAATACCATTCTCATCGGCGCAGCCGCGTTTCTGGCAGCATGTGGCGGCGGCGCGGGCGTAACGCCGACCCCAAGCAATCTGCGTCCTGTGCCGAACCCGAAATTCGATGCGTGGGTGGTGGCATTCCGTCCGCGTGCGCAGGCGCAGGGCATCTCGACCGCGACGCTGAATGCGGCCTTTCGCGATGTGGGCTATCTGCCCGGCGTGATCGAGCGCGACCGCAGCCAGACCGAATTCACCCGCACGCTGGAGGATTATCTGGCCATCGCCGCGTCGGACGAACGTGTGAGCAAGGGGCGCGCGGCATACGGGCGCCATCAGGTCACGCTGGCGGCGATCAGTGCGCGTTATGGCGTCGATCCGGCGATCATCACCGCAATCTGGGGGCTGGAAAGCCGCTATGGCGAACGGCGCGGCGATATCCCGGTAATCTCGGCGGTTTCAACGCTGGCGTTCGACGGGCGGCGCGGCGCGTTCTTTGAAAAGCAACTGATCGCGGCGCTGAAAATCCTGCAGAACGGCGATATCCCGGCCGCGCGCATGACCGGAAGCTGGGCGGGTGCCATGGGACATACGCAATTCATCCCGACATCCTATCTGGCCTATGCGGTCGATTTCACCGGCGACGGGCGGCGCGATATCTGGTCCGAGGATCCCTCGGACGCGCTGGCCTCGACAGCGGCCTATCTCAGCCGCTCGGGCTGGGTGCGGGGGCAGCCCTGGGGCGTCGAAGTGCAACTGCCATCGGGTTTCAACCGAGGCATGGCCGGGCGCGGCACCACGCGCAGCCCCGCCGCATGGGCCGGCATGGGCGTGCGCGCGGTGGATGGCGGCACGGTGCCCAACCATGGTGCGGCGTCGATCCTGATTCCGATGGGGGTGAACGGCCCGGCCTTCATGGTGTTCCGCAACTTCACCGTCATCACCCGCTATAACAACGCCGAGAACTATGTGATCGGCATCGGCCATCTGGCGGACCGCATCCGCGGCGGCGGGCCGCTGCGTGCCAGTTTTCCGCCGGACGCCCAAGGGCTGACCATCGACGACCGCAAGGAATTGCAGCGCCGCCTGACCGCCGCCGGGTTCGATACCGAAGGCAGCGACGGTGTGATCGGCGCGAAAACCCGCACCGCGATCAGCGCTTATCAGCAAAGCGCGGGGCTGTCCGTAACGGGCGAACCCTCGCGCGACCTTCTGGCCCGCCTGCGATAGAACAGCCATGTTTTCAACCAGAGAGACAGGATGAAACGCGAGCAGATCGAGGAAACCTCGTCCGGTAAAGAGGTCCAGTCAGCCTCGGAAGAACACTCGGTCAAATCGGCCACCCGCCTGACGGCGCGGCTGGTCTATGAGGTGGTGCGCCGGGACGGGATCGAGGAATTGTCGCGTCCGGTGGCGTCACTGGTCTGGTCCGGACTGGCGGCGGGGATCCTGATCAGCTTTTCGGTTCTGGGCATGGCGATCCTGCGCCATGCCCTGCCCGATACCCCGTGGCGCCCGATCGCGGAATCCGCGGGCTATTCGCTGGGGTTTCTGATCGTGATCCTTGGACGGATGCAGCTTTTCACGGAGAACACCATCACGACGGTCCTGCCGCTGGTCGGATCGCCGACGGTGAACAACCTGGGAAAGGTCGCGCGGCTGTGGAGCGTGGTTCTTGTGGCCAACGTGGTCGGCGCCTTTGCCGCGGCGGTGTTTATCGCCCATAGCGGCGCATTGGACGGCGCGATCATCGGGATCATCGACGATATATCCCGCGCCTCCATCATGATCGACGCGCCCCAGGCATTCGTCCGCGCGGTTCCCGCCGGCGTGCTGATCGCTGCAATCGTGTGGCTTCTGCCCTCCTCGGGGGGCAATTCCTTTTCCGTCATCCTGACTTTCACATGGCTGATTTCCGCGGGCGAATTCAACCACGTGATCGCGGAATCCGTCGAGGCGGGATTTCTTGTCGTCACGGGCACCATGTATCCGGGCGCGGCGCTTTTCCAGTTTTTCGTGCCTGTGCTTCTGGGCAACGTGGTCGGCGGCACGCTGATTTTCGCGCTCATGGCCTGGGGCCAGGTGCATCACGAGGTTTCATGACACCGGAGCAACCCCGCCATGACCTGGGATGATTTCCTGAACGAGATCGCGCAACCGTCCTTCCTGCCATGGGAGCTGCTTTTGCTGCGGCTGGGCGGCGCGGTCGTGCTGTGCGCCGTAATCGGGTTCGAGCGTGAAACCCGCGACCGTCCAGCCGGTTTGCGCACCCACATGCTGATCGGTCTTGCGGCGGCGCTGTATTCGCTTTTGATGCTGGATATCGTGTCGCGCTATGACAGTTTTCCCGGAATGGTGCGCACCGATCCCTTGCGCATCATCGAGGCGGTGACCGGGGGCGTTGCCTTTCTGGCTGCGGGCATGATCGTCTTTTCGCAAGGCAAGGTGCACGGGCTGACGACCGGGGCCAGCATGTGGCTGGCCGCGGCGATCGGGGTGGCGACGGGAATCGGGCTGTGGTCGGTCGCGCTCATGGCGACGGTCCTTGGGCTGCTCATTATCCGTATCGTCATGTTCGCCGAAAAGAAGGCTTTTTCGGACGACGGCATGATTGACGAATAAGGCGCATAAAAAAGGGGCCGCAATCACGCGGCCCCTGTCGAAAAAGTCGGAAAGTCGATGACTTATTCTTCGTATTCAGGCAGGTTTTCCAGCTCTTCCTGCGTCATGCCGACATAAACGCGCGGCGTCTCGTCGTTCTCGGTCCGCATCAGGCGCAGCTCATCGAAGCTGAGCGCAACATGCTTTTCGCCGATCCCGAGAAAGCCGCCCACATCGATGACCGCATCGGTCACCTTGCCGTCTTCACCGAGGATCAGTTTACCGACTTCGCCGATGCGTTCGTCGTTGGAGCCGTAAACCGACGCACCTTCAAGATCTTCGGCGGTGTAATCGGCGACATCGGTTTCCATCAGGCCACTCTCGGCGCGGGCCGAACGGTAACCTTCGCCATACGCGGTTTCCTCTTCATAGGCATCGCCTTCGCCCAGCACAGCCGCGTCGCCCTTGTAGACGACAAAGAACTCGCCCTCGTCATCGCCGTCCGGTACGAACGCCAGGTCATCCATGGAAATCCGCACGCTGCGGTCGCCCATGTCGAGAAAACCGCCGACGCCCGCGATCACGGTATCGACCGTGCCTTCGGGAGAGATCAGCACGTCCTCGATCTCGCCCAGGTTCTCCCAGTCATCCGCAGGATCGGTTACATCGGTGCGCGCGCTGAGGGCGTCGGCATCTTCGGCCGCAACGCCGCCCTCGCGGGTATAGATGGTCCGACCGAGGAAGTCGCTGGCGCGCAATTCCATGTCATTGGCCATATAGGCCGGATTGCCGAACATGTTATCCTGATCGGCACTCGCCGCTTCATCGACTTCCGGTTCCGCCTGCATATCGGTTGCGGCCGGATCGGTCTGATTGTCCATCGTGGTGGCTTCGTTCGTGGTCGCCTGATCGTCAACCGGTTCCGTGGTTTCCTGTGCGAAAGCCGGGCCCGAGACGAGCGCGACCAGAGCGGTTGTTGCGAGAAGCTTTTTCATTTCGATCTCCTTTTACATCGAACCCGCAGCGGGTCCTCTGGCGACACAACGTCGCTTAACCCGTTTGGTTTCCGGTATTTTTCAACAAAATTATATTTTCACAGCACCGGAACCCGGTGACGGCGCCAGAGGTTGAACTCCTCCCGGCTGCGAAAATCCGGTAAGTCCACGCGTCCCGATCTCACACTTCGGGGGCGCCGGGATCGGGGACTGCCGGATTGACGTCATCACCCTTGTGATGGTCCCACGACGGATCGTTGCGCTTGATCCGGCGGGAAATGACATAGGCCACCGGATACATCAGAACGACACCGATGCCGACTGCGATCAGGATGGCCGTCCAACTGTAAAATCCCAGCACAAGAACCGTGATCAGCCCGATACCGGTCAGCACGGACCCCGTCATGAACAACAAGACATAACTCAACCTGTCCACGGCGCTCTCCTTTCCTGGTTACCCTTCGGACCAACGCCACAACCGGTGCAAGCGTTCCCGGCCACGCGGAACCGGATTGCCCATGGTGGCGTTTGCCCGCCAGACAAAAAGGAGATTCGTAATGGACAACTATGTCGGAATCGGTGGGTTGATCCTGCTCGCGCTGGATATATGGGCAATCGTTTCGATCATCAGCTCCCGTTCATCGACAGGTGCCAAGGTGCTGTGGACGCTGCTGGTGCTGGTCCTGCCGCTGGTCGGCTTCATCATTTGGCTGCTCGCGGGTCCGCGCTCATCACGAAGCTGATGGCTTTCATCGACCTGAAAGGAAAAACCCCCGGTAGAACAATCTACCGGGGGTTTTCTGTCGCATTCGTGTTTCAGCGGCGCGGTCGGCGCCGTTTGGCCGCCGCGCCCGCCTCGATCCCGAAAATGAACGCCTGCGCCAGGGGCGGCAGGTTGGAGGGTGGCGCGGATTGCGGCGGTGCGTCCGCCGGAGCGTGCGGTGGATCGATCGTGTCCCGATCGCGCGCACTGGCCAAGCCCAGAAGGACGAAACCGACGCCGATATAGAACGTGCCGATCACCATCGCCGCCACGAATACGTTGACGCTGACCGCGATGACGATCCATGCCGCTGCGGTCAAAAAGGCGAGGCCCACCGCGAAAGACAGCGCCGCACTTGCGCACAATACCGTCTTTCGCGCTGCGCGCGCGACCGTTCGCTCGACTGCGGAGAACATCCTAGCGGCGCGACGTCATCATACCGACGAGAAATCCGACACCCGCCGCGATGCCGAGTGCGGTCGCGGGCTGGCGCGTCACGAAATCGTTCGCCTGATGCTCCAGCTGTTGCGCACGGGCGCGGGCGGCATCCACGCCGCTTTGCGCCAGATCTCCTGCGCGCTCGACACGCTCGCGCGCGGCCTCGCCCAGGCGGGCACCGCTGGCCCGGCCCAGATCCGCCATGGTCGTGGCCAAGGCGCTCACGTCCGACCGCAGCGCCTCGAGCTGTTCGGCAAGATCCTCGGTCGAGGGATTTTTCGTCGTCGGTGTATCGCTGCGTGCCATCTTCGGCTCCTTCTTGAAAATCGGGGACGCGCCTTGCATCCCCATGGGTAACATCTGCCGTGCGTCTCGGGTTCCATACAGAAAACGGGGAACTATTCCAATCGTGCCGGGGTTTTACCCTCAGGTGGCAACTACGGAAAGGAACTGCATCATGCTTTACTGGGCCCTCATATTTCTGGTCATCGCGCTGATCGCTGGTGTCTTCGGCTTTGGCGGAATCGCAAGCGCCTCGGCCGGGATCGCACAGATCCTGTTCTTCATCTTCATCGTGCTGTTCGTCGTCGCGTTGATTGCCCGCGCCGTAAGGGGACGTTCGCCCTGAGCGCGGACAGTACCGTAACTCAACAAGCGGGCGGCGGCGCATCGCCCGCTTGTTGAGCGGACATATCAGGCCTTGAGCGTTTCGGTCGATGCAAAGAACATCGCCTGACTGACGGCCGAGTGGACCTGTTGTTCGGAATACGGCTTGGAAATGAGAAAAGCCGGCTCGGGACGTTCTCCGGTCAAAAGACGTTCCGGGAATGCGGTGATGAAAATGACCGGAATGTTGCCAAGCGTTTCCAGCAGTTCCTGCACCGCCTCGATACCCGAGGAATTGTCGGCAAGCTGGATATCGGCGAGGATCAGATCGGGCCGTTCCTCGTTGCCCAGCTTCACGGCGCTTTCATGAGTGCGGGCGATGCCGACAACGCGGTGGCCGATCTCGGTGACCAGCGATTCCAGATCCATGGCGATGATCGCCTCGTCCTCGATGATCATCACGCGACCGGCGACGGAATCCGCCATCTCCTGGCGCGCCCGGTCCACCAGGAATTCGGCGTCTTCCGGAGCGATCTGCATTATCCTCGCCGTCTCCTGATACGAGAAATCCTCGATCGTGTGCAGCAGCAGCGCCTCTCGCGTGTTCTTGGTCAGCTTGGCCATATGTGCCTGCGCCCGACCCTCGATTCCCTCGGCCGCGACATCGGATGGCGCACCTGTCGTTGCCCAGATCCCGTGAAAGATCTGGAACAGGGACACCTTTACGGATTGATCGCCCGAAACCGACGACGGATCCTCCAGGATCGCCTCCAGCGTGGCTGCGG
Organism: uncultured Sedimentitalea sp.; assembly: GCA_947504115.1. Classification (GTDB taxonomy): domain Bacteria; phylum Pseudomonadota; class Alphaproteobacteria; order Rhodobacterales; family Rhodobacteraceae; genus Pontibaca. The sequence goes on from CANNGH010000003.1 coordinate 256,783, forward strand.
CATAGGCGTCACCGGATGTCTGATTGCCTGTCAAAGCCCGACCGTAACGGCGCAAGAACGGCAGATGTTGACCCAGCGCTGTTGCCAGATCGCCGCCAGACTCGTCGTTATTCATTCCTTGTCCTCTTTTTTTCATCTTGCGGGAACCCAACGCCAACTTGCGTCGTTGGGTTCCAATGAAATACACGGCCACACATCAGATGGCGACAGTTGCGGCGAATGAGATGGCAAGTACACAGAAAAAGACCAGTCAGATGCAGATCGATGAAAACCTGAAGAAAGTTTATCAAGAAGTGCTCGAGGATGAAATCCCCGATCGTTTCCGTGATCTTTTGGCGCAGTTGCGGGAGCAGGACCGAGAACGTCACGGGGATTCGAGCCAGAAATGAACCAGAAGAATCCGAAGGACGAGCTGGTCGAACATCTTCCGGCGTTACGGGCCTTTGCCATCAGCCTCACGCGCAACGGGTCAGTAGCGGATGACATGGTGCAGGACACCCTTGTCAAGGCGTGGACGAACATCGATTCGAAATTCAAACCCGGCACCAATCTGCGCGCCTGGCTGTTCACCATCCTTCGCAACACCTATTATTCCAACCGGCGCAAGATGAAACGCGAAGTCGCCGATGTGGATGGTGTCTTTACCGAAGGTCTGGCCGTCAAGCCATCCCATGACGGCCATCTGCAGATGACCGATTTCCGCCGCGCCTTTGCCCAGCTTCCCGCCGAACAGCGCGAGGCACTGATATTGGTGGGCGCATCCGGCTTTTCCTACGAGGAAGCGGCCGATATGTGCAGTGTCGCCGTCGGCACGATCAAGAGCCGCGCCAACCGCGGTCGCGCCCGGCTGACACAGTTGCTGCATTTGCGCGAAGACGAGGCGATGGAATTGACGGACGAGGCGACAATGGCGGTCATCGCGGCAAGCGGGTCTTCCTCTCTATGATTCCGGTCCGGGTTGTCCGGGCCTTCAGGTCGCTGGGCGCGCGGGTGGTTCTGTTCCTGTCCCTCGCCCTGTTACCGGTCGGGCTGATTGCGCTCTATCAGACACGCGAAGTCAAGATGCAGGCCGAGTTGCGCGTGGAACTCGCGCTTCAGGCCCTGACCGAGCGGGCGGCCCGGCGCGAACGCGCGATCCTGCAAAGCGCCTATGGGGCGCTGGCCCATGCGGGATCGACCATCGACCTGCTCCTGGACTCTCCCGAGCTTTGCACGCGGGTGATGCAGGGCTTTCTGAGTGACAATCCCGAATTCAGTTTCTTCGGCTTCATCCGGCCCGACATGACAACCGATTGCTCGTCGCTCGGCGAGCCGCACACACTGGAAATGTCCGACGCCGCGGCAGAGTTCTGGGAGAAACCCCAACGCACGGTCAGCGCCAACATGAATGCACCGATATCGGGTCAGTCGGTCATCATCATCACCGATCCCGTTCGGCGGAACGGCGAAGTGATCGGCGCGCTGACCCTGTCGATTCCGCACAACGTTCTGGATCCACCCAACCGCATGCTGGAAGGCAACGATCCGGTCGAACTGATTACCTTCAATGAACAGGGTATCGTCCTGACGGCCAGCAGCGGACTGGTGGATGTGGCGGACAAGTTGCCGCGCAACCGCGCTTTGATCAATTTCATCGGGCAAAGCGCATTTTCCTTCACCGGCCTGAATCGAAAGGGCGAACGCCGGTCTTTTGCCGTGGTGCCGATCCTGCCCGGATCGGTCTATGCGATGGGAGCCTACAAGCGATCGGCCCCGGCGATGGGAGCCGCCGGAGTGGCCTTTCCCGCATGGCTGTTCCCGATCCTGATGTGGCTGGTGTCGCTGCTTGTCGCCTATATCGCCATGGAGCGCTTGGTGATCCGCTATATCCGCCGCCTGCAACGCCAGATGCGCGACTTCTCGTCCACGCGGCGGATTCCCGTGCCTCTCGAAGCACCGGAAAAACCGCAAGAGCTGCGCGATATCGACGCGGCATTCCTGACCATGACCGAGACCTTGCTGCGCGACGAGGCCGAGATGGAAAACGCGATGCACGAAAAGATCGTGCTGCTGAAAGAGGTGCATCACCGCGTCAAGAACAACCTTCAACTGATCTCGTCGATCATGAACATGAAGATGCGCAAGACGTCGAATCCCGAAACGATTCACATCCTGCGGCGGCTTCAGCAGCGCGTGATGGGCCTCGCGCGTATTCATCAGGGTCTTTACCAGACGCAGAATTTCGGCTCGCTCGACATCACGGACCTGGTCAACGCGATCCTGGACGAGATGGAGCGGATGGGAGACGGCGACATGGCTGTGCGCATCATCCGCGAGATCGAACCGACCGTGCTCTACCCCGAGCAGGCGGTTCCGCTGTCGCTGCTGCTGTCCGAAGCGACGACCAACGCCATGAAATTCGCGTCGGCCCCCGAGGGGGAAACGCCGTGGATCAAGGTCTCGATTTATGCCGACGAGCCCGATCACGCCTGTCTGGTGGTCACCAATTCCACGACAGGCGATCCCAATGACGGGCTGGACCCCGAAAGCACCGGTCTGGGCAGGCAGTTGATTGCCGCCTTCAATTCCCAGCTCGAAGGCGATCTTGACGTGACCGAGGAAGACGGGACCTACAAGGTCGCGATCCGCTTCAAGGTCGCCCACTTCTCGCCCGAACCGCGGGATTACTGACCTTGGCCCCGGGGCGAAATTCCGCCGCCGCTGACCATGTTCGTCGGGAACCCGCGCGCAGATCGGGCGTTGGTCTGTCACACACAACGAGTTGAAAGGATTACACCATGAATTGGGACCAGATCAAAGGCAAATGGAACCAGATGAAGGGCGACGCCAAGATCAAATGGGGCGATCTCACCGACGACGATCTGGACAAGATCGACGGCAACCGTGACAAGCTGGTGGGCACCATCCAGGAGCGTTACGGCAAGACCAAGGAAGAAGCCGAACGCGAAGTCGACGACTGGGCCCGCTGAACCATGGCCGACGTTGACAAGACCAACGAAAACCCGCGCGAGCAGTTGTTCGACAGACTGGACGACGTGCGCGCGGGCATGTTGGGCGTTCAGGGATCGTCCAGCCACATGCAGCCGATGAGCCATTTCGTGGACCGCGAAAAGGAAACTTTGTGGTTCATCACTGCGCGCGACACCGATCTGGTCGATGAAATCGGCCAAGGCGGGACGGCGCATTTCTGTGTGATGGACAAGGGGCAGGACTACTATGCCTGCCTTTCTGGCAAGATCACACAGTCGCAGGACGAGGCCAAGCTGGACGAGCTCTGGAATACGTTCGTGGCCGCCTGGTTCGAGGGCGGGCGTGAGGATTCCAACGTCGTGCTGCTGGAAATGCCCCTGAAAGAGGCGGCGATCTGGTCCTCGACCGGAAGTCGGCTGGTGCTGGGCATGGAAATGGCGCGCGCTGCGATGCAGAGCGATCACAAACCGGATGTCGGCACCCATACGGTCGTCAATTTCGGTCGCCCGGCCTGACCGCCGATCCATGAAACGAAGAAACCCCGCCTGTTTTTCCGGCGGGGTTTTTTGGTTTCACAGTTGCGACACCGCGAAAACCGGGATCATCGCCGCCACCGCGATCACCGCCACGGCCAACAACACATAGACACCGTCGCGGGTGAGGAACCCGACCGAAAACAGCACCACCGCCGTTCCGAGAATCGACGACGAGAATGGCAACAATTCCAGAAACGGCATGGCCAGACCGCACAGCATCGTCATCACCTGCGCCACCTTGTTCAGCGGCGGACGCACCAGAATCGAAAGGCGCTGATGCGCGTGGCGGTCGAGGAAATTGGCGAATTTGCGGATCTTGGCGATGGCACCATGCGCCTTGTCCCCCTTGACCTCCTGACGCAGCAGGAAGTCGGGCAGCCAGATGCGTTTGCGCCCGATCAACAGTTGCGACGCGATCAGCGCGATCGACAGGCCGCACAGGGATGAAAACAGCGGGATGCCGCTGAGCGGCGACACCACCAGAAGGGCCGGCACCAGCAGCAGCGGAATGAACGTGGCCTGCCCGAATTCCTCCACCACATCCCGGACCCGGAACGTGCCACGACTGCTGAGCCTGTCGATGTCGTCGACGATCCTCTCGACCGGTCGTTCGTTATCGCTGTCATCGCCCGAAGCGGCATCATCCTGCATTGATTTCATCCCTCGATCGGCCAAGCGAACACGAACGTGCCGACCTTTTGACGGGCAGATTGCAAATGCAACACCCTTTCCCGACGACAGGTTCCGCCCGATGGGTTGAGCGTGCCCGAATTTCACCTCGCCGGATCCGCGCCCCGACCGCGATTTTTCGCGGCGCCGCAATCGCGGCAAATTGAAGGCCAACCCTTGAAGAACATTGCCAAAGGGACGTGCATCAACGATAAACTGGCAAAAAACATCATAGGGAGGACCACATGAAAGATCGAAGAAAATTCCTCGGCGTGGCCAGCGGCGCGGCGATTGCGGCGCTCGTGACCGGGTTGACGGCGACGACGGCGCTGGCGCAGGAGGTCACGCTGAAACTGCACCAGTTCCTGCCGGCGCAAGCCAATGTGCCGACGCTGGTTCTGGATGTCTGGGCCGACAAGGTCGAGGCCGACTCCGACGGGCGCATCAAGATCGACCGGTATCCGTCGATGCAACTGGGCGGCAAGCCGCCGGAACTGATCGATCAGGTGATCGACGGGGTGGCCGACATCATCTGGACGGTCAACGGCTATACTCCGAACCGTTTTCCCGGCACCGAAGTGTTCGAACTGCCCTTCATGATGACCGATGCCCGCGCCACCAGCCGCGCCTATTGGGAAATGCTGGAAAAGCACTGGATGGATACGGATTACAAGAACGTCCACCTTCTGGCGGGCTGGGTGCACGGACCGGGCGTGTTCCACACCAACAAGCCGGTGGCAATGCCCGAGGATCTTGAGGGGATGAAGATCCGCGGCGGCTCGCGCTCGATCAACTCGCTTTTGACGCTGCTGGGCGCCACGCCGGTCGGCATGCCGGTGCCCGCGATCCCCGAAGCCCTGTCCAAGGGCGTGGTCGATGGCGCGACCATCCCGTGGGAGGTGACCACGGCGATGAAGGTCTCGGAGCTGGTGCATAATCACACCGAATTCACCGGCAACGCGCTCTATTCGCTGACCTTCGTTCTGGCGATGAACAAGCAGAAATACGACAGCCTGCCGGACGATCTGAAACAGGTGATCGACGACAATTCCGGCGTGGAACTGTCGGTATTCGCCGGCGGCACGCAGGCCGATGCCGACGAGCCCGCGCGCCAGTTGGCGGTGGATATGGGCAACAACATCATCACCGTGGATGCCGAACAGACGCAGGTTTGGCGCGAAGCGTCGCAGCCGATCTACGATTCCTGGGCCAAGGACATGGAGGCACGCGGCATCGACGGGCAGGCGCTGATCGACGAGGCCCGTGCGCTGATCGACAAATATACCGAGTGATCGGCTGATCGCCGCGCCGGGGCAAGTCCGTCGCCCCGGCGCACGCGGTAAAAATTATCGGGTCCGGCTGGTGCGCTGCGCAAAATTCTGCCAGACAATGCGACAAGGAACCACCGGGGGAGGAGTTTCACATGACCGACCGCAGAACGCTTCTGGGTCTGATCGCCGGCGCGGCGCTGGCAACCGGGCTTGGCACGACCGCGGCGCAAGCGCAGGAGGTCACGCTCAAGCTGCACCACTTCCTGCCCGCGCAGGCGCCGGTTCCGTCGCAAATCCTCGATGTCTGGGCCGACAAGGTCGAGGCCGAGTCCGACGGGCGCATCAAGGTCGATCGCTATCCCTCGATGCAACTGGGCGGCAAGCCGCCGGAACTGATCGATCAGGCGATTGACGGCGTGGCCGATGTGGTCTGGACCATCGTGGGCTATACACCGGGCCGTTTTCCCAGCAGCGAGGTGTTCGAGCTGCCCTTCATCATGACCAATGCCCAGGCGACGAGCCACGCCTTCTGGGACATGTATGAACAGCACATGCAAGACGAATTCGGGGCCGTCAAAGTGCTGGGAACATGGGTGCACGGCGAAGGCTTGCTGCACACGAACAAGCCCGTGGAAACGCCCGGGGATCTTGAAGGCATGAAGATCCGCGGCGGATCGCGTCAGGTCAACGCGCTGCTCACGCAACTGGGCGCGACCCCGGTGGGCATGCCGGTGCCCGCCGTGTCCGAGGCGCTGTCCAAGAACGTGATCGACGGCGCGACCATCCCGTGGGAGGTGACGGCGGCGCTGAAGGTGCCGGAACTGGTCGAGAACCACACCGAATTCACCGGCCGCGCGCTTTATACGCTGACCAACTTGCTGGCGATGAACAGGCAGAAATACGACAGCCTGCCGGACGATCTGAAAAAGGTGATCGACGACAATTCCGGGCTGGAATTCTCGATCTTTGCCGGACGCACCCAGCAGGAGGCCGACGCGCCCGTGCGCGCCGCCACCGTCGAGCGGGGCAACAACATCATAACGCTGGACGAGGCCGAGACCGAGAAATGGCGCGAACTTTCGCAACCGATCCATGACGCATGGGTCGCGGACATGCAGGGCAAGGGCATCGACGGACAGGCCCTGATCGACGAGGCGCGCGAGCGCATCGACAGCTATACCGAGTGATTTTCCGGGGCCGGAAATTCCCGGCCTCTCCTGACGCAAGCAACGGGACGGGTGCATGCACAAGACGATGATGGCGCTGGCCCGATTCATGGCCATACTCGGGGGTGTCATTCTGACGGCGCTCGTCATCCTCACCTGCGTCTCGATCGCGGGCCGGCTGCTGAACGGGTTTCTGCACGGCGATTTCATGGAAAGCGTGGCGCCCGGTTTCGCGCAATGGGCGCTGGATCTCGGTATCGGTCCGGTCACGGGCGATTTCGAACTGGTCGAGGCCGGTGTGGCCTTCGCCATCTTCGCCTTCATCCCGCTGTGCCAGATCACCGCCGGCCATGCCTCGGTCGATATCTTCACCGACCGGATGCCGGCATCGGTCAACCGGTTCCTGCGGATGGTGACAGAAACGGTCTTTGCAGCCGTGCTGATCCTGATCGCGTGGAAACTGTTCGACGGCATGATGGCCAAGAAAAGCTATAACGAAACCAGCTTCCTGCTTCAGTTTCCCATCTGGTGGTCCTATGCCGCCAGCCTTGTGGGCGCGGTTCTGGCGGCCATCGTCGGCGTCTACATGGCCGCCATCCGCATCTACGAATTCTTCACCGGCCGCATCCTGATCTGGGACGGCGTGGAGAGTCAGGCATGAGCGCACTGGAAATCGGAATCGCGTCCTTTCCGGCGCTGATGGTGCTGATCTTTCTGCGGGTGCCGATTGGGCTGGCGATGTTCCTTGTCGGGTTGTTCGGGCTGTTCTTCGTGACCGGCGGCACCAATGTCGCGTTCTCCCGCCTGAAAAGCGAAACCTACACCACGTTTTCCAGCTATTCGCTGACCATCGTGCCGATGTTCCTGCTGATGGGTCATTTTGCGACGCTGGGCGGCATGTCGTCGTCGCTGTTCAAGGCGGCGCAGGGTTTTCTGGGCCATCGCAAGGGCGGGGTGGCCATGGCCGCCATCGGTGCCTGCGCCGGGTTCGGCGCGATCTGCGGATCGTCCCTGGCCACCGCGGCCACGATGGGCCGCGTCGCCCTGCCCGAGCTCAAGGAATACGGTTACGCCGGCGGGTTCTCGACCGCCACGCTGGCGGCAGGCGGGACGCTGGGGATCCTGATCCCCCCGTCGGTGGTTCTCGTGATCTATGCCATCCTGACCGAACAGAACATCGCCAAGCTGTTCCTCGCCGCCTTCGTTCCCGGCCTGCTCGCGGCCTTGGGGTATGTGATCGCCATTTCGATCTATGTCCGGGTGAACCCCAAGGCGGCCGGCACGCGCCCGCCGGTGCCGTATCGCGACCGCTTTGCCGCGCTGTTCGCGGTCTGGCCGGTCCTGCTGGTGTTCTTTCTGGTGGTCGGCGGCATCTATCTGGGCTGGTTCACCCCGACCGAGGGGGCGGCGGTGGGCGCTGCGGGCACCGGGCTGATCGCATTGTTGAATGGCGGACTGAACTTCACCACCCTGATCGACAGCTTCATCGTCACCGCGCGCTCGACCGCGATGATCTTCTTCATCGTGCTGGGGGCCGGATTTTACAACGGATTTCTGGCGCTGACCCAGGTGCCGCAGGAATTGTCCAATCTGGTGGTCAGTCAAGGATACAGCCCGTGGATGGTTCTGACGCTGATCCTGATCTTCTACATGCTGTTCGGCTGCCTGATGGACAGCCTGTCGATGATCCTGCTGACCATCCCGATCTTCTATCCCGTCATCAGCGTCCTGGATTTCGGCCTGTCGCCCGAGCATCTGGCGATCTGGTTCGGCATCCTCGTGCTGATCGTGGTCGAGGTCGGACTGATCACGCCGCCGGTGGGCATGAACCTGTTCATCATCAACGCGATGGACCGTCAGACCCGCATCGTCGAAACCTACAAGGCGGTGATGTATTTCGTCGCTTCCGACGTGATCCGGGTCATCATCCTGGTGCTGTTCCCGGCCATAACCCTTTTCCTGCTGCCCGGCTGATCACTCAACGCCGCTTCAGAGTCTGGCCATAATTGATCACCGGCGCCAACGTCACGTGGTTTTCCACCTCTTGCGGTGGATCGGCCAACCGCGCGGTGACGATCTGCGCCGCGCGCCGACCGATCTCGCGGCGGCAGGCATCCATCGTCGCCAGTTGCCGCGGCAGGCCCTGCAACAGGTCCAGCCCGTTGAACCCGGCCAGCCCGACCTGCCCCGGCACGTCGATGCCCTGTTCCAGCAGATACAAAAGCCCGCCGGCGCCGATCATGTCGTTGGAGTAATACAGGAAATCCAGTTCCGGCGACCGCTCAATCATGTCACGCGTCATCTCGCGCCCCTTGACCAGCGCCGAACCGCCCGAATAGAACGCGCGGTCCTCGATCTCGACCCCTTCGCGGGCCAGCGCCTGCGTGAACCCCTCGAACCGCTTGCGGGCGCGGTGGTCCAGCGGCATCTTGGTTCCCATGAAACCCACATGCCGATACCCGGCCCGCAGGATCGCCTGCGCCATCTCGCGCCCCGCGCGTCGATGGGAAATTCCCACCATCGCATCGATCGGCTTGCCATCGGTATCCATGATTTCGATCACCGGAATACCGGCCGCCGTCAGCATGGCGCGGCTGGCATCGGAATGTTCCAGCCCGGCGATGATGATTCCCGAGGGCCGCCAGGACAGCATCTCGTAAAGAACCCGCTCTTCCTTTTCCGGCAGGTAATCCGTCACCCCGACCACAGGTTGCAGACCGGTTTCGTCAAGAACGTCGTTGATGCCGTTCAGAACCTCGGGAAACACCATGTTGGAGAGCGACGGAATGATGACCGCGATCAGGTTGACCCGGTTCGACGCCAGCGCTCCGGCGATCTTGTTGGGCACGTAGCCCAATGCCTTGGCCGCGGCCAGAACACGGATGCGGGTGGGCTCCGACACGTCGCCACGCTGCCGCAGGACGCGGCTGACGGTCATTTCCGACACGCCCGACGCTTCGGACACATCGCGCAAGGTAAGGGGACGCTTGTTTTTCTCTGACACCGCACCACTTTTCCCAGCCAGCGTTAAAGCCACGTTAACGCAAACGCACGAGCGCGATCAACTCTGCACACAAACCGATGACATTCCGAAAAAACCGCTTTATGAGAAGCCGGACACGGCCCCGTGGCTCAACTGGATAGAGCAATCCCCTCCTAAGGGATAGGTTGCAGGTTCAAGTCCTGCCGGGGTCGCCAACGCCTTTTCATGCTGTTGACGACAGATAGAGACCCCCGTTCCGGAGTCGGCTGGAACGCGGTGTGCCGGCATCATGGCAATGGACGCCGCACGACAAGCGTCGTGCGAGCGGTCAGGATCAGGCCCGGTTTCCGGAAAGATGGTGCGAGCCGAGGATAATTCCGGCCACCCGGTCGGCCTCAATGGGTCCAGACACCCCGGCGGGTCGTGGCGAAGTTTTCGCCGTATCCGCCGGCCCGAACGATGGGCTTGCGTTTCTTGGGCTCGTAAACGCGCGCGTCTATGCCGTTGGCGGCCGCATATTCCATCGCCGCCTCTTTCGTCGGAAACCGCAGCCGCACCTGCGACTGCGTGTCGTCGGACGAGGTCCAGCCCATCAGCGGATCGATCTCGCGCTTGCTGGAGGGGGCGAAATCCAGGATCCAGTTGCGGGTCTTGGCCGTGCCCGAGGTCATGGCATTCTTCGCCGGTTTGTAGATGCGGGCGCGCATGATCGAGGCTCCGTATATTGCTCGTCCCGATGTATCGGCAATTTCGCCGCGCGGGGCAAGGCGCGAAATGTGTTTGTCCGAAGGCGCAAACGCCGCAGCCCGGCGCGGAAAGATTCGGATTTATGTGTCATCACGACCTTGATATGGAACAAAAAGCGATCACCTCTGTGCTTCAGAGCGGAGCCTGCCCCATGCCTTATGCCCATTCCGATTCCATGCCGATGCTGCACGCCCCAGCTGCGGATGTGCGCAACCGTCCGAAACTGGAGGGCGGCAAGCGGCTGAAGATGCACACGACCTTCAGCGCCGCCGGCGATCAGCCGGCCGCCATCGTCGAGTTGACCCAAGGCGTGCAGGAGGGCGAGCGCAATCAGGTGCTGCTGGGCGCGACCGGCACCGGCAAGACTTTCACCATGGCCCGCGTGATCGAGGAAACCCAGCGCCCCGCGATCATCCTTGCGCCGAACAAGACGCTTGCGGCGCAGCTTTATGGTGAATTCAAGAACTTCTTTCCCGAGAACGCGGTCGAATATTTCGTCAGCTTCTACGACTATTACCAGCCCGAAGCCTATGTCGCACGCAGCGACACCTATATCGAGAAGGAATCCCAGATCAACGAGCAGATCGACCGGATGCGCCACTCGGCCACGCGGGCGCTGCTGGAACGCGATGATGTGATCATCGTCGCGTCGGTCTCGTGCATCTACGGGATCGGCTCGGTCGAGACCTATGGCGCGATGACGCTGGATCTGAAGGTGGGGCACAATTACGACCAGCGCAAGGTGATGGCCGATCTGGTGGCGCAGCAATACAAGCGCAACGATCAGGCGTTCCAGCGCGGCAGTTTCCGTGTGCGGGGCGATTCGCTGGAGATCTTCCCGGCCCACCTTGAGGATCGCGCCTGGAAACTGTCGTTCTTCGGCGAGGAGCTGGAAAGCATCACGGAATTCGATCCGCTGACCGGCGAAAAGACCGACACGTTCGATCAGATCCGGGTCTATGCCAACAGCCACTATGTCACGCCGAAACCGACAATGCAGCAGGCGATCATCTCCATTCGCAAGGAGTTGCGCCAGCGGCTCCATCAGCTCGTGGGCGAGGGCAAGCTCCTAGAAGCGCAGCGGCTGGAACAGCGCACCAATTTCGATCTGGAGATGCTGGAAGCGACCGGCGTCTGCAACGGCATCGAGAACTATTCGCGCTATCTGACCGGGCGCGCGCCGGGTGAGCCGCCGCCGACGCTGTTCGAATTCATCCCCGACAACGCCATCGTCTTTGCCGACGAATCCCACGTCAGCGTGCCCCAGATCGGCGGCATGTACAAAGGCGACTATCGCCGTAAATTCACGCTGGCCGAACACGGGTTCCGCCTGCCCTCCTGCATGGACAACCGCCCCCTGAAATTCGAGGAATGGGACGCGATGCGCCCGCAATCGGTCTTCGTGTCCGCCACCCCCGCCAAATGGGAGATCGAGCAGACCGGCGGTGTTTTCACCGAACAGGTGATCCGCCCCACCGGGCTGCTGGACCCGCAGGTCGAAATCCGCCCCGTCGAGATGCAGGTCGACGACCTGCTGGACGAGGTGCGCAAGGTCTCGGCCGATGGCTATCGCACGCTGGTCACCACGCTGACCAAGCGCATGGCCGAGGATCTGACCGAATACATGCACGAACAGGGCATCAAGGTGCGCTACATGCACAGCGATATCGACACGCTGGAACGGATCGAGATCCTGCGCGATCTGCGACTGGGTGCGTTCGACGTGCTGATCGGCATCAACCTGCTGCGCGAGGGGCTGGATATTCCCGAATGCGGGCTGGTGGCGATTTTGGATGCCGACAAGGAAGGGTTCCTGCGCAGCGAAACCTCGCTGATCCAGACCATCGGGCGGGCGGCGCGCAACGCCGACGGGCGTGTCATCATGTATGCCGACCGCATCACCGGCAGCATGGAACGCGCGCTGGCCGAAACCGAACGCCGCCGCGAAAAGCAGATCGCCTATAACCAAGAGCACGGCATCACGCCCGAAACCATCCGCAAGAATGTCGATGACGTGATGCAGGGGCTTTACAAGGGCGATGTCGACATGAATCGCGTCACCGCGCAGATCGACAAGCCGATGGCGGGTGCGAACCTTCAGGCAGTTCTGGACGGTCTGCGCGCCGACATGCGCAAGGCTGCCGAAAACCTGGAATTCGAAGAGGCCGCCCGCCTGCGCGACGAGGTCAAACGGCTGGAAGCGGTCGATCTGGTGATCGCGGACGATCCGCTGGCGCGGCAGCAGGCGGTGGAAAAGGCCAGCGAGGCCGCGGTGAAACCGCGCGGACGCTCGACCTCGGGGCGGCCGGGGCAACGCGGCGGCAATGTCAAGCGGCGCAAGCGGTCCTAGACAACCCGCCGAACCTGCGTCTATGTCGAGGCGAAAAAGGGGATTTTCATGCAGATTGCCGACTTGGGCGAAGTCCAGTTGCATTACCGCATCGACGGCGACCCCGACGGCGCGCCGGTGGTGTTCGCCAACTCGCTCGGCACCGATCTGCGGGTCTGGGATGCGGTATTGCCGCTGCTGCCCGAGGGCCCGAAATACATCCGGTATGACAAGCGCGGGCATGGCCTGTCCTCGGCCCCGGCGGCGCCCTATTCGATGGGCGCGCTGGTGCGGGATGCGGAGATGCTGCTGGATCATCTGAACGTGCGCGATTGCGTGTTCGTCGGCCTGTCCATCGGCGGGATGATCGCGCAGGGGCTGGCGGTCAAGCGGATGGATCAGGTGCGCGCGCTGGTGCTGTCCAATACGGCCGCCAAGATTGGCACGGCCGAAATGTGGCAAGAGCGGGTCGATACCGTCGAACGCCACGGCATCGAACGGCTGGCCGACGCGGTGATGGAGCGTTGGTTCTCCGCCGATTTCCGCACCCGCCCGGAACTGGCGCTGTGGCGCAACATGCTGGTGCGTCAGCCGGTCGCCGGTTACGCGGGTTGTTGCGCCGCCATTGCCGGCACCGATTTCTACACGCCGACCAGCGGCTTGCGACTGCCCTTGCTGGGCATTGCGGGCGATCGGGACGGCGCGACCCCGCCCGATCTGGTGCGCGAAACCGTCGATCTGGTGCCCGGTTCGCGGTTCGAGCTGATCCGCCAGGCGGGCCACCTGCCCTGCGTCGAACAACCCCGCGCCTATGCCGACGTGCTGAGTGCGTTTCTGCGTGACATCGGCCACGCATCAGGGGGCGCGTGATGGCAGGCTCGGTCTTTGACAGTGCGCTGTTCGCGCGGCTTTTCCCCACCGGCGATGCCGGACGCCTGTTCACCGACAGTGCCGAGACCCGCGCCATGCTGCTGGTCGAGGGGGCCCTGGCAACGGCCCAAGGCGCGCAAGGCGTGATCCCCGAAACCAGCGCCGCCTTCATCGCCCGCGCGATGCGCGAGGTGCAGATCGACCCCGCTGCGCTGGCCGTCGCGACGGGGGAAAACGGCGTCAGCGTGCCGGGGCTGGTGGCGGCGCTGCGCGAGACGCTGAACGCGCCCGAACACGCGCAATATATCCACTGGGGCGCGACCTCGCAGGATATCATCGACACCGCATTGATGCTGCGGCTGCGTCAGGCGCTGATGCTGATCGAGACGGATCTGAACCACATCCTGACCGCTTTCGCCGCGCTTGCACGCGATCATGCCGACCTGCCGATGCCCGCGCGCACCTATGGCCAGCACGCGACGCCGACCAGCTTTGGCGCGGTGGTCGCGGGCTGGGGAGAGCCGCTGCTGGCCCTGCTGGACGAGTTGGGCCCGCTGCGCGACGCCTGCCTTCTGGTGTCGCTGTCCGGGGCGGCCGGCACCGCCAGCGCGTTGGGGCCACATGCCGCAGCGACGCGCGCTGCGTTGGCGCGGGAACTGGGCTTGGGCGATCCGGGGCGCAGTTGGCATACCGACCGCATGCCGATCCTGCGGCTGGCGGACTGGCTGAACCGGGTGACGCTCGCGCTGGCCAAACCGGGCGAGGATGCGACCGAACTGGCGCAGACCGGCATTGCCGAATTGTCGCTTGGCGGCGGCGGCGGATCCTCGACCATGCCGCAGAAACAGAACCCGGTGGCGCCCTCGGTTCTGGTGGCGCTGGCGCGGCAATCAGGCGGGCTGATGGCCGCGCTGCAGGGCGCGGCGGTGCATCGCCACCAGCGCGACGGTGCGGCATGGTTCACCGAATGGCTGTGCCTGCCCCAGATCGTGCTGGGCGCGGCCTCCGCGGCGCGCACCGCGCGCGACATGGCATCGGCGCTGGCCCCGAATCCCGACGCGATGACGCGGGCGCTGGCAGGCGGCCTTGGCACCATCCATGCCGAAGCGCTGAGTTTCGTGCTCAGCGCGCACCTGCCCCGCGCGGACGCGCAGGCCGAAGTCGGGCGGTTGTGCCGCGCCGCGCAGGAAACCGGAACCCCGCTGCGCGATCTCGTGACAAGAGGCTGGCCCGATCTGGATGTGACGACGGTGTTCGATCCGGCGCTGCAAATGGGCGATGCCCCGCAGGCGGCGCGGCGCTTTGCCGATGCGGCAGCTATGCGTGCCAAGCCGTGACCGACCGACGCGTAAGGGGTGACGCGCAAGCGGCCTTGGGGCATTATGACAATGCAAACGACAACAGGACAAACCCGAAGTGACCATGCCAAACGCTGGAAACCCCCCGTCAGTCCCGCCCGACGACATGGCGCAACGCGCGGCCGAGGCCGCCGCCTATCTCAAGACGCTGGCGCATGAGGGGCGGTTGATGATCCTGTGCCATCTCGGCGCCGGTGAACGATCGGTCGGCGAATTGGAAACCCTGCTGGACATCCGGCAGGCGGCGGTCAGCCAGATGCTGGCGCGGCTGCGCGACGAGGGGCTGGTCACCACGCGTCGCGAGGGCAAGACGATCTATTATTCCCTGTCCGACCGGAATACCGAACAGGTGATCCAGTTGCTCTATTCGCTGTTCTGCAGCGTGGATTAATAGTTTTTCGGCTTTTGCCTGAGACATCGCGTTTCGCAATTCGCGTTCGAGCGTTAGCGAGAGGCAGTGAATTGTGATTCAGGTTACAGCCGAAACGCTCTAAAGTGCCGCGACCGGACCGCCACGTTTGACGCTGCGCAGGATCACGTTCGTTTGCGCCGACGCGACGGCGGGCAAGGTGAACAGGAAGTCCTCCAGAAACCGGTTGAACCCCTCAAGATCGCGGCACAGCACCCGCAGGTGATAATCGGCCTGCCCGGTGGTGGCGTGACAGTCCTGAACCTCGGCGCGTTGCTGCACTGCGTCGATGAATGCCTTCAGTTGCGCGCGGTCGTGGCGCACCAGTTGCACATGCACGATGGCCTGAAACGCCAGCCCCATCGCCGCCGGATCGACGCTGACGCCATAACGTTCGATCACGCCCGCCTGCTCCAGCGCACGAACCCGCCGCCACAGCGCCGAGGCGGACATGCCCACGGCCTCGGCCAGATCGGCGTTGGAGATCCGGCTGTCTTGTTGCAAACGCGCCAGAATTCGGTGGTCGCGATCATCCAGAGGGATGGGTGTGGTCATTTCTGTCCCTTAATCGCAGATTATCGGAAATTCTAACCGGAACCGCGCTAAAAATCCAACCATTCCGACACGACTTTTCACAGCGACCGCGCTATATTGTGGCGCTCACAGGGAGGGAGTTCACGATGACCCGGCACGAGCCCGATTTCGCGACCTACCGGCTGGAAGATCGCTATATCAACACCGAGGGCCGCGTGTTTCTCACCGGCACGCAGGCGCTGGCGCGGATCATGATGGATCAGGCGCGGCGCGACCGGGCGGCGGGGCTGAACACCGCCGGGTTCATCTCGGGCTATCGCGGCTCGCCTCTGGGCGCGCTGGATCTGGAGCTTTGGCGCGCCAAGAAGCGGCTGGAGCAGGACCGGATCACCTTCATGCCCGCCGTGAACGAGGATCTGGGCGCGACGGCGGTTCTGGGCGCGCAACAGGCCAGTCTTGACCCCCATTGCGAGGTCGAGGGCGTGTTTTCCATGTGGTATGGCAAGGGGCCGGGGGTGGACCGGTCGGGCGACGCGCTGCGCCACGGCAACGCCTATGGCTCCTCCCCGAAGGGCGGCGTGCTGGTGGTGGCGGGCGACGATCACGGCTGCGTGTCGAGTTCCATGCCGCATCAATCCGATGTCGCCTTCATGGCCTGGTTCATGCCGACGCTGAACCCGGCATCCGTGGCGGAATACCTGGAGTTCGGGGAATACGGGTTCGCGCTGTCGCGGTTCTCGGGCACCTGGATCGGGTTCAAGGCCGTCAGCGAGACGGTTGAATCCGCCGCTTCGGTCGAATTGCCGGCCGACCGGGTGTTCATCCAACCCGATTTCACCGGCCCGCCGGGGGGGTTGCATGTGCGTCAGGCCGATCTGCCCAGCGTCGAGATCGAGACCCGCATCGGCCATAAACTCGATGCGGTGCAGGCCTTTGTCGAGGCCAACCCGATCGACCGTCACATCTATGAAACCCCCGATGCGCGGTTCGGTTTCGTCACCACCGGCAAGGCACATCTGGACCTGATGGAGGCGCTGCGCCTGCTGGGCGTGGATGAGGCCGCCTGCAAGCGGCTGGGCATCGACATCTACAAGGTCGGCATGGTCTGGCCGCTGGCGCGCCGCGACGCGCTGGATTTCGTGCGCGGCAAGGACGAGGTGCTGGTCGTCGAGGAAAAGCGCGGCATCATCGAAAGCCAGTTCAAGGAATATTTCTATGACTGGCCGGGCGACAAGCCCGAAAAGATGGTCGGCAAGCATGACAGCGAGGGCAATCCGCTGATCCCCTGGACCGGCGAGCTGTCGCCGCTGCTGCTGGCGCCCATCGTCGCGGCGCGGCTGGACCGGTTCTTTCCGGGCGAGAACCTGCCGCAAAAGGCCCGCGCCCTGACCGACACGCCGCCGCAATTGCTGAAGGTCGCAGGCGCGACGCGCACGCCCTATTTCTGCTCGGGCTGTCCGCACAACACCTCGACCAAGCTGCCCGAGGGGTCGATGGCGGCATCCGGCATCGGCTGCCATGTGATGGCGTCCTGGATGGACCGCAACACGGTCGGTTATGCGCAGATGGGCGGCGAGGGCGTGCCTTGGGTCGCCACCAGCAAGTTCAATGGCGGCAAGCATATTTTCCAGAACCTGGGCGAGGGCACGTGGTATCATTCGGGCAGCCTCGCGATCCGCCAGGCGGTCGCGGCGGGCACGAACATCACCTACAAGATCCTCTATAACGACGCAGTCGCCATGACCGGCGGGCAGCCGGTGGACGGGCCGGTCTCGGTCGCCGGGATCGCCCAGACCAGCCGCGCCGAGGGGGTCGAGCGGATCGCCCTGGTCAGCGACGATATCGCCAAGTTTTCACGCGCCGATTTTCCCGCGCGCACAACCTTTCACGACCGCGCCGAACTGGACACGCTCCAGCGCGAACTGCGCGAGGTGGAGGGGGTCAGCGTGCTGATCTATGAACAGACCTGCGCCACCGAAAAGCGCCGCCGCCGCAAGCGCGGCACGATGGAAGACCCCAAACGCTTCGTCTGGATCAACGATCTGGTCTGCGAGGGCTGCGGCGATTGTTCGGTCGAATCCAACTGCCTGAGCGTCGAGCCGCGCGAGACTCCGTTCGGGCGCAAGCGCAAGATCAACCTGTCGACCTGCAACAAGGATTACTCCTGCCTGAACGGCTTTTGCCCCAGTTTCGTCACCGTCGAGGGCGCGGAGCGGCGCAAGCCTGATGGTGCGGCGCTGGACATGCCCGCATTGATTAACGGGATCACGGCACCCGATCCCGTGCCATTGGATAATCCCTTTGATCTGCTGGTCACCGGCGTGGGCGGCACCGGCGTGGTGACGGTGGGTGCGCTGATCACCATGGCCGCGCATCTCGAGGGCAAGGGCTCGTCGGTGCTGGATTTCACCGGCTTCGCGCAGAAATTCGGCACCGTGCTCAGCTATCTGCGCCTTGCCCGCAGCCCCGATGCGATCCATCAGGTGCGCATCGAACAGGGCGGGGCCGATGCGGTGATCGGCTGTGACATCGTGGTGTCCTCGGCCCCCAAGGCATCGGCGCATTATCGCAAGGGCACGCGCGTGGTGCTGAACCGCGCCGAGATGCCGACCGGCGATCTGGTGCTGCACCGCGACGCGCAACTGAAGGTGGACGAACGCGAAGCGGCGATCATCGGCGCGGTCGGCGCGGGCAACGTCACCGCCTTTGATGCCAACGAAGCGGCGCAGGCGCTGCTGGGAGATGCGGTATTCGCCAACGTGATGATGCTGGGCTTTGCCTGGCAACAGGGGCTGGTTCCGGTCAGCGAGGGCGCGCTGGCCCAGGCGATCGAGCTGAACGGCGTGGCGATCGGCCAGAACCACACCGCCTTTGCGCTTGGCCGCATCATGGCCGCCGCGCCCGAGCGGCTGGAGGCGCATTTGAAACCCGAACCCCCGCAAGAGGAAACGCTGGACGAGTTGATCGACCGACGGGCGGAGTTCCTCATCGGCTATCAGAACCGCGCCTATGCCGAGCGCTACCGCGCGACGCTGAAGCGGTTTTTCGATGCCCTGCCGGATGACGCGGGCGACGAGATTCGGCGCGCGGCGGCAAGATCGCTGTTCAAGCTGATGGCCTACAAGGACGAATACGAGGTCGCGCGCCTGCATCGTCAGGCGCGGTTCTCGCAGGAATTGCACGACCGGTTCGAGGGCGATTTCAAGGTCAAATACCACCTTGCCCCGCCGATCCTGACCGGGCGCAAGGACACACGCGGACGACCCGTTAAACGCGAATTCGGCCCGTGGATGGGGCCGGTTTTCGGGGTTCTGGTCCGTCTCAAGGGCTTGCGCGGCACGGCGCTGAACCCGTTCGGCTATCACTCCGAGGCGCGCATGCACCGCGATCTTCTGGCGTGGTATGAAGGTCAGCTTGACCGCGTCGCCGCCGCCTATAGCAGTGAAACCGCCGATGCCTGTCTTGCGGTGGCCGATGCCCCCGACGCGATACGGGGTTACGGACCGGTGCGGATGCAAGCCGCTGAAAAGGCACGCGAAATGGCCGAAGCGGCGCTGCCCTAGCGCAGGATCGGCGGGCGATCCGGATCGCTGCCCGGTGCGGCGCGCGGTCCAGTTTCGTCGCGCGCCGGTTGGGGCAGGTCGAAACGCAGCCCTTGCCCGTCCAGCCGCGTCGTGATCGGCTCGGACGCGGTGAAAAACCCGACATCCATCGCCCCCGCCTCGATCCCCGAAAATGTCAGCGCCTCGCTTGCGGCCTTGGCCAGTGCGCCTTCCGCCCCCTCCAACGCGTCGATGAATGCCAGCATGTGACCGCGCCCGCCGCCCTGATAGGTGATCCCGACCAGATAGGCGCACGAGGCCAGCCCCCCCGCCGTCGCCAGCTTGGTATCCAGCGCAGATAACAGGCTATCCGGCAAGCCGGTCGGCGGATGCAGCGATTCGATCCGCGCCTCGATCCGGTCGGGCGCATGACCAAGGGTGGCGTCCAGCCATGCCATCGCCTGCGGCGGGATCAGGATGGACGATGGCGCGACCTCGAGGTTGACGCCAAGGCCAAGCTGCTGATCCGCCAGCATCCGCGCCAGCACCCGCCCCGACATCGCCGCGTAAGGCGCGGCGCGGCCGGCAAACTGCGACAGCCGTTCCTCGCGGTCAAAGGCCAGCAGGTATCGCCCCTCGTCCAGATCGAACAATTCGGGCGAGATGTCGTCGCCGCGCGCCTCGTGCTTCAGCAGCAGGAACAGCTCGCTATCGCCCAGCCGTTCGTAGAACCGCAACCGCGCGGCGTCGTCCTCGGGCGCGTCCTGCATCGCGGCATGGGCGCGGTCCAGCGGAGTGGTCTCAGTCATCCAGAACCTCGCGAACCCGGCCCTTCAGCACCGGCAGCAGATCCCGCTCAAACCACGGGTTTTTCTTCAGCCAAGCCGTATTGCGCCAGGACGGATGCGGCAGGGGAAACACGCGCGGCGCATGATCGCGCCACCCGGCGACGGTTTCGGTCAGCGGCGTCCTGACCCCCAGATGCCAGCGCTGGGCATGCGCGCCGATCAGCACCAGCAGGCGAAGGTCGCGCAATTCCTCCATGACCTGGCCATGCCATGTCTGCGCACAGATCGGCGGCGGCGGCAGATCGGCGCCCCGCGCATCATAGCCGGGAAAGCAGAACGCCATCGGCACGACGGCGACACGATCTGCATCGTAGAATTCACTCTCGTCCATGCCCAGCCATTCGCGCAATCGGACGCCCGAACGGTCATCGAACGGACGCCCTGATTCATGCACACGCGCGCCCGGTGCCTGACCGGCAATCAGGATCCGCGCGCCGGGACGGAACCAGACCACCGGACGCGGCGCGTGATGTGTGGCGGTCGCGGCGAACTTTTGCGCACAGATCGAACAGGCGCGGATGCGCGCGGCAAGGGGCAGGTTCGGATCGTGACGCATGAGTGCAATCTAGGCTGCATCCGCATGCTTCGCCAGAGGGGAGCGGCCGAATCCTGCCGCAAGCGGGTCCGCTTCTGGCGTTCACCGGCGGTATCCACCTTGCATTGCTTCATATTATATCGATAAGCGGCTATGTTCCTTTAACGAACCTCTGCTAGAGAGGCGAAAGGCCGCAAGCAGGCCGGAAAGAGCGCCTGACATGAGACAGGCCAGAAACCCTGCCGGAACGGGCGATGATCGAGTTCGAGAATGTCAGCAAGTCCTTCTGGACGGGAACCAGGCGCAAGGTGATCCTGGACCGCGTGTCGTTCAAGGTCGAACTGGGCAATTCGCTGGGCATCCTCGCCCCCAACGGCACCGGCAAGACGACGCTGATCAACATGATGGCCGGATTGGAAAAACCCGACGAGGGCGAAATCCGGCGCAGTTGCAACGTATCCTTTCCGCTGGGGTTCATGGGCGGCGTCGTCAACAAGGTCTCGGCGGTGGAAAACAGCCGCTATATCGCCAAGCTGTATGGGCTGGACCCGGATTACGTCGAAGCCTATTGTCGCTGGCTGTGCAATCTCGGCGAATATTTCGACCAGCCGCTGGGCACCTATTCGTCGGGGATGCGCGCCCGCTTTTCGTTCGCACTGATGCTGGCGCTTGATTTCGACATCTATCTGATCGACGAGGGGATGCCCGGCACCACAGATGTCGAATTCAACCGCAAGGCCGGCGCGATCCTCGAGGAACGGCTGCGCACGACGACCATCGTGATCGTCTCGCACTCGCCCGAGACGCTGCAGAAATTCGCCCGCTCGGCAGCCGTCCTGATGGATGGACGTCTGCATATGTTTGATACCCTGGAAGAAGCGAAACAGCTCTATGACTACGAAACCCAGAGCTAGAAAGTTCCGCGTCAGACGAACGGAACCGGCTGCCCCGGCCCGCTCGCCGGATGCGCCCGCAACCGGGGTGCAGCGGGATGACGCGCGTCCCTTGCCGCCGGACGCCGACCGGTCCGAAGAAACGCCCGACCCCGCGACGGCACCGCACGACGCGCCCACGGCCGTTCAGGAGATCGCGGCGATCCGCGACGAGGGTCTGAGCGCGCGACAGTTGCGGTTGGCCCGCCGCGTCGCGCAGCAACATGACCTGCCCGCCACATCCGATCTGGACGCCGTGCGCCTGTTGCGCCAACGGGGCATCGACCCGTTCCAACACGCCAACATGCTTGAACTGATCGTGCCCAAAGGGGGCGGCGAACCGCACGAAAGCGGCGCGCCCGACGCGTTTTCCGGAGTTCCCGCCCCGACGGATCATCAAAAGCGCGATCTGACCCGGCCTGTGCCAGGCAAGATCGACCTGCCCTCGACCGGGTTCAGCCCGGCGGAACGGCGCAACCGCGAGATCGGGCAAATCCAGCGCGACATCATGCTGCGCCGCCGGCGCCGGCTGATGCTTCTTCTGGCGCGGCTGGCTTTTTTCGTGGCCTTGCCGACCTTCATCGCCGGCTGGTATTTCTATCGCGTGGCCACCCCGATGTATGCGGCCAATTCCGAATTCCTGATCCTGCAGGCCGACAATGTGGGCGGCAGCGGCCTCGGAGGCCTGCTGAGCGGCACGCAATTCGCCACCAGTCAGGATTCCATCGCCGTTCAATCCTATCTGCAATCCAAGGATGCCATGCTGCGCCTCGACCGCGACGTAGGGTTCAAATCGCACTTTTCGCAGGACTGGATCGACCCGATCCAGCGGCTGAGCGACACTCCGACAAACGAAGAGGCCTACAAACTTTACTCCAAGAACGTGAAGATCGGCTACGATCCGACCGAGGGCGTCATCCGCATGGAAGTCTCCGCCGCCGATCCCGAGGTCAGCGCCGATTTTTCGACGCGGCTGATCTCCTACGCCGAGGAACGCGTCAACGACATGAGCCAACAGAAACGCGGCGATCAGATGGAGGACGCGTTGCAGGGTTTTGAAGAGGCGCAGGCACAACGGCGCAACGCGCAGGAAGCGCTGGTCCAGTTGCAACAGGAGGGCGCGATCCTCGACCCTGAGGGCGTGATCGCGGGCCTTCGCGCGCAGATCAACAACGTGGAACTGCAGTTGCAGGACCGGGAATTGCAACTGGCGGCCCTGCTGGACAACCCCGTGCCGAACGAGGCCAAGGTATCCGGCGCCGAAGGCGATGTGCGCCGCCTGCGCGAATTGCTGGCGCGGCTGAACGAACGCATGGTCGATGCCAGCAAGGGCGAGAATTCGCTGGCCCAGCTTACGGTGCGCATCCAGATGGCGCAGGCCGATCTGGCGACCCGCGACATGATGTTGCAATCGGCGCTGCAACAGGTCGAACAGACGCGGATGGAGGCCAACCGGCAGGTGCGCTATCTGACCACCTCGGTAGAACCAGTGCCGAGTCAGGATCCCGCCTATCCGCGCAAGTTCGAGAATACGATCTTGGCTTTCCTTATCTTCGCAGGCATCTACCTGATGATTTCCCTTACCGCCTCGATCCTCCGTGAACAGGTGACCGCATGACCAGTACCCAAGTCGACATCGCCGGCCTGAGCGTCGCAAACGACCGCCCGCTGACCGTGATCGCCGGGCCGTGCCAGTTGCAAGGCAGCGATCACGCGCAGATGATCGCCGGGCGCATGAAAGAGGCGTGCGCGGCGGCCGGCGCGCAATTCATCTTCAAGGCCAGTTTCGACAAGGCCAACCGCACCTCGATCAGTGGCAGGCGCGGCCCCGGCATGGACGAGGGGCTGGCGATGCTTGAAAGCGTGAAACGCAGCACCGGCGTGCCGGTGCTGACCGATGTGCACGAGGTCGCGCAATGCGCTCCCGTGGCCGAAATCTGCGACGTGCTGCAAATCCCCGCACTGCTGTGCCGCCAGACCGACCTGATCCTGGCGGCGGGCGAAACCGGTGCGGCGGTCAACGTCAAGAAGGGGCAGTTCCTCGCACCCTGGGACATGGCCAATGTGGTGCAGAAGATCGAAAGCACCGGAAACCGGCGCATTCTCTTGACCGAACGCGGCACCTCGTTCGGCTATAACGCGCTGGTGGCCGACATGCGCGCCCTGCCGCAGATGGCGCAGACCGGCTATCCGGTGGTGATGGACGCAACCCACTCGGTGCAGCAGCCCGCGGCCCTTGGCGGCGCGACCGGCGGACAGCGCGAATTCGCCCCGGTGATGGCGCGCGCGGCCGTGGCGATCGGTGTGGCGGCGGTGTTCATCGAAACCCACGAAGACCCCGACAACGCGCCCTCGGACGGGCCCAACATGATCCCGCTCGACCAGATGCCGGCGCTGATCGACACGCTGATGAAGTTCGACGCGCTGGCCAAGACCCACCCGATCCAGTTTTGACAAAGAGTGACAGAATGCAGAAACCCGCCACGACCGTGACCCAGAATACCTGGAGCTTCCTGCGCGATCCGATGATCGCCCCCACGGGGTTCCGAGAATACGACGCGCGCTGGAAATATCCCGAGGAAATCAACCTCCCCGGCGTCACCGCTCTGGGGCTCGGGCTTGGCACGCAGATGCGCCGCCGAGGCATCCGCCCGGAAATCGCTGTCGGAAACGACTACCGGGACTACTCGCTGACGATCAAGCAGGCGCTGATCCTCGGTCTGATCCAGGCCGGGATCTCGGTCAAGGATATCGGCCCCGCGCTGTCGCCCATGGCCTATTTCGCGCAGTTTCATCTGGATGCCCCCGCCGTCGCCATGGTCACGGCCAGCCACAACCCCAATGGCTGGACCGGGGTCAAGATGGGCTTCGACCGCCCGCTGACCCACGGCCCCGATGAGATGGATGAACTTCGCGACATCGTGTTGAACGGCGAGGGCACGGCCCATCCCGGGGGTGGCTGGGAATTCGTCGATGGTGTGCGCGAGGCCTATCTTGACGATCTGGTCGGCGATTTCCGCATGTCCCGCAAGCTCAAGGTCGTCTGCGCCACCGGCAACGGCACCGCCAGCGCCTTCGCGCCCGACCTGTTCGAGCGCCTCGGCGTCGAGGTGGTGCCCAGCCACAACCGGCTCGACTATACGTTCCCGCACTACAACCCCAATCCCGAAGCGATGGAAATGCTGCGCGACATGGCGCAAAGCGTACGCGATTCCGGAGCCGATTTCGCACTGGGCTTCGATGGCGACGGCGATCGCTGCGGCGTGGTCGATGACGAGGGCGAGGAGATCTTTGCCGACAAGATGGGCGTCATCATGGCGCGCGACCTTGCCAAACTCTATCCCGGCGCGACCTTCGTCGCCGACGTGAAATCGACCGGCCTGTTCGCCAGCGATCCCGAATTGCAGAAATACGACGTCAAGGCGGATTACTGGAGAACCGGTCACTCGCACATGAAACGCCGCGTGAAAGAAATCGGCGCGCTCGCCGGGTTCGAAAAGTCGGGCCACTACTTTCTGGCCGAACCGATCGGGCGCGGCTATGATTGCGGCATGCGGGTCGCGGTGGAAATCTGCAAGCTGATGGACCGCAACCCCGACAAATCCATGTCCGACCTGCGCCGCGCCCTGCCCCGCACCTGGTCCACCCCGACGATGTCGCCCCATTGTCCCGATACCGAGAAATACGCCGTGCTCGATCGGCTGGTGGAAAAGCTGACCACCCTGGCCGACAGCGGCGGACAGATGGCCGGACGCGCGATCGAACAGGTGGTCACGGTCAACGGCGCGCGGGTGATCCTGGACAACGGCGCCTGGGGTCTGGTGCGCGCCTCCTCCAACACCCCCAATCTGGTGGTGGTCTGCGAAAGCCCCGAAAGCGATGCGGAAATGCGCGCGATCTTCAAGGAGATCGACGCCGTGATCCGCACCGAACCCTCGGTCGGCGATTACGACCAGACCATCTGAGACCGCGCGACCCTCGTCTTTCCACTTTCGCCGAAATACCCCCGCCGGAGGCATCCGCGCAGCGCGCGGATTTCGTTCCGCACTCAGACGCTGATCGCCGCCTTTACCGCGCGCCGCCATCGCGCGTATCTGGCATCGCGGGCCTGCTCCGGCAGGCCCGGCTCGAACCGGCGGTCGCACCTCCAGTTGCGCGCGAACTCTTCCGCGTCGGGATAGACGCCGGCCCGCATTCCGGCCAGCCACGCCGCGCCGAGTGACGTCGTCTCGGGCATCGCGGCCCGATCCACCGGCGCGCCCAGCAGATCGGCAAGGGCCTGCATGGCCCAGTCGCTCGCGCTCATGCCGCCATCGACGCGCAGCACGGTATCGCCCATGTCCGGCCAGTCGGCGCGCATCGCCTCTGCCAGATCGCGGGTCTGGAAAGCCACGCTTTCCAGCGCGGCGCGGGCGAATTCCGCCGGCCCGGAATTGCGACTCAGCCCGAATATCGCGCCCCGGCAATCCGGAACCCAGTAGGGCGCGCCCAGGCCGGTAAAGGCGGGCACGATCACCAGATCCTGGCCCGGATCGGCGGCCTGCGCCAGCCTGCCGCTTTGCTCCGCGGTTTCCAGCAGACCCAGCCCGTCGCGAAGCCATTGAACGACCGCCCCGGCGACGAAAATCGACCCTTCCAGCGCGTAGGTGCGTTTCCCGTCCAGTTGCCACGCGATGGTGGTGAGCAGACGGTTTCGCGATGTGACCGGCGCATCGCCGGTGTTCAGCAGGGCAAAGCAGCCGGTGCCATAGGTCGCTTTCATCATGCCGGGCGTGAAACAGGCCTGCCCCAGCGTTGCCGCCTGCTGATCGCCCGCCACCCCCAGTATCGCGACCGACGCCCCCAACAGCGTCGGATCCGTATGGCCGAAATCGGCGGCGCAATCCCGCACCTGCGGCAGCATCGCCGGCGGGATGTCAAGCAAGGCGCACAATTCGGCGCTCCATTCGCCTTTGTGGATGTCGAACAGCATGGTGCGCGCCGCGTTGGTGGCATCGGTGACATGCACCTTGCCGCCGGTCAGTCGCCAGATCAGGAACGTATCCACGGTGCCGAACAACACCTCGCCACGCGCCGCACCGTCGCGGGCGCCGGGCACATTATCCAGCAACCATTTGACCTTGCTGGCCGAGAAATACGGGTCGATCAGCAGGCCGGTGATCTCGCCGATCCGCGCCTCTTGGCCTGCCTCGCGCAGGGTCGCGCAGATCTGCGACGTGCGCCGGTCCTGCCAGACGATGGCGTTGTGCAACGGCTTGCCGCTGGCGCGATCCCACAGGATCACGGTTTCGCGCTGGTTGGTGATGCCGATCCCGGCCAGATCGCGCGCCGCGATACCGCCACGTTCCAGCGCCGCGCGGCAGGTGGCAAGGGTTGTGGCCCAGAGATCCTCGGGATCATGCTCGACCCATCCGGCCTGCGGATAATGTTGCGCGAACTCCTCCTGCGCGACGGCGGCTTTTCGCATCTGCCCGTCGAACAGGATCGCGCGGGTCGATGTGGTGCCCTGGTCGATGGCCAGTATGTGCGTCATGGTCCGCCCTCTTTGGTACAGTCGCGCCCGAGTCTAGACCGGGGCGCGCAGCCCGATCCAGCCCGGCGCGCAATAATTCCTTGTGTCGCGCCACAACTTTGCCAAGACTGCGCGCCAGATAGACCGCGATCGCGGCAAATGCATGAACCGACGGGAGAACCTGAATGAAACGCCTTACCTCGCTGGCGATGGCCGCCGCACTTGCCCTTGCCGCCGGATCGGGCGCCGCGCAGGCGCAGCAGAACGATATCACCGTCGCCATGCAGCTGGAACCGCCGCATCTCGATCCCACCGCCGGCGCGGCCGGCGCAATCGATTCGGTGGTCTATTCCAACATCTTCGAAGGGCTGACCCGGTTTCAAAGCGACGGCACCATCGCGCCCGGTCTCGCGGAAAGCTGGGACATTTCCGACGACGGGTTGGAATACACCTTCAAGCTGCGCGACGGCGTCACGTTCCACGACGG
This sequence comes from uncultured Sedimentitalea sp., assembly GCA_947504115.1. Taxonomy (GTDB): domain Bacteria; phylum Pseudomonadota; class Alphaproteobacteria; order Rhodobacterales; family Rhodobacteraceae; genus Pontibaca. Next base: position 284,481 of record CANNGH010000003.1, read on the forward strand.
CAGCGATATGAACGCCGAGGACGTGAAATTCAGCCTTGACCGCGCCCGCGCCGAAGACAGCGTGAACGCCCAAAAGGCGCTGTTCGCGGGCATTTCGGATGTGACGGTGGTTGACCCGTTGACCGTCAAGATCACGCTGGCGGAACCCGACGGCATGTTCCTGTTCAACATGGCCTGGGGCGATGCGGTGATCGTTGCCGAAGACAATATCGACAGCATCAAGACCGATCCCATCGGCACCGGCGCGTTCAAATTCACCGATTGGGTGCAGGGCGACCGCATCGATATGGAACGCAACCCCGATTACTGGGGCGAACCGGCCAAGCTGGACAAGGCGACGTTCAAGTTCATCTCGGACCCCACCGCCGCCTTCGCCGCCGTGATGGCCGAGGATGTGGACGCCTTTGTCGGCTTTCCGGCCCCCGAGAACCTGCCGCAATTCGAGGCCGATCCCCGCTTTCAGGTGCTGGTCGGCAGCACCGAGGGCGAGACCGTCCTTGCCATGAACAACAAGCAGGAACCGTTCGACGATATCCGCGTGCGCGAGGCCGTGGCCCATGCGATCGATCGGCAGACGATCATCGACGGCGCGATGTTCGGCTATGGCACGCCCATCGGCACCCATTTCGCGCCGCACAATCCGGCCTATGTCGATCTGACCGACCTGTCCGCCTACGATCCCGCGAAATCCCGGGAATTGCTGGCCGAGGCCGGTCTGCCCGACGGCTTCAAGACCACGCTGCACCTGCCCCCGCCCTCATACGCGCGCCGGGGTGGCGAGATCATCGCGGCGCAGCTGGCGCAGGTCGGCATCCAAGCCGAGATCATCAACGTGGAATGGGCGCAATGGCTGGAATCCGTGTTCAACGGCAAGAATTTCGGCCTGACCATCGTCAGCCATACCGAACCGATGGATATCGGCATCTATGCGCGCCCGGATTACTATTTCCAGTATGACAGCAAGGACTTTCAGGACGTGATGGCGACCCTGGCGCGCACCACCGATCCGGCCCAGCGCACCGACCTGCTGAAACAGGCCCAGACCATCATCGCCGAGGATTACGTGAACGTCTGGCTGTTCGAACTGGCGTTTCCCACCATCGCCAACGCCAAACTGCGCGGGATATGGGAGAACCAGCCGACCCAGGCGACCGATCTCACTGGCGTTAGCTGGGCCGAGTGACGTCCCGCCGACAAGATGCCGCGCCGGTTTCGCGCAGTCATCGCGGCTGAAGGCGCGACCGGGCGGCCAGGCACGGCGAATGCCGCCGGGGGCTTCACGCTCGCGTCGGCCTTGGCAATTTTTCGCAAGATGACAACCCGCGCGTCAGGGAAAGATGACCCGTCGGAGAATAGCGGTTCACCCTGCCGGCGGCACCGGTTAGAAGACCCCAGATGAAACCGGAACCGGAGCCGCCGCGTGAATGTGCCCAAACCTGTTGTATTATGTATTCTCGACGGCTGGGGCCTGAGCGATCCGGGCGAGGCGAATGCGCCCTACCTGGCGAAAACGCCGAATTTCGACGCAATCATGGCGCGCGGCCCGGCGGCGCAACTGATCACGCACGGCCCCGATGTCGGGTTGCCGCGCGGTCAGATGGGCAATTCCGAGGTCGGCCACACCAATATCGGTGCGGGCCGGGTGGTCACCATGGAGCTGGGCCGGATCGATCGGACGATCGCGGATGGCAGTTTCTTCGAGAACCCGGCCCTGCTGGAGTTCATCGCCAGGCTGAAAGCCACGGGCGGGACCGCGCATCTGTTAGGGCTGGTGTCGGATGGCGGTGTGCATGGGCACCTGAATCATATCGCGGCGGCAGCCAAGGCGATTGCGGCGGCGGGCGTGCCCGTCCTTCTGCATGCGATCACCGATGGTCGCGACGTGGCGCCGAAATCGGCCCTCTCCCATCTGGCGCAGATGCGCGCCCGCCTTCCCGAGGGGGTGCATATCGCGACGGTTCTGGGCCGCTACTATGCGATGGATCGCGACAATCGCTGGGTGCGGGTCGCGCTGGCCTTTGATGCGGTGATCCGCGGCCGGGGCGTCACCGCGCGCAGCGCGCAGCAAGCGATCCAAGCGGCCTATGCGCGTGGCGAGACGGACGAGTTCATCTCGCCCGCCGTGATCGACGGATATGCGGGGCTGGAGGATGGTGACGGTCTGTTCTGCCTGAACTTTCGCGCCGACCGGGTGCGCGAAATCCTGGCCGCGATCGGCCAACCGGGATTCGATGCTTTCGACACGGGACGGCGGCCGGATCTGGCGGCCTTCATGGGCATGGTCGATTATTCCGACGATCATCTGCATTACATGACGGCCATGCATCACAAGGACGTGATTGCGAACACGCTGGGCGCCTGGGTGGCGGCGCATGGATTGCGCCAGTTCCGCCTTGCCGAGACGGAAAAATACCCCCATGTCACGTTTTTTCTGAATTGCGGCGCCGAACAGCCCAAGGAGGGCGAGGATCGCTTCATGCCGAAATCGCCCAAGGTTGCGACATACGACCTGAAGCCGGAAATGTCGGCCGAGGAAGTGACAGACCGGTTCGTCTCTGCCATCGAGGACGGTTACGACCTGATCGTGACCAATTACGCCAACCCAGACATGGTCGGCCATACCGGCGATCTTGATGCTGCGATTCTGGCGTGCGAAACCGTGGATCGCGGCCTGGGCCGGGTTATCGCGGCGCTGGAAAAGGCCGGAGGGGCGATGATCGTCACCGCCGATCATGGCAATTGCGAGGTGATGGTCGACCCCGAAACCGGTGAGCCGCATACCTCGCATACGTTGAACCCCGTTCCGGTGGTGCTGGTGGGTGGACCCGAAGGCGCGCGGCTGCGCAACGGCAGGCTGGCCGATCTCGCACCGACGCTGCTGCAGTTGATGGGCCTGCCGAAACCGCCGGAAATGACCGGGCAAAGCCTGATCGAATGAGGCATCGTCTCGCCCTGCTGATCCTGCTGGTCTGTGCCGCTCCGCTGCGCGCGCAGGAGGATCCGGCCAGCGCCGCCCGCGCTGCCATGCAGGAGCTTGAGGCGGCAACCGTAGCGCTGGAGAAAGCGGACGGCGCGCGCGACCGTGTGCGCGCCCTGACCACCACGATCCGCGCCTATGAAAGCGGACTGGCCGCGATGCGCGAAGGCCTGCGCCGCGCCGCCACCCGCGAGGGCGAGTTGAGCCGCGACCTTGGCGCGCGCGACGGCGAGGTGGCGCAGCTTCTGGGGGTGTTGCTGACCATCGAGACAGCGCCGACGCCGGTTCGGCTGCTGCATCCGGCGGGGCCCTTGGGCAGCGCGCGGGCCGGCATGATGCTGGCGGATGTGACACCGGAACTGAACACGCGCGCCGCCGCGCTGCGCGAGGATCTGGAGGAGGTGCAGACCCTGCGGCTTTTGCAGAACACCGCGATGCGGACTCTGGAAAACGGTCTGGCCAGCGTGCAGCAGGCGCGCACCGACCTCAGCAAGGCCATCGCCGCACGCACCGATCTGCCGCGTCGTTTTACCGAAGATCCCGTGCGTACCGCGATCCTGATATCCTCGACCGAAACGCTGGACGGATTCGCCAGCGGGCTTTCGGAAATGGCGCGGGGCGACATTGCCGCCACGAACGCGGATATCCGCGAACTGAAAGGCAGCATCGACCTGCCGGTTCAAGGCGTGGTGCTGCACGGTGCCGGCAAGGCCGATGCCGCCGGGATCGCCCGGAACGGGATGCTTGTCGCAGCACGGCCCCGCGCACTGGTCACGTCACCCACGGCGGCGACGATTCGCTATCGCGGGCCGCTGCTGGACCTTGGCAACGTCGTGATTCTGGAACCGCAGGCGGACACGCTTTTCGTGCTGTCCGGCCTTGCCGAGGTCTATGGCGACGCGGGCGAGGTGATCCCGGCGGGCACGCCCATCGGATTGATGGGCGGCGAGTCTCCACAAATCGGTGCGATTCTGTCACTAAGCGGTGATGGCACTGGAACCGAAAGTTCAGAAACGCTCTATATAGAGGTCAGAGAGGGCGGCAGCCCGGTGGACCCCGAAACGTGGTTCCGAACCGACAAGGATGGATAGACAGACATGAAGAAATTCGTGATGGCCGCTTTGGGTGGCACTTTGGCGGGCATTCTCGTCACGACGCAGGTGGCCGGGCCGCTTCTGGCGCAGGAGGACGCCAAAACGTCCAGTGTGTATGAACAGCTTGACCTGTTCGGCGATATTTTCGAACGCATCCGCGCGGCCTATGTCGAAGAGGTCGAGGCCTCGGATCTGATCGAGGCGGCGATCGACGGCATGCTGACCTCGCTCGATCCGCATTCCAGTTATCTCTCTCCCGAAGACGCCGACGCCATGCGGGTGCAGACCAAGGGCGAATTCGGCGGGCTGGGCATCGAGGTCACGCAGGAAGAGGGCTTCGTCAAGGTCGTCTCGCCCATGGACGGCACCCCGGCGGACGAGGCCGGGATGGAGGCGGGCGATTTCATCACCCATGTCGACGGCGAAAGCGTTCTGGGCCTGACGCTGGACAAGGCGGTCGAACTGATGCGCGGGCCGGTGGGGTCGGAGATCGTCATCACCGTGGTGCGCGAGGGCGAGGCCGAACCCTTTGACGTCTCGATCATTCGCGACACGATCAAGCTGACCGCCGTGCGGGCGCGGACCGAGGGCGATACCGTCGTTCTGCGTGTGACCACGTTCAACGATCAGACGACCTCGGCGCTCAAGGAGCAGTTGGAAGAACAGGTCGAGGCCGCGGGCGGGATGGATAGCGTCAACGGGTTCGTTCTGGATCTGCGCAACAATCCCGGCGGGCTGCTGACACAGGCGATCCAGGTCTCGGATGCGTTTCTTGACGAAGGTGAAATCGTCTCGACGCGGGGCCGTCAGCCCGAAGACGGCGAACGTTTCAACGCGACGCCGGGCGATCTGACCGGGGGCAAACCGATGGTCGTGCTGATCAACGGCGGATCGGCCAGCGCATCGGAAATCGTCGCCGGCGCGTTGCAGGATCACCGCCGCGCCGTGGTTGTCGGCACCAACAGTTTCGGGAAGGGATCGGTGCAGACGGTGATGCCGTTGCGCGGCGACGGGGCCATGCGCCTGACCACGGCGCGCTATTACACGCCGTCGGGCCGTTCGATCCAGGCGCTGGGCGTGTCGCCCGACATCGTGGTCGAACAGCCCCGCCGCAAACCTGCAGCCGAGGACGAAGAGGACGAGGCGGGCCTGGCCGCGCGTATCCGCTCCGAGGCCGATCTGCGCGGCCGGCTGAACAATGACAGTCTGTCCGAAGACGAAACCCGCCAGATCGAGGAAGAACGCGAAAAGGCCGAGGCCGCCGCCAAGCGGCGGGAACAGGATTATCAGCTGGCCTATGCCATCGACATCCTGAAAGGACTTTCGGCGCTTGGCCCGAAACAATGAACGCGTCGGGCGGGGCCGGTAACGTCCCGCCCGCTTACACCCGGTTGAGCGCGGCGCCGGAGCGTCGCAACAGCAGGGTCAGCCGGTCGAAACTGGCCGAGATGCCCTCGGACTCGGATCGGGCGAAAAATGCGTCCAGTTCCGGCCAAAGCTGCACGGCCCGGTCAAGAACCGGGTCGGACCCTTCGCTGTAAAGCCCGGCCTTTATCATCACCTCGGATTGTTCATAGGCGCCGAGCAGGCGGCGCACCTCGCCGATCGCGGTATTTTCCGCCGCGCTGGCCGCATCCGGCAGGCTGCGCGAAACCGAGCGCCCCACGTCGATTGCAGGAAACCGCCCGCGCTCGGCGATGTCCCGGCTCAGCACCACATGGCCATCGAGAACCCCCCGCAGGATATCGGCGACAGGCTCGTCCATGTCCGATCCCGCAACCAGCACGCTGAAAACGGCGGTAATGTTGCCCTGCCCCGGCGCGCCCGGCCCCGCGCGCTCGCACAGCGAGGTGATCATGGGCGTGAGCGATGGCGGAAACCCCCGCAATGCGGTGCTCTCGCCGGCGGCGACGGCGATCTCGCGATGCGCCTCGGCAAAGCGGGTGACCGAATCGGCGAGGAACAGCACGTTGCGCCCTTCGTCGCGGAAATGCTCGGCGACGCTCATCGCGGCCCAGGCACACCGGCGGCGGGTCAGCGCGGATTGATCCGAGGTGGCCGCAACGACGACCGCGCGTTTCATACCCTCGGGCCCAAGGGTGCGTTGCACGAAATCGTTCACCTCGCGACCGCGTTCGCCGATCAGCGCGATCACCACGACATCGGCCGCCATATGCCCCGCCAATTGCGCCAGCAGCCGCGATTTTCCGACCCCGGAACCGGCGAACAACCCGATTCGCTGGCCCTCGACAATCGGAAGGATGGTGTTGAGAACAGCCAGCCCCGTCGGAATGCGCGCGCCCATCGCCCGACGCGTCACGGCAGCAGGCGGCGGGTTCACCAGATCGCAACCCCGCCCGCCAGAGGCCAGGGGGCGGCCATCCAGCGGCCTCCCGTAGGGATCGATCACACGGCCGATCCAGCGCGACGACGGCGCAAACGGCGGCATGGGCTGCAAGACCGCGCGATCGCCGATCGCCACGCCATCGGGGGCCGTTTCGGGCAGCATGCTCACGTGATCGCGGTCGATCTGCAAGACCTCGCCATGCAGCGGAACGCCCGATCCGCGCCGCAGAATCAGCTGGTCGCCGATACGCGCGCCTTGCGTCAGACCGGACAGCCGGACGACCCCGCCGCTGATCCCGTCGACACGGCCAACCGGGCGGGTCAGCGCGACACGCGCAATCTCCTCCCGCAACAAATCCAGATCCGTTTTCACGATGCGAACGCTCCGTCAATTTCCTGAAAACAATTTCTAAAGGAATCGGAGTTAAACCTTGGTTGAAATCGAACGAGGAAGAAGTCTGATGTTCACCGACCTCAATGTCTTCAAGATGGCCCATGCCATGGCCACCCATGCCGGGCGGCGGCAGGCGGTCGTCGCGCAGAATATGGCGAATTCGGACACGCCCGGCTACGGCGCGCGCGATATTCCGGCCTTTGCGGATCTTCTCGGGCAAACCGGCGCCACCACGATGCGCCGGACCCGCGCCGGGCATCTTGCGCAATTTTCGGATCAGTCCGCGCGGCCGTCGTCCGGCATCGCGACTCGCGGTGGCAATACCGTGTCCATCGAGGAGGAGATGCTGAAAGCGGTCGAAGTCACCCGCCAGCACGACCGTGCGCTGGCCATCTACAAATCATCCCTGTCGATCCTGCGCAGCAGTCTCGGCCGGCCCTGAGCGGAGTGAAACGAGATGAGCGAATTTTCCAAGGCGCTATCGGTTTCGGCCAGCGGTTTGCGCGCCCAATCGGCGAGGCTGCGGCATGTTTCGGAAAATATCTCGAACGCAGACACGCCGGGTTACCGCCGCAAACTGGTGTCGTTCGAATCCGTGCGCAACGGCGACAGCGGCACCAGCACGGTAAAATCCGGCCCCGTTCGACTGGATCGCAGCGACCTGCCCAGCGTGTTCGACCCGTCGCACCCGATGGCCGACGCCAGCGGGCATTACGACGGCTCGAACGTCAATCTCATGGTCGAGATCGCCGACGCCCGCGAGGCCCAGCGCAGCTATGAGGCAAATCTGAAAATGTTCGACCAATCGCGCCAGATGTCCGCCAACCTGATGGATCTGTTGCGCAAGTAAACCGGCAAGAAAAGGAGATCCAGAATGGATATCAGCAGTATTTCCGCGATGCAGGGCTATGGGTCCGCGCGTCCGGCCACACAGGCGGACCCGGGGACGGGCGCAGGTCTGAAAGGCGCGTTCCAGGACTTTGCCGCGACCTTGCAGACCAGCGAGCAGGCCGCCGTGTCGGCCATGTCGGGCGATGCCGATCCGCATGCGCTGGTGCAGGCCCTGGCGCAGACCGAACTGGCCGTGGAAACCGCGATCACCGTTCGCAACAAGGTGGTCGAAGCCTATCAGGAAATCCTGCGGATGCCGGTCTGATATGCTGGACGAGGGGCTTTTCTACGACACCCTGCGGCAGGGCCTGTGGGTGGCGGTCATCATATCGGTGCCGATCCTGACGGTCGCATTGATCACCGGCCTGACGATCGGCCTGTTCCAGGCATTGACGTCGATCCAGGAGATGACCCTGACCTTCGTGCCGAAACTCGCAGCCATCGTCATCGTCTTCTGGCTGACCATGGGATTCATGACACAGACTCTCGTCTCGTTTTTTCATGGTCAGATCATTCCCTTGATCACAGGAGGATCCTGATGGACGCTACCGGATACACCACCCTTTCCCGCCAGTCGGGCCTGATGCGCGAAATGCGGGTGATCGCGAACAACATCGCCAACACGGCAACCACCGGGTTCCGGCAGGAAGGGCTGATCTTTTCCGAGTTCGTCAAGGCTCAGCCCGACCAGCCGTCGCTGTCGATGACGCGCGCCCAGGTCCGCAATACGTCGATGGATCAGGGCACGCTGTCCCAGACCAACGGGCGTTTCGATTTCGCGATACAGGGCGACGGTTTCTTTCTGATCGAAACCCCGGACGGAGAACGGTTGACCCGCGCGGGAAGTTTCTCGCCCAACGCCGATGGCGATCTCATCACGATGAGCGGTCATCGGGTGCTGGACGGCGGCGGGGCTCCGGTTTTCGTGCCCGGCGACGCCGGCGATATCAGCGTGGCCAGCGATGGCACGCTCAGCAGCAACGGGCGCCCGCTTGGCCAGATCGGAGTGTTTCAGCCGGTCGATCCATTGGACATGCAGCGCGAGGATGGCGTGATGTTCCGCTCGGAGGCCGGTGTCGAGCCCGCCGAAGAGGCGACGATCCTTCAGGGATTTCTCGAATCCTCGAACGTCAACCCGATCCTGCAGGTCGCACGGATGGTCGAGGTCCAGCGCGCCTACGAAACCGGCCAGAGCTTTCTGGATGCCGAGGATCAGCGCATCCGCAACGCGATCAAGTCACTGACCAAGTGATTGGAACAAAAGGATAACGAACATGCGAGCCCTACAGATCGCCGCCACCGGAATGAGCGCGCAGCAGATGCGTGTCGAGACCATTTCCAACAACCTCGCCAACATGAACACCACCGGCTACAATGCCCGCCGCGCCGAATTCGCGGATCTGCACTATCAGCAGGTGTCGCGCGCGGGCACGGTCAACGCGTCGGACGGCACCGTTCTGCCGACCGGTGTGCAACTGGGACTCGGGGTTCGGCCCGCGGCAGTCACCGTGCATCTGTCGCAAGGCTCGTTATCCGCCACGGGAAGCGATCTGGATGTGGCCATCGAGGGTGGTGGCTATCTCGAGGTGACGCTGCCCTCGGGACAACCCGCCTATACCCGCGATGGCAGCCTGAAGCGCTCGGCCGAGGGGATGATCGTCACGTCGGACGGCTATGCGGTTGCGCCGGAAATCGTCATTCCCTCGGATGCGCGCAGCATCTCGATCAACGGCGCGGGCGAGGTATTCGCCTATTTCGACGATACCGCCGAAGCGGAATTGCTGGGCCAGTTCACCCTTTCCGGGTTCACCAACGCCAAGGGCCTTGAGGCATTGGGGAGCAACCTGTTCGCCGAAACCGAAGCGTCCGGTCCCGCCCTCGTTTCGTCACCGGGCGAGGATGGTCTGGGCACCCTGCGCCAAGGCTATCTGGAGAGCAGTTCCGTCGATGCGGTGCGCGAGGTGACCGAACTGATCGAGGCGCAGCGGGGATACGAGATGAACGCCAAGGTGATTTCGGCGGCTGACCAGATGATGGCCGCAACGACACAGGTGCGATGATGAAGCCCGTTCTCGTTGCCTTGCTGATCGGGGCCGCATCCAGCGCCTGCGCGGATATCGTGGTGCCGGTCAGGACCATCCGCGCCAAGGAGATCATTGCCGCCGGAGATCTGGACCTGAAATCCGGAGATCTGCCGGGCGCGGTGAGCGAACCGCTTGCGCTGATCGGGCAGGAGGCCCGCGTCGCGCTTTATCCCGGCCGACCGGTGCGGCCCGGCGATGTGGGACCACCGGCGCTGGTCGAGCGCAATGAAATCACGACCCTGGTTTTCCTGCAGGGCGGGTTGCACATCGTTGCGGAGGGGCGCGCGCTGGGTCGCGGCGCGGCGGGGGAAATGGTGCGCGCAATGAACCTGTCCTCACGCACCACAGTTACCGGCCGGATCCAGGCGGATGGCTCAATCGAGGTCCAATAATGAACAATCGCATCCTTTTTCGCAGTATCGCCCTGACGTCGCTTGCCCTGGTCACGGCCTGCGGGCGCACCGATCATATCGGCAAGGCACCCAGCTTCAGCCCAAACACGGAAAATCAGGAACATTCCGCGATGCTCTGGCCGGGTCTGCCGACGCACACCCAACCGCAGCGCAGTGTCGATCAATCCTCGCTCTGGAGCGGTGGGCGCAGGTCGCTTCTGGGGGATCGCCGGGCCATGACCAAGGGCGATATCCTGACCATCGTGATCGAGATCGACGAAAAGGCCGAGATTTCCAACGACACGGCGCGCTCGCGCTCGGGGTCGGAAAGCCTCGGCGTGCCGCAATTGTTCGGCGTGCCGCAGAGACTGAATGAAAAACTGCCCGCCGGTGCCACGATGGCCGACGCGGTCGGCATCGATTCCAGCAGCGCGTCGGGTGGCAAGGGATCGGTGAAGCGCAAGGAAAAGCTGACCCTGCGTGTCGCCGCGACGGTTGTCGATGTCCTGCCCAACGGGGTGCTGGCCATCTCGGGCACGCAGGAGTTGCGGGTGAATTTCGAGCTGCGCGAACTTCTGGTGTCGGGCTTCGTGCGGCCAGAGGACATCTCGCGCCAGAACGAGATCACCTATGACAAGATCGCATCGGCCCGCGTGTCCTATGGCGGACGCGGCCAGATCACGGACGTGCAGCAACCCCGCTACGGACAACAGATCCTCGACGCCGTTCTGCCGTTCTAGGTAAAAGAGATGCTGTCAAAACTTCTCCCGTTTCTTCTTGTCCCGCTGGGAATAGGTGCCGGTGCCGGCGCTGCGGTATATCTAATGCCGCCGCCGCCGGCGGAGGATGCCGAGGCCGCTGCGCCGGACTCGGTCGCACCGCCGGAAACGGAAAAGGGCGAGGACGATTACGTCAAGATGAACAATCAGTTCGTCATTCCCGTCGTTTCGCGCGACCGGATCGCCTCGCTGGTCGTCCTGTCGCTCAGCCTGGAAACCGCACCGGGTCTGCGCGAACGCGTCTACGAACGTGAGCCCAAGTTGCGCGATGCCTTCTTGCGTGTCCTGTTCGATCACGCGAATATGGGCGGCTTCAACGGGTCGTTCACGCAGGAAGACAAACTCGGCCCCTTGCGCGTGGCGCTGCGAGAGGTCGCGCAACGCGAATTGGGCAAGGATGTGCACAACGTCCTGATCGTGGATATCGCGCGTCAGGATCCCTGATCCGGCACTTGCCGCCGTCCCGCATCGTGCCGAGAGGCCAGCCGAAACACACCGCGCGGCGGCAAAAGGCACAGCGCGTCAGTTGCCGTTCCCGGAGCGATGCCTCTTTTTCTGCTCCGCGCTTTTCTGCGCCAGTTGCCGCACCGCTTCCCTGCGGCCAAAGGCCGCGCGAACGCGATCCAGCGATTCCAGCTTGCGCGCCATCACCCGCGCCAGTTCCAGGTTCAACTGCTGCACCGAACGGTCCCGCCAGGTCTGCCAGGCGAGATCGGCTCCGATTGCCTGCATCTGCCGGCTCCCGGCGGCGTGGCGCTGATCCCGCAATTGCGCAAGGCTGCTGCGAAGGGACGCCTCGCGGGAGAGGATGGCCTGAACTTTCTGGAATTCATTCATATAGACGGCCTCGGTCACGGCGGCCATTTGCGCGATCTTGTCGCGGTTCATGTCGCACCCGCCCGTGCACGCATGCGCATCTGCTCGGCAAACCGGATCGCGGCGGCGACGGCGCGATAATGATCTTCGCTGATTTCCTGACCCAGCTCGACCGTCGCGTGAATGGCCCGCGCGGTGGGCGGATCGCTGTGGATCGGCACCCCCGCCGTCATCGCGGTCTCGCGGATGGTCGCGGCGATCTCGTCAACGCCCTTGGCCACGCAGACCGGCGCGGCCCCGCGCATCCGGCTCCATTTCAGGGCCACGGCGTAGTGCGTGGGATTGACGATCACGACGTCGGCGCCGGGAACGTCGGCCATCATCTGATTCATCGCGATCTGCTGGCCGCGCTGACGACGCTGTTGTTTCATGTGCGGATCGCCCTCGGCATCCTTGGTCTCGTCCATGATCTCCTTGCGTGACATGCGGTTCTTGCGCAGATGCTCGTGATACTGCCAGGCCATATCCAGGCCCGCGATGGCGGTGGCGATCACAACGGCCAGGAACATGAATTCGATGCAAAGCCGCGCCATTAAGGCGATGCCGGTCAACGGACCCGAGGCGGCGGCCCCGACCATGTCCGGCAGGCGGGCGCGCAGGAACAGGCCAAGGCACGCCGAGTAAAGCGTCAGTTTCGCGAAGCTTTTGAAGAACTCGAAGAATCCGGAACGACCGAACTTGTTTTTGGCGTTCGACAGGATCGAGATCCGCGACAGTTTCGGCGCGATCTTGGTTGGCGCAAAAACGAAGGCGCGCTGCGCGAGAACAGACAGGACAACCGCCGCGGCCGGAATGATGAACCACGGTGCAAGGGGAGCGGCGACCGCCCGCATCAATCCGCCGACCGGTGCGCTGGCCCCGCCATCGAAAAACAGCGTTGCAAGCTGATCCGGCTGATCCAGCATGACCATCATCGCCGAGCCGAACCGTTCGACCGACCCGGAGCCGAAGACCATCGCCGTCAAAAGCAGTCCGCCGTATGCGGCCGCCACCGAAACATCGGTGGATTTCGCAACTTCGCCTTTCTCGCGCGCCTTTTGCAGCTTTTGCGGCGTCGCCTCGTGGCTCTTTTCGCTGTCGTCGTCTCCCGCGCCGCTCATTTCGGAGGAACCATCGGAGCCTGAATGAACCCGATCAGTGCCTCGACCCAGACCGACAGGATCAGCGGCGCGCTGACGAACAGCAGGAACAGCCCGCCCATCGTGATGACCGGCGCACCGACGAAGGCCACCATCAGTTGCGGCATCGCCCGGTTGATGACCCCCAGGGTGAGATTGTAGATCACCGAAGCGATGACGAACGGTGTCGCGAGCATGAATGCGAGCGAAAACGCATGCGCGATGCGCGCGATACCCCAGGCGGAAAGATCCGCTGCCGACGGGGCATAGCCCGCCGGGAAAATCTCATAGGACACGATCAGAAGGCGGGCCGCGTGGACATGCAGACCGAAGATGACCGCGAGCGCGAGACCGCCGATCGTCAGCAGGTACCCGATGGCCGGGATCGGCTCGGCAGCGGCACCGCCCAGGATCTGCGACAGCGACGTCGATTGCGCCGCGATCGAACCTGCCGTCTGCAGCGCGAGGACGAAAAGCCGGACGCCGATACCCAGGGCAAGCCCGACCAGCGCTTCGGTCAGCGCGTATCGCGTGAATGTCAGCGGGCTTTCCGGTTGCGCGTCAAGCGTGACGGCGGGCGCGACGATCATGGTAAACGCCACGGCGATCCCCAGCTTGACCCGGATCGGGACCGAGCGTTCGCCGAATGCGGGCAACAGCGACACCAGCGCCGAAACCCGGAGGAACACGATGATCGCGTGCCAGAGTTCGCGCGTCAGAAGCGCCTGCAACTCGGGCGGAAACGCGATCATGCGGCCACCGTGCCCATCAGCGCCGGGCGGGCCTCGAGCCCAATTTCTTCGAACGAGAGGACCGGATTGGTGATCCCCCGGGCGCGCATGATCGTGCGCAGGAAGCGGCGGCGCCGTGTCGAGGTGACAAGAGCCGGAAAGACGCCCTGTTCCGCGGTCTCGCTCATCCGTTCGGACAGGCGTTCGGAGAGGCGATTGAACAGATCGGGCGGCAGGGCCACATCCATTCCGCCCGCCACACCGTCGATCTGGTAGCTGGCAAAGGTATCCTCCCATTCCGGCGCGAGCTGGATCAGCGGGATGGTTCCGTCGGCGCGCTTCATCTCGGACACGATCTGGAAGCCCATGCGCTGACGCACGTGTTCGCAGATCGCCTCGGGCTGGGTGGAGACCAGGCGTGCCTCGGCGATGGATTCAAGGATCAGCGGCAGATTGCGGATCGACACCCGCTCCTCCAGCAGCAGGCGCAGCACCGCGTGCAGCGTATCCATCGGCACCTTGTCGGGAATGAGATCGTCCAGCAGCTTGCGGTTCTCCTCGGCGCGGGCCGGATCGGACAGGCGGGTCATCTCGGCCAGCAGGCGACGAAGCGATTTCAGCGTCAGAAGGCGGGCGAAGTTCTGTTTGATCACCTCCAGAAGATGGGTCGCCAGAATTTCCGGCGGCGTCACGATCGTCGCGCCGGAAAGTGCCGCTGCGTCCTGATCGCGCGGGGACACCCATCGGGCCGGAGCGCCATAGACGGGTTCCTTGACGTCGGTTCCGGCCGGCAGGCTGCCCGAGCCATCCGGAAGCAGCGCGAGCACCAGATCGGGATGCAGTTCGCCGCGCACCTGCTCGACCCCCTGGATGCGGATGACATAGGCGCCGATGGGAAGGCCGGGCTGGTCGGTCAGCCGGATGTCGGGCAAGACCAGACCGTAAACCGTCGCGACATGCGTGCGCATATTGGCGATCCGCACGTCCAGGCCCGTTCCCGGATCGAGCACCATGTTCACCAGATCCGGCGCGAATTCCAGATGCACGTCGTCCAGATCCAGGATATCGCCCAGCGCCTTGCGCGTCTCGACCGGAGAGGTTTCGCGCGTCTCCTGCTCCTGCGCCTGCCGGTCCGCGCGTTTTTTCATGGCATGCGCCGCATAGCCCAGAACGCCGCCGCCTAGAATGAAGGGCAGGAACGGCAACCCCGGCACCAGCGCGAATAGCGCCATCAGTACCGCCACCGTCGCGAGGGCGGCGGGATGCTTGCCCAACTGGTCGAACAGCGCCAGATCGGTTGCGCCCCGGGTTCCGCCACGGGCCAGCAACAGGGCGGATGCAATCGAGATGATCACCGCCGGAATTTGCGACACCAGCCCGTCGCCGACGGTCAGGATCGCGTAGGTTTCGAACGCCGCGCCGATCGGCATGCGATGCACGACGATGCCCATGATCAGCCCCATGACCAGATTCAGCAGGGTGATCAGAAGGCCAGCGACCGCATCGCCCTTGACGAATTTCGACGCCCCGTCGAGCGAGCCGAAAAAGGTCGTCTCCTGCTGCTCGGTTTCGCGCCGTTCCTTGGCCTGGGTGTGGTCGATCGCACCGGCGGACATGTCGCTGTCGATCGCCAGTTGTTTCCCCGGCATCCCGTCCAGCGCGAAACGCGCGCCGACTTCGGCCATGCGCGCGGCCCCCTTGGTGATGACCATGAAGTTCACGATCAGCAGAACCCCGAACACCACCAGCCCGAGGAAGACGCTGCCGCCCATGACGAACTGCGCGAAGCCCTGGATCACGTCACCCGCAGCCCCCGGCCCGGTATGGCCCTGACCGATGATCAGTTTCGTCGAGGAAACATTGAGCGACAGGCGCAGCATCAGCGACGCAAGCAGGATCGTCGGAAACGCCGAGAAATCCAGCGGGCGTTCGATGAACAGCGTGACGGTGAAAATCAGGATGGCCAGCCCGAACGAGGCCGCCAGACCCACATCGAGGATCCACGCAGGCATCGGCAGGATCATCATCACGATGACCGCCATCAGCGCCAGCGCCAGCAGGACCGTGGGGCTGAACAGATTCTTGATGGAGATTGCAGGCATCGTAACCGCTCCCTAGTTCAGCGCCAGGAAGGCCGGGCGGGGCGGCGTATCGGTCCCGGCGTCGAAACCGGTCGGAACCAGCGACCCCAGCGCGACATTGCCCTGTCCGATGAAAGGCAGGGTCGCGCCGTCGGCCTGTGACACCAGCACTTTGGAGACCGTGTCACCGGGATCGTGCCGCGGCGCATCCGGCGCCATCGCGTTGCGGATCTTGCGGAACCGGTCGGTATAGGACTGGGCATAGGTCGGCGTGCGCGAATGATACGCCCCGGCCGCAGCCGACCAATCGCCGAATTCGCGATAAAGCTCCTTGAGGAATTTGGCGGCGTAAAGCGCGTTCGGCACCGGATCGAACATCTCGTCGATCGAGCGGAACGCGTCGCCGTGCCAGCGATAGTTGATCTGGAAACAGCCGACGTCGAAACTGCGCGCGCCGGTCTTGAAGTTCTTGAAAACATAGGCCTTTGCCGCATCCGCGTTATCGAACCATCGCCCCCTGCCCTCCATGTTGACGGTCCACGGCCAGGGTTGAAGCCCGCCCTTTTGCGGCCGCCCGGTTTCCGCGCGCGAAATCGCGCGCAGCACGTCGAGGGGCACCCCGTGCGCGCGGGCCGCCTGTCCGGCCGCACGATCGCAAAGCGCGGCCGTCGCACCGGACCATGACGACGCCGCCAAGGGATGACCGACAAGAAACAGCAGGACAACGACGCCCAGCAGGCCGAAACGGTATGCGACACCCGGTCTGACATCTGGTTTTTCATGCGGCGCGTGGGGCATTCTGCCTGTCCATGTGATGATTCGCTCGCCTTCACGATGGACAGCAGCGGTTTAGAATTGATTATCGCCGTGAATTAATCGGGCGCCCGGTGGGATCATGCGCCGCCCGCTTTCAGCCTCACATTTCTAGGGGCAAAGGCTGGCGGATGGGGCAACGGACGGAACGGGCGGGATATTCTTGCAGAACAGGGCGCTGGCAAGGCAAACCGAGAGAGGATTTCCGGGACGGCCGCGAGGGCGTATAAGGAATTGGACCCGTAGAATATCTTGGCAAAGATGTGTTGACCCAAAGGAAAATTAGTTAAACAATGGGAATAATAGGGAGTTGCGCCGCATGGCTTTGACATCGACAAGAGGGCGTTTTGGAAACCCGGCACCGTCGGGGCACAACTGCGTCCCGTCCCGCCGGACGCGCGTTCTTTTTGACGCGGCCCAGTCGAAGCGCGTCGCGGCGTCCGTCAAGACGGCACCGGATCAGATACTGACCCCCGAATAAACATCCACAACAAAACAACCAGACCAGGAGCGACAACAGATGGCTTTCAAGACCGATATTGAGATTGCACGCGAAGCGAGCAAACGCCCGATTCAGGAGATCGGCGAAAAGCTCGGCATCTCGAGCGACGATCTTCTGCCCTATGGCCACGACAAGGCGAAGGTCAGCCAGCGGTTCATCGACGAGATCCAGAAGAACAAGAACGGCAAGCTGATCCTGGTCACGGCGATCAACCCCACGCCCGCGGGCGAAGGCAAGACCACCACCACCGTGGGTCTGGGCGATGGCCTGAACCGAATCGGCAAGAAGGCTGCCGTCTGCATCCGCGAGGCCTCGCTCGGGCCGAATTTCGGGATGAAGGGCGGCGCAGCTGGGGGCGGTTATGCGCAGGTCGTTCCGATGGAAGAGATGAACCTGCATTTCACCGGCGACTTCCATGCGATCACCAGTGCGCACAACCTGCTGAGCGCGATGATCGACAACCATATCTACTGGGGCAACGAGCTGGCCATCGACATGCGCCGCGTGTCCTGGCGCCGGGTGCTGGACATGAACGACCGCGCCCTGCGTCAGATCACCACCAGCCTCGGCGGTGTGTCCAACGGCTTCCCGCGCGAATCCGGCTTTGACATCACCGTGGCCTCCGAGGTCATGGCGATCCTGTGCCTGTCTACCGATCTCAAGGATCTGCAGCGGCGCCTTGGCGACATGATCGTGGCCTATCGCCGCGACCGCTCGCCCGTCTATGCGCGCGACATCAAGGCGGATGGGGCAATGACCGTTCTGCTCAAGGACGCGATGCAGCCCAACCTGGTGCAGACGCTGGAAAACAACCCGGCCTTCGTGCATGGCGGCCCCTTCGCCAACATCGCGCATGGTTGCAACTCGGTCATCGCGACGACCACCGCGCTGAAACTGGCCGATTACGTCGTGACCGAAGCGGGCTTCGGTGCTGACCTTGGCGCCGAAAAGTTCATGAACATCAAGTGCCGCAAGGCCGGTCTGCACCCCTCGGTCGTCGTGGTCGTGGCCACGGTCCGGGCGATGAAGATGAACGGTGGCGTGGCCAAGGCCGATCTGGGCACTGAAAACGTCGACGCGGTCAAGAAGGGCTGTGCCAACCTCGGCCGTCACATCGAGAACGTCAAATCCTTCGGCGTGCCGGTGGTCGTGGCGATCAACCATTTCGTCACCGACACCGATGCCGAGGTGCAGGCGGTCAAGGATTACGTCGCCGAGCAAGGCTCCGAAGCGATCCTGTCGCGGCACTGGGAGCTGGGTTCGGAAGGATCCGCCGATCTGGCGACCCGTGTGGCCGAGATCGCGGACAAGGATCAGGCCAATTTCTCGCCGCTCTATGCCGACGAGATGCCGTTGTTCGAAAAGATCGAAACCATCGCCAAGCGCATCTATCGTGCGGACGGCATTCTGGCCGATCAGAAGATCCGCAACCAGCTCAAGGATTGGGAAGCGCAAGGATACGGCAACCTGCCGATCTGCATGGCGAAAACCCAGTACAGCTTTACCACCGACCCCGAGCGTCGCGGAGCCCCGACCGGCTTCAGCGTGCCGGTGCGCGAGGTTCGCCTGAGCGCGGGTGCCGGGTTCGTCGTGGTGATCTGCGGCGAGATCATGACCATGCCGGGTCTGCCGCGTGTGCCTTCGGCCGAGAACATCAAGCTCAACGCCGACGGCGACGTCGAGGGCCTGTTCTAGGTCAGACAAAACAAGGGACGCGGGGGAAATCCTCCGCGTCCTTTCCGCCTCTGGCGGGAGTTGGATTCAGCAAAACAAAGCAGGAGCGGCACGAAAATGGCGGCGACAGTGATTGACGGCAAGGCGTTTGCGGCAAAGGTGCGCGGACAGGTTGCGGAACATGTGGAACGGCTGAAGGCCGATCACGGCATCACGCCGGGTCTGGCGGTCGTGCTGGTGGGCGAAGATCCGGCATCCGAGGTCTATGTCCGCTCCAAGGGCAAGATGACGGTCGAGGTCGGCATGAAATCGGTCGAGCACAAGCTGGACGCCGACACCTCCGAGGCCGATCTGCTGGCGCTGATCGACCAGTTGAACAACGATCCCGAAATTCACGGCATCCTCGTGCAACTGCCCCTGCCCAAGCATCTGGACGAGGATCTGGTGATCAACTCGCTGGATCCGGCCAAGGATGTGGACGGGTTTCATATCTCGAACGTGGGCCTGTTGGGGACGGGGCAGAAAAGCATGGTGCCCTGCACGCCGCTCGGCTGCCTGATGATGCTGCGCGACCATCACGGCTCAATCTCGGGCATGAACGCCGTCGTTGTCGGGCGCTCGAACATCGTGGGCAAGCCGATGGCGCAACTGCTGCTGGGCGACAGCTGCACCGTGACCATCGCGCACAGCCGCACCAAGGATCTGCCCGAGGTCGTGCGCGGTGCCGATATCGTCGTGGCGGCGGTGGGCCGTCCGGAAATGGTACAGGGCGACTGGATCAAACCCGGCGCAACCGTCATTGATGTCGGCATCAACCGGATCGAGCGCGACGGCAAGAAAAAGCTGGTCGGCGATGCGGATTACGAAAGCTGCGCCAAGGTGGCCGGTGCGATCACGCCGGTGCCGGGTGGCGTCGGGCCGATGACCATCGCCTGCCTGCTGGCCAACACGCTGACCGCCTGCTGCCGCGCCAACGGCATCGAAGAACCCGAAGGCCTGACTGCGTGAGGGACGATATGACCGACGATCATCGCTTGTTGAAAGGCAAGGCCGTCCGGGAACGCATCCTGAACGAGGCCAAGGCCTATGTGACGTCGGTCGGCGGATCGGACGCGCTGGGCCGGCTGGTGTCGATCAGCATCGGCGAAAACCCCGAAGTCGGCGTCTATGTTCGCAACCAGGCCCGCGGCGCACATGCCGCGGGTCTTCGCTTTGACCAGCAGCTTTGGGGCAGCGAGGTCAGCCAGGAAGAATGCAAGCAGCTGATCCTGGAGATGAATGACGACCCCAACGTGCTGGGCGTCATCCTGCAACGCCCGGTTCCCGACCATATCAACGTGCGCTCGCTGCAATCCGCGATCCATCCGCTCAAGGATGTCGAGGGCATGAACCCGTCGTCGATCGGCAACATCGTCTATTCGGACGTCGCGCTGGCACCGTGCACGGCGGCGGCGTCCGTCGAACTGATCAAGGAAACCGGGCTCAATCTCGAGGGGCTCGAGGTGGTCATGGTCGGCCATTCCGAGATCGTCGGCAAGCCGGCCGCCTTTTTGCTGATGGCCGAAGGCGCGACGGTGACGGTCTGCCATCACATGACCCGGTCGCTGGCCATGCATTCGCGCCGCGCCGATGTGGTGGTGGTGGCGGTGGGCAAGCCGAACCTGATCGGCCCCGACATGATCAAGCCGGGCGCGGCGGTGATCGATATCGGCATCAACCAGATCACCGATATCAACGGCAAGACCAAGATTGTCGGCGACGTCGATACCGAGGCCGTTCTGGATGTTGCCGGATGGGTCACACCCGTGCCGGGCGGCGTCGGCCCGGTGACGGTCGCCATCCTGATGCGCAACGCCACCGTCGCCCATCAGCGGCAAAAGGCAGCCGGCTGGATCGACTGACCCGCAGATCCGGTCCCGTTATAGCGTTTCGGCTTTAACCTGCCCTTCATTCCGCTGGTCCAGCATGGCCTCCGAAAGGACAGGCAGCATGATCGACTGGGACCGGGCAAGACAACTCCGCGACGAAATCGGGGCCGAGGATTTTCGCGAGGTGACGGATCTGTTCCTGCAGGAAATGCAGGAAGCGCTGGCCAGCCTGGGCGACACGTCCGATCCCGTCGCACTGGAACATGCGCTGCATTTTCTAAAAGGCAGCGCGCTGTCCTTCGGGTTTCGTGATTTTTCGCAACGCTGCGCTGATGGCGAACGTGCCGCCGCCGCCGGTTGCGCCCGGGCGGTGGATGTGCGGTCAATCCTGACGATATTCGATGCCGAACGCGCGGATTTTCTGGCCGGTCTGCCGGATCTGACGGCCGATCCGCCGTTCAGATCACGAACTGAGCCAGCGTTTCATCGTTCGTGATGTCGGTATAGGTGAACCCGGCCGCATCCAGATCGGCGAACAGGCGCACGAAGTTCTCGGGTTTGACGGTCTCGATCCCGATCAGGACCGACCCGAAATTCCGCGCCGATTTCTTGAGGTATTCGAACCGCGCAATATCGTCATCCGGGCCGAGGATTTTCAGAAAGTCCTTCAGCGCGCCGGGCCGCTGCGGCATGCGCAGGATGAAGTACTTCTTGATGCCGGAATAGCGCAGCGCGCGCTCCTTGACCTCGGGCAGACGCTCGAAATCGAAATTGCCGCCCGAGGTGACGCAAACCACACGTTTGCCGCGAATCCGGTCCCCCAGATCGCCCAGCGCCTCGATCGCCATCGCGCCGGCCGGTTCCAGAACGATGCCTTCGACATTCAGCATGTCGATGATCGTGGTGCAGATCCGGTCTTCGGACAGAACCAGCGAATCCCGCATGGGAACGTCGCGCAACAGCGCGAAAGGCCGCTCGCCGATCTGCCCCACCGCAGCACCGTCCACGAACGTATCCACCCGGTCCAGCGCCACCGGATGCCCCGCGGCAAGCGCGGCATGAAGGCAGGCACCGCCGCGCGGTTCCACGAATAACGGCCGCGTCCGCCCACCGAACCATGTTGCCACACCAGCGGACATGCCGCCGCCGCCCACCGGCAACACCACGAAATCGGGCGCGCCACCCAATTCGGTCTCGACCTCAAGCGCAAGCGTGGCCTGCCCTTCGATCACGTCGTCGTCGTCGAAGGGGGCAAGAAAATGGCCGCCGTTCTCTTCGCACCACGCTTTTGCGGATTTCAGCGTATGATCGAAATAATCCCCGACAAGATGAATCTCGACATTCTCGCCGCCGAACATCCGCGTCTTCTGGATTTTCTGCTGCGGCGTCGTCACCGGCATGAAAATGACGCCCTTCACCCCGAAATGGCGGCACATGAACGCCACGCCCTGCGCGTGGTTTCCCGCGCTGGCGCAAACGAACAGGCGCTGATCGGGCCGTTTGCGCATGGCGTTCAGCGCCCCGCGCAACTTGTAGGAACGCACCGGACCCAGATCTTCGCGTTTCAGCCAGATGTCGGCATCGAACCGCGCCGACAGATGCTCGTTGCGTTGCAACGGGGTCGCGGGAAATACCGCGCGCATTGCAGTTTCGGCGGCGCGGACATTATCGTGAAAATCGCTCATTTTCCTTCTCTGCCGCAGCTTGACGCCCGGCGCAAGCGCAGCCTGCTTGCTCCTGTGCACAAAACCCGCTACGCCCACGCCGACCCACGCAAAAGGAGCGTTTGCGATGTCCGCACCCAAGAAAGTCGTCCTGGCCTATTCCGGCGGCCTGGATACCTCGATCATCCTGAAATGGCTGCAAACCGAATACGGATGCGAGGTGGTGACTTTCACCGCCGATCTGGGCCAAGGCGAGGAACTGGAACCCGCGCGCCAGAAGGCGGAACTGCTGGGGATCAAGCCCGAAAACATCTATATCGAAGACCTGCGCGAGGAATTCGTGCGCGATTTCGTCTTCCCGATGTTCCGCGCAAACGCGGTTTACGAAGGGCTTTATCTGCTGGGCACGTCGATCGCGCGGCCACTGATTTCCAAACGCTTGATCGAGATCGCCGAGGAAACCGGCGCCGATGCCGTCGCCCATGGCGCCACCGGCAAGGGCAACGACCAGGTGCGGTTCGAACTGGCGGCCTATGCGCTGAACCCCGATATCAAGGTGATCGCGCCGTGGCGCGAATGGGATCTGACCAGCCGCACGCGGCTTCTGGATTTCGCCGAAAAGAACCAGATCCCGATCGCCAAGGACAAGCGGGGCGAGGCGCCGTTCTCGGTGGACGCCAACCTTCTGCACACCTCGTCCGAGGGCAAGGTGCTCGAGGATCCCGCAATCGACGCGCCCGATTACGTCTATCAGCGCACAACCCATCCCGAGGATGCGCCGGATCAGCCGGAATTCATCGAAATCGGCTTTGAACAGGGCGATGCCGTCAGCATCAACGGCGAGGCGCTGTCGCCCGCAACCATCCTGACCCGCCTCAACGAATATGGCGGCAAGCACGGGATCGGCCGGCTTGACCTGGTCGAGGGCCGGTTCGTGGGCATGAAATCGCGCGGCATCTACGAAACGCCGGGCGGCACCATCCTGCTCGAGGCGCATCGCGGCATCGAACAGATCACGCTGGATCGCGGCGCCGCGCATCTCAAGGACCAGCTGATGCCGCAATATGCCGAGGTGATCTATAACGGCTTCTGGTTCAGCCCCGAACGCGAGATGTTGCAGGCCCTGATCGACAAGAGCCAGGAACACGTGACCGGCACCGTGCGCCTGAAACTCTACAAGGGGCTGGCGCGCACGGTCGGGCGGTGGTCGGATCATTCGCTCTATTCCGAGGAACACGTGACCTTCGAGGACGATGCCGGTGCCTATGACCAGAAGGACGCCGCCGGTTTCATCAAGCTGAACGCGCTGCGTCTGCGGCTGATCGCGATGCGCAACCGCAGGCTGCGCTGATGGAGGATGAAACCGACGCGGAACTGTTCATCGAGGCGCAGGATACGGTCTGGCAGAACGTGCTGGCGGAATTGCGCGAAGGGGAAAAGCGGACCCACTGGATGTGGTTCGTCTTTCCTCAGCTTGCGGCGCTGGGGCAGTCCGACATGTCCCAGCTTTACGGATTGCACGATCTGGGCGAGGCCCGCGCCTATCTGGCCGATCCGACCTTGCGCGCCCGTCTTGCCGAAACCGCGACGCTGGTGCTGACCCATACCGACAAGACCGCGCAACAGATTTTCGGGCCGCTCGATGCGGCAAAGCTGCGCTCGTCCATGACATTGTTCGCATCGGTGCCACAGGCGCCGGACGTGTTCCAATCGGTGCTGGACGAATTTTTCGCGGGCGACCCCTGTCCCAAAACCGTCAAGCTGATCAACGGCTGAGGTCAACTCCGCTCACCTGCGCGTGACCGGGCTGACATGGTCTTGCCCCGCGCGCAATTGCAGCGCACGCTTCTGCGGAAACAAGGAGTGTGCCATGTCTCTCGCCAATACGATCAAACCCGCGCTTTTGGCGTTGTTCATTGCGATTGCACAGATCGTGCCCGGCTCGTCCGCCTCGGCCGAAACCGGTGTGCTGACGGTTGCCGGCGGCTGTTTCTGGTGCGTCGAGGCCGATTTCGAAAAGGTGAAAGGCGTGTCCGAGGTCGTCTCGGGCTATACCGGCGGCAGCGTGGCCGACCCGACCTATAAACAGGTGACGCGCGGCGGGACCGGGCATTACGAGGCCGTGCAGATCATGTTCGACCCGTCGGTCGTTTCACGGAAATCGCTGTTGGAGCTGTTCCTGCGCTCGGTGGACGTCACCGATGCGGGCGGGCAATTCTGCGACCGGGGCGACAGCTATCGCACCGCGATATTCGCATCCGATCCGCAGGAAACGGCGCTGGCGCAAGAGGTCAAGTCGCAGGCCGAACGCGATCTGGGACAGCAAATCGTGACGCCGATCCTTGCGGAAAAGAAATTCTATCCCGCCGAGGATTATCATCAGGATTATTACAAGGGCGATCGCCTGATCCTGACCCGGTTCGGCCCCAAACGCCAGGCCGAAGCCTACAAGGCCTATCGCAATGCTTGCCGGCGCGATCAGCGCGTGCAGGAATTGTGGGGTGATGCGGCACCCTTCACCGGAAGCTAACCCGGCTTTCACGCCAGCGCCTGCTCGCCACAGTTTCGCCTTTCGCCCGGGGGTCGCGATTTGTAAGGTCGCGCACGATCAGGACCGGGGGCTTTTCGTGACGAATGTGACGCCGATGATGGCGCAATATCTTGAAATCAAGGCGGATCATGCGGATGCGTTACTGTTTTACCGCATGGGCGATTTCTATGAGATGTTCTTTGACGACGCGGTGGAAGCGGCGCAGGCGCTGGACATCGCGCTGACCAAACGGGGCAAGCATGACGGCACCGACATTCCAATGTGCGGCGTGCCGGCGCATTCCGCCGAGGGGTATTTCCTGACGCTCATCCGCAAGGGGTTTCGCGTCGCCGTCTGCGAACAGATGGAAAGCCCGGCCGAAGCCCGGAAACGCGGCTCGAAATCCGTGGTCAAACGCGAGGTGGTGCGCCTCGTGACGCCGGGAACCCTGACCGAGGACGCGCTGCTCGAGGCGCGGCGGAACAATTTTCTGGCGGCGTTCTGCACATTGCGCGACGAACAGGCGCTGGCCTGGGCCGACATTTCGACCGGCGCGTTTCACGTGATGCCGCTGGCGCGCGTGCGTCTGGGGCCGGAGCTGGCACGACTGGCGCCATCCGAGTTGATCCTCTGCGACCGCGACGAGGCCGACCTCGCCGAATTGCTGTCCGATCTGGGCATTCCCGTCACGCCGCTGGGGCGCTCCAGCTTCGACAGCACCGCGGCGGAAAAGCGTCTGTGCGCGCTGTTCTCGGTCAACACGCTGGACGCGTTCGGGACGTTCAGCCGGGCCGAGATCTCGGCTATGGGCGCGTTGATCGACTATCTGGAAATCACCCAGCGCGGAAAATTACCGCTGCTGCGCACCCCCCAGCGCGAGGCCGAGAACAGCGTCGTGCAGATCGATGCCGCCACACGGCGCAATCTGGAACTGACCCGCTCGCTGACGGGCGGGCGCGCCGGATCGCTGCTGGCCGTGATCGACCGCACCGTGACGCCGGGCGGCGCGCGGCTGCTGGAACAACGCCTGTCCAGCCCGTCCCGTGCGCTGGAGGTGATCCATGCGCGGCTGGCGGGCGTGGATTTCGCCGTGGAGCGCAGCCATGATTCCGCCGATCTGCGCGAGGCGCTGCGCAAGACCCCGGATCTGGATCGCGCCCTCTCGCGCCTGTCGCTCGACCGGGGGGGGCCACGCGATCTGGCCGCCATCCGCAATGGGCTGGAGCAGGCCGCCCGGATCGGCCAAATCGGCGGCGCGCAGGATCTTCCGCCTCTGCTGGCGGATGCGATGCGGGCGCTGACCGGCTTCGATGACCTGACCGCGCTGCTCGACGCCGCGCTGGTTTCCGATCCGCCCCTGCTGGCCCGCGATGGCGGGTTCATCGCCCAAGGGTACGAGCCGGAACTCGACGAGGCCCGCACCCTGCGCGACGAGGGGCGCTCCGTGATCGCGCGCCTGCAACAGGGATATGCCGAACAGACGGGAATCGCCTCGCTGAAGATCAAGCACAACAACGTGCTGGGTTATTTCATCGAGACCACGGCAACCCATGCCGCAAGGATGCAATCGCCACCGCTGAACGAAACCTATATCCACCGCCAGACCACCGCCAATCAGGTCCGGTTCACCACGGTCGAACTCAGCGATCTGGAAACCCGCATCCTGAATGCCGGCAATCAGGCGCTCGAGATCGAAAAGCGGCTCTATGACCGGCTTAGAGCCGCAATTCTCGATCGCGCCGCACCGATCAGCCAAGCCGCTGGCGCCCTGGCCGAAATCGATCTGACCACCGCGCTGGCCGATCTGGCGCTGGCCGAAAACTGGTGCCGCCCGCAGGTCGATGACGGCCGCGCCTTCGCCATCAAGGGCGGTCGCCACCCCGTCGTGGAACACAGCCTGCGCCAGCAAGGCGGCGCGCCTTTCATCGCCAACGATTGCGATCTGTCCGCCGACACAGGCGCCGCGATCTGGCTATTGACAGGACCGAACATGGCCGGCAAATCGACCTTCCTGCGCCAGAATGCCCTGATCGCGCTGCTGGCGCAGATTGGCAGCCACGTTCCGGCTGAATCGGCGCATATCGGCATGGTCAGCCAATTGTTCAGCCGCGTCGGCGCCAGCGACGATCTGGCGCGCGGGCGGTCAACTTTCATGGTCGAAATGGTCGAAACCGCCGCGATCCTCAATCAGGCCGACGATCGCGCGCTTGTAATCCTCGACGAAATCGGTCGCGGCACCGCCACCTATGACGGGCTGTCCATCGCCTGGGCGACGCTGGAACATCTGCACGCCACCAACCGCAGCCGTGCGCTGTTCGCCACGCATTACCACGAACTGACCGCGCTCGCGGGCAAACTGGAAGGCGTGGAAAACGCCACCGTCGCCGTCAAGGAATGGCAGGGAGAGGTGATCTTCCTGCACGAGGTCCGCAAGGGCGCCGCCGACCGCTCTTACGGGGTGCAGGTCGCGCAACTGGCCGGATTGCCCGCCTCGGTTGTCGAACGCGCCCGCGTCGTGCTCGAGGCGCTGGAACAGGGCGAACGCGAAGGCGGCGCGGCGCAGAAGGCCTTCATCGACGATCTGCCGCTATTCTCGGTCGCCCCGCCGCCCCCGCCTGCAAAACCTTCGCCGCTGACGTCCATGCTGGACCGGATCCACCCGGACGAGCTCAGCCCCCGAGAGGCGCTCGATCTGATCTACAAATTGAAAGAGGCGGCCAGATCCTGACCGCCCCGGCTTCTTTCTGGTCTGAAATACCCCCGCCGGAGGCGGTCCGACATCGCGATCAGGACGCCGGTGTGGACGACACACCGACCTGCGCGGGTCGCAACAGGCGGTCATGCAGCAGGAACCCCTCGGCGGAAACCTGGATGATATCGCCCGCACGGGTATCCGGGACCGGCGCCTCGAACATCGCCTGATGCAACTGCGGATCGAACCGATCCCCGATCTCGGGCGCAACCAGCGTAATGCCGTGGCGGGCGAACACGTTCAGCAATTCGCGCATGGTCAGTTCCACGCCTTCCAGCAGGGCGGCGGATACCTGTTTCTGCTCGTCGTTGGCAGCCTCAAGCGCCCGTTTCATGTTGTCATAAACCGGCAGCATGTCGCGCGCCAGTTTCGAGCCGCCATATTGTTCGGCCTCGCGGCGGTCCTTCTCGGCCCGCTTGCGGGAATTCTCGGCATCGGCCAAGGCCCGCATAAGCCTGTCGCGCAGCTGGTCGCGTTCGGCACGGATCTCGTCCAGTTGCAGCGCGTCATCGCCGATCTCGGCCATGTCGTCGGCATATTCCTCGGCCTCGGCCGCGGCCAGATCGTCAAGGAAATCGTTGTTCTTCGGCTCTGCCATCTTTCACCTCTAACTCCGGTCGGCGATCAATCGTCCCACAAGCTGCGCCGTGTAATCGACGATCGGCACGATCCGCCCGTAATTCAGGCGCGTGGGGCCGATCACCCCGACGGCGCCAATCACCTTTCGGTTAGCGTTCATATATGGGGAAACCACCAGAGAGGAACCCGAAAGTGAAAAAAGTTTATTTTCCGAGCCTATAAAGATACGCACACCGTCGCCCTGTTCGGTCAGGTCGAGGAATTCCGCGATGTCACGCTTGCGTTCCAGGTCGTCGAACAGCGACCGGATGCGTTCCAGCCCCTCTTCCTCTTCGTCGCCCGCCAGCAGATTCGCGCGGCCCCGCACGATCAGCCGGGCGGAATCCACGTCCTCGCCGTCCCAGACCGCCAATCCACTTTCCACCATCTCGCGCGCCAGGCTGTCGATCTCCTGCCGCCGCGCGCTGATCTCGTGCTGGATGACGTGACGAACCTCGGCCAGCGTCTTGCCCTCGATGAGCGCATTGAGGAAATTCGCCGCTTCGCGCATCGAACTGGGTGTCTGGCCCGGCGGTGGTTTGAACAGGCGGTTCTCCACGTGCCCATCTGAAAACACCAGCACCACCAGCGCGCGGTCATGGCCCAGATTGACGAACTCGATATGCCGGATCTCGGTTTCATGTTTCGGGCTGAGCACCAGCGACGCCCCCCTCGTCACGCCCGAGAGGGCCGAGCCGACGCGATCCAGAAGGTTTCCCACATCGGCGGTGTTGCTGGACAGGGTTTCGTCGATCTTCTTGCGGTCACTCGCGCTCAGATCGCCGACCTCGAGCAGCCCGTCCACGAACATGCGCAGCCCCAACTGCGTCGGCACGCGTCCGGCACTGGTATGCGGACTGTCCAGAAGGCCCAGATATTCCAGATCCTGCATGACGTTGCGCACGGTTGCCGCGCTGACCTTTTCGCTCAGCGTCCGGGTCAGGGTGCGGCTGCCGACCGGATCGCCGCTGTCGAGATAAGTTTCGACCACGCGCCGGAACACCTCGCGCGAGCGGTCGTTCATCTCCTGCAACAGACGCGGGGCGTCACTCATACCGGATTCCCTCGATTTCGCGGCCATTAAAGTCCACCAAAGCCAAAGGTCAATGCTTGCATCCCCGCCCCGCCGGGCGCTATCCCACAAACAACCAGAAAAGGATGTTTCATGCGCCCCTCAGGACGAGATCTAAGCGAAATGCGCCCGGTTTCAATCGAAACCGGCATCACCAAACATGCCGAAGGGTCGTGCATGATCCGCATCGGTGACACCCATGTGCTGTGCACGGCCTCGCTCGAGGATCGTGTGCCGCCGTTCATCAAGGGCTCGGGTCTTGGCTGGGTGACGGCGGAATACGGCATGCTGCCGCGCTCGACCACGTCGCGGATGCGGCGGGAGGCATCGGCGGGCAAACAGGGCGGGCGCACCGTGGAAATTCAACGTCTGATCGGACGCGCCCTGCGCGCAGGCGTCGATCGCAGCGCGTTGGGCGAACGCCAGATCACGGTCGATTGCGACGTGATCCAGGCCGATGGCGGCACCCGCTGCGCCGCGATCACCGGGGGCTGGGTTGCGCTGCGCCTTGCGGTGAACAAGCTGATGAAGGCGGGCGACGTGGTGTCCGATCCGCTGGTCGATCCGGTCGCCGCCGTCTCCTGCGGCATCTATGCCGGCCAGCCGGTGCTGGATCTGGATTACCCCGAGGATAGCGAGGCCGGTGTTGATGGCAATTTCATCATGACCGGATCGGGCAAGCTGATCGAGGTGCAGATGTCCGCCGAAGGATCGCTGTTCAACCGCGACCAGATGAACCAGTTGATCGACCTCGCCGAAAAGGGCGTGGGCGAGCTGGTGGCGGCGCAAAGAGCCGCCACGCAATGACCCGCAAGTTCACCGGCGACCGTCTTTTGATCGCAACCCACAATCAGGGTAAACTGGAAGAGATGGCGCATCTTCTGAAACCTCATGGGGTGACTGTCATCGGTGCCGGTGAACTGAACCTGCCGGAACCGGACGAAACCGAAAGCAGCTTTGTCGGCAACGCCCGGATCAAGGCGCACGCCGCCGCCAGGGCGACCGGCCTGCCCGCCCTTTCGGACGATTCCGGTATCGAGATCGAGGCGCTGAACAATGCCCCGGGCGTCTATACTGCCGATTGGGCCGAAACCCTCACGGGGCGCGATTTCACCATGGCCATGGAGCGCGCCCACCGTGAGCTGGAAGAAATCAACGCGCCCCACCCGCGCCGCGCCCGGTTCTGTTGCACGCTGGTTCTGGCCTGGCCCGACGGCCATGACGAGGTTTTCCCCGGCACTGTCGAGGGCCAGGTCGTCTGGCCGATGCGCGGCACGCAGGGGCACGGCTATGATCCGATTTTTCAACCCGATGGCCATGATCTGACATTCGGAGAAATGGACCGCTGGGAAAAGAACCGCATCAGCCACCGCGCCCGTGCCGTGGCGAATTTCGTGGAGGGCTGTTTTGGCTGAAGACTGGCGCAATGGCGGCTTCGGGCTGTATGTCCACTGGCCGTTCTGTCAGGCCAAATGCCCCTATTGCGATTTCAACAGCCACGTATCGCGCGAGATTGACGAATCCCGCTGGCGCGCCGCATATCTGCGCGAAATCGCCCGCGTTGCCGAAGAAACCTCCGGCCGCGTCCTCAACTCGATCTTCTTTGGCGGCGGCACACCCAGCCTGATGCATCCCGATACGGTCGCGGCTGTGATTGACGCGGCCCGCGCGCGTTGGCCCTTTGCCAATGACATCGAAATCACCCTCGAAGCCAATCCCGGTTCGGTCGAGGCCGGACGGTTCGCCGGCTATAGCGATGCCGGCGTCAACCGCGTTTCCATGGGAATACAGGCGCTCAACGACACCGATCTGCGCCGCCTTGGACGCCTGCACAGCGTCGCCGAAGCCCGCACTGCGTTCGACGTCGCCCGGTCCTGTTTCGACCGGGTCAGTTTTGACCTGATCTATGCGCGACAGGACCAGTCCACGGCCGATTGGCAGCGCGAACTGGAACAGGCGCTGAGCATGGCGGTCGATCATCTGTCACTTTATCAACTGACCATCGAGGACGGCACCGCTTTTGGTGAACGCTACAGGGCCGGCGGTCTGCGCGGCCTTCCGGACGATGACATGTCTGCGGATATGTACCACCTGACGCAGGATATCTGCGCTGCTCATGATCTGCCGAGATACGAGGTATCAAACCATGCGCGTTCGGGCGCGGAATCGCGGCATAATCTGATTTACTGGCGTTACGGCGACTATGCTGGAATCGGCCCGGGCGCGCATGGCCGATTGACGCGTGAGGGACAGCGTTTCGCGACAGAAGCCTGGCAAATGCCCGCCGCCTGGCTGGATGCCGTTGATTCAGGCGGCGGGGAACGCCTGCGCGCTGTCATCCCGCCACAGGATCAGGCCGAAGAATACCTGATGATGGGGCTCAGGTTGCGCGAAGGTCTAGATATTGAGCGTTATCATATGCTGGCCCGACAGGAACTGAGCGCCATCCGGCGGCAGAATCTGGCAGAGATCGGCATGATTCAGGACAATGGTTCGCAGATCACAGCCACCGAGCGTGGCATGATGGTGCTCAACTCCGTGATTTCCGAATTGTTGTCCGATTAACCACCACTCAACAACCGACACAACGTGTCGAGATCGTCAAGATCACGATATTTGATCGTCATCTCGCCGGATTCCTGTCCGGGCTTGTGGTTTATGGCCACTTTCATTCGCAAATTCGCCGCAAGATCGCCCTCCAAAGCCTGCGTATCCGCATCTTTTTCCCCCGCGGCTTTCGCAGGTCGGGGCTTGGGGGTCATATCACCCGCAGCCGCCTTTTTTACCAGCGCCTCGGTTGCGCGCACGGACAATCCGCCGCTGACAATCTTGTTCGCGAGAAGCGAGGGGTTTTCCGCCGTCACCAGCGCGCGCGCGTGGCCCGCCGATAGCTTGCCTTCGCGCAGAAACTCCTGCACGTCGTCCGGCAAACTCAACAATCGCAGAAGGTTGGCGATGTGACTTCGGCTTTTACCCAGCGCCTCGGCCATTTTTTCCTGCGTGTGACCAAAACTGTCCATCAATTGCCGATATCCCGCCGCCTCCTCGACCGCGTTCAGATCGGCGCGCTGGATATTTTCGATTATTGCGACCTCCAGCACCTCGACATCGTTGAAATCTCGAACAAGCACAGGAATTTCGTGGAGTTGCGCCCGCTGCGCGGCACGCCAGCGCCGTTCTCCCGCGACAATCTCGTATCGATCATCGGCTATCGGCCGCACGATCAACGGCTGAATGATCCCCTTCTCCTTTACCGAGGCGGTGAGATCGTCCAGATCCTCCTGCCGGAACCGACGGCGCGGTTGGTTGGGATTCGCCTGCAATTTTTCGATCGGAACGCGCATGTCCGGACGAATTTGCGGTGTATCCGATGCAGATTCGATAGAAACATCGGCCATCAGCGCCGACAATCCCCGCCCCAATCCGCGCGGTTTCGTCTTGTTTTCCGCCATTTTTCTGCTCTCCTCACCCGTCATGCCGGTTGCCGGTGCTTTTGCACCATCTCTTGCGCCAACGCCCGATAGGCCTCGGCCCCTTGCGATTTCGTATCATAACGCAACACCGGCAGCGCGAAAGACGGTGCTTCGCTTACCCGCACATTACGCGGAATCACCGTCCGAAACACGAGATCACCCAAATTATCGCGCGCATCCTGCTCCACCTGCTGTGAAAGATTGTTCCGCCGGTCGTACATGGTCAACAAAATGCCTTCTATGCGAAGGCTTCGGTTCGCCGTCTGGCGGACTTCGCGGATTGTCAGCATCAGCTGCGACAGGCCTTCCAGCGCAAAAAACTCACTTTGAAGCGGCACCAGCACGGAATCCGACGCCACCATGCCATTCACAGTCAGAAGATTCAGCGAGGGAGGGCAATCGATGAGTATATAATCCAACGCGAAGCCCTCGATATCGGCCTGGCGCAGGGCATCGTGGAGCAAGAAGCTGCGTTTTTCGTTGGACATCAACTCGATATCAGCCGAACTCAGGTCGATATTTGCAGGTACGATACAAAGATTCTCGGTAGCTGTCGGCATGATAACGTCAGTAAGCGGCGCATTATCCACAAGGAGATCATACGTTGTCATGGTGCGATCTTCGGGCTCGATGCCCAGCCCGGTGGACGCGTTACCCTGGGGATCCAGGTCAACGATAAGAACCCGCGCGCCCGCCTCGACCAGAGCCGCGCCCAGGTTTATCGTGGTCGTCGTTTTTCCCACCCCGCCTTTTTGGTTTGCGATTGCGATTATCCGAGGTTGGGCAGGCCGAGATGAATCAGACAAGCGACGCTCCTTCGATCTTCAGAATAACGGCCTTGGAATCTGTGACGCTTGTAATCGCTGCGTAGCGGAATTGCCATTTCTCTTGTGCGGCCGACACCTCTTTTTCCCATGTCTCGCCCTTGGGAAAGATGGCGAAACCGTCACGGGAAAGATGGCGGCTGGCGTATCCGAGCAAGACCGCAAGATCCGCGACAGCACGCGCTGACACGATATCGGCCCCCCGCGGTGGAAGCGTTTCAATCCTGCTCGCCCGAATATCACAGCGAATACCAGCCTCCCGAGCGGCGTTCCGAAGGAAGGCAGCCTTTCTCTGATCGCTTTCAACCAGCGTAAACCGCAGGTCCGGCGCATCCTCGGCTGCCAGAATCGCTGCAATGAGGCCCGGAAAGCCTCCGCCGCTGCCCAGATCCAACCAATGACCCGCATGCGGTACACATTTATAAACCTGAATGGAATCAGCGATATGCCGCGACCACAGGTTGTCTAAGCTAGCGGAGGATACCAAGTTTATGCGCGGGTTCCACTTGCGCAAGATATCCTCGAACTTTTGCAGGCGAGCCATTGTTTCACGTGAAACATTCCATTCCGTCCACGGCGCTTGATCGGTGATCATGCCTCACGTGCCTTTAAATCACGCCGCAGCCGCACCAGCACAAGGGCAAGCGCCGCCGGGGTCATGCCATCTATTTTGCCGGCTTGCGCAAGGTTTCCCGGTCGGGCGCTTGACAGCTTCTGCTTCATCTCATTGGAAAGTCCGGAAATTCCATCAAAATCGAAGTCCAAGGGTATTTCCTGATGTTCTTCTCGCCGCAGTGTTTCGACATCACTCTTCTGACGTTCGATATAATGCACGTAGAGCGCTTCGCGCTCGATCTGCTCCTGGATTTCGGCGTCAATCTCCCCGAGTTCCGGCGCGAGTCCGGAAAGACATCTCATGGTAATGTCGGGAAACGCCAACAGCTCATGCCCGTTCCGACGCCCGCCATCCTGGTTGATCCGCATCCCCGCGTCCGCGATCTGCTTCGGTGTAAAGCTGTGGCTGCTCAAGAGTTCGCGGGCGCGGTCCAAACGCTCGACCTTGTCGCTATACGCCTCGATCCGCTCACTTTCGATAGCCCCGATGGCGATTCCCAGCGGCGTCAAACGCTGGTCTGCATTGTCCGCACGAAGAGCAAGGCGAAATTCGGCGCGGGACGTGAACATTCGATAGGGCTCGATGACGCCACGGGTGGTCAGGTCATCGATCATCACGCCGATATAACTGTTGGAGCGACTAAAGGTAAACGGATCACGCCCTAAAGCAGCGAGGGCGGCATTCAGACCCGCGCACAAACCTTGCGCGGCGGCCTCTTCATACCCGGTCGTTCCGTTGATCTGCCCGGCCAGGTACAAACCCGGAAAATCCTTGACCGACAGCCGATCCGTGAGCGCCCGGGGATCGATATAGTCGTACTCGATGGCATAGCCCGGCTGCAAGATTTGGGCGGATTCAAGCCCCTTGATGCTGCGCACGTACTCATCCTGTACGTCCACCGGAAGCGACGTCGAAATTCCGTTGGGATAGATCACGTTGTCACTCAAGCTCTCGGGTTCGAGAAATACCTGATGGGATGTTTTTTCGGAGAAACGGGTAACCTTATCCTCGATCGACGGGCAATACCGCGGACCGATTCCGTCGATACGACCGCCGTACATCGCGGAACGCGACAGATTATTCTGGATAATATCGTGCGTTTTCACATTGGTATGAGTAATCCCGCAGGAAATCTGTCGCGCCGACGTATTTCGCGACATGAATGAAAACAGCGTCGGGGTGTCATCCCCCTGCTGCATCTCAAGTCCGCTCCAATCAATGGTCTTGCCGTCAAGACGCGGCGGCGTACCGGT
The DNA here is from genome assembly GCA_947504115.1 of uncultured Sedimentitalea sp. GTDB lineage: Bacteria > Pseudomonadota > Alphaproteobacteria > Rhodobacterales > Rhodobacteraceae > Pontibaca. Next base: position 319,903 of record CANNGH010000003.1, read on the forward strand.
TTTCAAACGCCCCAGCGGAAGTCCAAACGATTCGATGCGTTCGGCCAATTTGATCGACGGCCGGTCTCCCATCCGCCCGCCAGGTTGTGCGGTATGACCGATATGAATAACGCCCCGCAAGAACGTCCCGGTGGTCAAAATCACCGCGCGCGCAGTTATTCGGCTGTCATCGCTCAAGACAACGCCCATAACATGCCCGGCTTTAACAATGAGGTCAGCGGTTTCACCTTCGATGATATCGAGATTCTGACGCTTCTCCGTTTCAGCCAGCATGTGACGCCGATAGATCATCCGGTCCGCTTGCGCGCGCGGCCCCTGAACTGCGGGGCCTTTGCGACGATTCAGCAACCGGAACTGGATACCGGCTGCGTCCGCGACACGCCCCATGACTCCATCAAGCGCATCGATCTCGCGCACAAGATGCCCCTTGCCCAACCCGCCGATGGCTGGATTGCATGACATGACGCCGATATCTTCTTTTCTGAGGGTTATCAGCGCCGTGCGTGCGCCCACCCGCGCGGCGGCATGTGCCGCTTCGGTTCCCGCATGGCCGCCGCCGACGACGATGACATCGTAGTCAAATTGTTTCACGTGAAACATTCCTCATTTTCCCAAGCAGAAACTGGCGAAGATTTCATCAAGGAGATTTTCAACATCCACACGGCCAACCAACGATTCCAGCGCACGGATCGCACCGCGCAATTCCTCCGCAGCTATATCGTATCGATCCGGCCCTTGCGAGACCTCTTGTTGCGCCGCTCCGAGCGCCTCTTGGGCATGTGCCATCGCCGCACGGTGCCTTTCGCGGGTGGCCATGCCCGCGCTGGCAGTCCGGTGTCGCAAAACCCGTGCGATTCGGGACACAAGGTCGTCCAATCCTTCTCCGGTCACACCGGATATCGCATTCTCCTTGCGCTGCCGCAGATCGGCCTTGGGCCGCACGACGATATCGTCCGTCTGCCGACGAATTTCCAATTCCTCGTCGGCTTCCGACAGGAATATCCGTAAATCCGCCTTTTCCGCGCGCTTCCGCGCCAGCGCGATACCCATTCCCTCTACAATGTCAGAGGTTTCACGCAATCCTGCGGTATCCAGAAATGTGACCGGAAGACCATCCAGGTTCATGCGCACTTCGATTACATCCCGGGTCGTTCCTGCTTGTTCCGATGTCAAGGCAGCTTCGCGCCCAGCCAGCGCATTCAGCATCGTCGATTTGCCCACATTCGGCGCCCCGACAATCGCCACCTCGAATCCGTCGCGGATTCGTTCCGCAACGCGGGTTCCATTTATCTCGCGCTGCAAATCTGCGGAAACTTCCTGCAAAAGATCCCGAACTTCCGGCGTGACATCATACGGCACGTCCTCGTCGGCGAAATCTATGGTCGCTTCGATCAGCGAGGCGGCGCGTATAAGATCGCGGCGCCATCGTTCTGCCAGGTCGCCCAATTTCCCCGACAGGACGTTTTGCGCCTGCAACCTTTGCTGTTCGGTTTCGGCATCGATCAAATCGGCGAGGCCCTCGACCTGCGTCAGATCCAGCCGGCCGTTTTCCAACGCTCGGCGGGTGAATTCGCCGGGTTCAGCAAGGCGCAACCCGGACATATCCCTCAGCCTGCGCAAGACGGAATCTATCACCGCGATGCTTCCATGTACCTGGAACTCCACCACATCCTCGCCGGTGAAGCTGCGCGGCGCGGGAAAGGTCAGCACCAACGCCTGATCCAGTGTGCTGCCGTCACGATCACGCAGGTCGCGCAGCGACATGCCGCGGCCCGTCAGTCCTGGGCCGGCGATTTCCCGCACGGCGTCGAACGCGGATGGACCGGACAGGCGGATGACAGCAACACCCGCCTTGCCAGCGGCGCTGGCCAAAGCATAGATCGTTCCCATGTCACCCCCGGTTGGCGAGATGCCGTCAGGTATTCATCGAATCGAAGAAATCGGCGTTGGATTTTGTCTGTTTCAGCTTGGACAGCAAGAATTCGATCGCATCCGTCGTCCCCATCGGGTTGAGAATACGCCGCAGCACAAAGGTTTTTTGCAGATCTGTCTTGTCCACCAGCAGATCCTCTTTCCGTGTGCCGGATTTCAGGATGTCGATGGCCGGGAAGACGCGCTTGTCCGCAATCTTGCGATCCAGGACGAGCTCCGAGTTGCCGGTGCCCTTGAACTCTTCGAAAATCACTTCGTCCATGCGGCTGCCGGTGTCGATCAACGCGGTCGCGATGATGGTCAGCGATCCGCCTTCCTCGATATTGCGCGCCGCGCCAAAGAACCGCTTGGGCCGTTGCAACGCGTTGGCGTCCACGCCGCCGGTCAGAACCTTGCCGGAGGACGGGACGACAGTGTTGAACGCTCTACCAAGTCTTGTTATCGAATCCAGAAGGATCACTACATCTCGTTTATGTTCCACCAGCCGCTTGGCCTTTTCGATAACCATTTCGCTGACCGCGACGTGACGCGATGCCGGTTCGTCAAAGGTCGACGATACCACCTCGCCCTTGACCGAGCGCTGCATGTCGGTGACCTCTTCGGGGCGTTCGTCGATCAGCAGCACGATCAGGTAGCATTCCGGGTGGTTCTGTTCGATCGAGTTGGCGATGTTCTGCAGGATCACCGTCTTGCCCGTTCGCGGCGGTGCCACGATCAGCGAGCGCTGGCCTTTTCCGATGGGTGCGACCAGATCGATGATCCGCGCCGTCTTGTCCTTGATCGTCGGATCCTGAATTTCGAGATTCAGCCGCTCATCCGGGTAAAGCGGCGTCAGGTTGTCGAACGCGATCTTGTGCCGCGCCTTTTCCGGCGCCTCGAAGTTGATGAGGGTCACGTCGGTCAGCGCGAAATACCGCTCGTTGTCGTCGGGCGATTTCATCACGCCCTCGATCGTGTCGCCGGTTCGCAGCGAATATTGCCGGATCATGTCGGGCGAAACATAGATGTCGTCGGGACCGGGCAGATAATTCGCCTCGGGCGAGCGCAGGAACCCGAATCCGTCCTGCAGCACCTCAAGAACGCCATCGCCCGAGATTTGCCACCCTTCATCCGCGCGTTCGCGCAGGATCTGGAACATCATCTCGCCCTTGCGCATGGTCGAGGCGTTCTCGATCTCGAGCTCTTCGGCCATGGCCAACAGCACCTTGGGGCTTCTGGCCTTGAGATCGGCGAGGTTCAGGGTTTCGACGGTATCGAGAGTCATGTTTACGCAGCCCCTTGTCAGCCCCGGTCAACGGGGATGCTTGATTGTGAAACGGGAAGGTCCATCGCCCGGACGGGCGTTACCGCGCCTGTTAAATCACATCCGCGCCGGAGTCAAACGACATCAGAATTTGACCACGACCGCCAGGACGATGAAAATCATCAGAACCGTCGGCAATTCGTTCATCATGCGGTAACCCCGCCCGCTCACCCGGTTGGTTCCGGCGGCGAGATCCTTGCGCCGTGCGGCAAGCCACATGTGAAACGCGGTCATGCCCAGCACGCCGGCCGCCTTGACCCACGGCCACGCCGATCCCCAATCGACGATCCCCGGGGTGAACACCAGCGCAAGCCCGAATATCCACGTGGTGATCATTGACGGGTTCATGATCAGGCGCAGCAATTTGTCTTCCATCATCACAAAAACCGGCTGCAGGCCCGCCGTCTGTGCGCCCTGTTCCACATGATGCACGAACAACCGGGGCAGATAGAACAGGCCAGCCATCCAGGCGATCACCGCCATGATGTGGATTGCCTTGGTCCAGGGATAAAGGGAAATCAGGAAATCGGTCATCTCGGCTCCGCCTTGCGCGTCGGGATCTCCTAAATAAAATATATATAGAAAGAAAGGATGATGATGATGGAGGGCATGGGGGTTTCCGTGGATGCCTTGGTTATGCCGCGATCTGCCCACATGCGGAAAACATCATGCCTTTTCTCACTGACTTTCGGGATAAACCGTAAAAATATCTTAAATCCAATATGTTAAAGGATAACAACGGCGATACACCTGTGGGTAGAATCTGTACAACCCATGCAGAATGCAGTTTTTCCCGCGTTCCGACTTGTGCTTACCCCCGGTGTATAAGTTCCGCCGAAACGGGCTGGCTGTGCCGGGTTTTCCCCGGTCTTGCATCGCGGCGCCAAACCCCTAGAAATGTCCCCTGCTATTCCTTTGCCTTGCACACGCGGTTTTCCACATGGTTGTCCCCTTCATCCTGGCCTCGGGCTCGTCGATACGGGCACAGTTGCTGACCCGCGCGGCAGTGCCATTCGAAGTTCAGATACCGCGCGTGGATGAACAAAGCGTGAAACGATCCATGCTTGCCGAAAACGCGCCACCCCGCGATATCGCCGATGCGCTTGCCGAGATGAAGGCGCGGCGGATCAGCGAGAGGACTCCCGGTGCGCTGGTCCTGGGCTGCGATCAGGTGCTGGATTTCGACGGGGATCTTCTGTCCAAACCCGAAACGCCGGAACAGGCGGTCGCGCAATTGCGGGCGATGCGCGGGCAATGGCACAGGCTGCTCTGTGCGGCGGTGATCTGCGAGGGTGGGCGGCCGATCTGGCGGCATGTCGGGCAGGTCCGCTTGCACATGCGGGATGCGTCGGACGCCTATATCGGCGACTATGTCGATCGGAACTGGGATAATGTCCGCCACGCGGTCGGTGGCTACAGGCTGGAGGAAGAAGGCGCGCGCCTGTTCACCGCCATCGAAGGGGATTACTTTCATGTTTTGGGGATGCCGCTTTTGGAGATACTGAACTTTCTGACCATGAAAGAGGTGATCGCGCGATGACGGCACGGAAAATCCCCCTGGCGGGCGTCATCGGATCGCCCGTTGCCCATTCCAGATCGCCCCATATCCATCGGCACTGGCTGAAGGCGCACGGGATCGAGGGCTATTATATTCCGATGGATGTCGGGCATGACGATCTCGCTCGGGTCATTCGCACCCTGCCCCGCATGGGGTTCGTCGGCGTCAACATAACGATCCCGCACAAGCAGGCGGTGCTGGACGTGGCCGATCAGGTCACCGACCGCGCCACGCTGATCGGCGCGGCGAACACGTTGATTTTCCGCAAGGACGGCAAGATTCACGCCGACAATACCGATGGCTACGGATTTATCGAGAACCTGCGCAGCGGCGCGCCACATTGGCAACCCGAGGCCGGGCCCGCGGTGGTTCTGGGCGCCGGGGGTGCGGCGCGCGCCGTGCTGGCGTCGCTGTGCGATGCCGGCGTGCCCGAGATCCTGCTGACCAATCGCACCAGGGCGCGCGCCGAAAACCTTCAGGAGGAATTCGGCAAGCGCGTTCAGGTCGTGGATTGGGTGCAGGCGGCAAACATCATCGACATCGCTCATCTGGTGGTGAACACGACCTCGCTGGGCATGGTGGGCAAGCCGGAATTGCGCGTGCCGCTGGACGGGCTGGGCAAGCAGCACGTGGTGACCGATCTGGTCTATGCCCCTCTGAAGACACGACTTTTGCAGGTTGCCGAAGAGGCCGGCGCGACCACGGTCGACGGGCTGGGCATGTTGCTGCATCAGGCGGTTCCGGCGTTCGAACGGTGGTTCGGCGTCCGCCCCGAGGTCGATGCCGCGACGCGGGCGGCGGCGCTGGAATGACGTTTCAACTGGGCCTGACGGGATCGATCGGCATGGGCAAAAGCACCACCGCCGGATTGTTCGCGGAACAGGGCTGTGCCGTGTGGGATGCCGATGCGGCGGTGCATCGCCTTTACGGCGCGGGCGGGGCGGCCGTTGCGCCGATGCAAGCCGCGTTTCCCGATGCGGTGCAGGACGGGATCGTCAGCCGCGCCGCGCTCAAGTCGATCATCGCGCGCGATCCCGCCGCATTGCGCCGCATCGAAGACATCGTGCATCCGCTGGTGGCGCAGGACCGCGCCGAATTCCGCGCCACCGCCCGCGCGGATATCCTGGTGTTCGACATCCCGCTGCTGTTCGAAACCGGCGGCGAGACGGCGATGGACGCGGTCGCCTGCGTCTCCGCCCCGCCCGACATCCAGAAAGAGCGCGTTCTGGCGCGGGGCACCATGTCCCTTGCCCAATTCGAGCATATTCGCGATACACAGATGCCCAACGCCGAAAAATGCGCCCGCTCGGATTACGTGATCGTCACCGACACGCTGGATCACGCCCGCGCGCAGGTGCAACAGATCGTGCAGGAGATACGGAAGCGGATGGCCGATGCGTGAGATCGTTCTTGATACCGAAACAACCGGGTTCGACCCGTTTACCGGCGACCGGATCGTGGAAATCGGCTGTATCGAGCTGAACAACCACGTGACCACCGGCAATACGTTTCACGTCTATATCAACCCCGAACGCGCCATGCCCGACGAGGCGTTCCAGGTGCACGGTCTGGGCGACGATTTCCTGCGTGACAAACCGAAATTCGCCGAGATCGGGCAGCAATTCCTCGATTTCGTGGCGGATGCGAAACTCATCATCCACAACGCCGCGTTCGACATGAAATTCCTGAATGCCGAACTCGAATGGATGAAGCTGCCGATTCTGGCGATGGACCGCGCCATCGACACGCTGGAAATCGCGCGCAAGCGGTTTCCCGGCTCGCCCGCGTCGCTGGATGCGCTGTGCCGGCGGTTCGGCATCGACAACTCGGCGCGCACATTGCATGGCGCGCTGCTCGACTCGGAAATCCTCGCCGAGGTCTATCTGGAACTGATCGGTGGACGCCAGCCCGGTCTGGTGCTGTCCACCCGTTCGGGCGATCACGGTGCCCAGGGTGGATCATGGCGGCCCTCGCCCCGCCCGGTTCCCCTGCCCCCGCGCATCAGTGATGCGGAAAAGGCGGCCCATGCCGCCTTTGTCGAAACCCTGGGGGAAAACGCCCTCTGGTAATGCCTCAGGCGTCCGCCCGTTGTTCGCCGCCTTCGCTTTTCCGGCGGGCCAGTTCGTTGCGGTAAAGCTGCAGGAAATCGATGTTTTCCAGGTTCAGCGGTGGATACCCGCCATCGCGCGTCACGTCGCTGACGATCCGGCGCAGGAACGGGAACAGCATGCGCGGACATTCGATCAACAGGAACGGGTGCAACTGTTCCTCGGGCACGTTGTCGATCTGGAAGATGCCGGTATATTCGATCTCCAGCAGAAACAGCGTTTCGCCGCCCGCCTTGGCCTTGGATTCGACGTTCAGCTTGATCGTCACCTCGTACTGGCTGTCGGTCTGGCGCTTTTTCGCATCCAGATTGACCTGCACGCTGATATCCGGCTGAACCTCGCCCGAGGTGCCCTTTTGCGCCATGATGTTCTCGAACGACATGTCGCGCACGAACTGGCCGAGGATTCTCATCTGCGGCTGTTGGGGTTGCTGTGCCTTGGTTTCAGCGTCTGCGCCGTTCTCGCTCATGGGTCATTCCTTGTAAACTGGGCCTTGCATCGCTTTATCAGGTCGCGGCGGCCTGCTCAATGGCGCTCGGGGCCTTCGACCCAGCCCGAAGGCGGCGCATCGGGATCGCGTTTCGGGTTCACGACCTCGTAATCGCCGTCCATCACATCACCGCGACCGGATGGCCGGCGCGGTTCGGTCGGTTGCGGACCCATCTCGAACCGCGTCACGATCATCCGCGCCCGCAACCAGCGCAGCACCGCCACGCGCACCGGCGGCGTCAGCAGAAGAAAACCGACCGCATCGGTGAAAAAACCCGGCGTCAGCAGCAAGGCGCCCGACAACAGGATCATCGCGCCGTGCGCCAGCGGCTCGGTCGGGTCGTTCAGTTCGGATAAGGACGAACGCAGCCGGTTCATCTCGTGTCGGCCCTGACTGCGCATCAGCGATGTGCCGATCAGCGCGGTCAGAACCACGATCGCCAGCGTCGGCCACAGACCGATCAGCCCGCCAACCTGGATGAACAGCGCGATTTCCACGATCGGGACCAGCATGAACGCCAGAAACAGATACATCGGGAACGTCCTTTCCGTTGCCTCGGATGGTGGACTTGGCCCCACCGGTCACCTACATAGTGACAAAGGGGTGCCGTTACAAAGCCCGCCGCGTGACATGAGGTAAAAATGAACTCGCCAATCATCCAGCTTCTGGTTCTGGCCGGCATCGCGATCTTTCTGATTTTGCGGTTGCGAAACGTGCTGGGCACGCGCGAGGGGTTCGAGAAACCAACCGCGCCGCAACAGAAGACCGCGCGCGCCTCGCGTCCCGATTTCGAGGTGATCGAGGGCGGCCCCGACCGCGACATCACCGATCATGTCGCCGAAGACGGACACATGGCGCAGGCGCTGGCCGAGATGAAGCGGGTCGAGCCGTCGTTTTCCGTCACCGATTTCGTGCAGGGGTCGCGCAGCGCCTATGAGATGATCGTGATGGGGTTCGAGCGCGGTAATCTGGACGATATCCAGCCGCTTCTGGCCGAGGACGTGTTCGAGTCCTTCGTCGAGGTCGTCGCCGCGCGCGAGGATCAGGGGTTGCAGGTCGAGGCCGAATTCGTCGGCGTGCGCGAGACCGCGATCCGCGACGTCGAATTCCACAAGGACACCAACCGTGCCGAAATCACCATGCGTTTCGTCGGCGAACTGACGTCGGTGGTGCGCGATGCGGACGGCAAGATCATCGAGGGAAGCCCCACCTCGGTCAAACGTCAAAAGGACACCTGGACTTTCGCCCGCATCATGGGCGCGCCCGATCCCAACTGGCATCTCGTGGCCACGGACGCATGAGTGCGGTCGAGACATGATTTCCCATGACCCGTCGCCCGACCCAAGAAGAGCTGGAGCTTTGGCACCGCATCGCCCGACAGGCCGAGCGGTTGCACCCCAAGGCGCCCGCCGCCCCTGCCCCGTTCGTCAGAAAGGCGCTGCCGGCTAAACCCTCCACACCCCGCATCCAACCGTTCGAACCCGGAAGCCGTGCCGTTCCCGCGATCCCGGCGCATGATCTGCGTGCGCCATTGCCCGAACGGCTGAACGGCGCGCCGGTGCGGATGGATCGCAAGGCCCACACAAAGATGAAGCGCGGCAAGATCACGCCCGAGGCGCGCATCGACCTGCACGGCATGACCCTCGCGCATGCGCATCCGGCGCTGACCGGCTTTATCCTGACAGCGCAGTCACGGGGCAAGCGGCTGGTGCTGGTGATCACCGGCAAGGGCCGTAAATCCGCCGATCATGGTCCGATCCCGACGCCGCGCGGCATCCTGAAACATCAGGTGCCGCAATGGCTGGCGATGCCGCCGCTGGCGCAGGCCGTGCTTCAGGTCACACCGGCGCATGTCAGCCATGGCGGCGACGGTGCCTATTACGTCTATCTGCGGAAGCGCAAATAGGCCGTCGCCGATCAGAGGACATAGCGACTCATATCCGCGGATTTCAGCAATTCGCCCAAATTGGCATCGACGAAACCGGCATCGACGGTGATTTCCTCGCCACCCCGGTCGGGGGCGGTATAGGACAGTTCCTCGAAAACGCGTTCCATCACGGTATAAAGGCGGCGCGCGCCGATATTCTCGACGCTCTGGTTCACGTCGGCGGCGATCTTGGCCAGCGCGGCGATCCCGTCATCGGTAAAGCTGACGGTGACGTCCTCGGTCCCCATCAGGGCGGTGTATTGCCGTGTCAGCGCGTTGTCGGTTTCGGTCAGGATGCGCACGAAATCGCCTTCGGTCAGCGGGCGCAACTCGACCCGGATGGGCAGGCGACCCTGCAATTCCGGCAGCAGATCCGAAGGTTTGGCGATGTGGAACGCGCCAGACGCGATGAACAGGATGTGATCCGTCTTGACCGGTCCGTGTTTCGTTGAAACCGTGGTGCCCTCGATCAGCGGCAGCAGGTCGCGCTGCACCCCCTCGCGGCTCACATCACCGCCACGGGCATCCGAGCGGGCGCAGACCTTGTCGATCTCGTCCAGGAACACGATGCCGTTCTGTTCCACCGATTCCAGCGCGGTGCGGGTAACGGCTTCATCGTCCAGCAGCTTGTCGGCCTCTTCCCCGATCAGGATATCATAGCTTTCGGCCACGGTCATGCTGCGCCGCTGCGTGCGTCCGCCGAACGCCTTGCCGAAGATATCGCCCAGGTTCATCATGCCCATGTTGGCGCCGGGCTGGCCCGGAATCTCCATGGTCGGAAACGGGCTGGATGTATCGGCCACGTCCAGTTCGATCACCGTGTCGTCCAGTTCACCCGCTTTCAGCTTCTTGCGGAACATCTCGCGCGTGCCTTCGCGGGCATCCTCCCCGGCGATGGCCGTCACCACCCGTTCCTGCGCGGCATCATGGGCGCGGGATTTGACCTCGTCACGCATGTAGTCGCGGGTCTGGGCGATGGCGCTGTCGACCAGGTCGCGGATGATCTGTTCCACGTCGCGCCCGACATAGCCGACCTCGGTGAACTTGGTCGCCTCGATCTTGATGAAGGGCGCGCGGGCCAGTTTCGCCAGCCGGCGGGAAATCTCGGTCTTGCCGACGCCGGTGGGTCCGATCATCAGGATGTTCTTGGGATAAACCTCGTCGCGCAGATCGTCGGACAATTGCTTGCGCCGCCAGCGATTGCGCAGGGCCACGGCCACGGCGCGCTTGGCGTCTTTCTGGCCGATGATGAAGCGGTCCAGCTCCGAAACGATTTCGCGGGGGGTGAGATCGGTCATGGGGATCCTTTCGGCGGCTCAGCGGGCGATCGTCTCGACCGTCAGATTGCCATTGGTGTAAACGCAGATATCGGCGGCAATCGCCATGGCATCACGGGCGATGGTTTCGGCGTCGCGGTCGCTGTCCATCATGGCGCGCGCGGCGGCCAGTGCGTAATTGCCCCCCGACCCGATCGCCGCGACGTCATGTTCCGGTTCCAGAACGTCGCCCGCGCCGGTGATGACGTAAAGTTCCGCACCGTCCGAAACGATCAGCATCGCCTCCAGCTTTTGCAGGTACTTGTCGGTGCGCCAGTCCTTGGCCATTTCGACGGCCGCGCGCTGAAGCTGCCCGGGTGTCGCCTCCAGCTTGGCCTCCAGCCGTTCCAGCAGCGCGAAGGCGTCGGCGGTCGATCCGGCGAACCCGGCCAGCACGTCATGGCCACCGGGGTTCAGCCGGCGCACCTTGCGCGCGGTGCCCTTGATGACGGTCTGGCCCAAAGACACCTGCCCGTCACCGGCGATCACCACCTTGCCGCCCTTGCGCACGCCGATGATCGTTGTCCCGTGCCAGCCGGGGAATGTGTCGTCGCTCATACGTGCCTCCTGTCATTGGGTGGATATATGGACCGCGCCCGGATGCCGCACAAGGGCAGCGCCGGAATGTGAAAAGGGCGCCCGGTTGGGGGCGCCCTTTCAAGACCGTGTTCAGGCGGTCATGCGATCGATTCATCGATCCAGCTTTGCAGCGCCGCCTTGGGCGCGGCACCGGCACGGTTCGAGACGACCTCGCCATCCTTGAAGATGAAAAGCGCCGGAATACCGCGAACGCCCAGCTGCGCGGCCACGTTCGAGTTGTTGTCGACATCGACCTTGGCGATCTTGACCTTGCCGGCATATTCCGTGGCAAGCTCCTCGAGCACGGGGCCGATCTGTTTGCAGGGACCGCACCATTCGGCCCAGAAATCCACGACGACGGGAACATCGGAGTTTTTCACTTCGGCATCAAAGGTATCGTCCGTAACGGCGACGGTGGACATATGCTTTCTCCTGAATAGATGGTGGCTGGACTGAACCTATGAACGCGCGCCAGCGGCGTCAAGGCACGGCGCGCGGGCAAGGGCCGATGACACCAGATCGTGCGGCAGGTCCATGATCCGGGCGGTTCTGGTCCACAGGATCGCGGTGCGCACCTCGCGGTCGGGATAAATCCGTTGCAGGGCGTGGGCATAGGCGCCCATCTGCCGCAACAGCCCCTCGGGCGTGGCATCGGGCGTTCGCGGCACGGTGGCGTTGGTTTTGAAATCGACGGCCAGAACGATGTCGTCGCTGACGATCAGACGGTCGATCACACCGTGGAAGCGCCGGCCGCCGATTTCGGCGGTGACAGGCACTTCGGCCAGCGTTTCGGGCCGGAACAGGTGCGCGAGAGCAGAGGTTTCCAGCACGGCGACAGCTTCGCTCAACAGCGCGGCGCGCTCGGTGTCCGGTGTGTCGGCGAGAAGGCGCTCGGCGGTGAGCGGACGGTCGATTGCGGCGACGGGCGGCAGGTGTTCCAGCAACAGATGCAGCCGCGTGCCGCGCTGCATCGCTGCCTCTTCGTCGAGCCCCTCCTCGCCCGGCAGCGCCTTGGCGCCGCCGAGATCCGACGGGCTGAGCGTTTCCGCAACCATTGCAGGCAACGGCGCGGGGTGACGGAACACATCCGGCAGCGGCACGGTATCCCGGACGTGATCGGGGATGTGATCAAGGTCGGGCGCCTCCCAATCGCCATGCGACAGGCGCAGGCACTGCATGTCGGCCACGGTCACGGTTTCGGCATGGTCGCGTTTCATCGCCGCCTCGACCATCTGGTACCAGCTGTCGCCCTCCTTGCTCAGATCGCCCGCAGCGGCGACGATCAGCCACTTTTCCGCCCGCGTCAGGGCCACATAAAGCAGCCGCAACCGTTCCGCCGCCTCGCGTTCGCGCGCGGCATCGCGGGCGGCGGACAGACGGGCGGGCATCGCATCGGCATTGACGCGCCACAGCGGCACGCCATCGGCCAGCATCACCTCGCCCCCCTGCGGCGGCTTGCGCGGGCCGGTATCGGGCAGGATCACGATGGGCGCCTCAAGCCCCTTGGCGCCATGTACCGTCATCACCCGGATCAGATCGCCCGCGCTGCCCATCTGGCGCTTGATCTCAAGATCGTCGGTCTCCATCCAGACCAGAAACCCGGTCAGGCTGGGGATGTCCGAACGTTCATAGGCCAGCGCCTGGGACAGCAGCGCGTTGATGCCATCCTCGGCCTCGGGGCCAAGGCGGGCCAGCAGGTTCGCGCGCCCGCGATGACGCGTCAGGATACGTTCGATCAGGTCATAGGGCCGCAGGAAATCGGTCTGGCTGCGCAGATCGTTCAGCATCGCCAGCGTGTCCGGGTGCCGGTCGGCAGCATCGCGCAGCGCCTGCCACAGATAGCTTTTTTCCGGGCGGTGATGGGCAAGTGTGAACAGATCCTGCTCGCTCCAGCCCGCCAGTGGTGATTTCAGCACCGTCGCCAGCGCCAGATCGTCCTCGGGCGTGGCAAGGAAGGTCAGCAGCGCCGCCAGATCCTTGACCGCCAGTTCCGCCCCCACCTTCAGCCGGTCAGCCCCGGCGATGGGCAGTTTGGCCGCCTTGCAGGCGCGGATGATCTCGGCAAACAGGTCGGATCGGCGCTGCACGAGGATCAGGAAATCGCCCGCATGCACGGGGCGTTTCAGCACGCTGTCGGGGGTCGGGCCGTCAATCGGGATGGTCTCGCCATCCGCGATCATGCGCTTGATCTGCTGCGCGACCCGGTCGGCCAGCACCACAGTGTGATGGCGCGCGCCGGGTCGGTCCAGCGGATCGGTCCAGTGCCGATCCTCTTCGGTTTCGACCTTTTCGACGAGCGGCCACAGATCGACCCGCCCCGGCAGATCCGCCTTGAACGCGCGGTGCAGCGAGCCCTTGTGAAACCCGGCGCCGCCCTGCCCCTCGAAGACCAGATCGACCAGCCGCAGGATGGCATCGGATGAGCGGAACGAGAATTCCAGCGTCAGATCCTGCAAATGCTGCCCGGTCGCGTCCAGACGGCGCGCGAATTCGGTCTGCATCCGGTCGAACGCATCCGGATCGGCCCCCTGAAACGAATAGATCGACTGTTTCTTGTCGCCCACGACGAAAATCGTGCGCTCGACGCCGCTGCGCGCGCCGTGGCCGCTGGTGAATTCCTGCGCCAGCATCTCGATCACATTCCACTGTTCCGGGCTGGTATCCTGCGCCTCATCCACAAGGATATGGTCGATCCCGCCATCCAGCCGAAACAGCACCCATGCCGCAACCGCCGGATCGGTCAGCAGCGCGCGGGCCTTCAGGATCAGGTCGTCGAAATCCAGCCAGCCGCGCAATTGCTTGCGCCGCGCGTATTCCGGCAGGAAGGCGGCCGCGAAATCGTGCAGCGCGAGCGATTTTCGCGCCGCCGCCAGCGCCAAGCGGCGCTCACGTGCGGCCTCGACGCGGGCCATCAATGCTTCAAGCGCGGGCATCGCGGGGGCCAGATCGCCCTCGCGCAGCGCCTTGGTGGGAAAGCTGCCGATCTTGGCCGCAAAGGGTTCCTTGGCGCCCGCACCGGTCAGAAGCACGTTTTCGAGTATGGGCAGCGCAGCAAGGTTTGCACCCTGAACAGCGGCCAATTTCGCAGCGGCTTTTTCGTTATTGCCTCCGCTTGCGATCAGATCGGGAGCCAAGCTTTGCATCAGATCGATCTCGCCGCCCAGAAATACCTCGGCCAGGATTTGCTGTTCGTCAAAACCGGCGGGCAGGTCGAAGGCGGCCAGAATTCCATCCCAGTCCAACGCGGTCTCGAACGCGGTGCGGCGCTGGACCACCGCATTGGCGATATCCTCAAGACCCGACCCGGTGATGTGCCGTGCCAACGCGTCAATCAGCCCGGATTGCGGACCATCGGCGAAATCCTCGATGATTTCGTCCCGCAGCAGCGCGGCGGCGCGGTCCTCGATCTCGGTGAATTGTGGACTGACCCCGGCCTCAAGCGGAAAGCGGCGCAAGAGCGAGGCGCAGAACGAATGGATGGTCTGGATCTTCAGCCCGCCCGGCGTCTCGATTGCGCGCGCGAACAGGGTGCGCGCGTGCGGCAGGTTTTCGCGGGCAATCGCGCGCTCGCCGCCCAACTCCTCCAACTGCCGGATCAGCGCGTCATCATCCAGCATCGCCCAATGGCCCAGCCGCTGGAACAGGCGGTTCTGCATCTCGCTGGCGGCGGCCTTGGTATAGGTCAGGCACAGGATATGCTGCGGCTGCACCCCGTCCAGCAACAGCCGCGCCACCCGGTCTGTCAGCACCCGCGTCTTGCCCGACCCGGCATTCGCCGCCAGCCATGTCGAGACATCGGGCCGCGCCGCCTGAACCTGCCGTTCAGTGGCCTCGTTGCGCGGGCTCATGTCAGATCCTCGGGCGTTGCGGGTGCGGTGCGGTCCCATTCGCCGAACCGCGCCAGATGGTCGTAATCGCCGGAATGGGCATCGCGTTGCAGGGCCAGGCGTGCGGTAAACCCTTGTTCCGGCGTGAAATAGAGCGCGATCAGTTTTTTGAGATCGTCCAGCACCTGCGCGGGCGGTTCCTCTTCCAGCGGGGCGGGCACGGTTTTCAACGTCGCGCCGACGCCGATGAAGGCCGCGCCGCGCACCTTGGCCGGGTCCATATCCGCGAACCCGCCCTGCTCGGCAATCGCGGCGGCCAGCAAGAGCTGCTTGTCGAATTTGCGCTGTTCGGCGGGCGAGGGCGGCGCGCCGGTCTTGTAATCATAGATCAGCAGCGCGCCGCTCTCGTCCCGGTCGATCCGGTCGGCGCGCCCCGTGAGCGTGAAATCCAACGGGGCCAGCGGCAGGTGCGCTTTGACCTCGAACCCGAAAGGGTCGGCCTGTTTGCGGCGCTCCTGTTCCTCGGCCAGAAACCCGTCGGCGATGCGTTCGATCCGGGCCAGCCACAGGCGGCGCGCTGTGGGCCAGGCGACGTGTTCGTCGAGCAACCGCGCGGTCAGCGCAAGAAACCCGTCGCGCGTCAGGATGGCGGGATTATCCACACTCTCGCGGATCAGATCCTCAAGGATTTCATGCACCACGATCCCGCGCAGCAGGGCGTCGGGGGTTTTCACCAGCGGGTCGAGCGGACGCAGCCGCAACACGTGGCGCGCATAGATCGCATAAGGGTCGCGGATCAGCGTCTTGATCTCGGTGATCGACAGGCGGCGCGGGCGCGCGGCGATGGGCGGGCGCGGGGCAGGGCGTTTGGTGGCGGGCTGGCGCTGCACCTCGTCCAGTGTCTCGGCCCAGTCCAGCCAGAACTGCCCGCGCGTTCGCATCTCGGCCAGCGCCTCGGGTCCGCCTTGCCCTTGCAGCCCGCCCAGCAGGTTGGTCAGCCGGTTCAGCCAGCGCGACGCGACGCTGTCAGCATCATCGGTACGGGTGGATCGGGTCAGCCAGATTTCCGGCGCGGCTATGGCCTGCTGGAAATCATGCGCCGACAGGCCGATGCGCCGTTCCGGCAGCAACAGCCCGGCCTGCGCACGCAAGGCGCGGTTCAGCCAGGGATCGGGGCGGGCGGCCTCGGGCCAGGTGCCTTCGTTCAGCCCGCCGAGGATCAGCAGATCGGCGCCTTGCACGCGCGCCTCAAGCGTGCCCCAGATCATGATGCGCGGATGCGGCGCATCGCGGTCGCGCACCTCTTGTGCGGCCAGAAGCGCGCCGAGCAGATCGGCGAATTCCGTGGCGGTTATCGCGCCGCCATGCGGGGCTTCGGCGCTCAGTTGCTCGACCACATCAAGCGCGCCTTGCCCGGCATTGCGCTGCCAGAGCGTGCCGCTGCCGGTCGCCGCGCTTCCGGCGGCAATCGCCTCGGCGATGTCCCGCAGGCGGGCGATCCATTCGGTCAGGGGGCGGTCGCCGGTGACGTCCTGCCCGCAGAGACAGGTGCCGAGCCATGTCAGCCACGGCCCCGAACGCTCGCGCCGTTCGCCATAGGCGGCAAGCGAGGCCGCATCGGGAAACGGCGGCCCGTTGCGGCGCAGGTGCAGTTCCAGATCGCGGGTCTGGCGCAGATGTTCGCCGCGTTCGGCGCCATCATGGGTCAGGGGATGTTTCAAAAGCGTCAACAACGCCTCGCCGGTCAGGCGCTCGGTAAACAGGCCCGCCACATGGCGCAGAAACCGCCCCGGCGGCGACAGGTGCAGCGGCGTGCCCGCGCTGTCATCGGGCAGGATGTTCCAGCGGTCCAGCGCGGCGGCGACCTGCCGGGTCAGCATCCGGTCGGGCGTGATCAGCGCCGCGCGTTGCCCCGTTTCGGCGGCCTGCCGCAGGCGCAGCGCGATTGAAAGCGCCTCGGCACGGGGCGAGGGCGCCTCGATCAGGGTCATGTCGGCGGTTGCGTCGTCCAGATCGCGCAGGCGCGGGCCTTCGTCCATCCACGCATCCGTCACCGGCGCGGGGCGCAGGGCCAGTGATACCAGACGGTTGCGCGCGGGCGAGGGTGGCGGCGTACCGGTCCACGGGCGGACGTCCCCGGGGGCCAGCCCGAACGCCTGCATCAGGTGGCGAAACCGGTATTGCGGGTGATCCTCGGCTGCCAGCGCATGGCCTTGCGCATCGAGCGACGCCCAGACTGCCGCGGGCTGGTCGAAATCATAACCGGGCAGAACCACCGCCCCTTGCGGCAGTTGCGCGACGGCCTGCATCAGCATCAGCGTCGTGCCGCGCGACCCGGTGGACCCGGCGACGATCACGGGGTGTTGCGGCGGCGCATCCTGCCACCCTGCGATCAGGGTTTCGACCATCTGCCGCTGGCGGGCCTGCCCATCCAGCCCGTGCGCGCCGGAACTGGCGATGAAATCGGCGGCAATGTCGAAAAACGCCTGTGCCCGCGCCCAGTGACCCGACATATCGCTAACGTCGAGGTTGCGGATGACGTCTGCACCGACGCCTTCGCCCTGCATCTCGTCCATCAGGTTCGCCAGCGAATCCGCCAGATCATAGACCGAGGCGCGCGCGGCCAGATCGGGCTGGCGATCCAGCAGCGTGCCGATCAGTTGCGCCAGTTCCAGACGGCGGC
This sequence comes from uncultured Sedimentitalea sp., assembly GCA_947504115.1. Taxonomy (GTDB): domain Bacteria; phylum Pseudomonadota; class Alphaproteobacteria; order Rhodobacterales; family Rhodobacteraceae; genus Pontibaca. The sequence continues at coordinate 337,626 of CANNGH010000003.1, forward strand.
GCAGTGGCGGGATCGCGGGGGGCAAGGGTGTGCTGACCGGGCTTTCGCCCAGATCGGTCAGCAACGAAACGCGTGGCAGCAATCGTGCCGGCCCGGCGTCGAAGATATCGCGGATGCGCCGGGCCATGCGGCGGGTGTTGACGATCAGTTGCACCCGTGCCAGCGCCTCGGGCGGGCCATCGCTGCGCGCCAGCAGGCCCTCGATCAGCGCGGCGGGAAAATCGACGCCGCAGGGCAGGGCGAAGACGCGCGGCGCGAGGGACGGCTCAAACATCTTCGCTCCGCAACAGGCGTTCGGCCAGCGGGATGCCCTCGGGCGTGCCGACATCGCACCAGCGGCCCGGATAAACCTGCGCGAACAGCCGCCCCGTGGCCTGCATCCGGTCCCACAGGCGGTTGAGCGAGAACGAGGGCGTGTCGATTTCGGCCAGCCCATCGGTTTTCAGCATCTGCACCCCGCCATAGACCAAATCGCCGCCCCGGCCGATACGGCCATCGTCGGCGCGGGTAAAATCGCCCGGCCCGTTATGGCCGACGGCACGGTCGAGCGGCACGCAGATCAGCAGCGCATCCATGATGTCCGGATCCCAGTGCCGCAACAACAGCGACAGCGGGTTCGGCCCTGACCAGATCGCGTCGGTGTTCATCGTGATCACCGGGCCAGATCCCAGCAGCGGCAAAGCGGCGCGCAATCCGCCCCCGGTTTCCAGAATATCCGGCGTTTCACGGGACAGTTGAACGCCAAGCGGCGCCAGGTGATCGGCCAGCATGTCGGCGCGGTAATGTGCATTCGCGACAATCGGCGCGGCGTCTATATCGCGCGCGAGGTCCAGCGCATGGTCGATCAGCGCGCGCCCCGCCACCGGGATCAGCGGCTTGGGCCGCTCAGCGGTCAGCGCGCCCATGCGCGTGCCGAAACCGGCGGCGAACATCATCACGGGTGGGGTCATGCGGTTTTCAGCCGATCCAGATTTTCCGGCGTCGGCGGTGGCAACTCGCGCAGCAGCGACTCGGCGACGGGGGCCAATGCGGGATGGTCCAGACCACGTGTCAGATGGTCCCAGACGCGCGGCATCAGCGTCAGGTAGTAGGGTTTGTTGCGCTCGCGCGCCAAGCGCGTGAACACGCCGAGGATACGCAGGTTGCGCTGCACACCCAGCACCGTGTAGGCGCGGCGAAAGCGGTGGTCGTCCCACCCGGTCTGCTTGATGTAATGCGCCAGCATCGTCTGTTCGACGGCAACCGAGACGTCGCGCCGCACATCCTGCAGCAGCGACACCAGATCATAGGCCGGATGGCCCAGAACCGCGTCCTGGAAATCCAGTAGACCGACACGGGCGACGCCATCGCGTTGCGGCAGCCAGAGCAGGTTTTCGGCGTGATAGTCGCGCAGCAACAGCACGGAATCGCCTTTCACACTCTGGCTGAGGATGTCCATGAACCGGGCCTCGAACCGCTCGCGGATGGTCTCGTCCTGGCTGCCGGTGATCGCGGCGCGATACTGGGTAAAGGCCAGACCGGTCATTTCTGCCATGATCTGCGGCGTGTAGGTTTTCAGGTCCGGCGGATCGCTCTCATGCAGGGCGATGAGCAGATCGGTGGCGGCGCGGTAAAGTTCTTTTTCCTGCCCCGGCATGTCCTGCAGCAGGCGCGCGAACAAGTCGTCGCCCAGATCTTCGAGCAGAAGGAACCCGTTTTCGGCGTCCTGCGCCAGTATTTCGGGCGCGCTCAGTCCGATGGCGCGCAGATGCTCGGCGATGCGCACGAACGGGCGCACGTCCTCGCCCTGATCCGGCGGCGCGTCCATCAGGACAGCGGTGGCGCCGGTCTGCGGATCGGTCAACCGGTCGTAGCGCCGTGGCGAGGCATCGCCGGCAAGGGTTTCACGCCTCGCTTCGGACCATGCCGTGCCAGCCAGAAAATCGGCGATCAGGTCGGTGCGTTCAGGCATCGGCGATCTCCTCGATCCGGTCCGTCCATACGTCATCGCTCCACCCGAGCGCGATATGGCGCGTGTCGGGCCGATCGTCGTCATGGGAAAACCGCAGACGCAACGCGTCGCGCGGCGCGAGAGTGCCCAGGCGATCGGGCCATTCCACAACGCAGATCGCGGTTTCGAAGGCATCGATCAGGCCCAGTTCCCCGATCTCGTCCAGAGCCGTCAGCCGGTAGAGATCGGCATGCCACAGCGGCCCGGCCGTGGTGTCATAGGTCTGCACCAGCGTGTAGGTCGGCGAGGGGACGTCCTCGGGCGCGGGCAGAAGCGACTGCACCAGATGGCGGGTGAAATGCGTCTTGCCGGCGCCGACCGGTCCGTCGAGAAGCAGGCAGTCGCCACCGCGCAGCAGGGGCGCAAGCCGCGCGGCGATCCGGGCGGTCTGTTCGGGCGAATGGCTGGTCAGGGTCGTGGTCGCGGTCATGGCGCCACAATGGCCGCGTGCCGGGCCGACCGCAAGCGGGTTCAGACGTTGGCCAACTCCCTTTTCGCGGCCGGCAGGGCAGGGGGCGCGACACCGCGCGCGCGCTCGAAGCTGACCATGGTGGCGCCGCCATCGACGGGGTGGACGGCGCAGCTCATCTCGGTTCCGTCGGCCAGCCGGACCTGGCCGAACCATTCAACGCGGTTTTCCCGTATGGCGACAAAGTCGCGGATCTCGCCCCAGATCGGCGTCGCGCGGCAGCGATCCTGCCACAGGCGCGTGGCGTCCAGAATCGTGGTCTGGGCAAAACTCCGGTCGGGATCGGACTCCCAGAGCCGGCGATAGGACGCGTTCGAGAAACTCATCGTGCCGTCCCCGGCAAATACGGCAATCGCCTGATCCAGCTGATCCAGAATGGATTGCCCCAGCTCCAGATCCGACCGGAACCGGCGGGTGAGGGTGATTTCGGCGGTGATGTCCTCGAACAGGAAGGCCACGGCACCGTCGGGATGCGGCCGCCCGGTGACCGAATAGACCGAACCCGATGGCAGCGACCAGGTTTCCTGATACCGTCCGTCCGCCGCGGCGGCGACCAGATCGGCCATCTGGTGACGCCAGCTGCCATAGTTCTTGGGTTCCGGCATCATGCGCTGATCGCGCAGCCGGTCGAAAAAGGACAGAAGGTTGGGCCGCGCGCTCAGGAAATCGGCCTGCAGGGCCGTCAGGTCGATCAGGGCAGGGTTGAACAGCACCAGTTGGCGGTTGCGGTCAAAGATCGCCAGCCCGATGGACAGATGCGCAAAGGTCTTGGCCAGTGTCTGGACGAAATTGCGCTGCGCGACTTCGGCGTCGATCACCGCGTTCACGTCGACCCCGTAACACAGCCGCCCGTTTCCGTCTGGAACGATCGACACATCGAACCACATCTGCCGATCTCCGTTGGCGATGGAAACGGCACGCCGAGCGGTCTTGCCGGTTGCCGAATCGTCCTGATCGGTGGCGAAAAGCGGCACGGTGGGATCGGGACGGGCCGCGCGTGCCGTCTGGTAAAGCCGCGCATAGGCCTCATTGTGCCAGCATACGCGGTTATTCTCGTCCAGCCGCCAGACCGGATAGGGGGCGTGGCGGGTCGCGGACAGCGCGATGTCGGTCGTCAGTGAGCGGTCCGGCCGGGTCTGGTCGGGGCGCGGGCGCAGTTGCACGCGGGTCATGTCCCCCAGCCATTCGCAAACGGCTTGCATCGGATCGCCCTGCACCGATTCCACGATCACCGGCTTGCCCGGATCCTCGGGCGTGTCGGGAAAATCGGGAAATTGCGGACGCAGGCGATCGCGCAGTCCGGCCCAGTCGCCGATGCTTTCGCCCTCGCTGCAACGGGCGCGTGCCGACTGGCTGAGGTCGATCAGCGCATCGCCCTCGAACAGCCAGACCGGCGCGGAGTCCTGCCCCGAGCGGAACAGCGCGGACAAGCCGCCCGTGCCCCTGCCCCTGCCGCGCGGCGCGAGGAGCCATACCGCGCAAATCGCGGTGGCGACGCTTGTCGCGCCCAGGATCAGCCATTCCCACATGATGCATGTTCCCGAAATTGCAGCACTTTGACGGAGACCTTGCGATATCAATGGTTAACACCGGTTTAACCGCAGCGTGGCAATGCGTGCCTTTGATCGGGGCACGTCAGTAGATGCGTTCATTCCGGCCATGCGCGGGGGCAACGCCGAAGGGTCGCGCATCGATCTTGTGGCGCGGCCAGACGACTTCGACCACCGCGCCGCGCCTCGTGTTCTTTCCGCCCCGGCTGTGGAACGGGTTGGAGCCGTTGGCGAAACTCAACGCGGCGCCGGTGCGTTCCAAAAGGGTTTTGGCGATGAACAGGCCCAGCCCCATGCCCTCGTATTCGGGGCGCGCGGTCGTATCTTGCACGCCGGAGCGGCGGCGCACGAACGGATCGCCGATCCGCCCGATCAATGTGGGCGGGTAGCCGCGGCCGTCATCCATGATGCGCACTGAAATCCGGCTGTCGCTCCAGCGGGACTCGATCCAGACATTCGCATCGGCGAAATCCACCGCGTTCTGGATCAGGTTGCGCAACCCGTGGATCAGTTCGGGTTTGCGCAGGATCATCGGCTGTTGCAGCCCGTCGCCGGCGATTTCCTCGAAATGCACCATCTTGCCGCGGTTCTTATGCGGGTCCGCGGCCTCGGCCAGAACGGCGCTCAGCGGGGCCTGACGCAGGTGCAGGTCGTCCTTGCCCGAGCGGCCCATGTCGCGCAGGATGTCGCGGCAGCGGTCGGCCTGATCGCGGATCAGGGCGGCGTCGTCGCGCAGGTCGGGGCGGTCGTCCAGTTCGTCGATCAGTTCCGCGCTGGTCAGCTTGATCGTCGCCAGCGGCGTGCCCAGTTCATGCGCCGCCGCCGCCACCACGCCGCCCAGATCGGTCAGCTTCTGTTCGCGCGCCAGCGCCAGTTGCGTCGCGGCCAGCGCGTCGTTCATGGATTGCATTTCCGAACTGATCCGGCGCGAATACGCGCCCATGAACAGCGTCGCGATGATGATGGCGGCCCATGTACCGAACCGGAAGATGTCGGGAATGCGCAGGACAAACCCCTCCTGCGCCAGCAACGGCAGGTGAAACTGCGCCAGCAGCGTGACGAGGATGATCGCGCTGGCCCCGATGATGAGGGTCGAGCGCAGCCCCATCATGCTGGCCGCGACCGTCACCGGCCCCAGCAGCAGCATGGCGAACGGGTTGTTCAGCCCGCCGGTCAGATAGAGCAGCAGCGCCAGTTGCAGCAGGTCGAACAGCACCATCAGCAGGTTTTCGGTTTCCGACAGGCGCTTGTTTTCGGGAAAGACGAACATCGCGATCAGGTTGCCGATCACCGACACGCCGACCGCCAGGTAGCACAGCCCCAGTTCCAGCTGGATGTGATAGATCCGGTGCGCGACCGTGATCGCGGCCAACTGGCCGACGATGGCGACCCAGCGCAACAGGATCAGCGTGCGCAGCCGGATCCAGTTGCGCCGCGTGCGATCCTCGAGCAGGCCGATAGAGGTGTCGGGCATCAAAATCCCATTTCAGTTGTAACCGCTGCCCAAGTTGATAGGAGTGCGTGCCGGAACGATCAACTGTTCTGCCCATCCGGAGAGAGCCGATGAAACCGATCTATGCCCTTGTTGCCGCCATTGTCGTCATCGCGATTGCCGCAGGTATCTGGTTGCTGACCATGACCGGCGACAGCGACAAGTTCGCGCAATGCCGGGGCGGGCAGATCGCCGGCGGCTCGGCCCAGATCGGCGGGCCGTTCGAACTGGTCAATGCGCAAGGGCAGACGGTGACGGACGAGGACGTCATCAGCCAGCCCGCGCTGATCTATTTCGGCTATACCTTCTGCCCCGATGTCTGCCCTCTGGATGTCGCGCGCAACGCCGCCGCCGTCGGGATTCTGGAAGAGCGCGGCCAGATGGTCACGCCGGTCTTCATCTCGATCGACCCCGAGCGCGATACCCCCGAGGTCGTCGGCGATTTCGCCGCCAACATGCACGAGCGGATGATCGGGCTGACAGGCTCGCCCGAACAGGTCAAGGCGGCCAGCAACGCCTACAAGACGTTTTACAGCGCGCAACCGGCCGAGGACGATTTTTACCTGGTCGACCACACCACCATGTCCTATCTGGTATTGCCCGAGGAAGGGTTCGTCGAATTTTTCCGCCGCGATACCGGACCCGAAGAGATGGCGGACAAGATCGGCTGTTTTCTCGACGCCGCCGGGTGGTGACAGTGTTTGACGTTTGATCTGCCGCTGTTAATACTGCCGCAAACATCCATTGACACGAGGTGAGCATGGCCGACGCATCAACGCCAGAGATCGGACCGGACAAGTCGCTTCTTCTGGTGGACGATGACGAGGCCTTCTTGCGCCGGCTGGCCAAGGCCATGGAAAAGCGCGGATTCGAGGTGGAGACCGCCCAGTCCGTCGCCGCGGGCAAGGCCATCGCCACCGCCCGCCCGCCGGCCTATGCGGTGGTCGATCTGCGGCTTGACGATGGCAACGGGCTGGACGTGGTCGAGGTGCTGCGAGAACGCCGCCCCGACAGCCGGGTGGTCGTGCTGACCGGCTATGGCGCGATTGCCACGGCCGTCGCGGCGGTCAAGATCGGCGCGACCGATTATCTGTCCAAACCCGCCGACGCCACGGATGTGACCAATGCGTTGCTGGCCACCCCCGACGAGATGCCCCCGCCCCCGGAAAATCCCATGAGCGCGGATCGCGTGCGCTGGGAGCATATCCAGCGCGTTTACGAGTTGTGCGACCGCAATGTCAGCGAAACCGCGCGCCGTCTGGGCATGCATCGCCGCACCTTGCAGCGTATCCTGGCCAAGCGCAGCCCGCGCTAAAGCCGCGCCAGCAATTCGGCGTGGCGCTGCGTATAGGCATCGCGCGCCAGCGTCGGCGCACGCAACTGGATATCCAGCCCGTCGATCAGGTCGGCTGGCGCCTTTCCGAACAGCCGGTCGGCCTCGGCCATTGTGAACCCGGCGATGCGGGTGGCTTCCATCCAGGCGCTGACGCGATCGGCGCGCTTGATCTGGCGCTTGATCGTGGCGGGCAGGGCCGCGGGCAGGCCGAACCGCATGTGGATGGCTGCCGTCAGCCGCTGGTCCAGTTCGCCGTAGCCCGGCCCGACCGCCGCCTTGACCGGCGAAATCAGATCTCCGATGACGTATTCCGGCGCGTCATGCAGCAGCGCCGCCAGCCGCCATTTCACCGGCGCGCCGGGCGCGATCCGCCCGAACAGCGTTTCCACCAGCAGCGAATGTTCCGCCACCGAATAGGCGTAATCGCCGCGCGTCTGCCCGTTCCAGCGGGCGACGAAGGCCAGGCCGTGGGCGATATCCTCGATCTCGATATCGACCGGCGTGGGGTCAAGCAGGTCCAGCCTGCGGCCCGAAAGCATGCGCTGCCAGGCGCGGGGTTGTCTCATGGTGCCGTCCATCCGCAAGGGTTTCGCCCGTGGATAATTGCCCGCCCCGGTGCTGTAAACCCGGCCCCCATGGGCGCGGATTGTGCGCCTTGGCAGACAGTGCTAGATGCGCTGCAAACAGCTGGAGAGACTCCCGTGAGCACAGATTACATCGTCAAGGACATCGCGCTGGCCGAATACGGCCGCAAGGAACTGGATATCGCCGAAACCGAGATGCCCGGCCTGATGGCCCTGCGCGAGGAATACGGACAAAGCAAACCGCTCAAGGGCGCGCGGATCGCCGGCAGCCTGCACATGACGATCCAGACCGCCGCGCTGATCGAAACCCTGACCGCGCTGGGCGCCGAGGTGCGCTGGGCGTCGTGCAACATCTTTTCCACGCAGGACCACGCCGCCGCCGCGATCGCCGCCACTGGCGTGCCAGTGTTCGCCATCAAGGGCGAGACGCTGGAGGAATACTGGGACTATGCCGACCGCATCTTTCAATTCGACGAGGGCGCGAACCTGATCCTGGACGATGGCGGCGACGCGACGCTTTACATCCTGATGGGCGCGCGCGTCGAAGAGGGCGAGGAAGACCTGATCGCCACCCCCACCAGCGAAGAGGAAGAGGCGCTGTTCGCCCAGATCCGCAAGCGGATCGCGGCAAGCCCCGGCTGGTTCGTCAAACAGCGCGACATGCTGAAAGGCGTGTCCGAGGAAACCACCACCGGCGTGCATCGCCTGTATCAGATGATGGAAAAAGGACATCTGCCGTTCCCGGCGATCAACGTGAACGATTCCGTCACCAAGTCGAAATTCGACAACAAATATGGCTGCAAGGAATCGCTGGTGGACGGCATCCGCCGCGCCACCGATACTATGATGGCGGGCAAGGTCGCCGTGGTCTGCGGTTACGGTGACGTCGGCAAGGGCAGCGCCGCGAGCCTCAGCGGGGCCGGGGCGCGGGTCAAAGTGACCGAGATCGACCCGATCTGCGCGCTTCAGGCGGCGATGGACGGATATGAGGTGACGACGCTGGAAGATGCGCTTTCGACCGCCGACATCTTCATCACCACCACCGGCAACAAGGACGTGATCCGCATCGAACACATGCGCGAGATGAAGGACATGGCCATCGTCGGCAATATCGGCCATTTCGACAATGAAATTCAGGTCGCGTCGCTGAAGAACCACAAATGGACCAACATCAAGGAACAGGTCGACATGATCGAGATGCCCTCGGGCAATCGCATCATCCTGCTGTCCGAGGGCCGTCTTCTGAACCTCGGCAACGCAACCGGACATCCCAGTTTCGTGATGTCGGCCAGCTTCACCAACCAGACACTGGCGCAGATCGAGCTTTGGACCAGGGGCGATCACTACAAGAACGAGGTTTATGTGCTGCCCAAGCATCTGGACGAAAAGGTCGCGCGGCTGCATCTGGACCGGATCGGCGCGAAACTCAGCAAGATGAGTGCCGAGCAGGCGGCCTATATCGGCGTCAGTCCCGATGGCCCGTTCAAGCCCGAACATTACCGATACTGACGGATGTCGCCCGCGACAGGACGGAACGGCGGCGCCCTGGCGGGCGCCGCTTTTGCGTTTGCGCGGTCAGGGGTGGACATGATGATCATATGAATGCCCGGGATCTGCGGCGTGCTAGTTTCCCGGTGTCAAATCCCAGTTGATCATCAGGACGTTCTTGCCACCGAAGCGGATGCCCGTTTCGGGGTCCGTGTCAGATAACCTGTGCCAAAATCAAGATCACGCCGTTCCGCCAGCGCGCCGGGCTGTTTGCCTGATTGCGCGCGTGCCGCCAGTCGTAGCGATCCGGCAAAATGTCCGATTTCAATCGCGTGTCTGGGCCGGTGGCACTGCAGAGCGTGCCGCGCGCGCCAGACGATCCCGCGGGCCAGAGCCCTGACGATTCCCGCCGCCGCGGGCGATGTACCCGCAAAAGCGATCAGCTTGCGCCGCAACTCGCGCGGCACCGCAGTATCGATGAAGAACTTCCCCGCCATGGCCCGCCGGCAGATCCAATGCTCGGTATCGGTCAGGTTCACATCCGGCAGCACGCGCGCCGCGTCGCGCATATCCTCCAGCGCCCGTTCCCAATCGTCGTGTCGGGCGTAGACGCAGGCGCGTTGAAGCAACGCGGCGCGGCGGATCAATTCGGTATCGGGGCCCTCCAGCATCGCCTCGTAACTCGAAATGGGAATGGCATCGCGAAAGTCGTCGAAGATGAGACGATCCGTTTCCTTCCAGACCTCAACCGAACTCTCCGCCGCGTGACGCGACACCGCCGGGCCACGATCGCCTTCGTGCTGACGCTGCAGAAACACCGGCTCGTCCAGAACCTCGATGGCGCCGATCGCCGCCAGCCGAAGGATCATGTCGTAATCGATCGAACGGGGCAGATCCTCCCGAAACGGGCCAGCCCGCTGCAACGCGCTCCGCCGGACCATGGTGGCGTTCTGAAAGATGAACATGTCTTCCAGAATGTGCCGGAATACCGACCCGGAGGACAGATCCGGCCAGTGTCCCGGCCCCTCCTCGGTCCTTGCGCCGCTCACCTCATCCGTCGTGAAGCGGCGATAGCTTCCCGCCGCCGCAACAAGCGCGGCATCTGCATCAAGACAGCCGGCCAGCAAGGCGACGGCATCGGGCAATGCAAGATCATCGTCGTCGCAAATCCAGATGTAATCGCCGCGCGCGTGTTGGAGCGCGTGATTGAGGGCACGCGACTTGCCCCCGTTTTCGGACCGAAAATAGCGCAGCGTACCCTCGTCTGCGGCATCCGGGGCGACATCGCTGTCCGGACGCGACCCTTGCCCGAAACCAGCGTCCCACTGGCGAACGATATCCGAAGTGTCGTCCGTCGATCCGTCGTCCCAGACGATGATCTCGTCGACCGGCCGCGTTTGCGTTGCAAGCGCGTTCAGGCACTCACCCAGATAGGATGCGCGGTTATAGGTGGGAACGATAGCCGTCACGGTTGTTTTCATTGCATGCTCCGCAGTCTGCTGTGCTGCGACAACCGATGTCCTGAACTTGCGTTCCCTCCTGCATTCCGCATCGGCGGCAATGCGCCAAAAGCGCTGGTCGTTCTGTTTCAATCGGTGTGCATGCGGCCGATGGCTTCGCGTCTGCCGTCGTCCCGAAGGGTAAAACCAAGCGGACCACGGGTTGTTGGAGACGCAAATTTCGCCGTTCGGATGGGCGAAAGAAAAAGCAGGAATTCACGGTCGGCTAACCGTGATGGGGCCGCGATCCGTTCAGGTCCTCCGCGTCCAACACTTGACCCTCGCGCCGTTACGCGCCGGTCCGGACAGACCACGGATCCTAACCTGACGGCAGTGAGAATTCGTTTCGCAGCGTCGTCGTCACGCGCCGGTAGCGCAAAAGGCGGCGCGCGCTGCTGAGTGGATGCCTGACAAAACGGCGCGGCGGGGTCATCGCGCCGAAGAGTTTTCCGGTGCCGCTGGCCGATTGCGAATTTCCGATGCGATAGACCGCGCCCGGGAATGGGAGCGGAGGCAGAGGTTGCCCGGCGGCCGCCAGATCGTGATGAATGAAGATATGGCTGCCCAGCCGGCGCTTGACCGCATCGATGTCGATCTGTCCCGCTCGCTCCAGGACGCCATAGAGGTCGCGCCGGATGATATGCGATGTGCCGCACATCTGATGAAAATCCGGTTGCAGATAACACCAGCTTCCGCCCGACCAGACATAGCCCTGCTCGAGGTTCCAGCCAGGGGTGCCGCGATTGGCCAGAACCAGTTCGGCCAAACGGCGATTGACGAAATCATCGGAATCTACGGCCATTATATGACTTTCAGGTGCCGCGTCGTGCATTCCGGCGTAAATGCGCTGGCCCTTGTCATTGCGTATCGCATCGTAATAAGCCTCCAGCCGAGTGGCCCGGTCCGGCAGGTGGGCCCGCGGCAAGTCAACGAACCGCACGCGGCATCCCGGCGGCAGATCGGGCAAATCGGCGCCGGTATTCGCCACGATCACGCATTCCCAGTCGGGAACCGTCTGCGCCGCAATCGATGTCAGGGTCTGTGCGAGATAGCGTTTTTGCAGGGCCACGTCGGGGATTGCGTCCTGATGCTGGACGGGGATCACGAAAATCAATGGGGCGGTCATGTTACCTCCGGGCTTTCGGTTCTGCCTCCGGGGCCGGACTGGACGGTGACACGCTTTTTCCGAATGATCGCCCGCATCGTGCGGAGCCTGGAGCCAGCCGTCAGGATCACCGTCAGGGCATAGCTGATGGCTCCGGCTGCGATCTGCGAGAGTAGCCCCCATACCCCCGAAAGCTCAGTCCCATGCCGCACACCAATAACCGCCACGGCCATTACGGCGCATCCCAGCAGCGGCGGTAGAAACTGCGCGCCATAGCGCCCGGGCGAGAGGTGGATCATCCGTCCTGCCAGCAAGGCGACGAACGGGAAGGTCAGCCATGTTTTGATCGCAATGCCCGCCACGACCGCGGTTATGCCCAAAGGCGCCAGCAGCAGAACGACGATCGCCGTCAAGATCTGCTGGCCCGACTGATACCACATCCACCAATCCGCCCGACCTTTTGCGCGGATCAGGGCCGCCTGAAGGATACCGATGCAACTCAGCACGCCGATGGCGCAGAAGGCCTGCAAGGCCGGGACCGCACCGGTCCATTTCGCACCGAACATCAGGGGGATCGCGTCGCCGGCGACCAGCGCCAGACCCACAAAGGCCGGAAAGGCCAACACCGAAGACAGGAACGTCGTCGCGAGATACGCCTCGCGCAGCTTTTCCGGCTCGTCCTGCATCGAAGAGAGCAGCGGATACGATACTGCAGCCAGCGCTCCGGTCAGGACATCGTTCAGTATCTGGAAAATCCGGCGGGCAAAGTAGAAAAGCCCCAGCGCGGCACTGCCGAGCAGGGCGCCGATCAGCAATTGCTCGACATTGATCGTGGTGATCAGGCGGCTACCGGACGCGTAGCCGCCAAAGCTTGTCAGATCGCGGAACGCGTGCCGATCAAGTCGCAGCGCGGGACGCCAGCTGACCGAAAGCCAGCTGACAGCGCAGATCGTCATGGCTGCGACCAATTGCGACAGCACCAACGCCCACAGGCCGTATCCCAGATAAAGCACGATCAGGCAGACGATCATCGACAGCACCGATGCGATCATCGTGCGGAGCGCGATCTGGCGGAACTGCATAGTGCGGCTGAGCAGCGCGGATGGCACAACCGAGGCCAGATCGAAGATCAGGCGTATCGCGACCACCGGCAACAGGGTGGACAGCATCGGATCGCCCAGCCACACGGCCAGAGGGTGCGCCATCAGGGCCGTCAGACCGTAAAGCACCAGACCCCAGAGTGAACACAGCCAGAACGTCGCGTTCAGATGCGCGGGATTCAAGTCGGATCGCTGGATCAGCGCATCGCCGAAACCGGCAGGTGAAAAGGCTCCGACAGCGCCGACGATCGCAACCGCAAAGGCGACAAAGCCGAATTCCTCGGGGCTGATGGCCCGCGACACCAGCAGAAACACGACCAGCCCCGATGCGGCCGGAATAAAGGCATTGAGGCCCGACCAGAGCACCCCCGAAACGGCACGGCGCGCGCGCCCCGTGCGATGATGGCCCAGATTTTCCGCCGGCTTTGATGTCATGCGCGGCAAACCCTGGCGCCGTCCGCCCGGCAGAGCTGCGGCAGAAAGCGTGGAGCCGGTAAAGAGCCCGGCGGCGGAAGGGCTGACGACATCGAACCTGGCCTCGTGCATCGCTTTGGCGGCGGCAGCGCCACGGGTTGGAATTTCCACGCGACATACGTCACTTCGCAAGGGCCGTGCAAGGTGCCAGTCATGTCGGTTGCGGACGCGGGGTGAATGTCTTCTTTTCGGCTTTCGACCGCGATGATTCCAGGACGCTGGAACGTAAAGGGTAAATCAGCGGCCCGTCGCTGGCCGATGACGACGCACAAAATGATCCAGCGCTTCCAGGCAGCGTGTCGTGGCCTGCGTGATCGCAGCGTCGTCCGACAAATGAGGGTCGGTCGACCGCGCGATCTTTGTCAGTCTGGCTGCCGCTCGGTGTGTGACATAGGCATGCGCAGGCGACAATAGCCCATGATCCAGTATGGCGCGCGATTTCTGTCCCTGACCTCGCAGACCGGTCATCTTGACGTAGAGTTCGCGCAGCGATGAAGGCACCGTTTGGCTGGGGCGAAGATCCAATCCCAGGGATTGCGACCAGTCCAGCCATTTGGCCCGGTGGCTGGGATGGGCCGGCGTGATGGGAATGAACGGGGTGCGCAAGGCATCGGCGACAATGGCACCGTGCATCGCCTCGGTTATCAAAAGATCGGCGCCTTTGATCTGGGCGATCAGTTGTAACGGATCCTTGCGCGGATCCAGAAAGGTGAACCCCGCGAGCGCGCAAACCTCGGCCCAGTTGCCCCGCCTGACGCTTTCGAAATGCGGCATGACGGCGATGCCGACATCCGCGGCAGGCAGCGGCAGGTCGATCTCGCGAAGCAGTACAGCGGCGTCCGTGATGGCCAGCGCAGGATCGATACCAAGCGTCTGCGCCGTCAGCGGGCCACGCACCCAGGCGATCGTCCAGTCGTCCTGCGTTACATCGGGCTTGGCGGTGTAGCCGCCATATCCCGAACCGATGATATGCTTGATTGACTGACCGGGAAGATGATCCCAGATGATTGACCCGACCCCCAGGAACAGATCGTCCTCGTCGTCGTCCAGAAAGCCCGGCGGCAGCAGGCTGTCCCACAGGAACGCGTTGAGCTCATCGCCGAAATTCGGCTCAGCGCCGCGAAAGTATGTCAGTTTCATTCAGTGCTTCTTATCCGGGTGCAGCGGGTGAGTATCGGTAGCGGCGAGGCGATACAATCGCGTGGCTGGAGAAATAGCAGGATGTCCGACAACTGGTAAAGTCTCTGGCCCCCGTATAGCGAAGCTGCGGACCGAATTGAACAGTAACGGACGCGCGGCAGTGTCGGCATCGTTCGTCATGACCCGTTCGCTCCTGCGGTTGCTCCGGTTTTTCACCACCGCGCGGATTTCGCGAGGAACTCGCCTTTGATCTTGCGGACAGCCTCGTCACTCACCTCGCCGTGAAATGGCAGGCAAAGGACGTGCGACTTGACTTTTTCGGCCGTCGGTTGGTCGCGAACCGAATGAATTGGATATCCTCGATAGGGTTTGAAATCCGTGCAGATCGGATGGAAATACTTGCGCGCGATTATGCCGACCTCCCGCAACGCGGCGCAGATCTCGTCCCGCGATCGGCCAAAGCGGTCAGGGTCGATCCGGAGCGCGAAATATTGCTCGGAACGCGTCACCCCCGCTTGATCGGGTTGCAAGGTGATACCGGGAAGGTCCGAGAGGAACGCTTCGTATTTCTGCCTGAGCCTGGCCCTTGCCGTGTGTTCCGCTTCGACCAGAGGCAGGTTCAGCAAGCCGATCGCCGCCTGCAACTCGTTCATCTTGCCGTTGATTCCGATGCTGCCGACCTCTTCCTCGTCCTCGATACCGAAATTGCGCAGATTTTCGATCATCTGCCGATCACTCGCCTTGTTCGTGGTTATCATACCGCCTTCGAACGTGTGGAAAAGCTTGGTCGCATGAAACGAGAAGACCGTGGCATCGCCGAATGATCCGATCGCACGGTCAAACACCTTGCAACCGAACGCGTGGGCGGCATCGTAGATAAGACGGAGATCGTTCGAACGGGCGATATCCTGCAATGCATCCAGATCGCAAACGGTCCCATAGACATGGACGGCCAGAATGGCCGACGTGTTCCCGGTAATCGCCGCCTGAACGCATGCGGGATCCAGTGTCAGATCGTCAGGCGACACATCCGCGAAAACCGGCACCAGCCCGTTCCAGGAGATCGCGTGGGCCGTCGCCGCAAACGTCAGGGGAGTCGTGATCACTTCACTGCCAGGCGGCAGATCATGGAGGCGAAGTGCGGCAAGAAGCGCGGTCGTGCCGTTGTTGAACAGCATCGCGGTCGGCACGCCGAGGTGGCGCGACAGCGCGGCTTCGAGTTGGTCGTGGAGGGGGCCGCAATTGGTGAGCATGCGGCGCGCCCAGATGCCTTCGAGCAATGGTTCGAGTTCACGCAGCGTCGGCAGAATTGGACGGGCGATATATAGCGGGTCAGACATTTTGCGCTCCAACTTCGTCTCCATCTCACCGACGCGGTCCCCGTCCGGGCGTCGCCTGACAGGGACAACGCCCACCACGCCAAAATGCCTCCCCTTAACCAAACGTCAACGCTGGTCCTTTCCGACTTGCCCGGCTGGAATCGCAGAAGCCCGCATTTTTGGCGGTAGCAGTCATTGTCTGGTCTGGATGCCAACGCCGCCTCTGCATGGCGCGTTTAATTCGGTTTGCCTTTGATCAACTTAATGGCTTACGATGTTCTCATGACCGAACAACCGCTATCCGGAAGACATGTTGCCGTGACCGGAGGCACCGGTGCGCTGGGCGAGGTCGTCGTCAAGCGTCTGCTCGAGGCCGGCGCGACCTGTCATGTGCCCAGCCATCGCACCGAAGGCGCCACCGGCGCAGAAGGGGATCGGCTGCATGTCACACCCGGTGTGGATCTGACGGACGAGGCGGCTGTGGCGGATTTCTACGCCGCCATTCCGGAGCTTTGGGCATCGGTCCATCTGGCGGGCGGTTTCGTGATGGCGCCACTTGCAAAGACCGGGCGCGCGGAATTCCTGGGCATGATCGAGAAGAACACCCTGACCGCCGTGCTGTGTTGCCGCGCCGCCGCCGCCGCCATGCAAGAAACCGGTCGGGGCGGGCGCATCGTCAATGTCGCGGCGCGCCCCGCGCTGGAACCGCGCAAGGGGGCGAAGATGGTGGCCTATGCCACCAGCAAGGCCGCAATCGGTGCGCTCACGCAGGCGCTGGCCGAGGAGTTGAAGGGAGAGCGGATTCTCGTGAACGCGATTGCCCCTTCGACGATCGACACGCCCGCCAACCGATCCGCGATGCCCAAGGCCGATCCGTCGAATTGGCTGAGCCCCTCGGCGGCGGCAGAGGCGATCCTGCATCTGATCTCGCCGGCCAATACGGAAATCAGCGGGGCGATACTGCCGCTCTATGCGCGCGCCTGACATCCGTGTGCCACCGGTGCCGACGTCAGACATTTCGCTCATCAATCGAGCGTTTTACTCTCCGGCAAACCCGCATCCGTTCAGTCTTCATCGCCGCAATCGCGCGCGCTGCAACCGTCAACTATTGACTAAAAGTCCTGACCTTGGGCTAAATGCGCGAGTTGCGGGCGGCATATCCGCGCGCAATCGCAAGTGTGGCGATAACGGGAGACGTGATTTGAGCAAGCGGGAAGATTTGATTGCGCGATATGCGGACGATCTGAAAAACAAATGCGGCGTGACGCCCGATATGGATCTTTTGACCAAGGTCACCATCGGTTGCGGGCCGTCGATCTACAATGCCGACAGCGCGACGGTCGCAAGCTCGCAGGAGGGTGAGCTCGAGACCGTGAAGAACAATTTCCTGATCCGGAAACTGGGTTTGCCCGACGGGCCCGAGTTGATGCAGGCCATCGACAAGGTGATCGAGACCTACGGCCGGTCCGAGCGCAACAAGTATCGTGCGGTGGTCTATTACATGCTGACCCGACATTTCGGCAAGGAATCGGTTTACGGCTGATCGGTCTCGTATGGTGAAACGCAGCGCCCGCCGGTTGCGGCGGGCGTTTTGCATTTGGATCAAATGCGCCGCGCTTTGGGTTTGCCGCTTGCGGGGGCGACGCGCTATCCTGTCGATGCTGCAAGGGCGAAACATTCGATTTTCGACACGCGTGTGGTGCGTAGGGAGCACGCGGGGTGAGAGGGAGGGCTCCGGGATACCGGAGCCCTCCCCATCAATCGGGCGGCGTCTTTCCCAGAGCGCAGACGATTTCCCATTGCTTGCGCGTGACCGGCTGCACTGACAGGCGGGGGTTCTTGACCAGAACCATGTCGTCCAGACGTCCATCGCCCTTGATCTGGTCCAGCGTCACCGGCTGGGTAAACCCGCGCACGGCCTTGACGTCCACGCACTCCCAGCGATCGTCGTCGGTGGTGCTGTCGGGATGGGCCTCGGCGCAGATCTCGACAATTCCGACGACGGCCTTTTCCTTTTGCGAATGGTAAAAGAACCCGCGATCGCCCAGCGCCATCTCACGCATGAAGTTGCGCGCCTGATAATTGCGCACGCCGTCCCATTCTTCGCCCGCTTCGCCCTTTTTCTGCTGATCGTCCCAGCTCCAGCAGGCGGGTTCGGACTTGAACAGCCAGTAATTCATCGCGTCATTCCTCTTTCAGCGGACGCGCCAGCAAACCGGTCATCGCACTTTCGGGGGTTGCATCACCGTCCAGCAACGCCACCACGACCAGCGTGATCGGCATGTCCAGACCCATCGCCGCTGCCTTGGCCGCGACGGCCCGCGCGGTCGCAGCGCCCTCGACCGTGATGCTGGGATCAAAGCCTTCGCCCCGACCTATGGCAAGCCCCAGTTGATAATTGCGCGACTGTTCCGAGGTGCAGGTCAGCGCCAGATCGCCGAATCCCGACAGCCCGGCCAGCGTTTCGGGCAGCGCACCAAGCGCCAGCGCCATGCGCTGCATCTCGGCATAGCCGCGCGTCATCAGCGCCGCGCGGGCGCTGGCCCCCATGCCCGCCCCGATCACCGCACCGCAGGCGATGGCGATCACGTTCTTGAGCGCCCCGCCCAGTTCGGCGCCGATCACGTCCGTGGTGCGGTAGAGCCGGATATTCGCGGTGCTGAGCCTGGTTTGCAATTGCGCGCCGCGTTCGGCGTCCCGGGTCGCCAGCGTCAGCGCCGTGGGCAGGCCGCGCGCGATGTCATGGGCGAAACTGGGTCCGGTCAGCAATGCGCAAGCTGTTTGCGGCAAAACCTGTCCGATCACGGCGCACGGGCCAAGGCCGGTCTCCAGCTCGATCCCCTTGCAGCAGGCCACGAGCGTGGCATGGCGCAGCGCATCGGCATGATCGCTGAGAACGCGGCGCAATTGCTGCATGGGAACGGCCAGCAGAACCGTGTCGTGGCGTGCGGCGGCGGCGAAATCGGCGGTCGCGCTCAGCCGGTCGGGCAGGGGGACGTCGGGCAGACGGCGCGTGTTCTCGCGGTTGTCCTGCATCTGCCGGGCATGATCGCCATCCCGCGTCCACAGGCAGACCGGCCCGTTCGCCGCCAGCGAGATCGCCAGCGCCGTGCCGAACGCGCCTGCGCCGATCACTGCGATGCTCATGCCTTTGCCCCTTTCTTGCCGCTTCCCAGCATCGCCGGGCTGGTCCGGTCCAGTGGCCAGCGCGGGCGTGCGGACAGGTCCATGCCGTCGCGTGCGCCGGTCAGAAACCGCTCGATCCCGGCATAGGCGATCATCGCGGCGTTGTCCGTGCACAATGCCAGCGGCGGCGCGACAAAGGCAACGCCCGTCTGCGCGCAGACGTCCTGCAACGCGGCGCGGATGGTGGCGTTGGCGGCAACCCCTCCGGCCACGGCCATGACCGGAGCGGCGGGAACTTGCGTCAGGTAGCGTTTGATCGCGCGGCGGCTTTTCTCGGCCAGCACATCCGCAACGGCCCGTTGGAAGCCCGCGCAAAGGTCGGCGCGGTCCTGCCGCGTCAGCCCGCCCTTGTCCCGCGCGATCGTGTCCCGCTGGCGCAGCAGCGCGGTTTTCAGGCCGGAGAACGACAGGTCGCAATCGGGCCGGTCCAGCAAGGGGCGGGGAAAGGCAAAGCGCGCCGGATCGCCGTTGCGCGCCTCGGCCTCGACCGCCGGGCCGCCCGGCTGGGGCAGTCCGAGAAGGCGGGCGACCTTGTCGAACGCCTCGCCCGGCGCGTCATCGATGGTGCCGCCAAGGCGGGTGAAATCGTCGCTGCCATGGGCGATCAGGAACTGGCAATGCCCGCCCGAGACCAGCAACATCAGATAGGGAAACTCAACGCCGTCGGTCAGGCGCGGGGTCAGCGCGTGACCGGCCAGATGGTTGATCCCGATCAGCGGCAGACCGGTCGCGGCGCAGATGCCCTTGGCACACATCACGCCGGCCACCACGCCGCCGATCAGCCCCGGCCCGGCTGTCACAGCCACGGCATCCAGATCCGCCAGCGTCAGCCCCGCATCCTGCAGCGCCTGCATCACGCAGATATCCAGCTTTTCGGCGTGGGCGCGCGCTGCCAGTTCCGGCACGACGCCGCCATAGGCGCTGTGCAGATCCCCCTGTCCATGCACGACCGAGGACAGGATCTGCGCGCCGTCGGGCCCCTGCCGCACCACTGCGGCGGCGGTGTCGTCGCAACTGCTTTCCAGTCCCAGAATCGTCACTGTCCGCGCCATGTACCCGCCCGTTGCAACCCCGCACTCCGGCAGGTAACACTCGGGCTGCCGGCAAACAATCCCGAGAGAGCGCACCGCGATGGCGCAGACCACCCTGCTGATGACTCGCCCCCGCGCCGCCGGCGCGCGTTTCGTGGCCGATCTGCCCGATGAATTGCGCGCGAGCCTGACGGTGTGCCATTCGCCGCTGCTGCGGATCGTGCCGATTGCGGAACACATCGATTTCGGCGCGGCACGGGGCATCATCTTTACCTCGGCCAACGGCGTCGCCATCGCGGCGGGCGCGACCGACCGGCGCGATCTGCCCTGCCATTGCGTCGGGGAGTGGACGACGCGGACCGCGCGCGAACACGGCTGGCAGGCCCGCATGGTGGGCGAGGATGCCGCCGAACTGATCGCGACGCTGCGCGCGGATCCGCCCCCCAGCCCGCTGCTGCATCTGCGCGGGCGTCACGGCAGCGGCGATATTGCCGGGGCGCTGGCACCCGTGGGATGCGAGGTTATCGTGCAGGTGATCTATGAGCAGGAGGTGCTCGCGCTTGACGACGCCGCGCAAACCGTGCTTGCAGGTCCGGGGCCGGTGATCGTGCCGCTGTTTTCGCCCCGCACGGCGCGGCAATTCGCGAAAGTGGCCCATATCGGCGCGGATGTGCGCGCCGCCGCGATCAGCGATGCGGCGGCAGCGCCGTTGCGCGATTTGCCGCTGCAACGGCTGATCGTGGCAACGCGACCCACCGCCGCGGCACTGGCGGATGCGGTTGAAATGCTTGCCAAACCGGCAAGCCGGGTTGAGGGTGGCCCGGACGCACAGTAAGGTTTGCCGGTGCACCGCGCGCATCCGGGTCAGAATCAAGAGGGATCATCAAGGTGGCCGACAAGAACGACTCCACACCAAAACCCGACGACAAGACCCAGGGCGATGCCGTGGAAAAATCGAAAGGGACCGGCGACAAGGCGAAGGCCAAAAGCGATGCGCCCTGGACCAAGGCGGAAACCGAAAACCCCCGCGACCCGCTGCTGATGCAGGACGCGGACGAAACCCAGCGCCAGGATCAGGGCCCGCCTTCGAACACGCCCGAGGCTGCGAAAGCTGGTGCGGCCAAGCCTGAGCCGGCAAAACCCGAGGCCGCAAAGACAACGCCTTCTACCAAATCCGCCAAACCGGCGCCCCGAAAACCCGAGCCTGCCGAACCGGAAAAACCGGCCGGGCGCGTGGTCGAAAAGCGGTCCGGTTTCCTGCCTGCGCTGCTGGGCGGTGTCCTTGCGGCGATCCTGGGCTTTGTGGCGGCGCGGGCCGATCTGCTGGACCGTTTTCTGCCGGACACGCTGCAGGCGACAGACCCGACCGAGCAAATCGCAACGCTGCGCGACGAGGTGTCCGCGCATGACAGCGCCATCAGCGACCTGCGCGCCGATCTCGACGGGCTGTCGATCCCCGATCTGGATGCGCTGGAGACGCAGATGTCCGATCTGTCCGCCCGCGTGGATCCCTTGGATGAACGGCTCGACACCGTCACGGCGGAACTTGACCGGATCGCGGGCCGTATCGGGCCCTTGGACGAGCGCCTGACCGAGCTTGAGAAACAGCCGATGTCGCAAGGTGTGTCCGAAAGCGCGATCGCCGCCTATGAGCGTGAACTGGAGACGCTGCAAAGCTCGGTCGCCGATCAGCGCGCCGAGATGGAGGCGCTGGTTGAACAGGCCCGCAGGATGGAAACCGACGCCCGCGCCAAAGAGGATCAGGCCGCCGCCGCGGCACAGATGGCCGCCAACCGCACCGCCGTCGCGCAGGTGCGCGCGGCGCTGGATTCGGGGCGGCCCTACGCCGATCAGCTGCAGATGCTAGAGAATAACGGCGTCTCGGTCCCGGCTCCGCTAAGCGACGCCGCACAGGACGGGGTCGCGACGATGGCGGCGCTGCAAACCGATTTCCCCCCGGCCGCGCGCAACGCCCTGGCCGCCGTGCGCGCGCAGGGTCCGGACGGATCCCGCAGCTTTGGCACCTTTTTGCAACGCCAGCTGGGTGCGCGCTCGGTCGCCCCGCGTGAGGGCAACGATCCCGATGCGATCCTGTCGCGCGCCGAGGCGGCGCTGACCAATGGCAACCTGTCGCGCGCGCTGGACGAGATCGAGAATTTGCCGGACGCGGCCAAGCCGCCGCTCGCCGATTGGCGCGCGCAGGCCGAAACCCGGCTGGAGGCAATTCAGGCCGCAGATGATCTGGCGCAAAGCCTGAACACCAATTGAAGGACGTGCCATGCTTTGGTCCCTGATCAAGATCCTGTTTTTCGTGGCGGTCATCGCCGCACTTGCGCTGGGCGCTAGTTATCTGCTGGAAACCCAGGGCGGCGTGCAGATCACCGTGGCTGGCACGGAATACACGCTTGGCCCGTTGCAATCGGTGATCGCCGCGCTGGTGCTGATCGTGGCGGTCTGGGTGTTGCTCAAGCTGTTGTCGTTTCTGGTGGCGCTGCTGCGGTTCCTGAACGGTGACGAAACCGCGCTGTCGCGTCATTTCGACCGCAACCGCGAACGCCGCGGGTTTCAGGCATTGTCCGACGGGTTGATGGCGCTGGCCTCGGGCGAGGGGCGGCTGGCGCTCAGCAAGGCCAACCAGGCCGAGAAATACCTCAACAAGCCGGCGCTGACCAACCTGCTCAAGGCGCAGGCGGCCGAACTGGCGGGCGATCACAAAACCGCGACCGAGACCTACCGGAAACTGGTGGCGGATGAACGCACGCGGTTCGTCGGTGTGCGGGGCATCCTGAAACAGAAACTGGCCGAAGGCGACACCGAGACCGCCCGCAAACTGGCCGAAAAAGCGTTTGCGCTGAAGCCGCGGCACGAGGAAACACAGGACGTCCTTCTGAAACTCCAGGCCCAGGCGCATGACTGGGCCGGCGCGCGCAACACCCTGAACGCCAAACTGAAATCGGGAACGCTGCCGCGCGATGTCTATACCCGGCGCGACGCGGTTCTGGCCCTGTCCGAAGCCCGTGACGTGATCGGCGAGACCGCCACCATCGAAGCGCGCGAAAAGGCCATCGAGGCAAACCGCCTCTCGCCCGATCTGGTGCCTGCGGCAGCGATGGCCGCGCGCTCCTACATCGCGCGGGACAAGCCGCGCAATGCCACGCGTATCCTGAAAAAGGCGTGGGAAGTGCAGCCGCATCCCGATCTCGCCGCCGCCTTCGCCGAAATCAGATCCGACGAAACTCCGGACGAGCGCATAAAACGCTTTACCGCGCTGACACGGATTCATCCCGATCACGCCGAAACCCGCCTGCTGCGCGCCGAATTGCACGTCGCAGCCGAGGATTTCCCCGAAGCCCGCCGCGCCCTCGGCGTCCTGCCGCAGATTGCGGGCGACGCGCGCGCACTGACCCTCATGGCGGCGATCGAACGCGGCGAAGGTGCGTCTGACGCGGTGGTGCAAGGCTGGCTGACAAAGGCGCTGAGCGCCCCGCGCGGGCCGCAATGGGTCTGCCAGAACTGTCAGCATATCCACGCCGACTGGACACCGATCTGCACCAATTGCCACAGTTTCGACACGCTGAGCTGGGAAGCTCCGAAACCGCAGGATTATGCCTCGGCAACCGGCGCGCACATGCTGCCGCTGATCGTCGGCAAACCCGACGAACCCGACACGACGCCCGATCATGGCGACATCCCGGACGCCAACCTGATCGATCTGCCGGAGCCGGAGGAAAGCAGCGAAAAGGACAAGAACGACGGCCCGGACGAAGATGCCGACCGGCCAAGGGGCGGAGAGACCAGGTAATCCGCTTCAGCCGCGCGCAATCCGGCGTGTCTTTGGCAATGGGCCTTCTCTCCCGATGTCATCAAGACGCCGGGCTGCAAGGGCAAAAAAGCGGATGGTGGTGCCCCAAGACGGACTCGAACCGCCGACCTACTATTTACGAAACAGTTGCTCTACCAGCTGAGCTATTGGGGCCACGCGGTTGCTCGTTTAAATGCTAAGCGCAAACCGCGCAAGGCGGAATCGGGGCGGTCGTCCGACATCGCTTTTGAACACGCGGATCGCAGTCCTCGACGCTTGTCGGATCCGCGTGTCCGCAACGGCGGGTTTGCGTATTCATCGGTGTCCGTAACGATCGGCGTTCAGGTGTTTTTTGTCCGCGCGTTCGAATTCCAGCGTCGAATGGGTAATACCGAACCTCTCCCGCAGGCGGGATTTGATCGTCTCCTTGATGTCGTCAAGGTCGTCCCAGCGGGCGGTTTCGATCACCACATGGGTATCGAGCGCGGCCTGATGCTCCTGCATCTGCCAGAAATGCGCGTGGTGCACCTCTTCGACGCCATCCACGCGTTCCAGCGCGTCCATCACCGCATCGGTGTCGATATCCGGCGGGCTGCCCAGCATCAGCGTGCGGATCGGGCCGCCGATTTCCGTGAAAGCCAGCCACAGGATATAGGCGGCGATGCCGATGGTGATCGCCGGATCGACCCAGCGCAGATCGTAAAGCAGGATCAGCACGCCGCCGATGATGACGGCGACCGAGGCCAGCGCATCGCTGAGATTGTGCAGAAACAACGCCCGGATATTCACGCTGCCCTTCTGCATCGAATAGGTCAGAAGCGCCGTCAGCGTATCGACCGCAAGGGCCACGCCACCGAGGATCACCACGGTCCAGCCGGCGACTTCGGGCGGATCGACGAACCGCATCGCGCCTTCATAAACCAGATAGAAGCCGATGATGATCAGCGAGGTATAGTTGATCAGCGCGGCGACGATCTCGGCCCGGCCATAGCCGAAGGTCATTTTCGCATCCGCCGGGCGGCGCGCGATCTTGCGCGCCCCGAACGCGATGACCAGCGATGCCATGTCGGAAAAGTTGTGGATGGCATCGGCGATCAGCGCAAGACTGCCGGACAGAAGCCCGCCGACGATCTGCGCGACGGTCAACAGCCCGTTGGCCGCGATCGCGATGGCGACGCGCCTGTCGCCGCTCGCAGCGTCGATGTGGCCATGATCGTGCGGCATCGGTTTCGTCTCCTGACCTGCTCTTGTTGCGCAACTTCGGCCATGGGCCGACTCGGTTGGGACTTTAGCCGTGTCTGGCCGGTTGGCAACGTGCCGCTCCCTCCCCCAAGTCCGGCGGAACCTGCGGGCCTTTCTTTCGTTGAGGTCGGTGGTTCCATTTCCAGACGAAGGATCAACGATGCCGGTGACAAGACTGGACGCGCCCATATTCATCGTCGGTCCGGGCCGCTCGGGGACGACGCTGGTGCGCAGCCTGCTGTCGGCGCATTCCCGCATCGCGATCCCGCCCGAGACGCATTTCATGAAGCTGGCCGAGCGACACGGCGCGCTCGATCGTCCGCCGCATGATTTCGCCGCTTTCTGGCGGGAACTGACGGAATCCAACCGGTTCCGGAATGTCGGGATCGACGCCGCCCGCTGTCGCGCCCGACTGAACGGACAGCAAAGCGCGCAGGCTGTTTTCGCGTCCATCCTCGCAACCTATGCCGAATGCTGCGACAAGCCGCGCGCAGGCGAAAAGACGCCGGGCCATGTGAATTATCTGCCGACGCTGCTGGACTGGTTTCCGGATGCGCGCGTCATCGCGATGCGCCGGGATCCCCGTGCGGTGGTGGCGTCACAGCTCAAGACGCCGTGGGCGCAGTCGCAGATGACGCCCCGGTCCCTTCGTGACGGCATATTCGTCAAAAGCCGGGTCGCGCAGGTCGCTGCCTATGCCGAGGACTGGCGCCGCATTCACGAGGATATCGCGCCGGCCCATGACGGCGATGCGCGGGTGACGGTGCTGGGATACGAGGATCTGGTGCGCGACCCCGAGGGCGAACTTCGCAAGCTCTGCGCCTTTCTGGACGAGGCGTTCGAGCCGGCGATGCTGACCGACCGTTCGCGCGACACCGTTCCCCAGCCAGCGGCCACCCACGAGATGAGCGATACCTGGCGGGAATGGAGCAAGTCGCACAATGCCCGCACCTTCGAGCCGGTCTCGACCGATTCGCTGGACGTCTGGCGCGGTGAACTGAGCGCGCGCGATGTTGCGCTGATCGAGGATCGTTGCGCGGACGGGATGGCGGCGGCAGGTTACGCCCGGATCCAATCGCTTCTGCGGCGCCGGACCGGCCGGCTGGGGCTGCGGGTCTTCGACGCGGCCGGCCGGGCCGAAACGGGATTGCGCCGGGCGATCGGACAACGGCTCTGACATTCATCCGGCCGATCCGAACCACAATCGCCGCGGCAACCGGCGCCGCAGCCTTGCCAATTGCGGTTGGATCCGGCGGCGCAGCGGGCGGGGTATCAGCGCGAACATCATCCAGGCATGAAGACGCGGTTCGGTCGGGCGGCGGCGCAGCGCCTTGAGAAGATGCAGGCGCGCCCGTCCCGCCTTGCCGTCCGGCAATTCCAGATGCCGTCGCGCCATGTCGAGATGAAAGCGATGCAGGGACCCCGCGCGCTCGGCCTCGAGTCCGTAGCGGTCCAGATACATCTGCCGCGCGCGCATGTTGGCATCGAAATCCTGCGACCGCTTGGCCGGGGGCGCGCCTTCGGCGGGCGGTTCGTTATGATAGAGGATCAGCGCCTCGGGGACGAAATCGAACTCGTAAAACCGCGCGATGCGCGTCCAGTAATCGTAATCCTCGATCGCGGGGAGCGTTTCATCGAAATGGCCCACGGTCTCGATCACCTCGCGGCGGATCATCACGCTGCTGGTGCCGTAATGCACCACGTTGCGGTGCAGCATTTCCGCCCAGACATCGCCGCGCGCGGTCGGAATGGTGACGGTGCGGCTGTTGTGTGCGCCAAGTTCCACGACGCCGGTATAGACGAGGCCGACGCGCGGAGGCCGTTGGCGGATCAGATCGACCTGGCGCGACAGCTTGTCCGGCAGCCATTCGTCGTCGGAATCCAGAAAGGCGATCAGCGGCCCCGCCGCATCGGCCATGCCGCGGTTGCGTGCGGCGGCCACCCCCCGGTTTTTCGACTGGCGCAGCGTGCGCAAGCGCGGATCGCGCATGTTCGCAACAAGGCCCGCGATGTCTTCGCTCGAACCGTCATCGACCACCAGAACCTCGAAATGAGGGTAGCTTTGTGCCAGCACGCTGTGCAACGCGCGGGCCAGATCGTCGCTGCGATTGAATGTCGGAACGACGACGCTGACCAGAGGCGACGTGCAAGCGTCCGGTTGCACATCCGGTGCCGGAGAGGGCGTCGCGATGGCCGCACTGGGTTTCGGCCCGCCGGGTCGATACCGCGCGACGGCGTGCCAGAACCGTCGTCGTAGCAACCTGTCGCCACCGTGGATTTGCGCGGCATCGCGGGCGCGCCGGGCAAGATCGCCAAATTTCACCGCGTCGTCGGCCAGCGCGCCATAGGCTTCGGCCAGCGCGCTGCGATAGCGGTCGATACGCCCGGCCTGTTCCAGCCGCCGGGCGATGCGGTCGAGCACCTTCAGCCGCGAGTCGAGACCCCGCCGGGTAAAACGATGCCCGCTGAGCGAGACCGCGCCATCGGGCAGCCGGCGGTAATACGCGGTGCCGCCGGCGGTCGGCACCAGTGCGACATCGGCAAGAAAGGCGCGCATCATCAGATCGCCGTCATTGTTCACCGGAACATCGCGGTCCCAGCCGCCGCTGGCATCATAGGCGGCGCGCGACCAGAGCACGGAACAGGGCGGATGATACCAATCCGTCAGCCACGCCGACAGCGCGTCCTGACCGGGACGCCGTGGCGCGCACGAGGCCGGGCGCGCCAACCAGCAGCCCCCGTCGCGTTCCAGCCGCATCCACGGGCAGCAGGCAATGGCACCGGGATTGCGTTCGAGCACGGCGGCCAGTTCTTCCAGAACGGTCGGCCCAAGCAGGTCGTCGGCGTCGAGGAACATCAGCGCGTCGTCGTCGGTATGCTTCAGCCCGGCCAGTCGCGCCGCCGCTGCGCCACCGAAATGGCCGCGGATCAGCATGACGCCCTCGCTCGCGAACCCTTTGGCGATCGCGGCCGAGCGGTCGGACGAGCCATCATCCACCACCACGATACGATCCGGCGGGCGGGTCTGGTTCAGCGCCGAGCGGATCGTCTGCGCAAGGAACGCCTCGCCGTCATGTACCGGGATCACGACCGAGATGCGCATGGCCGCTACCCGTCGATCTGCGACAGCACGCGGGCCAATGCCGCGGGATCGACCGTCAGATCGCGGTCCAGTCGGTCGATTCCGTCCGGGCCTGCGAAGTCGGCTGCGACCATCCAGTAGTTCAGCCCCATGGCACAGGCCAGCGCATAGAAATTCGGGTTGGGATAGCGCGGCGTCGCGATCTCGACCACATGCGCGCCTTCAGGGCAGAACATCATGTTGGTCAGTCCGGCCCCGTGCGGTGCGGCCAGAACGCGCGTTTCGCCCATCAGCCGCACCTGCGCCTCGAAATCCAGATCTTCCATCCGCACCAGTTCGAACCCGGCATCCCTGAGCATGGGCGTGATCGCGGCCTCGTCCACCAGCCGCCGGATGGCCGCTCCGGCGCGGCTGATGAAGACCTTGCGCCAGGGCCGGGCCACCGGATGCCCGATAAGGTCGCGCACCGGGCGCAGCAATTCCGGGCGGAAACGGTCGGTGCCGTAGACGGTCAGCCGGTCCACCTTCAGCGGGCGCGCGGGATCATGCACAAAGTGGTTTTCCGGCGCGATGCCCAGCATCCGCAGCGAGGCGTGGATGGACGGCGAGCGCCGCGCCGGCAGGATCAGCCCGTCCAGTTCGCCCCGCGCCTTCAGCAGGCACAGCTTTGGCAGATGCGCCGTCAGCCAATGCGAATGGTTTTCATAGACACGTTCGGCGATCCACGTCGCCTCGGCCATCCGCACCGGTTGCGCCCCCTGGCGCAGCACCGCGGCGTGTCCGGCACGATAACGCATTTCGCGCAGGATCAGCGCGCGGTTGTCGCGGTTCAGGATCGTTGGCCAGAAACGGTCTTTTTCAAGATCGTTGAATGTGACCACGGTGCAATCGGGCAGCGTCGCGCGAAAGGTCTCGCCGCTTTGCCGCTTGGGCACGTCGCGCATCGAAAAGCCGAACCAGTCCGGGTCGTCCGACAACGCGGTGGGGTCGTCGATGTTGCGCGGCAGCGGGTTGTCTGCACGGGCCGGGGGGTGGATGGTCTCGTAATCTCCGGCTCCGCCGCGCGCGAGATAGTCGCCCACCGTTTCCTCGCGCACCCAGCGCCATCCGGCCCAGCCCGGCGGCATGCCGGCGGCAACCGCGCGCGCCGCCATCCTTGCGGCCGGTCGCCGCAGGCCCTGCGCCAAGGGACGCTTGGGGTTTGTGTCGTGAGCCACCATCTACCCGGCCGTCATCAGGCGGAATTCGGCATGGTCGGCCTTCAACTGGTCATAGCTGCCCGACGCCTCGATCCGGCCGTCCTTGATGAAATGCAGCACGTCGCACTTGCGCACGGTGGTCAGGCGGTGTGCGATCATCAGGATCGTCCGCTTGCCCTTGAGCCGTTCGACCGCAGCGACGATGGCCCGTTCGGTGGTGTTGTCGAGCGCCGATGTGGCCTCGTCGAAGATCAGCACCTCGGGGTCGTGATACAGCGCGCGGGCGATGCCGATACGCTGCCGCTCGCCGCCCGAAAGGCGCCCGCCGCGTTCTCCGACATGGGTGTCGAGCTTGCGGGGCTGGTTGTCCACGAAGTGCTGCAACTGCGCCGTGGAGATCGCGCGCGCCAGGGCCTGCTCGTCGATTTCGTCGTCGGGAACGCCGAAGGCGATGTTGCGGCGGATGGTGTCGTCCAGCAGATAGATCGACTGCGGCACATAGCCGATGCTGGCCTGCCAACCCCGGATTCCGCTGTCGCGAATATCGGTGCCGTCCACGAAAACGCCGCCCTTTTCGGGCTCCAGCAGCGCGAGGATCGTGTCCACCAGCGTCGATTTCCCCGCGCCGGTGCTGCCGACGAACCCGACGGCGGTTCCCTTCTCGATCTCGACATTCACCCCCTTGAGCGCGTAATCCGAGTCTTCGTCATAGCGATGCCAGACATCGCGCAACTCGATCCGCCGCTCGACCGGCTGCGGCGTGCCCCGCCCGCTCAGCGCCGGGCGCCGCGTGCTGTCAAGCCGCTGAAGATCCTCCCAGACCGGATCGACCGAGACCATGCTGTAGCGCAGGTTGCTCAGATGCGCGGTGGCCGCCGTCAGCGTCTCGCGCAGGCGCACCAGACCCACGACGAAAAGCGACAGCGTGACGATGATCGATTCGGTGGGGCGGCCCGACAACACGAGCCACGTCGCCAGTCCCAGCAGGCCGACCACCGCGGCGAATTCCAGAACCGGCGTCATCGCCTTGCTGACGAACCCCTTGAACCGGCTGGTCTCGGCCATGGTGCGCACGGCGTTCGCGATCTTGTCAGCAAAGAAAATCTCGCGGCCCGCGACCTTGACGTCCTTGATCCCGTGGAAGGCCTGGTTCAGGCCCTGCACCACCTGCCGACCCTCCATCTGTTCCATCAGACCATAGCGTTGCAGCTTGCCGCTCAGCCCCAGAACGCCAACGGCCCCGAGGGCGGTGAGAAAGGCGATCCAGAACAGCGTGACAACGGGTTCCAGGACGAACAGAAAGATCAGCACGAACGCCAGGATCAAAAGCCTTGTGCACAGTTCCAGCAGCGGCGCCATGACCGATGTGGCGATCACCATGACCTCGCGGTTGACGTTGCGGATGATGACGGCGCTGTTGCGCCCAAGGTGAAATTCGTAAGGTGCGGACAGATAGGCCTGCGTCAGCCGGCGCGACAGCGACACCCGCTGCTCGGCCACATACCGGACCTGCGCCCAGTAATTCAGCATCAGGAACCCGTTCTTGACGGCAAAGACAACGACCAGCGCGATGCTGCCCCAGACGATGAGCCCCGTGCTGTCCAGCCCCGCCCGATCGATCAGACCGCCGACGACAGGATAGCCGCGCAGGCCGTCGGGGTCGATCACGACGCTGACGAAAGCGGGAATCGCCGCGACGCCCACGACCTCGAGCATGGCGCCGATCAGCATCATCCCGAAAAGGATCGCCGCATCCCGCTTTTCCCGCGCATCAAGGAGGGAAAGCAGTTTCTTGAGGTGAGATAACATTCAGAAGCCTTGAAAAAATGCTTTCCAGCAGATGCCGCGCAGAATAGATTACAGGGCCTATAACGCGGTATCGCGCCGCCGGTTCCCCTTGGCGGTGTCACTCCCTGCGCAGCCCCGCGATCAGGGAGATGAGTTCATCGGTCTGCCGGGCATTGTCAAACTCGCGTTCGACGGTCGTTCTGGCGTTCCGGGCGATCCCGTCCAGCCGGTCGGGATGGTCGATTATCCATTGCAGCCTCGTGGCGAGGGCCGACGCGTCCCGCTCGGGTGCGAGAAAGCCGCTTTCGCCGTCCGCGATCAGTTCGGGGATGCCCGAATGGTGCGTGGCGACCGCGATCAATCCCGCCGCCATGGCCTCCATCAACGCCACGGGGATGCCTTCGACATCGCCGTTCGCCGCGGTGACACTGGGCTGGAGAAAGACGTGACTGTCATCCAGGTGCCGGCGCACGATCTCATGTGGCTGGCCACCCAGAAAACGCACACGGTCGGACAACCCCAGCCGGCTGGCCTGCGCCTCGAGTTCGGGGCGAAGCGCGCCGTCTCCGATGATGTCATAACGCCAGTCCCGCCCGATGTCCTTCAGCCGCGCCAGCGCGTCCAGCGCATGGGTCAGGCCCTTTTTCTCGGTCAGGCGGCAGACCGAAAGAAACCGCAGGCAGGGGGTGTTCCAGTCGCGCGACCGGAACGGGATCGCATCGGTGGCGATCCCGACGTGATGCACCCGCGTGCGATCCGGCGGTGCGCCGGCGTCAAGCAGGGTCCGGCGGAAAACATCGTTGACGGGCAACAGCAGACCCGGCGCGCGGAACAGAGGTTCGTACTGGTTCAGCGTGCCGTCATGCTGGACCATCCCGATATCGAAGCCGTGAAAGATGGTCAGGATGGGCGGAAAGTCCTTGCGCCGCTGCCCGATGCGGGCCAGCCGAACCCCGTTCATCCCATAATGCGCGATCACCGCATCGGCCCCCGCGAACCGTCGCGAGAACGCCAGATCAAGAAGCAGCCTGCCCCGGTCGGCCTGCCGCGCCGGCAACCGGCGCAGGCCCGGCGCCAGGTGCGACAATGCACCCCATCGAAGCCGGGTCGCGCGACGCAATGTCGCGGCATCGCCCGCGAAGGGCAGCACGGCGTCGGTCAAAACCGACACCTCGACCCCGCGCTCGGCCAGCGCCAGCGCCTGACCGAGGATGAAGGTCTCGGACAGCTTGGGAAAGCTCTCGACCGCGATGCAGACCTTCATCGCCCGCCTCCGCAGGGGCGGTGCCGGACAAAAAACCCGCCGCGCGGCGGGTTGGACGAAGAATCGAGGAAAAGCAGGGTTATCTCCTGTGGCAAGTTGTCGGGGCATCCGGGTTCAGTTAAGCACGAAGGACGACATTAAGGCCATCTCCGGCCCAGAGGACAGTGTTAATCGCCGCATGACCAGATCACAAAAACATATGCTTGCCCGAACCGCCACCTGGTCGCTGATCTCGCTCGGCATCTGTGGCGTTTTTCTGGCCGTCGCGCTTTACCTGCATCACCGCACCGGCGTGGAATACAGTCTTCTCTATCGCGATGCCAATGCGATCGCCGATAATCCCTTCTACTACGGCGCGCTTGAAAGCATGACTGCGAGCCTGCTGATCGCGTCGGGGGCGATCCTTCTGTTCGCGGTTTCGACGCGCACCGAACACGACAATGTGACCGCTCTCTTCGCCGGCGGCTTGGGCCTGCTGACCGTTCTTCTGGGCCTCGACGATCTCTTCATGTTTCACGAAAACGCCTGGTTTTTCTACTGGCGGCTGCAGGAAATGCACTTCTATATCCTCTATGCAACGATCCTGCTCGTGTCGGTGATCGGCGGCTGGCGCGCGTTCCGCTCCTCTCCCTGGCCGCTTCTCGTGGTCGCGCTTGTCATGCTGGCGATTGCGGCCGTCGGCGATCAGTTCGGCATCGGGTTGTGGCGTGAGGATTATCTGGAAATCATCGGGTTCAGCTTCTGGTTCTGCTATGTCGTCGCCACGGCGACAGCCCTGACGCGCCACCGCGCGCCCACCGCGCAAGGCCGAACCGCAGCCACCACATTTCCTCCGCGAGAATACCGCCCATGACCGCCGAAGATCCTGCCAGCCTTGTCGTGATCTTCGCCACCCATAATGGCGCCGAGACGTTGCGGCCCATGCTCGACGGTTATGCGCAACTCGACGATCCCGGCATTCCGTGGCGGTTGATCGCAGTGGACAATGCCAGCACCGACGACACCCCCGAGGTTCTGCGCGAGGCCGCCACCCGCCTGCCGATCGACATCGTTGCGGAACCGGGGATGGGCAAGAACCGCGCGCTGAACAGCGGTCTGGCGCAGCTCGAGCCGGATGAGAGCTTTGTGGTTTTCACCGATGACGACGCCATTCCCGACCGCGATTTTCTGATTGCGTGGCGCCGGATCGCCCGAACGCGGCCCGAAGATCTGTTCGCGGGGCGTGTCACCCCCCGGTTTCCCACGCCGCCCCCGCGCTGGCTTGCCGGACTTTCCGACCATTTCCCCGAACTTTACGCACAGAATGCCCGCGCGGAGGATGGCCCCATCGGCGCTGACGAGATCTACGGCCCCAACATGGCGGTTCGGCGTCGCGTTTTCGAGGAGGGTGCCCGCTTTGACGAGGGCATCGGACCCAATGGCGACATCGCTTTCTATCCGATCGGCAGCGAAACCGAATTCTGCGTCCGCGTCGCCCGCACACTCGGCGCGCGGGCCTGGTTCGCCCACGCACCGAATGTCGTCCATATCGTCCGGCCTTGGCAAATGACCCCTGATTTCGTCGATGCGCGCGCCTATCGGCATGGACTCGGCGTGGCCGCACGGACCTACGGCGAAGGTGCCGGCGCGCGGCGGGGTATCCGAAGCGCCGTCAAGCGCATCCTGCTCCGGCTCGGCGCGACGCTCGGAAGCCGGTCATCGCGATGGGAATATCACTGGCACCGCGGCTTTCGCGACTGGCCGCCGTCCCCGTGAATCCGCCATCGCCGGCGGTGTGTCATAGCGGGCGACCGGGACATGCCTTGAAGAAGAATGGAAGCGAGTGCCGGAATCGAACCGGTGTGCACGGATTCCGGACACATTGCTGATTTTTCAGTAATATCGTAAACTGCCTCTACCGTGGCGTTGGAATTTGGCGCGCAAATCTGCGGGATCGCCCGTATTTGCGGTGCATGTAGTGTGGAGGCGACAATTTTTCGACTTTTTGGGCCTTAATCAAAACGAAGACGCTTGATCGGTGAACAAATCAGCGCCAAGGTACCGCAGAAGGTATCCTCTTCGGAGAATATCTACCCTGTCTGCCTTAAATCCATCTGCCTCCACGAGTACATCATATGTCATCTTTTGTTCCGATTGACCCTGAAACACTTGAGATCACGCATCAAAAAGCGAAGGAATTAGGTGCATCTCTTGCGGCGGAATACCAATCGAAAACGCCTTATCATTATATCTGTGTAGATAACTTCCTGCCGCTGGAGATACTCGATCGTGTGCGCGATGAGGCCCTCTCGATGGGTGACAAACCCGCCGAAAACGCCAGCGGAAACGAGAAGCTCAAGACCTCCTTCAATCCGGACCGCATGCCAACATATTCAAAAGCCGTTTTTCACACCCTGAACTCACGCCCTTTCCTTCAATTTCTGGAAAATATGTCCGGCATCAAGGGCTTGATACCGGACCCATATTATCAAGGCGGAGGCATCCATCGCACAAACACAACCGGGTTTCTAGATATCCACGCGGACTTCAACCACCACTCGATTATGAATCTCGAACGGCGGCTGAACATGTTGATATATCTTAATCCGGACTGGAAAGAAGAGTATGGCGGGTCGTTCGAAATATGGAGCGACGACATGAAGGAAAAGGTGGCAGGGTTTGCCCCTGTTATGAACCGAATGTGTTGTTTTTCGACCGGCGCCAACACGATGCATGGCAACCCTGAACCTGTAAACCATCCTGAGGGTGACCCACGTCTGTCGATTGCGTTGTATTATTATACCGCCACTTGGGAAGAAGGCCGGATTGGGCAATCAACGGTATTCAAACCGCGCCCCGGCTCCAATGATACGCGCAGCAATGAGGCGACGCTGCGTGTTGTACGTGATCTGGTGCCACCGATCATTTATCGCAAGTCACGCAACTTACTTCGGCGCGTTAGAAATCTGCGTGGTTAGCAACTGTATTTTTCTGGCGGGCTGAACTTCCCAATTCCGGGGGATCTGCACAACGCGTTGGCGAGTGTGACGAGCTTTCGAGCGACCGCCGTAATGACGAGTTTCTGTGGTTTGCCGGCGGCGCGCAGCCTTCAGGACGGGGTTGTGGTGGCTTGCGACGAGAGCAGCCTGGAACATGCCATGCCTCAACAAGCGCCGTCCGCCTGCAATGGCGCGCTTGCCGCGCCTCGCTCCACTGTCATGTGTGACCTGCCCCCCGCTGGTCCCTCGTTCATAACGAGAGTCTGCAGGTTGGATTTGGGTATTCCGGATCCTCGTCTGGTGCAAGCGCGGCGGCATCCTGGCGCAACGGTAGCAACGGCATCGAGCGTGGAGACCTCAAATATCGGAACGCTCGATGCCCTTGCGGATTCTACAACGCGGCCGTTCGAGCAAAGCGCGGCGAAATCTGACTGAGAGTCCACTTTGCCGGATGCTGCATCGAGCCCGAATGTCAGCAATGCGCAGATAGCAACCGTCGCACGTCGACGCCATCGAGCCGGGGAGAACGGCAAGGTCGGCTCATTGCGGCCGTCGACGGCGAAGCGGTGCTACGGCGCGACATGCACCAGACCGGACATCCAGAGTTACCGCAGAGATAGTGACAGGCAATGTCGGTGTCCGGGGCCGATTGCGGAACGACTCGCCCTCACGGATCTCGGCAGGCTTGATCTATCTTCCGAACCCATCGTCGACTGGGTCTGCGCCTTCGTGATGCAGCGGTGACTACATTGTCAGTAAACGCCGCGGACGATCCGCGTGACTGAGCTTCCGCGGGCTTTGACGTATCGCTCCCTGTCCCGGACGGTAATGTATTGCGACGCCGCTTGGGGCGCATTAGTCTCCCGCGAAACGTATATTTTGCTGGGCTTTATGGCTTTTTTCAGTTTCCTAAGATCCAGGAGTGAGGACAATACGCCTCTGCTGGAGCGGTGTTTGTCGGTGGATCTCGAGGTTGATCCCAAGACAGCTGAGATCTTTGATCTGGCTGCGGTCCGATTTGGAGATGGGCCCGCAGTCGTGGCGCCGAAAGGCCCGATCGATCGAGGGCTAGACCAGCTTGAAACGGCGCTGGGAAAAGCAGCGCATATCATCGGCCACAATATCCTGCGCCACGACATTGAACATCTTCTGGCCGCGCGTCGGCGGCTGGCCGCAAGAATGGCCGCGCCGATCGACACGCTCTGGCTCAATCCGCTGGCCTTTCCGCGCAACCCTTACCACCACCTGGTCAAGCACTACCATGACGGGCGCTTGCAGGCGGGGCATGTGAACGATCCCGAACTCGATGCGCGGCTCGTCTTCGAGGTGCTGGAGAACCAGATTAGGGCGCTTACAGAAATCGGTACTCAGCGCCCCGAAACCCTGATTGCCTATCACTACATTGCGACCCTGATGGACCGCTCGGAAGGATTTGACGCCCTCTTCAGCCATGTCCGCAAAGCCCCCCGACCGGATCGCGCTTCGGCGCTCGCGGCGATCGAAACCCTCCTTGTCGGCAAGGCCTGCGGCGCACAGGTCGGGGCGGCGTTGGAGGCTCTGTCGGACCCGCGACTGGGGTGGCCGATGGCCTATGCGCTGGCCTGGATCTCGGTCGCGGGCGGGGAGTCCGTGATGCCGCCTTGGGTCCGGGCGGCTTTTCCACAGGCGGCCCTCATCGTGCGTGCGCTGCGGGACACCAATTGCGGCGATCCTTCCTGTGCCTGGTGCGCCGAGATGAACAATCCTGTCGGGGCGCTGAAGAAGTGGTTCGGCTTCGACGGTTTCCGGCCTCAGCCGGTGGACAGCATGGGGCGGCCGCTGCAAGAGGTCATCGTGGCCGAGGCCATGGGACATGCGAATGTCCTCGGCATCCTGCCCACGGGCACGGGAAAATCGGTCTGCTATCAGGTTCCGGCACTCAGCCTGTACGACAAGACCGGGGCGTTGACCGTGGTGATCTCGCCGCTTGTCGCGCTGATGGCTGATCAAGTGCAGGGGATGGAGCGGGCGGGGATCTCCTCGGCGGTGACCATCAACGGGATGCTCTCAATGCCCGAGCGGCAGGACGCGCTCGACCGGGTGCGGCTGGGTCAGGCGGCGATCTTGCTGATTTCGCCCGAACAGCTGCGCTCTGTCTCGGTCCGCTCGGTTCTGGCGCAGCGTGAAGTGGGGCATTGGGTTCTGGACGAAGCGCATTGTGTGTCGAAATGGGGCCATGATTTCCGGCCCGACTATCGCTACATCGGGCGCTATATCCGCGAGTTTTCGGGCGATGCGGCACCCGCGCCCGTGCTGTGCCTGACGGCCACGGCGAAGCCCGAGGTCGTGCGCGACATCACCGAGCATTTCAGCGAACGTCTGGGCGTCGCGCTGTCGCTCTTCGATGGCGGGGCCACGCGCACCAACCTGACATTTTCGGTGCTGGCGACGTCCAAGGAAAGCAAGCTCGGGGATATTCTGACGGTGATTTCCGATCGCCTGCCTGCGGATGAGAATTCGGGTGCCGTGGTCTATTGCGCGACCCGAAAGGAGACCGAGCGCGTGGCGGATTTCCTGAAACGTCAAGGATTTGCGGCCGAGCATTTCCACGCGGGGCTGACCCCCGACGACAAGCATTCGGTTCAGGAGCGATTTCGCGTCGGCGATTTGCGGGTGATCGCGGCCACGAACGCGTTTGGCATGGGGATCGACAAGCCCGACATCCGGCTGGTGGTCCATGCCGATATTCCGGGCTCGCTGGAAAACTATCTGCAAGAGGCGGGCCGGGCCGGGCGTGACCGCGCCGCCGCCGATTGCGTGCTGCTTTACCACTCTGACGATGTCGAGCGGCAGTTCACACTTACCGCGCGCTCGCGTCTAGAGCGACACGAGATCAGTGCCATTCTCAAGGCGCTGCGTCGCATGGACGAGCACACCCGCAACAGCGGCAAGGTGGTGGCGACCCCAGGCGAGATCGTGCGGGAGGAAAAAGACCGCGAGTTTTTGCGCGACAGTGGCACCGAAGACACGCGCGTCAAGACGGCGGTTTCCTGGCTCGAAGAGGCGGGGCTGGTCTCGCGTGAGGAAAACCGGGTGCAGGTGTTCCCTTCCTCGCTTCTGGTGCACACGCTGGCCGAGGCCGAAGCCCGCTTGAACGTCGCCGAGATCACCCAGGCGCGGCGCGCCCAGCTTTTGACCATCGTGCGCCATGTGATGAACACGCCGCCCGATAAGGGCATTTCGACCGACGAGCTGACCGGCGTCAGCGGGCTGACGCATCGGGCGCTGAGCAAGGCGATGGCGGATCTCGAAACCCTCGGCATCGCGCGCAACGACATCGCCATCACGGTCTCGGTGCATGTGGGCGTCGAGAACCAGTCGCGCCAGCGCATGGCGCGCGCGATGCGGCTGGAAAAGGCGCTGATTACTCGGATGCGCGAGCTCGCGCCCGAAGCCGATGTGGGCGATGGCGCACCGCTCGATCTGGCGGCGGCAAGCCAGCTTCTGCGTGGCGAGGGACATGACGACGCAAGCCCGCACATCCTTGATCGGCTGCTGCGCGGCATCGAGCGGGACGGGCGTAACAGCGACGGCGGGCGCGGCAATATCCGCCTGCGAAAACTCTCCGCCAAGACGCTCGAACTGGTGCTGCAACGCTCGTGGCGGGTGGTGGGCGACACGGCGTCCGTTCGGTGGATGGCGGCGGAGAAACTCCTCGATTTCCTGATTGCCCAGGTCCCCACGGGCACAAAAGGCAAGGATATTCAGGTCGATACGACCATCGGCGACCTGCTGGCGGCACTGAGCAACGATGCCCTGATCAAGTCGTCCGGCGTGAAAGACCTGACCAAGCTGATGGAACGCGCGCTGTTGTGGCTGCACGAGCAGCAGGTGGTGACGCTGGGCAAAGGGCTGACGGTGTTCCGTTCGGCGATGACGATCTATCTGAAACCCGGGCGCGCGGGCTTCACTAAAAAGGACTTCCTGCCGCTCGAGGAACATTACCGCGAGCAGACCCTGCAGACCCATGTGATGGCCGTCTATGCAGACAAAGGGCTGGAAGGAATCGACGAGGCCGTGCGCCTCTCCGAAGATTACTTCGCCCTCGATCAGGACCGATTCCTGCAACGCTGGATGCCCGGCCGCGGTGTCGAGTTGCGCCGCCAGACCACCGGCCGGGCGTGGAAAAAGATCGTCGAGGATCTGGGCAATCCGGTGCAGCAGGAAATCGTCGCAGACGACCGCGAGGCGACGAACGTGCTGGTACTGGCCGGCCCCGGTTCGGGCAAGACGCGGGTGCTTGTGCATCGCATCGCCTATCTCTTGCGGGTCAAGCGCGAGGATCCGCGCGGCATCCTCGTGCTCAGCTACAACCGCCACGCCGCCGCCGAAATCCGCGCGCGTATGCGCCACTTGGTCGGCGAGGATGCTGCGCGCGTCACCGTTTCCACCTGTCATGCGCTGGCTATGCGGCTGGTTGGCGCCAGCTTCACCGGCACCAGCGCCGAACGGCGCGATTTCGACGCGATCCTGCGTGAGGCGGTCCGGCAGATCAACGGCGAGGGGTTGAGCCGGTCGGAGGCCGAGGCGCAGCGCGAGGCGCTTATTCAGGGCTACCGCTGGATCCTGGTGGACGAATACCAGGATATCGGCCCCGAGGAATATGCGCTGATCGCCGCCGTGGCCGGGCGCTCGCTTGACGATCCCGACCAGCGCCTGAGCCTGTTTGCCGTGGGCGACGATGACCAGAACATCTATGCCTTCACCGGGGCCTCTATTTCCTTCATTCGCCAATTCGAGCAAGACTACCGCGCCAAGCCGAAGTTTCTGACCGAGAATTACCGCTCGACCCGGCATATCGTGGACGCCGCGAACCAAGTCATCGCCCCGGCGCGCGGCCGGATGAAGGCGGGCCATCCGATCACCGTGGACAAGATCCGCAGTCTTGACCCGGGCGGCGGGGTGATGGCGGGCCATGACTCGGTCGCTCAGGGGCGGGTGCAGTTTCTGGATGTCGCGGCCAATGACACGGCACAGGCGGTGGCGGCGGTGGACGAGTTGGTACGGATCTCGCGGCTCGACCCGGGTTTCGCCTGGGCGCGATGTGCGATCATCTCGCGCGATTGGCGCCGGCTTGGCCCGGTGCGCGCCTATGCCGAAAAGCTTGGCCTGCCCGTCGAGATGGCGAACGAAAAGCTGCCCAGCATCTGGCGCCTGCGCGAGATGCAGTGCTTCGTGGCGGGCCTGCGCCGCCGCCCGGCGGCGATGTTGAGCATTCCGGACATGCTCGAAGTGGTCAACGAACAGCGTTCGAACCGCTGGGTCGATCTGATTGCCGAGGGCATCGCGGACCTGGCACGCGACCTTGGCAAGAAGACGATCCCGGTTCCCGACACGATCGAATGGCTGGCCGAATGGGCGCAGGACATCCGCAGCGCCCAACGGGGCCTGTTGCTGCTGACGGCGCACCGCTCGAAGGGGCTTGAATTCGACCACGTGGTGA
This sequence comes from uncultured Sedimentitalea sp., assembly GCA_947504115.1. GTDB lineage: Bacteria > Pseudomonadota > Alphaproteobacteria > Rhodobacterales > Rhodobacteraceae > Pontibaca. The sequence continues at coordinate 378,226 of CANNGH010000003.1, forward strand.
TCCTGAACGGTGGTTGGAAGGCGCTGTCGAAGGACGAAGACGGCGAGGCGCCGCGCCGGCTTTTCTACGTGGCCATGACCCGCGCGCGCCGCAGCCTTGCGGTGGTGACGAGCGGAGCGCATGCTTTTGTCGAAGCCGATAGCGATTGCGAGATGCTGCGCAAGGTCGAGATGCCGCGCAGGCTCGATCTGCCCGAGCCCGACCAGTACCAAGTTCCTGACATGAGTTCGGTCGATTTATCCTATGCCGGTCGGCTCCCCGAGACCAACCCGACCCTGGCCGCCATCGCGAGTGCGCAGGTCGACGATCCGGTGACGCTCGAACTGCGCGAGGGGAAATGGCTGATGCTCGACCCAAATCGCCGCGTTTTGGGTCGTATGGCGGGAAACTGGGCCCCGCCCGAGGGAACCACCCTGGTGTCCGGCAAGGTCGGCGCGATCGTGCGCTGGCGAAAATCAGACAACGATGAGCGATTTCAGACCTACATCAAGCGCGTCGAATGGGAGACTATCCTTCCCGAACTCGTGTTCCGCAAGAACGCGTCAGCCCGCACCATCTGACAGTCCCGCCAGAACACCGGTTGATATTTCAACTTGTATCGGCACTGGCCGAGCAGCCGTTCGACGCCGATGAGTTTCCGTTCGCCTTCCTCGAAGCCTTTGGCAACAAGACCACGACGATCAAGCGCCTGCGCAGCGGCGCGTCCAACAAATCCGACCTGGGCGGCATCCTTCAGACCGACAACATCCACATCAAGACCTGCCCGCAGGGCGAGGTAACGACGACCCTCGCGCAGCTCAAGGCCAGCCTCGCCACGATCAAGGCCAAGGCGAAATTCATCCTCGCGACTGATGGCCACGACCTGGAGGCCGAAGACCTGACCAGTGGCGAGACCATCGCCTGCCGTTACACCAACTTCCCCGATCATTTCGGGTTTTTCCTGCCGCTGGCGGGCATCAGCACCGTCAAGCAAATCCGCGAAAGCGCCTTCGACATCAAGGCGACGGGCCGCCTCAACCGCCTCTACGTCACCCTTCTCAACGACAAGCCGACTATCGGAAGTACATCGAACACATACGGCGGGTCTGGGGCCGTAAAGACCCCGCGAAAGTCGAGCCTCACCACGTCTACGAGTTGCATCGGGCCAACGCGGAACGCTGGCGCCAGGCCAACTATCTCGTTCAAGTCATGATCGTCCTGATGAACCACGCGCGGCTTATCGGCTTTCTCAGGAAGGAACACGGCAATCCCGCCAAAGGTATCCCGCTTTTCAAGCAGCAAAGTGAAGGCTGGGAGCCGTGGCCGGATGATTTTCGCGCTGAATTCGAGAAGGTAGCCACGCCACGCGCACGGCTCGTCTATGAGCTGTGCATCGGGACCGGTCAGCGGATCGGTGATGTTCTGAATATCCGGTGGGACCACCTCCGGGGCGGAGCCTATGGGGGAAGTCGGGGCGGCTCAGTATATGGATAGGGCCACGAAAAAATGTGTCGAGATTTTACGATGACCGATGAACCCAAGCACCCCTTCGCTTTGAAAGCACAAGCATTGGCGGCTCAGTTGCCTAATCAACTTGGGGATCAGTCGTGGGCGTTTGAACCCTATCTTGTGGCATCCAACCCAGATGCTCAAAACCTTATCGACTTGCTTATGGATGACGTATGCGCGGAATGGGCTGCTTCTTTGCCGCACCGCAAACCAAGCCGAGTTACCGAACAGAAGTTTATCGACTGCGGCAGTGCAATCCTTGCAAACCTTATGCGCGCGAAGTGCAACAAGTGGCCAACGACAATAGGCATGTATCGCAGTCAAGGCGCTTTGGACCGCGAAAGGCGATACCGGCCACAATATATGACCGCTGATCGTTTCGTAATAGTGCGGGACTGGCTTAGCAAAGCTGGCCACATCGAGATGGTCAGGCGCGGCTTCAGTCTTCCGGGCCATAGTCAAACCAGCCGCTTTGCATTGACCAAAAAGGGTGCAGTGAGACTGCAAGTTGAGGATTGGACCTTTGCTGACTTCCGAGTGGATAGGGGCAAGGAAACCATTCGGTTGAAAGACAAGAATGACCGGCTTTGCGGTTACGATGATACGCCCGAGACAATGGCGATGCGGGCATTTCTGGACGAGATCAACGCAAAACTGGACGCGACCGACATAGACACCACGAGACTGCTCACGATCCATGACCGAAAACCCGAATACCGGGGCCGCAAGGTGCGCCTGCACCGAGTGTTCAACCGGGGCAACTTCGATTGCGGTGGCCGCTTCCATGGCGGGTGGTGGCAGAACGTGAAAAGCCATGTGCGTCCCGCGATCACGATAGACGGGCAGCACACCATCGAAGCGGATTTTCGAGGCTTCAACCCGGCGGTGCTGTTGGCAGAGGCAGGCCAGCCCATACCGGACGATCCTTATCGTCCAATAGTGGGGGCGAATGCGCCCGATGACCTGCGGGACCATGCCAAGGCCACGCTTGCCGCCTTGCTGAACGCCAAGACAGGCGCTACCGAAGAACCCCGCAACTTCGACAGCGCCCGGTGGGGCATGACGGCAGAGGACTTTCGCGCCAAGGTGCTGAACGCCTTCCCGATGGTTCGCGCCATGCTAGGCACCGACAAGGGCCTGACACTGCAACGGCTGGAAAGCGATATGGCGGAGGCGATCATGCTGCACTTTGTCAGGCAGGGTCATGCGATCCTGCCCATCCATGATGCCTTCATCGTGCAGGCCCATCTGGAAGGGGAGCTGGTGCAGGTGATGAAGGACGCCTTCAAGGCACGACTGGGGCAGGTTCCCCATGTCAAAGTCACCCGGTGCTACGCCCTACGCTGACCTATCCCTATAAATCCAATGTTCCCATTACTGGGGCAAATAAGGGACCGCTGGATTTCCCCTGTCCCGTCAGGCACAAAGGGCGAAAAGACGAACACGGGGGCGACCATCCATGCAGAACCTTCTCGATGACCTGACCGCGCTTCTCCAAGCTGAACAGGCTTTCATCTCGGATGGGGCGATCCTCAAGAATGCGGTGATCGAGGCGGCGCTGAACATGGATGCGCGGCTGCTGGAACTGTTGATGCAGTCCGACACGATCAAGGCGCATTTCTTCACCGAAGTTGCGGGCGCGCTGGTCTTCGACAAGGTGAAGTTTCAGGACTTCGTGTCCAACAAAGCCTTCCTGCCCGACAGCTACACCGCCTTCAAGAACCGCATCGGCCTGACGGATGGGCGAGGCGATTACCTGAGCCAGTCGCGCGACGTGGTGCTGGCGTGGCCCTACAAGGACTGCGTGCTGGAAGGCGGCATGACGAAAGAGGACCGGGGCCGGAACGAGGTGTTCTGGAACACAACGCTGGCCCCGGACGACATCACGCGGCTGTTTGAACCCAAGGTGCTGACCGGCTGGGAACGCTGGGATGCAGAGGCCGTGGCAGCGGGTAAGGCCAAGCCCGTGGGCGAGGTGTCGGAGGATGACAACCTGCTGATCAAGGGCAACAACCTGCTGGCGCTGCATTCATTGAGAGCGCGCTATGCGGGCAAGGTGAAGCTGATCTATATCGACCCGCCCTATAACACCGGAAATGACGGGTTTCGCTACAATGACCGCTTCAACCATTCCGCTTGGCTGACGTTTATGCGGAACCGGCTTGAGGTGGCGAAGGAGTTGCTAAGCCGGGACGGTGCGATCTTTGTGAACTTGGACGATGGGGAAGCGCACTATTGCAAGGTGCTGATGGATGAGGTTTTTGGGCGAGAGAACTTCGTGGCCAATCTAATCTGGCAGAAAAAATATGCACCGCAGAATGACGCGAAGTGGTTCAGCGATGACCATGACCACATTCTGTGTTTTGCAAAAGATCGAAGAAACTGGTCCCCAAACGGCATCGAACGAAACGAGGCTGCTACAGCGCGATACAAGAACCCTGACGATGATCCCCGTGGGCCATGGCAGTCAGATAACGCTCTCAGAAACGAGTATCGTGTGTATGCCTTCTTCGAGATTATTACCCCATCTGGTCGCAGCGTTTATCCACCAGAAGGCACAAGTTGGCGCTTTAATGAAGACGAATATCCCAAGCTATTGGAAGACAACCGTCTTTGGTTTGGGGCGTCAGGAAAAGGTGTGCCGCGCATCAAACGATTTCTATCTGAGGTCAAAGGAACGATCACGCCACAAACGCTGTTGATGCACAAGGACGTTGGCCACAACCAAGAGGCAAAAAGAGAGGTGGCTGCTTTGGGATTGCCTACGGCAGATCAAACCCCAAAGCCTGAGAGATTGCTTCAACGGATTATCCACATCGGTAGCAATGAAGGAGATACTGTTCTCGATTTCTTTGCAGGTTCTGGAACAACCGCAGCGACTGCCCATAAGATGAAGCGTAAATGGCTGGCAATCGAGCAGATGGACTACATTCAAGATTTTCCATTTAGCCGTTTCCAAAAGGTCATCGAAGGCGAACAGGGCGGCATTTCCAAAGCCGTCGAGTGGCAGGGCGGCGGATCGTTTGTCTATGCCGAACTCGCGGCCTCGAACTCTGCCTTTGCCGACCGGATCGAAGCGGCCCCGGACATGGCCGCGCTGCAAAGCATCCATGCCGACATGCAGGCCACCGGCTATCTTCGCTATGACTTGGACATGAGCGGTTTCGACAGCAACGACTTCTCCGCGCTTCCACTGGAAGACGCCAAGCGCGTGTTGATGGACTGCCTTGATGCCAACCACCTCTATGTCAATCTCGGCTCCCTTGGCGATGCGGACTTCGACATCTTGGACGAAGACGCCCGCGCCACCCGCTCTTTCTATGGGCTGGACCAATGAGCCAGACGCTTACCGAACAGATTGATGCGGTCGCAAAGTTTGGGATGCTCAAGGCAGACATCCCCGACGATATCACCGGCAACCTTGCGCCCCAGATCGCGTTGCGCCCCTATCAGCGCACGGCGCTGGAACGCTGGCTGTTCTACATCGACAAGTACGATGCACGGCCCAAGGCCCCGCACTTGCTGTTCCACATGGCCACAGGCAGCGGCAAGACGGTGCTGATGGCGGCGCTGATCCTGGACCTCTACCGGCGCGGCTATCGCAACTTCCTGTTCTTCGTGAACTCCGCCCAGATCATCGAGAAGACCAAGGACAACTTCCTCAACCCCGCATCGGCCAAGCACCTGTTCGCGCCCACGGTGCGCATTGACGACAAACCCGTGGACATCCGAGCGGTGGATACCTTCGATGCGGTGTCGGGCGATGCGATCAACATCCACTTCAACACCATACAAGGGTTGCACACCCGGATGCAGGCCCCGAAAGAGAACGCCGTCACCATTGAGGATTTCCGCGACTACAAGGTGGTGATGATCTCGGACGAAGCGCACCATTTGAACGCCGAGACCAAGAAGACGCTGACCAAGGGCGAGGCCGAGGTAAAGGCCAGTTGGGAAGGCACGGTGTCCGAGATTTTCCGCCAGCATCCTGAGAACATGCTGTTGGAGTTTACCGCGACCGTGGACCTGAGCCACGAGGCGATCCGGGCGAAGTATGCCGACAAGATACTGTACGACTATTCGCTGCGCCAGTTTCGGGAAGACGGCTATTCCAAGGACATCGAGTTGCGGCAGGCCGATTTGCCGCCCGAGGCCCGTATGATGCAGGCGATGGTCCTGAGCCAGTACCGCCGCAAGGTGGCCGAGGCGCACGGGCTGCATTGCAAGCCGGTGATCCTGATGAAGTCCAAGACGATCAAGGACAGCGCCGACAACGAAGCGGCGTTCTCGGCGATGGTGGCGGGGTTGACGGGCGAGGGGCTGGACGCGCTCAGGGCGACCTCTGAGGGCGATGAGACCCTTTCGCGGGCCTTCGCCTTCATCATGGATGAAAGGGCCATGAGCGGCGCGGATTTCGCCCGAGAGCTACAGGGCGACTTTGCCCCCGAGAAAGTGGTGAACGTCAACAACCCCAAGGATTTGGAAAACAGACAGATTGAGTTGAACGCCTTGGAGGACCGCGACAACGAGATACGGGTGATCTTTGCCGTCGATAAGCTGAACGAAGGCTGGGACGTGCTGAACCTGTTCGACATTGTGCGCCTGTATGACACTCGCGACGGCAAGGCCAACAAGGTGGGCAAGACCACGATGGCCGAGGCGCAGTTGATCGGGCGCGGGGCACGGTACTTCCCCTTTATGGCCCCGGACCAGCCCGACGCGGCAAGGGAAAGGCGCAAGTACGACAGCGCCGTGGATACGTCCCTGCGCGTCTTGGAAGAACTGCATTACCACTGTTCGCACAACCCCAAGTACATCCAAGACATCCGCAACGCCCTGCGCGAAACCGGGATGCTGGACGACACCGCCCGGACGGTGCGGCTGCGGCTCAAGGACAGTTTCAAGCAGACTGACCTGTATGAGCGGGATCACGTCTGGGTGAATGACCGGGTGCGAAACCCGCGTGATGGTGTAGCAGGGCTGGACGCCTACAAGATCGAAGGCGCCATCACCTATCCCAACCTGATGACAGGCCGGGTGACGGAAGCCTCTGCCTTTGGCGGTGGGCAGTTGACGTTGAAGCCGTCGAGCAAGGAACCCGTGTCCCGCGACTTCAAACTGGTCGATTTCGGCAGGGCCATTCTGGGCTTTGCGATGGACGCCAACGATTTCTTTCACTTCGCCAACTTGCGGACCTATTTTCCGCAACTCGCCAGCGCCTCGCAGTTTGTCACCTCTGACACCTATCTGGGCGGCGTGACAGTGAGCGTGCGCGGGTTGCCCGATGACTTGGACAACCTGACCGCGCGGCAAAAGCTGGACATCGCGCAATACGTCCTGCACCAGATCGAAAGTGGCGTGAAACGCGAAAGTGTCGAGTATATCGGCACGAAGGACTTCAAGCCGTACCCCATCAAGGACCGTTTCACCGACAAGGTGCTGAAACTGCGCATCGAAGGCGAGACCGGGCTAAGCTGGACCGAAAGCAACGTGCCGGGGCTGGACCAGATCGACCTGAGCGGCAAAGACTGGCACGTCTATGACGACAGCTACGGCACCGATCAGGAAAAGCACTTCATCAAGTACATGCACGATCAGGAAGCCCGCTTGCGCGGTATCTATGAAGACTTCTACCTGCTGCGGAACGAGAAGGCGGTGAAGCTGTATGACTTCGACACCGGACGCGCCTTTGAACCCGACTTCGTTCTGTTTCTGAGGAAGAAGGGGCAAGAGGCCAGCACGATCTTGCAGCTATTCATCGAACCCAAGGGCGACCAGTTGCGCCCTCAAGATGACTGGAAACAGGACTTCCTTGCGCAAGTGAAGACCAAGGCACGACTTGAAACGGTATTTCAGGGTCGGGGCTATACCGTTCTTGGATTGCCCTTCTTCAATGAGACGGGACAAACCAACACCGATTTCAAAGCAGCATTCGAGACTGAGGCGCTGGACGCATAGCCCGGTGCCTTCTGTCTATATGTGAGCACCTGTCAAAATGTGGGGGATTGGCGGTCTAAAGAATGGTTTCCCCCATTACTGGGGCAAATAAGCCGGGACCGTGGCTGGCTCAGTCCGACATCTTCGCCAGCCTGCCCACGATCTCTGCTGGATCGAAGCCCAGCACCTCGCCCAGCTTGACCAGTTCCACTACATCCACGCGGCGTTGACCGCTTTCCAGACGCGCGATGAAGGACTGATAGACCTTCATCCGCTCTGCAAGTTCCACCTGCTTCAAGCCTGCCTCGCCGCGCTTCTCGATGAGATAGCGAACAAGAGCATCATGCCTATGATCTCCAAGAGTTTTAGGCATGAACGCCCCATGCTGTTGCACTGGGCTCGTTGACTATATCTTAAAACTAGGTATCTAAAAATCAGATACACACTGCCCCTCTAACTGGATGTCGCGCTGGGTATGAAAGCGTGACAAGTACATCGTCGGAGTGCACCGTGAGCCTTAACGACAAGTCACCTGACCACCACATCGCCTACGGTGCTGCGACCGAAGGTGTGGCCGCCGCAAGTTCCAGCCTTGGTGTGATCGGGCGTTATTGGTGGAACGTGCAAATGCAACTCTTGGTGGCCACCGGCACCATGCGGTTTTTCAGGGCGTATTGGTGGCTGTTTCTTGTTGCCGGTTTCTTGCTTTTGGCTTTCGTCATGCCCTTGGGCGTGGCTTTCGTGGTAAGCGCCTTTTGCGCAGGTGCAATGAACCCGAAAGCGGCGGAAAACTTCATTGTGCCACTCAGGCATGAAGACGACGCGCCGGTTAGTGAGCCTGCCGAAGCGGAACCCAATGAAGCGATTTTAGCGCCCCAGTCCGATAACTTGGAGGACGTGCGCCTTGCGGCGGGCATTCATCATGTCGGCTATTTAACAGCGATGAAGCGCGACCTTGAGGACAAAGAGATTGCCGCCGCTGCGCTAGGCGCATTCGATGGGACGGTGCAGGCATTCGGTATGAAACTGTCCGATCTGGATATGCATACCAACGGCGTGGCATTCATCGTTGCGCAACTGACCGCACTTGAGCGCATAGACGAAGTTGACCCGGACTGGATTGCAGAAGTCACCGAAGAAGCGATGACCTCCGAAGCACTCGAAGCGATCCGAGTCGAAGCTGGCCGCTTTGCCTACACGATGGAAGGGGCCATGCGGGATGGCCCCGACCAGCCGACCGCCTAGTTAGCTTGGCCGATGGCGAAGCGGTCAATGGCCCCTTTCAACTGAGCCAATGTGTAGCCTTCGCGATTGTAAACCTCTTGTGTAACCCCGGATCGTGCGTGGCCAACGATGCATTGCACGACAGGCTCGGGAACGTCTGCTTGGCTCAGTCGCGTCACAACCGTATGTCGCAAGCTGTGAAACACCAGACCCGGCTGCTTGATACCCAGCTTGGGCAAGAAACTCTCATTGCACCAGCGGCCCAAGTTTCGACCATAGCCGCCATTTGCGCTGTAGCTGTAGTCAGGAAACAGGCGTGTGCCGTTGCGGCGGCAGTCCACGAAGTCAAGAAAGCCGAGACGGATCAACTCTGAGTGCAGCGGCACCTTGCGCCTTCCTGCCTTCGACTTGATGCTCTTGTTGTCGTCGCCTTCGTCCGTGATGTTCAGGAACCATGTGTCCCCGTCCCGGTGCACATCGGCAATGTCGAGTTGGCAAATCTCGTTCAGGCGCGCCCCGGTGAACATGCCCAAGAGCATTCCCCACTTGTGGCTGTCTTTGCGCACCAGCCCGGACGGGTTTTCCGTCAACTCGGTGTAGATCAGTCGCGCTTGGTCCGGTGTAAACGGCTTGCGCTCGCTCTCGCTGGCCTTGTCCTTCTTCACCTTCATGCCTTCAAAGAGCGTGTGCGGTGAATGCCCGTGCCTTTCTGCCCAGTCAAAGAACATCTTGAACATCTGAATATGGCTGTTGATCGTCTTGGCCGCGATCTTCCTGTGACCGGGTTCCTTGATGACCTGCATTAACGGCATGGCCTTCAACTTTGGCTTGGTGTTCCGGCTGGCCGGTAACGCCTGCAAGATCTTCTTGACCTCGCTCGCATCCTGCTTTGGTGATCGTGGCAAGCAGCCGGTCAGGCCCGAAATACTCGACAAGGATATTCAGGTAAGCCCGGTTCTGGCCGGTGGTCTTGTCCACCCACTGGCGGGAATGCTCCGCGATGAAATCATCCACCGCCGCGCCCAAGGGCGATGAGGCTGACAGAGCGGGCGCAGGAGGGGCAGAAGCGACAGCCGGGGCATCGTCATAGGAATAGTGTTCAAGGCGCTCAGCGGCTTCCAGAACGCGCTTGAGCATGTCCCGGCGGCCTCTGCGTAGCGCATGGGTGATCCGGGGTTGGCTGTCATCCCATTGTTCGTCCGACACGTCCATGACGCGCTTGAAGCGAGAAACGGGCAACCACTTGGGAAAATCAGTCTCCAACTCAAGGAAACTTTCATGGTCCAACATTTCTTCGCGGGCATCAGCCAATGCGTTCTTCGACAGGCCGCGCCGGTCCAGCCAATCAATGTACTGGTCCAGTTGCGCCTTGAAGTAGGTTTGCACCTTCTCGCGTATCTCGCTGTTTTTCAGTCCCGCCAATGCATTGTTCTCGCGCAGTATTCGCCCACAAGATGCAAGATGACGGGCCAAATCGCCAGCCCGATCTGGGCAACGGGTGCGCAAAGATATGCGAACCGTGGTTCGCTTTCCTTCTTGAGACGGAGGGATAGGCCAGCGGAAGTAGTAAATCCCGTGTCTTGAGGGGCTTAGATAGGATGACAGCATCATAGGGCGTGTGTCCCACTTTGTGTCACACCCGACCGTTCAGCCGCTAACCCTATGATTTAGAATGAAATGGAGGCGAGTACCGGAATCGAACCGGTGTACACGGATTTGCAATCCGCTGCGTCACCACTCCGCCAACTCGCCCATGTGGTGCAGTCGAAACGGCCTGCGCCGGTTGCGGTGAACGATGCCGACCGCGACAGCGTTCATGGCGTGTTTCGCAGCCGGTCGCAAGCGGTTTTTCGGCCGATTGCGGCTGCGCGGTGCGAAAGACAGGGCCGAGCGCGCTTTGAATCAAACGAGAGTCGGTAAGCGAAGTGTCGCAGGAGGGTCGCATGTGGGCGGAATTGTCACCACGGGACGTTGCCGGATCGGTGGCGATGTGTCAAAACCTGTTCAATCGAGCGAACAGGACGGATTTTTCAATGACAGACTTTGCCGCGCGCCGCAGCGTCATGGTGGATACACAGGTCCGGCCGTCGGATGTCACACGGTTTCCGATCATCGAGGCGATGCTGGATGTGCCGCGCGAGGCCTTCGTTCCCGATAGCCAGCGCGAGGCTGCCTATATCGGCGAAAATCTGGCGCTTGGCGACGGGCGGGTTCTGCTGGAGCCGCGCACGCTGGCCAAGATGCTGGAGGCTCTGGATGTCGACGGTTCCGAACTGGTGATGGATATCGGCTGTGCCTACGGCTATTCCTCGGCGGTGGTGGCGCGGCTTGCGCAGGCGGTCGTGGCCATCGAATCCGACGAGTCGATGGCGGCAGAGGCGCCGCTCCTGCTGGCCGAGGCCGGTGCCGACAATGTGGTCGTGCATACCGGCCCGCTGGCGCAGGGCGCGGCCGAGCATGGCCCCTATGACGCCATCCTGATCCAAGGCGGGGTCGAGGAACTTCCGCGCGCGATCGCGGACCAGCTCAAGGAAGGCGGTCGCATCGCGTGCCTGTTCATGGAGGGCAATCTGGGAACTGTCCGCATCGGCCTGAAATCCGGCGGAGTCCTGGCCTGGCGGTTCGAATTCAATGCCGCCGCGCCGGTTCTGGACGGGTTCGAAAAACAGCGGGCCTTTGCCCTCTGAGGCGGCGGCATCAACGACACGACGCCCGGCAGGTTTCAAGCGGGCCGATAAAAGGCAGAGAGGCACCAATGGGCAGGTCATACATGATGCGGATGGTGAAGATGACGGTTGCTGGCGCAGCGATCGCGCTGGCGGGGATCGTTCCGGGGCAGTCGAGGGCGGAGAATCTGGCCGACGCGATGATCGGGGCATACAACACCAGCGGCCTTCTGGAGCAGAACCGAGCCGTGCTGCGCGCCGCGGACGAGGATGTTGCGCTGGCCGTGTCCGCGCTGCGGCCGGTGGTTGAATGGGCGGCTGACATTACGCGCACGCTGCAAGAATCGCGCCGCGGACCGACTGTAAAGAACAACACCACCAGCGCCTTTCTCGGCTTGACGGCGGAATTGCTGCTTTATGACAGTGGCGTTCGGCGCTATGCGATCAAGGCAGCCAAGGAAACCGTGCTGGCCACGCGCCAGACATTGGTCGCGGTCGAGCAGCAGATCCTGTTGCGCGCCGTCTCCGCCTATTTCAACGTCGTCCTGCAACAGCAGAACGTTTCGCTGCGCGAGAACAACGTCGGTCTTCTGGGCGAAGAGTTGCGCGCGGCCCAGGACCGGTTCGAGGTGGGCGAGGTGACCCGCACCGACGTGGCGCTTGCGGAATCGCGGCAGGCTGCGGCCCGCAGCAACCTGTCGGCCGCGCGCGGCCAACTGGACAATGCCAGGGCGGAATATCTTGCCGCGGTGGGGCGCCGGCCCGGCGATCTTGTGCCTCGACCGCCATTGCCCGCCGCACCGGCAACGGCAGAGGCGGCGATTGCCGTGGCAATGCGCAACCATCCCGAAATCCTGTCGGCGCAATTCGAGGTGGCGGCGGCGGAACTGAACATCCTGCAAGCCGAGGGAGCAAGGGGGCCATCGGTCGCGCTGCGCGGCAACGTCGGCGTGCGGGAGGATCTGGGGGCTTCGAATTACGATGAGGATGTCTCGGTCTCGCTGAACCTGCGTCAGCCGATCTATCGCGGCGGCAGTCTGAACGCCCAGGCGCGCCGCGCCATGGCGGTCCGCGACAGTGTGCGGGCCAACCTTTTGACGGTGCAGGAGAATATCGCCCTGACTGCGACCAACGCCTTCGTGCGCTATGAAGTGGCGCAAGCCAGCCTTCGGGCCAGCGACGAGCGGATTCGCGCCGCGCAGGTGGCGTTCGACGGTATCCGCGAAGAGGCCAAGCTGGGTGCGCGCACGACGCTGGATGTGCTGCAGGCAGAGCAGGAATTGCTCGATTCCCGCACCGCGCGCATTTCCGCACTGGCCGAGGAATCCATCGCCGCGTTTCAGTTGCTTGCGGCACAGGGGCTGTTGACGGTGGAGCATCTGGGTCTCGCCGTGCAGGTCTATGACCCGGCCCTGTATTACAATCTGGTCAAGGATGCGCCGTCTTCGGTGTCCCGACAGGGACGCAATCTGGATCGCGTTCTACAAGCACTTGGTCGAGAGTGACAATTTTCACGATCTGTTGTGGCGAATGCGAAGAACGGGTAAGCTCATTCAGGAGATGAGCGAGGTGGAAAGATGTCCGGTCCGGAGAAACAGGTCGAGATCGAGGATGTGCTTTCATCGATCCGACGCCTCGTATCCGAGGACGAGGCCGGCGAATCGGATCTCGACAAAACGACTGGCACATCCGGCGACAGGCTGGTTCTGACGCCATCCTTGCGCGTTGCCGATGAACTCCATCAGGGCGACCGCTCCGGGCCGTTGACGCTGGACCAGCGTTTGCATCGGCGCGGGATGTCGACAGGTGGAGTCCCCGCGAGCACGCTCACGTCCCGAATTGCCGCGCTGGAATCCGCGATTGCGGAAACCGTGGACCAGTGGGAACCGGACGGCTCCGTCGGGGACGATTATGCCGGGACGAATGTCGGCACCATCGAATGGACGGACGACGAGAGCATCGACGACACGGAGGTCGCCGCACCGGGTGCCGCTGACTCCGATGCGCAACCGCTTTTGCTGGAGACGGCCCACACCGCAATGGACGACGACGCCCTGCGCGGCATGGTGGCCGACATCGTGCGCGAGGAGTTGCAGGGTATGCTGGGCGAACGCATCACCCGCAATCTGCGCAAGATGGTGCGGCGCGAAATTCATCGTGCCCTGTCGGCGCAGGATCTGGATTGAAGGCGTTGTAGGCCCTTTGGGGACCAGATGCCGCGGCCTGTCGTGTCGGTTACGGACCCGGGAGCGCCGACAAACAAAAACGCGCCCCCGGGGGCGCGTTTTCGCGATTCGGAAGCCGTGAAATCAGGCTGCTGCGGCGGCCTGCTGCGCGGCGTGGCGCCGCTCGCTCTCTTCGCGCGACAGCGCGACCGACGTGCGCACGCCGCGGCCCACGAATTCCATCAATCCGCCGACAACCCGCTCGTTGGGGTCGATTCCGGCGCAGGACAGAACCTCGCGTCCGTCACGCGAACGCGCCCAGCGGGCGATCTGCTCGGGGCCGTTGCCATATTTCTTGTCATCGGCAATGGCATCATCCAGAGCCGCCAGAACCACGGCGGCGAAAAGTTTACGCGCGCGGTTGCCTTGTTCATTGTTGAAGGCGGTTCCGTCAACGAAATCTTTCATCTCGCTTCCCTTGTCATTATTGCTCTTGCGATTTCTGCTTTGGGCTTCTTATGACCGATCCCAACTGATTCGGATAGGCTGTTTCAGAATACCTCCCATGCGCCGTGCGCATGGTATTCTGCATATGCAGCACGAAATACGTTGTATTGCCACAAGTCGCTCCGCTATATATAGGTTCGCAAACAGTTCTCACAAGTTCCCTGCAAGCAAGGTAGCCCCCTCATGGCCAAGATCAACGGCAATGAAATCCGTCCCGGCAACGTGTTGGAGCATAACGGCGGCCTTTGGGTCGCGGTCAAGGCGGACCACGTCAAACCCGGCAAGGGCGGTGCGTTTGCGCAGGTCGAGCTGCGCAACCTGCGCAACGGCTCGAAACTGAACGAACGGTTCCGCAGCGCCGACAAGGTCGAACGTGTCCGGCTGGAGCAGAGGGACATGCAGTTCCTTTACGAGACCGACGGCATGCTGGTCTTCATGGACGCCGAAACCTACGACCAGGTGGAACTGCCCGCCGAGATCCTGGGCGACCGCCGCCCGTTCCTGCAGGACGGCATGACCATCCAGGTCGAGTTCCACGAGGAGGAGGCGTTGAACGCGTCGCTGCCGCAAAAGGTGACGTGCAAGGTCGTGGAAACCGAACCCGTGGTAAAGGGTCAGACGGCGGCAAACAGTTTCAAGCCGGCGACGCTGGACAACGGGGTCAAGATCATGGTGCCGCCCTTCGTCGGCCCGGACGAGGACGTCGTGGTCAACACCGAGACCATGGAATACGCCGAACGCGCCTGATCGCGCCGCTCAGTCCCGCCGCAGCGTGGCGTCACCCGCCTGCATTTCACCCTTGGCCCGGTCGAAGCGCAGATACGCGATGCCACCGCCATTCGCCTGCGTGAACAGCGTTCCGGCCGGTTTGTCATCGGTGGTGATCGGCGTGCCCACCGGCGCGCTGCCGTCAACCTGCACCCGGGCCAGTCCCTTGCGCAGGTCGGTCTTGTGCCGCATGCGCGCCGTGACTTCCTGACCGACATAGCAGCCCTTGCGGAAATCGACGCCGTTCAGCCGGTCAAATCCCGCCTCCAGGATGAAGCTGTCGGGCGTCAGCTCGATGCCGCTTTCCGGGATGCAATGGGCCACGCGGATAGCGTCCCAATCGGTGCCGTCATCGCTTGCCGGGGCGGCGGTATAGGCCCGCCAGCCCATCGCCTCGTGACGCGGATCGGCTAGCGCGCGCTCGGGGGCGGGCCCGGTGCCGCGTTGCAGGTTCAGGACGGTGTCCTCGATCGCGACGTCCGAGCGCAGCTTGTACATCTTCAGCCGTTTCGTCAGGTCGTCGGCCAGCGGTTCGGCGACATCCAGAAGGATCGCATCGCCATCGCGGGCGAGGAAAAAATCAGCGATAAACTTGCCCTGCGGCGTCAGCAGTGCGGCATAGACAAGACCCTGATCCAGCTTGCCGATGTCGTTGGTGATCAGCCCTTGCAGAAAATCGCGGCTATCGCTGCCCGAAATCCGCAGGATACGGCGCGGCGTCATGATGTTCTCCTTGTGTCTTGGCCCCCATCATATAGCAACATGGCCAGAGTTTAACAGAGCATGCGCCGATGTCCGCTCCGATCAGTGTCGTCATTCCCACGCTCGATGCCGCAGACGATCTTGCCTTATGCATCGCCGCGCTGGCCGAAGGGCAGGCGGCCGGCCTGATCCGCGAAATCGTGGTGAGCGATGGCGGCTCGACGGACCGCACCCGCGCCGTGGCGCAGGCGTTCGGCGCGCAGGTCGTCACGGGCGCGCCGTCGCGGGGCGGGCAATTGCGGCGCGGGATTACGGCGGCTGAGGGGGTGTGGCTATTGGTTCTGCATGCCGACAGCATCCTTGCGCCCGGCTGGTCCATTGCCGTCGCCGCCCACATTACGCGCGGGCATGGCGCGGGCTGGTTCCGGCTGGCCTTTCGCGCGCAGGGAGCCGCGCCGGTGGCCGTCGCCGCCTGGGCCAATCTGCGGGCGCGGCTGTTTGCGCTGCCTTACGGCGATCAGGGGCTACTGATGCGCCGGGCTGCTTATGAGGATGCCGGCGGCTATCCCGACCAGCGTTTGATGGAGGACGTGGCGCTGGTGCGTGCCTTGCCGCGTCCGCTCGTGGGCCTGAACGCGACGATCACCACCAGCGCCGAGCGGTATCTGCGCGACGGCTGGCTGCGGCGCGGGGCGGGGAACCTGTGGACACTGGCGCGCTATCTGACGGGCACCGATCCCGACGCATTGGCGGATCGCTACGCGGGCAGGTGAGCGGGCGCGACGTTCAGCCCAGGAAACGGGCGGTCAGTCGTCGCACGAAACCCGGTTCCGGCCTGTCGATATCCGGCATGTGCGGTGTCAGCGCGGCGGCTCCCTTGCGGTCGATCACGGCCTTGCCGGACTGGAATTGCAGCCGGTAGAGATCGGCATAGATGCCGCCGCGGGCCAGCAATTCGTCATGGGTGCCTGCGTCCACCACTGTCCCGCGGTCCATCACGACGATGCGGTCGGCGTTGCGGATGGTGGACAGGCGATGCGCGATCACCAGCGTCGTGCGCCCGCCCGCCAGCTTGTCCAGCGCGCTTTGCACCACCTTTTCCGATTGCGCATCCAGCGCGCTGGTGGCCTCGTCCAGCAGCAGGATCGGCGTGTTGCGCAACAATGCCCGCGCGATCACCACCCGCTGGCGCTGCCCGCCCGAGAGGGCCGAGCCGCGCGGACCGACCAGCGTGTCCAGCCCGGCGGGCAGATTGCTCAGGAAATCGCTGACATGGGCCGCGTCCAGCACCGGTTGCAAATCGGCATCGCTGACATCCTCGCGCCCCAGCAGGATATTGTCCCGCAGGGTTTCATCGAACAGCAGCGCCTCCTGGCTGACGACCGAGAACAGGTTGCGCAGGGTTTCAAGATCCATGCGCGAGACCGGCACGCCGCCGATCCTGACCTCGCCCGATTGCGGATCGACCAGCCGGGTCAGCACGTTGAACACGCTCGACTTGCCCGCCCCGGAGGCCCCGACCAGCGCCGTGGTCTTGCCCGCCTCGGCATGCAGGGTCATATCGTCCAGCACCGTTGCCTCGCCATAGCGCAGGGTCACGCCGGTCAGCGCCACATCGGGCAGCCCCTCGGGCGCGGGCACCGGATCGGCGGGCGAGGACAGCAGGATCGGTGCGTCCATCAACTCCTTCAGCCGCTCCAGCGCGGCGGCGGCGACCTGCCAGGTGCCGCTGACCGCCGCCAGACGCCGCATCGGATCGAAGGCAAGGCCGATGGCGGTGAAAAAGCTCATGAATTCGCCGACGGTCTTTTCGCCGTTGATGATCTCGGAGCCGCCCAGCAGCAGCACCCCCATGAAGCCCAGCCCCGCCATGATGTCGATCACCCCGGTTATCGCGGCGGTGCCGAAGGTGGCGCGGATTTCCGAGCGCACGAAGGTGTCGGTATGTTTTTCGAACCGCCCGGTCTGATAGCGTTCAAGGTTGTTCAGCTTGATCGGCACGATGCCGTGGAACACCTCGTCCAGTCGGGTGGCGAGTGTCGCGCCCAGATCGCGCGCGAGCGAAGCTTTCTTGCGCACATAGCGCTGCCCGGCGAAAATGGGCAGAAAGGCCAGCGGCACGCCCACCAGCATCACCGCCGTCCAGCGCCAGTCGATATTGATCGCCACCCCAAGCAGGATGATCAGCGAGATGAAATCGCGCCCCGCGCCGGTGATGATCGCGCGCCAGACCGCATTGACCGAACCGACATCGGACTGGATTCGCTGGATCAGATAGCCCGGCGGGTGCACCTGATGAAACGCGGTATCCTGCCGGATCAGCCGTTTCAGCAGATCGACGCGCAGATGCGCCGCCGTCAGTTGCGAAATTCGCGCCAGCAGCACCTTTTGCACCACGCCCGACAATCCGCGGATGGTGAACACCACTAGGAAAACGATGCTGACCCAGAACAGCGCCTGGCTGTTGCCCTGAACGAACACGGTGTCGAAC
This sequence comes from uncultured Sedimentitalea sp., assembly GCA_947504115.1. Lineage (GTDB taxonomy): Bacteria > Pseudomonadota > Alphaproteobacteria > Rhodobacterales > Rhodobacteraceae > Pontibaca. The sequence goes on from CANNGH010000003.1 coordinate 396,174, forward strand.
ATGGGTTTCATCATGTAACTGATCGCGCCGACCATGCTGCCCTCGATCAGCATGAAGAACAGCGCGATGAACAGCACGCCGATATGCTGGCGCAGATAGTCGCGCCACAGCCAGCTCATCAGCTCGGCTATGGATTTCTGTTTTCTCGGGCGTGGGTTGCGCACTTTGTCCTGCATGAACCTTGCTCTTGAATGTCCGCGCGGTGTAGAGCGCGCCGCTTCCTGGCGCAAGCGGCGCCGCGTGTCAGCCGCGCGCCGCCTCGAGCGCGCGGGGAAGGGCGGCGGCAAGGACGTCCAGCTGATCGGCGGGGCCGCAACTGACGCGGATGCAACGATTCTGCGGCGCGACAAAGGGCATGCGCACGAAAACCCCTTGCGCGATCAGGTTGTCCAGCACCGCCTTGGCGAAAACCCCGTCGCCCCCGCAATCGATCGCGACGAAATTCGTGGCGGATGGCAGCGCGCGCAGCCCGTTATCCTGCGCAATCCGCGCGATGCGGTCACGGGCGGCACCGATCTCGCCCTGCACATGGGTCAGCCAATCGCCATCCTGCAGCGCAGCCAGCGCGCCCGCCTGTGCCGTGCGGTTCATGCCGAAATGGTTGCGCACCTTGTTGAAGGCCGCGATCAGATCGGGTGCGGCAATGGCATAGCCGACGCGCGCGCCCGCCATGCCGTAAACCTTGGAGAACGTGCGCATCCGGATGACGCGCGGATCGTCCGCCTCCAGCGGCGCGGCGGTGCCTTCGGGGGCGCATTCGACATAGGCCTCGTCCAGCACCAGCAGACAGCCGCTTGGCAGATTGTCCATCGCCGCCACGATGCTTTCGCCGCTGTGCCACGTGCCCATCGGGTTGTCGGGATTGGCCAGATAGACCAGCTTGGCCCCGGTTTCGGCGGCCTTGGCGAACAGGGCGGCGGGGTCTTCGCGGTCGTCGCGATACGGCACCTTGTGCAGCACGCCGCCGAAACCCGCCACATGATAGTTGAAGGTCGGATAGGCACCGTCTGACGTGACCACGGCATCGCCCGGCTCGACGATCAGCCGCACCAGATAGCCCAGCAGCCCGTCGATGCCTTCGCCCACCATGATGTTGTCGGCGCTGACGCCATGATGCGTTGCCAGGGCATTCCGCAGATCGTGGCTTTGGGCGTCGCCGTATTTCCAGATATCGCCCGCCTCAGCCTGCATCGCCTGAATGGCGCGGGGCGAGGGGCCAAAGCCGTTTTCGTTCGCGCCCAGACGCGCGGCAAAGGGTGCGCCGCGTGTGCGTTCCTGCGTCTCGGGGCCGACAAAGGGCACGGTGGCGGGCAGGGACCGGGCAAGCGGGGTGTAACGCGGACTTGTCATGGCACGCAGATAAGCCCAAGGCGGCGCGCGCGGCAAGAGGCCAGTTCCGTCACGCGTCGGGCCGCGTCAGGATATACATCGCCGCGCCCGACAGGCAGATCGCCTGCACCGTCAGGATGATCCAGCCCAGCCCTGCGATCACGCTGGCCAAGAATGTCAGCGCCATGACCGTCACCGCCAGTCGCTTGACCGGGCGGGGGATCGCGCCGTGCGCCTCCCAATCCGCGATCAGCGGGCCGAATGTGCGATGCTCCGTCAGCCAGGCCCGCAGCCGCGGCGAACCCTTGCCGAACAGGAACGCGGCCAAAAGCACGAATGGCGTGGTCGGCAGCACCGGAAGCACCACGCCGGCCGCGCCCAGCAACAGCGCCGCCCAGCCGGCCAGCGTCCATAGCAGGCGGCGCAGGGTCTGGCGCGGGGGTGTTTCGGGATCGTGCCGGTCCATCCGGTGCCTTTCTGTGGGCCGCCGTTCGCTTCTATGGGTAAATCCCGTCGGAGGGGAAGTAAATCCGGCCATGCCCCCACGTCCGGCTGGATTCGCGGCTCCGGTTTCGGGCAGGCTGGCGGCGTCAGCTTGGGGAGGACGGACATGGCACGGGTCTCGGTCGAATATCGCGATCACATCGCACGGGTGACGCTGACGCGGGGCGACAAGATGAACGCGCTGGACCCCGACATGGTCGCGGCCATCATCGCCGCCGGGCAGGAGGTTGCCGCATCGGACGCGCGTGCCGTTGTCTTGGCGGGCGAGGGGCGGTCCTTCTGCGCAGGGCTGGATCTGGCCAGCTTTGCCGGGATGGGTCAGCGCGACACGCATGACTGGCTGATCACCCGGTCGCATCACGACGCCAACGAGATGCAGGAGGTCGCGATGGTCTGGCGTCGGGTGAAGGTTCCGGTGATCGCGGCCCTTCAGGGGGCGGTCTATGGCGGGGGGCTGCAACTGGCGCTGGGCGCCGATATCCGCATCGCCGCACCCGACACGAAACTTGCGCTGATGGAGATGGACTGGGGCATCGTTCCCGACATGGGGGCGATGGCGCTGCTGCCGTCTCTGATGCGCTCGGACGTGTTGCGTCAGATGGTCTATACGGCGCGCCCCATCGGTGCCGAACAGGGCGAACGCTGGGGGCTGGTAACGTCGCTGGCCGATGATCCGCTGGCGGCAGCGCTGGACCTGGCGGGCGAGATCGCGGGCAAAAGCCCCGCCGCGATGCGCGCCGCCAAGCGCCTGATCGAGGCGACCGAATCCGACGGCCGCTCCCGGATGCTTCTGACCGAATCGCGCGAACAGGTCGATCTGATCGGCAAGCCCGAGCAGATGGAGGTGGTCGCGGCCCGGATGCAGGGCCGCGCGCCGAAGTTCGAATAGCGCCTATTCCAGTTCGGACAGACGGGCCAAGGCCTCGCGCAGCTTGGCCTCTTCGGCCTCGCGGGCGGTCAGGTTGGCGCGGGTTTCCTCGACCACTTCGGGCGGAGCCGACGTGGCGAATTTCGGGTTGTTCAATCGCCCGCGCAGGCCGCCGAGTTCCTTTTCCAGCTTGCCCAGCGTTTTTTCCAGCCGCGCCTTTTCCTCGGCAATGTCGATCACGCCCGCCAGAGGCAATCCGAAAACCGCGCCCTCGGCGGCGACCGTCACGGTGCCCTTGGGAAAGGTATCGGCGCGCTCCAGCGACTCGATCCGGGCCAGCCGCTTGATCAGCGTCTCGTTGCGCTCCCACGCGGTCTGGCCGCGCGCGTCGATCTCGCGCACCAGCATCGGAATGTGCAGCCCGGCGGGCACATGCATCTGTGCGCGGGCCGACCGCACGCCCTCGATGAGGGCGATCACCCAGTTCATCTCGTGATCCGCCGCCGGATCGACCAGATCGGCGGGGGCGTAGTCGGGCCAGTCGCCATGAATCAGCATCTTGTCGCGCTGGCCGGACAGCCCCCACAATTCCTCGGTGATGAACGGCATGATAGGGTGCAGCAGGATCAGGCACTGGTCCAGCACCCATTTCATGGTTTCCCGCGTCTCGTCGCGCGCGGCCGCATCCTCGCCCTGCAACAGCGGCTTGGAAAACTCCACATACCAGTCGCAGACCGTGTGCCAGACAAAGGCGTAAAGCGCGTTGGCGGCGTCATTGAAGCGGAAACCCGTCAGCGCCTCGTCCACCTCGGCGCGGGTCTTGGCGACCTCTCCGACGATCCAGCGGTTCAGCGTCTTGTCGGGTTGCGGACGGGCGGGCGCGGTGACGGTGAACACATCGTTCATTTCGGTAAAGCGCATGGCGTTCCACAGCTTGGTCCCGAAATTCCGGTATCCGGCAACGCGCTGCGTGCTCAGTTTCAGATCGCGCCCCATCGCCGCCATCGCCGCCAGCGTAAAGCGCACGGCATCCGCACCGTATTCGTCAATCAACTCAAGCGGATCGAGCACATTGCCAAGGCTTTTCGACATCTTCTTGCCGCTTTCGTCGCGCACAAGGGCATGGACGTAAACGGTATCGAAAGGACGCTGCCCAACGACGGCATATTGCATCATCATCATCCGCGCGACCCAGAAGAAAATGATGTCGAACCCGGTGACCAGCGTGCTGGTCGGAAAATACTTCTGCAACTCCGGCGTGTTTTCGGGCCAACCCAGCGTACCGATGGGCCAGAGGCCCGAGGAAAACCACGTATCCAGCACATCCGGATCACGCCAGACCGGATAGACCAGCTTCGTGGGGTCCTGATCCATTCCGTATTGGGCGAGGCGTTCGGCCAGCAGGTGGATCGCCTCGTGCTTGTCCTTCACCTCGACAATGGCGGCATGATTGATCGGCGTCGGCGTGTTGGCGATCTCGTCGCGGAACGCGTCCTGCACGGCATCGAAAGTCATCGCGCAATGCTGCACCCGGCCGGCATGCAGCATGCCGCCATCGATCAGCAGGCGGTGCAGTTCCACCAGGTCCAGAGCGCCATCGCCCTCGTCATCGCGGAATTCCGGCGCGGACAGGTCCAGACCATACCATACCGGGATCTGGTGCCCCCACCACAATTGCCGCGAAATGCACCAGGGTTCGATGTTTTCCAGCCAATGATAGTAAACCTTCTTGTCGCGCTCGGGCAGGATCGAGACCTCGCCGCTGCGCACGGCTTCCAGCGCGGGGCCGACGATCTGCGCGGTGTCGACGAACCACTGGTCGGTCAGCATCGGCTCGACGACCACTTTCGAGCGGTCGCCGAAGGGCTGCATGATCGGTTTGCTCTCCACAAAGGGCACCGGTTCGCCCTGATCATCCGCGACCATAACGGCCAACCCTTCGGCGGTGATATCGGCGACGACCCGCTTGCGGGCCTCGAACCGGTCCAGTCCGCGATATTCCTCGGGGACGAGGTTGATCCGGCTGGCGTCGTAGGGGGCCGTTTCGCGCCCTTCGGCAATGCCCTGCGCCCAGGCGGCGGCGTCCTCATAAGGCAATCCGTCGCTGCGCATCGCGCCCTTGGTGTCCATCAGCGCATAAAGCGGGATGCCATTGCGCATCGCGACGCCATAATCGTTGAAATCGTGCGCGCCGGTGATCTTGACCGCGCCCGAGCCGAAATCGGGGTCCGGGTACTCGTCGGTGATGATCGGGATCAGGCGGCGCTGCTCCTTGGGGCCGACTGGAATTTCGCACAACTTGCCGACGATTGGCGCATAGCGCGCATCCGAGGGATGCACCGCGACCGCGCCGTCGCCCAGCATGGTTTCGGGCCGCGTCGTGGCGATGGAGATATAGTCGCGCTCTTCCTCCAGCACGACGTTCCCCTCCTCGTCCTTTTCGACGTAAGAATAGGTCTCGCCCCCGGCGAGCGGATACTTGAAGTGCCACATATGGCCCGGCACCTCGATATTCTCGACCTCAAGGTCCGAGATCGCGGTCTCGAAATGCGGATCCCAGTTCACCAGCCGCTTGCCGCGATAGATGATGCCCTTGCGGTAGAGATCGACGAACACCCTGAGCACCGCATCATGGAACCCGTCGTCCATGGTAAAGCGGTTGCGCGACCAGTCGCAGGAGGCGCCAAGGCGTTTGAGCTGGTTGATGATGGCGTCGCCGGATTCTTCCTTCCACTCCCACACCTTGTCGATAAAGGCCTCGCGCCCCATTTCGCGGCGGCTTTCGCTGCCCTCCTCGGCCAACTTGCGCTCGACCACCATCTGCGTGGCGATGCCGGCATGATCCTGCCCCGGTTGCCAGAGCGTGTCGAAGCCGCGCATCCGGTGCCAGCGGATCAGGATGTCCTGCAACGTGTTGTTGAACGCATGCCCCATATGCAGGCTGCCGGTCACGTTGGGCGGCGGGATCATGATGGAATAGGTCTCGCTGCGCGAGGCATTTGCCCCTGCCGTGAAACAGCCCGCGCTTTCCCAGGCCCGGTAAAGACGGCCCTCGGCCTCGGTCGCGTCAAAGGTTTTATCCATCGCCATCGTGGTCATCCCCGTTGTTCGGGTCTCGTCTAGCGAATGGCGCATCCAAGGGGAAGGTCCGCGATGCCATTTCCCGGTCTTGACGCCGTTCCGGTGGAGCCGTCGGAATTGGGTATTTTTAACCAGAAAGAAGCGATAACGGATTTTTAACGGGAATCGCGCCATGCTGGGTTCGCGGTACAGGCTGGGGAGCCGATGACCGCACCAGGAAGAGGCGGCCCTGCCGGGCGCAGGCATGTCCCGATGTGGATGGACGGCGACCGGTCAGGGCCCTTCGACCATGCTTCTTTTTGGTTCTAAATACCCGATTGCGCCACGACGGCCAAGCCGCGCCAGGTTCAGGTGTCGTGATGCGCCGTCAACCGGCGCGGTCGATCTTGGTGGCCAGATGGATCAGGCTTTCGGAGGAACGCACACCGCGCGCCTCGCCGATGCGATCCAGCGTATCGTCCAGCGCCGCGGTGCTGTCGGCGGTCGCCTGCACCAGCAGGTCCCAACGTCCCGACGTGGTGTGCACCGTTTCAACTCCTGCCAGCGTGCGCAGGCGATCCAGCACGGCCGGCGTGCTGCGGGGTTCGACTGAGATCAGGATCGTCGCGCGCAGGGCGGGCCGCGTGGCGGCGCTGGATTTCAGCGTGTAACCGGCGATCGCGCCGGTGTTTTCCAACCGTTCGATCCGTGCCTGGACGGTGGTGCGCGCCAGTCCCAGTTGCCGCGCAAGATCCGTCACCGGCCGGCGCGCATCTTCGCGCAGCAGGTCAAGCAAGCGTCGGTCGGAATCGTCCAAATGCATGATCACCTCGGCGTTTTGACGACATATTACGTCTTTATGATCGTTTTGCCAGATGAAACCGAGCGCAAGGCCCCGGAGAATAGGAGGAAAAGCAAAGGGTTCGATCATGCAGCAATTTCCGACGTTCTGGGCCGATCCGGTCAGCCATCTGGTGCGTCGGCAACCGGATTCGCCGGTGCTCTATCTGGCGCCGCGGACGCTTCAGGACACGGCGAGGCGGTTCCGTTCCGGGTTTCCGGGTCTTGTGTCCTATGCGGTCAAGGCGAACGACCGGGCCGAGGTTCTGGACAATCTGGTCGCCGCCGGACTCGATACCTTCGATGTGGCGTCGCCCGCCGAGATGACGGCGGTGCGCCGGGCTTTTCCAGGGGCGGTGCTGCATTACAACAACCCGGTGCGGTCGCGCGACGAGGTGGCGGCGGGCATCGCGCATGGCGTTGCCAGCTGGTCGGTGGACGATCCGGGGGAACTGGACAAGTTGGCCGATGTGCCCAAAGCGGCCGAGATCGCGGTGCGCCTGGCGCTGCCGGTCAAGGGGGCGGTCTATGATTTCGGAACGAAGTTCGGCGCCACGCCGGATCTTGCGGCCAACCTTTTGCGCCGTGTGGCCGAGGGAGGCTGGCGGCCGTCGCTGTGTTTTCATCCCGGCACGCAGTGCGAGGATCCCCGTGCCTGGGCCGCGTACATCGCCGAGGCCGCCAAAATCGCTTCGTGCGCCGGCGTCACGCTGACGCGGTTGAACGTGGGCGGGGGATTTCCGGCCCATCGCTCTGGCACTGCACCGGATCTGGGGGCCGTCTTCGCCGAGATCCGAACCGCCACCGACCTTGCCTTTGCTCCGCAGCCGCCCGACCTGCTGTGCGAGCCGGGCCGCGCGCTGGTGGCCGAAGCGTTCACGCTGGCTGCCCGGATCAAGGGAATGCGGGACGGCGGAAAGACGGTTTATCTGAACGACGGCATCTATGGCGGTTTGTCGGAATTGCGCGACATGGGGCTGAGCGGGCGCGTGCGCGTGATCGCGCCCGATGGCACGCAGCGCCGCGCACCACCGCTGCGGCGCGTGGTGTTCGGACCGACCTGCGATTCGCTGGACCGGCTGCCTGACGGTCTGGCGTTGCCAGGGGATGCGCGGGATGGCGATCATGTCCTGTTCGATGGCCTGGGCGCGTATTCGGTCGCCATCAGCACCGGGTTCAACGGCTATGGTCTGCACGATATCGTGTCCGTGGATCGGCTGACTGGACATGCGACCCCGCACGCTTAACTTAACGGTTACAGGCTGTTGGCACTATTGGGGGTGGATGTGGCCGGCCGGCGCCGACAGGGCGCGGTCGAATGGTGGAGGCATGTTGCGTGATCGGTTTGTCGCATCTGCGTGAGCGGTTGTTCGGATGGCTCGGCCGCCCGCTGCAGCGCGAACAATCCGCCGAAACCGCGCAACGCGGCCCGCAGGCCTATGTGATCATACTGGACGGCACCCTGTCGACGCTGGAACCGGGATACGAGACGCATGCCGGCGTCGCCTATCGCCTGTGCCGCGAGATGGCACCGCGGGTCGCGGTCTATTACGAATCCGGCGTGCAATGGCCCGATTGGCGCAGCACGCCGGACATGCTGATGGGGCGGGGGATCGACCGGCAGATCCGGCGGGCCTATGGCTATCTCGCATCGCGCTACCGGCCCGGCGATCAGGTGTTTTTACTGGGCTATTCACGCGGCGCCTATGCGGTGCGCGCGCTGGCCGGACTGATCGACCGGGTCGGCCTGCTCAAGCGCGAATATGCCACGGTCCGCAACATCCGCACCGCCTATCGCCACTATGACAACACCCCCGACGGGCCGCATGCGCGGGCCTTCGCGCGCGCCTTTTGCCACGACTCCACGCCCATCGAAATGGTTGGCGTTTGGGATACGGTCAAGGCGCTGGGCATTCGCCTGCCGCTGTTGTGGCGTTTCGCGGCCGAACAGCACCGGTTTCACGACCCCTATCCGGCCGCGGTGGTTCGCAACGCATTTCACGCGTTGGCACTGAACGAAACGCGGGTGGTCTATGGGCCCGAGATGTGGCGCTCCACTCCGGATTGGCCGGGGCATATGGAGCAGGTCTGGTTTCGCGGCGCACATGGCGATATCGGCGGCCAGTTGGGCGGAATCGAGAGGGCACGCCCGCTGGCCCACATTCCGCTGGTCTGGATGCTGGAGCGCGCCGAAGCCTGCGGTCTGCCACTTCCGCAAGGGTGGAGCGCACGGTTTTTCACCGACGCGACCGCGCCTTCAATCGGCACGTGGAGCGGGTGGAGCAAGATCTTCCTGTTGCGGCGCGCGCGCATCGTGGGGGCCGACCCGTCCGAGCGGTTGCACGAGACCGTTCCGCAACGTGTGCCGCCGGAGCGGAATGCGCCGCTGAACGCGCCGACGCCGCAGTGACCTCCGCTACCGCCGCGACATGTCCATGATGATACAGGTGGTCGAGCCGGTGGCGTAGAGACGACCATCCGCGACGCCACGGATTTCACCACGCGCGACACCGGTGGACCGGCCCGCATGGTCCACGATACCGGTGCACTCGATTTCGGTATCCAGCGGAATGGCGCGGGTGATGTTGATCTTGTATTCCAGCGTCGTATAAACCGACCCCTTGGGCACGCAGGACATCACCGCGCAGGCCATGGCACTGTCCAGCAATGTGCCGTACCAGCCGCCATGTACCGTACCCATCGGGTTGGCAGCGGCAAAGCCGGGCGCGCCACGAAACGTCACCCGCCCCTTTTCCACCGCAGTGAGGCGGTAACCCAGCGTTTGTGCAATCGGCGGGCCGGGAATGCGGCCCGCAAGCATGGACTGCATGAAGTCCAGCCCAGGCATCCCAAGGATATCCCCGGTGCCGGGCAAGTCGTCAACGCTGTTCGCTTGGCGCATCGGCGCGGTCCTTCGCTGTCCGGCGTTCACGCTAGACAGGATCCGGGGCCGCGGCAATCCTCAGGCCACTTTCTCCAGCGTGGCACGTGGCGTCACGCCCAATGCATGGCACACGTCGCGCGTCAGCTCGGGGCGGTTCAGCGTGTAGAAATGCAGCTTGTCGACACCGTTCGCGATCAACTCGCTGCACAACTCGGTGGACAGGGCGGTGGCCAGCAGGTCCGCGCGTCCGTCGCGGGTGGCGGCGTCGAATGCCTCTTCCACCCAGGCGGGAATGGTGGTGCCGCAATTGCGGGCGAAGTTGCGCGCGCCCTTCCAGTTCTCGATCGGCAAAATGCCGGGTGTGATCGCGTGGTCGATACCGGCCTTGGCGCAGGCGTCGCGAAAGCGGAAGAAGGTTTCGGCCTCGAAGAAGAACTGGGTCAGCGCCTCGGTCGCGCCGGCGTCCAGCTTGGCCTTAAGCCAGTCGATATCCGCCTGTCCGCTGGCCGCCTCGGGATGGATATCGGGATAGGCGCCGACGCGGATGGTGAAATCTCCGCTTTCCGCCAGCGCCTCGATCAGTTCGACCGAGTTGGCAAACCCGTCGGGATGGGCGACGAACCCGCCGCTGCCCTTTGGCGGATCGCCGCGCAAGGCCACAAGGTCGCTCACGCCCGCCTGCGCGAACCCGTTCGCGATGGCCAGCGTCTCGTCCCGCGTGGCATTCACGCAGGTCAGATGCGCCGCAACCTTCAGCCCCGAGGATTTGTGCAGCGTCGTGACCGCGTCGCGGGTCAGATCGCGGGTCGTGCCCCCCGCGCCATAGGTCACCGAAACGAAACGCGGCGCCAGCGGCGCCAGCGTCTGCACCGTGTCCCACAGCCGGAACGATGCCTCAAGGGTCTGGGGCGGGAAGAACTCGAACGAGACGTCGGGACGGGTCATGGCGATGGTATCCTTTGATTTCCCCTCTTGTTGCATATGTTGCAATGTGAGACAAATTCATAAAACTCAAGAACAAGATGAATGGAATGACAGGATGCACATTGAATTCCGTCACCTGCGCACGATCCGTGCGATCCACGAATGCGGAGGTCTGGCCCGCGCGGCCGAGCAACTGCACATAACGCAAAGCGCGCTGAGCCATCAGATCAAGGGGCTTGAGGATCAGGCGGGCGTCGAATTGTTCCTGCGCCGCTCCAAGCCGATGAAACTGTCGGCGGCCGGCTTGCGGCTGTTACGCTTGGCCGAGCAGGTCCTGCCCCAGGTCGATGCGATGCAGGCCGAGTTCTCCAACCTGCGCGATGGACAGACCGGGCGACTGCATATCGCCATCGAATGCCATGCCTGTTTCGAGTGGCTGTTTCCGGTGCTTGAACGGTTCCGCAAATCCTGGGGCGACGTCGATGTCGATATCCGCCCCGGCCTTGCCTTCGACGCGATGCCCGCCCTGAAAAAGGAAGAGGTCGATCTGGTGGTGTCGTCCGACCCCGAGGATCTGCCGGGAATCGAGTTCATTGAATTGTTCGACTACGCGCCGGTCTTCGTGGCCTCTTCCCAGCACCCGCTGGCGGCCAAACCCTATGTCGAGGCGGCGGATTTCCGCGGCGAGACATTGATCACTTATCCTGTGGAGCGCACACGGCTGGATGTGTTCAGCCAACTGTTGATCCCGGCCAAGGTCGACCCCGCCGCAATTCGACAGGTCGAACTGACGGCGGTGATCCTGCTTCTGGTCGCGTCGAATCGCGGTGTTTCGGTATTGCCGGACTGGGTCGTGCGCGAAGTGAAGTATTCCTCGGATTATGTGACCCGGCCCCTGACGGCCAAAGGCATCACGCGACGCCTCTATGCCGCCGTGCGCCAGGATGATCGCGACAAGCCGTTCATGCGCGAACTGATCGAACTCGCCCGGAGCGAGGCGCACCGCTTGCAGGCGGCATGACAAGGGGCGCTGCCCCTCTTGGCCTGCGGCCAATTCACCCCGGGGTATTTCGACGAAAGTGGAAAGGTGGAACGCGCTGTCTTTCCACTTTCAGATAAATACCCATTGATCCGCGCTTTCGGACCGCGCCCGGTCAGATCAGTTTGACGATCTGCTTTCCCCTGTTCTTGCCGTTCAGCATCCCCATGAATGCCCGTGGCGCGTTTTCCAGGCCGTCGGCCACATCTTCGACATGGGCGATCTCGCCCTGCGCGACTTTCGGGGCGACTTCCCTGAGGAACTCGGGATAGCGGTCCCAATGATTCGTGATGATGAAGCCGTTGACCGACAGGAACTTTACCAGGATCGCGCGCCACAGATTCGGAGCGGTCAGCTTGCCGCCCGACGCATCGCCTCCCAGGGCGCCCTCGTTGTACCAGGCGACCATGCCGCAGATGGGGATGCGGCCATGGGGGTTCATCAGCGGGAATACCGCCTCGAGCACCTTGCCGGCGACGTTCTCGAAATAGATATCGACGCCATCGGGACATTCCGCCGCCAGCGCCTTGCGCAGGTCGGAGGCCGTGTCATGGGCGCGATGGTCGATACAGGCATCAAAGCCGAAGGTCTCGACCGCCATCGCGCATTTTTCCGGGCCGCCGGCGATGCCGACGGCGCGCAGGCCCAGCGATTTCGCCATTTGCCCCACCATGGACCCGACGGGGCCTGTCGCGGCCGCGACAACCAGGGTTTCGCCTTTTTTCGGACGCCCGTATTCCATCAACCCGGCCCAGCCGGTGAAGCCCGGCATGCCCAGCACGCCAAGGGCGGTGGTGATCGGCAACTGATCGGGGTCGAGCTTGCGCAGCGCTCTCGCGGGCTGGACGCCATGGGTGGCCCAGCCGAACATGCCGAAGGCGAAATCGCCCGGTTTGAAATTGTCGCTGTTGGAGGCGATCACCTCGCCCACGCCGCCGGCCTCCATCACGCCGTCGATCGGCACCGGCGCGGCATAGGATTCGGCGTCGTCCATGCGTCCGCGCATATAGGGATCGAGCGACATGTAATGGACGCGGACCAGAACCTCGTCCTCGCCCGGCTCGGGAATGGGAGCGGTTTCAAGGCGGAAATCGCTGTCCTTGGGCGCGCCTTCGGGACGTTGCGCCAGAACGATCTGTTGCATCTGTTCGCTCATGTCGGTCTCCTTGCTTGGGTTGCCCAATCACATGGCACGGATGCGGCCCTTGGCAAGGGGCGGTGCGGGGCGTATATGCGCAGACCGACCGACAGGAGCGTGAAATGATAGGCAGTGCGAATCTCAACATCATGGTCAAGGCCGCGCGCAAGGCGGGCCGGTCGCTGGTCAAGGATTTCCGCGAGGTCGAGAACCTGCAGGTGTCGATGAAGGGCGCGGGCGATTTCGTGTCAAAGGCCGATCTGGCAGCCGAGAAGTTCCTCAAGGAGGAGTTGCTGGGCGCGCGCCCGACCTATGGCTGGCTGGCCGAGGAGGGCGGCGGCATCGACGGGCAGGATCCGACCCGGCGCTGGATCGTCGATCCGCTGGACGGGACGACGAATTTCCTGCACGGGCTGCCGCACTGGGCCATTTCCATCGGGCTGGAGCACAAGGGGCAGGTCGTCGCCGGGGTGGTTTATGACGCCGCCAAGGACGAGATGTTCTTTGCCGAAAAGGGCGCGGGGGCCTGGATGAACGACACCCGTCTGCGGGTTTCGGGGCGCAGCCGGATGATCGAGAGCATCTTTGCCACCGGCCTGCCGTTCGGCGGGCGTGCGGATCTGCCGGAAACGCTGAAGGATCTGGGCCGTCTGTTGCCGACCTGCGCGGGCGTGCGGCGCTGGGGCGCGGCGGCGCTGGACATGGCCTATGTCGCGGCCGGGCGCTATGACGGGTTCTGGGAGCGGCGTCTGCAGCCGTGGGATCTGGCCGCCGGGATCGTGATCGTGCGCGAGGCCGGCGGGCTGGTACAGCCGCTGGACGAGCGCCGCGACATTCTGGACGAAGGCGCGGTGATCTGTGCCAATCAGGCGATTTTCGACCCGTTCGCCAAGGTGATCCGGGGGTAGCTTCGGCGGCTTGTGTCGGATTGGGTATTTATGACCAGAAAGAAGCAGGGACGCGTCATTTCCGGGGCACGCGCGGGATGCTGGTGGGGCTGAGCCGGTATTTGCGGTCGGGATGGGGCGGCTTGCCGTGGGTGAGATCCCAGAAGGCGGTGCCGCCGAGGCGCAGCCAAAGCGGCAGGGCAAGCGCGATGCCCACGACGAAACCGCCGATATGCGCCCAATAGGCGACACCGCCGGTCTCGGGGTCGGCGCCGAACCCGCCGAGCGCCTGCAGCGCGAACCAGATGGCCAGCATGATCCAGGCCGGGATCGGCAGTATCCTGAAGAACACCACGAGGATGATCAGCACATCCACACGCGCGCGCGGAAACAGCAACAGATAGCCCCCCATTACGCCTGCGATGGCGCCCGAGGCACCAACGGTGGGAACCGCCGAGCCGGGCGCGGTCAGCACATGGATCAGCCCGGCACCGATGCCGCTGACCATGTAGAATCCGAAGAATTTGACCGGGCCCATCCTGTCTTCGAGATTGTCGCCGAAGATCCACAGGAACAGCATGTTGCCTGCCAGATGCATCAGGCCTCCGTGCAGGAACATCGACGTTACCAGCGTGTGGTACCCGTCGCCCGATGTGATCCTGGCGGGGATCAGCGCCCAGTTGAAATAGAACTGGTTGAGCGCGCGCATCGACTCGAATCCGCCCAGATTGGCGAGAAACACCAGAACGTTCGCCGCGATCAGCGCATAAACGACATATGGCGTGCCCCCTGACGGGTTGTGATCGCGGATCGGAAACATGGGCCCGACGCTGCGGCGAAATCGCCCCGGCGTCAAGCTGGATCAGGCCAGCCCGCCCAGCAGCGCCGCATTGCCGCCGGCGGCGGTGGTATCGACGCAGACGTGGCGTTCGGTCATGACGTGGGCGCGGTCGGGCAGGCCGGGGATCAGCGGCAGGATGGGTCCGGGGCGCCGCGCGAGCGCCTGTTCGTAGCGGCGCGCGGCTTTCGCGTCGCCCCACCACAGGACGCCGGATATTCCATCGAGGTCGATCAGCGCGCCGGGATCGAGCAGGCCGTCGGCCCGGATCGCGCTTCCGCCATGTGCCTGCACCGCCTTGGCCTGCGCTTGCACGGCGTCCTCGCCGGGACCGAGGCAGAGCAGCGGCGCGCGGGGCAGCAGGGTCAGGCGGTTGGATTCGCCGGTGGGGCCGGGCAGGGTGGTCGCCTGCGGCGGCGCGGGCGTTCCGGAGGGCGGCGGCAGCGGTCCGGCGGGCGCCGACCAGGTGCCGTGGGCCCGCTGGCGGTCCGGCGCGCGGAAGCGGGGCAGGTAATGCGGCCCGCCCGCCTTGGGGCCGGTGCCCGACAGCCCTTCGCCGCCGAACGGCTGGCTGCCGACAATGGCACCGATCTGGTTGCGGTTGACATAGATGTTTCCGGCATGGACAGCCTCGGTCACATGCTGGACGCGGTCGTCGATCCGGGTTTGCAGCCCGAAGGTTAGGCCGTATCCGGTGGCGTTGATATCTGCGATCACCCGGTCGAGGTCATCGGCCCGGAAGCGCGAGACATGCAGGACCGGGCCGAAAACCTCGCGTTCCAGCGCCGAGATCCCGGCAATCTCGATCAGAGTGGGCGGGATGAACGTGCCCTTCGGCGGCGTTTGCAGTTCCTTCAGCACGCGCCCCTCGCGCCGGGCGGTATCAACATGGACGCGGATGGTGGCGAGGGCGTCATCGTCGATCACCGGCCCGCAATCGGTGGACAACTGCCAGGGATCGCCCAGCCGCAGAGCCGCCATTGCGCCCTGCAGCATGGTCAGCACGTCTTCGGCGACGTCCTCCTGCAGATAGAGGCAGCGCAGCGCCGAACAGCGCTGGCCCGCCGACTGGAACGCGCTTTCGACGATGGCCTGCACGACCTGTTCGGGGAGGGCGGTGCTGTCCACGATCATCGCATTCAGCCCGCCGGTCTCGGCGATCAGCGGCGCGCCGGGGGCGAGGTCGTCGGCCATGGCGGCGCGGATCTTGCGCGCGGTTTCGGTGGAGCCGGTGAAGGCGACGCCATTCACGCGGGGATCCGAGGTCAGCGCCGCGCCGGTATCGCCCGCTCCGGGCAGCAGTTGCAACGCCGCGCGCGGCACGCCGGCGCGATGCAGCAGCGTGACCGCCAGATGCGCGATCAACGGCGTTTGCTCGGCCGGCTTGGCCAGCACGGCATTGCCGGTTGCCAACGCCGCCGTGATCTGGCCGGTGAAGATGGCCAGGGGAAAGTTCCATGGGCTGATGCAGGTGAACAGCCCGGCAGGGTCGCCCTCGGGGATGTTGGCGGCGTAATAGCGCAGGAAATCCACCGCCTCGCGCAGTTCGGCGACGCAATCGGGCAGGGTCTTGCCCGCCTCGCGCGCCAGCAGGGCAAAGATCTGGCCGAATTCCTGTTCATAAAGATCGGCGGCGGCGTTGAGGATGCGCGCGCGCTCGGGCGTTGACGCATTCCACGGGCGGGCCGAGGACAAGGCCGTTTCGACATCCGCCGCGCTGGGCGGCGCGGTGCTGCCGGGACTATCGCCGGGGTCGGCAGGATTGATCGAGCGGATGGCCGCTTCGGGCGCGGCCTCGCCCGCCAGAAGCGGTGCCGCCTGCCATTGATGATCCCGCCACGGGGCGCGGGCGCTCTCGATCCGTTCGAGCGTCTGGGTATGCGCCAGGTCGAACCCTTGCGAGTTGCGCCGCTCCGGCAGGAACAGTTCGGCACCGGTGGGCAGGGCGGGGCGGTTGGTGTCGAGCGCGGCGAAGGGATCGGCCGCGACAGTTTCGGGGGGCACGGTTTCGTCGACGATCTGGTTGACGAAGGATGAATTCGCGCCGTTCTCCAGCAGGCGCCGCACCAGATAGGCCAACAGATCGCGATGCGCCCCGACCGGGGCATAGATGCGGCAGCGCGTCATGTGGCGCGCCTTGACGATGCGGTGCAGCGCCTCGCCCATGCCATGCAGGCGCTGGAATTCGAACGGCTGGCCATCGGCCATGTGCAGGATCGCGGCGACGGTATGGGCGTTGTGGGTGGCGAATTGAGGATAGATCCGGTCGGTCATGCCCAGCAGCTTGCGGGCGTTGGCGATATAGGAAATGTCGGTAGCGGCTTTACGCGTGAAGACCGGGAAACGCTCCATTCCCTTGACTTGTGCGCGCTTGATCTCGGTATCCCAATAGGCACCCTTGACCAGCCGCAAGGTCATCTGCCGGTCGTGGCGCTCTGCCATGTCGTAAACCGTGTCGATCACACGGCAGGCACCCGGGCCATAAGCCTGCACCACGACGCCGAATCCGGCCCAGCCGACGAGGCCGGAATCGGACAGCACCGCCTCGATCACCTCGAGCGACAGGGCCAGGCGGTCCGCCTCTTCGGCATCCACGTTCAGCCCCATATTGGCCTCTTTCGCCTGCAGGGCCAGCGTGCGCAGACGTGGCACCAGATCGTTCATCACACGATCCTCCTGGGCCAGTTCATAGCGGGGATGCAGCGCCGACAGTTTCACCGAAATACCGGGATTGTCGCGGATGTCGGTCGCCTTGCAGGCCTTGGCGATGGCCGAGATCGCGCGGGTATAGGACTGGTGATAGCGCGCCGCGTCGGCATCGGTGCGCGCGGCCTCGCCCAGCATGTCGTAGGAATAGGTATAGCCCTTGGTCTCCATCGTGCTGGCGCGTTTCATCGCCGACTGGATGGTTTCGCCCAGCACGAACTGCCGGCCCATTTCCTTCATCGCGCGCAGGGTGGCGGCGCGGATCACCGGCTCGCCCAGCCGCCGGATCGCGCCGCGCAGGGCGCGCGCCGGGCTGGGGCCGTCATCGTCCAGCACCCGCCCCGTCAGCATCAGCGCCCAGGTCGAGGCGTTGACCAGCGGCGAACTGGATTGACCCATGTGGCTGGCCCAGTCGCTGGGGGCGATCTTGTCCTCGATCAGGGCATCCATCGTATCGGCATCCGGCACGCGCAAAAGCGCCTCAGCCAGACACATCAGCGCGATGCCTTCGTCGGTGGACAGGCCGTATTCCGCCAGAAATACCTCCATCAATCCCGGGGTGGCATCGCCGCGGATGGCGCGCACCAGCTCGGCCCCCTTGTCCGATATTGCCGCGCGGTCTGATTTCGAAAGATTGGCGGCTTCGATCAGCCGGGCGATGGCGTCGCCCTCGTCGGAATAGGTGTCGGCGTCGATATGGGCGCGCAGGGGCATGCAATGACCTTTGGTTTGATCGTCCTGCCGAGTATAGCGCCGAATTTGCGGGACAATCGCCCGATGATGTGGAAATAAAAGGCGAAAGATCTGTATTGGGAAGGTTGGATGATGCAAAAGGACTGGCCGGATCTGGACAGGTTCGATCGTGCGATTCTGGCGGTTCTGGCGGGGAACGGTCGGATCAGCATTGCCGACCTTGCCCGCCGCATCGGGCTGAGCAAATCGCCGACGCAGGCCCGGCTGCGGCGGCTGGAAGAGGCGCGCGTGATCACCGGTTATCGCGCGCTGATCGATCCGATCCGTCTGGGGCTGGATCACGTCGCCTTTGTCGAGGTGCGCCTGAACGACACGCGCGAGGCCGCGCTGGCGGCGTTCGACGCGGCGGTGGCGCTTGTCGGCGAGATCGAACAGGTGCATCTGATCGCCGGGAATTTCGACTATCTGATCAAGGTTCGCACCCGGTCGATGACAGATTACCGCCGCGTTCTGGCCGAGAAGATCTCGACCTTGCCGCATGTCGCGGGCACATCCACCTATGTCGCGATGCAGGCCGTGAAGGAGGACGCCGCACCGGGTTTCCCCGACGTCGCGGGCCGGGACAGCCAATAGCGGCCCGATCCCCGCGGGAAAACAAGGGACCGGCAATCCGAAAATGCCGGTGCGTTGTCCGGAAAGGCTATTGTTGACAGCGCAGTGCGACGGTAGATGACACCCTGCGCCGTGCGGGCGTGGCGGAATGGTAGACGCATGGCACTTAAAATGCCTGGGCCGAAAGGCCGTGCCGGTTCAAGTCCGGCCGCCCGCACCAGATCGCGTTTCCGTCAATGCACCTTCGGCTTGGTCCCTGCACCCCGGTCGCGCCAGCTACTTTCTGACTGTATTCGAGCGCACGGGAACCGCTTGCGGGCTTTTGCGATAAAAGGCGTCCGCGCGTCTGGACGGGCGCATCAGGGGGTGGCGGACCTTGACCGGGTTGAGGTTCCGGTTGCCGAGATATTCGCCATCGGCGACGTCCGACCGCGCCGCGGACGACCCCCGATGGCGGGCGGAAACGATCGCCGCCAGCGCGATCGTGGCGTTGCCCACCACGACATAGGTGATGAACGCCCACCAGAACGAGGCGCCCGTCGCCAGGCTGACGCCGGCCGCACACAGGCCGACGACCGTGCCTATGACGATGTATCCAACGATCATTGCCGACCCCCTGTCACACGGCATCCGCGCTTGCGCGCGCATCCGCTTTCCAGTTCGAAGAAGCCGCACCTGTCATGTCAGGCGCGCCGGCCAGTTGCTCGGCCCGCTCGGCGCCGACGAACACGTCGCCCGCGACCCCCGCGAAGGCCCGCAGACGATCGATACGCTCATCCGTGCAATCGAGCAGCGCCGCCATTGCCGGAACCTTGCCCATCGGGGTCGTCTTGCCGACATAATCGTAGGGCGCACAATCCGAACGTTTCAGAACGCGGTTCATCACCGGGTCGATGACCGTCACGATGTCCTCGATCCCCGAATCGCGGGCATATTCCAGCGAGCCGATCATCAATTCGCAGGTGGCATAGCTGACCGAGTTGCGCGATTTCCCGCGGCCGAGAATTTCGGTATCGACACAGAACCGGGTCGATTCCCACAGCGTCGCACTGCGCAGCGGCGCATCGCCGTCGAGGATTTCGTGAAACACATCCGACAGCATGTGCGGCCCGGTCGTCTGCAGCGCGCGGACGCAGGACACCACGCGCCCGTCATCGTTCACGCCGATGACATAAGCCGGGTCCAGCGCATCGAACTGGTCGATCTCGCGCCCGTTGGTGACGTTCACGTCCCAGCCCAGCCGTCCGCCGAACACGCGGGCGCGTAGCGCGAACATCTCGTCGAGAAGACGACCATAGCGGTCGCGATTGAGGCCATCTATTACGATGATCATGTGCTTTCCCCTTTATAACTGCTGACACCATTATCGTGCAGGGCAGGCAGGGAAGGCTATTGGGGGAATCCCGTAGCGACGGCGATCACACCGTCAAACCGGATAAACCAGACCACGACTGATGGCCCGACCGATGGCTTGTGCCGTGGTCAGCGCGCCCAGTTTTTCCCGCGACGAGCGCAGGTGAACCTCGATGGTTCGGTGCGAAATTGCAAGTATGTCGGCCACATCCTGCTGTGATTTTCCGGCTGCGACCCATTGCAATATCTCGATCTCGCGTGCGGAAAGTGTCGGCTGCGCCAGAATGCTGGTCAGGGCCTCGGACTGGATCACGTGGTCGTGCAGGTGGACCGCCGCCTGTTGCAGTTCGCCCATGATCTTGGATTTCAACAGCGCCCATTCGCGGTCGGAACAGTTGCGGGTGACGCTGAACAGGCCGACATCCCCGTAAGGACCGCGAACCGGGATGGTCAGGCCGTGCTCGGAAATGCCGAAATCATGCGCGGCGCTGAACACGGTTTTGAACGACGCTTCGTGGCGAAGCCGGTGCCAGTCCACGGGGGCGATGCTGCGTTTGGCCAACAGCAGCGTCGGATCCTTGTTCTCGAATTTCTGCTCGGTGTAGCGGGTGCGCCATTCCTCGGGATAGTTGACGAAGCCGTGGACTGTCTGCGCAATCGGGTTGGTGCCGGCATAGGCTGCGTAATCCAGCTCATGGGTATCGCAGACCGAATCCAGAAAATCCCCGAGATCGTTCTCGGGAAAGGGCAGCTTGCTGAGGTCTATGACAGACACGGGTTGGTTTCTTCTGCGTTCAAAGGGTCAAGGCGGGACGCATTGCAAGTCGGTTCGTCGGCCACCGGATGTCGGCGAGCCGTGAAGAAAGGCGAGAACGACGCGCTGATGCGCGCTGTGAAAACTGGAAATCGGTAAAAGCAATCGCTGCGATATGTAGAGCCGGGGCCGGGACAACGGATCGGGGACTGATCTGGCGTTTTCGCGCACCCGCGACCCCGTTGTCCACCCATACAGGCGCCAGCGAGACTGCGGATTACGTGTTACGTGACGTTACGAGCTTTTTCTCCGCCAAATCAACCTCCCGGTGACATTCGTCACTCACATGTACTCGGCAGGGTTGAGTTTCAAGCAGAAGGCAGCGAAAGACAACAGATCTTTACGTATAAATGGAACAAACCGCGCCGAGCCCGACGAACTGGCCACTTATGCGCAATAGCGCACGATTATTTCACATATGGTGACGCATGGTTGCGTTTGCGAGGCTCGCCTCCAGTTCGCGGCGATGGAATGCGCGGTCCGATTCTTCGGGATTCGGGTGCCGCCCCAGCGTGCGCGCGAGGTCGAAAAACCCCTGTCCGGGCATTTCCTCGGATCCGCGATTGACGGCGCGCGCCGCGACGAAGGGCCGCCCGGCCGCGCTGTCCTCGCGCATCAACGCCTCCAGCGCGGCGGTGACCTTGCGAATCGAACCGGGCGCATACATTCCCAGACCACGCGCAAGACGGCCATAGGTGATCGGCAGCGTTTCGGGGGGCAGCGATTCGAGATAGGCGCGTACCCGGTGCGGCAGCGTATTCACCGCCCGCTCGCCCGCCGACAGCGCACGGGGCGGAGGAACCTCGCGCGCCGTGCCGTCGGGCAGCACGTCCGCCGCCCAGGCGCGCTGCCCGCTGCGAGCGACCACGCGCATCTGATCGGACATCGGCGCGGGGCGGCGTTCGGTGGTGATGACCACCTCGCCGCGCGCCAGTCCGGTCTGCAAGTCGTCCGGAGTCAGTCCCAGACGCGGTGCAAGATATTCCGGGTCGATCACCAGTTCACCGTCTTCCCAGCCGATGTGCTCGGCTGGAACCGGGCGATGAAAGGCCGGACTCTGCCCCGGCTCCCGGCTGTAAAACGGGTTTTCGCCGCTGGAATGGTCGGTCACGTCCACGATCTCGACGATTGCGGGCAGGGCGGCGCGCAGCATGGTCTCCACCCCCTTGCGCAGCGTCATGGCCGAGGCGGCGCAACCCTGACATCCGCCCGACATCCGCAGATAGACGGTGCCGTTCTCCACACCCTCGGCCGATATGTGGCCGCCGTGGCTGGCAATCGACGGATTGGCCTTGGTGTCCAGAAGGTCGGTGACAGCCGCCAGAAGCGCGTCGTCGCTGCCTTCGGCGGGCCCGGACTCCGCGCCGAGCGGCTGGTCGGTGGCGTCCAGCACCTGCCGGATGGCTGCCGCGATCGGGGCCTTGAGCGTCGGCCAGTCGGCATCGGGTTTGCGCGTCACCAGCACGGTTTCACCGGTCACCTGCACCTTGTGCACGCCGTCGATCGCAAACAGCGCGCCGGCCAGTGGCGCGCCGTCATCCGGCGCGTCGAAACTGGCGGAACGCCCTGTCTGCAGCGGCGCGTCGAGGATGAAGCGCATCATGTGCGGATCGCCCGGCGCGGTCTGCGCCCGGATGCGTCGGCGGACGGGTTCAGACATCCTCGGCCTCGACACTTTCGATATCGCGCAGGGCGGGGAAGGTGTAGATCCCGGAATTATGCCCGTCGCTGAATGCCACGCCGATGGCATAGTTTCCGACGCTCCAGATCCGTGTCGGCACGACATCCATCGGCACGGTTTCGGGGTTCAGGAGGTTCTTGCCGCTGATCTCGTCGCGGCAGGCGGCGCAGCGGCAGGACAGCCGCAGATCGCGCGGGTCGATTGTCTGCACCTGCGCGTCCGGCCAGCGGATCGTCAGGCCGGACGGATCGTAATCCAGCGCCAGCGGCCGGTCCGCCGCGCCCTCGGATGCCGGGGCGGGCTTGCCCTCGCCGGTCGTAAGATCCCAGGCGAAGGGAACCTGCAGCCCGCCGGCGCGGTCCATGTCGCCCGAAAGCGCGTCGGCGATCGCGGCATAGGCCTGCGCTGCGGGGCTGTCGGGGGCCGCCTCGGCCAGGGGCTGGCCGCTGTCGCCGCTGTCCACGATGGCCGGGTCCAGCGGGATCGAGCCGAGGAACGGCACGCCGATGCTTTCGGCGATCTCGCGCCCGCCGCCCTGGTGGAAGATATGCGTGACCTCGCCGCAGGAGGGGCAGG
Source organism: uncultured Sedimentitalea sp. (assembly GCA_947504115.1). Classification (GTDB taxonomy): domain Bacteria; phylum Pseudomonadota; class Alphaproteobacteria; order Rhodobacterales; family Rhodobacteraceae; genus Pontibaca. Next base: position 418,920 of record CANNGH010000003.1, read on the forward strand.
TGAAACCGCTCATGTTCTCGATGATCCCGAGAATCGGCACCTTGACCTGTTCCAGCATCCGCAGCCCGCGCCGCGCGATCTTGAGGCTGACATCCTGCGGCGTGCTGACCACCACCGCGCCGGACAGCGGGAATGCCTGCGCCAGCGTCAACTGGATATCCCCCGTGCCCGGCGGCAGATCGAGGAACAGCACGTCCAGTTCGCCCCAATCCACCTGCGTGATGAACATCTGAAGGTATTTCGTGACCATCGGGCCGCGCATGATCGCCGGCTTGTCATCGACCGTCAGCATGCCCATCGAGATCACCTTGACGCCATGCGCCTCGGCCGGGATCACCTTTTTTTCGGGAGACATGGCCGGGGGCTGGTTGGCGGGCAGGCCCAGCATGCCGGGAATCGAGGGGCCGTAAAGATCGGCATCCACCAGACCGACGCGCAGACCCTGCCGCGCCAGCATCACCGCCAGATTGGCGGTCACGGTGGATTTACCGACCCCGCCCTTGCCGCTGCTGATGGCGATCAGGCGGCCGAGATGCGAAAGCGGCCCCGACGGGCCCCCGGCGGGGGTGGATGTGGGATTGGCCAAAGGTTCGAACTCCTGTCATTGCACGGACGGCCCCCGATGGGACCGCCCCTGATTAGATAAGCGGTTTAGCGGCCGCAACAACATCCACGATCAGCCGTCGGAGGAATGGATCTCTCCGCACGCGATCGGCAACGTGACATGCGCCGGAACGTCGCCCAGCGATTGCGCCGTGTCGGGCAGTTGCGTTCCCTCGGGCACACCATGAATGAAAATCACCCGGCGGTCAAAGTCGAGCTCTTGATCCGGGAACGCGTCGGCGAACGCCTCTTCCAGTGCGGAAAGCGATACGGTCTGCTCATAGGTATAGGCGCCGTCGGCATCAGCGGTCGGATAGGTGTCGGCGACGATCTCCATGCTGGCGGGATCGCCGTGGAAGGGGACCATGGTGGTGCCGGCGGCCTGTTCGGTCTCGATCAGGTCGATGACGCCGTCATCGTTGGTGTCGGCGCTGCGTTCCGGGCAGGTCGCGGCCTCGTCGCCCTCGGCGAAGCCGTGGAAATGCTGAAGATGCATGATATCGGGCGCGGCGCCCTCGGCCTGAACGCGGATCGTCAGCGTATCGTCCGAAACGCTGAGCGTGGCGGTGCCGGTGGTCGCGCTGCCGGTCGCGCCGGAATTCAGCGGCGACAGTTCCGCCTGCCAGGTGCCGTCCTCGGCCAGGGCGGCCCCTGCGCCGACCAGCGCGGCAAAGGCCGTTGTGATCGTCAGTGTGGTGAACTTGCGGGTCATGGTTGGATCCTCCTTCTTTCTCCGGTTTGGGTGGGGCGCATCAATCCTTGTCGGATGCGCTCTCCATTTCATCTAGGGCCAGCACCGAATGGGCAAAGGCGCCACCCGCGCGCATTTCGGCGGCGACCCAGATCGCTTCCATGATCTCGGCCTCCGACGCCTCGTGGTTCAGCGCCGCCTTGGTATGGCCCTTGATGCAATAGGGGCATTGCGTGACATGCGCGACAGCCACGGCGATCAGCTGTTTCGTCTTCGCATCCAGCGCGCCATCGGCAAAGACCGCCTGGCTGAACGCCGCGAAGGCCTGCGTCGCGTCCGGCGTCAGGTCCTTGCGTCGGCGGGCAAGGGCGGCGGTATTGGTAGGGTAAAGCTTATCAGGCATTGGTCAGTCCTTTCCTGACGGTTCAGCGTCGGTCGTCCTATGAAAGCGCGATCAGCAGCACCGCGATCACCCCCGCCGCGCCGCCGGCGACACAGGCCAACTGGATCAGCGCGATCACGGCAAACCGCGCGCGGGTATGCACATAATCCTCGGCCACGGTCTGAAGCCCCAGCGCGGCGTGATGGAATCCGGCGATCACGAGCAGGATCATCAGAACCGCGTTGAGCGGCGCGGTCAGCCATTCCGTCAGCGCCGCATGGTCAGCCGCCGCACCACCGGCCAGCGCTACAGCGAACCAGAGCGTCAACGGCACCAGCGCCACCGCCGAGACACGTTGCGCCCACCAATGGCCGGCACCATGCCCGGCCGCGCCCAAACCGCGCGCAAGGCTTGCGGGAGAGAGATGCCGCGCGCTCATGCCAGAACCCATATCCACAGTGCCAGCGTCAGGATCAGGCTGGCCGCCAGAACACTCCATCCGCTGGCATAGATCAGCCGCAACGCGAACCCGCGCACGCTGTCCCAGAACAGGTGCCGGATACCGTTGCAGAGATGGTAGAACAGCGCCAGCGTCGCGAGAAACAGCACCACCCGGCCCGGCCCCGAGAGAACCAGCCCCTGCGCCGCGTCGAACCCGTCCGGTCCCGATGCGCCGGTCACCAGCCACCCGGCAAGGCCGAACGCGCCGAGGCTGAGGCCGATGCCCGACACACGGTGCCCGAAGGACAGCACCGACGTCAGTTGCGGGCGATAATTCTGCATGTTGGGCGATTTCGGGCGTGGGCGTGTCATGGCTTGCTCCTTTCCTCAGCCGCCGCGTTCCAGCATCATCCGCCTGAATCTCGGCAATGGCCTTGCCGGGATTCAGGCCGCGCGGGCAGGTGCGGGTGCAGTTCAGGATGGTGTGACAGCGATAGAGGCGAAACGGATCGTCCAGCGTATCCAGCCGCTCGTCGCGCGCCTCGTCGCGGCTGTCGGCCAGCCAGCGCCAGGCATGCAGCAGGGCGGCAGGTCCAAGAAACCGGTCGCCGTTCCACCAATGGCTGGGACAGCCCGAGGTGCAGCAGAAGCACATGATGCATTCGTAATAGCCGTCAAGTGCCGCGCGTTCCTCGACCGATTGCAGGCGCTCGCGCTGGGGTGCATTGCTTTCGGTCTTCAGCCACGGTTCGATCATCTCGTATTGCGCGAAAAGATGGGTCTGGTCGGGCACCAGATCCTTGAGCACCGGCAGGTTGGCCAGCGGATAGATCGTGGCGGGGTCCGACACCTCGTCCATCGCGCGGGTGCAGGCGGTCCAGTTGGTGCCGTCGATCGTCATGGCGCAGGAGCCGCAGACCCCTTCGCGGCACGAGCGGCGGAAGGTCAGCGTCGGGTCGATGTTGGTCTTGATCCAGATCAGCGCATCCAGCAGCATCGGGCCGCAATCGTCGAGATCGACGCGGAACGTGTCCATGCGCGGGGCGGCGTCGCTGTCGGGATCATGGCGATAGATGCGCAAGGTCGCGATCCGGGTCGCGTTCTCGGGGGCGGACCAGGATTTGCCCTCGACGATGCGCGATCCGGGCGCGACGCCGAAATCGCGCGGCACCGGAAAGCGGCGCGGCCATTTCAGGCGCGGAACCTCGTCGGAACGCTCGACGATCATGGCGCCTCACCGCGTGTACGGGGTGCCGGATCGCGCGCATCGAAGCTGACGGCGATGGGGTCGCTGGCGGGGAAGGTGCCTTGCAGCGCGGCATCCAGTAGCGCGTCGAGCCGGGCGCGGCGGGCGGTTTCGGTTTCCGGGGTGGAAGGCCGGTTCGGTTTGTCGTTGGCCATGATTTCAATCCTCATCGCATCTGCCCGATATGTCTGCCGTTCGGTCAAAGCGTGGCCGGAAATGGCGGTAAACGAGGCATGATGCGGTTTCCGATCCATCCGGTTCCGGCACCTGGAAATATAGCGCGAACGAATAGGTATTGCAAATACCAATAAAGGGGTCGCGCGAAGGCTGCGACGATAGGTGCCACTCACGGCAGGTTAAAAAGATGGGGGCGGCTCAGGCGGCGCGGATGGTGCGCAGCAACAGGTGGAACGTGTCGCCCTGAACGGCCACATGGGCCCGCAATGTGTCGGCCGCCGCCGCGCGGTCGCCCTGGCGCAGATGCCGGGCGATCGTGCGATGCTCGACCAGCGATTCCTCCATGCGTGCGCGCAGTCGTATCGAGCGCGTCAGACGTGATGCGCGTCGCGGCAAGACGTCCGGCGAACGCCTCGCATTCCGCCATCACTTCGAAATCGTTGACTTGGCGTGCAACACCTGTTCCCCTGCCAGCCAATCGGTCGGAAAAACCGCATTCGGGAGGAGACGAGAATGACGATGAGATTTGCCATGTTGGGCGGCGCCGTCGCCGCGACCCTGGGCCTTGCCGCGCAGGCCGAAACCCTGCGCCTGTCGCATCAATGGTCCACGCAGGACGTCCGCCACAAGGTCGCCCAGATGATCGCGGACGAGGTGAAGGCCGCCGATGTCGATCTGGACATCCGCATCTTTCCGTCGGCCTCGCTGTTCAAGGCGCGCGAGCAATATACGCCGCTGTCGCGCGGACAACTGGACATGACGGTGCTGCCGCTCTCCTATGCGGGCGGCCAGCAACCGGCCTATAACCTGACGCTGATGCCCGGTCTGGTGAAGAACCACGACCACGCCGCGCGCCTGAACGACAGCCCGTTCATGGAAGACATCAAGGCGATCATGGCCGAGGATGACGTGATGGTGCTGGTCGATGGCTATCTCGCCGGGGGCTTCGCGGGCACCAAGGAATGCCTCACCGCACCCGAGGATGTCGAGGGCAAGCAGATGCGCGCCGCCGGCAAGGCGTTCGAGCAGATGCTGGCCGGGGCCGGGGCGTCGATCGCGTCGATGGCGAGTTCCGAGATCTACAACGCCATGCAGACCGGCGTTCTGGATGCGGCCAACACATCGTCCTCGTCCTTTGTCAGCTATCGCATCTACGAGCAGGTCGCCTGCTATACGCCGCCGGGCGAATATGCGCTGTGGTTCATGTATCAGCCGCTGCTGATGAACAAGACCACGTTCGAGGGGCTGAGCGAGGAACAGCAGAACGCGCTGCTGGAAGCGTCGGAAAAGGCCGAGGCGTTCTATCTGGAAGAGGCCAAGAAGGAAGACGCTGACAGCCGTCAGGTCTTTGCCGATAACGGCGTCGAAATCGCCGAGATGACCCAGGAGAATTTCGACGCCTGGCGCGAACTGGCGCGCGAAACCTCGTATGCGGCCTTTGTCGAGGAGCTGCCCGAGGGGCAGGAGCTGCTGGACAAGGCGTTGGCGGTCGAATGATCGGTTGCGCGCGGGGCAGTTCCCGCGCGCCGTCTGAACGGGGACAAGCATGAGCGTCAAGACCGCACCGAAGGGACCCGATCCGTTCCTGCGCATCACCGCCGCCATTTCCACCCTTTGCGGCTGGATCGCGGCGGCGATGGTGGTGGCGGCGGTGTTCATCACCTGCCAGATGATCTTTGTGCGCTTCGTGCTGAACCATTCGACGATCTGGCAGACCGAGGCGGTGATCTATCTGGTGATCGCCGCCACCCTGATCGGGCTGCCCTATGTGCAGCGGCTCAAGGGTCATGTGAACGTCGATCTCGTGCCCATCGCGCTGCGCCCGCGCGCGCGGCGGATCCTGTATATCGTCGTCCTGTCGGTCTCGGCGCTCGTCATCGGGGTGATGGCGTTCCACGGCTATGGGTTCTGGCACGAGGCGTATGAGCGCGGCTGGAAATCCGATACCGTCTGGGGGGTGCGCCTGTGGATTCCCTATCTCTCCATCCCGGTGGGGCTGGGGCTGATGACGTTGCAGATCGTCGCCGATATCTGGGCGGTGCTCAGGGGGCACGAGCGTCCCTTCGGACTGGGCGACGATCCCCTGAACACGCGCACCGCGGGAGAGTTGTGAATGGACCCTCTGTTGCTGGGTGGCGTCGTCGGCCTCGTCACGGTTCTGGTGTTGTTTTCGGGCATGTCCGTCGCGGTCGGCCTGCTGGTGGTGTCGGGCGGATTCCTGATCATCTATGACGGAATGCGGTCGCTGACGCTGATGCCGGAAATCCTGTTCGGCAAGCTGGACGATTTCGCGCTGCTGGCGATCCCGATGTTCATCATCATGGGCGCGTCCATCGCCTCGACACGGGCGGGCGCCGATCTTTACGAGGCGCTGGAGCGCTGGCTGACCCGCGTTCCCGGCGGGCTGGTGATATCGAACCTCGGGGCCTGCGCGCTGTTCTCGGCGATGTCGGGGTCCAGCCCCGCCACCTGCGCGGCCATCGGCAAGATGGGCATTCCGGAAATGCGCCGGCGCGGCTATCCCGACGGGGTGGCGGCAGGCTCGATCGCCGCCGGTGGGACGCTGGGCATCCTGATCCCGCCCTCGGTCACGATGATCGTTTATGGCGTCGCCACGGAAACCAGCATCGGGCGGCTGTTCCTGGCGGGCGTGCTGCCGGGCCTGCTGCTGGTAGCGCTGTTCATGGCGTGGTCGGTCTGGACGACATGGCGGTCGGGCAAGGCGGGGGTGCTGTCGCCCACGGTCTATAGCTGGCGCGAGCGGTTCGAGATCATGCCGCGCGTGCTGCCGTTCCTGCTGATCATCCTGGGCGTGCTCTATGCGATGTATGGCGGCATCGCCACGCCCAGCGAAACGGCTGCCGTTGGGGCGCTTTTGTGCCTGCTGATCGCCATGATCATCTATCGGCTGTGGTCGCCCGCGGCGCTGTGGGTCGTGCTGCGCGACAGCACGCGGGAGTCGGTGATGATCCTGTTCATCATCGCCGCCGCCGGCGTGTTCAGCTATATGCTGTCCTCGCTGTTCATCACTCAGTCGATCGCCGAATGGATCGGCACGCTGGATGTCAACCGCTGGGTGCTGATGGGCGCGATCAACGTGTTCCTGTTGATCGCCGGGTTCTTCCTGCCTCCCGTGGCGGTGATCCTGATGGCGGCGCCGATCCTGCTGCCGATCATCACCACGGCCGGATTCGATCCGATCTGGTTCGCGGTGGTGCTGACCATCAACATGGAAATCGGCCTGATCTCGCCCCCTGTGGGCCTGAACCTTTATGTCATCAACGGCATCGCGCCTGACATTCCGCTCAAGACCATTCTGCTGGGGTCGCTGCCCTATGTGGCCTGCATGGTGCTGGCGATCATCCTCTTGTGCCTGTTTCCCGGCATCGCCACATGGTTGCCGGACCTTGTGATGGGGGTCGCGTTGTGAGCCTTTTCGCGGACATTCTGACCACGGTTTTCGAACGCCGCTATGCCGGCGCCAGCGGCGACGATCCGCGGCCCATCGGCGACCTTGCGCGCGCGCTGATGGCGGCGCGCGACGAGGTGACGGCGATGGAACTGGCCCGCCGCATTCTTGACCGTTACAGCGGCATGGACGACACCGCGCGGCTGGCATTCTTCACCTTCGTCACCGACGAGATGGATATCGACACCACGGCCGTCAGCACCGCGCTGACCGCGTTCGAATCCGACCGCAGCGCCGAGAATTACGGCGTCCTGATGGCCGCCGCCGAGCCGCCGCGCCAGGAATTCGCCCGCCGCCTGAACCGCGTGCCGGGGGCCACCGCGCGGCTGGTTCAGATGCGGGGCGATCTGCTGCGCCTGTTGCGCGATCATCCCGAACTGGCCCGACTGGACATCGACCTGCGGCATCTGCTGCGCTCGTGGTTCAATCGCGGTTTCCTGGTGCTGCGCCCGATCGACTGGGAAAGCCCCGCCAACGTTCTGCAAAAGATCATCGCCTACGAGGCCGTGCATGCCATCGCCAGCTGGGACGATCTGCGCCGCCGGCTGGAGCCGCCCGACCGGCGCTGTTTCGCGTTCTTTCATCCGGCGATGCCCGACGATCCGCTGATCTTTGTCGAGGTGGCGCTGACGCGGGGCATTCCCGGCGCGATCGACGATCTGCTGGCCGAGGGCCGCACGCCGCTGAAGCCGGAACAGGCGGATACGGCGGTGTTCTACTCGATCTCGAACTGTCAGCCGGGGCTGGCGGGGATTTCCTTTGGCAATTCGCTGATCAAGCAGGTGGTCGCCGATCTGGCCGCCAAATGGCCGCAACTGCGCACCTTCGTCACCCTGTCGCCGATACCGGGCCTTGCCGCCTGGATGGCCGAGCGTGATCTTGGCGTCCCTGCCGGGACATCCGACGACACGGCCCGCATGCAACGGATCGCGGCACAATACCTGACGGACGTGAAAGATGGCCGCCCCCGCGATCCGGTGGCGCGCTTCCATCTGGGCAACGGGGCCGAGATCCACGACATCCACACGGACGCCGATCCGTCCCCGACGGGACGCGCGCAATCGCATGGGGTGATGGTGAACTATCTCTATGACCCGGCGCGCATCGCCCGCAATCTGGAAAGTTTCGCGGCGGGCAAGCCGGTGACCAGCCGCCGGGTGCAATCCCTCGCGCGGCAGGCAGACAGGAAAGAGCCGACATGAACCCGCTTTACGACAACCTTTTCGGACGCCACGAAGGCAGCGCCGCGCCGTTCCTGCACCTGCCATCGGGCGATACGATCACCTATGGCGCCTTTGTCGAGCGCGCCGCGCGGATGGGGGCGGCGTTGCGCGCCATGGGCCTGAACCCCGGCGACCGTCTGGCGGCGCAGGTCGAGAAATCGCCCGATGCCGTGGCGCTGTTCGCCGCCTGCACTTCGCAGGGCATCATATTGCTGCCGCTGAACACCGCCTACACGCCCGCCGAACTGGATTATTTCGTCACCGATTCCGGCGCGCGGATGCTGCTGGCCGATCCGGCAAAGGCGGATGCGCTGGGCGAGGTGGCCGCGCAATCGGGCGCGCGTCTGGAAACGCTGGGAACACAGGGCGACGGCACGCTGGCCGAAGCAACCGACGCCGCCGCCCCCGCCGCGCCAGAGCCGCGCGGCGAACAGGATCTGGCCGCGTTTCTATATACCTCGGGCACCACCGGGCGTTCCAAGGGCGCGATGCTCAGCCAGGAGAACCTGCTGTCGAACGCGCGCACGCTGACGGATTACTGGCGCTTCACCGACAGCGACGTGCTGCTGCATGCGCTGCCGATCTTTCACACCCACGGCCTGTTCGTGGCGATCAACGTCACGCTGATCGCGGGCGGGTCGATGATCTTCCTGCCGCGCTTCGACGTCGATGCGGTGCTGGAGGCGCTGCCGCGCGCGACGTCGATGATGGGCGTGCCGACATTCTATACCCGTCTGCTGGCCGATGAGCGGTTCACCCGCGATGTCGGCGGCCATCTGCGCCTTTACACCAGCGGCAGCGCGCCGATGCTGGAGGAAACCCATCATCGGTTCGAACAGCGGATCGGCCAGAGCATCCTTGAACGCTATGGCATGACCGAAACCAACATGAGCACGTCGAACCCCTATGACGGCGAGCGCCGCCCCGGCACCGTCGGCTTTCCGCTGCCGGGGGTCGAACTGCGCATCTGCACGCCCGGCACCGAGGACGAGGTGCCGACCGGCGAAACCGGCATGATCGAGGTGCGCGGCCCCAACGTGTTTCAGGGCTATTGGCAGATGCCCGAGAAAACCGCCGATGAGTTGCGCGCCAACGGCTGGTTCATCACCGGCGATCTGGGGACGCGGGACGCGGACGGATATGTGACCATCGTGGGGCGCGACAAGGATCTGGTGATCTCGGGGGGCTACAACATCTATCCGCGCGAGGTCGAACAGGTGATCGACGCCCAGCCCGGCGTGCTGGAATCGGCGGTGATCGGCGTGCCCCATCCCGACATGGGCGAGGGGCTGGTGGCGGTGATCGTCCCGCGCCCCGGCGAAACGCCGGACGGGGCCGCCATCGCCGCCGCCGTCTCCACCCAACTGGCCAGGTTCAAGCAGCCGCGCGCTTACGTGACCGCGCCGCAACTGCCGCGCAACACCATGGGCAAGGTGCAAAAGGCCGAACTGCGCCGCGAACATGCGGATGCCTTTGCCGGGCGCGCCTCGTGATCGACCACGCCGGTGCCTGCCGCCGGTAAGTTGTGTTTGACATGCATCTATCGTCGTCGTTCCATTGGGACGGGCTAAATCGTCGATGAAGCGATCAGAGGAGGTGTGACATGTTGGAAGATAATCAGCCAAGGCAAACCGGTGAGGACAGCGAGAGCCGGAACGAGCAACCCGCGTCGTCCGCGCGGCGGTCCTTTCTCAGGACAACCGGCCTTTCGACACTGGGGGCGATGGTGGGCATGACCATTCCGTTCGAGGGCAACATGCCCTTCGGCGTCGTTCCGGTGATGGCGCAGGACAGCGGCGAAGATCTGATGTCGGGCAAGTCCGGTTTGACGTTGCTGGGTGACCGTCCGCTCAACGCGGAGACGCCGGCGCATCTGCTGGATGACGACGTGACGCCCTACGAGCGGATGTTCGTGCGCATGAACGGGCTGGTGCCGCAGACCGCGCTGGATCAGGACGCCGAAGGCTGGACGCTGGCCATCGATGGCGAGGTCGAAACGCCGCTGGAACTGTCCATCGACGATCTCAAATCGCAGTTCGAGACCGTGACCAACCGCCTCGTGATCGAGTGCGGCGGCAACGGGCGCGCGTTCTTCAATCCCGGCGCGTCGGGCAACCAGTGGACGACCGGTGCGGTGGGCTGCCCGGAATGGACCGGTGTGCGCCTGGCGGATGTCCTGAACAAGGCCGGGATCAAGGACAGCGCCGTCTATACCGCCCATTACGGCAACGATCCGCACCTGTCGGGCGATCCCGACAAGAACCCGATCTCGCGCGGGGTGCCCATCGAGAAGGCGCTGGAAGAGGGTGGCATGATCGCATGGGAGATGAACGGCGAACCGATCCCGGCCTTTCATGGGTTTCCGCTGCGCCTGATCGTGCCGGGCTATCCCGGCTCGGCCTCGCAGAAATACCTCACGCGGATCTGGATACGCGATCAGGTGCATGACGGCGCCAAGATGACGGGCTATTCCTACCGCCTGCCCGAACATCCCGTCGCGCCGGGCACCGAGGTGCCGGAATCCGATATGGTGATAATGACCGTGATGCCGGTCAAGTCGCTGATCACCTTCCCCGAGACCGGGACCGAGGTTGCAACCGGCGAACCGACCGAGGTGCGCGGTCACGCCTGGGCGGGCAACGGTGATGTGCAGGCGATGGACGTGTCGATCGACTTTGGCCAGACGTGGCAGAAGGCCGAACTGGACCCGGCGCCGAACCTCTATTCCTGGCAACGCTGGCGCGCCGATGTCACCCTGCCCGAAACCGGCTATTACGAGGTCTGGGCACGGGCAACCGACAAGGACGGCGTCATGCAGCCGCCGGTCGTTCCGGGCTGGAACCCGCGCGGCTATGGCAACAACATGCAGCACCGCATCGCGCTGGTCGCGACCTGATGCCTTTTCCGTCCCGGCGGGATGTTCCGTCGGGACGGCCTTAAGCAATTCCGACGGAACGAACCATGACCTATTTCAGCACCATGGGCGGATATATCGCGGTCGCGAGCATGTTTCTGGCCGCGCCCGCCTTCGCGCAGGGCTATGACCCCATGGCGGCGATGCGCCAGCCTCCCGCCACGATGCAGGACGGCGACGAAGCCGTGCAACTCGATCCGGAGCTGGGCAACCTGCCGGATACGGAAGGCGCGGAAGAGACCTATTACCAGTGCACCGCCTGCCATTCGACCGCGATCATCAAGCAGCAGCGGCTGACCGACGCGCGCTGGGATTATCTCTGGACCTGGATGGTCGAGGATCAGGGCATGTATGATCCCGAGGACGGGACCAGGGAAACGGTGCTGTCATATCTCAAGCGGCATTTCTCGTCCGAACCTCGCCCGGCGGAGTCCGAGGGCGCCTCAGACTGAAGCGAGGATCGCGCGGGCGGTCATCAAGTCCAGATGTGCCCCGCCGCCGTTCTTGAATACGGTGATATCCTCCGGTGCGGTACGGCCCGGCGTTCCGGCCGTCAGATCGTAAAGATCGCCCAGCACGTCCGATGGCGCGATGGCACCGCTGGCCAGCGGGATCATCAATTCTCCGATATGGTTCATCGTCGTGTCGCGGCTGTCCACGAACAGGCGGGCCTTTTGCAGCAGCGCATCGTCGGCCTCGCGCATCTCGGCGCGGAAGGCGCCGACCAGGTCGACATGGGTGCCGGGGTGCACCCAGTCGCCGAACAGCACCGGATCATGCGACATGGTGGCGGTGGTCACGATATCGGCGTCGCCAAGCGCGTCGCGCAGGTCGTCTGTCGCTGTAACTGCGACATTGGGCATAGTCAGTGCGTCGGCCAGCGCCGTGGCCTTGCCGGCGGTGCGGTTCCAGATCAGCACGCGGTCGATTTTCGGAAAGACCGCACAATACGCCCCTATCGCCGTGCGCGCCACGTTGCCCGCGCCCATGACCAGCAGCGTGCGGCTGTCCCCGTGCGCCAGATATTGCGCGCCCAGGACCGAATCGGCCGCCGTCTTGAGGTCGGTCAACAGCGCGCTGTCGATGGTCGCCTCCAGCGCGCCTGTCTGCGGATCGAAGACCAGCATCGCGCCCTGCACCGAGGGCAGACCACGTTCGGCATTGCTCCGCGTCACGGTCACGCTTTTCACCCCCGAACCCAACCCATCGATCCAGGCGGCGCGGCTGAGCAGCGATTGCTCGGGTGGGCCCAGCACCACATCGGAAACCTGCGCCCGTTCCATCGCATGCCCACGCTTCAGCGCATCGACGAAATGCGGCCAGTCGACGGTACTGCCGAAACTGTCGCGCGTGATCATGCGCGGCGCGGGGGAACCTGTCGGGGTCATGGCGTTGCCTCTCGTGCTGTGCCCGCGCAGGCGACCATGCGGGCGGTTTGGCGTCAAGCCCCGCAACCGCCCCTTGGCGCGGGGCCAAACCTTGTTATTGTGCCGCCAACCGCCATCGAGGAAGGGCATGACATGAGATTGCTGCGTTATGGAGAACCCGGCGCCGAGAAACCCGGCCTGCTGGACGAGCAGGACATCATCCGCGACCTGTCGGGCGAGGTGCGCGACATCACCGGCGACATGCTGGACGACGACACGCTGGCGCGGCTGCGCGATCTGGACCCGTCCAGGCTGCCCAAGGTCGAGGGCAACCCGCGCATCGGCCCCTGCGTCGGCGATATCGGCAAGTTCCTGTGCATCGGGCTGAACTATTCCGACCACGCCGCCGAGACCGGCATGAAGATTCCGGAATATCCGATCCTGTTTCTCAAGGCCAATTCCGCGATCGTCGGGCCCAACGATACGGTGAGCCTTCCGCGCGGCTCCCGCAGGTCGGATTGGGAGGTGGAACTGGGCGTGGTGATCGGCAAGCCCGCGAAATACATCTCCGAGGACGAGGCGCTGGATTACGTCGCCGGATACTGCATCGTCAATGATGTGAGCGAGCGCCGATTCCAGGGCAAGCTGAGCGGCCAGTGGACCAAGGGCAAATCCTGCGACACGTTCGGCCCGGTGGGGCCGTGGCTGGTGACGCGCGACGAGATTCCCGACCCCCAGTTCCTGAATCTGTCGCTGGATCTGAACGGCGAGACGATGCAGAACGGCACGACGTCGAACATGATCTTCAGCGTGGCGCAGATCATCGCGCACCTGTCCGACCTGATGACGCTGCATCCCGGCGACCTGATCGCCACCGGCACGCCCGCGGGTGTGGGCATGGGTATGAAGCCCGAACCGGTCTTCCTGAAATCCGGCGACCGCATGGAGCTGCGCATCGACAAGCTGGGCCAGCAGAACCAGAACGTCACGCAAGACCCGTGATGACGGCGCCCGATTTCCACCACGAGTCCGATTTGCGCGCCCTCGGCCATCTGCGCATCGCCGGGGTGGACGAGGTCGGGCGCGGGCCGCTCGCCGGGCCGGTGACGGCGGCGGCTGTGGTTCTGGACATCGCCATGATCCCGCCGGGGATGAACGATTCCAAGAAACTGACTGCCGCAACGCGCGCCGCGCTGTCCACGCAGATTCACGCGGTTGCCGAAGTGTCCATCGCCCATGCCAGCGTGGCCGAGATCGACGAGATCAACATCCTGCGCGCCAGCCACCTGGCGATGGTCCGCGCCATAGCCGCGCTAAGCCCCGCACCGGATTTCGTGCTGATCGACGGCAACATGATCCCCGCCGGGCTTGCCCTCCCGGCGCGCGCGGTGATCGGCGGCGACGGCTGTTGCCTGTCGATCGCGGCGGCCTCGATCGTGGCGAAAACCTGCCGCGATGCGCTGATGGTGGATTTGGCGCAACAGCATCCCGGCTATGGCTGGGAATCCAACATGGGATACGGATCGAAAAGCCACAGAGAGGCGCTCCGAAATCTCGGTGTCACCCCACACCATAGGCGATCCTTCAAACCAGTACACAATATATTGTATCAAGACGAAACTGTAAGTGCCTGATTCAAAATAAAAATTGACGACGATTCTGCTTTGACTCATTCTATCCACAAGCACGAGAGCGCAACCAAGCGCCCGGGACAGAGGCAGAGAATGACGATGACCAAGACAACGGGCGCTGCGGCGCTCCCGCTGAACACGATTCTGGATGGCGACTGTATCGAGATAATGAACGATCTGCCGGCCGAGTCGGTCGATCTGATCTTTGCCGATCCGCCCTATAACCTGCAGCTGCGCGGCAGCCTGCATCGCCCGGATAACAGCCAGGTCGATGCGGTCGATGACGAATGGGATCAATTCGCCTCTTTCGATGCCTACGACACGTTCACGCGGGACTGGCTGCGCGCCGCGCGCCGGTTGCTGAAACCCAATGGCGCGATCTGGGTGATCGGATCCTATCACAACATCTTCCGCGTCGGCGCGGCGCTGCAGAACGAAGGGTTCTGGATCCTGAACGACGTGGTCTGGCGCAAGTCCAATCCGATGCCGAACTTTCGCGGCAAGCGCTTCACTAACGCGCATGAGACGATGATCTGGGCCAGCAAGGCCGAGGGCGGCAAATACACCTTCAACTACGAGGCGCTGAAGGCGCTGAACGAGGGCATCCAGATGCGCAGCGATTGGGTGTTGCCGATCTGCACCGGGCATGAACGGCTGAAGGACGAGAACGGCGACAAGGCGCATCCGACGCAAAAGCCGGAATCGCTGCTGCACCGGGTTTTGGTCGGCTCGACCAATCCCGGCGATGTGGTGCTTGACCCGTTCTTCGGCACCGGCACCACCGGGGCCGTCGCCAAGATGCTGGGCCGTGAGTATATCGGCATCGAGCGCGAGGAAAGCTATCGCAAGGTCGCGCAAAAGCGCATCGCCAAGGTCCGCAAGTTCGACCGCGAGGCGTTGCAGGTCAGCGCCAGCAAACGCGCCGAACCGCGTGTGCCTTTCGGTCAATTGGTCGAACGCGGAATGCTGCGCCCCGGAGAAGAGCTTTATTCGATGAACAAGCGTTACAAGGCCAAGGTGCGCGCCGACGGCACGCTGATCGGCGCCGACATCAAGGGCTCGATCCACCAGGTCGGCGCGCATCTGGAAGGCGCACCATCGTGCAATGGCTGGACCTACTGGTGCTTCAAGCGCGACGGCAAGGTGGTGCCCATCGACGTGCTGCGCCAGCAGATCCGCGCCGAGATGCAGGCCTAGCAGGCTCCCCAGCGACAGTTTACCGCCGGACGCCCGTCATTGCGGGGCGTCCCACCTGTGCCCCGCCAGCGATGGCGGGGCATTTTTTGTGCAAGCGCCTATAGCATTGCTTGCACAAGCCACGATGCAACGACCGCCAGCGGAAACTGCGCAAGTGCGCCGGCAGCGAGCAGCCCCGTCAGCGTCCTTGGTGTCAGCATCCCGGTTTCCAGCGTGGGTCTTCGGCGTTGTGTATCGCAAAGGCCGCGACCATGGTGCAGGCAAGCGCGCGCATGGTCATCGCGGCATCGGGGTCAGCGCCTTGTTATACGGCTTCCAATCCGTGATCTCAGGATAATGCCGCGCCCGCCAGCGCCGCACACGCGGGTTCATCACGCGGCGCCAGAGGGGCGGGACCATCGCCGCCGCGGTCATCACCGGATAGCCGTAGGGCAGTTGCGGGGCCGTGTCCTCATCATGGTTCTGGAGCAGCGGAAAGCGGCGGCCCGGTTTGTAGTGGTGGTCGGAATGGCGTTGCAGGTTGATCAGCAGCCAGTTCGACGCCTTGTGCGCGGCGTTCCAGGAATGGCGGGGCAGGACGTGCTCATACCGCCCGTCGCCCAGATGTTTTCGGGTCAGGCCGTAATGCTCGATGTAATTCACCAGTTCCAGTTGCCAGATCGCGACCCCGGCCTGCACCAGAAACAGTCCCAGACCGGCCCAGCCGCCAAGCGCGAAGGCCAGCAGCAGCATCGCGCCCTGCAACGTCCAGTAGCGCCAGAACGGGTTAAGCCGATTGCTCCAGAGAAGTCCCCTGCGCGCCAGCATGTCGCGCTCGGCGCGAAAGGCCGAGATCAGCGATTGCCGCAGGACGCGGGGATAGAAGCGGTGGAAGCTTTCGTTGTAGCGCGCCGTGACCGCATCGCGCGGGGTGCCGACATGGCGGTGATGCACCAGCAAATGTTCGGATCGGAAATGCGAATAGAGCACCATCGCCAGCAGCAGGTCGGCCAGTGCGCGCTCGAACCGGCTTTGCTGGTGCATCAATTCGTGGCTGTAATTGATCCCGATGGTTCCGGTCAGCACGCCGACGCCGAAGAACAGCGCGATCTTTTCCCAGCCCGCCAGATGGCCGGCATGGGTGACATACCAGATCAGACCGAACAGGGTTACAGCCTGCGCCGGCACCCAGAGCGTGGTCAGCGCAACATGCCATGTCAGGTCGTCGTCGGGCGTATCGGGGTCGGCGTTGTCCAGATTCAGCCCCAGCAGCCCGTCCAGCGCGGCGAACAGATACCACGTCACCAACGGCACAAGGAGCAACGTCCAGCCGCCATGCGTGGCGGCCATCCATGCCAGCGGGATCAGAAGAAAACTCAGCCAGAAGGGCAGGGCGCCGCGCCAATCCATCGACATCTCCGTTCACTTGCCTCCGGATCGCGCGGGAATCAGGGGCCGCGCCAGATCATAGGCCTTGCGCATCACCGTGGGCAGGTCCGAGGGCCGGAATTCGTGGCAAGGCAGGAAAAAGCCCGTTTGCGCCTCGTCTTCGGCGGAAACAATGACCGTTTTCACGGTCAGGATCAGGTGGAAATGGGTGAAGGTGTGACGCACCTCGCCCGGCAGGGTCTGCCAGTTCGCATCGAGCGGCGGGGCGTCCTGCACGGTTTCGCTCCATTCGGAACCGGGCCAGCCCAGCATTCCGCCCAGCAGCCCCTTGTCCGGGCGTCGCTCCAGCAGCCACGCGCCGTCGTCGCGCTGCGCCAGATAGACGATGCCGCGTCGCGTCGGTTTGGCGGCTTTGCGCGTCTTCAGCGGCAATTCGGCAGCATTGCCAATCTGCCGCGCCGCGCACGGGTCGCGCAGCGGGCAAATGCCGCAGGCGGGCGAACGCGGCGTGCAGATCGTCGCGCCCAGATCCATCACCGCCTGCGCGTGATCGCCCGGTCGCGTTTGCGGTGTCAGGGCGGCGGCATGGGCTTTCAGGTCCGGCTTGGCGGCAGGTAGCGGTGTGCGCACGTCGAACAGCCGCGCCATCACCCGCTCGACATTGCCGTCCATCACGGTTTCCGGCAGATCGAACGCAATGGCCGAGATCGCCGCCGCCGTATAGGGGCCGATGCCCGGCAGGGCCAGCAATGCGTCGGGGTCGGCGGGAAACTGTCCGCCGTGTTCCGTGGCCACCACGCGGGCGCATTTCAGCAGGTTGCGCGCCCGTGCGTAATATCCCAGCCCCGCCCATTCGCCCATCACGTCGCCATCCGGCGCGGCAGCCAGCGCCTGCACATCGGGCCAGAGTGTGGTGAACCGGTTGAAATAGGCGCGCACGGCCGCCACGGTGGTCTGTTGCAGCATGATCTCGGACAGCCAGACGCGATAGGGGTCGGGCCGCTGCCCCGCCGCCCGCGCCGCCGGACCCACCCGCCAGGGCAAATCGCGGGCATGGATGTCATACCATGCCAGCAAATCCGCGCTGATATCGCCGTCACGCATTGTTTATGCCTTTGCTTCGGGTTTCACTGGCACCTTCCCATATGGTCACTACAATGGCGGCAAGGAACAGGGAACTCACCAGATGGCGCGACGGCAGACTTCGACCCGCGGGTTCAAACGCACCGCAAGCGTGCTGAGCGAGCAGATCCGGCGCCTCGGCGAAAGCCGTGGCTTCGCCGTGTCGCGTCTTCTGACCCATTGGGCGGAGATCGCCGGGGCCGATATGGCCGAAATCGCGCGGCCGGTGAATATCACCTATGGGCGCGGCGGGTTCGGCGCGACGCTGACGGTGCTGACGACCGGCCCCAATGCCCCGATGCTGGAGATGCAGAAGGAGCGGTTGCGCGAAAAGGTCAACGGCGTTTACGGTTACAATGCCATCAGCCGGGTGCGCATCACCCAGACCGCGCCGACCGGGTTTGCCGAAGGGCAGGCGGTGTTCACGCCGCCGCCCCCCGCATCGCCCCCGCCGCCCGATCCCGAAATCCTGAACCGCGCGCGGCAAAGCGCCGGCGCGGTCGATGACGACGACCTGCGCACCGCCCTTGAACGTCTGGGGCGCAACGTATTATCCAGAACAAGACATTGAGAAAGAGGCAGAAATGACCCGATTGACAGCACTGTTTGCTGCCGTTGCCGCGCTTGCGGTTGGCGGATACCTGACATTGGCACCTGCCAGCGCGCCCGATTTGGGCAATGCGCTGATCGGCACCGCACAGGCGCAGGACGCGCCCGAGGTGGATATCTCGACGATCCAGGAAATGACGCTGGGGGCCGAGGATGCGCCGGTCAAGATCACCGAATATTCCTCCTACACCTGCCCCCACTGCGCGAGCTTCCACAAGGATACGTTCAAGCAGATCAAGGAAAACTACATCGACACCGGCAAGGTCGAATGGACCTACCGCGAGGTCTATTTCGACCGCTTCGGCCTCTGGGCGTCGATGATCGCGCGCTGCGGCGGCGAGGACAGGTTCTTCGGCATCACGGACCTGATCTTCAAGGGGCAGGAGGAATGGACCCGCGCCGACGGGCCGGAAGCCATCGTTGGTGAGTTGAGCAAGATCGGTCGTCTGGCCGGACTGGAAAGCGATCAGATCGATGCCTGCCTTCAGGACGGCGAAAAGGCGCAGACGCTTGTCGCGTGGTTCCAGAAGAACGCCGAAGCCGACAAGATCGACGCCACCCCCAGCTTTGTCGTGAACGGCGAGAAGGTGGCGAACCAGTCCTACGCCGATTTCGCCAAGCTGATCGACGCCGAACTGGAAGAATAACGGGTTCCGCGCGCGGGTTGAACTGGCGGTTGGCCGGGAGAACCGTTCGGCCGCTATCGTTCGGGTCGCGGGGCGACCTGCTGCAACCGCGCGCGCAGCCAATCCTCATCGTCGATCCGCAGCCGCACCGGCAGGGTGAGAACCTTGCTGCGGAAGGCGGGGGGCAGGCGCACCGCGTCCTTTTCGGTGGTCACCATCTGCGCACCGACCGCCATCGCCTCGGCCTCGAGCCGCGCCATCAGGGCGGGCGACAGCTTCTGGTGATCCTCCAGGGCCTCGCTGCGGCGCAGATCGGCGCCAAGAGCGCGCAGCGTGTCGAAGAATTTGCCGGGACGACCGATGCCCGCAAAGGCCAGAACCGCCGCGCCGTCCCAGTCCATGCCGGTTTTCAGAGGCTCCAGCGAACCGGTCAGATGCGGCACCGCGAGGGTCTCGCCCCATTGCGCCGCAAATTTCCGTTGTGCCGTCTCGGCCCCGATCGACAGGACCAGATCGGCGCGGGCCAGCCCGGTGCGCACCGGTTCGCGCAGCGGCCCTGCGGGCAGGCAGCGTCCGTTGCCGAACCCGGTCTGCGCATCGACCACCACGATGGACAGCGATTTGACCAGCGCCGGGTCCTGAAATCCGTCATCCAGTATCAGGACGCTCGCCCCCGCGCGCCTGGCGGCGTCGGCTCCGGCGACGCGATCGGGCGCGATCCAGGTGCGGGCAAAGGCGGCCAACAGCAGCGGTTCGTCCCCCACATCGGCGGCGCGGTGCCGGGTCGGGTCCACCTCGAGAGTTTCGCGCAATCCGCCGCCGTAGCCGCGCGACAGCACATGCGGCTCGTGCCCCATGGCCCTGAACGCCTCGCACAGCCAGATCACCGTCGGCGTCTTGCCGGTTCCCCCGGCGTTCAGGTTGCCGACGCAGATCACCGGAATACCCGGTGCTGTCCCCTTGCCCCGTGCCAGCCGCCGCGCCGTTGCGCGCGCGTATAGCGCACCCAGAGGCGCCAATGCCCGCGCGCGCCAGCCCGGCGCGTCTGGTGGTGCGTTCCAGAACTCAGGCGCGCGCATCGGGAACCCGACCGGTATCCAGCGTGTCCTGCACCAGATCGAGCAATCGGTCGGTCAGTTCAGCCCCTTCGGTGACGACCTGCCAGCCGGCCAGTGCCATCGCCGAGGCATGATCAGGCGGGATCATCTGGATGACGGCCGCGCCAAGCGATGCGCCGTCGTGAACGATATGCGCCGCCCCGGCCGCCGCCAGCCGGGAATAGCTTTCCAGATGGGCGCTGATATTGGGACCGTAAAGCACCGCCGAGCCGAGAGCCGCCGCCTCGAGCGGGCAATGCCCGACCGCGCCCGGCGCAAGCGATCCCGCCAGAAAGGTCAGCGGCGCGGCGCGATACCACAGACCCAGATCCGCCGGATCGCCCGAGATCAGCGTCTGTTTATGATCCTCGACCGTTCCGCTCTTCTCCCACGTGGTAAAGCGGAGGCCGGACTTTTCCAGCATCGCGGTCAGCGTGCCGATATCGCCCGGATCGGCGGGCGCGATCATCAGCAACAGGCGGTGCACAAGGCGCAGCGCGGCGCAATGGGCGTCGATCACATCGGCGAATTCCGAAGCCTGCACATGCGCGGCCAGCCAGACCGGACGACTGGACAGCGCCTGCGTAAGCGCGGCCAGTTCCGGTTCCGAGCAGGGTTGCGGCGCCACCGAAGCGCGCAGCCGACCGGTGACCGACACGCGGTCATCGGGCACACCCAGACGCCGCAGCGCGGCGGCGGCGGTGCCGCTGGTGGCCATGACGGCGTCGAACGCGCCGAGCGTCAGGCGGGTCAGATCCACGAACCACTTGCGCCGCCGGGGCGGAAGGTCGGATTCGCCCACATCCAGCAGCACCATCGGAATGCCTCGTTCGGCCGCGGCCGCGATCGTGTTGGGCATCAGGTTTCCGCCCGCCCAAAGGCAGATGTCCGGCATCCAGCGATCCAGCGTTTTCTGGATCATGGCGGGTTCATCGCCTTCCAGCACCAGAAGATGCGCCACCCCGTCATCCGGAGGCGCGGGCGCATCACCGAACTGCGCGCCGTCCACGGTGATCAGCAGCCGGACATCGCCGCGCAGCGCCGCGAGGCGCTGGCCCAGATCGATCAACGCCGTCAGACGCGTCCTGTTGGTCGCGTGGGCCCATACCAGCTCCCCGTCCGTACGCGCCCTGGCCGGGGGTTTGCGCCCCGCCAGCGCGCGATAGGTCGCCAGCCCGAGCGGGGCGGACAGGCGATCAGCCAAGTTCTTCCGTGGTCGAGGTTTCGGCCTCTTCATCGCGCAGGCGATGGATATGGGCGATGAAATACCGCATATGCGCGTTGTCGACGGTGCGATGGGCTGCGGATTTCCAGGCGTCATAGGCGCTTTGATAATTCGGGAACATGCCGACGATATCGATGTCATCGACATTCTTGAAGTGGTTCTTGGACGGGTTGGACAATTCACCGCCAAAGACAAGATGCAGGCGTTGGGTCATGCTGGGTTCCTTTTTTTCCGGGATGCGCGGGACGCGCGGGCAACCTACGCCAACCGGCGCACGGGTCAAGGCGTGCCGGTGAGACGTGATCGCGCGTCAGTCGCGGCGCAGCGCAGCGCGGATCTGGTCATAAAGCTGAGGATTGCCCGCCACCACGCCATCGGTCTGGGGATGCGGATTGTTGAAGCGCAGCGCGTCGCCCTTGCGATCGGTGCAGATCGCCCCCGCCTCGCGCAGGATCAGATCGCCGGCGGCGATGTCCCATTCCCAACTGGGCTGCAACGTCAGCATCGCGTCGAACCGTCCCTGCGCCACCAGCGCCATGCGCCAGGCCAGCGACGGGCGGTGCGCGCGGTTGAAATGCGGCACCTCGCCCCTGTGCCAATGCACCTTGTCCATGTTGCGCCGGGTCGCCAGGATTTCGGCCTGATCCAGCCGGTCGCGCCGGGACGGTGTGATCGGTTCGTCGTTCAGGAACGCGCCCTGCCCGGCACTGGCATGATACATCAGCTCGAGCCGTGGCAGATAGATCACCGCACTCTGCACGACGCCGTTCCGCGTCACGGCCAGCGCGTGGGACCAGGATTTCGCGCCGTCGATATAGCTGCGGGTGCCGTCTATGGGGTCGATGATAAAGGCGGTCTCGCGGCTCAGCCGGTCCGGCGTATCCGGCGTTTCCTCGGACAGCCAGCCGTAATCGGGCCGCGCCTCGCGCAGGCGGTTTTCCAGCATTTCGTTCACCGCCAGATCGCCCTCGCTGACCGGGCCGGCACCGCCGGGCTTGTCCCAGTGCCGCAGCGATGGTCCGGACATGTCGACGGCGATCCGGCCCGCGTCGCGCGCGGCCTCGATCAGCAGCGGCAGATCGTTGTCATCCTCCGGCAAGGGTCATTCCTTCGACCAGAAGCGACGGTACGACGCGCGACAGCCAGGGCCGCGCATCATTGGCGGGCTGGAGGCGTCGCAGCATGTCGCGCAGGTTTCCGGCAATGGTGCATTCGTTGACCGGATAGGCGATTTCGCCGTTCTCGACCCAGAACCCCGAGGCACCGCGGGAATAATCGCCGGTGTTGGGGTTGATCGTGCTGCCGATCAGCGATGTCACCAGAAACCCGGTGCCCATGTCGCGGATCAGGTCGTCGCGGCTGACCTCGCCCTGCGTCAGTTCGAGATTCCAGTTGGCGGGCGAGGGTGGCGAAGACGTGCCGCGCGCCGCGTTGGCGGTGGAGTCCATGCCCAGCTTGCGCGCGCTGGCCAGATCCAGTGTCCAGCCGGTCAGAACCCCATCCTGCACGACGGCACGGCGCCGCGTGGCCAGCCCCTCGCCGTCGAACGGGCGCGAGCCGCCGGCGCGGGGGCGGTGCGGATCCTCGATCAGCGACAGGTGGTCGGGCAGCACCGGCTGACCCAACGCGTCGCTCAGCCACGACGAGCCGCGCGCGACCATGGCCCCGTTCGCCGCGCTCATCAGGTGGCCGATCAGGGAGGACGAAATGCGTTCGTCGAACAGGACCGGATAGCGCCCGGTCCTGGGCCGTCGTGCGCCCAACCGCTCGGCCGCGCGCTGACCGGCCAGCGTGCCGATATCCTGTGCGCTGCGCAGTTCGGTCTGCCAGGTGCGCGCATCGCCGTCGTAATCACGCTCCATCCCGGTGCCGCTACCCGCGATGGCGACGCAGGACAGCGCGCGGGTGCTGCGCCGATAGCCGCCCGCGAAACCGTTGCTGGCGGCCAGATGCACGTCGGTCAGCCCATAGGCCGCGTTCGCCGCCTGTACCTGTGTCACGCCATCGACCGCCAGCGCCGCCGCTTCGGCGCGGCGGGCGTCATCCTCCAGCTCTGCGGGGGCGGGTTCGGGCGCGGGATCGGCCAGTTCCAGCGCCGCGATGTCCCAGTCTTGGGCCAGTTGGGCGGGATCGGCCAGCCCGGCATAGGGATCTTCGGGCGCTTCGCGCGCCATGGCGACAGCGCGAAGCGCCATGGCTTCAAGCGTTTCGTCGCGCGTGTCCGACGCCGAGACCATCGCCTGCCGTTGCCACATGAAGACCCGCAGCCCTATATCCGTCGCCTCCGAGCGTTCGGCCTGCTCCAGCACGCCGGCGCGCACATCGATGGACACGGATGTGCCGCCGATCACGATAGCATCCGCCGCCTGCGCCCCAGCGGTGCGCGCGGCTGTCAGCATCGCCTGCGCGATATCGTCCAGCGATTGGGTCATCGACCACCTTTCAAAGATACGTTGCAACCCGAGGTAGCCGCGCCCAACGCCGCCTGCAAGGGCAGGACGCAAAAAGAGGGCCGCACAAAGGCGGCCCCCGGGTCAATCGACGGAGCGGACGTTACCGCAGGCGCTGGCCGTTCGCCATCACCTGACCCTTGTCGTCGATCCTGATGGTCGAGGTCAGCGTGTCCTCGTCCGGTCCGGGCACCGCGAACATACCCAGCATCATCCGCGCGCCCATGGCGTCATCCTTGCTGATGATTTCGGATTCGATCAGCGTGTCCAGCAGCGCGTTGGCGCCGACCAGTTTCAGATCGGCCTCGCCCTCGGGGCGGGGCATGCCGTCGAACGTCTCGGTATCGCTGTTGTCGAAGGTGAACGCCCCGCCGCCGGTCAGCGTGGCGCCGAACATCGAAACCAGCAGGTCGTTGATCTTCAGCGCATGCAATTCGCCCGGCGGCTGGTCCGATTCTTCCAGCTTTTCGGCCACTTTGGGGTTCATGTAGTCGAACAGGACCTTCGCCTTGCCGCTGATGTCCAGCGCGATGCTGGCGGGATCGCGCGGCAGCTTGCCACCCTCGTCGAACAGCGCCCAGACGATCTCGGACATGCTGAAATCGCTCAGCTTCATGGACATCGCGAAATCCTGCACCTCGTCGGATTTTGCCACCGGTATGTCCAGCCGGAACGAGGCGTTCTCCATGTCCAGCGTCACCGGAACCGGCAGGTCGTTCGAGGCGATGTTCAGCGTCGTGCCCTTCTGGCTGATGTCGTAACGCAGATTGTCCCCGCTCACCGCCATCGCGACCTCGCCGCCCCGCGACGAGCTTTGCATGTTCAGCCGCGATTCCTCGCTCTGGGCGGTGATGCTGGTCGATCCGGACAGATAGGTGAATGTCCCGTCAAAGGCGAAACCCTGTGCCAGCATCGCGTTCAGGTTCTCGCTGTCCATGGTGTCGGGGATCATGCCGTCACCGCTGAATTGCAAACCGCGCAATTCGCCCTTGATCGCGCCGTCCTCGGCGGAATCGGGATCATCGAAGAACACGTCATAGGCCAGCTTGTCGGCCTCCATGCTTTGAGAATATCCCCGCATGTCGCCCTGTTTCATTTCGGTGACGCTGGTGACGTTGTCCAACTTCAGATTCATGCGGACCATCTCGGGCGGGAGCGGTTCGCCCTCCAGCGTTGCCGAGGCCAGATCCATCGCCACATTCGTCGCGCGAAAGACATAGCGCGTGTTTTCCGGCGTGCCCGATGCGGTCATGCTGCCGGCGGTGAGGACATAATCGACGGTTGCGGTGAAATCCTCGCCTTCCTCGTTCTGGCCGGCCAGTTGCATGGGGATCGTGTCGGGCAGGGTGATCTTGACGCCGCCATCGCCGTCTTCGGTGAATTGCACCGACGACATGCTGAACGCCACGCGTCCCGGCGCGTCGGGCATCTCCATCGACATGGTCACATCGTTGACCGTCAGGGTGCCGTCCGATGCCGATTCATCGCCCGACACATCGTAACCGGCGCTTTCCATGTAATCGCGCCAGTCCGCCCACACCTCCTGCGCGCTGAGATCGGCATAAGCCGCTGGCGCCAAAAGGGACATTGCAAATGCGACGCCGCAGCCGCGCGTGAAAGTTGCCGTCATTGATGTGACCTTTCCGTTCATCCTTGGGCGCATGCTGTGCGCTTGCGGCATCCGCGTCAAGGGTTCGGGGGACTGGACCCGGCGGATTCCCGACATTACCAACGAACAGGGTAAATGGATGCAGGGGGCCGACATGGATATGACAGGGAAAACAGTGCTGATCACGGGCGCAAGCCGTGGCATCGGGGCCGAGGCGGCGCGCGTCTTTGCCGCAGCGGGCGCCAATGTCGCGCTGCTGGCGCGCAGCCGCGACGATCTGGAAACGCTGGCCGGCGAAATCGGTGCGCGGGCGCTGGCGCTGGCCTGCGATGTCTCGGATTACGTTCAGGTCGCGGAGGCGGTCGGCAAAACCGTGGAGCGCTTTGGCGCGCTGGACGTGCTGATCAACAATGCCGGTGTGATCGAGCCCATCGCCCATCTGGCCGAATCCGACCCCGAGGCCTGGGGCAAGGGCATCGACATCAATCTGAAGGGCGTGTTCCACGGCATGCGCGCCGCGGTTCCGGTGATGCGAGAGGCCGGCGGCGGCACCGTCCTGACCATCAGTTCCGGCGCTGCCCATTCCCCGGTCGAGGCGTGGAGCCAGTATTGCGCCGCCAAGGCCGGGGTGGCGATGCTGACCGCCAGTCTGGATTACGAGGCGCGCGGGGGCGGCATCCGCGCCATGGGTCTCAGCCCCGGCACGGTGGCGACGCAGATGCAGCGCGAGATCAAATCATCGGGCGTCAATCCGGTCAGCCGGCTGGACTGGTCCGACCATATCCCGCCCGACTGGCCCGCGCGCACCTTGCTGTGGATGTGCTCGCCCGATGCGGACGCGTTCATCGGCACCGAGATTTCGCTGCGCGACGCGGACATCCGCCGGCGGGTGGGTCTCGCATGATCGCGCTCGACACGCAGAACGGGCTGTGGACCGTCACCATCGACCGCCCCGACAAGGCCAATTCGCTGACCCCCGAGATGCTGGCGCGGTTGGCCGACATCGCCGAAGCCGCGCAAGAGGCCCGCGCGCTGATCCTGACCGGCCGGGGCAAGGTGTTCAGCGCCGGCGCCGATCTCGATGCGGCGCGGGCCGGCATGGCGACCTCGCCCGATTGGGAGCGTCTGTCGGGCGCCATCGCGCGCCTTCCCGGCCTGACCGTCGCGGCGCTGAACGGCACGCTGGCCGGTGGCGCGATGGGCATGGCGCTGGCCTGCGATCTGCGCATCGCGGTGCCGGGGGCGAAATTCTTCTACCCGGTGATGCGCCTCGGCTTTTTGCCGCAGCCGTCCGATCCGGCGCGGATGGCCGCGCTGATCGGTCCGGCGCGCACGAAACTGATCCTGATGGCGGGACAACGGATCGAGGCCGACGAGGCCCTACGCATCGGCCTGATCGACCGGATCACCGACCCTGCGGACCTGATGGAGACGGCGCAGACGCTGGTTGCGGATACGCTGGCCGCCGATCCCCAGATCGCGCGCGGGATTGCCGATATCTGCCGTTGATCACTCCGGGTTGCGCAGCCAGGCGCGGGCGTCGTCCAGATGATCCAGTTCGAACGTGCGCAGCTTGGTCGACATGAACGACCCGGCGGCCTTGGCCAGCGCGCCGATCCAGCCGGTATCGGACACGACCGCGACATGGCTGATATATTTCAGATGCTGGATGTCAAATTTGATTCCTGGCCACAGAACCGACGTTTCGAATCCCTCGAAATCCTCGACCACCTCAAGCATGCGGATGGTGCCGTGTTTGTCGATAAAGGCTTTCACCTTGGGAACGATGGCGTCGTAATCCTCTTTCGTGATCTTTCCGCGGACGTCCAGTTCGATCAGCTTGTTGGCATCGTCCTCGCGATAGGTCAGGGGCATTGTCTCTTCCTCCTTGACTCGTGCCGGCATTTGCGCGTTCACCGCATCAACGCGGATCAAGCAGATCGCGTTCCTTTTTTCGGGTTGATCGGACCGGGTGGATGACATGACCGGCAAAGAGAAGATCGCGATGGTGATCGGCGGCGGCCCTGCGGGGCTGATGGCGGCCGAGGAACTGGCGCGCGCAGGTTGCGCCGTGACGCTGGCCGAGGCGAAGCCGTCGCTCGGGCGCAAGCTCCTGATGGCGGGCAAGTCGGGGTTGAACCTGACCAAGGCCGAACCCCTGCAACGGATGATGCCGGTCTATGACGAGGCCGCCGACTGGCTGCGCCCGATCATCGCCGGGTGCGACGCCGCTGCGATCGAGGATTGGGCGCGCGGGCTGGGGCAGGATCTGTTCACCGGCTCGACGGGGCGGGTTTTTCCGGTGGCGATGAAGGCGTCGCCGCTGTTGCGCGCATGGCTGGCGCGGCTGGAGGATCTGGGCGTTCAGCGCCGGACCCGCTGGCGCTGGACCGGCTGGCAGGGCGACGGGCTGGCGTTCGACACACCCGACGGGCCGGTGACGCAAAACCCGGATGTAACGGTTCTGGCGCTGGGCGGGGCCAGTTGGGCGCGGCTGGGTTCGGACGGGGCATGGGCCGCCATCCTGCGCGCGCAAGGCGTGGACCTGACGCCGTTCGCCCCCGCCAATGCCGGGTTGCGCGTCGATTGGTCGGCGCATATGGCGCGCCATTTCGGACAGCCGGTCAAGGGCGTGGAATGGCAGGCCGGTGCATGGCGCAGCCGGGGCGAGGCGGTGATTTCCGCGCGCGGGCTGGAAGGCGGCGGGATCTATGCGATCTCCAAGGGCATCCGGCTGGGGCATCCGGCGCAGATCGACCTGCTGCCCGACCGTGGGGCGGATGACCTGACCGCCCGATTATCGCGCCCGCGTGGCAAGACCAGCCTGTCCAACCATCTGCGCAAGGCATTGCGGTTGGACCCGGCGCGCATCGCGCTGCTGAACGAATTCGCCCGCCCGCTTCCGTTCGATCCGGCGGCATTGGCGCGGGCGATCAAGACATTGCCGCTGAACCATGACGGACTGCGCCCGCTGGATGAGGCGATCTCGACCGCTGGCGGTATCACCCGCGCCGCGCTGGATGATAACCTGATGCTGCGCGCCCGTCCCGGCGTGTTCTGCGCCGGGGAAATGCTGGATTGGGAGGCCCCGACGGGCGGCTATCTGCTGACCGCGTGCCTTGCCACCGGCCGCTGGGCCGGGCAGGCGGCGGCGCGTTGGGCGCAGTGCGATCCGACGGATTAACGCCGCCGGCCCATCGCCGCCAGCCGGATCAGGGTGCGGCTGACCATCGCCATGGCCGGGGCGGTCTGACCGGCCGAGCGCAGGCGCAGGTCGGTATCGGTCAATTCGGTCAGGGCGTCTTGCAGCCGGTCGGGCGACCAGAGCTTTACCTGTTTCATCAGATGATCGCGCCGCGCGCCGAAGACGGGCGGGCGCATCCGGCCAAGCGCCGACGCCGCGCCATCCGGGTCCGCCGTGATTGCATATAATTGCCGGAAATGCCGCATCGCGCCGATGCACAGGCTGACGGCGGTGGCCCCTTGCGCCTCGATCCGCCCGATCAGCGGCCCGACCCGGTCGCTTTGCCCCTCGGCGGCGGCGTTCAGCAGATCGTCCAGCGCCGCCTCGGTCGAGCGCGGGGCGCAGGCCGAGATATCCTCGGGCGTGACCGCGCTGTCATCGTTCAGCTTGTAGAGCGACAGCTTTTCCACGGTCTGCGCGAAGTCCCCCGGTCCCAGCGTCAGCGCCAGTTCGCTCAGCGCCTCCATGCTGTCGGCGGGCACGTCGCGCAGCCCGGCAGCGGTCAGTATCCGCTCGACCTCGGCACGCGAAGGCGGATCGTCATAGAGGCCGACCGCATAGGTGTTGCGATGGCCTTCGAACAGTTTGCGCAGTTTCGAACCGGCCTTGAGCGTGCCCGCCGTGACGATGATCTGCGCATCGCCGTCGCGCCAGTCGTCCAGCGCCGATTGCAGCGCGGGCACATTGCCCTCGCCCGCCTCTTCCACGAAGGCGGCGCGCTGGCCGGGAAAAAATCCGACCGCCTTGACCGCATCCAGCAATTGCGCCGGATCGCGGCGCAGATCGGCACCGGCCAGCCGCGTCAGACGCATTTCCTCTTCGGCCCCCGGCCCCAGAAGTGCGGCAAGAACCTGCTGGCGTTTCAGCGCCACCCGCATGGCGTCGCCACCGTAGATCAACAGCCCGGTGCGGGACGTGTCGGGCCTTGCGAAATACGCCTCGGCCTCGCGCGCGGACAGTTTCATGCCGACAGGTCCGCCGTCGCCAAGACCTGCGTCGCGATCTGGTCGGCCAGCATCACCATGAGCCGTTCGCGCGCGTCGCGCCCGGCCGCCAGCGTCTGCACGGTCGAGGCGTTCAGCTTGCCCTCAGGCGTCTCCACCGCAATGCCGGTGGCCGAATAGCCGGCAAAGTTGCGCACCTGTCCCGAGGCGACAATGACCTCATCCGCCGCGCGGCGCAGGGTGAAATCCGCCGTCCCGACGATGGAATAGCGCGTGATGTCGCCTTGTGCCGTCACCGCCTGTCCCTGTTCGCTGGTCGAGACGGTGAAGGACAGCAGGTATTCGGGCGTGGCGGCGCGACCGAACCGCTCTACCAGGTTCCGGACCAGATAATAGCCGTCCTGACTGTCCGGGGTATCGATCCGGATCCTGCCGTACAGCGCGGTGCCGGTGCCGCCGGGTCCATAGACCGGCGTGAACCCGCAGGCGGCCAGCGCCAGCGGCATCAGCAGGAAGGTGCGGCGGTCAAACGACGACATTCACGATCCGTCCGGGGACGACGATCACCTTTTTCGGCGCTGCCCCGTCCAGCGCCTTTTGCACAGCTTCAAGGTTCAGGGCCATCTTTTCAACCACGGCGCGGTCCATGTCGCGCGGCACGCTGATTTCCGCGCGCCGCTTGCCGTTGATCTGGATCGGCATCGTCACGCTGTCGTCCACCAGCATCGCCTCATCCGCCTCGGGCCAGGGCGCGATTGCAACCAGCCCCTCGCCGCCCTGCGCCTCCCAGATCGCTTCGGAAAGGTGGGGCGTCATCGGTGACATCAGTTGCGCCAGCACCATCACCGCCTGCCGTTGCGCCGCCTTGCCCGCATCGGATTTCGCCAGCACGTTGGTAAAGGCATAAAGCTTGGCGATGGCAGCGTTGAAGCCGAAGCTTTCAACGCCCTGCGTGACGTCGAAAATCGCGTGATGCATGGCGCGCAGCAGGGCGTCGTCGCCCTTGCCTGCACCGTCCGGCATAGCGGCGATCTTCTCGCTCAGCGCCCAGACGCGGGCCAGATGCTTGAACGTGGCCTCGGCGCCGGAGGCCGTCCATTCCACATCGCGCTCGGGCGGGCTGTCGGACAGGACGAACCAGCGGGCGGTATCGGCGCCGTAGGCGTCGATGATGTTCACCGGATCGACCACGTTCTTCTTGGATTTCGACATCTTGGCCGAGTGGATGATTTCGACCGCGGTTCCATTGGCCAGCTTGCCGTCCTGCACGTCTTCGGGCAGGTGATAGACAGGACGGCCCTGTGCGTCGCGGGTCTGGTAAATCTCATGCGTGACCATGCCTTGGGTGAACAACGCATCGAATGGCTCGATCGCCTTGGCGGGCAGGTGTCCGGTCTTGTGCATCGCCCGCGCGAAGAACCGGGAATAGAGCAGGTGCAGGATCGCGTGTTCGATGCCGCCGATATACTGGTCGACATTCATCCAAAACGCGGCATCCTCGGCCACCGTCGGCGTGTCGGCATGCGGCGAGGTGAAGCGGGCATAATACCAGCTTGAATCCACGAACGTGTCCATCGTGTCGGTCTCGCGCCGGGCCGGTTTGCCGCATTTCGGGCAATCGGCCAGGGCCCATGTCGGGTGACGGTCGAGCGGATTGCCGGGCTTGTCGAAACTCACGTCATCGGGCAGGCGGATCGGCAGGTTCTCTTTCTTCTCGGGCACCGCGCCGCAATCCGGGCAATGCACCACCGGGATCGGGCACCCCCAATAGCGTTGGCGCGAAAGCCCCCAGTCGCGCAGGCGGTATTTGGTGACGCCCTTGCCCAGCCCCTGCGCCTCGGCCCAGTCGATGGTGGCGTCTATCGCCTCTTGCCCGGTGGCCACATCCACCCCGGCGGGCTGATCGATCCAGCGGACCTTCTCGGTTTTTGGCGGCACAAAGGCGGAGATCCCCACCCGCGAATCATCGTCCAGCGCAACAAAGGTGTCGATCACCGGCAGGTCGTATTTGCGCGCGAAATCAAGGTCGCGCTGGTCATGGGCGGGCACGCCGAAGATCGCGCCGGTGCCGTAATCCATCAGCACGAAATTCGCCACCCAGACCGGTAGCGTGCGCCCCTCGTAAAGCGGATGGCGCACCGTCAGCCCGGTGTCGAAGCCGCGCTTTTCGGCCTTTTCCAGCGCCTCCTCGGTAGTGCCCCCCTTGCGGCACTCGGCGTTGAAAGCTGCCAGTTCCGGGTTGCCGTCCTCCAGCGCGCGCGCCAGCGGGTGATCGGTCGAGAGCGCGATGAAACTGGCCCCGGCCAGCGTGTCGGGGCGGGTGGTATAGACCGCGATCCGCTCGAACCCGTCTGCGGGCGCGGTCAGGTCGAACGCCATCTGCAAACCGCGTGACTTGCCGATCCAGTTCTCCTGCATCAGCCGCACCTTGGCGGGCCAGTCCTCCAGCCCGTCCAGCGCGTCGAGCAGTTCCTCGGCATAATCCGCGATGTGAAAGAACCACTGCGTCAACTCGCGCCGCTCGACCTCGGCACCGGATCGCCAGCCCTTGCCGTCGATCACCTGTTCGTTGGCCAGAACCGTCATGTCCACCGGATCCCAGTTGACCACGGCGTTCTTGCGATAGACCAGACCGGCGTCGAGCATGTCGAGAAACAGCGCCTGTTGCTGGCCGTAATATTCCGGATCGCAGGTGGCGAATTCACGGCTCCAGTCGATGGACAGGCCCAGCGGTTTCATCTGCGCGCGCATGTCGGCGATGTTGGAATAGGTCCATTCCTTGGGATGCCCGCCAATCGCCATCGCGGCGTTTTCGGCGGGCATGCCGAACGCGTCCCAGCCCATCGGGTGCAGCACGTTATGGCCCGTCGCGATCTTGTAGCGCGCGATCACGTCGCCCATCGTGTAGTTGCGCACATGCCCCATATGGATGCGCCCCGAGGGATAGGGAAACATCTCCAGCACGTAGTATTTCGGCTTTCCGGGATCGCGGCGCGCGGTGAAAATCCCGGCCTCGTCCCAGGCCCGTTGCCATTTCGTTTCGATTTCTGCGGCCGAGTAGCGTGCCATCGGATGCCGTTCCCTAATTGAAAACGCCGGGCAAGGTGGCCCGGCGCGGAAATCCAGTAATGCCGTCGCCCTAAAGCTTGCTGTCGCCGATGCGCAACTGGCGCGCGCGCGCCAAGATGGCGTCCTCGACCGCGCGCGAGGTGGCGGCGCTGACCGGGCCGTTGCGCGTTTGCAGCGCCACGTTCAGCGAACGTGCCTCAAGCGCGGGGTCCTTGACATGTACCGTCGCGCGATACGCCTGCCCGCCGCCTGGCGGATTGCCATAGCCGGTCACGATCACGCCGGTGAAGGGATCGACCGACTGCACCGGAAGAAAGCTCAGCACATCCAGGCTCGCGGCCCAGATATAGCGGTTCACGCTGACCGTCCGATCACCCTTGCCGGGGCCGAATATGTCCCAGATCGAGGATTTTTCGTAATTCATGCCGGCGGTATGCTGGTTGTGCGACAGTTTCCCGCCCGGAGGGGCATCGCCCCCGCACGCGGCAAGCCCGAGGCACAGCGCCAGAACGAATGTCGGCTTGAGCGTTTGTCGAAAGGTCATGTCGCAATCCCGAACCAGTTTGGCCAAAGTCCTAAACAAGCCGACCGGGTGGAGCAAGGGGTTAGTGAAAAACGCCTGCATACACGCGCGAGAGGCGCCCAAGGGCGCGGGCCGCGGGCGCGAACTGTGGCAAAGCTGCATCAAACATGACGCCATTGTGATCGGGCGGTCGGCGCAGACTTGCCAACCGGGGGTCGAAAAAGCGAAACCCCTCTCATACCCACACCGGATTCCCCGGTTTGGGCGTAGATATGGAAACCGAGGGAAAAGACATGAAAAAGGTTCTCTTCGCCACAACCGCGCTGATCGCCACCGCGGGCATGGCTGCAGCAGACGTCAAGCTGAGCGGCTATGGCCGTTTCGGTCTGGATTACAACGATTTCAACAACGACGCCGCGTTGCTGTCGGATGGTACCAGCGAAACCAACATCACCAGCCGTCTGCGTCTGCAGTTCGACATGACCACCGAAACCGATGGTGGCGTGGCACTGGGTGCACGGTTCCGTGCACAGGCCGAGAACCGTGATGGCAATCCGAACGGCGCAGAGTTCAACGGCGCACGCTTCTTCGCCACTTATGGCGGCTTCACGCTGGGTGTCGGCAACATCATCGGCGGTCTGGAAAATGCACCGGGTCTGTATCTCGAAACCCGCTCGTCCGGCACCGGCATCGACGGCATGGGCTTCAACAGCCTCGTGACCAACGTCAACGGTGGTCCGGGAGCGTATGACGACGGTACCGGTACGTTGGTTACGCTGCCCGCCGGCGAATATGACCGCTGGGATGCTTACGCTTCCACGGGCGACGGGTACAACGGTGTCGAAATGCTTTATTCGGCAGGCGGCTTCAGCGGTCATCTGTCGTATTCGCGCGAGAATGATGTTTACAACTATACTTCGCTGCCCGGCACCCGCGTGGCGAGCGGCGTCAAGCGTACCGCTGGGCACATCGCCTACACGTGGAATGACTGGACCGCCGTTCTGGGCGCTCAGGACTCCAATCAGGATTGGGAAGACAAGGTCTTCTTTGCCATTATGGGCGATATCGGTCAATTCGGCGTCCGCTTTGCCTATGCCGACAACGACGGCATCGACAAATACGGTCTCTATGGCAACATGGATATCGGCGCTGCCAGCAACGTCGTGCTGTGGGTGACCCGCGAAGACACCGTGTCTGGCTCTGACGTTGCCGCAGGTCGTCGCAACAACGACCGCGATGTGAACCCCTACGGCACCGCAGGCACTGCGTTCGGCATCAACTACTCCTATGACCTGGGCGGCGGCGCGTCGTTCGAGGCCGGTGCGGTTGAAATGCCCAACGACCAGACTCAGGTTCAGGCCGGTGTGTATTTCAGCTTCTAAGCTGAACCGCCAATCGGCATGAATTCGGGCGGGCCTTCGGGCCTGCCCTTTTCTTTTGGCGCGGAGAGTGGTTCTCTGGCGCAAAGCCGCAAGTCCGGGGGTCGCATGTCGCTACAGGAAATTCAGTCCCGCATCGAAGCCGCCGAAACCGCCGCGGGGCGCAAGGCGGGGTCGGTCACCCTGATCGCCGTGTCCAAGATGCAGCCCGACGACCGTGTGGTCGGGGTGCTGGAACAGGGCCACCGTCATTTCGGCGAGAACCGCGTGCAGGAGGCCGAGGGCAAATGGCCCGGCTTCCGCGAACGGTTCGACGGGATCGTGCTGCATCTGGTCGGCCCGTTGCAGACCAACAAGGCCCGTCAGGCGATGGAACTGTGCGACGCCATCCATTCGCTGGACCGCCCGAAACTGGCGAACACCCTCGCCCGCCTCGCGCAGGAGCGCGGCGCCTGCCCCGACCTGTTCGTGCAGGTGAATACCGGCGAGGAGGCGCAGAAGGCCGGCATCCTGCCCGCCGATGCCGATGGCTTCATCGAGGAATGCCGCAAGCTGGATCTGCCGGTGCGCGGGCTGATGTGCATCCCGCCGGTGGAGGAGGAACCCAGCCTGCATTTCGCGCTGCTGGCCAAGATCGCCCATCGCAACGGCGTGGACGGGCTGTCGATGGGCATGAGCAGCGATTTCGAACGCGCCATCGCGCAGGGGGCGACCCATGTACGTGTCGGCTCGGCCATATTCGGCGAGCGTCCGGCGGGCTGATAGGTCGGAATTTCGGGTATTTAGAACCAGAAAGAAGCAGGGGGCACGATGAGTTTCGTGCCGGGCGCGGCCTGTCGGGCGATTTGCTGCATGTGGGGCCGCGAAAACGCGATGCAGCCTTCGGTGGGCGCGCCGGGGCGGCGCCATTGGTGCAGGAAGATGGCCGAGCCGCGCCCCGGCTGCATACCGCCATGGTTCCAGTCGGTCAGCAGGATCATATCATAGAGCGGATCGGCGCGGCGCAGGCGTTCATGGCTGAACCCGTGCGGCGCGCGCACCTTTTGGTTGTAAGCCGGATCGCGGGGATCGTCCGACCACAGATCGCGCGGGAAGATCGGCCGCGCCCATGGCGTCGGCGGCGCGAGCCGGTCGGGCCGGTAGAGCAGCCCGGTGATGCGGTGGATTCCCGCCGGTGTCGCGCCGTCGCCTTCACGCTTGTCCCGCGTGACCCCGCCACGCCCGATGGAGCAGGGGTAAAGCCGCCCGGCAAAGCGCAGGCCGCGCGGCGTCAGCACCATGTCGGCGGGGGTCACTTCAGGTGCCCGGATTTCTGCCGCTTGGTCTCCAGGTAGGCGCGGTTATGCTTGCCCTCGCCGACATGCAGGGGCACGCGTTCGGTCACGGTGATGCCGGTCTTTTCCATCATGGCGATCTTGGCCGGGTTGTTGGTCAGCAGCCGCACCGAGAGAAAGCCCAGCGATTTCAGGATGTCGGCGCCGATGCGGAAATCGCGCTCGTCGTCCTCGAAGCCGAGGCGGTGATTGGCCTCGACCGTGTCGAAGCCCTGATCCTGCAGGGAATAGGCGCGCATCTTGTTGGCAAGGCCAATGCCGCGCCCCTCCTGGTTGAGGTAGAGCAGGACGCCCGCGCCCTCATCGCCCATTTGCGCCAGTGCCGCGCGCAGTTGCGGGCCGCAATCGCATTTCAGGCTGCCCAGCAGATCGCCGGTGAAGCAGGCCGAATGCAGCCGCGCGAGAACCGGTTTGGCGCGGTCGGGGCGGCCGATCTCGACGGCGTAATGTTCCTCGCCGCCATCTTCGGGGCGGAAGACGTGCAGGCGGCCATTGGTCGAGACCTCCATCGGCAGGCGGGCGCTGACCACGGGATGCAGCGGGTTGCGTCGGGTCAGGTAGGGCGCGGCGCGGGTTTCGTCGATCAGGGTCAGGCCGTTCTGCGCGGCGAAGTCCTGCGGCCGGGGCAGGGGCAGGATCAGCGCGGCGGGCAGCAGGCGGGCGGATTTCACCAGCGACAGCGCCAGGCGGTGCAGATCGGCGGGGCCGCCGCGCTGGCTGATCAACGGTCCCTTCATCGGCGATTTCAGATCGTCCGCCGGATCGGCAATGGCGCGGATCCAGCCCGGATCGACATCGTCGGGCAGCTGGATGCGGGCCAGATCGCCGTCATAAGGTCGCGCCTTGAGCGTTTCGGCGCGCCGGGCGGTGATGGCGATGCAGGCGTCGTTTCCCAGCGCGCGCAGGTCGGCCAGCCGGTCCGGACCCAGCGTTTCCGCCGCCAGCGCCAGCACGCCGCGATCGCCCGAGGCCAGCACCACCGGCACGCCCATCCGCAGATCGGCGCGCGCGCGGGCAAGAAGTTCGGCAATGTCGGGAAAAAGGCTCATCCGTGGTATCCTCTCTATGCGCCTTACCTAAGCGCAGTCCGGCGGAATGTGAAACAATTCCCGCCACCGGGACACGTCGGCGTGAGGCGGATGCAGCAATTCTTGCCGTGGCGGTGGCCTTGGCGCATCTGTCAGGACAACAAAGGAGATACCGCCATGTCCCAACTCAAGAAAATCCTGCTGGTGGATGACGATGACGACCTGCGCGATGCGCTGAGCGAGCAATTGGCCATGACCGAGGATTTCGACGTGTTCGAAGCCGGGGATGGCCATTCGGCCCTGGAGCGCGCGCATGAATCGTTTTACGATCTGGTCATCCTGGATGTCGGATTGCCCGATATCGACGGGCGGGAATTGTGCCGGTTGATGCGCAAGCAGGGCCTCAAGGCGCCGATCCTCATGCTGACTGGGCATGACAGCGATTCCGACACCATTCTGGGGCTGGATGCGGGCGCGAACGATTACGTGACCAAGCCGTTCAAGTTCCCGGTGCTGCTGGCGCGCATCCGGGCGCAGTTGCGCCAGCACGAGCAATCCGAAGACGCCGTGTTCCGGATCGGCCCCTATACGTTCAAGCCGGCGATGAAGATGCTGATCACCGAGGACGACCGCAAGATCCGCCTGACCGAGAAGGAAACCAACATCCTGAAGTTCCTTTATCGCTCGACCGACGGCGTGGTGGCGCGGGATGTGCTGCTGCACGAGGTCTGGGGCTACAATGCCGGCGTGACCACCCATACGCTGGAAACCCACATCTATCGCCTGCGCCAGAAGATCGAGCCGGACCCGTCGAATGCGCGCATCCTGGTGACCGAATCCGGCGGTTACCGTCTGGTGGCATGATCGGACACGACGCTTGATCTACATCAAGGCGCGCAGGGTCCGGGCGGCTAAACGTCATGGTGCCCCGTGCATGTCGGGGTCACGATGTGACATGCAAATCCCTGTTGGACCTTGGCCGGGCGCGCGCGTCCGGCCTTTTTTCGCTCCGTCGCATGGCCTCGGGCGAATGGTCGCGATAGGGTGCGCGCGACGCTGAACAGGATCGCCAAAGCCATGCCCTTTACCCTTGCCACATGGAACATCAATTCGGTGCGGTTGCGGGCCGGGCTGGTCGCCCGCCTGCTGGAGGAGCAGGCGCCGGATATACTCTGCCTGCAGGAATGCAAATCGCCGGTCGACAAGATCCCTGCCGAGACCTTTGCCGAGCTGGGCTATCGCCACATGATCGCGCGCGGTCAGAAAGGCTATAACGGGGTGGCGATCCTGTCGCGCCTGCCGATTCGCGAGGTGGGCGCCGAGGATTTCGCGGCGCTGGGCCATGCGCGTCACGTTGCGGGAGAATTGGAGAACGGCGTGGTGATCCACAACTTCTACGTGCCCGCAGGCGGCGATGTGCCCGACCGCGAGATGAACGCGAAATTCGGCCAGAAACTGGATTACCTGACCGAAATGCGCGACTGGTTCCACGGGCAGCGGCCGGAACGGTCGATCCTCGTGGGCGATCTGAACATCGCCCCGCGCGAGGATGACGTCTGGTCGCACAAGCAATTGCTGAAAGTGGTCAGCCACACGCCGATCGAGGTCGAACATCTGGCGCAGATGCAGGAGGCCGGCGGCTGGGTGGACATCACGCGCAAGGACATCCCCGAGGGGCAGCTTTACAGTTGGTGGTCCTATCGTTCGCCGAACTGGGATGCCGCGGACAAGGGGCGGCGGCTGGATCACGTCTGGGCCACGCCCGATATCGCCAATGCCGGCCATTCCAGCCGTATCCTGCGCGATGTGCGCGGCTGGGAGAAGCCCAGCGACCACGCACCGGTCTTTGCCAGCTTCGATCTCTGAAACCACGCCAGCGGCCCTTGGTTTTCGCACGCGCAACCTGCATATAAGGGGCAGGCTCTCAGGAGATTGAACATGATCGAATTATCGACCGGCGGCAGCGCCCCCGCAGACGACCTTGTCAAGGACACGACCGAGGCCGGTTTCATGGCCGACGTGGTCGAGGCCAGCAACGACGTGCCCATCATCGTCGATTTCTGGGCGCCCTGGTGCGGCCCGTGCAAGACGCTGGGCCCGCTGCTCGAGGATGCGGTGCGCGCGGCCAATGGCGCGGTGCGCATGGTCAAGGTCAACGTGGACGAGGCGCAGATGATCGCCGGCCAGTTGCAGATCCAGTCGATCCCGACGGTTTATGCGTTCTACAAGGGACAGCCCGTGGATGGGTTCCAGGGCGCGTTGCCGCAATCCGAGATCAAGGCATTCGTCGATCGCGTGATTGCCGCGGGCGGCGGCAAGGCGGCGGATGGCGATCCGATGGCCGATGCCATCGAGGCCGCCGAAACCATGCTGGACGAGGGCGCGGCGACCGATGCGGCGCAGACCTTCGCCGCCATTCTGGGCGAGAACGAACATCACGCCGCGGCCTATGCCGGGCTGGTGCGCGCACATATCGCGATGAACGATCTGGATCAGGCCGAGGCGATCCTGAACGGCGCCCCCGCCGAAATCTCGAAGTCGCCCGAGCTGGAAGCGGTGCATGCCCAGCTGGAACTGGCGCAGCAGGCGTCACAAGCCGGGCCGGTTTCCGAACTGGAGGCCAAGGTCGACGCCGATTCCGACGATCATCAGGCCAGGTTCGATCTGGCGCTGGCGCTGCATGCCAACGGCAAGGTGCAGGAGGCGGTCGATCAGCTGTTGACGCTGTTCTCCAAGGATCGCGACTGGAACGACGAGGCCGCCAAGACCCAGCTTTTCAAGATTTTCGATGCGCTGAAGCCGAACGATCCGATCGTGCTGAATGGGCGGCGCCGGCTGAGCTCCATGATATTTGTCTAAATGGGACGCTGCGCTAGAGTCTGGGGCATGATCTCAGCAGCCGATCTGCCCGACACGATTTCGATATTTCCGCTACCCGGCGCGCTTTTGCTGCCGCGCTCGCGTCTGCCGCTGCATATTTTCGAGCCGCGTTATCTGCAGATGGTCGAGGATGCTTTGAAAACGCCGCATCGCCTGATCGGAATGGTACAGCCCAATCCCGGCCTGTCGGGCGCGGATGCGCTGCATTCGATCGGCTGCGCGGGGCGGATCACTCAGTTCTCCGAAACCGAGGACGGGCGATATCTGATCACACTGGCGGGCATATCGCGCTATCGGATCAAACAGGAGGTGGACGGCTTTGCCCCCTATCGCCGTTGCGAGGTGGACTGGAGCGGGTTCGATCAGGATTTTGCACGCTCGGACAGCGACAAGGCGTTCGACAGGCCCGCGTTTCTGGATCTTCTCGGGCGTTATTTCGCGTCGCGGCAGCTTTCGACCGATTGGGACACGCTGAAAGAGGCCGATGACGAGTTGCTGATCAACTCGCTGTCGATGATCCTGGATTTCGATCCCGAGGACAAACAGGCCCTGCTTGAGGCACCGTCGCTGACCACGCGGCGCGAAACCATCGTGACGTTGATCGAATACGCCCTGCGTGGCGGTGGCGAGGGTGAGGAGATCATTCAATGACCGAAGCCAAGACGCCTGCCTTTGACCGCCACATGCTGGAGGCGCTGGTCTGCCCGCAAACCCACCGCCAGCTGGAATACGACGCAAAGCGGCAGGAACTGATATCCAAGGGGGCCGGGCTGGCCTTTCCGATCCGTGACGGCATCCCGATCATGCTGGTCGATGAGGCGCGGCAACTGGACTGAGTGTCAGACCGGTTTGCCCTGCATCAGGCGCGGCAGATCGCCGGTCAGACCGGCCGCCTCGCGCATGAAGGACCGACGCGCGACCGGCAGGGCGTTGACCAGCCCAAGACCCAGTTCGCGGCCCATGCGCAGAAGCGGGTTGTCGTTGGAAAACAGCCGGTTGAACATGTCGGTCGCCATCGCCAGCGTCGCGGTGTCGAACCGCCGCCATTGCTGATAGCGCTCCAGCACCTGCAAGGCCCCGATATCCTCGCCCCTACGCGCGGCCAGAATGACGGTTTCCGCCAATGCCGCAACATCGCGCAGCCCCGCGTTCAGCCCCTGTCCGGCAATGGGATGAACGCCATGGGCGGCGTCCCCCACCAGCGCCACGCGCTCGGCCACAAGCGCGTTGGCGACGGTCAGGTTCAGCGGATAGGTGAACCGTTTTCCCTCCAGCCCGATCTCGCCCAGAAAGTCGCCGAATCTGGGGCGCAGAACCTCAAGATAAGCCGCCTCGTCCATCCCGTTGATCTGTCGCGCCATGTCGTGCCGTTCGGCCCAGACGATGGAGGACCGATTGCCCGGCAACGGCAGGATCGCCAGTGGCCCCGGCGGCATGAAGAACTGATGCGCCACGCCGTGATGCGGCTTTTCGTGGGTGATCGCGCAGACCAGCGCGGTCTGGCCGTAATCCCAGCCGGTGCGCTTGATCCCGGCGCGGGTCGCGGTGCCGCTCTGGCGTCCGTCGCAGCCCACCAGCAGGTCGCCCGCGATCTCGCGTCCATCGTCCAGCGTGACCGAAACGCCGCCGGGTGAAACGGTCTGCGCCACGACCGACCGGCCGTCGATCACGGTGATCGCATCGCTGTCGGCCATAGCGCCGATCAGGGCGCGGCGCAGATAGCGGTCTTCGACCATGTGGCCCATCGGGCCTTCCTCGATCTCGGCATGGTCGAAATGCATCCAGAACGGCGACGGGCCGCGTCCGGCGTGGCCGTCGGTCACCTTGATGTCCAGCATCGGCTGCGCATGATCCCGAACCGCGGGCCAGATGCCGATGGCCGACAGCACCCGTTGCGAGGCCAGCGCCAGCGCATAGGCGCGTCCGTCGAATTCGTCCGTCTGCCGCACATCCTGCGGCAGCGCGTCGATCACCGTCACGCGGTGATCCCCCTGCGCGAGGGCAAGCGCCAGGACCGGGCCGTTCAGCCCGCCGCCGACGATGAGGACATGGGGTCGCTGTGTCATGGCGTGCAATATGACAGTGTGTTCGGGATTGTCCATGTGCGGTGCTGCCGCTACCGTCAGGATGGCAATGCGAGCGGAGGGAACATGCAGGACTGGCTGGAGATGAGCGCGGGCGAGCTGGGGCGCGGTATCGCGGCGGGTGAAATCGACCCGCTGGACCTGACGCGCGGGTATCTCGAGGCCATCGACGCGCATTCCCTTCAGGATCGCATCTATGCCCGCACCACCCCCGACCGCGCGCTGGCCGAGGCAGAAGCCGCGCGCGAACGGGCCCGCGCCGGGCGGCGTCTGTCGCCGCTCGATGGCGTTCCGATCAGCTGGAAGGATTCGTTCGACAGCGCCGGAAT
The DNA here is from genome assembly GCA_947504115.1 of uncultured Sedimentitalea sp. Classification (GTDB taxonomy): domain Bacteria; phylum Pseudomonadota; class Alphaproteobacteria; order Rhodobacterales; family Rhodobacteraceae; genus Pontibaca. Next base: position 461,181 of record CANNGH010000003.1, read on the forward strand.
CGCGACCGAGGCCGGGTCGGGTCTGCTGAAGGGCCGCGTGCCCGAACGTGACGCGACGGTGCTGCGTAACGCGACCGCCATGGGCACAATCTGTCTGGGCAAGACGCATATGAGTGAATTGGCGTTTTCCGGGCTGGGCTATAATCCCTCGACCGCGACCTCGCCCAACATCACCGATGAGGCGGCGGCGCCGGGGGGATCGTCCTCGGGCGCGGCGGCGTCGGTGGCGTTCGGCCTCGCGGCCTCTTCGGTCGGGTCTGATACCGGCGGATCGGTCCGGGTGCCGGCGGCGTGGAACGATCTGGTGGGGCTGAAAACCACCTCGGGACGGCTGGACCTCGAGGGCGTGGTGCCGCTGTGTCTGAAATTCGATACCATCGGCCCCATTGCCCGCACTGTCGAGGATGCGGCGCTGATGCTGGCCGCCCTGGAAGGGCGTGCCCCTGCCGATCTGCGCGGTAGCCGTCTTGAGGGGCGGCGTCTGGCGATTCTGCAGACCGTCGCGCTGAAGGACATGCGCGAGACGCCTTTGGCGGCGTTCAACAACGCGGTGGATCGTCTGGCCGATGCCGGCGCCGTCATCTCGGACGTCGCTGTGCCCGAACTGGACGAGGCGATGGGGTTGAGCGGCGTGCTGTATACCGCCGAGGCCTATGGCCTGTGGCGCGACGTGATCGAGGCCAACCCCGATGCCATGTTCCCCGCGATCCGCGACCGGTTCCGGCAGGGCAGGGGGGTCACGGGGCCGGATTATGTCGCTGCATGGGCGGCACTGGACGTCGCCCGCAAGGCATGGAACCGCGCCACCGCCGGATTCGATGCGGTGCTGTGTCCCACCGCGCCGAACGTGCCACCGAATCTGGAAAGGTTGAGAACCGATAACGAATATTACGTTTCCGAGAACCTGTTGACCTTGCGCAACACCCGCATCGGCAATCTGATGGGCGTCGCGGCCCTGACCCTGCCCACCGGCACGCCCGGCTGCGGCATATCGCTGATGGCGCGGCCTTTTGGCGAAACCGCCCTGTTGCGGCTTGGTGCGGCGGCGGAACGGGCCTTGGCCTGAAAGACACAACTGCAAGCTGTTGCGCCGCTTTGTCTGGACGGCTGCGCGCCCCGTCTGTAACTTGGGCCGCAACGGGACGCCAATGATCCCGATCTTGAGGCAAATCGATGAAGTTTCCCGAGCGGTTTTCGAACCTACCGGATTATGCATTCCCGCGCCTGCGCGCGCTGCTCGACGGGCATCCGCCCGGCGGCGAGGTGATGCATATGACCATCGGCGAGCCGAAACACCCTTTTCCGCACTGGGTGACGGACGTGATCGTCCAGAACGCGGCGCGCTTCAACGACTACCCGTCGAATGACGGCAGCGACGAATTGCTTGCGGCCATCGCCGGTTGGGTGCAGCGGCGCTATGGCGTGACGCTGGACGCCGATGCGCAGGTTATGGCGCTGAACGGCACCCGAGAGGGGCTGTATAACGCGGCGATGGCGCTGTGCCCGGAACAGGTGCGCGGGCAGCGGCCCGTCGTATTGATGCCCAATCCGTTCTATCAGGTCTACATGATCGCCGCGATCTCGGTCGGGGCCGAGCCTGTTTTCGTGCCCGCAACAGCGGAAAACGGGTTCCTGCCGGATTACACCGCGCTGCCCACGGATGTGCTGAACCGGGTCGCCATCGCCTATATCTGTTCGCCCTCCAACCCGCAGGGTGCGGTGGCCGGGCGCGACTATTGGCAAGACCTGATCGCGCTGGCCGAGAAGCACGATTTCCGCATCCTGGCGGATGAGTGTTATTCCGAGATCTACCGCGACGCGCCGCCCGCAGGAGCCTTGCAGGTGGCGCAGGAGATGGGGGCCGATTCCGAACGGGTGGTGGTGTTCCATTCGCTGTCCAAACGCTCGAACCTGCCGGGCTTGCGGTCCGGTTTCGTTGCCGGCGGCGTGCAATCGCTGGCCCGCATCAAGCGGTTGCGCGCCTATTCCGGTGCGCCGCTGCCGGGACCGTTGCAGGTGGCGGCGGCGCGGGTCTGGGCGGATGACGCGCATGTCACGGAGAACCGCGCGCTCTACCAGGCGAAATACGCGATTGCCGACGAGGTGATGGCGCAGGTGCCCGATTATCGCGCGCCGGAAGCGGGGTTTTTCCTGTGGCTGCCGGTCGGGGATGGCGAGGCGGCGGCGTCGAAGCTGTGGCGCGAAACCGGCGTGCGGGTGCTGCCGGGTGCCTATCTCGCCCAAGGGCAGGGGGCGCGGAACCCCGGTGCCGGATACATAAGGGTCGCCATGGTGGCCCCGAAAGACGACATGCAGCGCGGGCTGATCCGGCTTCGCGACTGCCTGTATAACTGAGGACCGATTGTAATGGCATATCACTCACGCAGCCGCGACCCATTGCTGGACAGCAACATGCAGGCCGCCATCGAGAAACGCGGCAAGGAATTGCTGGGCATCGTGCTGCTGTGTCTGGGCCTTGCCGCCGCCGCGATGATCTGGTCCTACAGCCCGGAAGATCCCAACTGGATGGTGTCTACCGACGCGCCGGTGAAGAACCTGTTGGGGCGGATGGGGGCCTCCATCGCCGCGCCGCTGTTCATGGTCGTGGGCTGGGGCGCGTGGGGATTCGCGCTGGTGCTGATCGCATGGGGACTGCGCTTTGCCCTGCATCGCGGCGAAGAGCGCGCGGTCGGCCGCCTGATCTTTGCGCCGATCGTCATCGCCATCGCGTCGGTCTATGCCGCCACGCTGGTGCCGGGGGCCGAGTGGCGTGCGACCCACAGCTATGGTCTGGGCGGATTGTTCGGTGACACGGTGATGGGCGCGCTGCTGACGCTGTTGCCGATCGGATCGCATTTCGCCGTCAAGACGATGTCGCTGCTGATGGCGGTGGTCATGCTGGGGCTGGGGGCGTTCGTTCTGGGCTTTACCCGCGCGGAACTCGCCCGCGGGGCGCGTATGGTCCTGATCGGCATCATCATGAGCTACGGCGCGCTGATGGTGTTGCTGGGACGCAGCGCAAGCGCCGCAATGGCGGCCGCGCGCAACCGGCAGGCGCAGCTTGCCGAGAAACGCGCCGAGGCCCGCCAGGCCCGCGCCGAGGCCGCGCTGTCCCCGCATATCTCGACCCAGCCCGAGGATTTCGATCCGATCGAGGACGACTGGAACGACGCAGAGCCGCAGACCGGGAAGCGCGGCGGTTTCCTGTCGCGGATGCCCTCGCTGATCCGCCGCTCCGATCCGCTGCCCGAACCGGAACTGATCGAGGTCGAGCCGGACGATACCGATCATGCAATGCCCGCCGACGATCGTATCAGCGCCCGCATCGCCGATGTCATCAGATCGCGCCGGCAGGCCGAACTGCCCCCCGAACCCGATCCGAATCTTCCGCTGACCAAGGGGCGCGGGCGGCGTCCCGATCCGCTGCTTCTGGACACAAGCGGCCGGGCGGTCCTGCCGCCCGAACCGCCGGTCGTCGCCCGCGCGCCCGCGACATCCGCGTCCGCGCCGGCGCATGACGCCATGGCCGAAACAGGCGGACCCGAGGCCCGGCCGCTTCCGCTGGCCGAACCCGTGCCGCAGGCTGCCCCGCTTCCCGTGGCCGAACCGCGCAGGGTGGTGGAGAACCCGGCGCGCAAACCCGCGCAGCCTTCGGCCCGAGCGCAGGCCGAGGCGCAGCCCGGCCTGCAATTCGACGATTCCGCCAGCGATTATGAACTGCCGCCGCTGGGCCTGCTGACCAATCCGGCCAACATCACCCGCCACCATCTGAGCGACGAGGCGCTTGAGGAAAACGCGCGGATGCTGGAGGCGGTTCTGGACGATTACGGCGTCAAGGGCGAGATCGTCAGCGTCCGCCCCGGCCCGGTCGTCACCATGTATGAACTGGAACCGGCGCCTGGCCTCAAGGCCAGCCGGGTGATCGGTCTGGCCGATGATATCGCGCGCAGCATGTCGGCGTTGTCGGCGCGGGTTTCGACGGTGCCGGGCCGGTCGGTCATCGGCATCGAATTGCCCAACGACAACCGCGAAAAGGTGGTGCTGCGGGAAATCCTGGCCTGCCGTGAATTCGGCGACAGCAATCTCAGCCTGCCGCTGGCGCTGGGCAAGAATATCGGCGGCGATTCGGTCGTCGCCAACCTGGCCAAGATGCCCCACCTGCTGATCGCCGGCACCACCGGTTCGGGCAAGTCGGTGGCGATCAACACCATGATCCTGTCGCTGCTTTACAAGCTGACGCCGGCGGAATGCCGCCTGATCATGATCGACCCGAAGATGCTGGAACTGTCGGTCTATGACGGCATCCCCCACCTGCTGAGCCCGGTCGTGACCGACCCGAAAAAGGCGGTCGTCGCCCTGAAATGGGTCGTGGGCGAGATGGAGGACCGCTATCGCAAGATGTCCAAGATGGGCGTGCGCAACATCGAAGGCTACAACGGCCGCGTGAAAGAGGCGCTGGCCAAGGGCGAGATGTTCAGCCGCACAGTGCAGACCGGGTTCGACGACGAAACCGGCGATCCGATCTTCGAGACCGAGGAATTCGCCCCCGAGGCGATGCCCTTCATCGTCGTGATCGTGGATGAGATGGCCGATCTGATGATGGTCGCCGGCAAGGAGATCGAGGCCTGCATCCAGCGCCTGGCACAGATGGCGCGGGCCAGCGGCATCCACATGATCATGGCCACGCAGCGCCCCAGCGTCGATGTGATCACCGGCACGATCAAGGCGAACTTTCCCACCCGGATCAGTTTCCAGGTCACTTCGAAAATCGACAGCCGCACCATTCTGGGCGAGATGGGGGCCGAGCAGCTTCTGGGGATGGGCGACATGCTCTACATGGCGGGTGGCGGTCGCATCATGCGCTGTCACGGCCCCTTCGTTAGCGACGAGGAGGTCGAGGAGGTCGTCAACCATCTCAAGGCGTTCGGCCCGCCGGAATATGTCACCACCGTTCTGGACGGCCCGCCCGAGGATCGCGAAAGCGATATCGATCAGGTTCTGGGCCTTGGCGGCAATACCGACAGCGAGGACGCGCTCTATGACACGGCGGTGCAGATCGTCATAAAGGATCGCAAATGTTCGACCTCGTATATCCAGCGCAAGCTGGCGATCGGCTACAACAAGGCCGCGCGCCTGGTCGAGCAGATGGAGGACGAGGGGCTGGTGTCGCCGGCCAATCACGTCGGCAAGCGCGAGATCCTCGTGCCCGAGCAGCATTGAGGCGCGCGCGGGAAACCGCGCGCACCCTTGCGTGACGGCTATTCCCCTTTTGCATCCGCGCCCCTATCTATGGGCCATGAAACAGATTGTCCTTGCCGCCGCCCTGATCCTGTCCGCCCCCGCCGCGTGGGCCGACGGGAAGCTTTCGCTTTCGGAAATATCGAAATATCTCAATGGTATGACCACGGCGCAGGCGCCGTTCACCCAGGTCAACGATGATGGGACGTTGTCCACCGGCAAGCTGTATATCCACCGCCCCGGCCGGATGCGGTTTCAATACGACCCGCCCAATGCCGCGGTCGTGATGGCGGGCGGCGGCACGGTCCTGATCCAGGATCCGAAATCCAACCAGCCCTCGGAAAACTATCCGCTGAACCGCACGCCGCTGTCGATCATCCTGCAGCGCAATGTCGATCTGGGCCGCGCCAACATGGTCGTCGGGCACACATTCGACGGCACCAGCACCATCGTTACCGCTCAGGACCCCGAGCATCCGGATTACGGCAACATCGAACTGATGTTCACCGACAATCCGGTGGAATTGCGCAAATGGGTGATCAACGACAGCTCGGGCAGTTCGACCACGGTGATCCTGGGCGCGCTGGAAACCGGCGTGCGCCTGAACGCGAACCTGTTCAGCCCCTCTACCTCGGGCTCCTCAGGCGGGCGCTGAGCCCGCCCGCGCCCCGATCAATAGGCCCGGCACGCCGCAAGCTGTCGCGCATACATGGCGGCGCGCGCCTCGACGCGGCTGGAGGTGCGCATCAGCCAGCTCTTGTTCTCATAGCTCCGCCGCGCATAACCGGTATGGCCTTCGTGATAGGCCAGATACTGATTGCGCGCGTCATGCAGGGGGATGCCGTTGCGGTCGCGTGATTTGACCATGTACCAGCCGATGAAATCGGACGCATCATTCATCCGGTCGCGTTTCGCGCGCCGCTTTCCGGTGGATTTGAGATACTCTTCCCACGTGCCGTCCAGCGCCTGACTGTAGCCATACGCGCTGCTTTGCCGACCCATCGGCAGAATCCCCAGCACATAGCGGAACGGGGTGCGCGCGTTTCCGCGAAAGCTGCTTTCGTGGTAGATCGTTGCCATCTGGACATGCACCGGCACGCCCCATTTGCGCTCGGTCGCCTTGAACGCGCGCATGTATTTCGGCCGCTCGCTGGCGATGGCGCATGCATCATCCATATTGCGCGGCGGCGCTTCGTGCCGCGCCCCGCAGGACGCAAGCAAAACGGCCAGTGTCATGGCCCAAAGAAATCTGCTCATTTGCCTCGTGCCTTTTTTGGAAAGACTACATCATCTGGCGACATGATGAAATCCCAATCTCGGCGAGCGGTCCGGAACGGGCTGTCAAGGCAGGGTTAACGGACTGTTTCAGTGCAACACATGGCGGTATATTCGACAATGAGGGCTTGAATACGCTAAACTCGGACGCTAGAGGCTCTGTGCTATGCTTAGAACATGCGCGAAATACAGCTTGGGCCAGGTGGTCCGCCACAAGAAACACCCGTTTCGCGGGGTTGTCTTCGACGTCGATCCCGAGTTTTCCAATACCGAGGAATGGTACGAGTCCATTCCCGAAGACAGCCGCCCGGCACGCGAACAGCCGTTCTATCACCTTCTTGCCGAGAACGATCAGAGCTTTTACGTGGCCTACGTGTCCGAGCAGAACCTGATGGCCGATCATTCGGGCGAGCCTGTGGATCATCCCGACATCCCCGAAATGTTCGGCACGTTCCACGACGGCACCTATGACGTCCAGTTCCATATGAATTGACGGCACCTTGCCGCGCGGGGTGATATCCGTTCATCGTATCGTCGGAAAGTAATCCGCCGGGGCCAGAGTTATCGCCCTGAGCGCCTTGTCGGTCCGCGTCAGCAGCCGGATGGCCGGACCGGTGGTTCCGGCCGCATCCTTGCGCGCAATCGTATCGCGCGCCTGCCGGATCGCCATCGCACCCTGCCGCACCGGATCGTCAAAGGGGACTGAGGCGACCCTGCCATTGATCAGCCCGCGTTTGACGGTGTGGCTGATATAGGTGGCGATCAGATCGGGCCGGTCGGACGGGGGCAGGCGGTCGGTCAGCCCGAGGGCGGCCTCTATCGCCGGAGCGCTGCCAAGCAGATAATCGATATCGGGATGCCGGATCAGAACGTCCTCGACCAGCGCGAGTTGCTGGCGCAGGCCGGTATCCGCGCCCAGCACCTCGACAAGGGTCACGCTGCTGTCCCGCAATCCGTCGCGCAGCCCCGCCAACAGCGCCGCGGGCCATCCCGATTCCGGCGGGCCGGTGATCAGCGCAGCCTTGCGGGGCGGCGACCCCGCCGGGTGACGCGTGGCAAGATCGCGCCCCAGAATCAGCCCCATTCGCCGCCAGTCGACCCCGATACGGCCGCGCAGCGCGTCGCTGTGCAGCGCGTTGACAAGGCCGAAAACCGGGATCTGCCCGGCGACATCGGCAACGGCCGCCAGAAGCTCGGAATCGTCCGAACTGACCGCGCCGATAAGCACCGCATCGACACCGCGTGCGGTGCAGGTCTGCAATTGCGCGATCTGACGGGGCAGCGCGCGATAGCCGCCGGCCTCGTAGAACAACAGGGTCACGTCATCCCCCGCCGTCTGTTGCAGGCCGTAGCCGACGCTCAGCCAGTAATCGTCCTTGAAATGGGGGACCAGAACGCAGAAAACCGGCTTTTCGACTGAATCCGCGCGTGCCACACTGGCACGACCGGGGCCAGTCACAAGCAGCAGGGCGCAAAGCGCGATGGCGGCGCCCCCTTTGCACAGGCTGGTGATGCGTCTCAGGACATTCGATAGCAAGCTGATATTGGTCGTTTCCCTGATGTCGGTTCTGGCCCTGATGGTGAGCGTTGCCGCGGTTGCCGTCAATCGCTACCTCGCGCAAAGCCAGTCCGACCTGATCGAACGCACATTGCCCGCCCTGGAACGTGCCCGGCGCATCGGGGCCGAGGCGCAACTGATCGCGGGACATCTGGCGGATTTCACGCAGGCGGACACGGTCGAAAAGGTGCACGATTCCGCCTCGGCCCTGACCGGATCGCTGCGGCGTATCGATGCGGGGCCAACCGGCGCCCCATCGCCGGACGATGCGCCGGCACGCGACGACATCGCGCAGGGCATCCGGCAGATGTCGGACCTGGCGCTTGAGGCGCTGGCATTGGAAACCCGCGCCCGCGAACAGGCCGAAGCCCGGTCCGGCGAGGCCGCGCAGCTTGACGCGCTGATCGAGGCGCAGACCGATCTGGCGCGGCGGCGCGTCACCGCCGGTATCGCCGATCTCTATGACATGGCGGACGGGGACCTGCGGCCGCGCCTCGACGATCTGGCCGACCGGCATTTCTTTGCGTTCGACCGTCTGGCCGACATGGCGCGTGCGTCCGATGCCATCCGGCGAGAGTTGCGCCTGATACCCGCGCGCGCCGATGCCGTCGCCCTCGGGCAGTCGCGCGACCGGTTCATCGACCGCCTGTCGCTGCTGACGCGGCGGGTCGAGTTCTTTCCCGGTCAGGCGGCGCAAGAGGAGGGGCGTGTCCTGATCCGCACGTTTTCCACGGCGCTGGAGCCGGACGGCGCGTTCGATCTCAAGGCGCGGCAACTGGCGCTGCAAGAGACGATCTCGGATGCGGCCCGATCGCTGCGCATGCGCGTGTCGGCACTGTCCGATCGCGCGCGGGCTGCCAGCGAACGGGCGCAGGCCCAAGGGCTGGCGCAGATTGCGCGCGGCGAAACGCTGAGCGCGCGGCTGTCCGGCGGGTTGCTGGTTCTGGTCATTTTTTCGCTGATCGCCGCCGCGCTGATCGGGCTTTATGCGCGGCGGGAACTGGTGGGTCGGTTGCGCAATGTCGCCGGGCGCATGATCGCCGTGGCGGACGGCGATTTCGGCCCGCCGGTCGCGATCACGCGTGACGATGAAATCGGGCGCATGGAACAGGCGCTGAACATCCTGCGCGACCGTTCCGCCGAGGCGGCGCGATTGCGCGACCGGCTGGAAGATGCGGTGATCGCCCGCACCGGCGACGTCGTGCAGGAGATGCAGGCCTCGGACGCGGCGCGCGCACAGGCCGAGGCGGCCAATCGCGACAAATCCGATTTTCTGGCGCGGATGAGCCACGAAATCCGCACGCCGCTGAACGGTGTGATCGGGATGCTGTCGCTGCTTGAAAGCGACCAGACCGATCCCGAAGCCCGCGACCGTCTGCGCACCGCGCTGGAGTCGGCGCGCGACCTGCTGGCGATCACCAACGACATCCTGTCCTTTGCCAGCAGCGAAAACCGCGTCGAACGGGCGCGGCCGGTGCATTTCAACCTGCGCGATCTTGTCGGGCAGCTGGGCCATCAGTTGACGTCGCTAGCGGCGGCCAAGGGGCTTGAGGCGAATGTCGACCTTGCCGAGGGCGCGCCGGTGCTTGTGCTGGGCGACATCGTCAAGATTCGCCAGATCGTGCTGAACCTGATCTCGAACGCCGTCAAATATACGTCGCAGGGGCGCGTCTCGCTGGTGGTGGATCACGCGCCAATTCCACGGACGGACCGCATCGCGATCAGCTTCACGATCAGCGATACCGGCATCGGCATGAGCGAAGAGGGGGTCGCGCGCGCCTTCGACATCTATTCCCGTGACGAGACGGTGCGGCGCGCGGGGATCGAAGGGGTGGGGCTGGGCCTTGCCATCTCGCGGCAGTTGACCGAGGCGATCGGCGGCGCGCTGCAAGTGGAAAGCGCGCCGGGCGTGGGCAGCCGGTTCACGCTGACGGTGCCGGTGATGCCGGGCGACGGCGCGCTGGTGGATGCGCCCGATGACGGCGCGACCGACGCCGATCTTGGCCTGCGCGTGCTGGTGATCGAGGATCATCCGGTCAACCGCCTGGTGGCGCGCGGCTATCTGGAACGTCTCGGGTGCCATGTCAGCGAGGCCGGGGATGGCGAAACCGGGCTGCGAATGGCCCAGGACGGCACGTTCGATCTGATCCTGCTGGATCTGGACCTGCCCGACATGCCGGGAACAGAGGTTGCCGCAAGGCTGAAAACGCGCCCCGATGCGCCCATGGTGGCCGCACTGACCGCACACGCGATCACCGACAGCGGGGAGGAGCGGCGCAGGCTGGGCGTCGGTGCGATCCTGACCAAGCCGATTTCGCCGCGGGCGCTGGTGGCGCTGCTGAATGGGCTGCAAGACACCAGCGATACGGAATTCGCGGCCGTGCGCGACAGTCTTTCGGGCGATATCGCGGATCTGGGGGCGGCGCTCACGTCGCAGATCGTCGGTGAATTTCTGGCCGAGCTGCCCGGCGCGATGACGCGGATCGCCACCGGCGAGCCGCCGTTGCGCGGCAAGGCCGCCCACCGGCTGAAAGGGGCCGCCGCGAATTTCCGGCTTGATCGGCTATGCGCCCTGCTGGCGCGTATCGAGGCGGCGCAAGGCGATCTGCCGCCTGCGCTGTTGGCACAGCTTCGCGCGGCGGCAGCGCAGGCGGAAACCACGCTGCGCGCGGCGGCCGGTGCGGTCGGGCTTCATGCCGATGCCGGATCGACGAAGTGATAGCCTTCGCCATGCACCGTCAGGATCCAGTCGGGGTTGGCGGGGTCGGTCTCGATCTTCTTGCGCAAGCGGCCCACGATCACGTCGATCACGCGGTCGTTGGCGCGCTGCTGGCCCCGCCCCAGCATTTCGGACAAACGGTCGCGGCCCAAGGTCAGGCCGGGATGTTCGGTCAGCGCCGCCAGCAGGTCGAATTCGATCCGGGTCAGCGGCTCGGTCCGTGCGGCAGAGACCAGCCGCCGCCGGATGCGGTCGAACCGCCACGGTCCGAATGTGTCCACCGGCGGCGGACCTCCGGGGGCCTGTCCGATGTCGTCGATCCGGGCCAGCAGGTTCTTGACCCGCGCCGCCAGTTCGCGCTTGTCGAACGGCTTGGTCACGTAATCGTCCGCGCCCATTTCCAGACCCACGATCCGGTCCACCGGATCGTCGCGCGCGGTCAGCAGGATGATCCCGACCTTTGACGCGCTGCGCTGTTCGCGGGTGATGGTCAGCCCGTCCTTGCCACCCTCGAGGTTGATGTCCACCAGCAGCAGTTCGGGCGGATCGGTATCGATGACCTGCTCCATCGCCTCGGCGTCCCCGGTCTCGGTCACGCGATAGTTGAGGCTGCGCAGATAGGCGGCCAGTCGCATACGCGTGACGCGGTCATCCTCGACAATGACGATGTGCTGGTTCATCGCGGAAATTTACATCTGTTTACACAATCGAACAAGAGACATTGCGCGCGATCAACATCATCGCGCGGTTCGGTCGATAGGTAAGGGCCAACGAAATTCACTCCAGGGAGACGCAGATGTCTTACACGAACCCCACCCGCCGTGCCTTTCTTCAGGGCGGGGC
>CANNGH010000004.1 GCA_947504115.1 uncultured Sedimentitalea sp.
TCACCAACGGTCAGAAGAAGACCAAACACTGAACAGAGCTAACTCATGAAAGCGGACTCTTAGGGGAGCAGGTCACCTGGTGTCCGCAGCCTCAGCCGGGTCAATGCATCTCCCGGAAGGATTGCAGAGAAAACCTCTTCGTTTTTCTTCAATGCGACCAATCTCCTTGAAGCCTGATCGCATCACCCTTTCTCGCCCGTTGCAGAGGAACCCATCTACGTACCATGACAGAGATTGATCAAATAAGAAGCCTTTCGGATCTGCGTGTGCAGATCGAGACCGGCAGCCTGCCCACACCTGCTGCCATGCCGGTCCTGGCATTTCTGGATTTTGCCGAGGCGGCGTTCGGCAGGGACTTTCATGAATGCGACATGCTCTCGTCCGAGCCCCTGTTTTCGCGATACTTTCCAAGCGAGCCCGACGAGAAGCTGTCGCAAGCCTTTGGCGATGCGGCGCTCTACCGGCGTTGCAGAGAAAGCCTGCACCGACATGCAAGGCTTGCGGGTGTCTGGAAGGCTGACCCGTACACCTTGCTGAACCGCCTTGCCAAAGAGACCGGCCTCTCGGGCGTGAATCGAAAGGCGATAGCAGAGCTTTTCCCAGCTGTGCCATTGTCGGCGATCACGCGCGACAAGGCCCTTGCCGTAGACCGCCGTCTACGCGGCCGGAAACGCTCTACACTTAGGAATTCACTTGCGACGATGGACCATTTCAGGACCGAACCACGCGTCGTCGCGGCAGGAATCCTGGGCCCTGAAATGATCGGCCCCTTGCCAATGTATCGCGACGGAGACAAACACCGTATCGAGTTGCCCATTGCCCTTGCCGCGGCTCTGGACCGGATTCCGGTCGGCCAAGCAAAACGGGCACGGCGCGCGTTCGAGCTTGCGGTCGATATGGGCATTCTGCAGGAGAACCCGCCTTCGGGTGTCTGGTCGTTGGGCGAAGCGGATGCGCTGCGTTACCACGAAGCTCTTCGGCAGCAGATCTCCGACGAGAGCGCACAAGGGAATCTCAGAGCATTGATTTCCTTGCTTCGTGCAGCAACCCGCGATGCCGTGCCCGACCATGTCACGGTCGATCGCGTGCGCCGCCCGGACAGGTACCTGCAACCAGTGGCACGGCCCCATGCCCTTCCTCTTCGAGGAGATCGACGACTACACCGAACTGCTGATGCCCGAGGATTTGCTGTCGCAGAGCTCCATCCTCGCCGAACTGCGCAAGGTGATGACCGAGGACGCCTGTCAGGATGTCGAGATCATCGGCTGGCTCTACCAGTTCTACATCTCCGAGAAGAAGGATCAGGTCTTTGCGGGCCTCAAGAAGAACGTCAAGATCACGGCCGAGAATATCCCCGCCGCGACACAGCTCTTCACCCCGCACTGGATCGTCCGTTATCTGGTGGAAAACTCGCTGGGGCGGCTCTGGCTGCTGAACCGGCCTGACAGCAAGCTGGCGGAGCAGATGGACTATTACATCGCGCCGGAAGAGCCCGGGACGGACTTCCTGCGCATCGCCCGCCCAGAAGACATCCGCATCTGCGATCCCGCCGCCGGCTCGGGGCACATGCTGACCTATGCCTTTGACCTGCTCTACGCCATCTACGAGGAAGGGGGTATGACGCGACCACGATCCCCGCGCTGATCCTGACCCACAACCTGACCGGGGTGGAGATTGACGACCGCGCGGGCGCGCTGGCCGCCTTTGCGCTGGCGATGAAGGCGGCAGCAAAGCTGGGGCGGCGGCGGTTTTTGCGGATGGAGGCAAAGCCCGACATCTGCGTGTTGCAGAACGTGAGCTTTACAGATGCCGAGATGCAGGACGTGGCCGCCGTGGTGGGCAAGGATCTGTTCACCGATGAGCTGCGCGAGACGCTGGGCCAATTCGATCAGGCCAAGAATTTCGGCTCGCTGATCGTGCCGAAGCTGCGCGACCCGGCCGAGACGCTGCGGGTGGTGGAGGCGCGGGATTTTGCGGGCGATCTGCTGTTGAAGGACGTGCAGGCGCGCGTCGTGGCCGTGCTGCGCATGGCTGAGGCGCTGTCGCCGAAGTATCATGTGGTGGTGGCCAACCCGCCGTATATGGGATGGGTCGGAATGAACCCTCATATGAAGACTTGGCTCGGAAAAACTTATCCTGCATCGAAAGCGGATTTGATGACGGCCTTTATGTCCCGCGCGACCGGGCTCGCCCGCGCCAACGGTTACTGGGCAATGATCAATCTGCCCTCTTGGCTATTCCTGAGCACGTTTGAGAAGTTGAGGTTGCAACTCATTGAGACGCAATGGCTACAATCGTTGCTACAACTGGGTCGCGGGATCTTCGGATCTGATTTTGGGTCGACAGCATTCATTTTCAGGAACGCAAAATCTCAGGGGCGTAAAGGTGTCTATCGCCGCCTGTTCGAAGAACATGTGCAAGTCAGGGACGTTGAGACAATCCGAAACCTGTATCTGAATTGGGACTACAAGCATTTCGAAACGGATCAGAACGAGTTCGTGAAAATTCCTGGATGCCCTGTAGCATATTGGCTTTCTGATGCAGTGCGTTCAACTTTTGGGGTGGCAGAGAGTCTTGGCGACGTAGCTACGACGCGAAAAGGAATGGTTACTGCAAGCAACGAAACCTTCATTCGAGCTTGGCAGGAGGTAAGCCAAGGCATTTCGAACTACACCGCCAAATCACGGGAAGATGCTAAAAAAAGTGAAGCTAAGTGGTTTCCAATGATTATGGGAGGTGACTTCCGTAGGTGGTATGGCAATCGAGAGTATGTCGTGAATTGGGAGAATGACGGTCACGTCCTACAAACCCGACGCCATCCGACCGAAGATCGCGTCTGGGCTACTAATTTCAATCTGGAATTCATATTCCGTCCGAACATTAACTGTAACAGCATCACCGCTTCGCGCCTTTTTTTTAGGGAGTCGCCGGGCGGCGAACTCTTCTCCTCTACGGGAATTGGTTTCTTCCCCTCCGGCGACACTTCGGAACTCGTGGCATTCACCAACTCTAACTCCGCTGAGTATTTCTTGAACATTCTTACCCCCACGGTGACGGCGAACCCAGGAGACATTGGCAGATTGCCCGTGTTGAGCGAGGGAGTTGCTGAAGCAAGGAATATTTCGAAACGGTTGGTCGAAATTGCACGCGCCGACTGGGACGCCTACGAAACCTCCTGGGATTTCACCACGCTCCCACTGCTCCAACCTGACCACCGCGCCGAGACGCTGGAGGCCACCTACACCGCCCTCCGCACCCATTGGCAGGGCATGACGGACGAAATGCAGCGGCTTGAGGAAGAGAACAACCGCATCTTCATCGACGCCTATGGCCTGCAAGACGAGCTGACTCCCGAGGTGCCGCTGAACGAGATCACCCTCACCTGCAACCCCGCCTATCGCTATGGCACAAGGAACGACGCCGAGGCGAACGAGACCCGCCTGCGCGCCGACACCATGGCCGAGTTCCTCTCCTACGCCGTGGGCTGCATGTTCGGGCGCTACAGCCTCGACGCCCCCGGCCTGATCCTCGCCAATCAGGGCGAGCGGCTCTCCGACTACCTCGCCCGCATCCCCGAACCGCGCTTCATGCCGGACGAGGACAACGTCATCCCCGTGCTCGACGCCGACTGGTTCCCCGACGACATCACCGAACGCTTCCGCCTGTTCCTGCGCGTGAGTTTCGGCGAGGCGCATTTCCGCGAGAACCTGCGCTATATCGAGGACGCCCTCGGCAAGGATATCCGCAAATACTTCACCCGCGATTTCTATGCCGACCACGTGAAGCGCTACAAGAAGCGCCCGATCTACTGGATGTTCTCCAGCCCCAGGGGCACGTTCAATGCGCTGATCTACATGCACCGCTATCGCGGCGACACGGTGTCGGTCCTGCTCAACGACTACCTGCGCGAGTTCATCACCAAGCTGGAGGGCGAGCGCGCCCGGCTGGAGAAGCTCTCCGATGACGCGACGGCGACCCAAGGCCAGCGCACCAAGGCGCTGAAAGAGGCTGGCGTGGTGGCGAAACAGATCGACGAGCTGCATGAGTGGGAGCGCGAGGTGATCTTCCCGCTGGCGCAACAGAAGATCGAGATCGACCTCAATGACGGGGTGAAGGCGAACTATCCGAAATTCGGCGCGGCGCTGAAGAAGATTGCGGGTCTGGAGGCCAAGGATGACTGACCGTATCACGGCCGGTCTTGCGCGCCTGTTCGATGAGCATCGGATCGTGTTCTGGTATGACACGGCGCAGGATATGCGCGCGGCCTATGAGGCGGCGGATCTGCCCGGCGTCGAGAAGGTCGAGATCGCCAACAACGAGTTCGGGTTGAAATACCGGATGCTGAGCGGCCCCGGGCTGCGCACTCTTTTTGGCCATCACCCTGCACTACGCGATCCCCACGCATGGTCGGATCGCGCTGCTGGGAGAGCCCTCCAATTCGATTCGACCTACCATGAGCGGGTGAAGAAAAGCGCGCGGCGACATGGCACCTTCGCTGCCGCTTGATACGCTGACCCGGATCTCCGGCATGCCCGGCATCCACAAAGGGCTGCACATCCTGTTCCCGGTCAAGGCGGAGGCGATGACCTGGCTCACGGCTGCATCGCGGCGAGCTATTCAGCGGCCAGGCGCCCCTCGAAGTAATGGTCGAGGGCGGGCTTGATGGTTTCCTGGCCGTGCGGCGCAGGGAGCGTGGTGGAATCGGTTCGCGAGACCACGTGACGCAGACCATCCGCGCACCGCAGCACACCATCTGCTCAATTCCGTCGCGCTATCCGTCAATCAACACCTTCGAGACAGTCACCAGAGCGCGTGGCCTCGCCACGGTGCTCGAGTTGGAAGGGTGGATGAATGACCGCCTTGTCTCCCCCCGGCTTAAACATTTGCCAAGATCGGAATGGGTGTTGCGGCCGGCCAACGCGAGCGTGATCATGGCCGTCTCCCTGCACGCAGCCCTCAAGCGCGCGCTTCGACGGGCCATACCTCGGCCAGGAATGGCGCAGCCACACTCACGACCGCCATTCTGGAAGCTGTAAGGGGCAATCGCCGCGAGATCGCCCTCAGCCCCAATCAGAAGACCGAGAAAATGCGTGAAAACACCGCCTGTCTCGGCGGATACTTCGTCAATATCCGCAGTGCCCGACCGAAGTTGCATGATCCAGATCCAGCAAGCTACCCGGTTCCCACCGGGCACTATAAGTGCTTCGCCGATCCACGGAGGTATCACATTGTCCCGATCGACGTTGCCTGCTCCCATTATTATGGATATTTGCCCTCAACCACTTTCATGATCAGTGAGCGGCGCCAACGGCTCGAGCCGCCCTGCTTTTGGGCTTTGGGAAAGGTCTCACGTTTGATGTCGCGATAGATGCTTGCCTTCGAGCGAGCTACGATTTTGCAGACCTCTTGGATAGGCAGCAGAACATCGTGGGGCGTATCTTCGTGGTTCATTCTTCTTCTCCAGTTTGTGAACTGTCGAAGAAATGGTGTTGATCCGGTTTCGCCGGAAACGCGGATGTGCCAATAATCGTGTTTGATGCAATCAATCAAGGGAGGGAAGTCTGTCGTCCCGCTGTCGTCCCGGAACAGAAACACTCAGGTTTCCACGACCATCCACAATCGAAATGTCTATATTTTTCAGTTGCTTAAAGTGGTGCCCGGGGGCGGAATCGAACCACCGACACGAGGATTTTCAATCCACTGCTCTACCCCTGAGCTACCCGGGCACGGGACGGCCATAATGGCCGGTTGGGTGCGGGCGTTCTAGATGTTGGTCGGGCGGGTGTCCAGAGCCATTTTGAACCTCATTGTGTGTCAATGCGGTTTGTACCGGGGCTCGGACGGATCGTGCTGGGCCTCGGCAATCTCATCCGGTTCCTGTGCCGGAATCGCGTAGGATCCGCGCAGCCATTTCGCCAGATCCAGATCGGCGCAGCGGCGAGAGCAGAAGGGCCGCCATTGCGCGGCGGTGGGCGCGTTGCAGATCGGGCAACTCATCCGAAAACCTCGTTCAGGGGGATGCGCCCCCGTTTGCGTTGCAGTTCGTAATGGCCCAGCGGAGTCCAGCCGGCCAGAACGGTTTCCTCGCCATCGATGCGCAGAGCGGCACGCAGGGCGTTTTCGAAAGCCCGGCGTTCCTTTTTGGGCATGGGTGCCAGATCAATCGTGATCTGGCCGCCGAGACCGCGAATGCGCAAGGCGCGGGGCAGGGCGCGGGCGCAGGCCATGTTGGCCTTGAGGCCCGCCGCAGGCGACATATCGCTGCCGGTATTGACGTCGACGGCGACCAGCGCGCGTGTGGGTTCGATGAAGAGCACGGCACCACCCGAAAGCGGTTCGCGCGGCTTTTGTGCCGCCGCGATCGCGTCCATGACATCGTGGGTTTCCAGCGCGCCGGCATCGGTGACGATCTCGGCTGGATCGGTCCATTCCCGCCATGCCAGCGCGTGCGGCCCGTCGCCTTCGACCAGCATTTCCAGCGCACCCGAACCGTCGCCCAGAACCTGATCGGCCAGCGACTTCATATCGGTGATATCCTCGGCTATGGCGTCGCCGTCCGCCCCCGCGCAGGACGAGCGCAGGATCAGCCCGTGTGTGGCGCCCGCCATGATTTCATGTGCGATTTCCAGAAGGCGGACGCGTTCGTCCTCATCGCGGATCGCGCGCGAGACGTTCAGGCCCGGTGCATCGGGCGTGACGATGGCGTAACGGCTCTTGAACAGCAGTTTCTGCGTGACCGGAAGCGCCTTGCCGGACTCGGCATAGCCGCTGACCTGCACCAGCAGATGATCGCCCGGAGCCAGCCCCTTGACCTGTCGCAGAAAGGCGGGGCCGTCGCTGGTGGTCAGGAACACGCCGCCCTGTCCCTTGACGGGCCGGTCGGCGCGGGCGCGATAGATGGTGCCGGGGGCAGGGGCGTCGCTGGCGATCAACAGATCCTCAAGACGGCCATCGACCAGCAGGGCAGCGGTCTCGCGTCCGTTCAGGTGATCCAGAATGATGGTGCGACCCTTCATGTGCGGTCCTGATACAGTGGATAGCCCGCCGCCTGCAACAGCGTCGCGGTCTCGGCCAGCGGCAGGCCCACGATGGCGCTGAACGATCCGCTGATCCAGGGAATGAAGGCGCCGGCCGGGCCTTGGATGCCATAGCCGCCAGCCTTGCCCTGCCAGTCGCCAGTGGCGAGATAGGCGTTGAGTTCGAGGTCCGACAGCCGTTTCATCCGGACCTGGCTGGTGACATCGCGCTGCCAGACGCGATCACCCCGGCGCAGCGCGATGGCGGTGACGACACGGTGGCGCCGGCCCGCGAGCGCGAGAAGGAATTGCGCGGCCTCGCCGGCATCAGCCGGCTTGCCCAGGATACGCCGCCCCATCGCCACCGTTGTATCCGCGCACAGCACCAGATCGTCGGCATCCGACGGAACCGCCCGCACCTTTTCCAGCGCCATCCGCACGCAATAAGGGCGGGGCAATTCCCCCTTTTGCGGGGTTTCGTCGATATCGGGGGGGTGAATGGCGTCGGGCGTCACGGAAAGCTGCGCCAGCAGGTCCAGCCGTCGCGGGCTGCCCGATCCCAGAATAAACGCCACGGATCGGTGGCGTTTACTTGAAGCGGTAGTTGATCCGACCCTTGGTCAGATCATAGGGGGTCATCTCGACCTGCACCTTGTCGCCTGCCAGAACACGGATGCGGTTCTTGCGCATCTTGCCTGCCGTATGTGCGATGATCTCATGGCCATTTTCAAGCTCGACCCGAAATGTCGCGTTGGGCAGGAGTTCTTTCACGACGCCGGGAAATTCGAGCGTGTCTTCCTTGGCCATGTCGTCTCCATATGTGACTGCTCCGCCAATATGCGGTTCGTGGGCTTAGATGGGCCTAAACGCCGCGATTTTCAAGAGAGCATCGACAGCGCGGACCGGTTTTCATGTCGCAGGGCGATTCCGCCGGTTCCAAGCGTCCTTTGCGCCTGTTTCGGCCTCGTTTTCGACCGGCTCGCCCCACTTCTTTTTCAGGTGCGCGATGATCTGGTCGCGTGTCTGGCGGTAATGGACCAGCTTTTCGTCGCGATCCTCGCCCAGTCCGGTGGGGTCGAGGATGGGCCAATAGACCACGTCCAGATGATAATACCGCGTCAGATCCAGCGCACGGCGCTGGCTGGCCGGCGACAACGCGACCACCAGATCGAACGATCCCAGATCGTCGCCCCATTGCTCCATCTCGTCGAACGAGCGCGACCGGTGGCGCGACAATTCCACGTCGATCTCGTCGCAGACGGCGATGGCGAAGCCGTCGATCTCCATGTCGGTGCTGACCCCGGCGGATTGCACATAGGTGCCGGTGCCATAGAGCTTTTTCATGATGCCCTCGGCCATCGGCGAACGCACCGAGTTATGGTCGCAGCAAAACAGCACCGACTGGGGGAGCGGTTCGGCCATTCAACCCCCGAAATGCAGCACGCAAACCAGCGTGAACAGGCGCCGGGCAGTGTGGGAATCGATCTCGACCTTGCCGCTCAGCCGTTCCTGCAACACGCGGCTGCCTTCGTCGTGAATGCCGCGCCGGGCCATGTCGATGGTTTCGATCTGGCTGGGTGGCAGGGTCTTGACCGCTTCGAAATAGCTTTTGCAGATCTGGAAATAATCCTTGACCACCTGCCGGAACGGACCCAGCGACAGATGGAATTCCGCCGCGCTTTCGCCGCTTTCGGTATGCACGTCGAACACCAGCCGTTTGTCGCGGATCGACAGGTTCACCCGATACGGACCTTCCGGCGCGGCCCGGTCATCGCGGCGCGGCAGGACGAATGTGTTGTCTTCCAGCAGGTCGAAGATGGCGACCTTGCGTTCCTGTTCGATTTCCGGAGTCGGCGGGGGCAGGCCCGCGTCATCGAGGGCGATATCGACGATATGCGACATGGGCAATTACCTGTTCAGATGATCGAGACGGGCGCGCACCGACAGGCCATGCGCCTCGAGGCTTTCGGAGCGTGCCAGCGTTTCGGCGGCGGGACCGATGGCGCGCAGCGCCTCGGGGCTCATGCGGGTGAGGGTGGTGCGTTTGAGGAAATCCATGACCGACAGCCCCGAGGAGAACCGGGCCGACCGCGCGGTGGGCAACACATGATTTGGCCCGCCGACGTAATCGCCGATCGCTTCGGGCGTCCACTGGCCCAGAAAGATCGCGCCGGCATGGATGCATCTGTCGGCCAGCGGCTGCGGCTCTGCCACGCAGAGCGCCAGATGTTCCGGCGCGACGCGATTGGAAAGCGCCGCCGCCTCGTCCAGATCGCGCACCACGATCACCGCGCCGTAATCGCGCCAGCTTGCCTGCGCGATGGCGCGCCGTTCCAGCGTTTCCAGCCGCTTGTCCACCGCGTCACTCACCGCCTGTGCAAAACCGGGATCATCGGTGATCAGCAGCGACTGCGCGCTTTCGTCATGTTCCGCCTGGCTGAGCAGATCCAGCGCGATCCAGTCGGGATCATTGTTGCGGTCCGCGATCACCAGGATTTCGGACGGCCCGGCGATCATGTCGATGCCGACCCTGCCGAAGACCCGCCGCTTGGCGGCAGCGACGTAGGCGTTGCCGGGGCCGGTGATCTTGTCCACGGCGGCAATGGTTTCGGTGCCGTAGGCCAATGCGGCAATCGCCTGTGCCCCCCCGACGCGATAGATTTCGTCCACGCCCGAGATTTGCGCGGCAAGCAGCACCAACGGGTTCACCACACCGTCCGGTGTGGGCACCGCCACGGCAAGACGTTCGACGCCGGCAACCTTGGCGGGGATGGCGTTCATCAGCACGGAGGACGGATAAGACGCCAATCCGCCCGGCACATAAAGCCCCGCAGCCGAGACCGGAGTCCAGCGCCAGCCAAGCGTCGCGCCTGCCTCATCGGTCCATTGCGCATCTTCGGGCATCTGGCGGGCGTGATAGACGCGGATGCGCTCGGCGGCCAGGTCCAGCGCCGCGCGGTCCTCGTGCGAGACCTGCGCAGTCGCCTGCGCGATCTCGTCCGAGGAGAACGCCAGCCGCTCGGGCGTCAGGTTCAGCCGGTCGAACCGCGCGGTCAGATCGATCAGTGCCGCATCGCCGCGTTCCCGAACATCCGCGATGATCCCGGCGACGGTCGCATCCACATCGGGACTGTCCTCGCGTTTGGCCCCCAGAAGGGCGGTAAAGCGGGATTCGAAATCCGGTGCGGTCGTGTCGAGCAGAACAGCCATGGTCCCTCCAGTCAGGCAGGGACATAGCCGCCGCGTGCGCCAGCCTCAAGACAAAGCCGCCGCAAACCCCCCGATCTATGCCGCCTGGCCCGGAACATTCACCACAACGACCTCGCGCCGTCCGCCGAGAGTCAGAACCAGACCGGTGATGATGAAGATGCTGCCCAGGATGAAGCCGACGAAACTTGCGAAACCCGTGAGCAGCCCCGCGCCCAGCGAAGCTCCCAGAGCGGCCGCGGCTTGCGATGCCTCGTCGGCCCCGGCGGCGGCTGTATCGCTGATGACGCTGGACGCAGCGGTTCCCGACAAAATGAGGACCGAGAGAGGCAGCGCGAATATCAAAAGACCCGAGAGCAGAAAGCCGCGTCCGAACGCCCGCCGGACGGTGGGTGCGAACATGATGATGGCGAAGACCGAAAGAAACAGCGCGATGCCCAGATAGCTTCCTGTATCGGACGCCGCATCTGCAACACCGAAGGATGCAAAGAGCGGCGTACCGGCAAGGAATCCGACGATCGAGAAAATGATCGCAGCGACAATTTTTCCAATGACACGCATGTGAGTCCCGGCTCCTCCGTTATCGGTATCCGCGGCGGTTCCGTCGCGACGCGTTTGGCCACGGATGACGGTCAAAAGCTAAGATTTGACTAACGGAGGTTCAGGTTTGGCCTATTCCGGGTGTTCCGGTGTCTTTCCCGATGGTGCGAGATACGGGCGGGTCACGTCCTTGAGCGTCACGTCCAGCGCCTCGACATCGAGACGGATCGCGCCGTCTCCGGCAAGTGTCAGCAGAAGATCGCCGCTGACGTCATCGGACGGTTCGAAACCGATGGAAAGCAGCGACAGGATCACGTCCTTGTCGTTGCGATCCAGCCCCTGACTGGAAACGTGGCGCACGTTTTCCACCA
This sequence comes from uncultured Sedimentitalea sp., assembly GCA_947504115.1. Taxonomy (GTDB): domain Bacteria; phylum Pseudomonadota; class Alphaproteobacteria; order Rhodobacterales; family Rhodobacteraceae; genus Pontibaca. The sequence goes on from CANNGH010000004.1 coordinate 11,135, forward strand.
CCAGCAGCGCGCGCACCCTTTGCGGCGCGCGCCTCTGACGGCCCGAACCCTCCCACCGGAACCGGTTGAGCAGGATGGCGAAACGCTGCCGTGCCGGAACCCACGATATTTCAGTGATCGGAAACACCGCATCCTGCGCCAGCGAGGATAGCACCCGAAGGTCGTCCTGCTCCTGCGCGCCCAGGTTCAATGGCGCCTCGCGGCCCTCTTCGAATGTCGCGTCGTCTGTCAACTTGCCTTGATCCGTTCTATTTTCGCGCCCACGCCTTCCAGCTTGCGCACAACATGCTCGTATCCGCGATCCAGATGATAGACCCGGCTGACCAGCGTTTCGCCTTCTGCGGCCAGCCCGGCGAGAATCAGCGAGACACTGGCGCGCAGATCCGTCGCCATCACCGGCGCGCCTTTCAGCCGCTCGACCCCGGTGACGGTAGCAGTGCCGCCGTGAACGTCAATGTCCGCGCCCATGCGGATCAGTTCGGGCGCATGCATGAAGCGGTTCTCGAATATGGTTTCCTCCAGCACGCTGACGCCGTCGGCCGTGGCCAGCAGCGCCATCATCTGCGCCTGAAGGTCCGTGGGAAAGCCGGGAAAGGGTTGCGTTGTCACGTTCACCGCCCGGACGTGATCGCCGCGCCGCTTCACGCGCAGGCCGTTCGCGGTTTCGGTCACGTCGATCCCGGCCTCGTCCAGCTTGTCGCAGAATGCACCGACAAGATCGCGCCGCCCGCCCAAAAGCTCGACCTCGCCGCCGCAGATCGCGGGGGCCAGCATATAGGTGCCCAGTTCGATCCGGTCGGTCACGACGGGGTGGGTCGCGCCATGCAAGCGTTCCACGCCCTGAATGGTGATGGTCCCGGTTCCCGCCCCTTCGATCTGCGCGCCCATGCGGCCGAGGCATTCGGCCAGATCCACGATTTCGGGTTCGCGCGCGGCGTTTTCGATCACCGTCGTGCCGCGCGCCAGCGTTGCCGCCATCAGCGCGTTTTCGGTCGCACCGACCGAGACGATGGGAAAGTCGATGCGCCCGCCCTTCAGACCGCCGGGAGCGCGCGCGTGAACATAGCCGTCGCGCAGGTCCATCTCGGCCCCCAGCGCCTCGAGCGCGCGCAGGTGCAGATCGACCGGCCGCGCCCCGATGGCGCAACCGCCGGGCAGTGACACGATCGCATGTCCGTCCCGCGCCAGCATCGGCCCCAGCACCAGGATCGAGGCACGCATCTTGCGCACGATGTCGTAATCCGCCCGGTGATTGGTCAGGTCGTGGCTGGACATGGCCAGAACCTGACCGTCCTGCAGGCTGCAGACCTCGGCCCCGAGCGAGGCCAGAAGATCGCTCATGGTGCGGATGTCGCTCAGCCGCGGCGCGTTGGTCAGGGTCAGGGGTTCGTCGCTCAGCAATGTCGCCGGCATCAGCGTCAGGCAGGCGTTCTTGGCGCCCGCAATCGGGATCTGACCGCTCAGCGGCCCGTTCCCTGTCACCAGAATCGAATCCATGCGCTGTTAATCCTTGCTCTTGCCTGCCTCGTCACCCGTTTTCCCGGTCCGCGCGCGCGCTTGCGCCTTGCGCTTGGCCATGTTGGCCTTCAGCGCCGCCTTGAGCCTGTCATGCCGGTCAGCCGCCGGCTTGCGCCGGTCGGCCGGAGTGGGTTTTTCCGCCATGGCCCTCTCCTACAGCCTCGCTCGCCTCCGGTCCAGATTATGCATGACTCTTTTACCGCACGGCTTTCTTTGATCCCGCCGGAGCGAATGGTCCGCGCTGACAGGTGGAAAATCGCGAATATGCCCTTGCGCGGATAGCAAATTGCGTCTAGTCACCCGCTTCACCGGCGCTGCTGTAGCTCAGTGGTAGAGCACTCCCTTGGTAAGGGAGAGGTCGACAGTTCAATCCTGTCCAGCAGCACCATGATCGTTTCTGGAAAGCGCCAGATCGTTCTCCCTCTTTCGTCAAAGAATTGCCTCCGCCGTGGTGAAAGGTGTCGATAGCTGCCTTTCAATGCGTTGTGGCTGAGCGTGAGCAGCGTGGACGAGCACTAAATCGCTTCGCGATAGGGCGCGTGTAGACTTGCCATGAACAGCAGCCATTCGCTTGTCGCGTAGCACTTAACACGGGCTCAAAGCCGTCGCTTGCGGCGCCTTGCATCAACGTCTGCTTTCGGGCGCAGGCGAGCGCGAGGGAGCCGATGAGAGGCAAGCCTTTTTTGACGAAAAAATGCAACTTCGGCTGGGCGCCGATCGACAGGATGAGGCCTAACACGCAGTGCACGGGTTTGTCGCGATCCTGACCCGCCTCATATCTCCACAAAACGCGCGGTGCGATGCTTTCAAAAAGGCCAGGAACACCTCCGCTACATCAGCGGCGTTTGCATCATCTGCAGATGCAGCGCCTTGCCGTCGTAGGGATGCGCCTCGCAGACGGCTTCGTCCAGTTCGACGCCGATTCCGGGCTCGTCCGACGGGATAACGGCGCCATCCTGCCACGCGATCTTTGTCCTGAGCAGTTCTTCATGGAAGCCGCCCCATTGCTGCAGCGATTCCAGGATGAGAAAATTGGGCAGCGTCACCGCGAACTGGATGTTGGCGGCGCCAATGATCGGGCCGCAATAGCAATGCGGGGCGATCTGGATGTGATACGCTTCGGCCATCGCGGCGATTTTCTTGCTCTCCAGAATACCGCCGGCGCGGCCCGCATTGGGTTGCAGGATGCTGGCGGCGCGGTTCTCGATGATGCGGGCGAACTCGAACCTTGTCGTCAGCCGCTCGCCGGTGGCGACGGGGATCGTCGTGCCCCGCGCAACCGCCGCCATCACTTCGGGCATGTCGGGCGGCACCGGTTCCTCGAACCACAACGGATCGTAAGGTTCGATGGCCCGCGCCATCCGCAGCGCCCCGGACGCGGTAAACTGGCCATGGGTGCCGAACAGGATGTCGGCCTTGCCGCCGACCGCGTCCCGGATCGCCCCGACCATGCGCACCGAGAGATCGATGTCGCCAAGGCGCGGCTGGTGCCCGTCGAACGCGGTATAAGGCCCCGCGGGGTCCAGCTTGACGGCGTCGAACCCCTGCTCGACGTAACGGATGGCGCATTGTGCTGCCATGTCGGGATCGTTGTAGACGTTCCTTTAAGGATCGTCGGCCTCGGACGGCTCGGCGCTGCCGGTATGGGGATAGAGGTTGGTATAGGTGCGCAGCGTCTCGTGCACCCGGCCGCCGAGAAGTTGATGGACGGGCCGGCCGGCCTCCTTGCCGATGATGTCCCAGCAGGCGATTTCCAGCGCCGAGACGCAGCCCATGACCGACACGTCGGGCCGCTGGGTAAAGCCCGAGGAATAGGCGCGGCGAAAGAAAGTCTCGATGTCGTGGGGATCGTGCCCGACCAGATAGCGTTCGGCCATGTCCTCGATCATCCGGGCCGTGACATGAGGCGAGAACGTGGCGTTATAAGCCTCGCCATAGCCGACGACGCCGCCATCGGTGACCAGTTTGACGAAGATGAAGTATCGCCCGCCGATTCCGGGCGGCGGATTGCCGACGACGAAGGTCTTGACGTCGGTGATCTTCATGGTTCGCTCCTGACGATGGCCGGCGCTCAGGGTTGCGGTCTGGGCGTTTCTCGCGCGCAAGGCCGGATATCGCGGTCTTTTGCCGTTCTGCTCCAGACTCCGGAGATGCGCCGCAGGATGGCGTGCACGACCAGCCCCAGCGCCGCCCCGGCACCGATGCCGCTGACGTCGGCGACGAGGTCCGCGATCTCGCCCGATCTGCCGACATAGGGCTGGATCAGCTCGATCAGTCCGCCATAGGCCGCCGCCGCAAGGGCACCTTTCAGCAGACCCTTGGGATAAAGCGCGGCACAGGGCAGGACAAGCGCCGCGAAGGCCAGGAAATGGTGGGTCTTGTCGCTGCCCGGGGCGCTGGGTTCCATGCTCATCGGGATCAGGGTCAGGGCGCCGATGATGATTGCGATCGCCATCGTCAACCAGATGGCGAGCGTTCGGCGGCTTGTCGCGTGAGGGAGGTCGGTTCGGGAACTGGACATGAAACTCGTCTTACGGCGTGTCGGGAAGGCGTGGCAAGGCGTGCGCCGCGAAAGTCGGGGCACGTTTCCGTCACCTGTTATCAGCGATTTGCCCTGCATACCATCGCGTGACGGCGCGCATGGAGTCGGCACAGCATGTTTCAAGACGCCTCGCGCCGGCGCAATTCCCGTTCCCGTTCGCGCGCGGCGGTAAGCCAGTCGGGGTCCATCTGCGGCACCGATTCAAGAAGGCGCTTGGTATAGGTTTCCTGCGGATCGCCAAAAATCGCATCGCGGTCGTCCTGCTCGACGATGCGCCCGTTCTTCAGCACGATCACCTTGTGTGCAATGGCCTCGACAGTGGCAAGGTCATGCGTGATGAACAGGAAGGTCAGGCCGAGGTCGTGCTGAAGCCGCACCAGAAGTTTCAGGATGCCTTCGGCCACCAGTTGATCCAGCGCGCTCGTCACCTCGTCGCAGACGATGAATTCCGGCTCGGCGGCAAGGGCGCGGGCGATGCCGACGCGTTGCTTCTGTCCGCCCGAGAGCTCGCCCGGCTTGCGGTCGAGAAAGGCCGGATCAAGATCCACCAGCTCCATCAGTTCGGCCACCCGCGCACGCAGCTTGCGCCCCCGTCGGCCGGTGAATTTCGTGACCGGGCGTGACAGGGTCTCGCGGATCGTATGGCGCGGATTCAGTGACGTGTCGGCCGACTGATAGATCATCTGGATGTTGCGAAGCGTGCGGGCATCGCGCTTTTCCAGACGCGGCTCAAGCGGGGCATCGCGCCACAGGATCTCGCCGGCCTCGGGCGGCAGAAGTCCCGCCAGAACCCGCGCAAGTGTCGATTTGCCCGAGCCGCTTTCGCCCACAACCGCCGTCGTGCGTCCGCGCGGGATGGTGAAATCCAGATCGTGCAGTACCGTGGCCTTGCCATACCCTGCCGTCACGCCCTGACCCCGGATCAGCGTTTCGCTGGCCTTCGTTTCCTCCGCGGGGCGGCGGAACGAGCGCACCGCCCAGAGCGAGCGCGTATAATCCTGCTGCGGATTATCCAGCATCTCGCGCGTTGTCGCCGTCTCGACCTCTTCGCCGTCCTTCATCACGCAGATGCGGTCGGCCATCTGGCTGACCACCGCCAGATCGTGGGTAATGTAGATCGCGGCGGTGTCGTATTGATCCACGATGTCGCGGATCGCGCCCAGCACCTCGATCTGCGTCGTCACGTCGAGCGCGGTTGTCGGTTCGTCGAAGATGATCAGATCCGGACGACAAGCCATCGCCATCGCCGTCATCGCCCGCTGAAGCTGGCCGCCCGACACCTGATGCGGATAGCGGAACCCGATCTCTTCGGGATCGGGCAATTGCATCTGGCGATAAAGCGCGATGGCGTCCTTTTCGGCTTCGGCCCGGCTGGCGACACCGTGCAGGCGCGGCGCTTCGCTATATTGGTCGATCAGTTTCATCGACGGGTTGAAACTGGCGGCGGCGGATTGCGCCACATAGGCGATGCGTTTGCCGTGCAGCTTGCGCAACTCGCCGCGCGACAGCCCGAGAAGCTCGGTGTCATCGAACGTCACGCTGCCCCCGGCAAAGCGCACACCGTCGCGTGCAAAGCCCATGGCGGCCAGCCCCGCCGAGCTTTTGCCCGCACCGCTTTCCCCCACGAGACCCAGAACCTCGCCCCGGTCGAGATCGAGGTTGATGCCCTTGAGGATCACGACGGGATCGCGCCGGTCCCCGGCTTCGAGGCGCAGATCGCGGATGGTCAGAAGATTTCCCATGGCGTCCCCCTTTTCTCAGCTTTTCAGGCCGCTGGCGCGGTGCAGCATCCAGTCCACGATCAGGTTGATCGCGATAGTCAGCAGGGCGATGGCTCCGGCCGGGATCAGCGGCGTGATATCGCCGAAGGTGATCAGCGTGGCGTTTTCCTTGACCATGCTGCCCCAATCGGCGGTGGGCGGCTGGATGCCGATGCCCAGAAAGGACAGCGCCGCGATGAACAGGAACACGAAGCAGAACCGCACGCCGAATTCCGCGATCAGGGTCGAGCCGATATTGGGCAGGATCTCGCGCCGCAACAGGCGGAACGTGCCTTCGCCCCGCAGCCGCGCGGCCTCGACGAAATCCAGACCGACGACATTCATCGCCGCCGCCCGCGCCAGCCGATAGACCGGCGCGACATAGATCACCGCGATCACACCCACCATGTTCGGAATCGACGGCCCCACGATCGCCAGCAGCATCAGCGCCAGGATCAGCGGCGGCACCGCCATCAGCACATCGACCATGCGCGACAGCACCTCGTCCAGCCAGCCCGAGCGCAACGCGGCGAACATGCCAAGGAACGCGCCGACGCTGAACGCGATACCGGTGGTCAGCAGCGCCAGACCGACGGTGTTGCGGGCGCCGTAGATCATCCGCGAAAGCATGTCGCGGCCCAGATTGTCGGTGCCCAGAGGGTGCGCCCGGCTCCAGGGCTGATAGGCGCCGCCGACGACCTGCGTTTCCCCATAGGGCGAGACCAGAGGCGCGAGGATGCCGGTCAGCAGGACTGCGAACAGGACGATCATGCCGGCGATGGCCGTGGGCGGCGCGGATTTGAGCAGTTTGACCACGGCTTATCTCCCATGTCGCAGGCGCGGGTTCGAGATCATCGAGATCACGTCCGCCAGCACGTTGAGCGTGATATAGACGGCGGCAAAGAACAGTCCGACCGCCTGCACCACGGGGAAATCGCGGCTCGATACCGCATCGACCAGCAATTGGCCCAGTCCCGGATAGGAAAACACGACCTCGACAACCACGACACCGACGATGAGATAGGCAAGGTTCAGCGCGACGACGTTGACGATGGGCGCCAGCGCGTTGGGCAGCGCGTGGCGCACGATGATCCGCCAGCGCGGCACGCCCTTCAGCCGCGCCATTTCGATATAGGGCGCGGCCAGCACGTTGATGATCGCCGCCCGTGTCATCCGCATCATGTGCGCGACCACGACAAGGATCAGGGTCAGGGCCGGCAGGAAGGTGCGGTAAAGCGCATCGCCAAGGCTGCTGGCCTCGTCGATGCGGGCCAGCGTGGGGAACAGGCCAAAGCGGATCGACAGGAACAGGATCAGCACATAAGCGACGAAGAATTCGGGCATGGAAATCGCCGAGAGCGCGCCGAGATTCACGCCGCGGTCAAACGCGGTGTTGCGCCAGAGCGCCGCCAGAAGCCCGAGCGTCAGCGCGATGGGAACGGCAATGACGGCGGCATAGACCGCCAGGAACATGGTGTTGGCCAGCCGCGTGCCCAGAAGATCGGCGACCGATCTCCTCGAGGCGAGCGAAGTGCCGAAATCGCCCCGGAACACGCCGCCCAGCCAGTCGAGATAGCGCACATAGGGCGGCTGATCGAGCCCGAGTTCGGCGCGGAAGGCGGCGACCGTCTCGGGGGTCGCGGACTGGCCGAGAATCTGCTGGGCAAGGTCACCGGGCAAAAGCTCGATGCCGATGAACATCAGCGCCGAAACGATGAACAGCGTCAGGATACCGAGAAACAGGCGTCCCAGGACAAGCTTCTGAAGCCTAGACATGTGAAGGGCCTCCGGCCGGGGAAGGGGGCGTGCAGGAACAGGGGCGGGCGGCCGGTTTCACGACCCCCCGCCGCGAGCGTCGGATCAGGCCATCCACCAGCGTTCGATGAAACGCTGGCTGTCGAGATCCCACATCTCGGAAATATGCTCGGGCATGGCGATGGACGTGGACATCGCCGAGACATATTGCCCGAAGGCCGGGATCAGCGCGCCGCCATCCTCCTTCACGATCTTCTGCATCTCGCCATACATCTCGGCGCGGCGCGGCTGGTCGAGTTCGGCGCGCGCCTGCAACAGCAGATCGTTGAACCGCTCGTTGTGCCAGTTGGTCTCGTTCCAGTCCGCGCCCTCGGCATAGGCGGCCGAGAACATCAGGTCCGGTGTCGGACGCCCGCCCCAATAGGAGCAGCAGAACGGCTTTTTCAGCCAGACATTCGAGAAATAGCCGTCATCGGGCTCGCGATCGACCGTGATGTTGATATTCGCCGTCTTGGCGGATTCCGAATACAGCACCGAGGCATCCACGGCGCCGTTGAATGCTGCGTCGGCGGTCGCCAGCGTCACGTCCAGCGACGAGAGGCCGGCCTTGTCCAGATGGAACTTCGCGCGCTCGGGATCATAGGCGATCTGTTCGAGGTTGCCGTTGTAATAGGGCATCGAGCGGGCGATGGGCTGATCGTTGCCGACGGTGCCATAACCGCGCAGGACGGTTTCGATCATCTGCTCGCGGTCGATGCCGTATTTCAGCGCCATCCGCACGTTCACATCGTCGAACGGTGCGGTATCGGTATGCATCGGCATGACGTAATGCAGCGTGCCGTCCTGGGTGTGGACCTTGACGTTCGGGTTGCGGCCCAGCAGGTCGATGGTCTTGAGGTCGGGGCGGTCGATCAGATCGACCTCGCCGGTCATCAGCGCGTTCATGCGCGCCGCCGCGTCGCCGACCTTGAGGATCACGACCTTGTCGAAATGGGCATGGCCCTTTTTCCAGTAATCGTCGCGGCGCAGCAACTCGATACGCACGCCGGGTTCGAACGCCTCGATGACATAACCGCCGGTGCCGATGCGGCTTTGCGGATCGATGCCGTCGCCGGTCGATTGCCGTATGCCCAGATGGTAATCGTTGAAGATGAAGGGAAAATCGGCATTGCCCGCCGCCAGTTCGAAAATCACCACCTTGTCGCCATCGGCGCGGATATCGGTGATCTGTTCCAGCAGCGGCTTGATGCCGGATTTCGATTTGTCGCCCATGTGATGGCGCACCGAGTCGATCACGTCCTGCGCCGTCACCGTCTTGCCGTCCGAGAAATCCGCGTCGTCGCGCAGGCGGAAGGTCCACACGGCAGCATCGTCGCTGGCTTCATAGCTTTCGGCGAGGTCGGGCTTGGCCGTGCCGTCCGGGGCGATTTCGGTCAGCGTGTTGAACACGGCGTAACCGCTCGCGAACATGAAGTCGTTGTTATAGGTCGCGGGATCCAGATTGTCCGATGTCGAGCCCTGCGTGAACCCGACCCGCAGCGTGCCGCCCTTTTTCGGCTCCGACTGGGCCCGCGCGCCCATGGGCAGCAGCAGACCGGCGCCGACAGCGGCCGAACCGGCGATGAATCCGCGGCGGCTGGGACCGGTCCGGAACGTGCGAAAATTGGTCATATGAAACTCCGTGTTTGTTGCGGTCAAGCGACGTGTTGACGTGTGTGAACGCACCCCGCCCGGCCAGGCAGCCCCCAAGCCACGATTTCCGATCGCATCCGCGTGTGCCGGTGCGGCCAAAAGTGCCTTTCAGGCATCCACACGCGCCTTGTCGCCGTCATGGATGCGGGTATTCAACGCGAATTCAACGGCAATGACCAGCCTTGTCGAGTCCCAACCGAGGGGCCCGCCATCCGGTTCCTTAGGGGCCTTCACTGACCTGATAGGTCGATTTCGCCAGCCATTCCGGCGCGATCTCGACGCCCCAGCCCGGACGATCCGTCACGGTTGCCTCACCGTTTTCGATTCCATACGGGTTTTCGACGAACAGATCCTGCTGCCATGGATAATAGTCCGGCCCCTCGATCGAGAATTCCAGATACTTGCCCGCATTGGGAATCGCGCGCAGCAGATGCATGGTGAACAGCGTCACCATCGACAGATTGGCGCAATGGGGCGTGCAGGGCAGGCCGGCCTCCGCTCCCATCCGGGCCACCTGCATCGTGCGGTGCATCCCGCCCAGATAAAGAACGTCGGGCTGGATGATGTCCATGGCGCGCATGTCGATCATCCGCCGCCACTGGCTGAGGTCGCAATCCTGCTCGCCGCCCGCGACATCCAGCGACAGGGCGCGCGACACCTCGGCGGATTGTTCGTAATCCCAATAGGGGCAGGGCTCCTCGAAATGCTCGACGCCGTGACTTTCCAGCATATGCCCCACCTTGATGGCGCGGGCGGGGGAGAAGCCGGAATTGGCATCGACCAGAAGCGCGATACCGTCGCCCAGGGTGCGGCGGATTTCCGGCACGATGGCCTCGGTCCGGCCCGGCCATTCGTCCACGTCATGCCCGCATTCCGCACCGACCCGGAACTTGACCGCGTCGAACCCGTCGCGTTCGATCAGGTCGGCCAGTCGCCGGGCCTCGTCCTCGGGGGTGATGTCGCGCCGCATCGAGGAGGCATAGGCGCGCAGCTTTCCCGCCGATCCGCCCAGCAATGCCGTCACCGGTTGCCCGGCGGCCTTGCCGCGCCAGTCCCAGATGGCGGTGTCCAGCCCGGCCAGCGCGCGGCGCAGATACGAGCCGGGGAATTTGTGCTCGCGCTCCGGAATTTCGACCATCAGCGCCTCGAGCGCATCGGTGCCGCGCCCCAGCGCCCAGGGCGCGATCTGGCGGTGAAACACCTGCGCGGTGAGGTCGGAATGATAGGTCGAAAGCTGCCCCCAGCCGGTCCGCCCGTCACGCGTGGTGACGCGCACGAAAGCGACGAATTCGTCGGCGAAGGTTTCCAGACGGGTTATCAGGGATGGCTCGTCGCTCATGCGTCCTCCAGGATCATGGCGGCCGCGCGGCGCGCGACCATCATCGTGGGTGCATTGGTGTTGCCCGACGTGATCGACGGAAAGACCGACGCATCGACCACCCGCAACCCGCCGAAGCCATGCGCCCGGCAGCGCGGATCGACGACCGCATGTTCCGCGTCCGCCCCCATGCGGCAGGTGCCGACGGGGTGGAACACGGTGCCGCAGCGGGCGCGGAAATCGTCGAGAATCGCCTGATCGTCTTCCATGGCCAGCAGGTCGGGCGCGATCGGGTTTTCGATCAGGCCGCCGATGGCGCGCGTGCGGGCCAGCCGCTGACAGAACCGGGCGCCGGAAATCGCGGCGGCGCGGTCCTGTTCGGTGGCCAGCGAATTGGGCCGGATGCGGGGCCGATCGGCGGCGCCAGGTCCGGTGATGTCGATCCGCCCGCGGCTGGTCGGGCGCGCGGGCTGGAATCCGATGATGAAGCCCGGATAGGGGTCGGGCATCACAACGTTCCGCGTGCCCTCAGGCGTGGTCATGTAGCTGACCGGGTTGAAATAAAGCTGCTGGTCGGGCCGGTCCAGCCCGTCATGCGAGCGGAAGAAACCGCCGCACTGGTTGACGCTCAGCGCCAGTGGGCCGCGCCGGGTCAGGGCATAACGGATCGCCGCCCGCGCGCGCCCGCGCAACGGGCGCAATGCCTGGTTCAGCGTCGGTTCGGTCGCGCGGAAGAAATAGTTTATGCCCAGATGGTCCTGCAACTGACCGCCCACATGCTCCGAATCACGCCGCACTTCGATCCCGTTCGCCTTCAATGTCCCCGCGGGGCCGATGCCCGAGCGTTGCAGCAAAAGCGGCGAGGCGACAGCGCCAGCAGCCACGATCACTTCCCGCCGCGCCTGCAGGATCTGCCGGCCCTCGGGCAGGATCACCTCGACCCCAATCGCCTGCCGGCCGTCAAAGATCAGCCGTTCGGCGATGGCGTGGGTGCGCACGGCGACGTTGGGCCGCTTCATCGCCGTCTTCAGAAAGGCCCGCGCAGCCGACCAGCGCCAGCCCTTCCGCGTGGTGATGAGGTAGGTTGCGGCCCCTTCGGAATCTGTCGAATCGACGCAAGGCAGGCCCAGTTCCGTTGCCGCGGCAAAGAAATGACGGGTCGCCGGATGGATCTGGTCGCTCACATCCTGCACATGCATCGGGCCGGTGCCCTCGCACGTGCCGTCGGGGGCGATGCGCGTTTCCATCTCGTCATAGACCGGCGCGACAGCGGACCAGTTCCAGCCCATGGCGCCCGCCGCTTCCCAATCGTCGAAATCGCCGGGCAGACCATGCACATAGACCAGCGCGTTGATCGAACTGGAACCGCCCAGCACCTTGCCTCGCGGCCAGTAGCCGGCGCGCCCGCCGAGGCTCTCTTCGGTTTCGGTGACGAATTTCCAGTTGAGCTTGTCGTGAAAGAACGTCTTGCCATAACCAAGCGGCAGGGAAATCCATGGCGACCGGTCGGCGCCGCCCGCCTCGAGAACCAGCACCCGGTAGCGCCCGCTTGCGCTCAAACGCTCGGCAAGAACACATCCCGCCGATCCGGCGCCTATGATGATGTAGTCGAACGCGCTCATGGTCTCCGCTGCTCCGATCCCGGTTTTCCGGAACGGTCTGGAACGTTTGCATGTTTCCCGGTCGGGCGATGTGTCCGGTAGGTGGACGTGCGAGATGGCGGGGTCAAGGATGGCCTGTGAAAACACCGCGCAGATGCTGCGCGGCTTGCATCGACGAAAAGCGAGAAGGGCCCGGCAAATCGGCGGAAATGAAAAAGGACCGCCGAAGCGGTCCCGTGTCATGCCGCCGAAGCGGTAATTATGGAGCGGGCGATGAGATTCGAACTCACGACCCTAACCTTGGCAAGGTTATGCTCTACCCCTGAGCTACGCCCGCATCCTTGGGTGAGGCGTGAGATACAAACAACTGCCGCGACCTGCAAGGGGAAAATTGCCGTATTGTCGAAACGCATATCTTCCAAAGGTAATCCGGCGCGGCGGACCGCGCCGGTGCGGTATCATTCGGTCTCGAACTCGATCAGCAGATCCTTGGCGTCGATCTGGCTGCCGGGGCTGACATGGACCGTCTTGACCGTGCCGGCGCGTTCCGCGTGGATGCCGGTTTCCATCTTCATCGCCTCGATCGTCAGCAGCAACTGGCCATCGTTGACCTTTTGCCCTGCCGCCACCGCGACCGTCGCGACCGCGCCGGGCATCGGCGCGCCGACATGGGCGGAATTGTCCGGCTCGGCCTTGGGGTGGGTGGTCGCGGACGCCTTGACCAGCCGGTCGGCCACCCGGATCACGCGGGGCTGGCCGTTCAGCTCGAAAAACACCCGGATCTCGCCGTTCTCGTCGGTTTCGCCCATGGTCTGCATGCGGATTTCGAGTGTCTTGCCGGGGTCGATCTCGGCTGAAATCTCCTCGCCCGGTTCCATGCCGTAAAAGAACGTGCGTGTCGGCAGGCTGCGCACCGGGCCGTATTGGCGGTGCAGGCCCATGTAATCGAGGAACATCTTGGGATACATCAGGTATCCGTTCAGATCCTCGTCATCGACCGTCTTGCCCTCAAGCGCGGTCACCGCTTCGGCACGCGCTTCCTCCAGATCGACCGGCGGCAGATGCTTGCCGGGGCGCTCGGTGTCGGGCTGTTCGTCCTTAAGCACCTTTTTCACGATGGCCGGGGGAAAGCCACCCGGTGGCTGGCCCAGATTGCCACGCATCATGTTGATCACCGAATCCGGGAACGACACATCGACATCCGGATCCTCGACCTGCGCCCGCGTCAGGCCCTGACTGACCATCATCAGCGCCATGTCGCCCACCACCTTGGAACTGGGCGTGACCTTCACGATATCGCCGAACATCTTGTTCACGTCGGCATAGGTGCGCGCGATCTCGGGCCAGCGATCCTCGAGTCCGAGGCTCTGCGCCTGCGCCTTGAGATTGGTGAACTGGCCGCCCGGCATCTCGTGCAGGTAAACCTCGGAGGAGGGGGCCTGAAGCCCGGTTTCGAACGCCGTGTACTGCGCGCGCACCATCTCCCAATAGTCGGAAATCTCGCGGATGGCGGTGATGTCCAGCCCGGTTTCGCGGTCGGTGTGGCGCAGGGCCTCGACCACCGAACCCAATGTGGGCTGGCTGGTGTTGCCCGACAGCGCATCCATCGCGCAATCGACCGCATCCACCCCGGCCTCGGAGGCGGCAAGGATGGTGGCGACGGCCACACCGGCGCTGTCATGGGTGTGGAAATGGATCGGCAGACCGACCTCTTCCTTGAGCGCGCGGATCAGAACCCGCGCCCCGCCCGGCTTCAGCACGCCAGCCATGTCCTTGAGACCAAGTATATGCGCGCCGGCGTCGCGCAATTGCTTGGCGGTGTCGACATAGTATTTCAGATCGTATTTCGCCCGGTCCGGATCTAGCACATCGCCGGTATAGCAGATCGACCCTTCGCAAATCTTGTTCTGCTCGAGTATCGCATCCATGGAAACGCGCATGTTCTCGACCCAGTTCAGGCTGTCGAACACCCGGAACAGATCGACGCCACTTGTGGCGGCCTGTCGGACGAATTCCTGCACGACGTTGTCGGGATAATTGGTGTATCCCACCCCGTTACTGCCGCGCAGCAGCATCTGCGTCATCAGGTTCGGCATCGCCTCGCGCAGATCGCGCAGGCGCTGCCAGGGACATTCCTGCAGGAAGCGATAGGCGACATCGAAGGTCGCGCCGCCCCAGCATTCGACCGAGAACAACCCCGGCAGGTTGGCGGCATAGGCGGGTGCCACGCGGATCATGTCGATGCTGCGCATCCGTGTGGCCAGCAGCGATTGATGCGCGTCGCGCATGGTGGTGTCGGTGATCAGCACCTGTCGCTGCGCCGCCATCCAGTCGGCCACGGCCTGCGGCCCCTTCTGCTCGAGCAGGTTGCGCGTGCCCATCATCGGCTCGCCGCGAAGCGCCGGCGGGCGCGGTTCCTTGAGATCCGCCGACGGGCGCGGGCGGTTCCTGGTCTCGGGATGGCCGTTCACGGTGATGTCGGCGATATAGGTCAGAACCTTGGTGCCCCGGTCACGCCGCTTGCTGAACTGGAACAGTTCCGGCGTCTCGTCGATGAACTTGGTGGTGTATTCGTTGTTCAGGAATGTGGGGTGTTTCAGCAGGTTTTCGACAAAGGCGATGTTGGTCGAAACGCCGCGTATCCGGAACTCGCGCAGGGCCCGGTCCATCCGTGCGATCGCCATTTCCGGTGTCGGCGCGCGGGCGGTGATCTTGGTCAGAAGCGAATCGTAATACCGCGTGATCACGCCGCCGGCGTAAGCGGTGCCGCCGTCCAGACGGATGCCCATGCCGGTGGCGCTGCGATAGGCGGTGATGCGACCGTAATCGGGGATGAAGTTGTTTTGCGGGTCCTCGGTGGTGATCCGGGTCTGCAGCGCGTGGCCGTTCAGGGTGATGTCGTCCTGCGACGCCTTGCCGGTCGCCTCGGCCAGTGATTTGCCCTCGGCGATCAGGATCTGCGCGCGCACGATGTCGATGCCGGTCACTTCCTCGGTGACGGTGTGTTCGACCTGCACGCGGGGGTTCACCTCGATGAAGTGGAAGGTGTCGGTTTCCATGTCCATCAGGAACTCGACGGTGCCTGCGCATTCATAATTCACATGGGCGCAGATCTTGCGGCCCAATTCGCAGATCTCGGCGCGCTGATCTTCGGTGAGATAGGGCGCGGGCGCACGCTCCACGACCTTCTGGTTGCGCCGCTGCACCGAACAGTCGCGCTCGAAAAGGTGATAGATGTCGCCGTGCCGGTCGCCGAGGATCTGCACCTCGACGTGGCGGGCGCGGGTGATCATCTTTTCCAGATAGCCCTCGCCATTGCCAAAGGCGGCCTCGGCCTCGCGTCGACCCTCGCGGATCTTGGTTTCCAGTTCGGCTTCGTTCTGGATCGGGCGCATGCCGCGCCCGCCGCCGCCCCAGGAGGCCTTGAGCATCAGCGGATAGCCGATTTCGGCCGCCTCGGCGCGGATCGCCTCCATGTCGTCGCCCAGCACTTCGGTCGCGGGAATGACCGGCACGCCCGCCTCGATCGCCACGCGCCGGGCGCTGGCCTTGTCGCCAAGCGCGCGCATGGTGTCGGCCTTGGGGCCGATGAAGGTGATGCCGTTCTGCGCGCAGGCATCGACGAAATCCGGGTTCTCGGACAAGAGGCCATAGCCGGGATGGATCGCATCGGCGCCGCTGGCCTTGGCCACGCGGATGATCTCGTCGATCGAGAGATAGGCCGCGACCGGCCCCATCCCCTCGCCGATGCGATAAGCCTCGTCCGCCTTGAAGCGGTGCAGGCCCAGCTTGTCCTCTTCGGCATAGATGGCGACGGTGCGTTTGCCCATCTCGTTGGCGGCGCGCATCACCCGAATGGCGATCTCGCCGCGGTTGGCGATCAGGATCTTCTTGAAATCGGGCATTGGAGTCTCCCTGAGTTTGAACCGGTTCTAGGGGGTTTGCGTCGTCGGGTAAATCATCTGCCGCCAGAATAGTTCTTTTGCCTTCGGAGAGGATATTTTTCCGCAAGAAGAACGGGCGGACCTTATCCGATCAGAAGATGGCCGGTCAGCCCCAGAAGAAAGCCGCCGATGGCGCCCAGTGGCGGTCCAAAGCGGTTCTCCAGCGGCACCTGCGGCGCGATATCCTGAAACATCAGGTAAAGGATGCCGCCCGCGCCAAGGCACATCAGCGCACCGGTCAGGGCGGGCTGATCGTGCAGCAGGAAATATCCCAGCAGCGCGGCCGCCGGACCCATCAGTGCCAGCGCGCCGAACTGGCGCAATCGCGGAGTGCCGCCGTTGTCGGCCATCTCGCGCCATGCGTTGAAGCCTTCGGGCAGGTTCTGAAGCGCGATCAACAGCGCCAGAAGCGGCGCGGTGGCCGGATCGGCCACCAGCATCGCGCCAAGGGCGACGGCCTCGGGAATGAAGTCGGACAGCATCGCCGCCATTTGCGCGCGGGGGAGCCGCGTCTGGCCAGTATCATGTCCAGCCCTGTCATCAGCACGGCGCCGAGGCCCACCGTCAGCAGGGTCGCGGCGGCGGGCAGGCGCTCGCTGCCTTCGGGGATCAGCACCAGCGCGACGGCGCTGAGCAGCGCGCCGCCGCCAAAGGCGATCACGCCATGGCGGAATTCGCTGCGCAGCCAGTCGCGGCGGATGTGTTCCTTGCTGGCAAGCCAACCGCTCAGGGGGATCATCGCGCCTGCGAGGATCGAGTAGAACAGCACTTCTGTCATGCGGCTGACTTAGCGCAGTCCGGGCCGGACGAAAAGTGCCGCAAGGCGCGGAACATAGGCTGAACATATCTTTAACTTCACACCTCGGCGCGTTAGATTGGGCCGCATGAGCAGTTTCGATGATACCGAGGCACAAGCCATCCCGCTATCGGCGCGTGCCATGGCCGCCCGACCGCAACCCTATCTGGACGGGCTGAACCCGGCGCAGCGGACGGCGGTGGAAACGCTGGACGGCCCGGTTCTGATGCTGGCCGGGGCGGGCACCGGCAAGACCCGCGCCCTGACGGCGCGGATCGTGCACCTGCTGAATACCGGACGCGCCCGCCCGAACGAGATTCTGGCGGTGACCTTCACCAACAAGGCCGCGCGCGAGATGAAAGAGCGCGTCGGCCAGATGCTGGGCCACAATATCGAGGGCATGCCGTGGCTGGGCACGTTCCACGCGATCTGCGTCAAGCTGCTGCGCCGCCACGCCGAACTGGCCGGGCTGAAATCGAATTTCACGATTCTGGATACGGACGACCAGCTGCGCCTGCTGAAGCAACTGGTTCAGGCGGAAGGGATCGACGACAAACGCTGGCCGGCGCGGCAATTGGCCGGGATCATCGACAACTGGAAGAACCGTGCCCTGACGCCGGACAGGGTGCCCGCCGCCGATGCCGGGGCCTACAACAACCGCGCGGTGGATTTTTACGCGCAGTATCAGACCCGTCTGCGGGAATTGAACGCGGTCGATTTCGGCGATCTGCTGCTGCACATGGTCACGATATTCCAGACCCACGAGGATATTCTGGCGCAGTACCAGCGCTGGTTCCGCTATATTCTGGTGGACGAGTATCAGGACACCAACGTCGCCCAATATCTGTGGCTGCGCCTGCTTGCGGCGGGGCACAAGAATATCTGCTGCGTGGGTGACGACGATCAGTCGATCTATGGCTGGCGCGGGGCCGAGGTGGGCAACATCCTGCGCTTCGAGACGGATTTTCCCGGCGCGCATGTGGTGCGGCTGGAGCAGAATTATCGCTCGACCCCACATATCCTGGCCGCGGCCAGCGCCGTGATCGCTGGCAACGAAGGGCGGTTGGGCAAGACGCTGTGGACCGAGGCCGAGGAAGGCGAGAAGCTGCGCCTGATCGGCCACTGGGACGGCGAGGAAGAGGCGCGCTGGATCGGCGAGGAAATCGAATCGATGCAAGCCGGCACGCGCGGAATGCGTCCCGTTGATCTGGATGAGATGGCGATTCTCGTGCGCGCCAGCCACCAGATGCGCGCCTTCGAGGATCGGTTCCTGACCATCGGTCTGCCCTATCGCGTGATCGGCGGCCCGCGATTCTACGAGCGTTTGGAAATTCGCGATGCGATGGCCTATTTCCGTGTCGTCACCAGCCCCGAGGACGATCTGGCGTTCGAACGCGTCGTCAACACACCCAAACGCGGGCTCGGCGACAAGGCGCGGCAGACCATCCAGACCACCGCCCGCGCGAACCGCGTTTCACTGCTCGAAGGCGCGCGGATCGCCGTGGACTCGGGCCTTATCAAGGGCAAGGGCAGCACGGCGCTGGGCCAACTGGTCGGCGACATCGCGCGTTGGGGGCGAATGGCGGGCGACGCGGACCTGTCCCACATGGAACTGGCCGAGATCATTCTGGACGAATCCGGCTATACCGGCATGTGGCAGAACGACAAGACGCCCGAGGCGCCGGGGCGGCTGGAGAACCTCAAGGAACTGGTCAAGGCGCTGGAGCAGTTCGAGAATCTGCAGGGGTTTCTGGAACATGTCAGCCTGATCATGGACAACGCGCAGGGCGGGGACGGCGCCAAGGTCAGCATCATGACCCTGCACGCCGCCAAGGGGCTGGAGTTTCCTGCAGTGTTCCTTCCGGGATGGGAGGACGGGCTGTTTCCCAGTCAGCGCAGCATGGATGAGAGCGGGCTCAAGGGTTTGGAAGAGGAGCGCCGCCTTGCCTATGTCGGAATCACCCGCGCCGAGGAATTGTGCACCGTGTCCTTTGCCGCCAACCGTCGCGTGTTCGGGCAATGGCAATCGGCATTGCCGTCGCGCTTCATCGACGAACTGCCCGACGCCCATGTCGAGGTGCTGAGCCCGCCGGGCCTCTATGGCGGCGGATATGGTGCGGCGGGGCTGGGTGCGGCGGCGCCGGAACCCGAATCCGACCTGGCCGATCGCGCGGCGCGGGCGGATGGATACAATTCCCCCGGCTGGCGGCGGCTTCAGGCGCGCAGCCAGCAGCGCGGGATGTCCCAGCCAGCCGAAAGCCGCAACAGCGTGATCGACCTGAACGCGGTTTCCAGCTTTACCGTCGGGCAGCGGGTGTTTCACCAGAAATTCGGCTATGGTGCCGTGACCGAGATCGAGGGCGACAAGCTGGAGGTCGCGTTCGAGAAAGCCGGGACAAAAAAGGTTGTCGCCCGCTTCGTGTCATCCAGCGACGATATCCCGTTCTGAGCACGAAGGCGCAGGATCCGGGTCGATAAACCGGTGAGGCGCGGTCAAGCATCGGGGCATGAAACCGCCCCTGTCCCCCACCATCACGCCCTTGGCCGCCGCAATGCTTTTGGCGTTGGCCATGGTCTGGGGTGGGTCGTTCTTCTTCGCCAAATATGCCGTTGCAGTGGTGCCGCCGCTGACCATCGCGATGTACCGCGTCCTTTGGGCCGTGCCGGTGCTGATGGCGGTGGTCTGGTGGAAAGGGCTGTGCTGGCCGCAGAGTCGGCGCATCTGGGGTGTATTTCTGGTGATGGGGGCGCTGAACAACGCAATCCCGTTTTCGCTGATCTTCTGGAGCCAGACGCGTGGGCCGTCGATGGCACGCCACTTTTTCGTTGCCGGTGGATGTCTGGATCGTGCTGATCGGTCTCGCGGTCATGTCCACCGCACTGGCCTATCTGCTCTATTTCCAGATTCTGATCCGCGCGAGCGCGGCCAATCTCATGCTGGTGACGCTGATGATCCCGCCCGTCGCGATGGCGCTGGGCGCGATCTTTCTGAACGAAACGCTCTCGACCAGTGCCGTCGCGGGATTTGCGCTGATCGCCTTCGCTCTCGCCGTCACCGACGGGCGGCTGGAATTGTCGCTGCTGCGCCGGGAACGCTGAAATGCGAAAACGGCGACGCTAGGGAGGAGGAGGGCGCCGCCGTTCTCTTACAACATCGCGGCGCAGGGAGGGAGGAGATTGCGCCACGGATGTATCCGGACCCGGTTTGGAAACCGGTATGTTTTGGCGGCGACATCCGGGAGGAGGTGGATGCCGCCGCTTGAGACCGGACCCGCCAGGGAGGAGGAGGGGCGGACCGGCCTTTCTCAACACTCTCGCGCAGGAAGGGAGGGAACCTGCGCCAGAATGCATCTGCTCCCGGATTGAACCGGGAATTTAGGGTGGCGACATCCGGGAGGAGGTGAATGTCGCCACCGACCGGACCCGCCAGGGAGGAGGAGAGGCGCGCCCGAATTGGTTGTCTCTTTTCGCGGTCGCTCAGCGACCCTGATATACTGCCTCGCGTGCAACGCTCGTGAGCGAGCAACGATCCAGCCCCAGATCGCGCAACTCGCGGTCGTTCAGCACCGACAATTCGTTGACCGTCTGCCGAAAACGACGATAATCGACAAAGCGCCGCCCCAGCGATTGAATCGCTCCGACCGTGCGGCCGAGCATCCCGTCATGCGCGGTGTTGGAATAGATTGTGTCACTCATCGTCATTTACCTCGGCATCATCGGCTGCGGCATCGGTGCCGCTGTCTGTTGCTGACAAGATAGGCAGATGCTGCAACTGCACAATGGACAGAAAGGCATTCCGGGTATGCGATAAGTGCATGGATGAATTAACGTTTCCTTAGGGTCAGCGGCAATGGCGTCGAATCTGTGGGCGCGAACCGTGATTCCCTGTGATGAGGACGGGGCATCCGCGTGAGTCGTCCTTGCGGCGAGATCGATGGGGCCTCATCGCGACCGAGCCGATGATATTCCCGACTTGTCCACGCGTGCGGACATCGCGGCGGCCCATGAAGGGGCGTGGCCTACATCTACCCGACATGATCATCGCGCCACCTGAGCAGGAATGCGCCCGAAGCGAGTTCACGGGAAATCATGGGTCAGCTTTTGAGCGGATATCGATTCACGGCGAATCACATCCGCTTTACCGCGGGTTTACTGTCGATTCGGGCTCTCCTATATCCAACCGTCACGGAACGTCTCCGGAACATCTATGCTGAGCGCCAGTTCGGCGGTGGATTTGCGGGATTTCAGGGGACTTTTCCGTCTCGGCTGGAGCGGACTACATATGGTGTCTGCCTGCAAGGCGTGTCGCCTCATCAGGTATGGTGGAGGTCGATAAGACGGCTATATGCTGTTTTCAGACAGTGGCGAAAACAACATTCTGTGCATTTTCCCATAGAAAGCAGTTGCGGCCCATGAATTCCCATGCCATTCCTTGTTCATCGGATGAGGACGACAGCAAGGGGCACCAAACGACCCCGAAACAAACAAAAAGCAGGTTTCATACAGGCTAACGTTTTCATCGGACCAAAGAGATCCGGCGCGCGGGCGAGCAGACATCCCCCCAGGTGGCGCGCGCAGTCGGACACCCCGCTAGGCGGGACGAGGGCGGCGGGTTGATCAGTGGCAGCGGATCAACCCGCCGTTTCCGCATCCGGAGGACGGTAATCACGCGGTAGCGCGGGCAAAAAGGGGCAAGGAACTTGGGGCGCAGGTTCAGGGGCGAAAGCCAGCACAAGGTAGACGGAAAGGGCAGGGTGTCTATCCCGGCCTCGTTTCGTCGTGTGCTCGAAGCCTCGGACCCCAACTGGACCGACGGTCTGAACCCTGAACTTGTCATCGTTTACGGCGACCACCGCCGCAATTATCTTGAATGCTACACGATCGAGGCCATCGAGGAGGTCGATGCCAAGATCGACCGCCTGCCGCGCGGGTCCGTCCAGCGCAAGATGCTGCAACGGCTGTTTCACGGTCAATCCTTTCCCACCAATGTCGATGAAACCGGCCGGCTGGTCCTGCCCGCCAAGCTGCGCAACAAGATCGAACTGGAAGGCGAGGCGTTTTTCATCGCTGCCGGTGACACGTTCCAGATATGGAAGCCCGAAACCTACGAGACCGAGGAACTGGCCCGCACCGAGGCGTGGCTGGAGGAATTGCCCGACGATTTCGACCCGCTGGAATATCTCGACCGGGTACCCGAGGAGTAACGGCATGGCCGCTGCTGCCCAATCCGATCCGCATGTCCCCGTCCTGCTGCGCCCGCTTCTGGCGGCGGTGGCGCCTGTCTGCGGCACATGGCTGGACGGAACGTTCGGTGCGGGCGGCTATGCGCGCGGGCTGCTGGATGCGGGGGCTGATCGCGTGGTGGCCGTGGACCGCGACCCGGTGGCGTTCGAAATGGCGCGGGACTGGGCCGGGCAATATGGCGACCGGCTGGTGATGCAGCAGGGCGTGTTCTCGAAGATGGACGAATATGCCAGCGATCTGGACGGCGTCGTGCTGGATCTCGGTGTGTCGTCGATGCAACTGGATCAGGCCGAGCGCGGATTCTCGTTTCTGCGGGATGGACCGCTCGACATGCGCATGTCGCAGGAAGGGCCGAGTGCCGCCGATCTGGTCAATAGCGCAAGCGCCGAGGAACTGGCCGACATCCTGTTCCACTATGGTGAAGAGCGCGCCAGCCGCCGCATCGCCCGCGCCATCGTGCGGGCGCGCGACGAGGCCCCTATCGAAACGACGCTGCAACTGGCCGGTATCGTCGAATCCTGCCTGCCGCGTGCGAAGCCGGGGCAGTCGCATCCGGCCACGCGCAGCTTTCAGGCGCTGCGAATTGCGGTGAACAACGAATATGACGAACTGTTCCAGGGGCTCATGGCCGCCGAGCGTGCCCTGAAGCCGGGTGGCAAGCTGGCAGTGGTCACGTTCCATTCCATCGAGGACCGGATGGTGAAGCGCTTTCTGACCGCGCGGTCGGGACAGGGCGGGCGGTCCAGCCGTCATTTGCCGCAGCCCGAGCAGGAGGCCCCGCGGTTCACCTTGCCGACGAAAAAGGCCCTCGGTCCGGACGATGCGGAACTGGCGGAGAACCCGCGCGCGCGCTCGGCGCGGCTGCGGGTCGGGGTGCGCACCGATGCGCCCGCCGGAGAAATCGACGCGCGCGACATCGCGATGCCACAGCTGAAGGGGGGCAACCGATGAGGACGGTCGCGTATGTGCTGACCGCGCTGGCGGTGTTCGGCCTGGCCTTCTGGGCCTACCGCGAGAATTACGCCACGCAGCAGGTGCTGGGCGAAACCCGCTCGCTGCAACGCCAGATCGGCGCGGCGCAGGTGCGCATGAGCGTGCTGCGCGCCGAATGGGCCTATCTCAATCGGCCCAGTCGCCTGATGGAACTGGCCGACATCAATTTCGACGCTCTGGGCCTCTTGCCACTGGCCCCCGAACAGTTCGGCCGTGTGGACGAGGTCAGCTATCCGCCCGATCCCGACCTGGCGATCACGGATTCCGTCGATGTTTCCACCATGTCAGATGACGAGGGCGATCCATGATCCGCACGCCGCTGCGCCCGCTGGCGCGTATCCTTCCGGCCCGCGACAAGGGCGAGAACCCCAAGGCCATCGAACGCGAGAACATCCGCCGTCGTCACGAAGACATGCAGGACCGCGCCCGCGCCCGCGCCGAGGGGCGTCTGCTGATGCTGGGCGTGTTCTTTTTCGCCGCCTTCGTGACGGTCGGGGGGCGGATGGGGATGCTGGCCACCTCCGAACCGTCCGAGCCGGCGGTCAGCTTCATCGACGCCGCCATCGCCACGCAGCGCGCCGATATCGTGGACCGGCAGGGGCGGGTTCTGGCGACCAATTTCGAGACCCATTCGCTCTATGCGCAGCCGCCGCAGATGATCGACCCGATCGCCGCCGCCGAAGGGCTTGTCGAAATCTTCCCCGATCTCGACAAGGAACGCCTGGTGAAGGATTTCACCGGCAAGCGGAAATTCCTCTGGATCAAGAAAAAGATCAGCCCCGAGCAGAAGCAGGCCGTGCACGACATGGGCGATCCCGGTCTGCTGTTCGGCCCGCGCGAGATGCGCCTTTACCCCAACGGCAGTCTTGCCGCGCATGTGATGGGCGGTGCGTCCTTCGGCAAGGAAGGGGTCAGCGCCGCCGAGGTGATCGGCGTGGCCGGTGTGGAAAAGCAGTTCGACGGCTATCTGCGCGATCCGGCCAACGGCAACAAGCCGTTGCAATTGTCGCTGGACCTGACGGTGCAGGCGGCGTCGGAGCGGGTGCTCTACGGCGGCATGAAGCTGATGAATGCCAAGGGCGCCACCTCGATCCTGATGGATGTGCATACGGGCGAGGTGATCTCGGTCGTGTCGCTGCCCGATTTCGATCCCAACGATCGCCCCCGCCCGCCGACCAGCGGGTTCGATCCGTCGGACAGTCCGCTGTTCAATCGGGCGGTGCAGGGCGTCTATGAACTCGGCTCGACGTTCAAGATTTTCGCGGTGGCCCAGGCGCTTGATCTGGGATTGGTCACCCCCGACACGATCATCGATACCAAGGGCCCGCTGCGCTGGGGACGCTTCCGCATCACCGATTTCCGCAATTACGGCAACGAGATGTCGGTGACCAAGATCATCGTCAAGTCGTCCAATATCGGTACCGCGCGGCTGGCCCAGCAGATCGGGGCCGACCGGCAAAAGAGCTTTCTCGATTCGCTGGGCATGCTGGACGCGACCCCGTTCGAGATCGTCGAGGCGAAGGGGGGCAAACCGTTGTTGCCGCCCAAATGGTCCGAATTGTCCACCATGACGATTTCCTACGGTCACGGCCTGTCCACCAGCCCGATGCATCTGGCGGCGGGCTATGCGGCCATCGCCAATGGCGGCCATTACGTCAGTCCCACGGTGCTGAAGCGCAACGGCCCGCAATACGGCCCGCGCGTGATGTCGCCCCAGGCCGCGGCGCAGGCGCGCTCCATGTTGCGCAAGGTCGTGGCCGAGGGCACCGCCAGCTTTGGCGAAGTGCCCGGCTATGCCGTCGGCGGCAAGACCGGCACCGCCGACAAGCCCAAACCGCGCGGCGGATATTACGACGACAAGGTGATCGCCACGTTCGCGAGCATCTTTCCGGCGCATGATCCCCGCTACGTGCTGGTGGTCACACTGGACGAACCGTCGGAAAACTCGGGCGACAAACCGCGCCGCACCGCCGGCTGGACCGCCGTGCCGGTCGCCGCCGAGATGATCCGCCGTGTCGCGCCGCTTCTGGGCTTGCGCCCCTCCATTGAACCCGTCAAAGGCGCTGCTATAACGCTGGCGTCCCAATAGGGGGCGGCATTCCGGACGGGCGGCAGATGGATATTCAGGCAAAACCTCTCAGCCAACTGGCCCTGACCGCACGGGGCGGGCGCGATCCGCTGATCACCGGACTGGCGGTGGACAGCCGCGACGTGCGGCCGGGGTTTCTGTTCGCGGCGCTTCCCGGCACGCGGGTCCATGGCGGCAGCTATATCCAGTATGCGCTGCGCATGGGCGCGGCGGCGATCCTGACCAATCAGGCGGGCGCGCGCATCGCCGAATCCGAGTTGCTGGCCTCGGATGCCGCGCTGATCGTGACCGATCATCCGCGTCAGGCCCTGGCGTTCACCGCCGCGCTGTGGTTCGGGGCGCAACCCTCCACCATGGTCGCGGTGACCGGCACGAACGGCAAGACGTCGGTCACGGCGTTCCTGCGCCAGATCTGGACGGCGCTGGGGCGCGAGGCGATCAATCTCGGCACCACCGGCGTCGAAGGGGCATGGAGCGCGCCGCTGGCACATACCACGCCCGAACCGATCACCCTGCACCGCATTCTTGCGCAGGCGGCGGATGCGGGCGTGACCCACGCGGCGATGGAGGCGTCCAGCCACGGGCTGGAACAGCACCGCCTTGACGGCGTGCAACTGATCGCTGCCGGGTTCAGCAACTTCAGCCAGGATCATCTGGATTATCACACCAGTTTCGACGCGTATTTCGCGGCCAAGGCCGGTCTGTTCCGCCGTGTACTGGCCGAGGATGGCACGGCGGTGATCAATCTCGAGGGCGCTCGCGGCGCGGAAATGCGCGCCATCGCCGCCACGCGCGGCCAGCGCGTCCTGACCGTGGGCAAGGGGCAGGGCGATCTGGATCTGCTGGCGCAGCGTTTCGATGCCACGGGACAGGATTTGCGGTTTTCCTGGAACGGAACGCCGGTGCAGACTCGGCTGAACCTGATCGGTGGCTTTCAGGCGGAAAACGTGCTGCTGGCCTGCGGGCTGGCCATCGCCAGCGGCGAGGCTCCGGAAGAGGTGTTTCGCACGCTGCCCGAACTCACCACCGTGCGCGGGCGCATGCAACTGGCCGCGACGCGGGCCAACGGGGCGGCGGTCTTTGTCGATTACGCCCATACGCCCGATGCGGTGGCGACGGCCCTGCGCGCCCTGCGCCCGCATGTCATGGGCCGCCTGATCGCCATCGTCGGTGCGGGCGGCGACCGCGATGCCGGCAAGCGCCCGCTGATGGGGCGGGCGGCGGCGGAAAACGCCGATCTTGTCATCGTCACCGACGACAATCCCCGCAGCGAAGACCCCGCCGAGATCCGCGCCGCGGTGATGCAGGGCGCGCCGGATGCGACCGAGGTCGGCGACCGTGCCGAAGCGATTCTGCGCGGCGTCGATGCGCTCGGCCCCGGTGATGCGCTGCTGATCGCGGGCAAGGGACACGAAACCGGCCAGATCGTTGGCGACGACATCCTGCCCTTTGACGACGCCGAACAGGCCAGCGTCGCCGTGGCCGCCCTGGACGGAAGGATGCCATGACCCTCTGGACCGCCGAAGAGGCCGCCGCCGCGACCGGCGGGCGCGTGCAGGGCGACTGGATCGCCGGTGGCGTCTCCATCGACACCCGCACATTGCTGCCGGGCGATCTGTTCGTGGCGCTCAGGTCGGCGCGCGACGGGCACGATTTCGTCGCGCAGGCGCAGGAAAAGGGCGCGGCCGCTGCGCTGGTCAGCCATGTGCCGGACGGCGTGGCCCCGGACGCGCCGCTGCTGGTGGTCGACGACGTGCAGAGCGCGCTCGAGGCGCTGGGTCGCGCCGGTCGCGCGCGCAGCCATGCCCGCGTGGTCGCCGTGACGGGCAGCGTCGGCAAGACCTCGACCAAGGAAATGCTGGCCCGCATCCTCGGCGATCAGGGCCGCACCCATGCCAGCGTCGCCAGCTACAACAACCATTGGGGCGTGCCGCTGACGCTGGCGCGGATGCCGCGCGACACCGAATTCGCGGTGATCGAGATCGGCATGAACCATCCGGGCGAGATCGCACCGCTGGCACGGCAGGCCCGCCCGCATGTGGCGCTGATCACCACCGTCCTCGCCGCGCATCTCGAGGCGTTCGACAGCATCGACGCCATCGCCCACGAAAAGGCCGCGATCATGGACGGGCTGGTGCCGGGCGGAACCGCGATCCTGAACGCCGACATCCCGCAGGCCGCGATCCTGTGCGACCATGCGAGCGAACTTGGCATCGCGGCGCTCGATTTCGGCGAAACCGCGCGGGATTACAGGCTGCTCGACACCGCTTTGCAGGATGACGTGACGATTGCGCGCGCGCAGGCAATGGGCACACCGCTTCTGTTCCGGATCGCCAGCCCGGGCCGGCATTTCGCAATGAACGGTCTGGGCGCGCTGGCGGCTGCGGATGCGCTGGGCTGCGATCCGGCGCTGGCGGCGCACAGTCTTGGCCGCTGGACCCCCTTTGCCGGGCGCGGCGCGCGCGAAATCGTGCGGCTCGACCCGGTGCAGACCGATCAGGTGATCGCGTTGATCGACGATTCCTACAATGCCAACCCCGGCTCGATGGCAGCGGCGCTCGACGTTCTCGTCGCAGGTGCGCCGCCCGGCGGTCGCCGCATTGCATTTCTGGGCGATATGAAGGAACTCGGCCCCGACGCGCCCGCTTTGCATGCAGCACTGGCCGATCTGCCGGCGACCGGGCGGATCGACCGCATCCATTGCATCGGCCCGTTGATGCGCGCGCTGCATACGGCATTGCCAACAGACAAGCGCGGCGCGTGGTTCGAGACCAGCGCCGAAATGGTCGCCGACCTGCGCCACCATGTCTCGCCGGGAGACCTGGTTCTGGCAAAGGGTTCGCTCAGCATGGATCTGGTGCGGATCGTTGACGCGATCCGCAAAATGGGCCATTGCGACCCGGAATTCATACCACAAGATGATGAGTAGGACCGTCTGACATGCTCTACTGGTTGACGCTGCTGTCGGATGGAGGCGATATTTTCAACCTTTTCCGCTATATCACCTTCCGCGCCGGGGGGGCGTTCCTGACCGCGCTGGTCTTCGGTTTCGTCTTCGGTCGCCCGCTGATCGCAGTGCTGCGCAAACGCCAGGGCAAGGGCCAGCCGATCCGCAATGACGGTCCCGAGGGGCATCTGGCCAAGGCCGGAACCCCCACCATGGGCGGATTGCTGATCGTGGGCGCGCTTGTTACGGCGACGCTGCTTTGGGCGCGGCTCGACAACCCGTTCGTGTGGCTGGTGCTGTTCGTCACGATCAGCTTCGGCAGCATCGGCTTTGCCGACGATTACGCCAAGGTCAGCCGGCAAAATGCCAAGGGCGTGCCGGGCAAGCTGCGGCTGGGGCTGGGCATCCTCATCGCCATTGCGGCCGCGATCTGGGCCTCATGGTTCCACCCGCCGGAATTGCAGGGCCAACTGGCGCTGCCGGTGTTCAAGAACGTGTTGGTCAATCTCGGCTGGTTCTACATCCCCTTCGCCATCTGCGTGATCGTCGGCGCCGCCAATGCGGTGAACCTCACCGACGGCTTGGACGGGCTGGCGATCATGCCGGTGATGATCGCGGCCTCCACCCTCGGGGTGATCGCCTATGCGGTGGGACGGGTCGACTTCACCGAGTATCTTGACGTGCATTACGTCCCCGGTACCGGGGAGATCCTGATCTTCACCGCCGCGCTGTTCGGCGGCGGGCTGGGGTTCCTGTGGTACAACGCCCCCCCGGCGGCGGTATTCATGGGCGATACCGGCAGCCTCGCCCTCGGCGGCGCGCTGGGCGCGATCGCGGTGGCGACCAAGCACGAACTGGTGCTGGCCGTGGTCGGCGGTCTGTTTGTGGTCGAGGCGCTGTCGGTCATCGTCCAGGTGCTCTATTTCAAGCGCACCGGGCGGCGGGTCTTCCTGATGGCCCCGATCCACCACCATTACGAGAAAAAGGGCTGGGCCGAGTCCACCATCGTGATCCGCTTCTGGATCATCTCGCTGATCCTGGCGATGATCGGCCTCGCCACGCTCAAGGTCCGCTGATGCCGTTTTCCCTCTTTCCATTTTCCCCAAATACCCTGGGGGAGTCCGCCGAAGGCGGACGGGGGCAGCGCCCCCTGCGACGCGCGCCATGATTCCCGTCCGCGGCCATCAAGGCGCACGCATCGCGGTTCTCGGGCTTGGCCGCTCAGGCCTGTCGGCGGCGCGGGCCCTGCGCGCGGGGGGTGCAGAACCGCTTTGCTGGGATGACAACCCGGCCGCTCGCGCCGCCGCCGAGGCCGAAGGGTTCAACTGCACCGATCTGGCGAAACCCGATGCCTTGCACGCGGTGGCGGCGCTGATCGTCAGCCCCGGCATCCCGCATCTCTATCCCGTGCCCAACCCGGTGGTCGCCGCCGCACTGGCCGCGGGCATTCCGGTCGACAACGATATCGGCCTGTTCTTCCGCTCGCTCGCCACGCCGGACTGGCAGCGCTACGACACCGCGCCGCGCGTCGTGGCTGTCACGGGGTCGAACGGCAAGTCCACCACCGCCGCGCTGATCCACCACATCCTCACCGCGACCGGACGCCCGACGCAACTGGCGGGCAATATCGGGCGCGGCGTTCTGGACATCGACCCGCCCGGCAACGGGGGTGTGGTCGTGCTGGAACTCAGCAGCTACCAGACCGATCTGGCGCGCGCGCTGACGCCCGATATCGCCGTCTTCACCAATCTGAGTCCCGACCATCTGGACCGCCATGCCGGCAAGGGCGGCTATTTCGCAGCCAAGCGACGGCTCTTTGCCGAGGGTGGCCCCGACCGCGCCGTGATCGGCGTGGACGAACCCGAGGGGCTGTTTCTGGCCGGACAGATGGCCGAAGCGCCCTCCGACGATCGGGTGATCCGCGTATCGGTCGCAAGCAAGCTGACCGGGCCGGGCTGGCAGGTCTTTGCGCGCAAAGGGTTTCTGGCGGAATACCGCAAAGGCAAACAGGTCGGTTCGATCGACCTGCGCGCCATCAAGGGGCTGCCGGGCGCGCATAACCACCAGAATGCCTGCGCCGCCTACGCCGTCGCGCGCAGCCTCGGCCTGGCGCCCCGCGTCATCGAAAGCGCGATGCAGTCCTATCCTGGCCTTCCCCACCGCAGCCAGATCGTGGCCGAGGCGGGCGGCGTCACCTATGTCAACGATTCCAAGGCGACGAACGTGGACAGTGCGGCCAAGGCACTGGCGGCGTTCCCACGCATCCGCTGGATCTGCGGCGGTCTGGAAAAGGAGGGCGGGCTGGACGCCCTGCGCGGCGCGACCGGCACGGTTGCCAAGGCCTATGTCATCGGACGCGAGGCTGCGGGTTTCGCCCTGCAACTGGATGTCGAATCCGAGATCTGCACCGACATGGCCACCGCCGTCGCCCGCGCCGTCGCCGATGCCGAACCGGGCGATACCGTGCTGTTGGCGCCTGCTGCCGCCAGTTTCGACCAGTACGACAATTTCGAACAGCGCGGCACGGATTTCACCGAGCAGGTGCACAAGCACCTGTGATCGCAGCGTCTTAAGCCTTGCGCGCCGCGATCGCCTGTCCGGCAGCAAAGCCCGACGCCCACGCCCATTGGAAGTTGTAGCCGCCCAGCCAGCCAGTGACGTCCACCGCTTCGCCGACGGCGAAAAGCCCCGGCACCGCTTTCGCCTCCATCGAGGAGGAAGACAGCCCGCCGGTATCGATTCCGCCCAGCGTCACCTCGGCGGTGCGATAGCCTTCGGTTCCCGATGGTGTCAGATGCCAATCGGTCAGGGCCGCGCATATTGCCTGCAGCGCCTTGTCCGATTGATCGGCAAGGCGCGCGTCCAGACCCAGTTCGCCGCTCAGATGATCGACCAGCCGCGCCGGCAGCACCTGCGCCAGTTCGGTTTTCAATGTCCGCCGCCCCGCGCTTTGGCGTTGGGCGCGCAAGCGGGCGAACAGGTCGAGACCGGGCGCCAGATCGACCGATATCGCCTCGCCCTCGCGCCAATAGGAACTGATCTGCAGCATAGCGGGACCCGAGAGCCCGCGATGTGTGAATAGCATCGCCTCGTCGAAACCGGCGCGCTTGTTGAATGCGCACACCGGCAGCGATACGCCCGACAGGGGGGCAAAGCGTCCGTCGGTAAACGTGAACGGCACCAGCGCCGGGCGCGTCTCGGTCAGCGCCAGTCCGAATCGTTGCGCGAGATCATAGGCCAAGCCGGTCGCGCCCATCTTGGGGATCGACTTGCCGCCCGTGGCCAGCACGAGGTTGCGCGCCTTGATTTGATGTGCGGCGCCCTCGCGTTCGACGGACAGCGCGAAGCCATGCCCGTCATGCGAAACATCCCGCAGCACCGTTTGCAGCCAGAGGTCCGCGCCCGCGCGCGCAGTTTCCACGACCAGCATGGCGACGATCTGCGTCGACTTTCCGTCGCAGAACAACTGCCCCAGCGTCTTTTCGTGCCATGCGATCCCGTGACGCTCGACCAGTGCGATGAAGTCCCACTGGGTATAGCGCGCCAGCGCGGATTTCGCGAAATGCGGGTTTGCGGACAGGAAATTGCCGGGTTCGGTGTGAAGATTGGTGAAATTGCACCGCCCGCCACCGGAAATGCGGATCTTTTCGCCCGGATTGCGCGCATGATCCAGCAGCAGGACACGCCCGCCCGCATGGGCCGCGCACATCAGGCCCGCCGCCCCGGCGCCGAGAATGACCGTATCGAATTCCATCGCGCGTCCGTTGGCGCGAATTGATGCCAAAAGCAAGAGGAAGGCACTGGCCTGATTGCGGTTTTGCCTGTAGAGTCGCCACCAGACCCCGCAAAGGGGCGTGATCGAGG
This sequence comes from uncultured Sedimentitalea sp., assembly GCA_947504115.1. Taxonomy (GTDB): domain Bacteria; phylum Pseudomonadota; class Alphaproteobacteria; order Rhodobacterales; family Rhodobacteraceae; genus Pontibaca. The sequence continues at coordinate 43,198 of CANNGH010000004.1, forward strand.
CAGTAAACGGCGGAACCCCATGACTGAGATGGTCTATGGCGCAGTCCCGGAGCGGGGCGGCGAACCGATTCTACCTAAATGGTGGCGCACGGTCGACAAATGGTCGATGTCCTGTGTGCTGTTGCTGTTCGTGATCGGCCTTCTGCTGGGGCTGGCCGCCTCGGTCCCGCTGGCCGAGCGCAATGGCTTCGCGCCGTTCTACTACGTCACGCGGCAGGCGGTCTTTGGCGGCGCGGCGCTGGTGGCGATGCTGCTGACGTCGATGATGTCGCCCACGATGGTGCGCCGTCTTGCGGTGCTGGGGTTCCTTGTTTCCTTTGTCGCGCTGGCGTTCCTGCCGATCTTCGGCACCGATTTCGGCAAGGGCGCGATGCGCTGGTATTCGCTGGGCTTCGCCAGCGTCCAGCCCTCGGAATTCCTCAAGCCCGGTTTTGTCGTCGCCGCCGCATGGATGCTGGCGGCCAGCCAGCAGATCAATGGCCCGCCCGGCACCGCATGGTCGTTCTCACTGTGTGTGGCGATCGTGCTGATGTTGGCAATGCAGCCCGATTTCGGACAGGCTTGTCTGGTCCTGTTCGGCTGGGGTGTGATGTATTTCGTCGCCGGCGCGCCGATGCTGTTGCTGCTGGCCATGGCGGGAATGGCGGTGCTGGGCGGCACGCTGGCCTATTCCAACTCGGAACACTTCGCCCGCCGCATCGACGGGTTTCTGTCGCCCGAGGTCGATCCGACCACGCAGCTTGGATACGCCACCAACGCCATCCGCGAGGGCGGGTTGTTCGGTGTCGGTGTCGGCGAGGGGCAGGTGAAATGGTCGCTGCCCGACGCCCATACCGATTTCATCGTCGCCGTGGCGGCCGAGGAATACGGGCTGGTTCTGGTCCTGATCCTGATCGCGCTTTACACCGTCGTGGTCGTGCGCTCGTTCCTGCGGCTGATGCGCGAACGCGATCCGTTCATCCGGCTGGCCGGCACGGGCCTGGCCGCGATTTTCGGCGTGCAGGCGATGATCAACATGGCCGTCGCGGTGCGGCTGGTCCCGGCCAAGGGCATGACGCTGCCCTTCGTCAGCTATGGCGGATCGTCGTTGATCGCGGGCGGCATCGCGGTGGGCATGTTGCTGGCCTTCACCCGCACCCGGCCGCAAGGCGAAATCGCCGACCTCCTGCGCGGACGCGGACGATGAGCGCGCCGTTGCTGGTGATGGCCGCTGGCGGCACCGGGGGCCACATGTTTCCCGCGCAGGCGCTGGCCGAGGCGATGCTGGCGCGCGGCTGGCGCGTGCGGCTTTCGACCGATGCCCGTGGCGCGCGCTATACCGGCGGCTTTCCCCATTCGACCGAAATCACCGAGGTCCAGAGCGCGACCTTTGCCCGTGGCGGTCTGGCCGCCAAGGCGCTGGTCGCGCCGCGCATCGCCGCCGGCGTGATGGGTGCAGCCTGGGCCATGCGCCGGGATCGCCCGGCTGTCGTGATCGGCTTTGGCGGCTATCCCAGCATCCCCGCGCTGGGCGCGGCGGTGCTGCTGAAACTGCCGCGCATGATCCATGAACAGAACGGCGTTCTGGGCCGGGTCAACCAGCGCTTCGCGCCGCGCGTGGCTCAGGTGGCCTGTGGCGTCTGGCCCACCGACCTGCCCCAGGGCGCGACCGGCGTGCCAGTCGGCAACCCGGTGCGCGCCGCCGTGCTGGAGCGCGCCGGGGCCGCCTATATCCCGCCCGGCGACTACCCGATGTCGATCCTGGTCATGGGCGGCAGTCAGGGTGCCCGCATCCTGTCGGACGTGGTGCCCGATGCCATCGCCGCATTGCCCGAGGCGCTGCGCGCGCATCTGCGTGTCGCCCATCAGGCCCGTGCCGAGGATGGCGACCGCGTCGCGGCCGCCTATGCCGCGCATGGCATCCATGCCGAGGTCCAGCCGTTTTTCCAGGACGTTCCCCGCCGCATGAGCGAGGCGCAATTGGTCATCAGCCGCGCGGGCGCGTCCTCGATCGCCGATCTGACGGTGATCGGACGGCCCGCGATCCTCATTCCTTACGCTGCCGCCGCGGGCGATCATCAGACCGCCAATGCGCGCGGGCTGGTCGAGGCCGGCGCCGCGACGCTGATTCCCGAAAGCAAACTGACCGTCGATGCGCTTAGCGATCAGATTTCCCTGATCATGGGTCATCCCCGCGCGGCGGTGCAAATGGCCCATGCCGCGCTGGCGATGGGCGTGCCGGACGCAACCGAGAGATTGGTTGCGCTTGTCGAAGAACTCGCCGAAAGGGGCGCAAACAGATGAAAGACGGAAGCCCGGTCATGAACGCAGCGACGAAACTTCCCCTTGATGTCGGACCGATCCATTTTGTCGGGATCGGCGGTATCGGGATGTCGGGCATCGCCGAAGTGCTGCTGAATCACGGCTACGACATTCAGGGATCGGACCTGAAGACGTCGAAGATCACCGACCGCCTGGTCGCGCTTGGCGCGAGTGTCTTCACCGGACAGGATCCGGCGAACCTTGATCAGGCCGAGGTGGTGGTGATTTCATCGGCGATCAAATGCGGCAATCCCGAACTGGACGAGGCCCGCCGCCGCGGTCTGCCCGTCGTGCGCCGGGCCGAGATGCTGGCCGAGCTGATGCGGCTGAAATCCAACATCGCCATTGCCGGAACCCACGGCAAGACGACCACCACCACGATGATGGCCGAACTGATGGTCGCGGGCGGATTCGATCCGACCGTGGTCAATGGCGGCATCATCCACGCCTATGGCAGCAATGCCCGCATGGGCCAGGGCGAGTGGATGGTGGTCGAGGCCGACGAGAGCGACGGAACTTTCAACCGTCTGCCGGCGACCATTGCCGTCGTGACCAATATCGACCCCGAGCATATGGAGCACTGGGGCGATTTCGACCAACTGCGCGAGGGCTTTTTCGATTTCGTCTCGAACATTCCCTTCTATGGACTGGCCGTCTGCTGCATCGACCATCCCGAGGTGCAGGCGCTGGTCGGTCGCGTCACCGACCGCCGGATCGTCACCTACGGGTTCAACGCACAGGCCGATGTGCGCGCGCTGAACCTGCGCTATGAGGGGGGTGTGGCGCATTTCGACATCCATCTTCAGCCCGAGGGCGTGATGATCGAAGGATGCACGCTGCCGATGCCGGGCGATCACAACATCAGCAATGCGCTTGCCGCGGTTGCCGTGGCCCGCCATCTGGGCATGAAACGCGCCGAAATCCGCACCGCTCTTGCGGCCTTTGGCGGGGTCAATCGCCGGTTTACCAAGGTGGGCGAGGTGAACGGGATCACCATCATCGACGATTACGGCCACCATCCGGTCGAGATCGCCGCCGCCCTGAAGGCCGCGCGCCAGTCGAGCGAGGGCCGCGTGATCGCGATTCACCAGCCGCACCGCTTTACCCGGCTGCATTCGCTGTTCGACGATTTCTGCAACTGTTTCAACGATGCCGACGTCGTCGCCATCACCGATGTTTACGCGGCCGGAGAAGACCCGATTGCCGGGGCGAGCCGCGACGATCTGGTCTCCGGACTGATCCGCCATGGCCATCGCCACGCCCGCGCGCTGGCGGGCGAGGATGAAATCGAACGTCTTGTGCGGGAACAGGCGCGGCCCGGCGACATGGTGATATGCCTCGGGGCCGGAACGATCAGCGGTTGGGCCAACGCGCTGCCCGACCGTCTGAAGCAGGGTGCCGCGTGAAACGGTCGGCCTTGACATCGCGGGGTGCGGCATGACGTCCTCGCTGTTTCTGGCGGCGCTGTGGGCGCTTGCCGCCAATCTGCTGGCCATGCTGCCCAGCCGCGATGGGCACTGGCGGCGGGCTTATGCGTTGATCGTGCTGGGGATTCCTCTGGTGGGTTATGTCACCTATCAGAATGGCCCGTGGATCGGGATGATCGTGCTGGCCATGGGCGTCTCCGTGCTGCGCTGGCCGGTGATTCATCTGGGCCGCTGGACACTGGATCATTGGCGCGGCAAGCAGGACGGCGAGGAAATGGACCCTCGCGAAAGGAGCTCGCCATGAATGTCACCGCCACCGTCTCGTTCCTGCCATTGGTCTCGTTGGTTCTGGGTGCGCTAATCGGGTTGGGCGTGGGCCGTTATCTGGCACCGCGGATCGCGGCGTGGCTGCTGGGGCTTGTCGTGCTGGCCGCGCTGGTGCTGATCATCCGGTTGGTACTGGTCCAGCCGGGCAACGAAGAAGCCGCTTTCGCGCCCTTCGTCTGGCTGAACGCGGGCGTGTTTCCGGCGCTGTTTTCCGGCGTGATGGGCTGGCTTGGCGGCCGGGCGCTGCGCAAACGCGCCGACGGCGTATGAGTGTCGCGACGCTGCCGGATGTGCGCGGTCGGCTGACGCGGGGCCGGCCCCTGTCGGATCTGACATGGCTGCGTGTGGGCGGACCGGCCGACTGGCTGTTCCAACCCGCCGATACGGATGATCTGGCGCAGTTTCTGGCCGCGCTCGACCCCTCGGTTCCGGTGTTTCCCATGGGCGTGGGATCCAACCTGATCGTGCGCGATGGCGGATTGCGCGCCGTCGTTGTCCGCTTGGGGCGCGGCTTCAACGCAATTTCCATCGAGGGCAAACGCGTCATCGCCGGGGCGGCGGCACTCGATTCGCATGTGGCGCGGCGCGCGGCGGATGCGGGGATCGACCTGACGTTCCTGCGCACGATTCCCGGCAGCATCGGCGGCGCCTTGCGCATGAATGCGGGCTGTTACGGGCGTTATATCGCCGATGTGCTGGTCAGCGCCCGCGCCGTCACCCGCGCTGGGAAGGTGATCGAACTGAGCGCGCAGGATCTGAACCTGCGCTATCGGCAATCCGATCTGCCCGACGGCGCCGTTCTGGTCGAGGCCACGTTCGAGGGGCCGCACGGCGCACCCGCCGACCTGCAGGCGGCAATGCAGGATCAACTGCGCCAGCGCGACGAAACCCAACCCACGGCGGAGCGCAGCGCCGGTTCGACCTTCCGCAATCCGGCCGGATTTTCCAGCACCGGGCGCGCCGACGATGTGCACGATTTCAAGGCCTGGCGCGTGATCGACGCGGCGGGGATGCGCGGGGCACGCCTTGGCGGCGCGCAGATGAGCGAGAAGCACCCCAATTTCCTGATCAATGCCGGTGGTGCCAGCGCCGCCGATCTGGAAGGGCTGGGCGAAGAGGTGCGAAAAAAGGTTTACGACTCCAGTGGCATAAGGCTAGAGTGGGAAATCATGCGGATCGGCGATCCGACCGATGAACCGACCTCCTGAGCACGGACCCGACACAGGCAAATCCGGGCGAAGTGCGCAAAAACGGGGGGCGAATAATAAAATCGCGGACCGCAATGACGGATCCGGGGACATTGAGGCACTTGTTGTGGGTAAGTCGAGCAGGACAGCCCCGAAAGTGGCGGTATTGATGGGCGGACCCTCGGCCGAGCGCGAGGTGTCGCTGTCCAGTGGGCGTGAATGTGCCGCCGCGCTTCGGGATGAAGGGTTCCAGGTGGTCACGGTGGATGCCGGGCCCGACCTGTGCGACCGTTTGCAGGCGGAAAAGCCGGATGTGGTGTTCAATGCCCTGCATGGCCGCTGGGGCGAGGATGGCTGCGTGCAGGGGATACTGGAATGGCTGGGCATTCCCTATACCCATTCCGGGGTCCTGTCCTCGGCACTGGCGATGGACAAGCAACGCTCGAAAGCGGTGTTCCGCAATGCCGGTCTGCCGGTCATGGAAAGCGTGATCGCCGCCCGCGACGAGGTGCGCGCGCGCCACGTGATGGCCACGCCCTATGTGGTCAAACCCAACAATGAGGGTTCGAGCGTCGGCGTCTATATCGTGCACGACGCCGCCGAAAGCCCGCCGCAACTGTCCGACGACATGCCGGAATCCGTGATGGTCGAGACATTCGCGCCGGGTCGCGAATTGACCACGACGGTGATGGGCGACCGGGCGCTGACGGTGACGGATATCGTCACCGATGGCTGGTATGATTACGACGCGAAATATCGCCCCGGCGGGTCGCGGCACGTGGTTCCGGCAGATATCCCGGACGAGATTTTCGATCTGTGCATGGATCATGCCCTGCGCGCGCATCAGGCGCTTGGCTGTCGCGGTGTGTCGCGCACCGATTTCCGCTGGGACGAAAGTCGTGGCCGCGATGGCCTGATCCTGCTGGAGACCAACACCCAGCCCGGCATGACGCCCACGTCGCTCAGCCCCGAACAGGCGGGCGTGCTGGGCATCGACTTTGGCGCGCTGTGCCGCTGGATGGTCGAGGACGCCTCATGCGACCGTTAGGCGGGAAAGCGAACCGGTTCGACCCGGCGCCGTCGCGGATGTCCTACCGGATGCAACGCTGGATGCTGACACCGGGCATCCGCACCGGGCTGCGCATCGGGCTGCCGTTGGGCCTTGTGCTGATCGGGATCGGCATGTGGTTTTCCGATCCCGCCCGACGCGCGGACCTGGCGCAGTCGGTTGCCGATTTGCGCGCGTCGATCGAGGAGCGGCCGGAATTCATGGTCAACCTGATGGCGATCGACGGCGCCAGCGGAGAACTGGCCAATGATATCCGCGAGGTTGCCGCGCTGGATTTCCCGATCAGTTCGTTCGATCTGGACATCGAACAGGTGCGCAACAGGATCGTCGCGCTGGACCCGGTGAAACAGGCCGGTCTGCGCATCCGCCCCGGCGGCGTGTTGCAGGTGGACGTGACCGAGCGCCGGCCGGTCGTGCTCTGGCGCACCGGTGACGGGCTGTCGCTGCTGGATGAATCGGGTGTGTTCATCAACACGCTGGACGAGCGCGCGGCGCGCACCGATCTGCCGCTGATCGCGGGCGAGGGCGCCGATGGCCATGTGGCCGAGGCGCTGGCGCTGATCGTGGCGGCGCGACCGCTGGGCGGACGGCTGCGCGGTCTGGTCCGTGTCGGACAGCGTCGCTGGGACGTGGTGCTGGACCGCGGCCAGCGCATCCTGCTGCCGACCGAAAATCCGGTGCGCGCGCTTGAACGGGTGATCGCGCTGGACCAGGCGCAGGACATGCTGGAACGCGACGTCGCGGCGGTGGACATGCGCCTTGCGGCGCGTCCGACCCTGCGCATGACGCAGAATGCCGTCGAGGACTGGTGGCAGATCAGAGGAATCAACAAGGATGGGCAGTGAGGCGATATGACGGACCTTTATCAGTCACAGCGGGCCATGCGGCAGATGCGGCGGCAGGCGATGCAGCGGGGCGTGATCGCCATTCTGGATGTGGGCAGTTCCAAGATCGCCTGCCTGGTGCTGCGGTTCGACGGCTCCGGACGGCTGAGCGAGGACGGCACGATCGGTTCGATGGCCGGGCAGTCGGGGTTCCGCGTGGTGGGGGCGGCGACGACGCGATCGCGCGGCATCCAGTTCGGCGAGATCACCGCGATGCAGGAGACCGAGCGCGCCATCCGCACCGCGCTTCAGGCCGCGCAGAAGATGGCCGAGATCCGCGTCGACCACGTGATCGCCTGTTTTTCGGGGGCCGAGCCGCGATCCTACGGCCTGGACGCGACAATCGATCTGGAGGGACAACTGGTCACCGAGGCCGAGGTGGCGCGCGTGCTGACCGCCTGCGATGTGCCCGATTACGGCGCCGGGCGCGAGGTGCTGCATGCCCAGCCGGTGAATTTCGCGCTCGATCACCGCTCGGGCCTGTCGGACCCGCGCGGGCAGTTGGGACAGGCTCTTTCGGTCGACATGCATATGCTGACCGTTGACGCGGATTCGATCCAGCATCTGGTGCATTGCATCAAGCGGTGCGATCTGGAACTGGCGGGAATTGCATCTTCGGCCTATGTTTCGGGGGTTTCGTCGCTGGTCGAGGACGAACAGGAACTGGGCGCAGCCTGCATCGATCTGGGCGGCGGCACCACCGGCATTTCGATCTTCATGAAAAAGCACATGATCTTTGCCGATACGGTCAAGATGGGCGGCGATCATGTGACGGCGGACATTTCCATGGGCCTCGGCGTCCCGATGGCGATTGCCGAGCGCATCAAGACCTTTTACGGCGGAGTTCACGCCACCGGCATGGACGACCGCGAGCGCATCGACATCGGCGGCGATACCGGCGATTGGGAACACGATCGCCGCACCGTCAGCCGGGCCGAACTGATCGGCATCATGCGCCCCCGCGTCGAGGAGATCCTGGAAGAGGTGCGCATCCGTCTGGATGCCGCCGGGTTCGACCACCTGCCCAGCCAGCAGATCGTGCTGACCGGCGGCGGCAACCAGATCCCCGGACTGGACGGGCTGGCCAGCCGGATACTGGGGCAGCAGGTGCGGCTGGGGCGGCCGCTGCGGGTGCACGGGCTGCCGCAGGCGGCCACCGGATCGGGCTTTGCCAGCGCGGTCGGGCTGGCGCTGTTCGCCGCGCATCCACAGGACGAATGGTGGGATTTCGAGATCCCCGTGGATCGCTATCCCGCCCGGTCGCTGAAACGGGCGGTCAAATGGTTCAAGGACAACTGGTAAAAAGCCACTTCGCGGGTGACGGCTCGTGGGAAACATGTTAGTGTGATCCGCAAGGGGCGCACTCAAAGACCCCAAAAGGCCGACCGAGCAGTCGTCCAGACGTGACAACACAAACCGGATCGCGTGCCTTTGGCGTGACGTTTCCGCATGCCGAGGCAATTGCCGCGACATCTGTGCGTTGTATTGACACTTTGGTCGATATCTTGCGCGGACGCCGAAATCCGGCGGTTGCAAGCAAGATTTCGCCCATATTTTGTGTTAATCTGTCATTTTATGGGTGACGTTTGGCGGATCAAACGATAAGAATGTCTGTGGATAGGCATAAAAACACCCGTAAATGCGGGCCAAACATCAGGCGGACAACGTAATGACATTGAACCTTTCGATGCCCGGTCAGGACGATTTGAAACCTCGGATCACCGTGTTCGGTGTCGGCGGGGCGGGCGGCAATGCCGTCAACAACATGATCGAAAAGCAACTCGACGGCGTGGAGTTCGTCGTCGCCAATACCGACGCGCAGGCGTTGCAGCAGGCGCAGGCGCAAAACCGCATCCAGCTTGGCGTCAAGGTGACCGAAGGGCTGGGCGCCGGTGCGCGCGCCAGCGTCGGCGCGGCCGCAGCCGAGGAAAGCATCGAACAGATCGTCGATCATCTGGCGGGCGCGCATATGTGCTTCATCACCGCTGGCATGGGCGGCGGCACCGGCACCGGGGCCGCGCCGATCATCGCGCAGGCCGCGCGCGAATTGGGCGTGCTGACGGTCGGCGTCGTGACCAAGCCCTTCCAGTTCGAAGGCGCCAAGCGGATGAAGAACGCCGAGGACGGCGTCGAGAACCTGCAAAAGGTCGTCGATACGCTGATCATCATCCCCAACCAGAACCTGTTCCGGCTGGCCAACGAAAAGACAACCTTCACCGAAGCCTTCTCCATGGCTGACGACGTGCTGTATCAGGGCGTCAAGGGCGTGACCGATCTGATGGTGCGGCCCGGCCTGATCAACCTCGACTTTGCCGACGTGCGCGCGGTGATGGACGAGATGGGCAAGGCGATGATGGGCACCGGCGAGGCCGAGGGCGAGGATCGCGCGATCCAGGCCGCCGAAAAGGCCATCGCCAACCCGCTGCTGGACGAAATCAGCCTGCGGGGCGCAAAGGGCGTTCTGATCAACATCACCGGCAGCCACGATCTGACGCTGTTCGAGCTGGACGAAGCCGCCAACCGCATCCGCGAGGAGGTCGACCCCGAAGCCAACATCATCGTCGGCAGCACGCTGGATACCAGCATGGAAGGCATGATGCGGGTCAGCGTCGTCGCCACCGGCATCGACGCCACCGAGGTTGACGCCGACATGCCCGTTCCGCGCCGTTCGATGTCGCAGCCGCTGAAAAAGAACGTCTCGACCGAAGAGCCGGCGTCGCACCCGTTCGAAGAGCCCGCCGTCGCCGCCCGTGCCGAACCCGCGCCGGAACCGGAACTGTTCCGCGAGGTCGAGCTGCGGGAAGTGCCGCGCGAGGTGGCGCAGGGTCAAAGCAGCGATCTGTTCGAGCGCGAACCGCATTACGCGAGCGCGCAGCAGGACACGCATGACCGCCACGGCCTGCAGGACGATGGCCTTCCGGCACCGGCTTATCGCCCGCAAGTTCCCGAATTCGAGCCGCGCAGCGACATGATCGAGGCAGAGCCTGAGGGATACGTTGCTCCGCGCGCACCTGCGCCGGGCGAGCCGTCCGCCGACACGCTTCGCCGCCTGCAGGCAGCCGCGGCCAAGGCGGCCCCGACGCCGCAGCGCGGCAGCCTGAACCCGTCGCCGGCGCAGCTGCACGGTCAGGCGCAGGGACATGGCGAACGGCCGCGCTTTGGCATCAATTCGCTGATCAACCGGATGACCGGACATGCCGGCGACACGCCGGGCGAGCGCGGCGCGCAAACCGCGCGTCAGCAGCCTCCGGTTCAGCAGAGCCATGCCGCTCCGCAGCAGCGGCACGAGCCGGACCCGGATCAGGAACGCATCGAGATTCCGGCATTTCTGCGCCGACAGGCGAACTGACCGGATCACGATCGAGTTGCGAAAGGGCCGCCACCATGCGGCCCTTTTTCTTTTTCCCTCAATGAGTTGCCGTGACATGCACCGGAATCCGCCGATCCGAAGCGGCGATGTTTCAATCGGTTGCAAAGATTGAGTTGAGCGACGGCGCCCCGCCCATTAGATCCTGTTTCACAACGGCCCGGAGTGGCCGATATACAGGTATGAGGCCAGTTGTGCAGAACACATTGAAAACACCGGTGACATTTGAGGGGGTGGGGCTGCACAGCGGCGCTCCGGCCCGTATGGTATTGCGCCCTGCCGCGGCGGGGCAAAGCATCCGCTTTTGCCGCACGGATATCGAATTGGGGGACGGGACGATTCCCGCGCTCTGGAACCGGGTGGACCGCACGCCGCTTTGCACCCGTCTTCGGAACGATGCCGGCGTTTCGGTCTCCACCGTCGAACACGTGATGGCGGCGCTGGCCGGATGTGGCGTTCATAACGCGCTGATCGAAATCGACGGTCCCGAAGTTCCGATTCTCGACGGCTCCGCGGCGCCGTTCGTTCGCGGAATCATGAAACACGGTGTGCGCCGCCTGTCCACGCCCGTGACCGCGATCCAGATACTGAAGCCGGTGACTGTCGAGCGTGACGGCGCGCGTGCCAGCTTGCTGCCGTTCGATGGATTCCGCATCGGCTTCACCATCGATTTTGCGGACAAGGCGATCGGGCGGCAGAGCAAATCGCTCGACATGGGCAACGGCACATTTGCGCGCGAGCTGTGCGACAGCCGCACGTTCTGCCGCCAGTCCGATATCGACGCGATGCGCGATCAGGGTCTGGCATTGGGCGGGACGCTGCAAAATGCCGTCGTCGTCGATGGCGACCGCGTGCTCAGCCCGGGCGGGTTCCGCTACGCCGACGAGGCGGTGCGCCACAAGATGCTGGATGCGCTTGGCGATCTCGCGCTGGCCGGAGGGCCGATTCTGGGGCGGTATGTCGGCGAGAAGGCCGGCCATACCCTGACCAACACGCTGCTGCGTGCACTGTTTGCCCAGCCCGATGCCTGGCGTCGTGTTGTGTGCGACGCCGAAACCGCAGCCCGCCTTCCGGGCGAAGGCCTTGTGCCGGCGGAGATACCGGAAGTCGCCTGATTGGGCGATGGCGCGCGGCGGACACGGATATCGCGAACATTCCAATCGGATGCTTTAAGGCGTTTTGCCCCGGAAATTAATGTGCTAGACCAACCCCGAGCGGGGCGGATGCCCGGACAAGACGACGAGGATCGGCAAGCATGATTGGCGGCAGGACCATGAAAGCCAGAACCATTGGCGCAGTTTTGCTGGTGGCGATGCTGGCGTCGTGTAGCGGCGGCGGACCGGCGGCAAACCGGGACGAGCAGCTTCAGGATTACCCGCCTGAACAGATTTTCGAGCGCGGCGAATATGAACTGGCGCGCAATCGCACCGATGACGCGGCCTATTATTTCTCCGAGGTCGAGCGGCTTTATCCCTATGCGACATGGGCGAAACGTGCGCTGATCATGCAGGCATTCGCCTATCATCAGGGGCGCGATTACCCCAACAGCCGCTCGGCCGCGCAACGCTTCATCGATTTCTATCCGACCGATGACGATGCGGCCTATGCGCAATATCTTTTGGCGCTGTCCTATTACGACCAGATCGACGAGGTCGGGCGCGATCAGGGGCTGACCTTTCAGGCCCTGCAGGCGCTGCGCGAGGTGATCGAGCGTTATCCGGAAAGCGAATATGCCAATTCCGCGATTCTGAAATTCGATCTGGCTTTCGACCATCTGGCCAGCAAGGAAATGGAAATCGGGCGCTATTATCTGCGACGCAAGCATTACGCGGCGGCGATCAACCGGTTCCGCGTCGTGGTCGAGGATTTCCAGACCACCACCCATACCGCCGAGGCGTTGCACCGTCTGGTCGAAGCGTATCTTTCGCTTGGCCTGACCGACGAGGCGCAAACCGCCGGCGCGATCCTGGGTTATAATTATCAGGGCTCGGAGTGGTATCAGAGCAGCTATGCGCTGTTGACCGGCAAGGGGCTGGAGATGAAAAGCAGCGGCAACAACTGGCTGGCGCAGATCTACCGGCAGTCGATCAAGGGTCAATGGCTTTAACAGGGGCGGTGCGCCGCCGCGCATCGCACGCGTGACCTGATGCTGCGCGCCTTGGAAATCCGGGACATGCTGATCATCGACCGGCTGGAGCTCGTGTTCCAGCCGGGTCTGAACGTCCTGACAGGCGAAACGGGTGCGGGCAAATCGATCCTGCTCGACTCCCTCGGTTTCGTTCTGGGCTGGCGCGGCCGGGCGGAACTGGTCCGGCAGGGCGCCGATCAGGGCGAGGTGACGGCGGTGTTCGATCTGCCCGCTGGCCATGACGCCCGCGTCGTGCTGGCGAATGCGGGCCTGCCAGAGGGGGACGGCGAACTTATCCTGCGCCGGGTCAATACCGCCGACGGGCGCAAGACCGCCTGGGTCAATGACCGGCGCTGCTCGGGTGAGGTTCTGCGGGCGCTGTCGGACACGTTGGTGGAACTGCACGGCCAGCATGATGATCGCGGTCTGCTGAACCCGCGCGGCCACCGCGCCATGCTGGATGCCTTTGCGGGGTTGGATCGCGCGCGCGCTCACACGCGAGAATGCTGGGCCGCAATGGGTGCAGCGCGCAAGGCGGTCGAACAGACCCGCGCGGCGCTGGACGCCGTGCGCGCCGAAGAGGACCGTCTGCGCCACGAATTTGCCGAACTGGACGAACTCGACCCCCAGCCCGGAGAAGAGCCGGATCTCGACACGCGCCGCCGCCAGATGCAAGCCGCGGAAAAGATTCGCGACGACGTGGTGCGCGCGCATGTCCTTTTGGGGGGCGAGGGTGGCGAAGGCGCCGAACCTGCCATCGGCGATGCGCTGCGCTGGCTGGAAGGCGTGACCGACAGCGCGGACGGCGTGCTCGACACGCCCATTGCCGCATTGGGACGCGCGCTTGATGAAATTTCCGAGGCGCAGCGCGGCGTGGAAGAGGCGCTGGATACGCTGCAATTCGATCCGTTCGAACTGGAGCGCACCGAGGAGCGGTTGTTCGCGATCCGCGCCCTGGCGCGCAAGCACGATGTCGCGCCCGATGAACTGGCCGACCTCGCCCATGGTCTGCGCGACCGCTTGGCGGCACTCGACGCGGGCGATGCCGATCTGGCGACTCTGACTGCCGATCTGGAGCGCGCGCAAGTCGCCTATGACGCCGCCGCCGACACGTTGTCGGAAGAACGCGCCGAGGCGGCATCACGCCTTGATTCCGCCGTCATGGCCGAACTCGCGCCGCTCAAGATGGAGCGCGCGGTGTTTCGCACTGAAATCACACCCTCCGATCCCGGTCCCGATGGGCGCGACGCGGTTGCCTTTACCGTCACGACCAATCCCGGAGTGCCGCCGGGACCGCTGAACAAGATCGCGTCGGGCGGCGAACTCAGCCGCTTTCTGCTGGCGCTAAAGGTCTGTCTGACCGGTCCGTCCAGCGGGGTGACCATGATCTTCGACGAGATCGACCGTGGCGTGGGCGGCGCCACCGCCGATGCGGTCGGGCGACGCCTCGAGTCACTGGCGGCAGGGGGGCAGGTGCTGGTCGTGACCCATTCGCCCCAGGTCGCCGCACGGGGTGCGCATCATTGGCGCGTGCACAAGCAGAGCGACGCCCAAAGCACCCTGTCCACCGTCACGCCGCTGGCCGAGCCCGACCGCATCGACGAAATCGCGCGCATGTTGGCCGGCGATACCATCACGACCGAGGCCCGCGCAGCCGCCCGTGCCCTGTTGGGCGACTGACGGGCAGGTGGCGTTCCGGCAATCGGGCCAGCCGGTAATTCTTTGATTCAAATGTGAAACCAAAGAAGCTAAACAGAAGAACAACCCGAATGTGAGGCAGGCATGGCCGACCCTTCCCGTTCCTGGCTGTCGCGCCAGTTCCGTCATGCGGTCAGTGCCGCCGGTGACGGTTGGCGGGTGCTGCGGCATCGCGGGCCCGGCCAGATCCGGTTCTGGTTCATCGCGCTGGCCATCGGCATCGCCGCCGGGTTCGCCGCCTTGTTCTTCCGCAAGGGCATCGACGCCTTGCAGACCGCCCTCTATGGCACCGACGATGTCCACCGTCTCCACAGCTTCGCCGAATCGCTGCCGTGGTACTGGATCCTGACCATCCCGATCCTGGGCGGGCTGGCCGTCGGGCTGATCCTGCATCGCTTCACGCCGGATGGTCGGGTTCGCGCGGTGGCCGACGTGATCGAAGGTGCCGCACTGCGCGATGGTCGGGTCGAGCGCCGCGCCGGCGTGGCGTCGATGTTCGCGTCGCTGATTACGCTGGGATCTGGCGGATCTTCGGGGCGCGAGGGGCCGGTCGTGCATATGGCGGGGGTGATTTCGACGCTTGTGTGCCGTCAAATCAAGGCCGATGGCCTGACAGGACGCGATCTGCTGGGCTGTGCCGTCGCCGCCGCGGTCTCGGCCAGTTTCAACGCGCCGATAGCGGGCGCGCTTTTCGCGCTCGAGGTGGTGCTGCGCCATTTCGCGGTCCACGCCTTTGCTCCGATCGTCATCGCAAGCGTGGCCGGCACCGTGATCAACCGGCTGGAATTCGGCGACGTGACGGAATTCACCCTGACGACGCCGGGCGCCCTTGAATTCTATGTCGAACTTCCCGCCTTTCTGGTGCTCGGGCTGGTGTGCGGCGTGATCGCCGTCATCATGATGCGCTCGATTTTCTGGGCCGAGGATATGGCCGACCGACTGCAAAAGCGCAGCGGTCTGCCCCGCTGGCTGCGCCCGGCAGTGTCGGGGGCATTGCTGGGCGCCATTGCGATCTGGTTTCCCCATATCATCGGTGTGGGTTACGAGACGACCTATAACGCGCTGTCGGGCGATTACCTGCTGAACGAAGCCATCGTCTTTGCGGTGATCAAGACTGCGGCCGTCGCCCTGACATTCGGCGGGCGCATGGGGGGCGGCGTTTTTTCACCCTCGTTGATGTTGGGCGCGTTATCAGGGCTGGCT
Source organism: uncultured Sedimentitalea sp. (assembly GCA_947504115.1). Classification (GTDB taxonomy): domain Bacteria; phylum Pseudomonadota; class Alphaproteobacteria; order Rhodobacterales; family Rhodobacteraceae; genus Pontibaca. The sequence goes on from CANNGH010000004.1 coordinate 58,789, forward strand.
TTCGGACTGATCGCCACCAGCCTGTTGCCGGACGTTTCGGGGAACCCGACGCTATACGCCTATGCCGGGATGGGGGCGGTGGCCGCGGCCGTTCTGGGTGCGCCGATCTCGACGACGATGATCGTGTTCGAACTGACCGGAGACTGGCAGATCGGCATTGCGGTGATGGTATCGGTCAGCATCTCCACCGCGCTGGCCTCGCGCATGGTCGAGCGTTCGTTCTTTCTGACCCAACTGGAACGTCAGGGCCTTCATTTGGCGGCCGGTCCGCAGGCGTATCTCCCGGCGACGTTTCAGGCGCGCAGTGTCATGCGGGCACCGGATGCGCCCAATGCCGCAAGCCCGGCCCGGTGCCGGGAGATGATCGAAGACGGGCTTTACGTTGCATCGAACACCACGCTCGAGGCGGCGCTGCCGCTGCTTGATCGTGTTGCCGACGGGTTCGTGCCGGTGGTTCAGCAAGACGATGATGATGCGCCCCGGCGCCTGGTCGGTGCGTTGTTCCATATCGATGCGCTCAAGGCGTACAATCGCGCGTTGGCCGCTATTGCCGCCGAGGAACATTCCTGACGCCGCCGCCGCGTCACGCTTTCGCTTGTCATGTCAGAAGCCGAAAGATACTCGCTTTTTGAGCGTGAGGGTATCGGGGCTGAGAGATCAATTGGAAGATGGTGTCGTGGTACAGATCAAGGCCAGCCAGCCGCGGAGATGGCTGGGTGTTGTCACGCTGGGCCTGCTCGGCGCGCTGTTCCTGCGGGTCGCGGTGAGCGTGGCGGACGGATTGTGGATGCAGGGCACTCTTGCCGGATTGGCGATATTGGTCTGGTCCCTGGCGTGGCAGATGTGGCGTGCAACCGCCCTGTGCGTCGAACTGAACGACGGCGGGTTGCGCGACAGCGCCGGCGTCATCCTCGCACGGCTTGACGATATCGATACGGTGGAGCGCGGGAGTTTCGCGCTCAAGCCATCGCAGGGTTTCGTTCTGCGCACGACGACACCGGGCGCGTTTGCATGGCGCCCTGGCCTGTGGTGGCGCATCGGCCGCCGGGTCGGGGTGGGCGGCGTTGTGCCGGCGTCGCAGACACGGCAGATGGCGGCGTTGCTGAGCGCGCGACTGACGGCCCGAAATCGTTAAAGTGCTTCGGCTTTTACCTGAGACATCGCGTATCACAATTCGCTTTCGAGCGTTGGCGAGAGGCAGTGAATCCTGATTCAGGTTAAAGCCGAAACGCTCCAGCGGCGCGACCGCGTCGTCTCGCATCTCGAAGAGCAGCGGAAGCTAAACAGTTTCAGCCTTCGGCGTTGTCGCTGTCGTCGTTCGGGTCGAAATCGTCGCCGGCCCAGGCGACCTGTGGGGCAAAACGCGGGCGCGTGAAGACAAAGTTGGTCAGTTGCGTCTCGTCAAGGCCGACACGAAAGCTCGGCGTAAAGGTGTTGGAGGTTTCGACCAGGATCACGCGTTCGCCATCGGACATCGTTGGCAGGCGGTCCTTCATGCCGACCAGGGCGGCATCGCTCAGAACCGCTTGGTAACCCCGTGCCACTGACCAGTCCACATGGTATTTGTTCATATCCTCATCCCATTGCACGATGGTGACGCGCAAGGCCGTGTCCGTTCCGGAACGGGTCATCAGCGTCAGCAGTTTTTGCAGTGAATCGATATAATTGTCGTCGATTCCCGCGGTTTCTCGCGAGATCATGTCGCTGATCGTATAGGCTGCCTTGAGGTTGACCGCGCTCTGCCGATAGCCATCGAAAAAGACGAAACATGCAGTGAAGGCCCAGAACAGGATCGGCATGGCCAGCACGAATTCCACCGAAACGGCACCGTGGGTCGCGTCCGCGAAACGGCTCAGGCGGGTGCGAAGGTGCGATTTCGGGCGCATGGCGATCACTCCGGTTCCTGTACGAAGGCCGACATGGACACCAACGAAAATTGCCCGGCGGCGTCCTTGGTGAGGTTCTTGCCCAGTCCCGTCGTGGGAAAGATGGGCGTGATCTTGGCGCAGGCGCGCAGGATCATCATATCGTTGGCCTGAGCCTGATTGTCGAAGTTGCGCACCGGTTTGGCCTCCTCGGATCGATCGGTGCAGTCGGGCCGCTCGCCTATGCCGCTCCAGTTTCGTGGATCGACGCGCACCATTTCCAGCCGCAGATTGTCGGCGCAGTCCTCGATAAAGCTGGCGCGTGCACAGATCGTGGTTTTGATCTGGTCATGTTGCGGCGCGTCGCCCGTCCCCAGCCGGATGTCGCGCACGGTGAGGTCCATGGCGCGCTCCAGCATGGCGTGGCGCAGACTGACCATGCCCAGTTCGGCACCGGCCAGCAGCATGCCGATCATGGCGGGAAAGACGATGGCGAATTCGATAGTGGCATTGCCGTCCTCGCGCTGACGCCAGTTTGCGAGGAAATTGCCCACCCGTTGCATCAGTTCACCAGTTTCAGTTCGTTGATTTGCCGCGCGATGTTGATGAACACCTTGGCGATGTCGTCGGTGCCGGCCTTGAAGAAGTGCGATGGACTTGAGGCGCATTGCTTCATCTGGCTCTGAACCGTGTCGGGCGCATCGAAGGCGATGGTGTAGACAATGACGTTGCGATGCGCGGATTTGGCCAGATCGCATTGCTTCTTGAAGCGCGTGAAGTTGGTGCTTTTCGACGTGATTTCGTTGCGGTCGCTTTTCCGTCCCTCGTTCAGTTCCTGCGTGGGGTTTTCCGGATGCATGGGATCTTTCGGGCGCACCTGCTCGGTGACCTGACCGTCGGTCATCAAGACGATGTATTTTACCGTTTCGGGATCTTTCCACGACGCGGGCCGCGTGCCGAAACCGGCTGGGATCACCTTGTCAGTGGCCATTTTGGCGAACGTCGCCTGGGAAGACGGATTCAGAAGCGCCAGCGCCCATTTCATCGCGTATTGCGTTCCGGTGCCGTCGTGCATCCGCATTGCGTTGATGAGGCCGTTCAGTTTGACCGCGTCGTTGGACGCATAGATGATCGAGGACTCGTCGCGCGGGCACCAGCCCCAGTCCATCACCGAAGAGGCGATCTTCCAGTTCATGAAATGCGGCGTCTGATCATAGCCGGCTTCATTAGGCAGATCGGAATGCGTGAAATCACTGCCGTTCAGTTCCAGGCAAGACGATACGTTGGGATAGCGGTCGTTCTCGTCGCCGCCATCGTCTTCGTCCAGTTCGATGTCGGCATAGCGCCGCCCGTTCAGGTGGTCGAACATCCAGGGTCCGGGATTGGTCTGGCCGGCATAGGGGATCAGGTTGATCGACGTCTTGTCCTTGGCATCGTCCTTTAGAACGGCATTCACGAATTTTACCGCCGCCGGTCGCAGCGCCGTCATCCGTCCATCATTGCGCATCGATCCCGATATATCCAGCACCAGCGAGATTTCGACATTGGGCACGCGTTCGAGCGCCGCGGCAACGGCCGGAACGGTCAGGGAATCGACGCCGTTCAGATGCATGAAATCGGTGGGCATCTCGGCCCGGGCCTCGGCGTGGACGTTGCGAAAATTGATGCCTTGAGTGACCTTGATCGAGTCCTCGTCGAGATATTGCAACAAGCCGGACGTGTCGAAGTAATCGATCACCACCTCGCGCGGAGGCCTTTTCTGGTTCAGATCGGCGGCGGCCAGAACCGCGCGGTCGAGGGTGGACTGCAACAGACTACGGTCGCGTTCGAACCGCATCAGATCAATGCCGATCCCTGCCATCATCAGCATGAGAATGAACATGTAGAGGCTGAAAATGATCAGCGAACCGCCCTCGTCCCGGCCGAATTCGCGCAGATGTCCGGAGATCCGTTCGACGACGGGGGCGGTGCGGGTGTCCGGTGGATATTCGGGCATTGCATGTCTCTTTCGCCAAACGGAAGGCCGTGATCGTCGGATGCGATTTGGTCAGGCCAAGCTTTGTCGGAAAAGATGTCCGAAATCGGGCGAAAACAAAGCGAAACAATGAGGTTCTCGCGGGGTCTATGCAAATCCGCGAGAGCGACGCGGATTGCCGCGGCTTGGGCGCGCAAAGACATGAATTTGTCGCCGCTGTTGCCGAATTTCGGCGCACGGTTTAACCATTTCATCATGGAATGACAGTCACATGAACCGCAGCGCGACTCGCCGCTGCCTCGGGAGGGACCCTTGCATGACCCAGATCAATGAACCCAGCTTTCGCGAAAGTGTGGACCTGATGTTCAACCGGGCGGTCGCCCTGATGGACCTGTCGCCGGGGCTGGAGGAAAAGATCCGGGTTTGCAATTCCACTTATACCGTGCGTTTCGGGGTGCGGCTTCGCGGACATGTGCACACCTTCACCGGCTATCGCTCGGTCCATTCCGAACATATGGAGCCGGTCAAGGGCGGCATTCGCTATGCGCCCAACGTGCATCAGGATGAGGTCGAGGCGCTGGCGGCGCTGATGACCTATAAATGCGCGTTGGTCGAGGTGCCGTTCGGCGGCTCGAAGGGTGGGTTGCGCATCGATCCGCGGCTCTACGAGGAACGCGAACTGGAACAGATCACCCGCCGTTTCGCCTATGAACTGGTCAAGCGCGACCTGATCCATCCCAGTCAGAACGTCCCGGCCCCCGATATGGGCACCGGCGAACGCGAAATGGCCTGGATCGCCGATCAGTACGCCCGCATGAACACGACCGATATCAATTCGCGCGCCTGCGTCACCGGCAAGCCGCTGAATGCCGGCGGCATCGTCGGCCGCGTCGAGGCGACGGGGCGGGGGGTGCAATTCGCGCTGCGCGAGTTCTTTCGCCATCCCGAGGACGTGGCCAAGGCCGGGCTGTCAGGCGGGCTGGATGGCAAGAGGGTCATCGTGCAGGGGCTCGGGAATGTCGGCTTTCACGCGGCGAAATTCCTCGCGCAGGAAGACGGCGTCGCCATCACGGGCATCGTGGAACATGACGGCGCGCTGTTCGACCCCGACGGGCTGGATGTCGAGGCGGTGCATCAATGGCTGGTGCGTCATGGCGGGGTTTCCGGGTATCCCGACGCCACCCATACCGCCGATGGCGCGAAGGTACTGGAAGAAGCCTGCGACATCCTGATTCCGGCGGCGATGGAGGGTGTGATCAACATGGCCAATGCGCCGCGCATCCGCGCCCCGCTGATCATCGAGGCGGCCAACGGCCCGATCACCGCCGGCGCCGACGAAATCCTGCGGGACAAGGGGGTCCTCATCGTCCCGGACATGTATGCGAATGCGGGGGGCGTGACCGTCTCGTATTTCGAATGGGTCAAGAATCTGTCGCGTATCCGCTTTGGCCGGATGCAGCGCCGTCAGGAAGAATCGCGCCACCAACTGGTCGTCGATGAGCTGGAGCGATTGTCGCAAGACAAGAACCTGGGCTGGACGCTGTCGCCCGGCTTCAAGGAGAAGTATCTGCGCGGGGCCGACGAACTGGAACTGGTGCGGTCGGGGCTGGACGACACGATGCGTATTGCCTATCAATCCATGCGCGAAGTCTGGCACGGTCGGAACGACGTGCCGGACCTGCGCACCGCCGCCTATATGGTGTCGATCGATCGGGTCGCCGCCAGCTATCGCGCCAAGGGATTGTGACGGCCACTGGGGCGCACTGCACGCAATAGCGAGAAGCCGCATGGCAGCCGGTCGTCATTGCGGATAGGCTCGAATCGACCCTGCCGATTCCACGGAGTTGAATACCCATGAAACGTATTGTCCTCGCCTTCGCCCTTTTGGCCACCCCGTCCTTCGCGGCCGATACGGCCAGCGAAAGCTGCGCCCATCAGGCCGACATTGTCGCCGCGATCCAGCAGGCCCGGCTGAACAATGTGTCCGAGGCGGATGTCGAACAGACCGTTCTGGCCAACGGGCCGACATGGCCGGAGAACTACAATGCCGCCATCCCGATCATCGTGCCTTGGGTCTATGAACAGAAACTGGATGGTCTGCGAGCCCAGGATCTCGCCGATACCTGGAACAAATTGTGCCTCGGCGAATAGGGCGATGCCACAGCCGAGATCGCTTCACCCGTGCCAGGAACAGGCCGAGCAATCGGACCGACATGATGTGATATGAGCCTCCCCCCCGGATTTCTGGACGAATTGCGCAGTCGGTCGAGCCTGGGTCAGGTCGTCGGTCGCAAGGTCATGTGGGATGCGCGCAAATCCAATCAGGGCAAGGGCGACCTCTGGGCGCCTTGCCCGTTCCATCAGGAAAAGACCGCCAGCTTTCATGTCGATGACCGCAAGGGATTTTATTACTGCTTTGGCTGCCACGCCAAGGGCGACGCCATTTCCTTTGTGATGGAAACCGAGAATGCCGGTTTCATGGAGGCGGTCGAGATTCTCGCGCGCGAGGCGGGAATGGAAATGCCCGCGCGTGATCCCAAGGCGCAGGAGAAAACCGACCGCCGTTCGCAACTGGCCGAGATCATGGAACAGGCCGTGCGGTTTTTTCGCCTGCAACTGGCAACAGGTCCGGCCGGCGCGGCACGGGAGTATCTGGCGGGGCGCGGTCTGGACGATTCCGTGCAGGAGCGATGGGAAATCGGTTTCGCGCCCGATGCGTGGCGGACGCTTTGGGATCATCTGCGCGGCAAGGGGGTGGCAGAAGACCTGATTCTGGATGCCGGTCTGGCCAAACCCAGCAGCAAGGGCGGCAAGCCCTATGACACATTCCGCGACCGGATCATGTTTCCGATCCGCGATGCCCGTGGGCGCGCGATCGCCTTCGGCGGGCGGGCGATGGATCCGAACGATAACGCGAAATACCTCAACTCGCCCGAAACCGCGCTGTTCGACAAGGGCCGCAGCCTGTATAACCACGGCGTCGCACGGGCGGCCGCCGGCAAGGGCCAGACCCTGATCGTGGCCGAAGGCTACATGGACGTGATCGCGCTGTCCGAAGCGGGGTTCGCCGCCGCCGTTGCGCCTTTGGGCACGGCGATCACGGAAAGCCAGTTGCAATTGCTCTGGCGTATCGCACCCGAACCGGTGATTGCACTGGATGGCGATAAGGCGGGATCGGGCGCGGCGATGCGGCTGATCGACTTGGCTTTGCCGCTTCTGGAAGCCGGGCAATCCCTGCGGTTCGCGCTGATGCCCGAGGGGTTGGACCCCGATGATCTGATACGCGCCAAGGGGGCAGGGGCCGTGCAGGACGTGCTCGACCGCGCGGTGCCCATGGTGCGCCTGCTCTGGCAGCGGGAAACCGAAGGCCGGGTGTTCGACAGCCCCGAGCGCAAGGCGGCGCTGGACAAGGCGCTGCGCGAAAAGATCCGTCTGATCCGTGATCCGTCGATCCGCGCCCATTACGGATCTGAGATCAAGGCGTTGCGCTGGGAACTTTTTGCACCCCGTCGTCAGGCCGGTCGCGGAAAATGGAGTGGTCGCGCGCCGATACCGACCGCGATGCCAGGCACCAAGTCCTCGCTTTTGGTGGCGGCGGGCGATGGCGCACAGGACCACATGCGCGAGGCGGTGATTCTGGCCAGCGCGATTGTCACGCCGCAGGTGATCGTGGAATTCGAGACCGAGCTTGACTCCATGCCCTTCGCCGATCCGGTGCATGCGCGTTTGCGCGATCTTTTGCTGGCTCACCGCGACGCGGACCGCGACATGCTGATGCGTGAAATCCGCGACCGGATCGGCGCGCCTGCCCTTGAAAATCTGATGGCGCTGCGCCATGTCGCAATAAGCCCCTGCCTGCGTAACCCCGGCGATGTGGACCTGGCCCGTATGATTCTGGCCGAGGAACTCGCGAAACTTCAGGCACGGCGTGGGCTGAACGCCGAGATTGCCGAGGCGGTAGAGGATCTGTCCGGTCTTGCGGATGAGGCGTTGACGTGGCGATTGCGCCAGGCCGCCGAGGCGCGCAACCGGGCGATGCGAAACCCGCACGAGGACAAGACGGAATACGACACCGGCGACAACGGCGCCCGAATCAGCCGCGAGGAACGCGGCGCGCTGGAATCGCTATTGGAGAGAATCAGGTATTCGAAGCCGCCAAAATAGGGCTTTGGTAAAGAATACTTGGTTAAAAACGGTTACACGGGGGTGACGAATCACCTGATCCCGTGAATGATTCGCCCCACGCGAATCACCCAGGCACCTTGCAGGAGCATTGAATGGCCGCGAAAGACACAGACGAGCGCAAGACCGATGATCAGGAGGCCGAAATCTCGCTGGACATGAGCCAGGCCGCCGTCAAGAAAATGATCGGCGACGCCCGCGAAAAGGGGTACATCACTTATGATCAACTCAATCAGGTGCTGCCCCCCGACCAGGTGAGTTCCGAGCAGATCGAAGACGTGATGTCGATGCTTTCCGAAATGGGCATCAACATCATCGAGGATGAAGAGGCCGAGGAAGAAGACGCCAAGGGGTCGACCGAGGTCGCCACCACCGAAAGCGCCCGCGAAGTCACGCTGGCCGGGTCCGGCGCCGAAAAGCTGGACCGCACCGACGATCCGGTTCGCATGTATCTGCGCGAGATGGGCAGCGTCGAATTGCTGTCGCGCGAGGGCGAGATCGCCATTGCCAAGCGCATCGAGGCCGGGCGCAACACGATGATCGCAGGCCTGTGCGAAAGCCCGCTGACATTTCAGGCGATCACCATCTGGCACGACGAATTGCTGTCCGAAGATATTCTCCTGCGCGATGTGATCGACCTGGAAACCACATTTGGCAACCAGATGGAGGAGGAGGGCGACGTAACCGAGCCGATCGTCGACCCGTCCCGGACGGATGCTGCCAAGACCGAAGCGGACAGCGGCCCCGAACTCGACGCCGACGGCAACCCCATCGCCAAGGATGACGACGAGGACGAGGACGAGCAGGCCAACATGAGCCTGGCCGCGATGGAGGCCGCCCTGAAGGATCGGGTTCTGGCCATGCTGGAACGGATCGCCAGTGACTATCAGCAGCTTTCGGAAATGCAGGACAGCCGGATTTCCGCAACTCTGAACGAAGATGGCTCGTTCGGCGGTCAGCAGGAAGCAAAGTACCAGAAATTGCGGGCCGAAATCGTGCTGTTGGTGAACGAATTGCACCTGCACAACAACCGTATCGAGGCCCTGATCGACCAGCTTTACGGCATCAACAAGCGGGTGATGTCGCTGGATAGCGCCATGGTCAAGCTGGCCGACCAGGCCCGCATCAACCGGCGCGAATTCGTCGACGAATATCGCGGCCGCGAGCTGGACCCGAACTGGCTGTCGGAAATGGCGGAAAAGCCGGGCCGTGGCTGGCAGATGTTCATCGAGCGCAGCACCGACAAGGTCGAGGAGCTGCGCGCGGACATGGCGCAGGTCGGTCAGTATGTCGGGCTGGACATCAGCGAATTCCGTCGCATCGTCCAGCAGGTGCAAAAGGGCGAGAAAGAGGCGCGCCAGGCCAAGAAGGAAATGGTCGAGGCAAACCTGCGTCTGGTGATCTCGATCGCCAAGAAATACACGAACCGCGGTCTGCAATTCCTTGATCTCATTCAGGAAGGCAATATCGGGCTGATGAAGGCCGTGGACAAGTTCGAATACCGCCGTGGTTACAAGTTCTCCACCTATGCGACCTGGTGGATCCGGCAGGCGATCACCCGATCCATTGCCGATCAGGCGCGCACCATTCGTATTCCGGTGCACATGATCGAGACGATCAACAAGCTGGTGCGCACCGGCCGGCAGATGTTGCATGAGATCGGGCGCGAACCCACGCCGGAAGAACTGGCCGAGAAGCTGCAGATGCCTTTGGAGAAGGTCCGCAAGGTGATGAAGATCGCCAAGGAGCCGATCTCGCTGGAAACGCCGATCGGCGACGAGGAAGACAGCCAGCTTGGCGATTTCATCGAGGACAAGAACGCGGTGCTGCCGCTGGATTCCGCCATTCAGGAGAACCTGAAGGAAACCACGACACGGGTTCTAGCCAGCCTCACCCCGCGCGAGGAACGTGTGCTGCGGATGCGTTTCGGTATCGGCATGAACACGGATCACACGCTGGAAGAGGTCGGGCAGCAGTTCAGCGTCACCCGCGAACGCATCCGCCAGATCGAGGCGAAGGCGTTGCGCAAGCTGAAGCATCCCAGCCGTTCGCGCAAGTTGCGCTCGTTTCTCGATCAGTGAGGGACGGCGGCGTTTTCGCCGGGCCTGATCGTGGTGGACCGTCACGTAACCGTGAATGTGCTGTTCGTGGCGGTTCACTGGACTATGGTTTCCGATAGCTGGTGAAAGTGAGGACGCGATGAAACATGCGATTGCCGCCCCGATTGTCGCGCTGTTGCTGTGCCTGCCGCAGGTGGCGTCGGCGGATTTCAGCGCCAAACGCGATATGCGGGTCAGCCGGATCAACGATGCCGTTTTCGAGGTTTATGGCAGCACCGCCGCATCCTCCGGGCGTTACTGGTGCGGTGCAGGCGATTATGCCCGTCGCGCTTTGAACGCGCCGTGGACGGCGTTGATTTATGTCGTACGGGGCCGCGGCCCCGGCGTGAGTGTCAACAAGCGCACCACCGTCCAGTTCACCCTCGACCCTAAAGCTGCCGGCCTTCAGCCCGCCGAGGGAAGCTTCATAAGCCTGCCGCTGCGGGTGGGGCGCAGCCAGTCCGTGCAGCTGTCGGTGCAGGATTGCGACCGCCCGCCGGTCCGATACTGAGACCGCCATGCGCCGCGTCGCCCTGACCGCCCTCGTTCTGTTGATGTTCTGCTCCGGTGCCGCGTCAGCATGGCGTGCGGTGAACCGGCAGGAGGTTTTCCCGCTGTCCGACGGCGTGTTCGAGGTGCTCAGCCGCCCCGGTGCCGGACCGGCGCAATTCTGGTGTGCGGCGGGCGATTATGCGCGTCGCGTGTTGGATACGGCGGCGGTTCAGCGGATCTATATCCATCGCGGCATTGGGCCAAGCCGGACCCGTACTGACAGCACCGCCGTGCAATTCGCGCTTATACCGCCACCGGTGGTCGACACGTCGTCGGGCTATTCCCTCTCGCTCGACAGAGTAGGTGAAAACCTGACATCCGCTGCGGCACATCAATATTGCTATGGTGACGATCCTTTCGAGGATCGCTTCCCCTTCGAGCGATGACGAGCGATGCAGACCGAATTCATTCAGAAAACCGATGGCGCAGGGCTTTACGACATCACCTCGGATGTCGCGCGCTGGCTGTCTACATCGAACGCCGCAACCGGACTGCTGACGCTGTTCCTGCGCCATACCTCGGCGTCGCTGCTGATACAGGAAAACGCGGATCCCGATGTTCAGCGCGATCTTGCCGCATTCATGCGGCGATTGGTGCCACATGCGGATAGTTCGGAAATGTCGTGGCTGCGCCACACGACCGAAGGGCCGGATGACATGCCCGCCCATATCAAGGCGGCGCTGCTACCGGTCAGCCTGTCGATTCCGGTGGTGCAGGGAAGAATGCTGCTGGGCACGTGGCAGGGAATTTACCTGTTCGAACACCGGGACGCGCCGCACACGCGGCGCGTGGCAGCGCATCTGTCTGCCTGATCGGCATGCATCAATCTTCGAGAATGAAGGTCACCATAAGGTTGACCTGATATTCGCTGACCTTGCCGTTGCCGACCTGAACCCGCTGTTCCTTGACCCAGGCGCCGGTCACATTGCGAAGCGTCTCGGAGGCGCGCTCAACCCCCTTCGCCACGGCATCGTCGAAGCTTTGCGGCGATGTGGCCGAAATTTCCGTCACTCTTGCGACACTCATATCTACCTCCTGTGCGTGATTTTACCGGCGCGGGCGGTCGCCGACGCCTGTTGAAGGAAACGCGTGCGCCGCCGTGAAGGTTCCATCCGTTGATATGGGGGGTCAAAATCGCCTCTACCCAATTTCTGGAGTGTCGCCTATAGTTGTGGACAAGTGGCCCCGAGCGACCACAAACAGAGGCGGATTTGATGAGGGGGACCGGCCGATGCGCTGCCCGTTTTGCGGAAATGTAGACACGCAGGTCAAGGACTCGCGCCCGGCCGAGGATCATGTGGCGATACGGCGCCGCCGGTTCTGTCCGGCGTGCGGCGGGCGGTTCACAACTTACGAGCGTGTGCAGTTGCGCGATCTCGTGGTGATCAAATCCACGGGCAAACGCGAGGATTTCGACCGCGACAAGCTGGAACGCTCGATCCGCATTTCCATGCAGAAACGCCCCATCGAACCCGAACGCATCGACCAGATGATTTCCGGCATCGTGCGACGGCTGGAAAGCATGGGCGAAACGGATATTCCCTCCAAGAAGATCGGCGAAATCGTGATGGAGGCGCTGGCCCGGATCGATACCGTGGCCTATGTGCGCTTTGCCAGCGTCTACAAGAACTTTCAGGCTGCCGATGATTTCGACAAGTTCGTGAGCGAGCTGCACCCGGACGCAGCCCCGGACGAGTGAGGCGCCTCGACCAACGATTCATGGCGCTTGCCCTGTCGCTGGGACGGCGCAATCAGGGCGCGTGCTGGCCCAACCCGGCCGTGGGGTGCGTCATCGTGCGCGGCGGGCGCATCGTCGGGCGAGGGTGGACGGCGCCGGGCGGTCGCCCCCACGCCGAGTCGGTGGCTTTGCGGCAGGCCGGTGCGGCGGCGCGGGGGGCAACCGCCTATGTCACGCTCGAACCCTGCGCCCATCATGGCCAGACGCCGCCCTGTGCAGATGCGTTGATCGGCGCAGGTATCGCCCGCGTCGTCGCCCCGTTCGAGGACAGTGATCCACGCGTTTCCGGCCAGGGTTTTGCGATGCTGCGCGAGGCGGGCATTGCGGTGACAACCGGCGTGCTGACGCGCGAGGCCGGACACGATCATGCCGGATTCCTCCTGCGCACCGAGCAGGGGCGTCCGATGGTCACGCTGAAGCTCGCCAGCAGTTTCGACGGGCGCATCGCAACCGCCAGCGGACACAGCCAATGGATCACCGGCCCGCAAGCGCGGCGCCTGGTGCACGGATGGCGCGCGCGCCATGACGCGGTGATGGTGGGCGCGGGGACGGCGCGGGCAGACGATCCGTCGCTGACGGTGCGCGACCTCGGCATCGACCGCCAGCCGGTGCGCGTCGTGGTATCACGCCACCTGGACCTGCCGCTATTGGGGAAACTGGCGCGTTCGGCGCGCGACGTGCCGCTGTGGCTGTGCCACGGCCCCGGCGCAGATGGCGAGCGTATCCGTGCCTGGCAGGGACTGGGCGCGCGGCTTGTCCCGTGCGCGGTCGTGGCTGGCCGCATCGACACGACCGACCTGCTGCGCAAGTTGGGCGCGGCGGGGTTGACCCGTGTGTTCTGCGAAGGCGGCGGCGCGCTGGCCGCGTCGCTGCTGGCGGATGATCTGGTGGACGAACTGATCGGCTTCACCGCCGGGCTGACCATCGGCGGCGACGGCCTGCCCGCCATCGGCGCGCTGGGGCTGGAACGCCTGAACACTGCCGCCCGCTTTCAGCTTCGGGAAACCCGCGCCATCGGCGGCGATGTGCTGCATCATTGGGTGCGTCCGCAGATCTAGCGCCAAAGCGCGGCGCGGCTGGCAAGCAGCCCTTGCAGCTTTGACAGCGCGCGATTGCCGGGACCGGGGCGGGGCAGCGTGCCGCTGGCCAGACGCTCGGCCACCACCTCGACGGGACAGATCCGCCCCGTCACCGGGTCGAGATAACGCGGATAGTCGATCAGCGCGGCATGGACCAGCCCGGCCAGTGCGGGACGCGCGCGGCGACGTTCCGGCACATCGCCCAGATCGATGGTCAGGCCCCAGCCAGCATAGAACGGCGCGCCCAGCGTGGTGACGGGCAGGCCGCGCAACAGCGCCTCGAACCCCAGAAGCGAGGTCATGGTCCAGACCTCATCGACCTGGTCCAGCAGGGCGGCCGGATCGGCGTGATCGGCGATCACATCGGCCAGGTCATCGCGCGCGATGGCCCCGTCGCGCAGCCCGGCCTCGACATCGGGGTGCGGTTTGTAAACGATCACCGAATGCGGGTTGGCCTCGCGCGCGGCGCGCAGCAGGGCGTTGTTGGGGGCGATGTCGCGGGTTCCCCAGCGGATCGAGGCATCATCCGCGACCTGTCCCGGCACCAGGATGCGGTGCCCCCGGGGCAGGGCGGGTGCCTGGCCGCGTAGGTTGTATTTGCTCAGGCCCGCCGCCGTAAGCCGCGCAATCAACGCCTCTGCCCGACGCTGCTGGCGGGGCGTCAGGCTTTCGCGTGCGGCGATCAGTTTTTCCAGACGGCTGGGGCGCGAGGGATCGTAATAGATGCCCAGATCGTCCAGCACCAGCGACAGCGGTGGCACCAGTGCCGCGCCCAGACCGCAGGAGCGCAGGAAGCCGTCCTCGACGCGCACGACGGCCTCGTCCGCGCCGGTCGCGCGAGCGGCCCAGACCATGCGCCGCCGGGTGGACGCGGCAGGAGCGTCATCGAAAACCATCCGCTTTTCCTGCCCGAACATCGCCTGCAGCGGCTTGCGCTTCCAAAGGCGCATGCCGCCCGCGATCCAGCCGGCGCGGTCCTGCCGCCATGCCCCGACCTGCGCTTCGAGATTGTCGAGCACGGTTTCGATCCCGCATAGCCGGTCGCGGAACGGATCGTACCAGTGCGGGTAAAGGATCATGGCGGCCGCGAAAAGCTGCGCACGGGTCAGTTTGCGAATCCGGCGCGGTATGGGATGTTCGTCGTGGGTCAGCCCCCACCCGGCATAGAATGGCTGGCCGAAGACGTGCGGCCGATGACCGGCGAGAATCGCCTCGAACCCCAGTTGCGACGACAGCGTGTAAACCGCAACGGCGCCCTCCAGCAGCGCCCAGGGGCTGACCGGGGCGTCCAGCAGCACGACGCGATCATTGCTGTCCGAGATGTCGTAGTGACCGGCACGATAGCCGGCGGCCGTTTCGGGATGCGTCTTTATCACGACCGGCGCGCCGGGGTTGTCCGCCTGCGCGCGCGCCAGCATCTCGCGAAATCGCGCGACATCGCCACCGCTCGCGCGCACCGAGGCGTCGTCGCGTGTCTGATCCACCACCAGCACATAACCGGCGGGGGGGACCGGCGTGGCGGGATCGAACCCGCTATACTTGCTCAAATGGCTTTCGCGCATCCTTGCGATGGCATCGCGCGCGCGGTCAAGAAGGCGGGTTTCATCCAGCGGGGCACTCGCCAGCAGGCGTTCGAGATCGCTGGGCGCCGAGGCATCGAAATGCACCCCCGTGCGGTCGAGCAACAACCCGACAGGCGCCTCGCCCGCGCGACCGGGATGAAGACCGCGCAGAAACGCGTCCTCCACCCTCACCAGCGGCAGATCCAGTCGCGCCGCCACTGTCCGACCCCGATGAGCGGTCGGACTGTCACCCCAGATCCCGACCGCATCACCCGAACGGGGAATGCCGACGCGCAGGCGATAGTTCGCAAGGGTCAGGATGCGGCGCAGGCGGTGCGCCATGAAGCCGCCATTGAAAACGAACAGCCGGGGACCATCGCCCCCGGCTGCGGATTCATGCCACCTGTCGCTCAATCCTAGCTGCCGGCGAGGCTGTCGAGGCTGGAAAGCGGTGTGATCGCCCCGAAAATGATCGAGATCGACTTGGCCCACTGCGCATAGGGCGCTTCGGTCACATAGATGGAATCCCGGTCGCGAATCCGGAAATCGCGCGCCATGAACAGACCGTTCGGCTCGGTCAGGTCCAGCACATAGACCACGCGCTGCGGCCCACGCAGATCGCGGCGGCCGAGCACCGCATTGGCGACCTCCTCCCGCTCCTGACGCAGGACGAAAACCCCGGTGGGGTCGGACGCCCGCGAAATCAGCCCGCCGACCTGTGCAATCGCTTCGAGCGCGGACAAGTCCTGAGTCTCGAACGGCACGCGGGCCTGGGTGCTGGTAGCGCCAAGCGCGGTGAACCGCCTCGTATCCTCTTCCACGAGGATCCGGTCGCCGTTGCGCAGGGCGATGTCCAGTTCGGGATGGGCGAAGAGATCCTGGAACCAGATCCTGCCCTTCTGGTTGCCACGGGTAACGGTAATCTGGGCGATTTCCGGTTCGATGGAAACACCACCAGCCTGCGCCAGCATGGTGGCCAGCGTGCGCGTGGGCCGTTCGATCGGATAGACCCCCTGTGCGCCGATCGCGCCGACTAGCGACACGGTTGATCCGTCGCCGGCCATGCGGCGCACCTCGACCTGGGGGTCGGGGGTCTGCTGTTCCAGGCGTTCGGTGATGGATTGGCGCAGTTGTTCCGGCGTGTTGCCCGCCGCCCGGACCCGGCCCGCATAGGGCACGAAGACATATCCCTCGCCGTCTACCTGCACCTCTTCCAGCGGGGTCGAGTTGCCGGTCGCACCCGCCAGCAGGCCGTCGTCGACGTTTTCCCAGATGGTCAGGCCCAGAATGTCGCCGGGGCGGATCGTGTCGGAATTCAGCTGCGCCGCATTGCGGAAATCGCTGGAAAATCCCAGCGCCGGGACGACCGCGGTCGCGCGGGCCACGGCGTCGTTGACGGCGATGATATGGGCGTTACCGTTGTTTTGCACCGAACCGGCAAGGATCTGGCGCTTGTTGGGACCGACCTGGGGCAATCCGCAGGCGGCCAGAATGCTGAGCATCGCCAGCATTGCGATGGGCCGGGCCCACGGGATGTGTCGGAATGTCACGTCTAGGTCTCCTCGACCTGCTGCTATCTGAATCAGGACTCGAGGCACGCTATCGCCGTCGCGGTTGAAAATCCAGCGTCAAGCATGCGGATTTACTGAACAAGTCGCAACTGTTGTCTCGGAGCCGCGGTCCCCGTCTCCAACGCCTGATAGGGATCCTGGAGCGACAGCATCATGTCGATCACGTGGCGCAGCAACTGGCGCCGGCCGCGGGCGGAATAGAAACCGCCCGGCACCTGGCTGGTTTCGAGCAGATAGCGGCGATAATCCTTGTAGGCGCGGTTGTCGGGGCGGCGGGCACCGGCGAAGAAGTCCGCCAGCGGCTGCTCCGAGACGAGCTCGGGTTTGGCATAGACGGCGCGACCGAACGTCCGCAGGGGAATCCCGCGCCACAGCACCTGCTGTCCGGCGGTCGAGTTGACGGTGACCGCGCTGCGTGCATCGTCGAGAAGCCGGGCCAGTTTACCCCCGCGCAGGTAATGCACCCGCCCGCTGACACCGTGGCGGCGCGCGAGAACGAGCAACACGCGCCGCAGATTTTCGCGCCCATCCTCGAGCGGGTGCGCCTTGACCACCAGATGGTGGTGGCGTGGCGCACCGGCCGCAAACGCCGCGACCACCTCGGCGAGAAAATCGCTCATGCGGGAAAACCGGGAATGTGCGCGAAGCGAACTGTCATGTCCCAGTTGCAAAAGCGCGATATGATACGGAAAGCCGCCGCGTCGCACCCGCCAGGTGGCGACGCGGCGGTCCAACGCATGCACCGGCATCAGCAACAGGCGGCGCAGATAAAGCTGGAATTCGCGCGTGACGGGCAGGTCACGATGCGGGCGGAAATTGCGGTATTGTCCGTTCCGGAACATGACGAACCAGTGATAGAGCGCGCCGTAGAACACGTGGTGGCGCATGTCTCCCCAATGCGCAGGGGGCAAAGGGGCTTCGAGGTCGGATTTCGCCAGCGCCTTCTGCATGTGCGCGACGGTCATGTCCATGAGGCGGGAATTGCCGTTCGCGCCATCGCGCTCGTAGGTGATCCAGTAGGGGCGCATATACCCCTCTTCGAACACATGGACCGTTATCCGGCAGGCGCGCGCGGCGCGGATGGCGGCCGCATGGATGGGCCGCGAATCGCCGTAAAGCACAAGGTCGGTGATCGCCCGTTCGCGCAGGAGACAGGCGATTTCGTCCGGCCATGCTTCGGCGCAGCCGCGATAGGCGATATAGCTTGCGCTGTCTGACCAGAAGGCCCGGTCGCCGGCATTGAACCCGACCCGCCAGACGGTGCCGCCGGCGGCGCGCAGCATCCGTGCGAGCGCGCCGAAAAACGGCCCGTGCGGCCCTTGCAGGAACAGGAAGTTGCGCGGTTCGGACTCTCTGGCCTCTTCCATCGAAATGTCCCTGTCGCCATCGGATCGATAGCTGATATCCTTGGTGCTGAAATCGGGCGGAACTATGGCTGCAACCGGTCAAAGCTTCAAGACGAGGCTTGCCCGACGGCGCCGCACGCCTTACCTCGGCGCTGACAGGAAACGGGGCGGGACCATGTTCACGGGCATCATCACCGATATCGGCACCATTCGCGAACTCGAACAGGAGGGCGATCTGCGGGCGCGCATCGCAACCGGCTATGATACCGGCAGTATCGATATCGGCGCCTCGATCGCCAGTGACGGTGTCTGCCTGACGGTGATCGCGCTGGGCGAGGATTGGTACGACGTGCAGATCAGCGCCGAGACGGTGTCGAAAACCAACCTGTCGGACTGGCAGCCGGGCAAGCGCGTCAATCTCGAGCGCGCGCTGCGGGTGGGCGATGAACTGGGGGGGCATATCGTCTCCGGTCACGTCGACGGCGTGGCCGAGGTGATCGACATGCGCAACGAGGGCGATAGCACCCGCGTCACGCTGCGCGCGCCCTCCGATCTGGCGCGGTTCATCGCGCCGAAGGGATCCGTCGCGCTGAACGGCACGTCGCTGACCGTGAACGAGGTGGACGGGCCCGAGTTCGGGATCAACGTCATCCCGCACACCAAGGACGTGACCAATTGGGGCGATCTGGCGCTTGGCGACCGGGTGAACCTGGAGATCGACACGCTGGCACGTTATGTCGCACGGCTTGCCGAGACGATGCCGGGGATTTGAATATCCTGGGGGCGTTGCCCCCACACCCGCAGGATATTTTTCCGCCAGAAGAAGACGGGCGGGCTGTGTAAGGCTGGCAATCGGGCGTTGCGTGGGTTAATTGGCGGAGTGATCCCAAGGCGAGATATTGCGTGATGAGTTTCGAAACCCCCGGACCGGTGGAAAATGATCTGCGCGACTCGCTCGCGTCGACCGAAGAGATCATCGAAGAGGCGCGCGCCGGACGCATGTTCATCCTGGTCGATCACGAGGACCGCGAGAACGAGGGCGATCTGGTGATCGCCGCCGAATTCGCCACCCCCGAGGCGATCAATTTCATGGCAACCCACGGGCGCGGCCTGATCTGTCTGCCGATGACCTCGGAGCGGATCGACCGGCTGGGGCTGCCGATGATGGCGGTCAACAATTCCTCGCGCCACGAGACGCCCTTTACCGTGTCCATCGAGGCCCGCGAGGGTGTCAGCACCGGCATTTCCGCCCATGACCGCGCCCATACCGTGGCGACCGCGATCAACGAGCAGAACACCATGGCCCACCTTGCCACGCCGGGCCATGTCTTTCCCTTGCGGGCGCGTCCGGGCGGGGTTCTGGTGCGCGCGGGCCATACCGAGGCCGCGGTGGATATCGCGCGGCTGGCGGGGCTGAAACCGGCCGGCGTGATCTGCGAGATCCTGAAGCCCGACGGCACCATGGCACGTCTGCCCGATCTGATCGAATTCGCCGCCGAGCACGACCTCAAGATCGGCACGATCAGCGATCTCATCGTCTATCGCAGCCGCAACGACAACCTGGTGGTCGAAACCGGCCGCGAGATCGTGCAATCGGAATTCGGCGGCGACTGGGAGATGCGGCTGTTCACCGACCAGACCCACGGCATCGAACATGTGGTGCTGATCAAGGGCGACATCACCACGCCCGAGCCGGTTCTGACGCGCACCCATGCCCTGCACGAGGCATCCGACATTCTGGGACTGGGCCCCAAACCCGTCCGCGAACTTCCCCGCGCGATGGAACTGATCGCGAACGAGGGGCGCGGCGTGGTCTGTCTGTTCCGCCAGCCGCGCAACGCGCTTTACGCAACCGAGGAGGAGGGACCGCGCACGATCAAGCAGACCGGGCTGGGCGCGCAGATCCTGTCGTCGCTGGGGCTGCGCGAGTTGATTCTGCTGACCGATTCTCCGAAAACGCGTTATCTGGGGCTGGATGCGTTCGGCCTCACCATCACCGGCACGCGCCCGATCATGACGAAAGACTGAAGACATGGCCGCAAACGAAACCCATTACTCCCTGCCGCGTCCCGCGTTTGACAAGCCGGTCAAGCTGCTGATCGTGGTCGCGCCCTATTACAAGGATATCGCCGACAATCTGGTCGCCGGCGCAAAGGCCGAGATCGCCGCGGCAGGCGGCACCAGCGATCTGGTCGAGGTGCCGGGCGCGCTCGAGGTGCCCACCGCCATCGCCATTGCCGAGCGGATGTCGAATTTCGACGGCTACGTGGCGCTGGGCTGCGTGATACGTGGCGAAACCACGCATTATGAAACCGTGTGCAACGACAGCAGCCGGGCGCTGCAACTGATGGGATTGCAGGGCGTGTGTATCGGCAATGGCATCCTGACGGTGGAAAACCGCGAGCAGGCGGTGGTGCGCGCCGACACTGACGGGCAGAACAAGGGCGGCGGCGCGGCGGCGGCGGCCTTGCATCTGGTCGCGCTGGCCCGTAACTGGGGCGGCCAGCGCAAGGGGGTCGGTTTTCGCCCCCCTGTCGACGAGATCCGGCTGGCGGGCAAGGAAGACGGACCAGACACGGCATGACCAGCCCCGACGGCGCCCTTTCGGGCAATCAGAAGCGCAGGATGAGAAGCGCCGCGCGGCTATATGCCGTGCAGGCGCTGTTCCAAATGGAACAGACCGGGCAATCCACCCGGCAGATCGTGAACGAGTTTCTGGAACACCGCTTCGGCGCCACCTATGACGGCAGCGAGATGCTGGACGGCGATATCGCGCTGTTTCGCAAGCTGATCGAGGATGCGGTGAACTGGCAGGCGAGCATCGACCAGATGACCGATCGCGGGCTGGTGGCGAAATGGCCGATCGCGCGGATCGACCCGACGCTGCGCGCATTGTTCCGCATCGCCGGGGCCGAACTGACGCAATCGGACACGCCGCCGAAGGTGGTGATCAGCGAATTCGTCGAGATCGCACGCGCCTTTTTCGCCGATGGGCGCGAGCCGAAATTCGTCAACGCGGTGCTGGATCACATGGCGCATGCTGCCCGCCCCGAGGCGTTCTGAGGTCTGAAAAAGACAAAAACCGCCCGTCTGCGCGGTTTTGTCCGTCTCCCGCTCTGGAAGCTTCGCTTGAGAATGCTAATATTGAAGAAGACCCATCGACAGGAGGCGAAGATGCCGAAACTGGTCAAACTTTACATCTGTCACACTGCAATCGGCTTTGGTATTGCCGCGGCGTTCGTCGGGATGCTGCTGTGGTTCGACGTCATGAACATGTGGTCGCTGATCGCGCGGTCGGACGTGGCGTTCTTGGCTGTCTTCCTGTTGTGGTTCATGCACGGCATCGTCTTTGCCGGGGTGCAATTCGCCTGGGCGGTGATGAACCTGGCGGAGAAACCCGAGGGCCCGCGCCGTGGTTCGCCGGTGCTGACCGAACTGCGCCCGGTGCCGGTGCATGCCGAAGCCGGTCGGAAGGCCCGCCGCCGGCGTTGAAGCGGTTTATTTCGAATGCAAAACGCCGCCCGATATCTTTCGGCGGCGTTTTTCGTTTCGCGGGCAGGGAATGTGTGACGGGACCACCAGTCAACCGTGTGGTTCTGATTCCCGAGGACCTGTGTTTACAGGTGGGCGCCAGATATGCGGACCAGGATCCGCACAGAGCCAGCTCCCTCGGATTTGCGTAAGGCCACTGGAATGCAACCTTTCACGAGAAGGGCAGAACCCGTCACGCCCCTGACATAGGGCCGCGGGACCCGCCGGGCAAGAGGCGCAGCGACAACAATCCGTCCCGTCCGGGCTTGCAGCATGTTCACCCATTGTTCATAATCCGCCGGATGCCGAACCTGACTCTTGCCCAATCCCATTGTGATCCCAGACCGGGCCAGCAACTGGCGCGCGGCGTTTCGCGCATGTTGCAGGCCCACGGTTTCGTCTCGGTCGAGGAATTCGTGCCGGCGCGCGGCTTGCGGGTGGATGTGATGGGCCTTGGACCGAAGGGCGAATTGTGGGTGATCGAATGTAAATCGTGCCGCGCAGATTTTCGTGCGGATGCGAAATGGCATGGCTATCTGCATTGGTGCGACAGGTTCTTCTGGGCCGTGGATACCGAGTTTCCGACCGAGCTTTTGCCGGAAGATACCGGCTTGATGATCGCCGACGCCTATGACGCCGAAATCATCCGCATGGCCGCCGAACACAAACTGGCCGCGCCGCGGCGCAAGGTGATGATCCAGAAGTTCGCCACCCATGCCGCGCGTCGCCTTGCGGCCTTGCGCGATCCCGGATTCAGCCTTTGACGGCGCGCGCGGCCCGGGCGGCAGCGCGGATTTCCTCGGCGATCTCGTCGGCCTCGTCGGGGTGGAAATCCATCGGAACCTCGGTGCCCTGGGATTCGACGAATATCCGCACCATGCCCTTGTCGGTGGGGCCGATTTGCAGATTCGCCTCGACGTCGCGTTCGCTGTTGATGCCCATGACGGTCTCCGTTGATCCGGGCGATGTGCTATCCGCTCGCCGCCGCGAAGGCAAGCGCGACGATCCCGAAACGGGGCAGAACCCCCTTGCAATCGTGAAGGGGCAAAGTTAAATCACATGCGCGTGCCGCCTTAGCTCAGTTGGTTAGAGCGCCTGATTGTGGATCAGGAGGTCCCCCGTTCAAGTCGGGGAGGTGGTACCACCCCGAAATGCCAGATCTCTAACCGGCCACACTCGGTTCGATATCCGCCGCGGTCACTTTATGGTCACGCTTTGCCGCAGGTCGCCGCTTTCCCGGTCAAAAATCAGGATACGCTCATCCGACGTCACCACCGCATACCAGTCGCCGCCCATCGTCACGGCCCGCGCCGTAATCCCGTCGGGCAGGGCGATTGTTTCCGGTAGCGATGGCGCGCGCGATACCGATGAGAAGCGGATGACAAGCAGCGCGACGATGGCTACAAGCCCGACAATCATCACCGCCGCCAGAACCGTGACCAGCCGCCGCAGAAAACGCAGGTTGGCCGGTTCTCCGCCGGTTTCCGAAGGATCTGTCATGGCCACCCGTCACATCGCCTTTACCATCGCGGCCGATCCGCCGCCGCGTCTTGATAAGGCGCTTTCGCGCGATGTGCCAGAAGATGCGGCATTGTCTCGAACCCGCTTGGCCAAGCTGCTGACCGATGGGGCAATCACCGTCGATGGCCTGCCTGTCCGGGATGCCAAGGCACGGGTCGCCGAGGGGGCCCGAATTGAAATCGTGGTGCATGTGGCCGAAGAGAGCCATATCGCCGCAGAAGCCATCGCGCTTGACGTGGTCTACGAGGATGCCGATCTGATCGTGATCGACAAACCGGCGGGCATGGTGGTGCATCCGGCCCCCGGCACGAGGCAGGGCACGCTGGTCAACGCGCTGCTGCACCATTTCGGCGACAATCTGTCGGGGGTGGGCGGCGTGAAACGCCCCGGTATCGTGCACCGGATCGACAAGGATACGAGCGGTTTGCTGGTGGTGGCGAAAACCGACGCGGCGCATCACGGCCTCGCCGATCAGTTCGCGGCCCATAGCGTCGAGCGGCAGTATCGCGCGCTGTGTCACGGCGTTCCGGACGCGAACGATCCGCGCCTGCGCGGCGTGCGGGGCGCCGCGTTCGAGGCGGGCAACATCCTGTGCGTGACCACGCAACTGGCCCGACACCGCACCGATCGGCAAAAGCAGGCGGTGCTGTTTCAGGGCGGACGCCATGCGGTGACGCGTGCGCGGGTCGTGGAACGCTTTGGCACCCCTGCGGTGGTCGCGCTGTTGGAATGCTGGCTGGAAACCGGGCGCACCCATCAGATCCGGGTGCATCTGGCGCATTGCGGTCATGGCCTGATCGGCGATCCGGTCTATGGCGGGCGGCGCAAACCCGCCGTACGCGCCCTGTCCGCCGACGGCATGGCCGCGATGCGCGATTTTCCGCGCCAGGCGTTGCATGCGGCGGTTCTGGGGTTCGACCACCCGGTCAGCGGAGCGGCGATGCGGTTCGAATCGCCGCTGCCGCCGGATATGGCGGACCTTGTTGACGCATTGCGCGTTCACTCACCGTAGATTGCGCGGCACGAAGCGGAACGGTCGCATATTCCGGGGCTGCTGTGTCAAAATGAAGCTGCATGTAACCTTATCGTGTCTTGAACCACAGGAAACATGACACATATAGTATGTTAAATGCGTAAACATCCGATAGGGGACAGAAACGATGGCAAATTATGCAAACCTGCCGGCCCCGACGCCCGAGGGCGGTCTGAACCGATACATGCAGGAAATCCGCAAATTCCCGCTGCTTGAGCCGGAAGAGGAATACATGCTGGCCAAGCGCTGGGTCGAGGAACAGGATACCGAGGCCGCGCACAAGATGGTGACGTCGCACCTGCGGCTCGCGGCGAAAATCGCCATGGGCTATCGCGGCTATGGATTGCCGCAGGCCGAGGTGATTTCGGAGGCGAATGTCGGCCTGATGCAGGCGGTCAAGAAGTTCGATCCCGAAAAAGGCTTCCGTCTGGCGACCTATGCCATGTGGTGGATCCGCGCCTCGATCCAGGAATACGTGCTGCGGTCGTGGTCGATGGTGAAACTGGGCACCACCAGCGCGCAGAAAAAGCTGTTCTTCAACCTGCGCAAGGCCAAGGCCAAGATCGGCGCGCTGGAAGATGGCGACATGCATCCCGACAACGTCAAGCGGATCGCCACCGATCTGGGTGTGACCGAGGCCGAGGTCATCAGCATGAACCGCCGCATGTCCGGCGGCGATGCGTCGCTGAACGCCACCGTCGGGTCCGAAGGCGAAGGCACGATGCAATGGCAGGACTGGCTGGAGGACGAGGACGCCGATCAGGCCAGCGATTACGAGGCCCGTGACGAGTTGGAAGCACGGCGCGAATTGCTGGCAGAGGCGATGGACGTTCTGAACGATCGCGAAAAGAACATCCTCACCCAGCGGCGCCTTGCGGACAAGCCTTTGACGCTGGAAGAGTTGAGCGGCGTGTATGATGTCAGCCGCGAACGCATCCGCCAGATCGAGGTGCGCGCGTTCGAAAAGCTGCAAAAGAGGATGCGCGATCTGGCACGCGAAAAGGGCATGCTGGCCAGCGCCTGAAGCCTTTCCATGGGCGGTTGAACGTGACCCTGTCCGCCCGGCGGGCAGGGTTTTGTTTCATGAGATTGGACTTGATGCGCGGGGATGCCTACATTCATCCTCGGGCACGGAGACAGGAGGGTGCGACATGGCTGGTGGTTGGACCCGCGACGGCGCGGTGAACGAGCAGATCGAGGCGTCGATCAGCGACGAACTGGCGCGAATGAAGCAGAACCGGATCACGGGAGAAAGCCGCACGCATTGCGCCGAATGCGAAGAACCGATTCCCGAAAAGCGTCGCAATGCATTGCCGGGCGTCAAGTTGTGCATCGATTGCCAGCAGGAGCGCGACAGCCACTTTCAGGCGCGCGGCGGCATCAACCGGCGCGGCAGCAAGGACAGCCAGTTGAAATGACGACCGGAGAGGGGGGCCCGCCCCCTCTTGGTCTGCGGCCAATTCGCCCCCGGGATACTTTTCGCCAGAAGAAGCCTGGACGATCAATCGCGCGGACGGCGCCTTTCGCGCCAGCGCCGCCGCATCGGTTTGATGTCGAGCGCGGCGATGGCGAAGCCGAGCGGGATCATCCAGAAGCCGAGGATGGGCAGGAACCCGACCAGCCCCAACAGGATAAGGACGACACCCAGAACCAGGCGAAATCCATATGGAATGCGCAGGCGCACCCATGCCTGAAACCGGCGCAGACGCCTTTTGAGGTCGATGCCGGTTTCAGATCGGGCCATGGCGATGTCAGTCTTCCATCGCTTCGAGTTCGTCAATGAAGCCGGAGATCATGTTCAGGCCCTTATCCCAGAATTTCGGGTCGGACGCATCAAGACCGAAGGGCGCGAGCAATTCCTTGTGGTGCTTCGATCCGCCCGCCTTGAGCATCTCGAAATACTTGTCCTCGAAACCCTTATCGCCTTCGGCATAAACCGAATAGAGCGCGTTCACCAAACCGTCGCCGAACGCATAGGCGTAGACGTAGAACGGCGAGTGGATGAAATGCGGGATATAGGCCCAGAAGGTTTCATACCCGTCCATGTAATCGAACGCCGGCCCAAGGCTTTCGGCCTGCACCGACATCCACAGCGCGTTAATGTCGTCGGGGGTCAGTTCGCCCGCGCGCCGCGCGTCATGCAGTTTGCATTCGAAATCGTAGAACGCGATCTGGCGCACGACAGTGTTGATCATGTCCTCGACCTTGCCGGCGAGCAGCACCTTGCGTTCCTTGTCGTCCTTCGCGTTGTCGAGCATGCGGCGGAAGGTCAGCATCTCGCCGAAGACGCTGGCGGTTTCGGCCAGGGTCAGCGGTGTCGAGGACAGCATCTCGCCCTGACCGGCGGCCAGCACCTGATGCACGCCGTGGCCGAGTTCATGCGCCAGCGTCATCACGTCCCGCGGTTTGCCGAGGTAATTCAGCATCACATAGGGGTGCACTTCGGTCACCGTGGGATGGGCGAAGGCGCCCGGCGCCTTGCCGGGTTTCACCGGCGCATCGATCCAGCCACGCTCGAAGAAGGGTTGCGCGATTTCGGCCATGCGCGGATCGAAGGCGGAATAGGCGTTCATCACGGTTTCTTGCGCCTCGCCCCACGCGATGGTGCGGGTTTCCTCCATCGGCAGCGGCGCGTTGCGGTCCCAGACCTGCATACGCTCCAGCCCCAGCCATTTGCGCTTGAGTTCGTAATAGCGGTGGCTGAGTTTGGGATAGGCGGCGACGACGGCCTCGCGCAGGGCCTCGACCACTTCGGGTTCGACATCGTTGGCAAGGTGGCGCGACATCTGCGCGCTGGGCATGCCGCGCCAGCGGTCGATGACCTCTTTCTCTTTCGCTTGCGTGTTGTGGACGCGGGCGAAGGTGCGGATGTTGCCCTGAAACACGCGCGCCAGTTCGCGCGAGGCGGCCTCGCGTTTGGCGCGATCCTGCTCGGTCAGCAGGTTCAGCGTGCCTTCGATTGTCAGGCTTTCGCCATCGACCTCGAATTCCAGCCCGGCGATGGTTTCATCGAACAGGCGCTCCCACGCATCGCCGACCACGCCCAGATCGTGCAGGAATTTCTCCAGCTCGTCGCTGAGTTGATAGGGCTTCATCGCGCGGATGCGGTCGAAGACGGGTTTATAGCGGGCCAGATCGGGATTGGCGTTGAATCGCTGGGTCAGGAAACCCTCGTCCAGCCGGTTCAGTTCCAGCGTAAAGAACACCAGCGGCGTGGTGTAATTGGTGATCTTTTCCTGACAGTCCGACAGGAATTTCGCCCGCCCGCCATCGGTGGTCTGTTGATAATAGCGCAGGCCCGCGAAGGACATGATGCGACCGGCCACCGCGCTGATGCGTTCATTGCGCAGCACGCAATCCAGCAGCCCCTGCGCGTCGAGATCGGCCAGTTTGCCCTCGTAATCGCTGGCGAAGCTTTCGCAGGCTTCTTCCAGCCAGTCGAGGTCGCGCTTGAGTTCCGGGGCGTCCTCGCCCGTGTAGAGATCGTCCAGGTTCCATTCGGGCAGATCGCCCAGATTGCGGTTGCCACGGCTGGTATTGGCGTCGCGGACGGGAAAGGGCAAATGGAGCATGAAAGACCTCTGAATATTGGCGTTGCGTTACATCTAGGCGCGGGCGCGGGGCGACACAAGGCGGGGCCGATCAGCCGTAAAGGCGCAGCAGTTCAAGCAGATCGTCCAGCGTGTTGGCCTGCGTCGCCGACTTGTCCTCACGCCAGCGGGCCATACGGGGAAACCGCAGCGCGACCCCGGATTTGTGCCGCGGGCTTTGCTGGATGCCCTCGAAGGCGATTTCGAACACGTGATGCGGCGTGACCTGGCGCACCGGGCCGAACCGCTGCATCGTATTGCGATTGACCCAGGCGGTGATGCGGGCGAATTCGGAATCGCTGAGACCGGAATAGGCCTTGGTGAAGGGCACCAGATCCGGCCCGTCCCAGACGGCAAAGGTGAAATCGGTGAAGAGGTTGGCGCGCCGCCCGTGCCCGGCCTGGGCATAGATCATCACGCCATCGACGGTCAGCGGCTCCAGCTTCCACTTCCACCAGCCGCCGCGTTTGCGCCCCGAAAGATAGGGGCCATCGGCGCGTTTCAGCATCAGCCCCTCGGCGCGATTGGCACGGGCCTCGGCGCGGATGGCGGCAAGATCGGTCCAAGTGTCAAAAGCGATCAGCGGTGATGGGCGCAGCGGCGCGTCATCTGGCAGGGCGGCAAGGGTCGCATCCAGCTGCGCGTGGCGTTCCGCAAAGGGCAGATCGCGGATATCCTGCCCGCCATGTTCCAGCAGATCATAGGCCAGCAACAGCACCGGCGCATCGCGCAGCAGCGCTTTCGGCACGCTCTTGCGCCCGATGCGTTTTTGCAGCGCGGCGAAGGGTTGCGGTGCGCCGGTGTCCGCATCCCAGGCGACAAGTTCACCGTCGATCACCGTGCCGTCGGGCAGCACATCGCGCAGCATGGCCAGTTCGGGAAAGCGGTCGGTCATCAGTTCCTCGCCGCGCGACCAGATGAAATGCGCGCCCTCGCGGTGGATCAGTTGCGCGCGGATGCCGTCCCATTTCCATTCCGCCAGCCAATCGCCGGGCGTCCCCAAGGTTTCGGGATCGTCCAGCGCGTGGGCGAGGTAGAACGGATAGGGGCGCGAGGCGTCGGCGGCGCTGTCCGCGGCCTCGATCAGGGTGTGCCAGTCGGTGCTGGCCGGGGTCCAGTCGCCCATCAGCCGATGCGCCAGTTCGGGTTCGGGTTTGCCGGTCGCCTGCGCCAGCGCGCGCGTCATCAGTTTCTGGCTGACCCCGATGCGGAAGCCGCCGGTCATCAGCTTGTTGAACAGCAACCGCTCGGTCGTGTCGAGCTGGTCCCAGGCGGCCAGGACGCGCGCTTTTCTGGTGTCTTCATCCGCATTGGCAATGTCCTGCAGGTAGCTGATCCAATAGGACAAGCCCAGATCGCTTTCGCTTTCGGGCGGCGGCAGGACAAGGGCGATGGTTTCAGCCAGATCGCCGACCACGGAATAGGAGTCCTCGAACAGCCAGAGCGGCAGGTTCGCGCGCTCGGCCGCCCATTCGCGCAGCCGCGTCGTGGTGACGGCGCGTTTGGGGCGACGGCCGGAAAACAGGGCGATGGTCCACACCCGGTCCTCCTCGGGGGCGGTGCGGAAATAGTCGGCCAGCGCGGCGACCTTGCTCGTGGTGCGCGTGCTCTGGTCGATGGCGCGGAACAGGGCGGCGAAATCCTTCATTCGCTGTCCTCGTCCGCGCCGAAGGCGGTCGGGACGACCTGCGCCTGAATACCCTGTTCGTTCAGCCAGCGTGTGAAGACATCGGTGTAACCATGCGTGACGAATATCTTTTCCGCGCCGGTTTCCTTGATGGCCCGGTTCAGCCCGGTCCAGTCCGCATGGTCCGAGACGACAAACCCGCGATCGCCGGCGCGGCGGCGGCGGATGCCACGCAGCGCCATCCAGCCGCTGGCAAAGCCGGTCGAGACCGGGGCGAAACGGCGCGCCCATCTCGACCCCAGCGCCGAAGGCGGCGCCAGCACCAGCGCGCCGGGGTGATCGGCGGCTTTGGTGTCCGGCGTGACCGGCACGGTTGCGGGCAGGCGCAGCCCTTGGGTGCGCAGGATTTTTGTCGTCGCCTCGACGGCACCGTGGGTCAGGATCGGGCCGATCTCCGGGTCCAGCATATGCAACAGGCGCTGTGCCTTGCCCAATGCATATGCGCCCAGAAGCGGCGTGAGGCCGTCCTGCTGACAGGCGCGCCACCAATCGTTCAGTTCGTCGGCGATGCTGGCCTGCGGTTGCCAGCGAAACACCGGCAGGCCAAAGGTGCTTTCGGTGATGAAGGCGTGGCAGCGCAGCGGTTCGAACGGATCGGACAGCCCGTCATCCGCCAGTTTGTAATCACCCGAGGCGACCCAGACCTCGCCCGCGACCTCGACCCGTATCTGCGCCGAGCCGGGCACATGGCCCGCCGGATGAAAGGACACGCTGGCGCCGCCGATCCTGCGCGCCTCGCCGTAGGGAACGGTGTCCAGGGTGATCTCGCCCAGCCTGTGCCGGATCACCGGCGCGGCGAGATCGGTCGCCAGATACCGCCCGTGTCCGGGGCGGGCGTGATCGGCATGGCCGTGGGTGATCAGCGCGCGGTCCACCGGTCGCCACGGGTCGATATGAAAATCGCCTGCGGGGCAATAGATGCCCTGTTGGGTGAAGGTCAGGACCGGATCGCGTGTCATGGGGGCAGACATAGGGCCGCGGACGGGTGTGGCCAGAGCGTCAGGCCACCGGTTGCATCCGGCTGCGCCCGGTGGATTGCGCGAACAGTTCGGCAATCCAATCCAGCACATGGGCGCGGATCGCCGGCGTCTCCATCAGCACTTCGTGACGCGCGCCTTCAGTGATCTCGATCACGCCGCGGGGCCAGCGCCGCATTCGTTCCAGAACCGCCGGGCGATCGATGATCTGTTCGCCTTCGCCGATGAAGGTCAGGCAGGGCAGATCGGGCGAGGGGCGCGCGGCCAGTGCGCGGCATTCGCGCAGCGCCTCGCGCAGCCAGGTCAGGCTGGGGCCGCCCAGGGCCAGTTCGGGATGCGCGGCCAGTTGCGCCTTCATCAACGCGAACATCTCGGGATCCGAGGTCAGCATGTTGTCCTGGAACGGGGCAATTTCGACATAACTGTCGATTCGCGTGCTGGGCACCAGATGAAGACCCTGTCCGACCAGCGGCGCCAGATGCGACAGGCCCCAGCCGAAAGGGCGCACCAGCGGGGACATCGAGATGCCCCACATCGGCCCGGTAAAGGCGCAGCTTTGAACCTCGAGCCCGTCCATGACCGCGCGCAGCCCGATGGCGCCGCCCATGGAATGGCCCAGCAGATGCCAGGGGCGGGGCAAGTCGAGTTCGTGGGCCAGCAACAGCGCCGCGGCCAGATCGTGCTGGTAGTCCGAGAACCGTTCGACATGACCCAGCCGCACGTCATCGACCAGCCGGTCGGACAACCCCTGACCGCGCCAGTCGATCGTCAGCATGGCAAGACCGCGCTTGCCGAATTCGCCCGCGACATGCGCGTATTTCTCGATGTATTCGGTGCGTCCGGGCAACAACAGGACGGTGCCGCGCGCATCGGGCGTGGCCCAATGCCCGACACGGATGCGCAGGCCGTCGCCGGTGCGCACCCAATGCGCCGCCCCTGCCGGCGCGCTGCCGGGCATGTCGTCGAAATAAGGGGCGGCGGCGCTGGTCATCAGGCCAGAAGGGCGGCCAGTTGCATCGCCTTGCCCATGTCACCGTCGACCGACAGCTTGCCGGACATGAAGGCGCTTGTCGGGTTGACGTCACCATCGAAAATCGCGCGGAAGGTGTCGGCATCCGCGCTGAGGGTGACGTCGGCCTCTTCATCGGCGACGCGGGCACCGTTTTCGTCGATCATGATCGCGCCGTCGCCCACGATGTCGAACTTGGCGCGCCCGTCAAAACTGCCTGCGGCGACCTTTTGGTTCAGCTCGGTCACGGCCTTTTGCAGGAAATCGCTCATATTGATCCTCTCACCATTCTGCTTGTCGTCGTGAATGTGAATGTCCGGGCACTGGAATTCACTGCGCACGGCGTTACACTGATCGCTGATATGAGCATTGAAGTCCCCAACCTCAAACCTATCGTCGCGGCAATATCGGCCATAGTAATGTTTTCCTTACCTTTGGCCGCGCAAACCCCCGGCGTGCCCCCCGACAGCACCGACGAGGCCGCCCTTCTCGACGCGCTGGCACAGGCCGACGAGGGCGAAGCGCAGCGCATTGACAGGCAATTGCAGGCGCTTTGGTCCAAAAGCGGCTCGCCCGCCATGGATCTCCTGCTCGAGCGCGGCCGCGACGCGCTGGAAAACAACGACACCGCCGCCGCCATCGACCACCTGACGGCGCTGACCGACCATGCGCCGGATTTCGCCGAAGGATGGCACGCGCGCGCCTCGGCGTGGTACGATGCCGAATTGCTGGGCCCCGCGCTGGCCGATCTGGAGCGGTCACTGGCATTGAATCCCGACAATTACAACGCCATCTACGGTCTGGGCGCGATCCTCGAACAGTTGGGCGATGAACGGAGCGCCTTTCTTGCCTATGGCCGGGCGCAGGCTATACATCCCCACCACGCGGATGTGATCGAGGCGCTGGACCGTCTGCGGCCCGTGATCGACGGCAAGGAATTGTAAACCCGCACCGGGCAGGGCGGCAGGGGGCATATGTGACCGGCACATCTCGGATCGCGGCCGTTCTCGGCCCGACCAATACGGGCAAGACCCATTACGCCATCGAACGGATGCTGGGCCATCGCACCGGCATCATCGGCCTGCCGCTGCGCCTGCTTGCGCGCGAGGTCTATGACCGCATCGTGGCGATTCGCGGCCCCTCGGTCGTGGCGCTGGTCACCGGCGAGGAGCGCATCGTGCCGCCGCGCACGCAATACTGGGTCTGCACGGTCGAGGCGATGCCCGAGGGCATGGGCACCGATTTCGTCGCGGTGGACGAGATCCAGCTTTGCGCCGACCCCGAGCGCGGGCACGTCTTTACCGACCGCCTGCTGCGC
The DNA here is from genome assembly GCA_947504115.1 of uncultured Sedimentitalea sp. GTDB lineage: Bacteria > Pseudomonadota > Alphaproteobacteria > Rhodobacterales > Rhodobacteraceae > Pontibaca. The sequence continues at coordinate 91,424 of CANNGH010000004.1, forward strand.
ATGCGCGGGGAGCACGAAACGCTGTTTCTGGGCTCGGACACGATGCGCGGACCCATCGCCGCGCTTGTGCCCGAAGCGCAGTTCATGCGGCGCGAGCGGATGTCGCAACTGATCTATTCCGGCTCGAAGAAGATCAGTCGCATGCCGGCGCGCAGCGCCATCGTCGGGTTCTCCGTCGAAAACGTCTATGCCATCGCGGAATTGCTGCGCCGGCAAAAGGGCGGTGCGGCGGTGGTGATGGGCGCGCTCAGCCCACGCACGCGCAACGCGCAGGTCGCGCTTTATCAGAACGGCGAGGTGGATTACCTGGTCGCCACCGACGCCATCGGCATGGGGTTGAACCTCGATATCGACCACGTCGCGTTTTCCTCGCTGACCAAGTTCGACGGACGGCGGATGCGCCCCCTGGCGCCCAACGAACTGGCGCAGATCGCCGGGCGCGCGGGGCGGGGCATGTCGCACGGCACATTCGGCGTGACCGGCGAGGCTCCGCCGCTTGACGAAGGCGTGACGCAGGCGATCATGGATCACCGTTTTGCGCCGCTGAAGAAACTTAACTGGCGCAGCGCCGCGCTGCAATTCGGCAACCTCGAGGCCCTGATTGCCTCGCTCGAGGCCGCGCCGGACGATGAAAACCTGATCCGCGCGCGCGAAGCCGATGATCTGACCGCGCTGAAATCGCTCACGCAGGAGGCCGAGGTTGCGGCACGCGCCAGCGATCCGCAATCGGTGCGCCTGCTGTGGGATGTCTGCCGTATCCCGGATTTTCGCGGCATCAGCCACGGCGAACATGCCGGGCTGCTGGGCGCGATTTTCAATCACCTGCACGAGCGTGGCGCGGTGCCCGACGACTGGCTGGCGCGACAAATCCGCCGAATCGATCGAACCGATGGCGACATTGATGCGTTAAGCAAACGGTTGGCGTATATTCGCACATGGACCTATGTCGCCCAACGCAAGGGGTGGACCCGAGACGAAAGCCATTGGCGCGAGGAAACTCGCGCTGTAGAAGACCGGATGTCGGACGCGCTGCACATGCGTCTGACGCAAAGATTTGTGGACCGGCGCACTTCCGTTTTGCTGCGCCGGCTCAAGCAGAAGGAAGCCATGGTGGCCGAAGTAAACGACAAGGGCGAAGTGACCGTCGAGGGCGAATATGTCGGACGGCTGAGCGGTTTCAGGTTCGCGCCTGACAAGGGCGATGCCGGGGCCGGGGAAAAGGCGGTGAAATCCGCCGCGCTGCAGGCGCTGGCGCCGCAGTTCCACCTGCGTGCCGACAGGTTCTACAACTCACCCGATACCGAGATCGACTTTACCGAACAGGGCGGGCTGATGTGGGGCGATGCCGCGGTCGGCAAGCTGGTTGCCGGCTCCGACCCGCTGAAACCGCAGGTTTCCGCCTTCGTGGACGAGGCCGCGGGGCCGGACGTGGCCGAGAAGGTGCAGCGCCGTTTGCAGCATTTCATCGACCGCAAGATCGCCGCGCTGTTCGAACCTCTGCTGACGGTCCAGCGCGACGAAACGCTGAACGGTCTGGCCAAGGGTTTCGCCTTTCGCATGGTCGAGGCCATGGGCATCCTGCCGCGCGCCGATGTCGCGGCCGAGGTCAAGGACCTGGATCAGGATGCGCGCGGAGCGCTGCGCAAACACGGGCTGCGCTTTGGGCAGTTCACCATTTTCATGCCGCTGCTGCTGAAACCCGCGCCGACGCGCTTGCGTCTGGTGTTGTGGGGGCTGGCGCGCGGTCTGGCGGATTTCCCCGAAGCACCGCCTCCGGGACTGGTGACGGTGCCGACGGTGCCGGATGCGCCGCTAGGATATCACACGATGTGCGGCTATCACGCGGCCGGAGAGCGCGCGATCCGTATCGACATGCTGGAACGTCTGGCCGACCTGCTGCGCGCACAGGACAGCCGCGCCGGGTTCGAGGCGACGCCGGACATGCTGTCCATCACCGGCATGACGCTGGAGCAGTTCGCCGACCTGATGCAGGGCCTGGGCTATCGCGCCGAGCGCGGCGAGCGGGTCAAGGTCAAGGCGCCGGTGGCCCAGCCCGTCGATGGCGGCATCCCCGAGGATCAGCCGGTGATGGACGCGGCGCGAGAGGTTCCCCCGATCGTGCCCACCGATCCGCCCGCCACGCCCGAGGCAGGCGACATACCGCCGGGAATCAGCGACATCCCCGCCGAGGATCTGGCCCCCATCGCCGAGGAGCCGCCCGCCGAAGAGAAAGTCAGCGACCACATTCCCGACCAGAGCGAAGGCGAGGTGCCCATCGGCACCGCGCCCTATGCCACGCCTGCCGATAGCGCGCCCGAAACCGAAACGTTCTATGTCTTCACATGGGCGCGCACCCGTCCGGGCGGCAGGCCGCAAGGCGGTCGCAGCGGCAAGGGGGCGGGCAAGCCTCGTGGCAACAAGGCGCAGGGCAAGCGCGGCGGTGGCGACAAGCCGTCTCAGGGTGGCAAGTCGTTTGCGGCACGTCCGCCCAAGCCCGAAAAGAAGATCGACCCTGACAATCCCTTTGCGGCGGCGCTGATGGGGTTGAAGGGCGACAAATAACGTGACGGGCGGTGCGGCGGACAAGCTTCGCATCGACAAATGGTTGTGGCAGGCGCGGTTCTTCAAGACCCGCAGCCTTGCCGCGCGAATGGTCGGCGACGGCAATGTGCGGCTGAATGGCGTGCGTGTCGTGAAACCTGCACAGGCTGTCGGCGTGGACGATGTTCTGACATTCGCCCAGGGCGCGCGGGTGCGGGTCGTGCGGATCGCCGCCCTCGGCACCCGTCGCGGTCCCGCGACCGAGGCGCAGGGCCTGTTCGACGACCTGACGCCCCCCGAGACCGACGCATCCCGGACCGAGCGCGTGGGCGAGCGCCCGACCAAGCGCGACCGGCGGCTGATCGACGAATTCCGCAAGGACCACGACGAATCGTTTTGATCGACAAGGGGAACGGACGGACTGCGAATCGGCAGCCCGCTGGGAAACCGGGCCACCGCGCCGCGTCCGGTGCGACCCGTGGTCCTTATGCGCGTCCGAGGCTTGAAGAATTGCGGCGCGTCAACTAGCTAGGCGGCAGACGTGAAACCGAAAGCCCTCCCATGACCTATATCGTCAATGATGCCTGCATCGCGTGCAAATATACCGATTGCGTCGAAGTGTGCCCCGTGGATTGTTTCTATGAGGGTGAGAACATGCTGGTGATCCATCCCGACGAATGTATCGATTGCGGCGTGTGCGAACCGGAATGTCCCGCCGACGCGATCCGTCCCGATACCGAGCCGGACATGGAGCAATGGGTTGAGTTCAACCGCAAATATGCCGAGCAATGGCCCGTGATCGTGTCGAAAAAGGACCCGCTGCCCGAAGCCGAGGAACGCGACGGCGAGACCGGCAAGCTGGAAAAGTACTTTTCCGAAGCCCCGGGCGAGGGTGGCTGACCGCTTCGGCGCTTGACAGTATTTTGCAGGGATCCTAGGCTTTGATCGCGCAGATCGCCGGTTTTTATCCGGCCTGACCCTACGTCACCTTCCGAAGGGTCGTTTTTTGTGTTATATTGACACCTGAAATGAAGAATTTGACCGGATCCCCGATCGCCTTGGCGTGTGGGGGGTCATCAACGCGCTGAATATGCACCCGCACAGGCAATGGCATTGCCTTGGCGTCTCTTTTTGCGGTTCGGCCGGCTTGCAGCGAAGGGAACCTGAATGTCCAAGACAAAGAAAACCGAATTTCGTCCCAATGATTATGTCGTTTATCCCGCCCACGGCGTCGGACAGATCGTATCGATCGAAGAGCAGGAAGTCGCGGGACTGAAGCTGGAACTGTTCGTCATCTCGTTCGAAAAGGACAAGATGACCCTGCGCGTGCCCACCGACAAGGCGACCGATATCGGCATGCGCTCCCTTGCCAGCCCCGACATGATCGACAAGGCGATGACAACGCTGAAGGGCAAGGCTCGGGTCAAGCGTGCGATGTGGTCGCGCCGGGCGCAGGAATACGAGCAGAAGATCAACTCCGGTGACCTGATCTCGATTGCCGAGGTCGTGCGCGACCTGCACCGCACCGACGATCAGCGCGAACAGAGCTATTCCGAGCGCCAGCTTTACGAGGCTGCACTGGAACGGCTGACCCGCGAAGTGGCGGCAGTCAGCGGCGGCGACGAGACGCTGGCGGCCAAGCAGGTCGGCGATGTGCTGATGTCGCGCGCCGCCTGATCCCGCCGATACACAAGTCAGATTGCCGCGTCCCTTTTCCGGGGGCGCGGCTTTTTCATGGCCGGTCCCTTGATCAGACCAAGGCCAGCAGGGTCAGCAGCACGGCGATTTCACCCAGTTGTTGCGCCGCGCCCAGAATGTCGCCCGTCTGTCCGCCGATGCACGCCCGGGCCAGCGCGGCCAGCCCCCACACCAGGACCCCGCCGGAAAGCGCCGCCAACATCGCCGCGAAACCCGCGCCCGTCAGCGCCGCGCCCAGCCCCAGCGCCAGCGCAAGGGCAGCCGTTGCGGCGCCCGGTCGGCCGACACGATGCGACAGCCCGTCGCCGCGCGCATGGGGCAGGGCGGCCATCAACGCCGGCAAACCCGCGCGCGACAAGGCTGCTGCCGCCAGCAGCGCCCCCCAGAGGTGACCCGCCGCGATCAGGCCCGCCAGCGCCCCCCAGCGCAGGCCCAGCGACAGGATCAGCGCCAGCACGCCGTAGGTGCCGGTATGGCTGTCGCGCATGATCGCAAGCCGCCGCTCGGCGCTGAACCCGCCCCAGAGACCGTCGGCGCTGTCGGCCAGTCCGTCCTCGTGCATCGCTCCGGTCACCAATATCTGCGCGCCCAGCACCAGCAGCGCGGCCACCGTTTCGGGCAATCCCAGCGCCAGGGCGATCCAGCCGACGGCTCCGGCCATCAGGGCGATCCCCCCGCCCACCAACGGAAAGGCCCAGGCCGCCCGGGCCTGACGGGCAAAAGCGCTGTCGGGCAGGGCGGGCAGCGGCAGGCGCGTCAACAGCGCCAGTGCGACCGGCAGATCCATCGCGCGGACAAGGGCAGTGTCGGTGGCTTTGCGCATGGCTGGCCTTTCAGGGGTTGCCGGGACCGTCCCAGCGGTTAAACACCGCCGCGACCCCGTTGCAAAGAGGCGTTCATGCTGCCCGATTTCTCCGACCTCGACGCGTTCCGCACCATCCTGAACAGCGCCACCGGCCCCGACAGCACCGCGCGTGACGCCGCCATCGCGCGTGACGGCCAATTGACCAAACCGCCCGGCGCGCTGGGACGGCTGGAGGAACTGGCGATCTGGTATGCCGGTTGGCGCGGAACCGGGCGCCCCGTGATCGAGGCGCCGCATCTGCTGGTGTTCGTCGGAAACCATGGCGTCTGTGCTCAGGGTGTCTCGGCGTTCCCGGCCGAGGTGACGGTGCAGATGGTCGCCAATTTCAACGCCGGGGGGGCCGCGATCAACCAGCTTGCCGCGCTGGCGGGCGCACGCATGAGCGTCCACGCGCTGGATCTGGACCGTCCGACCGCCGATTTCACCCAAGGTCCGGCGATGAGCGAGGGCGAGTGTCTGGCCGCGCTGCAAAGCGGCTGGCATGCGGTCGATGCGGGGGCCGATCTGCTGGTGGTCGGTGAGATGGGCATCGGCAACACGACCTCGGCCGCCGCCATCTGCAACGCCCTGCTGGGGGGCGCGGCATCCGACTGGACCGGGCGCGGCACCGGGGTGGACGATGCCGGACTGACCAACAAGACGCGTGTCGTGGCCGAAGGCGTGGCGCGCCATGCCGAGGGCGCGCGCGATGGGCTGGACGTGCTGACCCGTCTGGGCGGACGCGAGATCGCCGCCATGGCCGGCGCCATCGCGGCGGCGCGGATGCTGCATATTCCGGTTCTGCTGGACGGGTTCATCTGCGGCGCCGCCGCCGCCTGTCTGCAACGCACGTCGCCCGGTTCACTGGACCACGCGCTGGCCGGTCATCAAAGCGGCGAGATCGGACATGCGGCGCTTTTGCGCGCGCTGGGCAAGGAGCCGCTGCTGACGCTGGGCCTGCGACTGGGCGAGGGGACCGGCGCGGCGCTGGCGATCCAGATCCTGCGCGCCGCCGTCGTCTGTCATTCCGGCATGGCCACATTCGCCGAGGCCGGCATCAGCGGCGCCTGATTTCATGCGGGCTGCTTGTCCTTTTCCAGCACTTGGTTGAGCAGCGCGGTTTCCAGTTCCTGCTGCAATTCGCGGGTGCGGTTGATATAGGCGGCGTTCTGGCTGGCCGGGATATCGGGATTCCAGACCTCGGCCAGCTGCTGCACGGCATAGCGGTCATGGGTGTAAAACGTCTTGGCGGCGTTGGACGCCTCGAATTCGCTCAGCCCGATATTCTCCAGAACATAGCGCCCGGCGCGCAACGAACTGTCGAACAATTCGCGCACGATGTCATCGGCGCCGGCGCGGTAGAGCTGATAGGCGTGTGTGCGGTCATGCGCGCGGGCGACGATATGGATGTCGGGCCGCTCGCGCCGGGCATAGGCGACAAGGCGGGTGATGCTGTCCTTGTTGTCCATGGCGGCGACCAGCACGCGCGCCTTGCCCAGTCCGGCGGCATTCAACAGTTCGGGGCGCGTGGGATCGCCCAGAAAGCTCTTGAACCCGAACCGGCGCATCAGCTGGATCTTGTCCATGTCACTGTCCAGCACCACGGTGCGGAACCCGCTGGCCCGCACCAGACGGTTGACGATCTGGCCGAAACGGCCGATTCCGGCGATGATGACCGGACCTTCCGTGTCGATCGTATCAGCGGGCAGATCCCGTTTCGGATCGCGCATGCGCGCCGAGAGGAAATCGTAGAAGATGAACAGAAGCGGCGTGATCAGCATGGTCAGCGCGATGATCACCATCAGCTTCTCGGATATGTCCGTCGGGATGACGCTTTGCTGTGTGGCGAACGCCAGCAGGACGAAGCCGAACTCGCCCGCCTGCGCCAGCGACAGGGTGAACAGCCAGCGATCGCGCCCCTTGAGACCGAAGATGCGGCCCAGCACGTAAAGCACGAGGCCCTTGGTCAGAATGACAAGCAGCGCCAGTTCGATCAGGCCGTCGGGGTCGCTGAAAAACGCGTTGAAGTTGATGCCCGCGCCGACCGTGATAAAGAACAGCCCCAGAAGCAGCCCCTTGAACGGATTGAGGTCGCTTTCCAGTTCGTGGCGGAATTCGGTATTGGCCAGCACCACACCGGCCAGAAACGCACCAAGCGCCGGGGACAGCCCCACCAGCGTCATCAGGAACGAAATCGCCACCACGATCAGCAACGCCAACGCCGTATACATCTCGCGCATATGTGCGGCATGGATATACCGGAACAATGGCCGCGTCAGATAGATGCCCGACAGGATCACCGCAGCGATGGCGGCGATTGTGACCAGCGTCACGCCCCAGCCCGGCAGCCCGTCCACCAGCGACATCGCCGGCCCTTCGCTGCCGTGCGTCGGGATCGGTCCGCCCTGCCAACGGGTCGGCACACTGGCCGCCAGCAGCGGCAAGAGCGCCAGTATTGGGATCACCGCAATATCCTGCGTCAGCAGCACCGAAAACGCGCCGCGCCCGCCGCCCGTCTGCATCAGCCCCTTTTCCGACAGCGTCTGCAACACGATCGCGGTCGAGGACAGCGACAGGGTCAGGCCGATTGCCAGCCCGACCTCCCACGGTTGGCCCAGTGCCATCGCCGCGCCCATCAGCGCCAGCGTCGATACCACGATCTGCGCGCCGCCCAAGCCTATCATCCGGTGGCGCATGTCCCAGAGCGCGCGCGGTTCCAGTTCCAGGCCGATCAGGAACAGCATCATCACGATGCCGAATTCGGCGAAGTGCTGCAAATTCTCGGTTTCCGATCCCACCAGCCCCAGAACCGGCCCGATAATGATACCGGCCGCGAGATACCCCAGCACCGATCCCAGACCCAGCCGGGCCGCGAAGGGCACCGCGATCACCGCCGCCGCCAGATAGATCGAGGCCTGATAGAGAAAACTTTCCATGCGGGGCGTCCTTTGGCGCTCAGGTGGGCAGGGGGGCGTCGCGTTTCAGTTGGTCCATGACGATCTGGCTCTGGACCCGCGCCACCGCCGGATGCGCCAGCAGAACCTCGTGCAGCAGGGCATTCAGCGCGGGCAGATCGGCGCAATAGACGCGCAGCAGGTAATCGGCCTCGCCGGTCATGGTCCAGGCGCTGGTGATCTCGGGGCGGGTGCTGACCAGACGGGCGAAGCTGGCCGACTGCTCGGGACCGTGAACCCCCAGTTGCACCTGCACGAAACCCTGCACCTGCAGGCCCAGCTTGGTCGCATCCAGCCGCGCCGAGTAACCTTGGATATAACCTTCGCTTTCCAGCCGCTGCCGCCGCCGTCCCGCCTGACTGGGCGACAGGTTCAGTATCTCGCCCAGTTGATGCGCGGTCAGATGCGCGTCGTTCTGAAGCGCGGCCAGGATCCGGGTATCGGTATTGTCCAGCATGTGCGGAGTTTCCCTGATTTTGTCCATCGTAACGCGGGAACTGCGCATGTAAAAGGCCGATAGGCGGGCGAAACGCGCAAATCCTGCGGCGAAAATGATGTATCTGTGTTTCAGCAAAAGATCAGGACCAGCCAAGGAGGACGCAGATGGGCCCCTTTCCCCACGATGCACCGAAATCGCAGATCACCGAATCGAATCCCGTCGGCACCGACGGGTTCGAATTCGTCGAGTTCGCCCATCCTGATCCGCAAGCGTTGCGCGACCTGTTCGGCAAGATGGGATATGAAAAGGTCGCGCGTCACAGGCACAAGCGGATCGAACTGTGGCAACAGGGCGACATCACCTATGTGCTGAACGCCGATCCCGACAGTTTTGCCGCGCGCTTCGTGCACAAGCACGGTCCCTGCGCCCCGTCGATGGGCTGGCGCGTGGTCGATGCGCAACATGCGTTCGATCATGCGGTCGCCAAGGGGGCCGAGCCATACGAGGGCGAGGGCAAGGTGATGGACGTTCCGGCGATCAGGGGGATCGGCGGCAGCCTGATCTATTTCATCGACCGCTATTACGACACGTCGCCCTATAACGACGAATTCGAATGGCTGGCCCAGTCCAAACCGCGTGGCGTCGGGTTCTACTATCTCGACCACCTGACGCATAACGTGTTCAAGGGCAACATGGACAAATGGTTCCACTTCTACGGCGATCTGTTCAACTTCCGCGAGATCCGGTTCTTCGACATCGAGGGAAAATACACCGGCCTGACCAGCCGCGCGCTGACCTCGCCTTGCGGGCGCATCCGCATCCCGATCAACGAGGACCGCGACGAGAAAGGGCAGATCGTGGCCTATCTCGAAAAATACGGCGGCGAGGGCATCCAGCATATCGCGGTGGGCACGGACAACATCTATGACAGCACGGATGCGATTGCCGCGGCGGGTCTGAAGTTCATGCCGGGTCCGCCCGACACCTATTACGATCTCAGCCACGAACGCGTGCAAGGCCATGACGAACCGGTGGAGCGGATGAAAAAGCACGGCATCCTGATCGACGGCGAGGGCGTCGTGGATGGCGGCGAGACGAAGATCCTGCTTCAGATATTCTCGAAAACGGTGATCGGCCCGATCTTTTTCGAGTTCATCCAGCGCAAGGGCGATGACGGATTCGGCGAAGGCAACTTCAAGGCCTTGTTCGAAAGCATCGAGCAGGAACAGATCGAGAGTGGCGAACTGACCGCCGAATGATCAATGGCGGCCGGACTGGCGGCGGTGTTCCGGGGGCGCTGCCCCCGTCGCGCGATGCGCGACTCCCCCGGGGTATTTCAGGAAAGCGGAAAGCAGGACCGGGCCGTCTTTCCACTTTCTTGAAAATACCCTCGCCGAAGGCGAAGGTTGTTTCGGCGCAACGCATCATCCCTGCGGCATTGCCAAGGTGATGCTGCGACCGCCTTTTTGATAGTGCAGATTGTTGTCGCCGATCGCGATGACACGCCCGCCATCGACTGTATCGCCGATCTTGACCTTCTTGTACCGGCCGTTGGACAGGCGCACCAGGGCGCGCCGGTTGGAGGGCGGGCCGTAAACACCGATCAGATTGATCTTGCGCAGGTTGAGCGCCTTGTTCAGCGTCGCCTGCCGCGACACCGATGCCGAAGACGGGATCTTGGGCGCCACCGTGACCGGTGCCACTGCGGCCGCGGTGCTTTGAGGTTTTGGTGTACTTTCGACCTTCTTGACGATGTTGGCGAAATTACCGGGACGCGCATTGGGTTTGCGCGACAGTTCGATGGCCAGCGCGGTCGCCGTGGCATCATCTGCCAGGCCGGTTTCGTCATCGGGCTCGATTTCCGCGTCAGCCAGTTGTTCCGCGATCAGCCGGTCCACCTCGGCGGCCAGCGATTCCGGGCGCAGCGGCGGACGTGTTTCGCCGGGCGTTGCGCCATTCGAGTCGTCCGGCGCTGTCACGGTTTCGGGCCGTGAGCGTGGTCGCATCGCAGCCAGTTGTGCCTTTTCGGTATCGGTTTTCGGCGCATTCTCGAACCGCGTCGGCACTGCGGGGGGGACCACCGGCGGGCGGCCTTGGTAGACGCGGACGCCGTCGGCGGTCAGGATGCCATCCGTAACTATTGCGCGCTGGTCCGGCGGCGCGGACGTGGCCGAAGCAGGCGGGGCATCGGCGCCGGGCCGCACATCGGTCCGGTAATCGCCTGCGGGGGGCAGGCTGTCGGGATTGCGCGCCATGTCGGTGCGGTCGATCGAGGCAATGTAGAGATCGTTCAGCCCGATGATCGCGGGCGTCTCCGGTTCCCGAGGCGTGGCATGCGGGGCGGTGTCCGTCTGGCCAGTTTGCGGCACGTCCTCGCCAATTGCTGCGCGGCGGTCTGTATCGGCAGGTTTCTCGTTTGGTGTCGTGGGAATGGCGGCTAGTGTTTCGCCGGTTGCGCGCTCGGCACGTCGCGCGGTTTCGCTCGGCGCGCTTTGCAGCGTCGTCTCGGGGGGCGCGACCTCGTTCCTTGCGAACCCGGCCCAGATTGCCGCCGCCGCCAGCATGACCAAAACGCCCGCCCCCAAGGCCGCGCGCGGGAACCGTCGTGTGGCCGCGACGTCTGGCGATTGGCGCGCGCCGAAGGCCGTCATGCGCGTTGCTTCGTCTTCGGGGAAATCGGCGGCGATCGAGGCAACCGCCGGTCCCGGCGGGCGTTGCGGCAGAGGTCTGGACAGCGCCGGAGCCGCTGTAAAGCCCGGTGAGGGCGCAGCTGGCGTTGCGTCGCGCGCCTGCCGGTCAGGACGGTCCTGGTCCGGTCGCAGTTCTGCCGCATCCTCCGGCACGTCCAGCCCATCGGCGGTGACCGCCTTTGCCGGTGGCACCGGTGCTGCGACAGCGGCATCCGGATCGTCGCCGGCGACCGAGGGCTCTATACCCTTATCGCGGCGGGTCGCGAAACCGGTTTCGGGCGGTGTTTCCGCCGACGCATCAATCGGCGCGGCGGATTCGGAAGGATCATCGACCGCGGATTCTGCGGACCCGAAGAATGGCTCCTCCGCAAAGGCATTTCCTTCGGACGACGCCACGAAGCTGACCGGCACGAATCCGTGCTTGCGCGCAAAGCCCCGCGCTTCGTCGAGGGTTTCGGTTGCGACGGCGGCGACATGGGTCAATGATCCGGCGACCGAAATGTCGTAGCGCAGATCGGCGATATCGTAGGGGGTCGCGTCTGCCAGAGCGGCGCGCACCAGTTGATCGCGCGTCACCGGGTCGACCGGCCCGGTATCGACGGAGAGATGGCGAATCTGGTCGTCGGGAATGATGATCTTGTAGCGGGGTCCGTCGGGTTCCAGCGACATTGCGCGCGCGCGCAGGTCTTGCAAGGCGGCGTCGAGGTCGGTTGCGTCTGTTGCGACCTCGCCCACCGGATGCCACGCCCCGGCCGTGCGGTGCAGCAGGGCGATTCGCTCGTGATCCAGCGACAAGGCAAATCGGGGTGTCATGTTTCGTCCGTCCATCATCCTGCTGGCAACCTAAGCCTCCGGCGCCCGGTTGGAAACACCACGGAGCAACGGAAAAGGGGAAAAGACCTCGGGACATCTTGCCAGACGGGGCGAGCATATTCCATCGTGACGCAGGCTTACAGGAGGTATGTTGTGAACACCAAGCTATTGTTGTCGGCGGCGCTGGCCGTCGCGCTGTCCGGGGCGGCGCTGGCGGACGAGACGAAGCGGCGCATTTCCGTCACCGGTGAAGGCCAGGTCGAAACCGCGCCGGACATGGCGACGCTGTCGCTGGGCGTCACGAACGAGGCTGGGCAGGCTGCCGAGGCCATGGCGCAGACCTCGGACGCGGTGGCGCGCATCCTCGAGCGGCTGACCGATATGGGGCTGGAACAGCGTGACGTGCAGACCCAGCGCCTGACGCTGAACCCGGTCTGGTCGAACCGGCCGGAATCGCAGCAACGCGCGGAAATCACCGGCTATGTGGCCAGCAACATCGTCATGGTGCGGGTGCGCGACATGGATGCGCTGGGCGGGATACTGGATGCGGTGGTCGCGGATGGCGCCAACGAATTCAACGGGCTGAGCTTTGGCATGCAACAGCCGGATGCATTGGCCGACGAGGCGCGCAAAGAGGCGGTCGCCGATGCGCGCGCCCGAGCCGAACTGCTGGCGCAGGCGGCCGGCGTGACGCTGGGCCAGGTGATCAGCATCACCGAGCAGGATCGCGGGCGGCCGATGCCGCGCATGATGGAGATGTCCGCCGCCCGCGATGGGGGCATGCCCGTGGCGTCGGGCGAGGTGACGATAGACGCATCCGTGTCGATGGTTTTCGACATCGCCGAGTGACGCCAAGGGGCCACGCTGCGTTGCGTGGCCCCGGCTTGCAACACTCAGCCGCAGGCTTTGGTCAGCGCCTGATCCAGATCGGCGATCAGGTCGTCGGGATCCTCGATCCCGATGGAAATGCGCACCACGTTCGGCCCGGCCCCCGCCGCCTCGAGCTGTTCCGCCGTCAACTGGCGGTGCGTGGTCGAGGCGGTGTGGATCACCAGGCTGCGCGTATCGCCCAGATTGGCGACATGGCTGAAGATGTCCAGCGCATCGACCAGTTTCACGCAGGCATCATAGCCGCCCTTGACCGCAAAAGTGAACAACCCGCCGGCGCCCTTGGGGCAGATCCGCGCCACGCGGTCGTAATAGGGCGAGGATTTCAATCCGGCATAAGTGACGTATTCCACCCGGTCGTCATTCTCGAGCCATGTGGCCACCTTTTCGGCGTTCTCGACATGGCGCTTCATGCGCAGTGACAGGGTTTCGATCCCCATCAGCGTGTAATGCGCCGCCTGCGGGTTCAGCGTCATGCCCAGATCGCGCAGGCCGATGGCGATGCCGTGGAAGGTAAAGGCCATCGGCCCGAACGTTTCATGGAATTTCATGCCGTGATAGGCGGGTTCGGGTTGGCTGAGGGAGGGGAACTTGTCGGAGGCGGACCAGTCGAACTTGCCCGAATCGACGATGGCGCCGCCCATCACCGTGCCGTTGCCGGTCAGGTATTTGGTCATCGAATGCACGACCAGCGTCGCGCCATGCTCGATCGGGCGGCAGAGATACGGCGTGGCGCTGGTGTTGTCCACGATCAGCGGCAGTCCGGCCTCGTCGGTGATGGCGGAAATCGCGTCGAGATCGGTGATATAGCCGCCGGGATTGGCGATGGATTCGCAAAAGACCGCGCGGGTGTTGTCGTCGATGGCGGCCTTCAGCGCATCGGTATCGTCGAAATCGACGAACCGCGCCTCCCATCCGAAACGTTTGATGGTCTGGGAGAACTGCGTCACCGTTCCGCCATAAAGCCGTGTCGAAGCGATCAGGTTCTTGCCCGGCCCCATCAGCGGGAACAACGCCATGATCTGCGCGGCGTGACCGGTGGAGCAGCAGACCGCCCCGACACCGCCCTCAAGTGCGGCCATGCGGTCCTGCAGAACGGCGATGGTGGGGTTGGTCAGACGGGAATAGATGAACCCGACCTCTTCCAGATTGAACAGTTTGGCCGCGTGATCGGCATCGCGGAACACATAGGACGTGGTCTGGTAGATCGGCGTCTGACGCGCGCCCGTCGCCGGGTCCGGGTGGGCACCGGCATGGATTTGCAGCGTGTCGAAACCTTGTTTGGGGCTGTCGCTCATCTGGGGTCTCCCGTGTTGATGGATCTTGAGGATTTCTTAGGCGATCGCGGGGAAGCACACAACAGAGCGCGATATCCGCGGCCCCCGGCTCAGCGCATCCAGAAGCCGTTGGACTTGATCCGGTTGCGGATCGCCTGTTCGCGGCGGGGCAGGTTCTCGCGGTCGAACAAGGCGCGTACCTTGTGGCCGCGCCCCTGGTAGATCATGCGCTTGATCGGTTCGTGGTTTTTCAGCACCTTCTTGAGCCGGTTGGGCGCGGCGACGGTTTCCAGACAATCCACCACCGCGTCGCTTTCGCGGGCATAAAGCAGCGGCAGATACCGGTAATGGCACGTGACCGCGCCATCCAGCAGCCCGGATGGCAGGACGTCGCGCCCGCCACCCAGCGAATGGATCACCAGCGGTAGCGCCACCTGATCCAGCCAGGGATCGAGGCTCTGACAGGTCAGTTCAAGCGGCGGATCGTCCCGGATCGCGCGGGCATAATCCAGAAACCGCTGCCCGAATCGATGCGGACAGGCATGAAAGAACCACCCAGCGTTGAAATAAAGATAGCGTTTCCAATAGCCTTCGGGCTGCGTTTCGTCGACGCTCGAGTCGAAATCCAGACCGAAGCGCTCGTAAAGCGACCGCCAGATGCCGGTGTGACCGGGGCCATACAATGTCGGATTCGGCCAACTGCCTTCGCAGCGTTGCGAGGCGCCCGGGCGCTCGAAGTCGAATGGCACCGACATCAGATCGCCGGTGACCAGCGTATCGCTGTCGAAAAACACGAACGGCTCGCCCTCGGGCAGCGCCAGAAGCGCCTCGATCTTGTTTCCTTGGGGATAGCTGTCGCCGAAGACGTGCGAATCAAAGGGCAGGATCTCGGCCCTCAGCCCGTCAAAGGCAGACAGGACCGCAGGATCGGTAATGCGCGGATCGCCCTGCCACAAGGGGCCGGGCCGGGGCATGGCGATGAACAGGCGACCGTCGAAATCCGGTGTACGCTTGCGCAAGGAGGCGGCGAACAGAAGCGCCTCGTATTGCAGGCGGCCGCGCTGCCCCACGATCACGATGTTGAAAGGCCGCCGTGCCGCCGGTGTCCGTGCCATGTCGCCCTCCGGCGTAGTCAAAACAAATCGACGGACCCGTGGCGGGCGCCAAAGAACAGCGCCGGTTTACAGCAGATCGGAAAAGCCGCCATATTGCCCGCGCTTGAAGATCAGGCCCGATCCCGGCCGCACCGCGAAACGCGCCACCCGCCCGATGATGATCGAATGATCGCCGGCCGGATAGACCGCGTCGCGCGCGCATTCAAAGCGGGCAAGGCAATCGTTCAGAACCGGTTGACCCTCGGGGTTGCGGGACCAGTCGATTCCCGCGAAATCATGCGCGGTGCGTGCGAAATGCCGGGCAAGCGGCAACTGCGCCTGATCCATGATATGAATCACGTAATGGTCCGCCTGCACGAACAGCGGGTGACGCGCCGAACTGCGGGCAGCACACCACAGCACCAGCGGCGGTTCCAGCGACACCGAAGCGAACGAATTCGCCGTCATTGCGATCGGGCCGGTATCGGTCATGTGCGTTACGACGGTGACGCCCGTGCCGAAGCATCCCAGCGCCTCGCGATAGGCGGTCTGGCTGTGGGTGCCGGGGATGAAGATGTTCTCTGGGGTCACGTCGCACGCCTTGCCGGTTTCGGGCGTGGGTGCCATGACCCACCGGAATTGTCCAGAACAGGCTAGGGCAGACGGGTTGGCCTGTCTGCCGTCACGACACGAAATCCGCGACCTGCGCCTGCGTCATGCAAATCAGGTCATCGGGTGCGATGACAAAGACATGATGGGGCGTTCCGGCTGCGGCCCAGATGAGGGAGAATTCGCACAGCCGCGGGTCGATGAAGGCCCGGATCAGCGACAGATGCCCGACCGGCGCCACGCCGCCGATGGCGAACCCGGTCTGCGCGCGCACCAGCGCGGCATCGGCCTTGCCCAGCGGTTCACCTGCCAGCGCGGTGGCCTTGGCCTCTTCGACACGGTTGCCGCCCGCCGTCAGGAACAGGATCGCGCGGCCGCTGTCCTGTCCGCGAAAGATGATCGACTTGGCGATCTGGTCCAGTTCGCAGCCGATCGCCGTCGCCGCGTCCGCAGCCGTGCGCGCCAGCGCGGTTTCGCGGATCCGGGGGTCCAGCCCCGCCGTCTCGAGTGCCGTGCGGACGCGTTTCATGCTCTTGCTCATGGGCGCAGTCTCGACCGACCGCGGCCCGGGCACAAGCCGATAGCACATTGACCTTTGGCAGGTCCGGTTCCACTCTGCCACGATGTCGCTTGGCCGCCAGATGACCCGCTGTCCGCGCCCCTTCGACGCCGAGATGGGCGCCGAGGCGCGCGCGGCCCTGCCCGATGCCGACCCCGCATTGGGCGATCTGCTGGAAGGGGCAGGTGGCTCCAGCCCCTATCTCAAGGATCTGATCCTGCGCGAGTCCGAATGGCTGGGGAACGCGGCCGACGATCCCGATGGCGCGCTTGCGGAATTGATGACCGCTCTGCCCCTGCTGTTGCCGGAGGAATTGAAGCCGGGGCTGCGGCAGGCCAAGCGGCGCCTCGCCCTGCTCATCGCGCTGGCCGATCTGGCGGGCGTCTGGCCGCTTGAACGCGTGACCGGGGCGCTGAGCGATTTCGCCGCGCTGGCCTGCGATCTGGCGTTGAAGATTGAGATCGCGAAGCTGGTCAAGCGCGGCAAACTGCCCGGGCAGGGCGAGGACGACATCGCCACCGCCGCCGGTCTGTGCGTGCTGGCGATGGGAAAGATGGGCGCGCACGAGCTGAACTATTCCTCGGATATCGACCTGATCTGCCTGTTCGACGAAAGCCGCTATGAACGGGGCGATTTCCACGACGCGCGCACCGCCCTTGTGCGGGCGACACGCAACATGTGCGCCACGCTCAGCGACCGCACCGCCGATGGCTATGTGTTCCGCACCGATTTGCGCCTGCGCCCCGATCCGGGTGTCACGCCGGTCTGCATGACAATGTCGGCGGCCGAGACATATTACGAAAGCCTTGGGCGTACATGGGAACGTGCCGCCTATATCAAGGCCCGCCCCTGCGCCGGCGACATCGCGGCGGGCGAGCGGTTCCTGCGCACGCTGCGCCCTTTCGTGTGGCGCCGGCATCTGGATTTCGCCGCCATTCAGGACGCCCATGACATGCGCCTGCGCATCCGCGAGAACAAGGGCACCGGCGGCGCGCTGATCCTGCCGGGGCATGACCTGAAACTGGGCCGCGGCGGTATCCGCGAGATCGAATTCTTCACCCAGACCCGCCAGTTGATCGCCGGCGGGCGCGACCCCGACCTGCGCCCGCGCGCAACGCTGGACGGGCTGCGTGCGCTGGCCGACAAGGGCTGGGTGCCGGGCGAGGTGGCGGATGCGCTCGCCGGTCATTACCGCGCCCACCGCGAGGTCGAGCACCGCATCCAGATGGTGCATGACGCCCAGACCCACACAATCCCGAAAACGACGGACGGTTTTGGCCGCATCGCCTGCCTGATGGACATGGACACCGACCGCCTGCACGCCGATCTGACCGAACGCCTGACTGCGGTGCATGACCTGACCGAAGGCTTCTTCGCCCCCGATTCCGAACCCGCCGATCCGCCCGACCTGCCCGAGTTCGATGCCGGAATCCTGTCGCGCTGGCCCGGCTATCCCGCGCTGCGCTCGCAACGCGCGGCGCAGAGCTTTCGCCGCCTGCGCCCGGAAATCCTGTCGCGTCTCGCCGACACCGCCCACCCGCAAGAGGCGCTGCTGGCGCTCGACGGTTTCCTTGCCGGACTGCCTGCGGGGGTGCAGCTTTTCGCGCTGTTCGAGGCCAACCCTCACCTGATCGACCTGCTGGTCGATATCGCCGGCACCTCGCCGGCGCTTGCCAGCCACCTGTCGCGCAACGCCGCCGTGTTCGATGCGGTGATCGGGGGCGATTTCTTCGCCCCCTGGCCGGGACAGGCGACCTTGCGCGCGGAACTGGCCGCGCTGCTGGCGGCCGAGCCGGATTACGAACGCCAGTTGGACAATGCCCGCCGCTGGCAGCGCGAATGGCATTTCCGCATCGGCGTACACCACCTGCGCGGCCTGATCGACGCCGGCGAGGCGGGCAGCGAATATGCCGACCTGGCCGAGGCGGTGGTGGCGGCGCTGACCCCCGTTGTCACGACCCGTTTCGCGCGCAGGCATGGTGCACCGCCGGGGCGCGGGGCGGCGGTGCTGGGCATGGGATCGCTGGGGGCGGGGCGGCTGAACGCGATTTCGGATCTGGATCTGATCGTGATCTACGATCCCGGCGACACGGAAACCTCCGACGGAAAACGCCCGCTGGCGACGCGCACCTATTATGCGCGACTGACGCAGGCGCTGATCACCGCGCTCAGCGCCCCGATGGCACAGGGGCGGCTTTACGAGGTCGACATGCGCCTGCGCCCCTCGGGCAATCAGGGACCGGTGGCGACAAGCTGGTCCAGCTTTCGCGACTACCAGCAAGGCGAGGCCTGGGTCTGGGAGCATCTGGCCCTGACGCGCGCCCGCGTTCTGGCCGGGCCCGCGGCGCTGGGCGACGAGATCGAGACCTTCCGCCAAACCCTCGTCGCGCGCAGCCGTGAGCCGGCAGCGGTGCTGGGCGAGGTCGCCGGGATGCGTGCGCGCCTTGCCGCCGCCAAGCCCGCCACAAGCATCTGGGACGCCAAGGACGGGCCGGGGCGGCTGCTGGATATCGAACTTCTGGCACAGGCGGGAACGTTGCTGGCGGGCGACCCGGCGCGGGACGTGGCCAGCGGATTGCAAGGCGCGGTCGCGTCGGGCTGGCTGAGCGCTGCGGCCGCCGAGGTCCTGCGCAACGCGCATGCGCTGCTCTGGTCGGTGCAGACCGCGGTGCGGTTGCTGACGGGCAAGGACGGTGCATCCGATCGGATCGGGGAAGGCGGCGCACGGTTCCTTTGCCGTGCCACCGGCTTTGATACCACGGAAAACTTGCGTAAGGCCCTTGAAGACGCCTATCACGATGCGGACAGGGCGATCACGGATGCGCTGCCGCGCGAGGGGGCGGAATGAAACCGGGCCAAAGCGAACTCGACCCCAAGGGGCTGATCCACGAGGCGTATCGCATCGACGGCATCACCGCCGCCGAATGCCGCAGCATCTTCATGGATTGGGCGCTGACCCTGCCCGAGGAAATCAACGTGCATCAGGCCTTGCACACCCTGCTGGCACGCCACGAAGACGGCGCACCGGCGCATCCCATGACGGATGTGCTGCGGGACGGCCTGACCGGCATCGCGACGCCGCGCCGCCGTGGCGGCTGGCGGTCGCGAGCGCGGGACTGACGCGTGAAAGGCAAGGCCGAACCGGCGACAAGGATCGTCCTGGATGCCTGTGTTCTCTACCCGACGGTGATGCGCGAAATCCTCCTCGGCGCTGCGGCGCAGGGGCATTTCCGTCCGCTCTGGTCTGCCCGCATCCTTGAGGAATGGGCGCGTGCCGCGCAGAAAATCGGACCGGAGGGAACGGCGCAGGCGCGCGCGGAAATCGCGCTGCTGCGCGCGGTCTGGCCGGATGCCGAACTGCCGCCCGCACCCGGCATCGAGGCGCGCCTCTGGCTGCCCGACGCGGCCGATCGGCACGTGCTTGCGGTGGCCGTCGCCGGATCGGCCGACGCCATCATGACGTTGAATGCGCGCGATTTCCCGCGCGCCCTGCTGGCCGAGGAGGGGCTGTCGCGGCTCGATCCCGATACCGTCATGCGCGATTTGTGGCAGCGCGATCCCGACGGCATTGCCGAGGTTGCTCATAAAGTGCTGGCCGAGGCGAACCGCCTGTCCGGTGATATCTGGCAAATGCGGCCGCTGCTGAAAAAGGCCCGTCTGCCGCGCCTGGCCAAGGCGCTGTCCTCGTAAGGCTTCTTTCTGGTCGGAAATACCCCCGGGGAGCGCGAGGGGCTGGCCCCTCGCATCGCCAACCGCGGTCGCGTGCAGACGTCAGTTTTGCAGCGACCAGCGGTGTTGCAACCGGTCCAGCGCCGCGATGCGCTCGTCGGTCTTGGGATGGCTCATCAACCAGGCCGGGGCGGCGCCGGCGCGCGCCTGCGTCATCGCGTCGAGCTTGCGAAACAGCGATTTCTGCGGTTCGATTCCGATCCCGGCCTTGGTCAGAAGCGCAGCGGCATAGGCGTCGGCCTCGTATTCGTCGGACCGCGACAGACCGGCCCCCAGCAATGCCGCCAGCATGTTCGCGATCCACACACCGGCAAACGGCACGAACCGTCCCAGCACCATGATCAGCGCGGCGCGCAGCGCGTTCTGCCCCGAAAAGTCGATCATGCGCCGCCGGGAATGGCCCAGCGCGACATGGCCGAGTTCGTGTGCAATCACGCTGGATATCTCCTCGCCGGTCACTTCGCCCGACTGGAACTTGCGGTAGAAGCCGCGGGTGATGAAGATCCGGCCGTCGGCGGCGGCCAGTCCGTTCACCGGGTCGATCTCGTAGATATAGACCGGTATCCGGGCCAGTCCGAGGCTGGCGGCCAGCCGATCGGTCAGCCTCTTGAGCCTCGGGTCGGCGAGTTGGGTCGATTTCGCATCCAGTTCCCGCTGGGTTCGCCAGACCGAGAAGCGATACATCGCGAGCGCATAGAGTATCGCCAGAAGGAGGGGCGTGAATCTCAGCATAAGTCAGATATGGGCGATCTCGCGCCCCGCTGCAAGCGGCGCGCGGCGTTATGGCAGATGCCTCCGACGGGGGTATTTGGAGAAAGTGGAAATCGCCGGGCCAACCATTGGCCGAGCGTTCACGCCAGATTGGCATCCATCGTGATCTCGGCGTTCAGGAGTTTCGAGACCGGGCAGTTCTCCTTGGCTGTGTTTGCAGCCTCGCGAAACTGCTCTTCGCTCGCGCCGGGTATCTTGGCTGTGACATCCAGATGCACTTTGGTGATCGTGAACCCGCCGTCCTTTTCTTCGAGGTTCACCGTGGCGCGGGTGTCGATGCTGTCAGCGGTCAGGTTGTGCTCGCCGAGAATCATCGACAGTGCCATCGAAAAGCATCCGGCATGCGCCGCGCCGATCAATTCCTCGGGGTTCGTGCCGGACTTGCCTTCGAACCGGGTGTTGAAGCCATAGGGCTGATCATTCAGCACGCCGCTTTCGGTCGAGACGTGACCGGTGCCGGTTTTCAGTTCGCCTTGCCAACGGGCGCTGCCATGTTTGCGGATCATCGTGTTCGCTCCTCTTTTCTGCGTTTGCGGATGAAACGCGGGAGCGGCGGTGGCGGTTCCGGTTAGGGTCGCCTAACGCTTCAGCGCGTCCATGCCGCGGGTGATGCCGTCCAGCGTCATAGGCACCATCCGGCCTTCGAAAATCTCCTGAATCATGCGGATCGAATGGGTGTAGGGCCAGTATTTCTCGGGCACCGGGTTGATCCACAGGTTCGAGCTCCACTGATCGCGCGCGCGCTGCAGCCAGACTTGTCCGGCCTCGGCGTTCCAGTGTTCATTCGCGCCGCCGGGATAGGCGATTTCATACGGGCTCATGCTGGCATCGCCCACGAAGATGCATTTGTAATCCGGTCCATAGGTGCGCAGCACCTCGTGGGTCGGGGTCTGTGCATCCCAGCGGCGGCGGTTGTCGCGCCACACACCCTCGTAAAGGCAGTTGTGGAAATAGTAATGTTCCAGGTGCTTGAACTCGCTTCGCGCGGCCGAGAACAGTTCCTCGACGATCTTGATATGCGGGTCCATGCTGCCGCCCACATCCAGAAACAGCACCACCTTGACGGCGTTGTGCCGCTCGGGGCGGGTTTTCACATCAAGATAGCCATGTTCGGCGGTGGCGCGGATCGTCCCGTCAAGGTCCAGCTCGTCCGCCGCGCCCTCGCGCGCCCAGTGGCGCAGGCGTTTCAGCGCCACCTTGATGTTGCGGGTTCCCAGTTCGATGCTGTCGTCCAGATTGCGGAACTCGCGCTTGTCCCACACCTTGACCGCGCGCTGGTGGCGGCTTTCCTTCTGGCCGATGCGCACGCCTTCGGGGTTGTAGCCATACGCTCCGAAGGGCGAGGTGCCGGCGGTGCCGATCCACTTGTTGCCGCCCTGATGGCGGCCCTGCTGTTCCTTCAGTCGCTCGCGCAGGGTTTCCATCAGCTTGTCGAACCCGCCAAGCGCTTCGATCTCGGCCTTTTCCTCGGCGCTGAGGTGCTTTTCGGCCATCCTTTCCAGCCAGTCGCCGGGCACGTCCACCGCGTCGAGGACCTGCTGGAAACCGATCTGTTCCAGTCCCTTGAAGCTGGCCGCAAAGGCGCGGTCGAACTTGTCGATATTGCGCTCGTCCTTCACCATTGAGGTGCGGGCGAGGTAATAGAACGCTTCGACGTCGTAGGTCGCGAGCCCGGCCATCATCCCTTCGAGAAAGCCGAGATATTCGCGCAAGGAAACCGGCACGCCGGCTTTGCGCAGGTTTTCGAAGAACGGCAGGAACATCGCCTAGACCGCCATCCGGTGGATCACGACCGTGGCGATCAGGCCCAGGATCGCAAAGGCGATGGCGAAGGAGGCCGCGTATTGCGCGACGTCCAGCCCTTTGCCGCCGCGATTGCGGGCGGTCAATGCGCCGATGATGGCCCCGATCAGGGCCGCCGCGAAAACGATCATGTCCTGTCCCCCTGCGCTGTTTCGGTGATGTCATGCCGGAGCGTGGCGCGTGGAGCCCGCGCCGCCCGCGCGCCTGCCAACCAAGGCCCTAACGCGGCCCATATGGGCTGTCCAGCCGCGCTGCGCGCCAAAGTCAGCGCTGCCCCCGCGCCATGAAGGCCAGCCGTTCGAACAGGTGCACGTCCTGTTCGTTCTTGAGCAATGCGCCGTGCAGCCGGGGCAGGGCGTTGGCCCCGTCGCGCTTCAGATCCTCGGCGGTCAGATCCTCGGCCAGCAGCAGTTTCAGCCAGTCCAGCACCTCCGAGGTGGAGGGCTTCTTTTTCAGCCCCGGCTGGTCGCGCAACTCGTAGAACTGGGTCAGCGCGGTGGTCAACAATGCGTCCTTGATGCCCGGATGGTGCACCTCGACGATCTTGCGCAGCGTCGCCTCGTCGGGAAAGCGGATATAGTGGAAGAAACAGCGGCGCAGGAACGCGTCGGGCAGTTCCTTTTCGTTGTTCGAGGTTATGATGACGATGGGGCGCTGTTTCGCCCGGATCGTCTCGCCGGTCTCGTAGACGAAGAACTCCATCCGGTCGAGTTCCTGCAGGAGGTCGTTGGGAAATTCGATGTCGGCCTTGTCGATCTCGTCGATCAGCAGCACCGTCTTGCCCTCGGCCTCGAACGCTTGCCAGAGCTTGCCCTTGCGGATGTAGTTGCGCACGTCATGCACGCGCTCTTCGCCCAATTGGCTGTCGCGCAGGCGGCTGACGGCGTCGTATTCGTAAAGGCCCTGCTGCGCGCGGGTCGTCGATTTGATGTTCCATTCGATCATCGGCAGGCCCAGCGCCGTCGCCACCTGGCGGGCCAGTTCGGTCTTGCCGGTGCCCGGTTCGCCCTTGACCAGCAGCGGACGTTCCAGCGTGACGGCGGCGTTGACCGCAATGGTCAGGTCGTCGGTCGCGACATAGTCCTCGGTGCCTTGAAATTTCATGTTTTTTCAACCCTTGCCGTTACATGGTGCAGCGCGTGCCTTTGCCGGGCTTTTAGCGCGAACGCGACAGCTTTGTGTAGTGACAATCGCGAAACCCTCGGCTAGACGCTGCGGCAGTGAGAAGTCAAACGACCAAGGAAGTATTTGTAGTGTCAGACAATCTTGGCCAAAGTGAAGGATCGGGAATGAAGCAGGACGTTTTCCTGCCGGACGATTACCGCCCGGCCGAGGACGAACCTTTCATGAACGAACGGCAGACCGAGTATTTTCGGCGCAAGCTGTTGACGTGGAAGCAGGAATTGATGGCCGGAAGCCGCGATACGATCGAGGGGCTTCAGGACGGAACGCGAAATATCCCCGATGTGGCCGACCGCGCCTCGGAAGAGACCGACCGCGCGCTGGAACTGCGCACCCGCGACCGGCAACGCAAGCTGGTCGCCAAGATCGACGCGGCGTTGCGGCGGATCGATGAGGGCGAATTCGGCTATTGCCAGGTGACCGGCGACCGGATCTCGCTCAAACGTCTGGATGCGCGACCGATCGCCACCATGACGCTGGAGGCGCAGGAACGTCACGAGCGGCGCGAAAAGGTGCATCGCGAGGACTGAACCGGTGCGATGCCGCCGGGTGATGTGCCGATTGCGCCGGGGCTGCCGCTCCGGCGTTGTTGTTTGAGGAACGGGGAACGCGGTGACGCTTGCGCATCTCGATGTGATCGTGATCGGGGCCGGGATCGGCGGGTTGGCGGCGGCGCTGGCGTTGCGCGCGCACGGCGCGTCGGTCACGGTTCTGGAGCAGGCCGATTCGATTGCCGAAGTGGGCGCGGGATTGCAGATAAGTCCCAACGGGTTGGCCGTGCTGCGGGCGCTCGGGCTGGAGACGGGGCTGGCGCGCGATGCGGTACGCGGGCAGGCCGTGGTGTTGCGCGATCACGCGCGCGGGCGCGAGGTGCTGCGGCTGGATCTGACCCGGCTGGCACCGGAACAGCCGTATTATTTCGTCCATCGCGCCGATCTGATCGACCTGCTGGCCGAGGCGGCGCGGGGTGCCGGGGTGCAAATCCGCCTGTCGCAGAAGGTGGAACAGGTGGCGACCGGGCCGCGTCCTTTGGTCGATCCGGGCGCGGGCGCGCGGACGGAGGCGGATCTGGTCGTCGGGGCGGACGGGCTGCATTCGGTTGCGCGGAGAACGCTGAACGGTGCGGATCGACCGTTCTTCACCGGGCAAGTCGCGTGGCGGGCTGTGGTGCCGAATGTCGCGGGTCTGGCATCCGAAGCGAACGTGTTCATGGGACCGGGACGGCATCTGGTGGTCTATCCGCTGCGCGGCGGCGATCTGGTCAATATCGTGGCGGTGCAGGAACGTGCGGCCTGGGCCGGCGAGGGCTGGCATCATCGCGACGACCCCGACAACCTGCGCGCGGCGTTCGCCGGGTTCGGCGGGCCCGCCGCCGATCTGCTGGCCCAGGTCGGGGAGGTCGGGGTATGGGGGCTGTTTCGCCATCCGGTCGCGCCGTGCTGGCAGCGGGGCGGCGTCGCGTTGTTGGGCGATGCGGCCCATCCGACGCTGCCCTTCATGGCGCAAGGGGCAAACATGGCGCTTGAGGATGCCTGGGTGCTCGCCGATTGCCTGGCCGGCGCCGCCGGGGATGTCGCGGCCGCCTTGCCCGCCTATCAGGCGCGCCGGCACGCGCGCGCGGCGCGGATCGTCGCGGCGGCAAATGGCAATGCCTGGAAGTATCATCTGCGCGCGCCCTTGCGCGGGCCGGCGCATCTGGCGTTGCGGCTGGGCGGATTGCTGGCGCCGGGGCGGATGGTGCATCAATTCGACTGGCTTTATGGCCATGACGTCACCGCGCGTTGACAGGTCGGGCTGACGAGGGGCGCTGCCCCTCGCGCTCCCCGGGGTATTTTCAACCAGAAAGAAGCACGATCGGCGCTTATACGGCGAGGTCGATCCAGACCGGCACATGATCGGACGGCTTTTCGCGGCCGCGGATGTCCGAATCGATCTGGACGTCGCGCAGGCGGTCGGCGGCCTGCGGGGTCAGCAGGATGTGATCGATGCGGATACCGTCATTGCGCCGCCAGGCTCCCGCCTGATAATCCCAGAACGTGTAATGCCCCGGCCCCTGCATGCGGGCGCGCAGCGCGTCTGTGTAGCCAAGGTTGACGATCCGGCGGAACGCCGCGCGGCTTTGCGGCAGGGCGAGCGCGTCCTTGTGCCAGGCTTCGGGGCGGGCTGCGTCCTCGTCCTGCGGGATCACGTTGAAGTCGCCCGCGAGCAGGGCCGGTTCCTCGGCCGTCAGAAGGTCGGCGGCGCGGGCCTGCAGGCGCTCCATCCATGCGAGCTTGTAGTCGTATTTCGGCCCCGGGGCCGGATTGCCGTTGGGCAGGTAGAGATTGCAGACGCGCAAGGCGCGTTCGCCCACCACCGTCGCCTCGATCCAGCGGGCCTGTTCGTCGTCATCGTCACCGGGCAGGCCGCGGCGCACATCCTCGAGCGGGAGTTTCGACAGGATTGCCACGCCGTTGAACGATTTCTGGCCGTGGGTGGCAACATCATAACCGCGATCCTCGAACAGTTCGCGGGGAAAGCCTTCGTCGACCGACTTGATTTCCTGCAGCAGCACGATGTCGGGATCGGCTTCGTCCAGCCAGTCGGTCAGGGCACCGGCGCGGGCCTTGATGCCGTTGATGTTGAAGGTGGCGATTTTCATCAGGAACACTCCGGGCGGGCGATGCAGGGGCGATCTATCGCCGATGCGGAGGCGCGGGGCAAGGAACTGCGTGCAGTTTCAGGCGCGGGCCGGATCCGCACCGCGCGCCCCGGCGGAATTCGGTCGAGGCCGGGATGCGGCGCGATTTTGCCGAACCGCGTAAGATTTTACTCAACCTTAGAGAGAAAATGTGTTTCAAACTAACCTGTAGAATGCAAGCGTAACGGCGGAAACGGGCGATCAGCGAGCGCCATTTGCAAAGGACTGCGCAGTGTCGAATGTCATCCGCCTGAATGTCGCGTCCCGGTATTCGTGCGCCAGCGCCCGTCGCGCGGCATTGATCGCCGGGTTCGCGCGGCATCGGCGCGCGCCCCAGGATATGTTCTGGCTGAAGGAAAACGCGGCATTGCTGCGTGTTCTCGAGGCGACGGGCGCGATGCCGGACCTTGCGGCACTTGCCCCGCATGAGGCGTTCTATGCGACGGTCGAAAAGCGGCTCGGGTTTTTTCCGCATCATTACCGGTTCCTGCTGTCGATCTGCCTTGATCTCGAGGATCTGGGCCTGCACGGGCGCAAGGGTGAAATCCTGGCGCATTGGGTCGCGCGCCAGGGATGGGCCGACGGCGAAATATCGGATCTTCACCGGCTTGAGGCGCGGCGCCTGCTGCTGCGGCGCGGCATCGACCCGCTGCCGGAGGATGACGGTCTGGAGGACAGGGTGCGGGCGTTCATCGACCGCAGCGAAACCTTTGCCGTACCCGACCGCCGTGCCGCGCGCGATCTTGTGCGCATCGTGTTTCACCTCAGCGGATACGGGCGGCGCGATGCGGGGTTGAGCGAGGCGGCCAAGACCAGTCTCGAATTCGCCGCAATCGGGGCCTATCTGGACCAGAACGCCAGCCTGCTGGCGGAAATCTGCATTGCGCAACGCTATGGCGGCGTTCAGCCTTCGCCGATCTGGGAGAATTGGCTGGAACGGGAAACCAGCCGTTTCGTCATCCGCGCCAATCACCAATCTGTACTGCACGATGAATATCACGGCTATCTGGCCTGCAATTGGCTTTTGTCGATCTCGGGACGCGCGGCTTTCGTCAACGAGACCGGCGAGGGGGGCATGGCGTTTTATCGCGGCGCACCTTCCGCGGGGCCGCTGCGTGAAATCACGGAATACATGTATCGCATGGCGGATGCGCGCAGCGGTGACTGGAGCGTCATGCGCCCTCAGGTCCGCGCAATCCTGACAGAGACCGGCCATCACATCCTGACCCAGGCCGAGCGAAGCAGCACGAAATTCCCGGCGTTCTTTGCCGATTTCGCCCGCACCGGCTTGTGCGGGGTGGCGCTGTGAACCGGGTTACATCGAGAACGAGGTGCCGCAGCCGCAGGACGACGACGCGTTCGGGTTCTCGATCACGAAACGCGCACCGATCAGTTCTTCGGTAAAGTCGATCACCGCATTTTCCAGAAACGGCAGCGACACGGAATCCACGACCACCTTCTGGCCTTGTCCTTCCAGCACCAGATCGTCATCCCTTGGCTGATCCAGAACGATATCGTACTGAAAGCCGGAACAACCGCCGCCATCGACGGCGATGCGCAGCGCCTGTCCCTGATCCTGCGCGCCGATCTCGGCGAGACGGGCGAACGCGCGGTCGGTGACTTTGGGGGGCAGGTTCATCGAGGGGCCTCCGGATCGGATCAAATCGCAACGGCACCGGTTACATTGCGGCGCGTCCTGCAATATAGACCTCTTGAGGGCAGGCAACAAGGATCAGGCCAGATGCGGGCGAAATATGCTGCCGACCCGGACCGCAGTCGCGGCCGGTTGGTGGACGAAGAGGAAAGTCATTTCCGCTCCTGTTTCCAGCGCGACCGCGACCGGATCATCCATTCCAGCGCGTTCCGGCGTCTGAAACACAAGACACAGGTCTTCGTCGAACACGAGGGCGATTATTTCCGCACCCGTCTGACCCATTCCATCGAGGTGGCGCAGGTCGCGCGCACGATCGCCGGGGCGCTTGCGCTCAATTCGGAACTGACCGAGGCCGTCGCGCTGGCGCATGATCTGGGGCACACGCCTTTCGGCCATACCGGCGAGGACGCGCTGTCCGAGTTGATGGCGCCTTATGGCGGGTTCGATCACAACGCACAGGCGATCCGCATCGTCACCGCGCTGGAGCGGCATTATGCGGGGTTCGACGGGCTGAACCTGACATGGGAGACGCTGGAGGGCATCGCCAAGCATAACGGGCCGGTCACGGCGCCGATCCCCTGGGCGCTGGCCGAATACGATGCGCGCCACGATCTAAAACTGCACAGCCATGCCAGCGCCGAGGCGCAGGTGGCCGCGCTGGCCGATGACATCGCCTATAACAACCACGATCTGCATGATGGCCTGCGCGCGGGATTGTTCACCACGGACGAACTGGTCCGGCTTCCGCTGCTGGAGCGCTGCTTTGGCGATGTGGATCGCGCCCATCCCGATCTCGATCCCTATCGCCGCCAGCACGAGGCTTTGCGGCGGTTTTTCGGCTTTCTGGTCGAGGATGTGATCGCCCTGTCGCGGGACAATCTGGCGGCGTTGGCCCCACGCGACGTGGCCGATATCCGCAATGCCGGGCGGCCCGTGGTACGGTTTTCGGACGAGGTCTGGAGCGATCTGCAACAGGTCCGCCGGTTTCTGTTCGATCGCATGTACCGCGCGCCCACCGTGGTCGAGATGCGCACGCAGGTCACGCATATCCTGCGCGATCTGTTCCCGCTGTTCATGGGCCAGAGCGATCTGCTGCCGAAACAATGGCGCCACGCTGTCGAACGGGCCGCGGACAAGACCGCGTTGGCGCGTATCGTCTGCGATTATATCGCAGGCATGACCGACCGCTTTGCGCTGCAGGAACATGCGCGCCTGTGCGGCGGCGGGCCCGTGCCGGATCGCGGAACCCCACCGCATGGATAGACGTTCAAAGGCGAAACACGCCCGCACCGGGCAGGGGGACAGGACATGGCAGTGACCGAAACGGCGGGCATGTCGCCTGTCATGGCTTTTGCGTTGGTTGGCGCGCTCGGGGTGGGTTCGCAATGGCTGGCGTGGAAACTGCGCCTGCCGGCCATCGTGCTGATGCTGGCAGCCGGTCTGATCGTGGGGCCGGGGCTGGGGCTATTCGACCCGGCGCGCGATATCGGGCCGCTGGTGGCGCCGATGATCTCGATCGCCGTGGCGATCATCCTGTTCGAAGGCGGCCTGACGCTCAACTTCGGTTCGCTGCGCGACGCCGCCAAGGGGGTGCGCCGCCTGGTGCTGATCGGCGCGCCGCTGGGCTGGCTGCTTTCGGCGGCGGCGCTGCATTGGATCGCGGGGCTCAGCTGGCCCAGTTCGGCGGTATTCGGCGGCATCATGATCGTGACCGGCCCGACGGTGATCGCGCCGCTGCTGCGTCAGGCGCGGCTGAAACGCCGACCCTCCGCGCTGCTGCAATGGGAAGCGATCGTCAACGACCCGGTCGGCGCGCTGGCCGCCGTTCTCGCGCTCGAGGTGGTCCTGGTGATGCAGACCACCGAAACGCGGGGCGAGGCGATCTGGGATCTGGGCATCGGCATCGGCTTCGCCACATTGCTGGGGCTTGCTTCGGGCGCCGGGCTGGCATGGGCGTTTCAGCGTGCGAAGGTGCCGGAATACATGAAGGTGCCCGTGCTGTTCGTCGTCCTGCTGGTGGTCTTTGCCGTATCGGATTTCGTGCTGCACGAAAGCGGGCTGCTGGCTGTGACGATCATGGGGTTGTGGATCGCGAATGCCGATCTGCCCAGCTTTACCGAACTGCGCCGGTTCAAGGAACATGCCACGATCCTGCTGGTTTCGGGCGTCTTCATCCTGCTGGCTGCGGGAACCAGTCTTGCCACGCTTGAATTGCTGGACTGGCGCGCGATGCTGTTCATCGTCGTGGTCGTATTCGCGGTGCGCCCGGCAACGGTGCTGATCGCGCTGGCCTTCAGCAATGTGCCGTGGAAGGAACGGTTGCTTGTCGCGCTGACGGGCCCGCGCGGCGTCGTGCTGGTGGCGGTGGCGGGCCTGTTCGGCGAGCGGCTGGTGG
Source organism: uncultured Sedimentitalea sp. (assembly GCA_947504115.1). GTDB lineage: Bacteria > Pseudomonadota > Alphaproteobacteria > Rhodobacterales > Rhodobacteraceae > Pontibaca. Next base: position 122,044 of record CANNGH010000004.1, read on the forward strand.
CGCAGGGGATCGACGATGCCGCGCTGATCGCGCCGCTGGCCTTCGCGCTGGTGGCGGCCACGGTGGTGCTGCACGGCTTCACGCTGACACCAATGGCACGCGCGCTGGGCGTCACCGCCAGCGAAACGCCCGGTATTCTGATCGTGGGGGGATCGGCCTGGTCGGTTGCGCTGGGCGAGGTGCTGGAAAAACTGGACCTGCCGGTGCTGATCGCCGATCCCAACCACGCCCATCTGCGCGCTGCCCGCCGTGCCGGATTGGCCAGCTATTTCGGCGATATCCTGTCCGAGGCCGCCGAACATTCCCTGGATTTCGTGCGTTACCAGAAGGTGATCGCAGCCACCGACAACGATGCCTACAACACGCTGGTCTGCACCGATCTGGCCCCCGATTTCGGGCGCGAGAACGTGTTTCAGCCCGCGGCCATCCGGCGGGACACGCGCCGCCATGAATTGCCGGCCTCCTTGGGCGGGCGGACATTGCGTGGCAAGCTGTCCCATTTCGAGGCCAATGGCCGCATCCATGCCGGCTGGCATTTCCGCGTTACCGGCCTGAGCGAGGAATTCACGCTGGACGACTGGCTGGACAAGAACCCCGAGGCGCTGCCGGTGGCCGAATATGACGGCACCGCCGGGCTGCGTATTCTGGACCATGATGCGCAACTCAAGGCCGAGCCGGGCGAACAGATGATCGCGCTTTATCCGCCCGAACCACCGGACGAGACGGCGCCGCGCCATTGACGCGCGCCGCGCCCGTGTTAAACCGCCCGGATCAACCGAAAAGGACCGTGCGATGAACCTGTTTACCGATATCCGCGCACTTGTGATCGGCGCGCTTGAGGCGATGCAGGAGGCCGGCGCGCTGCCGCAGGGCATGGATTTCGCCAGCGTCACGGTCGAACCGCCCCGCGATCCGGCGCATGGCGATATGGCGACCAATGCCGCGATGGTGCTGGCCAAACCGGCGGGCCTGAAGCCGCGCGCCATCGCTGACGATCTGGCCGCGCGGTTGACCGGCGACACCCGCATTGCCAGCGCCGAGGTCGCGGGGCCGGGTTTCCTGAACCTGCGTCTGGCGCCATCGGTCTGGCAGGAGGTCGTCGGGCGCATCCTGACCACGCGATCCGAATTCGGGCGTTCGCGCATGGGGCAGGGCGTTCGCGTCAATGTCGAATATGTCAGCGCCAACCCGACCGGCCCGCTGCATGTCGGCCACACGCGCGGCGCGGTCTTTGGCGATGCGCTGGCCAGTCTGCTGGATTATGCCGGGTTCGATGTGACACGCGAATACTACATCAACGATGGCGGCGCGCAGGTCGATGTTCTCGCGCGGTCGGTCTATCTGCGCTATCTCGAGGCGTTGGGCCAGGAGGTCGCGTTCGAGGACGGCACCTATCCGGGCGATTACCTTATTCCGGTGGGCAAGGCGCTGGCCCGGCACAAGGGCGATGCCTGGGTCGGTCAGCCCGAAAGCGTTTGGCTGGACGAGTTGCGCGATTACGCCACCGACGCGATGATGCATCTGATCCGCGACGATCTGGCGTCGCTGGGCGTGGAAATGGACGTGTTCTTTTCCGAGAAATCGCTTTACGGAACCGGCAGGATCGAGGCCGCGATCGAGGATCTGGACTCCAAGGACCTGATCTATCGCGGCGTGCTGGAACCGCCCAAGGGCAAGACCCCCGAGGATTGGGAGCCGCGCGAACAGACCCTGTTCCGCAGCACCGCGCATGGCGACGATGTCGACCGTCCGATCATGAAATCCGACGGCAACTGGACCTATTTCGCCCCTGACATCGCCTATCATTACGACAAGATCAGCCGCGGTTTCGACGTGCTGATCGACGTGTTCGGTGCCGATCACGGCGGCTACGTGAAACGCATGAAGGCCGCCGTCGCCGCGCTGAGCGAGGGCCGGGTGCCGCTGGACATCAAGCTGACGCAGCTCGTTCGCCTGTTCAAGAACGGCGAGCCGTTCAAGATGTCCAAACGCGCGGGTACATTCGTGACGTTGCGCGATGTGGTCGAGCAGGTTGGCCCGGATGTGACACGGTTCGTCATGCTGACCCGCAAGAACGACGCGCCGCTGGATTTCGACTTTGACAAGGTGCTGGAACAAAGCCGCGACAATCCCGTTTTCTACGTCCAATACGCCCATGCCCGCGTGATGAGCGTGCAGCGCCGCGCCGCCGAGGCCGGGATCGCGTCGGACCCGGTCACGCTGGCCGCGGCGGACTTGGGCAAACTGGAGCACGAGGCCGAACTGGCGCTGGCCAAGAAGCTCGCCGAATGGCCGCGTCTGGTGGAAACCGCCGCCCGCAGCCACGAGCCGCATCGCGTCGCGTTTTACCTTTACGAATTGGCGGGTGATTTCCATGCCTTGTGGAACCGGGGCAACGATCAGCCCGAACTGCGCTTCCTGCAAGAGGGCGACGCGGAGACCAGCCACAGCAAATTGGCGCTGGCACGGGCCGTGGCCGTTGTTATTTCCGCAGGTCTTGGTATTCTCGGCGTGACTCCGGCGCAGGAGATGCGGTGACAAAACCGCCTGACCCGCCGGCTGAGGCAGACACAAGGCAAACCCGAAAGCGGCCCGTGCGCCGCAACGGGCAGTGAGGCGGACATGGCAGATTACGACGACACGCAGGGCGTGGACGCGCAGGACGCGGACACCGCACCGCGCGGCCCGTCGACCGGCATCGCCAGATTGGTGAATGTCGCGGGGGCGGTGGCGTCGCTCGCGCTGGTCGTCGGCATCGCGTTCTGGGGTTACAAGCTGATCATGCGCGACGTCAGCGGCGTGCCCGTTGTGCGCGCCATCGAGGGGCCGTTGCGCGCCCAACCCGACGATCCCGGCGGCCAGCCCGCCGATCATCAGGGGCTGGCGGTGAACCGGGTCGCGGCCAAAGGCTCGGCCGCTCCGACGGCCGATACACTCCGGCTTGCCCCCCGGCCAGTCGCGCTGGCGCAGGAGGATGCGCCTATGGCCAGTTTCGAACCGGACACGCCCGCTGACGACGCGGATGCCGGAATGATCGCCGACATCGATATGGACGCCGACACCGACGACGAAGCCGAAAGCGGTGCCATCGCCGAGGCCGAGGTCGAAACCGATGAAGCGCCTGACGCTGCCGAAGCCGAATCCTCGGGTCCGGCATCCTTTCCCGCAGGGTCCATGGACGCGGTTCTGGCCGAACTGGCGGGCGAGGACGATGGCCAGCCGGACGAGGACATCACTGCGGCGCCAGCGGTGATCGAGGGTCCGGGCGTCGCGCATTCGCGCCGCCCGCTGAAACGCCCCGGCGATCTTGTGGTGAGAGTTTCCGCCCCCGTCCAAATGCCCGAAACGCGCGAGACGAAAGAAATCTCGGCTGACACGCTGACGCCCGGAACCCCGCTCGCGCAACTCGGGGCGTTGGAAAGCCCCGAGGTCGCGCGCGCCGAATGGGACCGTCTGGCAGGCCGGTTCGAGGATTATCTGGCCGACAAATCGCGGGTGATCCAGCAGGCATCCAGCGGCGGGCGCAGCTTTTACCGCCTGCGCGTCGCGGGTTTCGAGGACATCGCCGACGCCCGCCGCTTTTGCGCGGTTCTGGCCGCCGAACGGGCCGAGTGCATCCCCGTTTCGGCCAAATGAGCTTTGGCGCGGTCATTCTGGATGCGCAGGGGCTGCGTCTGAGCGCCGCCGAAAAAGCGCTGTTTACCGCAGCGGATCCGTTCGGTTTCATCCTGTTCGCCCGCAATCTGGACACGCCGGACCAGATCCGCGCCCTGTGCGACGAGATGCGCACCGCCGTCGGGCGCGATGCCCCGATCACCATCGATCAGGAGGGCGGACGTGTGCAGCGCCTGCGCCCGCCATTGGCGCGCGACTGGCCGACGCCGCTGGACCATGCGCGCGCCGCCGGGGCAGGGGCCGTGCGAGCGTTCCATCTTCGGTATCGGCTCATCGCGCATGAACTGCACGCCCTGGGGATCGACAGCAATTGCGCGCCAATGGCCGATCTGTCCGGAGACGATACCCACCCGTTCCTGAGAAACCGTTGCTACGGCAGCGATCCGGCGACGGTCGCGCGACTGGCGCGCGCAGCGGCGCAGGGGCTGCTGGACGGTGGCGTCTTGCCGGTTCTGAAGCACATCCCCGGCCACGGGCGCGCCACGTTGGACAGCCATCACGCATTGCCCCATGTCGCGGCCCCGGTGGAGGTGCTGGAGGAAACCGATTTCGCGCCGTTCCGCGCCTTGAGCGATCTGCCGATGGGGATGACCGCGCATCTGGTTTACGATGCGATCGATCCGGATCCCGCGACCCTCTCGCCCCGCATGATCGCGCTGATCCGCGACCGGATCGGCTTTGACGGATTGCTGATGACGGATGACATCTCGATGAAGGCGCTGGCCGGATCTCCGGCGGAAAATGCCCGCGCGGCGATTGCGGCGGGGTGCGACGTGGCGTTGTTCTGCAACGGGACGCTGGCCGAACGCGATGCGGTGGCCGATGCCGCCGGGCGCATGGGGCCGGAGGCGAGGCGTCGCGCCAGGGCGGCGCTTGCGGCGCGGCGGATACCCGACGATTTCGACGTGGAGGCCGCCGAGGCCGCGCTTGGCGCCGTGATGCAGGAGCAGCCACAATGACCGAGCAGACCCAGCATCAATTCCGCGAACAACCGCTTCCGGTGGCCGAACGTCTCGCCGCCGAGGCGCTGATTGTCGATGTGGACGGGTTCGAGGGGCCGCTCGACCTGCTGCTGACGCTTTCGCGCACACAAAAGGTCGATCTGCGGAAGGTTTCGGTGCTGCAACTGGCGCGGCAATATCTGGCCTTTGTCGAACAGGCCAAGGCGCTGCGGCTGGAACTGGCGGCGGATTATCTGGTGATGGCCGCCTGGCTGGCCTTTCTGAAATCCCGCCTGCTGCTGCCCCCCGACCCCGAGGAAGAGGGGCCATCGGGCGCCGACATGGCAGCACATCTGGCGTTTCAGCTTGAGCGGCTTCAGGCGATGCGCGACGCCGCCGCGCGGCTGATGGCGCGCGACCGGCTGGGGCGGGATTTCTTCGCGCGCGGGCAGGCGCAGGATGTCGCGCAGGTCCGCAAGACGACCTATTCCGCGACGCTGCTCGATCTCATGCAGGGCTATGCCCGCATCCGCACACGCGACGATTTCCGACCCTTCGTGATGGACCGCGACAACGTGTTCACCCTGGAACAGGCGCTGGAGCGGATGCGTCCGATGATCGGTTTCGCCGGAAAATGGACCGACCTGACCAGCTATCTGCCCGACGGCTGGGACAGCGATCCGGTGCGTCGCCGCTCGGCCACGGCGGCGACCTTTGCCGCGTCGCTGGAACTGGTCAAGGAAGGGCACGCGGAACTGCGCCAAAGCGGCACCTTCGCCCCCATTCAATTGCGCCGCAAGGAGGCCCGCGCGTGAGCGATGACGATGCCGCCTTTACCGTTCCCTCGATGACCGAGCAGGAGCGCATGGTCGAGGCGGTGCTGTTTGCCAGCGCCGAACCGGTCAGCCTGTGCGGATTCGAGGCACGGATGCCGCAGGGCTGCGACCCGGCGGAGGCGCTGGTGCATCTGCGCCGCCGCTACGAGGGGCGCGGCGTGCAGGTGGTCAGGGTGGGCGATGCCTGGGCGTTGCGCACCGCGCCCGATCTGGCCTTCCTGATGCGCGAGGAAACCGTCGAGACCCGCAAGCTCAGCCGCGCGGCGACCGAGACTCTGGCGATCATCGCCTATCACCAGCCCGTCACCCGTGCCGAGATCGAGGAGATCCGCGGTGTTTCGGTTTCGCGCGGCACCATTGATCAGTTGCTGGAGCTGGAATGGATCAGGCTTGGGCGCCGCAAGATGACCCCGGGGCGGCCCGTCACTTTCGTGGTCACGCCGCAGTTTCTGGATCATTTCGGACTGGAAAGCGCGCGCGACCTGCCGGGACTGAAGGAATTGCGCGCCGCCGGCCTGTTGGAAAACCGTGTCCCGCTCGGCGCGATGCCGCCCGGTCCCGACACGCCGGACGAGGACGAAGCCAGCGAAGGGCAGAGCGAGTTGTTCGAGGATTGAGCCGCCCGCCGCTGTAAATTGCATGTCCCGCCCCCAATGTGGGAGACTGGGATACCAAGGAACGAGGACAGCATGAACTTGAATCGGATCATCAACATGGTCGTGCGGATCGTCATGCGTCGTGCGATCAATTCCGGGCTGAACTTCGGCATCCGGGCGGCCTCGGGGCGAGGTCGCGGACAACGCGGGATTCCGGCGCCGACGGATGATCGCGCCACGCAGCCGCAGGACAAGCAGATGGCGCGCCGACAGCGTCAGGCCGCCAAGGCGGCGCGGCGGATCGGCAGATTGTAAAGAAAAGGATCAGTCGGGGGTCTTGAAGTGTTTCGACAGTTTCAGCCCCTGCCCCTGATAGTTCGACGCGATGCCCGCGCCGTATAGCTGCGTGGGGATCTCGGCCATGCGTTCGTAGACCAGCCGGCCCACCACCTGCCCGTGTTCCAGCACAAACGGCGCCTCGTGGCAGCGGACCTCAAGCACCCCGCGCGACCCGGCACCGCCAGCGGCGTCATGGCCGAAACCGGGGTCGAAGAACCCTGCGTAATGCACCCGGAACTCACCCACCATCGCCAGATAGGGGGCCATTTCGGCGGCATAGCGCGGCGGTATATGCACCGCCTCGCGACTGACCAAAATGTAGAACGCACCCGGATCGAGGATGATCCGACCGGTGGAACTGCGCACCTCTTCCCAGTATTCCGCCGGATCGTAGGCGCCGATGCGATCGAGGTCGATGACACCGGTATGGGGCTTGGCGCGATAGCCGACCAGATCGCTGCCGGGCAGGCGCAGATCGACCGAAAAGCCCAGACCGTCCTGGATGACGGCCTCGCCATCGACCAGAGGCGTGTCTTTGTGCAGCGCCGCCAGTTCGGCATCGTTCAGCACCGCCTGTCCACGGCGGAACCGGATCTGGTTCAGCCGCATGCCCGGACGCACCAGAACCGAGAACGAGCGCGGGCAGATTTCGGCATAGAGCGGACCCTGATAGCCGGGCGCGATCCGGTCGAACTCGGTGCCGCCATCGGTGATCGTGCGGGTCAGCAGATCCAGCCGCCCGGTCGAGCTTTTGGCGTTGGCGACCGCGCTCATGTCGGCGGGAAGGGCCAGCGATTCCATCAGCGGCACCAGATAGACACAGCCCTTTTCCAGCACCGCGCCATCGCTGAGATCGATGCGATGCATCTCGAATTCTGCCAACCGGTCTGCGACGCTGCGCCCATGCCCCGCCAGAAACGAGGCGCGGACGCGATAGGCGACATGGCCAAGGCGCAGATCGAGGCTGGCCGGTTGGATCTGCGCCGGATCGACGGGCGGGTCGGCCAGGATCGTGCCTTCGGCGACCATTGCTTCGATCTGCTGATTTGCGCAGACGCCGGTCATACGGCATTCCATCCTGTAAAAGCCGGACAATCTGTAAATCGTCGGTGTGATTTGGTCGGGCTAGCAGGACTCGAACCTGCGACCTTCCGTCCCCCAGACGGACGCGCTACCAGACTGCGCCATAGCCCGACGATGCGCCGTTCATACCGGTTTTCAGGCCGGGAGCAAGGGAGAATCACGACTTTTGCCTCAGCCCGGTCCGGCCCGCGAAACCCGCTCCGCCCAGGCCCGCAACTCCTGCGCCACGGGAGCCAGATCGCGCATTTGACGGGGGCTGAGACGATCGAGCCGCGCCAGACGCTCCAGCGGACCGGGGCGATAGGGCATGTCGGACTTCGAAACCCGTGGGGTCATCGCGTCGGGCGTTTCCGGTTCAGCAACGGGCGGCACCGGAGCGTCAAGCGCATCCGCCGCAGGGGTTTCGCGCGCGACAGGAGCGGGCTCGGACGGCGCCGCATCCGATCCGGACGCTTCGGGCGAAGGTTCGTCCGCCGGTTCGGTATCCGCGGGTTTGCCGGCGGCAAAGGGCAGGACCGTGGCGCTTTCGTATTCGATCGCGTCGGTGTCCTCGTCGAGCGGCCGGGACAGGCTGGCGACCTCGGCAATGCCCTGTTCGCGCAGGATTTTCTGAACGCCCTTGATGGTCATGCCTTCGTCATGCAGCAATATCCGGATGCCGCTGAGAAGTTGCATGTCGGCGGGGCGGTAATAGCGCCGCCCGCCCGCGCGTTTGACGGGCTTTACCTGCGTGAACTTGCTTTCCCAGAATCGCAGCACATGCGCCTGAACCCCCAGCCAGTCGGCAACTTCGCTGATCGTGCGAAAGGCATCGGGCGACTTGGCCATGTCTCAGCCCTTGTTGCCCGACGCGACGCGGTCTTTCATCAGATGCGAGGGGCGGAACGTCAGCACCCGCCGCGGCTGGATCGGCACTTCTTCTCCGGTCTTGGGATTGCGCCCGATCCGGGCGGATTTGTCGCGTACGCTGAACGTGCCGAAAGAGGAAATCTTGACCTGTTCGCCGCGCACCAGGGCATTGGAAATATGCTCCAGAACGCTTTCGACCAGTTGCGCGCTTTCGTTGCGCGACAGGCCGACTTCGCGAAAGACCGCTTCGCTCAGATCCATGCGTGTAAGAGTCTTTTCGCCCATTTTTTCCCCCATTGTTTTCGAAACAATACGGGTAGCGCAATTTCACTGTCAATATCAATGATTTGCGCGGGCCCGCTTCGGCAGACTCGCGCAGGGCATTTTACCAGCGCAAAACCACCGCACCCCAGGCCAGTCCGCCGCCGATCGCCTCGGTCACGATCAGGTCGCCCGGCTTGATCTGACCGCGCTGCTTGCCCACCGAAAGCGCCAGCGGGATCGACGCGGCCGAGGTGTTGCCGTGGTCCTGCACCGTCACCACGACCTTGTCCATCGACAGGCCCATCCGCCGCGCGGTGCCCTGGATGATGCGGATATTGGCCTGATGCGGCACCACCCAGTCGACATCGTCACCCGTCAATCCGGCGCGGTCCAGTGTGGTTTCGGCGGTGGCGGTCAGCTTTTCGACGGCGTGGCGGAACACCTGGTTGCCCTGCATGCGCAATTTGCCGGTCTGCTGCGTCGAAACGCCGCCATCCACGTAAAGCAGATCGCGGAACCGCCCGTCCGAATTCAGGTCCATCGCCAGAATGCCCTGATCCGCGGCGGTGCCCTCGCCCTCTCGCGCCTCGAGCACCAGCGCACCGGCACCGTCGCCGAACAGTACGCAGGTCGAACGGTCGCTCCAGTCCATGATGCGGCTGAAGGTTTCGGCACCGATCACCATAACCCGTTTCGCCTGACCGGAGACGATCAGCGCGTTGGCATTGGCCAGCGCATAGACGAACCCGGCACAGACCGCTTGCAGATCAAAGGCAAAGCCATGCGTCATGCCCAATTCGGCCTGCACCATGGTCGCCACCGACGGAAAGGTCAGATCGGGGGTCGAGGTGGCAACGATGATCGCGTCCAGATCATCGACGCCGATCCCGGCATCCGTCAGCGCGGCGCGGGCGGCATGACTGGCCAGATCCGATGTGGTCTCGCCCTCGGCGGCGAAATGCCGCCGTTCGATGCCCGAGCGCGATCTGATCCACTCGTCCGTCGTGTCGAGCGTCGCCTCGAATTCGGAATTGGGCACGACCCGGTCGGGCAGATAATGGCCGACTCCGGTGACAACTGCGCGACCCGTCATGCCTCACCTTCTTTGTTATCGTTGACTGTCTCTGCCTCGGGGGCGGCGGGCGGCCTGTCGTCGTCTTGCGCGACATCGGCTGCCGAAGCGACCCGTGCGGCCAGCTTATCGGTAAATCCGGATTTTGCCAACTGGAACGCCAGCTTGATCGCCGCCGAAACGCCGGTGGCATCGGCGCTGCCATGGGATTTCACCACCGTGCCGTTCAGTCCCAGGAAAACGCCGCCATTGACCCTGCGCGGATCCACACGCTTCTGCAACCGGCGCAACGACGTGATCGCCAGAACCGACGCCAGCCGCGACAGGGGCGAATGTTTGAACGCCTCGCGCAGCAGGGTCGAGACCAGCTTGGCCGTGCCCTCGCCGGTCTTGATGGCGACATTGCCGGTGAACCCGTCGGTCACGATCACGTCGGCCACGTCGCCGGTGATGTCGCTGCCCTCGACGAAACCGACATAGTCGAACGCCGCCTCGTCGCTGAATTGTGCAATCAGCGCCTGCGCCTCTTTCAGCACGGCGCGGCCCTTGTGCTCTTCGGTGCCGACATTCAGCAGCCCGATGCGCGGGCGGGGCAGCCCCATGCCGTTGCGCGCATAAGACGCGCCCATCAGCGCGAATTGCAGCAAATCGCCGGCTTCGGCACGCACATCGGCACCGACATCCAGCATGACATTGAATTTGCGCGCGGCCAGGGTCGGATACAGCACCGCGATCGCGGGACGGTTCACGCCGGGCAGCTTGCGCAGGCGGATCATGCTGAGCGCCATCAGCGCGCCGGTATTGCCACACGAGACCGCGCTGGCGGCCTCGCCCGAGCGCACCGATTCGAGGGCCGACCACATCGACGTGCCCTTGCCGTTGCGCAGCACGAGGCTGGGCTTGTCGTCCATCGTGACAACATCGGGCGCATCGCGGAAGGTGACACGCCCGCTCAGGTCGCGCCGTCGGGCGACCAGCTTGCGCAGGCGCGCTTCGGGACCATGAAGGATGAACCCGATCTCGGGATTTTTCGCGGCCGATTCCGCCAGTCCGGCAACGACGGCGGACGGGCCGGCATCGCCGCCCATCGCGTCAACGGAAATAATGATGCGTCCGGCTGTCGTCTGGGCCTGTTCGGCTTGGGCCGTCATTCAACAATTGCCCATCCGCCAGAGGCTTACGCCGCGTCCTCGTCCAGATCGATCTCGTCGGCAAGGACGACGATTTCCTTGTCGTCATAATGGCCGCACGAGGCGCAGACGTGATGCGGGCGCTTCAACTCGCCGCAATTGGGGCATTCGTTGGGGTTCGCGGCGGTCAGCGAATCGTGTGCGCGACGGTTGTTGCGACGCGATTTGGAAACCTTGTTCTGTTGGACGGCCATGTCTCAACCCTTGTCTGATAAGGCCGTCGGGCGATCCCGGCGGCAATGTTGCGTTGTGTCTTTGCGTCGTCATGGGCGGCGTGCCGTGCGTTTAGGCCGCAACCTGCCCGATGTCCAACCATAAATCCGATGAAGGCGCGAAAATACCGGTATTGTTGCCCGGTGCAAGCGGATTCTGCGCCGCGCGTGTCAGGAGCCATTCTTCAGCGCATCGCGCAGTCCCGCCAACCCGGAAAAGGGTTTGAGATCCTCGTCGCGCAATGGCTCCACCCCCGGTTCGGCAAAGACCGCATCGCCCGGACCCGTCTGCGCGCTGCGCGGATAGAGCGGCACTGCCAGCGCCAGCGCCTCGACCATCACGGCACCGGGATCGATATGGTTGCGCAATTGTTCCTGCGTGTCGTCCTCGGGCATTTCCACCTCGTCGCCCACGGGCTCCGGCAGGTCGGCAAGATAGGTGCGCCGCACGTCGGTGTCGATCCGTGTGCTCACCGGGTCCAGCGTGACGATGCAGGGCTGCACCACCGTCGCGCCCAGACGCCCCTGCAACACCCAGTCGCGGCTGCCCTGCGCGGTGATCTGCCCGGAAAACCGCAGCTTGCGCAGATCCTTCAGCCCCAGCTCGCGCGCCAGCGCCCGCATTTGTGCCGCATCGGGGCGCAGATCGAACGGCGTGGGCGCATTGCCGTCCAGACTGGCGACGGGCAGGGCGGTTTTGTGGGACATTTCTCGGCTTTCGTTTCTTGAACCCTTGGCACGGTCTATGTAATCGGGATAGAAGGCCAATCAAGCCGAGGCAAGAGGACAGCCATGTTCGCGACACCACGAATGATTGCAGGCGCGGCGCGCGCAGGGCTGGCAGGTCTGGCATTGCTGTCGCTTGCCGCTTGCAGTGCCGTCTATCGCAATCACGGCTATGTTCCGACCGCGTCGGAATTGGCGCAGGTGACCGTGGGCAAGGACACGCGCGACAGCGTGGTGAAAACCATCGGCGCACCGACCGCCAGCGGCGTTCTCGACGACAGCGGGTTCTACTATATCTCGTCGCGGATGCGCCATTTCGGTCCCATGGAGCCTAAAGTGGTGAATCGTGAGCTTGTCGCGATCAGCTTCAACAACTCGGGCGTCGTCCAGAATATCGAACGTTTCGGGCTCGAGGACGGGCGGGCGGTTCCGCTGGATCGGCGCGTCACCAGTTCCAGCGTCGAGGACAAGACCTTCCTGCGCCAGCTTCTGGGCAACCTTGGCCGCTTCAACCCGGCTTCGGTTCTGGAATGACGCCGCCGCTGGCCTGAGCGTTGGCCGCGACAGCGACACATGGCGACGTGACCCTGCTGGCAAAAGGGCGCTATCATGCGCGTCTGACGACCGGTGAGGCCGGCATCGCGCAGGCTCTGGCCCTGCGCGCGCGCGCCTTCGGGCAAAGCGGACATGACCGTTTCGATGCCCTTTGCAGCCACTTGCTGATCCAAGACGCGCGAACCGGCGCGCTGGTGTGCTGTCTGCGCCTGCTGGTGCTGCCCGATGGCCGCGCCGTGACGCGCAGTTATTCGGCGCAGGTCTACGATTTGACGCCGCTTTCCCGCCGGACCGCGCCGATGGCCGAGATCGGCCGGTTCTGCATCCACCCCGACCGGCGCGATCCCGACATCCTGCGCGTCGTCTGGGGGGCGCTGACCCGGCTTGTCGATGCCGATGGTGTGACGCTGCTGTTCGGATGCGCCTCGTTCGCGGGGACCGATCCCGCGCCCTATCGCGATGCCTTCGCAATGCTCGCGGCCCGCCACCTTGCGCCGCCCGACCTGCGCCCCGGCATCAAGTCGCCCGAGGTGTTTCGCTATGGCGCGCGATTGCGGCACCTCCCGGACCGGCGAAAAGGGCTGGCCCAGATGCCGCCGCTGCTGCGCAGTTATCTGCTGATGGGCGGCCGGGTCAGCGACCATGCCGTCATCGACCGGCAGATGAACACGCTGCATGTCTTTACCGGACTTGAAATCGCCGCCATCCCGCCTGCGCGCAAACGTCTGTTGCGCGCCATTGCCGCCGCGCCCCATTGACGCCATGCGCACCGGTGGCTAGCTCGCAAGCATGGCACGCATTCCTCTTCTTCAGCTCAACGGCATCTCGCTGACCTTCGGCGGCGATCCGGTGTTCTCGGATCTCGATCTGGTGATCCAGCCGGGCGACCGGCTGGCGCTGGTGGGGCGCAACGGCTCGGGCAAATCGACGCTGATGAAGGTCATGGCCGGGCTGGTCGAACCCGACAGCGGGCAGGTCAGCATCGCGCCGGGCAACACGGTCGGCTACATGGAGCAGGAGCCGTCGATGGAGGGGTTCGCCACGCTTGGCGATTATGCCACCAGCGGGCTGGAGCCGGGCGAGCTTTACCGGGTGGAACGCGCAGCCGAAGGGCTGAAATTCGATCCCGATCGCCCCGTCGCCACCGCTTCGGGCGGGGAACGCCGCCGCGCCGCTCTGGCCAAGCTGATGGGCGAGGCGCCCGACCTGATGCTGCTGGACGAGCCGACGAACCACCTGGACATTCAGGCCATCGGATGGCTGGAATCCGAACTGACCGCGACGCGCGCGGGCTATGTGATCATCAGCCACGACCGCGCCTTTCTGCGCAATCTGGCGCGCGCGACGCTGTGGATCGACCGCAGCATCGTGCGCCGGCAGGACAAGGGGATAGACGCCTTCGAGGCATGGCGCGACACGGTGTGGGAGGAAGAAGACACGCAGCGCCACAAGCTGAACCGCCTGATAAAATCGGAAAGCCGCTGGGCGGTCGAGGGCATCAGCGCAAGACGCAAGCGCAATCAGGGCCGAGTGCGTGCGCTCAGGGATCTGCGCGCGCAGCGCGGGGCACAGATCCAGCGGCAGGGCGCGGCCGCGCTAGCGCTGGAATCAGGGCCGAAATCCGGGCGCAAGGTAATCGAGGCAGTTGATATTTCAAAGGCTTACGACGACAAGGTGATCCTGCGCGATTTCTCGCTGACGGTGCAGCGGGGCGAGCGGGTGGCGATCGTCGGACCCAATGGCACCGGAAAGACCACGCTGGTGAACCTGTTGTTGGGGCGCACGGAACCCGACAGCGGCCATGTCACGCTGGGCACCAATCTGGAGGTCGCCTATTTCGATCAGGCGCGCGCGCAACTCGATCCCGACATGACGTTGTGGGACAGCCTGACCGGTGACCCGGACATGCGGGTTTCGGGCAAGGCCGATCAGGTGATGGTGCGCGGTGCGCCGCGCCATGTGATCGGCTACCTCAAGGATTTCCTGTTCGACGAGGCGCAGGCCCGCGCGCCGGTGCGCTCGCTCTCGGGCGGGGAAAAGGCGCGGCTGTTGCTGGCGCGGTTGATGGCGCGGGAAAGCAACCTGCTGGTGCTGGACGAGCCGACCAACGATCTGGACGTCGAAACGCTGGACCTGTTGCAGGAACTTCTGGACGATTACGACGGCACCGTGCTGCTGGTCAGCCACGATCGCGATTTCCTGGACCGCACCGCCACCACCACGATCGCGATGGAGGGGCAGGGCCGCGCCGTCATCCACGCCGGCGGCTGGAGCGACTACGCCGCCCACCGCGCCGCCGCCGAACAGGCGGACAGGCCCGAGCCCAAGGCCGGCAAGCCGCGACGCGAACAGGCCCGGACGCAGACACGGACCAAGGGGGGGTTGTCCTTTACCGAGACACACCGCCTTGAGGTGTTGCCCGACGAGATCAGCCGCCTTGAGGCCGAGATCGCCAAATTGCAGGATCTGATGTCCGACCCCGAACTTTATACCCGCGAGCCGGTAAAGTTCCGCAAGGCGACCGAGGCGCTGGTGACACGGCAGGAAAAATTGACAGCCGCCGAGGAGGAATGGCTGCGACTTGCGGAAAAGGCCGAAGGATAAGGCCGGGCGGCTTTGGCAGGTGCGGCGGGGTGAACCCCGCCCTACGCCTGTCGAAGCCGTTCAGCGCATCCGCAGCGCACCGTCCAGGCGGATCACCTCGCCGTTGAGATACTCCATCTCGACGATGAACGCGGCCATCCGACCGTATTCCGCCGGATCGCCCAGCCGCGCCGGGTTGGGCACATCGGCGGCAAGCTGTTGCTGAACCTCCTGCGGCAATCCCTGCAACATCGGCGTCAGGAAAATCCCCGGTGCGATCGCCACGACCCTGATCCCCGAGGACGCCAGATCGCGCGCCATCGGCAGCGTCATGCCCACGACACCGCCCTTGGACGCCGCATAGGCCGCCTGACCCTTCTGCCCGTCGAACGCGGCGATCGAGGCGGTGTTGACGATCACGCCACGCGCGCCATCGGGATCGGGATCGTTCTTGACGATCTCGGCCGCAGCCAGCCGCGAAACATTGAAGGTGCCGACCAGATTGATGTCGATGGTGCGCTGGAACGCATCCAGCGGATGCGGCCCGTCCCGGCTCACGGTCTTGATGCCATAGGCAATCCCGGCGCAATTCACGCAGGCGTTGATCCGGCCCATCCGTTCGACGGCAAGCGCGATCGCCGCCTGCACCGAGCCTTCGTCGGTCACGTCGGTTTCCGCGAAAAAGCCGCCGATCTCATCGGCCACCCTGCGCCCGCGTTCCACATCGCGGTCGAGGATCGTGACCTTGGCGCCGCTTTCGGAAAAATGCCGTGCCGCCGCCTCGCCCAGACCGGACGCGCCGCCGGTCACGATTGCGCAGGTTGTGCCAAGTTTCATCGGGATCTCCTCGGGTCAGCGAACAGGATCAGATAAACCCGCATGGCGAGATGAGTCTAGCGCCCCGGGTTTCCAGTGCACCATCGGCCGTCCGTCGTAGGGCGGGGTTCACCCCGCCGCGGCCCAAGGCGGGGTGAACCCCGCCCTACGATGGCCTCTCGCGTGTTCAGCCTTCCAGCCGCACCAGCGCATGCCGCTTTTTCCCGGCACTCAGCTTTATGGGTTCGGACAGCGCCGTGGCGTCGATCATCAGGCCGGCGTCGCTGAGCGGCGCATCGTCCAGCCGCGCGCCATTCTCGGCGATCAGACGCTTGGCCTCCTTGCCCGATCCGGCCAGACCGGCGCGCACGATCAGTTGCACGATCGACAGCCCGTCACCGATCTCGGCCCGGCTCAGCGACAGGGTGGGCAGATCGTCACCGACGCCGCCTTTCTCGAACACCTCGCGCGCGGTGGCTTCGGCTGCCGCCGCCGCCTCGGCCCCATGGCACAGGGTCGTGACCTCGCCCGCCAGCCGTATCTTGGCCGCGTTGATCTCGGACCCTTCCAGCGCGCCCAGCCGCTCGCATTCCTCGAGCGGCAATTCGGTGTAAAGCTTCAGGAACCGCCCGACATCGGCGTCGGTGGTGTTGCGCCAGAATTGCCAGAATTCGTAAGGAGACAGCATGTCGGCATTCAGCCAGACCGCGCCGCCCGCCGATTTGCCCATCTTGCGCCCGTCGCTGGTGGAGAGCAGCGGCGAGGTCAGCCCGTAAATCTCGTGATCCAGAACCCGGCGCGTCAGGTCGATGCCGTTGACGATATTGCCCCATTGGTCCGATCCGCCCATCTGCAACCGGCAGCCATAGCGGCGGTTCAGCTCCAGGTAATCATAGGCTTGCAGGATCATGTAGTTGAATTCGAGAAACGACAGCGACTGTTCCCGGTCGAGCCGCGATTTCACCGATTCGAACGACAACATCCGGTTGACGCTGAAATGCCGCCCGATGTCGCGCAGGAAATCGAGGTAGTTCAGATCGTCCAGCCATTCGGCGTTGTTCAGCATCAACGCGTCCGTGTCGCCGTCGCCATAGGTCAGGTATTTGGCGAAAACCTGTTTCATGCCCGCGATGTTCTCGCCGATCTGTTCGGGCGTCAGCAGCGGGCGTTCATCGGCGCGAAACGACGGATCGCCCACCTTGGTCGTGCCGCCGCCCATCAGGGTGATTGGCTTGTGCCCGGTCTTTTGCAGCCAGCGCAGCATCATAATGTTCAGCAGATGACCCACATGCAGCGATTTTGCCGTTGCGTCATAGCCGATATAGGTCGGCACCACCCCGGCCATCAGCGCGTCGTCCAGCCCCTGCAGATCGGTGCAATCGGCGAGATAGCCGCGCTCGGTCATCACGCGCAGGAATTCCGATTTGGGGTGGTAGGTCATGGCTTGCCTCGGGCTTGGGTTGCGGGGCAGTGTATAGGGGGCAGTCGGGCAAAGGAAAAGGCCATGAACAGCGCCATTGGAAAAACCGGTATCGTGCGCGCATTGGGCGCGATGAGCGGCACCTCGCTGGACGGCGTGGATGCCGCCGTGATCGAGACCGACGGGATCCGTATCCACGGCTTCGGGGCCAGCGGCTACCGGCCCTATTCGGATGGCGAACGCGAGGTGCTGCGCGCCGCGCTCGGCCAGTGGCACGGGCCTGACGTCGAGGCGGCTTGCGTGGTGATCGAGGCCGCACACGCCGAATTGCTGGCGCAGTTTGACGATGTCGACGTGATCGGTTTCCACGGCCAGACCCTGGCGCACGAACCGCGCGGACGCGGCACCTTGCAAATCGGCGACGGCGCGGCGCTGGCGCGCGCGCTTGGTCGCCCCGTAGTGTGGGATTTCCGCAGCGACGACGTGGCGCTGGGGGGCGAGGGCGCGCCTTTGGCGCCGTTCTTTCACTTCGCCTGCGCGCAGTGGATCGACGTGCGCGCGCCACTGGCCTTTCTCAACCTCGGCGGCGTGGGGAACCTGACCTGGGTCGATCCGACCCGCGCCGCGCCCGAGGAGGACGGCGCGCTGCTGGCCTTCGACACCGGC
Source organism: uncultured Sedimentitalea sp. (assembly GCA_947504115.1). Lineage (GTDB taxonomy): Bacteria > Pseudomonadota > Alphaproteobacteria > Rhodobacterales > Rhodobacteraceae > Pontibaca. The sequence goes on from CANNGH010000004.1 coordinate 139,867, forward strand.
CCGGCCAATGCGCCGGTGAACGACCTGATGCAGACGCGGCTGGGGCAGGAGTTGGACCGAGACGGCGCGTTGGCAGCGCAGGGTCAGGTCAAAGCGGACGCGCTGGAACAGTTTCTTGCCGAGCCCTACTTCACGCGGATGCCGCCCAAATCTCTGGACCGCAACGATTTCGCCCGGACGGTCGCGCTGGTCGATGACCTGCCGGACGCCGATGCCGCCGCCACGCTGACTGCCATGTGCGCCGCCGGTGTCGCGCAAGGGATGGAGCATTGCCCCACGCCGCCCGAACGCGTGCTGGTGACCGGCGGCGGACGGCACAACCGGGTGCTGATGGACATGCTGCGGGCGGGTCTCGACTGCCCCGTCGAGCCGGTCGAGAGCGTCGGGCTGGACGGTGACATGCTCGAGGCGCAGGCCTTCGCCCATCTCGCCGTGCGCGTCGCGCGCGGTATGCCGACCTCCTGTCCCGGCACGACAGGCGTACGCGCGGCAGTGGGCGGGGGCACGATCAGTCATCCCTCTGACAGCGGCCAGCATGACCTGAACCGTCGCGCTGGCATTTCCGGCTGACGCGCCTATCTTGGCCTCATGACCCTCACAATTCCTTTCGACAACAGCTATGCCCGTTTGCCGCCGGGTTTCTATTCCCGGCAGGCACCCAGCCCGGTCGCTGCGCCGCGGCTCGTCGCGTTCAACGACGATCTGGCCCGCCTGCTGAACATCACGCCGGGCGACGCGGATGAGATGGCGCATGTCTTCGCCGGCAATACCGTCCCCGATGGCGCCGCGCCGCTCGCCCAACTGTATGCCGGTCATCAGTTCGGCCAGTACAACCCGCAACTGGGCGACGGGCGCGCGGTCCTGCTGGGCGAGACGGTCGGCACCGATGGTGTCCGCCGCGACATCCAGCTCAAGGGCTCCGGGCGCACGCCCTATTCGCGCGGCGGCGACGGTCGTGCATGGCTGGGGCCGGTGCTGCGCGAATATGTCGTGTCCGAGGCGATGCACGCGCTGGGCATTCCCACCACCCGCGCGCTGGCGGCGGTGGAAACCGGCGAACAGGTCTGGCGCGAAACCCCGTTGCCGGGTGCCGTGCTGACCCGTGTGGCATCCAGCCACCTGCGCGTGGGCACGTTTCAGGTCTTCGCCGCGCGCGGCGACAAACGCGCGCTGAAGCAACTGACCGATTACGCGATCCAGCGCCACTACCCCGAGGCCGACGGACCCATGGGCCTGCTCGCGGCCGTGCGCGATGCCCAAGCGCGGCTGATCGCGCAATGGATGGGCGTCGGCTTCATCCACGGCGTGATGAATACCGACAACATGGCGATTTCGGGCGAAACCATCGATTACGGACCTTGCGCCTTTGTCGATACCTACCATCCCGACACGGTCTTCAGCTCGATCGATCGGATGGGGCGCTATGCCTATGCCAACCAGCCCGACATCGCGGTCTGGAACCTCGCGCAACTGGCGACGGCGCTGCTGCGCCAACTGGATGATCCCGAAAGCGGCGTGGAAGAGGCCACCGAAATCGTCCACGCCATGCCGCAGTTGCTGCGCGACCATTGGCTGCAGGTCTTCGCGGCCAAGATCGGCCTCACCAACCCCCGCCCCGAAGACGGCGCGCTGATCGGCGATCTGCTGGGGATCATGACCGGGAATCAGGCCGATTTCACCAACACGTTCCGCGCGCTCGGCACCGACACCGCGCGCGATCAGTTCACCGATCCCGCCGCCTATGACGCATGGGCGGAAACCTGGCGCGCCCGCCTGACCAACGAACCCGATCCCCGCGCCATCATGCGCGCGGCCAACCCTGCCTTCATCCCGCGCAACCACCGGATGGAACAGATGATCGCCGCCGCCGTCGAGGGCGATTACGCGCCCTTCCATCGCCTCGGCACCGTGCTGGCGCGCCCCTTCGTGGACCAGCCTGAAAACGCCGACCTGATGCGCCCACCCACCGCGGACGAGGTCGTCCCGGCCACCTTTTGCGGTACCTGATGCTTCTTTCTGGTCGGAAATACCCCGGGGGAATCGCCGCAAGGCGATGGGGGCAGCGCCCCCGTCCTGCCGGTTTTCACCTTCCGCCCCGATGACGCGGAACAGCGCGGGCGCGGCCGTTGGTCCGTCCGATCCCTGTCGCCACGCTGCGCCCGGCGGCTGCGGCGAGGCTTGCCAGCCGCCATGCCTTGGGCCACATATCCCGCAATCGCGCGAAAGGAATGTCGCCCGCCATGACCCGCTCCGTACGTTCTGACCTGCTGCGGCTGGCCAGCTACAATGTGCAGAAATGCGTCGGGCTGGACATGCGCCGCCTGCCGCGCCGCATCCTGCAAGTGCTGAACGGCATCGGCGCCGATATCGTTGTCCTGCAGGAGGCCGACAAGCGCCTGCCGCCGCGCCCTGCCGCGCTGCCGCATTTCGTGCTGGACGAAGCCGGCTGGAAGATCGCCGATTTCGGTGGCGCGGGCTCGCTTGGCTGGCACGGCAACGCGGTGATCTGGCGTGAGAGCGCACCGCTCGAACTGACCGGAATGCACCACATCACGCTGCCGGGGCTGGAGCCGCGCGGGGCGATCCGTGCCGAATTCGACACCGCACAAGGAAAGCTGCGGGTGGTCGGGCTGCATCTGGGGCTGATCGGGCGGCACCGGTTCCAGCAGGTGCACCATCTGGCCGAATACTGCGCCGAGCTTCCCGAGATGCCGACGGTCTGGGCCGGGGATTTCAACGAATGGTCGCGCTTGCCTAATCTCGACCGGCTGGCGCCGCACATGCAATTCCTGCCACCCTTGCCCAGCTATCCCGCCCCCCGTCCGGTCGGGCCACTGGACCGCATCGCGCTGGGCGGCGGCCTGCGCGCCGATGCCCACGGCGTGTGGCGCGAACGCCCGGCGCAAATAGCATCCGACCACCTGCCGATCTGGGCCGATCTGGAACTGCCGCAAAAAGAATAGCCACGGATCGCAAAGATCGACCGACCGCTTTCCACGCGGTTCAGCAAATACCGAGGCCAAGACTTGACGGACGACGCGGATACTAGCCCGTCCCCGCCATCTCAGGAATCGTCGCGAATGGAGGTGGGTTCGAATGCCTGCAGCGCGGGACGTAGCGAGCTGTGGCTGCAGCGTACACGAAGGCCAATTTCGGCGAGCCAAGCGAAATGAAACGTTTCGAAGGTCGTAAAGACACGCTAGGTATATTGTACTTGTGTGGAAATAAGTACGGCGTAGTTCTCTCAATAGATAATACACGGGCGCTATGGGGCGGCATATTACTAAAACCTACTCCATTTGGGACATAAACGATATGTTCTCGCCGATCCCATTCGATGAAAATGAGATGCGGCTAGCGATTCGATGGATCAAGAAAAATCGTGACAGGGGAAATGACCTGATCATCGGACACCCCGAGTCAGGAACTACACGTGAGGAAGTGCTATTTACGGCCAAACTTGGATACATTTTCATGACCTCCAAGATGCAGCTTGATGCAAGCTTCTTATATTTGAAACTTAACGCGGGGACTTCACTGTTTGGTAGTCGGAAAGCAGTTTATGCGTCTTTCCATGAAGGGCCTGTCGCAGATGGTTCATGGGAGCAGGGGCCGGTGTTTAAGTCATGGACTATGGCATTTACTGCAATCGGAAATGTCTATCGAGGAGCAGGGTTCCGCTGATGTGGCCCGTGTGGCACGACGCGGCGAAATGGTTCGACCGTTTCAGTAGGGTCCCTCGCCTGCTCTCGGAACGCTGGGGCGTGCGGGTTTAGGACCATATGGGATCTCCTGTGGGCGCAGTGCAACACCACCAAAGCCGACTTTCGTTCATCACGCAGCATCCAGAAATGTGGAGCTTGGAGCAGCCATTTCGGAACCCATGGCGCAGAAGAAGGCGCATCACAAAAAAGGAATGCGCCGGCTGGATTGTAGCGGATAAGGGCCGGGTAAAGCCGGCCCTTATTATTGTTTCACGCCGCCGCTGACCTGCCTTGTCCGCCCGTGCCGCGTGCGGGACCGCGGCGGCGCGAGCGGCCCGGTTTTGCGGGGTTAGCCGCTCCACCACCACCGCCGCCGCCGCGCCGACCGCCGCCTCGGGATTTCTTCGGCTCCTCGATCACTTCCCACGGACGCCCGGAGGCGACGGGGATGCTGAGGCCCATGGTCTTCTGGATCGCCTTGAACTCGCCCATCTCGTCGGGCGCGCAAAACGCGATCGCAGCCCCGTCCTTGCCGGCGCGCGCGGTGCGCCCGATCCGGTGCACGTAATTGTCCGGCACGTTGGGCAGGTCGAAATTGTAGACGTGTTTCACATCGGGAATATCCAGCCCACGCGCCGCCACGTCGGTGGCCACCAGCACCCGGACATCGCCCGACTTGAACGCCGAGATCGCGCGATCACGCTGGCCCTGGCTCTTGTTGCCGTGGATCGAGGCAGTGGCGAAACCGGCCTTGTCCAGCGTCTTCATCAGCTTTTCCGACCCGTGCTTGGTGCGCCCGAAAACCAGCGCGCGCTCGTCCCGGTGCTTGTCCAGCAATTCGATCAGCAGGTTCACCTTCTCCGCCTTGGCGATGAAGTGCACCTCTTGCGTGACCTTGTCTGCAGCCTTGCCCGGGGGCGAGACCTCGACCCGGATCGGACTGCGCAGGTAGGAATTGGCGATCTCGTTCATCTGCTTGGGCATGGTGGCAGAGAACAGCATCGTCTGGCGCTGCTCGGGCAGCATCGCGGCGATCTTGCGCAGCGCGTGGATGAATCCCATGTCCAGCATCTGATCGGCCTCGTCCAGCACCAGAAACGTGGTTTCGTCCAGCCGCAGCGCGCGCCGGTCCATCAGGTCGATCAGCCGTCCGGGCGTCGCCACCAGCAGGTCGGTGCCGCGCTCCAGCCGCTTGATCTGCGGGTTTATGGATTGTCCGCCCACGACCATGTTGACCTTGAGCGGCGTGCCCTCGCAGAAATCGCGCAGGTTCTGGGCGATCTGCCCGGCCAGTTCGCGGGTCGGGGCCAGAACCAGACCGCGTACGGTTTTGGGTGCCGGCTTGCGCCCGGTTTCCAGCATCATCGCCATCAGCGGCAGGCCGAAGGCGGCGGTCTTGCCGGTGCCAGTCTGCGCCAGACCCAGCACGTCGCGCCCCTGCAGCGCATGCGGAATCGCATGCGACTGGATCGGGGTCGGTTCGGTCAGGCCCAGGGTTTTCAGCCGGGTAATCAGGTGGGCGGGAAGGCCCATCGTTTCGAAATCGCTCAAATCTTATCCTTTCGGGACTCGGCAAAACGCCGTCCCATGTCATGTCTGCCGCCATCAGCGGGCGGCTGTCGGGGGCGCGCGAACCTCGGGTCGGGTGGCGGAATGCCAACACGGACCGGCCCGGCGCTTTGGCCCCACGCGTGATTTTGGGAACATCCATCCTTGTCTTGCGGTCGGACCCGTGTTCGGGCCGGGCGGGCGGAACCCGCCGTCTCTGTCCTGCTCACGCGGCAGAAGACAAGGCTTGACCGTCAGATGGAGGTATGGGGCGGCAATGTCAAGGATTTGTCGGCACGCGGCGGGCTTGGCCCCCGCGCCAGTCCGCGCTAAACCCGGTATCCGACCAGACGAAACGAGGGGGGACCGCCATGGCCGAGTCGATCATCGCCCGCTGCGAGGCCGCCGGGCTGCGCATGACCGACCAGCGCCGCACCATCGCACAGGTGCTGGGCGACAGCGACGATCACCCGGATGTGGAACTGCTCCACGCCCGCGCCAGCGCGCTGGACGCCGGCATCTCGATCGCCACGGTCTATCGCACCGTCAAGCTGTTCGAGGAGGCCGGAATACTGGAACGGCTGGAATTCGGCGACGGGCGCGCCCGATACGAGGATGCCGAGCGCGATCACCACGACCACCTGATCGACATGACCACGGGCGCGGTGATCGAATTCGTCGATCCCGAGATCGAGGCGCTGCAGGAGCGGATCGCCCGCAAGCTGGGCTATGAATTGCACGGCCACCGTCTGGAACTGTTCGGCGTTCCGATCAAGAAGCAGGGCTGACCAGCGCGCCTGCGGATTGCAGTTGCGGCAGGCGGTGAAATCGGCCAAGGCCGAAGCGTCATCGGCACGAGAGGGCGGCGAACATGGACAATCTGCGCGGCGCGATGCTGATGACGCTGTCGATGCTGGGCTTTGCCTTCGAGGACATGCTGATCAAGATGATGGCGGATGACCTGCCCACATGGCAGATCATCGGCATGCTGGGTCTCGGCGGAGCCGTCGTTTTCGGCCTGCTGACCGTGGCACGGCGCGAACCGCTGTTCAACCGCGCGTTCTTCAGCCGCGCCGTGCTGCTGCGCAATCTGGGAGAACTGATCGGCACCATCGGCTATGTCACCGCCATCACGCTGACGCCGATTTCGTCGGCCTCGGCGATCCTGCAGGTGACACCGCTGGCGGTGACGCTGGGCGCGGCGCTGTTTCTGGGCGAGCCGGTCGGCTGGCGGCGCTGGAGCGCGATCCTGATCGGCTTTTCCGGCGTTATCCTCGTGATCCGTCCGGGGCTGGAAGGGTTCAATGCGCTGTCATTGATCACGCTGGTGGGCGTGTTCGGTCTGGCCATGCGCGATCTGGCGACCCGCCGCGTTCCCCGCAGTACCTCGTCGTTTCAACTCAGCTTTCTGGCCTTTGCCGCGCTGATCCCGGCCACCGCGATCCTGTCGCTGATCAGCGACCAGCCGCCGGTCGCCCCGTCGCCGCGCCTGTGGGGGCTGATGGCCGCCGCGCTGACGATGACGACGCTGGCCTATTACGCCATCGTCGCCGCGATGCGCGTGGGCGAGGTGTCCTACGTTACGCCGTTCCGCTACAGCCGGCTGCTTTTTGCCATGGTGATCGGGGTTTTCGTCTTTCACGAGGCGCTGGATGCACCGATGCTGATCGGGTCGGCGATTATCGTGGGGTCGGGCATCTACACCGTCTGGCGCGAACGCCGGACGCGGGCGGTGATTCCCGCCACCCCTTCCCCTAGGGCAATGTTACCGCTAAAAGAGGCCGAAATGACCAGCAGTGGCAAGGATTCCTAGACATGAGCACGATCATCGACATACATGCGCGCGAGATTCTCGACAGCCGGGGCAACCCCACGATCGAGGTGGACGTGACGCTTGAGGACGGCACGATGGGGCGCGCCGCGGTGCCCTCGGGCGCGTCTACCGGCGCGCATGAGGCCGTGGAGCGGCGCGACGGCGACACGGCGCGTTATCTCGGCAAGGGCGTTCTCGAGGCCGTGGCGGCGGTGAACGGCGAGATCGCGGATGAACTCGTCGGCTATGACGGGGTCGAACAGGTTGCCATCGACACCGCCATGATCGAACTGGACGGAACGCCCAACAAGGGCCGTCTGGGCGCCAACGCCATCCTCGGCGTGTCGCTCGCCGTGGCCAAGGCTTCGGCCGATTTCCTCGGGCAGCCGCTTTACCGCTATGTCGGGGGCATGTCGGCGCGGATGCTTCCGGTGCCGATGATGAACATCATCAATGGCGGCGAACATGCCGACAACCCCATCGACATCCAGGAATTCATGATCATGCCGGTCAGCGCGGAGAACATCCGCGAGGCGGTGCGCATGGGCGCCGAGGTGTTCCATACGCTGAAAAAGGAACTGACGCAGGCGGGCCTGTCGACCGGTATCGGCGACGAGGGCGGGTTCGCGCCCGATATCGCCTCGACCCGCGAGGCACTGGATTTCGTGCTGAAATCCATTGAAAAGGCCGGTTACAAGCCGGGCGAGGACATCTGTCTGGCGCTGGATTGCGCCGCGACCGAGTATTTCAAGGACGGTCGCTATGTCTTTTCCGGTGAAGGACTTTCCCTCACGCCCGAAGAGAACGCGGATTATCTCAAGGCGCTGGCGGACGATTATCCCATCATCTCGATCGAGGACGGCATGTCCGAGGACGATTGGGACGGCTGGCGCGCATTGACCGATGCCATCGGTGACAGGGTGCAATTGGTGGGCGACGATCTGTTCGTCACCAATCCTGCGCGGCTGGCCGATGGCATTGCCAAGGGCTGTGCCAACTCGATGCTGGTCAAGGTCAACCAGATCGGCACCCTGACCGAGACGCTGGAAGCGGTCGAGATGGCGCATCGTGCAGGCTTTACCAACGTGATGAGCCACCGTTCGGGCGAGACCGAAGACGCGACCATCGCCGATCTGGCGGTTGCCACCAATTGCGGCCAGATCAAGACCGGATCGCTGGCACGCTCGGACCGGTTGGCGAAGTATAATCAGTTGATTCGTATCGAGGAGATGCTGGGCGAGACGGCGCAATATGCGGGCCGTTCGATCCTGAAAACCTGACAGGATCACACCCGCCGCCCGATAAGAGCGGCGGGTGATGTCGTGTTACGGGCAGGGCGCCTCGTAATAGGTGCCGTCGCCGCGCGCATAGGCGCAGACGTTACGCTGGTTGTTTGTCGCAACCATGGTGCCCGCCGCAGCGCCACCCAAGGCGGCGATGGTCTTCCAGTTCTTGTTGGCGCCCAACGCGTCGGCCGCGATCAGCCCGGTTGCTGCGCCGCCCGCGACGCCGGCGACGGTGCGCTGATCCGTGGTCATGTTTTCGCAAGCGGTCAGAAACATCGCCGATGCGCCGACGATGCCGATAATCGTTTTCTTCATATTATATCCTTCCAGACTTTGTGTCATTTCAAGCGCCCGCACCCAAGGGGCTGGCCAGCGTCCGCAGCCTAGCAAATCCAAAGGCAAACGCAACGCAATGCTCTTCGGTTCCTGATGAGAGAGGATGTTCAGCTGGAAAAGGGCAGAAATCCGCCTTTTCCGCAATTGATTACAGAACCCTGCTCATAGCGGCGAAATCGTCGCTTGGCGTGAACCTCGCCCTCGTGGCAAGGCGCATTGCAGCTTCGTTGCCTCTGTCGACTTGCAGATGCAGCGCCTTCACCCCGGCATCGGCCAACGCGGCGGGCAAAGATGTCAGAACCTCGGTCGCGATGCCGCGCCTGCGCACGGCGCGACGCAGATAGATCTGGTCGATGCGCCCCTCCAGCCCGCCCCGTTCCAGCGACCAGCCAAAACTGACCACGATATAACCCATTGGCGCACGTGCCGGTCCGATCAGATAGATTGCACCGTGCGGTATGCCGTCAAGCAGCGGTGCCAAGGCCGCGTTGCGTTGGTCTTCATCGCGGATCAGGCCGGCTTCGTCGTCAAAACCTTTGACGAGGGCGGTGAGACGCTCAAGATCTTCCGGTCTGGCTAGGTGAAGCGCGCTCATATCCGGGTCGCCGCCCGGATGAGGGTAACGGCGTAATCCTGTCCGGGATTGGTGTCGATGATGATCTTGTGCGCGCCCATGACCGTCCTGTTCTACCTGTGGTGTCGATTGTGCGGCGCAACGTGACGGGGGTGACGGTCAATGTCCAGAAGCGGATTCCCGCCGTGCTTTCTCGGCTGCTTTCACCGCATCCCACAAGGCATCCATCTCGGCCAGATCGCTTTGATCGGCAGTTTTTCCGCGCTCGGCAAGCCGCGCCTCGACACCTTGGAACCGGCGGGTGAACTTGGCATTGGCGCGGCGCAGTGCTGCTTCGGGGTCAAGGCCGAGGTGGCGGCCCAGATTTGCCATGACGAACAGCAGGTCGCCATATTCCTCTTCGATGTGATCCTTGTCGCCATCCAACTGCGCCTGCGCGAGTTCACCGGCTTCTTCGGTGATCTTGTCCAGCACATGGCTGGCATCCGGCCAATCGAACCCTACCCGCGCCGCACGCTTTTGCAACTTGGCCGCGCGCAGCAGGGCGGGCAGGCCGATGGCGACACCGTCCAGCGCGCCTTTCTGCGCCTCGCGGGCACGCTCGGCCGCCTTGATCGCCTCCCAGTCGCGGGTCTGTTGTTCCGCCGATTTGTCGCGCGATTCCTCGCCGAAGACATGCGGATGACGCGCCACCATCTTGTCGGAAATGCCGCGCACCACCGCGGCGAAATCGAACATTCCGGCTTCGTCGGCCATCTGCGCGTGATAGACCGACTGAAGCAGCAGGTCGCCCAGTTCGCCCTCCAACTCGTCCCAGGCCCGCCGCTCGATGGCGTCGGCGACCTCATACGCCTCTTCGATGGTGTAGGGCGCGATGCTGGCGAAATCCTGCTCAACGTCCCAAGGGCAGCCATGCACAGGATCACGCAGGGCGCGCATGATCGCCAGCAGCCGGTCGATACCGGCCTCCGGATCGTGGATCAGCGGGTCATCGGGCATTGCCTTGGCCTTCCGGAAAATGTCAGATGCACCCAAACCCACCCAAGCGCAGGAGTCCACCCATGGCCGTGGTCAACCGTATTGCCGATTATGCCGATGACATGACCGCATGGCGGCGGCATCTGCATACAATCCCGGAACTTGGGTTCGATTGTCCGCTGACGGCCGCGTTCATCGCCGAGCGCCTGCGCGAATTCGGCGTGGACGAGGTGCACGAAGGCATCGCGAAAACCGGCATCGTCGCGATCATCAACGGGCAGGGCGCAGGGCCGACCATCGGCCTGCGCGCGGATTTCGACGGCCTGCCGATCACCGAACAGACCGGGCTGGAGCATGCCAGCCGCCATCCGGGTCAAATGCATGCCTGCGGCCATGACGGGCATACCACCATGCTGCTGGGCGCCGCGCGCTATCTGGCCGAGACGCGCAATTTCGCCGGGCGCGTCGCGCTGATCTTCCAGCCCGCCGAAGAGGCCGGCGGCGGTGCCGGTGTCATGGTGGACGAGGGCATCATGGAGCGGTTCGACATCGGCGAGGTCTATGCGCTGCACAACGAACCCGGTGAGCCCGAAGGCACGTTCCTGACCACGCCCGGACCGATCATGGCGGCGGTCGGCATCTTTCGCATCGATATCAACGGGCAGGGCGGGCATGGGGCCATGCCGCATGAAACCCGCGATCCGGTCATGGCGGCCTGTGGCATCGCGCAGGCGCTTCAGACCATCGTCAGCCGCAACAACAACGCGCTGGACGATCTGGTGCTGTCGGTGACCCAGATCCACGCCGGGACCGTGGATAATGTCATTCCCGCGCATGCCTGGCTGAACGGCACCGTGCGCACCTTTGATTCGGACGTGCAGGAGATGGTGCGCACACGGATGGAGCAGATCGTCGCCGGGCAGGCGGCAGCCTATGGTGTCAGCGCCGAACTGACATTTACCACGACCTATCCGGCGACCGTGAATACCGCCGAGAAAACCGATCTCGCCGCCGATGTCGCGCGCGAGATCGCCGGTGCGGACCGGGTCACCACCGACACGCCGCGCCATATGGGGGCCGAGGATTTCTCTTACATGCTGAACGCGCGGCCCGGCGCCTATCTGTTCCTCGGGCAGGGCGAGAGCGCCGGGCTGCACCACCCGGAATACGAATTCAACGATGCGATCGCGCCGGTGGGGGCGTCGTTCTTTGCGCGGCTGGTCGAGCGCGCGCAGCCGGTCGGCTAATTCGAAAAGGGGCGAAACATGGCCTTGGAAGATGCGAAACATCAGGTGGATCAGGCGTTTACCCGCGACGATCTGCGCGGGCTGTCCTTTGAAAATGCCTTTGGTGGTGCGACCTCGTTCCTGCGCCGCCGCTATAGCAAGGATCTGAGCGGCGTCGATGTGGCTGTGACCGGCATCCCCTTCGATCAGGCGGTGACCAACCGCCCCGGCACGCGCCTGGGCCCGCGCGCGATCCGCGAGGCCAGCACGCTGCAGCCCTTCGATCCGCCTTATGGCTGGCCCCTCGATGTGCTGAGCGATCTGGCCATCGTCGATTATGGCGACATGGCGTTCGATTATGCCGACATCCCGGCCTTTCCGGACCGCGTGACCGATCATATCCGCACCATTCTGGAGGCCGGCGCGGCCAGCGTCACGCTGGGCGGCGATCACTATATCAGCTTTCCGATCCTGCGCGCCTATGCCGAGAAATTCGGCCCCCTCGCGTTGTTGCAGTTCGACGCCCATACCGACACCTGGCCCGACGACGACATGGCGCGGGTGGATCACGGCACGATGTTCTACAAGGCGGTGAAATCGGGATTGATCGATCCGGCACGCTCGGTCCAGGTGGGGATCAGGACGACGAATCCGGACACGCTGGGCGTCAACGTGATCGACGCGCGGCAGGTGCACGAGCAGGGGCCGGTGGCGGTCGCGAAACGGATTCGCGACATTCTGGGCGATCATCCCACCTACTTGACCTTCGACATCGACGCGCTCGATCCCGCCTATGCGCCCGGAACCGGAACGCCGGTCTGGGGTGGGCTGAGCTCGGCGCAGGCGGCTATCATGCTGCGCGACATCGCCGGGATAAACCTCAGGGGCGGCGACGTGGTCGAGGTTTCGCCCCCCTACGATCCGACCGGCGCGACAGCGGTGGCAGGCGCCCATGTCGCGACCGAAATCCTCTGCCTGCTGGGCTACAGGAGCCGCCAATGAGGTGGGCCATCATGATATTCTGGATCGTTCTGGCGTTGGTCGCGGCGGGAATCGCCTATATCCGCCTCGCGCCCAGCGATCTGGAGCAGTGGCATGCGATGCCGGCGTTTCAAAGCGACAGCGATTTCGAGAACGGTGCGAACCGCGTTGTCGAAACCGGCCCCGACGGTCTGGCATTGCTGGCCGAAGTGGCCAAGGCGGCACCACGCACGCGTCTTCTGGCGGGCAGTCCGGCACATGACAAGATGACGTGGATCACCCGCACGAAATGGATCGGCTTTCCCGATTACACGACGGCGGTGCAGGACGGCGACATCCTGCGCATCCATGCCCGTTCGCGCTTTGGCAAGTCCGATATGGGCGTGAACCGCGCGCATGTGGACGACTGGATTGCCGAACTGAAGCAACGCGAGGGCCGCACCGGTTCCCCTTGACCGGGGCGCCGCGATATCGGACACCGCGCGCATGGTCCCCGAAGAACGCCTGGAACAGATCACGCAGAGATTCCAATATCTCGAGGCCGTCATGGCCGATGGCAGCCGCGCGGGCGATATCGCGGCGCTGGGGCGCGAATATTCCGAACTGCGCCCCGTGGTGGAACAGATCGCGCTCTGGCGCGCGCTGCGTCGCCAGATGGACGAGGCAAGCGCGCTGTTGGACGACCCCGACATGCGCGCGTTGGCCGAGGACGAACTGGCCGAACTGCGCAAACGCGTGCCGCAGGTCGAGCAGGACCTGCAACTGGCCCTGCTGCCCCGCGACGAGGCCGATACCCGCCCCGCGATCCTGGAAATCCGTCCCGGCACCGGCGGCGACGAGGCGGCGCTGTTCGCCGCCGACCTGTTGCGGATGTATCAGCGTTACGCCGAAACCCGCGGCTGGGGGTTCGACATGGTGGAACAGCAGGATACCGAACTTGGCGGCATCAAGGAGGTCGTGGCCCGCATTCAGGGCGACAACGTCTTTGGCCGCTTGAAATACGAAAGCGGTGTGCATCGCGTGCAGCGCGTGCCCAGCACCGAAAGCGGCGGGCGCATCCACACCTCGGCCGCGACCGTGGCGGTCCTGCCCGAGGCCGAGGATGTCGATATCGCCATCGACCCGAACGATCTGCGCATCGACACAATGCGCAGTTCCGGCGCGGGCGGTCAGCATGTGAACACCACCGATTCGGCGGTGCGCATCACCCATCTGCCCAGCGGCATCGTCGTGACCAGTTCCGAGAAATCCCAGCACCGCAACCGCGAGATCGCCATGCAGGTGCTGAAATCGCGCCTTTTCGACATGGAGCGTCAGCGCATGCACAGCGAACGCAGCGCCTCGCGCGCCGCGCAGGTGGGCAGCGGCGACCGCTCGGAACGCATCCGCACCTATAACTTTCCGCAAGGGCGCATGACCGATCACCGCATCAACCTGACCCTCTACAAGCTGGATCAAGTGATGGCCGGCGATCTGGACGAAGTGATCGACGCGCTCGCCGCCGATGCCCAGGCCCGCCTGCTGGCCGAGATGGGCGCATGAGCACCGCCGGTCAGGCGATGGCCACCGCCACCGCCCGCCTGCGTGCCGCCGGCGTGGCCGATCCGGCCCGCGATGCGCGCATCCTGCTGGCCCACGCTGCCCGCATCGACGCCGTGCGCGTGACCCTGATCGCCCCCGAGGATCTGACACCCGACATTGCCGAGCGGTTCGAGCAACTGATCGCCCTGCGCGCGGTGCATGTCCCCGTCTCGCATCTGGTGGGCGAACGCGCCTTTTACGGCCGCCGCTTCAAGGTCAGCCGCGACGTGTTGGACCCGCGCCCGGAGACCGAAACCCTGATCGAGGCCGCGCTGGCCGAACCTTTCGATCGCGTGCTCGATCTCGGCGTCGGGTCCGGTTGCGTTCTTGTCACCCTGCTTGCCGAACGGAAACAGGCAACCGGCCTTGGTGTCGATATCAGCGAGGCGGCCTGCCTTCAGGCCAGCGCCAACGCGGTGCTGCACGGGGTCGCGGCGCGCGCGGACATCCGCGTATCGGATTGGTTCGAAAACGTATCCGGGCAATTCGACCTGATCGTGTCCAACCCGCCCTATATCGCGCTGTCCGAAATGGCCGGTCTTTCGGACGAGGTGCGTCGCCACGAACCGGAAATCGCCCTGACCGATGGCGGCGACGGTCTGGGCGCCTATCGCCGGATCGCCGCCGGTCTGGGCGGGCATCTGGCGCCGCATGGACGGGTGTTGGTTGAAATCGGTCCCACCCAAGGGGCCGCAGTGCGCGCCCTGCTGGTTTCAGCCGGTCTTGGCGGCGTGCAGATCCTCCCCGATCTGGACGGACGCGATCGCGTCGTCTGTGGACATGCACGCTGAAAACCGCCGGTTTGGCATAAATTGCGACCATTCCGGCCAAAAAATGCAAAAAATTCCGACAAACCCCTTGTATGGATCGTCAGAAAGTGTTTCTTCAACAGTGTCGCGGCGGTGGAGGCATCTTTGGCTCCCCTGCGACGCCAAGCCCGAAAAAGTCGATGATCCGGCGCAGAATTGCACGCACGACGCGTCACCCGGATCAGAGAGCAGTGCAAACAAGGCTGACAATAGACATATGAGATCGTCCAAATCCCGCTCGCGGTCGAAATCGAGCCGCAACCGTCCCGCATCCGGTGGCAACGTCGTCAACCGGGTCTTCGACAGTTCCGGACCCGAAGGCAAGGTGCGCGGCACGCCGCAGCAGATCATCGACAAATACAACCAGCTGGCACGCGATGCGCAGTTGTCCAACGATCGCGTCGCGACCGAGAATTTCCAGCAGCACGCCGAACATTACCTTCGCCTGCTGAGCGAGGCGCAGCGCGAAATGGATGCTCGCCGCGAGGAACAGGAAGCGCGTCGCGAGGAACAGGAACAGGCGCGCCGCGAAGAGCAGGAACGCCAGAACCGCGAACGCCAGGCCGAACGAGACCGCGAGCGCGCGGAACGGCAGGAACGCGAAGCCGCAGGCGGCGAACCGGCCGCAGCACCGCAGCCGGAGGCGCTCGATCCCGTGTCCGAAGGCGACAGCAATCTGGTGGAAACGCCCGAATCGGCCCCGAAAAAGCCCGCACGCCGCAGCCCGGCGCGCAGCCGCAAACCGGCGGCCAAGAAATCCGATGACGGCGCCAAGGAGAACGACAACGGCGACAGCGGCAATGCCGCAGCGGCCGAATAAAGTGTTTTGGCTTTTACCTGAGACATCGCGTAACACAATTCGCGGTCGAGCGTCAGCGAGAGGCAGTGAATTGTGATTCAGGTTAAAGCCGAAACGCTCTAGGTTCAGCCCGCGCGCTTCAGGCGTTCAGAACACGCGCAAGCGCACAGAAACCCTCCAGCGGCACCTGTTCGGCCCGATCGGTCGATGACAGGCCCGCTGCGTGCAGCTTTGTCTCGATATCGGGCGCCAGCCCCTTCAATGCCGAACGCAGCATCTTGCGCCGCTGGTTGAACGCAGCGGCGACCACGCGTTGCAGCACCGCGGCATCGGCCGGATAACGCGGCTTGGGCAGGGCGGTCAGATGCACCACCGCACTCGCGACCTTGGGCGGCGGGGTAAAGGCATTCGGCGGCAGCGACATCACGACCCGCGCATCGCTGCGCCATTGCGCCAGTACCGCCAGCCGGCCATAGGCCTTGGACCCCGGCTGCGCGACGATACGCTCGGCAACCTCACGCTGGAACATCAGCGTCAGGCTTTCCCAGAACGGCGGCCAGTCCGGCGGGGTCAACCAGCGCACAAGCAGTTCGGTGCCGATATTGTAGGGCAGGTTCGCGACCACCCGGATCGGCGACACAAGATGCGCCAGCGGATCGAGCATCAGCGCATCGCCCTCGACCACCTCCAGCCGCCCCGGATAGGCGCGCGCAATCTGCTCCAGCGCCGGCAGGCAGCGCGCATCCTTTTCCACCGCCAGCACCCGGCGCGCGCCCTCGGCCAGCAATCCGCGCGTCAACCCGCCGGGGCCGGGGCCGATCTCCAGAACATCGCATTGCGACAGATCGCCCGCCTGCCGCGCGATCTTCGCCGTCAGGTTCAGGTCCAGCAGGAAGTTCTGCCCCAGTGCTTTTTTCGCCGACAGCCCGTGTTCGGCGATCACCTCGCGCAACGGCGGCAGCGAATCGATCCCGCTCACGGCTTCTTCTTGCCGGAAATATCCCGGGGGAGTCGCCCGCAAGGGCGGCGGGGGCAGCGCCCCCGGACCACGGTGCAACTCATGCCGGTTTCGCCATGTCGCGCGCCAGCTTCAGCGCCTCGATCAGACTGGTTGGATCGGCGACTCCCTTGCCCGCGATATCGAAGGCGGTGCCGTGATCGGGCGATGTGCGCACGAAGGGCAGGCCCAGCGTGACGTTCACGCCGCGGTCGAAATCCAGCGTCTTGATCGGGATCAGCGCCTGATCGTGATACATGCAGATCGCCGCATCATATTTCGCGCGCGCCGCCGCGTGAAACAAAGTGTCCGCGGGATGTGGTCCGCTGACGACATAATCCGACGCGGGCAGCCGCGCCAGCAGCGGCGCGATCCAGTCGATCTCCTGCCGCCCCATCGCGCCGCCTTCGCCCGCATGCGGGTTCAGCCCGGCAACCGCCAGTCGCGGACGGGCGATGCCAAAGCGGTCGCGCAGCCCCTGCGCCGTGATCGAGATCACCTCCTCCAGCAGGTCCGGCGTCAGCGCATCCGGCACGTCTTCCAGCGCGATATGGATGGTGGCCGGGACCACCCGCAGTTTGTCGCTGGCCAGCATCATCACCACCCGCTCGACCCCGGCGAGGGCGGCCAGAAATTCGGTATGGCCGGGATGGACGAATCCGGCCCCGTCGATCAGCGCCTTCTTGTGGATCGGTGCCGTGCAAAGCGCCGATGCCGCGCCTTTGCGCACCAGCGCGACCCCGTGTTCGATCACCGCGACCACGTCGCGCGCATTGCGCGGGTCGGCGGTGCCGGGGGTCGTGGGCGCGGCAAAGGGGTGGGAAAGTACGGGCATCGCGGCGACGCTGACCGCCACCGCTTCGGCGGGAGCGGTAATGACCTGGAAGGCCGCCCCGTCAGGCAAATGCGCCGGATCGCCGATCCAGAAGAACGGACACGCGCCGCGCAGCGCCGACCACGCCTTCAGCGCGATTTCCGGCCCGACGCCGGCCGGTTCGCCACAGGTCAGCGCGACGGGTGCGATCATCGCTCCACGATCACCGCATTGCCCCGCAATTGGGCGAGGTGGTTGTTGGAGAACGCTTCCAGCCGCTGCTGGACCAACGCGTTCGCCACGTTCTCCTGCGATGCCCCTTCCTTGCTTGCGGCGGTGCGTCCGCACAGCATCAGGAACAGCAAGGTCTGTCCGTTCGAACGGGTCAGGGTGGTGGAAACCTCGCCCTCATCCAGCTTGGCCAGTTCCAGCGCGATATCGTCCGGAATCTCGCCCGGGCTTTGTTCCAGTCGTTCCAGAATCTCCGGCGGTTGCCCCTTTGCGATGCCGTAGAGGTCGTCGCAGGTATCCACGCGCGCGGCCAGCTGCGCGGCCTGTTTCAGCCCTTCGGCCGTGCGCCCGCCGGGGATGTAATATTTGGCGTAGTCGATCTGCGAATAGCCCGGTGCGTCGCGTCCGGTTTCGCGCACCTCGCGCATCTGGAACAGCGCGACCGCGTTGGACAGCGGGATCGGCGGCGTGACCTCGCCGGGGCGCAAATTCATGATGACCGGGCGCAGCGCCGGCGGAAGCTGGCTCAGCGGCATCCACGGGATCCGGCCGCCGCTTTGCCGGCTTTCGGATGCGGAATATCGCCGCGCTGCATCGGCGAAGGCGTCGAAGCCGCGCAGTTTCGAAAGCTGTTCGGTCAGCTCCTCGACCTGATCTAGCGTTTGCGGCGTGATCGGGACGATGATTTCGTTCAGCAGCACGCTGACCGTGCTTCCGCCGTCGCTGGTGGCCATGGCGCGCCCGACCTCGTCCTTGGTGGGGGTGGCGCGGGACAGGAACTTCTGGCGGATATATTCGCGCCAGGCCAGGCTGACGGTCACGAAATCGCGCAGCGATTCGTAGCTTACCCCGCCCTGTTCGACGGCGCGCACGAATTCGTCGGGCGAAAGATCGGTGCGGGTGGAGAACTCAGCGATGCCGGCCTTGATGTTCTCGGGGGTGAGCGTGATGTCCGTCTCGGCAATCGCCTGTTGCTTGAGACGGTCCTCGATCAGCGCCTCGCGCGCCAGTTCGACCGGATCGCCGGGGGCGCGCAGCAGGCGCAGGAATTGCGCGCGCTGCTCCAGTTCGTACCGCGTGATGACCGCGTCGTTTACGGTGATCGCGGGCGCGAAAAGACCTTGCGCGTGGCTCGCCACCGGCGCCAGCCCGGCACCGAGCGTCAGCGCGAGGCCAAGCGCGAAAGGAACCGACCGCCGGACCAGCCGGGGCAGAAACGAAGTCAGGGAGATTGTTTTCAACTGCATGATCGCCTGTATTTTTCTGTTCCGCCTTCCACGGCAAAGCCGCGTAGCGCGATGGTAAAGCCGAAATCGGTCGACGGCTCAACACTTGTCGAGCTTGTATAACGCCGGTTCACCGAAAGATCGACCGTCACGCATTCATTTTGCCAGCCCAATCCCAGACCGGCGCGGGTGGTGCTGGCATCGCTGATATCATAGCGCACGTTGGCGCGGGCGCTCCAGTTCGGATCGATCTCGTATCGTCCGTCGAACCATATTTCCGACAGCGCGTCGATGCGTCCTTCGGCGGGGTCCTCGTCCTGCCACAGATAGGTGCCCGCGATATCGGCGGGACCGGCGTTCCAGTTACCGCGCAATTCGGCCTTGGAAAAGTTGAACGATCCGTCCAGCAAGGCGCGCGCGGTCAGTGCCACGCCCCGGTCCAGTTGCAACTGCCCGGCCAGCAGGACGTCCGAGGACGTTCCCGACAGGCCCGAGGTTCTGGTGAAGTCCGGATTGGCCTCGCGGCGGAAGACCTGCCCGATACTGGCCGACGCCTGCCAGCCCGAGGGCGCGAAGCGCGACCAGTTCAGACCGTAAACCAGCGTCAGCCCGTCCTCGCGCCGGTCCGGTGCCGGAAAACGCGACAGCGACAGCAGGTTGCCCTGATCGAATTCGACAAAGGCGCTTTCGTCGTTCGGCGGAGCCTTGCCGTGCACGCTGGTCCAGCCGATCTGAACCACCGGTTCCAGCGCATGGGTGACGCCGGCGGCGGTGGTTTTCGTCATCGGATAGCGCAGCGCCAGCGCTGTCGATGGCGTCACCCGCGTAAGGTTGTGATCGAACCGGTCGTCCTGATAGATCTGGAACAGATCGGTCGCCAGCCCCACCCGCCAGTCGGCCCGCAATCCTTGCGCGAAGGTCCAGTCACGCCGCCAGGACAGATCGGCGGTCGTGCGCGTGATGTCGCGCCCCAGGATGTTCAGGCTGGACGAGCGGTGATGCCCCTGCACGTCCAGACCCAGCCGCAACTCGCCGCCGATCCGGTCGGGAAACCAGCGGCGTTCATAGCGCACGCTCGGCACGACGGTGGGCAGGGTCGAATCGAATTCCAGATCGCGCAGTGAGTCGTAATAGATCATCTCGGCGCGAAACGCGCTGTCGCGCGAGTAGCGCGACAGGCTGATCTCGCTTTTCAGACGGTCGTAGTCGGGCAGGCCGTAATCCACCAGATAAGCGTTGTCCGACGCGGTCTTGATATCGAACGCCAGCCGGTACCCGTCATCCAGATCGAAATGTCCGGTGCCGAACAGGTAGCCCCGCATGCTGTCGTCGGTCAGGTCATCGCGCGTATAGGCCCCCTCGAAGCGGATCGCGCCGCGCAGAAACAATTGGCGATAACGGAATCCCAGCGTGCGTGTGCTGGGCGACAGGTAGGGCGTCAGCGTAAGATCGCGGTGGTCGCCCAGCGGAATGAAATAGGGTACGCGCAGGCCGGTGCCCAGCTTGCTGGTGCTGCGGATGGAGGGAACCAGAAAGCCGCGCGCGCGCTTCAGCGTCGGATCGGGCAGACGGAAGCGCGGCAGGGTGATGATGGTGGTGCCGCGCACGCGGAACTGCGCATCCTCGAAATAGATCTGCTGTTCCTGCTCGTCATGGATGACCTTGCGCGCGCGGATCTGCCACAGTGGGGGGCGCCCGTCCCCGCAGACATGGCACGAGGTCACGGCGGTCTTGTAAAGTTGCGTGAAACGGCCATCGACCCGGTTCATCTGGACGGCGGCAAGTTGCAATTGCCGCTCCATCACCATGCGCGCGCCGCTCAGCAATCCGTTTTGCAGGTCTCGGTCCAGTTCCGCGGCGCTGGCCAGAATGGTGATGTCGCCGCCCTCGTCGATGCGGATCGGTCCCTCGACATTCAGCCGCCCGCTGGCGCGGTCGAAGGTGATGCGGCTGGCGGTCAGGCGGGTATCGCCCTGCAACGCCTCGACATTTCCTTCGGCGACCAGCACGCGGTCGGGCGTGATGAACACGCTGTCGGCCATCAGTACCGCGGCGCCGTCCTGCGCCGACGCGGCGTGTTGGCCCGGAACCGGCACGATCAGCGCCAGCATCAGCGCCGTCAGCGCGGGAATCAGGCGGCGGCGCATCATCCATCCTCCGCATGCAGCAACAGACCCAGCGTCAGGAAAATAGACGCCACGGGCGGCGCCCAGGCCGCCAAGGCGACCGGGATCTGCCCGTTCTCGCCCAGTATCTGCGCGAAATCGCGGATGAAATAAAGCCCGAACCCCAACAGGACCGCCGCCAGCACCGCGATGCCGGTGCCGCCAAAGCGGGTATGACGCATGGTGAAGGCCGCACCGACAAGGACCATCGCCACCAGAAACAGCGGGCGGGCCAGTTCGGCCTGATACCAGACCTCGTGGCGGCGGGTTGAAAATCCGGCCTGTTCCAGCTCGCGGATGGTGGCGGGCAGGTCATAGACCGAAATCCCGGTCGGCCGGCCCAGACTGTCCTCGACGCGTTCCTGCGTCAGAGTGGTGGGGATCGTCAGTTCCGCGTGCTCGCGCGCACCGCGTTCCGGGTTCACCCCTTCCATCAGCGGCCAGACCTTGGCATTCGTCAACATCCATTCCGCGTCGCCCAGGCGCGCCGTCTCGGCCAGGATACGACGGTTCGGACCCGCACCCGGCGCATAGCTGAGGATGGTCACGTCGCGCAGCGTTATGCCACCGCTTTCCTGCACGTAACCCTCGGCATGGATCACCGATTGTCCCCGCGCACCGCCCTGGCGCAGCCACAGCCCTTCGCCGCTCAATGACAGCGCAGATGGGCCGCCGTTGCGATAGGTGTCGGCCAGGGTCTGATAGCGGTTCGACGTCGCCGCCACGATCGGGTTCAGCGTGCTGACCGCCAGAATCCCGATCAGTAATGCCACCGTCAGCGGCGCGGCCAGCGCGCGGATGCCCGACCGCCCGGTGGCGCGGGTCACCACCAGTTCGCTGCTGCGCGCCAGCGCGACGAACAGAACGACCGTGGACAGGATCATCAGCAAGGGCAGGATCTCGTCGATCGCGCCCGGCGCGCTCAGCAGGGTGAGGCCGAAGAGTTGTGCGAAACCGATATCGGTCTCTTCGAAACGGCGCAGTTGCTCGATGATGTCGATCAGCAGGATCAGCGTCAGGAACACCGCGCCGATCAGCAGGAAGCTCATGAAAAAGCGGCGCGCGAAATAGAGATCCAGTATCATGCCGCCGCCTTTCGCGCTGGTCCGCGGCGTCGCAACAGGACCGACAGCGGACGTGATGCGAATTGCAGGAACAGCGCCGCGAGCGCAAGCCCCGCGATGGTCGGCAGATACATCAGCGGCCACAGGTCGGGATCGCGCAGGACAGGCTCGGACACGACGCCGCGCAACACTTCCAGCAGGATCACGATGACAAAGGCCAGCAGCGCCTGACGCCAGACCCCAAAGCGCGAGAACCCGCCCAGCATCAGCGTTGAAAACCCGATCATCGCCACCGCGATGCAGACCAGCGCGCGGGAAAACCGCAGATGAAGTTCTTCGCTCAACTGGCCCGCGCTGTGACGTTCTGTCTCGGCGATCGAGGCGCGCGCGGTCAGCAGTTCGGCCGTGGGAATGGCGCGGATGCTCCGCCCGCGCGTTTCGGTCTTCGAGATCAGCGGACTGATGTCATACGCGAAATCCGAGAACAGCGTCGTCGAAAGCGTGCGGTTCGCGTTGTCCTGCCGCTGCGCCATGCCATCGACCATGATCAGATTGGCCTGCGCCCCGTCGCGCACCAGAAAAGCCCGCGATGCCGTATAGGTGACGGTCTGCGCGGGATCGCGCCGGTCCGACAGATAGACATCGTTCAGCGTGCTGTCGGGATCGATTCGACCGATATAGAAGGTGACGCCCGGCGCGGGATGCAGGAAGGTGCCGTCGCTCAGCAGCCGGGCCGAGACGCTGCGCGCCACCTCGGCCTCGCGCCGCGCCAGCTGGCTGACCGAGGCGGGCAGCAGGAAATGGGTCAGCGCGCTCATCATCAGGGCGGTCAGGATCCCGAAGACCAGTGGCGCGCGCGCCAGCCGCCAGGGGCTGGTGCCGGTGGCCTGCATCACGGTGATCTCGCTGTCGTTCTGCAGCCGGTTCGTGACATATGCCGCCGCCGCGAACACGGCCATCGGCAGGACCATGCGGATCAGGTTGGGCAGGGCGAGCGCGGTGAATTCTAAGAACACCAGCGCCGATTGCCCGTCGCCGATCAGCCGGTCGAACAGCACCACGGCCCGGTTGATCCAGAAGACAGCCACCAGAATCAGCGCGAAAAAGCCGAAAAACAGAAGGAACTGCGACAGGACGTATCTGTCGTAACGTGACAATGCGATCCTCCCGCGGGGTCGGCATGGATGTTTCGCGCGATCCTAGTGCAATTGCCCGGCCGGGAAAACTGATATCTGGTCAAGGCGGGCGCGGCGCGTTACCTCTTGGCGGCAAATGACCCAAGCCACATATGGAGCGCGCAATGAGCAGCCTGACACCGATCCGTTTCACCGCCACCGATCTGGATGACATGGCAAGTGCCAAGGGGCGCGTCGCAGTTCAGGTCACGCCCGACGGCAAGCTGGATCCGGGTGCGCGCCGCGCCAACCGGCTGACCAAGGGCGCGCTGGCACGGCTGACCGAGGGCGCGGGGTTCGCCAAGGCGAAATCGGGGCAGGTGATCACGCTGGCCTGGCCTGCGGGACTGGAGGCCGAGGCGCTGGACGTGCTGGTGCTGGACCGCAAGGCGGACGCGGTCGAGACGCGCAAGGCGGGGGCGGCGCTGGCCAAGCTGGCCGATGGCAAGCCGATGCTGGTGATGGCGGGCAGCATGAAGCACGCCGCCGAACTGGCCTTCGGCCTTGCGATGCGCGCCTATCGTTTCGACGCCCACAAGACCGCCAAGGACGGCGAGGAGACCGGCGCGACCCCTCAGCAGGTGACGATCCAGCACAGCGACCCCGAAAGCGTCGAGGCCGCCGCCGCGCCGCTGATGGCCGTGGCCGAGGGCGTGCACATGACCCGCGATCTGGTCAACGAACCGGCCAACGTGCTCACCACGACCGAATTCGCCGACCGACTGGCCGAAATGGAAAGCCTCGGCCTGAAGGTCGAGGTGCTGGAAGAGGACAAGCTGGAGGAACTGGGCATGCGCACGCTGCTGAGCGTGGGGCAGGGGTCGGCCAGCCCGTCCAAGGTGGTGGTGATGCAATGGCAGGGCGGCGAACAGGATGCCGCCCCGCTGGCGCTGGTGGGCAAGGGTGTGGTTTTCGACACCGGCGGCATCTCGCTGAAACCCGGCGCGGGCATGGAAGACATGACCATGGATATGGGCGGCGCCGGAGTCGTGGCGGGCACCATGCGCACGCTGGCGCTGCGCAAGGCCAGGGCCAATGTGGTCGGTCTGGTCGGCATCGTCGAGAACATGCCCTCGGCCAATGCCTCGCGTCCCGGCGACGTGGTGCGCAGCATGAAGGGCGACACGGTCGAGATCATCAACACCGATGCCGAGGGGCGGCTCGTCTTGTGCGACGTGATGTGGTATGCGCAGGAACGGTTCAAACCCGCCGCGATGATCGACCTTGCCACCCTGACCGGCGCGATCATCATCGGGCTGGGCCATGAAAAGGCAGGCGTTTTCTGCAATGACGATGCGTTCTGCGATGCCTTCCTCAAGGCCGCCAAGACCGAGGGCGAGGGCGCGTGGCGGATGCCGCTGGGCAAGGCCTATGACGACATGCTGAAATCGCGGATCGCGGACATGAAGAATGTCGGCGGCCGCCCGGCCGGGTCGATCACCGCCGCGCAGTTCCTGCAACGTTTCGTCAAGGACGATGTGCCGTGGATTCACCTCGACATCGCCGGGGTAGCGCTGGTCAAGGACGGCACCGACCTTGCGCCCAAGGGCGCGACCGGTTGGGGCGTCGCGGCGTTGAACCGTCTGGTGGCGGACCGCTACGAGACCAGGGACTGACACATATATGGGCGAGGCGTATTTCTACCACCTGACGCGCCGCCCGCTTGAGGCGACATTGCCGGCCCTTCTGGCGCGCGCGCGTCACGCGGGCTGGCGGGTCGAAGTGCGCGGACGCGACGCCGCGCGGATGGCGTGGCTGGACGAACAGCTATGGCTGGACGCGAAGGATTCGTTCCTGCCGCACGGCATCGCGGGCGGACCGCATGACGCGGATCAGCCGATATTGCTGACCACCGGGGCAGGGGCCGCGAATGTGCCGCAATGCGTGATGAGCGTGGACGGCGCGGACATCGCCCCGGACGAGGTCACGGCATTGAACCGCGTCTGCGTGATCTTTGACGGCAACGACGAGGCCGCGCTGAAGGCAGCGCGGGTGCAGTGGAAGACCCTGACCGATGCGGGCTGTGGCGCGCAATACTGGTCCGAGGAATCGGGACGCTGGGAGATGAAGGCGCAGCGCGAAGCAGACAATTAACGGGTCAGCACGAGCGCCCCGCCGCTGATCTGGATGTTGGACCAGCGTTGCAGATAGGCCATCCCCAGCAGCGATTGCGCCATGTCGCCGCCATTCACCCAGGCGCGCACGTCATGGTCGCTGATCGGGCCGACGCTGATCGTGTCCAGTATCACCGGCGCCGTGCGCACCGGGCCATTCGCCGTCATGGCGCGCCCGTGAAACGCGAGATCGTCGGTCTTCAACCCGGCGCGTTCCGCATCCTTCAGGGTCAGCACCATGTCCGTCGCGCCGGTATCCACCAAGAACTCCACCGGTTTTCCGTTGATCCCCAGCGTCAGGTAGTAATGACCGTCGGGCGCGCGGGGCACCTCGATGCGGCCCTCGGCGGTGACGGTGCCAAGGCTGGGGCGCACGGTCTGGCGGATGTCGCCCCAAAGCCCGATTGCCGCGATCACCCCGAGAAAGATCAGCCCCCAGGCGACCGCCTGTTGCAGCGTGCGACCGAGGTTCTGCCGGTTCTGCACGAAAAACCAGAATACCAGGACCGAGCCGAGCAGGATCAGATAACTTGCCCTGCCGATTTGCCATTCATCCATCGCCGCATTCCTCTTGCCTGCCCACAATATGGGGGCGCGGCGGGGTCATGTCACGACATGGCGGCACATCCCTCAGCCCGACAGCCCGAACGCACGCAACCCGTCCAGAACGAACTGCACCGACAGGGCCGCCAGCAACATGCCCAGCAGCCGTGTCACCACGTTGATCCCGGTCTTGCCCAGGGCGCGTTCCAGCAGGCCGCTGCTCAGGAACAGCACCAGCGCCAGCGCGATCACCGCGACCGTGACGCCGATCACCAGCGCCAGTCCTTCCAGCCCCGGCCGCTGCCCGGTCAGCAGGATCACCGACGCGATGGCCCCCGGCCCCGCGATCAACGGGATCGCCAGCGGAAACACCGAAGGGTCGTCGCCGTCATCCTCGTCCGCCTGACCCGCGCGCCGTTTGGTGCGTCGCTCGAACAGCATGTCGAGCGCGGTCAGGAACAGCAGCAGCCCCCCGGCGACACGGAAGGCCGGCATCGAGATACCGATGAAGCCCAGAACCGCCTCGCCGAACGCGGCGAACAGGACCAGGATCACGACCCCGGTCAGGCAGGCGCGGATGGCGACCGCGCGACGGTGGGTGACGCTGGCCCCTTGCGTCAGGGCCAGAAACATCGGCGTCAGTCCGATGGGGTCGATCACCACGAACATGGTGACAAAAGCGGTGACGACAAAGGCGCCGTCCACGATCATCCCTGCGCCTGTTCCAGTTTCTCAAGCGCGGCCATCCACAATGCCTCGGCACGGTCCAGCCCGTCCATCACCTCGGAATACTTGCGCTGCCAGACCTCGGCCTCGCCCTGTTTGCCGTCCTCGTAAAGTGCGGGATCGGCGAGCTTCTTGGCCAGCTTGTCACGCATTCCGTTCAATTTTTCAACGCGTTGTTCGCCCTTCTTCACCTCGGAACGAAGGGCGAGTATCTGCTCGCGGTCTGCGCGCGCGGGTTTCGCGGGTCTGGGCTTATCCTCGCGTCGGGAGGCGGGCTTGTCACGCGACAGCAGCAGTGCGCGGTAGCTTTCCAGATCGCCGTCATAGGGCGCGACCGTCCCGTCCGAGACCAGCCACAGCCGGTCGGCGACAAGGCTGAGCAGGTGCATATCGTGGCTGACAAGGATCACCGCGCCCGAATAGGCCGTCAGCGCCTCGACCAGCGCCTCGCGCGATTCGATGTCCAGGTGGTTGGTCGGCTCATCGAGGATCAGCATGTGCGGCGCGTCGATCGTGGCCAGCAGCAGCGACAGCCGCGCCTTTTGCCCACCCGACAGGCGCCCCACGGGCGTGTCCGCCTGATCGGCGCCCAGCCCGAACCCGGCCAGCCGCGCGCGCAGTTTCGCCTGCCCTTCGCCGGGACGTTCGCGTAGCAGGTGCTGCAGCGGCGTTTCCTCGACGCGCAGTTCCTCGACCTGGTGCTGGGCAAAGAACCCGATGCGCAGCTTGTTGGATTTCGACATCTTGCCCGACATCGCCGGCAACCGGTCCGACAGCAGCTTGGCCAGCGTCGATTTGCCCTGACCGTTCTTGCCCAAGAGCGCGATGCGGTCGTCCTGGTCAATACGCAGGTTCAGGTTGCGCAGCACCACCGTGTCGCCATAGCCGACGGTCACGCCCTCGGTGGCGATGATGGGGGGCGACAGCTCTTCGGGTTCGGGAAAGGAAAACACCGTGCGCGCGGCGTCTTCGGGGGCGCGGATGGTTTCCATCTTTTCCAGCATCTTGACCCGGCTTTGCGCCTGTTTGGCCTTGCTGGCCTTGGCCTTGAAACGGTCGACAAAGCTTTGCAGATGGGCGCGGCGGGTTTCCTGTTTCTTGGCCGCGGCCGCCTGCACCGCGCGGTTGGCGGCGCGCTGGCGGGCGAACTGGTCGTAATTGCCGCTGTAATAGGTGAGCGCGCGGTTCTCCAGATGCAGGATCGCACCGACGGCGCGGTTCAAGAGGTCGCGGTCATGGCTGATGATGATGACCGTGTGCGGATAGCGCATGAGATAGCTTTCCAGCCACAGCGCGCCTTCCAGATCGAGATAGTTTGTCGGCTCATCCAGCAGCAGATAGTCGGGCTGCGCGAACAACACCGCCGCCAGAGCCACCCGCATCCGCCAGCCACCGGAAAAGGCGCGGCACGGCATCAACTGGTCCTCGGCGTCGAAACCGAGACCCCGCAGGATCGACGAGGCGCGCGCATCGGCCGACCAGGCGTCGATATCGGCCAGCCGCGTCTGCACCTCGGCGATGCGGGCGGGGTCGGTCGCGGTTTCGGCCTCGGCCAGCAGGTCGGCGCGTTCGGTATCGGCCGCCAGCACCGTGTCGATCAGCGACACCTCGTTGCCGGGCACCTCTTGCGCCACGCCGCCGATGCGGGCGCGGGCGGGCAGGGTGATCGTGCCGCCCTCAAGCGCCAGTTCGCCCCGGATCAGGCGGAACAGCGTGGTCTTGCCGGTGCCGTTGCGCCCAATCAGCCCGACCTTGTGGCCGGTCGGAATCGTGGCGGACGCGCCCTCGAACAGAAAGCGGCCTTCGACCGAATAGGAGATATCGTTGATGCGCAGCATGGGCGCGGTGTGGCGCAGGGCGCGCGCGCTGTCAATCGCGGCGCGCATAACTCTCTTTTCAAGGCGCGGCCCTCATGCTAGGCGGCGCGCGATGCTGCCGCACGGCCTGTTGCCGCGCCAGCCCCGACATCACATCAAGGAGACACGCCCATGGCCCTCGAACGCACTTTTTCGATCATCAAACCCGACGCCACCCGCCGCAACCTGACCGGCAAGATCAACGCCAAGTTCGAAGAAGCGGGTCTGCGCATCGTCGCGCAAAAGCGCATCCACATGACCAAGGCGCAGGCGGGCGAATTCTATTCCGTCCACGCCGAACGCCCGTTCTATGACGAATTGTGCGAATTCATGTCCTCGGCCCCGGTCGTGGTGCAGGTGCTGGAGGGCGAAAACGCCATCAGCAAGAACCGCGAGATCATGGGCGCGACCAATCCCGCCGATGCCGCCGCCGGCACGATCCGTGCCGAATTCGCCGAAAGCGTCGGCGAAAACTCGGTCCACGGTTCGGACGCTCCGGAAACCGCCGCTGTCGAAATCGCTTATTTCTTCGCGGGTCTGGAAATCGTCGGCTGAATCGGCATTCGGTTCGAGTCAAAAAAGGCCGCGCGTGTCGCGGCCTTTTTCATGGCGAGATCCGCGGGTCGTGACGGGTCTGCCGTCGGGACTTTCCTGTATGGGCCACCCGCGGAATTCGCGCTGCCGACGCCGGGAGGTGCCGGCAGCGCGGGGTTGATCAGGAATTGGGCATCGCGGCGATGATGATGACCTCGACGCGGTATTCCGGTTTCGCCACGCTGACCTCGCCGCAGGAGCGGACCGGCGCGCAGCCTTCGGGAACCCACTTGTCCCAGACTTCGTTGAAGGCGTCGTAATCGCCCATGTCGGCCAGCCAGATCGTCGCTTGCAACAGATGCTTCTTGTCGGTGCCGACCTCGGCCAGCAGGGCGTCGATGCGCTCAAGGCAGCTTTGGGTCTGTTCGGCGACGGTCGCGCCTTCGCCGACCTGACCGGTCAGGTAGACGGTGTCGTTGTGGCGCAGGACGGGGCTGGAACGGGTCTTGACCCGTATACGTTCGATGGTCATTTTCATTTATCTTTCGGTAACTTGGCGGAAGTCAGCCGATAAGGGGCTTCGTCCGCCGATGGCTTAATCTGCTGTTTACAGGGGGCCGCTGAGAGGCGCAAGGCCGGCGGTGGGCGGCGCAAGGACCGATCACTGCGGTTCGTCGGTGCGGCCACCCAATGTCGGGTGGTGCGAAGAGAGCTGCCCCTCGACCTGATCGACCGGCGCAGCGTTCGCCGCCTGACGGTCGAGATGCCGCTGCAACAGATCGACGTTGCGGATGTTCGCCTTCCATGCGGCGTCGAACAGATCGCCAAGGCCGGGCACAATGCCGATCAATGCGTCGATGCCGATATTCGCCCCCATCCGCAGCAACATCGGGCGCGGCGCGCCCAGCCGATGCGCGCGCAGCAGGATATAGGCCGCGGGGCCGAGCGTCAGCACATCACCGACGCCGGGAACCAGCCCGACGATAGAGTCCCAGCCGACCCGCATCCCGATGACCGGCACGCGGAACGCGCTGTCCATGCGATGCGCCAGCCGGTGCAGGCGCTCCAACTCGCGGGCATGTGCGCTGACGGGTCGGTCAGGCACGAGGCTCCGGCCCGGTCTTGGCGATGATGTAGACGGCATGGACGATACCGGGAATATAGCCCAGGATCGTCAGCAGGATGTTCAGCCAGAAATGTTTGCCCAATCCCACCTGCAGGAACACGCCCAGCGGTGGCAGGATGATGGCGATGATGATGCGTATGAAATCCATGCAGGGGTTCCTTGTCCGTCCGCCATTCCAACGCGCGGACCCTGCGGCGGGTTCCCCTACGGACGGCGGATGCCGATCCGGTCCATCATGCGCTCGAACTCGGACAGGGCGGGATCGCGGCCCTGGGCCTTGATCGCGTCGAAACGGGCGCGCAGGGCGCGTTTCTCCTCGCCCTTGCAATCGTTCCACGGGCGGCCTTGCAACGCCATCACCAAGACGTAATAGCCGATGAAATGCGGTTTGTGTCCGTTTCGCAGCAGCCGGGCATAGGCCGCATCCGCCCCGAGTTCGCGCAATTCTTCCGCCGATGCGATACCGGCGGCGGTGCAGGCGGCATCGAAGGCGGGGCCGAGGTTGCGGATGCTTGAAACGGGCGTTGCCATGGCGCACATCTTATGCGTTGTCTGTCAGCGCGGGCAAGATCGCTGAAACGGGGCCGGTATGGAAAAGACAGACCGATTGCTGATCGGGGTCGATGGCGGCGGCAGCGGCTGCCGGGTCGCACTGGCCGACGCGCGTCTTCGGATACTGGCGCAGGAAGAGGGCGGGCCGGCCAATGCCTCGGAGGATCCGGGTCGCGCCGTGGACAATATCCGCGCCGCGCTTGCCGGAGCGGTTCAGCGTGCCGGCATCGCGCCCGATACGCTGGGTCAGGCGCACGCGCATATGGGGCTGGCGGGGGTCAAGACGCCCGAGGATGCAGCGCAGATCGCCGCCTGTTTCGATTTTGCCCGCTGTATCGTGACCGAGGATCGCCCCACCGTGCTGGCCGGGGCCTTGGCGGGGGGTGATGGCGTGGTGTTGGCGATCGGCACCGGCAGCTTCGTGGCGCGCGCCTGTGGCGGTGCGACGCGCTATATCGGCGGCTGGGGGTTTGCCGTCGGCGATCAGGCGTCGGGCGCATGGCTGGGACGCGCCGCGCTGGAGCAGACGCTGCTGGCGCAGGACGGATTGCGCGCGCATACCGACCTCAGCCGTGCATTGCTCGCGCGGTTCGAGGGCGATCCGGTTGCCATCGTGCACATGTCGCTTGCCTCGCCCCCGGCCGACTTCGCCGCGCTGGCCCCCGACATCATCGCGGCGGCGGGATCCGGTGATGCGCTGGGGCGGGCGCTGATGACGCAGGGTGCGGACTATCTCTGCCGCGCGATGGACGCATTGGGGCGTGGCGCGGGCGAGGCGGTCTGTCCGTTCGGCGGCGTCGCGAAGCACTATGCGCCATTCCTGCCTGCGCCGGTCCGCGACGCTCTGGTCGCGCCCAAGGGCAGCGCGCTGGATGGCGCCCTGCACCTCGCCGCGCAAGAGGCGGGCGATGATGCGTGACGTCGCGCTGGTGGGGGCGGACATCCACGATGGCGACATGCTGCATCGCGGCCGGGCATTGCTGCGCCGTCAGGGGCAGGTGATCATCGTCGATCCGGCCGACCTGCCTGCCGCTTGCCTGCGCCGCGATCTGGGCGGCGGTACGCTGCTTCCGGGTTTCGTCGATCTTCAGGTGAATGGCGGCGGCGGCGTGATGTTCAACGACGACCCCTCGGTCGCCGCCTTGCGCATCATCGCCACCGCCCACGCGACCACCGGCACGCGCGCCCTTCTGCCCACGCTGATCACTGACACCCCGGCCCGCACGCGCGCCGCCATCGCGGCGGTCGTGCAGGCGGTGGAGGAGGGCGTGCCCGGCATCCTCGGCCTGCATCTCGAAGGGCCGCACCTGTCGGTCGCGCGCAAGGGCGCGCATGATGCGGCGCTGATCCGGCCGATGGAGCCTGCCGATCTGGCGATGCTGTGCGAGGCGGCTGGCCGCCTGCCGAACCTGTTGCTGACACTCGCCCCGGAAAGCGTGACGCCGGATCAGATCGCCCGGCTGACCCGGGCGGGCGCCATCGTCTCGCTGGGCCATACCGGGGCCGATTACGACGCGGCCCGCGCCGGTTTCGACGCCGGCGCGCGCTGTGTCACGCATATTTTCAACGCGATGGAGCCGCTGCTGTCGCGCGCGCCCGGCCTGATCGGGGCGGCGCTGGAGGATGGTCGCGTGTCCGCCGGACTGATCGCCGACGGCATCCATGTGCATCCCGCCACGATCCGCGCCGCACTGAGAGCCAAGCGCGGCCCCGGCGCGGTGTTTCTGGTGACCGATGCGATGGCCACGCTGGCAAGCGATATCGACGGCTTCACACTGAACGGGCGGTGGATCACCCGCGCGGCGGGGCGGCTGACGCTGAAGGACGACACGCTGGCCGGTGCCGATCTGGACATGGCCCGCGCGCTGCGGGTTCTGGTGCAGGACGTGGGGGAGGATATCGAGGCCGCGATCCGCCGCGCCACCCGCTATCCGGCGCTCGTTCTGCGCGACGCCATGAGCCACGGCGCGTTGACCGGCGGTGACATAATCCATCTCGACAAGGATCTGCATCTGTCCGACGCCGCGGGTGATCTTTGGACGGCCTGGTAGGCCCGGCAGGACTTGAACCCGCAAGCCAAGCGTCATGAGCGCCGTTCCCCTTCGGGGTCGCGTCGGTATGACCGGCGCCGGTTCAGCCAACGCGGCGCAGAAAGGCCCTTGTGCGCGGATCGCGCGGCGTGTCCAGCAGGTCTGCGGGCGGGCCTTCTTCGGCGATGCGGCCGTCATCCATGAAGAGGATGCGATCGGCGATCTCACGCGCGAACTGCATCTCGTGGGTGACAATCAGCATGGTCTGACGCGACTCGGCCAGCTTGCGCATGAGGTCCAGAACCTCGCCCACCCATTCAGGATCAAGCGCACTTGTCGGCTCATCGAACAGCAGCAATTCGGCATCCAGCGCCATGGCCCGTCCGATGCCGACGCGTTGTTGCTGCCCGCCCGACAGGGACGCGGGATAGGCATCGGCCCGCGCTTCCAGCCCGGTTTCGCGCAAGATGGTGTCGGCCCGCGCATCGGCATCGGCGCGGCTCATGCCTTTGACCGTCACCAGCGCCTCGGTGATGTTCTGGCGTGCGGTCTTGTTGGCAAAAAGCGCGTAGTTCTGGAATACAAAGCCGGTGCGCCGCCGGAGGCCCAGAATATCGGCCCTGGACGCGTGTGCGGCATCGACGCTCAGATCGCCAATCGTGATCTTGCCGCTATCGGGTGTGTCCAGAAAATTCAGACAGCGCAGCAATGTGGATTTCCCCGTGCCCGAGGGGCCGATCACGACCACCCGCTCGCCCGGTTGGATGTCGAGGGATATGTCTTGCAAGACGGGCGTCGCGCCAAAGCTCTTGTTGAGGTTTTGGACAGAAATCATCGCGCATGCGCCTTGTTCAGGAAGGTCTCGAGCCGCCGCTGCCCGAAGGACAGCGCCTCGACCATGATCCAATAGATCGTGGCGACGACAAGAAACGCCTCGAAATACAGAAAGCTTCCAGCCGCCTCTTTTTGCGCCGCGCCCATCAGTTCGGTCACCCCGAGCGTGAAGGCCAGCGAGGTGCTTTTGACCATGTCGATGAAATAGTTAACCAGAGTCGGCGCCGCCACGCGCGCGGCCTGCGGCAGGATGATCCGGCGCATCATCTGCGCCTGCGTCATGCCGACGGCCAGGCTTGCCTCCCACTGGGCGCGGTCGACACCCAGGATCGCGGCGCGGATGCTCTCGGCCATATAGGCCGAAAAATGCAGCGTAAGTCCCATGATAGTCGCCGTCACGCCATTGATCGTCGTCAGGAACGACAGCATCTGCGGCAAGCCGAAGTAGAACAGGAACAACTGCACCAGCAGCGGCGTGCCGCGAAAGAAGCTGATGAACAAGCGCACGAAGATGTCGAGCACCGGGATACGCACCACCCGCTCGACAGCCATGAGCGCGGCGAGGACTAGCGCGAATGCCATCCCCACCACCGCCATGAACAATGTCAGCGGCACGTATCCCAGAAGGATCGGCAGCAATCCAAGCATGTAATCGACGTCGAGCGCGCGCATCGGCTCAGTCCGGCTTGGTTATGTCGGTGCCGAACCATTTCTGCGAAATCTCCGTCAATGTGCCGTCGTTCTTCAACGTGGTGATCGCCGCGTCGATCTTGTCGCGCAGGGCGCGGCCTTCCTCGTCGTCACGAAAGGGCAGGGCGTTGCGGATCTCCGAAAACGGCGTTCCGGCCAATACAAGAGGAAGCGGGCTTTCCTTGATCAGCTGGGCCGAGGAGACGCGGTCCATGATGAACGCATCCGCCCGGCCGAGGGCGGTGTCCTGCTGGACATTGCTTTCGTAGGTGCGGATATCGATCTCGTTCGCGTTCGGCAATTCGTTCAAAAGATCCTCGTAGTTCGAACCGAGGCTGACCGCGACGGTCTTGCCGCTGAGATCGTCGGTCGTGGTGATGCTATCGTTACCCTCCTTCACGACGATCTGCGCGCCATCGAAGACATAAGGCTGCGTGAAGACGAACTTTTCCTCGCGCTCGGGGGTGATCGTGATCTGGTTGGCGACGGTGTCGATGCGTCCCGATTCCAGCGCGCCGATCAGCCCGGAAAAAGACATCGTGACAAAGTTCACGTCATCGCCGGTCTCGGCCGCCAGCGCATTGAGGAAATCGACCTCAAAGCCCTGCAGCTCATCCATCCGCACGAAGGTGAATGGAAAATACCCCCCGGACATGCCGACATTCCACGTCTCGGCGTCGGCCGCGCCAAGCGGGGCGGTGAGAGACAGGACAAGCCCGAAAGCCGCGATTGTGTTCGATTTCTTCATCATAAGCTCCATTCGTTCAGGCGTGAATTAACATTTCTCCATCAGCCTACAACGCGGAGAGGAAAGAAAGGTCCGCAATAGGACGAGCGGTTCACGACACGGAACATTGTTCCGGATTCACGGCCCGGAAGGGGAAAGGATCATAATCTCGGGATCAGGGTTGCCCTCGCAGCATGGCCTGTCAAGCCAGTTGTAAGCCGCCGTTGGCCCCGGGGTTGTCAATCAGCGCCCAAGATGCATGCTGGCTGCAATGCGTGGCAAACGCTGCGTTCACTGAAAGCCGCCAAGGGCGCGAGCCTGCAAGCGGAAAAGGCCTGCATGACCCAATTCATCGTTTCAGAAGTTCGTGTCGGGCGGATTCAGCCCCTCGGACCAAGCGGCGTTCCGAGTGGAATTTTCAAGACACCCGTGGCCGGCCCGATCATGGCAGGCGTGACCGGCATTGACGGCGACGAGCAGGGGGACCGCCGCCATCATGGCGGGCCGGACAAGGCGATCCATGCCTATGCCGCATGCAATTATCCGCTCTGGTCGGCGGATCTGCCCGACCGCGCGCCATTGTTCCGCCCCGGCGCATTCGGCGAGAACCTGGTCGTCGAAGGCGCGGGCGAGGCGGACATAGCCCTGGGCGACACCTGGCGGATCGGCGATGCGCTTCTTGAGGTCAGCCAGGGGCGGCAGCCCTGCTGGCGGTTGAACCTGCGGTTCGACAGGCCGGACATGGCGCGACAGGTCCAGGCATGCGGGCGCACCGGCTGGTATTTCCGCGTTCTGGAGGGCGGCGCGATTGCGGCCGGGACGCGCGCGCGGCTCGAAGCGCGTCCGCATCCCGACTGGACCATCGAAAGGGTGTCGCATCTGCTCTACCATGATCCGCTGAACAGGGCGGCCCTGAGCGAATTCGCCGCCCTGCCGGGCCTGCCGGAAAGCTGGCGCAACCTGGCCGAAACGCGCCTGTCCACGGGCCGGGTCGAAAACTGGTCGCGCCGGACGGACACGCCGCAGGAGCGGACATAACGGCGGCAGCCCGTTCACGACCGCGATGTCCAATGACGCTTCGACATGATTACCGTTGCGCCGGGATTCCGACGATTTGTCGCGGCGGCCAAAACAGGTATTGGAAATGCCAGTATGATGATCCTATAAGGCGCATTGGAAATGCGTATTCAAGGAGCGCGGCATGACAAGATCCCTCGGCCCGGAAACGATCGAGATCATCAGGACCACGGTCCCGGTGCTGGAACAACATGGACCGGCGATCACGGCGGCGATGTACGAGCGCCTGTTCCAGGACGCCGAGATCGCGGCGCTGTTCAATCAGGCGAACCAGAAAAGGGGCACCCAGATTCACGCGCTGGCAGGGGCGATTCTGGCCTATGCCCGCAA
Organism: uncultured Sedimentitalea sp.; assembly: GCA_947504115.1. Taxonomy (GTDB): domain Bacteria; phylum Pseudomonadota; class Alphaproteobacteria; order Rhodobacterales; family Rhodobacteraceae; genus Pontibaca. The sequence continues at coordinate 176,313 of CANNGH010000004.1, forward strand.
CATCGAGAACCTTGCCGCCCTCGGTCCGGCGGTGGAGCGGATCGCGCAGAAGCATATCGGTTACGCTATTCACCCCGACCATTATCCCCATGTCGCCCGCGCCCTGCTGGCGGCGATCGAAGAGGTGCTGGGCGATGCCGCCACCCCCGCCATCATCGGCGCCTGGGAGCAGGCCTTCTGGTCGCTCGCGGCGATCCTCACATCCCGTGAGGCCGAGATTCGGGAGCAGATCGAGGCCGATCCCGGCGGCTGGCGCGACTGGCGCCGCTTCGTCATCGTGGATCGCCGCGCCGAAAGCGACACGATCATGTCCTTCACGCTTCGCCCCGAAGACGGCGGCAAGGTCATCCCGCATCGTCCGGGCCAATACCTGACCTTTCGCTTCGACGCCGCTGGTCAAACCGGCCTGAAGCGGAATTTCTCGATCTCCTGTGGCCCGAACGCGGATCACTATCGCATCACGGTCAAGCGGGAACCGAAAGGCGAAGCGTCGGTTTTTTTGCACGACACGGCCGTGACAGGCACGGTTTTGGAAGCCACGCCGCCGGCGGGCGAATTCTATCTGCATCCGGATCAGGCACGCCCGGTTGTTCTTTTGTCCGGGGGCGTCGGCCTCACGCCGATGGTCAGCATGGTCGAGGATATCGCCAGCCGCCGCCCCGATCTGCCCGCCTATTACGTTCACGGCACGACCAGCCGCGGCACCCATGCGATGGACACCCAGATCCGCCATCTCGCGCGGCGTCACGGCAAGATTTCGGTCGCGACGTTCTACGAGCGCAGTGATCCCGGCAGTGAGGCGAACGAGGGAATGATCACGCTGGACTGGCTGAAGGCAAACACCCCGCTGGAAGAGGCCGACGTGTTCCTGTGCGGCCCCAAGCCGTTCCTGCGCCACTTCGTCGCCGCGCTTGCCGATGAGGGCGTTCCCGCCAATCGCATTCACTATGAATTCTTCGGGCCAGCGGACGAAACGCTTGCCGCGTGAGCGCAACGACGGCAACCAGTCGGAACGCTGACTGGTCGCCGCCATGCACGGGCAGGGGCAAACTTGCTCCGCTCGCTGTCCATATCATGGGTTGTCGAGTTGCCCCCGGATGGGGCGACCCGCTTTCCAGTAGCGTGGAGTGTCGCAAAAATGCTGCATTGCGGCGACTGCGTGACGCAGGCCCCTTACTTAGTAATAAGTGCTGACCTATATCCTTCTTGAGAACGAAGCCTGATGAGAAGGAATTTGACGATGAACAAGCAATCTTATGAAAATTTCGCTGTGGCCGCTTATGTGGGCGCGGTCGCCGTCATTGTGGCGGCATACCTGATCGGACTGGCCGCGTAAGGGGCCAGTCCCGAGGTCCGTCATGAGTCGCCTCGCGATTCCGGGGCTCAGCTCTCGGCCAGCAGGTCGAGGTACAGACGCGCCGAAGCCTGCACGACGTCACTGGCCCCGTCCGCGACCGTCTTGCCGTCGAAGGCGCCGTAGATGCGATCAAAGCGCACCGGCTCCAATTTCTCCACGATACGCCTCACCACGGGCGCGGAGAGCGGCAGCATGTTGGGATAGCTCCACAGGAACGACACTCGCTGCCGGTCGGCCGCGACCTGCACGATATCCGATGACAGCAGCACGCCCCGCCGCTGGGCGCCCCGCGCCCAGTGCAGGACGGTGCCGCCGGGAAAATGCCCGCCAAGCCGCATGAGCGTGCAGCCAGGCGCGATCTCGCGTGTCTCTCCTTCCCAGAAAACCAGCCGCCGATCCGGTCGCATCACCCAGTCGCGATCATCGGCGTGCAGCAGGACCGGCGCATCGAACGCCTCGGCCCAGTCTTGCATGGTCGTGTAGTAATGCGGGTGCGAGATGGCGATGGCGTCCAGACCGCCCAGGGCCGCCACGATGTCATGCGTGGCATCATCAAGAAGCGCCAGGCAATCCCACAGAACGTTGCCGGCGGGCGTCTGCAGGAGAAACGCGCGCTGACCGATACCGAAGGCGGGCACGGTCTCGATCGCGAAGAGGTCGGTTTCGGGGCGGGTCCAGCGGTTGGCGTGGCGCGACGCAAGCCGCCGCGGATCGGTCCAGCGCTGTCCGTCGTCCGGCACGTATTGCCGCGCATCCTCGCAGATCGGACAGCATGGCGGCGGCGTGTCAGCCGGGGGATAGGACGTTCCGCAGGCCGTGCAGATCGGTACATGCACATCGCTCCCCAATTTGCCCGTCATCGCCTTTCGATGCCTCCTGTCGTAGAGTCGCCGACCGGATCAACGCATGAACCGGTGCATGGAGGCAAGGGTTGCCCCCTGGGTGATGCGACAGCTTAACGTCATTGCACCGGTTGTCGTTCGGTCTCACGCGGCATCGTGCGCGCCAGATCGCGGGCGAAATCGGTCAGCATCTGCCGTACGTCCTCATGGTCTTCGGGATGCCACCGCGCGACGATTTCCGACAATCCGATGCGGAAGCGGGCCACCATCTTTTCGAATATCGCCCGACCATCCGGCGTCGTGCAAAGTTCACCTTTGCCCATGTCGCGCATCAATCCGCGGGTGATCAGACGATCAGAAACCGCCGCGATGCTTCCTGCGTCTGCCCCTTTCAGGTCGTTGGCGCTGACCGCACCATCCCTCTGCGCGACCCGCGACAAAAGCCAGGCTTCTTCGGGTGACAAGCCGACATCGAGGTTCGCTATGATGCGGCCCAAGGCCTTGCCGCGATTGTCCTTCGATGTTGCAGTGGCGATGATCTGCTGCAATTCCTCCAGCGAGGTTGCATCCCGCGGCATCGCAAAACCATACGCCATGTCGGACCGCGCCGGCGCGGAGCTTACCGTTTCGCGCAGCGGTATTTCGCGCAGCGCCCAGGTCAATGCAAAAGCCAGTGCGGAAAGGCCAGCGGCTGTCAGGAACACGGGATGAAGGGCCGCAGCATATGCGGCATGATAAAGGCTGCGCACTGCATCGGGCAGGGCGGCAATATCCGCCGGAGTGGTGGCGACCGGCGCATTGGCCGGTATCCTGGCCGCGAGTTGGGCCGCCAGACCCGATGAAAATATCGCGCCGGCGCCCGCGACCCCAAGCGCGCCGCCGATGGTGCGAAAAAGCGTCGCTCCGGAGGTGGCCACACCGAGATTACGATACTCGACGGCGTTCTGCACTGCGAGAACGAGAACCTGCATCACGAACCCGATGCCAAGACCCAGCACCAGCATGGCAACAAGCACGAACCAAAGCGCTGTGTCCCCCCCGAGCCGCGACATGAGAAACATCCCCACGGTCATCAGCGCCGTTCCCGCGATGGGGAATATCCGGTAGCGCCCGATCCTGCTGATGATCTGGCCGGACGTGATCGATGTGACCAGCAATCCGCCCATCAGGGGCGTGAGGGCAAGACCGGCGCGCGATGGGGTGATGCCCTGGACGACCTGAAGATAAAGCGGCATGTAGGTCACCGCCGCGAACATCGATAGCCCGACGATGAACCCCACGGCGGAGGCCACCACGAAGGTTCGGTTCTTGAAAAGCTCGGGCGGCAGGATGGGTTCCTCGGCCCGACGCTCGGCCCAGATCAGCGCGGCCAGCGATATGACCGCAACGGCGGCCAAGCCGAGCATCGGCGCGGAGGCCCAGGGCCAGGTATGGCCGCCGAGGCTGGCGCCCATGACCAACGCGGTCAGTCCGGTCGCAAGCAGAATCGCCCCGGTCCAGTCTATGGACCGTCGCTCACGCCTGGGCGGCGGGGCAAAGGCCCATGCGATGACGGCAAGGCCGACCAGCCCGATCGGAAGGTTGACGTAGAAGATCCACCGCCAGCTCAGGTTCTCGACGATATAGCCCCCGACGAGCGGGCCCGTCACGGTCGAAACCCCGAACACCGCACCGAAATACCCCTGATAGCGTCCCCGCTCGCGCGGGCTGACGACATCGCCCACGGCCGCCATCGAGGTGACGATCAATCCGCCGCCGCCCAGACCCTGGATCGCGCGAAAAACGATCAGGTGGATGGTCGACTGCGCCATGCCGCACAAGGCGGACCCCACCAGAAACAGAACGATTGCGAACTGCAGCACCCGCTTTCGACCCAGCATGTCGCCCAGCTTGCCATAAAGCGGGGTGACGACCGTTACGGCCAGAATGTAGGCGGTGACGATCCACGCGAGGTAATCGAGGCCGCCAAGCTCTCCCACGATCGTAGGCAGCGCGGTCGACACGATGGTCTGCGAGAGCGACGACAGCAGCATCACCAGCATCAAGGCTCCAATGACAATCCGCACGTCCTGTATCGGCGGTTCGGGATGATCGATGTCGGTCATGGGCTTTATCTATCACCTCGGATGCCGCGGAAAATGATAAACGACGGCGCTGCTCGGTTGATATAGCCGCATGATCTGCAATGCGTAGCTCTGGGCTTGCCAGAAAACATCCATTCCGTCCGAAATGTCCGATACGGGGCGTGAGCGGTGTCCGTTTGACCGGATCCTGCCACCACACCCGACGCGACAGGCTTTTTTGCATAAGAGCGAATGTCGAGGATGCAGAGACCGCGGGGACGCACGAAGAATCCTGGCCGACGCGTCCGGCGGGCCGCGTGGATTCTGCAGCTGCACGCCGGAGTATTCTCGGCGCTGTAGTGCCAGTTGGCCGAGGATGTGAAGAAAAGTTGCCTTATGGAGGAATTCGCGTCATTAAACGGTTGATCCTCGCCCGGAATTTGTCCTAGAGAGCGACTCGGAAGCACAAGCCATGCTTCTCAAAAGACAAGGTCGTTGGGCCAGTTGAGAGTGCAACTGATCACATGAGCCTGCCATAACCGGTTAATCCTCCGGGACTGATCGGTTTATGACGAAAAGCTGGGACTGTTTTCCGAACGGTCCGACACGAGAGATGGGCCGTTAGCTCAGTTGGTAGAGCAACTGACTTTTAATCAGTGGGTCGCAGGTTCGAATCCTGCACGGCTCACCATCTCAAATCAAAGACTTAGCAGGCACTGACAGGCGACGAGAAATCCCTAAAGCCCCTCGGGGTAACGTTTGGGGTAACAGCCTCGCACACGCGCGCCGGTAGCCCGACACCAGCGTCAGAACCAGATCGTCGGGAAGGTGGTAGCATGGGTTTTGCTTGCCGTTGCTGGCAGTGTAGTAGCCCTGAAATTTCAGGGCTACTATTCCAATGTCATTCAGCATCTTGTCGATGTCCGCCATCACGTTGTCGTGCCGCTTCCCCGTCCGTTCCGCAATCTCGCGGGTCAGCCCTTGCGGATGTGCGCCTTCACCCGACAGGGCGTCGTGCAGAACTTGTGTGCCAAGTTGCGCGGGGTGAATCTGGTGCCGCATCCTGGACAGTCACGCGGTGCACTCGCCACGGGTCGCCCGGTCTGCTTGCGGTAGCGGGCATTGGCTCCGCACTTTGGCCCGCAATAAACTTGATTTGCGCGCCGTTGCCTGAAACGGGTGCCACAGTGCAGGCAATCCAGATCGGCCAGCGTTGCCGCCCATTCCTCGCGCTTTCTGGCGTTGCTGTTGTCATCCTTGCAGCGCCGACTGCAAAACCGCTGCGCCGGGTGGCGTTCCTCGATCTCTGGCAGGGGATCGCCGCACCATTCGCACCATGCGTCAGGCTCGATATGGATAGGCTCAGGCTGCATTATACACCAGTTTCAAGCGGTTTCGCATCCGCTCCCTCTCCGTGTTGTCGTGATATGCCTGCCGCGCCCGCATGGCGTCGTAACACAGCTTTCCGCAATACGTCTTATGCTCAGGCGGCAAAGGGCGCTCACAGTTGGCGCAGCGCAGGCGGGTGTCGCGGATCACGCCGCCGTCCGTGTGTTCGGGTTGGCCCTCTTTCCACGCTGGCCGCTTGGCTCCGGTCCGGTTCAGTGCCTCGGTGACGATCTCCACAGCCGCCCGGTTGGCGTCCGGCCACGGTAGCCCTTGAAGGCATAGCCCGGATCGCAGACAGGCCCGCAAGGTGCCTTCATGTCCGAACAACGTAGGGGTGATGCCCTCGGCCCAATCCTCGCGGATCACGACGACGATGGCCTGCAAGATGGCTTCGCGCCGCCGCTTGCGTAGCCGGGCCATTCACTCGCTCCAATCCACCAGATGCAACGCCTTGTCAGCGTCAACGCCCGCCTCTTTTGCCAGCGCCATTGCGTCGATGATGGTCTTGAGCGCCCGCGCCCGCCCGCCGGTGTCGAACGCTTGCAGGTTGCGCATCACGTCGATTTTGACGGTGCCGCCCAGCTTGGCGCTTGCTTCCTCTGCCAGCAGATCGGCCATGGGCTGCAAGGTCCACGTCGCCAGATGCCGCTGGCCCTCGCGGACAGCCGGTCCTGTTGCCGATCGGTTGAGCATCGAAGGCAACACGCCAAAGGCCAGCGCGACAGCATCCTGCGCCGCCGTCAGCGCCTCAACGTGGGTCGCCTTTTGCAGATCGGGGGATAGCTGATCGGGCTTCTGTCCAAGTTGCGGATTCATGCCCGCTGCGGTGCTTTGCGCCACGCCCTCGATCACAAGCGTTGAGCCGCGCCGCCCTCGGAAGGCGGATCGCATCGCTTCCATATCCTCGCCGCTGCTATCGGGCAGGTGAACGATTTGCGAACCAAGCGGTGCATCGCGGAACACGTCGCGCAGTGCCGTTTCCACCTCGTGCAGCAGGGATGCCGACAAGCCCGAACGGGTCAAAGGTGCCTGCCCGGTCCACGGTGTCACAGCGTCAGATCCGATGCGGAAATGCAGAACCTCGCCCGCCAGCGCCGTTTCGGAACGTCCAGTGCCAGCCTCGGCGATGCCAATGCGATAGGCGCGCGGGATGCCGTTGCGGGTGGAAATGTCCCAATCGCTGGCCGGGATGATGCCGTCGCCGGTAATCAGCGCCACGAACTCGCCACGCAGCGCCAGAGAACGCGCCGCCAGGGCCATGGTGCGCCGGTCCAGCAGGTCGCTGCCCGACACGTCAGACGCGGCCATAGCGCCTTCCCATAGGCTCACGCATGACTGCACAGTGCTTGTCAGGTCGGCCAGGCCGGACTGCCCAGAGAACCAGCTTTCACGCGCTGCCATAACTTGCGCCGTATAGCCGCCTTGTGCGCGTGTTTCAGAGATAGGCAAATTTGCCGCTCTACGTTTGAATAGCCTTAGCATGTCATGCCCTCCATCTGGCAAGGGTGCGGTGCAGGCCGGAATTAAGATGCAAATTTGCATCTTTAACGCCCCACGCCCGCGCCTCGATTTGCGCCGATGGATAAGCGCCCCGCGTCACTGCGCTGATCTCCATAAGATCGGCCCGCGTGATGGTGCGCAGCAGGCCGTCGCCGCGCCGCTCGATGCGCTCGCCGCCCTTGGCCACGCGGAACCCCGGTGACAGCCCTTTGATCAGGCCAGCGGCATGTGCCGCCAGAAAGTCAGCCGCCCAGGACGTGCTGCCCGATACGGTGGCCCGGAACTCTAGCGCGTCATCGGTGTCGGTGATTTCCAGAGAACCGGCCGCCCGCGATGCCAGCGGTCGCTGCCAGTCATGGCCGAACAGCAGGTTAATATCCTCGCCCGCGTCGATCCTTTCGGCAAAGGCCCGCGCCTCGATGCGCTCGGCCCGCCCCGGTGCAAGGTCTGTTTCGGTGGAGTAGGGAAAACGCCCGGATACCCGGACGCCCCCCTTGTTATCGGCGCGCAACTCCAGCGCGCCCGTTGCTGCGCCCCAAAGCATTATGCGCCTGCCAGTCCGGTCAGGATGCGCGTTTGCAGTCCACGCGGGACGGTAAAGTCCGCCGTCACCAGGCCCGTCAGGACCAGCGCGCCGCTGCCCGCCTTGGTGTAGGGGTCGCGGATCAGGTCCACGCCGCCATAGACGCCCAGGTATCCCGGTGCCACGCCCTGCACATTCGCCGTCATGATGGCGCTTTCGGCAGGAATCACGTTGCTGATCGCCGGTGTGCCGATATGCTTGGTCAGGCGGTCCCATTCGCTCACGGCGGTGCCGGTGATAAGCGCCTCGTCCAGATCGGCCCAAATGGCGGGATCAAAGGCCAGATTGACTTGGCTCGGGCTTGTGATGGCATTGGCCTGCATGAAGGCCACAACCTCGGCCCGGAACGCCGCCCAGGATGCCTCTGCGCCAACCGGGGTTGACTCGATGCCGTAGGTGCCAGCGCCGGGAACGATGCCCAGAGGCTCGCCAGCAGCGCCGGAACCGTTGATAACCACGCGGTCCAGCTCGGCCCCGATAGCCGCATTCAGATCGCGCCGGATAGCGGCCTCAAGGCCAGCGCCGGACTGTTTCAGCGACTTGCGGCTGATAACCATCTGCGCCCCGCCGGTGTGGTCCGGGTTCAGGCTGCGCTCGGCAGTCTCGAACGGATTTGCCGCGCCCACGTTGGCCAGCTCGTCAGTCTGCCAGCCAAACACCGCGCCGGACGTGGCGACGGGAAACGCCACCTCGCCCTGCGCGATGCTGATACGCTGGATGCCCAGACGCTCGGCCACGCTGCCGGGGAAAATGCGGTCGATGATCGGGCGGATTGCCTTCGGCTCGGGAACGCCGGTCGAGACGGTTTCGCCTGCGCGGGTCTCCAGTGCGGCGTAGGGGATCGGGATGCCCTGATAGCCGCCTGCGCTGCGCATTTCGTCGATGATTTCCTTGGTCGCGCCGTCCAGCGCCTTGCCCTCGTCCAGAGCAAGAGCAACCTGCCGCAACTCGAACTTGCCCATCATCTCGGCCCATTCGGTGCCGGAACGGGTTTCCAACTCGCCCTTGGCTTCCTCGCGCTGTTCGTCCTCGGCAATCAGCGCCGCACGATAGCGGGTCTCGTTGTCCCGATATTCACGATCCAGCTTGTCGATCTTGGAACGGGTTTCGTCGGTCAGGGTCTCGGCCCCGGCCAGTTCGGCCAGCGATTGGCGGATTTCAGACTGCCGCCGTTGCAGTTTAATGGACTCAAGCATGTGTTTTTCCTTTGATGCTCAATGGGTCTTTGCCCTCACGCTCCAGCGCTCGGACGCTATCCCGCCATGCACGGCGGTCGGGTGGTGTCGGTTTGTGTCCGCACTCAATTCTGGTTTTCTTGGTATGGCAGGACGCGCACAGAACCTGCACGTTGCCGGGATCGAAGCCCAAATGCGGATGCGTCCGAACGGGCTTGATGTGGTCGCATTCCAGCCTGCGCCGGTCGCCGCACTGGACACAGGCCCAGCCGTCGCGTTCCAGCACCGCATGGCGGATCGCCTGCCAGCGCCTGGTGCCGGTGACGCGCTTGGAATATCGCCGGTATTCCTTCACTGGTCGGCCCTCGCGCTGCATGTGAACTCGATGAAAGACAGCCGCCCGTCAGGCGTTTCCTTTGCGCCCACGATGTTGAACTCAAGGCCGCCGTGAACGATGCGGTCTCGCGGGTCGATGTCGCGGGTGAACTCGGAACTGCGCACGGTGAACCGGGTGGTGATACTGGCCTGCACCTCTTGCGCCGCCCATTTCTCGCCATCGCTTATGTCCTTGCGATGCGCCCAGACTGGCGAACCGTGATCGGCCCATTGCTCAACCTGCCCATAGCCATCATCCACCAGCGTGTAGCGCCGGAATCGAATCTTGCGGTCCAGTTTTGATGCACTCATGCCCATGCCAACCGTGCCTTTCTGGATGGTGCCGCCTTGCGCCGCATACCCTCCGATACCGCCAGCACAGACGCCGCCGCAGCGTCGATGCGCCCCAGGGAACGCGCCTTTGCCAGCTTGTGATTGCCTGCCGGATCAACCAGCGTGATGGCGTCAGAGAAGGCCGAACGCAGCAGCAGGGACGGTGTGGTTTTGATCTCGCCGTCAAACAGCGCGCGCCGGAACCGCTCAATATCCGAAGAACCGTCCTTCCAGCCAAAGCCGCGCCAGATGAACGGAACCCGCGTCAGGCCCGCCGCGTCGATGGCCTCAAGGAACTCGGCATGACGGAAGCGGTCGCCAACGATGCAAGCAACCTCCGCGCCATCCAGCAGGCGCACGATCTCGGCCAGCCACAGCCCCGGTGGAACGGTGTTTTCGCCCAGAACCGACAATTCGCCGCGCTCGTGCATTTCAACATATCGCTGGCCGACGCCATCGGACGCGCCACGGTCCGCCAGTGAAGGCTTGGCCGGGAAGGTGCCGACAGCCTCAAGGCGTCCGGTGTCGGGCCAGAACAGCGCCGCGGCGGACATGCTGCGACTGCCGCCCAGATCCACGCCAAGGATGCACGGGCCGGAACGCTCGGGCATATCGTCGGGCGAAACCTCGGCGCTCATCCACTCGTCCAGCGTTATCAGAACCGAACGGTCGTCAGATGCCACGCGCTCGTTGCGGTTCAGGTTGCGGAAACTGGACAGGGCAGACCCGCCCCGTGCAATGGCCCGCTGCGCTTGCGACACAAGCCAATCAGCCGTTGGCCCGATGCCCTCTTTGGAACCGGGATTGGCAATCAGAAGGCTTGCCAGATCGTCGGCAGGCAGGCCCATTTCGGGGCGGTGCTCAGAAACCCATGTGCCGTTTGGTGGCTCATCCAGCCAGCGGGAAAAGGTGTTGGCGTCGTCAGGGGCAGACGTGGAAATAATCAGCGCCCGCCCGTCACGCTTGCCAAGGCCGGACAGAATGGCGTTTTCGAGATTGTCGCCCTTGTCTCTTTCCCACGCTGCCCGCTCGTCGAGTATGGCCAGCGTCGGTGCGCCGCCCAGAATAGACTTGCCGTCAGCAGCGATGACACGCGCCAGCCCGCCACCGTTCATGTCGGTCTCAACTTCCAGCTTGGAGCCGCGCCGGATGATGAATTGCTCTTGCTCGTCCTCGGGCAGTCCCTCGATGAACCCGACCAGAAAGCCGAACGCCGTTTTTGCTTGATCGCGGTTACGGGCGGCAAATATGATTTCGCGCTTTGGCTGCGCCTCGATCTCGCCCATCAGATGCCCCAGGGCGATGCCAGCAGACAGCGCGGTTTTCGCGTTACCGCGTCCGATGCTCAGGCAGGCCACCGACGTGCCTTTAGAGAACGCGCCGCGCACGAAGTCCTTTTGGAATTTTGCCAGCTTCAACTTTCGGCCAGCAAGCCGCCCCTCGGGAATAACCAGCGTCGGAAGAAACCGCAGCGCCGCAGCCGCCTCTTTCGTCGCCCTGGTCATTGGATTTTTCCCGGTTTTTTTGGGAGTGAGAAAGGAACACTCCCCCCGCCGGTCCATAGGGGGCTTTCAAGTCGGGGCATTGGGACCAGATGCGCACAGACGCCGTGTGCGGTCCTCTCGCCCTTGCCGTGTGGGTGATACTGCATCACAGCATCACGCGCCTGTAGCGGGCGCATATGCGGGCTGTTGCCGCTGGCATTGCTGGCGACTTATCCGATGCCCGATGATCGTAGAGCCGCGCGGCCAGGTCGCAGACAGCCATGCGCAAGTCAGCGGGGATGCTCTCGGCAGTCTCGCCATAGCCTGCGGTGTAGGTGATGCGCACCGGATGCTCGGGATGCATGGCGAACCGCACCGCGCCGTTATAGACGATGTAGCTATACGGCATGGGGGTGAACGTCCCGTCAGTCTCGACGCGCTCAACGGTGACGTCCTCATGTGCCGGGCCAATGGGCAAGCGCAGGATGGTCAGCCCGTCCTCCCGCTCATGGGCGTTGGTGGTGACGGTGATGGTCTGCGTCAGCAGGGCAATGTCGGCGTATTGCTCCACCTCCCGCGCCGCTGCCCGGACATAGGGATAGGCCCCCGTCACAAGGTCAGCGTCCAAGCGCATGTGTTCGGTGAACTCAGTGTCGGTGACGGGATCGCCCGTGGCGATGGGTGTGCGCGTGATCATGTGGGGTATTATAATACCACACAAGCAACGGTGCAAGTTTCAACGCGCATGTGAGCAGGTCACTCGGTCACGACAGTATCATGCACTGGAATACCGCAATCCTTTGACGCTTCCTCTGCGGCAAGAATTGCGCCTTCATAGGTGTGCGTTTGATATAGGCAATCCTTAAAGCCATCGTCCTCAACCAAGGATACAATGAAGGTCCAGCCGGGATGTTTCCACTCCCGTTGCTTCCATTTTTTCCCGCCCTCCAAAAGCACGTGTTCCGTGTTCATGTCTTTCTCCTGTTTCTGTGTCCGCCAGTGGTGTGCGCGCGATGCAGGTCATAGGCGGCAAGCCCGTATGGGTATGGTAACTAAGGATGTCACTGATACGGTGACGGGTGATCGGCCCAGAATGCCGGTTTCGTCACCGTTTTGGTTACGTCCTGTCACTGTTTTGGTGACGCCAATCATTCAGGCGTCACCATATTGGTTACGTCCCGTCACCAAATTGATGACAGGGTTTTGCATTCGTTTAATGCCGCGCGGATTGTGAACTGCGGCCTTCTGCACGGGAAAATCACCGCCCTCCTTCCAGTCAGCATATAGTCGCCTCGGCCTTGCACCCTCTCCAGGCAGAGCAATTTCGGTCAGTTCGAACTCTGGCGATGTAGCCTGACCTTTCATGCCCAATTGAGCGGGCCGCTTAACGACAAGGAAGCCTTTGGCCTGAAGATCGTGGAAAGCCCGCGCCGCTGTATTGACGCCAACGCCTAGACGTTCTGCCGCCTGCCTTACGCTTAGGGCAATACGTCCATTGTTGTTTGCCTTCGGCCCGCGCCATTCCAGTTTCAGCCAAGGATACAGAGCCTGCGCGCTCGGTGATAGAGCGCGCCATGCGTCCGTGCTCATGGTATTTCTTACCATCGCCGCGAAGTGCTCGCCGCGCCCCTCATTTCGCCGGTCGCGCCCCATTACACCGCCTCGGCGGCTCGCGCCTGCAACCATTCGCCCATATCGACCTCACGCCAATATCGCCGTTTGCCGATGTATATGGGTTTCGGGAACTCCAACTCGGGATCATTGAGCCAGCGCCACAGGGTCATGTCGGAAATGCCGCCGCAAAGATCGCGCACCGCCGCAGCAGAGATAAGTTTGTGTTCCATCTCGGAGCCTTTCGTTTTACTACGTTAGGCTTCCCAATATTCACAGGTTTGTTGCGTTGAGTATTCCCCGAATACCTCCGGCTTCAGACACTAATTCGGGGAACAGCTTTTGAGGGCGCGCTCGATGTAGCGAACGCGGCCTGTCTCCACAGTTTCGGGCGGAAAGATCATGCCGGGCCGTTCGGTCTCGAGATAGCCCAAGAAACTTACGAAACGTGAAGTCCTGTGAATTGCCACGTTTCCGTTTGCCTTGCTTATCAAATCACGCAGCCGCACTATCGCCCTGTGGTAGCCGTGGGTCGGATTGTGCTCAACGAAGTATCGCTCTCGCGATTTGGATAGCCTTACAAGCCATCTATAGAGGTGCTCATCCGTTCCCATTTGCCCCGAGAGGCTTAAAAGATCATCATCTATTGATAGGGCCAAATCACCCATTCCGGAGTATGCGCCCATAGCCGCAATCAATTCTGTAGCGGCCTTTTCTATACGCTCGATCTCCTTTTCCGAACCTCTCGTCACCGTCGGCGCGGCGTCAATCGAAACCAGCCGATCACACAGAAAGGTCGTGATTTCCGCAGCTAGATGCGGCTCATGAGGTAGCCCACGCGCTTTCAGCGCATCCGCGACCTCCGCTTGATTGATCTCCCGCACAACTCCCCCGCCGTGCAGAAGGCACGATGTGCGACGCCCTCTTGTCTGGGCCATTACCGCCCCCCGATCCGCACTACGTTATCCGCCGTGCCTTCCACCAGATCGGCCACCAGCCGCGCCCATGCGTCCAGCGCATCCCGCTTTTCATCCGCGTAATCGTGTCGCTGATAAACGCTAACGATGCCGCCACCGGTGCCGCTCACGTGGTTTAGAACAGCCTCGGTGACGCGCACCGGAATACCCAGCCGCGCCATGCCGGTTGCAGCCGTGCGGCGCAGATCGTGAAACGTCCAATGCGGGATTTCGACCGGCTGGCCGCGCTCACTGGATGCGACAACCTGCATCTGTTCGGCGATGCGATTCCGGCCCTTGAAATAGCCCTGTAGCGTCGTCACGCCGTTCGTGGTGAACACATACCCCGCATCGCCCTTGATGCGCTCCACGGCCCCCAGAACACCCCGTGCGGCCTCTGACAACGGCACGTCATGCGCCCGCCCGTTCTTTGTGCGCTCACTGGACAGGTGCCACGTATGACCGTTGATCTCGCCATCGGTCATATTCACAACCTCGCCAAGACGCTGGCCGGTCAGCAGCAGCAGCTTGCCCAGATGCCCCCACGGCTGCCCTAGGTGGGTGCAGGCTTTCCAAAACCATCTGATTTCATCATCCGTCAGAACCCGCTCGCGGGCGCGTTCCTTGGCAACCGCCTTGACGCCCATCGCTGGCGACATGGGTAGAATATCACGCTCAACGCACCAGTTCAGAAACGTGTTGAGATAGGCGCGAACGCGGTTGGCCGTGGTCACCTTTCCGCTATCCGCGATGCCATCCAGCAGGTCGATAACGTCCCGCTTGGCGATTTCGTGAATGTCCCGCTCACCCCACGCCGCCACCACATGCCGTTCCAGTTCGCGCCGGACATGACTGCCGGTTTTCAGCTTGGACAGATGCCGCTTGCCGTATTGGTCCACAAGTGTCTTGATCTTGTCCCGTTCGGATAACTGCACCTCCATCCGCTCGGCCTTCGCCACCCTCTTTGCCGCGCTCGGATCGTCGCCTTGCTCCACCGCTTCGATAGCCTCGGATGCAGCGGCGCGCGCATCCGCCAGCCCCATGACCGGCCATCGGCCCAGCGTCAGCTTTCGCGGCTTGCCGCCATAGCGATAACGCAAGGCCCAGGATTTCGCGCCGCTCGGCTGCACCACAAGGTAAAGACCGGACAGGCCCGGATCGGGTATTTCGCGCCGCGTGTGGCCGGGCTTGGTGGCGTCCACCACCTTCGTCGTAAATGCTCTTGCCATAGTCAAACTATCCCTCGGGGTAACACAGGGGTAACGGATTTGGCCGATTGGCGCTGTTACCCTCTATGCCCCACATAGCCTAACAATCCTCACAATCGCAAGCGATATATGGCTTTTTTCAAATGGGATAGTTTTGCCTCTTTAGGTCGCGTTTGACCGTTGGTTTTGACTTTTAATCAGTGGGTCGCAGGTTCGAATCCTGCACGGCTCACCATCTTTATCAATGTTGCGAGTAATGACGACTGAGTTCCCTCTCGGTCAAGGTACTTGCCTTTGGCGTCAGGGTCGGGTTTCTTTCAATTCAGTTACAGCTTCGGCGGCGTCGAGGCACCAGGTCCTCCCGGATCGGCGCCAACTTATCGGCCGATACGGTTATGGGCTGGAGCGCAGCGTCCAGACCAGGATCGGCGCGCTCGATGCGCGTCGTCCGAACGTTCGCGACCGGGCGGCCGCCGCGCCCGCCGAGAAGATCCGCTTTGTGACCAAAACCCTGCACGGGGCCGGCGCTGTCTAGCGGGCTTTTCGCGATCCGCGCTCAGGTGCTCTGCAAATCCAGCGCATCGCATAGCATGTCGATCACGCCGTCCAGTTGCTGCTCCCGGGCCGCGACGAAATCCTGGGCTGCCTGGCCGGCGCGCCCTAGAACGGCGGGATGGGTCAGCCAGTTTCCCACAGCCACGGCCAGCGCCGATGTGTCGTCAACGATGATGGCGGCGCCGCAATCGGCCAGATCGGCGTAGGTTTCTGCGAAATTGGCCACATGCGGCCCGCTGGCCACCGCCGCCCCGGCCTGCGCCGGTTCGAACGGGTTATGCCCGCCGATTTCGCGCAGCGATCCGCCCATGAACACGCGCGGGCACAGGGCGTAGAACGTGCCGGTTTCGCCCAGAGTATCGGCCAGATAGACTTGTGTGCCGGCATCCGGCAGCGCGTTCCGGCTGCGGCGTGCGCAGGTCAGGCCGGCCGCGGCGATCAACGCCTCGACCGCGTCGCCGCGTTCGGGATGGCGGGGCATCAGCAGCAGGCAAAGACCGGGATGCTCGCGCAGCAGTTCGCTGTGGGCGGCAAGCACGATCTCCTCTTCGCCCTCATGGGTGGAACTGGCCAGCCAATGCGCCCGCCGGTCCAGCGCGGTCTGCAACGCGGCCAGCGCCTCGGCATCGACGGGCAGGGGCGCCGACATGGCCTTGAGATTGGTGCCCACGTGCAGCCGCACGGGATCGGCGCCGATGGCGCGCAGGTTCTCGGCGGTCTCGCTGTTCTGGGTCAGCATCAATGTGAACTGGTCCAGTATGAACCGCGCCGTGCGGGGACGCTTGCGCCAGCCGGCGACCGACTTTCGCGACAGGCGCGCGTTCAGCAGCGCCAGCGGAATGCCACGGGCGCGCGCGCTGGTCAGCATCACCGGCCACAATTCGCTTTCGACGAATATCCCGGCATCGGGTCGCCAGTGATCCAGAAACCGCGCCACCGGTCCCGGTGCGTCCAGCGGGGCGAATTGATGAACGCAGCGCGGCGGCAGGCGCTGCGCGATCAGCCGCGCCGAGGTCGCGGTGCCCGAGGTGATCAGGAAATGCGCATCCTCCATCCGCGCGCCCATGCGCGCGATCAGGGTCAGCACCGACAGGCTTTCGCCGACGCTGGCGGCGTGGAACCAGATCAGGCGGCCCGCCGGACGGGGCTGGCTTGCATTGCCAAGCCGCTCCTGCATACGGATCGGGGGCACGTCGTGGCGGCGCAGTTTACGCGACACCACTTGCCAAGCCAGCGGCGCGGCAAGCCCCGTCGCCGCGCGGTAGAACCGGAACAGCGCGGTTGGCGCGACACGGCCCGGAGGCATCAGCCGCCCGTATGGCTCATGTGGCGCGACATCTGCCCGTCGGGGCGCTGGCGGGAATAGTCGAAATCATGACCCTTGGGCTTGTGCGAGATCGCGGCGCGGATCGCGTTGTGCAAGGGCGCATCGCTGTCGGGATTGTTGCGCAGGGCAGGGCGCAGATCGGCCATGTCCTCCTGTCCCAGACACATGAACAACTCGCCCGTGCAGGTCAGGCGCACGCGATTGCAGCTTTCGCAGAAATTGTGGCTGAGCGGCGTGATGAAGCCGATCTTCTGCCCGGTTTCCTCCAGCCGCACATAGCGCGCCGGTCCACCGGTGCGTTCGGCCAGATCGGTGACGGTATAGGCGCTTTCGTATTGCGCGCGCACGTCTTTCAGCGACCAGTATTGGCCGATGCGGTTCTCGTTGCCGATATCGCCCATCGGCATGACCTCGATCCAGGTCATGTCCATGTCGCGCTCGGCGCACCATTCGGTGAGGCTGGGCAGTTCTTCCTCGTTGAAGCCTTTCAGCGCCACGGTGTTGATCTTGACCCGCAACCCAGCTGCCTGCGCCGCGTCGATGCCGCGCAGCACCTGCGGCAGCCGGCCCCAGCGGGTGACCTCGGCGAATTTGCGCTCGTCCAGCGTGTCGAGCGAAATGTTGATCCGCCGCACACCCGCCGCTGCCAGATCCTTTGCGAACCGTTCCAGTTGCGAGCCGTTCGTGGTCAGCGTCAATTCCTTGAGCGCGCCGCTGTCCAGATGTCGCGACATGTCGTTGAAAAAAGTCATGATTCCGCGCCGCACCAACGGTTCGCCGCCGGTGATGCGCAGCTTTTCCACGCCCAGATCAATGAACGCGGTGCACATCCGATCAAGTTCCTCGAGCGTCAGAAGCTCTTTCTTGGGCAGGAACGTCATGTTTTCCGCCATGCAATAGACGCAGCGGAAATCGCACCGGTCGGTGACGGAAACGCGCAGATACGTGATGGCGCGGGCGAAAGGATCAATCAAAGGGGCTGTCATGGCCTAAGTGGTAGTCATCCGGCCCGGTGGCGACAAGGGGGATGTGACAATTGGCACAGGGCGTCGTATCGTTCCGGGCATGAGACTCATGCTTTTGACCGCCCCGCTGCTGCTGATCGGCTGTGACATGCCGAACGGTGTCGACTCCTCGCCACCCCCCGAGGGTGAACCGGCCCGTTCCGCCGTGACCTCATCCGACGAATCCGACCAGCCTTCGGGCGATCTTGCGCCGGGTGCCGCGCGTCGCACCGTCGCCAGCCTGGGCAATCCGGGGCGGGCGGGCCTGTGGCTGGAGACGCCGCTGGTTCAGCAGGAAACACCGGGACGTGTGCGTGTGGTGTCCACTGGCGCGAGCGCGGCAGTTACGCTGATTCCCGCACCGGGGCAGGCGACGTCGGGCAGCCGCCTGTCGCTTGCCGCCATGCAGGAACTGGGCACCGCGCCCGGCGACCTGGTGCAACTCGACGTGACCACGGGCGCGGCGCTGCAATAAGTGTTGTACCAAAAAGGCCTGTAAGCTGTTGATCGACATTCACGAATGCGTAGGCGGCTTGAGACGCTTCGATAGGCCAGCGAGAGCTGATTTATTGCTGTATGAGTTCTGTCATAGGGATTTCGTCGCTTAGGTATCTTGCAACAGAAACAACAATGTACGAATGGAAGTGGCAGCCCGTAGGGCAGACACACTGCCGTTCGTCCAGGTTCATGGGTGTTATTTAAGTTATTAAATATAAAACGCTTAATGTTGATTGTGCTCTTTTTGTGTCCGTCGATGTTCGCGGAAGTCCGTTGACAGCCCCTAAATTTTAGGGGCAGATTAGGGGCGGAAGCTGAAAGGAGACACACAATGACATTCCAAAACCAGCGCGCCATGCTTGCTGACGATCCGGGACTGGGGCACGCGCTTGCCTGCATGTTCCATGCGCCCGACAAGGTTCACGCGGCATGTCCGGTTGAATGGCGTTCGCACACGGCGCTACTGCATACACTAATCGAGGACATGGGCATGACGACCGCAGAGGCGGCGCAGGCCGCGCGCCTGCCGGAATTGACGGTGGCCCATTACCGCGCAGGCGTTGGAATTTAAGGGGGCAGATATGGCAAAGGGTATCAACCGCCTTACGGCGCTGGCGATCAAGAACGCCAAGCCCAGCACAACGCTTAACGATGGTGGGGGGCTGACGTTGCGCGTCTCTGCGAGTGGCGGCGGGCGTTGGTCCCTGCGCTATAAGCTGCGCGGCCAGAAGCAGCGTGAAATGGGGCTTGGCCCCTTTCCTGCCGTCAGTCTCGCCTCTGCCCGGCAGGGGGCTGCACGGGCGCGCGTGGCAATTGCAGAGGGGCTGGACCCGATCATAGAGGCGGAGCGCGCCGCCGAGGAAAAACGCCAGCGGGAGCAAGCCGAGTCAAACGCGGTCTCGTTTGGCCATTACGCCGACCACATATTCCTGCCGGGGAAGGTGCAAGAGTTCAGCAGCGCCAAACAGGCGGCGCAGTGGGAACGGACATTTACGGAACATGCTGCCGCGCTGCGCGACAAGCCGCTTGCGGACGTGACGCGCGACGATGTGCTGACCGTGCTGCGTCCCATATGGGACACGACGCACGACACGGCACGCCGCGTCCGGGGGCGGCTGGAAGCGATGTTCTCGCACGCGATCCAGAACGGGGCTTATCAGGGGGATAATCCTGCCACATGGCGGCAGTTCAACCATACACTGTCCGCGCAACGGAAACTGACAGACGGCCACCGGCGCGCCCTGCCATATGACGAAGTGGCGGGCTTCATCGAGGCGCTGCGGACCCGGCAGGGGGGTGCCGTGACCGCGCTCATGGTCGAGTTCATCGCGCTTGCCGCCTGCCGGATGAGCGAGGCGCGCTTTGCGGTATGGGGCGAGATAGACCGCGCCCGCGCAGTCTGGTCCCTCCCCTCTGCGCGTATGAAGATGCGGCGCGGTCACGACACGCCGCTGACAGGTCGCATGGTGGAGATACTGGACACGATGCGCGAACAGCACCGCGCCTTGCACGGACGTGACCCCGGCCCTACGGACCTGATCTTTGCCAGCGAAAAAGGAGACAGGCCGCTTAGCGAGAACGCGGCAATGATGCTGCTGAAAAGAATGGATTACCGGGATCGCATGACCGTTCACGGCTTGCGCGCAACCTTTCGGACATGGGCCGGAGAATGCACCGAGCATCCCCGAGAATTGATAGAGGAACAGCTTGCGCACCAGCTTGGCGCGGTCGAACGTGCCTATGTCCGGGGCAGCACGGTTGAGCGCCGCCGCGCCTTGATGGAGGATTGGAGCGCCTATCTGGATGGCACGGCCCCGGCAGGGGGCGGGGCAGAGGATGGCAAAGTGGTGGCATTGCGCACGGCTGCGGTGAAAACCGCATGAGGGACGACCTCAAGCCCGCGCCCCCCGTGCCGGAGGAACAGCTACGCCAGATGCTTTCCGATCTGCTGGCGGAGAGTGACTCCGCCACGGGGGCGCTGAACGAAGATAGCTTCTGGCGCTTTGTGGCGGCGGTAGGACAGGGACGCGGCATCACCGAACGCTTGCACGCAGAGGGGCTTAAAGCGGCGGATCACGTTCCCACGTCGCCGCGCGTCAGCTTCGAGCGCCGCAAACAAACTTCATATCATGCCGGGACTCTGCTGCACCTGCTGCTGGGTATGGGCCGCGTTGCGCAAGAGCAACCCGACCCTGCAAAGCGCGATGGCGCGTCGCTCCTGCCGGGCAATTTCAACACAGGCGTCGTGGTGTCTGATCTTTTGGCTATGCAAGAGGGCCACCCCCTCGCCAAGCCCGGCAGGGGGCAATTGCTGGTGCCGCCAAAGGGCGGTGAAGAAAGTATTCGGATGCACGCGCGCCGCATGCTCGTCGGCGCAGTTCTCTATCGGGCTGCGCGGTTTGGTCTATCAAAGGCGAAGGTGCGCGATACGCTCGACCCTTACTTGGAAAAACCGACTTGGGATAGTTGGCAGAGGGAATTTGGCGGGCCGAAAGGCGAGTTCGCCAAGAGCGTCGCAGCGCAAGCCGAACATGGCGGGCCTTCCATGTTCGACGTGCCCGATGAACGCCTGACCCACCTTTTGCAGATAGCGTTGAGCGGACCCGGCAGGGGGGCTGATTATAGCATCAGATAATCGCGTTTATCTCATGCCGCATTGCGTCCGTGAAAGTTCGAGGGTGTCCGCGAACATTCACGGAGGAAGTCCTATGCACACAATCCCGAACAACCTCACGGAAACAGACCGTCTGCTACGCCTGCCGGAAGTGATGCACCTGACGGGCCTTGGCCGCACGAAACTCTACGAAGCCATGCGGACCCCTGCCGGGCAGGGTGGTTTCCCGCGTCCGATCAAGCTGCGCCGCCTTTCGGCATGGCCGGAAAGCGAGGTTCGCGCGTGGATCGAAGCGCGCAAGCGCGAACGCAACGCCGCCTGAACCCCACACCCCACAATAGAGAAACGAAAAGGACCGCCGCCCCGGCACGGGCAAGCGGTCCCTGAAAGGTTATCATCATGCTCGATATTTTTACCAAGACAGAACCGACAAATCAACCTGACGATGCGAACAAGGAGTGGCTGGACCTTCTGGAAAGCGCAAAGGACGCTGACCTGCTGGACGAGAAAAGCGCAATAGAAATCAACGCCCGCACAGCGATGGGTCTGTTGGACGCTGACGCATTGGTCAGCGAAATCCAAAGCGCGCTGGCGCGTGGCCCCTCTGCGGATATGGCGCTGGACGCAATCGCTCCTTTGTTCGACACAGGGGACGTGGTGGAGTTGCGCGCCCTTGACCCGGCAGGGCGAGGCGCAGAGGCGTTCAACGGGCGCTGGGACAGCGACCGCAAAGCCTTGGCCGCGTTCATCCAGCGCCACATGGGGCGCAAGAACATCTATTTCGGCGCAAACCCGCGCAAGGCGGAAATGGCGGGGGAGGCGCGTCCGGCCAAAGCTGCGGACGTGGAGACGCGGCGGGCGGTTGTCCTGGACTTCGACAGAAAGGACGCACCGAACGCGGATGCGGACTGGACCCGGACGCTGGACGCGCTGCGGGAGCAAGGTCCGGCGCTGGTGCTTAACAGCGGCAACGGGCACCACGTCTGGATGCGTTGTGATGCTGCGGACGCAGCGGACACGTCCGCAGCAAAAGGGGCGATGAAGCGTATCGGCGCGGACGACATGAGCGACCCGGCGCGCATCGCGCGCTTGCCCTATACGGTGAATTTGCCCACCACAGAGAAGCGCAGGCGCGGCAACGTGCTTTGTCTGGCCCTGCCGGAGCGTGCCGAAATCGCCCGCCCCGCCGCGCCGCGTCCGCTGGGCGAGGTTTGCCGGTCTGTTGCGAGCATCGCCCAGACGTTGGGCCTTCCCGGCAGGGGGGATGGCGGTGCTGGCGCAGCAACGGGTGGCGCCGACCACTACGGCCCCACCGGCGAGCGCAAGACCGGCCAGCCCGCGCCCAGCGCGGACCTTCTGCGGCTGGCGCTGGAACATTTGCCGAATGACGGCCCGTTCGACGACCGCGCCGATTGGATGGACGTTTGCCATGCCGTGAAGGGTGCCAGCTTGGCCGCAGGCATCGAGCCGGAGGGGCGCGACGCGTGGCTGGAATGGTGCGCGCGCTGGCAAGGCGGCGACCCTGCGCACGATGCAGAGACTTGGGACGGCATTGGTGAGCCTCACACGGGCTGGGGGACGCTCATGCAGGCGTTGGAACGCGAGAACCCGGCAGGGCGCAGCGCGGTGATGGCGGCAGAGGCGCGGCGGGCGTTCGCGGTGGAGGCAGAGGCGAACCGGGCGGCTCTTTCCGCCGCCGCGATCCAGCCCGTTCCACTCTTCGATCCGGGGCAGCTTGAACCGCGCCAATGGCTTTATGGGCGCAGCTATATCCGTGCCTATGTCGGGCTGCTGGTAGCGCCGGGCGGTGTGGGCAAGTCCGCGCTGGCGATGGCGGAGGCGGTCGCGATGGCAAGCGGACGCGAGTTGCTGGACGGCGATAAGCCACACCGCCCGTTGAATGTCCTTTACCACAACGGCGAGGACGGCGAAGGCGAACAGCGGCGGCGGCTGGCCGCTGCGATGAAACACCACGGCGTCAATCACGCGGAGTTGGGCGACCGCCTTTTCCTCACGTCCGGGCGCGACGTGCCGATCCGGCTGGCGCGTTCGGGCGCGGGGGGCGCGGCAGAGATTGTGCCCGGCATCGTGGATTGGTTCGTGGACACGGCACGGGCGCTTGATCTGGACCTGATCGTGCTGGACCCCATCGGAGCCTTGCACGGCCTACAGGAAAACGCGAACGACGAAATCAACCTGCTGTTGGGTGCGCTGCGCGATATTGCTGAACGGGCGGGGGTGGCAATCCTTTTGGTTCACCACACCAGCAAGGCGGCTGCGACAGACATGACAGGTGCGGGAGCGGCAGCATCGCGCGGCGCGTCCGCGCTCGTGGACGGTGCGCGCGTTGTCCGTCAGCTTGCGACAATGAGTGAAAAGGAGGCTTTGAAATTCCGCATCCCCCCGGATGAACGGCGGCAGTATATCCGCGTGGACAACGGCAAGGCTAACCTCGCCCCGGCAGAGGGGGCGCGTTGGTTGCGGTTGGTGAACGTGCCGCTGAACAACCGGACGCAGGAATATCCTGACGGTGATCATGTCCAGACGGTCGAGCACTGGACGCTCCCGGCAGAGGGGCAGACGGGCGTGACCCCGGCGCAGGCTGCGGACATTCAAGCCGCGTTGGACGGGGCAGGGCCGGACGAACGCCGGGCAGACCGCCGCGCGGACGGCTGGGCTGGCTACCTCATTGCGGACGTGCTTGGACTTGGCATCGGCGCGCCGGGGGGCAAGGCCGCTGACAGGTCGCCCGAAGAACATTTCGCCCGAAATGAAGTCACCGCAATTCTGCATGAGGGTGTGCGGGATGGTTGGTTGCGGCGGCAGGATGAAAAATGCAGCGACCGCAAGACGCGACCCTGCATCGTTGCAGGCGAACCAGTGGACGCCGGAACGTCAGATGCGTGACCGCCACCGGGAGTTGGTTTTGACCCCCGGCAGGGGGCATCTTGGCAGTTGCGCCAGTTGAAGCGGACTGGCGCACTGACTGGCGCAACTGTCACAAACCCACATGAGCGCAGGCTTTCGCCGCCCAAGGGCGAAGCCCTGCGCCAGTGGAGTTTTCCCTTAGGCGGCGACTGTCACTGGCGCAGGTTTTTGGAGGCATTTTTACAAGCCCCCCTGCCGGGATGAAATTCCGCCGGACTGGCGCACTGACTGGCGCAAACGGGCGCAGAAAGAGAGGTTTGAACGGGCTGCTTTATCGGGTCGGCAATTCTGCCGCCCCGCACACACTGAAAGGAAATGGATAATGCAACATGACGGACAACACCCTTGGTTGAGGGAAGCATACCACTGGTTCGATGAACACCCGGAACGCGAGTTCCGCCGTGCGCGGATGCCATTGTTGCAATTGCCTGCTATCGCTGCGGCAGGGGTGTTTGTCGGCTGCGCGGGGCACGCATCGGTGCCATGCATCATCCGCCGCGCCGACCCGGCCAGTGGACGGGATAAACTGGGCGTCTATCTTATCGACGGGGCAGCGCCGCCGCGTTTCCCCTCTGCCGGAGCCGAAGAACATTTCTGCGAAACCGTTTGGGGCTTGGCGCATTCGGCAGAACAGGGAGGCGTTTCGCTGGTGGCCCTCATGACGGACCCGGCGAAGCTGGCAAGCGCCGCTGCAACACCCCTGCCGGTGCGTGCGCGTCAGCCCTGACCCTTCTGCACCCCCTCTGCGCCTATGGCCTTCACGGGGGCGCAGAGAAGCACACACAAGCACGTAGCCTCAAGGCCGGTGGGGGGGGGTGAAGAATAGCACAGAAGGGCACCCGGCAGGCCACACAGAGTCTGTGAGAGCCTATCGCACCTGCACAGCCCCCACGAAGGCCAGCCACCGGTGACGCGCCGCCACATCGTCCGGGCGCGTCAGCATATTCCGCAGCGCCCGCAGGACGGCCAATTGCTTCTCCTCGCCCGGCAGTGCCGCCATGATCGGTTCCAGCACCCCGACGTTTTCACGATAAACCCGCATGAGGTCCGCAAACTCGACCGCGTCCGCTGGCTGGGTTTGGGGCCGACCGCGCCGCCCGTAGCCTTTCCCGCGCTGAACCTTTGGCGCACGCGGCCTGTCCGGCAGTGCGCGGCGCGAACCCCCTCTGCAATTCTCGCCCTCGCCACGTCCGCTGTCCGCGTCCGGCGTCCACGTCCGGGGCGCGATTGTAGGTATTTGCAGAGGGGCTTGCGGCGTTTCCGGTGTTTCAGGACGCGGCCGGGCGTCCGCAACGCGTTGGGGCAAATCCTGACGCAGCGCCTTGAGCCATGACTTGGCATCCTGCCGGTCGATCTGCATCCGCCTGTAGCGCCAGCGCAGCCAATCCAGCACTGCAGGGGGCAGCGCGTCCACGTCCACCGCGCCCAGCGCGTCCTGAAAGCGGCGTTCGTGCCTGCCGAGGTCGATGGTGTTACCCGGCAGCCAAGGGTTTTTCTTCCACTGGTCGCCCAGCCGGTTGGCAGCGCGTCGCGCCTCTGCGCGGTTCCACGTTTCGGCGCTGATCTGGCCCGCTTCAAATGCACGCTTTTGGCGGTCACGAAACGCCCGCGCCGCTTTCGGCCCTGCGTGGCTCAAGCAGCGGCCTTTCCCTTCACGAATTGGCAGGTTCGGGCACGGCGCACCGGTGCGCAGGCGTGCCCCGCAGATGGCCGTGCCGGGGGTGCCCCTTCTGTAAGGCCGGGCAGCGTCTCGAAACGCTATCTCGTGTTCCTTGGATTTAAAGCCGGGTGTTATCGACATAGGTTTGTGACAATCCAGACAATGACCTTCATGGGTTGTGATTGTATAACATAAGTCTTGTTGTCTCGACACCGAGTTGTGTTCAAGCCAAAGTTTATGGTGCAGATTTCGAGATTGCGTAAGGAGATTGGCTTTGGTGAAGTTAGAAGCGCTGAACTGGCGGAAAGGATTGTTCCGCCTCTGGATTGTTGCATCTATATTTTGGACGCTTTACGTATTTGCGCATTTAGTAGAAGCGCAGACCGACTTGCGACAAGCGAAGGAGTCGAAAGAGACATACTGCGCAGCTACAAGAAGCACCTCGCCACTCCCAGCGGGGTATGTATTAAATTGTCGATACGACGACCATTACCTATCACTTTCCGAAAAAATAAGTAGCGCAGAAAATTACCGGAAATCCATCTATCCAGCGCTGGGCGCACCCTTTGTCGTTCTGATATTAGCCTTTATAGTCTACTATTCTGTGCGTTGGATCGGTCTAGGTTTCACGCATGATCGCAACCAAGTTTAATATTACTTTTCCGTTTGACCGCTCTGTCAAACAGCCAGAAAGCGGCGCGCTTTGTCGGCG
This sequence comes from uncultured Sedimentitalea sp., assembly GCA_947504115.1. Classification (GTDB taxonomy): domain Bacteria; phylum Pseudomonadota; class Alphaproteobacteria; order Rhodobacterales; family Rhodobacteraceae; genus Pontibaca. Next base: position 202,487 of record CANNGH010000004.1, read on the forward strand.
TGGCATACACAGAAAAAATGCCCTTCTGCGGGTGAGGTCGGGGGGTCCGGTCAGCCCCCCCCTGCCGGAACCACAGGACAATCCGGCAGGGCGCAGATTGTGCAGCGCAAGCATTAGCGATTTAGGGGCAGGGTAGGGGCAGAAAAGCCGCTTTGGCTCTAAGTTGTTGATTTTGAAGGATCAATGGCAGCCCGTAGGGGAATCGAACCCCTCTTTCCAGGTTGAAAACCTGGCGTCCTAACCGATAGACGAACGGGCCACTGTTGGTCAGCGGGTCTTTAGGCAATCACGCCCGTCTGTGCAAGCACAAAAATGGCGCGTTGTCCTGGATATCCCCTGGGCATGGCATTTTCAGCCCGCGTTTGCCGGTGCGGCGTCGTCGAGACGCAGTTGAACCCGGTGTCGGCCCCGCCACGTGTTGATCTCCAGCCGTCCGGCCAGATGGAACCGCGCGCCGCCGTGATCCGAGAGCGCCATGCCGACAGGACCGTCAAAAGCGCCAAAGGCGATCGCGTCGAGCGACGCTCCCATGCCATCGCCCAGAGACAGCTTCAGGTGGTTTTCGCCAATCCGACGTGCATGGCGAACGATCATGTCGGGCAGCGCAAAACGCGGGGCGGGAGCGGCGGCCCCATAGGGACCGGCGCGCTCGATCTGCTCGATCAGAGCGACATCGGCGGCGCCCGGCATCAGCGCGCCGTCCAGATGCAAATCACGCGGTCCCGACATACCCGCGCCCTGCCGCGCCAGCAATTCGGCCAGACGCGCCATCGCCGGCTCCAGATCGTCCCGCGTTACGGTGAGGCCGGCGGCCATGCGGTGACCGCCGCCCTTCAACAGCAACCCTTCGCCCGCCAGCCGTTGGATCGCGGCGCCAAGATCGACGCCCGCGACCGAGCGACCGGATCCCTTGCCGATGGCACCATCGAATCCGATGACGATGGCCGGGCGATTCGTCGCCTCTTTCAGCCGCGCCGCGACGATGCCGACGACTCCGGGATGCCAGCCCTCGCCGGCCGCCCAGACCAGCGGCGCGTCCAGTCCACGCGTCTCGGCCTGCTCCAGTGCGGCGGCACGCACGGCGGCCTCGATCTCGCGGCGGTCGCTGTTGAGGGTGTCCAGCTTTTCCGCGAGCGCAATTGCCTGCTCGCGCGATTGCGTGGCCAATAGCTGCGCCCCCAGATCGGCCTGTCCGATCCGCCCGCCCGCGTTGACGCGCGGACCCAGAAGAAAGCCCAGATGATGGGTGTTGGGCGCGGTATCCATACGCGCAATGTCCGCAAGCGCCACGAGGCCCGGCCGCTCGCGCCGTGCCATCACCACCAGCCCCTGCCGCACCAATGCGCGGTTGGCGCCGATCAGCGGCGCGACATCGGCGACCGTGGCCAGCGCCACCAGATCCAGCAATCCCATCAGGTCCGGCCCTGTGCCGGTGCCGGTCTCGCGCATCTGGCGGCGCAGTTCGACCAGCATCAGGAACACCACCCCGGCGGCGCAGAAATAGCCCAGTTCGCCGCTTTCATCCTGACGATTGGGGTTCACCACAGCCAGCGCCGGAGGCAGCGTTTCGCCGCCCATATGGTGGTCCAGTACAATCACATCCGCGCCTTCGGCAGCGGCGATCGCATCGTGGGACAGCGTGCCGCAATCGACGCAGACGATCAGATCGTGGCGCGCGGCCAGATCGCGCATGGCGGTCTCGTTGGGGCCATAGCCTTCGTCGATGCGATCCGGAACATAGAGCGTCGCGTCGCGTCCGGTCTCGCGCAGCCACGCCAGCAGCAGGGCCGCCGACGCGCCGCCATCCACGTCGTAATCCGCGAAAACCGCGATTCGCTCGCGCCGTTCGACCGCCTGTCGAAATCGCGCCGCCGCCTTTTCCATGTCCTTCATCAGGCGCGGATCGGGCAGCAGATCGCGCAGGGTAGGGGCCAGAAACGCCTCGGCTTCACCCAAGTTCACGCCGCGCCGTGCCAGCACCTGACATAGCGCCCGCGGCAAGGCCAAATCCTGCGCGAGAGCGTCGGCGGCGCGTTCGGCTTCGATATCGGGCCCGATCCAGCGCCGTCCGTTCAGCGACTGCTCAACGCCCAGAAACGCCAAGAACCCCTCCCGACAGGGCCGTAAATCGCCACCCCGGCCCTTCTTCTGGCTTGAAAATATCCCCGCCGGAGGCGTCGCGCCGCCGCCGCGAAATCCGCCTTTCGGACAGGGTAACTGCTGTGATCATGCCACCGGAGTGCGATATTGCATGCGCCGCACCGACCCGGTCTTGGACCGCATCAGCAGCGTCTCGGTGGTCAGCCAGCGCGGTTCGCGCTTGATCCCGGGCAGCAAGGTCCCGCTGGTGACGCCGGTCGCGGCAAAGATCACGTCCTGTGTCACCATCTCGTCGCGGGTATAGATCCTGTCCAGATCCGTGACACCCGCCTTCGCGGCGCGCTTTTTCTCGTCTTCGTTGCGAAACAGCAGCTGTCCCTGGATCTGGCCGCCCATGCATTTCAGCGCCGCCGCCGCCAGCACGCCTTCCGGGGCGCCGCCCTGACCCATATACATGTCGATGCCGGTGATGGCGCTTTCGGCGCAATGCATCACGCCCGCCACATCGCCATCCGTGATCAGCCGGATGGCCGCACCGGTCGCGCGGACCTCGGCGATCATGTCTTCATGGCGAGGCCGTTCGAGGATGCACACCGTGATGTCCGAAGCAGCGCACCCCTTGGCCTCGGCCAATGCCGAAACGCGCGCCGCGGGGGACATGTCCAGCGTCACCAGGCCTTCGGCAAAGCCGGGCCCGATGGCCAGTTTGTCCATATAGACATCGGGCGCATGCAGCATCGAGCCGCGCGGACCCATGGCGATCACGGTCAGCGCGTTGGGCATGTCCTTGGCGGTCAGCGTCGTGCCTTCCAGCGGGTCCAGCGCGATATCCACGCCGGGGCCGTTGCCAGTGCCGACCTCTTCCCCGATGAACAGCATCGGCGCCTCGTCGCGCTCGCCTTCGCCGATCACCACGACACCGGCGATATCCAGCAGGTTCAACTGCTCGCGCATGGCGTTGACCGCAGCCTGATCCGCGGCCTTTTCATCGCCCCGTCCGATCAGGGACGCCGACGCCAGTGCCGCCTGTTCCGCCACGCGGGCGAGACCCAGAGACAGCATGCGGTCGTGAAATTCGATGGGTGCGCGCATCGGGCGATCCTTCGTTGAACGTGTGAAAACCGGATTCGTGACCGGGTTTAGCGGGCAGGATGCGCTGGCACAAGCCCGCGCACCCGGCCTGTGCGTCTCAGACGCTTTCGATGCGCAACGCGACCGGCGCGCTGTGTATGACGTCGGTTTGCGTCATTGCCGCCAACGCCTCGTTCAGCGCATTGCGGGTGGTCTTGTGCGTCACGATCAGCACCGGAGCGGTCTCGGCGGCGTGACCGTATTGCCGCATCCGGTCGATCGAGATGCCGTATTGTCCCAGAATGGCGGCAATCTGGGCCAACGCGCCGGGCTTGTCGATCAGGCCCATCCGCAGATAATAGGGCGCGGGCAATCCGGCCACGGCGGCGGGCGCGTCGGTCAGGGTTTCGGCGGGCTGACCGAAGGTCGTGATCCGCAACCCGCGCGCCAGATCGCAGACATCGCCCATCACCGCGCTGGCGGTCGGACCCATTCCCGCGCCGGGGCCGCGCAGCACGATCTGTTCCACCGCGTCGCCTTCGATCACCACCATGTTGGTGCCGCCCTCAAGCTGGCCCAGCGGCGAACCGGCCGGCACAAGGCAGGGCTGCATGCGCTGTTCCAGACCGCGCCCGGTGCGGCGCGCCACGCCCAGCAGCTTGATCCGGTATCCCATGTCGGCGGCGGCGCGGATATCGTCGATCGAGACCTTTTCGATCCCCTCGATCTCGATGCCGTCGAAATCGGGCCTTGTGCCGAAGGCGATGGCCGACAGGATGGCCAACTTGTGCGCGGCGTCGATGCCGCCCACATCCAGCGTCGGATCGGCTTCGAGAAAGCCCAGATCGCGGGCCTCCTGAAACACGACATCATAGGGCAGGCCGGCGCTTTCCATGCGCGTCAGGATATAGTTGCAGGTGCCGTTCATCACGCCCATCACGCGCGTGATCTCGTTCGCCGCAAGGCTTTCGGTCAGCGTCTTGATCACCGGGATGCCGCCCGCGACGGCGGCCTCATAGCGCAGAACGCGGCCCTGCGCCTCGGCCCGTTCCGCCAGGTTCTGACCGTGGGTGGCCAGCATCGCCTTGTTGGCCGTGACGACATCCTTGCCCGCATCCAGCGCCGCCTCGGTCGCGGCCTTGGCCGGACCATCGGGACCGCCCATCAGCTCGACGAAAACGTCCACATCGTCGCGCCGGGCGAGGGTGACGGGATCGTCCTCCCAGTCATAGGTCGAGATATTGACCCCACGGTCCTTGCCGGCATCGCGCGCCGAGACCGCACTGATCTGGATGTCGCGCCCGGTGCGCGCGCGCAACAGCGCGGCCTGTTTGCGCACGATCTTCACCACCCCCACGCCGACGGTGCCCAGCCCCGCTATTCCGATGCGCAATGGTTCCGTCATGGCAAATTCCCTTGTCCCGAGTGTTTTGCCGGGCTTTAGCGGGTTCGCCGGGGCGGTGCAACGCGTCACATCGGCGGCAGGGGGCGCACACCCGCGCGCATGCGGGATCGCGTGTCGGCATCGACGACGGCCGCGTTCAGCCTTTGCGCGCGCTGTTGCAGGCGGTCGCGGCGCGCGGCCAGACCGGTTTCCGGCGCGCCCGTGCGTTCACGCGGCGGGGCGGAGGCGGCAAGCAACGGCTCCAGCGGCACGAGGTCGGGCCAGGGCGCATCGCGCGCCGCGTCGGTGATCGTCGACTCCAGATCCGGCCGTTCGGAACACGCCGCAAGCACCAAAAGTACCGCCATGGCGGGCAGGGCGACGCGGGAAAGACGGGACAGGGGCATGGAGGCACCGGGGCTGGTTGTGCGCCCAGTGATGCCCGCTCGGGGCGGGCGGCGCAAGGCGGGTTTTTTCTGAACGCACGTTCATATAACATGGCGGCCATGGCCCGCACCGCAGGTTCCCGTTCCGACATCACCGGCCCGCGCATCCGCGACGCGGCGCTGCGGCTGTTCGCGCGCCATGGCTATGCCGCGGTGTCGATGCGCCAGATCGCGCGCGCGGTCGGGGTGCAGGCCGGGGCGCTGTATAATTACACGCCGGACAAGCAAAGCCTGCTGTTCGATTTGATGCGCGATCACCTGCAAGAGCTGCTGAATGCGCGCGCCGCCCGCGATCTGCCGCCGGACCCGGACCCGCGGCTGGAGGACTTCACCCGGTTTCACATCCGCTTCCACCTTGAGCGGGCCGACGCGGTTTTCATCGCCTACATGGAATTGCGCAGCCTGAATCCGGAAAACTTCGCGGTGATCGAAGCGTTGCGGCGCGACTATGAAACGCAGTTGCAAACGATCCTGCGCGACGGTGTGGAACAGCGCCGGTTCGCCGTTCACGACACCCGCATCGCGGCGATGGCGGTGATCGCGATGCTGACCGGCGTCAACACGTGGTATCGACACGACGGCCGGCTGTCGGTGGCAGCGGTCGAGGACATCTATTGGGACATGGTGCGCAAAGCCGTCGCCGTGTCCCGATGATGCCGCAGGCGATCAGATCTGTTCGACCGTGATATCGTCGTCAGCGTAAAAGGCCAGATGATCCTTGATCGCGGAAACATCCTCAAGCGGGGTCTCGTAGGTCCAGACCGCGTCGCAAAGCGTCGCCGATTTGTTGACGATGGAATAATAATGCGCGTCGCCCTTGTGCGGGCAGTGGGTGGTCTTGTCGCTGCGGTCCAGAAACTGCATGGCGATATCCTCACGCGGAAAATACAGCACCGGGGCCATGTCGCCCTCGCTCAGTTCCAGCACATTGCGGCTTTCGCCGAGCACCGCACCCCCGGCGCGCACGCACCATGTTCCGTCTGCCTTGCGAATTCTGATCGGTTTGGCCATCCTGTTTTCCTCTCGTGATCGTTCCATGACGGCCCCGATATCGCGCGATGCAAAGCGACCGGGCCCGAGCTTGCGGTTCTACGGCAGGACGAGTAGCGCGCGCAAGGTTTCGCGCGCGTTTTGCTCAGATCGGGGCGGTGGCCGCCGCCAGCCAGTTACGCGCGCTGTCGCCCAGACGGGGGGCGATCCGTTCGGCCACCGCGCCGTGATAGGCGTTCAGCCAGTCGCGTTCCGGCGTCGTCAGCATTGCGGGCAGGATCAGGCGGCGGTCAATGGGCGCGAAGGTCAGCGTGCGCCAGTTCAGCATCGCGCGTTCGGCATCGCCGCCGGGCAGGGCGGGGGCGGGTTCGACCACCAGCAGGTTCTCGATTCGGATGCCGAACGCGCCCTCGCGATAATAGCCCGGTTCGTTGCTCAGGATCATGCCGGGTTCCAGCGGCACGTGGCTGGCGCGGCTGAGACGTTGCGGCCCCTCATGCACGCTGAGATAGGCGCCCACGCCATGGCCCAGCCCGTGGTTGAAATCCTGCCCCGCCAGCCACAGCGGCATCCGCCCCACCGCCTCGATATCGCGCCCGGCCAGCCCCTCGGGCCAGCGCAGACGGCTCATCGCGATCATGCCCTGCAACACGCGGGTGAAGGCGGCGCGTTCCTCGTCGCCGGGGGTGCCGATGGCGATGGTTCGCGTGATATCGGTCGTGCCGTCCAGATACTGCCCGCCGCTGTCCAGAACCAGCAGATCGCCGTCTTGCAGCAAGGTATCGGTGCCGGTCGTCACGCGGTAATGCATGATCGCGCCGTTGGCGCCGGTTCCGGCGATGGTTTCAAAGCTGATATCGCGCAGGGCCGGATCGGCGCGCCGTCGCTCCTCCAGTGCGCGCACCACATCGATTTCGGTGACACTGCCGGGCGCTTGCGCATCCAGCCAGGCCAGCGTTTCCACCACGGCGGCACCGTCCCGCAGATGCGCGGCGACGCTGCCCGCGATCTCGGCCTCGTTCTTGCGCGCCTTGGGCAGCGCACAGGGATCGTCGCCCGCTACCGCCCTGTCGCCCAGAACGTCCGCGATCCGCTGCGGCACGGTGGTCTCGTCGATGCGCACCGGCCCCTCCAGCCGCTCCAGCGCCGACAACAGCGCGTCGGGGGCATGCACCGTCACGCCGTCACCCAGCGGCGTATCCAGATCGGCCAGCTTCTGCGCCGCCATGAACAGATCGACCCGCCCGTCATCGTGCAGAATCGCAAAGCCATGCGCCACCGGATTGCGCGCGATGTCGCCGCCCCGGATGTTGAGCAGCCACATGATCGAATCCGGCATCGTCAGGACCGCCGCCCGGTGCCCCGCCTCGCGCAATGTCTCGGCCAGACGGGCGCGTTTGGAATCTGCCGTTTCACCGGCGAATTCAATGGGGTGCGCACGCACCGAGGCCATCGGCGGAGCGGGCTGATCCTGCCATATCCGATCCACCAGATTGTCACCCGGCGCCAGCGTGATGCCCGACCCTTCGAGCATCGTGCGCGTCCGCGCGATCTCTCCCTTGGAATGCAACCACGGATCGAACCCCACCTTGCCGCCACGGGGCAGCATCTTGCGCAGCCACTCGGCCAGCTTCACGTCGGGCCACGGCACCGGCGTGAACACATCGGCCACCTGCGCCTTGACCTGCGTGCGATAGCGCCCGTCGACGAACACGCCCGCGACCTCCGCCAGAACGGCACAGAACCCGGCCGAGCCGGTAAACCCCGTCAGCCAGGCCAGCCGCGCATCGCGCGGGGCGACATATTCGCCCTGATGGGCATCGGCGCGCGGCACCAGAAAACCGTCCAGTCCCTCGGCGGCCATCTCATGGCGCAGCGCCTGCAGCCGGGGCGGCCCCTGTTCGGGCCGCGCCGTGACGTCGAATGTCTGGAACATCGCGCGTTCCCTCCTGTTGCGACGCGGGGCCGGATCAGGCGACGTTGCGCAGGCCCAGCACGCGCGCGCGTTTTCGCGGATCCCTGTCGAACAGCGCGGCCAGTTGCTCGGTCATCGCCCCGGCCAGTTGATCGACATCGGTGATCGTCACGGCGCGATTGTAATAGCGCGTCACATCATGGCCGATGCCGATGGCCAGCAGTTCCACCACCTTGCGCCGTTCGACCATGTCGATCACGTCGCGCAGGTGCTTTTCCAGATAATTTGCCGGGTTGACCGACAATGTGCTGTCATCGACCGGCGCGCCGTCGGAAATCACCATCAGGATCTTGCGCGCCTCGCGCCGCGTGGCCATCCGGCGATGCGCCCATTCCAGCGCCTCGCCGTCGATGTTTTCCTTCAACAGCCCTTCCTTCATCATCAGGCCCAGATTATCGCGCGTCCGCCGCCAGGGCGCGTCGGCGGATTTGTAGATGATATGGCGCAGATCGTTCAGACGGCCCGGTTGCTGCGGACGCCCATCGTTCAGCCACGCCTCGCGCGCCTGTCCACCCTTCCAGGCGCGGGTGGTAAAGCCCAGAATCTCGACCTTGACGTTGCACCGCTCCAGCGTGCGCGCCAGAACGTCGGCGCAGATCGCGGCGATCGAAATCGGCCTTCCGCGCATGCTGCCGGAATTGTCCAGAAGCAGCGTCACCACCGTATCGCGGAATTCGGTATCCTTCTCGACCTTGAAGCTCAGCGGAGTCGTCGGGTTCGCAACCACCCGCGCCAGCCGTCCGGCATCCAGGATCCCCTCTTCGCGATCGAATTCCCACGAGCGGCTCTGCTTGGCCTGAAGGCGGCGCTGCAACTTGTTGGCCAGCCGCGATACCGCACCCTTCAGCGGGTCAAGCTGCTGATCGAGATAGGCGCGCAGCCGTTCCAGTTCGATCGGTTCGGCCAGTTCCTCGGCCTTGATCTCTTCGTCATGGGTGGTCAGGTAGACGCGATAATCCGGATCGGCCTCGCTGGCACCGGGCGCGGGGGGCGGCTCTTGCGGAGCTTCGCCTTCGGGCATGTCGGCCTCTTCGCCCATCTCCTCGTCAGACATGTCGTCCATGCTGACCTGCGCCTGCGCCTGGTCCTGCTGGTCGTCCTGCTCCTGCTCGGGTTCGGCCTCGGCGCTGTCCTCGCTGTCATCCTCGCCGGTGCTGTCGGGAGCGTCCTCGTCCTCTTCGGTCTCTTCGGCCTCGTCCTCCTGATCGTCGTTCGCCGCGTCCGGATCGTCGCCCAACTGGTCGCCATAGCCGAGATCGGAAATCAGCTGACGCGCGAAACGGGCAAATTCGGCCTGATCGGACAACTTGTCGGGCAGATCCTCAAGGGTGCCTCCGGCCTGCTCCTCGATGAAGCCGCGCCACAGGTCCATCACGTTCTGCGCCGCCGGCGGCATATCGCGCCCGGTGGCCAGATGGCGGATCAGATATCCCGCCGCCACCGGCAGGGGCGCATCGCTGGCGTTGGTGATCCGGTCATAGCCGCGCCTTGTGGCCTCGTGGCCAATCCGCGCGTCGATATTGCCGGCGGTGCCGGGCATGTCGTGCGCGCCCATCGCTTCGCACCGCGCGGTTTCCATCGCCTCGTAAAGATCGCGCGCCATGTCGCCGGGCGGTGCATAGCGATTGTGCGTCGCATCGTCATGGTATCTGCGATGCAGCGCCAGCGCATCGGCGGTGCCGCGCGCCAGCAACACCTCTTCGCGGGTCATCCGGCGCGAGACCTGGGGCAGGCGCATCGCCTCGCCGGACACGCCCGAAGGGTCGACCGTGTAACTGACCGTCAGTTCCGGATCGTTGGCCATGACCTTGGTGGCCTCGGCCAATGCCTTCTTGAACGGATCGGCGGGGTTGTCGGATTGTCGGCTCATGTCGGATCCCGCAGTTCGGGGTGGATACAGGAACAGTTTGCACATATTCGCGCGCCGCATTCAACGGATCGCGTCTTTCCATTTTCTCCAAATACCCCCGCCGGAGGCGGCACGCCGCCCGCAGGGCGGCGTTTCAATGGATCAGCCCACGCTCACGCTTGCCGCACTTTCAGGCAGTTCCTCGTCGAAACAGCGCTGATAGAACTCGGCCACGGTCTGGCGTTCCAGCTCGTCGCATTTGTTCAGGAAGGACAGGCGGAACGCATAGCCGACATCGCGGAAGATCGCGGCGTTCTGCGCCCAGGTGATGACGGTCCGCGGGCTCATGACGGTGGACAGATCGCCATTCATGAAGGCGGTGCGCGTCAGGTCGGCCACCATGACCATCTGGCTGACGATCCGGCGGCCCTTCTCGGTGTTGTAATGCGGCGATTTGGCCAGCACGATCGCGGTTTCGGCGTCGTGGGACAGATAGTTCAGCGTCGCCACGAGGCTCCAGCGGTCCATCTGCGCCTGGTTGATCTGCTGCGTGCCGTGATACAGCCCCGTCGTGTCGCCCAGACCCACCGTATTGGCCGTGGCGAACAGGCGGAAATAGGGGTTGGGCGTGATGATCTCGTTCTGATCCAGCAGCGTCAGCTTGCCGTCATGTTCCAGAACCCGCTGGATCACGAACATCACGTCGGCCCGGCCCGCATCGTATTCGTCGAACACGATCGCGGTCGGATTGCGCAGCGCCCAGGGCAGGATGCCCTCGTGGAACTCGGTCACCTGCTTGCCGTCGCGCAGCTTGATCGCATCCTTGCCGATCAGGTCGATCCGGCTGATATGGCTGTCGAGGTTGACCCGCACGGTGGGCCAGTTCAGCCGGGCGGCGACCTGCTCGATATGGGTGGACTTGCCGGTGCCGTGATAGCCCTGGATCATCACCCGGCGATTATAGACGAACCCGGCCAGGATCGCGAGCGTCGTGTCGGGGTCGAACTTGTAGGTGCTGTCGATATCCGGCACCCGTTCGGTGCGTTCGGGAAATCCCCTGACGCGCATGGGCGTGTCGATCCCGAACACTTCCGAGACCGAGATTTCCTCGGTCGGTTTCGCGTTGATGTCGATCATGCCATCAGCCATGGGCTGCATCCTTCTCGTGCTGTGCTTGCAAGCGGGCGGTTCCGCGCGGTGGTGCAACAATTGACGCCCAAGGGCAAGGGATCAGTCCTTGAAATTGCGGCTGGTCTTCAACTGGTCCCAGGCCCAGACCACCAGTTGCAACTGCTCTTCCTGGCTGCGGTCGCCGCCGTTCATGTCCGGATGCAGCACCTTGATCAGCGCCTTGTACGCGCGGCGCAATTCGGGCCGGGTCCAGTTGTCCTTGGCGTCGAGAATCTCCACCGCGCGCCGTTCGGTCGGCGGCAGGCGGCGTCCGCTTCCCCCCGGGCGCCGGCCGGGGTTGCGCGTGGCGTTCTCGCCCAGGACCTGATGCGGGTCCTCGATGCCCAGACGCGCCCAGGCCCGCGCCTCGGGGTCGCCCAGCGGGCGGGTCGTGCGCTCCCAGACCTTGTCCTGGGTTTGCTGGGCGTTGATCTCGGCCTCGGTGGTGCCGTCGAAGAAGTTCCACTTGAGGTTGTATTCGCGCACGTGCTTCTGGCAGAACCAGAAATAGTCGTCCAGAACGTCAGGGGCCTTGGGCGCGCGATAGCGGCCCGCCTCTTCGCAGCCCTCGGCCTCGCATTGACGCACCGACGTTTCGGATGCACCCGACATGCCCCGCCGTCCGCGGGGGTTCTTTTTCTTCGCGGATGACACCGACATGTCAAATCCGAACGGATCTGGTTTTGTCACGGCCTGCTCCTTTTGGACACGTCTTTAAGATTCGGATCGCACAGTCTAGTCTATAAGGCGCGATATAACAGAGGGTAGGACACATATATTGACGCATTCCGATCAGACAAGCGTGACGACGCAAATCCGCCAGCGGCTGCAACAGGCATTCGATCCGCGCGAACTGGACGTGGTGGACGACAGCGAAAGCCATCGCGGCCATGCCGGATACCGCGAGGGCGGCGAAAGCCATTTCAATGTGCGCATTCGTGCGCCCGCTTTCGAGGGGCAGTCGCGTATCGCACGGCACCGCGCGGTGCATGACGCGCTGGGCGCTGAACTGGTCGCCCGCATCCACGCGCTTTCGCTGGACATCGGCAGCTAGGACGAAATTCCGCAGGTCCATGACGAAGCCTTCGCCGCCCCAAAAGACCGCTTTGGCACCCTTGGATTTGGGCCGGAGCGCCGCAGCAGGCTTGACAAGGTTCCGGCCCGATGGAACTCTCGCAACTCGCGGGAGGGGCTTGTTTTTTCATGGACGCGACACTGTGCGATGATCCGACACCTCTCCATGTGATGCCGCAGCGGCGGAACGAACGTGCGTTCCAACCGGCGCAGGACGGCGAATTCAATCTGGGAGATCAATCAACATGAAACATTTCAGCAGGCTGGGGCTTGGCGCTGTCGTGGCGGCCGCCTTCATGGCGCCGGCGGCCATGGCGCAGGAATTCATCACCATCGGCACCGGGGGCGTGACCGGCGTCTACTATCCGACGGGCGGCGCGATCTGCCGTCTGGTCAACAAGGGCCGCAAGGAACACGGTATACGCTGTTCCGTCGAGTCGACGGGCGGATCGGTCTACAACATCAACACCATCCGCGAGGGCGAGCTGGAATTCGGCGTCGTGCAGTCGGACTGGCAGTACCACGCCTATAACGGCACCTCGCAGTTCGAGGGCCAGCAGTTCGAAGGCTTGCGCGCGGTGTTCTCGCTGCATCCCGAACCCTTTACCGTGGTCGCCCGCGCCGATGCCGGGGTCGAGACGTTCGAGGATACCAAGGGCAAGCGCGTGAATGTCGGCAATCCCGGCTCCGGCAGCCGTGGCACGATGGAGGTTCTGCTGGAGGCCATGGGCTGGACCATGGACGATTTCTCGATCGCGACCGAACTGAAACCCGCCGAACAGGCGGCCGCGCTGTGCGACAACCAGATCGACGTGATGACCTACACGGTGGGCCACCCCTCGGGCGCAATTCAGGAGGCGACGACGTCCTGCGATGCGGTGCTGGTGGATGTCGAGGGCGAGGCGGTCGACAAGCTGATCGAGGAGAACCCCTTCTACCGCAAGGCGGTCATCCCCGGCGGCATGTATCGCGGCAATGACGAAGACACCAACACGTTCGGTGTCGGCGCGACGCTGGTGACCAGCGCGGATGTCTCCGAAGACGCGGTCTATACGCTGGTCAAGGCGGTGTTCGACGATTTCGAGGACTTCAAGCAACTGCATCCGGCCTTTGCCAATCTCACGCCGGAGGAGATGGTCAGCGAGAGCATTTCCGTGCCGCTGCATCCGGGCGCGGAAAAGTATTACAAGGAACAGGGCTGGATCGAGTAAGATAAGCCCGACAGGCGGGGCGCGCTTTTGCGTCCCGTCTGATCCCGGTCACCGGGCAATGCTGAATAACCGCGCCAACAGCGGACACATCAGGGAGACAGGCCGATGGCATCAGATGCTCAGGTCAAGGGACCTCTTTCCGAACAGGAATTGCAGGATCTTGTCGCGTCATCCGATTCAGGCGGGCGCAGCCCGTCCGGCAGTGTGGGTCTTTTCCTGGCGGTGCTGGCGGTGTTATGGTCGCTGTTCCAGGTCGTTCTGGCATCGCCTGTATCGAACCTGGTTCTGCCGGGCAGCATGATCAACAATTCCCGCCAGATCCATCTGGCATTTGCCATGTTTCTGGCTTTCGCGGCCTATCCCGCGCTCAGATCCAGCCCCCGTCACTACATTCCGATCCAGGACTGGATCATGGCGCTGCTGGGGGCGGGCATCGCGCTTTATGGCTGGTTCTTCTACGACAAGATCGTCGCGTCGGGCGGTCTGGCGGACGATACCGACAAATGGGTCGCGCTGGTCGGGCTGATCCTGCTGTTCGAGGGCGCGCGCCGCGCATTGGGTCCGGCGATGGCGGTGATCGCCACGATTTTTCTGCTCTACGTGTTTTTCGGCAGTTCCGATCTGGTCCCCGAGGTGATCCGCTGGAAAGGCGCCAGCCTGCGCAAGGCGATGAGCCATATGTGGATCACGTCCGAGGGCGTGTTCGGCATCGCGCTGGGGGTTTCGACCAAGTTCGTGTTCCTGTTCGTGCTGTTCGGGGCGCTTCTGGACAAGGCGGGGGCGGGAAATTACTTCATCAAGATGGCGTTCGGCGCGCTGGGCCATCTGCGCGGCGGTCCGGCCAAGGCCGCCGTTGTGGGATCGGCGGCGACGGGGCTGATCTCGGGATCCTCCATCGCCAACGTGGTCACCACCGGCACCTTCACCATTCCGTTGATGAAGCGCGTCGGGTTCACCAGCGAACAGGCCGGCGCGGTCGAGGTCGCGAGTTCCGTGAACGGCCAGATCATGCCGCCGGTGATGGGCGCGGCGGCCTTCCTGATGGTCGAATATGTCGGCATTTCCTATGTCGAGGTCATCACCCACGCCGCCCTGCCGGCAACGATCTCGTATATCGCGCTGGTCTATATCGTTCACCTTGAGGCCGTGAAGCGCAACATGCCGACGATCGGCGACCGCGTCGTGTCGATGGGCAAGACCATCGGCGGCATGGCCGCGTTTTTCGTCGGGTTCGCGTTGCTGTCCTACAGCGTGCAATACCCGGTGCGCTGGATCACGGCGATGATGCCGGGCGCTTCGCCCTGGGTGCTGTCCGGGCTTGTCATGCTGACCTATCTGGCGCTGCTGTGGCTGGCCTCGCGCACCGACGATCTGGTGCCGGACGATCCCAATTCCGATGTCGTCGAACTGCCGGTCATCAGCGAGATCTACAAGGCCGGCCTTTATTACCTGCTGCCGATCGTCGTGCTGGTCTATTTCCTGATGATCGAGCAGAAATCGCCCGGTCTGTCGGCCTTCTGGGCGTCAATGCTGCTGTTCGTGATCCTGTTGACGCAGCGTCCGCTGAAATCCCTCATGCGGGGCGACAACCGGACGGCAACGGCCTTTGTCGCCGGTCTGATCGACCTCTGGCAGGGGTTGGTGGACGGGGCACGCAACATGATCGGCATTGCGCTGGCCACCGCCACCGCCGGCGTGATCGTGGGCACCGTGACCCTGACCGGCGTGGGGCAGGTGATGGCGAACCTTGTTGAATTCATGTCGGGTGGCAACCTGATCCTGATGCTGATCATGGTCGGTTTGCTCAGCCTCGTGCTGGGCATGGGGCTGCCGACCACGGCCAACTACATCGTGGTGTCGTCGCTGATGGCGGGGGTCGTGGTCGAACTGGGCGCGCAATCGGGGCTGATCGTGCCACTGATCGCGGTGCATCTGTTCGTGTTCTATTTCGGCATCATGGCAGACGTGACCCCGCCCGTGGGTCTGGCCAGTTTCGCCGCCGCCGCCGTATCCGGGGGCGACGCGATCCGCACCGGGTTCGTGGCGTTCTTCTACAGCCTGCGCACGGTCGTGCTGCCGTTCATGTTCATTTTCAACACCGATCTTCTGCTGCTGGATGTGACCTGGGTGCAGGGGATCATGGTGGCGATCGTGGCGACGGCGGCGATCCTGATCTTCACCGCCGGCACGATGGGCTGGTTCCTGACCAAAAGCCGGATCTACGAAAGCATCGCGCTGATCGTGATCGCCTTTGCCCTGTTTCGCCCCGGTTTCTTCATGGATTATATCGATGAACCCTATGAGCAGATCGCGCCGACCCGGATCGTCGAGGCGATGGACGAGGCCCGCGAAGGCACCGAATGGCGTTTCGTCGTGACCGGTCCCGATTACGTGACGTTCAAGGAAACCGACCTCAGCCTCGCCGTCGAGATCGGCCCCGAACCGACCGGCCCCGAGCGGCTTGAGGCGATGGGCCTGACGGTTATGGTCGAGGACGGCACCGCCGTGCTGGAAGAGCCGATGTTCGGCACGCCGCTTTCCTCCAAGCTCAACACATTCGATTTCTATGGCGACGAGCCGGTCCATATTTCGGCGGTCAAACGCCCCACCGACCAATGGCCCAAGGAACTGATCTATATACCGGCGCTCTTGCTGCTGGGGCTGATCGCGCTGCTGCAGCGCGCCCGCGCCCGCCGCGCGCCTGAACCGAAGGGAGCACCCGCATGATAAAATCCGTTCTCTGCGCCGTCGATATCAGCGAAGGCGACACCGACAGCCCGGTTCTGCAACAGGCCGCGCGGCTGGCCGATCTGGACGGCGCGCAGCTTGACGTCATCACGGTGCTGCCCGATTACGGCGAAGGCATGGTGTCGGGTTTTTTCAGCCCGAAACATCAGGAGGAAGCCACGCAAAAAGCGACGCAGGCCCTGCGCAAGCTGACAGCCTCGGTTCTCAGCAAGGAACGCAACGCCGCGGTACGGCATATCGTCGCAAGCGGGCGCGCTTACGAGGCGATCCTGAAAACCGCCCGCAAGGCCGGTACCGACCTGATCGTGATCGGGGCGCATAAGCCCGATTTCAAGGATTACCTGCTTGGCCCGAACTCGGCCCGGGTGGTGCGCCATTCCGATTGCTCGGTTTTCGTGGTGCGTCAGTAACCTGTCATTTCGAGATAGCCGCGCCCGTCGTGGCTGCCCGCGATATCGACAGGTCCTTCCCAATAGGGAAACGACGTCGCCATCCATGTCTGCGGGTTCAGCGCACTGACCGTCACGTCCAGCCCGCGGGCCGGCAGTTCCACGCGCCAGCGCGTCGGCACGTCGCGTCCTGCGACCGCCGAGGTTTCCAGCGGGGTCAATTTCAGCGCGCCATCGGGCAGGGCGGTTGCCGATCCGTCCGTGCCGATCCACGTGGCCGAGGTATAGCCGGGCCCGCCATCGCGCAGGCCGAATCCCATCATCCGCGCGCCTGAATCGAACGACAGCGAAAACCAGTCCCAGCCGGTCTGATCGCCCGCCAGCGGCTGGCTGGACCATTCGCGATCGAGCCAGCCCTGACCCGTGACCGCGACCGCGCCTTCGGGCAATGTCAGCGTGCCGCGCACTGTGTAGGCGGGTTGCGAGTAGTAATGGCTGGCTTGCCCGGCGGCGGATTTTACCGAATAGCCTTGGTCGCCATGCAGCACCAGCGGGCCCTCCGCCGTCAGCGTCAGATCATAGGCGAAACCGGGGCCGCTGGCGCGGAGCGTCAGGTCGGAAATCCCGGTGCCGGGCTGGCCCTGCATCTGCCAATTGTCGATGAAGGCATGGAACGGTTGGGCCGTCACTCCGGCCTGACCGATACCGCCGCGCGCCAGCCGTTCGTCAAGGTAATGCGCGTCGGGCGTGGTTAATGCGGCGTGACCCATCCACAATTGCGGCGTCTCCCATCCGCTGCCGTCATGGGGCGCCAGCGCCGAGCGGAACAGCGTCCACTGCACTCCGTAGTCGCGCCCGTCCGCGCCGGTCAGCGTGGCGGTCAGATACCACCATTCGATGCGGTATTCGGGATGCGCACCGTGATCCTGCGGAAAGGTCAGCGGCGTGCCGCGTTGGGGAATGGCGAAGCCTTCGGCGGTGGTGCCAAGTCCGGCGAATCCTTGCGCATGGGCACCGCCTGCCAGCAGGCACAGGATCAGGGCGATCAATCTAACGCTCATTGGCAAACACCTTCAGCAGGTCGGCGGGCGGTGTGCGCCGCAACCGACGGGCGGGCAGGGCGGCGGCCAGCGCACCCGCCAGCAGCGCCAGCGCGAACAGGATCAGCCAGTCGCCCGGAAACAGATACATCGGCAGGCGCCAGCCGAACGCCTTGACGTTGATGACCGCCAGCAGCACCCAGGCCAGCAGCAGCCCCAGCGGCAGCGCCGCCAGCGCGGTCAGCCCGGCCAGCATGACGCTGCGCAGCAGTTCCAGCCGCGCCAGCCGTGCCCGCGTCAGTCCCAGCGCCCAGACCGGAGCAAGCTGCGGCAGGCGCATCCCCCAAAGCGTGAGCAGGCTGGTCAGGATGGCGAAGGCCGCCACCCCCAGCGTCAGCACGTTGAGCGCGCCGGTGACCACGAAGGTCTTTTCGAACACGCCAAGCGAGCGTGCCTTGATCCCTGCCTGATCGATGACCGCGCTGGCGGGCAGGTCGAAATCCGCGCGGATCGCCGCGATCAGCGCGGGAACCCTTTCGGGTGCGATGCGCACGCCGAACTGCCGGTAGGGCACGCCGTCGAACCGCGCCAGAAGCGTGTCGAGACCGACGACGACCTGCCCCACCGGATTGCCGTAATCGGAATAGACGCCGATCACGTCGGGATGCCAGTCGGCGCCGATGGCGACCTGTGCGCCGGGCCATAGGGCCTCGCGCCGGGCCAGTTGCTCGTTGACCAGCACGCCGTCGCCCGCCTCCAGCCGCTCCCAGACCTGCGGCGCGGCGGCAATCAGCGGCCAGTTTTGGCGATAGGTCTCGTGCACGCGCATCCCGAACACCTCGCCCGTCTGTCCGGCGATGCTGGCATCCACGCCCCGGATCGGCAGCACCGCATCGGCGCGGTCCTCCAGCCAGCGGTGCAGCTCGGCGCCCTGCTCGTCGTTGCGTGCGGTCACGTAAAGTTCCGAGGCAAGGCGCTGATCCAGCCAGCCGGTGAAGGTCAGGCGAAAGCTCGACACCATCGTGCCGACGCCGATATTGGTGGCCAGCGCCAGCAGCAGCGCCATCAGCGCCAGCGACAGGCCGGGAAGCTGCGCGCGCATGTCGGCCCAGATCCATTGCGTGACCGGCGCGCGGGCGCCGCGCTGGATCAACGCCAGCACCAGATCCAGCAGCGCGGGCAAGATCAGCGCCGTGCCCAGCATCAAACCCGCCAGCAGGGCGAACCCGGCGACCAGCCCGTCGAACAGCGCGACCGCCCCGCCCCCGGCAGCGAGAAGCGCCAGACCCGCCAGCGCCTGCACGCGCGCGCGCCGGGCCGACAGCCGCGCCCAGGCGCGCTGGCCCGCACCCGCGAGAATCGGCATCGCGCGCAATTGCCACACGCCTTGCGCCCCGGCGATGGCGGCGCCGATCACCGCGATGCCCAGCCCGCTTGCCACCCAGAGCGGGCGCAGCGTCAGGCTGCCGGTGACGGGCGCGCCGTAAAGTCCGCGCAAGGTGGCCGCGACATCGGGCAACAGCGCGGCCGCCACCAGATAGCCCAGCACCAGCCCCAGCGCGCCCGAAACCAGCGCCAGAATCCCCAGTTCCGCCATCAGCAGCCATGTCAGCCGCCGCAGCGAAACCCCCAGCGCCCGCATCGTGCGGAACATCGCGCGGCGCTGCTGAAAGGCCAGCCCGATCGTGCCATGCACGATGAACAGCCCTACCGCAAAGGACAGCAGACCGAAGGCGGTGAGGTTCAGATGGAAGCTGTCGGTCAGCCTTGCCGTGTCGGTGTCGCGCTCGGGCGGGGTCAGGTCCAGATCGGGCGCAAGCTCCGCCAGCGGGCGCAGGTTCATCGGCTGATTGTCCAGCACCAGCAGGCGGTCGATCTGGCCGGCGCGGTCCAGCAGACGCTCGGCCAGGGCGATGTCGGTCATCACGATGCCGGGGGGGAGTTCGCCGGTTGACACCACGGGCGGCAGGTTCGGCATGTCGGCCAGTCGTTCCGCCAGATCCGGCGGCGCGAACAGCAGACCCGGTGCGGTGAAAATACGTTCGGGGGTGATTTCGGGACTACCCGCGTCGGCCTCGGGCGGCATCGGGTATGACAGGAAATCGACGCCCACCACGGTTGCCGCGACGTCGCCCAGCCGCGTGCGTCCTTCCAGCACCGGCGAGAGCTTCCAGCCCGCCCGGCGCAAGGCCACATAGGCGTCGCGCGCGATCCAGCCGGACGGGGCGGACAGGCTGGCGTGATCGGCGCGGCCCAGTTGGGCGGCCGCCTGCGCATAGCTGGCGCGCGCCTCGGCGTTGATTGCCTGCACCGCGGACCAGAGCCCGGTGGCAAGCGCCAGCCCGATCACCAGCGTCAGGAATTGCAGCGGCTGGCGCCGCCAATGCGACAGCAAGGCCGCGAGCGCCACGCAGGTCATGCAATCCGCCCGTTGGACAGATGCGCCCGCCGCCCGGCCAGCGCGGCGATGCGTTCGGAATGGGTGACGAGGAACAGCGCCGCGCCGCTTTGCGCCACCAGATCCAGCATCAGCGCCATGACGGTGTCGCTGGTCGTTTCGTCAAGATTTCCGGACGGCTCATCCGCCAGCAAAAGGCGCGGGCGCATCGCCAGCGCGCGCCCGATGGCAACGCGTTGCTGCTGCCCGCCGGAAAGCTGCTCGGGATAGCGCGCGCCGAAACCGTCCAAGCCCAGCCTTTCGGTCAGTTGCGCGATCCAGCCGCGATCCTCGCGTCCCGCCAGCCGGGCATGGAACGAGAGGTTCTGCGCCACGCTCAGCGACGGGATCAGGTTGAACTGCTGGAACACCAGCGCCACCACATCGCGCCGCAAGACCGCACGTTCGCGATCGGCAAGTGTGGACAGGGCATGGCCGTCCAGCCGGATTTCGCCCGAATCGAACCCGTCGAGCGCGCCCACCAGATGCAGCAGCGTGCTCTTGCCGCTGCCGCTTTCGCCGGTCAGGGCCAGCGTGTCACCGGCGGCAAGGCTCAGCGACACGTCCGAGAGCACCGGGCGGGCGCTGTCGCTGCCGGGATAACGCTTGGTCAGGGACTGGATTTCAAGAAGCATCGTGGCGGGATCCTGTGGCCGGTGCGGTGCCTTGGGTGTTACATCCTTGCAGCATCGGGCGAAAGCCGCGCCTCGGGTGGCCATGGCCTTGCGATATGTTAGGATCATATCTGGTGCTGCCGCGTGCGGTTTCGAGTTTCGGGGACGATAATGACTGAAGTGTTCCGATATGCGGTGGTTGCCGCGCTGCTGATGTTGCCGCCCGTGGCAGGGGCCGACCCGATGCAGGACGTCTGCCATCTGCGCGCAAAGCGGGAAAGCGGCCATGACGGGTTGCGCCCGATGATCGGCAGGGTGGGCGATGTGACAATGCGGCTCAGCGGGTCGGTCGCCGTCGGGATCGGCCACAATTCGCATTCCGACGCCAGCCCGAAATCCCCCGCTTTCGCCGGAAGCGCGGCAACGGAGCGGCGCGAGGACAAGGCGCTTGCGCGGTATCTGCGTGTCTACGATCGCTGCATGGGCACCGCTTACAACAGCGGCGAAAACAGCCGCGCCAGCGGTGCGCCATAGCGGATCAGCGCCGGCTGTTCGGCCAGATCCAGGGTCAATTCATAGCTGTCGGCGAAATCGCGTTCCAGCATTGTCGCCACGTCCTGCG
This sequence comes from uncultured Sedimentitalea sp., assembly GCA_947504115.1. GTDB lineage: Bacteria > Pseudomonadota > Alphaproteobacteria > Rhodobacterales > Rhodobacteraceae > Pontibaca. The sequence goes on from CANNGH010000004.1 coordinate 223,607, forward strand.
CAAAGGACGCATCGAAAAACAGCGCCATGGTTTCAAAGTTCAGCCGGAACGAGCGGTTGTCCAGATTCATCGTGCCGACGGCAGCCAGCGTGTCATCCACCACGAATGCCTTCTGGTGCATGAAGCCGTCCGTATAACGGTAGACCCGCACCCCCGCCGCGCGCAATTCGTCGAAATAGGCAAACGCCGCCAACCAGGGGATGCGGTGGTCGATCACGTCGGGCACCATGATGCGCACATCGACGCCGCGCAGGGCGGCGTGATGTAGGGCTGTGGCGATATCGATATCGGGCACGTAATAGGGTGTGGCGATCCACAACCGCCGTTTCGCCGCCGCGATGGCCGAGAAATACAGCAGGCTGCCGGTTTCGCTCAGATCGCCGGGGCCAGTGGCCACGATCAAGCCATTGGCGTTGCGCGCCGCCGTGGCGGTGGACCAGCTGAGTTCCTGCGCCAGGATCTCGCCGGTGGCCCAATGCCAGTCTTCGGCAAAGATCAGTTGCAGTTGCGGCACCACCAGACCCGACAGTTCGACGAAGGTATCGCGCCAGCGACCGAACAGCGTGTTGCGACCCATATATTCGTCGCCCACGTTCAATCCGCCGGTAAAGCCGATATTGCCGTCCACGATCACCGTCTTGCGATGGTTGCGGAAATTGATCTGGAAGCGGAACCGCGGGCCGCGCGCCGAATCCCGGTCGATCACCTCGACGCCTTCGCTACGCAGCGTTTCGCACCAGCTTTCGGGCAGGCGCATGCTGCCGACCGAGTCGATCAGCAGGCGCACGCGCACACCGCGTCGCGCGGCGGCGGCAAGATGCTCCTGAAAGGCGCGGCCCAACGCGTCATCGCGCACGATATAGAACTGCACCAGAACATAGGATTGCGCGGCGTCGATGGCGGCAAAGATCGCCTCGAATGTCTCGGGACCGTCGATCAGAAGGCGCACATCGCTGCCGCGCAGTACCTTTAGGTGGGCGCAATACTCGAAAGGTGCGAAATTGACCGGGCTGCTGTCCTTCGCCGGGGCATACGAGGCGGCATGTTCGCGGATCGACGCGATCACCTGTTTCGCCTCGCGCCGCGCCGAGCGGTAGCCGTGAAAGCGGTGATCGCCGAAATAGAGATAAAGCGGCACCGCCGCAAAGGGCAGCGACAGCAGGAACACCACCCACGCCACCGACCCTTGCGGCGTTCGCGCGGTGGCCGCGGCGCGCCAGGCGAAGAAGACCGCCGTCATATAGAGCAGCGTGACGAAAAAACTGCTCAGGATCACCCACATGGCGGCCTTGTCCCGTATCGGTTCGGTTTGGCGGCACCCTAAAGCGCAATCCGCAAGGTTGAAACCGGCTTTCGCACAGGATTGCGCGCAAAAACAGGAAGGTAGCGCACTAACGCCAGCTTGCGGGGCGGGGTTCGCCGACCGGGCCGGTGCCCGGCCCGCTCATCAGGGTGCCGTCCTTGGACATCAGGATGGCGATGGGGCGCGTCGCGCGGATGTTGGACATCACGATCAGCAGGCAGACGGTCAGCGGCACGCTGAGGAAGGCGCCGATGATACCCCAGACCCCGGCCCAGAAGGTCAGCGCGAGAATCACCATCAGCGTGGACAGGTTCAGGCTGCGCCCGGTCAGGGCCGGATCGAGAAAGTTGCCGATGCTGAACTGCACCACGCCGGTGCCCAGCAGCACCACCAGAAACGGCCCGATCGTGTCAAATTGCAGCAGGGCGGCCAGCGCCGGCAACAGGACCGCGATGATCGAGCCGATCGAGGGGATGAAGTTCAGCGCGAAGGTCAGCACCGCCCAGGTTTCGGCGAATTCCAGGTTGAGCGCGCGGAACACCACGTAGCAAAAGCTGCTGGTCAGCAGGCTGATAAACGTCTTGATCCCGACATAACGCTGCATGCTGACCGAGATGTCGGACATGATCGCCCGCAACTCGCGCCCGAAGGCCGGGTCGGTCGTGGCGAGCTGGATCTTGCGCGCGATGACGCCGCGCTCCGCGATCATGAAGGCGACGTAAAGGCTGATCAGCAGGAAGGTGCTGAGGAACGAGCGTGCGCCGCCGAAGGCGCTGAACGCGATCAGCGAAAGATCGAGGCCGACCACCTGCTTGCGGATCACGTCGGCGAATTCGCTGCCGATCAACCCCGCGATACGGGCCGAAACCTCGTCAAGGCGGTCCTCGTAGCTGGGCAGCGCCAGCAGGAACCGCGTGGCCTGGTCCGCCATCACGTACATCACCGCGAACAGCCCCGACATCACTACCGCGACACCCAGCGTCAGGGTCAGCCAGCCGGGCAGGCGCGGTCCCACCACCGGCAGCGCGGCGAACCGATTGGTCACCGCGATGATGAGCACGTAGAGCAGGAATGCCAGCACGAGCGGAATGAGGAACCCGGCGCCGAAATACAGCAGGCAGATCGCCAGCGATCCGATCAGCAATCCGTCGCGCACGGCGCGGATCGCGGCGGCGGGCGCGGGGTTCTCGGTGACCGGGTTCATCGCGGCGAATCCTGATGGCGGGCTCTGGATTCGCAGATAGGCGGCAGCGCAGGCATCGACGGCCCCCTTCCTGAGTTTTGACAGCCACACCGGACGGATACGGGAAAGGCGATGTTGCATCCTTGCCGATACTTGTGCAACCTCCGACGAATGCCGATCAGCCGAACCATCCTTTTTCCTATCCTGCAAACCGCGTCTCGCCACGGTGTGGAGCGCATGTCTTGACGTCCGACGAGCGCCCGCACAAGCCGCGTCTGGCGGATGTGCCATCGGCGTTATGGCGCGCAGTGGTGCGATTCAACGAAAAGGGCGGCTGGGTGCTGTCCAGCCACCTGGCCATGTCGATGATCCTGGCGCTGTTCCCGTTCATCCTTTTCATCCTGGCGCTTGCGGGTCTGCTCTCGGAGGAGGTTCCGGTGGACGATCTGATCGAGTTGGTCTTCGGCACCTGGCCCGATGCCGTGGCCAAGCCGATCACCCGCGAGGTGCGCGCCGTTCTGGACAGCAGCGATACCGGTGTGCTGACGATCGGCGGGTTGCTGGCGGTGTTCTTCGCCTCGAACGGGGTCGAGGCGCTGCGGCTGGCGATGTCGCGCGCCTATCGCAATACCGATCCGCGTCCGTTCTGGAAGACGCGGCTGCAAAGCCTGGTTTTCGTGGTGCTCGGAGGGGCGGCGGTTCTGGCCATGGCGATTTTCGGCGTGGTGGTCCCGGTTTACTGGAACATCGTCACGCAGGCGGTTCCGGGGCAGGTGACGGGCCTGTTGCAGGACACGCTGTTCACCAACGAGGTGCTGACCAATCTGCTGACCGTCGGACTTTTGCTTCTGGCGGTCACGGCCTGCCACCACTGGCTGCCGGGATTGCGGCTGGGCGTGTCGCGGATCTGGCCGGGGGTGGTGCTGACCATCGTGACTTGGGGCATTGCCGGATGGGGGTTCGCATTCTACCTGGCGCGGTTCTCGACCTACAGCGCCACCTATGCCGGGCTGGCCGGCGTGATCGCGGCGCTGATCTTTCTGTATCTGATGGGGGCGATCCTGATACTGGGCGCCGAGTTCAACGGCGCGCTGATCGACCGCCCGCCCAAGGAGGGCGAGGGCGCCGAGCTGCCCGGCCCACCCATCGCCACCCAGCCCACCGGCGAAGAGGGTGCAGAAGATGCGGCGGAGTGACGGCTTGCAGGTTGCCCCGGCACTTGCGGATCAACTGCGAAAACCGGTGGCCACGACGAATTTCTCGGAACTGTCGGCGCGCGATGCCGGCGGTTTGACGTTGGCCACACGGGTGAATTTCTGCTTGAGCAGCTTCTGAAGCTCCGCCTCGGCGCCGCCGGCCAGCACCTTGGCGACGAACGTTCCGCCTTCGTCGAGAACGTCAAAGGCGAAATGCGCGGCGGCCTCGCACAAGGCCATGATCCGCAAATGGTCGGTCTGCTTGTGCCCCGAGGACGCGGCGGCCATGTCCGACATCACCACGTCGGCCTTGCCGTCCAGCCAGGCGCGCACCTGATCTTCCGCGCCTTCATCGAGGAAATCCAGACAGTGGATTTCGGCGCCCGCCACCGGCTCGACCTCCTGCAGGTCGATGCCCAGCACACGCCCCACCGCCTTGCCGGGTTTCTCGCCCAGGGCATTCACGCGCGGCACCGCCACCTGCAGCCATCCCCCCGGCGCAGACCCCAGATCGACCACCCGGGCGCCGGGTACGAGAAAACGGAAACGGTCGTCCAGCTCGAGGATCTTGAACGCCGCCCGCCCACGGTACCCCTCGGCGCGGGCGCGCTTGACATAGGGATCGTTCAACTGCCGTTGCAACCAGCGCGTGGAACTGAGCTTGCGGCCGCGCGCCGATTTCACCTTGACCTTGAGGTCGCGCTGGCCGCGTCCGGATGTGTTCTTGGCCACGGGTTTCTCCTTGCATTAGCGTTGCGCGGGGGCGCTGCCCCCGTCCGCCTGCGGCGGACTCCCCCGGGGTATTTCCAAGAAAGTGGAAAGAGAGGGCGGTGCCGCTTTCCATTTTCCTCAAATACCCCCGGGCCGGAGGCCGAATTCAGAACGGACCGTCCTCCAGCACCCCGTCGGCACTCATCTGCGCGTAAAGCAGACCCTCGCGCAAGCCGCGATCGGCGACAGACAGGCGATCGGTCGGCCAGCAGCGCAGCAGCGCCTGCAGGATCGCGGCGCCGGACATGATCAGGGCGTGGCGATCCTCGCCGATACGCGGGTCGCGGCGGCGCCCGGCGGGCCCGAGTTCGAGGTAGCGCCGGATCACCCGGTCGATCTGATCGCTGGTCATGCGCAGCCCGTCCACCTTGTTGCGGTCGTAGCGTTTCAGCCCCAAGTGGCTGGCGGCAACCGTGGTCACGGTGCCGGAGGTGCCGACGATCTGGAACCCCTTGCGCGCCTGTTCGTCCTTGTAGGGGGCGAAGCCGGACAGGTTTTCCTCGAAGAACCAACTCATCAGCGCGTAGCGTGCGGCATCGTCCTCGACATCGATGAACTGATCGCGCAACGTGGCGACCCCCAGCGGCACGCTGATCCAGTCGACCACCCGCGCGGCGGGAAACGGGTTGTTGGGCGGGTGGAAGCCCGCCTGCAGCCGCATGATCGCCCGCGGTCGGTCGCGATGGGGCACAGAGGAGATGTCGATCCAGACCAGTTCGGTCGAACCACCGCCGATATCCACCACCAGCAACTGATCGGTGTGGGTGCTGACCAGCGGCGCGCAGGAGACGACGGCAAGCCGGGCCTCTTCCTCGGGTTCGATGATGTCGAGCCGCAGGCCGGTTTCCCGTTGCACCTGCCGGATGAATTCGTCGCCGTTGCCTGCACGTCGGCAGGCTTCGGTGGCCACGAGACGCATGCGTTTGACGTTGTTGCGCCGCAGCTTCTGCTGGCAGATGCGCATGGCCTGCACCGTGCGCGCCATCGAGGCGCGCGACAACCTGCCCGTCCGTTCCAGCCCGGAGCCGAGCTGGACCGATTTGGAAAAGCTGTCCACCACATGAAATCCGCTGCCCCGGGGTTGGGCAATCAGCATGCGGCAACTGTTGGTGCCCAAATCCAGCGCGGCATAAAGCGCGCCCGGATCGGGCGGTATCGGCGCGGGGCTTTCGACCGCTTTCGGGAACGCGCCCGCACCTCTGGGACGCCTGGGCGTCATGAGACACGCCCTCCGATTTCAAGTTGACTCTAGAATAGGTGCAGGCGGACGATATCGCAAGACGTTGCGCGCCGCCCGACTGGTTTGCGTCGCAATCCATTGATGAGATTCAGGACGCGTCGCTTGAGGGCCGCGTTCTGTCGATATCAGGCTGTAGATGGCGCGGTCGGTGGATTACAACCCGGAACAGGAGAGCGGAGGAACGATGCGGATGCCGGAGGTTACCATCATTTACTGGCGCGACATTCCGGCCCAGATCGTCGTGGGCAAGGGGCGGCGCGGCGCCAAGCGGCAACTGCCCGAACGCTTTGAGCAGGCCATCGATCGCGCGGCGATGAGGGGGGCGGCGCGCGATACCGATGCCTATCTTGCGGAATGGCGCAAGGGCGCGCCGCAGCCGGCGGATGGCCTGCCCGAGGAGATCGCCGAGGCCGAAGCGGCCCGGATCGACGCGGAATACGACCGCGACCGCCTGAAGACCCTGATCGACAATGATGGCTGGGCGTGAGTCCGAGAACCCCATGGGAGGCCCTGATGGCTTTGTTGAACTTTCGCAAGCGCAAGGCTGCGCCCGCGATGCCGGTCAGTCCGCAGGTCGAGACGCTGATGCGCGGTTTTTCGACCGAGGTGATGCCGCGCACCGCCGACAAGGTCGCGGATTTTCGTGAATTGCTGCCTGCGGGCACGCGCGTCTACATCGCCCATATCGACGGCACGCCGATCGAGGACATGGTGCGCACGGCAAAACGTCTGACGGCGGACGGATTCGCGGTGATGCCGCATTTTCCCGCCCGTCTCATCGCCGACCGCGCCATGCTGGCGGACTGGATCGCCCGCTATCAGGGCGAGGCCGATGTGAAACAGGCGCTGGTGCTGGCGGGCGGCATGGCAAACCCGGCGGGCGATTTCCAAAACTCGATGCAACTGATGGACACCGGGCTGTTCGACAAGGCGGGATTCACGCGCCTTCATGTCGCCGGCCATCCCGAGGGCAACCGCGATATCGACCCCTCTGGCGGCACCGAGACGTTGAACGATGCGCTGAAATGGAAACAGGAGTTTTCCGAACGCAGCGACGCCGAAATGGCGATCGTCACGCAATTCGCCTTCGAGGCGGCGCCGCTGATCGCCTGGGCCGAAGCCTTGCAGCACGCCGGCATAACGCTGCCGATCCACGTCGGGATCGCCGGACCGGCCCGATTGCAGACGCTGATCAAATACGCCGTCTCCTGCGGTGTGGGTGCATCGCTCAAAGTGCTGCAAAAACGGGCGCTGGATGTTACCAAGCTGGTTCTGCCTTACGAGCCGACCGAGATCATCGCCGATCTGGCCGCCTACAAGGCCGCCAATCCCGACAGCAACATCGTCAAACTTCATTTCTTCCCGCTGGGCGGCATCGCCGACAATGCGAGTTGGACCATGGCGCATGGCGGCAGCTCGGCCCGCCCTGATCTCGGCCGCTGAAAGGACGCACATGACGCGCACCATCGTCGAAAGCAGAACACGCACCGCGATCATCGGGTTCGATCAGCCCTTCTCCGTGATCGGCGAGCGGATCAATCCCACCGGGCGCAAGAAACTGGCGGCCGAGCTCGAGGCGGGCGATTTCTCGACCGTCGAACAGGACGCGCTGGCGCAGGTGGCGGCCGGGGCCGGTGTGCTGGATGTGAATGCCGGTGTGGTCTATAACTCGAACCCCAACCCGAACGAGACCGAGCCGCCACTGATGGTGAAAATCATCGAGTTGGTGCAGGGTCTGGTCGATGTGCCGTTGTGCATCGATTCCTCGGTGCCCGGCGCGCTGGAGGCCGGTTTGCAGGTTTGCGAGGGGCGGCCGCTTCTGAATTCGGTCACCGGCGAGGAGGAGCGGCTGGAAAAGATCCTGCCGTTGGTCAGGAAATACAACGTGCCGGTGGTGGCGATCAGCAATGACGATACCGGCATCTCCGAAGACCCGGACGTGCGTTTCGCGGTGGCGAAAAAGATCGTCGAACGCGCGGCCGATTTCGGCATTCCCGCCCATGACATCGTCGTCGATCCGCTGGTCATGCCGGTCGGCGCGATGGGAACGGCGGCGTTGCAGGTGTTTGCGCTGGTGCGCCGTCTCCGCACGGAACTGGGCGTGAACACCACCTGCGGCGCCTCCAACATCAGTTTCGGCCTGCCCAACCGGCACGGGATCAACAATGCGTTTTTGCCCATGGCGATAGCGGCTGGCATGACCAGCGCCATCATGAACCCGGTCGCGTTGCCGGTGAAACAATCCGCAATCGCCGCGAAAAAGGCCGAGATCGCCGCCGCTGGCCTGATTCTACCAGAGGATATGGACGACGAGACATTCGTGACGCTGTTCGGTATGGGGTCCATGGCGGCGCGGCCCGGCAGCGAGATGGAGGCGATCCGCGCCGCCAATTTCCTGACAGACCACGATCCGCATGGCAGCGCGTGGATCCGGTTCAACAAGCAGCCGGTGAAAGCCGAGCATGTGGGTCGTGGCCGGGCCGCGCGCAGCGGCGGGCGTCGCCGACGGGCCTGAACTGATTTTTCTGGGATAATAATGACTTCTGGCAATGAATTACGCGGCGACCTTCGCGTCAGGTTGCGGCCATGACACCGGCAGCGCGCGTGCAGGCCGCAATCGGCATTCTCGATGAATACCTGTCGGGCAAACCCGTCGAACAGGCGTTGACCGGCTGGGCGCGGCGCAGCCGCTATGCCGGGTCGGGCGACCGGGCGGCGGTGCGTGACCATGTGTTTGCCGCGTTGCGCAATCTGCGATCTTTTGCGGCACTCGGCGGCGCCATGTCGGGGCGTGGCCTGATGCTGGGTGCGACGCGTGCGGCCGGTGAAGATGTCGATGCGGTGTTTTGCGGTGCGACCTACGCGCCCGCACCGCTGACGCCGATCGAACGCGCGGGCGGGCGCAATCCCGAACCGGGGGGCGAAGCGATGGATCTGCCTGACTGGCTGATCGGGCATTTCAAGCGGTCGCTGGGCGAGCGGGCCGAGGCGGTGGCGGAGATGTTGAAACAGCGCGCGCCGGTGCATCTGCGGGTCAATACCGCAAAGGCGGATCGCGAGCACGCGCGGCGCCTGCTGCACGAGGACGGGATCGTTTGCGCTGTGCATCCCGCGGCGGATACGGCACTGGAGGTCGAGGAGGGCGCGCGCCGCATCCGCAATTCCCAGGCCTATCGCAGCGGTATTGTCGAACTTCAGGATGGGGCCAGTCAGGCCGCGGTTCAGGCGTTGCCGTTGCGCGACGGGATGCGGGTTCTGGACTTCTGCGCCGGGGGCGGCGGCAAGACGCTGGCCATGGCCGCACGGGCGAAGCTTGCGCTGTTTGCCCATGACGAAAACCCGGCCCGCATGAGCGATCTGCCCGCCCGCGCCTTACGCGCCGGGACCGACGTGACGATATTGCAGCCAGACGATCCGCAGATTGCCGTCCCCTTCGATCTGGTTGTATGCGATGTTCCCTGTTCGGGAAGTGGCACATGGCGCCGCTCGCCAGAAGGAAAATGGAAACTGACCCCGCAAACACTCGATGCGTTATGCGAGACGCAGGCGCAAATCTTGCGGCAGGCCGCGCGATTGGTCGCGCCGGGCGGGGTCTTGGCATATATGACCTGCTCGCTTATCGACATTGAAAACGAAGCACAGGTAGCGGATTTCAAAGAGGAAAACCGAGATTGGAAACTTCTGGAGACGACGTCATGGTCGCTCCTCGAAGGAACCGACGGCTTTTTTCTTGCGCAGTTCTCGCGATAAAATTGGCCGAACAACAACTTTGACGTGTATTTCGATCTTAACTCGGGTTTAACCTCTGCGGCACAATCCTGACGTATTGATTCCCGCCGTGACGGAGCCTTGATGTCCACCACGCTTGCCAGTCCTGTCCGCGATCCTCGCTCGGGTGCGCCCGACCGGCTGTCTCTTGTCGCGGGCCTGGCCGTGGCGACGGCCCTGGTGCTGGTCGGGTCGTTTCTGGCGCCGGCGGGCCTGGCGGCACGCGTGTTCATCATCGCGGGAGGCACGGTGGCCCTGGTCGTGATAGTGCTGGCGGCGCGTGCGCATGTCGCGCGGCGCAGCCACCGCCGCGCGACCGAGCTTCTGACAGGCTTCATCGAAAAGGATGCCACGCCCAGTTTCGTGACCGACGAGGACGGCCAGATACAGGCTGGCAACGCCGCCGCGTGCGTGCAGTTCGGCGAGACCGAAGGCGACACCCTCGCCGCCGCGTTGCGGGCCTTTTTCGCCAATCCATCGGCCGTGCTCTATCGGTTGCAGTGTCGCGCCAAACTCGACGGCGCTGCGCGCGAGGACGTGGTGACGCGGCAGGGACATCTGCGGCTTGCGGTGCACCTGATGGGCGATCAGGGATTTCTCTGGCGGATCGAAGCAATGCCGGCACGACCCGGCGCAACGCGGGGCGCCGAGACCCTGCCGCTGGCAATGGTCACGCTGGGCCGCTCGGGCGCGGTTCTCTACATGAACGAAGCTGCCCGCCAGTTGACCGGCGGCCGGGTCAAGACACTGGACCGGATGTTCGTGACTCTTCCGGTGCGATCCGGAGCGATCAATACCCTCAGCACGGCGGACGGGCCACGCGAGGTCATCGTCGCGGAACATGACAATGTCGGCGGGCGTCGGGAGATGTTCTTCATCCCCGTGCAGGGTTCCGGCGTCTCGGAAAGGGACGCGTTTCTGGACAGCCTGCCCGTCGCGATGATCAAGGTGACCCCCGATGGTGAAATTCTGCGCGCGAACCGGCAGGCGCACCGCCTGACCGGTCTGGACCTGGTCCCGGGCGCGACATTGGATGACATCATGCAGGGGCTGGGCCGCCCCGTGGCCGACTGGCTGCATGAATCCGCTGCCGGACAGGCCATCCATCAATCCGAGTTTCTGCGCCTGACCCGCCCTGATCGGGAAATGTTCGTTCAGGTCACGCTGAATCCCGTCACCGAAGGCGGTCAGCCCCGCCTCATTGCCGTTCTGAACGATGCGACCGAACTGAAAACGCTTGAGGCGCAGTTCGTGCAAAGCCAGAAAATGCAGGCCATCGGGCAGTTGGCCGGCGGTGTCGCGCATGATTTCAACAACCTTCTGACGGCGATTTCGGGGCATTGCGATCTGCTTTTGCTGCGCCACGACCAAGGCGATCAGGATTACGGAGATCTTGTGCAGATCCACCAGAACGCCAACCGCGCGGCGGCTCTCGTCAGCCAGCTTCTGGCGTTTTCGCGCAAGCAGACCCTGCGGCCCGAGACACTGGATCTGCGCGATACGCTGTCGGATCTGACGCATCTTCTGAACCGGCTGGTGGGCGAGCGGGTGACCCTGACGCTGAGCCACGAACCGGTATTGCGTCGGATCAAAGCCGACAAGCGCCAGTTGGAGCAGGTCTTGATGAATCTGGTGGTCAACGCCCGCGACGCCATGCCCGAGGGCGGCGAGATACGGATCGACACGCAGGTGCTGCATTTCGACGCGCCGCTAAAGCGGGATCGGGCGACTGTGCCGGCAGGCGAATATGTCACGGTGCGGGTGAGCGATCATGGCACGGGCATCCCGCGCGACAAGCTGCACCAGATATTCGAGCCATTCTACACCACCAAGCGCACCGGCGAGGGCACCGGTCTTGGCCTGCCGACCGCCTATGGCATCATCAAGCAGTCCGGCGGCTTCATTTTCGTGGACAGCGAGCAAGGCAAGGGAACGACCTTCCTGCTGTATTTTCCGGTCCATGAGGGGGTGGAAGATGACGTTCCGGCGGACCGGGCACCTGCCGTCGCGGCACCGCCCAAACACGGCGAAGGAGTCGTCCTTCTGGTCGAGGACGAAGCGCCCGTGCGCGCGTTCGCCTCGCGGGCGCTGCGCCTGCGTGGATATACCGTTCTCGAGGCGGAATCGGCGGAAGATGCTCTGCGCTTGCTGGACGAGCCCGATCTGAGCGTCGATGTGTTCGTGACCGATGTCGTGATGCCAGGCATGGATGGACCGAGTTGGGTACGCAAGGCACGGGAAACTCGTCCCGATGTACGTGTGGTGTTCGTTTCCGGCTATGCCGAGGGCGCATTCGGTGATTCGCAGCCCGCCGTGCCCAATTCGGTTTTCCTGCCCAAGCCGTTCTCCCTGAATCAGTTGACGGAAACGGTGCATCAGCAACTGCATTGAGCCGATGCGGGTTCAGATCGATTCATAAAGCGCGAAGTCCGCCGCGCATTTGCGCCGGTATTCGCGCTCGACCTCCGGCGATAGGATCAAGGTCATCTCGGGTGACACATTCTCGCGCGGGGGCCAAAGATCAATTCCCAAGCGGTTTGCGAGGAAAGCGTTCAGAAGGTCGGGCTGTTCGTACCGGAAAAGATGCGTGACCGCAGTGCCGTTCGGGCGCGGCTCCAGAAATTTGGCCTGACTGCCCACATTGGCAAAGCCGGGTGGGTTTCCCTTCGAATAGGCCCGGACAAAGTCGTCAAAACTGATACCGTGAGTTGAATTGGTCTTGCCGATCATGAACGGCCTGCGCCGGTAGCGATACCAGCTGCCCAGCCAGCTGATCGGTTCGCGCATCACGGCCAGAGTCTCCATCTCGGTGTTGCAGACCTTTTCGAACATCGGCCGGAAAAACCGGTTATAGCGATAGACCGGTGCGTGCTTGAGTTCGGGCGGATTGGTTATGACCATATCGGCCCGCGCCGCCAGAGCGGTCTCATAGGCCGTCGTCCCGGTTTTAGGAACGGCAAGGAAAACCAGCCGTTCCTTGAAAAAAGCAAGCATTTGCGGGGCCTTTCAGCGTCGGTTGCGGATTGGCGATCATCTAAATATCTTCTTAACCCATTTCGGAAAGAGTTGTGCAAGGCATAATTCCATTGCAATGTTCACCGTTTTCCCCCACAAGGAACGGGAGGTGAACAAAGCAGCGATTGCCGCCCGGATGCGGGTGTGTCAATAAAAGGACAGACAGGACATGGCGGATCTTTTGACGATGGATACGAAGAAAAACGCGGACAAGCAGAAGGCACTGGACAGCGCGCTGGCCCAGATCGAACGGCAGTTCGGCAAAGGCTCGATCATGAAGCTGGGTGACGAGGGCGCGATCCAGCAGGTCGAGGCCAGTTCCACAGGGTCGCTGGGCCTTGATATCGCGCTGGGGATCGGCGGCCTGCCGATGGGGCGCATCGTCGAAATCTACGGTCCCGAAAGTTCCGGCAAGACGACTCTGACCCTGCATTGCGTCGCCGAACAGCAGAAACGCGGCGGGGTCTGCGCCTTTGTCGATGCCGAACACGCGCTGGACCCCCAATATGCCCGCAAGCTGGGTGTGGATATCGACGAGTTGCTGATCAGCCAACCCGATACCGGCGAGCAGGCGCTGGAAATCACCGACACGCTGGTGCGCTCGGGCGCGGTGAATATGGTGATCGTCGATTCGGTCGCCGCGCTTACGCCGAAGTCCGAGCTTGAAGGTGACATGGGCGACAGCAGTGTCGGTGTGCAGGCCCGTTTGATGAGTCAGGCAATGCGCAAGCTGACCGGCTCCATCAGCCGTTCGAATTGCATGGTGATCTTCATCAACCAGATCCGGATGAAGATCGGCGTGATGTTCGGCAGCCCCGAAACAACGTCCGGCGGCAATGCGCTGAAATTCTATTCCTCGGTTCGTCTGGACATCCGCCGCATCGGTTCGATCAAGGACCGGGACGAGGTCGTCGGAAATGCCACCCGCGTCAAGGTGGTCAAGAACAAGGTCGCGCCGCCCTTCAAGCAGGTGGAATTCGACATCATGTTCGGCGAGGGCATCTCCAAGATGGGCGAACTGCTCGATCTGGGGGTGAAAGCTGGAGTAGTGGCGAAGTCGGGTTCGTGGATGAGCTATGGCGACGAACGCATCGGGCAGGGGCGCGAAAACGCCAAACAGTTCCTGCGAGACAACCCCGCCATCGCCATCGAGATCGAAGATAAGATCCGCGCGGCACACGGTCTGGATTTCAGCGCGCCGGAAACGTCGCAAACATCGGATGATATTCTCGAGGCGTGACGCGCGTCGATTTCACAGCCATGTGCGCCGATGATGTTGTGATCCGGGATATGCGGCAAGGGAGCGGCGGTCGTTGCTCTCTTGCCGGTGTCCGTTGTGGGCCGGACCGGTGGACAGGGCGCTGCGCCGCCGTTATGTGAGCGAGATAAAATCCAACTCGTGAGAGTCCGCCAATGCCTACGCTGAACGACATCCGCTCGAGCTTCCTGAACTATTTCGAGAAGCAAGGTCACGAGATCGTGGAGTCCGGACCGCTGGTGCCGCGCAACGATCCGACGTTGATGTTCACGAATTCGGGCATGGTGCAGTTCAAGAACCTGTTTACCGGGGTCGAGCATCGCGATTACAGCCGGGCCGCCACCGCGCAGAAATGCGTGCGTGCCGGAGGCAAGCACAACGATCTGGACAATGTCGGCTACACCGCACGTCACCACACGTTTTTCGAGATGCTGGGCAATTTCAGCTTTGGCGATTATTTCAAATCCGAGGCGATTCCATTTGCCTGGGAACTGATCACCAAGGAACTGGAGATTCCGAAAGACCGCTTGCTCGTCACGGTCTATCACACGGATGACGAGGCGGCGGATATCTGGAAAAAGGTCGCGGGCCTGCCCGATGACCGCATCCTGCGGATCGCGACGGACGACAACTTCTGGTCGATGGGCGCGACCGGCCCCTGCGGTCCATGTTCCGAGATATTTTTCGATCATGGCGAACAATATTGGGGCGGACCGCCGGGCAGTCCGGAGGAGGATGGCGACCGGTTCGTCGAGATCTGGAACCTGGTGTTCATGCAATACGAACAGTTCGCCGACGGCTCTCGTCGGGAACTGGAGGCCCAGAGCATCGACACGGGCATGGGCATTGAGCGGGTCGCTGCGTTGTTGCAGGGCACCAACGACAACTACGCGACCGACCTGATGCGCGCGCTGATCGAGGCCAGCGCGGATGTGACCGACACCGATCCGGATGGGCCCGGCCGGATGCATCACCGGGTGATCGCGGATCATCTGCGATCGACATCTTTCCTGCTGGCCGATGGGGTCATGCCGTCCAATGACGGGCGCGGCTATGTGCTGCGCCGGATCATGCGACGTGCAATGCGGCATGCGCATCTTCTGGGTGCGGCCGATCCCGTGATGTACAGGCTGGTGCCGGCTCTGGTGCGGCAGATGGGCGCGGCCTATCCCGAATTGGGGCGTGCGCAACCGTTGATCGAAGAAACGCTGAAACTGGAGGAAACCCGGTTCAAGCAGACCCTCGAGCGCGGCCTGAAGCTGCTTGACGATGAACTGACGGACCTGCCCGAAGGCGCCGCGCTGCCGGGTGCAGCGGCGTTCAAGCTTTATGATACATACGGGTTCCCCTTGGATCTCACGCAGGATGCCTTACGCGAACAGGGGCGCGGTGTGGATGTCGAAGGGTTCGATACTGCGATGGCCGAACAAAAGGCCAAGGCGCGCGCCGCGTGGGTCGGATCGGGCGAGACGGCCGACGCGACCGTGTGGTTCGATGTGGCCGAGACACATGGGCCGACGGATTTTCTGGGCTATGATACCGAAACCGCCGAAGGCCAGATCGTTGCCCTGTTTCGTGACGGTGTCGAGGCGGACAAGGCGGTAAAGGGCGAAAAGGTCCAACTCGCACTGAACCAGACCCCGTTCTATGCCGAGGCAGGCGGTCAGATCGGCGATAGCGGACTGATCCGGACCGAGACCGGCACCGCCCGCGTAAACGATACCCGCAAGACCGCCGGCGTATTCGTTCATTTCGCCGATGTGATCGAGGGCGAGATATCGCGCGGCAGTGCCGCCACGCTGGAAGTGGATCACGCTCGGCGCAACGCGATCCGGGCCAATCATTCGGCGACACATCTATTGCACGAGGCATTGCGCGAACGGCTGGGCGATCATGTCTCGCAGCGCGGTTCGCTGAACGCCGAGGATCGTTTGCGGTTCGATTTTAGCCACAACGCCGCCCTGAGCGCGGTGGAGATGATGCAGGTGCAGGACGATGTGAACGCCCTGATCCGTCAGAATGCGCCGGTGGAAACGCGGATCATGACTCCGGACGATGCGCGTGATCTGGGGGCGCAGGCGCTGTTCGGCGAAAAATACGGCGATGAGGTGCGCGTGGTATCGATGGGTCGACAGGACGGATCGGGCAAGGGCAGCGACGGGCGAACCTATTCGATCGAACTCTGCGGCGGCACGCATGTGCGTCAGACGGGCGATATCGGACTGTTCGTCCTGTTGGGCGACAGCGCGTCGAGCGCCGGTGTGCGGCGGATCGAGGCGCTGACCGGACAGGAGGCGCTGCGGCATCTGGGCGCGCAGGGAGCGGCATTGGCCGAAACGGCGCGGTTGCTGAAAACCCATGGCACGGAGGTTCCCGACCGGGTGCGCGCGTTGCTGGAAGAACGTCGGGCGCTGGACAACGAGCTCGCGCAATTGCGCCGGGAGCTGGCGTTGTCGGGTGGCGGTCGCAATGCGCCCGAGATCCGCGAGATCGACGGCGTCAAACTGATCGCGCAGGTGGTGAGCGGCGTGACTGGCAAGGATCTTCCCGCATTGATCGACGAGCACAAGGCGCAACTGGGCAGCGGTGCGGTATTGCTGATCGCCGATGCCGGGGGCAAGGCCGCGGTGGCCGCGGGCGTCACACGGGATCTGACGGATCGGCTTTCGGCGGTCGATCTGGTTCGGGCGGCGGTCGGCGAACTGGGTGGAAAAGGTGGCGGCGGTCGGCCTGACATGGCCCAGGGTGGGGGAAGGGACATTGCAAATGCCGAGGCCGCGATCGCTGCGGCGCAGGCGGTATTGGAGGAGGGGTGAAACATGGGCGCTCTCTGGATTTCGCACGTCACCGTCACCGATGACGAGGCATATGCAAAATATGCCGCTCTGGCGAGCAAGGCGATTGCTGCCCATGGTGGCACTTTCATTGCGCGGGGCGGCCGCTTTGTGCAACTGGAAGGACGCGAACGGCCGCGCAATGTGGTGGTGCGGTTTCCCGACGTCGAGACGGCGGAAAAATGTTACCGGTCCGAACTGTATCAAAGCGCACTGAGCCATGCGCGCGGCGCGTCGGAGCGGGAGTTGCTGATCGTGGAGACCGTCGAATAGGCGCTCGTACGCAGCCGGAAGTGCCCGTTGGCAACGCGCGGACGCCTCCGGCGGGGGTATTTGGCGAAAGTGGAAAGACGGGCGGGCTGACCGAAGCAGCCGCGCGCCGATCTATGAGGCCTTGGCGGCGCGTTTGCGTTCGTGCGGGTCGAGGTGACGCTTGCGCAGGCGGATCGCGTTGGGCGTGACCTCGACCAGTTCATCGTCGTCGATATAGGCGATGGCCTCTTCCAGCGACATGGTGATCGGGGTGGTCAGGCGCACGGCTTCGTCGGTGCCGGATGCGCGCACGTTGGTCAGTTTCTTGCCCTTGAGCGGATTGACTTCGAGATCGTTGTCGCGGCTGTGTTCGCCGATGATCATGCCTTGATAGATATCCGCCTGCGCGCCGATGAACATGCGGCCGCGTTCTTCCAGATTCCAGAGGGCATAGGCGACCGATTGGCCGTTCTCCATCGAAATCAGGACCCCGGCGCGGCGGCCCGGAATTGGCCCCTTGTGCGGTGCCCATCCGTGAAAGACGCGGTTCAGCACGCCGGTGCCGCGGGTGTCGGTCATGAATTCGCCGTGATAGCCGATCAGCCCGCGGCTGGGCACATGCGCGACGATGCGTGTCTTGCCTGCGCCAGCGGGTTTCATCTCGACCAGTTCGCCCTTGCGGGCACCGGTCAGCTTTTCGATAACCGCGCCGGCATATTCGTCATCGACGTCGATTGTGGCCTCTTCGATGGGTTCCAGCTGTTGCCCGTTTTCCTCGCGCAAGAGCACCTGCGGGCGGGAAATCGAGAGTTCGAACCCCTCGCGGCGCATGTTCTCGATCAGCACGCCCATCTGCAATTCGCCGCGGCCCGCCACCTCGAACGCTTCGCCGCCGGGGGTGTCACTGACCCGGATGGCGACGTTGCTTTCGGCCTCTTTCATGAGCCGATCGCGAATCACGCGGGACTGAACCTTTTTCCCGTCGCGCCCGGCAAGCGGGCTGTCGTTGATGCCGAAGGTGACCGTGATGGTGGGGGGGTCGATGGGTTTGGCCTGCAGCGCCTCGGTGACGGAGGGGGCGACGATGCTGTCCGCGACGGTCGCCTTGGACATGCCCGCCAGAGATACGATATCGCCGGCTTCGGCCAGGTCGATGGGTTGCTGGGACAGACCCCGGAAGGCGAGGATTTTCGTCGCGCGGAAATTCTCGATCACGGTGCCGTCGCGTGACAGCGCCTTGACGGTTTCCCCGGTTTTCAGCGTGCCGCTTTCGACCCGTCCGGTCAGGATGCGTCCGATGAACGGATCGGCGCCCAGAGTGGTGGCCAGCATGCGGAACGGCTCGTCGCGGGCGGCGATCTGCGTCGGTGCCGGGACGTGTTTCACGATCAGATCGAACAGCGCGGTCAGATCCTTGCGCGGCCCGTCCAGATCGGCATCCGCCCAGCCCGAGCGGCCCGACGCGTAGAGATGCGGGAAATCCAGCTGGTCGTCATCCGCGCCCAGATTGGCGAACAGGTCGAAACACTCGTCCAGCGCGCGATCGGGTTCGGCGTCGGGTTTGTCCACCTTGTTCAGCACCACGATGGGGCGCAGCCCCAGCGCCAGCGCCTTGGAGGTGACGAACTTGGTTTGAGGCATCGGCCCTTCGGCGGCATCGACCAGCAGCACGACGCCATCCACCATGGACAGGATACGTTCGACCTCGCCGCCGAAATCGGCGTGGCCGGGGGTGTCGACGATATTGATTCGCGTGCCGTGCCATTCGACCGACGTGGCCTTGGCCAGGATGGTGATCCCGCGCTCGCGTTCCAGATCGCCGGAATCCATGGCGCGCTCGGTGGTGGCCTGATTCTCGCGGTAGGTGCCGGCCTGTTTCAGAAGCTCGTCCACCAGCGTCGTCTTGCCATGATCCACATGGGCAATGATTGCGATGTTGCGCAGGTCCATTCGGTCGCCTTTGTTCGGGGATATGTGGGGCGTCTGTGGCCCGTTCGGGTCGCGCATAACGCGCCCGCGCCGCGAATACCAGCGAAAAGCGGCTTTGTTAGTGGGGCGTTGCGTCGGAAAACATGTGGATCACGATGATTCCCGCGATGATCAGCCCCAGCCCCAGAACCGCCGGAAGGTCGAGCCTCTGGCCGAAAACCGCGAACCCGATCAGGGCGATCAGGATGATGCCCAGACCGGACCAGAGCGCATAGACGATGCCGACCGGCAGGAACCGCAGCGTCAGCGCCAGCAGGTAGAAGGATATGCCATAAGCCAGCACCACAAGGACCGAGGGCCAGAACCGCGAGAATTGCTGGCTGGCCTGCAGGGCGGTGGTGCCGATGGTTTCGGCCAGAACGGCCACAAGGAGGTAGAGATAATGCATCGGCATGGCCAGGCTCCTGTTCGGGCGCGCGGCTGCGGCGCTGGTGCGGGATGAGTCGTTTGGGTCCGGCTTACCCCAAGGCAGGGCGGGCGGGAAGGCCGTTCGGTGATCGTGTAGGTCGGCAAAGGAAAACCGCGCAGGCCATCCGGCTTGCGCGGTTTTCTGATTTTGCCTTCAAACGCGGCGGGGACCGCCGCGTTCATAGCTGCTCCGGGACCGGATCAGAACTTGTAGGAGATCCGTGCGCTGACCGTGGTCATCTTCAGGTCTGCGCCAGTATCGTCGAAATCGCTGGCCTTGTGATACAGGGCCTCGACGCCACCGATCCAGTTCTCGGTGAACTTGTGCTTGTAGCCGACGCCGGCCAGCCAACCGTTGTCGTCTGCTTCGCCATAAATGCCGCCATCAAGGTTTGCGTTGAACACACCGGCGGTCCCGTAAACCAGACCGTTGCCCAGATCGTAACCAGCGATGAACTTCAGGCGAGCGATTTCGTCAATCGTGTACTCGTTCGAGATAACGCCATCGTCGGTGGCGATGTCGAACGTGTTCGAGATATCGGCCCAGTCGTAATCCAGTTCGGCACCGAGCGCCCACTGGCCGAGATCGTGCAGGTAACCGACGTGCAGACCGCCGAAGCCACCGTCGAGATCATCGCTGCCCTGAAAGAGGGTGGGTTCATCTTCGTTACCCGACCACTCCAGCGTGGAAGTGGTGCCATAGCCCAGCTGACCACCAACATAGGCGCCGGTCCAGTCGGAGATCGGCTGCACCTGGACAGGGGCCGCGATGACGGGCTCGACGACGGGCTCTTGCAGGTTGCCTGCGAAGGCCGGGGCGGCCAGAAGGGCGGGGATTGCCGCATAGCGGATATATTTCATTTTCTTCTCCTTTACCGGGCGCTGCTTCACTGCTCGCACGCCCTGTTACGTTTGAAAGACGTAAACCGGATATAAAGTTGTCGGTGTAGAAGGACAACTCGGTGCACGGGGAATCCGCCCGAGCGTGATGGATTCAACACATTGGCAAAAACTGGCCGACACACGCCGTTGCGACGATTTGCAGGTTGGTTTTCCGGTGTTGCGCCCTATCGCGTGCGAAGAGCGACGGGCGCAAAAAAACGGCGACCCGCGGGCCGCCGTTTCCTGTCGTGACTCACCAAATGGCGGATCAGAACTTGTAGGACACTCGCGCGCTGATGGTGGTCAGCTTGAGGTCAAAGCCTGTGTCGTCGAAATCGGTTGCCTTGTGATACAGGGCCTCGACACCGCCGATCCAGTTCTCGGTGAACTTGTGCTTGTAGCCCAGACCGGCCAGCCAGCCGTTGTCGGAATGGGTGTCGTTGCGTGCGCCCAGCCAGCCGGGGCCGTCGTCGAATTCGCCCTGGAAGGCGCCGACGGTGCCGTAGGCCAGACCGTTGCCCATGTCATAGCCGAGAATCGCCTTGGCGCGGGCCATGTGTTTCAGCTCGAGCTCGCCATTGGGGCCGCCATCGTCGCTGATCTTAGTGCGGTCATAATCAAGCTCGCCGCCCGCGACCCACTGGCCGAAATCGTAGAGATAGCCGGCGTGGACACCACCGAACCCGCCTTCGGGGCTGAGTTCTTCGCCCGGCAGGAGGTTGACTGCGGACGTGCCCGAGTTGTCGCCATACCCGACCTGCGCGCCGAGATAGAACCCGGTCCAGTCGGAGATCGGCTGCACCTGGACGGGGGCCGAGATGATGGGCTCGACGACCGGCTCCTGCAGGTTGCCGGCAAAGGCCGGGGCGGCCAGAAGGGCGGGAATTGCCGCGTAACGGAAATATTTCATTTCATTCTCCATGTTCAATCGGGCGGATCACCGCGATCCCGGCCCGTCGATCAGATCAAGTCTTGAGGAGAGTTATAGGCGCCCTGAAAACCGCACGCAACGCGCCGGGGCAGAGAACCCCCCGGCGTGATGCAATAGACACATCGGCAGAAATCAGCCCGCCAGTGCCGTGTTGAGGTTCTCATCGACATTTTCCAGAAAGCCCATTGTGGTCAGCCATTTCTGATCGGGACCGACCAGCAGGGCCAGATCCTTGGTCATGAAACCCGACTCGACAGTATCGACCACGGTTTTTTCCAGCGTGCTGGCAAAGGTCATAAGCGCGTCGTTTTCGTCCAGCTTGGCGCGGTGTTTCAGCCCGCCGGTCCAGGCAAAGATCGACGCGATGGAGTTGGTCGAGGTCTCCTCGCCTTTCTGGTGCTGGCGGTAATGGCGGGTGACGGTGCCATGCGCGGCCTCGGCCTCGACGATCTTGCCATCGGGCGTCATCAACTGGCTGGTCATCAGGCCAAGGCTGCCGAACCCTTGGGCCACGGTGTCGGACTGCACATCACCATCGTAGTTCTTGCAGGCCCAGACATAGCCGCCCGACCATTTCATCGCCGCAGCGACCATGTCGTCGATCAGGCGGTGTTCATAGGTGATGCCGGCCTTTTTGAACTTGTCGGCGAACTCGGCGTCGAAAATCTCCTGGAACAGGTCCTTGAAGCGGCCGTCATAGGCCTTGAGGATCGTGTTCTTGGTCGACAGATACACCGGCCAGCCGCGGGTGAGGCCATAATTCATCGAGGCGCGGGCGAAATCGCGGATCGAATCGTCAAGGTTGTACATCGCCATGGCAACACCCGCCGAGGGCGCGTCGAAGACTTCGTGCTCGATGGTTTCGCCATCCTCGCCGACGAATTTGATCGTCAGCTTGCCCTTGCCGGGAAAGCGGAAATCGGTGGCCTTGTACTGATCGCCGTAAGCATGACGGCCGACCACGATGGGCTGGGTCCAGCCGGGCACGAGGCGGGGCACGTTCTTGCAGATGATCGGTTCGCGGAAGATGACGCCGCCCAGGATGTTGCGGATCGTGCCATTGGGGCTGCGATACATGCGCTTGAGGCCGAATTCCTCGACCCGCGCCTCGTCGGGGGTGATGGTCGCGCATTTGACGCCGACGCCGTATTTCTGGATCGCATGGGCGGCATCCACGGTGATCTGGTCGTCCGTCTCGTCGCGCGATTCGATGCCGAGGTCGTAATATTTCAGGTCGATGTCGAGATAGGGCAGGATCAGTTTCTGCTTGATGAAATCCCAGATGATCCGGGTCATTTCGTCGCCGTCGAGTTCGACGACCGGGTTTTCAACCTTGATCTTGGACATGGGTGGTCCCTTTCTTTTCATGTGAGTCGGCTTGCGCGCTCTCTAGCGTGTTTCGCAGCGCCGGGGAAGGTTGTATGCGGCGGCATACCGCGAATGGCCGACCTGCCGACACGGGCATCGAATTGCACGAGCATCGCCGCTGGGCATTGATCACAAGGCGCCGTCTTTGCGGTTTCGGCGCCGGACGTCAGCGGGTGGATTCCGTAAGGCGGCGTTTGACGTAATCCGTGACGGTGTCGATCATTCGATCCATATACGGCTCCTGAAAGAAATGGTCCGCTCCTTCCACTTCCTCGTGGCTGATGGTGATCCCCTTCTGTTCGTGCAGTTTCGCCACTAGCGTCCGGGTATCGGCGGGCGGTGCGACGCGGTCGGCGCCACCGTTGATGACCAGACCCGAGGACGGG
Organism: uncultured Sedimentitalea sp.; assembly: GCA_947504115.1. Lineage (GTDB taxonomy): Bacteria > Pseudomonadota > Alphaproteobacteria > Rhodobacterales > Rhodobacteraceae > Pontibaca. Next base: position 246,391 of record CANNGH010000004.1, read on the forward strand.
CAGGGCGCCAGGAACGAGAAGTCATAGAGGTTGGCCGGCGGCGAGACGCTGATGAAGCCGGTGATCTCGGGGCGGCGCATCAAGAGCTGCATCCCGATCCACGCGCCGAAGGAAAAGCCGGCGACCCAGCAATGTTTGGAATTGTTGTTCATCGACTGGAGGTAATCCAGCGCCGAGGCCGCATCGGACAATTCGCCGATGCCCTGATCGTATTCCCCCTGGCTGCGTCCGACACCGCGGAAATTGAAGCGCAGCACGGTAAAGCCCATGTTGTAAAATGCGTAGTGCAGGTTATAGACAACCTTGTTGTTCATGGTGCCGCCGAATTGCGGATGCGGGTGCAGAACGATGGCGATGGGCGCGTCGCGTTCCTTTTGCGGATGATAGCGGCCTTCGAGGCGGCCTTCGGGTCCGGGAAAAATGACCTCGGGCATGGGGCGGTTCCTGTCTGTTGAGGGGTGCCGGGACAATCTTGACGACTTCGCTAAGACACCTTAGAATTCTTCTAAATGGGCGCGGGGCGGTTGTGCCGCAGCGTGGCTGGCACATACGCACAGAGGCGCGAAACGTCAATGTTATGCGCCTGCAGAGGTCTGGAAAGCCGGGGATTTTTGGATGAAGCTGTCAACCAAGGGGCGTTACGCCATGGTCGCGCTGGCCGACATCGCGCTGCAACCCGAGGGCAGTCTGGTGACGCTGGGCGAAATCGCGCAGCGTCAGAATGTTTCGTTGCCCTATCTGGAGCAGTTGTTCGTCAAGCTGCGGCGTGCCGGACTGGTGGCGTCGGTGCGCGGTCCGGGCGGCGGCTATCGCCTGTCGCGTCCGTCGACGGAAATCCGGGTGGTGGACGTCTTGACGGCCGTGGACGAGACGGTGGATGCGATGCACAAGGGGGCCGGGGCGTCCGGCGGGTCTTCGGGCAGCCGCGCGCAATCGCTGACCAACCGGCTGTGGGAGGGGCTGAGCGCGCATGTCTATGTATTCCTGCATCAGACGCGCCTTTCGGATGTCGTGGCGAACGAGCTGGCGCCGTGTCCTGCCGTGCCGAACCTGTTCGCGGTGGTTGACGATGACTGACTTTGCCGGCCTTGCAGGGGGGCGCCGCCCCCCATCGCCTTCGGCGATCCCCCCGGGGGTATTTGAAACCAGAAAGAAGCTGGGATGACGGAGCGGATCTATCTGGACCACAATGCCACCATGCCGCTGCGCCCCGAGGCGCGCGCGGCGATGATCGCGGCCATGGATCTGCCGGGCAATCCGTCGTCGGTTCACGCCGAAGGGCGCGCGGCGCGGGCGGTGATCGAGCGGGCGCGGGCGCAGGTCGCGGCGGCGTTCGGTGCCGAGGGCGCGGATGTCGTGTTCACGTCCGGCGCGACCGAGGCGGCGGCGCTGGCATGTGCCGGACGCGGATTGGTCGCGGCCGGGATAGAGCATGACGCGGTGGCGGCCTGGATCGACGAGGCGTTGACGGTGGACCGCGACGGGGCGGTGCAGGTGACCGAGCCGGCGCGCTCGGCGCTGCAGTTGGCGAATTCGGAAACCGGCATCGTGCAGGATCTGCCCGATGGGCTGGCGGTTTGCGATGCGACGCAGGGGTTCGGCAAGCTGCCGTTCGCGTTCAACTGGTCAGGCGCGCAGATGGCGCTGATCTCGGCGCACAAGCTGGGCGGGCCCAAGGGTGTCGGGGCGCTGGTATTGCGCCGCGGCCTCGATCTGGCGGCACAATTGCGCGGCGGCGGGCAGGAGATGGGCCGACGGGCCGGCACCGAGAACGTGATCGGCATTGCCGGCTTCGGAGCCGCCGCCGAGGCGGCGGCCGAGGATCTGGCCGATGGCGTGTGGGACAGAGTGTCCCTGTTGCGCGACAAGCTGGAGAAGACCCTTGCGGCTGACGCAAAGATGACTATTTCAGTTGGGAAAGAGGCGCGCCGCCTTCCCAACACGCTTTGTCTGGCCACGCCGGGCTGGAAGGGAGAGACGCAGGTGATGCAGATGGATCTGGCCGGGGTCGCGATCAGCGCCGGATCGGCCTGTTCCAGCGGAAAGGTCCGCGCCAGCCGGGTGCTGCGCGCGATGGGGTTCGATGATGACCTGGCGGCGAGTGCGATCCGGGTATCGCTGGGGCCGCAGACCTGTGAAGAAGATGTGATGCGCTTTGCCGAGACATGGCTGGCGAGCGAGAGGAAACACCGCGCCCGCGCGGCGTAAAAGGAAGGAGCGATCGAATGACCGCATTGGACCATAGCAGTCAAGTCAAGGAAGGTGTCGACCAGGACACGGTCGAGGCCGTGCGCGAGGTCGGCGGCGTTTACAAGCACGGCTGGTCGACCGATATCGAGATGGAATATGCGCCCAAGGGGCTGACCCCCGATATTGTGCGCCTGATCAGCGAGAAGAACGAAGAACCCGAGTGGATGACCGACTGGCGACTGGCGGCCTATGATCGCTGGCTGACCAAGAAGGAGCCGGAATGGGCAATGATCGATTATCCTGAAATCGACTTTCAGGATCAGTATTACTATGCCCGCCCGAAAAGCATGATGGTCAAGCCCAAGTCGCTGGACGAGGTCGACCCCAAATTGCTGGCGACCTACGAGAAACTGGGCATCCCTTTGAGCGAGCAGATGATCCTTGCCGGCGTCGAAGGGGCCGAGGCCACGCCCGCCGAAGCGCGCAAGGTGGCGGTGGATGCGGTGTTCGACAGCGTGTCGATCGGCACGACCTTTCAGGAGGATCTGAAGAAGGCCGGGGTGATCTTCTGCTCGATCAGCGACGCGATCCGCGATCATCCGGAACTGGTGCGCAAGTATCTTGGCACGGTCGTGCCGGTGTCGGACAACTTTTACGCCACGCTGAACTCGGCGGTGTTCACCGACGGCTCGTTCGTCTATGTGCCGCCCGGCGTGCGCTGCCCGATGGAGTTGAGCACCTATTTCCGCATCAATGCCGAGAACACCGGCCAGTTCGAGCGCACGCTGATCATTGCCGATAAGGGATCCTATGTCAGCTATCTCGAAGGGTGCACGGCGCCCAAGCGGGACGTTGCGCAACTGCACGCCGCCGTCGTCGAGATCATTGTCGAGGAAGATGCCGAAGTGAAATATTCGACCGTCCAGAACTGGTATCCGGGCGATGAGGACGGCAAGGGCGGGATCTACAACTTCGTGACCAAACGCGCCGATTGCCGGGGCGACCGCTCCAAGGTGATGTGGACGCAGGTGGAAACCGGCAGCGCGGTGACGTGGAAATACCCCTCCTGCATCCTGCGCGGCGACGACAGCCAGGGCGAGTTCTATTCCATCGCGATCACCAATCATTGGCAGCAGGCCGATACCGGCACCAAGATGATCCATCTGGGCAAGGACACGAAATCGCGCATCGTCTCGAAGGGGATCAGCGCCGGACAGGCGCAGAATACCTATCGCGGGCTGGTGTCGATGCATCCCAAGGCACAGAACGCGCGCAACTACACGCAATGCGACAGCCTGCTGATCGGCGACAAGTGCGGTGCGCACGCGATTCCCTATATCGAGGTCAAGAACAACTCGGCCCGGGTCGAGCATGAGGCGACGGCCTCGAAGGTGGACGAGGACCAGTTGTTCTATTGCCGCTCGCGCGGGATGGACGAGGAAGAGGCGGTGGCCCTTGTCGTCAACGGGTTCTGCAAGGACGTGTTGCAGGCGCTGCCGATGGAGTTCGCCATGGAAGCCCAGCAACTGGTCGCCATTTCGCTGGAGGGATCGGTTGGCTGATCGCTCACCCAGACTTGCGCGGCGCGTGCTTGCCATGCTGCCTTTCGCGTTGCCGGTTCTGGGGGGCATGATCGGTATCGCCTGGGTCAACATGACGCCGCATGGATCGCCCGTTCTGGGCATCGCGGCCGGAGCGGCGATTGGCGGCGTTCTGGCAGCGGGAATCGTCCGGTTGGTTGAGCCTGCGCTGGACGCCCGCGACCTGCGTCGCGGCGGGCGTGCAACATCCGACAGGCCGTCGCCGCGAAACGAAATTTGACGCCCCACCGCGTCTGAGAAAGGAAACGAGAATGCTTGAAATCAAGAACCTGCATGTCGAGCTTGCCGAAGAGGACAAGGCGATTTTGAAGGGCGTGAACCTGACCGTCGAAGCGGGCAAGGTCCACGCGATCATGGGGCCGAACGGCTCGGGCAAATCGACGCTGGCCTATGTGCTGTCGGGACGTCCGGGTTACGAGGTCATGGAGGGCACCGCCACGCTGGACGGCACCGACCTGCTGGCGCTGGAACCCGAAGAGCGTGCCGCCGCCGGACTGTTCCAGGCGTTCCAGTATCCCGTCGAAATTCCCGGCGTGGGCAACATGACCTTTCTGCGCACCGCCGTGAACGCGCAACGCAAGGCGCGCGGTCAGGACGAGATGAGCGCGGCGGATTTCCTCAAAGAGGTGCGCGCGAAGGCCAAGGAACTGAAGATCGACGCCGACATGCTGAAACGTCCCGTCAATGTCGGTTTCTCGGGCGGCGAGAAAAAGCGCAACGAGATCCTGCAGATGGCCATGCTGGAACCGCGCATGTGCATTCTCGACGAAACCGATTCGGGGCTGGATGTCGATGCCATGAAACTGGTCTCGGACGGCGTCAACGCGCTGCGCGACGAGGGGCGCGGGTTTCTGGTCATCACGCATTATCAGCGGCTTCTGGATCACATCAAACCCGATGTGGTGCATATCCTTGCCGATGGGCGCATCGTGAAATCGGGTGGCCCGGAACTGGCGCTCGAGGTCGAACATAACGGCTATGCCGACATCCTGGCAGAGGTGGCATGAAATGGCCCTTCCCGAGATCAAGCAAACCGCAACCGAGGCGCGGCTCGCCACGCTGAGCCTGCCGGAAGGGGGCTGGAGCGAACCGGCCCGCCGTGCGGCGTTGGCACGGGTGCAGCGGGTGGGGCTGCCCGACAGGCGCGACGAATACTGGAAATTCACCCGTCCGGACGCACTGGTGCAGCCGGTCGCGCCGCAGGCGGCGGTGCTGAAAAGTGACGAAAGCATGGTTTTTGACTCGTTCGAGCGCCTCAAAATCGTGTTCGTCGACGGCGTTTTCGATCCGCAGGCCTCGGACGACCTCAGCCTTGAGGGCGTCAGTGTCGAACGCTTGGCCAAGATCGCCGAACAGGACATCCATTGGGCGCGCGATCTTTACGGCACCCTGGAAGAGCGCGGCCAGGAACCGGTGGCGCGTCCTCTTGCGGCGCTGAACACCGCGTTCGCGCGCGACGGCGTGGTGATCCATGTGACGGGCAAGCCGTCCAGACCGATCAGCCTGATCTATCGGCACGAGGCCGAGGATTCCGATCCGATGCTGCATCACGTGGTCCGCGTCGATCCGGGGGCCGAGGCGACGATCCTCGAAAACGGTCCCGCCGGCGCGCGGTTCAGCGCGGTGATGGAGATCGACGTTGCCGATACCGGCACGCTGCATCACATCCGCGCGCAAGGGCGCGACCACGAGCGCAGCGCGGTAACGCATATCTTCGCGCGTCTGGGGGCCGAGTCGACCTTCAAGTCCTTTACGGTGACGGTAAACGGACATCTGACCCGGAACGAGGCGGTGATCGAGTTGACCGGTGACGATGCCGTGGCGCATATCGCCGGGGCCTGCGTGGGCGACGGCGACTTTCATCACGACGACACCATATTCGTGACGCATGACGCGCTGAACTGCGAAAGTCGTCAGGTGTTCAAGAAGGTGCTGCGCAACGGCGCCGTCGGTGTGTTTCAGGGCAAGATCCTGGTCAAGCCCGACGCGCAGAAAACCGATGGCTACCAGATCAGCCAGGCGCTGATGCTGGATGACGACAGCCAGTTTCTCGCCAAGCCCGAGCTTGAGATCCATGCCGACGACGTCGCCTGTTCGCACGGTTGCACCAGCGGCGCGATCGACGAGCGCGCGCTCTACTACCTGCGCTCGCGCGGGATACCCAAGGCGCGCGCGACCGACCTGCTGACGCTGGCCTTCCTGGCCGAAGCGGTCGAGGAGATCGAGGATCCCGCACTGGCGGATGACATCGTCGCACGGCTGGAAAGCTGGCTGATACGCCGCCGCTGATGCCGGTGGCGCGCGACATCGCGGCGACCTATGCCGCGCCGGGGCGTGTGATGCGCCGGCTTTTATCGATGGGCCAGCGCGAAGATCGCGCGCTGGCCTTTCTCATGTTCGGCTGCGCCATCGTGTTCGTCGCGCAGATGCCGCGCCTGGCGCGGCAGGCGCATCTGTCGGGCGAGGATCTGAACATTCTGATGGGCGGCACGTTGCTTGCGTGGATTTTCATCGCGCCGTTGCTGTTTTACGGGTTGGCGGCAATGTCGCACCTCCTGGCGCGTGTGGTCGGAGGCCGGGGCGATTGGTTCGGAGCGCGCCTTGCGCTGTTCTGGTCGCTATTGGCGTCGACGCCGTTGCTGTTGCTGCACGGGCTGGTCGCGGGGTTCATCGGCCCCGGCCCGGCGCTTTCGGGGGTTGGCTTTGTCTGGCTGGCGGTGTTTGTCTGGTTCTGGATTTCCACGCTGACCCAGGCCGAAAGGGCACCCCTATGATGCTTGCCGACTGGCGCCCCCTGACCGTTGCCACCATCACCGATCCTGCCGGCGCGGCGCGGGCGCTTATCGGCCTGCGCCTGCCGCGCGAGGCGCTGTGGACGGCGCTTTTGCTGGTCGCGGTGCTGAACGCGCTGATGTTCGCCCTGTCCAATATCGTCCTGCCGCCGCCGCCCGAACTGGGCCTGCTGTTCCATTCGCCGCTGCTCTACCTGGCCGTCGTGACCGGCGGGCTGACGCTCAGCGTGGTCTCGTTGCACGTGATCGGGCGGATGCTGGGCGGGACCGGAACGCTCGAGGACATCATGGTGCTGGTGGTCTGGCTGCAATTGCTGCGCGTGGCGGTGCAGGTGGTGGCATTGGTGCTGGCGCTTGTGACCCCGGCGCTTTCGGCGCTCGTGGTGCTGGCCGCTGCGTTTTACGGTATCTACATCATGGTGCATTTCGTCAATCAGGCCCACGGATTGGGATCGCTGCTGCGATCGGCAGGGGTTCTGCTGGCCTCCGCCTTCGCGATCCTGCTGGTCCTGTCGCTTTTTCTGAGCTTTATCGGAGGCTCGATCCTGGAGACATCCGCCCATGTATGACATCGACAAGATCCGTGCCGATTTCCCCATCCTGTCGCGCGAGGTCAACGGCAAGCCGCTGACCTATCTCGACAACGGGGCCTCGGCGCAGAAACCCCAAGCGGTGATCGACGCGGTCACGCGCGGCTACGGCGAGGAATATTCCAATGTCCACCGCGGTTTGCATTACCTCTCCAATCTCTCGACCGAAAAATACGAAGCCGTGCGCGGCACCGTCGCGCGATTCCTGAACGCGCCTTCGGACCGGGAGATCGTGCTGAATTCGGGCACGACCGAAGGCATCAACATGGTCGCCTATGGCTGGGCCATGCCGCGGATGGAGCCGGGCGACGAGATCGTTCTGTCGGTGATGGAGCATCACGCAAATATCGTGCCCTGGCATTTCCTGCGCGAACGCCAGGGCGTGGTGTTGAAATGGGTCGATGTGGATGCCACTGGCGCGCTGGACCCGCAGGCGGTGATCGACGCCATCGGGCCGCGCACGAAACTGGTGGCGATAACCCATTGTTCCAACGTGTTGGGAACTGTCGTTGATGTGAAGGAGATCACCCGAGGCGCCCATGACAAGGGCGTTCCGGTGCTGGTCGACGGCAGCCAGGGCGCGGTGCACATGCCGATCGACGTGGCCGATATCGGTTGCGATTTCTACGCGATAACCGGGCACAAGCTGTATGGACCTTCGGGATCGGGCGCGATTCATGTCAAGCCCGAGCGCATGGCGGAAATGCGCCCCTTCATCGGCGGCGGCGACATGATCCGCGAGGTCAGCAAGGACCGGGTGATCTATAACGATCCGCCGATGAAGTTCGAGGCCGGCACGCCGGGGATCGTTCAGACCATCGGTCTGGGCGTGGCGCTGGACTACATGATGGATGTCGGGATGACGAATATCGCCGCACACGAGGCGGATTTGCGCGATTACGCGATGCAGCGTCTCGGAGGGCTGAACTGGCTGACCTTGCAAGGCACGGTGCCGGACAAGGCCGCGATCTTTTCCTTCACGCTGGACGGTGCCGCGCATCCCCACGACATCTCGACCATTCTCGACAAGAAGGGGGTGGCGGTGCGGGCCGGGCATCACTGCGCCGGACCGTTGATGGATTTTCTTGGAATTTCAGCGACTTGCCGTGCATCCTTCGGTCTTTACAACACGAGGGCCGAGGTCGATATGCTGATCGAGGCGCTGGAACTGGCCCATGATCTGTTCGGCTGAAGCCGGATGAATTTGCGATTGCGGCGCGGAGACGATGCCTTTATACCCCGTCTCCGTGACCAAAGCACGCCTATCGGGTCGGCACGACACCCGTGCGGACCTCACGGGCACCCATAGCTCAGCTGGATAGAGCGTCGCCCTCCGAAGGCGAAGGCCTCAGGTTCGAATCCTGATGGGTGCGCCACTCCTCTTCTGACGGATGAAGATTTCCTCTACACGCTGAATGCGGATACGGCCCCGCGCCAAAATCGGACGCGCGCGATTGGTGGTACACCAAATATTTTCGTTGATTTTAAAAATGTGGTGTACCACACTCCGACATACCAAGGCCGTCGCGTGTGGAAACGGGAGGTTCCTGCCTTTGCATGATGGCTTTGCTAAAATTCCGGATTGCGCCTTCAGCAAGCATGTGCTGCGACATCGCGCGTGGACAGTGAAGATGAAGGATCGCTTTGGAACAGAGCGAGGAGGAGAAAAACAATGAGTTCGATAACGACAGACGCTCCCAAAGAGGGGATGATTCCCGACGGAGGGGTGATCGCAGACGATCCGCCCGTAACCGGCGCCGGCAGTATCTATATCGATGCACCGGGCACGACTCTCAAGGATACCTGGAAGAACGCCGGTCCCGGCATCGCGGCGGCCATGACAGGCATCGGCGCAAGCCACATCATGCACGGTCCGACCGCCGGCGCGCAATTCGGCTATGCGCTGCTGTGGATCATTCCCGCCGCCTATCTTCTGAAATACTGCGCTTTCGAATTTGCCCACCGTTACACGATGGTCAAAGGCGAAAGCGTGATGGAAGCCTATGGCCGCGTCGGAAAATGGCCTTTCTGGTATCTTGGATTCCAGTCCCTTGCCAACACGTTCGGCATCGCCGGGCGTGCGTTGGGCTGCGGTGCCATGCTCTGGGCCGCGTTCCCGTTCATGCCGCTCGAGGCATGGTCGATGGCGGCGCTGATCCTCAGCGTGGCAATCCTCTGGGCCGGCAAATACGCCGCGCTGGAGAATGCCGTGAAGATCGCGATCATCGTTTTCGCGTTGTCGTCCTTCATCGCCTTCGCGTTGCAGGCGCCGCCGCCGGGTGAATACCTGTCGCGTCTCGTTCCGACCCTTCCGCCGATCGGCGCGATGCTTCTGTTCGGCGCGATGTGGGGCTATTTCCCGACGACCGTCGAGGTCGCGCCGATGCAGTCCAACTGGGCCGTGGCCAAGAAAAGCGGCATGGTTTACGTCCGCGAGATGCGCGAAAAGGGCTATGATGTCGAACTGCATCCCGACTACATGAAGAATTCGATGACGCTGTATCGTCGCGACATGAACACATCCTACGTCATCGCAATGCTGACCGGGATGGTGTTCCTGATCGTGGGCGCCGTCGTGCTCAAGCCGCTGGGACTGGTGCCGGCCAAGCAGGAGATGGGTCTGACCATCGCGCGCATCTATACCGACACGTTCGGCGCGTGGATCTTTCCGGTGATCATCGCGGGCGGTGTCGCGGCGCTGTTCTCGACCATTCTGACCTATTTCGACGGTCAGGCTAAGGTGTTCGAGGAATGTGCCGTCCGTCTGAAAACCAGCTGGGACGATCCCCGCACCCGCAAGCTGATCCATCGCGGTTTTCAGGTGCTGTGGATCGTCGGCGGTGCCGCCATCATGTTCGGCATGCCGCGTCCGATCCTGGTCGTACAGATCGCGTCGGTCATGGCTCTGGTGTTCTCGCCGATCATCTATTGGCTGACCGTCAAGGCGGTGACCGACGGCTTCCAGACGCCCGAGGAGAGAGAGCATCTGCCGGGACGGTTCCTGATGGGCCTTGCATGGGTCGGGATCGTCGGGCTCGGGTTGATCAGCCTGTATGTCCTGTACATGATGGCGACCAACTGAAGACCGCCAACGTCCGTCATTGGGAAAACAAGGATCGCGCCACGGGCAACCGTGGCGCGATTTCGTCGTTCTGGACAGCCATTGCCAGCGGTCATGGATGATCAGGCGGGCGGGCATCAGGTTGACAGACTGGTCGCCATCTGACTGATTGGCCGTCATGCATGAGTGGCGCAGGTCGCGTCCCGTATGTCCGCTCATATATTCCGAACCGCCCGATCCGCCCGCGCCGCAGAGAGGTTTTCGATGTCCAGCCGAATCCTGGTCCAGCAGCGCGAAACCGGCGTCGGTATGGTCATGATGATCATCGCGATGCTGCTGCTGCCGATCGGTGACAGTTTCGCCAAGGCGCTGACCACGGTGATGCCGTCCCCCGAGGTGACGATGTGGCGGTTGCTGGCGCAGGGGATGTTCCTGGTTCCGGTGGCGGTGATCCTGCGCAAACGTCTGCACGGACGGATGTTCTCGCCCGTCGTGGCGCTGTCGGGGTTGCTGATCACGATCACGCTGATGAGCCTCATCGGCGCTTTCGCCAAGATGCCGATCGCGACCGCGATCTCGATCTTCTTCGTCGAACCACTGCTTCTGACGCTGCTCGCCGGGCCATTTCTGGGCGAGAAAGTCGGCCCGCGGCGGCTTGCGGCGGTGGTGGTCGGGCTGATCGGTGCAATGATCGTGATTCGGCCGGGTTTTGCGCAGTTCGGGTTCGCGGCGGTCCTGCCGCTGATCGCGGCGGCAAGCTATGCGCTGAACATGATCGTATTGCGCCGCGCGAGCGAGATCCGCTCGGGGCTGACGGTGCAATGCGGCGCATCGGCCTATGCAGCAATCGGCACGCTGATCGTCATGATGTTCTGGTACGGACCCAGCGTCGTGACCGAGGCGCCCGAGACGCTGCCAATATGGGCGTGGGGCGCGATGCTGGGGGCAGGGGGATTCGCCGCCATCAGTTTCGTGCTGATCGCCGAGGCGTTCCGCCGGGTCGAGGCCAGCACCCTGGCGCCGTTCCAGTATCTCGAGATCCTCGGCGCGACAGCGGTGGGATACGCGGTTTTCGGCGATTTCCCCGACGCGATGACCTGGCTGGGTGTGGCGATCATCCTGGCCTCGGGCATCTATGTGTTCTACCGCGAGAACAAGGTCGCGACCGCGCAGACCAAGACCCGGACCGCGGGACGATAACGCATCCCGCGCAGACCCGCGATCATTTCAGCGGATTTGATATCGGTCAAAGCGGAGCGGCGCGAAAAGTCGGATCGTACGTGAGACGGTTCGCAGCCCACGGTTGCCTGCCGCGAGATGTCCGGTCTGTCGCCCTGGCGGCAGGAGGGACAAGCGGTGCTGGTCGTCCGAATTGTTCGCGCGTTTCCCGGATGGTCGGCACCGCACATTGCGGTGCAAATCCCACCACCGCCGTCTTGGGATGCGACCCATCGTCCACCCGGGACGTCGCGCCCTTGCACCCGGCGCGCAAAGGGTCAAATTGGCGGCAACGGTAAAACATGTCTGCCCAATGCGCTTTTTGACCCATATCAAGGTTTGAACGGGTCCGATTTGTGAAAAGGCGCTGCCAAGGCCCAACTGGAGTGAGTCCGTGAGCGATTCCGATTCCGCCCCCACGCTTTATGCCGCGCGCGAACCCGTTTTCCCCAGACGCGTGTCGGGGCCGTTTCGCAACCTGAAATGGATCATCCTGGCGGTGACCCTGGGCATCTACTACATCACGCCCTGGATCCGTTGGGACCGCGGCCCGTCGCTGCCGGATCAGGCGGTCTTGCTGGATCTGGCCAACCGACGCTTCTATTTCTTCTGGATCGAGATCTGGCCGCACGAGTTCTATTTCGTCGCCGGATTGCTGATCATGGCCGGGCTGGGTCTGTTCCTGTTCACCTCGGCGCTGGGGCGGGTCTGGTGCGGCTATGCCTGCCCGCAGACCGTGTGGACCGACCTGTTCATTCTGGTGGAACGCTGGATCGAGGGCGACCGCAACGCGCGCCTGCGCCTGCATCGTCAGAAGAAGTGGGATTTCCGCAAACTCCGCCTGCGCATGACGAAATGGATCACCTGGCTGCTGATCGCGGTGGCGACCGGAGGGGCGTGGGTATTCTATTTCACCGACGCGCCGACGCTGCTGGTCGATCTGTTCACGCTGAATGCGCACCCGATCGCCTATACCACGATTGCCCTGCTGACCGCGACGACGTTCTTCTTCGGCGGGTTCGCGCGCGAGCAGATCTGCATCTATGCTTGCCCGTGGCCGCGTATCCAGGCGGCGATGATGGACGAGGACACGCTGGTCGTGGCCTACCGCGAATGGCGCGGCGAACCCCGCAAGCATTCCGAAGAGGTCAAGGCGGGGGCCGAGCAGGGCGATTGCATCGATTGCATGGCCTGCGTCAACGTCTGTCCCGTCGGCATCGACATTCGGGATGGTCAGCAACTGGAATGCATCACCTGTGCGCTGTGCATCGACGCCTGCGACGACGTGATGGCCCGCATCGGCAAGCCGCGCGGGCTGATCGACTACATGGCGCTGTCGGATGAAGGCCGCGAACGTGAGGGCGGAACCCCCCGGTCGGTCTGGAAAATCATCCTGCGGCCGCGCACGCTCATGTATACCGCGCTGTGGTCGCTGGTCGGGTTCGGGCTGCTGTTCGCGCTGTTCATCCGTCAGGACATCGAGATGAGCGTCGCACCGATCCGCAACCCCACCTTCGTCACCATGTCCGACGGGTCGATCCGCAACACATACGACGTGCGCCTGTTGAACAAGAACGGCGACGCCCGCCCGTTCGAACTGACCGTGACGGGCGATCCGGCCTATGCGGTCCAGCTTGAGGGCAGGGCGGAAAACGTCGTTGAGGTTCCGGCTGACACGGCGCTGTTGCAGCGTGTATATGTGGTCGCGCCGCCGGACAGCGATCCGGCCACCGCAAACCGGACCGAGGTGCGCTTCTGGGTCGAGGATCTCTCCAACGGGGACCGGGCGAACAAGACAAGCACGTTCAACGGAAAGGGCAACTGAACCATGGCAGAACGCGAATTCACCGGGCGCCATGCGGCGATGGTTTTTGGCGGCGCCTTCGCCCTGATCATCGGCGTCAACATCGCGCTGGCCTATAATGCGGTAAAGACCTTTCCGGGGCTCGAGGTCGCTAATTCCTACGTCGCCAGCCAGGAATTCAACGACCGCCTGGCCGAGCAGGCGGCGCTGGGCTGGACGGTGCGCGCCGATGCCGGCGACGGGCAGGTGATCCTGTCGATCACCGATGCGGCCGGAGCGCCGGTGCAGGTCGCCGATCTTGCGGCCACGCTGGGTCGGCCGACCCATGTCCGCGACGACATCGCGCCCGATTTCCGCTTTGACGGCACCGGCTATGTTGCGCCTGTCGAACTTGGCGCCGGCAATTGGAACATCAGAATGGTCGCCCATGCGCAGGACGGCACCGAATTCGTTCAGCGTGTCGTTCTGCATGTAAAAAGGTAGATGCGATGACCGCGCATATGCGTCCTGCCCCTGCGGCGGCCTGTCCGGGCTGTCTGGCCGCGCCGGCCGATCCGGTGGCCGAGACGCCGAAGAACGCGCGCCTCGCCCTGTCGCTGCCCACGATCCATTGTCAGGCCTGCATTTCCGCCGTCGAACGCGGCCTGACCGCCCATCCCGGCGTGAAGACTGCGCGCGTCAACCTGACGCTGAAGCGCGTCATGGTCGATGCCGAACCAGAGGTCACCGCGCCCGATCTCGTCGCCACGCTCGCCGGGCTGGGATACGAGGCGCATGAACTCGATCCCGGCGCGCTGCGCGCCACCGAGAGCGACCGTGCCGGGCGCGATCTGCTGATGCGGCTGGCGGTGGCCGGATTCGCCTCGATGAACGTGATGCTGCTGTCGGTGTCGGTTTGGGCGGGCGCGGCCGACGCCACGCGCGATCTGTTCCACTGGATCTCCGCCGCGATCACCATTCCCGCGATCGCGTTTTCGGCGCAGCCGTTCTTTCGCAATGCGTGGGCGGCGCTTTCGGCGGGTCGGCTGAACATGGATGTGCCGATCGTGCTGGCGATCCTGCTGGCACTGGTCACCTCGCTCTGGGAAACCTCCCTGTCCGGCGAACACGCCTATTTCGACGCCGCGCTGACGCTGACGTTCTTCCTGCTGGCGGGGCGTTATCTCGATTTCCGAACGCGCGCCGTGGCGCGTTCCGCGGCCGAGGAACTCGCCGCGCTCGAAGTGCCCCGCGCCAGCCTTCTGACCGATACCGGCGAGCGCGACGTGCCGGCGGCCAGCCTTGCCGTCGGCGACCTGATCCGCGTGCGCCCCGGCGGGCGGATGCCGGTCGACGGGATCATCACGGACGGTCGTTCCGAACTGGACCGCTCGCTGTTGACGGGCGAAACGTTGCCGGTCTTTGCCGAACCGGGGCGCGCCGTCAGCGCGGGCGAGGTCAACCTGACCGGCCCGCTGACCATCCGCGCCAGCGCGGTGGGGCAGGACACGTCGCTGCACCGCATGGCCGATCTGGTGGCGGTCGCGGAATCCGGGCGCTCGAACTACACGTCGCTCGCGGACAAGGCCGCGAAACTCTACGCGCCGGGGGTGCATATCCTGTCGGCGCTCGCCTTCGTCGGTTGGTATCTCTACACGTTCGACCTGCGCACGGCGCTGAATATTGCCGCCGCCGTGCTGATCATCACCTGTCCTTGCGCGCTGGGCCTTGCCGTGCCGGCCGTGACCACCGCCGCATCGGGCAGGTTGTTCCGGCGCGGGCTGCTGATCAAGCACGCCACCGCGCTGGAACGTCTGGCCGAGGTCGATACCGTCGTGTTCGACAAGACCGGCACGCTGACCGAGGGCACGCCGCAGCTGACGAACATCGCCGATTTCCCGCCGACCGCGCTATCGGTCGCGCTGGCCCTCGCGCAAGGATCGTCGCATCCGCTCTCCCTGTCGATTACCGACGCCGCCCGTGCCGCCGGAACCGCGGCCGCCGAATTGCACGACATCACCGAGGTTCCCGGCTACGGCACCGAAGCGACGTGGCAGGGACGCCGCGTGCGCCTTGGCCGCGCCGCGTGGGTCGGCGCGACCTCCGGGACCCGGACCGCGACGTTCCTCTCCCTCGGCGATGATGCCGCGCCGCGCGCCTTTCAATTCACCGACTCGCTGCGCCCCGGCGCGGCACAAGCCGTTCGGGAATTGCAGGGCGCGGGAAAACAGGTGCTGCTGATCTCGGGCGACAGCACCGGCGCGGTCGAAACGCTGGCCGACCGTCTGGGCATCGCCGACTGGCAGGCCGAGGCACTGCCGCAGGACAAGGCCGCGCGGATCGACGACCTGACAGCGCAGGGCCACCACGTGCTGATGGTGGGCGACGGGCTGAACGACACTGCGGCGCTGACCGCGGCACATGTGTCGATTTCGCCCGCTTCCGCGCTCGACGCCGCGCGCGTCGCCTCCGACATCGTGCTGCTGGGGCGCGATCTTTCGCCCATCGCCGAGGCCTGCGCCACCGCGAAACGCGCCACGAAACGCATCCGCGAGAACTTCCGGATCGCCACGGTCTACAACGTCCTTGCGGTGCCGCTGGCGGTGGCGGGCTTCGCCACCCCCTTGATAGCGGCGCTGGCGATGTCCACATCGTCCATCATCGTATCGTTGAACGCATTGAGGCTGAAATAACCCATGCAGGTCCTTGGCTGGCTGATCCCGATATCACTGATCCTGGGCGGGCTGGGACTGGCCGGGTTCATCTACACGGTGCGCACGAACCAGTATGACGATCCCGAAGGCGACGCGCGCCGGATCCTGTCGGACGAATGGGACGATCACCCCAAACCCTGACGCGTCCAGCTTCTTTCTGGTTGAAAATACCCCGGGGAGCGCGAGGGGCGGCGCCCCTCGTTCCCGCAGTTGCAGCATGTGCGCCGGTTCAGTGTGCAGGCGCCGCCACCGGGTCCAGCAACGTGCGCCCGCCATCCAGCGTCAGGATCTGCCCGGTCATGAACCCCGCCGCGTCCGAGGCCAGGAACTGCACCGCGTCGGCCAGTTCGCCGGGCGAGGCGATGCGGTTCAGCGGCGTGTGATCCTCGATGTCCTGTCGATATTCCTGCTTGTCGCGCAGCGTCGATTTCAGCGAGGCGCTCATCACCGACCCGAACGCGACCGCGTTCACACGGATGCGATGCGGCGCCAGCGCCACCGCCAGCGACCGCGTCATCTGGTCCAGCGCGGCTGAACTGACGGAATAGGCCAAAAGATCCGGATGGGTGCGCCGCGCGGCGATCGAACTGAGATTGATGATCGAACCGACCGGTCCCGCCTGGTCCGGGTCGGCCTCCTTGATCATACGCCGCGCCACAAGCTGGCTCAACCGCAGCGCCGGCATCAGGTTCTGGTTCAAAAGCTCCATGACCGAACCATCCTCGGGATCCAGCGGATCCGACGGAATCACCTGCCGGGCACCGTTGACCAGAATATCCACCTGGTCGAACGCGTCAATCGTCGCCGACAGCAGATTGGCAATCGCCAGCTTTTCCCGCAGATCGCCCGCGAAATACTGTACGTTGCTTTCATCTGCCTGCGCTCCCAACTCGTCGGCGAGGCGCTTCTCGTCCATGTCCGCGAACATCACGTTCGCGCCATTTTCTACGAATTGCCGTCCGATGGCCAACCCGATGCCATTGGCGGCCCCCGTTACGATGGCGGTCTTGCCCGCGATGGAAAAAGACATGCTCGCTCTCCGTGATTGTGCGGCCAGCGGCGCGATCAGCGCGTCCGGCGCGGCCTTGTGGCATGCAGCACCTTGAACCGGGTATCGCCGGCGGTTTCCTGCATCCGTGCGAAATGCTCATCGAGCGTCGCCTCATAGGGCAGATGTCGGTTGGCCACCATCCACAATTGCCCCGAAGGTGACAGGATGCGCGCGGCGGCTGCGATGAACTCGCGCCCCAGCGCCGGATCGGCCTGCCGCCCGGTATGAAAGGGCGGGTTCATGATGACCGAATCGGCCGGTTCATCGGGACTCCATCTTGTGGCGTCGGCCCAGTGAAACCGCGCCCGCGGATCGCGCAGGTTCAGGCGGGCGCATTCCAGCGCGATATGGTCGGCTTCGACCAGATCGACCGTCTGGATCTGAGGCGCGCCCAGCGCCTGAAGTCCCAGATAGCCCCAGCCCGCCCCCAGATCGACGACATGCCGGCCCAATTGTCGCTTGGGCAGGAAATTGGCCAGAAGATGCGACGCCGGATCGACCCCGTCCGCCGAGAAGATGCCCGGCGCGGTCAGGAATCCCTCCGCCTCAATGCGCTCGGGCGCACGCCAGTCCGAAAGGGCATCCGAATCGGCCCGGAACCAGAAGATCTTGCCATGCGCCTTGGCGATCGGATCGCCGATATGCAGATGCTTGCGCAATTCCTTCAGGATACTGTCGATTCCGTCGGTCTTTGCCCCCTCGACCACGACCAGCCCGGAACTGCGCGACGCGGCCTGAAAAATCAGCGATCGTGCACGGGCCTTGGCGCGCGGCATGCTGACGATGGCCATGGCGCAGGGCGCGTCGCTATGGGGCACACAATCATATCCCGAGGCCTCGAACGCGTCGAACCAGGGCTTGAAGGGCGAAACCACCTGAACCCGGTCGCGGGGCAGGGCGGACAGATCGGTGTCCGGTGTGGGGGACAGCACGCTGATCGTGCCGGTTTCCGGCAGAACCAGACCGCCCGCCTCCAGCGCGAGTGTCAATCGGGCGCTCATCGCGCAACTCTCCTATCGGGCTTCGGCCATGATCGCGACGCGCCGACCGTTCGCTCGCACCAGGGCGCGACCTGCAATGTTTGCGGTGAAGGAACGAGACATTCAGTCTTCCTTTTCCATCGTGCACTGAAGCGGGTGTTGATGGCGGCGGGCGAAATCCATGACCTGTCCGACCTTGGTCTCCGCGATTTCATGACTGAACACACCGACCACGGCCAGTCCGCGCTTGTGAACCGTCAGCATGATTTCGAAGGCTTGTGCGTGCGACATGCCGAAAAACCGCTCGAGCACGTGCACCACGAACTCCATCGGTGTGTAATCGTCGTTCAGCAGCATCACCTTGTAAAGCGGCGGGCGGCGGGTCTTGGTGCGTGTCTCCAGAACCACCGCGCCATCGCCCTCGTCGCCATCCGGCTTGTCGGCCATCATCCAAGACTGAAGCAACATCGCGCCTATCCGATTTCAAAGATTTTCGTCTCTAACCGTCAATATAACCTTCCTGCAGGATTCGAAAAGAGCACGGCAAAATCCGGGCCCATGCGTTCAGGCGCCGAGGGACACAGCCGAGGGAGACAAAAGACGACAACAAGTCTGTGCGAGACACCGAGCGCGGTCGAAATTCGCCACGCCCGATGCCGATCGCGATTATTTTCAGCGCGAATTTTCGTAAAATTTCTGGATATGGGGTAGCTATGGGGGCAGGCGCGTGCCGACGCCCCATATCTTGTGGGCGCCGCGCGCGGCCACCGATAACGGGTTATAAAACCGTATTTATTTTGCCGGAGGCCTGTGCTAGCGTTTTCGGTAACAAAAGCGTCAGCCGGAAAACCGGCGACCCGTGAGGCAGACAAAGGCAGATATCGTGAAGGTTCGGCGCAGCAGTCCGGCCCGTTTGTGGCTGTATATCATCACCGCATTCTGGTTGCTTGTCCTCCTGCCGCTCAGCGCGGTGGCGGCGCCCTATGCGGCTTATGTCATCGACGCGCGCACCGGCGAGGTGCTGCACGCCGCAAACGCCGAAACACGTCTGCACCCGGCATCTCTGACAAAGATGATGACGCTCTACATCGCGTTCGAGGCTGTGCAGAACGGCGAAATTTCGCTCGACGACGAGGTGACGATCTCGCGCAAGGCCGCATCCGAACCGCCGTCGAAACTGGGGCTGAAATCGGGCCAGCGTATCGCCCTGCGTTACCTGATCCGGGCTGCGGCGGTGAAGTCGGCAAATGACGCCGCCACCGCCATCGGCGAAGCGATCAGCGGATCCGAGGACGCGTTCGCGGCCCGCATGAACCGCACCGCCAAGATGATGGGAATGACCCAGACGACATTCAAGAATGCCCACGGTCTGACCCAGAGCGGACATTTGTCCACCGCCCGCGACATGACGCTGCTGGGGCGGCACGTGATCTACGATTATCCGCAATATTACAATCTGTTCTCGCGGCGCACCGCAAATGCCGGGGTGCGCACGGTTAACCACACCAATCGGCGGCTGCTGTCCAGCTACTCCGGCGCCGACGGGATCAAGACGGGCTATACCAGCGCGGCCGGGTTCAATCTCGTCGCGTCGGCCGAACGCGGCAGCGAGCGTGTCATCGCCACGGTTTTCGGCGGCAGATCCACCGCGACCCGCAATGCGAAGGTGGCGGAACTGCTCGACCTCGGCTTCCGCCGTGCACCGTCGCGGGCACCGTTGCAGAAACCCTCCCGGCCGGCCTATGTCGGCAACACCACTGCGCCGGGCGCAGCGGGCAAGACCATCCGCGTTGTCGGCGCCGTGCAGAAAAGCCTGCGCCCCCAGATGCGCATCGATCAGGAACCGGTGTTGATGGCCGTCGCGGCCGCCGCCGCAGCCGCCCAGGACGAGGCAATCATCAAGGCCGCCATTTCCGAAGGGCTGGACGTCGCGATGGGCTCGACTGCGGAGGCCGTACCGGATCGCCGCCCCACGGCCCGGCCCGAGGATCTGGTTCTGGCATTCGCCGAACCCGCCGCCGCCGAAGCGCCGCCCGAACCGGAACAGCCCCCGGCACGGCAGCCCGAGCCGCAACAGGAGATCGTCACGCGTGTATCGACATCTGGCGGCCAGCACTGGGGCATCAATGTCGGACGCTACAACAGCCGCTACCAGGCCGAAAAGGTACTGTTGCGCACAGCGCTCGCCGAAATGACGACACTGGACGGCACGTTGCGCAAGGTCGTGCAATCGTCGCGCGGGTTCGACGCCAATTTCATGGGCATGACGCGCGACACCGCCGATCTGGCCTGCCGCCGCCTCCAGGCGCGTAACGTCTCATGCTTCATGATCGGGCCATCCTGATCGATGCTGATTGCCGCACTGGCTTTGACAAAACTCGTCGACCGCAGCACGGCGTGAGAAAATATTCAATCGAAACGTCACTTTGCCATTGCACCCGCCGACTGGCACCACTAGGTAGGCGTTATCCGACATTGGCGCGGGATGGAGCAGTCCGGTAGCTCGTCAGGCTCATAACCTGAAGGTCGTAGGTTCAAATCCTACTCCCGCAACCAAATAACTACGCCAAATCAAACGCTTAAAGCCCGACCTAATCAGTCGGGCTTTTGCTTGTCCGCTCTACATCAACGCCACATCAACACCCGACCAGAAAAACCGCACCAGCGTGCATAAGCAGGGATTCGCAGGCAGCCGCATGCAAAGAAGTCCGATTTGCAATTGGTAAACAAGTCAGTCGAGCGTTGCCTCGTGACGGCCCCCCAAAATCGAGTTACGATCTTCCATGTGCAATCTTTACTCAAACACCATGCCGGTTGCCGCCATGCGCCAGCTGTTCGCAGTTTATGCGAGCAACGATCAGCTCGGCAATGCGGAGCCGTTGCCTGCGATCTTCCCGAAGGGAAACGCTCCTGTCGTTGCTCTGACTGATGATGGTCAGCGCGCCCTCTGGAATACGCATTGGGGCTTTGTGCTGCCCCAGATCTCAAAAAAGACCGGCAAGCCGATTCAGCCGAAGGCCGTGAACAACGCGCGAGACGACAAGCTGAGAACGTCGCCCTTCTGGAAGACGAGCTTTGTCGAGCGCCGGTGCCTGATCCCGGCGACGAGCTTCTGCGAGGCCAAGGGTCGCAACCCGGCCACCTATGTTTGGTTTGGCGTGACAGGTGAGGGCAACCGGCCGCCCTTCGCCTTTGCGGGTGTCTGGCGCGCATTCAACGGCAATTACGGCGGTGAGCAACGCGAGATGGTCACCTCATCGATGGTGACGACAACGCCGAATGCGCTGGTGCGGGATACCCACCCGGACCGGATGCCTGTGATCCTGCATCCGGAAGACTACGAGGAGTGGCTGACAGGTCGGCCGGAACCAGCCTTTGCTCTGTTACGGCCATTTCCGGCTGAATCCATGGTCATTCATCAAAGCGGCGAAGGCCTGAAATTCGACAAGGGCGGTCTGTAATTTCGGTCGAGAAATCCGATCGCTCTTGACACGCGGGGGCTCTATCGCAGATGGAGAACAAAAGAAGAACTCGCAAGGATTCCCATGCCGCTGCACCGCGTCGAACAGCCTGTCATCGCCAACGGTTTCCCGATGCGCCTTATCAGCACGCCGGTCAGTGCCGGGTTCCCGTCGCCTGCCGGGGATGATCTGGAAGATGAGATCGACCCGATGGCCTGGGTGGTGCGGCATCCGGCCTCGACCTTCTGGTGGCGCGTCGAAGGCGACTGCCTCTGGGACGTGGGCATACGGGACGGCGACATTATTGCCGTGGACCGCGCCGGAAAGCGGCGCGTCGGGCGCGCGGTCCTGGCCGTGGTAGAAGGCGCGGTGACCGCGAAGATCTTGCGAAAGCGCGAAGGCAGGTATTATCTCGCTCCGGCCAACAGCCGCGAACACTTTCCTGACATTGAATTGACTGAAGACAGCGAGATATGGGGCGTGATCGCGGGTGTCGTGCGCCGCTATGATCTGGCGTGAAGCGGCCTATCGCGATCAGCGACAGCGCGAACTTCTATGTAAGCGCCGAGCGGATCTTTGATCCGACCCTGAAAAACGTGCCGGTCATCGTCCTCTCGAACAATGATGGCTGCGCCGTGGCGCGCAGTGATGAGGCAAAGGCGCTCGGGATCAAGATGGGCGAGCCGCTGCATTTGATCCGAGATAAGATCGAGGCGCATGGCGTGCGCGTGTTCAGTTCGAACTACACGCTCTACGGGGATATTTCCCGGCGGGTGGTCGAGGTCTATGAGGACTTCACACCGAATGTGGAAATCTACTCGATAGACGAGTGCTTTCTTGATTTCACAGGCTTTCCTGACCGTACGGCTCACGCCCGTGCTATGCGCGCGGCGGTGCTGCGGCGCATCGGCGTGCCGGTCCGTGTCGGGATCGCGCCAACGAAGACACTGGCGAAATGTGCGAACGACATCGCCAAAAGGAACCCGATCTTCGCAGGCGTCCTGGACATGATGGATGACGCCTTGGCTGACTGGTTGTTGCCCATGGTGCCGGTGGGCGACCTCTGGGGTGTCGGGCGTCAGACAGAGAAAAAGTTGCACGGCGTCGGCATCCGCACCGCGGCTGAGTTGCGCGACATGCCTCTCAGGCAGGCGCGCAGCCTTGGCACGGTTGTTCTCGAACGCACCGTGCTGGAACTGCAGGGGGAGCCCTGCCTGTCCTTTGATGAGGTAGAGCCACAGCGCAAAGGCATGGCCGTCACCCGTTCGGCCGGAAAGCCGATGACTGATTTCGACACATTGTTCCAGGCTATTACCGCCCACGCGACCCGCGCGGCAGAAAAGCTGCGCCAGCATGGCCTGGTTGCTGGAACGCTGACCGTGTTTTTTCACACCAACCGGCATCGAATGGATCGGCCGCAATATGCAGGATCCCGCTCGACCCGCATGACGCCGATGTCCTCGGATACGTTCGATCTTGTAGAGGCGGCGCGGCGATGCGCGCAGGCCGCATGGCCGAAAGACCAAAGCAGAGCCTTCGGCTTCACCAAGGCGGGGGTTCTGCTGGACGATCTACTGCGGCTTGAGGACCGGCCATTGACGCTATTCGATGCCCAGAACCCAAAGTCGCAGTCGCTAATGACCGCGCTCGATCAGGTGAATCAGCGCTTCGGGAAAAAGACGATGGTGCTGGCGAGCGAGGGTATGAAACGCTCATGGAAGCTGCGTTCTGACCATAAAAGCCCGCGCTATACCACGCGACTTTCCGATCTGCCGGTGGTTCGATAAGTAAAGGGCGGCGCATGACAGCCTGCAGCCGATGCAAAAACTTTCGGAAAGACCGCTTCGAGCCCAGACTCACCGATGCTGCGGGGCGCATGAATGTCGGCTATCATGTGCAAGCCAAAAAACTTCAACAACTGGTTGGGTTTTAAACAAGGTTTGTGGCAGCGGGAAATGGGGTGCTTTCAGCCTGTGCTAAAAACGAGGGTTGTTGAGCAAGAAGATTTAATAGGGGTTATTGGCGAACTTAAGTCGCTTGATAGAACTTGGCACTGAACATGCGTCTATGTAATATTTCGGCCCATGACATTTGACCTGAAGAAAGCCCTTAGTCTTCCTGACATTCACCACTCCGTCGCTAGACGCGACGAGGTGATGAACCGCTTCGGACCGCTCTTCCGCGATCCTTCCAGCCTCACGCGGCAAGACTATCTCGATTTCCTGAGTATCAAGCACAATCACCATTGGTCGGGATTGGAACGCCTCGGCCGCCCCGCAGCAAATGACATGGACAACCTGCGTACCGCTGTGTCCATTCTTGTCGATGAGGCTGCGCCGCTTTCAGAAAGGTTCGACACGGCTTTGTCGATGGTTCATGGCGTCGGCGCGGCTACGCTCTCGCCGATGTTGCTGCTTGCATATCCTGATCGCTATGGCGTTTGGAATGGCACCAGTGAGCCGGAAATGCGTGATCGCGGCATTTGGCCCACCTTTCCGCACGGTTCATCGTTTGGAAAAAAATATGAGATTATCAATTTAGCATTGCTCGACTTGGCTGAAGAACTCGGCGTTGATCTGTGGACGTTGGATGCTCTCTGGTGGGTCAGCAAATTAGAGCGCCAGAATAAGGGTGAAATCAAGGACGCTAGATTCAAGGCAGTCTGGAGCATGGCGAACCAAGCGGAGCAAACAGCAAAGCAGTCGTACGGCCAAGCCGTTGAACAAACAGTCAAAAATAAAGACCTTAGGTTGTCGAAGGAAGCTCTCATTGCACATTTGAACGAGCTGCTGGACGAGACTGGTGATCGCTGTGCGATTACCGGTCTCACTTTGCAGTTCGAAGGTGTAGACGGCCAGTTGCGGCCTTCTCTGGATAGAATTGACAGTAATGGTCACTACGAAGTGGGAAATTTGCAGGTAGTGGCGCGCTTCATTAACTTTTGGAAACGGGACACCATAGACGCTGAATTCCGCCGACTAATCGCAGCAGTGCGAGGCGAATAGGGTCATGGCGAAGCGCAAATTCTCAACACAACTTGCAGGCCAGATTGGCGAAGCTTTGGTCGTGGCAGAATTGGGATGACGTGATATCGTCGCAACTTCGTTCGCAGGAAATGTTCCAGACATTGATTTGCTTGCATATTCCGCAGGCACTACTCTCCATCTGCAGGTGAAGTCATGGAGGAGTGGTTCGGTGCATCTGAACGCCGCTCGCTTTCTGAAAATCACGATGGAAGGAACTCAGCAAAAAATTCATGGGATCGACACTGAACTCGATCCTGAACTGATTTACGTGTTCGTTCATATTGGTGAGAGGCGCGGGGATGACAACTTCTTCGTCCTCACGCAAGGCACATTGCAAGGAATTGTCTACGCTCATCATTCCGCTTACCTCGCAAAGCACAAAGGTGTCCGTCCACGGAACCCTGAATCCACTCACATGGGTCTTCAGTTGCTCGACTTGGAGCCACATCAAGACTGTTGGGACGTCATAAAAACACGGCTGTTCAACGAATGATCCGCCCAATACGTCTGAAATATTGCCGAAAATTAACTGTGTTCACTTGGCCAAGCTACCGGCTAGACCAGTTGTGCTAGGGATTTATGGCTCCGGCAATATCGACCGTTTGTTGAACGGCCCCCGTCGAAGCAGACCTTGGTGTTTGGCGCAGCGAGGGTCGGTAATTGCCCCAATCAACGGGCGATCGCAGGATAGTCAAGCACCACTCTCGATCCGCCAGAGGTGCACAAATGTGCCCATTTCCGCGCGCGACAGAGGACGAGGTCGCATGCCATCATGTCCGCGCAGCGACTCGCTGCCGCTCTTTGAAACCGTGAATCCGTGAAACGGGCCGGGCGTGACGTTGCGGTCGAGGCGTCAGGCGCTTCCCGCTGGGCACTTGCCCGGCCCATTCTTCACCCGCACGCCCGCGCCTGATCGCGCAGGACGGCGTAATCGCTGAGCATCCGCACGACGACCGCACCCTCCGGCAGGGTAGCCACCTCGGCAGCGGTGCGCGCCTGGTCGGCGGCGCTGTAGGACACTACGGGCGGACATAACATGTCTGCGTTAGAACCGTCCGTCGCGCAGCCGCTCAACCAAAGCACCGCGATCAGGGGGGCGACGGCTGGCAGCCTCAAGCATCCGGCGTTGGACGTCATGGGTTGTCTCCGATGTTTGCAAACGTTCCGCCAACCGCCCAGTACGCTCACCCGCGCGGCGGAGATTGAGCAGGAACAGGGCGATGGTGGTGGCGGCCAGAAACAGGCCCAGCGCATTGCGTGCCGGGCCGCTGGCGAGGATCGCGGTGATCCAGCCCATCACCGCCGCCCCCGTTTCCAGTCATCCATCCGGGCGTGGATAGCGACGGCGATACCAATCAGCGCCACGGTGATGAACACCCAGCGCAGGGTATCGAGGTAAGGCACCAGCGGCAGGATGGCGGATTGGGTCTCTGCCAGGACATCCTGTGCGACCTCCACACCGGCGGCACCGATTGTCGCTACCCCGGCCGCGCCGCCGCCTTTCAGGGTGCGGCTTTCGGCCAGAACCTCACGCGCGGGCGTTACTTCCGCTACGAAGGACGTGGGGCGTGCGGGGAACGGTTCGCCCCAGGACCGCGCCGGGCCGAGATCGATGTGCATGAAGCCCGATCGGGGATAGGTGCCGAAGCCCAGAAAACCCACGTCGCGCGCGGCCGCGGCAAACGTGGCCGGGTCATGGTTCGACATGGCGATGTCGAACGCGGTGCCCAGCATGTGCCTGGAGCGCGGTGCCCCGCCAACGGCGCGGTTGTGGGCCGGGCTGCGATAGGCCGAGCGCACGATCAGCGGCTTGCCAAGGCGGTTGCGCAAGGCCTGCAGCTTGTCCATGGCCTCGGTATTGATCTTGATCGCACCGGTGCTGCGGCAGGCGATCTCGGCGGGCGAAAAACTGGGCCAGCGCCAAGCGCTCTCGGGCACGTCGCGGAAATGGGCATAGGTCGTGGTTGGCATGTCGGTCTCCAGAAATGCAAAACCCGCCTCTGGGGCGGGTGGATGGCAGGTTTATTGATGTGGTAGTTGGTCAGTCGCTGCGGCCACGCTGAAACGCTTCGAACATCAGATCACGCATGGCCCGGATGTCGGTCTCGATCCGCTCCAGCCGGTCGGCGTCGCCCTTGCGATCCTCGGCGCGCTGGCGATCGACGCGGTCGCGCTCGGCCAGAAGCTCGCGGTCCAACCGGGACAGCATGGCGTCATTGGTGAACGCCCTTCGCGAAACGGCGGCCAGCAGGGCGATGGTGCCACCGATCAGCGCCGTGATGGCGGCGGTGATGCCGTGGTCGCGCAAGGCCGCGCCGACCTCCTGCGCGAGGGAGTTACGTTCTGTCATGGTGATTTCCTTTGATCGATCCTGATGCGCCTGCGAAACGGCAGCTGGTCACATCCGGTCAGCCGACCTTGCAGCCCCAGAAGGACGTGTGCTCGGCCGCGAAATACCCATCCTGCGCGCGGAAATACCCCTGCAGCTCGACGGTGTCGCCTGCGCTCAACGGCACCATGGTCTGCAGCCAGATGGCGGTGGCCAGCGAGACGTGGGTGGCCGAGTTCTCGCCGAAGGAGCCGCGGATTTCCTTGCTGCCGTTCAGCACGAGCCGCCCGCGCATCCGGGCCGAGGTGCTGGAATTGACTTTGAAGAGCAGCGTCGCGCCGAAGAGGTAGGTTCCGTCGACGGGCGCGGTGAAGAGGTTGGCTCCCGCGTCGAACGCGCCCTGATCATTATAATCGGTGTTGTTGAGGCCGATCTTCGTCCAGGCCCCGACGCCGACATAGTTGTCGTAGTCGGTATAGGCCTTGAAGCGCGGGAGCCGGGGCTGATCAACGATGCCGCTCGTATTGTCGACGATGAGCCCGTCGAAGAACATGCTGCCGTCGGGTGAGACCGCGAGGCGGAACTTGTCCGAGCCGAACAGCCCCAGCAGTGCCTTGGTCACGAAGCCGGTCTGCAGTGTCAGTCCGAGATCGTCGCCTGCGGCCTCCTTGTTCATGGTGTAGAAAAGATCGCCGGTCCCGCCTTCGGCCGTCGTCTTCGCGGTCCAGAGCGCAGCATTGAGCTTGGCCGAGAACGGGTTGGCCGGATCGGCGGTGGTGCCGACGCCGAGCAGCGTGAGGTTCTGCAAAGAGGCAGGCGTGGTGCCGATCCAGTCCGAGCCGTCGTAGACCAGCAGAACGCCCTCGTCCTCGATCCATGCCCGCCAGCCGGTGCGTGGCGGCAGCCGCAGCCAAGCGCCGTCGGCCCAGAGTGCGACATTCATGTCCCAGTCCGCCCAGTCGCCCGCGCCGCCAGAGGCGACAATATACCTGTCGCCATCGGCGGGCGAACCGGGTGGCGCTGTCAGATCCCGGTCGTGGACGGAAAGCTGCACAAGCCCGTCGAGGATCCGCAGCGCCTCGTTGTGGGTGACATGCTTCTGGGCTTGCGCCGCCAGGATGTAGGGCAGCAGCAGATGGGTCGTAGCATCGGCCATGGTGGTCCTTTCAGAATGTCAGTGTGACGGTTTTGGCCGCACCCCGCCCGATCAGGGCGGAGAGCTGGTAGATGCGGATGTCGAGCGTGTCGCCGGGCGCGAGCGGCGCACCCCAATCAGCGGTCTGCTGAGCGGCCGAGTAGATCGCGCTGGTCGTGGTGTTGGACAGAGTGCGCTTGACGCTCGCCCCATCGAGGATCTCGACCTCATAGGTTTCGATCTCCTCGATCAGCGGCACCTCGACCGCGCCCCAGCTGTCAGCCGAAAGCGCGCGAGACCGCCGCGTCCAGCAAATGGTCAGATCGCCTAGTGTACGCGGTCGTCGCCATGGCTGCTCGACATGAGCGACGGAGAACGGCCGCAGCCCAGCGCCTTCGGGCGTGAAGGGAACGGCAACATAGGTCTCGTCGCTGACAGAGCGGCTTGCGGGGCCGATGCGCCAGTTCCATGGCAGCCCGACATCAGCCTCAGCAATTGGCAATGATGCCAGTGCGTCGTCCAACACCACCACCCGCGCGCCTGCCGGAGCCGGGTTGCCCATCGCGTCCTCGGTGCCGCGCTGGCCCCGCAGCAGGCGCGTCAGCCGATACCGGCCGTGCGCCAGCAGCTCAGCCGCGCCCGCCTGCACGATCTCCCAGATGCCGAGGGCACTCTCGACGGCCAGCGCATTGGCTCCACCGAATAGGGTCAGATCGGTGACGCTTTCGAGGGTGCCGGTCAGCAGATCGACGACCAATTCATTGCCGAGATCAAACCGTGACGTGGGGCCTGCATAGAAGTCCGAGACCAGCGTGCCGATCCGGGCACGGCTGCCGAACGTCGTCAGCAGTTCGAACCCATCCGTCGAGGGGCTGCGAAACACCGCCATCTCCCCCGACCAGGGAACAGCATGGGCCGCGACGAACGGGCGATGGGCGGACTGATCCTCGGTCAGCTGCGGCAGATCCATCAACACCACCTCGGGCGCGCCGAACACGACGGGGCTCAAGAGCGACGACGGACGTGGTGATCCGGGCGGCATATCATAGGCTGCCCGGTCCTGATGCACCGCCTCGATGCCGCGCGCCTCTGCGTCGGCAACGGAAATGAGCCGCAGGTCCATCTGCCGCCCGTCGTGTTGCAGCGTCACGACATCCGCTGGATCAAGTCCCAGCCGCGAGGGTGGCAGAAGAAACGCCGCTGTCTCCCGCCCGGTCCAGGCCTCCATCAGAGCGCGGCGACAGCGCCGCTCGGCCTCTTCGGGCGGGACCGCCATGGGGAAGCTTTCCGAGGCGATCCGGGTCGTGTCCACGGTGATGCGGCGCGCCTCGACAAGGGCGGCGTCATAATCCTCATCCGCACGCGCCACTTGCCATTTCAAAGCCTGGGGCAGTTCCGTCTCTTGGCCGCGCGTCAGTTCCAGCACATCGCCTTCACGGGCGGCCACCAGATCATCGAGCGCGAGGGCGGCGACGGAGGCCCGGCCGCGCATGACGAACCGGATCACGCCTTCGCTCTCCACGGCATCGAAGCCGAAGTGGCGCGACAGCGTGGTGATGGACGCGCGCGGGCTTTCCAGCGCGCCGATGGCATAGCCTTCCACCGCGCCCCAGAGCCCGGAGACATCGACCCGGGACTCGGGCATACCTGCCCGCAGGCAGAGGTGCCGGATAAGTGCCGCGAGCGACACCGCGCCGAGCCGCCCGGTCAGCCAGTGCCCCAGCCGCCAGTTTGGCCCATCGGCCCAGACATCGGTGAGTTCAGGAAAGAATGGATAGGGCCGCGCGTCCCATGTCCAGGCGGCGCATTCCGGCACATTCACCATCCGGCCACTGTAGATCGATGACACCGGGTTGTTCGCGGCGTCGTCCCACCAGAGGTAGGTTGCCTCAAGATAAGCCCGCTGGATCGCATCGTCCCGCCAGCCGCGCGAGAAATACGGCGTGACACTCTCCGAGGACTTCGGGTCGAAGAAGACGTTGGGCTGGTTGGTGCCGCGGTCGATGGCAGGACAGCCAAGCTCGGTGAACCAGATCGGCTTTGACTGCGGGACCCATGCCGTCGGCGTGCTGCTTTCCAGCCCACCCGGGCGGTTGTAATGTGCGTTCGACCACCAAGCTTTCAGATCCTTGGTGCGGAACACCCAAGGCTTATTGACGGCACCGTCGGTGATCGGCGTGCGTACCTGTGCTGAGCGGTCGGCGGCGCTGGCATAGAACCAGTCGAAGCCTTC
Source organism: uncultured Sedimentitalea sp. (assembly GCA_947504115.1). Taxonomy (GTDB): domain Bacteria; phylum Pseudomonadota; class Alphaproteobacteria; order Rhodobacterales; family Rhodobacteraceae; genus Pontibaca. The sequence continues at coordinate 276,555 of CANNGH010000004.1, forward strand.
TCCGCCCGCAATGTTCCCCTGCAGATAGGCCCGGTCGTAGATCGCAGGCCAGCCTTCGGCTGCATCGGCATGCTCGAACCCGTCGCGCCAGTCCGAGAGTGGCATGTAATTGTCGATGCCGATGAAATCGATCTCCGGATCAGCCCAGAGCGGGTCGAGATGGAAATACACATCACCACTGCTGTCCGCAGGATGGTGCCCGAAATACTCCGACCAGTCGGCCGCATAGCCAATCTTCGTCGACGCCCCAAGGATCGCGCGCACATCCGCCGCCAGGTCGCGTAACGCCTGCACCGGCGGATAAGTGCTCGACCCGGAACGGATTGTCGTGAGCCCACGCATCTCCGAGCCGATCAGGAAGGCATCGACCCCGCCCGCGACCGCGCAGAGATGGGCATAGTGCAGCACCATGCGGCGCAGGCCCCAGTCACCGAACGCGCCGGTCCATCTGACGCTTTCGCCCGAGATGGAAAAGTCTGAGGGGCTGGCGCTGCCAAAGAGCGCTGCAACCTGCGCAGCAGCCGCAGCGGTCTTGTCCACCGATCCGACATAGCCCGCCGCAGGCGAACAGGTGATTCGCCCTCGCCATGGGAAAGCAGGCTGGCCCGTCCCGGCCGCGTTGTCGGAATACGGGTTCGGCAGGGTGTTGCCGTGCGGCACATCCATCATCAGGAACGGATAGAGCGTGACGCGCAGCCCTCGGGCTTTCATTTCCCGGATCGCCTGCACCACGGTGAAATCCGCAGGCGTACCGCCAAAGTTCGGTCGATCCTGATCGTCGCGGCTGACCAGCTGTGCCGATGCCCGGTTCACGCCATTCACCGACCATGCGGCTGGCGTGGTGTTTTTGGCGGCCAGTTCTACTTTGGGCCGGACCTGACAGTGTCCCGCGCGCAGATCATCGCCGAACCAGGATACCACGAGGCTGACGCTCTCAACCTTCGGCGCGGACGCCTGCAGCCGATCCAGCGCCACCACCATGTCTGGCACATCGGCCCGGGCGTTCAGGTTCTCGGCCTGCGTCGCCCCGCTGCCGCCCTTGCGGATTGCGCCCGTGGCATAAGCAAACTCGCCGGATGCCGGGATCATGGTGACCGCGCGGATCAGCCCCTCGGCGGTGTCGGGATCGGCCAGCGGGCGGAAGACCTCGAAGGAAAGTTGCGGCAGACGGTTTCCGAAATTGCCAAGCGGCAGATCTTCGAAGACGACATAGGCGGTGCCGCGATAGGCTGGCGCGTTGCCAGCGCCCATCTTTGCGGCGATGAACGGGTCTGGCGATTGGGCCTCAATGCCCGGATACCAGCGCCAGGTCACACCGGACAGGTCCATCGGCTTGCCGTCGGCCCAGATGCGCCCGACGCCGGTGATCGGCCCTTCGCAGAGCGCAACGGCGAAGGACGCATAGTACAGATACTCGGTCGTCTTGACCTTGCCACCTCGGCCTCCGCCGCCCTTGCCGCCGCCCTGCGTGGTGGTCTTGGTCTCTTCGCGGAAATCCGTGGCCCAGATGATGTTGCCGCCGATCCGCATCCGGCCATAGAGGCGCGGGATCACCGCACCTTCGGTGGCAGAGGTGATGCGCAGATTGTCCATCCGCGCACCTTCGATCCGTTGCGTGGGTGCCAGCGACGAGATGATCCAGCTGTCGACGACCGATCCGATGGTGGAGCCGATATAGCCGCCGATGGTGGCGGCACTGACGCCGAGGATCGCGCCGCCGATGCTGCCGCCAATGGCAGCGCCAGCGGCACCCAGAACAAGTGTGGCCATGTCTAAATCTCAGCGTTGGGGAAACAGATAGGCAAAGGCGATGCGCCGCCGCCAGGACGGCGTGAGCGGTTCCTCGATCACGCCGAGCCGCTCATAGGCGTGGATGAAGGTATCGGGCCCGGTCAAGATCCCGACATGCTTGGCGATGGCGCGAGGCGTCATGCGGAACAGAACCAGCGCACCGGGATCAGCTGCCGCCGGTTCCACTTCGATCATCATGCGCCGTGCGCCCTCTGCCAGCACCTCGCGCGGGCCGGTCTCGCCCCAATCCCGGCTGTAGGGTGGGATCGGGAACGGCTCGGGGCCGACGATCTCGCGCCAGACGCCGCGCGCCAGCCCGAGGCAGTCGCAGCCGACGCCCCGAAGGCTGGCTTGGTCGTGATACGGCGTGCCCAGCCAGGATCGCGCGATAGCGATGACGCGCGTCGGGTTCGCTCCAACCCTGTCGGAGGCGCTCACAGCACACCACCCTCGTGCCCACCATCCTTTGTGGCGTAGCGAAGCACCGCATCCTGGCCAGGGATATGCGGGAAGCCTCGGAAATTGGCGATGTTGGCGAACTTCGCGCCGCAGGTCTCGATACGCTTGTCGCAGCCTGCGCGAATGGTGAAAGCATCGCCGCCCGCGATGGACCGCACTGGTGCTTCCAGCAATGTCACCACAGCGATACCGTCGGTCACGTCATGCGCGATGATTTCCGCACGCCGCCCGGCATTGGCCCCGCTTGTCCATTCGACCGTGCCGAACGTGAACCAGCCGGAGGTGAATCCGCCGAGGCCCGAGGCGGTGAAGGCACGGTCACGCAGCAGATCGATGACGGCGCCCGTGCCCTTGTAGGCGGGGTCCTCCAGATCGACGCCGCAGCGCGCATCGCCGAGCGCGGCATCGCAGGTCGCCTGGAATGTCCGTCCCACCGTCTGGCCCAACACATGCGCGAGCGATCGCACCTCGGCCACGAAGGCCAACCGCCCGCGCCGGATTTGCCCGATGGCGCCCCGGCGCATCAGCACGCGCTGACCCGTGTCGGCCCAGTTGACCCGCCAGACCTCCACCTCAGCATTGTCCCAGCGTCCATCGAGAATGTCGGTCTCGGTAATCCGGTCCGAGGTCAGCACACCTTCGGCATCCTGCGCATCGACGGAGAGGTCGGAGCCAGACCGGACCTCTGAGGCCGTCAGCCCGCTCTCCGGCTCGAAATCGGTGCCGTCAAAGCTCAGCGTCACGTCATGATCGGTGAAGCCGAAGCTCACGCCATCCGCGCGGGCAATCCGCCAGCACCAGGATAGCGTCGTCGTCCCCTCGTCGAGATGGGCCTGCAGGTCAGGGTTCATATTTTTCATTGGCGCAGTTCCAGCAATGGAATGGAGGTGATCGAGCCCAGTCGTTCGATGTCGTGGGTCACATCGAGCGCATCGCTGTCGAAGCGGACCGGCACGTCGAATTCGAACCCTGCGGTGATGGCGACGCCGGAGCCCGGTGCTATGTTGAAGATCAGCACGCCGGTCGTGGTGTCGACGGACCAGCCTGACGGCTGCTCAATCGCGCCCAGCGCGATGCGCACCGTGCCTGCGACGGGCTTCCTGATCGCGCGTGTCCAAAATTGCGAGCCGGAAGCGTAGCGCTTCACCAGCTGGAAGGCGGTCGTCACGCCGTCGCCTGTGCCGATCCCCTGATCAGTCGGCGATGGCGTACCCGAGGGCAGGCAGGACTTGTGATCGCCCCAATCCTTGAACCGAAAGCCATGCAGGCGGCCGTTCCGCGCCTCGAAAAATGCCACGACCGCCGCCAGATCATCAGCGCGGCGAATGCCATAGGCGACGTCGTATCTGCGACGCGAATTGGCCCAGCTGGCGTTGCGCTCCTCGTCGCCTGAGGCCAGCTCAACGATCTGGGTCCGCCGCTCGGGCCCGCCGCGTGCGCCCCGGCTGATATTGTCGGGGAACCGGACCTCGTGAAACGCCATCACATACCCCTCCGCCCGAGCGATACGGCGCGGGCGATGTCGGCCGCGACCTGCGTGCGGGATTGCCGGAAGCTCTCGGCGTCGCGGGCCATGATGGTAACGTTCACGTTGCCGCCGGTGGCGTAGGACTGCGCCTCGCGGCGTGACAGCACCCGCTCGCCACGTTGCAGGATTGCGGGCACTTCGTCATGCCGCAGACCGGCGACGCCACCGGAATGCATGCGTCGGGCGGCTGCAAACGCCATGGCCGGGACCATCCGCGAGGGTCCAGTCGCCCCGACCATGCCGCCCGCATGCAGGATGTTCGCGAAGATCCCGCCAGCGCCGCCCGCACCACCAAGCGCCCCACCGAGCGCGTTGGCGATCGGCCCGAGGATGAACTTGCGCGCCCCAAGCTTCGCCAGATCGGCAATCAGCGAGGTGACCAGATCGCCAAACTTCAGCTTGCCGGTCTTCACGAACTCTCCGACCGCGTTCTCGGCTGACTGGAAGGCGCTGACGAGGCTCTGGCCGATATCCCCGCCGATATCGCGGGCCTTGCTCGCATAATCCGACAGCGCCGTGGTGACGGCCTTCCAACCAGAGACGGCGGCTTCGGTATCGGGTTCGGCTGCTGCGGCCGCAGCCCCGGCCGCGGCACCCGCATCCGTCGCCGCCCGCCCGGCATCATTGAGCGTGGTCTCAAACCGCTTCGCCGCAGCGGTGGCTTCATCCAGCGCGTCGCTGCCGGTCTCATCGCCGCCCGACATGGCGTCGCCCAGTGCCTGCAAAGCCGGGCCTACCCCGTCAAATGCCCCGGCGCGGGTTGCAGCGGCGCGCTCGCGGTAACGGTCGGCACTGTGCCCGGCGTTGCTGGCGGCATGCTCCAGCATCGAGGCATAGGACATGGCACCAAACCAGTCGATCCGGCTTTCAGCCCCGATTTCCTCGGCCACGGCATTGAAGGTCGGGCCGATCCGACCCAGAAACTCCGCCCATTTGCGCGACAGGAACGCCATCAGCCGGGTCCAGATGCGCTCGATATCCGCGCCCAGTGCCCGGAAATCATCCGCGAAAGACCCGGCGGTCGCCTTGATGCCGTCCCAGACCGCCCTAGCGACATCGCCCATCAGCCCCATCGCTGCGCCAAATCCACCGGCGCCAGACACCAGTTTGGTGAACTGATAGACCAACTCGCCTGCGCCGACGATCAGCGCCCCGATGCCGGTGCGGATCAGAGCACCCCGCAGCAGGACAAGCGCAGTGGCCAGACCGCGCACGGAGAGTGCGGCGACCGCCATCCCCGCCACCCAGCGCCCGGCGAGGAAACCCGCAAAGGTGACGGCATAGGTGGTGAGGCGGCCAATGTTGTCGAACAGGCCACGAATGGCGATGCCCAGCGGCCCGGTGCGACTGGCCACCGCCGCCATGGCGTCAGCGACGGCTTCCAGCGCGGGGGCCGCAGCGACGGCCAACTGGTTTGAAAGCCCGCGCCAGATCAGGCCAAGCCGTGAGATCGCATCGTTCGTCCGTTCGATCTGGTCCGCATCCTGCTCCGACACGACGACACCGAAAGCCAGAACATCCTTCGTCGCCTGGCGCAGCGTTGCGGTGTCGATCCGGCTCATCGCGATGGAGCCTTCTTCGCCAAAAAGCTGGCCCGCGACCGCAGCGCGCTCAGCGGCGGGCACGAAGCTTTCGATGGCGGCGTTGATCGCGCCGACGCGCTGGTCCAGCGGCAGAGCGATCAGCTCGGTGGCCGAGAGGCCGAGCCGCTCCAGCGCATCGGCAGCGGGTCCGGTCCCGGCGGCGGCCTGGCTGAGGCGGCGTGTCAGATCCTTTGTCGCCTGCTCGATGCCCGACATGGAAACACCGGCCAGCTCGCCAGCACGCTCGAGGGTCTGGATCGAGGCCACTGTCGTGCTGAGCGATTGCGCCAGCTTGGCCTGCGCGTCGACCGTTTGCAGCCCGGATCGAACCATCGCCACGCCAGCAGCAGCGGCGGCGACAACGGCAGCGGCCGCAGCGACTTTGACCCGGCGCGAGAAGGCCGCCATCCGGGCATTCGCCGCTTCCATCTCCCGGCTGAGACGCCCGAAGCCACGCGATCCGGCCTCGCCGACACCTTCCAGTTCCGCGCGCACCTGCCGTCCGCCGACCGCAGCAAGGCGGACGCTAACTCGTTTTTCCGCCATGGGATTGCTCCATCTGTTCGTTGAGTTTGGCGACCATCACTGCCTCAATCACGGGCAACAGTTCGGCCATTGCGACGGGCGGAATGCCCAGCGCATCACCGAGTGAAAGTGCGGCCGACATATCCCAGCCGATCACCGCGCCGGGCAGCACGCGGAGCTGGCCACCAAGACGGCCGACAAGGTCCCAGACCTGCCAGCCCTCAAATGTCGAAGGCTGGTTCAGCCGCGCCGGGCAGTCTTCGCAGGTCGCTTGGCACGCGTCGCAGTAGCGCGCGCCCCCGCCGAAGGACCATTCGGCGAGGACGCGGAGACGTTTTTTTCCTGTTCCAGCAGCAGGCCCTTCGAGACGTAGGTCAGCTGGAAGGCCTCGAAGATGGGCCAGATATCGAGCAGCGCGTCGACAGTGTCGGGGCTGGGGTTGATGGGATTGCCCTCGGCGTCGCCGATGCCCTCCCAGGCGAGGACCGCCCGCCGGGCCAGCGCCTTGGCGAAGGCAACGGCGCGTTCTTCGTCGGACGCATCCTCAGGAACCGCCTCGACGGCCGGATCGTTACGGGTCGCAACCATCAGGGCCGTGGTCAGCGGGCGCAGCTCTGCCCGCACCCCGGGGGCGAGATCATGCCAGCGCGGTGCGTTCGTAAGGTCGAGCGTGAGCATCAGTAGGTCTCCACGTCGTTCAATAGGGTTGCGGTGCACATCCGGCCGACCGTGCTGTCGCGCGCGGCCTGCCAGTCGAAGGTTGCCTGCACGCCTTGTGGACCAGAAATCTCGATCCGGGGGCGCGGCAGGTAGACGGCATGCACGGTGAAAGTGAAACTCTCGCCAGAGGGCAGCACATAGGCGAACTCGAGCTCGCAGGGGTCGCCGTTGATGGCCTGCGTCACAAGCGTCTGGTCGGCGAAGCGCACCTCGATAGAGCCGGTCAGCGCAGCGATGGAGGGGTCTGCCCCGTCGATGCGACCATCCGAGCGGATGGTCTCAATCCGGTCGAGGTTATTGGCATAGGTGATGTCGGCCGAGACGACATTACCGAGCGCGGTGCTGTTCCGGGTGATCGCCCCGTTGAAATGGCCGAAGCGCTGCAATTCGAGAGCGGCGGGTGTCCCGGCGCTGGTGGTTGTGCCCACGGTCTCGCCCTGCGCCACCAGCCGGGCCGTCGCGGTCAGCAGGCCAGATCGCTGCATTTGCCAGTTGATCTGGTCTAGCACGCATCCGGAATACATCGCGTAGCGCGGCACTTCGGGCATGCCGGTCTCGATGGACATGCTGGGCAGCGTCCAGCCCCCCGACTGAAACTCATGCGTCCAGGGGCCGGTGCCGCTGGATGTCGGGTCGCCAAAGGCCGCCTTCAGCCAGAACCCGAAGGCCTCCGCGTCGAGCGGCACAACGACATCGCCATCGGCCGTCACCGCATCCTTGATCGGTGCCAGCGGATCGCGGCCGTAGCCCAGCAGTTCCGAGTTCAGGAGCGGCTGCTCCGCCCCCAGCGAAGTGCTGGCGAAGGGCATCTTCGTGAATCCACCCACCGGCGGTGTTCCATAGGTTGTCTCGAACGCAAGCGCCATCTGCGCCCGCGCCCCTTGGGCTCGTGCCATGGGGGTTTCTCCTGTATGTTGTCGCGGATGCGCCCTGGGAGGGGCTGAAATTCAAAAGGGCAGATCATCAATGACGGACGAAAAGATTCCCGCTGCCGGATCCGGTGGCCGCTCGCACCTTGGTGCAGGTTCGCGCATCACTGGCGAGTTGCATTTTCCCGGCACCGTGGAATTGCCCGGTTACGTCAAGGGACGCGTGGAGGCTTCCGCGATCGTCATCAAGGAAGCAGGCGAGGTCGAAGGCGAACTCCACTCCGCCAGCATCACCATCAAGGGGCACTTCGATGGCCAGGTCATGGGCGGCAAGGTAAAGCTGCACGCAAGCGCGCGTGTGACGGGCGAAATCACCTATGAGAGCCTGAGCATCGAGAGTGGTGCGCAGGTTGAGGGGAAGTTCACGCTCCGACCATATGCCAAAGACACGAAGCCGGATGATCAGGTCAGCGGGTCGACCGTGTGATAATGTAGCACCACTGGGATCACCGCAGCTTTCAGGCTGGCAGCGCCCTCGATGGGCAGATCGACCGGACGGGGTGCCTCGGCTTCGACCCAATCGCAGAGGCCACCCAGCGTGCGGTCGGCAGCAATTGCCGCGCCGATGCTGGCGGTCAGCCTATCAAAGGCCGCGTCACGGTCGGCACCCTGCACGACTGCCTCAATCTCGGCGCGATGCTGGTAATGATAGCGTAGTGGCGACAGCGTGACATCGGGCTCGCCCGGTTCGCCGTCGCGCAGGATTAGCAGGCCATCCGACGGGACCCGTTCGGGCAGCACCTCACCGCGCAGGGCGGTGGCGGGCAGCGCAGAGAGCCGTGCGTGCAGCGCGGTCAGAATGGTTTCGCGAGGGGTGGGCATTGATTTTAGCTCTGATGCACGAGCGGAGAAGACCCGCCTGACACTCGCCTTACGATATTCTCGGATGCAGCGGGTTGGCAGTTATCGCTAGGCATGAATAAACCTTCAAGAACTGCGCGGCGTTAGAACGGGGTTTTTGGCGGCGTAAAACGCGGTTTTCTGCGCATATGCCAAAACCGAGGGTTTTTGGTTTATGGCCATAAAATCAAAGGCAGGTTTGAACATGACTTTCACTCGCAAAATCAGCGGCTTGCGCCACTGTGTCGCGTCGATTAAGTGAAATTATCAGGACTGGAGAGGCGGCCAATATGACAACTATCAAGCTTGCAATTGGCAGTATTTTCGTCGGCTTTGCTGTTTTGGGACTGAAAGCCCTTGCCTACTGGATGACTGGTTCGGTTGCACTTTTATCAGATGCGCTTGAAAGCACGGTCAATGTCGCAACAGCGTTCGCCGCGCTCGTCACGATCCATATCGCGGCCAAGCCTGCCGACGCCAATCACCCCTATGGCCACCACAAGGCAGAATTCTTCAGCGCTGTTCTCGAAGGTGTGATGATCATCGTTGCTGCACTGCTGATCTTTCGGGAAGCCTACCACGGCTTCATGCGGCCCGTCGTTCTTGATGCCCCGGCGGAAGGGCTTTTTGTGAACATGGCGGCGACAGTCATAAACGGACTGTGGGCATGGGTGTTGATCACGCGTGGACGCGCACAAAAATCACCAGCTTTGGTGGCTGATGGAAAACACCTGATCACGGATGTTCTTACCTCTGTCGGGGTTGCCACCGGCTTTATTCTGGCTGTTACAACAGGATGGTGGATACTGGATCCGGCACTGGCCGCACTCGTGGCCGTCAACATCCTCTGGTCAGGTTCAAAAATCGTCAAAGAGTCCCTGAGCGGCCTGATGGATGAGGCCGTCTCAACTCAGACATTAAATACGATCCGTGAGGTCATTGCGTCGCAATTGGATGGCGCAATGCAAGCACACGATCTTCGAACACGCCACGCAGGTGCCGTAATATTTATTGATTTTCATTTGGTCGTATCTGGTGAAACGACTGTTTTTCAAGCTCATGAAATCTGTGACCAGATAGAGGAGTCTTTGAAAAACCTCTTAGATGACGCGAAGGTCACGATCCATGTTGAACCGGAGCACAAGTCAAAGCATTTAGGAGCGATAATTCCTGATTGAGGATGCAATCTTGTTGTTGTGCGGCAAGTGCCGGTGCGTGCCCAGGACGGACATTACGGCTTTCCACAAGGGAGCGCTTCAGAACGCCCCCAGAGCCGCGTCTCAAATACCACGCGGTGCCCAGAGAATAATGCCCGCGCCGACAAGGCAAATGACCGCTCCAATAACATCCCATTGATCCGGGCGATGGCCTTCTACACCCCATAGCCACAGCAGGGACGATACGATGTAAACGCCACCGTAGACTGCATAGGCGCGTCCCGCCTGATCGGCGGTGCTAAAGGTAAGTAGCCAAGCGAAAGCAGCAAGGGATATCATCCCCGGTGCCAGCCAGAACACGCTCTTGTCCAGCCGGAACCAAGCCCAGAAAGCAAAGCATCCGGCAATTTCTGCCAGCGCAGCGGCGAAGTAGATCAGAGCTGTTTTCATTGGGCCAGATATATGTTTCGAGCGTGATCGGGTCTACTGCAAAATACCTACCCGAATGGTTAGAAACGGACCTTCGCCGTTTCCGCATCGGCTCTCCCAAAAACGACCGATATCGGTGAAAAACTCCATCGAGCTTGGATTTGCCAAAAAAAGCGAACAAGCGTTCTACTATTGAACCGAGGTCCGAAAAGTCCCGCACAGCCGACGTCATAGCCTCTCCTCCACCCAATTCGCCACGATCAGCCCCGGCACACTATCCAACGCCCGCGCCGTGTCCCGCGCAAGATCGAGCCGCTTCGGCAGCTTGACCTGCGGCACCAGCAGGAAGATCGGCGCGGTGACCCTTCCGCGCCCGGTCTTCGAGCGCGACACCACCGCTTGGCCCTTGGTGTTCAGCCGTCCCTCCGACACCAGCAGGCTCGGCCCCGTCCTGCGATATACGAACCGCAAGCGCAGGCCGGTGCGGCGCTCCCACTCAAGGGGCGTGATGCGCCCACCTTTGCGGCTTTTACCGGCAGCGGGCGTCGGGATCGCCAGCCAGAACCCGTCATTCGAGCGGATCAGCGGGCCAGTGTCGTGGGCTCCCACGATGACCGGGGCCTTCGACCAGACCAGCGCGGCGGCGTCGAGGCTCTCGCCCGACCTTGGGAAGTTCTGGTTGCGGATCGAGTTCGCAAGCCGCCGACCAAGCCCTGCGCCGGTGATTTGTCCCCGCCAGTCGGATTTCAGCCCGGTTCCGGCCTCGCGCATGGCAGCAGACACGGCGCGTTCGCCTGCCGCAACCTCCGCTGCCATCATCGCGACGATGTCGGGATCGATGTCGAGTTTCAGCTTCATGTCGGGCGCAGGTCCAGTGTCCAGATCAGGCGGTCGCTGTCACGCACAGGCTCTCCCTGGATTGTGAAACTCTCGGTGCCGATGACGATCAGATCGCCCGGCTGCGGGTCGGCCAGGTCGGAGACGCGTACATCCAGCACCATCGAATCACTGACAAACCGGGCCGTGCCGAAGTCCGTGATACGATCCGGGGCGCGGCGGATCACCCGGATGGAGCGTTCCTGCGACGTGGTGCCCGAGATCCACAATGCGGCCACAGCCATGGACGGGTTGGCATAGATCCGGTCCATAGCGACAGCAAAGACGGTCATGACGCGCCGGTCAGTTCGAGGTGTGCAGGCGGATCGCGATACGCGGCCGTTTGTTTACCGGCAGGATCGAGGCTTCGGTCATCAGATCGATCCAGCGGCCTTTCTCGTCGAGATGCTGGCGGGCGTAGAGTGGCAGGCCCATGGTATTGGCAGCTTCCAGCAGGTTGGCCGGGCCGCCATAGGTGGTGAAGGTGTCCATCGTGCCCAAGGGGAAGGCGATGCCTTCGCTGGCCGGAACCAGCCGTTCGCTGGCTTTGGTCGAAAGCGTGACGGTGCCCGAATACTCCTCGAACACGATGCCCGCGAAGGGAAAGTTGCGGCGCATGTCCTCTCGCAGCGGCTGGGCCCCGGTGGCGGCATAGAACCTGTAGGCCTCCTCGGTCTTCGGGTGCGAAATCAGCTTGTCGAAGAATTCGCGGCTGACGAGGGCGTGGACCGAGGACATCGCCTCGCCCAGCAAGTTGTCCTCGACCGCGCGCAAGACCTCGCGGACCTTGCCCTGCACATTGGTGCCCGCGGTGCCGAGGAGGAAGTCCACCGAGATTTGCGCCAAGCCGAATTCGGTGAAGTAATTGTAGAGGGTGGTGCCTGCACCATCCTTCACGATGCCGCGCAGGGCATTCATCTCCATGTATTCGCGGGTCTGGGCGTGCTTGCGGCGCATCAGCATCAGCTTGCGGTTCATGACCTCAACCAGTGGGTCGGCCGCATCGAAGACGCCCAGCGCAGGGCTTCCCTGGATGTCGCCCGGCAGGATCACGTCGTCATGCGGGATCCATGGCAGGGCAAAGCTGCGCATGGCACGCCCTTCGCGGGTGCCGACGGTGGCGGGACCACCGAGGGGCACCGAGGGCAGCAGGTTCAGCACACCCTCGTATTGCTCGATGATCACCGAGCGCTGGCTGACGCCCTCGAAGCGAAACAGACCGATCTGGCCGAGACGGGTGTAGAGGTTGGGCAGGATGTTGATGGCCTGCGTCATCTCGGCCAGCGAATAGCCGCCAGCGTCGAACGGGTTGCGGACAAGGGTCATGAGGGGCTCCGGGAGAAAGAGGAATGGATGTGAATGCGCTGGGCTGGTTCGGGATCAGACGCCGTCGCGGGCAATGATGCCGACGGCGGCCAGCTGGCCGATCTTGGTGGTGATCTTGGCGCTGTCATCGACGGTGCCGTCGTAAGCGAGGCCTGCCCGCGACACGATCGAGGGCCCGCGTGCGATCACAATGCCGCTGGCATCAGCGAGCGTGGCGTCGACGGCGTAGAGCAAGACGGCAGTGGCGGTCTGCGCGCCATCAGCGCCGCCGCTGGTCGCCAGCTTGTACTTGCCGCTGGCGGTGATCTGGCCGAGCACCGAGCCGACCGGATAGGGCATGCCTTGCAGCAGCGTGACCACTTCGCGGGTGTAGTTCGGGTTGACCTCATATTTGAGGACATCGCCCATGCTGGGCGGTTCCGTCAGGACGGGCATTGGTCAGTCTCCATATTTTGGGGGTTGGGCGCGGGATCAGCGCGAGGCTGTGGCGGCCTTCTTTGCGGCGGCGATGATGGGGCTGTCTTTGGCGGCAGCGGCAGCCGGGGCAGTGGCGATGATGCCCGCCGCATCGCTGCGCGAGGCAAGATCGGCCAGCACGCGGGCGCGCAGCGCTTCGGGTTTCAGCCCGCGCGCGACGGCGTCGGCGGCGTCGATGTCCACACCCAACCGGGCAGCCTGCGCGCAGACCTGCGCCACTTCGGCCGCCTCGGCGCGGATGGCATCGGCGTCCATGGCCGCCGCGTCACCTGCGGGAGCAGCCGGTGCTGAAGCATCCGTCACAGTTGCGGTGGCTGCGACCGGTGGCTCGGGCGTGGTCGGTGCGGCGGCTTTAGCGGAGGGAATAACTGTGTCGGCCGGGTTCTGGGTGTCTGTCGGTTTGGCGGTCATCTGTGGACCCTTTCTGCTGGTGGGATTGGTGCCGCGCGGGGCGGCTGCGAAGGTGCGGAAAGCGGTGATTGGATCCGCCAGTTCGTCGGCAAGACCTGCAAAGATTGCGGCCTCGCCCCGAAACACTGCCGCTTCGGTGCCCAGCGCCCGCGCGACGTCGATCCGGTCTCCACGACCATCGGCGACGGTCTGGGCGAAGAGCAGGCGCAAATCCTCGAGCTCGCGCTGCATTTGATTGCCCACGGTCTCGGGCAGAGGTTTGTAGGGATTGGCGTCGATCTTGTGGATCCCGGCATGGATCAGCGTGACCGCAATGCCTTTCTGGTCCAGCGCGCCGCTCATGTCGGTGTGCAGGGCCACCACCCCGATGCTGCCAACGGCCCCGGTGCGCGGCAGGATAATCCGGTCGGCCTGGCTGGCCAGAACGTAGCCAGCGGACAGCGCATGTTCCGCCACGAAGGCCTGCACCGGCTTTCGTGCGCGTGCGGCGCGGATGCGATCGGCCAGATCGAAGGCCCCGGCGACCTCGCCACCGAAGCTGTCGATATCGAGCGCAATCCCGAGCACCGCAGGATCCGTGATCGCCGCGCCGATCTGGGCGGCGATCCCCTCGTAAGACGTCAGCCCCGAGGATTGTCCGATCCAAGCCCCGCGATGCACCAGCGTTCCTGCGATTTCGATCACCGCGATGCCGTCGACCACTGCGTAGGGCTGGCTTCCATTGCGCTGATGGCGCTGGGCGAGATCATTGCCGAACAGCGACGCGCGGGCAGGCAGGGCGGCAGCCGTTTGATCAGTGGCATCGGTCTCCACGCCCAGAAAGGTGATGTCCTGCCCGGTGATGCGCGGGCCCAGCCCAGACAAGAAGGCCAGTGCCTTGGCAGGGTCCACCATCAGCGGCGTGTTGAAAGCGCGCTGGGCGATCTGGGCGTGGTGCATCATGTGTCACCCTTGGGGTTGGACTCGTCTTCAGTGTCTTCCGGCGCACCGTCGCCTTCCGCGCCATCCTGCTTGTCGTCACTGTCGCCCGCAGTTCCCGGCCCCTGCGCCGGGGATCCCGGACGGCGGAAGTCGAGGCCCAGCGCCAGTTCGCGTTTGCGCTCGGCGGCAATTTCGCGGTCGACCTGTTCGGCGTCATAGCCGCGCTCGGAAATTGCCTGCGTGCGGGATTTGAGACCCGCTTCGATCTGCAGGATCTCGGCTGAGGCGTCCTTCATCGGATCGATCCAGTCCCATTTGGTCGGCAGCCAGGCGCAGGCCTGATACTGGCGGCGCTGGCCGCTATAACCAGGCAGATCGATGGCTCCCGACAGAACGGCCACATCCAACCAGCGGGTCCAGACCGCGCGGCCCATCTGATATACCATCACACTGTGCTGGAAGGCCGAGATGCGGCGCCGAAAGTCCACCAGCGATATCCGGGTGTTGGAAAAATTGCCCTTGGCGGTGTCGCCGGTCAGATAGCCATAAGGAATGCCCAGCGCTGCCGCGATTTGCAGCAGGGTCCGATACTGGAACGGCTCGTAGGTACCACCGGAATCCGGCGTCGCTGGGGTGGACACGTCCTCACCGGGATCAAGCCGCACGACTTGACCGGGCTCGACCTCCAGATCCTCGTCCGTCGGTTCCAGCGGGGTTTCCGGCGCGGGAGAGGTGATGAACATCGCGAACATCGCCGCGATCTTCTTTCGCTCCAGTTCGGCATCGTCATAGAGGTCCAGCGTGAACAGCTTGACGATCGCAGCGGAAAATCGTGACACCCCGCGCAGCTGACCGGCCTCGACCGGGTCGAGGACATGGATCACGTCGGCGGCGGGCACACGCACCGTTTCATTGGTGAGGCCGGGGTCTGTCATGTCACCGGGGTGGCGGCGCAAGAAGTGGTAGGCGACGCGGCGGCCGATGCCGTCGAACTCAATCCCCTGCCGGATCAGGCCGACGCCGGGCAATTCGCGGCTCATGTCCAGCGGCAGCATTTCCGCAGGCAGCATCTGCAATTGCAGGGGCACGGTGAGACCGTCTTCCGCGCGACGGGGCCGGATGCGGATGAAGGCCTCGCCCGAGAGAAACACCTCGCGCGCGGCGCGGCGCTGCAGCCCGTAGAAATCGGTCAGCCCTTCGGCATCGGCGTCGTCGGTCCAAGCCAGCCACAGCGCCTGCAGTTCTTCCTTCTTTGCGGCATCGGCGATGGTGGACGAGGGTTTGATGCCATCGCCGACCACATTGCTGGCGAAGCTCTCCACGGCATTTGCTGCATAGCCGTTGTTTCTGACCAGCCAACGCGCCCGGGCGGTGATTGTGTCGCCCGAGGCGGCGATCAACGTATTCACATGGGCGCGAGACGCCCGGAAGCCCCGCAGCCGCCGGTGGGCCTGTGCCGCATCAAACCCGCCGATGATCGACCCCAGTCGCTGACGAAACCCTTCAAACGCCATGGATCACAGGCCCTTCGTGGCGATGGTGCCCCAGCGCCGACGACGCGGTGCGCCGGAGGTGGCCGTCACGATGCGGGTTTCCAGGTCACTGATGGCAGTCGCCAGTTCAACGTCCGAGCCATAGGTGATGGTCTTGCCGTCATAGCTGACGGAGCGGACGCCCGCGTAGCGTGCCTCCTGCAGTGCGGCCAGAAGCGCGCGCATCCGTTCCAGATCCATCTCAGTCCCTCATGAAGTTCGGTGTGTAGACCCGGCGTCTGCGCCGTGGCGTGGTCGGTGTTCCGGCCGTAGGTGCGGCCGGCGTTGTTGGTTCGGACGGGACAGCCGGTTGCGGTGTCGGGCGCGTTTCCACCCCGGCCTGTTCTTCAAGCCGCCGCCAGGTGGCCTCGTCCCAGCGATCGGCCCCGAGGATCCACGCGGCCGCCCTTGCATAGACCCGGCAATCCAGCGCCTCGTTCCTCTCGCGCATCTTCTGCCACTCGGGGTGGGCATAGCCGCGCTTGTTGCGCACCGTGACCAGTTGTTCGGCGACCAGCTGCTTCAGCCATTCGGTGTCGATCCAGTCGGGCAGATGGACGGTGCCCGGCGCATCGCACACGCCCAAGCTGCGATCCTCGTCGC
The DNA here is from genome assembly GCA_947504115.1 of uncultured Sedimentitalea sp. Taxonomy (GTDB): domain Bacteria; phylum Pseudomonadota; class Alphaproteobacteria; order Rhodobacterales; family Rhodobacteraceae; genus Pontibaca. The sequence continues at coordinate 292,662 of CANNGH010000004.1, forward strand.
TGGGCCGTTCCAGCCGCAGGAAACGATAGGTCTCGGTCTTGAAGGTGGCAGTGGCGATTGACCACAGCCGTGCACCCCGGCGCAGACGCTTGCCGCCGATGGTGGCGTCGACAAAGGTCGGCCCCGACACCGGCGTCGCGCGGTTGAAGCCTTCCAGCCCCTTGATGGGCGAGACCTGCTCGAAGCCCTGCGCCCGCGCCCAGGCATAAACCGCCGCTGCCTCATAGCCGGTGTCGATGGCCAGCTTGCCGACGGGCATGACCGCGCCGTTGGCATGGGTCCAGGTGCGACCGAGCAGCGCCGTCAGCTTATCCCAACATTGCGGATCATCAGGTCCACCGGCGATGACGATGTGATCGACCAGCCAGCTTTCCAGCCCTCTACCCCAGGCCCAGACATCGACCTCGATGCGGTCCTTTTGCACATCGACGCCAGCGGTCAGGAACAGACCACCCTCGGGGATTTGCGCTGCGAACGCCTCGCGGCGCTCCGCCAGCCGCTGCCATTCCGGCGCATCGCCCGACTCGACCCATGTCTCGCCCAGCAGAGTGTTGCGCGCCGCGCGCAGCATCTCTTCGGAGCCCTGCGCCGCCAGCCAGTCCCGGGCGATCTGCGCCCAGCTTTTCCAGCCCAGCGGCGAATAGAGCGCCGAGAGATGAAAGCTGATCGAATGCGGGTCAACTGAGGTCGCCGTCGCACGCCATTCGCCCTTTTCCAGCATCTGCGTCTTGTGGTGCTCGGCGATGGGCTTTTCACAGCCCTCGCAGGAGTAGGCCGCCGTGTCGGGCCGCCCCTTGTCCCAGCGCAGGCGTTCGAACTGCAGCCACTGCATTACTCCGCAATGCGGACAGGGCACAAAGTACCGGCGCTGGTCTGACGCCTCGAATTCCCGCTCGATCCGGGAAAGCCCCCGAATGGTCGGCGTGGAGACCATGAACACCTTGCGCCGGTGCGAGAACGTGGTGGTGCGCGCTTCGGCGAGCGTGACCGGATCACCTTCTTCGTCGGCGGACGCCGGATAGGCGTCGACCTCATCGAGAAAGATGTAGCGCGCGGGCATCGACCGCAGGCCCGTGGCCGAGTTTGCACCAGTCAGTACCAGAATGCCGCCGGGGAATTCCTTCGACAGCATCGAATTGCCTGCGTCGCGCGAGCGCGCCGGATTGACCCGTTCCCGCAAAGCGGGACTTTCCGCGATCAGCGGATCAAGCCGCCCGCGCGACGTCCGCTTGGCCATCTCCACCGTCGGCAGCACGGCCAGCATCGGCCCCGGCGCGTGATGAATGACGAACCCGATCCAGTTGTTACCCGCCTCCGTTGCGCCCACCTGCGCCGCCTTCATGAAGCTGATGCGCTGCGCGGGATGGCGGGGCGACAGAGCATCCATGATCTCGCGCAAGTATGGCGTGCGCGCGGTTCGGTACTGGCCCGGTTCGGCCGAGGCACGAGAGGAAAGTTTGCGGTGCTGATCCGCCCATTCCGACACCGTCAGGTCCGGATCAGGCCGCATCCCACGCCGCCAGGACCTCAAAATGTCCTCGGCCCCGTCAAACCCGAGGTCGAGCCCATCCGTCAGCTGATCTTCGATCAGATCGGTGTCGGTTGTATCGTCGCCGTTATCCGAGGCTGACCCGGAGATCGGCAAGGGCGTCGAGTTGCGCTCTGACATGGGTTTCCAGCACCCTCTGCAGGATCGCGGCCTCGATCATCACCGGTTTGCCGGATTGTTTTTCCACCTCCGCGGCCACGTCCGCCGCCATCAACGCGGCCACTCTGCTGGGCCAGGTCACCCATACGTCGCGTTCCTGCCGAGCGAGGCGAAACACCAGCGTTTCTGCCCGGGCGCGGTCGACCAGCGTGCCCTTCTTCTTCTGGATCGCCAGCTGGCGTTCCTGCGCCTGATAAACCGTCAGTGCGGTGCGGGCCTTGAGGTAGGACGAGCTGTCCGCTGGCCCCGAAAAGCCACTGTCGCCACCGGTGCTGCGCCGCTGCTGGTCGGGGTCGGTCATCTCGGCGCGGCGCACGTCCGAGGCTGCGGCATTGATCGAGCCGTCGCTGTAAACCGACAATCGCCCGGCCTTGCGCGCCTTCTGGATCGCCCCGCGCGACAGGCCGGAATGGGCGGAATACTCGCGCTCGGACATACCTTCCATGGCGATTGGACGTGCCCTCAAGATATTGGAATTAAACCGAAATAGCGGTCTTATTCAGTTGATTACACTCGCCCGTCGAGCGATTCTCGGATCATGAAATTACCCCCGGATCGGAGACACGCCCATGACCATCGCCCATCGCTTCAACACCGAAGCCGCCCGCCTGCTGCCGCACATGGCGACAGACCTCGCGGTCGACCCCACGATCACCACGGCGGGTGAGATCGACGAGATCGTATTGCGCCGCAGCGAATTCCTCGGCGGGATGGCTTGCGCGATCCTCGCCATGATCGAACAGCAGGAGTGAGGAGACGGATATGACCGCCATCACCACAATCCGCATCGATCATGACGCGCTGCCCGACCAGTTTGACCGCTCGCGCCCCGACGCTGTCGCCGCCGCTATCGAGGCCGCGCTGCGCGAGGACGGGATCACCGCCGAGGCCTCGGACGTAATCTCGCATCTCAAGGTCGAACTGCCCACGAAGCAGCTGGCCGCTGCCAGCGCCGTGTTGGCCGAGCTGCAGCTGATTTAATGCCACCGAGTGTAATCAGAAAGCACTGATATTGCTCTGAGTTGCCTACGATAATGGGCGCAGCAGAGCGATGGTGATGACACGCAAACGATGCAACTCGCCACCGCGCTCAAGCAGCGCAGCGATAGCGCAAAAGTAAGGAGCCCCGCCATGACCCGCCTCAACCCTGCCACCACACCCCGCCACCAGCTACTCGCCGAGAAGGCCCGGCGTAAAAAAGAGGCTGCCTTGAGCGCGTTCATTGCGAAAAAGGCGGAGATCGACGAGATGCTTGAGCGCCTGCAGGCCCTCAGCGCGGATCATTTCAACGCCCACCCCGACGAGATCAATTGGGGCGATGTCGGAACCCTTGAGCATTACGCGAGCCAGCTCAAGCGTATCACGGACAGCGCATCCAACGAGGGCGAATACGCCGAATAAACCGGCCACGCCGCATGATGCAGCCCGCCAACGCGGCGGGCTTGCCCCGGTAGAAAGGCGCGCCACCGCGCGTCGCATATCACAACCGGAGGCCAAGATGCCCAAACTCACCGATACGCAAAGCCTTATCCTCAGCGCCGCATCCCAGCGTCCGGACAATCTCGCGATGCCGCTGCCCAAGGGGCTGCATGGCGCCGCTGCGAAAAAGGTCGTCACCATGATGATCGGACGCGGCTGGCTCGAGGAGGTCGACGCCAATCTGCGAAAGGGCGAACCGCTCTGGCGGGAAACTGGCGATGGCCACGGCACCACGCTGGTGGTCACCGACGCAGGATTGCTCGCCATCGGGATCGAGCCAGCGGTGGTCAAGACCATGGCCGCGATCCGAACACATGCCGCCCAACCGCCCGCACCCAAACCGCCGACCCCGCGCACCGGAACCAAGCAGGCGCAGATCATCACCCTTCTGCAGCGTCCCGAAGGCGCTACTATTGCCGAGATTGTCGTGGCAACCGGTTGGCAAGCTCATAGCGCAAGGGGCATGATTTCAGGGGCGCTGAAGAAGAAGCTGGGCCTGCCTGTCACCTCGGAGAAGGTCGACGGGCGTGGCACGGTACATCGCCTGAACGCGTCCTGAGCATCTGAATTTCATCCCCAGCGCTGAAACAACCTGCGCAGCGCGTAGCTGCGCAGGAGTGATATGCCAACAAAAACCGCACCGATCATCAGGTTTTCGCCAAGATGCAGGTGCAGGCCGAACCATGGGAACACCACGATCTGTGCTGCGACGGCTAGCGCGTAGCCCACGACGACGTTCGTGACGGCCTCGACAAATGACATGCGTCGGGACTGTCTCATGCGCGTTTCCTCGTTTGATGAGCCGGGCTCTCGGTCCCGTCCTGTTCGGCGGCGCGAATGGCCGTCCGCCCCGTCGCCATCTCCCACCGCCGCACGGCGACGTCGCAATAGACCGGATCCAGCTCCATCGCGAAACACCGTCGCCCAGCGCGTTCGGCAGCGATCAACTGGGTGCCAGAGCCGCAGAAGGGTTCATAGATCAGGTCGCCCGGATCGCTGAACGCGGTCAGCACTGCCTCGACCAGCGCCACAGGGAACACCGCCGGGTGCGACCCGGCGGCACCCAACCCGCCCTTGTGGCGCATGATGCGGAAAACGCTGTCCGGGATGCGGTGGCTTTGGATCGCATTGCCGGTGCCGGTCTTGGCGTGAACGGTGCCGTCGGCTCCGCGAAGCCCACCGCCACCGAGGGTTACACCCGCGTGTTTGGACGGGACGGTCTTGTGCGGTTTGCGGGGCGCGCGGTTGAAATGGAAAATGAACTCGTGCGACGGGGCCAGGCGGCCTTGCCAGTCGCCCGGCAGGCCCGGGCCCTGATCCCACACATACCAACCAAAGCGTCGCCAGCCAGAGCTGCGCATCCATTCGACCCATCCTTCCCAATAGGGCTGCCATTCGCCATCGCGGTGGACCAGCCCTAGGTTGACCAGCAGTTGCGCGTCAGCCGTGACCGGGGCCGCGGAAAACACGCCCTGCATCAGCGCATCCCAATCCCCGACCTTTTCCTTGGCCGCGCCGTAGTCGCGCTGTTGGGCGTAAGGCGGCGAGGTGAACATCAGCGTCGCTTGCTCGCCCTGCATCAGCTTGGCGACGACGTCCGGATCGGTGGCATCGCCACAGCACAGCCGATGCTTGCCCAGCGCCCAGATATCGCCCGGCTTGGTGATCGGCTCGGCAGCCGGTTCGGGGATGGCGTCAGCGTCGTCATCAGAAATCGCCGGGTGGTCGTCGGCATCGGCCAGCAGGGCGACCAATTCGTCCTCGGGGATCCCGATCAGCCCGAGGTCGAAATCCTCGGCCAGCAGCGCCTGCAATTCCTGCATGAGCAGCGCCTCGTCCCAGCCACCCAGCTCGGTCAGTTTGTTGTCGGCGATGCGATAAGCCCGGCGCTGGGCCTCGGTCAGATGACCCAACACGATCACCGGGGCCTCGGACAGTCCGAGCAGGGCGGCAGCCAGGACACGGCCGTGCCCGGCGATCAGCTCGCCATCGGCAGCCACCAGCACCGGGACGGTCCATCCGAACTCGGCCATGCTGGCGGCGATCTTTGCCACTTGGTCAGCGTCATGGGTCTTGGCGTTGCGGGCATAGGGGCGGAGCCGGTCAACCGGCCAGTGCTCGATCCGGCCCGGCAGGATTGGAGCGTTCATGAAGCCAGCCTCATGGCCGTCAGGTCGGCGAAGGTCTCGCCCGTTTTCGCCAGCACGGCATTGGCACCGGTGAACTGCTGCCAGCGCTCGATGGCTACATCGACGTAAGCCGGGTTCAACTCGATCCCAAAACACACCCGGCCGGTGGTCTCGGCCGCGATCAGCGTGGTGCCGGATCCCATGAAGGGCTCAAACACCGCCTGACCGGGGCTGGAATTGTTGAGGATCGGGCGGCGCATGCATTCGACCGGCTTTTGCGTGCTGTGGACGGTGGCGGCGTCCTGGTCCTTGCCGGAGATGTGCCAGAGCGTCGTTTGCTTGCGGTTGCCCTCCCAGTGGCCCTTGCCGGTCTTCTTGACCGCGTACCAGCAGGGCTCATGCTGCCAGTGATAATCGCCCCGGCTGAGAACCAGCCGGTCCTTGGCCCAGATGATCTGCGACCGCACGGCGAAACCCGCTGCGATCAGGCTCTCGGCGACGGTCGCGGCATGCAGCGCCCCGTGCCAGACGTAAGCCACGTCGCCGGGGAACAGCCCCCAGGCCTCGCGCCAATCGGCCCGGTCATCGTTCAGCACCTTGCCAGTGCGTTTGGTCTTGGCCGCGCCCACCTGATTGCGCCAGGACGGGTCATATTCCACGCCATAGGGCGGATCGGTCACCATCAGGAGCGGCTTCACGTCGCCGAGCAGCTGCGCGACCACGTCGGCGGACGTGCTATCGCCACAGATCAGCCGGTGCGATCCCAGCTGCCAGAGATCGCCCGCCACCGACACTGGCGTGACCGGCGGTTCCGGAATGTCATCCTCGCCCTCGACCGGCCCATTGCTGCCCAGCGCATCGGGATCACGCAGCAGCGCATCCAGGTCCTCGTCGGTGATCCCGAGCAGCGACAGGTCGAAATCCTCGGCCAGCAGCCCCGCGATCTCATCGCGCAGCATGGCCTCGTCCCAGTCGCCCAACTCGGTCAGCTTGTTGTCGGCAATGCGGTAGGCGCGGCGTTCGGCCTCGTCGAGGTGGCCGAGCCGGATCACCGGTACGTCGGTCAGGCCGAGCATTGTCGCCGCCAGCACCCGGCCATGCCCGGCAATCAGCTCCCCATCGTCGGCCACCATGCAGGGCACGGTCCAGCCAAACTTTGCCATGCTGGCGGCGATCTTCGCCACCTGGTCGTCGCCGTGCATCTTGGCATTGCGAGCATAGGGACGCAGCCGGTCAATCGGCCACGTCTCGATCTCGCTTGGCGCGAAGACAAGGTCCATGGGGTGGTTCTCATTTTGGGCAGGGCGGACAGACAAATGTGCGCAGCCTGAATGGCCAGCGGCAAAAGCGGGATCCGCTATGTGGAGAAAAACGAAAGCGCCCGAGAGGGGTTTCCTCCGGGCGCTATTCTTCGATGATCAATAGGTAGGTCAAGGGGGGCAGCTTTGTCAAACGAAAAACGGAAGTGGATTCAAAGGCTTCGCGGAGGGGTGGCTTCCGAAGTCTGGTTTTTGGTCCAGGTGGCTTCCTAGCTTCCGCCAAGTGGATTCTTGACAAAAATACTAAAATCCACCCTGAGAATCGGACGGACCAACGTAAGGCGCTGTAATATAGTGATTTTATTTTGCGATGTCGCCGAGGTGGATTCCGCCTGGATTCCCCGGTGAAGAAGCCAGTCGCTAGCGAAATGCCGCGCTGCGCCCCCCCGTATACGTTTGGCGCCCGGGAGGAACCATCGGGAGGGGGTAGGTCAGGGAGTTGTGATCGGCCCATTGCTGCTGTTCGGCTAAGGTGCAGCTCGCTGAACCGGCCGTTTGCGGCGTCGACAAACCCAAGGCAAGCCAGGCTGAATTTCCCGAAGCTCTCGAACTAGGGCAGCTCGGGAAGACCTAACTCCTTAAGAAACGCATTATGGGCTATCTTCGCCGCCGAGATCTTGTCCTCCAAGCCCTGTAGCCTCAGGTTAGTCTTGGTTAGATCAATTTCTTTCTCGGCTTCGGCTATGCTGACGTACCTGGCGATGTTGAGATTGAAGCCCTTTTCTTCGATCTCGTCCATCTCAACCCGCCGAGAGTAGCGTTCTTCTTCTTTCCGGAACTTATACGTTTCCACGATATCTCGAATGTGCTCAGGTGCCAATTGGTTCTGACGCTTGCCCTTTTTGAATCGATCCGGCCCTGTGGCATTGATGAACAAGACGTCGTCGAACTTCTTGCACTTCTTCAACACCAGAATGCAGACGGGGATACCTGTCGAAAAGAACAAGTTTGCAGGCAAACCGATCACAGTGTCGATGTGCCCGTCCTTCAAGAGCTTAGTTCTGATCCGCTCCTCAGCCCCGCCTCTGAACAAAACACCATGCGGCAAAATTATTGCCATAGTGCCTTCGTCTTTCAGGTAGTGAAAGCCATGGAGGAGAAAGGCGAAGTCTGCGGCTGACTTGGGCGCAAGACCATGGTTCTTGAAGCGCGCATCCTCGCCAAGGGCCTCCGAAGGGTCCCAGCGATAGCTGAAAGGTGGGTTCGCGACGACTGCATCGAAGCGCGGCATCTTGGCGGGGTTTGCCTCCCTCAGCAATTCCCAGTCATTGGTCAGTGTGTCGCCATGGAAAATCTCGAACTCGGTATCCTTGACCCCATGCAGCAGCATATTCATCCGGGCCAGGTTGTAGGTCGTGATGTTTCGTTCTTGGCCGTAGATCTTGCCAATGCCGCGCGGTCCGAGCTGGTTCCGCACGTTCAGCAACAGTGACCCCGAACCACACGCGAAATCGAAGACGCTGTCGATGTGATCCTTTTTGCCAAGCGCGGGGTCCTGGCTGTCGAGCGCAACTATCTCCGACAGGATGCTGGAGACCTGCTGGGGCGTGTAGAACTCGCCCGCCTTCTTGCCCGACCCGGCAGCGAATTCGCCGATCAGGTACTCATAGGCATCGCCCAAGGTGTCGTTGTCGGTCGAGAACCCGACCAGCCCTTTGGCGATTTCCTTAATGATACTGCACAGCTTTGTGTTGCGCTCGGTGTATCCCTTCCCCAGCTTCTCCGAGTCCAGATTGATCTCGGAGAACAACCCGTCGAAGGTGCTGGAGAAAGACTCGTTCTCGATGAACTTGAAACCCGCCTTCAGCGTGCTCAGCAGATCGTTGTGCCCCACCCGTGCCATTTCGGCGATGCTTGCCCAAAGGTGCTCTGGCTTGATCACATAGTGGGTCTTCCGGCGCATCAGCGCTTCGAAGGCATCCACGTCGCCTTCGTTTTGTTCATACCAGACGGCCAGAGGCGTGCGGCGATCATCCTTGTCCAACGCAGGATAGTCGCGCCCAAGCTCGCGCTCTGCGGCCGCCTCGTAGTTGTCGGACAGGTAGCGCAGGAAAAGGAAGGACAGCATGTAATCGCGAAAATCGTCCGCGTTCATCGCGCCGCGCAGGGTGTTGGCAATGTTCCAGAGCGTCTTGCCCAGTTCTTGTTGTTCTTGATCGGTCATTGGGCTGGCTCTTTCTGCTTGATGATCTCCGGTAGCTCGAAGCGGTATCGTTCGAGGAACGCCTTGAAGATGTCTTTGAAAAGGTCTTTGTTGTCGCCCACCATCTCGCGCGGCTCGTAGATCGAGTACTTGCCGTGGCTCAGCAGGTTCAGGGCGCGGGCGTAAAGGGCTTCGTCGTCGATCCCGTGGATGCAGGCCGAGAAATCCTTGTACCCAAAGAAGGTAGCAGTTTTCTCAAGAATGCTGCGCATCATGTTGAAATGGTGCGTGTAGAGCTGGTCGCTTTCGACAGCCATCTGCAATTCGCTCAGCATGGCGACATGGTGGAAAAACGGGGTCTCGTCAGTGCCGCGCAGGGTGTGCAGCTCGACGCCCTGAGGCCGGTGGTAGAAATAGGCCTTGTGCTTGACCTTCTTCAGCTCGTTCCACATGACGTTGAAGAACAGGCTGTGATGGGTCGAGACTACCGCTTTCGCCCGGTCCTTCCCGGATTTCAGCAGCTGGGCCAGGTCACTGGCAACGGCAATCGCGTTGTTGTCGTCGAGAGATGAAATTGGATCATCGACATAGATGTGCTTCACCCACTTGTAGGCCTCGTGGTTGTCGAGAACGAGCTGGCAGATCGCCAGGAAAACGCACCAGATGAAAATGTTCTGCTCGCCGCGCGAAACTTTGATGTTCTCGGTCGCATCGCGATAGAAAATCACGCGCCAGTTTTCATAGTCGATCCGAAAGTTGAAGCTGGCATAGCGTTCAAGAAAGCTGAAAATCCGCTCCTCCAGGTCGAGCGATTGGAAATCCTCGAAGAAGGCAGAGGCGCCGTTGATATTCAGATAGCGGTTTTCGTCTCCGTCCAGATCGTTGTCCCAGACGAACAGGTCTTCGGTGAAGGCGTTGAAATAGAGCGTGTCGCGCTCGCCCTTCTTCTTGGCCACATCCTTGAACGCCATAGACAGACGTGTCTTGCCCGTGCCGTTATAGGCGAAAAGCAAGACAAAGCTGTGGTCGTTGAGATCGTCCCGAATGCGGGTGACGAGCTTGTCGACGGATTTGTACTCGTAGAGCTTCGGTTTGTTCGTCATCCGTCCACCTCATCGAGGACGGGGAAGAGCTGTTGGAGCAATCCCTGCTTGTGATCCTTGAGCTGCTCTACGGTCTGCGCCTGAGAGGTGATTTGTTCATCGACAGACTTCAGGGTGGCGACGATTTTCGCTTGCTCATTCTCGTCCAGCGGAAACGCGATTGGACATTCAAGGACGCTTCCCTTGCTCAAATGCGTCTGGTTCAGACCATCGTTGAAGGCGAGAAGGAACGGATGGCGATCCAACGCATAGTAAAGAAAGGTGCAGTCAATCGAGTGCGCTGTCAGACGGCTTACACGCTGATTCACAGCATACTTTTCATCTTCATCCACAAGGAAGCACTTTGCCAAGGCCCGCCCCTTCGGTAAGTCGCTTAGCACCATCAAGACATCGCCCTTGGAAGCAATGCAGTATCTTTTATTGCTATATTTGCGAACCTCGCCATCGGTCGAGATGAAGCGGGCATTGACCACGACAAAATCGCCGTCTTCTTCAATATCCTTTTCATACGCCTTGCCGTTCTCGTAATCGGCGATCTCCCCAAGCGGCTTCTCAACCCAGCCGGCAGGATCTTGAAACTCAGAAAATCGGCGCTTGGGAAGTGTCTCGCCCTTGACCGGGAAGAGTTCGAGCATCAGCCCTTGCTTGTGATCCTTGAGCGCGTCGCGCTTTTCGGTTTCCGCCTCGATCAGGGTGTCAATCGAGGCGAGGCATTCGGCGATCCGCTCTTGCTCTGGCGAAGAGGGCTTCCAGACATCAATCGACAGAAACTTGTCGATGGAAATATTGAAACGGCCAGCCCTCGCCCCCTCGTTCACCAAGCCACCAAGCTGCGCTTCATGTGCCTGGGCTTCGAAGTAGTGATCCCAGAAATCCGGATTCTGCCCGCCCTTAAAGCGAAAGCACTTATAGATCGGCGAAACGATGCCGCCGTCAGTCGAAGTTAGGCGCTTGATCGAGCCAAACTTGGACGCCTTCGTCGTTCGGTCGTTATAGACGAAATCATCGCGAACGATCTTGATGTACCGAGAGACATTCTCGCCCGATATCTGCTTTCCAAAATAGTCCCCTTGCGGGACAAGCCCCATTTCACCCGACAAAGTGAGCGTGTCTTCGTTGTCGCCCCCCGTCGATTTGTCTTTGACTGGAGATGCAAGACGGCGAAGCGTCTCGCGCTGCCAAGCGCCCCCGTCGTCGAACTCGGGGAAACGCAGTGTCGGCGTCGGGCTATCTGAGGAGAGTTTATCCATTTTACTAGTCCGACTCATTGCTCATACGCCCCAAGACCGGCGATCTCGCGCCCGTGGGCGCGCTTCTGCAACAGCGGGATCAGGTCTTCCATCAAGGCCAGCTCTTTCTGTGTCCGCGCCTTCCAGCCCAGATCGAGCGGGGCCAGAAGGACGCTCAGCGCCTCACCGTCAAAGATCATCCGCCGCAGGATGGCATCGACAAACGCCTGCAAGGCGGCGACATCCAGCTCATGCTTGTTCGCGATGGCCGCCAGCGCCTTGGCGTTCTTCTCGGTCCTGAACCTCTCGAACCCCTCGCGGATCGCCTTTTCGTTCAGCCCCTCGCCCACGGTAAGCGTGTCGATGTAGGCGGCGATCTCTTCGCGGTCATCAATGAACTTGGCATCCGACTGGATCAACCCGATCAGCTGCGCGCGGGTCATCTTCTGTTTGCCCGGCTGCTGCTGCGAATAGTCGGCGATCAGGCCCATGATGTAGTCATAGTCGATCACCGCCGAGGCGAAGAGAACGAATTCGAAATCGAGCTGATCGACATCTTCGGGGGTCTTGTCCGGCCCCTTGTCTTGCTGGCCTTTCAGGCGTTGCGCGGTGTCTAGATAGACGCCCCGGAAGCCCTGAAGCTGATCCTTGGGCATGACCTCTTCGATGGTCGCTTTGTCTTCAGGCGACAGCTCGGTGTATTGGTCGATCTGTGTGTTGAGCCGCTGGACCTCTTTGAAGAGGTTGATGAACTGGCTACGCGCCGCATCGCCCTTGAGGTTCGCAACATCCTCAGGCGCACAGGTCAGGCCCTGCGACTGCATGAAGTCATCAAGAGTCTTCACCGCCGTCTTCAGCTTGTCGATGGCAACCGGGGCTGTGTCGGCCAGCCAGATCTCCTTGGGCGGCCTGCTGGACTCGCCCGAGAACAGCGTGATCGCGTCATTAACCGCAGCCTGCTGCTGGCGGAAATCGAGGATGTTGCCGTATGGCTTCGTGTCGTTCAGCACGCGGTTGGTACGCGAAAACGCCTGGATCAGCCCGTGATTTTTAAGGTTCTTATCTACATAAAGGGTGTTCAGGTACTTTGAGTCAAAGCCCGTGAGCAGCATATCGACGACGATGGTGATGTCTACTTTGTGCTTGTGGGCCAAGTCCTGGTTCGGGAACTGGTGGTCTTTGATCCGCTTCTGAACGTCCTGATAATACAGGTCGAATTCATTGATGCTGTGATTGGCCCCGAACTGATGGTTGTAATCCGCGATGATGGCCTTCAACGCGTCCTTCTTCTTGTTCGGCTCGACAGCGTTGTCCGCTTTCTCTTGAGGTAGGTCTTCTTGCAGTTGCTTGACGTCCTTGCTGCCCTCTGCAGGAGGCGAGAATACGGCGGCGATGTTCAGCGGCACGAAGTCAGGATCAGCGGCTAGGCGTTCCGCCTGGATACTCTTGAACAATCCGTGGTACTCGATGGCATCATTTATCGAGGCCGTCGCTAGCACCGCGTTGAAGCGGCGGTTCGCCGTAACTGCGTCATGCTTTTCGAGAATAGCTTCCACGACCTTGCGCTTCTGAACGGTGTCGCCAGCCGCCTTAGCGCCTTTCCCATCAGGTTTGAAATAGTCGACGTGGAAGCGAAGGACGTTCCGATCTTCAATGGCGTGAGTGATCGTGTACGCGTGCAGTTGCTGCTGAAAAATATCATCAGTCGTGACATAAGAGGCCTGCTCGCCATCAATCTGCTGGTACGATGCGTTTTGCTCGAAAATCGGTGTCCCCGTGAAGCCAAAGAGTTGAGCATTGGGGAAGAACTCTTTGATCGCGCGATGATTTTCACCAAATTGGGAGCGATGGCACTCATCGAAAATGAAGACGACGCGTTTGTCGCTGAGCGGTGCGAGCCGCTCCTTGTAGTTCTTCCTGTTCGTACCATCCAGGGCTAGGCCCAGCTTCTGGATCGTCGTTACGATCACTTTGTCTGCGATGTCGTCAGAGAGCAGCCGACGGACGAGGGTCTCCGTGTTAGTGTTTTCCTCAACGCAGCCTTCTTGGAAGCGGTTGAACTCCTCGCGGGTCTGCCGATCGAGGTCTTTTCGGTCCACCACGAACAAGCATTTCTCAATTTCAGGATTGTCCTTCAATAGCGTAGATGCCTTGAACGACGTCAGGGTCTTGCCGCTGCCGGTCGTGTGCCAGATGTACCCGTTTCCGCAGTTCTGTTGGATACAATCGACAATCGCCTTTACTGCGTAGATTTGGTACGGGCGCATCATCAGGAGCTTTTGCTCACTCGCGACTAAAACCATGTAACGGCTGATCATCTGCCCCAGTGTGCATTTCGCCAAGAATTTCTCGGCAAACTGGTCTAGGTGCGTGATCTTCCTATTATCTTCACTGGCGTATTGATAAAGTGGCAGGAAGCGCTCATCCGCGTTGAAGCTGAAATGGCGGCTATTGTTGTTTGCAAAATACCAGGTGTCACTACGGTTGCTGACTACAAATAGCTGGAGAAAACACAGCATAGTTTTGCCATAGCCATTCCCAGGATCATTTTTGTAATCGACGATCTGCTGCATCGCACGACGCGGACTGATCGCGAGAGTTTTTAGTTCAATTTGCACCACCGGAACACCATTGATCAAAAGGATCGCGTCATAACGGTGATGGCTATTTTCAGTGTTTATGCGAAGTTGGTTGATAACTTCGAAGTGGTTTTTGCACCAGTCCTTGGTATTGACCAAAGTGTAATCCAAGGGCGTGCCGTCTTCGCGCTCAAGCGTGTTCTTCTCTCGCAACATTCGCGCTGCAGCAAAGACGTCGGGAGTAACGATTTCCTCCAAGAGCCGCGCAAACTCAGCATCCGTCAACTTAACCCGATTTAAGCTCTCGAAATGACTACGAAAATTTCCTTTCAGCGCTTCCAAGTCACGAATATCCGCTCTGTACTCGTACTTTAGCTCCCGCAGTTTTTGGAGAAGGTCCTTCTCAATCTCGTCTTCCTTCATCCCTCTGCCACCTCAGCCTCTCATGTCAAGTGCCACACGCCATCTCAAGCCGATTAGCATCTAATTCTCAGGTTTGCACCAGCTGTCTCAAATGTTTGGCACCAAGCCAAGGCCATTTCCAGCGCTCAGAATAACTCGTTGCGACAGCTACCGGACCAAGGTCCGGAGATACAACTGACGTAAGTCGCTCTTCGGGCCGCATTCGCGCGCCATCGCACCGGTGACCAAGGCTTGGTTTCGCAGTTCACACATCTGTCCGTTGCAAGGCAGCGATTTCACACTCTCCGCCCTTCCTTACATCCTTATCGTTTCCACGGCCGCATTTTCGGCATCACTGTCGTCACCTCTACCTCCCGGAGCATCCGCCCCACCACCAGCCCATCGCGCACCCAATCCAATGCCTGCCACCAATCCTCATAGCCACGCCGGGCGGATGCGATCTGTTCGGGATGCGGTCGCCAGGTGACCGGGCAGGCCAGGATATTGATCATGCGCCATTTGCCCCGGCTCAGCACCCGTTCGGTGCCAATCACCTCGGTCACCGCCCGAACGCCATGCTGGTTTTGCCGCGTCTCGACCGGCACGCAGCGCGGCACCACACCGGGCATCCAGTCGGGCGTCATCCCGGCGCGGGCCAGTTCCGCGACGCGGATGGCCATGCGGATGCCGCCGAGGCTGTCGGGCATTCCGGCAACTGTGGCGGCGATGACCTCGGCATCCGCGTGGGTGTAGCTGCCCATCTTGTGCTGGCCGCCGTCCACTTTGCAGCCCAGCGCGGCGCGCTGCATCAGGACATATTCCAGGCCAAACCCGAAGCCTTCTTCCACCACATCCTTTGGGGGCGGCAGTTCCAGCTGGGCCTTTTCCACCCGAAACGCCCATTCCAGTGCCGCCTGCACGCCCAGCGCGCGTTTCAACTTTGTGCCGCCCGCGCGGCTGATCCGTCCCTGCATGCTCATGGCAGCACTCCTTCAAACAGGTCCATCTGCGCTGGGCCCTCCGGCCCCTCGCTTGGCCGCCAGATCCACGGGCCCGAGGCCATGGGCAGCTGCGAGAGCGCGCCACGCATGTGCTGCTGCCAGAGGGTGAACTCCGTTGCCGAGCAGGCGCAGAGCGCGTGCCCGATGGGCCAGCCCATCAGCCATCCGACGAAGAGCGGATTCAGCCGCCGCCGTGCCCGGGCTCTCAGGATGCGCCGCGAGACGACCCGCCCATGTGAGGCAATCATGGAAGCCCAGAGCGGGCGCGAGATCGGGGCGTGCGGAGAGGATTGCCGCCCATGCGGCGGGGTCACCGGGTCCGGGTGGGTGAAGCCCTGTTCCGCCCGATAGTGCAGAATATCCATCCGGGATTTGCCATCGGCCCGGGTGATGCTCGCCTTCGAACTGCCCTTCCAGTTCTGCGCGGCCGGTGTCGGCCATTGCGCCGCCTGCGCTGGCAGCGGTGGAGTTCCGCCCGAGCCGTAACTTTGCCCCGGCCCACCCTTCGCGCCATCCGTCGCCTTCGGCGTCGACCAGTTGGTGATGCCCAGCGCCAGCGCTTCCGCCTTGCGGGTGAAATCGCTGTTCCCCGCCGGATTGTAGCTGGCGGTGCCGGGATGCAGGCTCATCGGTGTGGGCCAGGATGAAGACGCGCAGCCGCTGGTGCGTCGCGTCGACTTCTGCCGCGCTGAACAGGCCCGCCGCAGGCGTGTAACCCATGTCCCAAAGCTCTCGCAGCACGGTCTCAAGGCCGAGGCTGACATGGCCGGAGACGTTTTCGAGGAATACCCATTCGGGGCGGCATTCGGCAATGACGCGTGCGACCTCGGGCCAAAGGTGGCGGAGATCGTCGGCACCGCCACGTTTGCCAGCGGCGCTGAAGGGCTGGCAGGGATATCCGGCCAGAACGATGTCGAAGGCCCCGCGGAAGGGCCGGGCGTCGAAGCTGCGCAGATCATCCCAGATTGGCGCAGGGGCGAAATACCCCGCGCGCTGGGCGGCAATGAGGACGGCGCGGGGCCAGTCCTCCCATTCGACAAATGCGCGGGTGTGATAGCCGGGCTCGGCGAGCATGAGGCCCAGATCAAGGCCTCCGCCGCCTGCGCAGAGCGACAATCCGTGCCGGGGACGTGACACCATGCCATTCACCGCACTCCCCGCTGACGCAGCCTGTCCGCTGTCACCAGCCCGCGCGCCAGCATCAGACTGCACATGGCGGTGCTGATCATGCTGGGGGGCAGGTACTCGTCGGAGTTGACCTTGGCAGCGTAGAATTCCGCCAGTTCATCCGGGCTGGGTGGTGGCTTGCCGTGGGCCTTGCGGCTGCGTTTGGATTTCCGGCCGCTGGCATTTTCTGCGGCCGCCTGCGCATCGCGCTGGGCGGCGCGTTCCATGGCACGATCCAGCGCTTTCGGTCCATCGGGCGGATCGGGGTGTTCGTTACGGGTTTCGGCCGCGACCTCGATGATCCGGTTCTCCGAGAGCCCGAAATCATCGATCCATCG
This sequence comes from uncultured Sedimentitalea sp., assembly GCA_947504115.1. GTDB lineage: Bacteria > Pseudomonadota > Alphaproteobacteria > Rhodobacterales > Rhodobacteraceae > Pontibaca. The sequence goes on from CANNGH010000004.1 coordinate 309,259, forward strand.
CCGCACATGGGTCCGCGCTGGCCAACCCTGCCACCAAGCGGGCAGCGTGGCATTGGCAGCAAAGCCCAGCGCGCCGAGCAACTCTGCAAAAAACCGATCAAAATCGATCTCGCGCGCTTGCGCGTCCTCCTCCTCCTTTACAGGTTTACTTAGGGGTTCTCTTACAAGGTTAATCTCCGGATTCCGGAGATGGCTTTGGGCAAAATCAGGAGATGGCTTTGCCGCAAATCCGGAGATGGCTCCATCACCGGAATCAGGAGTTGGATCGGCGTTCTGTTCTCTCTCCGTTCCTGCAATTCCATCTCCGGTTTTCGGAATTGGCTCTGGTGGAAACCCATCCTCGAACCCCAGGATGTAGCGCGTTGCTTTCCGCTTGCGGGTGCGCGGATCATAGCTGCGAACCCGGTGGATCAGGCGCAGCTCCTCAAGCTTGGTGAGATGATTGTTCAGCGCTGAGACCGACATTTCCGCGTCCTCGGCCAATCGTACCTGCGTCGGGAAACAGCCGAAATCCGGATTGTGCCGGTCACAGAGGAACCAAAGCACGATCTTGGTCGCAGGCTTCAACCCGCGTTGCTGAATCGCCCAGACGGTCGCTTTGTGGCTCATGATGCAACCCTCCGCGCTGGGCGGACACGGCTGGTGAGGCCATGATCGGCCAACGCGCCCAGCGCCTCGTCGAGCGAGCGCACGAGCGCCCAGCCGAAGCCCTGTGCCAGCACGGCATCGCGAAACGCCTCCTGGTTGGGGCGCAATCGGCCTTTCGGGGCCTTCAGTTCCAGAAACAGAACGCGACCGTCGCAGAGCACCATCAGGTCGGCAAAACCCGCATGCACGCCCATGCCGACGAGGATCGCCTGGCGCTTTGCGCCGCGCGGCCCGGCCTCTGTCACTTCGTTGGCGCAGTGATGGATGATGGCCGTGCGCGGTAGGGCAACGCGCAGCGCCTGCACAACTGCGCGCTGCAGATCGGCCTCGGGGGTTCCACGCCGCGTCATCGCACCACCTCACCATCATGGTCCCGCTGCGGGGCGCTACGAGTTGGCTGCCGTGCGTCGATGACCACCAGCAGAATGCGGGCGTCCTCGCGTTCCTGTTCCGTCTCGCCATGCTGAACGAGCACATTGCAGGCGAGCCGGATCAGGTGATCGCTGTGACAGGCAACATCGGCGATCACAGCGCGGGCTTCCGCTAGGCGGTCAGCGGGCCAGATTGACTTGTGCATCACCGGCGCCCTCCGGCCCGGCGGCGGCGCGGGGCGGCCTGCTCCTGCTCTTCCAGCCAGTCCTCGACTGCAGCGCGGCGGTAATAGACCTTGCGCCCAGCGCGCACGCAGGGCGGACCGGTGCGTTGGGCCTCCCAGCGGCGCAGAGTGTCGACCGACAGGCCGAGTTCCAGCGCCAGGTCAAGACGGCTGATCCAGCCGACCAGCAGCTTGCGGGGTTGTTCCTTCGATTCTGGCATCGATCCGAGATGCGGCATTGGGTGCCTCCCTGTTCTGGCCCCGTGACCGGTCGTGTCGGGGGCGTTTGCAGAGATCAGTGAGCGCAGAGGCGAAGGGGTGGCGGCGAGGCGAAGGGTGGCGCAAAGGCGGGCCCCTTTGTGCCACCCCTTGTTTTATTGGGTTTGCTTGAGATTTGCGGGTCAGGTGGGATGACGCGCCGCCGCGCGGCCCGTGGTCGTGGGGGATGCGAAACGCAGGCCGAAGCTGCAAACACCTGCGAACACCGGGATTTACAGGTGATTTACCGGCATTGGCGGGCAAAGAGGGGGTGGCACCCGGCACGGCCCCCCTGCCACCCACTGAATTTGTTGAAGATTTACAAAATCGGCGTGTTCTGCTGCGCTGATTCCGGGTCTTTCGGCATCGTATTGCGCGCGCCAAGGAACTGTGATCGCGGTTCCTCCGACCGACGACTGCCCTGCCCAGCGCCGGATCGCCAGTAAAACAAGGGGTGGCACAAAGGGGGCGACCTTTCCGCCACCCCGCGCCTCCCCGCCACCCTGTCGGTCATGCTTGCCTTGATAGTACGGCGAAACCACGCCTCATGTCGGATGCAAGAAGGATCAGACCCATGGTAGAACGCACCAAACTGACTGAGAAAGTGCTCCGCGAGGCCGTGCCCATCGTCGGGCGCGATTATCAGATTTTCGACACCGACGTGCGCGGGTTCGCGGCCTGCATCTATCGCGGCGGCGGGCGGGCTTTCACGATCGACTATCGCCACGCCGGGCGGCAGCGCCGGATGACCTTCGGGCGCTGGCCGGAGTGGCCGGTGTCAGCGGCACGCGAGCGGGCCAAGGAAATCCGCCGCGAGATCGATGCCGGGGCTGACCCGTTGGCCCAGCGCGGGGCGCTGCGCGAAGCACCGTGTGTGAACGATCTGATCGAGCGCTACTGCGCCCAGCATCTGCCAAAACTGGCAGAACGCAACGCTGCCGACCAGCGCGCCTCGCTGGCCAAGCTGGTGGCCCCGGTCTGGGGCCGGAAACTTGTGACGGAAATCACTTCGACCGACGTCGACAAGCTGCTGAACAAGATCGCTGAGGGCCGGGCGCGTCCGCACAAGGAAAAACCCAACAACCGGGCGCGAAAGCTGCAGCCCGCAAAGCCCACGCCTGTACGCGCCAACCGGATGGGAGAGGTGTTGCGCAAGATGTTCACGCTGGCGGTGGAATGGGGCTGGTGCGCGGACAACCCCGCCCAGCGCTTTCACCGCCGCATCGAGACCCCACGCGAGCGGTTCCTGTCCAAGGAGGAAATCACCAGTCTGGGCGCTGCACTGGATGCGGCGGAGGACCGGCGTGCCGCCGACATCATTCGGATGTGCATGCTGACCGGCGCGCGGCTGGGCGAGGTGCGGCAGGCGCGGTTCGAACAGTTCAACCTTGAACATCTGAGCTGGTCGAAACCACCGATGATGACAAAACAGCGCCGGGCACATCGCGTGCCGATCTCGGACGAGACCGCCGCCATCGTGCGCCAGCGCCAGCTGTCGGTGCCAAGCGGCACACCGTGGCTGTTCCCCGGCGATGCGCCCGGCCAGCCGGTGCAGGAGGTGCGGCGGTTCTGGGCGCAAATCCAGAAGCAATGCGCGCTGCAGGACGTGCGCATCCACGACCTGCGCCACACCTTTGCCTCCCTGCTGGTCAGCGGCGGGGCGTCACTGGAAATGATCGGCAAGCTGCTGGGCCACAGCCAGACGCAGACCACGCTGCGCTATGCGCATTTGATGGAGTCGCCCCTGCGCGCCGGTGTCGATGCCGTCGCCAGCGCCTTCCGGCCCAAGCCGAGGCTGGTTCACGACGCGGATGAGTCGGGTGACACCAAGTCGGCCTGACGCGGCTCGGCACGGATCCGGATCATCATGCATCCTCTCGTCGCAGGGCTCTCCAGATCGGTGTGATCCGCCGCCGAATGCTCCGGCTGTCGGGCATCTTCTTGCCGTCCGTCTGATCCGCGAACCAGTCCTGCATCTCGGCCACCAGCTCGGCTTGTGTCGCGGGCAAACCGTGGTCGTGAATGCGCAGCATCAAGTCAACCATCATCCCCTCCCAATCATAAGACTTTGACACGCCGGGCCCCGCCGTCACGCGGCGAACCATATCGTTTTCCTCCTCAAAAGCATGTACCTCCTCAGCCAGGATCATCATGTCGGCGACAGCAACGGAGATGCCTCCAGCGGGATCGGTTATCAGCAGCCAGTCCCGTCGGGCCAGAGGCTGGATGCGCCGCATGACGCCTTCAGAGGGGCCAGTCCCACACCGTCGGAACAGCGGGAGGAGTTCCATAGGCGACAGCACGACCTTGCCTGCAATGATCTCCTCGCCACAGCAGACAGCCGGAATCCCGGTCAAAATGCGAAACCTGCCCGCATCGGCCCAACCGGCAATGTCAGCGATGTTGCAGCCCCAGCGCGCTGAGGCTTCATGTAGGGTGAAAAACACGCGGGGCGGCAGGGCCATGGCTGAAACCTCCTCAAATGAACCGAGGATGATCTGAGCTCAAAACCGCCTGCAGCCCGCGTCTTGACGGCGCAGGGTAAGTGTCCGGGTGGAACGACCTGGCGGGCGCTGATGCGCCTCTGGCGGCCGAAATTGTTTTTCCGATAGACCTGATTTGCTTTTGGTTGAGGACTGCTCTCCCCACACGTGCAACCTGCACGGGTGCTCGATTCGGAGCAAGAGGGGGAGCTGCACGAATCTGTGGAAAAGCGAAGACCGCCTTGGTGGCAAAGTCAGAAACGGTGCTATGGCCGTGCAAGCCAGTGTTATTTCGGGCGGGAAGCGGACTTGCGGCACTGTGGCATTGCGGTCGCAGCATAGCCAAGTGAGCAGACACTCGCATGTGAAGAAGTCACCGCCAAGTATGCTGCCAAGGCATTATTTTCCGCTTTGATAAGTATGGATACCTTCCCTGCCAAGTACCTGCTCAAGACGATCTTGAAAGGTATTCTGAACCAGTCTGCATTCCGAACAGACGCACGTTGCCGCACAACGTCATCGGTCTTCCTACATCACTTTGAAGGCTGCTTTCTCAACTTTCGTGTTCTTGGAGTCCCTGCGATAGCCGAAAATACCGCCATCCTGCGATATCTTGACACCCAAGCCAAGCAACGCAAGCTGCTTGGCTGCGGCGGTTCGCCCGCCACCTGTGCTCCCCCCCTGGATCTTAGGTATTGCTCCTACGGCTACAACATTGCCTTGGTAATCGATCACCGTCGCTCCATCAATTGCGGTGAGCTCCAAGCGAAGGGTTCGATCAAGTTCATGGAATTTCCTACCGTCGACGATGCGTGCGACAGCTTTCGCCTTGTCTGATAGAGGATTCGATAACCAATCTGTATCAGCAATCATTTCTTCTGCCGCCTTCATGCCCCCGGAAGCGATCACGCCAATGCAGGCGCCGGTGCGCGCGAATGACGCGTCCAGCGCGGTTTCGTATATCGCCTTTCGAAGAACTTCGTCCTTCGGCACGCCCATCTGACGAATGACTGGACCATGAGTGAGAAAATGCCATTTACCGCTCCTTCGCGCGAATAGAAGCTGGCCATCTCGAAGAATGAGAATTTCGCCGAGCCGGTTCAAAACAACTGCGACCCGCCCCTTTTCCTTTTCGGTCCAGGCAGCAATAGCCGAGTGCCGCCAGGGGTAGTTTCCTCTTGCTGAGGGGGTTGGCGTAAGCACGACATGCCCAGAAAAGTTCAGGTGCTTAGAAATCGTTAGCATTGTGTCGAAACCATTTGACAAAACCGCGAAGAAATCCTGCTTCGCAATGTTGGCGAGAGGCAGAGATTTCCTTCCCGAAATGGTGGGGTCAATTCCGATCGCGCTGGCGATAGGCGTTCCTTCGTAAAGGCGCGTAGCCCAAAGCGCCAGTTGATCGATCACAGCCAGAAGTTCTGTGCTTTCACCCGGCTCTGCCGTTGCTTCAGCCACAACGCGGCGCTGGAAGGTTGAGAGCAGATCATCCTTTAGAGGACCCTTTAGCTCGTTTGACATCCTTTCCAATGCAGACACAAATGCTTCAATAACCTTCGTTTCACGGGCTGGGTCACTCTTTTGCGCAAATGGCTGATCGCGGCGGAATTTCAGTCGATATGTATCTGCTCGGTTCACTTTGAACCCGATTGTTTGCGGGTTTACGAAGGCGACTGTGCTATCTGCGGAAGTTGAATTCTCTACTGTCGCTTCAATACTCGCGCCAGAAAAAAAGGGCAGAAGATAGCCATCGGCAATTTCGCGCAGAAGGGCTTCGTCCATGCGCTTTGGGAGCGAGGTCCTACGCTTGATCGGCATATTGTAGCTTCTCAATTAACATGCGCGACACGTGATTTATGCCAGTTTACCATCTGCTGTAAAACGCCATCGAGGCGGCTCGAAAAGCATTAAAATCGGCGACGTTCCAGCATACCGAATGCCCGTCGCGCAAGAGGTAGTGGATGCCGTTGGCGCAGGTCAGGTCGCCAGTCGCGCACGTCTGAAGCCAGTGCATGTAATTCTCAAACGTCTGCTGACGGCTTGGCACGAATTGCTGCGTCGGAACATTGGCTAGCATGCCCTCAAGATAGTACGACGGGGCGACCCCATCTTTGAGGTGACCTTGGTCGATCATTGCGTTCCGCATATTCTTCAGTATGCGGATGCTCGACTTGAACCTGCTCGACGTAGCACCGTTCTTGGTGGTGCAATTGGCAAGGTGCTGCTTCGGATAATTGACAATTTTCTCTTCGTCCGCCGTCCAGAAGCAGATACCCTCGACGAAGGCAGGCTCTCCAGTTGCAGGATAAGAGGTGAAAGTTTTGTTCGCGACGCAAACCAAAACATCGGCATCCCGCCGGGAGCCATTGCCGGGGATGAAGATCGCCTTCCCGCCCACTTTCACGCCAGCACCGAACTTCTCCTTCAGCCATGCGAGTACTTGGGCTTTGAAATCGTTAAAGTTTATGCCTCCCGAGGATCGGTTGGCCTCGTATCGAGCCTTCTCTTCGTCGTTCAGATAAGAAATATCGCCGTAGTAAACTGACGTCAGACAGATAACGACGTCGACATCGCTATCCGCGTAGATATTCGTGTCGTTACCGTACGACCCCTGAAGGAAAATGCGATAGGACCATTCGTGGTAGGGGGAACTCGGATCATCCAAGGCTCCCCTGATGGTCTGGTAAGTACTCGCCGACTGAACTTTGGAGCCTTGATGAGACCAAGTCTCAAGTTGGTGTTCGGGAATCGCCATAAATAATCCTCAGGTCAATAGAAGGTCTTGAATTTCTTTTTCCTTGCGGCCGAACGATTGCTGACCTTGCTGCCGTAGAAGGTTCAACTTCTTCAGATCGTGCTCGAACATATCCGTCGCCATTTCCGGCTTGTCGAAGGTGTCACTTACGCGCACGGTCGGGACGTTGGAAAAGAGCAACTGCCGAAGCTGATCCATTGATGCGGTGTTTACTCCGAGCGTCTTCTGAAGCAACTGCACCGGGAGAAAGTTCTTGATCTGGCGGGTGATGAAACCTTGGCGCGGCTCCGGATACTGGCCGCATCCAACAGTCAGTACGCGACATTCTTGTGGAGCGAAACCGAGCGGGCCGACCGCGTCGGCGAGTGCATAAAGCGCGGGATTGTTCGCGACGTAGCCGCCATCGAAGAGCTCAACCTCGCTGCCACTCTCCGTCGTGACGGTTTTCCGATCGAAGAACGGGTAGGCCGAGCATGATGCTTCGACGGCATCGGCAAGCGTGCATCCGAAGCCAGGCACGAAAGTAGCCCTCCGACCATGTGCTTGCGTCTGGCGGCTCTTAAAGATCATCGGCGTCTCGAGTTGCCACTTCGTCGAGACGATACCAAGGCCGGTGAGTACGGTGTCGAAGCCATCGTCATCGAATACAGCTTTGCCGACCTCATGCAGGCGCCGGGTGCGCTCGCCAGCCTTCTTTGCTTGCATGATCCTGGGAACATGCTCGCAGTAGAGTGCGTGGATCTCCTTTACGGTCTTTCCGGTCGCGAGCAACGTTGCGATTATCGAACCAGTGCTTGTGCCGAAAATGACGTCGAACGTCTCGTGGACCGGACGGGGAAGCATAGCCTCAACTTCCTCCAATACTCCGAGCGAATAAAAACCTTTGGCACCGCCTCCGTCGAGGCTCAGTATCCGACAAATTGGAGCGACTTCTCCCATTTCAACCTCTCATTAACTTTTCACTTCAGTGCTTGGCTGAACATTTGGGGGCCGCAGCGTGGGGAAAGCTGTCAAAGACTTCCGCTCGTCGGTCAAATAGCCTTATTGATCCACTTGTGCCTCGGTCCGTCCAATAATGGCCATTTAACTCCAATGGTGGATCTCCAATTACTCTGTACTTGAAGCTGCCGTAGTGTATCTCGCTCACCTCAGACCGCTGAAGAATAGCGGGGTCACTTTGGTATACGCCATATAAATAAGCCACGCCATCACCCTGGACATCAAAATTCCCTGTAATCAGAAATGAGTCAGATTGCTCAGTCATTAGCCGAAGTGAAATGGAAGAGAATGTTTGGCGTACAGCCGCGTAACCCACGATTGCGGGAACGCGCTCAGAAGTCTTTGGGTCAACATAGGACGACTGAAGACTCACCTGCCACGTGCCAATTAAGTTTGGCCGCTTGCAGAAAAGCTTGATCGGCCGAGTCTTCCATAGGTGCCTGTCAAATAGCCAAAGCGATGACGTTAGAACTGCCAGTGTAAATGTATAAGGCTTAGCATGGTTCCACGACAACTCGATCCCAAGGATCCAAAGGAACACTCCCCAAACCACAGTTGCAATGATAAGTAGAACTGAGATAGAGAACCGATCAAGCAAGGTAGCATCCGTGTATCATGAGCTGAAGCAAGTACTTGCCGATCTCCGGCAGGTTGAACTTCCATTTCACCCGATCATACTGGTCTTTGCAACGGGTGAAGTATCCCAAAAAGATTGCTTGCCGATGAGACGTTCTCCTATGCCTGAGGTAGGCGCTCTGTTCGATTCGGGCCTTGTCCGGGCTCTGAGGGCAGCAGTTCAAGTCAACCCCAGTGTTCATGACGGCGCGGTGATTTTCCGACGCGACGACAAAGGCGAAAAATATCGTTTGTCGGCTTGGTCAATGAGAATTGTCAGTAGGCACGAGCCTAATGCTCCTGAGCCGAATCTTGGTTCCGCGTACAATAGCGTCCTGTCACTTTCCATGGCCGAGAACGTCGATATGTGCTGCACTATCGCACCTGAACGAATAACTTTTTTCCAGCGCGGACGATCTTACCGGGATGACAGCCTAAACGTCTCGGCGACCGGAGAATAATCGGGCAGTGTATATGGTCGCTCTGACCGGCTTCCCGTCAGTCGGCCAAGAGAAGTGCTGTGGGCTCAATGAACGACCAGCTTCAGAAATACTGCGTCGCAGAACCATACCCATCGCGATTGTCCACAGAGGTCTCCAGCCATTCGCTGCGCTTCGCTTGAATGGCGGCTTTGTGAACTGGCCTCCCTTTCGACCGCACACTCGGGCATAACCATGGAGGCTTAGGGGTAGCCCTAAGCACGTGCTTATGTCCGACTATGAGATTATGATCAGTGCATCATCGATCAGCTTACATCAACGCCACATCAACCTGCGACCGCGTGTTTCGCGCTGGTTTTGCCGGTCAACCCGTGCCAATGCTGATACTTGCAAGGGTGAAGATAACGCCTAATCAAAGGCTTGGTAGCTAAGTGCCTGTTTTTCGCAAGTTATTGGAATCGCAGTGATTTCGGCTCATAACCTGAAGGTCGTAGGTTCAAATCCTACTCCCGCAACCAAATTACTACGCTAAATCAAACGCTTAAAGCCAGACCTAATCAGTCGGGCTTTCGCTTGTGCGGTTTACATCAACGCCACATCAACACCGGACCAGAAAAACCGCACCAGCGGGCATAAGCGGGCAGCGACAGGCAGCGGCATGTAAAGAAAGCGACTAGCGGTTTGCTGGAACCGATTACCGCCATATACCGCTTATCGATTTGCAACTGGCCCTGCGAAAAATCCCGTGGCAGCATCGCCCTATGATCACCTTCCGCCTCCTTTCCGATATTTGCCGCATTCTACGGTGAGGAGCATGACTGGGACAACGCTGGATGGCGAGAGATGGCTGCGTTCTCGTCCTGTGTCTTGCGCCCGCTTGAATGGGCGGGATTGCTCGGCCACCTTGTTATGTCTGGACAGTTTCGCACGCTCTTCCTGCAGCCAGTCATGAAGACCGTCCACCAAGGGTCGTGACAGGTCTTGGCGGGCGGCAAGGCGGGCAATTGCATCCAGCCCATTGATCGTGCGCTCGATGTCGAAGATGGTGCCGATCCGTTTCATAGCTTCCAGCGCGACCAGCGAGATCTGACGGGCAGGTTTGCCCTTGCGCAAGTTGCCCGTGATGTCGGCCAACTCGAAGAACTTCCGGCGTGCATGCGCCCAGCACAGCGCGCTGGACACGGGCCCCGGATCGCGGGCGGCGCGATAGAGATCGTTGTATCCGCCATAAGCATCGGCTTGCAGCACACCCTGCCATCCGGCGAGATGTTGGTTGGGATTCCGAACGGGTCGTTGCCTGGCGTGCATGAGTTCAACATCTGCAACCGGACGCGCTCCGGCGAAGGGGTGCCACTCGAGCTTCCACGATCGCTGCGTCGCAGGCTGGCGGTTGAGCGGACTCTCCTGGAAGACTTCTGCATGGCCATCCGAAACGCCGTCCAGTCGGCGTGCGCTGTTTGAAAGAAGCAATCGCCGTGAGCCGCGATACGCGCGTATCGAAGCGCGTCCGTGGGGCGCAAATGCGGACGCAGACGAACATCTGGAAAGGGACACCAGCCGACGCGTACGTGAGTAGCGGGAGCGGCAGCTTTGTCCTTGTCCCGTTCAGCAGGCCTTGGTGTTTGGCGCAACGAAGGTCAGCAATCTGCCCCAATCGAAGGTTGATCGCTAGGCAGCCAGCGGCACCATGGTCTGCAGCCAGATGGCGGTGGCCAGCGAGACGTGGGTGGCCGAACTCTCGCCGAAGGAACCCCGGATTACCGAGACGCTGTAATGTAAAAGGCCCCGTAAATGATAATGTCATCGGACCATCCAATTGAGACGGAAATTGTTCACCGGCGTGGAGCGCTCTAGGAGGACAGTTTGTTGTCTGTTCACTGATCCAGACCGTGTGAAAACTCAGAGGGGTTTTTAGACAGTTGGCCCGTTTGTTCCGCTGGTCGTCCTATGCGCGTTTGCGGAACAGTTCGGACGCGGTATCAGAAGCCCTGTGATCTTGGCGGCTTATAGACGTTTTTGAGGGTGCTTCAGGCACGATGCCACCGGATTCTAGTCGGCAACCGCTGCAATCAGGCCGGGAACACCAACCAAGGTGATTGCCCGACGAATGTTGAAGGCCAGCGCTGTCAGACTGAACTCGCCCCGCACGTTTTCGAGACGCCGCATCAGGAACGCTCCCTGTCCCATCCATTGCTTGATCGAGCCGAATGGGTGTTCGACGGTTTCACGCCGTATATCCAGAAGATCCGGTCGGGCGCGCAATCGCTCAGCCATCTGCTCCAGCAGGGCTTCATCCTCGGCCCTGGTAATCTTGCGATATGAGCCGTTGGTGCAGCTGGAACGAAGATCGCAGGCCCGGCAGGCGGCGCGATTGCAATAGTCGATCTTGGTCGGCCCGCGCGTCCGGTCGATGTATCGCGGCTCGAGGCGTTGGTTATCGGGGCAGATATAAACGTCGGCCACAGTGTCGTAGCGGAACATTTCCTTCGTAAAATGACCGCTGCGTGCCGCAATGCTGTTGTTGGGCTTGCAGACATGCGGGATGACGGCGGCGGCCTTACAGGCAGCGATGTCCTCCATGCTGTAGTAGCCGCGATCCGCGACAACCTCGATCCGGTCGACGGCCAAGTTCTCGCGGGCGGCACGCGCCGTTTTCGCCAAGAGACCCTGGTCAGCGACACGGCTGTGAACTTGCTGTTCCGCGATTAGCTTGTGCTTGGTGTCGACGGCGATCTGAACGTTGTAGCCGACGCCGACACGCGTTGCCGGATGCATCGCACGGCTGTCTGGATCGGTCAGCGATATCTGATCCTCCGCACTCTTCGCGAGGTCGGACTGGCAGGATCCGAGATGGACGCGCCGTTCCCGGACCTTTGCGATCTTTGCTTCCAGGTTCTTGATATCGGCGGGGTCGACTCTGTCCAAGTCGTCCCGGTCCGCGCTATCCAGCTGCTTGAGATAGCGATCCAGCTTCTCTTCGTTTTCGCGCAGGCTTCTCTCCAGCTTCGCCTTTGTGAAATTGCGATCCCGGCTGTTCACGGCCTTTATGCGGGTGCCGTCGACGGCAACCAACTCGCGGCCGTATAGATCAAGATCCCGGCATAGAACGACGAACGCCCTGAAGACCTGTCGGAACGCGGCCCGATTATCACGCCGGAAATCCGCGATCGTCTTGAAGTCAGGCGATAAGCGGCGCATCAGCCAAATGACCTCGATATTGCGCCGGGTCTCCAGTTCCAGACGTCGGCTGGACCTCACCCTGTTGAGATACCCATAAATGTAGAGCTTGAGCAGATCGGCGGGATCGTAACCTGGTCTGCCGGTCGCCTTGCAGTGGACCCGTGCAAAGCCGGACGCCTCCAGATCGAGACTGTCGACAAATGCCTCGATGAACCGGACAGTATTATCTGGCCCTACGTAATCGTCCACGGATTCCGGCAAAAGCAGAAGCTGGGATCGGTCGTTACCTGAGATATGTGCCATGATCGAGCATATCACCCGGTTGAGCCTGAGGGAATCCCGCAGGTGTTTTCACACGGTCTGGATCCCCTTACGGACACCCTCCGCCACAAACCTTCTAAAACCTGTTTGGTTCTGCACAAGAGTTTTGACACCGCCACGTGACTGAACCTACACGGGACAACGAGACCGGTCACAAACGAGGGTTTTTGCCACAGTAAGTGTATTCTGAAAGCTATGCATATTTTACAAATAAACTCAGCAAGATGTCACCTCACTGGCAGTTCAGTAAGCAGCTTCGTGCCGGGACACATAACTGATCTACGGAAACCACTTCTCGTAAAGCATACTTTTTTAGTCAAGTATATTGACAATGCGATGGCGGCTTGGGAGCGTCCGACTAAATCTGTCAACCAAGGAGTTTCCGAAATGTCTGCCACAATCAAACCCCGCGTCATCACGGCGCGGCGCATGCTGAGCCTGACCACGGCTGCAACGACTGCCGTCGTTGGATTTTCGGCTGCCGCAACTGCGCAGGACATTGGCACTGGGAACCCGGGCGACGGTTATATCGTGCTGGCGCAGGCGTCCGGCGAAGGCGAAGGTGCTGCGGCGTCCGGTGAGGGCGAAGGCGCTGCCTCTGGCGAGGGTGAGGGTGCTGCGGCATCGGGCGAGGGCGAAGGCGCTGCCTCCGGCGAGGGTGAGGGTGAGGGTGAGGGCGGTGGCGGTGGCGACCCGGAGCTGGCTCTTCAGCGCGATATGAGCTTTATGGAAGGGCACATGCGCGCGGGTCTGGAACTCTACGAGGCCGGTGATCTCGCTGCGGCAAAGACTCATATGGGTCACCCGATCAAAGAGAAATACGGCGCTGTCGCTGATCCCCTTTCGGATCGCGGGTTCGATCGTCTGCGCCAGCAGCTCGAGGCCGTTGCAGCGGCAACCGAGGCAGAGGCAGCCTTCGCCGAGGTCAAGGATGCCTTCGATACGGCACGCGCCACCATGGAAGAGGTCCGCGCGGGCATGTCGCCCCGCAACCAGATGCTTGGTCTGGCTGCTCTGATCCGTTTGGCGGCGGACGAATATACAGTTGCCGTCGAAGGCGGGGAAATTTCGAACCTGCAAGAATATCAGGACAGTTGGGGATTTCTGCGCGTGGTCGAAACCGAACTCGAACAGATGGCCAACAGTGACGATTCTGCGGTGTCAGATGCCAGTAAAGAGGCACTCGAGTATCTGGCGGCCACCGATGCCGCATTCGGCGACATTCAGGGTGAAGGCGAGATGACACTTGACCCCAGCATTCTTTACGGTGTGGCCGCGCGGATTGAGCTGGAAGCGCTGGAACTTGGCTGAGAAATGATCCTCGTCATCGCCAATGTACTTGACACACACGAAGTGGCGGCTCTGCGAGCCGCCACTGACAAGCTCGACTTCGTGGATGGCAAGACGACCGCAGGCCGCTATGCCCGCGACGTGAAGCAAAACCTTCAGGCAAAACCGTCAAAGGCGCTGGATGGCCTGTTCGAAAAAGTTCGCACGGCGCTGACGGCGCACGAGGTATTCCAGGCTGGGGCGCGGCCTCGCAAGTTTGCGCGCATGCTGCTGTCGCGCTACCGCACCGGCATGGAATACGGTTTCCACGTTGATGACCCCATCATGCAGGGCAATCGCACGGACCTGTCCTTCACGCTGCCACTGTCGAACCCCGACGACTACGACGGCGGCGGGCTGGTGATCGACGACGGGATCGAGGAACGGGTGATCCGACTGGCCGCCGGAGATGCGGTGCTTTATTCAACCAGTGCCCTGCACCGCGTCGAAGCGGTAACACGTGGCGAACGCTTGGCCTTTGTCGGCTGGGTCACCAGCAGGGTGCGTGATCAGTCTCGACGTGAGGTCCTTTACGACCTTGACGTAGCAGCACGCGAAGTCTTCGCCGCTTCGGGTAAAACCCCTACCTTTGACCGTCTTTTCAAGGCGAAGAGCAATCTCTACCGCATGTGGGCTGACGACTGATCCTCAGCTGGCACAGCGGAACTGAGTCACTTCCCGGATTTCAATCAGCATCCAATCGTGCCCCGTTTCGGAATAGAAAATGGACTGATACTAGTGAAAAGTAAGCGGTGCGCCGTTCACACCGGATTGACGTAGTTCCAGGGCAGCAGCTGTTTGATATTGGTCTGTTTGTGCCCGTCTGAGATGGCCATGAGGACACCAGACAGATATCCATGCGGCTCGATCCCGTTGAGTTTGCAGGTTTCGATCAGGGACGCGATGACAGCCCAGTTTTGTGCGCCAGTATCGTGTCCGGCGAACAGAGCGTTTTTCCGGTTTAGAGCAATGGGACGGATCGTGCGTTCGACAGGATTGTTATCGAGCTCAATGCGGCCATCGCAGAGGAACCTGCACAGGCCATCCCAGTATTTGGCGATGTATTTCAGGGCTTCACCGGTCGGCGATTTTGCCGAGACGCGGGCGCGGTTCTGGGCGAGCCAGAGCTCGAAGGCGTTGATGACGGGTTTTGAGCGGTCCTGCCGTGCAGCGTGCCGTTGATCGGCAGGCAGGCCGCTCAGGTCTTTTTCAATACGGTAGAGTGCCTGGATTTGAGCCAGGCCTTCCTGCGCGATTGGAGCAACGCCAGATTGGATGACGTCATGCAATTTTCGCCGCGCGTGTGCCCAGCAATAGGCCAGCACCACATCCTGTGTAGGGCGTTTGAGCAAGCGGTTATAGCCTGCGTATCCATCAACCTGCAGGGTGCCGCTGAAGCCACTCAAGATGTTATCCGCATGCTGCCCTGACCGACCGGGCGCATAGGTAAACGCCACTCCGGAAGGATCGTCGCCGCCCCATGCTCGGTCATCGCGGGCAAGGGCCCAGAAGTATCCAGTTTTTGTGCGTTTGCGACCTGGTGCCAGAACTGGTGCAGGGGTTTCGTCCATGAAGAGCTTGGTGGAGCGCTTCAGATCGGCCATGAGCGCCTCATAGACCGGGGTCAATTCGAACGCCGACTTGCCTACCCACGCGGCCAGGGTCGAGCGATCCAGATCGATCCCTTGGCGGCTGTATATTTGTGCCTGCCGATAGAGCGGCAAGTGATCCGCATATTTTGAGACGAGCACATGGGCGAGCGTTGCTTCGGTTGGCATGCCGCCCGCGATGATGTGGGCGGGTGCAGGAGCTTGGGCAATCCCGCCCTCGCAGGACCGGCAAGCGTATTTAGGGCGGCGGGTGACAATCACCCGGAACTGGGCCGGGATGATGTCCAGCCGTTCGCTGACATCTTCGCCAATGACGTGACGCTCAGTTCCGCAGGCGCAGGATCGCTCGGGTTCAATGACCACCTCAATCCGTTCCAGATGTTTGGGTAGTGATCCGCGATTGGTCTGGCGCGGCTTTGGGGGCCGCACGGGCGCGGTCCGCTCGTCCGCGTCGATCTCGGCTTCCACCTGCGCGATGGCGGTCTCGATATCCTCGAGTTCCAGTTCATACTGGGCCGGGTCAATCTTCTCGGATTTGGCCCCGAAGAGGGCCTTCTTGAACGAGGCGACCAAGGCCTCAAGCCGCGTATTCTGATCCTGCTGCGCACGGATGATCGCCTTCAGTTCGGCAATATCATCGGGCAATTTGTCAGGCACAGTCATGCCCCATCTCATAACAAAACAAGGGCGGAATGACCCGCGCAAACGACCCCGTGAGTCACTCCGCCGCAGCTGGGGCTGCCACCTCCAAAGGGCGCACGCGCCGCCAATCCAACCCCGCAAACAGCGCCTCAAACTGGGCCGGTTCCAGGCGCATCACCCCGTTCTTGACCGCGGGCCATGTGAAGCTGTTATCTTCGAGCCGTTTGTAGGCCATCACCAACCCGCTACCATCCCAGTAGATCAGCTTCAGCCGATCCGCGCGCTTGGCCCGAAACACATAGACCGACCCATCAAACGGCTTCTGGCGCAGGTGGCTCTGCACCAAAGCGGCCAGCCCATCATGGCCCTTGCGGAAGTCCACCGGATCGCTGGCCACAAAGATCCGGACCGTGTGGGATGGCATGATCACGTGGCCATGGTCCGCGCGATCTCGGCAATCCGCGCCGCGGGCGTTGCCGCATCAAGACGGACGGTAACATCGTGTCTGATCACATCAATCGTGCTGGCGGACGCGGCAGGCAGAGATTGGGCTAAAGGCGCAGCCGACTCGATCTCAACAGGCACAAAGTTCATGCCGTCCAAATTGGGCAGAACCAACTTGCCCTGCCGCGCCATCCGCCGCCAGTCAGACACCGTGCTGGGGATCAACTCATACCGCTTGGCAACCGCCTTGACCGTCTCGCCTTCAATCAACGTCTCCGCCACCACCTGCGCCTTCAATTCAGAAGGCCAATTCCGCTTGCCGCCCGCCCGGCGCGGCACCCTTGCCAGAAACTCGCTTGTAGCTACCATCGAGAAACTCCCCACAAATCAAAGAAGCCTCTGAATCGCAGATCAGGCGTCATGCCGTAAGTGTGGGAGCGGCGCACCGCTTACAGTGAAAACTCGACCAACCAGAAATTGTGCGCGGGTGATCGATCCGCCCGCCGCCTACCGCGAGTGGCGGCGGATTTTGGAACTCAAGGGGCGGCTGTTGATCGTGGATGGCGACTGGATAGCGCCCCGAAGCAAATTCCTCCGGCTGCGGCAATGGCTGGCTGATCGTCTGGAGCAGGGATCGGAAGAAATAGACGGTGACAGGAGGCGTTATGACGACATTCGGTCGCGGTTCGCTTACAGCGACGGACTGACGGCTTCCAGGCTCGAACATGATCTTCTGGACGCAGGGTTTCGAACCGTGAGACGCCTGTCTGTTAGTAGACTGTACCGTCAAGGCATGCGTGGTGCCTCGATGTCGGAACGCCTTCGCCAGACGGCGGCGCATCGGTATGCGCTTGTCGCCTGCTAAAGCAGACCGAGCATTCTTCGAGCGGGCCCTCACTATGCGGCGAGGACGGCATTTTTAGTTATTCCGCACTCGGTGTGCATTGCAGGACGCGGTAAACGGTCGGCCGCAACACATCGAACAGTTTGGCCAGATCGCTGATCGAATAGTCGCCAGTAGCATACATGCGGCGCAACTCGGCCTGCCGGCGATCCGACAGCTTCTATTTCTTGCTCTTCAGTTTCCCCTTGGCGCGGGTATCGGGAACCGATCGGGCCAGGCGGTCGAGTTTCGGAACGACGAATGTGTCTCCCTTACGAACCGCCGCCAAAGCCTGTGCAAGCCCCGGTCGTTCGCGGTTGGTGCCGGTCAGGCCGTGATCGGTGTATATTGGCGGACAACCAGTGCAACGGTTTTTATCTCCAAGCAGATTCTATGACATGTGGGCTAATTGATCGAATCCAAGAATTTCCCGTTTTAATCAATATCTATTGCTCCAAACTGCTTTGATTTGTGATCTGGTTCAATATGAATTGTAATCTGAGCATCGCCCAATGCGTCCTTCAATGCTTTCTCAACCCGATCACAGATTTCATGCGCTTGGAACACTGTTAATTCTCCAGGCATGACCAGATGAAAATCGATAAAGATTGCTGACCCTGCATGGCGTGTCCGAAGGTCGTGAGCCTCCATTGCACCGTTTGCTACCGACGCTATGATTTCAGTGATATTGCTTAGCGTTTTCTCTGACACAGCTTCATCCATGAGGCCGCTCAAGGATTCTCTAATGATCTTCGAGCCCGACCAAAGGATGTTGACGGCAACGAGGACTGCCAGCGCCGGATCAAGGATCCACCACCCAGTTGCGACTGCAAGCAGAACGCCAACGGCCACGCCGACAGAGGTCAGAACATCCGTAAGCAGGTGCTTTCCATCGGCTGCCAATGCCGGAGATTTTTGCATCCGTCCACGAGAAATCAGAACCCATGCCCAAAAGCCATTAATTACTGTCGCCCCGAGATTCACGAGAAGCCCCTCGACCGGCGCATCAAGCGCGATAGGCTCCATGAATCCGCCGTAAGCCTCTCGTAAAATCAAAAGCGCGGCCACGATAATCATCACGCCTTCGAGGACGGCGCTAAAAAACTCTGCTTTGTGATGACCGTAAGGATGATTGGCGTCGGCAGGCTTGGCCGCAATATGTATGGCAACGAGAGCGGCGAACGCAGTTGCAACATTTACCGTGCTTTCGAGCGCGTCCGACAACAGCGCCACTGAGCCTGTCATCAAATATGCGATTGATTTCAGACCCAGAACGGCGAAGCCCACAAAAATACTGCCAATCGCAAGTTTGATAGTGGTCATGGCAGTCCTCTTTTGTTTGCCGTCGTGTCAGGTAGACAAATCATCATGAAAGCGCAAATAGTTGAATTTGAGAATGAAAATCATATTCGATCGCAGGTAGTGAGGTTGCACCCAGAACTGGAGGGATACCGTCGGGAGAATAGCAAAAAGATTCAAGACTCCGCCTCGATATATCGTAACTCTTGACCTGTTACGGTCGTAACATTATAGATGGGTCATGAAAAACACTTCATGGCTACTTCTCACCTACAAAGTTCCTCCGGAGCCTGCCGCCAAGCGGGTCTCCCTCTGGCGCAAGCTCAAGGGAATGGGGGCGGTCTATCTTCAGAACGGGGTTTGCCTTCTGCCCAAGACCGACGATCACGTTCGCCGCCTCAAGATGCTGGAAAACGATATTTCAGAGGCGCAGGGAGAGTCGGTCATCCTCGAAACCGTTGCCCTCGATCCGGCGCAGGAAACCAAGGTTTTGGCGCGCTTCAAAGCAGAGCGCGACGACGCCTATGAAGAATTCATAGACAAGTGCGATGACTTCGAGGCCGAAGTCGCCAAGGAAGTGACGGCCAACCATTTCACCTATGCCGAACTGGAAGAGAACGACGTCGATCTCAAGAAGCTTCAGGGCTGGCTGACGAAAATCCAGAAACTCGACTTCTACGGTGCCGACCGCGCATCCGAGGCACAGGAGCGGCTGAAAGGCTGCGTCACCGTGCTGGATGATTACGCGCGCAAGGTTTTCGACGCGCATGATGAAAACAAGTGAGGTCAACACCATGAATGAACTGACAGTTCAAAGGCCGTCCCCGCCCGTCCGGTTCGCGCCATCCCTTTCGCGATCAACCGGACCAACGGCTCTCGCCCTCTGGCTCGACCGGCAGCGCCAGCGCGCCCACCTGTCCCAGCTCGACCAACATCTGCTTGACGACATCGCCGTGAGCCGCGTCAAGGCCATTCGGGAGGCGCGGCGATGGGACTGAACCGCGCACGGGCTATAAGGGAGAGCGACAATGCTTGAATGGTCCACCGCAGGCCCCGCCGTTGGGGCAGCCTTTCTGGCCTCGATTGTCGAAGTTGTCGAGGCGTTCACCATCGTGCTGGTGGTCGCCACCCTGCGGGGCTGGAAGCCCGCTGTGCTTGGCACGGTGCCGCGTTGTTCGTCCTGGCGGCAATCGTCATGATACTCGGCCCGCTTCTCGATCAGGTGCCGCTTCACCTGCTGCAACTGGTGATCGGGGTGCTTCTACTGCTCTTCGGCATCGGCTGGCTGCGCAAGGCCGCGCTGCGGGCGGGCGGCGTCATTCCGCTGCACGACGAGAATGCGATCTTTGCAAAGGAAACGGCGGGCCTGACCGCCGAGGTTGAGCGCCGACAGACATCGCAGGACTGGATCGCGGGGATCGCCGCGTTCAAGGCGGTGCTGCTTGAAGGGCTGGAAGTCATCTTCATCGTAATCGCTGTCGGTGCAGGGCGCGGGATGCTCTGGCCTGCCAGTCTGGGTGCGCTTGCGGCCTGCGTCCTGGTCCTTGTGGTTGGAGCGATTGCGCATCGACCGCTGGCACGGGTGCCGGAAAACACCCTCAAGTTCGGCGTCGGGGTCATGCTGTCAGCTTTCGGCGTGTTCTGGACCGGCGAAGGACTGGGCGTGGACTGGCCGGGGCATGACCTTGCCCTGTTCGTCTTCGCGGCGCTGTTCCTTGCCGCAGGGATCATGGCTGCCCGCATGGTGCGGCAGCCAATCAGGGAGGTGACGCCATGAACATCCTCAAGGACGTTCTGTCAGAGCTGTTCAGCATGTTCGTTGCTGACGCCCGGCTCACGGCCACCATTCTGGCGACGGTCGCGCTCGCTGCGGTGCTGATCGACACGACCAGTCTGCCACCCCTCGCAGGCGGCTTGGTCCTGCTGCTGGGTTGTATCGCCGTCCTGTTCCTCAGCGTCAGACGGGAAGCCAAGCGACGCGTGTCATCGCAATCAGGTTCCTTTTGATCTGTGCAGGTGCATTCTTCATGTTCAAAGCGCCAATCCTAAACTTGCCGACACCCTGCGCATGAAGCGAACCACGATCATGGACCAACTGCGGGACTGGGCCCGCACGATACAGCGCGACGTGGTCGCACTCTACCTGGCGGCCCGTGACCCGCGCGTGCCACGGCTCGCAAAGCTCGTCGCGGTCTGCGTCGTCGCCTATGCCCTCAGTCCTGTCGACCTGATCCCGGATTTCATTCCGGTTCTGGGCTATCTTGACGACGTGATACTCGTGCCGCTCGGCATTCTGCTGGCCGTCCGACTCGTGCCCGGTGATGTGATGGCCGATCTCAGGTCGAAGGCCGATCTGCATTCAGTGCTTCCGAAAAGCCGCGCGGCGGCGATCATGGTTGTGGCGATCTGGATGGCAGTTGCCGCCGCGATTTCGTGGTGGTGGTTCAAAGGGGACATTACGGCCAATAGCACCCCAATGTAGATTTGATTTCGGCCTTGCATCAAATGCGATGTCTAACAATTTTCATCATCTGCCAGCAATGATGAAAGGCGGGCACATAGTTGAACGATACCAGAAGAAAGTTCTTGAACCTCTAGTTGCTGAAGCTCCTAGAAATACAAACTATCCGGTGAAAGGACCTCGAAAATGCCACATGATGTAACCCATGATACCCATTCCAAGTCCTGCTGCGGCCAGACGGCCGAAGGCACCGCGCAGGTTGCAGCACCTGCGCCATCTGCCGGACGCAGTTTTCGCGTCAACGGGCTGGATTGTGCGGAAGAGGTCGCGATCCTGAACAAGGTCGTCGGACCGGAAGTCGGCGGCAGCGAGCATCTGGCATTCGACGTGATCAACGGGCGCATGACCATCCTCGAAAGCGCCAAGCCGCTCAGCGACGACAAGATCATCAAGATCGTCGGCTCGACTGGGATGAGTGCGAAGATGTGGGATGCCGAAAGCGCTGAAGCGGATCAGGCGGCGCATTTCGCGCGCCAGCGTCTTTTCACGGGCCTGAGCGGCGGCTTCTGGGCCGCGGGGTTCCTCTACCATATCGTCGAGACCGGGGCCGGAGGAGCGCTGCGGCTCTTCTCTGGTCATGGCGAGACATCGATGCCTCTGATCGAAATGGGACTGTTCCTGCTGGCAGTCGTGCTGGGCGCTTGGCTGGTCGCGCCCAAGGCCTGGTCGGCGGCGCGCCGATTGTCGCCTGACATGAACCTGCTGATGATCGTCGCAGTGGCCGGGGCGATCGGGCTGGGCGAGTTTTTCGAGGCGGCGACGGTCGCATTCTTCTTTGCTCTGTCCCTCGCGCTCGAATCCTGGAGCGTGGGGCGTGCGCGCAACGCGGTCTCGGCCCTGTTGGACCTGGCTCCGCCAACAGCGCGGGTCATTCGCGCCGACGGATCGGAGACCGATGTTCCTGCGGCTCAGGTTGCGATCGGTGACCGCTTCGTTGTCCGGGGCGGGGACCGTATCCCGCTCGACGGCGAAGTTACTGACGGTCGCGGCGATGTCGATCAGGCTCCGATTACCGGAGAGAGTGCCTTGGTCGCCAAGGAAGCCGGAGACGAGGTCTATGCCGGTACGATCAACGGCGACGGCACGCTGATGGTCAGGGCCACGAAAGCCGCTGGCGACACAGTGCTGTCAAAGATCATCCGCATGGTGGGTGATGCGCATTCACGCCGGGCCGAGGTCGAGCAATGGGTCACGAAATTCGCCCGCATCTACACGCCCATCGTCATGGCGCTGGCGGTTCTGATCGTCGTCGGTCCGCCGCTGCTGTTCGCGGGAGCGTGGAACTACTGGTTCTACAATGCCTTGGTTCTTCTCGTGATCGCCTGCCCCTGTGCACTGGTCATCTCCACGCCGGTTTCCATCGTCGCCTCGCTCGCGGCATCTGCCCGCAACGGTGTGCTGATCAAGGGCGGTGCCTATGTGGAGGCTCCGTCACGCCTGACAGCTCTGGCAATGGACAAGACCGGGACGATCACCATGGGAGAACCGGAGGTCGCGGGCCTGCATCCTTTAGGCGGCACGGTCGAACGCGACCTTCTGAGCGCCGCTGTCGCGTTGGAAGCCCGCTCTTCGCATCCTCTGGCGCGGGCCATCCTCGCGCGCGGCGAACGCGACGGGTTGAAGCAGTCGGCGGCTACCGACACCAAAACGGTGCCAGGCCGCGGCGTAGAGGGAACCTGGGAGGGCCAGCCTGTTTGGCTTGGTTCGGATCGTTTTGCGACCGAGAAAGGGCTCGGCGAGACGATCCCTCGCGACCTGCTGGAGCGGATCGAGGGAGCTGGCAGCACACTCGTGGCCGTGGGCTCAGGAAACCGTCTGCTGGGCCTGATCGAACTGCGCGACCGTATCCGCCCGGATGCGAAGGGGGTCGTGGCACGCTTGCATGCCCAGGGCGTGAAAAAGATCATCATGCTGACCGGCGACAACGAGCGCACGGCACGCGCTGTGGCGGCAGAGGTCGGCATCGACGAGGTTCGCGCGGAACTTCTGCCCGAGGACAAGGTGACGGCAATCGAGGAACTGGTTGCCAACTATGATGTAGTGGCAATGATCGGCGACGGTGTGAACGATGCACCTGCCATGGCGCGGGCGCATTTCGCCATCGCCATGGGTGCGGTCGGATCGGACGCCG
Source organism: uncultured Sedimentitalea sp. (assembly GCA_947504115.1). Classification (GTDB taxonomy): domain Bacteria; phylum Pseudomonadota; class Alphaproteobacteria; order Rhodobacterales; family Rhodobacteraceae; genus Pontibaca. The sequence continues at coordinate 332,409 of CANNGH010000004.1, forward strand.
CTATTGAGACCGCCGATATCGCGTTGATGACGGACGATATCGCCAAGGTGCCATGGCTGATCGGGCATTCACGCCGGACCATGGGCATCATTCATCAGAATATCGGCATCGCACTGGCGACCAAGGCGCTGTTCGTCGGGCTGACGGTCTTCGGCATGGCGACGATGTGGGGGGCCATCGCTGCGGATGTCGGCGTTTCGCTGCTGGTCGTCGCCAACGCGCTCAGGCTGCTCCGGGCCAAGAAGGATCGACCAGACCCGTCCGGAGGAGAGAAAGTGGGAGAGAAGGTGGCGCAGGGAGCCCTGGCGCATGGCCATTGATTGATCAGGCATGCCGACACCGATATGAATGGGCACATAAAAAGATCGAGCGGACGACATGATGAAAACGACACGACGCGCTGCGGTTCTAGGCGGGCTGGCTCTCGGTCTCGCCGGATGCGCGAGCAAGTTTCGGGCCTACGACGGGCCCGAAGTCACCCGGCTGCAAATGTTCAAGGGCGACCGGAACCTGTTCCTGTTCAACGACGCCCAAGTCCTGAAAGCCTACCGGATCGATCTCGGGTTTGCGGCAGAGGGGCCCAAGCAGTTCGAAGGTGATGGAAAAACGCCCGAGGGGGCCTATACCGTCGACCGCCGCAATCCTGACAGTCTGTTCCATCTCTCCATCGGCATCTCCTATCCGAACGAGGCCGATATCGCCTTCGCCGCTGCACAGGGACGTGAGCCGGGCGGCGACATTTTCATCCATGGCGGGCCGCGACCCGGCATCGACGCGATCAAACCAGACTGGACGGCGGGTTGCATCGCGGTGTCGAACCGCGAGATTGAGGATATCTACGCGATGGTGCGGGACGACACGCCGATCGACATATTCGCCTAGCGCCGTTGCGGCTTTAGCGGGAGGATCAGAGAACCCGGGCGAGAAAGATCGAGGCGAACAACGCCAGGAGCCCGAATGCGATCGCGGAACTCGCCGCGTACTGGGCGATGTCCAGCTTGTTGCCGCCGCGCTTCTTGGCGAGATATCCGCCCCATACGGCACCCGCCACTGCTCCAAAAATCACGATCATGGCACGTTTTCCTTTGCGATAGTCAATCCATTGGCGCCCGCGATGCACGCAGCCAAAACGAGCAGGAACATCATCTGTCCGTATTTCCCGAACGGCGTGGCCGGGAGCGCAGCTGGCAAGCGGGCGTCCAGCACGCCGGTCTCATCCAGCCCGAGGCGGGCGATGATCCGGCCGTACCCATCGATAACTGCTGAAATGCCCGTATTGGCCGCGCGAACCATCGGCAGCCCCCCTTCGACCGCGCGCATCCTGGCAGAGGCCAGATGTTGCCGGGGGCCGAGAGACGCACCGAACCAAGCGTCATTGGTGGCGTTGAAGATCCAGTCCGGACGCGAAGCGGCGTCTACGACACGTCCCGGAAAAATCGCCTCGTAACAGATCGAAAGGCCGACCGGAGGTAAACCGGGCAGCTCAACGGTCTGAGGGCCGGGACCGGGTGTAAAGTCCCCAAGCCCCGCCGTCAGCCGCTGGAGCGGAAGAAAACCCCGCAAGGGAACGTATTCCCCGAACGGCACGAGATGATGCTTGGCGTATCTCGTGACGATCCGTCCGGTCTGATCGACCGCGAGGATCGAATTTCTATAGCGTATGCCAGTCCCGCCCGGCTCGCGCGTCTGGGCGCCGGTCAGAAGAGCGCTGCCCTCAGGCAGATGTTCAGCAATCTGATCCAACATTTCAGGATCCTCGTCGAGATAGCCGGGAAAGGCGCTCTCGGGCCAGAGAAGGACATCAAACCCGCCAGCCTGCGCAGACAGGTCCAGATAGCGGGTTATGTTGCGGGCACGGAACGCGGGGTCCCATTTCTCCGTCTGAGGAATGTTTCCCTGAACGATCCTGACGGTTGTGTCTGTCGGCGATGTGATCCCCATAAGGCGAAGCGTGCCGAGGGTTCCGGCACCGGCCACCAACGCCATAAAAAGAAAAACGACTAAGACATTTTGCCGACGATCCCGCATGAGGAGCGTTGCGGGCAGGACCGACAGCAGAACTGTAAGGAGGCCAAGTCCATAGCTTCCAACCCATGCCGCCGCTTGGCGTGGAATATCGTAATCGGCCCACGCATAGGCAATCAGGTTCCAGGGGAAGCCTGTCAGCACGGTGCCGCGCAGCCATTCCGAAACCGACCAGCACACAGCGAAAATCAATGCGCCGGGCACACCTTTAACTCCAGTAGCCGCAAACGCTGCCATTGCCGCCGCCGGGAACAGCGCAAGTCCGACGGCCAGTCCGGCCACCGCAGGAACGGCCATCCAGCCGAACCGCTCGGCGTCGACGAAAAAGCTCTCCGCGATCCAGGACAGCCCAAACAGGAAGAAGCCGACGCCGAACGCCCATCCAGCAAAACCGGCTGTCCGGCGGGTCGCTCCGACGACAAGGAGATACAGTCCACCAAACGCGACTGGCAAAATCACTGGCAACGAGAATGGCGGCAGTGCGAGAACCGCTAGGGAACCAAGAACAAATGCACATACAGAACGTGCAAGTCCCGAAAATATCCAGACGCCGGGAGCGGTGATGTTTAGCGAAACCACCGCGATCTATCTTGATGTTTCAGATGGAGCGATCTTCTCGCGTCCAGCGACGATCAGCAAAATCCCGACGCCACAGACCACGAAGACATCCGCAAGGTTGAACGCAGGCCAATGCGCCGTTCCGAGATAGAAATCCAGGAAATCAGTCACGCCGCCAAAGCGAAGACGGTCCACGACATTCCCAAGAGCGCCGCCGATCACCATGCCGTAGGCAACCGCCTCGGCTGCCCGCGTTGCCCGGATCAGCGAAACGGCAAGAAACAGGACGATGGCGGTGGCGACCAATGTAAGGACCCACCACGGCACATTCTGAAAGAACCCAAAGGTCACGCCGTAGTTGCGGTGGAGGATCAGGTTGAAGCCGGGGAACACGGCGACGCCGGTGGCGAGCGCTTCCGCGTTCGCAAGCACGAACGCCTTCGATGCCTGATCGGCGGCGAGTGCCGCGACAGCTGCACAAATGCCAGTGGAACAAATTGCCATGGATCACCCCAACCAGACATCTAGGAACAGCATAACGACGAGGCCGATTGCGAGCCCGGACGTCGCCTGCTTCTGGTGGCCGCTGCGATGGGTTTCCGGGATGATCTCGTGGCTGATGACGTAAAGCATCGCGCCCGCCGCAAAAGCCAGACCCCAGGGCAAGAGAGGCTGCGCCACGACGATCACCGCGGCACCGAGAAAACCCGTGACGGGTTCGACCAGACCGGTCAGTGCCGCAATGCCAAAGGCGCGGCCCGCCGAGTATCGCTCGCCCAGCAGAGCAACCGCCACCGCCAAGCCTTCGGGCGCGTTCTGTAATCCGATGCCGAGAGCGACGGGAAATCCGCCGGTGAAACCGTCCGCTCCGAATGCGACACCGACGGCAAGCCCTTCCGGAGCGTTATGGATCGTGATGGCGATGATAAAGAGCCAGACGCGGCGTAGCGAGACAGCCTCAGGACCTTCACGACCACTGCTAAAATGCTCGTGCGGGATCATTTCGTTCATCATGGCGACTGCACCCATGCCCATCAGGATGGCGGCACAGACAATCAGTGCTGGTGTCGCGCCGTCGCCGTATCGCCCCTCCGCCGCGTCGAGCGCCGGAATGATGAGGGAGAAGAACGATGCCGCGAGCATGACCCCGGCGGCGAAGCCGAGCGAGATATCGCGCCATTTGCGTGAGGGTGCCTTGCCAAGAAGCACGGGCGTCGCCCCGACGGCGGTCATGAGACCGGCGGCAAGGCTACCCAGAAATCCGAGCGCGACAGGCGAAAGTGCAGCGACCTGCTCCAACTTAACTCGCCGGATAGGACGAGAAGATTTCCGTCGTGCCGTCAGGTTTCACCAGAAAGACATCGTAGGCTTCGGCATCGTCGCCGAAATCCATGCCCGGCGAGCCGATCGGCATGCCGGGCACGGCAAGACCGATGGCGTCAGGACGCTCCTCAAGAAGGCGGGTGATATCGGCTGGAGGAACGTGGCCCTCGATGGTATAGTCGTCGATAGTCGCCGTATGGCAGGAGAACATATCGACTGGAATGCCGCGATCCATTTTCAGACGAATCAACGCGCCACCGAGGTTTTCGCCTTCCGGGGCAAACCCGGCCTCGGACAGCTTCTCCATCCAGGCAATGCAGCATCCGCAGCCGCGCGTCTTTCCGACGTGGATGGCGGTCTGGGCGGTTGCGGCCGTCGCGGCGGCAATAATGAGAGTCGCAGCGGCAAGGGTTTGAAGCCTGTTTTTCATAGTTATTCCTTTCAAATCAGTCATGTATCTTCGCGAAGAACGGCCACGAAACGTGTGCGCGTCTCTGCAAGAATTTCAGTGGCATCGGCGGCGTCGAGGTTTTCCGCAGAGGCGAGCAACTTCTCCCCAAGCGGATCGATGGGTCGACCGTCCACGCGCACTTCGTAGTGAAGATTGGGGGCTGTTGCGGTGCCCGTTTCACCGACCTCGCCGATCACCTCGCCTGCAAGAACGCGGTTCCCGACCGCCAGTGCCTTTGCCACTGCGCTCATGTGCGCATATCGGGTCATCGTATCAGACCCATGCGCGATCTCGACCACCCGGCCATACCCGCTCCGCCATCCGATAAAGGAGATCCGTCCGGGTGCGGTCGCTGCAATCGGCGTCCCCGCAGCAGCGGCGTAGTCGACGCCTGTGTGCATCCGCATATTGCCGTAGATCGGATGCTTGCGCTGCCCGAAGACCGATGACAGCCGCGCGCCTTCCACCGGCGGCGCGACTGTCCGCAGGATTTCTCCGTTCAGATAAACCGTCGCACGTCCGCTGTCTTCGTCCGCCCACACGATCTCGAGTTGATCGTCCTCCAGGTCGAGTGCAGCATAGGACATAAGCGGCTGGCCGATTTCCGAACCGTCCGGAAGGACCGTCTGACGCCAGAGGATATTCAGACTTTCCCCGCCTTGAAGATCCCTGCGAAAGTCGACCGTGTCCCCCAGAATCTGTGCGAGATCGACGGCGAAACGGGCCGGAACGCCTGCTCTGTCGAGCGAAGCGTAGATCGACCCGTTCACCTGCAATTGCCCCGCACGCTCGATCGTCGACGCGCTCGGCGTAACCGTCCGACCGGCAATGGTGCCGTCCAAGGTAACTTCGATCCGCACGCCGTCATCGACAGCCAATGTCACAACGGATGGCGTGCCGTCCCGGCGATACCCGACGCTGAGGCGGTGGCCCGGTCGAAGGCGGCGCAGGTCGTATTCGACGGCCAATGCCAGTGCGACCTCGGCCCGCGTCTGCGCACCCATGTCAGCGCGGGAAAGAAGCACGTCCAGCGTGTCACCGGATTCGACCGTCGCCTCCCATGGCGGCACGGTGAGGGCCTGAACCAACGCCGTCAGATCATCTGGCTCGGCACGTTCCTGTCCGGGAAGCTTCGGCGGCTGAAACCCGGCTGGAAGCACATTCGACATCGTATCGCCGGAGGTGATGACGCCGGGCCAATCGAGCGGTTCGGGTGGACTGGTCGGGGCCATCGGAGCCTCGGAAACGATGTTCTTGGGTGGGGCCTCCATGAACAAAGTCCGGCTCGCCATCGTGCCGACCGCTGCCGCGGCCACGGTCGTTCCCAGAACGATATGTCTCAGTTTCAAGATTTTGCCCCCTTGGTTCCGTCCCGCATCGCGCGCCTAATCTTCGGCACGGCAAATTCGCGTGGTTCGTGATAATCGATGACGCTGACGAAGCGGCCTGTCGCATCGAACAGGAAAACACCCGCAGTGTGGTTCATCGTATAGCTGCCGTCTTCACCCTCGACCTTCTCGTAGGTGGCGCGGAAGCCTTCGGCGACAGCAGCGATCTGGTCGGGTAAGCCCGTCCATCCCTGAATCTGCGGATGGAAGTAGGAAACATACTCGGCCATGGTTTCGACCGTATCGCGGTCCGGGTCCACGGTGATAAGAACGGTGCGCAGATCTTCGGCCTCCGGCCCAAGCTCGTCGAGCCAGCCGGAAATATCCGAGAGGGTCGTCGGGCAGACGTCGGGGCAGTAGGTGAAGCCGAAGAAGACCAGACTGGGGTGGCCGATGAGGGTTTCAGGGCCTACCTCCTGACCATCCTGATCGGTCAAGCTGAAGTCCATCGAGGTTAGCGGCATGGGCCGCTTACCCGGAGCGGGGTCAGCTCCAGGCCCATCGACCTGCCACCAGCCGACGAACAGGGCGGCAAAGACTGCCGCCGCGCCGATTGCCGCGATTTTGGCCAACCTCACCATCAAGCGGATCAGCCTTCGGGGCCGCGCGCGCCGATGCCAAGGATCGGGACGGTGATTTCAAGCTCTGTTCCGTCGGAAAAGAGAAGGGTCAGCGGAAAGGTCTCACCCTCGACGAGCGCAGATTGGAGCTGCATCAGCATGGCATGATACCCGCCGGGTTCGAGGGCGATCATGCCCCCGGCTGGGATCATGATATCGTCGGCCGGAGCCATGCTGCTGACGCCGTCAGAATTGGTACTGGTTTCGTGGATCGAGGCCATACCGGATATGTCAGTGCGAAGACCGATTAAGGAGATCGATTCGCTGCCTTCGTTTCGAACGGTCAGATAGGCCCCGCCGGGCCGCGATGTTCCAAGGCTCGCGCGCGCCCACGGCTTCTCGACCACAATCGAGGCGTCCTCTGACATTTGCTGCGCTGAGGCTGCCAATGGCAGGCCCATCAGAAGAGCGACAGACAGGCTTTGAAATGCCTTTGCGAAGGTTTTGAACACGTCGGTTCTCCTGTTCATTCTAGTTTGTTGCCGCAGCCTCGACTTCGGATTGTACGAGCGATAAAAGCTGCTCCGCACCGAACTCTGACAAAGGCTTGCTGTTAACGAAGAACGTCGGTGTGCTCTGGATTCCGACAGCTTCGACATCTGCCCGGTCCTGATTGAGGACGCCGACGATGCTTGGTGATTTGATCTGGTCCGCCGCCGCCGCAGTATCCAGACCCGCCGCGCCGGCGATTTCCATGATCCGCTCCGCTGCCGGTGCGCCGTGAGAGGCCCAGGCCGACTGGTTTTCGAGCAGCGCTTCCAGCACCGGAACGAAGACATCCTGCAACCGGGCCGCTTCCAGCACCTTGATCGCCAGCTCTGACCCTTCGCCGTGGAAGGGCGTGTAACGCATGACGACGCGCACATCGTCGGGGTATTGCGCCAGTATCTGCTTCACGATGGGGTGGAACGCGCGGCAGGCCTCGCAGGCGGGGTCGAAGAACTCCACGATGGTCACCGGCGCATCCTCACGCCCGAGTATGGGAGAATAGGACCGAACAAGACGATCCTGTTGTTCCAGCGGAGCGGCTGTCGCCACCGGAGTCGGATCGGGGCGGGACACAAACCAGGTGCCAGCCGCAAAAACGGCCAGTACCACAGCGAATATAGCGAGCAAAAGTGTTTTTCGGTTCATGTTGAAATCCGTCGAAGTTGAATGAGAAGGCCAAGGATCGTCCCGAACGTCAGCAGGGACAGCAGAGGGATCGGCACACCAAGGATCAGCATTGCGTCATCGGTGCAGGACGGCCCAGAGGCGGTGCAGGGTAAGATCGGCGCGGGCACGAGCCCGGCGTAGAGAAGCGAGTGGTAGAGAGCGACGGTGCCGCCCAAAACTGCGAGGGGGGCAGCGTAGCGCCATATCGAGAGGTCTGCGCGCCATGTCGCCACGCCCAGAATGACGACGAGCGGGAACATGAAGGCACGCTGGAACCAGCACAGATTGCAAGGAGCCTGCCCCAGAACCTCACCGATGAAGAGGACGGCAAGCGACGCGGACAGGGCAATGAGCCATGCCGCAAAAAGGAGGGCTACCGGGCCTGTGCCGTTACGCCCGGCGTCTGAACCAGCAGTCATGTGCCAATCCTTTCGCGCAGATCCGATACAATGACTGCCGGGGCCTGATCGTACTCGTAAATGCGGACAAATTCACCCTCCGGATCGAACAGGAGGAAGGACGACGTATGCCCCATCGTATAGCCGTCAGGCGAAGAGGCTTCCTCGATCTTCTGGTAGTAGATCTTGAAGGTCTCAGCAGTGCGTTCGATTTGGTCCGGCGGTCCGCTCAACCCAAGGATTCCGGGACCAAACTGGGGAACGTAGTTGGCCAGAGCGCTTGGCGTATCCCTTTCAGGGTCGACCGTGATGAACAGGGGCTGGACGGCGGAACCTTGGGTGCCAAGCTCGTCCATGACCTGCGCGATGGTTGAAAGCCCCATGGGACACACGTCGGGGCAGTTCGTGAAGCCGAAAAAGACGAGCATCCAGCGACCCCGGAAGTCCTCATCGGACTGCACCATTCCGTTATGGTCCGTCAGCTCAAAATCCGCAGCGAAACTCTCGGCTGCGGGATCGACACGCGCGGCGACCGGTCCCGGATCGCGGCCGGTCATCCAAAGCGTAGCTGACACCGCAGCAGCGACGACCACCGCCGACCAGAGAGCTATCCGGACCTTCTTCATTGCTTGCGCCACCCACCTGTTCAGTTCGTCTCTGCGCGGGGTACAAGCTACAGCAGATAGAGGTTCAAGCAAAAAGTTATCTTTTGTTGTCGGAAGTCACGCCAATGTGAAACCTTCGTCTTTTCAACGGAGTTGGTTCTTGGATAAACTACAGTTGCTGTAGATTGAAGGAACGCAAATGCTGGCAATTGGAACACTTTCGCGGAGAACCGGAACCAAGGTTCAGACGATCCGCTATTATGAAGAAATCGGTTTGATGAACGAGGCCGGAAGGACGTCGGGCGGCCAGCGCCGGTATTTTGAGAAGGATCTCGACCGGCTGGCCTTCATCCGACACTCGCGCCAGCTCGGCTTCTCGCTCGACTCTATCCGTGAGCTTCTGGACCTGTCGGACAATCCCTCTCAGTCCTGTGCGGAAGCGGATTCCATCGCGCGGCGGCAACTTCGGCAGGTCGAACAGCGGATCAAGCGTCTGCAAGCCCTAAAGAAGGAGCTGAAACGCATGGTCGCCGAGTGCGAGGGAGACAGCGTTGCCGAATGCAAGGTGTTGGAGGTCCTGCGTGACCATTCGGAATGTCTGACCGAGCACGACGAGATCGGAGCGTGAACGCAGTAATCGTCTATCCGCTTGCCGCACTGGCCGAAATTGCAGGCTGCTTCGCCATCTGGGCCTGGTGGCGGACCGGAGCATCGCCATTATGGATCTTACCTGGCGTGTTGTCGCTGGTCGCCTTCGCATGGCTTCTCGCTCAGGTTCAGACTCCTGCGGCAGGTCGTTCATTCGCCGCCTATGGCGGCATCTATGTCGCTGCGTCGATCTTGTGGATGTGGCTGATCGAAGGACAACGTCCTGATCGCTGGGATCTGATCGGAACCGCTGCCACGCTCGTCGGCGCAGCCATAATTCTTGGGGGAGCGCGGGATACCTGAAAAGAAAGTTCTTGAAGCTACAGTTACTGTAGATGTTACCTCTCTGTCGAATTGATTTCAGGACACAAGAGATGGCCATTCCAGATGCTGACCTTCGCCCAACCCGACTTCTCGATTTTCGCACGGTTGCGATAGCTGAACTGATCGCCAACCGCGGATGGCGGGACTTGTCCGAGCACGACCGGATCGGTGCGGGCTATAATTTCGTGCGAAATGAAATTGCCTTTGGATACAATTCCGCCGACGACATTTCTGCGTCGGCGGTGCTGAGGGACGGTTATGGCCAATGCAATACCAAGGGGACACTCTTGATGGCGTTGCTAAGGGCACTGGACATTCCATGTCGATTGCATGGCTTTACGATCCATAAATCATTGCAGCGCGGGATCGTGCCCGAAATTGTCTACCCACTTGCGCCTGAGAGCATCCTCCACAGCTGGGTGAAGGTCTGGCATCGGGGGCGCTGGATCAATCTGGAAGGTTTCATTCTGGACGATGCAATTCTGTCTGTTCTTCAGGACAGCTTTGCTGATGAATCCGACAGCCTGTGTGGTTACGGAATCGGAACAATCCGTCTTTCTTCACCCTCCGTCGAATGGCGAGGAACGGATACCTACATCCAGGAAACCGGCATCAATGCCAATCTCGGTTTGTTCGAAACTCCGGATGATTTTTTAAGACAACACCAGCAATCCCTCGGACGTCTAAAGGGCCCGCTCTATCGTTATCTGATCCGTCACTGGATGAATACCCGCGTGAGACGCATACGAAGTGGGATTGTTCCGGTCATCCCGTTCGATGAAGCCAATCCTGCTCATCTTGTTCGCAAAGGACAGGTTGGATCGCTATGATCGGTGCCTGGATTTATACGCTGATACCGGCCACGGTCGCGATCCTGGGGGCCGTCGTTGCGGTCAATGTGCGGCCTGGACCGACACTGGTCAGCGCTATCCAGCACTTTGCAGCAGGCGTCGTCTTTGCGGCTGCTGCGGGTGAAATCATGCCGGATGTCGCCCATAGCGGATCTCCGATCGCGACGATCGTCGGTGGCTTTGCAGGGATCGGCGTGATGCTGGCCATCCGTCAGCTGGAAAGGGTTATCAAGGGCCCGGCGGGGCTGCTCACACTCGTTGGCGTCGATATTCTGATCGACGGTCTTGTGCTCGGGATTGCCTTTGCCGCCGGGGCCAAGGCTGGTCTATTGCTGACCATCGCGCTCAGCGTTGAGGTCCTGTTTCTGGGACTGGCCGTCACAACCGAGCTTTCGGAGACGGTTAAATCCCGGATGCGGATCGTTCTGATCATCGCCGCCCTGGTTGTCTTGCTGCCCGTGGGTGCGTTCATCGCAACGCCGGTCGCCAGCCTTCCGGCGCATTACATCACCGGGTTTCTGAGCTTCGGACTGATCGCTCTGCTTTACCTCGTCACCGAAGAGCTGCTGGTGGAAGCGCACGAAACCCCCGATCGGCCGTGGGTCACCGCGATGTTCTTCGTCGGCTTCCTGCTGCTCCTGTCTCTCGAAGAGGTGATGGGATGAACCAAACTGAAGAGAAAAGGACACCGCATGCCGCATGATCATGCCCATATGGAGCCCAAGGAAGGCGACCGGCGGGTCGCAGTCGCCATCTGGGCAAATGGCCTTCTGACGGTCGCGCAGATTGTCGGGGGGATACTCTCCGGCAGCCTCGCGCTGATCGCGGATGCGATCCACAACTTCTCCGACATGGCGTCGCTCGTCATCGCGTTTGGTGCACGCAAGATCGCACGCCGCCCGGCCGATGCGAAAATGACCTTCGGATATGGCAGGGTCGAGATTGTGGCCGCACTGATCAACTATACCTCGCTGATCATCATCGGGCTTTATCTGGTCTACGAGGGTGCGATGCGCTTTGTCGACCCAGTGCAGATCGAAGGCTGGACGGTCGTGATCCTGGGTGGGGTGGCACTGTTTATCGACACCCTCACCGCCTGGCTGACATATTCGATGCAGAAGGGCAGCGTGAACATCCGCGCGCTCTTCCTACACAATCTCAGCGACGCATTGGCGTCCGTGGCGGTCATCGTCGGTGGTGTTCTCATCCTTCTTTACGACATCCGCTGGGTCGATCCGGCAATCACCATCGGGATTGCCGCCTATATCCTCTGGCTTGCCTTCAGCGAGATCGGCGGCCCGATCCGCACCCTGATGCTGGGCAGTCCGCCCGACATTGACACGGACGAGGTCATCGCAGCCGTCGAGGACGTAGACGGTGTCGAGGAAGTCCATCACGCGCATTTCTGGCAGATGCAGGAGCATCGTGCGGCGCTCGATACCCATGTCGTGATCGCCGATGACCGCTGGGATGACCTCGAAAGCATCAAGACGGCAATCAAGACCCGCCTCGAAGAACAATTCGGAATCGACCATTCCACGCTGGAATTCGAGCGCCTCGGTAACAAACACGACGATGCGGCCCGCTACGGACATGAATGAAAGGAGAATCTCATGTGGAAGGAAGTGAAAATCGAAAGCGAGGATGTGCTGGGACTCGAATGCGACGGCAAGCTGTCGAAACAGGATTTCGAGACGATGCACGGCTGGCTCGATCGCGAGTTGGAAGCAGCGAAGGGCAAACCGGCGCTGGTCATCTTCATGGGGGCGTTCGGGGGATACGAAAGTGCCGCCGCGATATGGGCGGACATGAAAGTAGATACTCGGCATGCCAATGACTTTTCGCGAGTTGCGATGGTTGCTGACCAGAAATGGATTGAGTGGGGCACGAAGGCGGCGGATTCTGTACTGACCCCCGAACTGAAGTGGTTTGAGAACGCGGCGGGACGCGAGGCTATTGCCTGGGCGCGAGCGAAGGAATGACTAGCCGCCGCGCTTTACTTTCCACCTAACGGATCGAAGCCACCGGCTTCCAGCCGGTCCGCTTCAGCGTTAATCCAGATGAGAGCCCCCCTGAGTTTGAAGCCCCCGAAGGGGTAAGGCTTCAAACTCAGGGGGGCTCTCATGGCCTATTCTACAGGATCACATACCAGATTTTATCACCGATATCATGTCGTTTGGGCGACAAAGTACCGCTACAAGGTGCTGTGCGGTCCAATGCGGGAGCGGATCCGCGAGATCATTCGCCAATGCTGCGCCGAAATGGGCGTACACATCGTCAAGGGGGTGCTGGCACGCGATCACGTCCATATGTTCCTGTCGGTGCCGCCGCAGATCGCCCTGTCAAAGGTGATGCAACGGATCAAAGGGCGCTCATCCCGCCGCATCCAGATGGAATTCCCGGAACTGCGCAAGCGCTACTGGGGCAGGCGGTTTTGGGCCCGAGGCTACTTTTCGACCACCTCCGGAAATGTCACCGACGATATCATCATCCAGTATCTGGAATTACATTCCAAACGCGATGCTACCGGCATCAGCCGGTAGGTTGTTCACTCACGCTCTTGTGACTTTAAAGCGTTTGAAGCTCTAGTGGGTGTAGGTTTTAAGAAGGCAAAAGTCAAAGTATCGGAGGTACTATCATGAATCGGGTTAATAATATGTCAGTCACGCGTAGAACTGCACTCCTTGGTGCCGCCGCAAGCGGTTTGGTTCTTGGAACCGGTAGAGTAGTGGCGCAGACAAACGAGGCTCTGGCAGTCAAACCTGTTTTGGCCTCGGCCAAAACGCACGAAGTCAAGATGCTGAACAGGGGCGAAGCCGGAACCATGGTATATGAGCCCCGCTTCGTGTCTGCCGAAGTCGGAGATACCATCGTCTTTGTCCCGGAAGATAAGGGGCATAACGCCGAGAGCATCAAAGATATGCTGCCCGAAGACCAAGAGGATTTTGCAGGCAAAATCAATGAGGAGATCGAAGTCCAGCTGACGAGTGAAGGCTTGATCGGTGTCAAATGCAAGCCGCATTTTGGTATGGGCATGGTCATGATCATTCAAGTCGCGGGCGCACCCGTTCCAGATGATTTCCTCGAAGGCAAGATGCCCGGGAAAGCAAAAAAGGCGTTTGAAGAAATCCTGGCCGAGAACAAGCTTAGCTGATCTCTCTTCACGAGGGCAAAGGCAGGTCAGGTCAGCCTTCGATACGCGCAAGATTGGCAAACAATCGTCGAACGGTTGTATCAGCCTCTACAACGGGCATATCGAAGAGCTGTTCGGGCTGGGCAAGGTCGGAACCCGAGTGAAGCTGATCTAAAGTCGGTACATGCTTATGGAAGCATGCTCGGACCGGTTCGATTTTAGCAGCTGTGCTGGTATTAGCAGCATGCTCCGCTTCTGTCACTGATGTGCCTGACAACGCACAAATGGGACAACTGCCAGAATCTATCTCTTCCGTGGCGGAACCCGATCGGGATCTTAAGTCTGCGTGTCATTTGCCGGAAGTCGGTTGCTACGGGTATCGGAGGTGGAACGAGTTGATCGGATCAAACTCGATAGACAGCTTTAACATAGCCCTTACAGCCACTAGAGGTTCAAGATAAAAATGAGTTGGCTTTTCAACTTGATTCCTTGTTAGTCGTGAAATCGAATATCCCAGTCTTGACCTTTGGCTTAACGGGCCGGAGTGATGGCATTCAAATAACGGAAGGCAGGTTGATGCGAGCGATTATGCAAAAGCGAGCCGTGATGATTGCGACAACACTTTCGCTCACTGCCGGGTGCGCCATGCAGCCAGCCGAAACTGGCGGCACGGCAAACCAGATCGGAAATGTACCCGCAAACGTGGTCGCGCTGGCAGATCCTAATCAGGATATTTCAACCGCGCGCCTTTTGCCCGAAGATGGCTGCTTCTGGTACGAGCATCGCGGGCCGGTCGAGACGACTTTGGTGCCGCTGCGCAGTCCGGAAGGCAACCCGATTTGCGCCGCACGCGAAGCCTGAGACCGATCCGGTAGATCACATGGGCGGCCCCCGGAGCGCGCGCGCATCGCTTAGCTTCGCGGGCTGACGCTGTCCTGCGCTGAGTAAAGAAATGCTGTAGAGCCAATTTCTACGTTGGGGTAGAGTTCGTTGATGTGCGCCATGACCATTCGCACGCAGCCGGAACTCGCAAGATTGCCGATGCTTCTCGCATGCGGCGTGCCATGGATCCGTAGATAGGTATCCCGGTCGCCGACGAAAAGATAAAAGGCGCGCGATCCCAAGGCGTTTTCCGGACCGGGCTCCATGCCATCGGCGACGTCAACGTAGAGTTCCGGATCGCGATCAATCATGTTCCGGGTCGGCTGCCAGTGCGGCCAGCGAACCTTGCGCTTGATCGTGTAAGTGCCCGGTTCGTAGAGCTTTCCGCGCGCAATTGCCACGCCATAGCGCATCGCTGTGCCGCCTTTTTCGATGTGGTAGAGATAGCGAGACACAGCATCCACATGGATGTCTCCCGGCACGAGCCCGTCGTTCGCGACCACGCGAGTGGGGAGAAAGCGCGGGTGCAGGCCCCAAGGATTGGAAGTCTCCAGGTTGAATCCGGGCGGCGTCACCTGTGCGTCCCAAGCAGCCTTTTGCGCTTCGGTCGGCCAAGTATTTGCGAAGACCGGGCTGGCAATCGGCGCAGAGAAAAGGGCGGCAGTAGTCATCACGAAATGGCGTCTTGACAGCATAGTATACTTTTCCAACTCTGTTAGGCGAAGGCCGCAGTACAAGAAACGGCGTTTGGTGTGTCTTAGAACCTCCACCAACTAGAGCTTCAAGGAGTTTCTGTTGAGGTTGTTGCTTGCCCAGCTTCTATATTTTATCGTTTGGCTATGGCTGGCACACATAGAGCATGTCGAAAGGTGATGTCAGCTTTGCAAGCTTGTCGATTTCCATCAAACCCAGTAGGTGTAATGACGATTGCAGGCATCGCCGTTGCGCCAACGACCCCACGCCATATATTTACATAACCAAGAATACGCATCATACAGGTCACCCAGACGTTGCGCTCTTGCCGCACGAGGCGAAACACCAGCGTTTCCGCCCGGGCGCGGTCGACCAGCGTGCCTTTCTTCTTCTGGATCGCCAGCTGACGTTCCTGCGCCTGGTAGACGGTCAGCGCGGTGCGGGCTTTCAGATAGGATGAGCTATCAGCGGGGCCCGAGAAGCCACTGTCGCCACCGGTGCTGCGGCGCTGCTGGTCGGGGTCGGTCATCTCGGCGCGGCGCACGTCCGAGGCTGCGGCGTTGATCGACCCGTCGCTGTAAACCGCCAATCGCTCGGCTTTGCGCGCCTTCTGAATGGCGCCGCGCGACAGGCCGGAATGGGCGGAATACTCGCGCTCGGACATACCTTCGATGGCGATTGGACGTGCCCTCAAGATATTGGAATTAAACCGAAATAACGGTCTTATTCAGTTGATTACACTCGCCCGTCGAGCGATTCTCGGATCAGGAAATAACCCCCGGATCGGAGACACGCCCATGACCATCGCCCATCGCTTCAACACCGAAGCCGCTCGCCTGCTGCCGCACATGGCGACAGACCTCGCGGTCGACCTCACGATCACCACGGCGGGTGAGATCGACGAGATCGTCTTTCGCCGCAGCGAATTCCTCGGCGGGATGGCTTGCGCGATCCTTGCCTTGATCGAAAAGCAGGAATGAGGAGACGGACATGACCGCCATCACCACGATCCGCATCGATCACGACACGCTGCCCGACCAGTTTGACTGCTCGCGCCCCGACGCTGTCGCAGCTGCCATCGAGGCCGCGCTGCGCGAGGACGGGATCACCGCCGAGGCCTCGGACGTAATCTCGCATCTCAAGGTCGAACTGCCCACGACGCAACTGGCCGCTGCCAGCGCCGTGTTGGCCGAGCTGCAGCTGATCTGACGGAGGCCCCAATGGACATCCCCTGCAACTGCCTGCCCGAAGACGAAACCGTCGCCGATTTGATCCGCCGCACCTGCGCCATCGGCTTCGATCTGCGGTTTTGCCGCAGCGTCGCCGTCAGCCCCGAGAATCGCGACACGATCACCTGCGATCCGCCCGAGGCCGAGTTCGCCACGCTCTATGCCCTGACCGATCTGGGCGAGGCCATTGCGATCCATGACGCCGACCTCTCCAGCGCCGGGGCCGACGAGATGGCCGCCGTCGCCCGTGCGCTCGTCGTGGCTATGGCCAACGCCCGTCGTGATCCACCCGATGCTGCCCAGCGGCACGAGGCCGAACAGGCTGCGCTCACCGATCATGATCGGATCGAATGATCAGAACGCAATCTTATGGCTCTGATTTGCCTACGATAATCGGCCTCGCAGAGCGATTGTAATGGCACGCAAACGATGCAACTCACCCCACGGAGCCACGCCATGACACACCTCAACCCGATCACCACACCGCGCCATCAGCTGCGCGCCGAGAAGGCCGGGCGGAACCAGGACGCCGCACTCGCCGCCTTCATCGGCAAGAAGGTCTAAATCGACGAGATGCTCGCCCGCCTGCAGGCGCTCAGCGACGACCATTTCAACTGTCCTCCCGACGAGGTCGGCTGGGCGATGGTCGGCACCCTTGAGCATCACGCCGGGCTGCTCAAGCGCATCACCGACAGCGCCTTTGGCGAGGGCGAGCACGCCGAATAACGCGAGCGCGCGCCATGACGCGGCCCGTCCATGCGGCGGGCTTTACCCGGTAGAAGGGCTGGCAACGGCGCTGGCCCTCGGAAACCGGAGGGTCACATGCCCAAACTCACCGACACGCAAAACATCATTCTCAGCGCGGCCGCCCAGCGCCCAGACAATCTCGCGATGCCGCTGCCCAAGGGGCTGCATGGCGCCGCTGCGAAAAAGGTCGTCGGCATGATGATCGGGCGCGGCTGGCTTGAGGAGGTCGAAGCCGACATCCGCAAGGGCGAGCCGCTCTGGCGCGAAACCGGCGATGGCCACGGCACCACGCTGGTGGTCACCGATGCAGGGCAGCTGGCCATCGGGGTGGAGCCGGTGGTGGTCAAGACCATGGCCGCGATCCGCACACATGCCGCCCAACCGCCCGCGCCCAAACTGCCGACACCGCGCGCCGGAACCAAGCAGGCGCAGATCATCACCCTTCTGCAGCGTCCCGAGGGAGCTACTATCGCCGAGATTGTCGTGGCAACCGGTTGGCAAGCTCATAGCGCGAGGGGCATGATTTCGGGGGCGCTGAAGAAGAAGCTGGGCCTGCCTGTCACCTCGGAGAAGGTCGACGGACGTGGCACGGTACATCGCCTGAACGCTTCCTGACCATCTGAATTTCACCCCCAGCGCTGAAACAGCCTGCGCAGCGCGTAGCTGCGCAGGAGTGATATACCAGTAAAAATCGCACCGATCATCAGGTTTTCGCCAAGATGCAGGTGCAGGCCAAACCATGGGAACACCACGATCTGTGCTGCGACGGCTAGCGCGTAGCCCACGACGACATTCGTGACGGCCTCGACAAATGACATGCGTCGGGACTGTGTCATGCGCGTTTCCTCGTTTGAAGTGTTGGGCTCTCGGCCTCGTCCTGTTCGGCGGCGCGACTGGCCGTCCGCCCCGTCGCCATCTCCCACCGCCGCACGGCGACGTCGCAACAGACCGGGTCCAGTTCCATCGCGAAACACTGCCGCCCAGCGCGTTCGGCAGCGATCAGCTGCGTGCCCGAGCCGCAGAACGGCTCATAAATCAGATCTCCGGGACCGCTGAACGCGGTCAGCACCGCCTCGACCAGCGCCACAGGGAACACCGCCGGGTGCGATCCGGCGGCACCCAGCCCGCCCTTGTGGCGCATGATGCGGAAAACGCTGTCGGGGATGCGGTGGCTTTGGATCGCGTTGCCGGTGCCGGTCTTGGCGTGAACGGTGCCGTCGGCCCCGCGCAGCCCACCGCCGCCGAGGGTTGTGCCCGCGTGCTTGCCCGGCGATCAGCTCGCCATCGTCGGCCACCATGCAGGGCACGGTCCAGCCGAACTTCGCCATGCTGGCCGCGATCTTGACCACCTGATCGGTGCCATGGATCTTGGCATTGCGGGCGTAGGGGCGCAGCCGGTCGATCGGCCAAGACTCGATCTGGCTCGGTGCAAAGACCAGATCCATGGGGTGGCTTTCATCTGGGGCAAGGCGGGCACGCCGACGCGCGCTGGCAGCATGGCCAGCGACAAGATCGGGGTCCGTGATGTTGGGGAGAACGAAAGCGCCGGCGAGGGAATACCTGCGGGCGCTAAACTTCGATGGTCAAGGTATGAGTAAAGGGGGCAGGCCTGTTAATCGGAAAACGGACGTGGATTCAATGCCTTCTCCGAGGGATGGCTTCCGTTGCCTGGCTTGCGGTTCTAGTGGCTTCCTGGCTTCCGCTAGGTGGATTCTTGACTAAAATACTAAAATCCACCCTGAGAACCGGATGGAACAACGTAAGGCGCTGTAATATAGTGATTTTATTTCGAGATGTCGCCGAGGTGGATTCCGCCTGGATTCCCCGGTGAAGAAGCCAGTCGCTAGCGAAATGCCGCGCTGCGCCCCCCCGTATACAAACTGGGCCGGGGAGGAACCATGCCAAGGGGGCAAGTCATCACCCAAAGCTGACGTTTCACTGATTCTTTACTTCCCCTCTGCGGTGCTTGTCATTAGTGCCGCGCGGAGTTCGTCAATAGAGCAGCTGTCCGCCTAACTTGATGCAATAGGTATTGAGAACCGAATGACCATCTATGGTCCTGATCCCGTGCGAATAGTTCGGATTGTAGTAAGTTGGTTGAGTATAGTAGACACCAGTTTGGGTTGGCGGATTTGAATTTCGAGCCGCATATAGCGCCATCGCAAGCGAGACAGGCTTAGGACCAAATGGAGCAAGAGTTAAACTGTGCTGTCCGTCTTCTCCAATGCCAGACAGAGTCTGGAACACTTCTGGGACATTAATCCCATCGACCCTCTTAATATTCAAGCGTCCAGAGTCCGCGTTTGGAAAAACCCCTCGAATAAAGCGCCAGTTTCGGAGCACACGATCCGCTTGCGCGGGAAACGGGAATAAAAAGATCATTTGTTCTTCATCGAATTTTCCCGAGTCCACTAGATCAGGAAGTCCAAGCGGTTCGTATCCGATTCCAACAACAATACTCCTATCATTCTCATCACGTGGCGAGATCCGAAACCCTGGCAGGGCCTCCCATGGGTCAGGGTTCTCCGCTAGGGGCTGATTGGAGTAACGATCCGGCTCGGCGTATGTGACGATGATGTTCCGTGGTAAAGGGAATTCCTGAAATAATAACTTCATAAGAAAGAAGTAGACCTTCTTGGGCAGGGAAGTAATATCTACGATTAGATCTTTATCACCTATGGAGGTCAAAAACCCACGCAAAGCACTCTCATATTTACGGAATGGTTCCGTCAAGTTTAGCCTGACAATAGTTTGATCAGTAAATCCAAATGCATCAATAGCTGACCAGTTTTCTGAGGTTTTAAGCGCGATTTCTTGTGTTGCGACGGACAGGGGATCCTCAATTTCAAAAATTAGTTGCGAGCCCGTCATATTGAGGTCCCGCATGGAACCAAAAACCGTTGTGCATCGGAGCTCAGGTGATGAGCAAGAGATGAGTGCCCACTCCCTTCCCGTTTGCGACCTCATGATTTGGTCAAACCGACCCCATGGCCTAAATTTCTCTGCGCCTCCAAACATGTATTTATCTAATCTCTGAACAGAAAATTGAGCTGATCGTCGTTACCGTTTGGCTTAGACTTTTTTCGGTTGCTTCGAGCTTCTGCACTTATTCCAACAGTTACCACTCCCGCCTTTTTCATCCATTCAGCGACTTCCAGTATCGTTGCGTAGTAGGGTTCCTTTATGTGCGCAGCTGGTATCTGAAAGTGAGGTGATAATATCGGTGATAAATACCACTTTTCACTCTGACCCCTCGCTCGGGATTTTGGTGTATGCGGCCGACTTTCAAGTACACCAAAGGCAACGCAGTCAGAAAGAAAATTCTCGATAATTGGTTCATCTTCCACGGACTTCAAGGGTAGTGAGAACCCATTGCCTCCGGGGTAGGACATGTTCCGATCACCCAGCAGGTTAACCCGAAACATATTCCCAATCTCATTAGCGAACCGATGTCGATCGTCCCCACCCTTTGGCTCCGCTTTGATCTTGCGAAACCAATAATCACTCGCAGAGTTTATACCTAAGGCCTGTATTATTGGGTCGATGCCTTGGGGAAGATTAATTGGGCCATCTTCAAGGCTCCGCAAAAGTTCCGCCCAAACGAATTGGCAAATGCTGAGGAAAGTCAGGATGTTTCGTCCAGAAAGGTTCACCACATCGGTAGCGCCGTACCACACAAGCTTTTGTCCGCAAGAGGAGAATACTTGAAGAAGTGCCTGCTGCTTTCGTTCTTTTTTCCACCACGGTCGGGCCGACCAGGGTTCTCTTCCGATAATTTCGCCGGTTATTGCTTGATTTTTGACATTCTGACGAGCCCAAGCCTCTCCTAACTTTGCTGAAATAGGGTCTTCCTGTGCAAGTTCTTTGAGTGCGTTTCTAACCGACTCATCAAACGGCAGTTTCCTTGAGACAACATTGACGCGACTCTTTGTTATGAACGCATCGACCTTCTGCTCTGGCGTTACCCGTGTCCCAAACATTTGCTTTGTGGCCTTAGCCTCAACGTCATAGTATCCAGATCCCAGCAATCTCCTTCGAAGCACGTCATCGCAAAAACTCGGAAATAGTGACTTCCGGTTTTCTCGCCCTTGAAGTAGCTCGTCAATGTTGACAACACTGACCTCTCTCATTTCTTCGACTGTAGCGCTGCCACTCAATCCCTGCAC
The DNA here is from genome assembly GCA_947504115.1 of uncultured Sedimentitalea sp. Lineage (GTDB taxonomy): Bacteria > Pseudomonadota > Alphaproteobacteria > Rhodobacterales > Rhodobacteraceae > Pontibaca. Next base: position 353,605 of record CANNGH010000004.1, read on the forward strand.
GCCCTTGTCCAAAGAGTACAAGCGTGCTCCTACGCGATATGAAACCCGATCGTCTCTATTACCAAGCATCTTCCAGATAACACGCCTAAAAACAGGTCTATCGTTTTCTGAAATATCGCGCTCCAGATCCATCAAATCTTCGAATTGATCTATCGTGACTAGCAAGGGAACATTTTCGGGCAGGATTCCACAATCCCTTAAACAGTCAGCTACCACTGCAATCGGTTCACCTGGGGCCGTCTTCGTCCGAGTCACAACTTCAGGGAAGTCGGAATTATAGTTGAGAAAGCTCTCGTAGCTGCGAATTCTACCCTCAATGCGCTCTTTCAATGCGGCAAAGGATGCTATGCCCTCGAGAGTTCCAAGCCAACAAGGCGCTGAACTAAGGCGCACTGCGAAATCGTCTAGCAAATCGTGCTGAGTGTTGAGACCAATCTTCTCGGCTAAAACACGGCCCTGATCTGAAAAAAGTAACTCCATTTTCTCGAGGAGGTCCGAAACAATCCAATAATTTAAGAAATCTGCAAAGTACAAGCCGACAACGCGCTCATTTTCGACGGGGGCGTCCTCTATCGATCTTTGTCCAAACAGTAGAGCGCCGCTTGATCTCAGTGTAATACTCGCTGAAATAAACTTGGAACAATGAGCTGGAAGGGGCCAATCTCGATCACTTTTGAGAAACTCAATCAGTACGCTTGGCTCTAGTAAGTTAAGCAGAGCCGACTTCCCTGAACCTTGAAGTCCGCACAAGATGACATTTCCGGGCTCAAACAGCCGTTGGACCAAGCTTTCTTTGAGAAGGATTGGGCTAAATAAGTCAACAAAGGCGTCTGCCGCAATTGATTCAGTGCGATAGAGGCTATTGAAGGGATTCTGAGAGCTGTGTTTCATGTTGGTAGCCTTGGCGTTCGAAGAAACAACGGTTCCCAAGAGTTATCTTTTCTTCTGTGAAAAGCAGGAATAGTGTTGTCGGGACAGTTTGAGTACGGGACCACGAAACCGCCCGTCTGACGGTAGCCGAACGGACCGAACTCTTGTTTGTCTCCCTGTATTTTGGGGTGAATTTTGGTAAGTAACTGCCGAACTCTCTGGTAATCGGAGTTTTCACCGGCCTTTAATGCTGGCGTCACAAAGAAACGTTCTTCGAGGGCCAGAACTGGGCTAAAGGTGAAGTGGTCAACAGCATTGCTCAGCCTTCTTGCTTCATCGGCTCCATCGGGACAAATAAAAAGGGGGCAAAGCATGACGTTGATATCAGGCCCAAGAGATAATGCCAAATTTACCGCATCCAACATCTGAGATCCCGACCCGACGAAGTCTTCAAACAGTACGAGATTCTTTCTTGGAACTTCATTTGGTTTGCCCTCTCGAAGAACGTCTCGTCTGAAGTTCGCAGGGTTCCAATTGTCGGTATTGCCCTCCCATTTGTGTCTTAGGCCCTCGTTCTGAATACCATTAAGCAAACAAAAACTCCGAATTCCAAAGCTATCAGTAACCTCGGTATATCTTGTTGCTGCTAATTCCTGCTCGATCCTTTGATGTGCGTCAGCCTGGAAAGGGTCTATCCCCGAAACATTCATCAACCATTGCAACACATGTTTGCTGAAGGCCGTCCTATATGCTGCATCTTGTTCGCTCTTACCGATGAAGAAAAGGTGGGCAAGCAATCTATAGAGTTCCTGCCTATCAGTATCAGCATCCAGATTGCCGATCCAACGTGCCAACCTAGAGCCAAATGATCCGTGTCCGCCATAAGCCGTAACTACGTACTCATGGTACAATTCGCGCTCTAGGAATTCGACGTCCCTCTTGAGCACTTCGATGCCCTTCTGCCCGTCGAAATCTTCCATACACCATCGTTGCAACAAATCTCTGAAATCCGTTCTGTTCATAGACTGTCCCACCTAGAGACAATAGTTCCTGCAACCAGTTTCGCGAAGTCTGGCGGAACAGCATTGCCTATCATTCTGTATTTGGCAGCCTCCGAGCCTGAAAAAACGAAGCGGTCTGGAAAGCTTTGGATCCGAGCGGCTTCGCGGACTGAGAAACCACGGTCCTCGGCAGGATGTAAAAAGTACCGAGGCTGTCCAAAACGCGTGTCGACCGTCGGTGATACATCGTCCCACTTCAGTCGACGAAATTTGCCATTAAACGTGTTTGTGAGGTCTATGTTTCCATCAGCTCTTCGAAGATACTTCTTGTCAACCAGAGAGTCGACTAGTGCCTCAGCGGAGCTAATGAAATGATTTTGAATCTCACCCATCGATACGGGGTCGGCGTCACCGAAATCTCGCTTGCGGTTCTGCCTTCTAAGCTTCACAATGGTTTCTAGGAGTTTGATTTCTTGATCTTCTACAGCTCCAAAGACCTCTGGGATTTCCCATGTGTGCACAGCTGAAAAGCCGCTCCGAACGTTCGATAATTTTTGACCAGGCAAGATTCTTCTAGCTATTTTCTTTTCATCGGACAGATCGGTAAGGTGAACTGCCTCGAAATCGCCTACCTTGTCTACTCCTTTGAGCACGATATCGAGCGATTTCCTTTTCTGACAGGGAATTTGAAGTTCGAGACCAGTTTCTGACAAAACGGCTAGGATAAGAACCCTAATCCTGCGCTGGGCGATTCCATAATCGGTCAGATTGTAGGTTGACCAGCTTACAGAATATCCGTTTTCGCGTAGAACTGATACAGTCTTATCAAAGTGCTTTAAGTTCTTTGCATTAAGCAGGCCTCGGACGTTCTCGATTAAAACAACTTTCGGTTTCACAAGTGCCGCTATTCGAGCGACGTTCCAAACATGGTCATTTCGATAATCATCAGGATCATTTCGGCCGGCCGTCGAAAACCCTTGGCAGGGTGGGCCAGCTGCAATGATATCGACTCCCTCTAGCAACGCTTTTTGTTCCTCGCCAAAAGTTCCGAGATCCATACAAATCGTTTTTGTGCCGAGATTATTCGCCAAGTTTGCCAGCGCTGATCTGTCAAAGTCGATAGCACATGTCCCTGTTAGGCCAGCATCAAGAAAACCTTGATCTAGCCCTCCACAGCCACTGTACAAGCTGGCAAACTTTATGTTGTCTCTATTATTTATGCCCGTTTTCCTTAAGTTTTTTGTGTTCGAGCTTTGGAAGGCCGTTGTCCGAGCATAGAGTTCTTTCAGGACTAGATGAAGGCCCATATTGAATCGGCTAAGTGTTCAACCCGTCGGGTGTCCACAGTCGTCGGATTTCCTCCGAAGGGTTGCCCAAGCAATACTCAATGTGCGTTCTTGCTCGTTGGTTCGGATGCGATCCGGGGACTGCAGCAGATGTCCGAATTCTGCATATTCTTACAAGCCTATCGCTTCCAAGGCCACACTTTCGGCATCGCTTCCGTCACTTCGACCTCCCGGAGCATCCGGCCCGCCATCAGCCCATCCCGCACCCAGTCCAGCGCCTGCCACCAATCCTCATAGCCGCGCCGGGCGGAGGCGATCTGCTCCGGATGCGGCCGCCAGGTGACCGGGCAGACCAAAACCTCGACCGTGCGCCATTTGCCCCGGGTCAGCACCCGTTCGGTGCCCACAACTTCCGTCACGGCCCGAATTCCATGCTGATTTCGCCGCGTCTCGACCGGCACACAGCGCGGTACGACACCGGGCATCCAGTCAGGCGTCAGTCCGGCGCGGGCCAGTTCCGCCACCCGGATCGCCATGCGGATGCCGCCCAGACTGTCGGGTATTCCGGCGACGGTGGCGGCGATCACCTCGGCATCCGCATGGGTGTAGCTGCCCATCTTGTGCTGGCCACCGTCCACTTTGCAGCCCAGCGCGGCACGCTGCATCAGGACGTATTCGAGGCCAAACCCGAAGCCTTCTTCGACCACGTCCTTCGGCGGCGGAAGTTCCAGCTGCGCCTTTTCCACCCGGAACGCCCATTCCAGCGCTGCCTGCACGCCCAGCGCGCGTTTGACTTTTGCACCACCCGTACGGCCGATCCGTCCCTGCATGCTCATGGCCGCCATCCTTCAAAGAGGTTCATTTGCGCTGGGCTCTCCGGCTCGTCCGTCGGCCGCCAGATCCACGGGCCCGAGGCCATGGGCAGCTGCGAGAGCGCGCCACGCATGTGCCGCTGCCAGAGGATGAACTCCGTTGCCGAGCAGGCGCAGAGCGCGTGCCCGATGGGCCAGCCCATCAGCCATCCGACGAAGAGCGGATTGAGCCGCCGCCGCACCCGGGCCTTCAGGATCCGTCGCGAGACGGCCCGCCCATGCGAGGCAATCAGATAGGCCCAGAGCGGGCGCGAGATCGGGGCGTGCGACGAGGATCGTTGCCCATGCGGTGTGATCACTGGGTCCGGGTGGGTGAAGCCCTGTTCCGCCCGGTAATGCAGGATATCCATCCGGCTTTTGCCATCCGCCCGCGTCACGCTGGCCGGGCTGCTGCCCTTCCAGTTCTGCGCGGCTGGGGTGGGCCATTGCAGGGCTTGTGCCGACAGCTTGGGCTCGCCCCGGCTGTTGATCTTGCCGCGCAGCCGGTCGACCTGATCGTCGGCCACCGGGGTCTGCCATTGCGCTGCCTGCGCTGGCAGCGGCGGCCTCCCGCCCGAGCCATAGCTCTGCCCCGGCCCACCCTTCGCGCCATCCGTTGCCTTCGGCGTCGACCAGTTGCTGATGCCCCGCGCCAGCGCCTCCGCCTTGCGCGTGAAATCGCTGTTCCCCGCAGGATTGTAGCGGGCAGTGCCGGGATGCAGGCTCATCGGTGTGGGCCAGGATGAAGACTCGGACCCGCTGGTGCGGCGCGCCGACTTCTGCCGCGCTGAACAGGCCCGCCGCAGGCGTGTAGCCCATGTCCCAAAGCTCTCGCAGCACGGTTTCAAGGCCGAGGGTGACGTGCCCGGGGACGTTTTCGAGGAAGACCCATGCGGGACGGCATTCCCGGAGGACACGGGCGACCTCTGGCCAGAGGTGGCGGGGATCGTCGGCTCCGCCGCGCTTTCCGGCGGCGCTGAAGGGCTGGCAGGGATATCCGGCGAGCACTGTGTCGAAGGCCCCGCGGAACGGCCGGGCGTCGAAGCTGCGCAGATCGTCCCAGATCGGTGCCGGGGCAAAATACCCTGCGCGCTGGGCGGCAATGAGCACAGCCCGTGGCCAGGCCTCCCATTCGACAAAGGCGCGGGTGTGATAGCCGGGCTCGGCAAGCATGAGGCCCAGATCAAGGCCTCCGCCGCCTGCGCAGAGGGACAATCCGTGCCGGGGACGTGACACCAAGCCATTCACCGCACCCCCCGCTGACGCAGCCTGTCCGCTGTCACCAACCTGCGGGCTAGCATCGCCTCGCACATGGCGTTGCTGATCATATTGGCGGGCAGATATTCGTCGGAGTTGACCTTGGCCGCATAGAATTCCGCCAGTTCATCCGGGCTGGGTGGTGGCTTGCCGTGGGTCTTGCGGCTGCGCTTGGATTTCAGGGCGCTGCCATTTGCGGCAGCCGCCTGCGCATCGCGCTGGGCGGCGCGCTCCATGGCACGATCCAGCGCCTTGGGGCCATCAGGCGGATTAGGGTGATCGTTGCGGGTCTCGGTCGCGACCTCGATGATCCGTTTCTCGGAGAGCCCGAAAGCATCGATCCATCGCCGCACATGGTTCCGCGCTGGCCAACCCTGCCACCAAGCGGGCAGCGTGGCATTGGCGACAAAGCCCAGCGCGCCGAGCAGCTCTGCAAAAAACCGATCAAAATCGGAATCTCGCGCTTGCGCGTCCTCCTCCTCCTTTACAGGTTTACTTAGGGGTTCTCTTACAAGGTTAATCTCCGGATTCCGGAGATGGCTTTGAGCAAAATCAGGAGATGGCTTTGTCCCAAATCCGGAGATGGCTCCATGTCCGGAATCAGGAGTTGGGTCGGCGTTCTGTTCTTCCTCCGTTCCTGCAATTCCATCTCCGGTTTTAGGAGTTGGCTCTGGTGGAAACCCATCCTCGAACCCCAGGATGTAGCGCGTTGCTTTGCGCTTGTGGGTGCGCGGATCATAGCTGCGAACCCGGTGGATCAGGCGCAGCTCCTCCAGCTTGGTGAGATGGTTGTTCAGCGCTGAGACCGACATTTCCGCGTCCTCGGCCAATCGTGCTTGCGTGGGGAAACAGCCGAAATCCGGATTGTGTCGGTCACAGAGAAACCAAAGCACGATCTTGGTCGCAGGCTTCAACCCGCGTTGCTGGATGGCCCAGACGGTCGCCTTGTGGCTCATGATGCAACCCTCCGCGCTGGGCGGACACGGCTGGTGAACCCGTGATCCGCCAACGCGCCCAGCGCGTCGTCGAGCGAGCGCACGAGCGCCCAACCAAAGCCCTGTGCCAGCATGGCATCGCGAAACGCCTCCTGATTGGGGCGCAGGCGTCCCTTGGGGGCCTTCAGTTCAAGAAACAGAACGCGACCGTCGCAGAGCACCATCAGGTCGGCAAAACCCGCATGCACGCCCATGCCGACGAGGATCGCCTGGCGTTTTGCACCGCGCGGCCCGGCCTCGGTCACTTCATTGGCGCAATGATGGATGATGGCCGTGCGCGGCAGGGCAATGCGCAACGCCTGTACAACCGTGCGCTGCAGATCAGCCTCAGGGGTGTGGCGGCGCGTCATCGTGCCACCTCACCATCATGATCCCGCTGCGGGGCGTTACGGGTTGGCTGCCGTGCATCGATGACCACCAGCAGAATGCGGGCGTCCTCGCGTTCCTGTTCCGTCTCGCCATGCTGAACGAGGACATTGCAGGCGAGCCGGATCAGGTGGTCGCTGTGATGGGCAACATCGGCGATCACAGCGCGGGCCTCTGCCACACGGTCGGCAGGCCAGTCAGAATTGCGGGATCTGGTCATCATCACCGGCGCCCTCCGGCACGGCGGCGGCGCGGGGCGGCCTGCTCCTGCTCTTCCAGCCAGTCCTCGACTGCGGCGCGGCGGTAATAGACCTTGCGCCCGGCGCGCACGCAGGGCGGGCCGGTGCGCTGCGCCTCCCAGCGGCGCAGAGTGTCGACCGACAGGCCGAGTTCCAGCGCCAGGTCGAGACGGCTGATCCAGCCGACCAGCAGCTTGCGGGGTTTTTCCTTCGACTCTGGCATCGATCCGAGATGCGGCATGGGTATCTCCCTGTTCTGGCCCCGTGACCGGTCGTGTCGGGGGGCGTTTGCAGAGATCAGTGAGCGCAGAGGCGAAAGGGTGGCGGCGAGGCGCAGGGTGGCGGAAAGGCGGGGCCCTTTGTGCCACCCCTTGTTTTATTGGTTTTTCCTGAGTTTTGCGGGTCAGGTGGGATGAAGCGCCACCGCGCGGCCCGTGGTCTTGGGGGATGCGGAACGCAGGCCAAAGCCGCAAACGCCTGCGAACACCGGGATTTACAGGTGATTTATCGGCATTGGCGGGCAAAGAGGGGGTGGCACCCGGCACGGCACCCCTGCCACCCACTGAATTTGTTGGAGATTTACAAAATCGGCGTGGTCCGGGGCATTGTATCCGGGGCTTTTGGCATCGCTTTGCGCGCGTCAGGGGCCAGTGGTCGCAATCGTTATTTCCGACGACCGCCCCGCCCAGCGCCGGATCGCCAGTAAAACCCAGTAAAACAACGGGTGGCACAAAGGGGGCGACCTTTCCGCCACCCTCTGCCTTCCTGCCACCCTGATCCTCATGCTTGCCTTGATAGTACGGTGAAACCACGCCTCATGTCGGATGCAAGAAGGACAGGACACATGCCAGAGCGCACAAAGCTGACCGAGAAAGTACTCCGCGAGGCCGTGCCCATCGTTGGGCGCGATTACCAGATTTTCGACACAGACGTGCGCGGGTTCGCGGCCTGCATCTATCGCGGCGGCGGGCGGGCTTTCACGATCGACTATCGCCACGCCGGGCGGCAGCGCCGGATGACCTTTGGGCGGTGGCCGGAATGGCCGGTGTCAGCGGCACGCGAGCGGGCCAGGGAAATCCGCCGCGAGATCGACGCCGGGGCTGACCCGCTGGCCCAGCGCGGGGCGCTGCGCGAAGCGCCGCGTGTGAATGATCTGATCGAGCGCTATTGCGCCCAGCATCTGCCAAAGCTGGCAGAACGCAATGCCGCCGACCAGCGCGCCTCACTGGCCAAGCTGGTAGCCCCGGTCTGGGGCCGGAAACTTGTGACGGAAATCACCTCGACCGACGTCGACAAGCTGCTCAACAAGATCGCTGAGGGCCGGGCGCGGCCGCACAAGGAAAAACCCAACAACCGGGCGCGAAAGCTGCAGCCTGCGAAGCCCACGCCGGTGCGCGCCAACCGGATGGGAGAGGTGTTGCGCAAGATGTTCACGCTGGCGGTGGAATGGGGCTGGTGCACCGACAACCCCGCCCAGCGCTTTCACCGCCGCATCGAGACGCCGCGAGAGCGGTTCCTGTCCAAGGAGGAAATCACCAGCCTCGGCGCCGCACTGGATGCGGCCGAGGACCGGCGTGCCGCCGACATCATCCGGATGTGCATGCTGACCGGCGCGCGGCTGGGCGAGGTGCGGCAGGCGCGGTTCGAACAGTTCAACCTTGAACATCTGAGCTGGTCGAAACCACCGATGATGACAAAACAGCGCCGTGCGCATCGCGTTCCGATCTCGGACGAGACCGCCGCCATCGTGCGCCAGCGCCAGTTGTCGGTGCCAGGCGGTACACCGTGGCTGTTCCCCGGCGATACGCCCGGCCAGCCGGTACAGGAGGTGCGGCGGTTCTGGGCACAGATCCAGAAACAATGCGCGCTGCAGGATGTGCGCATCCACGACCTGCGCCACACCTTTGCCTCGTTGCTTGTCAGCGGCGGGGCCTCACTGGAAATGATTGGCAAACTGCTGGGCCACAGCCAGACGCAGACCACGCTGCGCTATGCGCATCTGATGGAGTCGCCCCTGCGCGCCGGTGTCGATGCCGTCGCCAGCGCCTTCCGGCCAAAGCCGAGGCTGGTTCACGACGCGGATGAGCCGGGCGACAAAAAGTCAGCCTGACGCGGTCCGGCGCGGATCCGGATCATCATGCATCCTCTCGTCGCAGAGCTCTCCAGATCGGTGTGATCCGCCGCCGAATGCTACGGCTGTCGGGCATCTTCCTGCCGCCCGTCTGATCCGCGAACCAGTCCTGCATCTCGGCCACCAGCTCGGCTTGTGTCGCGGGCAAACCGTGGTCGTAAATGCGCAGCATCAAGGCAACCGTCATCCCCTCCCAGTCATAGGATTTTGACGCGCCAGGCCCAGCCGCCACGCGCCGAACCATATCGTTTTCCTCTTCGAAAGCATGAACCTCCTCAGCCAGGATCATCATGTCGGCCAAACCAACGGAGATGCCTCCAGCGGGATCGGTAATCAGCAGCCAGTCCTGACGGGCCAGAGGCTGGATGCGCCACATGACACCTTCGGAAGGGCCAGTCCCACACCGGCGGAATAGAGGGAGTAGTTCCATAGGCGACAGCACGACCTTGCCTGCAATGATCTCCCCGCCACAGCGGACAGCCGGAATCCCGGTCAAAATGCGAAATCTGCCCGCATCGGCCCAACCGGCAATGTCAGCGATGTTGCAGCCCCAGCGCGCTGAGGCTTCATGTAGGGTGAAAAACACGCGGGGCGGCAGGGCCATGGCTGAAACCTCCTCAAATGAACCGAGGATGATCTGAGCTCAAACCGCATGCAGCCCGCGCCTTGTCGGCGCAGGGTAAGTGTTCGGGTGGAACGGCCTGGCGGGCGCTGATGCGCCTCTAGCGGCCGAAATTGTTTTTCCGATAAACCTGTTTTGCTTTTGGTTGAGGACTGCTCTCCCCACACGTTCAACCTGCACGGGTGCTCGATTCGGAGCAAGAGGGTCACACGCAGGAATCTGGGGAAAAGCGAAGACCGCCTTTGTGGTAAATCCACAAAGGCGCTGTGGCCGTGCAAGCGGCTGTTATTTCGGGCGGGACCCGCACCATCGCTCCAACTGCGAGACCCTCGTGTCAGATATGAACAAGTGGTCATTCGCCTCCCAGATGATCATTGGGTCGATGCTGCACAGCACACCAAGGGCAGCGATGCGCAGGAAACCGCACAGGCTATCCGAGAAACACAACTACAAGTCGATTTCTATCGCCAAGCATGACGCGTCATCATCCAAGCTTTCACGGGAAAGCTTGTCCTCCAGCGCACGCCAGAACTCGTCGAAATCTGGCGTCGCCGCCGATAGGCTGGCTAACTGCGGGCGCAACAGCTTGCCATGGAAGCCGTCGCTAGTCAGAAGTACGCGATCACCAACTTCTAACGAGAATGTCGCCTCGTGGAGATCGTATTCGCGCCCTGCAGACATCGCCGACAGGAGCACATTGCGTCTTGGGTATCTCCGGGCTTGGTTCTTCGTCAGCACTCCATCGTCAAGCAACTTCTGCACCTCTGTCTGGTCCTTGGTTCGCGTCATCACGCCACCGCGTCGATAGTGGGTGATGCGTGTGTCCCCGACATGCCCGACATGCGCCTTGTCCCCCTCAATGCACAGCAAGGAGAGCGTCGTGCTAAGCGACTTCGGGTTGCCGTGCTGCTCAGCGAGTGTTGCCAGTTTTCGAGAGACCCTCGCGAACAGTTCACCCATTGGTTCCGCGGCGGTAATTCCCTGAACCTCGTCGAGACCTGCGCGCGCTGCCATGCCGCCGAGCGCAGCAGACCCTACGCCGTCCGCGATACCGCACCATATGGTATCGCCTACTTGGAAGGGATCAAGAATCACATCTTGGTTCTCACCTTTCGGTCCTGTGATGCTGAGCTTCCTGAATTTCATCCTGCACCTTGTTCCAGTAGCTCATGCAAGATCGGATGCACCCGATCAGGCAGAACATCGATGGAGCGATGAATGTGCTCCATCCGCTCTGCAAAAGGCATCCCGCTTGCACGCACCTCGATCTTGATCCGCTCTGCAAGCGCCGGATCACAGTCGTGCCCCGCCATGCGGATAAACTGCCGTTCAACAACCCAGCGGTTGTGGCTTGTGCCCAGTTCTAGCATTGCAAGAGCGATCTTTGCCTTCAGGCTCAAATCGCCGAACTCGAAAAACACCTCCGCTTTATTCGAGATAACGTCGCAATAGTCGAAGCCGAATACACCGGTGGCCGCGAAGTCAGCATAGAGTTCACCCAGCCCTTGGAACATGTCAGGAGAACTTTGAAAGATCGAATCTATGTGCTGGAGTGACAACGCACGCATGATGTTGTCATTGGAAACGTTCTTGTCTGCGTTTTCGTCGATCAGGTTGAAGGCCCGATCCCATTCCTCGTCAGACAGGCGGTCTTTCGCGTTGAGGATCGCGATAACATCTTGCTCTTCGGCCGAGAAAAACTCAACGACGGTGTTGTCCAGTACGTCGAAAAGGTCTTCGCGCAGTGCGGCGATTGAGACGTAGCGCCTGCGGGGCTGCGCCTTCGTACATTTCTCAACAATTGGCCCAAGTGGGCCAGCGACCGTCAACTCGCCGTGCGGAATACGCCCACCGCCGGAGAAGATATCATGCAGGATCGCTCCAAAGGAGTAAATGTCGGCCTGGGCTGTCGCCCGCCTAAAGTTGTTCGCGCATTCCGGCGGTCGATACAGAGGCGTGCCGCCAGCCATGTTCGACCCTGTCAAAGTCGATGTCTGCCCCACGCCAGGCGTCGTAAGGCCGAAGTCGGAAATTGAATAACGCGTTGATCCGTCCGGTTGCGGAAACTTGAGGACGTTGGCTGGTTTCAGGTCGCGATGGCGAAGGCCAACTTGGTGCAACGCCTCAAGGCCTGCGAGGATATCGAACAGTGGTCGCTTCGGGTCGCCGTCTAGCGTATTATCGGCCTCCAAGTCGTCCTTCAGACTTCCGTCGGCGAGAGGCATCACAAACCAGGGCGGGTTATCGGATAGATCGGCATCCAGAATGCGCACGACGTTCGGATGGTCAACCTGCTGCTGATACCTAACCTCTCGCTCAAAGCGCTTGATCAGCATAGCGTGTTCTTGCTGCTGGAACGCGGCGGGGTTTAGCCGCTTGAGGGCATAGGCATGATTGTCATCACCCGTGACTCTGTAAACGATACCGAACGCGCCTCTGCCTATCTCTTCGCCTTGGTGATACTGCATAGTCGTCCCACGTCCTTGTGTTGCGCGCCGCTCGATCAGACCCCTGACCGCACACTTAATCTACAACTGATGTCAAGGCAGTACCTGCCGACTGCTCCGCCCGCAACTCGCGCTTTCAATTGGATCACTTTTCCAGCTCATAACAGGAAGGGTATCTACTCTGGGGCCGCAAAATAGCCCAATTTTCCTCGGCCCGGACTTTTTCCGCTAGGGAAATTCAGCGCGAGCTATGCCCAAAAGTTGGTGACGGCGTGATCAGGCGGCGGTTTGAAGTTGCTTGATCCCGTCCTTGAAGGCAATCCCCTGGACGATCTCGGGCAGGCGGTTTGCGCCATCGAGTTTCCGCCATCTCGCCTGGGCTGACATCATCAGCCTGAAGGCCATCGCGAGCCCGGTCTTCCGGCTCAGGCAACCCTTGGTCTTGCCGGTGCGGTGGCGGATGGTGGCGAAGGTGCTCTCGATCGGGTTTGATGTGCGGATGTGTTTCCAGTGCTCGGCCGGAAAGTCATAGAAGGTGAGCAGCACCTCGCGGTCCTTGACCAGCTTGGCCACCGCCTTGTCGTATTTGACGCCGTAGGTTTGGACGAAGAAGTCGAAGGCGGCCTCGGCATCGACCTTTGTCTCGGCCTGCCAGATCTCGTGCAGGTGGCCCTTGGCCTTGGGCTGCACGGATTTCGGCATCGCGTTCAGGACATTGCCGGTCTTGTGGACCCAGCAGCGTTGTTCCCGGGTGCTGCCGAACACCTCGCGCAGCGCCGCCCAGAACCCGAGCGCGCCGTCACCGACGGCCAGCTCCGGGGCGCGGGTGAGGCCGCGGCGCTTCAGATCGATCAGCAGCTCGCGCCAACTCTGCGTGCTCTCGCGATAACCGTCGGTGAGGCCGAGAACCTCCTTGCGGCCCCATTCGTCGGCCCCGATCACGACCAGAACGCATTGTTTTTCCTCGGCCATGCGCGGCTGGAAGTAGACGCCGTCGGCCCAGATGTAGACGATCCGCCGGGCTCCAAGATCGCGGCGCTGCCAGCTCTCATATTCGTCCCACCACGCGGCTTTGAGCCGCGAGATGGTGGTCGACGACAGCCCCGCCGCGTTCGGGCCGAGCAGCGCGGCCAGCGCTTCCTGGAAATCGCCGCTGGAAATGCCCTTGAGATAGAGCCAGGGCAACAGCTCCTCGACCGACTTCGCCTTGCGCAGATAGGGCGGCAGGATGGATGACGTGAACCGAACCCTCTCGGCCCCGGCAGCCCGGTCGCGAACCCTGGGCACCTTCACTGGCACCGGGCCGATCCCGGTCATCACCTCGCGCTCCGGCAGATAGCCGTGGCGCACGAGGCGGGACCGGCCATCTTCGGTCTTGTCATCGGCATGGGTGGAAAGCAGAGTCGTCAGTTCAGCTTCTACGGCTTGCTCGATCAGGCGACGCGCGCCGGAGCGCAGGATATCCGTCAGCGGGTCGGGCGAAAATCCCGATGGATCAGGCAACGCGGTAATGGTAGTTTTCGTCATGTGGCATATCCCTTTCTCTCCAGAGAATTGACGGCGTCTGAACACCGCCATGATATGCCGCCCCTCAGGGGCCATCACCAACTTTCAGCTATATCTCATTCAGCGCTGCCCACGAATGACTGATTTGCGGAATCTGCACTGCAGCCCTAGCCGGGCAGGAATGGCGGCTATGCGGCCGAAACCGATTATGATCAGTGCATCATCGATCAGCTTACATCAACGCCACATCAACCTGCGACTGCGTGTTTCGCGATGGTTTTGCCGGTAAATCCGTGCGAGCGCTGATGCTTGCAAGGGTGGAAATAACGCCCAATCAAAGGCTTGGCAGCTAAGCACCTGTTTTTCATAAGCTATTGGAATCGCCTCGATTTCGGCTCATAACCTGAAGGTCGTAGGTTCAAATCCTACTCCCGCAACCAAAATCCGACGCGTTATCAAACGCTTATACGCTGCCCTCCGGGGCGGCGTTTGCGTTTCCAGCGCCCGTGGAAGCACTGTGGAAGCAAGAGGGGCCGAAGTCCTTCATATCGCTTCGTAAAGCGTGCTGCTGTGATGGTCGGGTGCTTCCTGCGCGCTTTCGTTCGCCAAGCAGTCCATGACCAGCTGACGAAGGGCATCCCTATGGTCTCGCTGTTGGCCGGCCAGGTCTTGAGTGGCCACGATCAGCGTTTCGTCCGCCCCCCTTGTCGCGATGGAGTACCGCCGGCGGATCGGATCTGGCGGCAGGTCGCCATGATGGGGGTACAGCAGTACGACGTTCGGGCAGTCGTAGAGCCTGCCATATGCCATCAGCTGGTAGACGTCCGCCTGGCTGACCCCCTGCTTTGGATCGTCGATCCGTGGCGTCATGCGCTTCCACTTTGTGTCGATGATCAGCGCTATCTTCTCGCCCTGCCGGACGATGAGGTCCGGCCTTGTGCGGAAGCGGCCGGTCTCGCCCTCGTAGAGACAATCCCGATGGCCGCCTTGCGACGACACACGGAAGCCCTTGCCAACAAGAGCGCGCGACAGGGTCCGTTCGATGTATGCTTCGAACAAAACGTTCATCTCGAAGAGCAGCGCGTGACCGTCGATGGTCCCCGCGCTCGTCTGCTGGTGCCGGTCCGATAGAAAGAGGCGCGCGAGAGACAGGAGATCTCGCCAACGACGATTGGTGCGGTCCAGGACGATCCGGTCCCAGCGGAGGGCGTTCGGAGGAACGTCGGCTACGTCGGCGTACACGAAGCTCAGCTCGCGCAGCGCGCGCTGGTTTTCTGGTGCGCCAGTTAGGCGCGACAGCTTGCTGACCGCCGCCCGCATGACCTGATTCAGAGCGATGTCAGGCGAAAGGGCATCGAAACGGCATGCGAGCCTTTGTGGCGAGACCGCGAGCGTGGAGAACTGCCGTGTCACGTCCAGGCGTCCCCGAAGCGCAGGCAAGTCGTCTTCGTGTTCGAGGTAGTGGCGCGGCATCCCTTGGCGGACCGCGTCGGTGAGCTTCGCACAGAACAGACGGATCAGAAGTTCGAGCACGGTCTCGCGCTGCCAGCCGAGCTGCGTCATTGCGCCGGCTTCAATTGGCAGATCGTAGGCTACCGCAAGCATGTGGATGAGGCGCTGCCTGAGTACCGCATCCGACACCCCGCTCTCGCCGCCCCCCTCGATCTTTGGGAGAATCTCCAGTTGGCAGCCGGGGGTGGCTATGACGCCGACGACGCCACGTGCGCGGAGTCCCTTTCGCCCGTGTTCCAGAACACCCTCACCCCCGCGCCCGGAAAAGGTCGATGCCCTCGCAACCGCGGCAAGCCGGTCACCTTGCGTCTCCGGAATCTCGGTGTCGCCGGACCCGTAGCCGATGCGCTCCCACTCGCGGATCGTGCGGCGGATCATTTCCCGACCAACTTGCCGTAGTCGAAGCCCTCATCGATGGATCGAACCTGCCAGCGAAACCGGGCGACAGCATCGCCGTTCTCGAGGCCCGGAGGCGGTTTCAGGATCGTACGTTTGAGAAAGCCACCGGTGAACGAACTTTCGCCCGGTTCCAGGTCGCCAAGCACCGCAGCGATCTTGGCCCAGTCTTCGAAGAAGTATTCCGCGAGGAGCGGGATTACCTTATGGCGCATGACCTCGTCGACATCTGCTCGCGAACTGCACGCAGTGAAGTAGGCGTGTCCAATCTGGTGTTCGCGGTCGTAGAGATACTCGATCCGCTCGTTGATCGTGGCGAGAAGTCGCGGCAGGTCGATCCCGCATTTCTGACCAGCGTCTTCGAGGATGGATGCATCAGGCATCATTTCACGGAAGGTGAACCGCCGCCGGAGTGCAGTGTCGAGAAGCGCGATCGACCGGTCGGCGGTATTCATAGTGCCGAGGATGTGCAGGTTGGACGGCACGCCGAATTCGTCCCCGGAATAGGGCAAGCGGACCCGTACCGCATTCGGCTGGTTGAGCCGCTTGTCGGCCTCGAGAAGGGTGATCAGTTCGCCGAAAACCTTGGAAATGTTCGCCCGGTTGATCTCGTCGATAATCAGAACGAACTGATCGGGCTCGTCACCCCCGTCGTTCCTCTGACTGTTCATGTAGCGCTCGAGCGCCGGAATATTGAGCTCGCTGTCGTAGAGCAGATAAATCGACTGCTGCATGAAGCCGCGGCTGTAGATCTCGCTGACCGCTACCCCGTCACGATCCACCCAGAGCCATCGCACCGCGCGACGGTGGGCATAGCCCCCTTCCGGCCGTGGCTTGAACTCGTAATCGCCGACGAACTCCCCGATGGCACGGAACTGCTGGTTTCCCTTCGATACGATCACGATGTCGCCGTGCCGGACCCAGTTCCGGAATCGAAAGGGCATCTGCACCCATCCGGATCTTGAATCTATGTCGCCGCCGCCGTCTCGGTGGTCCTTGCAGGCTTCGAAAATCGCCTCCCGGCTGGCGTACTTCTCATCGCTCCAGTCGATGTCGTCGAAGCCGAGGAGTGTGTAACCGCCCTCTATCGCTTCCTCGAACAAGTGCGCGTCCTCGGGGTTGTTCGCTTCGCCGATCGACATCTTGAAGACCTGGCGGCCCTCCAGCCTGATCATGTCATCGCCCGACGAGCGCCCACGGCTGGTCTCCGCGCGCTTCGCGATCCGCCTGAATATCCCGTGGACCGTTTCGAGCCGGAAGCCGGCCGACTCCGCCTCACCTTCGCCGTCCGCCCCGGTCATTGGCTGCCGACCTTCGACAAAATCCTCGTAGGCCATCGACTGGTGGAATGTGACGAACTCCACGCGCCCGGCCGCCACGAGCCTCTGGTAGACCGCCATGAGCTCGGCCTGATCCTGCGGCACCGGCTCGCCGCACAGCCGCACTGCCTCGGCCGCGGTGGAAAAGGTTTTCCCGGTGCCGGGTGGCCCGTAGAGAATGAGGTTCATGGGGGTGAATCCCTTCTGGATCTTGGCGTCAGTCGCGCGACCGTCGTCAGCACCGCTCGTTCCATTCACGCCGCCACGTGGGGGAACACCGATTGCCTGAGCAATCTCCGGAGAGAGCTCATAGCGAACAAGCTTGTCGCCGCCGTAGGTCAGGTAATTGACGGGTCCGCCGGCGATCGCCTTGACACGTGACGCGAGGCCGTCGACGAGCATCGCCCGTGCGACATCGACGATGTCCTCCGTCTCGATAGCCTCATCCGCCTTGTTCCCGGCGCCTCGCGGCTTGATCCGAAATGCCGATACGCCGCTGCTGCGGTTGTAGTTCCTGACAGGCTGAAAGGGGGCCCCCGTCGCATCGAAAAGGACGAAGGGGCGGCTTCCATCGGACTGAACAGTCTCATCAAGCTTGAAGCGGAACACCGTGGCTGAGCTTTGGTCGGCCCCGATCCGTTCAGGCTCTGGGAGCTGCGCCATGTCCTGGAATATCCGTCCGGCCAGAGCTTGGCAGATATTCGGCCAGGCCTCCTTGAGCCCAAGTGCTTCGTTCACGTCGCGGACGAGCACGTCGACGTGGTCGCGACCTTCCTCACGTGCGGATTCGATGTAGTGCTCGAGTACGTATTGCCGTATCCGATCAGCGTCCTTGGCCGCTCCCGGAGGGTCACCCGCCAGGAACCGCCCGTACTGCCCCAACCAGCTACCCCAGTTGGAGAGCCTGTTGTGGGGATTGTCGGAGTCCGGCATGAGGATTCGGTAGTCCTGACCGCCTGTTCGGGCATCCTCCCGAATTTTGCGCAGACGCTCTCGCAGCGCCTCGAACCTGTCGGCTTCCCATGCCTCGTCGAGATCCCGATGCGGCATTCCAAGCGCCGAAAGGTTCCGCTCAATGGTTCGGATCGCGTAAGCCCGCGAATTGCGGCCCGCTTCTGTCTGGGCTCCGCCTTGCTCGAGCCATGTCTTGAATTCGTGCTCTTTCGTCATTCACAGATCGCAGTTTCGCAGGTTCTAGAAGAGAAGAAGGTGATCGTTTCACCGCAATGGCTCAGTTCCTCGGCTGAGGATGCTCAAGTAGTCGCTGTAGACATACATCCGGCCACGCTGTTTCCCCGTCACCTCCCGCACGATGCCGAGATCCTCCAGATGCTGGATCGACTTCGCAATTGTCGGAGGCGAGATGCTCAGCCGCTGCGCCGCCGCGGGAATGCCGATGATCGGCTTCTGCTGAAGCAGCTGGTGGACCCGGAGAGCGGATGCGGCCGGGCGCCCGAGATCCTCGATCCTGTGACGATCGGCTTCGAAAAGCGCGAGGATCTCGCGCGCTGCTTCTGATGCCTGCAGAGAGGTCTCGGCGATGCCGTCGAGGAAGAACTCCAGCCATGTCTCCCAGTCGCCGTTCTCCCGGACCTGCTGCAGCAGGTCATAGTACTGGCGGCGATGCGTCTTGAAGTAGAGGCTGAGATAGAGGATCGGCTCCTTCAGGATGCCCTGCGTGCAGAGCAGGAAGGTGATCAGCAGGCGGCCGAGGCGTCCGTTTCCGTCGAGGAACGGATGGATGGTCTCGAACTGCACATGGACGAGCCCGGCCTTGATGAGGGTCGGCATCTCCGGCGTGTCGGTATGGATGAACGCCTCCAGGTCCGACATGAGGTCGAGGACGTTCTCGGGGGGCGGCGGTACGAAGAGCGCATTGCCCGGCCGCGTTCCGCCGATCCAGTTCTGCGAACGTCGGAACTCTCCCGGCTGCTTCGTGCTCCCGCGTCCCTTTTCGAGAAGGATGGCGTGGATTTCCCGGATCAGGCGCAGGGAAAGCGGAAAGCCCTCGCGGATCCGGTCGAGGCCATGGTTCATGGCGGCGACGTAGTTGGAAACCTCCTGCACGTCGTCGAGCGGGACGCCCGGCGCTTCCTCGCTCTCGAACAGCAGGAGATCGGAGAGCGACGACTGCGTGCCCTCGATCTGCGAGGACAGCAGCGCCTCTTTGCGGACGTACATGTAGAGGAAGAGCGGGGTGTCGGGCAGGATGGAGGTCACGCCATCGAGCCGGCCGATCGCGCGGTTCGCACGCTCGAGCTGACGGTAGAGCCGATCCATCCTCACCGGCGGGGCCGGCGGCAAGGGTGGCGGCACGAACGCCTCTGCGCGTTCGCCTGCGGTCGAGATGGCCACGCGCTGACCCAACCGTGATGGCTCCGGTGATAACGCCATGGTTGAAAAAGGATCCTTTCCTTGGCAGGCTACCTGAGAAAGGATATCGCATATTCCTTTCTTTGTCGTGGTTCTAACGGAAGGTTCCTTTTCTTGTCGAGTGCTCATTCCCTCTGTCCGCGCCAGATCCGGTCCGGGCGCACCCTCTGAACCGGTGGCGCGATGGGACATCAGCGCCTCGGAAAACTCCCCACCCACCGATACCTGCCGGACATCGTCAGGTATCTGGTGACCGGTGGCACGCCTACCGCGCACTTGGTGGAACAGATCACCGAGGTGGGGCGGGATGCACTGAAGCGTGCCCTGAAGGATCCTGTGTTCGTGGAAGCGTTGTGGCTGCTCATCAGGTTGCCGCAGGCGGCCGCGTCGAGGGACTTCGGGGCGGCTCTCGCCGAGATCGGCATGGGCGCACAGCGGCCGACGTCAGTCGCGGAACTGATGGTTGCCTTCGACAATGCGCTGGAGCGCGTGCAGCGGCGCGAACATCGGGATGCCACGGACCTTGGCGAGATCGCGCGTCAGGCAGCACTCACCGCGCTCGGCGATGCTGTGCGAGCCGGGATGCCAATGTGGTCCCCCATGGCGGACGATGTGCAGGCTTCGGTGGCTGCACTGAGGTCACCCGAGAAGTTCGGTGCTCTGGCCCACCACTTCCACGCAAATACCGTGGAGCGCGTCATCCACTACTATGTCGATCGAAACCTGCATGAACTCGTCGGCGCCGATCGCGTTGTGTCCTCGGTCCACGATCTCGCCACATACGATTCAGCGATACGCCGCCATTGCATGGAAGCCGCGCTGATCATGCGCGCCTTCGCCAGGGACTGGCTCGGCAAGAACCAGTATCGGGACGGCAAGGAGATATCGAAGAACGACGCTCGTAAATTCTCGACCTATGCCGTCGAAAAGATCAGTATCGAGCTCAAGAACAGGAAGGGGCCAAAGTGAAACGGTGCCTGATTGAATGCGGCGTGCGGCAGGCATCCGAAGATGGCGCTCTCGCGATGAACGTGAGCGACCCCGGCAAGAACGTCAATCTGAGGATCGACTCCATCAGCCGCTCGATGGTCGGGAACATCCCCGACCTTCTGATCGATCTTCTGGAGATCGCGGCATACGTCTACTGCGTCGATCAGCGCATCAAGCGCGGGACTGAGATGCTCATGGATTACGGGAAGGATTGGCGCCGCAGTCTGACCTTCTCGATCCCTGTGCGCCATCCCGAGATCTGGAATGGGGAAGAGGTGCAGGAACTGCTGGTCGAAACCCTCGGCTTCCTCTCCGACGACAGTTATGCATTCCGGTTCCGCAAGGCCGAAGCGCCGGTTCAGCCGCGCGATCCCTACTTCCACGAACTCCTTGATGCTTTCCAGGAGAACGACGAGGTGGCGCTGTTCTCGGGCGGCGTCGATTCCTTCGCCGGCGCGGTCAACGACATCGTCACGCTGGGCAAGTCTGTCACCTTGGTTGGCCACTGGTCGGTGCCGAAAGTCCAGAATGTCCAGGCGACCCTGGTCGACGCGTTGAAGCAGCGCGGCTACGGGCGGCGGCTGTCTTACGTCCCGGTGTGGGTTTCGAACACGGACATCAAGCCGGCCGAGTACACCCAGAGAACCCGATCATTTCTCTTCGCGTGCATCGGGCTGGTCGTGGCGCGGATGTCCGGGAAGGATGGTTTCAGTTTCTACGAGAACGGGGTTGTCAGCATCAACCCGCCGCTGGCGGGGGACGTGGTCGGCGGCCGAGCCACGCGCACCACGCACCCCAAGGTACTCCGTGGTCTCGAGGACTTGTTCTCGACCCTCCTCGACCGCCAGATCGAGATCCGGACCCCGCTCCAGTGGCTCACCAAGAAGGAGGTCACCGAGACGATAGCAGCCGCGGGCATGGCTGACATGATCGGGTCCACGGTGAGTTGTACCCGCACGCACAGTCGGACGAGAAGGCACACGCACTGCGGAGTATGTTCGCAATGCATCGATCGAAGGTTCGCTGTCTTGGCTGCGGGAATGGCTGATCATGATCCCGCCGACCAATACAAGAAGGATTTACTCCTGAGCGATCGAAGCGTTGATGACAGCCTTCGAATGGCGATGCACTATGTGTCCTTCTTCAGGAAGATCGGCTCGATGACAAAGGACCGGTTCCTTGTCGACCTTCCGGAAATTGTTTCGGCGCTTGACCACTTCCCGGATCTGACAGCCGATGAGGCCAGCGCACATCTGTTCGATCTGTTCCAGCGGCACGCGCGATCTGTGGAAGACGTCATCGCTCGGGCCGCGAGCGAACATGCTGGCCCGCTTTTCAGGGGCGAGGTTCCGGCTGGTTCGCTCCTGGCGACCTGTTTCGCGCGTGGCGACCGTGTCGAGATCGCCCCAAGCTCAAACTATGATCAGCATGTAACGGCTTTCGTCGACCGGCTCAGTGCTCCCATCCTTGAGTTCGCGATGGATCATGGCGCTGGGCAGGTGCTTTTTCATGGCGGGTATTGTCTTGAGGGTGCGAACTACCGCTTCGTGAACGCGCTGATCGAGAGTTTCCGCAACGCCAAGCGCACACGCTCGGAAATCCCGTTCATGACGCCTCACGATGTGGCGGCGACAATGGAAGTGTCTGAGCAGTCGATGCGCCAACAACTTCGCAGGTTGCGCGACGCGCTCGACCCGCTGGCGGTGATGCTCGGGATCCCGCTCGATCAGGACAGTTTCATCGAGACCAAGGAACGCGCCGGATACCGCCTCAACCCGGCGTGGCATGAGATCGCCCTCGGCGACATTCAGCCCCCGAATCCGGCTGCGTCACAGGAATAAGCTGCCGAAGTCACAGGCCACCGCGCACAACGTCACAATCTGCCCAGCAGAGCCCCGTTTTTCGGGGCTTTTTTCTTGTCCGGACGTCACAAGAAAATCCGGGCGTGATCATATACGCAAGGCCGCAAAGCATTGAAATTGTTCGTGTATCCGGGCGCACCAACGTGCCGGGGTGAACAACGGACAACTCAATGAGGTTTCGGATGTCTGTCACGCATCTCAACCAGGCCGAGCTGGCAGCTCGATGGAAGATCAGCCCGCGCACGCTGGAGCGCTGGCGTTGGACCGGTGAGGGCCCCGCCTTCATCAAGATCGGAGGCCGGGTCGTGTACCGGCTCGACGATGTCGAGGCCTATGAGGCCAACCGGCACTGCTCGAGCACGGCCGACAAGCCCGCCGTGAAGCTGGCGTGAGGGGGCGGCCATGACGATCCCCAACCGCATCACCCTCGACAATCTGCCCACCATGCCGGTCGGCGAAGTCGCCACTCTGCCAGGCGACCAGCTGGCGCTCCTGAAGCAGGACGCTGACGAGCGGCTGCGCACCGCGAAGACCCTCTGCGACTGGCTCGATGGCGCGATCGCACTGAAGTACGGCGATCAGGCGCAGGAGGTGCGCCGCGCGGAGGGCAAGGACACCGGCACGGTCAGGCTGCACGACGGCCCGCTCACCGTGGTCGCGGAGCTCGCCAAGCGGGTCGATTGGGACCAGGCGACCCTTGCCAACTTGGTCGAGCGCATCCGGGCCGACGGCGCCGACCCCACCGAATACGTCGACATCGCGTTCAGCGTGCCCGAGCGGAAATACACCGCCTGGCCGAAGGACATCCGCCAGGAGTTCGAGCCCGCGCGCACGGTTCGCACCGGCAAGCCGAAGTTCCGGCTGCTGCTCGGCGAGGAGGCGCGCTGATGGCCATTTCGCTCGCATCCCTGCGCACCTCGACGGTGCTGAGCCCGCCGCGCGTGCTGATCCACGGTGTCGCCGGCATCGGCAAATCCACCTTCGCCGCGTCCGCCGACGCTCCCGTGTTCGTCCTGACCGAGGACGGTCTCGGCAAGCTCCAGGTGCCGCATTTCCCGCTGGCGACGAGCTACGCGGAGGTCGCCGAGGCGCTCGACGCCCTCCTCGACGAGGAGCACGCCTATTCGACGGTGGTCGTCGACAGCGTGGATTGGCTGGAGCCGCTGATCTGGGCCGAGGCCTGCCGGCGCAACGGCTGGCAGTCGATCGAAAGCCCCGGTTTCGGCAAGGGCTACGCCGAGGCGCTGACCATCTGGCGCGAGTACATCGACAGGCTGAACGCGCTCCGCGACCGGAAGGGCATGGCGGTCATCCAGATCGCCCACACCGACATCAAGCGCTTCGACAGCCCCGAGCACGAACCCTACGACCGGTACGTGATCAAGCTGCAGGCCCGCGCGTCCGCGCTGCTGCAGGAGCACTCGGACGTCGTGCTCTTCGCCAACTACCGGATCTCGGTCAGCAAGTCCGACGTCGGCTTCAACAAGAAGGTGACCCGGGCGCTCGGGTCCGGTGCGCGCGTCATGCACACCGAGGAGCGCCCTGCCTTCCTCGCCAAGAACCGCTACGGCCTGCCGGAAACCCTCCCTCTCGAGTGGTCGGAGTTCCTGGCCGCCATGCCCCAATCCGCCTGATTACGACTGAAAGGACAGCACGATGGCACGTTTCGACACCGCCTTTGACGCCGCCGGCATCGAGCCCACCACCGCCTACGAGATCCTGCCCGCGGGCAAGTATCGCGCCCAGATCGTCGAGAGCGAGATGCGCGTCACGAAGAACGGGATGGGGAAATATCTCTGGCTGATGCTCGACATTCTCGAGGGGCCGCAGCAGGGCCGCAAGGTCTTCGACCAGCTGAACCTCGTGAACGCCAATCCGACCACGGTCGAGATCGCGCAGCGCACGCTGTCGGCGATCTGCCACGCCACGGGCAAGCTGCAGGTGAACGACAGCGAGGAGCTGCACCTGATCCCGCTGACGATCCAGGTCGGCGTGAAACCCCCGAAGGACGGCTACGGCGAGCGCAACACGATCCGCTACCTGGTGCCGGAGGCCCCGGCGCAGGCGACCCCGCCGAAGCCCGCCGCCACGCAGTCGGCCAGCGCGCCCGCGCAGTCAGCGCCCGCCCGCCCGGCCACCGCACCCTGGAACCGCAAGAACTGACGCCCTCGGCCGCCGCGGGCTGAGACCTGCGGCGGCCAGGACATCGCCAGACCCGAGAGACAGATCATGACCAATATCACCGACGCGGCCTGCGTGGCCGCGAACGCCCCCGGCTTGCCCGACGACACCCGGCGCCTGATCGAGATCGAGGACGCCATCGCGAAGATCCGCACGCAGATCGCGACCGCGGATCTGGCGCGGCAGCGGACGGCCAAGCCGATCGACCCCGACTGGTTTCACCGTGCGCGCACGGCGCTGCGTCACCTCAATCGCGAGCGCGCCGAGATCGTCGCCCATCAGGGCGGTCGCCGCCGGCGCGAACGGCTCAAGGACATGATCATCGCCGTCCTGCGCGAACGCCATGACAGCGCCGCCTGGACTGCGGTGCTGGCTGAGGCGCGGGCGCGGCTTGAGCGGGGGGAGGCATGCTGATGGCCGAGCTCCCCGAACCCCCGACGCCGACCCTGTCCGCCATCTATGCCTCCTACGAGGCGCGGCAGGGCGACGGTTTCCGCGATCACCTCGGCGCGTCGCTGATCGGCAAGTCCTGCGCCCGCGCGCTCTGGTACGACTTCCGCTGGGTCACGCCCGCGCGGCACGCGGGCCGCATCCTGCGCCTGTTCGAGACCGGCCAGCTGGAAGAGGCCCGGCTCGTCCGCGACCTGCGCACCACCGGCGCGACGGTGCTGGAGGTCGATCCCGAGACCGGGCGGCAGTTCCGCGTCGA
Organism: uncultured Sedimentitalea sp.; assembly: GCA_947504115.1. Lineage (GTDB taxonomy): Bacteria > Pseudomonadota > Alphaproteobacteria > Rhodobacterales > Rhodobacteraceae > Pontibaca. Next base: position 378,518 of record CANNGH010000004.1, read on the forward strand.
GGCCCATGGCGGGCATTTCGGCGGCTCGCTAGACGGTGTCGCCCTCGGTCTGCTCGAAGCGCCGAAGACCTGGCACGTCGTCGAGTTCAAGACCCATTCGGCGAAGAGCTTCGCCGAGCTCGTCGGCAAGGGCGTCGCGCTCGCCAAGCCCCAGCACGCCGCGCAGATGCAAATCTACATGCACCTGACCGGCATCACGCGGGCGCTCTACGTCGCGGTCTGCAAGGACACCGACGCGCTGCACATCGAGCGTGTCCCGGCCGATCCCGAGATGGGTGAGCGCCTGCTTGAAAAGGCGCGGCGGATCATCTTCGCCCAGCACCCGCCCGAGCGCATCAGCGCGGATCCCGCCTGGTTCGAGTGCCGGTTCTGCGACCACCACGGGCTCTGCCACGGCGAGGATGCCGCGGCGGTCACCTGCCGGTCCTGCCTGCATTCGACGCCTGTCGAGGGTGGTTGGCACTGCGCGCGCCACGACCGGCTGCTCGACTCGGCCGACCAGCGCCGCGCGTGCCCCCGGCACCTGTTCATCCCCGATCTCGTCCCCGGCGAGGTGAGCGACGCAGGAGAGGACTTCGTCTCCTACCGCATGCGTGACGGCTCCCCCTGGACCAACGACGCCCGTGAGAAGGAGACCGCCGCATGCTGACCCTGCGCCCCTACCAGCAGGCCGCGATCGCCTCGATTTACGGCTATTTCGAGAAGGAGAGCGGCAACCCGCTCGTCGTGATCCCCACAGCCGGCGGCAAGAGCCTCGTCATGGCCGCCTTCATCGACGGCGTGCTCAAGGCCTGGCCCGACCAGCGCGTGCTGGTCGTCACCCATGTCCGGGAGCTGATCGCGCAGAACCATGCCGAGATGCTGGGGCTCTGGCCCGACGCGCCGGCGGGCATCTACTCGGCCGGACTTGGTCGCCGCGACGCGCGGGCCCGGATCCTCTTCGCCGGCATCCAGTCGATCCACGACAAGGCGACGCGCATCGGCCATGCCGATCTGGTGCTGATCGACGAGGCCCATCTGATCCCCGGACGGTCGAACACCATGTATCGCCGCTTCCTCACTGACCTGCAGGCGATCAACCCCGCGCTGAAGGTAATCGGGCTGACGGCGACGCCATTCCGGCTCGACAGCGGCATGCTGCACGAGGGCGAGAACGCGCTCTTCACCGACACCGCCTACGAGGTGTCGGTCCGCGACCTGATCGATCAGGGTTATCTCTCCCCGCTCATCTCGAAGCAGACGAAGACCCGCCTCGACGTGACGGGCGTGGGATCGCGGGGCGGCGAGTTCATCGCGCGCGACCTCGAGGACGCGGTCGATCAGGACGCGATCACACGCGCGGCCGTGGCCGAGGTGATCGCCCATGGCGAGACGCGCCGGTCCTGGCTCGCGTTCTGCTCGGGCGTCCGCCACGCCACCCATGTCGCCGAGGAGTTCCGCCGCCGCGGGGTCAGCTGCGCGACGATCTTCGGCAAGACGCCGAAGGACGAGCGTGACGCGATCATCGCCGCCTTCAAGCGCGGCGAGATCAGGTCGCTGGCCTCCATGGGGGTGCTGACGACGGGCTTCAACGCGCCGGCCGTGGACCTGATCGCCATGCTGCGGCCCACCAAGTCGGCCGGGCTCTACGTCCAGATGGCGGGCCGGGGCACGCGGCTTGCCGAGGGCAAGGAGAACTGCCTGGTTCTCGATTTCGCGGGGAATGTCCGCCGGCATGGCCCCATCGATCTCGTGCGGCCGAAACGGCCGGGTGGTCCGGGCGACGGGCCGCCGCCCACCAAGATCTGCCCCGAATGCGGGACCATCGTGGCCATTGCCGCCCTCGAATGCCCCTGCTGCGGCTTCGAGTTCCCCGGCCGCGAGGTGAAGCTCGAGCCGACCGCCTCGACGCTGGAGGTGCTGTCCACCGGCAAGCCGCAGTGGGTCGGCGTCACCGACGTCACCTTCAGCCGCCACGAGAAACGCGGCGGGCGGGTCTCGCTGAAGGTCACCTATCGCTGCGGTCTCGCCTTCCACACGGAATGGGTCTGCTTCGAGCACGACGGCTATCCGCGCCGGAAGGCCGCGAGCTGGTGGCGCGAACGGGCGCCCGAGATGGACGTGCCCGAGTCCGTCGACGAGGCGCTCCTGCTGGTGGACCGGCTGCGCTGCCCCACCGAGATCGCTGTCCGCCCCGCGGGCCGCTTCACCGAAATTACCGCCTACAGGTTCGCCCCATGCCTTACGTCCGTGCCGGGCTCTGCGCCGTCTGCCATCGAGAGCCCCGTGGCTGGGGCTGGTTCGACGCGCGTTTCCGCGTCTCCGACCCGCGGCGCGACACGAGCCGCAGAGACCTCTGCAGCCGGGTTTGCCAGGACATCTGCCACCGGAGGTCGGGCATGATCGATCCGACCCCGAACGAGACCGCCGCCATGGTCGAGGGCGGCAAGGCCGGCGGCGCCTATCTCGACAGCCTCGGCCGGACCGATCTCGCTCTGCTGAGCGAGGAGGAGTGGGACACCTTCGTCGAGGTGATCGTCACCGGCTACTGCGACCACCTGCGTGACCTGGCGGCGAAGGACCGCGAACGGCTCGACGGCATGATCCCGGAGGTGCCCTTCTGATGGCGGACACCTCGTGGATGGCGCGCGTCGGGGCGCGTCTCGTGACCAACGGCTACGCGATCCTGCCGATCGCGCCCGGCACCAAGAAGCCCAGCCAGTTCGCCCGCGCGGCCTGGCACGACTACCCGCAGTGGAACCGGCATGCGAGCCGCGCCACGACCGAGCTCGAGGTTGCGACCTGGTCCAGCTGGCCCGACTGCGGCGTCGGGATCGTCGGCGGTGCGGTCGCCGCGCTCGACATCGATATTGCCGAGGATGGCGAACTGGCGCTGCACATCGAGCAGCTGGGCCGCGAGCGGCTGGGCGACACGCCCGCGCTCAGGATCGGCAAGGCACCGAAGCGGCTGCTGGTCTATCGCACGCGAGAGCCCTTCGCCGGGATCCGGCGCGCGCCGCTCGAGGTTCTGTGCCTCGGACAGCAGTTCGTGGCCTATGCCGAGCATCCCGACACCGGCCAGCCCTATGCCTGGCCGGACGAGGGGCTCGCGGATCTCGACATCGAGAGCCTGCCCGAAATCGACGCCGACCGGGCTGCGGCTTTTCTCGACGAGGCGCTGGCGCTGATCCCGCCCGAGATGCGCCCGAAGAGCCTCGGTGCGAAGGGCGCAAACGGGGCCGGGCACCCGTGTCTGCCGGCGCATGCACAGGCTGGCACGCTGGCCGCGATCCGGAGCGCGCTCGCCTGGCTGCCGAACGCCGAGCTCGACTACGACAGCTGGATGCGCATCGGCATGGCGCTGAAGGGCGCGCTGGGCGAGGAGGGCGCGACGCTCTTCGCCGACTGGTCGGCGCAAGCGGCCAAGAACGACCCGGCCGAGACGTCGAAGGCATGGGCGAGCTTCAAGCCCGCGCGCATCGGCGCCGGCACGATCTATCACCTCGCCATGGAGAAGGGCTGGCGCCCCGATCCCGACCTGCTGCTCGACGGCAGTCAGAAGGTCTGCGCGGGCGACGAGCATCCCGCGGCGGGCCTCCTCGCGCGGCTCGTCCAGCCCGATGCCCCGATGCCGATCCTCGCGCCTGTGCCGTCATTCACGCTGACGATCCCGGGCGGGCTCGTGGGCGATCTCGCGCGCTACATGATCGACACGGCGCGCAGACCTCAGCCGCTTCTGGCGGTGGGCGCCAGCCTCTGCGCCCTCGGCGCGCTGATGGGACGGCGCTACCGCACGGCGACCGACCTGCGCACGAACCTCTACATCGTCGGCATCGCGGACAGCGGCTCGGGCAAGAACCACGCCCGCGAGGTCGTCAACGAGCTGTTCTTCGCGGCGGGGCTGGCGCACCACCTTGGCGGCAACAAGATCGCCTCGGGCGCAGGGCTGCTGACCGCGCTCCACCGTCAACCCGCGATCCTGTTCCAGATCGACGAGTTCGGGATGTTCCTCTCGGCGGCGGCCGACCGCAAGCGCAGCCCGCGCCACATCACCGAGATCCTCGACAACATGACCGAGCTCTACACTGCGGCCAGTGGCATCTTCCTCGGCGCGGAATACGCCAACCGGGACGGCTCGAACGAGCGGCGCGACATCGTACAGCCCTGCCTCTGCGTCTACGGCACGACGACGCCACTGCATTTCTGGGGGGCGCTGCAGGGCGCCAACGTGGTGGACGGCTCGCTCGCCCGGCTCATCATCCTGCCGAGTGAGGAGGACTATCCGGACGAGAACCGTAGCGCCGGGCTCCGGAGATCGCCCCGGCCGCTGATCGAGGGGCTGCAGCGGCTCGCCGAAGGCGGCGGCCAGGCCAGCGGCAACCTAGCCGGCCGGACATCCGGACCAGAGACCGCGGTCGATCCGATGACCGTGCCGATGGACGACGAGGCGCAGCTTCGCTTCGACGCGCTCCGCGACGAGATCACCGCCGAGCTCAGAGCCGCGGCCGGCACGTTCCACACGCCGATCCTCGCCCGGATCGCGGAAAACGCGGCCAAGGTCGCGCTCGTCCTGGCCGTGGGGCGGGATGCGGTCCATCCCGTCATCCGGCTCGAGGATGCTGTCTGGGCGATCGATTTCGTGCGCCATTTCGCCCGGCGCACCATCGACGCCGTCGAGCGCCACGTCGCCGACACCGAGACCGAGGCGCATCTGAAACGCGTGCGCGAGATCATCCGCAAGGCGGGGACGGCCGGCGTCACCAAGTCCGAGCTGACCCGCGCCTCGCAATGGCTCCGCGCGCGCGACCGCGACGACATCCTGCTCACGCTGGTCGAGAGCGGCGACATCGCCACGGTCGAGCAGGAGACCGGGGGGCGGAAGGCCATGCGCTTCCGGGCGCTGCGGTGAGGGCCGGGACGATGCTTCCTTCAACGGCCCCCATCCTTCATTTGAAGGAAGTTCCCGCCCAAGCCTCCGTCCTGGAACAGAAATCCGGCGCGGCGGACTTCTTTCAATATTTCACGCAGAGACCCTCGCGCGCGTGGATGGGGAGCGACGCCACACACATACCCCATGAAGTAACTGAAATATTGAAAGAAGAGATTTATCCTCGTACTGCCAATGGCTTGCAGCCGCACTTCCTTCAAGCGGACGGGATGAAGCCATTGAAGGAAGCGCCGGGCTCCCCCGGAAACGACAACGTTACCCTGACCAGACCTCGCGATCCCGGCCCGGGCGCGCGTGCTGCCCTCACCAGGCAGCCGTGCCGCCCCGGCCTCTCAATCGAAGAGGAGGTCGTCATGGACCGCTCCCAACACATCGCCCCGGCGCCTCTCACGGCTGCCGGCACTCTCGACCGCTGCATTCTCGCGCTGGATCTCGGTACCAGCACCGGCTGGGCGTTGCGCGCGCCGGACGGGCTGATCACCAGCGGAACTGCGAGCTTCAGGCCCGGCCGGTACGACGGTGGCGGCATGCGCTATCTGCGCTTCACCAACTGGCTCACCGAGATCGACCGCCTGTCGGGGCCGGTCGCCGCGATCTGGTTCGAGGAGGTCCGCCGGCACGCCGGAACCGATGCGGCCCATGTCTATGGCGGCCTCATGGCCACGCTGACCGCATGGGCGGAGTTGCGGGGTGTTCCCTATGCCGGCGTCCCGGTGGGCACGATCAAGCGCCACGCCACCGGCAAGGGCAACGCCAACAAGGACGCCATGATCGTGGCCGCCCGCGCCCGGGGTTTCAGCCCTGCCGACGACAATGAGGCCGACGCCATCGCGCTTCTGCTCTGGGCGATCGAGACGAACGGGGGTGTCGCATGAGGTGGCATCCCAAGGGCTACGGCGGCCATCGTCGGGATCCGGAACAGGTGAAGCGCGAGGGCTGGCGCGAGCAGGGTCTGCTCGCCGTCTCGCTCGAGGACGCGCGTCTGACCTGGCCGGAACGCGAACTCGTCCGCCGGCTGGGCGAAAAGCTCTACGGGCCGCGCCCCTACGACGAGGGAGGGCGCCATGGATAAGTGGACCCCGTCCCTCGTCGAGGCCCGTCTTGCCGAAGCGGCCTTCGTTCTCAAGCGCCTGCCCGAGCCGCGGCGGCAGGGCTACTTCAGCACGTGGCCCGAGATCGTCCACTCCTTCGCCGACAAGGTGGGCCAGGAGCCGAAGCCCATGCGGGTGCTGCCCTCGCCGCAGGCGATCAGCCGGATGGAGGAGACGCTGACCTGGACCGCCTGCCTCGAGCCCGTCGACGGCAAGATCGTCTGGATGCGCGCCCATGGCGAGCGGTGGAAGACCATCTGCTGGACGGTCGGTCTGCAACGCTCGGCCGCCAACCAGCACTGGCTCTACGGGCTCTGCGTCATCTCGCTGAAGCTCAACGGGCGTCGGTTCAATCGCAACCTGTCGAAGCGGAAGGTGATCGAGCTAGCCGGTGGCGCGTAACCCTGCGCGCCACAGGGGAAGGTGTGCGGCGGACAGTTTTCGACGGGACAGAAAACCGGTTCAGGGGCTAGGTTCGGGATAAGCTCGGGAGAGGCGCGCGCAGCGCAGCCCCGAGCGAAACCATCCTTTCGTTGGCAGGTCTGTTGGAAAAGGAAAGGCGCTGATCCTTTCCTTGCGGGCCGCTGTCCGCCCCCGCCAAGCCCCCTCAGCCGACTTCGCGGTTCCTTCCTGGCGACATTCGTATGCTGGCGGGCGAAGCGCGGGACATCGCCAGCGACAGGGCCGGATTTTTGGGAAGCCACCCGGAAGCCGGAGCCACGCGCGTCCCGCGCAAACACCAATGAACGCTGGCCTTCCGACCGGACACCGCTGGTGGCCGCTGGACCCCGTGTGGAGTCCGGCCCGGCATCCGGAGTCCGGAAGCCACCGGCATCCACCCGACCGAGGAACCTTGCCCACCATGACGCTGAGCTTCGCCCCGGACGCGATCGAGACGTGGCCGCTGTCGCGCCTCCAGCCCTACGCGAAGAACGCGAAGGCGCATGGCACGGAGCAGGTCGCCAAGATCGCCGCCAGCATGGCCGAGTTCGGCTGGACCGTGCCGTGCCTCGTCGCCGAGGACGGCGAGCTGATCGCGGGCCATGGCCGGGTGCTGGCCGCCACGCAGCTGGGGCTGACCGAAGCGCCGGTGATCGTGCTCGGGCACCTGACCGAGGCGCAGCGCCGGGCGTACCGGATCGCGGACAACAAGCTGACGGAGCTTGGCACCTGGGACGAGGCGCTGCTGTCGGCGGAACTGAATGACCTGCTGGCAGAGGATTTCGACCTGTCGCTGGTCGGCTTCTCGGACGGCGAGCTGGACAAGCTGCTGGCCTACGTCGCGGAAGACGACGGTGAAGAAGGTGGCGCCGGGGGCTCCGTGCCGCCGGTGACCATCCCCGAACCGCCGCGCAATCCTGCGTCGCAGACCGGCGATCTGTGGATCCTTGGCGAACACCGCCTGCTCTGCGGTGACAGCACCAGCGCGGCCGACGTGCGCCGCCTGATGAACGGCGAGCGGGCGATCCTTTTCGCGACCGACCCGCCGTATCTGGTGGACTACGACGGCTCGAACCATCCGACCCGCAACAAGGATTGGTCCGCGTCCTACGGCACAACTTGGGACGACTCCTCGCAGGGCGCGGAGCTCTACGACGGCTTCATCGCTGCGGCGGTCGCCGAGGCCATCGCCGAAGACGCCGCCTGGTACTGCTGGCACGCCTCGCGCCGCCAGGCGATGCTGGAAACCTGCTGGGAAAAGGCGGGCGCCTTCGTCCACCAGCAGATCATCTGGGTGAAGGACCGCGGGGTTCTGACCCGGTCCCACTACCTCTGGAAACACGAACCCTGCTTCATGGGCTGGCGCCGCCCGAACCGCCCGCCGAAGGTCGCCGAGCAGACGCTGCCCTCGACATGGGAGATGCCGTCTTTCGCCAAGGACGAGCGCCCCGATCACCCGACCCCGAAACCGCTCGACGCCTTCGGCATTCCGATGCGCCAGCACGTGGCGCGCGGCGGGCTCTGCTACGAGCCCTTCTCGGGCTCCGGCTCGCAGATCATGGCGGGCGAGGCCAACGGCCGTCGCGTCTTCGCGATGGAGATCAGCCCGGCCTACATCGACGTCGCCGTCGAACGCTGGCAGGCCGAGACTGGCCGCGACGCGATCCTCGACGGCGACGGTCGGACCTTCGCGCAGATGAGGACCGAGCGGCTGGGCGACGATGCCGACGCCCCGGCCGATGCCCCGGCCGATGCCCCGGCAACGGACGCCGAACCCGAACCCGAGCGCAAGCGCAAGACCGCCGCGTGACATGCATGACCTGGCTTTACCTTCCTCCGGAGACACTTCCGGAGCCGGAGACGCATGCCTGTTCGGCCTATCCCTGTGCTCCGGCGCAGGCGGGCTCGATCTCGGGCTCGCCATCGCCATCCCCGGATATCGTGCTGTGGGCCATGTCGAACGGGAAACCTACGCCGCAGCCACCCTCGTGGCGCGGATGGAAGACGCGTCCCTGGATCGCGCACCTCTCTGGGACGACGTTGCCACCTTCGACGGCCGCCCGTGGCGCGGCGCGGTGGATATCGTCACTGCGGGCTATCCGTGCCAGCCGTTCTCCGTCGCGGGCAAGCGCCGGGGTGCGGATGACCCGCGCCACCTCTGGCCGCATGTCGCCCGCATCATCGGCGATGTCGAACCGCCCTTCGTGTTTCTCGAGAATGTCGCCCATCATCTCCGCCTCGGCTTCCCCGAAGTCGCCAGCGGACTGGTCGGCATGGGCTACCGCCTTGCGGCAGGCCTCTTCACGGCGGCGGAAGTCGGCGCGCCCCACAAGCGCGAGCGGCTGTTCATCCTCGCGATCCGAGAAGGGGACGAGCTGGCCGACCCCGCGCGCCTGCTCTGGCACCCGGTCGAGTGGCGGGAACCGGACGGAACTGCTGCGGCTCTGGCCGACACCGAGGGCCAGCGCCAACGAAAACCGGCAGACGAAGCTGACGCCGTCGCAGGCAGCGGGTCAGCACGGCATGAACCTCGCGACGACGGCCGCGATGTGGCCGACGCCGCAGATCGACAGTTTCCGCAGCCGGGGCGGCGAACGGCGCGACGAGAAGGGTCTGGACCGCATGGCGCGGGACTGGCCGACGCCGATGGCGAACGATGGGTGCAAGCCAAGTGCGGGGAACCGCCGGTCGGCCGATCTGACCCATGCAGCGGGGATGTGGATGACGCCGACGGCGCGCGATCACAAGGATGGCGCGACGAGCCTTGCCAACACCCCGGTGAACGGCCTGCTTGGCCGCCAGGTCCTGGTGACGCCGATGGCTGGGAGCGATACCTCCGAGCCGCGCCGGACCTTGAACCCGCTGTTCGTCGAGGCGCTGATGGGCTGGCCCACCGGGTGGACCGGCTTCGCCTCTGTGGCAACGGCGTGGTCCCCCTGGTTGCGGCGCATGCGCTGCGAACTCTCGCGGCTCAGCTGCAGGCCGATGGATGAGGCAGCGGCATGAAGCAGTCCCGCCTCATGTCGCTGGTCGAATCCGTCGCCAACGTGATCGTCGGCTACGGCGTTGCGGTCGTCACGCAGATCCTGATCTTCCCGATCTTCGGACTGCACACGACGCTGGCGCAGAACCTGAAGATGGGTGCGGTGTTCACCGTGGTGAGCATTGCACGGTCCTTCGCCCTGCGGCGGGTGTTCGAGGCGATCCGGATGCGGAGCGCCAAATAATCGACCGCCGCCCCTGTGGGACGGCGGCCATCAGCTTGTCGGGGTCCGGTGCGTCAGGCGGCGGGGAGTCTGTACACGCGCCCGCGCCCCTCGACCTTTTCGGAGGTGACCTCGAGCCCGAGCTTCTTCTTCAGCGCGCCGGACATCGCGCCGCGCACCGTGTGCGACTGCCAGCCCGTTTGGGCGACGATCTCGTCGATGGTCGCGCCGCCCTCGGCGCGGAGCATCTCGATCAGGTTCTCCTGCTTGGTGCCCTTCCGACGCTGGACCGGGGCGGTCGGCGTCTCAGCCGGCGGCGTGTCGTCCCGCTCGTCCGTGATCCCGAGGGTGCTGTAGGCCAGTGGGGTGGCGCGCAGCGTGATCGGGCCGCGCTCCTCGTCGTGCCGCCAGACCGTGTTGAGGTCCGTGGCGCCGATTTCCTCAATCAGGCCCTGTTTCAGGAGGCTCTTGCAGACGTTGCCGACGGCGCCGCCCTTGAGGCTGGCGGTGACGGGAAAGACTGCTCCGTCCTCGCGCGCGCAGGCGGTGGACAGGATGACGGCTTGGGCGTCGGAAAGCTGGATCTGGGTCATGGGGTCGTCTCCGTATTCGGGCCCGCGTCATGCGGCGCCTTCTACGACCCCGAGCCGCGCAGGGCGCGCGGCAGGAGTTCCGGAGGTGCCGAAGATCAGCGGGCGTGTTCGCCCTCGCCGAAGGCGCTGTCGGTGATACGCTTCAGGAGGCTGGCGTAGTGTTCGAGGGTGCCGGCATGGCCCCAGTTGATCTCGTCGGGGTGGGTCTCGAAATGGTCCGCGCTCAGGGCGGCGAGCCGCTCCAGCATCGCGTCGATCTCGGTCTTGGCGGCGATGAAGGCGTCGAGGGCTTTCGTGTTGTCGGTCGCGCGGCGGGTCATCTGGGTGGCTCCATGGTGAGTTGCATCGCTTCGTTGGAGTGACGTTCGCTCCGCTGGCGACGCTTATCAACTCGATAAGCACATGATCTTGAATGATAATCGGAGCCGTCGATGCAGGGCATGAGCGAGCGCCAGTACGCCGCCCATGTCGGGCTGTCGCGGGGCGCGATCCAGAAGGCGAAGACCGCCGAGCGGCTGGTCCTCTATCCGGACGGCAGCATCAACGCGGCGGCGAGCGACGTGCGGCGTGCCGAGACGACGGACCCGTCGAAGACCCCTAAGCCGCCTGTGCCGAAGCTGAAGCCCGTCCCCGAGGCGGCGGTGGCGGCTGTCGGCGACACGCTCCGCGAACAGGGGCTGGCGGTTCCCGCCGTCGGCGGCGGCACAACCTTCCTGCAGGCCAAGACCGCGAACGAAGTTCTGAAGGCGCAGGAGCGGCGCATCCGGCTCCAGAAGCTGAAGGGGGAGTTGATCGAGCGGGCCCGCGCGCTGGCGCTGGTGTTCCGGCTGGCGCGGGAGGAACGGGACACGTGGGTGAACTGGCCTGCACGCGCTGCGGCGCTAATGGCGGCCGAGCTCTCGGCCTCGTCCAGCGAGGCGACGGGCCAGCAGATCACCGTGGAGCCAGCCGCGATGCAGAAGGTCCTGGAAAAACATGTACGCGCCCACCTCGACGAACTCGCCGAGGTCCGGCCCGACTTCCGGTGACGATGATAGCCTGACTGGCTTCGACGGCGCGGGCGAGGTCCTGCGCGCCTGGGGCAACGGGCTGCGGCCCGACCCGGACCTGACCGTCTCGGAATGGGCCGACCGGCACCGGATGCTCTCGGGCCGCGCCTCGGCCGAGCCCGGGCGATATCGTACGGTGCGCACGCCTTACATGCGCGAGATCATGGACCGGCTGTCGCCCGGCGATGCCACCCAGCGGATCGTGTTCATGAAGGCCGCGCAGGTCGGGGCGACCGAGGCCGGGAACAACTGGATCGGATTCGCGATCCACCAGGCGCCGGGCCCAATGCTCGCGGTCCAGCCCACCGTGGAACTGGCGAAACGCAACTCGCGCCAGCGGATCGACCCGCTGATCGACGAGAGCCCGGAACTGCGCGACCGTGTCAAACCGGCCCGGTCCCGCGACGCGGGCAACACGATGCTGTCCAAGGAGTTCGCGGGCGGCATCCTGATCATGACCGGCGCGAACTCGGCGGTCGGGCTGCGGTCCACCCCGGCGCGCTACATCTTCCTCGACGAGGTCGATGCCTATCCGGCCTCGGCCGACGAGGAAGGCGATCCGGTCACGCTGGCCGAGGCGCGGTCGCTGACCTTCGCCCACCGGCGCAAGGTGTTCCTGGTGTCGACGCCCACCATCCGGGGGCTGTCGCGCATCGAGCGGGAATACGAGGGGAGCGACCAGCGGCGGTTCTTCGTGCCGTGCCCGCATTGCGGCCACGCACAATGGCTGAAGTTCGACCGGCTGCGCTGGCAGAAGGGCCGCCCGGAGACGGCGGAATATCACTGCGAGGGCTGCGAGACGCCAATCGCGGAGCACCACAAGACGGCGATGCTGGAGGGCGGCGAATGGCGGGCGACCGCCACGGCCGCCGATCCGACCACGGTCGGGTATCACCTCTCGGCGCTCTATTCGCCGATCGGCTGGCTGAGCTGGGAGCGGATCGTGCGGGCATGGGACGCGGCGCAGGGGTCGGACGAGGCGATCAAGGCCTTCCGCAACACGATCCTCGGGGAGACATGGGTCGAGACCGGCGAGGCGCCCGACTGGCAGCGGCTCTACGACCGGCGCGAGCGCTGGACACCCGGCACCGTGCCTGCGGGCGGGCTGTTCCTGACCGCCGGGGCCGACGTGCAGAAGGACCGGATCGAGATCGATGTCTGGGCCTGGGGGCGTGGCCTCGAAAGCTGGCTCGTCGATCACGTCGTCATCGAGGGCGGCCCCGACCGGCACGACGCGTGGTCGGAGCTGACCGCGCTGCTTGACCGAAGCTGGCCGCATGAACGCGGCGCGCATCTGCGCATTGCGCGGCTGGCCATCGACACCGGCTACGAGGCCCCGGCGGTCTATTCCTGGTCGCGGGCGCAGGGGTTTGGGCAGGTGTCGCCGGTCAAGGGCGTCGAGGGGTTCAACCGCTCGAGCCCGGTGTCGGGGCCGACCTTCGTGGACGCGACCGAGGGCGGCAAACGCCTGCGGCGCGGGGCGCGGCTCTGGACCGTGGCGGTGTCGACCTTCAAGGCCGAGACCTACCGCTTCCTGCGGCTGGCGCGCCCGACCGAGGAGGAGATGGCCGACGGGGCGGCGTTCCCGCCCGGCTCGGTGCATCTGCCGCATTGGGTCGAGAACGAATGGCTGAAGCAGTTCGTCGCCGAGCAGCTGGTGACGGTGCGCACCAAGCGCGGCTTTGCCCGGCTGGAATGGCAGAAGCTGCGCGAGCGCAACGAGGCGCTGGATTGCCGGGTCTATGCCCGCGCCGCCGCCTGGATCGCGGGCGCGGATCGCTGGTCTGAGGCGAAATGGCGCGACCTCGAGGATCAGCTCGGGGCGGCCCCCACCGACACCGATCCCGCCGGGCAGATCAACCGGCCGCGACAGACCCCGCAGGGCAAGCGCCGCTCCGACTGGCTCGGGCGGCGCGGAGGATGGTTTTGATGACCGACTGGACGGAAACCGAGCTCTCGGCGCTGCGCCGCGCTTATGCCAGCGGCACGACGCGGGTGAGCTACGACGGCAAGTCCGTCGACTACGGTTCGGCCGAGGATCTGCTCGCCCGCATCCGGACCATCGAGCGCGCCATCGCGGGAACCACGCGGCCGTTGCCGGTGGCCGGGTTGGCTGGCTTCTCGCGCGGGGATCGGTGATGTCGGCCAGCTGGTTCGATAGGGCCATTGCCTCCGTTGCCCCTCGGGCCGCCGCCAGGCGCGTGCTGGCCCGTCAGGCCTTCGAGACCCTGACACGGGGCTATGACGGGGCGGCGAAAGGGCGACGGACGGACGGCTGGCGCGCGCCGGGATCCTCCGCGGACACCGAGATCGGCGTGGCCGGGGCGCTGTTGCGTGATCGGATGCGCGACCTCGTGCGCAACAACCCGCATGCGGCCAAGGCCGTCGCGGTGCTGGTCAACAACATCATCGGTGCGGGCATCATGCCGCGCGCCGCCAGCGGCGACGACAAGCTGGACCGCAAGGTCGACGCGCTGTTCGAGCGCTGGACGGCGGACTGCGACGCCGATGGCCAGCTTGACTTCTATGGCCTGCAGACGCTGATCTGCCGCGAGATGGTCGAGGCGGGCGAGGTTCTGGTGCGCCGCCGTCTGCGCCGCGCGAGCGATGGCCTTTTGGTGCCGCTGCAATTGCAGGTGCTGGAAGCCGACTTCCTCGACGCCACCAAGTCCGGAGCCCTTGGCGCAGGGCGGCTGGTCCAGGGGATCGAGTTCGACCCGGTCGGCAAGCGCCGGGCCTATTGGCTCCATGCCGAGCACCCGGGCGACGTCTACGGGGCCTTGCAGAACGGCTTGCAGAGCCGCCCGGTCCCCGCGACCGAGATCGCTCATGTCTACGAGAAGCAGCGCACGCAGGCGCGCGGCGTTCCCTGGGGCGCGCCGGTGATCCGGTCCTTGCGCGATCTCGACGATTACGAGGTGGCCGAGCTGGTCCGCAAGAAGACCGAGGCCTGTGTCACCGCCATCGTCTTCGGCGACGACGAGGCGCAGCAGGGCATCGCGCCCACTGTGGTCGACGCCGACGGGAACCGGGTCGAGCAGTTCGAGCCGGGGCTGATCGCCTATGCGCGGGGTGGCAAGGACATCCGCTTCAACCAGCCTTCCGCCACCGGCGGCTACGGCGAGTACAAGCGCGCCAGCCTGCACACGATCTCGGCCGGGTTCCGGGTGCCCTACGAGCTGCTGACCGGCGACCTCAGCCAGGTCAACTATTCCTCGATCCGGGCGGGACTCGTGGAGTTCCGCCGCCAGATCGACGCGGTGCAATGGCAGCTGTTCATCCCGATGTTCTGCGCGCCCGTCTGGCGGTGGTTCACGGAAGCCGCATGGGCGGCGGGGCAGATCCCGTCGCCGATTGTACCAGTCGAATGGTCGCCGCCGAAGTTCGAGGCGGTCGATCCGCAGAAGGATGCGATGGCGAACCTGCTGTCGATCCGCTCCGGCACCATGACGCTGGCTGAGGTGATCGCCCGACAGGGCCGCAACCCCGACGCCGTGCTGGCCGAGATCGCCGCGACCAACGCCAAGCTCGACGCCCTGGGCCTGGTGCTCGACAGCGATCCGCGGCGGGTGACCAAGACCGGCAGCGCGCAGAGTAGCGATCCGGCGAACGACGACCCGGCCGCCGACGCGGACAATGACCCGGCGCAGGCCGACCAACAGGACTGACCTTCATGGACACGATGATCGAATTGCCGGCCATGCGCCGGTCGGCGGAGCTTGCGCCGGACACGGCCGATGCCGACAGCCGCACCGTCGGGGTGATCTGGTCGGCCGGGGCCCGCGTCCGCCGCGCCACCTTCTTCGGCGAGCCCTATGACGAGGAACTGAGCCTCGATCCCGCCCATGTCCGGCTCGACCGGCTGAACGCGGGCGCGCCCTTCCTGAAGGTGCACGAGCTCGACACGCTGGATGCGGTGATCGGCTCGGTCGTGCCGGGCTCGGCCCGGATCGAGAACGGCCGCGGTATCGCGCTCGTGCGCATCTCCGAGCGTGCCGATGTCGAGCCGATCTGGCGCGACATCCAGGCCGGGCACATCCGCGCGGTCTCGATCGGCTACCAGGTCCACCGGTTCGAGGTCTCGAAGCCCGAAGCCGCCCGCGAGCTTTGGCGCGCGGTGGACTGGACGCCGTTCGAGGTCTCCGCCGTTGCCGTCGGCGCCGATCCCGCCGCGGGCTTCCGCGCCCAGCATCCCCTTCACGACTGCGTCCTTCACCGCCGGGACGCCCCCAAATCGCAAGGAGCATCCCCGATGACGGACAAGACCGAGACCCCGGCGAGCGACGCCGCAACCCCCGCCACCACCCAGCCGACCGCGACGGTCGAAACCGAGGACACCGCCATGACCGAACCGAAAGCGGCTGCGCCCGACCCGAAGGTCGCGGCCAGCGAACCGAAGGGCCACGCAAGTGAGACGCTCAGCCAGCCGAAGACGCAGGCAACTCCCGCGCCCGACACCGAAGCGGTTGCCAACCGCGCCCGCGAGGCCGAGCGCGACCGCGTCTCCACGATCTACGATCTCGCGGGGCGGCTGAACCTCGAGCGCGGCTTCGCCGAGGATCTGGTCAAGCGCGGCGTCAGCATCGACGAGTCCCGCCGCCTGATCCTCGACCAGGTGGCCGCGAAATCCGACGAGACCCGGACCTTCCCCCATGTCTCCGTCCCGCTCGGCGGCCGGGACGAGCGCATCACCCGCCGCGACGCCGTGGCGAATGCGCTGCTGCACCGCTACAGCCCGACGCTCTTCCAGCTGGAGGACGCCGCCCGGCAGTATCGCGGCATGACGCTGCTGGAGCTGGCCCGCGAAAGCCTCGGCAATGCCGGGGTCAACACGCGCGGCCTTTCGCGCGACGAGGTGGCGACGCGCGCGCTGCACTCGACCTCCGACTTCCCCGAGATCCTCTCGGCGGTCACCAACAAGACCCTGCGTCAGGCCTACGAGGCCTATCCCCGCACCTTCATGCTGTTCTGCCGCCAGGTGCTGGCCACCGACTTCAAGGCGATGCACCGGGTCCAGCTCGGTGAAGCGCCGCAGCTGCTGGAGGTCGGCGAGAGCGGCGAGTTCAAGCGCGGCACGCTCGGCGAGAGCAAGGAGAGCTACAAGGTCAAGACCTATGGCCGGGTGGTCGCGATCACCCGCCAGACGCTGATCAATGACGATCTCGACGCCTTCACCCGGATCCCGGCGATGTACGGCAACTCCATCGCCCAGCTGGAGTCGGACGTCGTCTGGGGCATCATCACCTCGAACCCGGCGATGGCCGACGGCAACGCGCTGTTCCACACGACCCACAAGAACCTCGCGGGCACGGGCACGGCGCTGGCGGTCGATGCGGTGGGCGCGGCGCGGGCGGCGATGGCCAAGCAGACGGGTCTCGACAAGAAGACGGTGCTGAACGTTCGGCCCGCGTTCCTGATCGTACCCGCCTCGCTGGAACTGAAGGCCGAGCAGCTGGTCGCGCAGAACCTCGTGCCCGCCGCGACGTCCAGCGTGGTGCCGCAGTCGATCCGCACGCTGGCGCCGATCAGCGAGCCGCGCCTCGACGCCGCCAGCGAGACCGCCTGGTATCTGGCGGCCAGCCCGAACCAGATCGACACCATCGAGTACGCCTATCTCGAGGGCCAGCAGGGCGCCTACATCGAGACGCGCAACGGCTTCGACGTCGACGGCGTCGAGATCAAGTGCCGCCTCGACTTCGGCGCCAAGGCCATCGACTGGCGCGGCCTCTACAAGAACCCGGGCGCATAACCCGCACCCCATCCCGAACCCTGACACGCGGGCGGTCCTGACGGGCCGCCCTTCGTCTTTCCACGAGGATCCCCATCATGAAAAACTACGTCCAGCCCGGCAACACCATCACCCTGACCGCGCCCTATGCCGTCGCCTCCGGCGATGGCCTGCTCGTCGGCTCCATCTTCGGCATCGCCGCCGGGGACGCCGCCATCGCCGAGCCCGTCGAGACCGCGCTCGTCGGCGTCTTCGACATCACCAAGGTCGGCTCCCAAGCCTGGACCGTCGCCGCCAGGGTCTACTGGGACGACACCAACAAGCGCTGCACCACGGTCGCGACCGACAACACCCTCATCGGCGTGGCCGTGGAGGCGGTGGCCAGCGGCGCGGGCGACACCATCGGCCGGGTCCGCCTGAACGCGACGTTCTGATGAGCGCCTTCGCCGCTGCGCTTGGCGCGCTCTTCGCCGATCCGAACATCGGCCGGGATGCGGTCTACATCGCCGACGGCGGCGCGCCCCAGCTGGTGCGCGTCGTCGCCCGGCGCGCCGATGCCGTGACCGACTTCGGCGACGCCCGGCTCTGGTCCGAGACCACCCGGATCGATCTGCGTGTCGCCGAGGTGGCGAACCCACGCCCCGGCGACAGGATCGAGATCGACGGCGAGGCCTTCCTCATCCAAGGCGAGCCCATTCGTGACCGCGAACGGCTGGCCTGGACCGTCGATCTGAGGCCTGCGTGAAACTGAAGCTCGACATCGATCCCGACATCGTCGCGATGATGGCGGCCGAGGTGGCGGCGGGCGAACGCGCGGTGACCGCCGCCATGCGCGAGGCCGGGACCGGGCTGAAGACGGCGTGGCGGTTGCAGATCACCGGCGCGGGGCTCGGCCCGCGGCTCGCCAACTCCATCCGCAGCCAGAACTTCCCGAAGTCGGGCGAGAGCCTCGACGCTGCGGCTCTGGTCTGGTCGAAGGCGCCGGTGATCGTCGGCGCGCATGACACGGGGCCGCTAATCCGCTCGAAGAACGGCTTCTGGCTGGCGATCCCGCTGCCCGCGGCGGGCAAGTCCCTGCGCGGCGGCAGGATCACGCCCGGCGAATGGGAACGGCGACGCGGGCTGCGATTGCGTTTCGTCTATCGCCGCACCGGGCCGAGCCTGCTGGTGGCCGAGGGGCGGCTGAACACGAAGGGTCAGGCGGTGGTGTCTCGCTCGAAGACGGGGCGCGGCAAGGTCACCGCTCCGATCTTCCTGCTGGTGCCGCAGGTCAAGCTGCCGAAGCGGCTGGACCTGGCGCGGGATGCAGACCGGGCGTTGGACAGCGTGCCGGGGCTGATCGTGGGGAACTGGGTGGAAGGACACGTGTAGTCGACAAACGCGTACTTCAGCCTTTTTCGCTCTTCCGGTGGGTGGATCCCATTCGGAGGCTTTGGTTTCCCCCGGAGCCAGAGCGCCGCGGTTATGGACGCTTAGTAGGCTTCGGCAAGCTACGCCAGTCGAGATACCCAGCGTGCACGGGTTTGGTGAAAAAAGGTGACGAGAAATCCAAAGCGACCAAACGCGACGGTCGGCCTTTCGGTGCCGTTACCTCTCGACGCTTATACTTCTCCGGATTGTTCTTGGTCTTGGTCATCAATTTTGCCTCAGAACTCCCTCTATGTCGCGACGAGTCATCCTCGGGCGGCACAGATCCCGCTTTCTGCGCGGCTGTCCACCAGCTGCCGTCGTGGTAAACTCCGTCGAACCGTCTTGGTTCACCACGAAGCACTTCTGAGTTCCAGCTTCGTTCTTAGTCCACATCTTGTTAACAACGCCCTTCTCCAAACGCCAGTCTAAACTGTCATCGACGGCGGCGAGGGCATTAGCCACCGCGAGCGCGGAACTGAATCGAGCGTCAGGATCGGGTTCAAGACACTTGGTGATCACGCGTCGCAACCGCATCGGTACGTGCTCATGAAAGGCTTGCCGGTCTGGGAACGTCCCTGCCTGGATCTCTGCCGCCAAGGTGGCCACATCAAGTCCACCGCCTTGGGTGAATCGCGCGAACTGGAAATTAAACGCATCGTTGCCAATCGCCATGCGATAAAGGGTAAGGCCGACTTGATAAATGTCGAACCGCAGATCGAATGGTGGTTGTCCTGTCGCTTCCGGAGGTGCCATACGGATGTATAGTCCATTCGGAACTGCGACTCCCAGATGCACTTGCTTTGCAAGACCGAAGTCTGAAAGCATCGCCTCACCTCTATTAGAAAGCAAAATATTGTCAGGCTTTATATCGAAATGAATTAAGCCCTTGCTATGAATGTTGTGCAACCCACTTAACAACTGGCAGCCTAGGCGAATGATCTCACGTGTGGTCAGATGGGCGGCTGCCATGATACCCTTGACCGACCCTCTTCTGTAAAATGGCATCGCAATGTAGACGTTATCTGCGTCCTCGCAGGCATAGTGAATCTGCACAACATTCTGATGTGCCGTTGCGTAAAGCGACTTTGCTTCATCAAAAAACTCGCTCACGTCGCGTAGTTGTGCTTTGGCTATGGTCTTCATGACGATTTCAGCGCCAAGTTGGACATCATTGACCACCCAAGTCGTTGAATTCCTACCGTCGGCGCCAATTTCACGGAGCTCCTCGAAGGCCAGTTCAGCTCTCTTGTAAGGCTTAAGCATTGACCGCCCCCTTTGCGCAAAGGACTGCTTCACGCTCCTCCTTGCTCATTTTGTCCCAATTCTCAATGTTCGGCTCTTGGTCACCGTCTACCAGTGGTTTGAATTCAGTCCGCGGAAGCCCGAGACGCGACATGATAGATGATACATGACCAATGTAATAAGACTCTAGATCACTACTTGCGAAAGACTCCTGAATGACGCCTTCCATTTCGATACGGCCGATGTTCATGCGTTGCGCGCTCGGCTCGGTAGTCCGAATGCCTGCACGATGCACACCGTACTCGCGCAAAATATCTAGAAGATTGCTTCGCACGTATTTCAATGCATCAGGCGTATCGAACGCTACTGGTATTAGGATCGCGTCGAGATTAACGACTTCGTCATTGTCAGAATCATAGACAGCAAATGTCACAGCGCCGGGTGATACGCGTATACCAATGGTGATCATGTAAACTCCGCAATTTTCGACCATTGGGCGGCATTTTCAGTTATCTTGCAAGCCCTTCTTGACCGAAGGCTCGGTCCAGCAGCCTTCGGGTCCCGGCTCTCCTAGGATAAATGGAGAGCATGCCTTGCGGGAAGCTCCCTCACAGTAGGACAGACCGCTCAAGACTAAGTCTTGTCCTGCGCCAGTACATCGAGGTGTTAGGTCGCATGCCCACCCCCCGCGAAACTATCCTCACCGTGCTGCACGCGCGGCTCTCGGCGCTGCCCGCCACCGCCCTGCGCGGCGAGGTGCTGCCCGAGCGCATTCCGGCCGAGGGGCTCCTGGTCCTGCGCGACGGCGAGCCAGGGGAGCCCGAGGTCACGCTCTCGCCGCTACGGTACCACTACCAGCACCGCGCCGAGATCGAGGCGGTCGTGCAGAGCGCCGACCGTGATGCGGCCTTCGACACGCTGTGCGCCAGCATCGCTACGGCAATCGCGGCCAACCGCACGCTGGGCGGGCTCTGCGACTGGGTCGAGGCGGAAGCTCCGCGCCCGGTCGATCTGCCCGTCGAGGGCGCGGCTAGCCTGAAGGCCGCCGTGATCCCGGTGGTGCTGCACTATTCCACGGCCGATCCGCTGGCCTGACCCCGACAACCCGAGGAGAACACCATGGCACGAGCCCAGGGGGCGCGGGCGCTGATGGCGCTTGCGTTCGAGACGACCTATGGCACGTCGCCCGTGAGCGGCTTCACAAGGATGCCCTTCGCCAGCACCTCGCTCGGTGCGGAGCAGCCACTCCTCAATTCCGAACTTCTCGGCTACGGCCGCGATCCGTTGGCGCCGATCAAGGATGCGGTGACCGCCGATGGCGACGTCGTGGTGCCGCTCGACGCCGAGGCCTTCGGTTTCTGGCTGAAGGCGGCCTTCGGCGCGCCGACGACCACGGGCTTGGAAGCGCCGTACAGCCACGAGTTCCAGTCGGGGTCCTGGACGCTACCCAGCATGTCGATCGAGACTGGCATGCCCGAAGTCCCGCGGTACGCGATGTACTCGGGCTGCGTTCTCGACCAGATCACCTGGCAGATGCAGCGCTCGGGTCTGCTGACCGCCACGGCGCGGCTGGTGGCGCAGGGCGAGACGGTGGGCACGACCACAAGCGCCGGGACACCCGCCGAGCTGGAGCTGAAGCGCTTCGGCCATTTCAACGGGTCGATCACCCGCAACGGCACCGCCCTCGGCAACGTCGTCTCGGCCGAGATCACCTATGCCAACACCCTCGACCGGATCGAGACCATCCGCTCGGACGGGCGCATCGACGGGGCGGACCCGTCCATCGCCGCGCTGACCGGCCGGATCGAGGTGCGCTTCGCCGACCAGACGCTGGTGACGCAGGCCATCAATGGCGAGGCCTGCGAGATGGAGTTCGCCTACGTCCTGCCCTCGGGCGAGAGCTTCACCTTCACCGTGCACGCCGTCTACCTGCCGCGTCCGCGCATCGAGATCTCCGGGCCGCAGGGCGTGCAGGCGACCTTCGACTGGCAGGCGGCGCGCGACAGCGTGGTCGGCCGGATGTGCACCGCCACCCTGATCAACGACGTAGAGGTGTATTGAGGATGCTGACGCTCGACCTGACGAACGCGCCACGCTGGCATGACCTCGCGCCCGGCGTCCGGGTGCAGCTGCGCCCGCTGACCACCGCGCTGATGGTGGCGACCCGCAGCGATCCCGCCGTCGAAGCGGTGCCCGAGGAGGCATCCGACGAGGAGCGTGCGGTCGCCTTCGCCAAGGCGCTGGCGCGCCGTGCGGTGCTCGCCTGGGAGGGTATCGGCGACGCCGACGGCAATCCCATCGACCCAAGCCCCGAGGCCATCGACGCGCTGCTCGATGTCTGGCCGATCTTCGAGGCGTTCCAGCTGACCTACGTCTCGAAGGGCCTGCTGCTGGAACAGGAAAAAAACGCCTCCGCGCTCTCGCCGAATGGTCCTTCGGCGGGGGCGAGCGATACTGCGAAGCCTGCACGCAAACCTGCCCGGACTGCCCGGCGCGGCTGAACCGTCCGGAAACTCCGGAGGGTTGGCAGGTCTGGGACCTCGTCGGCCGTCTCGGCGGCCAGCTGCGTGTCCTGCCGGGCGCCGTGATCGGCTGGGACATGTCGGCGGCGCTGGCGCTCGGTGACGCGCTCGGCGTGCCGCCGCTCGTCATGGCCGAACTGCTGCCCGTCATCGAGGCAGTGATGGTCGCGAAGCTCAACGAACAGATGGATCACTCCCATGGCTGAGAAGAGGGTCAGCGTCCGCCTCGCCGCGGTCGGCGGGCGACAGGTGCGCGCCGAACTGGAAGGCGTGGGCGAGGCCGGGTCGCGCGGCTTCGGACGGCTGAGCCGGGAGATGGAGGCGGCCAACGCCCGGCTCGCGGCCTTCTCGCGTCGGGTGCGGGTCGCGGCCGCCGCCGCCGTGGCAGCTGCCGCCGCTGCGGGCGTGGCGATGATCCGCTCCGGGCTGCAGACCGTCGATGCGCAGGCCAAGCTCGCGCAGTCCCTCGGGACGACTGTCGCCTCGATCCAGACGCTGGAGCGCGCGGGGGAACTTGCGGGCGTGTCGATGTCCGGCATCGAACAGGCGACCAAGGATCTGACGCGCCGTCTCAGCCAGGCGGCCGCCGGGACCGGTCCCGCCGCTGACGCGCTGGACCGGCTGGGTCTGTCGGCCACCGAGCTGATCGCTCTGCCGCTGGACCAGCGGGTGGGCGCGATCAACGCCGCCATCGAGGATTTCGTGCCTGCCGCAGAGCGTGCGGCCGTTGCGGGTCAACTCTTCGGCGAGGAAGGCTCCATCGCCATGTCGCGGATCGACACGGCGACGCTGCGCCAGGCGACCGAGGACGTGCTCGCATTCGGTGTCGTGGTCTCCGAGCAGGATGCCGACCAGATCGAGCGCACGAACGACGCCATTTCCCGGCTCGGGCTGATCTGGCGCGGGCTGTCGAACCAGCTCGCTGTCGCCGCCGCGCCTGCGTTGGAAGCCGTCGCCAACGCCATGGCGGCGGTGGCCAGTCGGACCGGCCCGCTCGGCATCGCCATTCGCGGCCTCTTCGATAATATCGGCCGCCTGACCACTTACGCCGCGACCTTCGCGGCCTTCCTCGCGGGACGCTGGGTGGCCGGCATGGCCGCTGCAGCGCTCTCGGTCCGGGGCCTCGCCACGGCGCTGGTCGTCCTGCGGGGCGCGCTGATCCGCACCGGCATCGGGGCGCTGATCGTCGGCGCGGGTGAGCTTGTCTATCAGTTCACGCGCCTTGTCTCCGGCGCGGGCGGTTTCGGAGAAGCGATGTCGCTCCTGAAGGACCTCGCCGTCGAGGTCTGGGAGCGGATCAGGATGGGCGCGGCGGCTGCGGGTGCGGCCGCCACGGCGATGTTCTTCGACCTGAAGGCCGATGCCGCGTCGGGCATGCAGAGCGCCATCGAGAGCGTCGTGGCTTTTGGCAACACCGCCGTGAACACGTTCGAGGGCGCCTTTGAGGCGATCAAGGCGATCTGGGGCCTGCTGCCTGCCGCCATCGGCGATCTGGCGTTCCAGGCGGCCAACAGCCTGGTCGATGGTGTCGAAGCGATGCTGAACGGCGTGGTCTCGCGCATCAACGGCTTCATCGGCGGCGTCAACCAGGGGCTTGAAGCCCTCGGCTCGGAGCGCCGTATTTCGCTGGTGCCGGACCTCGACCTCGGCGAGATCGAGAACCGCTTCGAGGGCGCGGCGACGGCGGCGACCACCGCAGCGCAGGCGGCCTTCGACCGGGCCTTCGAGGACAACCCGCTCACCGCGCCCGATCTCGGCCTGACCGAGGCGGCGAACCGCGCGCTCGAGTCCGCGAACCTCTACCGTGGCGCAGCACGCGATCTGGCCGAAGGGGCCCGCGCGCCACTGGAAAGCTGGCAGGCCCTGCGCGATGCCGTGCGCGGCACCGATGAGGCCAGTGCTGATGCGCTGACCGAGGCCACCGACGCGGCCGAACGACTGGAGGCGGCGCTTGGTGAAGCCGGGCGCGCCGCGACGGGTGCCGGTGCGGCGGCCGGGGCTGCCGCCGCTGCGGCGGAGCCCGCGACCGAGACAGCCGTCACTGGCTGGCAGGCGATCACGGCAGCGCTGTCGGACTACGCCAGCAAGGCCCGCGACATTGGCGGAGATATCGGCCAGAGCCTCGTCGGCGCCTTCCAGTCGGCCGAGAACGCGGTGGGCCAGTTCGTGAAGACCGGCAAGCTGAACTTCCGCGACCTGGTCACCTCGCTGCTGGCCGATCTCGCCCAGCTCGCGGCGCGGCGGTTCATCCTCGGGCCGATCGCCAATGCACTCTCGGGCGTCTTCGCCGGCGCGGGCGGCATCTTCGCCAACGTCCTGCATGCGGGCGGGATGGTCGGCGCGGCCGGACCCTCGCGGATGGTCCCGGCGATGGCCTTCGCCGCTGCGCCCCGGATGCATGGCGGCGGTATGGCCGGACTTCGCCACGACGAGGTACCCGCGATCCTGCAGCGCGGCGAGCGCGTGCTGTCGCGCCGCGAGGCGCAAGGCTACGGCGCGGGCGGCGTCAACGTCACCATCATGGCCCGCGACGCCGAGAGCTTCCGGCAGTCCCGCACACAGGTCGCCGCGGACATCGCTCGCGCCGTGTCGCTCGGGCGGAGGGGCATGTGATGGCGTTTCACGAGGTCCGGTTTCCCGACAACATCAGCCGCGGCGCACGGGGCGGGCCCGAGCGGCGCACGCAGATCGTCGAGCTCGCCTCGGGCGACGAGGAGCGCAACGCCAGCTGGGCGAACAGCCGCCGCCGCTACGACGTCGCCTACGGCATCCGCCGCGCGGACGATCTGGCCGCCGTCGTCGCCTTCTTCGAGGCGCGGAACGGTCGTTTGCATGGGTTTCGCTTCAAAGACTGGGGCGACCACAAGTCCTGCCTGCCTTCGGGCACGCCATCGCCCGCCGATCAGTCGATCGGCACCGGCGACGGCGCGATGACCGCCTTCCAGCTGGTCAAGCGCTACGCCTCCGGGGCGCAATCCTGGACGCGCGCCATCGCCAAGCCGGTGGCAGGCAGCGTCCGCATCGCGCTGTCGAGCGTCGAGCAGCCCTCCGGCTGGTCGGTCGACACCACCACCGGCATCGTCACCTTCAGCGCCGCGCCGGGCGCTGGCGTCGCCATCACCGCGGGCTTCGAGTTCGACGTGCCGGTCCGCTTCGACACCGACGTGCTCGACGTGACGCTCGACCTCGAGCGGCTCGGCTCGATCACCTCCATTCCGCTTCTGGAGATCCGGCGATGAACGACACCGGCAGCTTCGTTGCGGCCGTGCTGCGCGAGCTCGCAGCCTCGACCGCCGTGATCCTCGCTGCCTGGGGCGCGCTCGGCGGCGCCACCAACGCGCTGACCACGAAGATGCGGCTGCGCGATGCGCTGCGGCACATCCTGCTCGGCGGGCTGATCGCGGCCGGGATGGGCAGCCTCTCCATGGCCGTGATCACCGCCTGGCTCAGCCTTCCGCCCGAAGCGATCCCCGCGGGCGGCGCTGCCGGGTCGGCCGCCTATCTCGTGGGAGTCTTCGGGCCGGCCTTCATCGAGATGCTGCTCGCCCGCCTGCGCCGCGCCAATGAAGGCGGCGGCGATGAATGAACTTCTCCGCCTCGCGCGCGCCCTCCGCTGCGAACCCACCGACCCCCGGCAGGCCTTCCGCCACCGCTTGGCGGTAGGCCTCGCCGTCGCGGCTCTGATCCTGATCCTCTCGCTCCTCCGGTAATCCCATGCACATGACCGACCGGGGCCTTCTGGCCCTCGTCCGGCACGAAGGACTCGTGCCCGGGCCCTATCTCGATGTGAAACAGGTCTGGACCTTCGGCATCGGCCACACCACCGCGGCCGGGCCGCCCCATCCGGCCACCATGCCGCGCGGCATGCCCGCCGATCTTGATGCCGGGATCCGCGAGGCGTTTCGGGTCTTCCGCGCCGACCTCGCGCGCTACGAGACAGCCGTCCTGCGTGCCGTGAAGGTGCCGCTGGCACCGCACGAGTTCGATGCGCTGGTTTCGTTCCACTACAACACCGGCGGCATCGCCAAGGCTGCTCTTTCCCGACATCTCAATGACGGCAATCGCGTTGCAGCCGCCGACGCGTTTCTGAACTGGCGGCGACCGGCCTCGGTCATCCCGCGCCGGGAGGCGGAGCGCGACCTGTTCCGGCATGGCCGCTATCCCGGCGGCACGATCCCGGTCTGGTCCGTGGATCGCACGGGCCGGGTGGACTTCTCGCGACCGGTCCGTCGCCTGACCGAGGATGGGGCTCTGGCCTTGGCTCGCGGGCCGTCGCCGCTGCCAAAGCCACTGGTCTTCGAACCTGCACCCGACGCGCCGACCGGCTGGCTCACCCGGCCGACCGCCTTCTTCTCCACCCTGCTCCGGAGGACCTGATCCTATGCGCTACGTTCGCCCCAACTCGCTCACCTGGTGGGCGGGACTTCTCGCCATGCTTACCGGCATCGCCGCTCTCGCGCTCCCAGCGACCGGGCCGCTCGGCGAGCTGTCCCGTCTCGTCGCGGTGCTCGCCGGCTCTGGCGATGCCTCGCCCGCGGGGCTCATGTTCATCGGTCTGGGCCTGATCGGTCTGCGCGACCGGATCGAGCGTGGGTTCCGCGGCGATGCTTGAGTTCCTCGCGGGTCTGGTTGTGGGCGGCTTCCTCGGCGTCTTCGTCGCAGCCCTCTGCGTCGCCGCCGCGCGCGGGGATCGAGACGATGGCTGATCTCCTGATCTGGCTGGTCGCGGCTTTCGGCGCGGTCGGCGGCGTCGTTCTCGGCCGGGTCTGGGGGCGTGCGGAAGGGGAACGCGTGGGCAAACGGGAGGCGGAACGCGATGCCATCGAAGACAACAACAAGCGCGTCGAGCGCGGGCGCGACGCGGTTCGCGACGGCCGCGGGGCTGGCGATCCTGCTGAGCGGCTGCGCCGCAACGATGGGCGCTGGTGATGCGGGCTGCGCGTCCTACGCCGAGGCGCGACTGGCCCGCCCGGCGGTCGAGACCGTCTCGGAGGTGCCACCGGACTGGGCGAATTGGATCGCCGATCTCGACGACCGCATGACAGGAACCTGCCGATGAAGACCCTCGATCCCGCCCTGCAGGCCCATCTCGACGAGGGCACGACGACGCTGGCCTGGTGCTGGCGGATCGCCCGCGCCGACGGCGTCACCTTCGGCTTCACCGATCACGACCGGACGCTCAGCTTCGACGGCACCGACTTCGAGCCGGAGAGCGGACTCACGGCCTCCGAGGTGCGCTCGGGCTCGGACCTGTCCGTCGATGCTCAGGACGCCGAGGGCGTGCTGACATCGGACCGGATCACCCAGACCGACATCCTTGACGGCCGCTGGGACAATGCCGCAGTGGAGGTCTGGCGGGTGAACTGGGCCGACACCGCGCAGCGCGTTCTGATGCGGCGCGGGGCCATCGGCCAGATCCGGCGCGGGCGGCTGGCCTTCGTCGCGGAGGTCCGCTCTCTCGCGCATGTGCTGGGCCAGACGGTTGGGCGGACGTTCCAGGCGACCTGCGATGCCGCGCTCGGCGACGCGCGCTGCGGCGTCGATCTGGAGGACCCCGCATTCAAGGGCACCGGTGCCGTCATCGATCTTCTGCGCGACCGTGGCTTCACCGCCTCGGGGCTCGGGGGCTTCGCCTCCGGCTGGTTCACCTTCGGCACGCTGGACTGGACGAGCGGCGCGAATGCGGGGCGGCGCACCGAGGTGCTGGGCCATGACGTTGCGGATGGCGTCGCGATCCTGACCCTGCTCGAGGTGCCGGTGCCCGCGATCGCCGAGGGCGACGCCTTCACCATCCGCGCGGGCTGCGACAAGCGCATGGAGACCTGCGGGGCGAAGTTCGCCAACACCGCCAACTTCCGAGGCTTCCCGCATATCCCCGGCCAGGACGCGGTGCTGCGCTATGCCACGAAGGATGGCGGGCACGAGGGAGGAGTGCTGTGACGCAACCCCTCGCATTGGCCGACCCGGCGCGCGTCATCGCCATTGCGCGCTCCTGGCTCGGCACGCCGTATCACGACCAGGCGAGCCTGCGCGGCGTCGGCTGCGATTGCCTCGGGCTGGCCCGGGGCGTCTGGCGCGAGGCCGTCGGCCCCGAGCCGTTCCCGATCCCGCCCTACGGCCGGGACTGGGGCGAGACAGGCCCGCGCGAGGTTCTGGCCGAGGGCGCGCGGCGCATGATGACCGAGGTGGAACCGGCGGCGGCCGGACCCGGCGCGCTGGTCCTCTTCCGCATGAAGCCCCGAGCCATCGCCAAGCATGTCGGGATCCTGACCGGTCCCGGCTCCTACCTCCACGCCTACGAGCGGCTCGGCGTGATCGAGGAGCCGCTGACCCACCCCTGGCGGCGGCGGATCGCCTTCGCCTTCCTCTTCCCGCAACGCTGAGATCCCCGACATGGCCACTCTCGTTCTCGGTGCCGCTGGCGCCGCCATTGGCGGTTCGATCGGCGGCGCGATCCTCGGCGTCAGCGCGGCGACCATCGGCGGGTTCATCGGCTCCAGCATCGGCTCGGTGGTCGACAGTTGGATCATCTCATCGCTGGCGCCCACGCAGCGCATCGAGGGCGCGCGGCTCGACACGCTGCGCATCACCTCGGCCACAGAGGGCGCGGTGATCCCGCGGCTATACGGGCGCATGCGGATGGGCGGCAACATCATCTGGGCGACGGATTTCCGCGAGGAGACGAAGACCACCACGCAGGGCGGCGGCAAGGGCGGCGGAGGCGGCAAGGTCAAGACGACCGAGTATCTGTACTACGCGAGCTTCGCCGTGGCGCTCTGCGAGGGACCGATCACCGGCATCGGCCGCATCTGGGCCGACGGCAAGCCGATGGACCTCTCCGGCGTCACCTGGCGCTGGTATCCCGGCGACGAGACGCAAACGGCGGACCCGTTCATCGCCGCGAAGATGGGCGCGGCCAGCACGCCCGCCTATCGCGGCACCGCCTATGTGGTCTTCGAGGAACTGGCGCTCTCGACCTACGGCAACCGCCTGCCGCAGCTCTCCTTCGAGGTCTTCCGCCCGCTCGCGGATCCCGACACCGCCGAGGGGCTGACCCGCGCCGTCACCATGATCCCGGCCTCCGGCGAGTTCACCTATGCCACGCAGGCCATCCGCAAGACCGATGGCGGCGCGACGGTGCCCGAGAACCTGAACGCGCTGGCCGACTCCACCGACATGGTCGAGGCGCTGGACCGGCTGCAGGCGATGGCCCCGGCGGTCGAAAGCGTCAGCCTCGTGGTGGCCTGGTTCGGCGACGATCTGCGCGCGGGATCGTGCAAGGTGCGGCCAGGTGTCGAGGTCTCGGCCAAATCGACCACGCCCGCCAGCTGGTCGGTGAACGGCGTCAGCCGCGCCAATGCCTTCTTGGTCAGCCGGGATGCTGAGGATCGCCCCGTCTATGGCGGCACGCCATCCGACTTTGCCGTGGTGCAGTCGATCCAGGAGATGAAGGCGCGCGGTCTACGGGTCACCTTCTACCCCTTCATCCTGATGGATGTGCCGCCCGGCAACACGCTGCCGAACCCCTATTCCGACAACACCGCCGAGACGGGCCAGCCCGCTTTCCCCTGGCGGGGGCGGATCACCTGTTCGCCTGCCGCTGGTTACGCCGGGACCGTGGACAAGACCGCCATGGCCGCAAGCCAGGTCGCCGCGCTGTTCGGCGCAGCCACGCCCGCCAACTTCAGCGTTTCGGGGCAGTCGGTTTCGTGGACCGGACCTGCGGGCGACTGGGGTCTGCGGCGCATGGTGCTGCACTACGCCCATCTCTGCGCAGCGGCCGGTGGGGTCGATGCCTTCCTGATCGGGACCGAGATGCGCGGGCTGACCACGATCCGGTCGGGCGCGTCCGGCTATCCGGCCGTGCAGGCCTATCGGGATCTGCTCGCAGACGTGCGCTCGATCCTCGGGTCCGGCACGAAGATCGGCTATGCCGCCGACTGGTCGGAGTATTTCGGGCACCAGCCAGGCGATGGCAGCGGCGACGTGTTCTTTCACCTAGACCCGCTCTGGGCCGATCCCGAGATCGATTTCGTCGGCATCGACAACTACATGCCGCTGTCGGACTGGCGGGACGGATTCGAGCATGCCGACGCGGCCGAGGGCTGGCCCGCGATCTACGACCGGGCCTACCTGCAGGGGAACATCGCGGGCGGCGAAGGCTTCGACTGGTTCTATGCCAGCGCCGCCGACCGCACCGCGCAGGTCCGGACCGCGATCAGCGATGGCACCGCCAGCAAGCCGTGGGTCTTCCGCTACAAGGATCTGCGCAGCTGGTGGTCGAATGCGCATTACGACCGCCCTGGCGGCATTGAGAGCGGCACACCGACGGCATGGACGCCAGAGTCAAAGCCCGTCTGGTTCACCGAGCTCGGCTGTCCGGCCATCGACCGTGGCACCAACCAGCCGAACGTCTTCTTCGATCCGAAGTCGTCAGAGAGCTTCACGCCGCATTTCTCGCGGGGCTGGCGGGACGATGCGATCCAGCGGGCCTATCTGGAGGCGACGTATCTCTGGTGGGGCGCCCCGGCGAACAACCCGCTGTCCTCGGTCTATGGCGGCCGGATGGTGCATGTGCCGGAATGCGCCGCCTGGACCTGGGACGCGCGGCCCTATCCGTTCTTCCCGGCACTGACCGACGTCTGGACGGACGGGGCGAACTGGCGGCTGGGTCACTGGCTGACGGGCCGTCTCGGCGCGGTGTCGCTCGCGGCGCTCGTGCGGCACCTCTGCCTGCGCGCGGGGCTCCCCGAGGACCGCATCCACGTCACCGGTCTCTGGGGCGCGGTCGAGGGCTACGCCATTACCGCGCTGGAAAGCCCGCGCGCCTCGATCACCACGCTGTCGCGGCATTTCGGCTTCGATGCGGTGGAGACGGAAGGCGTGATCCGCTTCATCATGCGTGGCCGGGCCTCCGTCGCTACCCTCGCGCCCGACGATCTGGTCGCGGTCCGCGAGGGCGACGTGCTGGAGCTGACGCGCGGCCAGGAGACGGAACTGCCGCAGGCGCTGAAATGGCAGGTCGCCCGGGCGGACGAGGACTACGACGCGGCCCTCGTCGAGGCCCGGCGCATCACCGTCGACACGACGCGGATCGCCTCCGAGTCCTTCCCGATGGCGGTGCCGCCCGAGGAAGCCGAGCGACGCTGCCGCCGCGCGTTGATGGAGGCGTGGGTGGGGCGCGAGACGGCGGCATTCCGTCTGCCGCCGTCGCGTCTCGCGCTCGATCCAGCCGACCCAATCCGGCTCGCGCATGACGGGAGGCTGATCGATCTGCGGCTCGTCTCCATCGCCGACGCCGAGGCACGCGGCATCGAGGCGGTGCGCCAGGACCGGGCGACCTACGACCTGCCGCCCGGAGACCCTCGCGCGGCGTCGTTGACGCGCGCCGTGGTGTTCGGCGCGCCGGATGCGGTGCTGATGGACTTGCCGCAGCTGACCGAAGACCAGCCCGCGCACCGGCCGCTGGTCGCCGCCCACGCAGTTCCCTGGCCGGGCGAGATGGCGGTCTTCCGTAGCCCGTCGACGGACGGCTTCGAACTGCTGACCACCTTCGGCAGCCGCGCCCGGCTCGGCACGCTGGTCTCGGACTTCTACGCGGGGCCCATTTCGCGCTTCGACCTCGGCAATGCGCTGGTGGTCGATCTGCTGACCGGCACGTTGGAAAGCGTCACCGACCTGACCCTGTTCGGCGGGGCAAACGCGCTGGCCATCGAGAGCGCGCCCGGCGTCTGGGAAATCGTGCAGGCGGGCGCGGCGGAGCTGCTCGCGCCGGGTCGATATCGTCTGACCCGGCTCCTGCGCGGCCAGCGCGGAACGGAAGGCGCCATGGGCAACCCGGTGCCTGCTGGCGCGCGGGTCGTGGTTCTGGACACCGCGCTTGCGT
Organism: uncultured Sedimentitalea sp.; assembly: GCA_947504115.1. Taxonomy (GTDB): domain Bacteria; phylum Pseudomonadota; class Alphaproteobacteria; order Rhodobacterales; family Rhodobacteraceae; genus Pontibaca. Next base: position 410,613 of record CANNGH010000004.1, read on the forward strand.
CACTGCCCATCGCCGAGGCCGATCTCGGTATCCCGTGGAACTGGCGCATTGGCCCCGCGAGCCGCCCGGTCAGCGACGAGACCTATGTGGCGCAGGCCTTCCCGCCTGAGGGCGTGGGGCTGCGGCCGTTCTCGGTTGCCCATGTCGAGCAGCCGTGGCGCAGGCCGCGCACGCCCGGCGATCTGACGATCCGCTGGACACGCCGGTCGCGCGCACTTTCCGCCGACAGCTGGGGCGGGCTGGAGGTGCCGCTCGGCGAGGAACTGGAAGCCTACGAGGTCGAGATCCTCGACAGCGCGACGGTCAAGCGGGCGCTGAGCACGACCACGACCAGCGTGGTCTACACCGCCTCCCAGCAGACCGCCGATTGGGGCGCGCCGCTCGGCCCCGGTGACACGCTCGACATCCGGATCTTCCAGCTCTCCGGCCTTGTGGGGCGGGGCGCGCCGAAAACCGTCACGCTCACATTCTGAGGGCCCTATGTCCGACGCCACGACCCATCTCCTGTTGCCCTACATCCTCGCGGCGCAGGCCCAGAAGCATGTCACCCACAATGAGGCGCTGCGGCTGCTCGACGGGCTCGTCCAGCTCTCCGTCCTCGACCGGGATCTGACAGCGCCACCTGGTTCGCCTGCCGATGGCGACCGCTACATCGTCGGCTCGGGCGCGACGGGCGACTGGGCGGGCTGGGACCTGCATGTCGCGCTCTGGACCGATGGCGCATGGCTGCGCCTGCCACCCCGGACCGGCTGGCGGGCGTGGGTCGAGGACGAGGGACTGCTGCTCGTCTATGACGGGTCAGGCTGGGTCGGGACCACGCCAGCCGCGCTGCAGAACCTTGCGCTGCTGGGGCTGGGCACGACGGCGGATGCGTCGAACCCGTTCTCGGCCAAGCTCAATGCCGCGCTCTGGACCGCGAAGACCGTGGCCGAGGGCGGCACCGGCGATCTGTTCTATACCATGAACAAGGAGGCGGCCGGCGACGATCTCGGCCTGACGCTGCAGACCGGCTTCGTGACCAAGGCGCTGGTGGGGCTCTTCGGCTCCGACCGCTTCCGGCTCGCCGTCTCCGCCGACGGCAGCACCTTCTTCGACGGGCTCAGCGTCGACAACGCCACCGGCATAGTCGATCAGCCCCGGCTGCCGCGGTTCAAGGCTTGGACCAACTACGACAACTACGTGGGCGTGGGGACCTGGACGAAGATCGGCCTCAACAACACCGACTACAACGATCAGGGCGCATTCGACGCCGCGAACAACCACTTCGTGGCGCCTGTCGACGGCACCTACCTGTTCGGCGCGACGCTGCTCTACAAGATCAACGCCAGCGCCACGGCCCGCATGCGCGGACGGCTCGTGCTGAACGGCACGACCGAAATCCGCGGCTCCCTCGGCGAAATCTCCGCCACCCATGTCTCGCTCGCCACCGCGATCTGGCTGCAGACCCTGGTGCCGCTCACCGCGGGCGATACCGTCGAGCTGCAGGGGTATTTCCGGGTCGCGGACGGCTACTTCGCCGCTGACCACACGTCCTTCTGGGGCTGCAAGGTCGGTTAAATTCACGCCACGCTGACGGTACCGTTCCCCCCGTAGTCGCAACCTTCAGAATTGGCCTGACGCATCGCCCGCCGCATCCTGGTTTGCCTCCCAATCCGCGTAATTGCGTCCGTCTGGGAGCTTCCAAAGGATCCGGCCATTGGCGCTCGCACCAATGACGGCCGCAGCCGCGGCAGAGGCAGACGTGAAGCTGTAGGCGCTTGTGAAGACAAAAAAATCGCCTTCCTCGCGGAGGACGCCCTTCTCGACAAGGGTGTTCCGGAGCGTGACCGTCCCTCTCGGTATCGTTCGCGTCGTCCGGACCCTTGCCCTCGAACCTGCTGTGACGACGAAATCCCCGGAGGGCCCGATCTCCATCTCTGCCGCGAAGCCGTCGCCTCGGAAGAAGAACCGAGGGCTTTCATGGAGTTCAGGCTTTGGCAGTTCTCGCCCTGCGATCTGCTCCGGCGCACGACCGCGGACTTCTCGGAAGAGATCCCAGCCGAGGGCTCCAACCAGCGTTTTCGTCTGATCCACGAACTCGTCCATGGCTGCGCGGTCGGGGAGCGGTAGCTTGCCCGCGTCGTCGGACGGCGTGCGCGTGTTGGGCAGGCTCCAGCGAGGATTGCTAACAACGCCCCGGATCAGGCAGGCTTCGACATAACGCGCGTGGCTCTTGGTCAGGTTCTCGTCCTTGCTGATCAGCACGACCGTGTCGGTCCAGAAGCCTTTGGCATCGCGACCCGCCTCATTCGAGTTGTGATACGATAGTCGAGCGCCGACACCTTCGGACTCGCCGATATATGAAAGCTGCCGGTCCTGCGCGTCTTCATCGGCCCCGATCAGGATGTAGACTCCTGGCCGTTCGATCTCGGGGAAAGCCTCACGAACCCGACGAAGCTGGTTGCGCCGGAAGGCAATCGCCTGGATCGTCGACATCGAGATCTGGGCTACCCTAATGCCGTTCGGATCGCCGTCGAGAAGGAAGATGTTGATCGAGCGCGGCTTCATCACGCCGCGCGCCCGACCAAGTCCATAAGTTTGCCGTAGTCGGTCACAACATCGTATTTCACATGGTCCGCAGTTATTCGCTTGCTTATCTCATCGAAGAACTTGCGAGCGCATTCGATCTTCGTCTTCTCAACCTCGCGTAGCTTCATTGTAGACATCGTGCCTTTGGTCTCGGCGACGAAGTAGATGTGCCGCACGCTACCAGCCTTGAAGGATATCGCCCAATCGGGGTTGTAGTCCCCGACCGGAGTCGGGATCAGGAATCCACGTGGGAGTTTGGCATAGACAACGACCTCGCTGCTTGTATCCAGATCTTTCACGAAATCTCTTTCGACATCAGAATCGGTGATCGCATAGTCGTAGACGTGGTTCTTGAGCTTCGCCGTGGCTCGGGAGAAATCCTGGCCGGTCTGGTTTGCAGTGAAAATGTCGACGTCGTACCGCTCATCAACTTCGTCGTAGGCCAGACGCTCGATCACCATGGCCGCCTTCTGCTCGGCGATGATACGCGAGGCCTCGGAGATAAAGTGCTCGGGGTTCTTCGTGAACTGTTCGAAAACTGCAGGCGCGATCTGGCCTAGGATTGTCGCCGTCGTGTCTCGCGTCAGCTTTGAGTTCTCGGCCACCTTCCCCACGAGGTCGTACTTCACGAGGGAATGGATTGAGTCCCCGCGCTCAGTCGTCGTGTTGGTGACCGAGAAGCCGTCGCCGCTGCGAAGCTGGCCGTCGGTCAACCCGTCGTTCTGTACGCCGACCTGAACGGTGTACTGTAAGGGGGTGACCCGCAGCTGGCTGTCCAGCGCGCTGACGCACTTCCGGATCAACTCCGCTGAGTCGAACTCAACCCGGTAAACCGCCTTGCGGTTGATACGCGCCCAAAGCTCCTGGAACTCCTTCTTCTCGAAATTTGCATTGAGAGGATTGGTCTTGGGCTTTCGGCCGTCATCGACCTTGGGCAGTTGTGCGTCGCTGAAGACACTGTCGATGAGCTGGAACACCTGCTCCGCGTGGGGCTTCAGTTCATCGGGTAGATCGGAAAGTTTCCCGGTCGCCTTGGCCTCGTGGTAGGCGTCTGCGATCTGGTCCGCATCGTCGGTGTAGTCGTTCTTCAGCAGATAGCGGTAAATCTGTTTGGCCATGGCGGTTGTCACCTCGACTGGGCCATGCTCGGTGGTGAGTGTCTTGCCCGCAAAATAGTCCTCAGTTGCCTGCCGCGGGCGCGACGTGAGGGTCTCCGCGATTTCCTTCTGCAGACCGGCCACGAAGTCCTGGTAGCTCTCGCTCGCCACCACAGTCAGCACGTTGATGTCGTGCACCACCGCCGGGTGGTCCATCCTGTCCCCGAGCTGGTCGACGCTCAGCCGCAAGCCCCGCCCCACTTCCTGACGCCTCATCACGATGCTATCGCTGTGCTTGAGCATGCATAGGGTGAACACGTTGGGATTGTCCCACCCTTCACGCAAAGCCGAATGCGAAAAGATGAAACGCGTAGGCTCGTCAAAGGAAAGTAGCTGTTCCTTTTTCTTGAGAATTAGGTCGTAAGCATCGACGTCCTGTGAAACTGCGACTTTTTTCCCGGTCTCGGCGTCGCTTTCCTGTTTGATAGCCCCATCAATGTCCCGGCCGGTCTTCTTGTCGATCGAGAAATAGCCGTTGTGGGTCCTGGTCGGGTTGATGCCAGCGAGATAGGTCCGGTACGCCTCGTTGTCGATCGCAAGCTCCGACAGGTACTCGGCCTTCAGAACCTCGTACTCTTCCTCGAAAACCCGCGCGTACTCACCGTTTGTGTCGGCTTCGTTGTAGTCGCGGTACTTCACAACCTCGTCGATGAAGAACAGCGACAGGACCTTGATGCCCTGTGCGAACAGCTGTTTTTCTTTATCCAGATGCGCCTTGATCGTCTCACGGATCTGGATCCGGCGGATGTCGCGCTCGGTCAAGTCGCGCGTAGCCTTTCCTGCCTCAAGCACCACGCCATTGGTGAATTCGACCGTGTCGTTGCGGGCATCGATCTGGCTGATCGTGAAGCCGCGATACTGGTCCAGCTCACCGGACTCCACAAACAGGTCGTCGCGGAACTCGAGCCGCCGAAGCTGGCGCTTGATCTCGCCCGACTTCAGCTTCACCTCCATCTCGATCCGCGCCACTGGGGCCTTCTTCGAGATGTCGATGCCTTCCAGGTAGAGGTAGGCGTTGGTGCCGGCCAGACCGCGGGTCTGGATGCCGCGCACCGCGATCTTCTTGACCAGCTTCTGATTGTAGGCGTCCAGCGCGTCCAGCCGGTGTACGCGGTTGTGCTGGGTCCGGTGGGTCGCAGAATAGCGCAGGATGAACAGCGGCTTGAACTTTGGCAGCGCCTCCATCGTCGCAGCGCCCTCCATCTTCTGCGGCTCGTCGAGGATCAGGATCGGCCGGTTCGAGGCGATCACGTCGATGGGCTTGCGCGACTGGAAGTCGTCCAGCTCCTCGTAGATGCGTCGGTTGTCCTTGCCGCTGGCATTGAACGCCTGGATGTTGATCACCATCACGTTGATCCCGGCGTCGGACGAAAAGCTCTCCAGCTCGTGCAGGCGCTTGGAGTTGTAGATGAAGAACCGCGCCTTCTTTCCATAGCTTTCCGTGAAGTGGTCGGCCGTGATCTGCAGCGACTTGTATACCCCTTCGCGAATGGCGATCGACGGCACCATGATGATGAACTTCGACCAGCCATAGCGCTTGTTCATCTCGAAGATGGTCTTGATGTAGCAGTAGGTCTTGCCCGTGCCGGTCTCCATCTCGACGTCGAGGTGGACGCGGGTCGCGGCCAAGGCGTCGCGCTTGTACGTTGCTGCGACAGGCACACGCGCGCCTTGGGCGTTGAAGGTGGTGAAGTCCGTCAGCGACTGCGAGACGGGCAGGTTCTGGCGCCGCTGGACCTTCTGGATGTTCTCCAGGATCTGCACGTCGGTCAGGGCGAGGTCGGCGTTCTTGAAGCCTTCCTCGAAGGCGCTGGTCTGCGCCTTGCGGCCGGGGTCGATGCGGTAGGTCAGGCCAGAGGTCATGGGCTGGCCGGCGAAGCAGTCGACCACGTCGTTGACGGCATTGGTCTGATAGGGCTGGACCTTGAACTTCAGCTTCATGGCGCGCCCTCAAATCGACTTGACGTCGGTGGTGGGCGAGAGCTGCCGGAAGATCTGTTCGACGTTGATCTTCACCGCGTCCGAGACGAAGCCATTGTCACGGAAGACGACGCGCAGAGGCTCGCGGCCTGCCAGCTCTTTCACCAGATCCTCGGTGATGCCGCGGTCGAAGCAGGCGACAAGTGCGTTGTCGTCGACGAAGAACACGGTCTTGCCCTGAACCGTTTCGCGGCGGATGGGGAGCGTCAGGTCCACGCCCCAATCGACCAGCACTTGGAACAGCAGGTCCTCGGCAGTGCGCCCCTCCTTCACGTTGTCGACCATGTCCAGCAGGTCGGACTGCTTCAGCTCGTCCGGGCGGTAGTAGACGTCCTTCATGTTCGAGGTATCGACCTTCAGCACCCGGAAACCGACATCGCGGTTCCAACCCGGATCGCAAGTCTCCGACAACACTGCTGCCCCGGCCTGTCTCACGCGTTCTTTCGACACTTCAGACAAGACTAGCGGTCGCCCATTCTTTTTCATGAGCTTGATCGCAGCCTGCACCGTCTTCTTCGCAGTTCCCGTAGTCGAGGCTTCTGCCTCCTGCAAATCCTCGGGGAGCTGCACCATGATGAAACGGTGATTGGTTCCATAGGTGGCATTAGCCCGGAGGACAGCTTCGGCGGTACTGGCCGATCCGGCAAAGAAGTCCATCACGAGGGCGGCACGGTCATTCGGCGTCACATATTCGATCAGCTTTGCCAACTCATCGTGATCCTTCGGGTTCGTGAAGACCTTCGCCCCCATGAGCTTGCGCAGGTATTTCACCGAGACTTGGGATTGCTTGTAGAAATACGACCCGCGAACCTGGTTGGCGAAATCCGTTTCTTCGTCGCTGTCGTCATCGATATCGTTCGAGTCGACTTGGTTCCCATCCGCCTCTTCGGGGATTGGTCGAATATGCGCCTTTCTGAACGGCGGTTGCGTATGGTCTTCGCGAAATTCGACGAGCCCTACCTTGATTTGCCTCTGCATCTCCTGGGACGTTGAATATCTCCATCCCGCTTCGGGGACTTCGCAGGGAAGCCCTGTCACTGGGTGGATCACATCATATCGCGGCCCATCTCCACCGGGCCAAGAGATATCGCGGTCTCGCCACGGACCATTTTCGTCGACGCGCTTGTAACGCGCCCACTTTTTTGCGGGATGGCCCTTCGGCAGGTCGGAATACCATTGAGAAAGATCAGCCTCGATGGACTTGAAGTCATCACCATGAATTCCACGCAACCTGACGAATTCGGCCCAGATATCGCGCGCACCGGGCTTTTCCTCCCGCCAGACTTCCTGCTTTTCCCGCAGCCGCGTCACGTTCTTCGCGAAGACCAGCATGTATTCGTGGCCAACGGAAAAGAACTTTGCATCGTTCTTTCGGCCTTTCTCCCAGACCAGTTGGGCCACGAAATTGGTCTCGCCAAAGACCTGATCCATCACCTTTCGGAGCGCGGCCTGTTCGTAGTCGTCGATGCTGACGAGGATGATCCCATCATCCTTCAACAGCCTCTTCGCGACCGTCAGACGCGCATAGATCATCGACATCCAGTCAGAATGATATCGACCGCGCGTATCCGGGTTCGCCACCAGACGCCCGCCTTCGGCAGTTTTCTCCCCAGCGTCGATTTCGAACTGCTCTTTGTCTGCGGTGAAGTTGTCCCGGTAGATGAAGTCCTTCCCGGTGTTATAGGGAGGGTCGATGTAGATAAGCTTCACCTGACCGAGATAGGTTTCCTGCAACAGTTTCAGGGTCTCAAGGTTGTCGCCTTCGATGAAGAGGTTCTTCGTCGTGTCGAAGTCGACGCTTTCGTCCAGTGCAGGTCGCAAGGTTTTTGACACGGGGGAGTTCGCCGTGATCAATGCCTCGCGTTTTCCCGGCCAATCCAGCCGGTACCGCTCCTGTGGGCCCTCCACGATGTGATCGCTCAGTTCCTGACGCAGCTGATCGAAGTCCACCGCCAGACGCACCGCCCCCGTCGCCTCGTCCCGCGCCTCGGTCACGCAGCCGGGGAACAGCACGCGGATCTTCGCGATGTTGTCCTGGCTCAGGTCGGGGCTGTGCATCTTCAGCTTGTCCATGCTCGTCCTCTCAATCGTTCGTCACGGCGGCGCTGGGGTGTGCCCCTGTCAGCCGCTCCAATTCCTGTTTGGCTGCGCGCAGCTCGGCATTGATGGCCACGCGCTTGTTGAATTGCTTCTCGCGCCCCAGCCGCGCCTTGATCCGCTCGACCTCACGAGTCTGCGCCTTGATCGCCTCGGCCTGCGCAATGCGCTCTTCCAGCGACACCTGGCGCTCCGCTTCGGCGGGAGTGAAGGGCGTCTGCGGTGCCTCGCCCATGCCGGTGACCAACCGGGCCGTCTGCCCGGCGACCAGCGGCTCGAGCAGCCGCTCGTACAGTGCGCCCATGCTAAGCGCCACCGGAAGCGGGGTGCGCGGCGCGTCCTCGGGTAGCCAGTCCCCCTGGAAATAGTCGCCCACCACCCAGCGGGCGCTGTCGGCCTCACTCGGCCGCTTGTAGGCCGCGCCCAGCCTGACGCGGCCGCCATGGGCTACCTCGAAGATCAGCGGAAAGGGGATGGCCTTGTCGATGGCGCGCAACACGTCGCGGTCGAGCGTCGCGGTGCGCGCGGTGATGCGGAAGACCTGTATCTCGGCCACCTGCTTCGTCGCCGCCAGATTGACCGTCTCGGGCGCCAGCTTGTGCGACCAGACGATCTGGTCGACCTCACGCACGAAGAGGTCTTTCAGTGCCGTGTTCGCCCCGGCGTGCTCGTAGATCTTGTTCTTGGGGATCACACGGCCGAAGGCGGCGGCGCGCGGCCAGTCGTAGAGGGTCATGCGCCGCCCCCTTCGATGACCAGGAAGGCGATTAGCTCGAAATCGTCCAGCCCCTTGATGGTATGGGTCAGCGCCGTGGTCCGCCCGCCGCTGAACAGACTATCGATGTCCTTTTCTTCCTTCACCTCGATCATGGAGCGGATCGCGCTGGAGAGCAGGTCGGAGTAGCGGCCCATCTTGCGCCCGTCCTCGGTGCGCTCGTTGAAGATGCGGCAGACGTCGTGGATCGGCTCGATCCGCGCCTTGCAGCTGGACCGGATCAGGTCGAGCAGGCGCTTGACCTCGGTGTGGTCGGCGACGACTTGGCCGTCGTCGTCGATGTAGACCAGGTAGAAGGGGTGCAGCCGGTTCTGCTGGTTGACGTTCACGCTGTCGTGGATGTTCTTCAGCGCGAAGATGACGCCTGGCTGAAGCCCCAGCTCCGGCTGCGCGGGGACGACGGCGTGCATGCCAAAGGGCACGTTGTCGAGCTCGCCATGCTGCTTGACGTAATTGAGCAGGTCCATCCGGAAATCGTTCAGCCCGAGATCGGTGATCGAGATGCCGGCCTTTGCGTCCTCCAGCTCGATCACCTCCTCCTGCATCCGCCTCAGTTGTTCCTTGCGGTAGGCGATGTCGTTCGACTTGGCGGTGAGGACGTTGTCGTCGCCGGTGGCGGTGACGTCTGCGATCACCATCCGGTTTTCGACGCGCTCCTTGAGGTTGATGTACTCGTCGAGCGAGATATCGGGCCAGTAGTTGACCAGCTGGATCTGGCTGTTGGGGGATCCGATACGGTCGATCCGGCCGAACCGCTGGATGATGCGCACCGGATTCCAGTGGATGTCATAGTTGATCAGGAAGTCGCAGTCCTGAAGGTTCTGGCCTTCCGAGATGCAGTCGGTGCCGATGAGGATGTCCAGCTCTCCCGGCTCGTTCGGAAGGACGATGGCCTTCTCCTTTGACCGCGGAGAAAACAGCGTCAGGACGCTTTGGAAATCGTAGGACTTCTTGAGCGTCGTCTTGGGCGGGTCCGACCCGGTGACCTTGCCGACATGCAGCCCGAGCTGTGCGGCGAAGGGCGCCAGGTTGTCGAAGAGGTAGTTGGCTGTATCGGCAAAGGCCGTGAAGACCAGAACCTTCCTGTTTCCGGGGTTCAGCGGCTCGTCGACCTTCTGCCTGATGAGGGCGAGCAGGTGCTGGAGCTTGGCGTCGTCAGCCGGTTTGACCTTTTCCATCGAGGCGATCAGATCTTCGATTAGGACGAGGTCCGCAGCCAGGTCGTGCTTCCATGATGGCAGATCCATGTCGGCGAGGCTGATCTGGACCTTCTTTCCGACCGTGAACTCGTCGAGGCCGGAGAGGTCATCGTCCTCCGGGTCGAAGTCGCTCACTTCGGCAAGGTAGTCACTGACGCTACCGCTGCGTCCGGTTTTCTCGAAATCGCCGATCGCGTCGAGGGTGCGCGAGATGTTGCCGCCGAGCGATCGAAGCGTGAGCCGAAACGCGGCGACCGAGCTCTCCAGGCGTTTCAGCAGGTTGGTCGTCATGAGCGCCTGAAGGCTGCGCTCTCGATCGGCCTGCCTGAGCTTGCCGCGTCCGCCCTCGACCTGCGTGTCGTAGATTTCCTCGTACTTCCGCAGGCGGCTGGGCAGGATGTAGCTGATCGGGGCGTAGACCGCGAGCTTCAGCACCGAGAGCTGCGTGAAGATGTCGTTGAACCCCATCACGTCCGACCGTTCGGTGATCGGGCGGTGATACGAGAGCGGCTTGCGCCTTTGGGGAAACTTCCCGATGTCCGTCGTGTCGTAGAAGGTTTCGATGTGCTTGCGCGACCGGGCGATGGTGACTGCGTCGAGAAGCTCGAAAAAATCGAAATCGAGCGCTTTCAGGATCGACGCAGCGGTCCTCTCCTCTGGCGGGAGGGAAGACCATTCATTGAAGGCCTTCTGGGCTCGGCGGAAAATCTCTTCGACGCTGGCCTGTGTCTTCAGGTTCTTGCTGAGCGCTTCTGACTGCCCTTCGTAGGCAAGAGCCAGCTGGTTCCGAAGATCGTTGAACCTGTTGTTCACCGGGGTCGCAGAAAGCATCAGAACCTTGGTCTTCACGCCGGCGCGGATGACCTTGTTCATCAGTTTCTGGTAGCGGGTCTCGCGATCCTTATAGACATCGTTGTTGCGGAAGTTGTGCGACTCGTCGATCACGACCAGATCGTAGTTGGCCCAATTCACTCGATTGAGGGGGATGCCGAATGACTCGCCGGAGGTGCGGGAGAGGTCGGTGTGGCAGAGGACGTCATAGTTGAACCGGTCCCTGGCGAAAATATTGGTGGTCAGGTTCGTGTTGTAGTTCCGCCAGTTGTCCGCGAGCTTTTTGGGGCAGAGAACGAGAACCGAGCGGTTCCGCAACTCATAATATTTGACCACCGCCAAGGCGGTGAATGTTTTGCCGAGACCGACCGAGTCCGCGAGAATGCACCCATTGTAGGTCTCGAGCTTATTGATGATGCCCGTGGCGGCGTCCTTCTGGTAGTTGAAGAGTTTGTTCCAGACCACGCTCTCCTGGTAGCCTGTCAGATCGTTCGGAAGGACGTCTTCATCGACCTCGTCGAGGAAGTCGTGGAAGATGTTGTAGAGCATCATGAAGTAGATGCGCTCGGGGGAATTCTCCTGATAAACGGACTCGATGTGCTCGCAAATGGCAGCGGTGACGTCCTTCACTTTGTCCAGGTCCGACCAGATCTGATCGAAGAGCTGAAGGTACATCTTTGCGTGTGCCGGATCATCGAAACGGGTCACGAAGTTCGAGACGGCATCACCCTTTTGGTACCCGAGATCGACTGCCGTGAAGCCGCTTATCGGCATGTAGGCCACTTCGCCTTCAGACCCGGCGACATGCAAGAATTGCTGCATCGGCGCTTTTGTTGTGTTGGACCGGAACCTGGCCTTTTTGCGGATCCAGTCAGCGCACTCGCGGGCGACAGCGCGCTGAGTGAGCTTGTTGCGCAGCTGGATCTCGAATTCCGTGCCGTAGAGGCCGCTTTCGCGGCGGGCCTTTGGAATGAAGAACTCCCGACGTTCCTTCCGGAGGCGGTCGGTCACCTCGGTAGGCACGAAGGTTGGCGCCGTGAAAATGAACTGCAGGCTGTCGACCTTCGAGAGTTCGGACTTCAGAGCTTCGAACGCGTAGATCGAGAAGCAGGACGCAGCAATCCGCAAACGCGTACCCCGACCGACTGAGGCCTTCAGGTCATCCCCGAGAAGGTGAGAGATGTTATCGATGATCTGCATCGATAACCTCCCTGTTGAGAAGCACGATCTGCTGATCCTGCGGATTGCGGGCTGCCGGGTCGGTATCAAGCCCGAGACGCCTGAGCGCGTAGTACAACAGCGCACGTCGGACCTTGATCTTCGCCTTGCCGCCACGCATCCCGTAGTCGAGCGCGATGACCTTTGCCTGAGTTTCCGACAGGGCGGGGTGGGGCCCGACCTCCAGCGTGACCTCGGAATGCCAGTCGCGATCATCGTCGGCTGACGCTTCGCTCTCACGCGATCCTCGAATCTCCAGCACCCGCGAAAGCAGGAAGTCCTTGAAGCAGTCATCGGTCAGGCAGAGCGCCCGGGTGTGCCAGCGGAACCCGTCGAACGCGATGGCGTGAGGCGCGATCCAGCGCCAGCGCGGCTCGGGGCTAGACAGGGACTGGTACTTCACCTCGATCGCCTCGGACCGGCGGATGGCGCCGACAACCGAGCGAAGTGTCACCGGCTCAACGCCGCGAACCGGCGTCGGGGCGGATGCGTAGGGTGGCAGGTCAGGGATCCAGCAATCTTCGCGCTCCAGCACATCATCGGCAACCAGGCGGATTTGGGCGAGGTAGTGCGCTGCGTCCGGCGGGCGGAACTTGCAGTCGAAGTCTGGGCCGCGGACGTAGGTCCGCGCGCTCTTGTCGTAGACCATGTTGTCCGGTGCCAGCGCGATGTAGCGGTTCAGGTCCGAGGATGCCTGGTTCACCGAGACGCCGAACTGCTGCATCACGTCGATACGATTGACGTGTCCCTCCCAGAACAGACGGAACTCGATGAACTCGAGGCGCTGCTCAATCCCCCAGCGAAGTTCGGCCTTGTCCCGGTCCACGTTGCGCTCCCGCCCAGCCCTGCGCGCACGCGAACTGTGCGCGCCCAATTTCTGGGCTTTCTTGGACCGTAGCCGTGAGGGATTGCGCAATCAATCGAAAAGGGGCGCGTCGGGGCGCGATTATCCCAAGGATTGCCTGAGGTTCTGCGCCACCGCATCGGCAGCCATCCGCACCGGCTCGGCCGCCAGATGGGCGTAGCGCGCCGTGGTCTGGACCTGCGTGTGGCCAAGGAGCTTGCCGATCATCGGCAGTCCCTGACCCGAGGCGACGGCGGTCGACGCGAAGGTGTGGCGCAGGTCGTGTATGCGGACGTCCTTCACCCCGGCGCGGGCGCGAACGCGCTGCCAGAAGGGCTGGAGATCGCTCAGGCGCTTGCCCGGCAGGGTGCCGGTGATGACCCACGGGTTCTCGTCGATGCGCTGAGCGTCGCGGAGCAGATCGACGACGGGCTGGCCGAGATGGACGACCTTGGCGCCGGACTTGGAATCCGGCAGGCGCAGGACGCGCTCGGCCAGATCGACGTATTCCCATTTCAGCGTCATGATCTCATTCAGCCGACACCCAGTCAGGATCAGCAAGCGCGCGGCGAGGATGGCCGAGGGCAGTTCGATCCCCTCTACCTCCATCTCGCGCAGGACCTCGCCGATCCGGCGGAGTTCGGCCGCGCTGAGAAAGCGCTCGCGCTTCTCCTCGGGGTATTTCCGGATGTGCTTTCGCGGGTTGGTGCCGTCCGGACGCAGGCCCCACATCTCGGCGAGGCTGAACATCTTCGAGACCACTTCGAGGCAGCGGTTCGCCTGATAGGGGATATGGCGGAGGTCGTGGTGGAACTTCGCCACGTCCGCCCGGGTGGTGCCCGTGACCGTCAGCTGCCCGAGCGCGGGCAGGATGAAGCGTTCGAGGTTCCGGCGATATTCCTTGGCTGTGCTGGCCTTCACGCGGATCGCGATGTGTTCCCTGTCGAACCGCTCGGCCAGCTCCTTCACCGTGATCGCCCTGCGCCCTGCGTCCCGCTCGGCGGCGGGGTCCGCGCCATTGCGCGCGGCGGCGACGATGGAGATGGCGCGGTTGCGCGCCTGCTCGCAGGTCAGCACCGTGCTGGGCCCGAGGCTGATCCGCCGGGACCGGCGTCCGGCGCGATACTGGACCACGTAGCCCTTGCGCCCGCTCGGCAGCACGCGCAGTCCGAAGCCGGGGATCTCGCTGTCCCAGACGAAGTATTCGGCGGGTTGGGCTTCTGCGGCGTCAACGAGGCGTTTGGTGATCCTGGGCATGGCGCTCTTCGGTGGTTCTCTCGAAGTTCCACAGTGCTGAAGTGCGGGCGACAGTCAACGAACACATTGAAATTGCGAAGAAAAAGGAAGTGGCTCGCATTTCCGCGCAGGGCGTTTCGGCGCGCTGGCGCGGGAAATCGACGAGCCGCGCGAATCAGAACGCAGGTTTCGAACCCGGCGGACCGCTGATAGGCTCGGGCAAAAGAAACTAGCGATCCAATGGCTTCCAAGACCACCCTCAATGCGAAGAACCTCGAAGCGCTGGGTGCAGAGCGCCTGGCGCAACTGCTGATCGAGGTCAGCACCGGGAACGCTGCGGCCAAGCGCAAGCTGCGGCTGGCACTGGCAGGCGCCCAGAGCCCGCGGGAGGCCGCGCGGGAGATCACCAAGCGGCTGACCAGCATCGCTCGCGCCCGCAGCTTCATCACCTGGAAGAACCGCAAGGCGCTCGTCACGGATCTCGACACCCAGCGGCGCGCCATCGTCGAGCAGATCGCGCCGGCCGACCCGGACGAGGCGCTGGCGCTCATGTGGCGGTTCATGGCGCTCGCCACACCGGTGTTCGAGCGCTGCGACGACTCCAGCGGCACGGTCATCGGCATCTTCCACCAGGCGTGTGCCGATCTGGGTCAGCTCGCCGCGAAGGTCCGGCCGGACCCGCCGGCGCTCGCCGGCACTGTTCTCGATGCGCTGCAGGACAACGGCTATGGCCAGTATGACGGCCTGATCGGCATGATGGCGCCGGCGCTCGGCGACGAGGGATTGGCGGTCCTGAAGTCGATGGCGGAGGACCTCGGTCGCTCGCCCGTGCCGGTTCCGCCGAAGGATCAATGGAAGGCGGTGGGCTGGGGCCCGGGCGGCACCACCTACGAGCACGAGATGCGGGCGCGTGAGCGCACCAGCACGGTCGCCATGGCGCTCAAGGACATCGCCGATGCGCAGGGCGACGTCGACGGCTTCATCACCCAGTACGATCCGAAGACCCGCAAGGTGCCGCAGATCGCGGCGGAGATCGCGCAGCGTCTGCTCGCGGCCGGCAGGGCAGGCGAGGCGCTGGGGTTCCTCGAGCGCGCGGAGCTCGGCGACGGGTTGCGGGTTCCGCTGGCCTGGCAGGACATTCGCCTGCAGACGCTGGAGGCGCTGGGTCGTGGCGAGGAGGCGCAGGCGTTCCGGTGGGACTGCTTCGAGCGCACGCTCTCCGACAGCTACCTGCGGGCCTATCTCAAGCGGCTTCCCGATTTCGACGACATCGAGGCCGAGGAGCGGGCGATGGCGCACGCTATGGCTTATCCGAGCCTTCTTCACGCCCTGCAGTTCTTCCTCGACTGGCCGGCGCTGGATCGGGCCGCCAAGCTCCTCGAGGCCCGACATGACGAGATCGACGGAGATCACTACGAGTATCTTGCCCCCGCGGCGGAGGCCCTGTCAGAGCGTCATCCGCTGGCCGCGACGCTGGTGCTCCGTGCGATGGTCGATTTCACGCTGACCAGATCGCGGGCAAAGCGGTATCGCTATGCCGCCGAGCACCTGGTCTCCTGCGCCCGGCTCGCGCGCGACATCCCGGACTTCGGAACGTTCGAGACACACGATGCCTATGTCGCTCGGCTGAAGGAAGATCACGGCAGGAAGTTCGGCTTCTGGTCGCTCACCGCCGCCTGATGGTCGTGCTACCGGAAAATCAGGTCTCGGCCCCTTGGAAGCATGGTGGAAGCAAGAGGGTGAAAATCGCTGCGCAGTCCCGACAGATCGTGCGAAGCCGGGGCGCTTTGCAGGGATCGGCAAGTGTCGGAAACTGCGCAAGAACTCGCGGTTCCGAGTGATTGTTCATGGTTCGTTCGACACGACTCATAACCTGAAGGTCGTAGGTTCAAATCCTACTCCCGCAACCAAAAATTACGACAAGATATCAAATACTTAGGCCGCCCTCCGGGCGGCTTTTGCGTGTTGCGTCGTGTTGCGAGCCATTCCCGAACACTCCCCAAAGATTCCAAAGGCTTACGTCCAGTCCCGATTCCTCCGTGCAACACCAATGCGACACGGGACCGGGCGGATGTTCGCGGGGTGTTCGCGGCCGATGGTGCTTGCCCATGCGGTGCCGCTGCGCTTGGATAGGGTCATTCCCGAGAGGTCCGAATTGCCCATGCCGATCTACGAGTTTGCCAGCGAAGAAATCCGTCCCCTGAGCAAGACCACCTTCAGTCTCGCGCAACTGCAGGAACGGCGCGATCTGCAGCGCCTGCTGCGGGCGAACGTCTCAGTGATCGCGCCGGACACGCTGGTGATCGCAGAGGAATTCGGGGATTGGGACGAGTCGCGCAGGCGCATCGATCTTCTCGGCATCGACCGCAACGCGAACCTCGTGGTCATCGAGCTCAAGCGGACGGAAGACGGCGGCCATATGGAACTGCAGTCCATCCGCTACGCGGCGATGGTCTCGACCATGACCTTCGCTCAGGCCGCCGATGTGTTCGGACGCTACCTCGCGCAGATAGGCAAGGCCGACACGGATGCGCGGGCCGAGCTGCTCGATTTCCTCGGGTGGGACGAGCCCGACGAGGATGCGTTCGCGCAGGACGTCCGCATCGTCCTCGCGTCGGCCGAGTTCAGCCGCGAGCTGACCACATCTGTTCTCTGGCTCATCGAGCGCGGCATCGACCTCCGCTGCGTGCGCCTCCAGCCCTACGAGCTTGAAGGGCGGGTCCTCGTGGATGTTCAGCAGATCATCCCGCTTCCGGAGGTCGCGGAATACCAGGTCCGCGTCACGGAGAAGAAGCGCAAGGAGCGCGAAGCGCGCACGGACACGCGAGACTGGACCAGCTACGACGTCACCCTCGGTGGGCGCCAGCTGACGGGACTGCGGAAGCGACACGCGATCTTTCAGGTGTTCCGCCACCTCGTGGAGAGCGGCGTAGAACCGGAGAAGGTCGCCCAACACTGCGGCCCGCGGGCGAACAGGGCTCTCGTCTCCGTCGAAGGCGAAGTGACGGGCGACGAATTCTATCGCTTGGCGAAGGAAGCCCGCGCCAGGGACGGGCGGAACTTCGACCCGAAACGCTTCTTCAGCGACGATGACGAACTTCTCCACTTCGGCGGGCGCACCTATGCGTTCTCCAGCCAGTGGGGCGGCACCGATTGGGAGCAGGCCATGATCAACCTGCGCGACGCCTTCCCGGATCAGGGAATCGCGTTCGCGCCCTCCGAATAGCGGTCGGTTCCGACTTGCTATCGTAGCCGACGAGAGCGTGCTGGATCAGGACGTTCTGACCGAGACCATCATGCCCAAGACAAATGACGCCGCTCTCGCCGCGTTCTTCTCGGCCAAGACCGACATCGGCGCAATGATTGAGCGCCTCGCCGCGCTCAGCGCCGACCACTTTGAATGCAGCCCCGAGGACGTGAACTGGGGCCATGTCGGGACGCTGGACCACTACCGCGCCCGCCTCCGCGAAATCATCGACATGGCGTTCCGCGAGGGCGCGCACGCTGATTGAACGAGCCTTGTGCTCGCGGAGAAACGCGTTGCAGCCGCCAACGCGATTTGCACGTATCACGCTGCCGCCGTCGCGATACCATGTTCAAAGCCCCTTCGAGGATAGGATGCGGGCGACCGAGATGCGGTCGGTCGCCCCTGCGATCTGCCGGTTGAGGTCCGCGAGCGCAGCGGCCATCTCGCCGTCGCTCGCGTAGGTGACGCGCTTGCCGTCGTATTCGACGGTGCGGACGCCCCGGTAGCGCGCGGCCATCAGGGCGTCGCGCCAGGCGGTGAGCTGGGCGAGGTCGGCCATGCTCACGCCCCGGCGTTCATGAACCAGCCCCGATGGTCGATGAACCCGGCCCCGAAATCGAGGATCACCCGGATCTCGACGCCGTCCACGTCCCAGCCCGAGCGGCTCTCGACCTGCGGGCCTTCCGCCCCCGAGAGATAGGCGAACTCGAGACCGTCGATCTCGCCGGGGTCGGCGGTGACGTACCAGCGGGTGGCCGAGGACAGGCGCGGCTCGACCACGAGGGACAGCGATCCGGAGAACGGGTTCACATCGGCGGCCGTCGCGGGCGCGATGCTCGCCAGCCACTTCTCGGCCGTGGTCTCCAGCGCGGGCGGGACCAGCAGGTTGCGGGGCGTCACGCGGATCGTGCGATCCTCGACGCCCTTCTGTGTCCGCAGCGCCAGCCGGGCGGCCGACAGCGTCGCGTCTGAGATCGCCGCCCCGGTGCCCGCCTTGTTGCCATGGTCGGCATGGAACAGCGTCTTGCCGTCCGACAGGGTCGGCCCGTTCCCGCTGCCCGCCTCGAGGAGGGTCACGAGGATTCGCGCCTCGGTCTCGGCGGCGGCCTGGCCCATGCGCCGGGCGAGGTCCGAGAAGGCGCCGAGGTCGTCGTTGACCAGCACCTGTCGGGTAACGCCGATCTTCCGCGCCCAGGTCTCGACCTTGTAGGCCTCGCGCGCGTCAGCCATGGTCCCAGCCTTGATCTCGCCGTGCTCGTTCAGCTTCTCCAGGAGCGGCGCCTCGCGCTGCCCTTCCGGCCAACGGATGCGCGCCCACGTGAGCGGCGCCATGTCGCCGCAGTGCAGACAGGGGACGTGGTAGAAGCGCCGGTCGCTGTGCTCGAAGGCGGCCTCGATGCGGGAATGGCCCTTCAGCGTAGGCGTCGAGACCATGTAGATCTTGCGCCGCCCGCGAAAGGTGGCGGTGCGCTGGATCGCCAGATCCACGGGATCGCCCTCGCCATCGGCGTCGCCGGGATAGCTGTCCACCTCGTCTAGGAACAGGTAGCGCACAGGCGTGGAGCGGAGGCCGACGGCGCTGTTCGCCCCGGTCATCACCAGCTGGCCGCCGGGGAAGGACTTGCGGAACAGACTGTTGCCAGCATCGCGGGAGCGGGGCGCGGCGACGAGCTCGCGCAGGGCGGGCGTCGCCTCGATCAGCGGGTCGATCCGGACGGTGGTGTTGCGGCGCACCATGTCGAGCGAGGGCATGACCAGCATGGCGATGCCGGGCGCGTTCTGGATGACGTAGCCGAGCCAGTTCAGCCCCGCCTCGGAGCCGCCGGTCTGCGCGCCTTTCATCAGGGCGACACGCTCGAAGGGGCTGGCGGTGGACAGCGCGTCCATCACGGCGCGCAGGTAGGGCGTGCGGTCCGTGCGCCAGCGGCCCGGCTCGGCCGAGGTCGGCGGGCAGGATGCGGTGCCGGTCGGCCCAGTCCGAGACCGGGATCCGGCGGTTCCGGGCGGATGCCGCGCCGCCAGGCGAGGTCGATGTCAGGCACCATCGCCGAAACTCCCCAGCGGCAGGTCGGCCAGGTGTTCGAGATGCTCGCGCATCATCCGGTCAAGCGCGGCGAAGGTGGCGCGGGGATCTGCGCCAAGCTCGGTCGCCAGCAGGGGCGCCGTGCGCTGCACCCATGCCATGTGCGCGTCGCGTTCGGCACGGGCGCGCGCGAACACGGTCCTGGTGGCGGCGGCGGTCTCGACCAGCTGGCCCTGTTCGCGCTCGAACGCCAGCTTGGCGCGCTGAACCTTCACGATCTCATGCAGTCGCTTGGCCTCTGCGAGCGTGGTCGTGGCGCGGGTCGGGCTGACGGCGCCGCCCCGGTTGCGCCGGGCCGGGTCGAGGTTGTCCTCGATCCAGGCGAGCCCCACCGCCACGTTGATCCGCCCGTCCGCACGCACCGGCAGCCCCTCGGCCATCAGTTGCGAGATGCGCCCCTTGGTCAGCCCGACGCGGGCGGCGAATGCGGTCTTGGTCTCATGGCTGTCGAGTTTAGTCATTTCCGCCCCCTGACGCTGGCGGGCCAATGCGCTGCGCCTCCCCACATACGGATCGGCCTGGGAGGAACCGCCCGGTGGCCCGCGATCCGGTGTTCCCGTCCGCTAACGACGGTTCTGAAGTTGTCGCGGGGCGTGCAGGGCCGTTTTGCCGGTTGACGATCTGTCTGGTGGGGATGGTGGAGATTGGTGGGGTGATCCGGCCCGCCCCTGTAAACTGTCATGTCATGCGTGGTGGTGTGATGTTTGGCGTCACATGTCGCGACGTGCCACGTCGCTGACACTTCGGGCGACAAACACAGATTTGGAGGGGGACAAGTCCACCAAACCCACCAGACAGATCGGGAATGAGCGTCACACATCGGCATGGCTCCGGAGAACTTCAGAACCGTCGTTGATCGGCGCGGCCCAGTGCTCCGCGATCTCCAGCTGCCACCGCGCGCGCCCTGCCGACACCCCTGCCGAGACCAGGCGCAGCCCGCCCACGATGCGGTTCTGCTGCCCGCCGATCCACTTGCCGAGCCGCCCGCCGTTGATCGCCCCGCCTTCGCCCGCCACGCGCAGCAGGGCCTCGCGGAACTCGGGGTGGATGAACTCCGACCGGCCGTAGAGCTGCGGGCGCTGTTCCGTGGCGCGCTCGATGATCTCGCGGACGCTGACCCTGTCCATGCCGATCACCTCGCGCCATTGCTCCAGCACTGTGGTCAGGGCCACCAGCTTCGGGTCGGCCCCGCGCATGCCCTCCATCGTGTCGCAAGGATCGGCCTCGCCCAGCCAGATCAGCGAGTCGCGCACCCAGCGTGACCAGTCGGTGAAGGAGCCGAGCGGTGCGCGCATCTCGGGCCGACCGGCGATGTGGTAGGCGCGCAGGACCGTGAGCCCGGCCGTGACGTAATCGCCGCGCTGCGCCGTCACCATGGCGAGGGGATCGCGGTCGAAGGCGCGCAGCTCGGGTCGCTCGACGCCCGCGTCCAGCGTCGCCCGGATGGCGCGGCGGGTCATGTCGCCCTCGAGGGTCAGGTTGTTGCCGGTGGCGAAGACGGCGGCGTTGCTCTGCACTTCGGCGTTGACGGACTTGCCGAGGATCCGGACCTTGAGGCTGGTCTGGGTGAGGGTCTGGCACAGGAGCTCGCCGCCCAGCGGTTCCTCGCAGTTGTCGATGGCGATCAGCACGTCGCCCGCGATCAGCGCCGCGCCCAGCCGCTTTTCCATCTCCTCCTCGGAATTGCCCTGCGCAATCACCGGCGCGGGGCGTGCGGTGGCGATCTGGCTGGCCAGGTCGACCAGCATGGATTTGCCCGTCCCGGCCGTCGGCGCGTTGAACCCGTGCAGCGGCGCGGTCGGCAAAGACCGGCGGATCAGCGCGGTGAGGATCCCCGAGAGCGCGACCGAGCGGCCCGCGTCCGTGACGAAGGGGAAAGTCGAGATCAGGTCCTTGAGGTAGGCCAGCGCGCGCAGCGCCATGTCCCGGTCGGAATCGCGCGGCAGCGCGGGGAACCGGACGTCCTGCGGGTCGAACAGCAGCCCGGTCTGCGCATCGTAGCCAGGCAGGTCGAGGATCGAGCCGTCGGCGCGCAGGGTCGGGCAGTTGATGATCCCCGTCAGCACCGGCAGGCGCCACTGGCCCTCGCGCGCCAGGAAGGTCTCCGCGATCCTGTGCGGGCAGTCGGTGCTGAGCCACTCGCCCTCGCGCTTGTCGAACCGCTTCCAGTTCGCCGCGCGGGTGAAGGCCTCGGCCATGTGGTGCGCATTGACGTCGACCAGCCGGGGCGCGTCGACCGTGCGCCCGTCCGAGACCGCCACCGGCACCATCGCCGGGCGCACCACCATGCTGCCGCGCTGATAGTAGCCGAGCCCCGCCTGCATCAGCGCACCCTCGGCCATGTCGACGGCCCGGTGCAGGAAGCCCGCGAAGATGCGGATCACCGGGCGACCGTCTCCGTCGTCATCGTCGTCATCACGGCCGTCTGGAATACGAGCGCGCGAGGTTCGCACCCGCTCCACCCGTTCCGCGCGCCAGCCGTTCTGTCGTGCGAGCCAGAACAGCGTGCCCACGGTCACGCTGCGCACGGACGAGAAGCTATCCCATTTCTCGGCGGTGTATTCCGGATCGTTCTTGTCCGCCCGCGCCGACCAGCCCTCCCACAGCTCGCGGCCGTCAGGTCCGAGCGCGGCGTAGAGCGCGAGCCCGACCTTGATCCAGTCGTCGTACGGCAGATCGTCGTTGGGAATGTGTGCGACGGCCTCCTCGACCAGCTCGCGCGACGGCGCCTGGTTCCGCTTGAGCCCCGCGGCCTTGCGGCCCTCGCGCTCGATCTCCCGCCGGTCGGCTGTGCTGTGACCGCCGACCTTGCGCAGATACTTTTCGGCCGCGGCGATGAACGCCGCGCACCGCTCCTTCGTGACCGGCGGAAGTTCGTGCAGCGGCACGTCGAGCGGCGAGAACTCGGGCCAGTGATAGGGCGCCTTCGTGTCCAGGTGGATGCCGAAGGCCACGAACTGCTGGCCGGTCGCCAGCACCTCGACCCGCGCCACCGTGCCGTCGAGCATGTGGAACTCGCTGGTCTGCACCTTGTCGAACGGCGCATCGGTGCGGAAGGCGAGCAGAATCTTCGGCGCGCGCCCGATCCTGGAGGCGGGCGACATGCCGAGCATTTCCGTCGCGATGCAGGTCAGCCGGTGGGCGTGATCTCGGTCCAGCACGTCGATGTCGACGCCAACGAGCTCGCCGCAGAGCAGCCCGGTGCTGGTGCAGTTGCGCTGCGCCTTCGTCCAGCGCGCGATCTCGGCCTCGTCGGCACTGGCGCAGACCGTCTCCCATCCCTTCATCATCGGCCGCTTGCCCGTGCCCTTCATCGCGACATGCGCACCCAGAACCGGGATCGGCCGATAGCCGTTGCGCTGAAGCGCAAGCCGCAACTCAGTCAGATCTTCGGGTGCGCTGGAGGGAGGCGCCACGGTGGTCGCATCCGCCACCGGATCGGTGCCAGCCTGGTCGTCGGTCATGCGGATGGCGTCCTCCATGGCTCAGTACCCCACGTCCCAGCTTGCAAATGCATCCCGCGCACGGTCCTCCCGGGCGAGCCGTTTCCAGGAGAAGGTGCTCTGACCGGAGTAGACCGACGTTCTCAGGTGCCGTGGATCGTGCCGTGGCGGCACCATTCCGTAGAGGTGAATTTCCAATTCCGTCCGCAGGCGATCGAGCTCGAGCAGGCACTTCCGGGCCTGTGAATGATGGACCGTGTCGGAGATCGCTTTCTCGACCAGGTCCAGCATTTCGGCTCGGCAATGGCGGATCGCGTTGCCATAGCGGACGTGGTCATCGGGCGTGATGAGGAGGGGTGCGATTCTCATTGCCATTGCGCGGTCTCCTGCTGCTCGATCCAGTCGAGGAGCTTCGATTTCTGCGCGCAGATCACGTTGCCCATCCTGAAGGTGGGCATCCGCACATGATGGTGCTGAACGCCCTGCGCCGCTGGAAACTGCGCTGCCTGAAAAGCGATCTCGGGCTGGTGTTCCCCGCGCCGCGCGGCGGCATCCTCCAGCACACCAACACGCAGGCGCGCTTCCGAAAGTTGCAGGAAAAGGTCGAAGTGACGATGCGCTGGCACGACCTGCGCCATTTCGCCGTGTCGCTCTGGATCGAGCAGGGCTTCTCGATCAAGGAGATCATGACCTTCGCGGGCCATTCCTCGATCCAGATGACCATGGAGCGCTACGGTCATCTGTTCCCGTCGCCTGACCACCAGAAGGCCATGGCCATGGTCGAGGCGAAGCTGCTGGGGTGAAGGGCCGGCCTTCCGCAGCCAGCGAACGGACCATTAACTCGATTTTACATAGAATGCCTGACAAGGGAGCGCCGGTCCATCGAGTTTCCGATCATGAACATGTATCACACCGACGCCTATCGCATCGCCTTCATTACCTATCTCCGGAACGGCACACCAATCAGGTTGTCGCTCAAGCAGTTGAGCGCCACCGACCAGTATGTCTGGAGAACCCAGCATGACGAGCGGGTTCGCACGTCGCATCGCATAAACGACGGTCGCGTCTTTTCTTGGTCAGACCCGCCGCCCACTGGCCATCCTGGCGAAGACCACAATTGCCGCTGCGAGGCGGTTCCATTCATTCCGGGTCAAACTGAGTTCGCTTTTCACGAATTCTCGACGGGCCTTGCATCAAGTTCTGATCGGTGGACAGATACCGACTTCGTACAGCATTACTATTTTGGTGGCGGGCGATCTGTCGATCTTCTGGAGATAGGACATTTGCGGGAAATTGCGGAACAGTATGCTTGGAACGACGGCGCCCAAGGGGCGTTTCGCAGACTTGCCGATCAAATCGCTGACGCAGCCAGGCGCACAGAGAGCGGCGCGTTGTCCTACGATTTCGAGGGGGTCTATGATTTTGGCAGCGTCGAATTCTCTCATGGCGACGGGGTTGTTCGTGGCGTGTTCAGCGGGACGGTTGAGGGCCGGGGTGCAATGCTGCAAATCCGTGGTACGAGCGATTTCGAGTTTAGCGATATGTTCGAGGATCCGCTCGGCCTCGGCATCGAGGTAGGCGGCACGCCTTACGCAATCACGGGAGGCTGGTCTGCAATCTTTACAGCGGACGTTTTCATGGATGCTGGACGCAGCAGCTATTCTGCCGTGGGTGGAGGGTGATGCGCGCGCCTTCGTTCTCCCCATGGCCCTGGTTTCTCCTTGTCGCGGCAGGCATAGCCTGTTTGGCGGTTTTGCAGGTTATTTTGGCTCATAGGGCACTGCCCAGCGACCGAGTGATCCTGCCAAATGGACTGATCATCATGCGCGCGTTCGACCTGCCTGAACGCGGCAGTGCCGACGATTTGTTTTCCAAAGATGGTGAAACGCGTCTTGCCCATGATATCGAATTTGTTTGTTTCAACGACCGCTATGCGTGGGTGTATTCGTATGACCGCAGCGAATCCGGGCTTTTCGATGCACAAATTGAAGAACGATTGGATGGCATGGGCATAAATGAAGCGTTTGCGGTCAGCGGCCTCGGTGGGAACAACCTGACCTGCAACGGTTACTACACTGGTATGGTTGGTCCGGGCCTTCTCTACGATGGAAACACGTCTCCGCACCTCCCGTCCTGCAATCAACGAAACCTAGGAAATCCGACACTTCGAGACCGCAAATGGTTTGACCGCCCCTGCGAGGTGCGCCAATGACCATGCCGATGGTGATGATGGCCAATCTGGATTCCCGTTTCCTCACAACGGTTTGCGGCAGTTCCGTGCGACACGACGCCGACGTTGCGGGTCCGAAGATCGGCTAACAGCATGAAATTGCGTGATAATTTTCGATGCAGGGGTAGCCCTCATACCTGAAGGTCGTAGGTTCAAATCCTACTCCCGCAACCAAAAAACAGCGCTAAATTAAATGCTTAAAGCCCGACCTAAAGCCTCCCGCCATTAACCTGAGGCATATCCAGCGACCTTGAAGTAGTTCCAGCACTCTTGTGGCGAGTAGAGGTCGCAGACCTGTGCAATGGCCTCGAACATGTCGGTGAAGGTGCATGCGCCGATCCGCCTGAGGTGGGCCTTGAGCTTCGAGAAAGCCATTTCGATGGGATTGAGATCGGGGCTGTAAGGCGGAAGGAAGAGAAACCAGCATCCGGCATCCCGCATCGCCTTGGTCGCAGTGGCGTTCTTGTGGGTGGCGAGGTTGTCCAAGATGACCACGGTGCCGGGAGCCAGCTCCGGGATCAGCACTTTCTCGACATATGCCGCGAATGCCGGACCGTCCATTGCCCCCTTGATTACCTACCCAGGGCGCGATCATGGCATCGGCGGTGAGGCCGCGTCCCACCCAGTCGTTGAGCGTACGGTTCTTGAAGAAGGAGCCGTGACCGCAATCGTGCTGGATCATGAAAGCCGGACCAGAAACGCGCTGTTCAGAATGGCAAGGGCTGCGGCAAGCGGGTAGCTGACCGAAAGGCTTCCCCAG
>CANNGH010000005.1 GCA_947504115.1 uncultured Sedimentitalea sp.
CTTCTCTTCATCGTCTGTCTCCTCAGTTGGAGAACAGGCTAACCTCAAATCGAGGACTTTTCAGGGGAGCAGGTCAAGTGGCTTGGAGCCAGCTTCGCCCCACCGCGCGTAGCTCCGGTGCGCACAGGCAATGGCTGTTTCAGAGCCCTGCGTTGGAACCCTGCTGAAACGCCTTGTTATGGGGGAACTGGCCTTCGGCGATATATGCCTCCTCTACGGTGGTCGATTTGCGGTTCAATATTTCATTGCGATGAGGATGCCGCCCAAACGCGGCGATGACTCTGCGAACGTCGCGGGCTTGGGTGACCAGAGATGAATAGATCGGTTGCAAATGTGTTGGCGCAGCGGCGGCGATGTCTTGGCGCAGGTTGATCAACTGGTCGAGGCGCTGCAAATGGTCTGGACCTTCGCAATGGCCCAATGGCAGGCCATAGACAATCTGGAACCATGGCGTCTCAAGTGAGGCATAATGACCGCTCAAAAGGCCCTCGGTTACCAGTGATACGGCATGTGGATCCTGCGCATATGCGCGCGGGTCATCGCGCCAGACGGAGCGGGAGAACTGATCAAGCACGATGATCAGCGCCAGCCGTCCATGCGGGTCCTGCGCCCAATGGTCAAGATCGCCTTGCGCCGCCGTTTCGGTCAACTCTGAAAACCGGGCTCTGATCTCGTCATCCGCACCACCCTGCATGCGCCAGTGCCAATGCGCACGGTGTTCCTGTGCCTCGACACTCAGAGAGCGCCCCTCGGGGAACCAGAAGTCGAGAACATCGTCCCATTCCTGACGATCCTGGATAGCCATTTCACCACCTCTCAATCTGAAATACTGAAGAGAGCAATCGCCCTTGTCGAACCTATGATACCCGCGCCAACAAGGCGCGGGTAAGCTGTTTGTCTGCAAACGCGCCTACGCCGCAGCGCGTTCGCCAGTCTGCGCAGCCGCTCTGGCTTTGGTGGCCTTCGGCACACGCAACAGGCGCATGGCGTTGAGGATCACGATCAGCACCGAAAGCTGGTGAACCAGCATACCGCCCGCCATATGGATGGTGCCGGTATAGACCCCGAACAGCAACCCGACGACCGTCAGAACCGCAATCACGAGGTTCTGGCGCATGTTGGCCAGCGTGGCGCGCGCGATTTCCATCGCCTCGGCGATCTTGCCCAGATCGTCGGTCATCAGCGCGATATCAGCCGTCTCGATGGCGATGTCGCTGCCCGAGGCACCCATGGCGATGCTGATATCGGCCGCCGCCAGCGCCGGCGCGTCGTTGATGCCGTCGCCGACCATCGCCACGTGCAGGCCCTCGGCGCGCATCGTGCGGATGCGGTCCAGCTTGTCATCGGGCATCATCGCGGCATGCACCTCGTCGACGCCGACCGCGCTGGCAATCGCCTCGGCAGCCGGGCGTTGATCGCCGGTCAGCATGACCACGCGGTGCACGCCCAGGGCATGCAACCGCTCGATCATCGGCTTGGCACTGGCGCGCGGCATGTCGGCCAGGCCCAGCAGACCCACGACCGCGCTATTGCGCGCCACGATCACCACGGTGTGGCCCAGCCCGTGCAGGCGCGCGATGCCGTCTTTCGCCTCGGTGTTGAAGTCGATCTTGAGATGATCGAACAGGCGGTGGCTGCCGACAGCGATCTGATGGCCGTCATGGCGCGCGATCAGGCCCATACCGGCGATCTCCTCCAGCGACTCGGCGGTGGGCAGAGGGCCCTGCTTGCGCGCCGCTTCGATGATCGGGCGACCCAGCGGGTGGGTCGAGCCGGTCTCGGCAATACCGGCCCAGAGCAGGACATCGGCCTCGCTTTGGCCCGCCAGCGCCACGACCTCGGCCAGGCGCGGCTGGCCTTCGGTCAGCGTGCCGGTCTTGTCCAGCGCCAGCGCGGTGATGCGCCCGGCGTTTTCCAGATGTTCGCCGCCCTTGATCAGGATGCCGGACCGCGCCGCGCGTCCGATCCCCGCGACCACCGATACCGGCGTCGAGATCACCAGCGCGCCGGGGCAACTGACCACCAGCAGCGTCAGCGCCAGTTCGACGTTGCGTGTGACAATGTAGCTCACGATCGCCAACACGAACACGCCCGGCGTATACCAGCGCCCGAAATTCTCGATCATCCGCTGGGCCGGGGCCTTGGCCTCTTGCGCCTCTTCGACGCGGGTGATGATACGGGCCAGCGTGGTGTCGGCGCCCACACCGGTCGCGCGCAGATGCAGCAGCCCGTTTTCCGCCAGGGTTCCGGCGAATACCTTTGATCCGGGGGCTTTTTCCGCCGGGATCGGCTCGCCGGTGATCGATGCCTCGTTGACGGCGGCACTGCCGTCAATCACCTCGCC
Organism: uncultured Sedimentitalea sp.; assembly: GCA_947504115.1. Lineage (GTDB taxonomy): Bacteria > Pseudomonadota > Alphaproteobacteria > Rhodobacterales > Rhodobacteraceae > Pontibaca. Next base: position 2,345 of record CANNGH010000005.1, read on the forward strand.
ATCGACCGGAAGGCGCTCTCCGGCCTTGACCAGAACGGTTTCGCCCAAGGCCACCTCATGCGCGGCCACTTCGATTGTCTGGCCATCCCGCAGCACTGTCGCGGTGACGGGGGCGGCGTCGATCAGCGCCTTGAGTGCGCCGCGCGTGCGGCTCATGGTGCGCGTTTCCAGCCACGCGCCCAACATGAACAGGAAGGTGACGGCGGCGGATTCCCAGTGGTTGTTGATGAACAATGCGCCAATCGCCGCAACGATCACAAGCAATTCGATGCTCAGCTGACGCAGGCGCAGCGAGGCCCACGCCCGCAGCGCGATGTCATAGCCCGCCAGAACGGCGGCAATGGTCATCAGCGGGGCCCAGGGGGCCGCCATGCCGAAGCCATACCACGCAACCAGGGCCACGGTGATGAGCACGCCGCTGGCGATGGTCAGCCATTTGCGGCGACTGACGGGGTGTCTCAGAATGTCGATGATCCGGGAAAACATTAGCTCTCTCTCCTTTCAGGGCAGAACCCCACCGCCTTGAGGGGCGGTGGGGCAAAGGCGATGCGAGGTCAGAATGCCGACGGTTTGGCCGTATAGCCGGACTTGGCGATGGAATTCACCAGCGCGGCCACATCCGTGCGCGCCGGGTCATGCGCGACCTCGATCCGTCCGCTGGCGAACTTGACCTCGGCCTTTTCCACACCGGGCAGCGCCAGCAGCGCATTCTCGATTTTCGGCACGCAAGAGGGACAGGAAAGCTCGTCGCTGCGCAGGATGGTGCGGGTACTGGTATTGGTCATAAGATTATCCTTTCAGGGTGTCAGTATTGCTTCTGACCTCAATATGGCTACACACTCGGCGCACAGGGAGTGGCGAAAGCGGCAAGGAGACCTTGCATGAATGCACAGCTTGCGAATTGGGACGATCTGCGGGTGTTTCTGGCCGTGGCGCGCGCGGGAAGCCTCTCGGGGGCGGCGCGCAGCCTTGGCGTCAACCATTCAACGGTGTTCCGCCGGATCGCCGGACTTGAGGAAACGCTGGGGGTTCGGTTGTTCGAGCGCCTGCCCAACGGCTATGCGCTGACCCCAGCGGGCGAGGAAACCCTTGGCATCGTCGAATGCATCGAAGACGACGTCGCCACGCTCAACCGCACGGTCACCGGCCAGGATCTGCGCCTGAGCGGGTCGGTGCGGATCACGGCGGTCGACATGCTCGCCTTCTGGCTGCTGCCGGACCATTTGGCGCGGTTTCGCGAGGCCTATCCGCACATCGAAATCAGCCTGGCGGTCGGCAACGAGGCGCTGGACCTGTCGCGGCGCGAGACCGATATCGCGCTGCGCATCTCCGATGCCCCGCCCGAGACGCTGGTCGGACGGCGGGTCGGGCGTCTGGATTTCGCGGTCTACGGCGCACCGGATTACTGCGCGTCCCACCCCGATACCGAGCTTGCCCAACATACCTGGATCGGCCTCGACGGTGGCCACGCGCCGCTGACGCGGCAGTTCGAGAATTTCCTGCCGGGGGTGCGGCCAGCCATCCGCTCGAATTCGGTCGCCTGCACGGTGCGGTTGGCCAAGGCGGGCCTCGGCCTTGCCGCATTGCCCTGCGCAATCGCCGAACAGAAGCCCGACCTTGTCCGCGTCGCCGAACTGCCCGAAAGCTTTGGCCTCGATCTGTGGCTGCTGACCCACGAAGACCTGCGCCACACCGCCCGCATTCGCGCTGTCCTGGATTTCATGTCGCCCTCGCTGGCCGAAAGCCTGAAGGGACGCAGGGTTTCCGACACCTGACCACGGCCGGGTCGCGCGTTTTCACCGCGATCCCCCGATAGACAACCCCGAAGCCACCGCAGATGTGTCCAAGGTGCTCGGGCTGGCAATGTCCCGCTGTCAGACCGGCCGGCGGCGGGCGAATCCAGCCAGAGCGCTGCGACACGCAAAGGGCAAGCCGCAGCCCAAAAAGGGTAAAAGCCCTGACGATCGACATTGTGTCGATTGCCACGAAAAATTGCCTCGTAGATTGCGTGGTTGTTAACTTATAGAACGTTCTCACGAACAGGCGCGCTGATGTCTCTAATGCTTCTGATACAAGAGCGGTGACCTGCCCCCCGCTGGTCCCTCATTCATAGCGAGAGTCTGCAGGTTGGATTTGGGTATTCCGGTTCCCGGTCTGGTGCAAGCGCGGCGGGCGCGGAGCTCTCAAATTGCTCAAGCGCCCGGCGCGCTTGCTGCGGTGTCTGGTTGCCGAGCGACGAGTGTGGCCTGACGGTGTTGTAGTCGTAACGCCATAGGGCCAGCTTGCGCCGTGCATCGTCCAGGGTGTCGAATATTTCCTCGTTCAAGATCTCGTCGCGCAGGCTCCCGTTGAAGCTCTCGATGAAGGCGTTCGCTGGGGCTTGCCGGGATCGATGCGGTGCCAGGGCACCTCGATCTCGTTGGCCCATTTCAGGATAGCCCGACTGGTGAACTCTGTCCCATTGTCACTGACAATGCAGCCGGGCTTGCCGTAGACCCGGATCAGGGCGCTGAATTCCCGGGCCACTCGTGCGCCCGACAGGCTGGTGTCCGCAACGAGGCACAGGCATTCCCGCGTGCAGTCGTCAATCACTGCCAGGATCCGGAACGTCCGCGAGACGCCGAAGCTGTCAGACACGAAGTCCAGGGACCCGTCGCCCGCCAGTCGTTTGCAACGCAAACGATGAGAGGGGGCGCGCGCCCCGATGCGCGGCAACCGGCAGCGGTGTCCTGGTGCCGCGCGCCCGTTTCCGGCCGCGGCGCCGTTGTACCGACAACCCTTCCTCGCGGTAGATACGATACAGCTTCTTGTGGTTAATGATCATACCCTTGCGCTCCAACAGGACGCCGATCCGGCGATAGCCGAACCGACGCCGCTTGCCGGCGATCTCCTGCATCTCCTTGCGGACCTCAGCACTGTCCGGCGGGCGGTCTCGCCGGACAGACTTGGGATCGACACCCCCTCTCATGGTTTGCAAGCAAATCACTGCCGGGCAGTGGACCAGCCTGCAGGCCCGGCGCTGCGAGATGTCGTGATCCCGCATCGCCCGGAGCGCCGCGTCTCGCCGTCTGGTCGTTCGCCATTGTGCTCGAACCAATGGCGCATCAATGGCTCACCGTCAGTTCTTACCCAGCAGGTCCTTCAACACGACATTGTCCAACATGGTATCGGCCAACAGGCGCTTGAGCTTGGCGTTCTCGTCCTCGAGCGCCTTCAGCCTGGCCGCCTCGGACACTTCCATGCCGCCATACCTGGACTTGAGCTTGTAAAACGTCGCCGGGCTCAGCCCATGCCTGCGGCACATCTCGGCCGTCGGCATGCCCGCCTCTTGCTCCTTGATCATCCCGATGATTTGCGCCTCGGTGAAACGGCTCTTTCGCATTCGTCTGCTCCTTCAACGTTGGCGCAGACTCTACATCATGGTGAGGGATTGCGCGGGGGGCAGGTCAAAGGCTCTACATCCGCATACAAGAAAGTCGATCCGATTGTTCCGGCACGATGTGATCACCAATTTCTCGAAGAATATGAGACCGTTGGTCGTTTGAGCCATCGTTTGGCAACCAAACCACCATACATCGTCAAGCAACTGAAGCAGAAAGGCCTTAAGCCGCTGGTGACCGAACGCAATATGAGTGTGATCTACCGCAAGCGTGATCTGCCTGAAAAATTTCTCCAAGTTCCATAAAAGAACAATAAGAGAACCGGCTTGGCCGGTTTTCTTTCGTCCCGTAAGTGACCAAGGTTAATGAATCAAATTGCTATGATGGTGACTCCAGCGGAAATTCGGCCCATACTTTTCAATGGGTTGGAATGCCGTCGTGATCAACAATAGCGACTCGTCACACACTCCGCTCGGTTTCCCTTGCTATGCACAGCGTAATCGTCGGCGCTGCAAATGAAAACGCGCCGACCGGTCCCGGCCGGCGGCGCGTTTGCGTGGTTTTGATATGTCTCAGGCTGCGCGCGGCAGGTTCGGCCGATTGGCCGGCTTGGGTGCGGAACCATCGCGCACGAGGGCCGCAGTCGGTGTGAAATAGGCCAGCGATTCCGTAAGGACACGCAAGGCATATTCGGCGTTCGTTTCGTTGGGTTTGATCTCGGATGACATGGGGTCTGCCTTTTCCTGCTTCTGTTGTCTCACTCCCACGACACATAGATGGGCCTGAATGCCGTCAGGCACATCCCCCAAGGACGAAAACCCGGGATGCGGTGGTTGCAAGGGAAGCCACGTCAACCTCCGCGCCGATACCTGCGGTGTTCCCGGCGATCGCCCTAAACCATCCGATCGACCATCATCCGCTTGATCTCGGCGATCGCCTTGGCGGGGTTCAGACCCTTGGGGCAGGTCTTGGCGCAGTTCATGATGGTGTGGCAGCGATACAGCTTGAAGGGATCCTCCAGATCGTCCAGCCGCTCGCCGGTCGCCTCGTCGCGGCTGTCGATGATCCAGCGATAGGCATGCAACAGCGCCGCCGGGCCAAGATACCGATCCGAGTTCCACCAATAGGAGGGACACGCAGCCGAGCACGAGGCGCACATCACGCATTCATAAAGACCGTCCAGTTTCTTGCGATCCTCGATGGATTGCTTCCATTCCTTCGCCGGCGCGTTGGTCTTGGTTTCCAGCCAGGGCATGATGCTGGCGTGCTGGGCATAAAAATGCGTGAGGTCGGGGATCAGGTCCTTGACCACCGGCATGTGCGGCAGCGGATAGATCCGCACGTCGCCCTTGACCTCGTCCATGCCGTAGATGCAGGCCAGCGTGTTGATGCCGTCGATATTCATGGCACAGGATCCGCAAATCCCCTCGCGGCACGAGCGGCGGAAGGTCAGGGTGGGATCGATTTCGTTCTTGATCTTGATCAGCGCATCCAGAATCATCGGCCCGCAATCGTCCATATCGACGAAATAGGTGTCCACACGCGGGTTTTCCCGGTCATCCGGGTTCCAGCGATAGATGCTGAACTTGCGCAGATTGGTTGCGCCGTCCGGTTTGGGCCAGGTTTTGCCCGTCTTCATCTTGGAATTCTTGGGCAAGGTCAGTTGGACCATGGTGTTGCCTCCTGAGAGCAGTGGAAGGTGGGCGCGGCCACATCGGATGGCGACCCGTCCATCCTAGAACGTCCGCGCCCGCGGTGCGATCTTGTCCAGATCGATGCCACCTTCGGCTTCGGTCGTCAGCGGTTCGGTTATGACCGGACGATGGGACAGTTCGACCGCGTTGCCATGGACGCGCGCGATGGTGTGCACGCGCCAGTTCTCGTCGTCGCGCTCGGCATAATCCTCGCGCGCATGGGCGCCGCGGCTTTCGTGGCGTGCTTCGGCGCCGTGGATCGTGGCCAGCGCATTGGGCATGAGGTTGGTCAGCTCCAGCGTTTCCATCAGGTCGCTGTTCCAGATCAGGCTGCGATCAGTGACGTGCATATCGTCCAGCTTGTCGGCGATGACGGTCATGCGCTTGACACCGTCGGCCAACGTCTCGGCGGTGCGGAACACCGCCGCGTCGGCCTGCATGGTGCGCTGCATCTCAAGCCGCAGGTCCGCCGTGGGCGTGCCGCCATTGGCGTTGCGCAGCCGGTCGAAACGGTCGAACGCGGCATCCACCGACGCCTGGTTCAACTCGGGATTGGCGGCCTCGGGGTCCACCACCTTGCCGGCCCGTATCGCGGCGGCACGGCCGAACACCACAAGGTCGATCAGCGAGTTCGATCCAAGCCGGTTGGCCCCATGCACCGAGGCGCAGCCCGCCTCGCCCACGGCCATTAGGCCGGGAACCACGGCGTTGGGGTCTTCGGGCGTCGGATTCAGCGCCTCGCCCCAGTGGTTGGTGGGGATGCCGCCCATGTTGTAATGCACGGTGGGCAGAACCGGGATCGGCTCCTTGGTGACGTCCACGCCCGCGAAGATGCGCGCGCTTTCCGAAATACCCGGCAGGCGTTCGTGCAGCGCCTCGGGCGGCAGGTGGCTGAGGTTCAGGTGGATGTGGTCGCCCTGACGGCCCACACCGCGCCCTTCGCGGATCTCCATGGTCATCGAGCGGCTGACGTAATCGCGCGGAGCCAGATCCTTGTATTGCGGCGCATAGCGTTCCATGAACCGCTCGCCCTCGGAATTGGTCAGATACCCGCCCTCGCCGCGCGCGCCCTCGGTGATCAGGCAGCCGGCGCCGTAAATGCCGGTCGGGTGGAATTGCACGAACTCCATGTCCTGAAGCGGCAGCCCCGCGCGCACGACCATGCCGCCGCCATCGCCGGTGCAGGTATGGGCCGAGGTGCAGGAGAAATAGGCACGCCCATAGCCGCCCGTCGCCAGCACCACCATCTTGGCGTTGAACACATGCATGGTGCCGTCGTCCAGTTTCCAGCAGACGACGCCCTGGCAATGTCCGTCCTCGGACATGATCAGGTCGATGGCGAAATATTCGACGTAGAATTCGGCCTTCTGCTTCAGGCTCTGCCCGTAAAGCGTGTGCAGGATCGCATGGCCGGTGCGGTCGGCGGCGGCACAGGTGCGCTGCACCGGGGGGCCTTCGCCGAATTCGGTCGTGTGGCCGCCGAAGGGACGTTGATAGATCTTGCCCTCTTCGGTGCGGGAAAACGGCACGCCGTAATGTTCCAGCTCGTAAACCGCCTTGGGCGCCTCGCGGGCGAGGTATTCCATCGCGTCGGTATCGCCCAGCCAGTCGCTGCCCTTGACGGTGTCATACATATGCCACTGCCAGTTGTCGGGGCCCATGTTGGACAGCGACGCGGCGATGCCGCCCTGCGCCGCGACGGTGTGGCTGCGTGTCGGGAACACCTTGGTCACGCAGGCGGTGCGCAGGCCCTGTTCGGCCATGCCCAGCGTCGCGCGCAGACCCGCGCCACCGGCACCCACCACGACGACATCATATTCGTGGGTTTCGTATTCGTAAGCTGCCATTGGTTCAGATCCTCAAAGTGCTATTTTCACCAGGGCAAAAAGCCCTGTCGCCATAACCGCATAGCTGAATGCGGCGATCGACATGATAAGCACCTTGCGGGTGATGCCTTTCGAGTAATCCTCGACCATCGTCTGCGCGCCCTTGCGGAAATGCAGCATTCCAACCACCAGCACCAACCCCGTCAGGACCGCGGGAAGCGGATGGCTGAAGGTTTCCAGAACCTCTTCGTGGCTTTTGCCCAGGGAACTGCCGAAGACATAAAGAAAAGCCGGCACAATCAGCGCCAGCCCGAAGGCGCTGATCTGCATCTGCCAGTGGTGCTCGGTCCCGGAACCGGCGGCCCCACGCCCTTCGGCCCGCTTGCGATCGGTCAGAAAACGCATGGCTCGCTCCTTCAGATGATGATGATTGTGAGGATGGTCAGAACGACCGATCCGATGATGACCGCCCAGCCCAGTTTCTCGGCCGTCGGAATGTCCAGCCCGCGCCCCGTATCCCAGTAAAGGTGCCGCAATCCGGCCAGATAATGATACCAGATGCCCCAAAGCGACAGGATCAGCACGATGTTGCCGATAATGCTTGTCAGAATTCCGTCGGCCCGCGCGAACGCATCGGGCGAGGTCGCCGCCGCCAGAAGCCACCAGACGAACAGGACCGCAGAGATCGCCAGGGCATTACCGGTGATCCGCGTCAGGATCGACGTGATCGAAGTCAACTGCAAACGATAATACGGCCCCAGCATGAACGGCGAGAGCGGGCGCTCGTTCTTTTTCACTTCGGACATGGAAGCTCCTTTCCGGTAGGGTTCCCTACGTGTTTAGCGTTTTTTACGCGACTGTCACGGGGGATCGGTAAAGTTCGGGCGCGATTAATTGGCGCAACATGCGCGCTTTGCGCGAAATGTGATCACGCAATCTGGGACTGTGATCACGAAACGACTCCTCGGGGAAGACTTGCCTTGAATCTGTTGCCGGCTTACGTAACGTTTCGAAAATCGACGATTTCCCAATTTCGGGACAGGTGTTCGGGACCGCCCGGATATGTGAGTTCGGGAGGACAACATGCGCACCACGGGCGATCGCATCCGTCATGCCATCAGTTTCGAGATCATTGGACTCATCTTGTTCACGCTTGCCGGCACGTGGCTTTTCAACACGCCGATCGCCGATATGGGCGTTATTGCGATTGTCGGCGCGACCGTCGCGATGCTGTGGAACTATCTTTACAATCTGCTTTTCGATCATGCATTGCTGCGGATCAGGGGGCAACTCAACAAGACGGTGGCCATGCGGGTGTTTCACTCCCTCCTGTTCGAGGCGGGATTGATGATCATAATGCTGCCCTTCATCGCCTGGTATCTTCGCATCTCGTGGATGGACGCCTTCATCATGGATTTCGGATACGCCCTGTTCTTCATGGTTTACGCGTTCGTGTTCAACTGGGCCTATGACATCGTGTTCCCGATACCCGGACTGCGCGCCAAGGATCAGAGCGGCATCAAGGCCCAGTAATCCAGATCCAGCAGCACGTCGGGCAGGTATTTGCCATCGTCCCCGCGCAGCGCGAACGGGTCGCCGCCCTTGGTCGCCACCAGCCGCAGACGGATCGCACCGACACCCGGCGCGGCGGTCTCGGCCTTGTCCAGCACCTCGGACCAGGCGCGCACCGTGTCGCCGGCGAAACAGGGATTGGCATGCGCCCCGCCGTTCAGCGCCACGACCATCTGCGCGTTCGCCAGCCCGTTGAAGGACAGCGCCCGCGCCATCGAGATCACATGCCCGCCATAGATCAGCCGCTTGCCGTCGTCGCGGTTGGTCGCGTCGAAATGCACCTTGGCGGTGTTCTGCCACAGGCGGGTGGCCAGCATGTGCTCGGCCTCTTCGATGGTGACGCCATCGACATGGTCGATCCGCTCGCCCACCTGGTAATCGCTCCAGCGATGCGGCTCGCCCGCCAACGCGAAATCGTAGGAGGTGAAATCCAGCCCGTCGGGGATCACCAGCCGGTCGGCCGGAACCGTATCGAACAGATCGGGCAGCACGGTTTCAGGCGCGGGAAGATCCTGATCGTGCTTGCGCACCATGACCCAGCGGACATATTCCAGCACCGCCTCGTCGCGCTGGTTCAGGCCGGTGGTGCGCACCCAGACGACGCCGGATTTCCCGTTGGAATTCTGCTTGATCCCGATCACCTCGGAAACCGAGCGCAGCGTGTCGCCGGGCCAGACCGGGCGCAGCCAGCGCCCCTCGGCATAGCCCAGATTGGCCAGCGCGTTCAGCGATATGTCGGGCACCGTCTTGCCGAAGACCACATGAAACGCCGCCCAATCATCCAGCGGACTGGCCGGCAAACCGCAAGCCTGCGCGAAGGCATCCGACGAGACCAGCGCATGGCGGGCCGGATAAAGCGCGTGATAAAGCGCTCGCTCGCCCCCGGAGACGGTGCGCGGAACCGCGTGGGTGATCACATCGCCCACCGCGTAATCCTCGAAAAAGCGGCCCGGATTGGTCTTTGCCATCATTGCTGCCCCAGCTTCATGTCCGGGGTGTAATCCCCCGGCGCTTCCTTGGTCACGGCCTGTCCGCAGCGCATCACGCCGTTCGCGGCGTCATAGGCATATGTCGGATGGCCATAGAGGCTCCAGCCCTTGCCGAGCGCCTCGCTCACCTTGTGGCAAAAGGCGGAATCATCTTCGCCTGTCAGGAATCGGTAAAGTTTCATCGGTTATCCAAACGGGTAGTAGCCCAGCAATGTGTGCAGCCATGCGATCACGCCATAAACCACGAGCGTGGCGACGATTGCGATGATCTCCTTGCGCATCGGGGCGGGTGCGGGCCGGGACCAGGATTGCGAGCGGTTGATGACGATCACCTCGGCCACGGCCCAAGCCAGAAGCCCGCCGAACAGCACCAGCGATGGCACATCGCCATTCACCAGAAGATGCGCGATGGCCCAGGTCTTGACGGCGGTCAGCTGCGGATGCCGGATCGTGCGCGCCAGCCGGGTCTGCATGCCGCTGACGGCGAACAGATAGACGGCGAACAGCATCAGCAGATCGGCGATGCCCACGGTTGCCGGGTGACGGCCCCAGAACGTCGTCCCCACCTCGGCGCTGCGATAGCCGATCACCATCAGCACGATACCGGCCAGCGCCAGCACGGCGACCAGTCCCTTGCCCGCATCGCCCATGGCCGCACGCTGCGCGGGCAAGGCGCGTTTGAAGAAATGCGCGCCAGCCCACAGCAACAGGCCGAGGATCAGCAGGATCATGTCACGCTCTCCGTCTTGCGGGCCTCGATCGCCTCGGCTTTCTCCAGCGTCACACGGGCGGTCGCGACGTGCAGGTTCTCGACGATCCGGCCATCGACGACGGCAACGCCCCGCCCCTGCTTGCTGGCCTCCTCGAAGGCGGCGATCTGCCGGCGGGCCAGATCGATTTCGCCCGACGTCGGCGCAAAGATCCGGTTGGCCACCTCGACCTGCGCGGGGTGGATCAGCGTCTTGCCGTCAAAGCCCATGTCCCGGCCCTGCGCGCATTCCGTGGCCAGCCCGTCAGTGTCCCGGTAGGAATTATAAACCCCATCGACGATAATGCGCCCCTCGGCCTTGGCCGCCAGCATGCAAAGGTCCAGCGACGTCAGCAACGGCCCGCGGTCGGGGCGGAAACGGGCGTTCAATTCGCTGGTCAGGTCGTTCGTGCCCATCACCAATCCGTCGACTTTCGAATGCGCGGCGATGGCCGGTGCGTTCAGCATCCCGCGCGGCGTTTCCATCATGGCCCAGATCGGCAGGTCACCCGTTATTTCGGCCAGCATGTCCACCTTGTCGGGGCTGTCCACCTTGGGCAAAAGCACGGCGTCGGTCGCCATGTCCCGCGCCGCCTCGGCATCGGCGCGGCCCCATTCGGTGTCCAGCCCGTTGATCCGCACGATGCGCATGCGCGGCCCGAATCCGCCCTGCGCCAGCGCGTCTTTCAACGTATGGCGCGCGGCCGGCTTCACCTCGGGCGCGACCGCATCCTCGAGATCGAAGATGATTGCATCGACGGGCAACGTCCGCGCCTTTTCCAATGCGCGTTCGTTCGACGCGGGAAGATAGAGAACCGAGCGGTAAAGTCGGGCGCGATGGACCATGGAAACCCTCCTGTTGATATATTCTTGCGTATCGAAAGGCCATTTCCTGCCAGAAAGTTCAAGCAGAAAAACGCCGCGACGCAGCAAGCCGCCGTTGCAATCGTCAGGTTCGCGCCGCTCCAATTGGCGAATCGACCCGTGGCAGAGGCCATTCGCCGGCCAGAATATCGCAAACTCCCGCAGGGGTCATGCCGTGGGCATTTCGGTGTCCACCGCAAAAAATCCGCCCCCCGCTATTCCGTTAAACCGTCCGGATGACACCGTTTTCGGCCCGCATTTCGCGGCGGCCGCGCCCGTCTGCTTGCAGCGGGCGGTACTGCGCGCGCTTGCAAGCGGCCGGTTTAGGCACTACCCATCGCGCAATTTTCATCGGATCGGAGACTCATCCAATGGCCAGACCCAAGATCGCGCTGATCGGCGCAGGTCAGATCGGCGGCACGCTCGCCCACCTTGCCGCCATGAAGGAGCTTGGCGATGTCGTCCTGTTCGACATTGCCGAAGGCACGCCCGAGGGCAAGGCGCTCGACATTGCAGAAAGCGGCCCGGCCGAAGGCTTCGACGCCACGCTGAAAGGCACGCAATCCTACAGCGATATCGCGGGCGCGGATGTCTGCATCGTTACCGCCGGTGTCCCGCGCAAACCGGGGATGAGCCGCGACGATCTGTTGGGCATCAACCTCAAGGTGATGAAATCGGTCGGCGAAGGCATCCGCGATCATGCACCGGACGCGTTCGTGATCTGCATCACCAACCCGCTGGACGCGATGGTCTGGGCGCTGCGGGAATTCTCCGGGCTGCCGCATGAAAAGGTCTGCGGCATGGCCGGCGTGCTGGATTCCGCGCGGTTCCGTCACTTCCTCAGCCTGGAATTCGGCGTGTCGATGCGCGATGTCACCGCCTTCGTGCTGGGCGGCCATGGCGACACGATGGTGCCGCTGGTGCGTTATTCCACCGTTGGCGGCATCCCGCTGCCGGATCTGATCAAGATGGGATGGACCACGCAGGAGAAGCTGGATGGAATCGTGCAGCGCACCCGCGATGGCGGCGCCGAGATCGTCGGATTGCTGAAGACCGGCAGCGCATTCTATGCGCCCGCCACATCGGCCATCGAAATGGCCGAAGCCTATCTGAAAGACCAGAAACGCGTTCTGCCCTGCGCCGCATGGGTCGATGGCACGTTGGGCCTGAAAGGCATGTATGTCGGCGTCCCGACAATCATCGGCGCCGGGGGTATCGAGCGGATCATCGACATCAAGATGACCAAGGACGAACAAGCCATGTTCGATAATTCTGTCAATGCCGTCAAAGGTCTGGTCGACGCGTGCAAGACCATCGACAGTTCGCTGGGCTGACAACGGCAACAGAACCGGAAGGCAAAAAGGCACGCCATGCAAGGCGTGCCTTTGTTCATGTGCGGCTGTTATTCCGGCGACCGGATCACTGCTGCTGCGTTTCGTTGGCGGACGCATTGCCGGAGTTCGCCGGTTGACCATCATCGCGTTTCGGCGATTTCGCGTTTTCCTTTTCGTCACCCTCTGATTGCTCGGACTGCTGAGCGCTGTCCTGATCGTTCGCAGCACCGTTGTCTTCGGCCTCTTCGCCTTCACTCGTCGCTGGCTGCTGGCTATCGCCCCGCTGCGCATTCGCGGCTCCGGTCTCGGCCGTCTCGCTCGCAGGCTCTGCGCTCGGCTTGTCGTCGCCCGTATCGCCTTTTGCGTCGGCCTTTCCTTCTGCCTCGCTCTTCACGGATGGCAGATTGCTGCGCTGCTGCTGCTGCGACGATTCACCCTGCGTCTGCGTGGTGGCCTTCGCGCCCTTGGGCGCGGCCGTCTCTCCGTCCTGACCTTGGCTGGCCTTCGCGCCCAACGGTGCCGCAGTCTGTTGTTGCGCCTCGCCGATCCGCTCTTCGATCTCGGCCAGTTTCGCGCTGCGATCCCTCAGGTCGCCGCTCAGCGAGGTCACGATCTTCTGCACCTCGTCGCGCTGCTTTTCCACCGCGCGCAGATCCGACATCACCGCATTCTGCCGCTCGGACAACTCTGCCACACTTTGTTCCAGCGATGCCTTGCGCTGTTCCAGATCCGCCGTCGTCTTCTCGGCCTGCGTCACCCGTTCGCTCAGTTTGGATTCCCGCTCGGTCATGCCTTGAAGGCGCTCTTCCGCTTCGGCGGTCTCTTCGGACAGGCGTGCGGCGTCCTGCGTCAGCGACGCGAGAGTCTGGCGCAACTCGGCTTCGCGGGTGCGGGCCTCTTCCAGCCGGGCGCCGACTTCGGTCAATTCGTCGGTCTGCTGGGCGATCTGGTCCGTCAATTCGGTGCTGCGGCTCTCGAACTGACCGATTTCCTCGCGCAATGGCTCGGCCTGGGCATTCAGGCTGTCGATCTTTTGCTGCGTCGCGGTGGCTTCCTCGCTCAACGCGTCGCGGCGGCTTTCAAGTTCCTCGACCTCGCCTGTCAGCGTTCCGACTTCCTGCTGCACGGTTTCGCGTTGCGTCGTCAGCTCGTCGATCTCAGGCTGTAATTCCGCTTTGCGTGCCTCCATCTGCTCAACGTCGCCCGCGACGGAGCGTTGCTCGTCAAGATCCTGCTGCACGACCTCTATGCGGCGCTCCAGACTGCTTTCCAGACGGCTTCGGGAGATCCCGAAATATGCGGCCAGCAGCCACCCGATCACTGCAATGATGATCACAAAAACCAGCAGGCCGCTGGTCGATTTACGTGTTGATTCGGCCATTCCATCCCCTTCAGCTTCCGGCGCAGTTTGCCAAGCACCTTGAGGCTTGAAACGCGGCTGACCCCGTTCGGTTCCCCGACAGATCGATTTTTCGCCCAAGCCAACGCGCTCCGAACCCCATGAATGGGGTTCCCTTGCGGATTTGCGATCACACGATTTTCGCCTGTGATCACAAATGTCGCTTTTCCACCGTAAATCGCCGTCGCGACAGACTTTGCTGTTAACTTGCGCCCGACACCCGCCTATACCCCAGACGATCACAGCTGGACGGACGGTTCCAAGATGAACATCCACGAATACCAGGCCAAGGCGCTTCTGCGCAGTTTCGGAGCCCCGGTGCCCGACGGGCGGGTCGTGTTGCGGGCCGAAGACGCGAAAAGCGCGGCGGGCGAACTGGATGGACCGTTATGGGTGGTGAAGGCCCAGATCCATGCCGGCGGACGCGGCAAGGGCAAGTTCAAGGAGACGGATGCCGGCGTGAAAGGCGGCGTGCGGTTGGCGAACTCGGTCGAAGAGGCCGCCGCCGAAGCCCGCAAGATGCTGGGCCGCACCCTTGTCACCGATCAGACCGGTCCTGAGGGCAAGCGGGTCAACCGCGTCTATATCGAGGACGGCAGCGGCGTCGCGACCGAACTTTACCTGGCGCTGCTGGTGGATCGCAGGACAAGCCGCACCTCGTTCGTCTGCTCGACCGAGGGCGGCATGGATATCGAGCAAGTCGCCGCCAGCACCCCCGATAAAATCCTGTCCGTGGGCGTCGATCCGGTGACCGGCTATCAGGCCTTCCACGGCCGCCGCATCGCGTTTGCGCTGGGGCTGGAGGGCAAGCAGGTCAAGCAATGTGTCGCGCTGATGCGGTTGCTGTATCGGGCGGTTCTGGAAAAGGACATGGAGATGCTCGAGATCAACCCGCTGATCGTGACCGACGCGGGCGATCTCAGGGTGCTGGACGCCAAGATCGGCTTTGACGACAACGCGCTTTACCGCCACGGCGACATCGCGGATCTGCGTGACGAAACCGAAGAGGACCCCAAGGAACTGGAAGCCGGCAGATACGATCTGAATTATATCGCGCTGGACGGCGAGATCGGCTGCATGGTCAATGGCGCCGGACTGGCCATGGCGACCATGGACATCATCAAGCTCTATGGTGCGGAACCGGCGAACTTTCTGGATGTCGGCGGCGGCGCCACCACGGAAAAGGTCGCGGCGGCATTCAAGATCATCACCTCGGACCCCAACGTCAAAGGCATCCTCGTCAACATCTTCGGCGGCATCATGCGCTGCGACGTGATCGCCGAAGGCGTGGTGCAGGCGGTCAAGGAGGTCGGGCTGAAGGTGCCGCTGGTCGTGCGTCTTGAAGGGACCAACGGCGAGAGGGGCCGGGACATCATCAACGATTCGGGTCTTGACGTCATCGCCGCCGCCGATCTCAAGGACGGCGCGCAGAAGATCGTGCAGGCGGTCCGGGGGTTGACGTAGGGCGGGGTTCACCCCGCCTTTGCGAAACGACATTGCGGGCTGAACCCCGCCCTATAACGGAGATGTGCCGCATGGCGATCCTCATCGGCGAGAACACCAGGGTCATCTGTCAGGGTCTGACCGGCAGCCAGGGCACGTTCCACACTGATCAGGCCATGGCCTATGGCACAAAAATGGTCGGCGGCGTCACCCCCGGCAAGGGTGGGCAGACGCATCTGGACCTGCCCGTGTTCGACACGGTCCATGACGCCCGGGCCGCGACCGGCGCCGATGCGACGGTGATCTATGTGCCGCCCCCCTTTGCCGCCGACAGCATCCTCGAGGCGATCGACGCCGGAATGGAATTGATCGTCTGCATCACCGAAGGCATCCCGGTTCTGGACATGATGAAGGTCAAGGCTGCGTTGCAGACGGGCAAGTCGCGGCTGATCGGTCCGAACTGCCCCGGTGTGATGAGCCCCGGCGCCTGCAAGATCGGCATCATGCCGGGTTCGATCTTCGCGCGCGGCTCGGTCGGGCTCGTGTCCCGGTCGGGCACGCTGACCTACGAGGCGGTGAAACAGACCAGCGATGTCGGTCTGGGCCAGTCCACCGCCGTGGGCATCGGCGGCGACCCGATCAAGGGGACCGAGTTCATCGACGTGCTGGAGATGTTCCTGGCCGACGACCAGACCGAAAGCATCATCATGATCGGCGAGATCGGCGGCTCGGCCGAAGAGGACGCAGCGCAGTTCCTGGCGGACGAGCGCAAGAACGGCCGCTGGAAGCCGACAGCCGGTTTCATCGCCGGACGCACCGCGCCGCCGGGACGGCGCATGGGCCATGCCGGCGCCATCGTCGCCGGCGGCACGGGCGGCGCCGAGGACAAGATCGAGGCGATGCAATCCGCCGGAATCGTGGTCGCCGACAGCCCCGCGACGCTGGGCGAGGCCGTGCTGAAGGCAATCGGCTGATGTCTGACATGCCGCCACCCCCGCCATGGGTGACCCGCGCCTGCCCGCGTCACGAGGTGAGATGAATATGCCGCTTTGCCAAAACGTTCCGGCCTTTGCCGCAACGACATTCGTTGCCCGAACGGCACCTTTGGCCTACGCTTCTTTACGCCCCTTCATATCCGGTTTCAACTCTTTCAAGGTATCGACATGACCGATCAGTCCTCCACCGACCAGTTTCATGCCTCGTCTTTCATGCAAGGGCACAATGCCGAATATCTGGAACAGCTCTACGCCCAGTATGCCGGCGATCCCGCGGCGGTCGATGCCGCCTGGGCCGAGTTTTTCCGCGAACTGGGCGATTCCGATCAGGACGTCAAACGCGAGGCCGCCGGCCCCTCGTGGGCGCGCAGCGACTGGCCGCCGGTGCCCCATGACGATCTGACCGCCGCGCTGACCGGCGAGTGGCCCGCAGAAGAGGCCAGCGCCGCCGCGGCCAAGATCACCGGCAAGGCCGATGCCGCCAAGGTTGAACTGTCCGAAGAAAACGTCAAACGCGCTGTTCTGGACAGCGTCCGTGCGCTGATGCTGATCCGTGCCTATCGCATCCGTGGCCACCTGATCGCCGATCTTGACCCGCTGAACATGCGCGATGAATCCTATCGCCCCGAACTCGATCCGGCGACCTATGGCTTCACCGATGCCGACATGGACCGGCCGATCTTCATCGACAACGTCCTGGGCCTTCAGATCGCGCCGCTGCGCCAGATCATCGAAATCGTCAAGCGCACCTATTGCGGCACCTTCGCGTTGCAGTTCATGCACATTTCCAACCCGCAGCAATCCGCCTGGCTGAAGGAGCGGATCGAGGGGTTCGGCAAGGAAATCCAGTTTACCCGTGAAGGACGCAAGGCGATCCTCAACAAGATGGTCGAGGCCGAAGGGTTCGAAAAATTCCTGCATGTCAAATACATGGGCACCAAACGCTTTGGGCTGGACGGCGGCGAAAGCCTGATCCCCGCGATGGAGCAGATCATCAAGCGCGGTGGCGCCCTCGGGGTCAAGGATGTGGTGATCGGCATGCCGCATCGGGGCCGCCTGTCGGTTCTGGCCAACGTGATGGGCAAACCCTATCGCGCCATCTTCAACGAATTCCAGGGCGGCAGTTTCAAGCCCGAGGATGTGGACGGTTCGGGCGACGTGAAATATCACCTCGGCGCGTCGTCCGACCGCGAATTCGACGGCAACGTCGTACACCTGTCTCTGACCGCCAATCCCAGCCACCTGGAGGCGGTGAACCCCGTCGTTCTGGGCAAGGCGCGGGCGAAACAGGACCATGACAACGACACGGACCGTACCGGCGTCCTGCCGGTCCTGCTGCATGGCGATGCGGCCTTTGCCGGTCAGGGCGTCGTGGCGGAATGTTTCCAGTTGTCGGGCATCCGCGGCCATCGCACGGGCGGCACCATGCATATCGTGGTGAACAATCAGATCGGGTTCACCACCGCGCCGCATTTCAGCCGCACCTCGCCCTATCCGACCGATATCGCCATGATGGTCGGGGCGCCGATCTTCCACGTCAACGGCGACGACCCCGAAGCCGTGGTTCATGCCGCCAAGGTCGCCACCGAGTTCCGGCAGAAGTTCCACAAGGACGTGGTGCTCGATATCTTCTGCTACCGCCGCTTCGGCCACAACGAAGGCGACGAGCCGATGTTCACCAACCCCTTGATGTACAAGAACATCAAGACCCACAAGACGACGCTCAGCCTCTATACCGAACGTCTTGTCGCGGACGGCTTGATCCCCGAGGGCGAGATCGAGGACATGAAGGCGTCGTTTCAGGCCCATCTGAACGAGGAATTCGAGGCCGGCAAGAACTACAAGCCCAACAAGGCCGACTGGCTGGACGGGCGCTGGTCGCATCTGGACCGGCGGGCGACCGACGATTACCAGCGCGGCGAAACCGCGATCAAACCCGAAACCCTTGAGGAAGTCGGCCGCGCCCTGACACGCACGCCGGACGGTTTTCCGCTGCACCGCACCGTCTCGCGGCTGCTGGACGCCAAGAAGGAGATGTTCGAAACCGGCAAGGGTTTTGATTGGGCAACGGCCGAAGCGCTGGCCTTCGGCAGCCTCGTGACCGAGGGATATACGGTGCGGCTGGCCGGACAGGACAGCACGCGCGGCACCTTCAGCCAACGCCATTCCGCGCTGATCAACCAGGAGACCGAGGAGCGGTATTATCCGCTGAACCACATCCGCGAGGGCCAGGCGCATTACGAGGTCATCGACTCGATGCTGTCGGAATACGCGGTTCTGGGTTTCGAATACGGCTATTCGCTGGCCGAACCCAATGCGCTGGTGGCCTGGGAGGCACAGTTCGGCGATTTCGCCAATGGTGCCCAGATCATGTTCGACCAGTTCATTTCGGCCGGTGAAAGCAAATGGCTGCGCATGTCCGGCCTCGTCTGCCTGCTGCCGCATGGCTATGAGGGGCAAGGCCCGGAGCATTCCAGCGCCCGGCTGGAGCGGTTCCTGCAGATGTGCGGTCAGGACAACTGGATCGTCGCCAACTGCACGACCCCGGCCAACTACTTCCACATCCTGCGCCGCCAGCTGCACCGCGATTTCCGCAAGCCACTGATGCTGATGACGCCGAAATCGCTGCTGCGTCACAAGCTGGCCGTCAGCAGCGCCGAGAATTTCACCACCGGTTCGTCGTTCCACCGCGTGCTCTGGGACGACGCCGAGCGCGAGGGGTCGGAAATGCAACTGGCCCCGGATGACAGCATCCGCCGGGTCGTGATGTGCTCGGGCAAGGTCTATTACGACCTGCTGGAAGAACGCGACGAGCGTGGCCTGGATGACATCTATCTGCTGCGCGTCGAACAATTCTATCCGTTCCCGGCGCTCAGCCTGGTCAAGGAGTTGGAACGCTTCAAGCAGGCCGAAATCATCTGGTGCCAGGAAGAGCCCAAGAACCAGGGCGCCTGGACCTTTATAGAGCCCAATATCGAATGGGTTCTGAACCGGATCGACGCGCAGCACAAACGCCCGCGCTATGTCGGCCGGCCAACATCTGCCTCGCCCGCGACTGGCCTCGCCAGCCAGCACAAGAAACAACAAGACGCGCTCGTGAACGAGGCGCTGACCATCGAAGGAAACTGACATGACCACCGAAGTCCGTGTGCCCACGCTGGGCGAATCCGTCACCGAAGCCACTGTCGCCACCTGGTTCAAGAAGCCCGGCGACAGCGTCGCAGTGGACGAGATGCTGTGCGAACTGGAAACCGACAAGGTGACGGTCGAAGTGCCCAGCCCCGCCGCGGGCAAGCTGGACGAGATCGTCGCCGCCGAGGGCGAAACCGTCGGCGTGGACGCGCTGCTGGCCACGTTGACCGAGGCGGGATCGGGCGACGGCGACACCAAGACACCGGAGGCGGGCGACAAGAAAGCCGACACACCGGCCGAACCGGCGCCGGCATCGGGCGCCGGCGGCAAGGGCAATGGCAATGTCAACGTGGTCGTGCCCACCCTCGGTGAAAGCGTGACCGAAGCCACCGTCGCCACATGGTTCAAGAAGGTCGGCGATGCCGTGGCGCAGGACGAGATGCTGTGCGAACTCGAAACCGACAAGGTCAGCGTCGAGGTCCCCGCCCCCCTGGGCGGCGTGCTGGTCGAGATCACCGCGCCCGAGGGCACCACCGTCCAACCCAAGGGCAAGCTGGCGATCATCAGCGGCTCGGCCGATGGCACGGTCGAACCCGGTCTGCGTCCGGGCAGCGAAGACGAAGCGGACACCGAGGAAAAGGCACCGCAATCCGCCGCCAAGGATGTCGAAGACGCCCCCTCCGCGAAAAAGGCGATGGCCGAGGCCGGCATATCGCGCGATCAGGTCACCGGAACCGGACGCGACGGACGCATCATGAAGGAAGACGTCGCCAAGGCCACGGAATCGGCGCCATCCGCGCCCGCCTCTGCCGAAGCGCCCGCAGCCCCGCGCGCACCGGTCCCCGCCGACGACGCCGCGCGCGAGGAACGGGTCAAGATGACCCGCCTGCGCCAGACCATCGCCCGCCGCCTAAAGGAAAGCCAGAACACCGCCGCAATGCTGACCACCTATAACGAGGCGGACATGGGCGCGGTCATGGAGTTGCGCAACGAATACAAGGACGAGTTCCAGAAGAAACACGGCGTCAAACTGGGCTTCATGTCGTTTTTCACCAAGGCCTGCTGCCACGCCCTGAAAGAGGTTCCCGAGGTCAACGCCGAAATCGACGGCACCGATGTGGTCTACAAGAACTTCGTCCACATGGGCATCGCCACCGGCACGCCTACCGGCCTTGTGGTGCCGGTGATTCGCGATGCGGATTCGATGTCCTTTGCCGCGATTGAAAAGGCCATCGCCGAAAAAGGCGCCCGCGCCCGCGACGGCAAGCTGTCCATGGCCGACCTCCAAGGCGGTACCTTCACCATCTCCAATGGCGGCGTCTATGGCTCGCTGATGTCCTCGCCGATCCTGAACCCGCCGCAATCGGGCATTCTGGGCATGCACAAGATCCAGGAGCGCCCCATGGCGATCAACGGCGAGATCGTGATCCGCCCGATGATGTATCTGGCGCTCAGCTACGACCACCGCATCGTCGACGGCAAGGGCGCGGTGACGTTTCTGGTGCGGGTGAAAGAGGCACTGGAAGACCCGCGGCGGTTGTTGATGGATTTGTAAGTCGTTTCCGATGGAAAATGCCGAAAAAGGCCAGTTGGTTATGGCGCGCATTCTCGAAAAGACCATGGACGTGGGTATCCAGGAATGGATGCTCACCTTCGATGATTTGAACCTAGAGGAAGACTTCGCTAACTTTTTTTATCCATGCCTTGAATGGCTAGAAAGCGAAGGATTGATCAGAGTGAGATCCTACCATCGAACGATGGGCGGTCGAGCGCAGGGCAGCGTACAAAATGTTCACATCACCGCTTTTGGCCAAAGCGTGTTGCGGCAAGAAGTAAATATCACCGGTGAAAATGAAATGCTCTCAGAAACAGTCAAGAACGTCAGTAAGGAACCGGGGTATTATTCGAAGTTTGGTGACTTCTTGGGGAGCCTGCTCGGCGGGTTCACCAAATCCATAGGATCGTGAAATGACCCCCGAACTCACCGTCCTCACCCTCGCCGCTCTGCTTCAGGTGGTGCAATTCGCGCTCTTCGCCGCCCCCGCGAACCGCGAACTCGGTCCCGCCTACACCATGTCCTCGCGCGATGCGCCGCCCGCGCGGGGTCTGTCGGATCGCACCGGGCGGCTGCAACGCGCCCTGAACAACCATTTCGAAGGGCTGATCCTGTTCACCATCGCCTGCGTGGTCGTCACCCTGTCGGGCCAGTCCACCGGCTTCACCGCCGCCTGCGCCTGGATCTACCTCGCGGCGCGCGTCCTGTTCATCCCGGCCTATGCCATGGGCCTCAACCCCGCGCGTTCGATCATATGGGGCATCGGCTTTCTGGCGACCGTTCTCATGCTGATCGCGGCGCTCGTCTGATCTTCTTCTGGCGGAAAAATATCCCGGGGGAGTCGCGCATCGCGCGACGGGGGCTGGCCCCCGACCCGGTCCAAACAAAGGGATAACGCATAATGGCCAATTACGACGTCATCATCATCGGTTCCGGCCCCGGCGGCTATGTCTGCGCCATCCGCTGCGCGCAACTTGGTCTGAAGACCGCCTGTGTCGAAGGGCGCGAGACGCTCGGGGGCACCTGCCTCAATGTCGGCTGCATCCCGTCCAAGGCGCTGCTGCATTCCAGCCACATGCTGCACGAGGCCGAGCATAATTTCGCGGCCATGGGCCTCAAAGGCAAAAGCCCCTCGGTCGACTGGAAACAGATGCTCTCCTACAAGGACGACACCATCGCCACCAACACCAAGGGCATCGAATTCCTGTTCAAGAAGAACAAGATCGACTGGCTCAAGGGCTGGGGCAGCATCCCCGCACCCGGCAAGGTCAAGGTCGGCGACGAGGTGCACGAGGCCAAGCATATCGTGATCGCATCCGGGTCGGAAACCTCCTCCCTGCCCGGAGTCGAGGTCGATGAGAAGGTCGTCGTCACCTCGACCGGCGCACTGGAACTGGGCAAGCTGCCGAAAAAGATGGTAGTGATCGGCGCGGGTGTGATCGGGCTGGAACTGGGCAGCGTCTATTCCCGCCTCGGAGCCGAAGTGACGGTGATCGAATATCTCGACGCGATCACACCGGGCATGGACGGCGAGGTGCAGAAAACCTTCCAGCGCATCCTCAAGAAACAGGGGCTGACCTTCGTCATGGGCGCGGCGGTGCAGAAGACCGACGCCACCAAGACCAAGGCCAAGGTCACCTATACGCTGCGCAAGGACGACAGCGAACACCAGATCGAGGCCGATACCGTTCTGGTCGCCACCGGGCGCAAACCGTTTGTCGACGGACTCGGGCTGGATGCACTGGGGGTCAAGCTGACGGATCGCGGGCAGGTCGCGGTGGACGACCAATGGCAGACGAATATCAAAGGCATCCACGCCATCGGCGACTGCATCACCGGGCCGATGCTGGCCCACAAGGCCGAGGACGAAGGCATGGCCGTCGCCGAAGTCCTTGCCGGCAAGCATGGTCACGTGAATTACGGCGTCATTCCCTCGGTCATCTACACCCACCCCGAGGTCGCTTCGGTCGGGCAGACCGAGCAACAGCTGAAGGATTCGGGCCGCGCCTATAAAACCGGCAAATTCTCGTTCATGGGCAACGGGCGGGCCAAGGCCAATTTCGCCGCCGACGGATTCGTCAAGATATTGGCCGACAAGGAAACCGACCGTATCCTGGGCGCGCATATCATCGGCCCCAGCGCCGGTGAGCTGATCCACGAAATCTGCGTCGCGATGGAGTTCGGCGCGAGCGCCCAGGATCTGGCGCTGACCTGCCACGCCCACCCGACCTATTCCGAAGCGGTGCGCGAGGCCGCGCTGGCCTGCGGCGACGGTCCGATCCACGCCTGAGCCCTCCGCCGCCCCTGCGCGGCGGTGCCTTAGCGTCGCGTTTCGATGCTGCGCTGACCCTCTTTCATCAGCGCGTCGCTGCGGCTTTCGATCGCCTGTTCCAGTTCGGCCATGAACTCGGCGCGCGCATGGCCGGGCGGGATCGGCTTCAGAAACTCGACCACGGCCAGCCCCGGCTTGCGCATGATCCCCTTGCGCGGCCAGAACAACCCCACATTGGTCGCCACCGGAATGCAGGGCTGGCCAAGCTCACCATAAAGAACGCCGCTGCCAGATTTATAGGGCTTGTGCACCCCCGGCGGCACCCGCGTGCCTTGCGGGTAGATGACCAGTTGGCCGGGGTCGAGAAATTCCCGCGCCACGTCCTCGACCATGCGCGCGATCGCCACGCCGCGCTTGCCGCGATCGACGGGAACACACCCCAGCCGCTTGGCGTAAAGGCCGATGATCGGCGTCCGCAACAGCTCTTTCTTCATGATGAATTTCGGGCGCGGCAAGGCGTGAAAGATCATCAGGATATCGAGGAACGACTGGTGCTTGGCGGCGACCATCACTTCGCCCTCGGGAACCTGTCCGCGCACCTCGGTGCGCAGACCCAGCATCCAGCGCGCGGAGAAGAAAACCCAGCGGCAATAGGTGTTGCACGCCGCGAAAGCGCCTTCGCGTGAGACCAGCGCCCAGGGCGCAAAGACGATGCCCAGCACGAACATCACGAAATAGATCTGCACGGTGAACAGAAGCGACACCAGCCAGCGCAAGCCCTGCCGCAACATCAACTCAGGTCTCCCAGACGACGGCGCGCAGCCGTCAACGTCGCCAGAAACGCCACCCCCGCCGCCGCGAGCGGAATCAGCAAGGGCAGCAGCCAGCCCGCACCGCGAAAGCCGAGCCCGGTCAGGAAACCGCCCTCGTCCGACGCTGCCGGCAGCAGCGCCACCCCGATCATGCCCAGCGCCATGCCCACGCCCGCGCCGATCAGCGCGCGCAGGGTAAAGCGGCGCACGAAGGCTTGCGCGATATAGCGGTCCCTGGCGCCGACAAGGCGCAGCACCTCGATCACCTGCGCATTGGCCGCCAGCGCCGCGTTGGCTGCCAGAGTGATCATGGCTGCCGTGGCCCCGCCGATCAGCAGCATCGAGATCCAGCCCAGACGGCGCAGCGACCGCGCCGCATCGACCAACGGTCGCCGCCAGCGGGCGTGATCGTCAAGCACCGCGCCCGGCACTTCGGCGGACAGGCGCAGGCGCAATCCGGCAAGGTCATAGGGGGGATCGTCCGCGATCACCTCGATCAGTTGCGGCACCGGCAGCGTATCCAGCGGCAATTCGGTTCCGAACCAGGGCGCGAGCAGCGCCGCCTGTTCCTGCTCTCTGAGCGCGCGGGCACTCGCCACGCCCTCGGTCTGGTTCAGAACGGCCAGCGCCGCTTCGGTCTGGGCGGCGCGTTGATCGGGAGGCGCGTTGATGCGCAAAGTTGCCGCACGCGCCAGTTCCTCGGACCAGCGATCCGCCAACCGGCCGGACGCCAGCGACAACGCCAGCGCGAACACCGCCAGAAACGCCATCGCCGCAGCGGCGAACAGCGTCAGGCGCGCGGTGATGCCGGTGGGCGGCACCATCCGGTCGGCCTGCGCATCGCCCAGAACGAACGCGCGGATCGTGCGCCGGCTCACAGGTCGGCCCCCGCCAGTTGCAGTTGACGGTTGGCGATCCGCAGCACCCGCGCCTGAACCTGGCTTTTGGCGGCGCGGATCAGCGCAAGGTCATGGCTGGCGATCAGCACTGTCTTGCCCATGCGGTTCAGTTCTATCAGCAATTGCAGCAGGCGCTGTGACATCTCCCAATCGACGTTGCCGGTGGGCTCATCCGCCAGCACCATGTCGGGCGACAGGATCACCGCACGGGCCAGCGCGGCCCGCTGGCGTTCCCCGCCCGACAGTTCCGGTGGCAGCGCCCCGGCGCGCTGCGACAGGCCGACCCAATTCATCAATTCGTCCAGGTTTTCGCGCTCCTGCGCCATGTCGTGCCCGGAAACGATCAGCGGCAAGGCGACGTTGTCGGTCAGCGACAGATGGTCGAGAAACCGGCAGTCCTGATGCACCACGCCAATGCGGCGGCGCAGCAGCGCCATCGCGTCCCGATCCAGGCCGGCCATGTCGGCGTCGAACGCCCGCACCTGACCGCTGGTCGGTCGCAGCGCGCCATAGCACAGCTTCATCAACGTGGTCTTGCCCGCGCCCGAAGGGCCCGTCAGGAAATGGAACGATCCCGGCGACAGGCACACCGACACGTCGCTGAGCAATTCGCCACCGCCATAGCTGTAACCGACATTTTCAAGCTCGATCACGCGCGCCCCCTGTCACATTGCGCCTTCTTGCCCCAGCGCCGGGACAGTTTCAATGCCCCGACGCCACAGCTGCGATCGCGCGTTCATTGTTTCTTTGCGCTTTGTGCGTAAATGCATAAGGTGACGAAAAAACAAGGCCCGCGAGCGGACGGGAACGGATAACGTAGATGCGACTGACATGCCCGAATTGCGACGCGCAATACGAAGTCCCCGACGGGGCGATCCCGCCCGAGGGGCGCGATGTGCAATGTTCAAATTGCAGCAATACATGGTATCAGCATCACCCCGATCATCCCGAGGCCGCCACCGATGTCGAATCGGACGATGACGGGGCAGGTCCGGAGGCGCCGATCGCCCCCGCTCGCCGTCGTCTCGACCCCGAAGTCGCCGACATTCTCCGTCAGGAGGCCGAGCACGAAACCCGCCTGCGCGCGTCAGAGGCTGAAACCGGGTTGGAAAGCCAGCCGGATCTCGGCCTCGACAATGGCCCCGATGTCGCGGCCCCACCGCAAGGCCGCGAACAGCCCCCATCCGACGCCGGCAAAAAGAAATCGGAACCCCAGCACAATCTCCTGCCCGATCTGGAAGAGATCAGTTCGACCCTGCGCGTTTCCGAACAGAAGAATCCCGGCAGTGATGCGGCTGATTCACCCACCCCGAAACGCAGCGGCTTCCTCCTTGGATTCGGGGTGATCGTGCTGCTGGCGGCGGGTCTTTTGCTGATCTACACCAATGCCGAAAAGATCGCGCAGACGGTGCCTCGAACCCAACCGGCGCTGGCCGCCTATTCCGACACAGTCGATACGGCGCGGATCTGGCTGGAATCCGTTGTCACCGACATCACGTCGCAATAAACCCGACATCCCGCCGCAACCGTCAGAAACGCTCCAACAGGCGTTGCAGGTAATCGCGCTCGGTTTTCGACCTCTCGCCCTCGCCCGAGCGGCGGCGGATCTCGTCCAGCAACTCGCGGGCACGGCGATAGACGTCTTCGCCCTGCAGCAATCCCTGATCGGTGCCCACCGACCCGCTCTCGCCGGTGTCCCGCCCCAGCGGGTCGCGGCTTTCGGCGCGCCGGTCGCCGGGTTCGGTTTCGCCCTCGCCGGGCCGGGCCTGCCGATTCTGCGCCAATGCCTCGCCAAGATCGCGCATGCCTTCGCGCAACGCTTCCATCGCTTCGGATTGGCGATCGATCGCGCCGGCATAATTGTCGCGGCGCAGCGCCTCCTCGGCCTCGTCCATCGCGCGGCCCGCGCGGTCCAGCGCCTCGCGCGCCGCGTCCCGTTCGGCGCCGTCCTGTCCGGGCAGGCGGTCCTGCTGGCGGTTCAATTCGTCGCGCAACGCCTGCTGGCGGTCGGCAAGGCTTTGCTCGCCCTGCCCTTGCTGGCCATGCTCTTGTCCGGGTCGCCCATCGGGGCCGAACTGATCCTGAAGATCCCGGAACGCCTGATCCGACAGGCCTTGCTGTTCGCGCAAGGTCTCGGCCAATCCTTCCATCGCCTGCTGGCCCTCGGATTGGCCGCCCTGCCCTTGGGTGACGCGCATGTTTTCCATCATCTGCTGCAATTCCTGCAACGCCTGCTGCGCCTCGGCCATGCGGCCCTGTTCCATCAGCTCCTGGATCCGGTCCATCATGCGCTGCAGATCGCTTTCGTCCATCTGGATGGTGCTCTCGGCGCTCTGCTGCTCGTCGCCCTCCTGCGGCGGCTGCTGGGCCAGTTGGCGCAGATAATCCTGCGTGGCGTCGCGCAATTCCTGCATCAGTTCGGCGATCTCCTGATCCGAGGCGCCGTCCTTCATCGCCTCGCTCAGCCGTTCCTGTGCGCGGCGCAGCCGTTCCAGCGCGTCGCTCAGATCGCCCTCTTCCAGCAGCACGGCCAGATCCCACAGCGCCTCGGCGATCTCGTCGCGATGCGCCTCGCTCAGCGCGTGACGGGTGAAGGTTTCCAGCCGCCGCAGGATCACCCGCAGCCGCAGATAGGCGGTTTGCGATCGGAAGATGTCGTCGGGCCGGTGCGACACCGCGCGCAGGATCTGAGCGACGCGCGGAGCATTCGCGCGCGACCACAGCAGATCGCGGCGCTGTTCGATCACCGCCGCCGCCATCGGATCGAAGAACCGCCGCGCCGGCAGCGGCGTGGCATAAGGCGCGGCCGAGGTGACGTGACCGGCGGCATCCGTGGCCGACAGCGTGATCGTGACCGGCAGGTTGGCCCATGGGTGGCGCGAGAAATCCTCGATCAGGGTTTCGCTGAATTCCGCGCGGTCGCCGGTGATCGGCATCGGCAGGGGCACGGTGATCGGCTCGCGCGGTTCGGGGTCGGCTTCCAGCCCATAGCGGCGGTCGATGGCGTCCAGATCCAGCGCGATCACCGCTTGCCCGCCGGTCACGCCGTAATCGTCGCTGGCCCTGAAGGGCAATGTCATCTCGCCGGTCGCCTCGGCGCTCGCGGGGCCGGTCACGGCGATTTCGGGCGGAGAATCCTCGATCACGTCCACCGACCATTTGCGCCCGCCGGGGCCGTCGATGCGCAGTTCGCCGCTTTGCGCGACGGTGAAGTCCTGCTGCGGATCGGCGGCCGACGGGATCGCCGCGCCGGCGCCGGTGCGCCCCGACACGGTTTCGGCCAGCGTCAGCGCGCCAACCTCGCCGTAAAAGCGCAGCACGATACGGCTGTTTTCGGGAATGCGCAGGTCGCGACCGGTCATATCGTTGAGATAAAGCGTCGGTTGTCCGGTATGGCCGGGCGGTTCGATCCAGCCTTCCCAAGTGGGACCGCTGGCCAGATCGCCGCCGCCCCCCGGGGCCATTCCGGCCACCGTGCCCACGCGCCAGACCGATCCGAAGAGCAGTGCCACCAACAGCGCCAGCAGCGCGACATAGCGCAGGGCGTAGGGATCACGCGCCGCCAGCCGCAGATCGGGGCGCGCGGGCCGGGCCGCCGCCGCGCGCTGCGCCATGCGCGCCTGGTGCGCGCGCCACAACGCAACCGACTCCGCATCGCCCGCCCCGATCGCCTGTTCATCCAGAACCGCCGCGATGGGACGGCCCGGCAGGGTCTCGTCGAGCCGCACCAGCGCATCCGCACGGGTCGGCCACCGGAAGCGCCGTATGCCGACGCCAAAGGTCACGACCAACGCCAATGCGCCCAGAACGGTGCCGCCCCAGACCAGTTCGATGGGCAGATGATCCTGCGCGCCCAGCATCAGCGCGGCCAGCGCCGCCATCGTCACCGTCATCAGCGGCCAGAAGGCACGCAGCGCCTGTTCGGCCAGCAATCCCGCACGCGTCAACGCCAGCGGCAGCGCCAGCTTGCGCAGAACCGGGTGGGAGCGGGTGGGGTCGGCCATCGGGACTCTCCGTCAGGCCGGAACGCGCGATTGCGTTACAGCCATTCCGGGATGGTATCGCGTTTCATCATTTCGTCAAAGGTCGGGCGTCGGCGGATTACCGCGAATTGATCGCCCTTCACCAGAACCTCGGGGATCAACGGGCGGGCATTGTATTCGCTGGCCATCACCGCGCCATAGGCCCCGGCGCTGCGGAAGGCGATCAGATCGCCCGCGCGGAGCGGCGGCAGATCGCGCTGGCGGGCGAACGTGTCGCCGGTCTCGCAAACCGGGCCGACCACGTCATAGGGTTGCTGCGGCGTTCCGGGCGCGGGTTCGACCACAGGCACGATATCGTGCCAGGCGTCGTACATCGCCGGTCGGATCAGATCGTTCATCGCGCCGTCCACGATAAGGAAATCGCGCCCCTCGCCGGATTTGAGGTAAATCACCTTGCTGACCATGATGCCCGCATTGCCGGCGATCAGCCGCCCCGGCTCGATCTGGATTTCGCAGTCCAGGTGCCCCAGCACGCGCTTGACCATCTCGCCGTATTCCACCGGCAAAGGCGGCGCGGTGTTGGAGCGTTCATAGGGAATACCCAGCCCGCCCCCCAGATCCAGCCGCCTTATGTCGTGACCCTCGGCGCGCAGGGTCTCGGTCAGGGCGGCCAGCTTGGTATAGGCCTGCTCGAACGGGTCGAGATCGGTCAGTTGGCTGCCGATATGCATGTCGATGCCAACGACCTCCAATCCCGGCAGCCGCGCCGCATGGGCGTAGACCGCCGAAGCCCGCGAGATCGGGATGCCGAACTTGTTTTCCGACTTGCCGGTGGAGATCTTGGCGTGGGTCCTGGCATCGACATCCGGGTTGACGCGCACGGTGATCGGCGCGATCACGCCCAGTTCCAGCGCGACGGTGTTCAGGGCCTCCATCTCGGGCTCGGATTCGACGTTGAACTGGCGGATCCCGCCCGACAGCGCCACGCGCATTTCCTCTTCGGTCTTGCCGACGCCGGAAAACACGATGCGCTCGCCCGGTACACCGGCAGCGCGGGCGCGCAGGTATTCACCCTGGCTGACGACGTCCATGCCCGCCCCGGCATCGGCCAGCGTTTTCAGGATCGCCAGATTTCCCGCCGCCTTCATGGCATAGCAAACAAGATGGTCGGTGCCCTTCAGCGCCTCGTCGAACAGCCGGTAATGGCGCAGTAGCGTGGCGGTGGAGTAGAGATAGAACGGCGTGCCGACACTGGCCGCGATTTCCGCGACCGGTACATCCTCGGCGTAAAGCGCGCCGTTGCGATAGAGAAAATGATCCATGAACGGGGGTTAGGAGAAACCGCGCGCCGGATCAAACGGATTCCGCTCAACCGAGGGGGCGCGTACGCAGGAACAGGTAAAGCGGCAGGCCGCAACCGACCCCGATCCCGAAGGTCGCGGGAATGGCGATCAGCGCGATCCAGTTCCGCCGCACCGCGATCTCGGCCAGAATCCACACGGTCAACGCGATGGCGGCGATGGTCAGATCCCAGACCAGCCCACTACTCGCAGCGTTGACATGCCAAGCGGCAACCAACCCGCCAAGGTCGAACCCGTTTTCGCCGAACCAGCGGACAAACCAGAACATCGGATGCAGCGCACCCCAGACGGCAAGCGCCAGATAGATCATCCGCAGGACCGACATCAGATCCCCAGATAGAGCGATATCGGCCCCTGATGCAGCCCGACATTGCCGCGCGTATGCACGGACCCGCCGGACGAGACGCCGACACCGGCGCTGACCGTCGGCTGCACCGGTTCGCCGTCGACGCCGCAGGCCGCCAGCACCAGCGCGGCGATCAGGAACCCGATCAGTGGTTTCATCTTGCGTCCTCCCTGCCCCGATCCTAGTGCGAAACGCCGCGCCTGTCAGCGCAGATCAACGCAACCGGTCCTGCCACGCGGCGATTTGCGCGCGCACCTGTGCGGGCGCCGTGCCGCCATAGGACGTGCGCGAATTGACCGAGTTGTCCACGCCGAGCACGTCGAATACGTCCGCCGTGATCGCATCGTGGACCGATTGCATGTCGGCAAGCGTCAGATCGGGCAGATCGCAGCCCTTTCGCTCGGCCAATGCCACCAGCGTGCCGGTGACGTGGTGGGCGTCGCGAAAGGGCAGGTTCAGCACCCGCACCAGCCAGTCGGCCAGATCGGTGGCGGTGGAAAATCCGCTTCCGGCGGCGGCGGCCAGCGACGTGCGGTTGGCACTCATATCGCGCACCATGCCCTCCATCGCGGCCAGCGCCAGCATCAGCGAATCGGCGGCGTCGAAGACCTGTTCCTTGTCTTCCTGCATGTCCTTGGAATAGGCCAGCGGCAGCCCCTTCATCACCATCATCAGCGCGGTATTGGCGCCGAAGATCCGCCCCACCTTGGCGCGAATCAACTCGGCGGCGTCTGGGTTCTTTTTTTGCGGCATGATGCTGGAGCCGGTCGAGAACCGGTCGGACAGGGTGACGAACCGGAATTGCGCGCTGGACCAGATCACCAGTTCTTCGGCAAAGCGGCTCAGATGCATGGCGCAGATGCTGGCCGCGCCCAGGAATTCCAGCGCGAAATCGCGGTCGCTGACCGCATCCAGACTGTTGGCGGCAGGACGATCAAAGCCCAGCGCCGACGCGGTCATCTCACGATCGATGGGAAAGGACGTGCCCGCAAGCGCGGCGGCCCCCAACGGGCATTCGTTCATCCGCGCCCGCGCGTCGCGCACCCGGCCCAGATCGCGGCCGAACATCTCGACATAGGCCATCATGTGATGGCCCCACGTCACCGGCTGCGCGGTTTGCAGATGGGTGAACCCCGGCATCACCCAATCGGCCCCGGCCTCGGCCTGCCCCAGCAGCGCGCGGATCAAGGCCAGCAGCCCGGTTTCGGCGGCGTCAAGCTGGTCGCGCACCCATAGTTTGAAATCGGTCGCCACCTGATCGTTGCGCGACCGCCCCGTGTGCAGACGCCCTGCCGGTTCGCCGATGATCTCCTTCAGCCGCGCCTCGACATTCATGTGGATGTCCTCAAGCGCGGTCGAGAACCGGAACGTCCCGCTTTCGATTTCCGACAAAACCGTGAGCAGCCCTTCCCTGATCGCTTCGGCATCGCTATCACTGATGACGCCTGTCGCGGCCAGCATCGCCGCGTGGGCCCTTGAGCCTGCGATGTCCTGTGCCGCCATCCGCTGATCGTATCCGATCGAGGCATTGATCGCCTCCATGATCGCGTCCGGCCCTGCGGCGAAACGGCCGCCCCACATCTGGTTCGAGGTCTTGTCTGCCATGTTCTGCACCCGGAGAATGATATGCGCCTGTTACGTTCCCTGACCCTTTATATGGCCCTTGCGGTCGGTGCAAATGCCGCCCTTGCCGATAAAGCCGCGCTTGAGGCGCTGCGCGAGGGCGACATGAAAAAGCTGAACATTCACAGCGCGCCCCAGCCGGTTTCCGACACGCCTTTTGAGTTGGCCGATGGTGCGGGCACGGCAACGCTGGCGGACTGGCGGGGCAAATGGGTGGTGCTGAACTTCTGGGCGACATGGTGTGCGCCCTGCCGCAAGGAGATGCCGCATCTTTCGGCGCTGCAGGCCGAATTCGGCGGGAACGAGTTCGAGGTGCTGACGCTGGCCAGCGGACCGAACTCACCGACCGGTATCAAGAAATTCCTGGATGAGATCGGCGTGGACAACCTGCCCCGGCATCAGGATCCCAGGCAGGCGCTGTCGCGCGACATGGGCGTTCTGGGCCTGCCGATCACGGTCATCCTGAACCCCGAAGGGCAGGAGATCGCCCGGCTGACCGGGGATGCAGACTGGAATTCGAAAAGCGCGCAGGCCATCATCGCGCACCTGATCGGTGACGGCGTCAAGTGACGCCATCACCATGACATTTACTGCATGACCTCACCCGACGGACGCGGTGTCGTGGCGGTTTCGACCGGCAGGACCGGCAAGATCACCGGAGGAAGCGTGCCGGTGAGGGATTTGAGAAACGCGGTAATCGCCTCGACCTCGTCAACGGCCAATTCCGCACCAAGCTGCGAACTGGCCATGATCTCGACGGCGGTATTCAGATCCCACACAACGCCGGAATGGAAGTAAGGCGCGGTCAGTTCGATATTGCGCAGCGGCGAGGCGCGGAACACGTATTCATCATCCACAGTTTCGGTGACGACAAAGCGACCCTTGTCGCCCTCGGGCAGGATATCGGCACCCGGCTTCTCGATCAGCCCGAACGGATAATAATCCTGCCCGCCCAGATTGATGCCGGCGTGGCAACTGACACAGCCTGCCTCCATGAACACCTGCAAGCCCCTTTTCTGCTCGTCGCTCAGCGCGCCATCGTCACCATTCAACCACGCATCGAACGGGGCCGGAGTGATCAGCGTGGCCTCATATGCCTCGATCGCCTTGGCGAAATTATCGAACGTCACCGGGTCATCCTCATCCGGAAAGGAGGTTTCGAACCACTCGACATATTGCGGCATCGAATTCAGCGTCGCCACCACATTTTCACCCGTATTCGCCATCTCGACGCCCGCCTCGATCGGGCCCTTGGCCTGTTCGGCAAGATCGGCGGCGCGTCCGTCCCAGAATTGCGCCTTGTTGAAAACCGAGTTCAGCACGGTGGGCGAGTTGCGCGGCCCCTTTTGCCACCCATGTCCGATCGACGTGGGCATGTTATCGTCTCCGCCCATGGCCAGATTATGGCACGAATGGCACGAGAAAACGCCCGAAGCGGACATGCGCGGATCAAAGAACAGCGCCTTTCCCAGTTCGATCTTTTCCGGTGTGATGACATTGTCGCTGACCGACGGCACCGTCGACGGCAGCGCCTGAAACATGTCCAGCGCGTCTTCGCGCAGTTCGTCGGCCTGCGCTGCGCCGGTCAGGCAAAGCGCGGCGGTCGTCAAAAGCAATCGTTTTCCTGTCACATCCAACTCACTTTTTATCCTCGGGGTCTCTGACCCACATTTAGCGCGCTTCCGGATCAAGCTTATACCGAAACCCGCAGATGAGCCATGCGCAAGGCAAAGCGGCGCTCCAATAGAGGTCAGTGCTGCCTCCTGTGGACCAAGGTGATTCTGCCGTTCTGTGCCCATGACGGCGAATCGTCATCCGTGAACGATCGGCGACGCGGAACCAGGAAAGGCCGGTCGGCGTTGTGCCAAAAGCCAGCTTTCGTTCGGCAGTTTTTTGCCGGTCGGGCAGTCCGTTTCGAATTTGATTGATCGAGCGGCGGCAAACGCAGATATCCCTTGGAAATAATGGCAGGAACAATACTCCGCAACGTCGGAATGAGGGCATCATGTATCTGAAACTGTTCACCTTTGTCGTCGTCACGATGATGGGTATGGGCTGTGCGTCCGCCTATGCGTCGATCAGCACGACAGTCGATGCGCAAGGCTATCTGCGCGATCCGTTCTATCTGATCCCGCTGGGTTACCTGTTTCTGTGTGCCGGCCTCGGTGGCATCGTCATCACGCTGCTGCGCGGCGCGGTGTCGCGGCTGGTTCAGCCCCACCACCCCTCCTGATCCCACCTCTTTGGACGCTGACACGATCACGGGCGGTCGCAATCCTGGCCCGCCCGCGACCCGTCGTGGCCCTTGCGACCTCTAAGCGCAGATCAAGCAGTCGCTGTTGCTGACCTTGCGGCAATCCAGTATGTCGGGACGACAAGATTCGGAAAGTCCGGAAAGTAGAACACGCAACTTTCCTATCCAAGCCGGCAAAGGAACCATTCATGACGAACGTAGTTATCGCATCCGCGGCCCGCACCGGGGTCGGCAGTTTTACCGGCAGTTTCGCCAACACGCCCGCGCATGATCTGGGCGCCGCTGTGCTGGAAGCCGTTGTGGCGCGCGCCGGCATCGACAAATCCGAAGTCAGCGAAACCATCCTCGGCCAGGTTCTGACCGCCGCACAGGGGCAGAACCCGGCGCGCCAGGCCCATATAAACGCCGGTCTGCCGCAGGAAAGCGCCGCCTGGATCGTCAACCAGGTCTGCGGTTCGGGCCTGCGCTCGGTCGCGCTGGGGGCGCAGCACATTCAGTTGGGCGATGCCGAAATCGTCGCCGCAGGCGGGCAGGAAAACATGTCGATGTCGCCCCATGCCGCAAATCTGCGCCAGGGCCACAAGATGGGCGACATGAAATATATCGACACCATGATCCGCGACGGGCTGTGGGATGCCTTCAACGGCTATCACATGGGCAACACCGCCGAGAACGTGGCCGAAAAATGGCAGATCAGCCGCGACCAGCAGGACGAATTCGCCGTCGCCAGCCAGAACAAGGCCGAAGCCGCGCAGAAAGACGGCAAGTTCCAGGACGAGATCATCCCCTTCACCATCAAGACCCGCAAGGGCGAGACCGTGATGGATTCGGACGAATACATCCGCCACGGCGCCACCATCGAGGCGATGCAGAAACTGCGCCCCGCCTTCACCAAGGACGGCTCGGTGACCGCGGCCAATGCCTCCGGGCTGAACGACGGCGCCGCCGGTGTCCTTTTGATGAGCGCGGACAATGCCGAAAAGCGCGGCATCGAACCGCTGGCGCGCATCGTGTCCTATGCCACCGTCGGGCTTGACCCCGCGATCATGGGCGTCGGCCCCATCGGCGCCAGCCGCAAGGCGCTGGAAAAGGCCGGCTGGAAACCCGAGGATCTGGACCTTGTCGAGGCGAACGAGGCCTTCGCCGCGCAGGCCTGTGCCGTCAACAAGGACATGGGCTGGGATCCGTCGATCGTGAACGTGAACGGCGGCGCCATCGCCATCGGCCATCCGATCGGCGCGTCGGGCGCGCGCATCCTGAACACGCTGGTGTTCGAGATGAAGCGCCGCAACGCCAAGCGCGGCCTGGCGACATTGTGCATCGGCGGCGGCATGGGCGTCGCCCTGTGCGTCGAGCGCCCCTGACCCGCTGACAACAAAGGAAAAAGGCGCCATCGAGCGCCTTTTTTCTTGTCCATCGAGAGGCCGTGTTTATCGGCATGATTTCGCCGCGCAACAATGTTGCGCATGCCGAAAAGCCTCGATAACATCATTTCCAACGCTCACATCACACTGGAGAAAAAAATGGCAAGAATTGCACTCGTCACCGGCGGCACCCGCGGCATCGGTGCCGCGATTTCCAAGGCGCTGAAGGAGGAGGGCTATACCGTCGCCGCCACCTATGCCGGCAACGATGAGGCCGCCAGCAAGTTCACCGAAGAAACCGGCATCAAGACCTACAAGTGGAACGCCGCCAGCTATGATGAAAGCAAGGCGGGCATCGAAAAGGTCGAATCCGAGCTCGGCCCGATCGAAGTGGTGGTGGCGAATGCCGGCATCACCCGTGACGCGCCATTCCACAAGATGACCCCCGAGCAGTGGAACGAGGTGATCGACACCAACCTGACCGGCGTTTTCAACACCGTTCATCCGATCTGGCCCGGCATGCGCGAGCGCAAGTTCGGCCGCGTCATCGTGATCAGTTCGATCAACGGTCAAAAGGGCCAGTTCGCGCAGGTGAACTATGCCGCGACCAAGGCGGGCGATCTGGGGATCGTGAAATCGCTTGCGCAAGAGGGTGCGCGCGCCGGCATCACCGCCAACGCGATCTGTCCGGGCTATATCGCCACCGAGATGGTCATGGCGGTGCCGGAAAAGGTCCGCGAAAGCATCATCGGGCAGATCCCCGCAGGCCGCCTGGGCGAGCCCGAGGAAATCGCGCGCTGCGTTGTGTTCCTGGCATCGGACGATGCCGGCTTCATCAACGGCTCGACGATTTCGGCAAATGGTGCGCAGTTCTTCGTCTGACCGTCATAGGACGATCTTCATGAACGACTGATACCGCTGAAAAGGCCGGTCCCGCACGGGGTCGGCCTTTTACCTGCGCAAGGGGCATGCATGGAAAAACAACGCGCCACTGCCGTCGGATTCGGCGCGGTGCTGCTTTGGTCGCTATTGGCGCTTTTCACGGTCGGATCGTCCCCGACACCGCCGCTTTTGCTGAACGCGATCTGCTTTGCCATCGGCGGCACGCTGGGCCTGATCTGGGTTGCGGCCAACGGCACCTTGGCGCAATTGCGACAGGTATCCTGGCGGGTTTACCTATTCGGCACATTGGGCCTGTTTGGCTATCACGCGCTGTATTTTTCCGCGCTGCGCATGGCACCCGCTGCCGAGGCGGGGCTGATCGCCTATCTCTGGCCATTGCTGATCGTCCTGTTTTCCGGCGCATTGCCCGGCGAGACCCTGCGCGCGGCGCATCTTTTCGGAGCTGTCCTTGGCTTTACAGGCGCGGCGCTGATCCTGTCGGGCGCGGGCGGGATCGGTTTTCAGACACGATATCTGCCGGGCTATGGACTCGCCCTGCTTTGCGCGCTGACATGGTCGGGTTATTCCGTGATCTCGCGCCGCATCAGGCACACGCCCACCAGTTCCGTGGCGATATTCTGTCTGGCCAGCGCGGTTTTGTCGCTGCTGTTGCATCTCGCATTTGAACAGACCGTCTGGCCGACCGAGGCGGCGGGCTGGCTGGCGATACTGGGGCTGGGCCTCGGTCCCGTCGGACTGGCGTTCTACATCTGGGATATCGGCGTAAAGCACGGCGATATACAGCTTCTGGGCATCGCCTCATACGCAGCGCCGCTGCTGTCAACGATGATTCTGGTGCTTTTCGGTGTTGCCAGCGCATCGTGGACGCTGGCAATCGCCGCAATT
Source organism: uncultured Sedimentitalea sp. (assembly GCA_947504115.1). Taxonomy (GTDB): domain Bacteria; phylum Pseudomonadota; class Alphaproteobacteria; order Rhodobacterales; family Rhodobacteraceae; genus Pontibaca. The sequence continues at coordinate 39,978 of CANNGH010000005.1, forward strand.
CTGATCACGCTCGGCGCGTTGATCGCCGCGCGTGCAAGCCATCGCCCCTAGGACGAAAGTCGCTCGATTTCTTCCTTCAGTTTCAGCTTCTGCTTCTTCATTTCCGCCACTTGCAGCCCGTCCACACCGGGCGACCGCTGGGCTTGTTCGACTTCATCACTCAGGGTCTGGTGCTTCCTTTTCAGTTCCGTCAGGTGCGAGCTCAGGCTCATGGCAATCCTCCTTCTGAACAAGTTGCACGAATAGTTGAGCATATTCGTTTGGGTCTGTCACGCGAGTTGAGCCGTTTTTGATTAACAGGCGGTTAATCCGGCAGGGTTGCGCCGAAATGCCGCGATCAGGCGGGCCAGTCCAGCGCGGCGGCCGAACGCAGGACCGACTCGATCGCGGGCACATAGTCGGGGCCATCCTGCAGATGCGCCGATCCCTTGTGCATGATCAGCGGCGCATGCAGATGAAACGGCGCGCGTCCGTCCTTGCGCGCGCGCAGCACGATCAGATGGGGCGCGCGATCCGCACGCGCGGCCAATGGCAAAACCTCGACCGACCCCAACCGCCCCGCACAGCCAGCCAGCAATTCCGGCAGACGTTCCGCGCGCTGGATTGCATAAAAGCGCCCCTTGGCGGCCAAGCGCCGCGCCGCCGTGACAACCCATTCCGACAGCGCCAGCCCGCCACCCAGTGCGGTTGCGCGGCCCGTGTCCCGCGCGCGGCTATGGGCACCCGACCGGAAATAGGGCGGATTGGCGATCACGTGATCGAATTGCATCTGCCGCAGCGGTGCCGGCAGATCGACGAGATCGGCACGATGAACCTCTGCCGCGATGCCGTTGACCGAGGCGTTTCTGCGGGCGAGATCGGCATAGTCCGGCTGCAACTCGACACCCGCGAGGCGCACACCCGGAACCCGCGCGCCAAGGCACAGCATCGCCGCCCCCGCACCGCAACCCAGATCCAGCACCGACTGTCCGCTGCGCGCCGGAACGCTGGCCGCCAGCAAGACCGGATCGACCCCGGCGCGATACCCTTTCACCGGCTGCAACAGGCGCAAGCGTCCGCCCAGAAACGCGTCCTCGCTCAGCTCGTCACTGGCAAACCCCGACGCGCTCATCCGTCGGCCAGGATGTCGTTGTCGCGCATGACCCGCATCGCACGGTCGTAATCCGCGCCGCGCACCATCATGCGGCGCGGAAAGATCCCGATACCGCCCTCAAGAACACTCATGTTTACGTCCATTTCAAAGCAGTCTATATCCTCGCCCTGAAGAAGAGCGGATGCGAATGCCATGACAGTCGGATCAGTGCTGCGCAGAAGTTCCTTCATGAATCAGGATGTAAAGGCAAGGCAGCAGGGATGTCGAGCCGGGAAACAAACACATGATGGACAGCGCAATCGCCGCGAAACCCCATGAACGGCTGGCCGAGGTCCTGGCGGACGACATGGCCGCGGTCAACGCGCTGATCCGTGAGCGCATGGAATCGCGCCACGCGCCGCGCATCCCCGAGGTCACCGCCCATCTGGTCGAGGCCGGCGGCAAGCGCCTGCGCCCGATGCTGACGCTGGCGGCGGCGCGGCTGTGCGGCTATGGCGGGCCGTGGCATGTCCACCTTGCCGCAACGGTCGAATTCATCCACACCGCGACGCTGCTGCATGACGATGTGGTGGACGAAAGCGCCCAGCGGCGCGGACGGCCCACTGCGAACCTGCTCTGGGACAACAAGTCCAGCGTTCTGGTCGGCGATTACCTGTTCGCGCGCAGCTTTCAGTTGATGGTCGAGCCGGGCAACCTGCGGGTGCTCGACATCCTGTCCAACGCCTCGGCCACGATTGCCGAGGGCGAGGTCCTGCAACTCAGCGCGGCGCAGAACCTGGCCACCGACGAAAAGGTCTATCTTCAGGTGGTGCGCGGCAAGACGGCGGCGCTGTTCTCGGCGGCGACCGAATCCGGTGCGGTGATCGCCGATGCGCCCGAGGATCACGTGCGCGCGCTGTTCGCCTATGGCGACGCGCTTGGCATCGCCTTCCAGATCGCCGACGATCTGCTGGATTATCAGGGCGACAGCGACGCCACCGGCAAGAATATCGGCGACGATTTCCGCGAACGCAAGCTGACCCTGCCGGTCATCAAGGCGGTCGCGCAGGCCGACGACGATGAACGCGCCTTCTGGAAACGCACGATCGAACTGGGTCGACAGGAGGCGGGCGATCTGGACCACGCCCTTGAACTGATGGACAAATACGACACGCTGTCCACCACACGGAACGACGCCGACAGATGGGCCGACAAGGCGAAATCGGCGCTTGCCACCCTGCCCGATCACCCGATCCGCACGGTGCTGCACGACCTCGCGGATTACGTCGTCGCGCGCCTGGCTTGACGCCGGGGGAGTCTTCCGGCCGAAAGATATCCCCGCCGGAGGCTTGCGCAGGTGCCGTCAGCCACCCAGCTTGGCATGCACCTCGTCAAGGTCGATCTCGCCCACCGGCATCTTGTTTGACGGGTTTTCTAAATCATATCGGAACAGGTCGAAATCCTGTTTGAAGATTTCATAGACCAGATGCATCGACAGATCGTCGAAGTAATCCTCGACCGGATGCGCGCGCTTGGGGCCGTGGCCTTCGCTTTCGTTGAAGCGCGGTATGCTGGTCAGATCCACCGGATGCGGCGTTTGGATGGCATTCAGAACCTCCGTCATGCCGTCGTCGAAGGCTTCGGTCCAGATGATCCGGTCATAGGTGCCGCCATTGACGATAAAGGTGCCGACATGCCCGGACATCGCCGACCAGTGGATATCGGGGTCCATTGGACGACGCCAGCGGATGGTGTCGCGCGCGAAAAGCAGGAACCGGCGAAACGATTTGATCTGGTCGAAAGGGTCCTGACCGTCATCGCCGCCGACCTCGATGCCGTATTTGTAGATCAGCATCGGCACCAGCTTGCCGCGATAGCGTTTGCCATTGCGCTGGATGCCGCAGATCTTGTCGAAAAACGACGACAGGATGCGCGTGTAGGGATTGCGCACACAGGTGAACGCAAAACTGTCGTGCCCTTGCACGTTACGTGTGATCGGGGTCTGGCTGCGCTCGAACGCCCATTTATGCAATCCGGTTTCGGCATCGTGTATGTCGCCGTCAAAGAATTCGCCGTGATCGGAATAATACAGGATCTGTCCGATCGTCGAGCAGGCGCATTTCGGCACGACCCGATACACCACGCTTTCGCTCTCGGTCATCCATGTGCCGGGAAACCCCATCTGCTCGCCTCCTTGCGCGGTGCCTCCGCTCGTGCACACCGATTGTTTGCCACAAAAAGCAGACAATGCCGGTTTATTCAATCGGCCTTCCTCTCTATCAAGCCGATAAAGCATTGTTAAACGGCGCGACATTTCCAATGGCCAGAATTGCGTATATCCTGCTCTGCCACAAGAACCCCGAGGCGATCGTGCAGCAGGCCAGGCAACTGACGGCTGCCGGCGATTACATGGCGATCCACTTCGATGCGGGCGCCCGTCGCGCCGATTATCGCCGGATCCGCGCCGCGCTGGCGGACAATGCGAATATCACATTCGCGCGCCGGCGGATCAAATGCGGCTGGGGGGAATGGTCGCTGGTGCAGGCCTCGCTCAACGCGATAGAGGCGGCGATCCGGACCTTTCCGCGTGCCACGCACTTTTACATGCTGTCGGGCGACTGCATGGCAATCAAGACGGCGGAATATGCCCATGCCTTTCTGGACGAAAACGATGCCGATTTCATCGAAAGCCATGATTTCTTCGAAAGCGACTGGATCAAGACCGGCCTCAAGACAGAGCGCCTGATTTACCGGCACGTGCTGAACGAACGCCGGCACAAGCGCCTGTTCTACGCATCCATCGCGCTGCAGAAGAAGCTGGGCCTGCAACGTCGGATTCCGCACGACATCCAGGTGCAGATCGGCAGCCAATGGTGGTGTCTGCGCCGGACGACGGTGGAGCAGATCCTGGAGATGATCCGCGAACGTCCCGATATCATGCGGTTTTTCCGCACCACCTGGATCCCGGACGAGACGTTCTTTCAGACATTGGTGCGCCATCTGGTGCCCCAGACCGAGATCCGCTGCCGCACGCTGACCTTCCTGATGTTCTCCGATTACGGCATGCCCGTCACCTTCTACAACGATCACTACGACCTGCTGCTGGGACAGGATTTCCTGTTCGCCCGCAAGATCAGCCCCGAGGCGCAGGACCTCAAGACACGGCTGGGCCGTCTCTATGCCGCGACAGGCGTGCAATTCCCGATCTCGAACGAAGGCGTCAGCCTGTTCCGGTTTCTGACCGGGCGCGGCCGGATCGGGCGGCGTTTCGCCACCCGGTTCTGGGAGACCGAAAGTTCGCTGGGGCGCGAGCGCGAATTGATGATCGTCACCTGCAAGAAATGGCACGTCGCCAAACGCCTGCTGCAGCGCATCCGTCAGGAGACGAACTTGCCCGCCATCGAATACCTGTTCGATGAAGACGATACGCCCCTGCCCGATCTGGGCGGCATCCAGAGCACGCTTGAAAAGCGCACCCGCCACCGACGCGCCCTGATGCGGATGCTGTTCGAGTATTACGACACCGACCGCCTGATCGTCTGCATGGATCCCGGCAATCTGGACCTGATGCACGACTTCTCTTCGGACCGGTCCGTGACCCGCCTGCTCGAAATCGAATGCCGCTTCACCGATGAAGACGTGATCGGACATGCCCGCCGGATCGGGCTGGCAGGCGAACAGACGGGTGCGGAAACGCTGAACCGCCTGCTGCCCACCGTGCGGATGGACATGATGCACGAAAGCGACCGCATCCGCGACGCGGATTTCGCGCATCACCGACGCCTCCGCGAAAGCGCCTCCCCCGAGGAAAACGCCGCGGAACTGGCTGATTTCCTGACGATCCCTCATGACAAGGCGCTCGAAATCGCAAAAGCCCACCAACTCTTTGCCGACTGATCCGATCAGCCGCCGCACCCGCCCCCGTCTTGCCCGATATGCGCAAACTTTACCGCGTCAGCCGCGCCACCAGTTCGCTGTCGGGATCGGCCAGCGCGTCGATGACGTCGAAATGATGACGTCCCCGCACCACGACGTTCTCCACGCCCCACGCCTCGGCCAGCCCGCGCGCCTGATCCAGAAAGGCCGGTCGCTCATCACCGCCGACCCAGATACTGGCCGCAACGTCCGGCACCGGCTGAAAGACCGGACTTTCGGCGCGCGCCTCTGGTCCCGTAAGGCGCAAATCCTCGTTCATCGTTGTCTGCAGCAACGGGCGCAAATCCCCCAGCGGCGAGATCGGCGCCACGTGATGCAACCGCGCAACCAGCGCATCCGCCAGCATCCCCGGCGCCAGCATCCGTGCCACCAGATGTCCGCCCGCGGAATGGCCGCTCAGACTCACCGGCCCCTCGACCTCCTGCGCCGCCGCCGTAACCGCGCGGGCGATCTGCGCGGTTATATGGGAAATCCGCACGACCGGACACAGATCATAGGATGGCATCACCACCGCCCAGCCTTTTTCATGCGCGCCTTGCGCCAGATGCGACCAATAGCTGCGATCGAACGCGCGCCAGTATCCGCCATGAACGAACACCAAAAGGCCCAGCGGCGGCCCGTCCGGCAGGAACAGGTCGAACACCTCGCGCGCGCCCTCGCCATAGGGCAGCGCAATCCGCGCCCGGCCGGCCCGTGATTCCCGCGCGATCCAGTTTCGCGCCGCCGCCTGCCAGCGCGCGGGAAACGCCTCGGACCCGGCGATATGGCCGCCATTGTCATACGCATCGTCCAGTTCCATCCGCCTCTCCTTGCTTGACCCGGCAAAACCCTGCATCATTTTCAGGACTGACCTGCTCATCAAAGGGGAAACCCATGGCCGACGCAACGACCGACCTGAAATCGCTTCTGCGCGATCCGGACCTTCTGGCCACCCGCGCCTATATCGACGGCCAATGGGTCGAGGGCGACAACGGCACATTCGATGTCACCAATCCCGCGCGCGGCGACGTGATCGCGCAGGTCGCCGACCTTAGCCGCGCGCAGGTTGCCAATGCCATCGCCCAGGCCGAGACCGCGCAAAAGGAATGGGCGCGCTGGACCGGCAAGGAGCGCGCCGCGGTGCTGCGAAAATGGTTCGACCTGATGATGCAGCACCAGGACGATCTTGCCATCATCCTGACCGCCGAGCAGGGCAAACCCCTGTCCGAGGCCAAGGGCGAAATCGGCTATGGCGCGTCGTTCATCGAATTCTTCGGCGAAGAAGCCAAGCGTATCTACGGCGAAACCATCCCCGGCCATCAGCGCGACAAGCGGATCACGGTCATCAAACAGCCCGTGGGCGTGGCCGCGTCGATCACGCCGTGGAATTTTCCCAACGCCATGATCACCCGCAAGGCCGCGCCGGCGCTGGCCGCCGGCTGCGCCTTCGTCGCGCGACCCGCGCGCGAAACCCCGCTTTCGGCGCTCGTGATGGGGGTGCTGGCGGATCGTGCCGGCATTCCGGCGGGGGTTTTCAATGTCGTGACCTCGTCTTCGTCCAGCGAGATCGGCAAGGAGTTCTGCGAAAACCCGATGGTGCGCAAATTGACCTTTACCGGCAGCACCGATGTCGGGCGCATCCTGCTGAAACAGGCCGCCGACCAGGTGATGAAATGCTCGATGGAACTGGGCGGGAACGCGCCCTTCATCGTGTTCGACGACGCCGATCTGGACGAAGCCGTCGAAGGCGCGATCCTGTGCAAGTTCCGCAACAACGGCCAGACCTGCGTCTGCGCCAATCGCATCTATGTGCAGGACGGAATCTATGACGCCTTCGCCGAAAAGCTGAAGGCGCGGGTCGCGCAGATGAAGGTCGGCGATGGCCTGCAACAGGACACCGACCTCGGCCCGCTGATCAATAACGACGCGGTGGCCAAGGTGCGCGAACACATTGCCGACGCGAAATCCAAGGGGGGCGAGGTCATTCTGGGCGGCGAGGCCCACGAAATGTCCGGCAACTTCTTCTCCCCCACCATCATCACCGGCGCCACCCGCGAGATGGAGTTCGCCACCGAGGAAACCTTTGGCCCGCTCGCCCCGCTGTTCCGCTTCAAGGACGAGGACGAGGTGATCGATCTTGCCAACGACACGATCTTCGGCCTGGCGTCCTATTTCTACGCCAAGGATCTCAGCCGCGTCTACAAAGTGGCCGAGGCACTGGAATATGGCATCGTCGGCGTCAATACCGGTATCATAAGCACCGAGGTCGCCCCGTTCGGCGGCGTCAAGCAATCCGGCCTCGGCCGCGAAGGCAGCCATCACGGGATCGATGAATTTCTCGAAATGAAATATATCTGCATGGCGGTCTGAGCGCCCGTCCCTGCTTCTTTCTGGTCAAAAAATACCCCGGGGGTGCGGGGGCAGCGCCCCCGCGAAAAAGCCCGGAGGCACGCCGGGCTTTCCTTGCTCGATGCGCCATCGACCTTAGTTGACGGCCTTGCCCTCGATCGCCTTGGCATCGCCATTGGCAATCTCGATACGGCGCGGTTTCAGCGCCTCGGGCACTTCGCGCTTGAGGTCGATATGCAGCATCCCGTCGATATGGCTGGCACCCGTCACATGAATATGATCGGCCAGTTGAAACCGGCGCTCGAAGGCGCGGGTTGCGATACCCCGATGCAGATAGCTGCGCTCGCCATCCTCCTCGGCCTTGCGGGCCGAAACGACGAGACTGTTTTCCTTCACCTCGACGGCCAGGTCGGCTTCCGCGAATCCGGCAACCGCGATCGAGATGCGATAGGCATCATCGGCCGTCTTCTCGATATTGTAGGGCGGATAGCTGGGTTGGCTGACCTCGTTGGTCATGACCCTGTCCAGCATGTCGGCGATTTGATCGAAACCGACGGTAGCACGGTGCAACGGTGCAAAATCGAATGTACGCATGTTGGTTATCCTCATCTTGAGCGATCCATGATCTTCGCCCTCCGGTGATTGGACGGGCTGTTCACACCGGACCCCGTTCAGGCGATCCGGCAAAACCGAAATGGGAACCGGACCACCCGGTTTCAAGCCCAGGATATCCCCGGTAAAACACGTCATGTCGCTGGTTTTCCGGCTAGGGTCGCACGAACTTCGCGCCGATCTCGCGACGCCTGGCGTCCGGACCGGGACCGCCCTCTTCGCTCCGCCGCAGCTCCATCTCCAACCGTTTCAACGGCGCGTCCAGCACCGTGCCCAGCGCCACCCGCGTGCCGCGCATCAGCGCCTTGGCCGATACCACCGACACGATCCGCGCGCGACCGTCGACAAACGAGAAGATCGGCGCGCCTGACGATCCGTGATCGACATCGCAGGACATCACCAGAACGCCCCGCTGCTGCGCCATGACGGCGCAAACCTCTTGCAGCGACGGTGCCTCGGCCCGGTCGCTTGCATACGAGACCACGCCGACCCGCGCGCCCTTCGCCGGGTCCGGTGCGGTTTCAAACGGGATCACCGTCGTGTTGCGGATCGGATGCTGCAATTCCAGCAGCGCCACATCGTTACGCACCCGGTCGGACGCGTCGTCGCCCTCGAACCGGTAATCGGGATGCACCACCGCCCGGCGCACATTGCGATAGGCCGAGGCGCGCCCGTTGCGCCAGCCCGCCAGGAATTCGATCGTCTCCGGCGCGACGGGTTGTTTCGATCCGGTATCGAACAGGCAATGCGCGGCCGTCAGCACCAGATCGGGCGCGATCAATGCCCCGGTGCAGAACCCGGCACCCTTGATATCCAGCCGGCCCACCGCTTCCCAGTCGCGGCCGGCATCGGTGGTGTCCAACCGTTCCAGCCGGCTGTCCTGCGCCAGCGCAATCGACGGCAGCAGCACAACCGCCAGCACTATCACGATGCGACCCACGCCACCCTCCGTGCCATCCGGCCCTGGCAATACAAGAGCCAAGTGGCGAAATTGAGGCCGTGCGCCAAATTCAACGTGCTGGTGCCAACGCACGCGGTTCCGGCCCACCCTGGGCCCAGTCCAGCAATTCGACCGTATGCACCACCGGCACCCCGGTTCCCGAGGCGATCTGCATCATGCACCCGATATTCCCGGCGGCAATCACATCCGGCGCGGTCGCTTCTATGGTGCGCACCTTGTTCGCCCGCAACTGCGCTGCGATTTCCGGCTGCATCAGGTTGTAGGTACCGGCACTGCCGCAACACAGATGACTGTCCGCGGGTTCGACCACCTCGAACCCCGCCCGGCGCAGCAGATCCTTGGGCTGCGCCGTGATCTTCTGTCCATGCTGCAGCGAACAAGCCGCGTGATACGCGACCTTCACCTCCTTGGCCGGCTGCCGGGGCATATCCAGCCGTGCCAGCACCTCGCTGACATCCTGTGCCAGCCCTGCCACGCGCGCGGCATCCTCCGCCAAGGCATCGTTGCGGAACATGTGCCCGTAATCCTTGACTGTGGTGCCGCAACCCGAAGTGTTGATCACGATCGCATCCAGCCCTTCACCCGCGATCTCGGCGCTCCAGGCGCGAATATTGGCTGCGGCGGATGCATGGCTGTCGGCGCCGCGCCCCATGTGATGGGTCAGCGCACCGCAACATCCCGCACCGCGCGCCACCACCACCTCGCAGCCCGCCCGTGTCAGCAGACGGATCGTGGCATCGTTGATATCCGTGTTCAGCGCCCGCTGCGCGCAACCGGTCATCAGCGCCACCCGCATCCGCCGCTCGCCCTTGGGCGCGAAGCTCTGCGGCGCATCGTTCGGGCTGAGCATCGGAACCTGCCGGGGAGCCATCGCCAGCATCGCACGCAGCCGCGCATCCGGGATCAGGCGCGCAAATGGCCGCCCCAGCCGCGCTGACCTCAGCGCCAGCCGGAACCGGCCCGGATAAGGCAGTATCCGCGCCAACATCCAGCGCAACGCCCGCTCGCCGACGGGGCGGCGATAACGATCCTCGATATAGGCGCGGGCGTGATCCACCAGATGCATGTAATGCACGCCGCTGGGACACGTGGTCATGCAGGCGAGACACGACAGGCAACGGTCGATATGCAGGACCGTTTTCGCATCCGGCACCCGGTCGTTTTCCAGCATGTCCTTGATCAGGTAAATGCGCCCGCGCGGCCCGTCCAACTCATCGCCCAGCAATTGATAGGTCGGGCAGGTGGCGGTGCAGAATCCGCAATGCACACAGGCGCGCAGAATCTCGTTGCTGCGTTTCGTATCCGGATCGCGCAACTGTTCCTCGGTGAATTCGGTGCGCATCGCCCTACCCCATCAATCCCGGATTGAAGATTCCGCGCGGATCGAACCGCGCCCGCAAACCCGCCTCGATCGCGGCAAGCGGCGCCGGGCGGGGATGAAACCGCCCCAGCCGCGCCATGGTTTCGGCATCGGCGCGCACAAGGGTCGCATGACCGTCGAACGCTCCCGCCCGCGCCCGCAGATCATAACCCGGCGCGACCAGCGCCCAGATCCGCGCGCCGCCCCAATCCAGCAGCAGATCACGCGCGCCCAGACGCGCCGCCAGATCGCCCGCCTGCCCGGCGCGCGTTGACAGACACCACACGTCTCCCGGCGCGTCATGGAACGGTGCGACATCGCGCACATCCTTCCAGATCGCAGCGGACCGCGCAGCGTCGTCGCACAGCGCGACCTCGCCGAACCGCCCCATCATCTCGCGCAGCCGGCTTGCGCGATACGCGACCGAGTCTCCGAATCCCTCGATACGCAGGGCCATTGCGCGCTCCCCTGACACATTGCCGAACGCGGCCCCGCTCACCTCATAGGGCGAACCCAGTGCCGCCGCCATCGCCTGCACCGCCTGCGCCATGTTCAAGCCGTGGATCAACACGCTCGCCTCGGCCTCGGCACGCGGCAACACCTTCAGCGCGACCTGCGACAGCACACCCAGCGTGCCTCGGCTTCCCGCCAGCAACCGCACCAGATCGTATCCGGTGACATTCTTCATCACCCGCCCGCCATTGCGGATCACCTGCCCGATGCCATCGACATAGCGCACCCCCAGCAGATGATCGCGGCACGCCCCCACCTGCACCCGGCGTGGGCCGGAGACATTGGCCGCCACCGCGCCGCCGATGGTCGGCACACCCCCCGCTCCGCTCAGTCCCCGATGATCCATCGGCTCAAAGGCCAGCCGCTGCCCCTCGCCGCTCAAAAGCGCCTCGATCTCGGCCAGCGGCGTTCCTGCCCACGTCACCAGCGTCAACGCCCCCGGTTCATAGACCTCGACGCCGCTCAGCCCGACCACTTCCAGCGCCGCGCCGTCACCGCACAATCCCTGCGTCCCGCCGCCCCGAATCCAGAGCGGCCCGTCAGCCTCGGCCACCCGCTCGGCCAGTTCCGCCTCTGTCGTTGCACCCATCATGCTTCTTTCTGGTTCGAAATACCCCGGGGGTGAATTGGCCGCAGGCCAAGAGGGGGCAGCGCCCCCTATTGCGCCGCCACCGGCACCGCCATCCGATCCGCCGAAAGCGCCAGCGGAAACACCTTGGCCGGGTTCAGCAACCATGCGGGATCTAACACATCCTTGACCGCCATCTGCGCCTGCAGGTCCGCGCGGGAAAACTGGTGCAGCATCAGATCGCGCTTTTCCACGCCCACACCATGTTCGCCGGTCAGGCAGCCGCCCATGTCCACGCACAGCTTGAGGATCTCCGCCCCCAGCGCCTCGCACCATTCCAGATCGCCCGGCTTGTTGGCGTCGAACAGGATCAGCGGATGCATGTTGCCGTCCCCGGCATGGAACACATTTGCGACATCCAGTCCGAACTCCCGGCTCATCTCGCCGATTCGGCGCAGCATCTCGGACAGGGCATTGACCGGGATCGTGCCGTCGAGACACATGTAATCGTTGATCTGCCCCATGGCGCCGAACGCGCTTTTGCGGCCCAGCCAGATGCGCGCGCTTTCCTCGGCCGAACCGCTTTCGCGCAGTTCGACCGGAGCATGGCGCTGCGCGATATCCGTGATACGGCGCAATTGGTCGTCGATCTCGGCCGCGCTGCCCTCGACCTCGACGATCAGCAACGCCTCGCAATCGGGATATCCCGCATGGGCGAACGCCTCGGTCGCGCGGATGCAGGGGCGGTCCATGAACTCGATCGCAACCGGCAGCACCCCGGCGCGAATAATGTCCGACACGCAGGCGCCCGCCACCTCGCTGCTGTCGAACCCGATCAGCACCGGGCGCGCGCCCTCGGGTTTGGGCAGGATGCGCAGGGTCGCCTCGGTCACGACGCCCAGTTGCCCTTCGCTGCCGCAGATCACGCCCAGCAGATCCAGACCGGCCGCGTCCATATGCGCACCGCCGATCTCGACCACCTGGCCGTCCATCAGCACCATCGTCACGCCCATCAGGTTGTTCGTGGTCACGCCGTATTTCAGGCAATGCGCCCCGCCGGAATTCATCGCGATATTGCCCGCGATGGCACAGGCCAACTGACTGGACGGGTCCGGCGCATAGAAGAACCCGGCCTTTTCCACCGCGCCGGTGACGCTGAGGTTGGTCCGTCCGGCCTCGACCCGGATAAAGCGGCTGTCATAGTCGGTTTCCAGCACCGCATTCATCCGCGCCACGCTCAGCACCACGCAATCGGCGGTGGGCAACGCCCCGCCAGCCAACGATGTTCCGGAGCCGCGCGGCACCACCGGCACCGCCATTTCGTGGCAAATGCGCAGCACGTCCGAAACCTGCTGTGTGCTGGCCGGAAGCACCGCCACCATCGGCGGACAGGTATAGGCGGTCAGGGCATCGCATTCATAAACCCGCGTCTCCGCCGGATCGTGAATGACGGCGTCGGCAGGCAACACCTGCAACAGCCGCTCGACCAATTGCGGCTTCTGCGACAGGACGCGGCGATCGGGGGGTGGCATCTGCATCGGGGTCTCCCTTATCGGGAACGAGCGTATTCCCCCGCGCACCCTGTGACAAGGCGAGCGGGCGCTTCAGTTCCGGTGATAGGGGCCACCGGCCAGGATCGTCGCCGCGCGGTAAAGCTGTTCGGCCAACATCACGCGCACCAGCAGATGCGGCCAGACCATCGTGCCGAAGGACAGGCTGAAATCCGCCTCCTCGCGCAAGGCCGGGTCGATCCCATCGGCCCCGCCGATCACCAGCGCCAGATCCGCACGCCCCTGATCGCGCCAATCGGCCAGATGCCGGGCGAATTGCGGTGAATCAAGACGCTTGCCACGTTCATCCAGAATGCAGGTCAGCGCGCCCTGCGGCAGCGCCCGGCGCAGCAAGGCGGCCTCGGCAGCCGTGCCGCCGCCATTGCGCGCCTCGGTCTCGACGACCTGCGCCGGCCCCAGCCCCAAGGCCCGGCCCGTGCGGTCGAACCGCGACAGATAATCCGCGGCCAGCGCCTTTTGCGGCCCGGTGCGCAGGCGACCCACCACACATAGCGTCACGCGCATCATGGCGTGGCGCGATCAGTTGGCCGAGCCGGCAGTCTCGGCGGGCAGCCACATCTTTTCCAGCTGGTAGAATTCGCGCACTTCGGGGCGGAAGATGTGAACGATCACGTCGCCGGTATCGATCAGCACCCAATCGCCGGTATCCTTGCCCTCGATCCGGGCCAGACGTCCGAAATCCTGCTTCAGCCGCTCGACCAGCTTGTCGGCCATGGACGTGACCTGCCGCGTCGATCGTCCCGACGCGATCACCATGTAATCGCCGATCGCCGTCTTGCCGCGCAGATCGATCTGCACGACATCTTCGGCCTTGTCATCGGCAAGTGAGGAAAGGATATGCGCCAGCAACGTATCGCTGTCCGGCTGGATTTGGGCCGCCATTCGGCCCGAACGCTCATCAGCGGACAAGGCCGTTTCTGTTTGGGATGTCAGGACGATGTCCTCCTTCTCGCGCGCCGTCAGACCCCGGCGCCGGGTATGACCCGAAAATAGCAATTGCGGCGCCGGATTTCAATTGTCCAGCGCGGGGAGGGTCCCGCGACCGGAAATTTCTGTCGGTATTGGTCAAAATGTGCTAAAATAATTGCGGACCCGATCCCGCCGCTGCAGGCACGACGCCCGATCGCTTCCAATCCGTTTTTTAATTTTTAAACTTCTTTTCAGGAGCATGTCATGTATGGCGAGCGCTATCTGCGTATTTGTGCTGTCTTTCTTTCCATCGGCTCGACGAGTGTTGTTCCGGCAACAGCGCAGGACCAACTCATCCAGCTTGGCTGGTGCCGCGACGACGGCCTTGCCGGTGGCGTCGCAACTGCGACCATATCGCGCGGACGCTGCGATCTGACGGCGGCGCGCAATGCGGCAGCAGCTGCAGCAATCGCCGCAGCACGCAACCAGGCTGCGCGCGAATGTCCTTCGCCGGTCAACGCGGCCAATGCCCGCACTCGCTGTCGGCAGGGTGGATCGACTTTCGCCCCCGGCGTCACCCTGAACGGCGACGTTCAACGTACCGCCGGGCGCACCCCCGCCGAGCGTGATGCGATGGAGCTGGCGAAAGTCGGCAATCGGGGCGCGTGTGTGTTCTCGCGCGTGACGGGAGATCGCGAGATAACCAATCCGGCAGACCGCAGTTGCGGCTGGTTCATCTTTCGCGGCCCCAGGCGGATCGTTTCGGCCAGCGCGCAATCGTCCTGCGGTGTGATCTGCCGCTAAGCCTCTCGCTCTGGCCCGACATCCAGCGACGAGCCCTCCAGCATAAGCACCTCGCGCTGCGGGAAGGGGATGGTGATGCCGTGCTCCTTGAATGCGTCCCACAGTGCAAGAAAGACATCGCCGCGAATATTGGTGAGGCCAGCGACCGGATCGCGGATCCAGAAGCGCAGGACGTAATCCACCGAACTGTCGCCGAAGTTGACGATATGACACACCGCCGGACGCGAACGCAGCACCCGGTTGACGCTGCCCGCCGCCTCGATGGCTAGACGGCGGACCTGATGCGGGTCATCGCCGTAGGATGTGCCGAAATGGATGTCGAGACGGACAAAATCGTTGGAATGGGACCAGTTGACCACCTGCCCGGTAATCAGATCCTCGTTCGGGATCAGGTATTCCTTGCCGTCACGGGTGGTGATGGAAACGTAGCGACCGCCCAGCGCGTTGATCCAGCCAAAGGTCTCACCGATGGTGATGACGTCGCCGGGCTTGATCGACTTGTCCAGCAGGATGATCACGCCGCTGACAAGATTCGACACCACCTTTTGCAGGCCGAAACCCAGCCCGACGCCGATGGCGCCCGACAGGAAGGCCAGACCCGTCAGATCCAGTCCGATCACCCTCAGCCCGATCAGAAACGCCGCGCCGTAAAGCGTGATCTGCATGATCTTGACCAGCAGCACGCGCATCGTGGGCGAAATATCCTCGTTGTCGCGGATACGTCCCGACACGGCGGCCGAAAACAACCGTACCGTGGTAAAGAGCACCGCCATGACGACGACGGCCTTCAGAATCGCCAGAAGGCTCAGGTGAAACGCGCCCAGATTGACCGCGATGCCATCCAGAAATTCGCCAGCCTCGTCCGCGATGCCCAGGTAATACAGCGTGACATAGATCCATAACCCCCAGGTCACCACCCGGCGCAGGAAGCGGTTGCGCACCAGCCGCGCCGCCAGACCGACCAGCAGCCAGGCTGTCGCGATGGTCGCCGCAAGCGTCAGGATGAAGCGGCGTGACGGAAACTGCGAGATCTCGGCCATGAGGCCGGTCGCCGTCCAGGCCAGCACGACGAAGAACAAAAGGCCCAGCCGGCGGTCGATCTGCAGCAGCGCGCGCAACTGCCATTTCTTCCAGCCGTCGCGATTTCGCATCCAGTCGCGAAAGCGCGGCGAAACGATGCGCTTCAGCCCCCAGGCGGCCAGAATACAGGCGGCCAATATCCCGAATTGATAAAGCCGCGATGGCAGAATCAGGTTGCGCGCGTCCAGAACCGCCTCGGCCCAAAGGGCCTGCGCGCGTTCGACGATCAGCATGAGTTGCTCTTCCATTCGCCGAAACTAGCGCTGTCAACGGCTTCGCACAATCGCGTTGCCCTTGCAGGAGGCGACGCTGCGTTATATTGCTTGTGTCATGACCCGCGTTTTCGACATGGATGACCATGCGCGCCTGCCATGGCGCTTTTTCGGTGCGACCCTGACGGTCACGGCCTGCCTATAACGCGCCGCGCCGCGCTTTCGCGTGCAGTTTTCACATTCCACACCAAGACGGGAGAGGACCGATGTCCCCCAAGACGCTCTATGACAAGATCTGGGATGCCCATGTCGCGCACGAGGCCGACGACGGCACCACACTGCTTTATATCGACCGCCACCTTGTTCACGAGGTGACCAGCCCGCAGGCCTTCGAGGGGCTGCGATTGGCCAGCCGCAAGGTGCATGCCCCCGACAAGACCATCGCCGTTCCCGATCACAACGTGCCCACGACCGAGGGCCGCGATGTCTTTATCGAGAACGAGGAAAGCCGCATCCAGGTCGAGGCGCTGGACACCAACGCGCGCGAATTCGGGCTGCATTACTATCCCGTCACCGACATCCGCCAAGGCATCGTGCATATCGTCGGCCCCGAACAGGGCTGGACCCTGCCCGGCATGACCGTGGTTTGCGGTGACAGCCACACCGCGACCCACGGCGCGTTCGGCGCGCTGGCACACGGCATCGGCACGTCCGAGGTCGAACATGTGCTGGCCACCCAGACGCTGATCCAGACCAAAAGCAAGAACATGAAGGTCGAGATCACCGGCAAGCTGGCGCCCGGCGTGACCGCCAAGGACATCACCCTGGCCGTGATCGGCAAGATCGGCACCGCCGGCGGCACCGGTTATGTGATCGAATATTGCGGCGAGGCGATCCGCGACCTGTCGATGGAAGGGCGCATGACCGTCTGCAACATGGCGATCGAAGGCGGCGCGCGCGCCGGCCTGATCGCGCCGGACGAGACCACCTTCGACTACGTCAAGGGCCGCCCGCACGCCCCCAAGGGCGCGCAATGGGAAGCCGCGTTGACGTGGTGGAAAACCCTGAAATCCGACGACGACGCGCATTGGGACAAGGTCGTGACCCTCAAGGGCGAGGATATCGCGCCGGTCGTCACCTGGGGCACCTCGCCCGAGGACGTGCTGCCGATCACCGCCTCGGTCCCTGCCCCCGAGGATTTCACCGGCGGCAAGGTCGATGCGGCGCGGCGCAGTCTGGAATATATGGGGCTGAAGCCGGGCACGCCGCTTAGCGAGGTGGCCATCGACACGGTCTTCATCGGCTCGTGCACAAACGGGCGGATCGAGGATCTGCGCGCGGCCGCCGCAATCCTCAAGGGGCGCAAGATCAAGGAAGGCATCCGCGCCATGGTCGTGCCCGGTTCGGGCCTTGTGCGCGCACAGGCCGAGGAGGAGGGCCTTGCCGATATCTTTACGGAGGCCGGTTTCGAATGGCGCCTTGCGGGCTGTTCGATGTGCCTGGCGATGAACCCCGACCAGTTGGCGCCGGGCGAACGCTGCGCCGCCACGTCCAACCGCAACTTCGAGGGTCGTCAGGGGCGGGGCGGACGCACGCACCTGCTCAGCCCCGCCATGGCGGCGGCGGCGGCGGTCACCGGACATCTTACCGACGTGCGCGAATTGATGTAGGCTGCGATAAAACCGCGGGAAGGGTAATCGGATGAAAGATTGGGTAAAATGGCTGTTGCTGGGCCTCGTGTCGGTGGTGTTCGGCGTATTCGTCCTGGGCAATGCCGCGATGGCCTCGCTGGCGGTGACCACGCTGACGGGCGCGCTGTTCGTCCTCAGCGGCGGCTTTCAGATCGCGGGCGGATTCGCCGCCGAAAGCACGGGCAGCAAGGTCTTCAGCATCCTGCTGGGCGTGTTGATGGTGCTTTTGGGGCTGTCGTTCCTGTTCAACCCGTTCGAGGGCACGATCTCGCTTGCGCTGCTGGTGTTGATCCTGCTGGCGGCCAGCGGCATCACGCGGATCGTGTTCTCGTGGCGGATGCGCAACACCGCGTTCTTCTGGCCGATGCTGATCTCGGGGGCGCTGTCGGTCCTGCTGGCGGCCTATATCCTGGCCAACTTCGCCACCGTCGGCCCGCAGCTTCTGGGTATCCTGCTGGGGGTGGAGCTGCTGCTGAACGGTGCCGGGCTGATCGTGCTGTCGTTCTTCATCCGCACCTTAGGGCGGACTTTGCACAAGTGACATGACCGGCGCGTCGCGCCGTTGGAGACAGAGAACATGGAAAAATTCACAACCATCACCGGGGTCGCGGCCCCGATGCCGATGATCAATGTCGATACCGACATGATCATCCCCAAGCAGTTCCTCAAGACGATCAAGCGGACCGGTCTGGGCGTCAACCTGTTCGACGAGATGCGCTATGACGACGACGGCAACGAGATCCCCGATTTCGTGCTGAACAAACCGCAATACCGCAACGCCGAAATTCTGATCGCGGGCGAGAATTTCGGCTGCGGATCGTCGCGCGAACATGCCCCTTGGGCGATCAAGGATTTCGGCATCCGCTGCGTCATCGCGCCCAGCTTTGCCGATATCTTCTACAACAACTGCTTCAAGAACGGCATCCTGCCCATCGCCCTGCCACAGGAACAGGTGGACGCGTTGATGAACGACGCCGGAAAGGGCGAAAACGCCCGCATCACCGTCGATCTGGAGGCGCAGACCGTGACCACCTCGGACGGCGAATCCTTCCCCTTCGAGGTGGACGCGTTCAAGAAGCACTGCCTGCTGGAAGGGCTGGACGACATCGCGCTGACCCTGGAAAAGCAGGCGTCGATCCAGAGCTACGAATCCCGCATCGCCGTGGAACGCCCCTGGGTCTGAGGTTCATGCCCCGGCCATTCGCATGTTTGCATTGCTCCGCGCCGCGGCACTGATCGCGTTGCTGCCGGTTCTGGCCGGCGCGGAGACAATCCGCGTCGCCAGTTTCAACGTCGGTCTGGGACGCGACGGGCCGGGCCTGATGCTGCGCGATATCGCCGGCGGCAAGGATGCCCAGGTTGCCGCCGTGGTTCAGGTAATCGCACAGACCGCGCCCGATATTCTGGCGCTGCAAAGCGTGGACTGGGACCATGATGGCGCCGGGCTGAACGCCCTCGCCGCCGCGCTCAAGGACGCCGGAGCGGAGTATCCTCATCGCTTCGCCGCGCGGCCCAATAGCGGGCTGGCGACCGATCTGGACCTTGACGGCGACGGGCGGCTTGGCGGTCCCGACGATGCGCAGGGCTATGGCGATTTCACCGGCCAGAAGGGCATGGCGGTGCTGTCGCGTTACCCGATCCGAACCGATGCGATCCGCGATCTGTCGCCCCTGTTGTGGCGCGACCGGCCCGGCGCGCTGCTGCCCGTCCATCCCGACGGCCGCCCCTTCCCCTCGGCGGCGGCGCAGGCGGTGCAACGGTTGTCCTACACGGCGCATTGGGTGGTTCCCGTCGCCCTGCCCGGCCCGCGCGATCTGACGCTGCTGACCTTCTACGCCAGCCCGCCGGTGTTCGACGGTCCCGAGAAACGCAATGCGCGGCGCAACCACGACGAGATCGCGCTGTGGCTGGCGCTGCTGGACGGCGCGCTGGGGGCGGTGCCGGAAAACGTGGTTCTGGCGGGCGGCGCGAACCTCGACCCGTTCGACAGCGACGGGCGACGCGACGCGATCCGTCGCCTGCTGGACGATCCGCGCCTGCAGGATCCCGGACCAGCCAGCCCCGGCGCGGCGCTTGCCGGGGATCAGGGACATGTCGGGCCGGATGCAATGGATACCGTGGATTGGCCCAAGGTCGGGCGACTGCGGGTGGATTACGTCCTGCCCGGCAGCGATTGGCGGGTGGTGGATGCGGGCGTTTTCTGGCCTGCACCCGGCGAACCCGGCCACGACACCGCGCTTGCCGCCAGCCGTCACCGTCTGGTCTGGGTCGATCTGGCGCCGGATATTGACCGCCCCGCGCCGCCGCGCTAGGCCAACGCGAACATTCCCCAAGGAGAGCCACGCATGTCCAATCCTTCGCTTCTCATCCTGCCCGGCGACGGCATCGGCCCCGAGGTCATGGCCCAGGTGCGCCGCGTCATAGACTGGTTCGGCGACAAGCGCGGCCTCGCATTTGATGTGTCCGAGGATCTGGTCGGCGGTGCCGCCTATGACAAGCACGGCACACCGCTGCACGACGACACGATGGCGCGCGCGCAAGAGGTTGACGCGATCCTGCTGGGTGCCGTGGGCGGGCCGAAATACGACGATCTGGATTTCGCCGTGAAACCCGAACGCGGCCTTCTGCGCCTGCGCAAGGAAATGGACCTTTACGCCAACCTGCGCCCGGCGCAGTGTTTCGACGCACTGGCCGATTTCTCGTCACTGAAACGGGAGGTGGTCGCCGGGCTCGACATCATGATCGTGCGCGAACTGACCAGCGGCATCTATTTCGGCGAACCCCGCGGTATCTTCACCGAGGGCAACGAACGTGTGGGCATCAACACCCAGCGTTACACCGAGACCGAGATCGACCGCGTCGCGCGCTCCGCTTTCGAACTGGCGCGGCGGCGTGGCAACAAGGTCTGTTCGATGGAAAAGGCCAACGTGATGGAAAGCGGCATCCTGTGGCGCGAGGTCGTGCAACGCGTGCACGATGCCGATTACGCGGATGTCGAATTGTCGCACATGTATGCCGATGCCGGCGCGATGCAGCTTTGCCGCAACCCCAAGCAGTTCGACGTCATCGTGACCGACAACCTGTTCGGCGACCTGCTGTCGGATGCCGCCGCCATGCTGACAGGCTCTTTGGGGATGTTGCCCTCGGCCAGTCTGGGGGCGCCGATGGCGAATGGTCGGCCAAAGGCGCTGTATGAACCGGTCCACGGCTCGGCCCCCGATATCGCCGGCCAGGGCAAGGCGAACCCGATCGCGTGTATCCTCAGCTTTGCAATGGCTCTGCGCTATTCCTTCGATCAGGGCGACGAGGCCGCCCGGCTGGAAGCCGCCGTCGAAAAGGTGCTGGCCGATGGCCTGCGCACGGCAGACCTGCTGGGAGAGGACGGCGTCACGCCGGTTTCGACCTCGCAAATGGGCGATGCCATTCTGGACGCCCTTTAAGCTGTCATTCGCCCCGGAAAACGCCGCCGGTTCGGCGGCGTTTTCAAGGGGCGGCCCGCGCTCGTGCCAGCGGATTTCAGGTTGCAAGGCCAGCCAGGAAGGCGGCCGGGATGGAACGGCCGGCCCCGTGACGCGTTGAGCATGATCATCGCTCATCTCGACGGAGGTTTTTCCATGCACTTTTCGACCCTTTTGCGACCCGGCCTGCCCCTGCTGCTTGCCGCTGCGCCGCTGGCGGCTCAGGAACAGGCGACATTGCCGATCAATGCCGCGGCCGACGTGCAGGACAGTGACGGGAACATGATCGGCACGGTCTATCTGACCGATCAGGCGTCGGGACAGGCCTTGGTTCTGGTCTCGCTGAACAACCTTCCCGACGGAACGCATGCGGTGCATATCCATGAAACCGGAGATTGCTCTGCCGACGATTTCTCGTCCGCCGGCGGACATGTGGCCGGTGACGCAAAGCATGGCATCAATTACGCCGACGGGCCGCACCCCGGCGATCTGCCCAATATCGTCGTCATCCCCGGCGCGCCGGTCAACGTGTCATATTTCAACCCGGATCTCGATATCGAGGGCGACGTGCTGGACGAAGATGGCGCGGCCTTCGTCGTGCATTCGGGTCCGGACGATTATGTAAGCCAGCCTGCGGGAGATGCCGGTGACCGGATCGCCTGCGGTGTTTTCGCCCGAACGGTAGCCAACGACGACGCGCAGTAATCCGCAGGGCGTTGCGTCCAGCAGGACGGGACGATGCCGCGCATGTCGGGCTTTCGTCTGGCACCTTCGGACGGGGGCGGTTATCAGGCATCCATGTTGAACGTCATAACACATGGCACTCCCAGCCACGCGCCGCCCCTGATTATCGCGCATGGGCTTTTCGGCTCTGCGCGGAACTGGGGGGTGATCGCCAAGCGCCTGTCCGACAGCCGTCAGGTGATTGCCGTCGACATGCGCAACCATGGCGACAGTCCGTGGTCGGATACGCATGATTATCCCGCAATGGCCGATGATCTGGCCGAAGTGATCGCCAAATTCGGCGGCAAGGCCGACGTCCTGGGCCATTCGATGGGCGGCAAGGCGGCAATGATGCTTGCGCTGGTCCATCCTGACTGCGTGAACCGGCTGATCGTCGCGGACATCGCGCCCGTAACCTACGATCATTCCCAGATGCCTTTCATCGAGGCGATGCGCAGCGTCGACCTGGAGGTGGTGGACCGGCGTTCGGACGCCGAGACCCAGCTGGCCGAGGCCGGGGTCGATCGCGCATTGCAGAGCTTCTTCACGCAGTCTCTGGATATCCGGCGGAGACGATGGCGACTGAATCTCGACGGCCTGGCCGCCGAGATGTCGCACATCCTGTCTTTCCCCGATATCGACGCGTATTGGGACGGCCCGACGCTGTTCCTGTCCGGAGAGAAGTCTGATTACGTGCGCGCCGAACACCGATCCGTGATCCGCAAATTGTTTCCCCGCGCGCGCTTTGCAAGCCTGCATGGCGCCGGGCACTGGCTGCACGCGGACCAGCCGCGCGCCTTTGAATCGGCGCTGCGCGGTTTTCTCAGTTTCTGACGGACTCCGTGTAAATCTGCCGGGCAACCAGCCACGATACCGGCATGGCCAGCACGGCGCCGATGGCTGCCGCAACCAGGATCGGGTTGAGCGTTCCGTAACCCGCCACGAGAACAACGATCACGCCGATTCCGGCCAGGGTGGTGCCGATCAGCGAGTAGAGAATCATGGCCAGACGCAGCATTTACGTCCTCCTTTGTCATGCAAAGATCTGTTGCATCTTTCATAATTGTGCGCTTTTCCAAGGTCTTTGACCTGCATCAACGATTGCATGGGCGGAAACGAGCGCATCATCGGCTCAAAATCGGCCAAGGTTTGCCTGTTTTCTGACCCATTCAGGTGATCACATCCGTTGTGCAGGCGGTTGGCATTACGCTGACCGACGGCTTCGAGAGGTTACCCGCGGGATTCGGATTAACCTTTCGTAAAGGGATTATGGATTATCTTTCTCACGACTTCGTTGATAGGCGGAGATGCTGGAAAAAAGGCGGTGCCGTCTCACCGCAAGCAGGAGATACACAACGTGGTAGGCTATCTTGTGATCGCGGTGCTTTCAGGCTTCATGTCATGCATAGTGTCCATTTTGATTGGCGCCGGAATCTGGATGGCACTGGCCGCATATGTCCTCGGGTTGTGGGCCGGGTTTCTCTTCGCCGTTACACGGACGCTGCGCCGCCAGAGCAGCACGGTGACCCTGCGCAGCAGCAAGGCCGCAATCTGAGCCTGCGCGCATGAATGGCATTTCGGGGGGAACCAGATCACGCGATGCCGCGTTGGCCTGCCGAACATCAACAAAGGACACTTATCATGATCCGCGCAACATTGCTTTTCCTCTCGCTATTCGCCCTCGCCGCCTGTGAAACCACCGAAGGTTTCGGACAGGACGTCCAGAACCTCGGTTCGAATATCGAGCAAGAGGCGCAAGAAGCTTCCTGAACGACAGTCTGATTGCCAAAGGGGCGGGGCCGAGGGGTGCCGCCCTTTTTGTCTTCCGGCGCCAGCATATTGCCAATATCCGCAAACCATGAATATTGGGATCGAATGATCGGTTCAGGAGATCCCTCGCGATGCGCGTACTTTCCATCATGCTTGCTCTGCTGGCTCTCACCGCCTGCGAAACCGCCAAGGGCGCGGGCCGGGATCTTCAGAAAGCCGGCGGCGCGATCGGCCATACCGCACGGGATGCACAGAAATCGCTCTGAGATCGTTTCCGGCGGTCCGTTTCAGGCCGGATGTATCATAGTCCGGACAAGACGCCGCCGGCCGGGGCAAGGCATGCGGCCAACCGGGACCGAAGCGCTCTCCGGCCCGGAAATCAGCGGCGCAAAACAACCCGGAACAGAGGTCTGGATACTTCGCGCAGAGAGGGTTAAGTCAGCGCCATGACCACAACCATACAAGACGGTTTGCCCTTCATGAAAATGCACGGGCTGGGAAACGATTTCGTCGTGCTGGACAACCGCGCGCGGAACGTGCCGATCACCGCCGGTCTGGTCAGCGCCATCTCCGACCGTCACCGGGGTGTCGGGTTCGACCAGCTTGCCGTGATCGGGCCTGCGGACAGGGGGGATGCGCGGCTTGTCTTTTACAATGCGGACGGTTCGACCTCGGCGGCATGCGGCAATGCCACGCGATGCATCGCGCGGTATCTGATGGAGGAAACCGGCAAGGACAGGCTGGAGCTGACAACCGGGCGCGGCGTTCTGGTGGCCTGCGATGCCGGGGGCGGTTCGACATCGGTCAACATGGGCGCGCCGCAGCTTCGGTGGGAAGAAATTCCGCTGGCCGAAGACGTCGATACGCTGGAACTGCCGATGGAGGGCGGCCCGACGGCGACCGGCATGGGCAATCCCCATTGCACGTTCTTCGTCGAGGATGCGGACCTGATCCCGCTTGAGGATTTCGGCGCCCGCTATGAGCTTCACCCGCTTTTTCCGCAACGCACCAACGTGCAGGTCGCGCATCTGGCGGGGCCGGACCATCTGCGCATGCGGGTCTGGGAGCGCGGCGTGGGCGTCACGCTGGCCTCGGGGTCGTCGTCCTGCGCCGTGGCGGTGGCCGCGGCCCGGCGCGGGCTGACCGGGCACAGCGTGCGCATCGACCTTGACGGCGGCACCCTGCATGTGGACTGGCGCGAGGACGGCGTGTGGCTGACCGGTCCGACCGCGCACGTATTCACCGGCACATTCACCCGCGCATTTCTGGATGGCATCGCATGAGCGCTCCGAAATTCACCACGCTGGGCTGTCGTCTGAACGCCTACGAAACTGAGGCGATGAAAGAGCTTTCCGCGCGGGCGGGATTATCGGACGCAGTGGTGGTCAATACCTGCGCCGTCACCGGCGAGGCGGTGCGCAAGGCGCGTCAGGAAATCCGGCGGCTGCGCCGGGAGAACCCGCAGGCGAAACTGATCGTGACGGGCTGTGCCGCCCAGATCGAACCCGAGACTTTCACGTCGATGAAAGAGGTCGATGCCGTCATCGGCAACGGGGAAAAGATGCGCGCGGCCACATGGGCCGGACTGGCCGGCGATTACGCGAGTGAGCCGCTTCAGGTCGATGACATCATGTCCGTCACCGAAACCGCCGGTCATCTGATCGACGGTTTCGGAACACGCTCGCGCGCCTATGTGCAGGTGCAGAATGGATGCGATCATCGCTGCACGTTCTGCATCATCCCCTATGGCAGGGGAAATTCGCGCAGTGTTCCCGCAGGTGTCGTGGTCGAGCAGATCAAACGGCTGGTTGACAAGGGCTATAACGAGGTGGTGCTGACCGGGGTGGACCTGACCAGTTGGGGCGCCGATCTGCCCGGAGCGCCCCGGCTGGGCAATCTGGTCCAGCGCATCCTGCGCCTTGTTCCCGATCTGGCGCGCCTGCGCATCAGCAGCATCGACAGCATCGAGGTGGACGACGGATTGATGGATGCGATCGCCACCCAGCCGCGCCTGATGCCGCACCTGCATCTCAGCCTGCAGCATGGCGACGACATGATCCTGAAACGGATGAAGCGCCGGCACCTGCGCGAAGATGCGGTTCGCTTTTGCCAGTCGGCGCGCGCCCTGCGCCCGGACATGACATTCGGCGCCGACATCATCGCGGGCTTTCCGACCGAAACCGAGGCGATGTTCGAGAACGCGCTCACGCTGATCGCGGAATGCGATCTGACATGGCTGCATGTCTTTCCCTATTCCCCCCGCCCCGGAACGCCGGCCGCGCGCATGCCGCAGGTCGGATCGGCGGACATCAAGGCCCGCGCGACGCGGCTGCGCGATGCGGGCAAGGAACAGGTGGCGCGCCACCTTGCGGCGCAGCACGGCCGCACGCACCGCGTTCTGATGGAGAATTCCCATATGGGGCGCACGGAACAGTTCACCGAAGTCCGTTTTGACCGCGAACAGCCCGAGGGGCAGATCGTCACGGCAGAGATTCGAGGGATCGGCGACGGCTATCTGGCCGCCTAGACTGCCCGGCTCTCACGCAACCGCGCGGCGGTAAAGGTGCCATGTCGCATGGCCCAGCACCGGAATGACCACGATCAGCCCCGCCAGTATGGGAATCGCGCCCAGAACCAGCAGTGCCGCCACGATCAGGCCCCAGCACAGGATCACGCCCGGATTGCGCCGCATCACGCGGACCGAGGTGACAACGGCCATCGGGACGCCGACCTGCCGGTCGAGCAGCAGCGGAAACGAAACGACGCTGACCGCCAGCGCGATGAGCGCGAAAACCGCGCCAACACCGATGCCCAGAACGATCATGGTCTGACCTGCCGATGTGGTGAACACCTGCGTCAGGAATTGCGACAGGCTGTCCGGACTGGTGCCCAGCGTCCATGCGTGGATGATATGCGCCGCGATGAGCCACAGGACGAAAAGCCCCCCCAGCCCGATCCCGAGCACCAGTATGGCGCCGAAATTGGGAGAGCGGGTCACGCCGAAGGCATCGCTCCAGCTCGCCTCCTCCCCGGCCTCGCGCTGGCGGCTGATCTGATAGAGCCCCACGGCCGCAACCGGCCCCAGCAGCGCGAAACCGGCCAGCATCGGGAACAGCAGGTGGACCAGGTTCATCTGCCAACCGACCGCCATCAGCAAGAGTCCGGCCAGCGGATAGATCACGACGATGAACATCGCATCCGTGCGGCTGGCCATGAAATCGTCCATACCGGCGCGCAGGGCGCCGCGCAGATCGGCCAGGGAAAGGTCGCGGACTTGCGGCTCGGCATGATCGTCGCCGCCCAGCGTCGCGGTCGATGCGGCGACATGCGATCCGCCTGCCTGCAGATTGCGTGCCGCCCAACTGGCGGGATTTCCGATTGTCTTGTTGTTCATGGCTTTCTCCTCCGATGCTGTGTGGGTGTCCTCCTTCAAAGCCGCGCGGTCCGTCGCATGCGGGATCCGTCCGCCCGTCAATCGCTGGATGCATGTTAACATAGCCTGCCTTCACGCCCTATCAACGATTTGGGAGGTGCTCATCTGTCCTCTCGCTCTTGATTGCAGAGGTGGCTTTTTTGGGTATTTTCAACCAGAAAGAAGCAGGTGCGATGGTCAGCGGATCGGCAGGAGCAGCGCGTCGGTGAGCGCGCAGTCGCGGATCATGTCCCGTCCGCAGGTGATCGGTTCGAGGCCGCGCGACAGGCATAACCGCGCTTCCTGAATATGGCCGTTCTTGCAGGTGATCGTCAGCATGTCCGGCTCCCAATCGGGATTGGCCTTGAGAAAGGCGTCCTCCACCACCGAGGCCGGCAGTTTCACGGCGCGCCTGAGTTTGCGTAGCACCGCGGGACGATGCACGGTTGCATAAGCGGCACGCGAGAGGGCGAAATAATCACGCGCGGAAAGACCGGTACAGCTTCCGTGTTTCTTCCATTGATGCCAGGCCAGTCCGGCGCTGCCCATGATATCGGTCATCTCCGCGGTCATGGCACGGGTTGGCGGGCGTTGGGCGGTGTCGCACCACGATGGGTAGCCACGGCGCCATTGCGGCCAGAGGCCGTGCAGGGTCCAGCCGTAAACGTGGTGGGGATCGCATTGTTCGGCATCGCGCGCATCGCCGGTCAGCGCGCACCAGTTGGGCGACCAGGTCAGCGCCAGAACGTAATGGTCAAACGCTCCAGCCCGGTCGCCCCCGGCCAGGGCAGTGCAGGCCAGGGTCAGGCTCAGCAGGACAGAAAGGGTGATCCGGTGCATTGGGGGGCTTTCCTTGCCGGGAAGTTTTGACTATATACGCCGCAAGTTTCCCGACAACGGTAACCCGTCCTGCTGGTCAGGGCCGCCGGCGCGAGCCAGGCGTCGGGATAGATTTGACTCGAAGGAGAGACTGGTAAATGGCAAAACCGATCATGGCCCGCGCAACCGCCGTCTGGCTGGTTGAAAACACGACGATCAGCTTCAAGCAGATCGCCGATTTTGTCGGCATGCACGAGTTGGAGGTGCAGGGCATCGCCGATGGCGACGTGGCCGCAGGGGTCAAGGGGTTCGATCCGATCGGCAACAATCAGTTGACCCAAGACGAAATCGACGAAGCCGAAAAGAACCCGCTGCACAAGCTGAAGCTGAAATTCAACCCCGCCGCAGCGGGTGAGGAAAAGCGCCGCGGGCCGCGCTATACACCGCTGTCCAAACGTCAGGACCGTCCGGCGGCGATCCTGTGGCTGGTCAAGTTCCATCCCGAATTGACCGACGGGCAGATCGGCAAGCTGATCGGCACCACCAAGCCGACGATCCAGTCGATCCGCGAACGCACCCACTGGAACATTGCCAGCCTGCAGCCCATCGACCCCGTCGCGCTGGGGTTGTGCAAGCAGTCGGAACTGGATCAGGCGGTGCAGAAGGCGGCCGCCAAGAAGGAAGCCGAAGGTGCAGTGATGAGCGACGACGAGCGCCGCAAGCTGGTCAGCACCGAGCAGAGCCTCGGGATGGAAACCGAACCGCGCATTCCGACGGCGATCGAGGGGCTTGAGACCTTTACGCTGGGCGGGTCCAAGGACAAGGACGACGAGGAAGACGAAGACACGCGTGACGTCGGCGACGCCGACAGCTTTTTCAACCTGCCCAAGGGCGGAGACGAGGAAGAGAACGAGGACGAGCGCTGAGCCGGCGATGATGTCAAAATAGATCGACGTGTTTTGACGCCTTCTTCAGAAGCAGAAGGATAAGCTGCTTCCGGTTCCGGAGGGCAGATCGCTTGTCGTCACATTTTCGCCCTTTCGTCGGTAGCCCATGCGCAGGAGACGATGGCGCAGCCTTGGGGATACCGGCAGAGCGTTTCGGGGAGCCTCGTCGTCAGATCTCCTTGCGTGCGTTCAGTGCAGCGGTGATGGTCCCGTCGTCGAGATAATCCAACTCGCCCCCGATCGGTACACCCTGCGCCAGCGAGGTCAGCCGCACCTGCCCCTGCAACCGGTCGGCGATGTAGTGGGCGGTGGTCAATCCATCGACAGTGGCATTCAGCGCCAGGATCACCTCGGTCACCTCTTCGGCCGGAATGCGGTCGATCAGGCGGGGGATGCGCAGGTCTTCGGGTCCAATTGCATCCAGCGCCGACAAGGTGCCGCCAAGCACGTGATAGCGGCCCTTGAAAACGCCCGCGCGCTCCATTGCCCAGAGATCGGCGACATCCTCGACCACGCAGATCTCGCCGGTGGCGCGCTTGTTCGACGTGCAGATATCGCAGATATCGGATGTGCCGATATTGCCGCAGTTCAGGCATTCGCGCGCGGAATCCGCGACCTGCCGCATCGCGTCGGCCAGCGGTGACAGCAGGGGACCGCGTTTGCGGATCAAGTGCAGCACCGCGCGCCGGGCCGAACGTGGCCCGAGCCCCGGAAGCCGGGCCATCAGGTCGATCAGGGCGTCGATGGGTTCATTGGACGACATCCGGGAAATAAGGTCCTGCGGCCCTAGAACGGCAGTTTCATATCCTTGGGCAGCCCCATGCCTTCGGTCAGCTTGCCCATTTCCTCCTGCGCCTTTTCGCTGGCCTTCATCTGGGCATCCTTGATCGCGGCGAGGATCAGATCCTCCACCACTTCCTTGTCGTCACTGTTGAAGATCGACGGATCGATATCGAGCGACTTCAACTCGCCCTTGGCGGTGCAGGTCGCCTTGACCAGACCGGCACCGGATTCACCCGACACCAACAGGTTGTGCATGTCTTCCTGCAACTGCGCCATCTTGCCCTGCATTTCCTGCGCGGCCTTCATCATCTTGGACATGTCGCCAAGTCCGCCAAGCCCTTTGAGCATGTGTGTTCTCCTCGGTTACCGGTTGATTGACAGATACGACCGCGGCGGGCTTGTCACAAGGGGGCCGTTCACATCTCGTGCGACCGGCGCGTTCCGCTTGCGCATATCAGCCCTCCTCGAAGGGATCCCATTCGTCCTCGACCTCGGGCAGGGCCTCGGTCATGGCGCTGGCGGCGATCTCTTCCTGCGTGCGGATATCGGTGATCCGCGCCTTGGGAAAGCGCGCCAGCACCGCCTGCACCATCGGATGTGCGTCGGCCTGTCGGCGCAGGTCGTTTTCGGCGGCGTCGCGTGTTTCGGCGATGGTCGGCGCGCCTCCCTCGGATACGACGCTGATCGCCCAGCGGTTGCCGGTCCAGCGTTGCAGGGCGCTGCCCAGACGTTGCGCCAGATCGCCCGGCGCATTGTCGGCGGGGCAGAATTCGATCCGTCCGGGCTGATAGCTGACCAGACGCAGGCCGGTTTCCACCTCGACCAGCAGTTTGACGTCGCGATTGGCGCGGATCAGTTCGATGACGTGGTCAAGCGTCGGATAGCGCGCAAGCCCGGTGTCGAGGGCCTGTGCCGGTTGTGCCGATGTCACGCCCTGATAGCCGCTGGGGGTGGTGACTTGTGCGACCAGCTGCGCGCTCGTCTCGACCGGCCCTGCCTGGGCGGGCTGGCCACCACCGCCACCGCCACCACCGCCGGGTGGCGGCGGCGGGCTGTCCTGCATTTGCTGGATCAGCTTGTCGG
Source organism: uncultured Sedimentitalea sp. (assembly GCA_947504115.1). Taxonomy (GTDB): domain Bacteria; phylum Pseudomonadota; class Alphaproteobacteria; order Rhodobacterales; family Rhodobacteraceae; genus Pontibaca. The sequence goes on from CANNGH010000005.1 coordinate 70,590, forward strand.
GGGTGGGCATGTCGGCCACGTGGGTCAGACGGATCACCGCCATTTCGGCGGCCATCATGGCGTTGGGCGCGGCGGCGACCTCTTCCAGCGCGCGCAGCAGCATCTGCCACATGCGCGCCAGAACCCGCAGCGGCAGATCCTGAGCCATCCGCGCTCCGCGCGTGCGCTCATCGGGTGAAATCGTCGGGTCTTCGGCGGCGTCCGGCGTGATCTTGACCACGCTGACCCAATGGCTGATCTCGGCCAGATCGCGCAGCACCGCCAGCGGGTCGGCGCCCTCGGCGTATTGGGCGGACAGTTCGGCCAGCGCGCCGGCGGCATCGCCGCGCAGGATCATGTCGAACAGATCCAGCACACGCCCCCGATCGGCAAGCCCCAGCATGGCGCGCACGGTTTCGGCCGTGGTCTCGCCGGCGCCGTGACTGATCGCCTGATCCAGAAGCGAGGTTGCGTCGCGCGCCGATCCTTCGGCGGCGCGGGTGATCAGCGCCAGCGCATCCTCGGCGATCTGCGCGCCCTCGGCATCCGCGATCCGGCGCAGCATCGCGATCATGTCCTCGGGTTCGATCCGGCGCAGATCGAAGCGCTGACAGCGGGACAGAACGGTGACGGGAACCTTGCGGATCTCGGTGGTGGCGAAGATGAATTTGACGTGTTCGGGCGGTTCCTCAAGCGTCTTCAGCAGCGCGTTGAAGGCGCTGGTGGACAGCATGTGGACCTCGTCGATGATGTAGATCTTGTAGCGCGCGCTGGCGGCGCGATAGCGCACGGAATCGATGATCTCGCGGATGTCGCCGACACCGGTGCGGCTGGCGGCGTCCATCTCCAGCACATCGACGTGCCGCCCCTCCATGATCGCCACGCAATGTTCGCATTGCCCGCAAGGCGTGATCGTGGGCCCGCCGGTGCCATCCGGGCCGATGCAGTTCATGCCCTTGGCGATGATCCGCGCCGTCGTCGTCTTGCCGGTGCCGCGGATGCCGGTCATGATGAAGGCCTGCGCGATCCGGTCCGCCTGAAACGCATTCTTCAGCGTGCGCACCATCGCATCCTGCCCGACCAGATCGGCGAATGTCTCGGGGCGATATTTGCGCGCCAGCACCTGATAGGCGGGGGCGGATGTCTCTGTCATGGCGGTCCTGTCGGATTCGTGGCAAGGGCGCAGGTTAAGGCGGCGACGGTCCGGCGTCCAGCGGTGCGCTCACAGGCCCCAGAGGACGGCGCCGGTGCCCAGCGTCGCCAGCGTGAGGATCGAGGCCAGCGCGGTGAAGGATTTTCGCGGCATTGACGAGCAGTCATTGTTGGACAGCCGCTGATGAGTCTTGCGCGCCTGCCGATGCGCCGCCCAGAAGATCACGATTGCCGCGAACAGGAACAGCGATGCTACCGCCTTGGCCGCCCATGTCGGCTGGAACTCCCCGAACACGGCCTTCAGCCCGATCGCCACGCCGACCGCACCCAGCCCCGTTCCCATCCAGCTGTTGAACGTGCGTTCGTTGGCCATGATCGTGCGATCCTCGGCCCAGTCGGTGCGGGTTTCCGCTTTTTCATCGCGCGTGGTCATTCCGGCAGTCTTGCCGGTCTTGCGCCATGCGGCAAGATGGTTATCGCGCGAGGCACCGGCCGGCGTGGACGAGGGAGTGCGCCACGCGAATGGTAGCGGGCGCGACCGCATCTCATACCGGCGCGCCGTCCATCTCTGCCACGGTATCGCGCACGTCAGGACGGGCGGCCTCCCACAGGCGCTGGCGATCGGGCGCGAAATCGAGCGCGGCAAGCGCGCGGCGCAGTTCGGTCACGGCGGCGTCGCGGGCGGCGGCGCTGAGGCCGGGATCGGGATGGCGCATCAGCCCGCCAAAGGTGTGTTGCAGCCGCTGCTGCACCTCGACCACCCCTGCGCCGTCACGCGACAGGGCAACCAGCCCGTCCTCGATCAGGTCATGGGGGTTCAGCGGCGGCACATGCAGACGGGTCAGCCGGACCTTGCCGCCGATGGCGGCCTCGTCCTTGTAATCGGACAGGATCCGACCCACGCGGGTGATCACGTCGATGGCGGTGCCCGGATCGTTGACCCCCGGCGACAGCGCCTTGGATCCGATTTCCCCCATTGCGACCAGACCGAAACGCGGATCCTGATCATAACTGCGCACATCGCCTAGAACCACCTGGCGCCGCACCGCGTCCTGCAAACTATCCCAATCGTAATCGTCGCTTTCGGGTGCGCCGGTGGTCACCGCCATCACCATCGGCTCGTTCAGAAAGACGAAACTGCCGATGTTTCGCGCCAGATAGAGATCGACACCGTGCAGTTCTGCCGTTCGCTGAAGAGCTTCGGGATAGATATGCTGGATATAGCCGCTTTCAGCGGCGCGGATCGTCTTTGCTCCTTCGGGGACGGAGGATGTCAGCGGATGCGCCCCCATGCAGGGCGTTTCCAGCCGATCGCGCAGTTGTTCCCGCGTTGCCTGTTCGATCTGGCGCGTCGAATTGATCAGACTGCCGAACCCTTGCAGATGCAGAACCCAGCGGATCAGGCTATAGACGATGCCAGTCAGAACCAGCACCGTCATCCAGAACAGCACCAGCGCCCGGTCGTCGGTATAGATGCCCAGTTCCCGCAATATGATCGCCACCAGCGCATAGACATAGGCGCCGATGAACACCGCCAGCGTGGTCTGCGTCGTGCGGTCCTGCACGATCAGGCGGTGCACCCGCGGTGTCCACTGGTCCGAGATCGACCGATAGACCGTCACCATCACGCTGAGCGAAAACGTGGTCACCGCCAGCATCGCATTGGCGATGATGCCCAGCAGCCGATCCGCCGCCTGCCCGCTGAGACTCGACCCGAGATCCTTGGGGACGAACAGTTCGATCAGATGTGTCAGGCCCAGCGCCACGAAGGACAGGATCCCCATGATCAGCACCCGCACCCACAACCGGCGGGAATATTCGCGCGCCTTGCGTAGCAAGGTGTAGGGAACCAGATTGGCCAGCCGGCGCGGGATCATATCGGCAAGGGTCATTCAGGCAATCATTCCTTTGCGGCTCAGCTACCGGATAGTTGGACCGCAAAGGCGCAAAAAGCACAAGCCGTCGTTTGATCGCGCTTGCCCCGCCCGACAGTTCGCGCAGACTCCGGGTTCGTACCGCCAACAAAGGAGATGGCAATGGATATGCCGATCATCCTGCTTGCGGCCGGTCAGTCGCGCCGGATGCGCGGGGCCGACAAGCTGTTGATGCGTGTTGACGGCCGGCCCCTGATCCGTCGGCAGGCTGCGATGGCGCGCAGCGTGACCAGCGGCGTCGTGATCGTCGCGCTGCCGCCGCCGCCCCATCCGCGGCATGACGCGCTGCAAGGGCTGGATCTGACATTGGTGGCGGTCCCGGATGCACGCGATGGCATGGCCGCGTCGATCCGCTGCGCTTTTGGCGCAGTTCCGCCGCAGGCGCCGGCGGCGATGCTCGTTCTTGCCGATCTGGTGGAGCTTCAGGCCGATGATCTGAGGAAGGTCGGGCAATCGGTTGATTTATCGTCGGGCAAACGAATATGGCGCGGCGCGACCGAGACCGGCGAGCCGGGGCACCCGATCGTGTTCGCCGCCGCGCTGTTTGCGCAAATCGCCCGTTTGCACGGCAATGCCGGTGCGCGCAGCGTGGCGACGGCTTCGGGCGACGCCGTCGTGCTGGTGCCGCTGCCCGGACGGCGCGCGCGCCGCGATCTGGACACGCCCGAAGACTGGGAGTCATGGCGCAGCGAACGCAATCCGCGCTGATTTTCAGGGAGATGCGCCTGCGAATGACGGCCGCCGTCACGCCAGCAGCGCCGCCTCGTGTTTCCGAAGCGAGCGGCGGGCGGCCGGATAGCGCTCCCGCCCCCTGCGGGTTTCGAGATCCGGGAACAGGTCGAAGATTTCCCGCCGTTGCGCATCGCCGATCCCGCCAAGCGATTGATTGCCCGGCTGGAAACTCTCGCTCCACGCACCGTCGGACAGAACGATCTCGTGCTGCACGAACATGAAATTGATATAGGTGACGCCCGCAATCGCCGCCGTATCGACCCTGCCCCGGCTCTTCAGGTGCCTGGCCGGAACGAGAACCTCGCGATCCTCGAAGTAAAGCGCGGTCCTGTCATTGGCGACCAGCATCCGGTGGTTCGGACTGACCATCATGTCGCGTTCCGGCACGCCGTCGCCCAAGGCACCTGCGCGGATCAGCACAGGACCCAGATGCGGTCGCACGGCCAACTTCCTTGCGCTTAGGGCGTGTGAGCCCAGCCACCGGATCGTTCGAAAGCCATTGTCCCGGGTGAGAACGCGATCGCCGGCCCGCAGGTCCTCCACCCGGCGCGCGCCCGTCAAAGTCGCGATCGCGGTGCCCGGGGTGAAACCGGGTGCGTTTCTGGCATGCACAAGACCGGCTTCGCGCCGCGCCGGTTCGTCACCGGGCCGGAGGCTCGGCTGCACGAAATCGTCAACGCTGTAGATGCTGTCAAAGATCGGCGACATCCGGATACCTCACGCGCAAAGCTGCACCGTTCAAAATCATCAAAAACAATATCACCCCGGCGCCACCCACCTTCCGCAAATACGCGGCGGCAGGACACGAAGCTGGTTTCCCCTGCATACCCCAAGACCAGGAACGGAGGCAAAGACAAAAGTTTAAGCAAAACTGCAAAAAATCCGCCAGAGGCGCGCCAAAGATCAGGAGTGCATGCAGCCGCCCGCCTCGATCTGCACATGGCGCGGGCGGATGGCGTGATGGATCGAAGGCGTGCGAATCGCGACGCGCAGACAAAAACGCACAAGTGTGCGGTGTTGCCGAACGATCGTGCCTGGCTGAACCTGCATTTGCCCGGCTACCGGTCGCCGCGAGAAAACACGCCAGGCCGGATGGTATCAGCAGATATAGCAGACCGATACGCTGCACATGATCGCGGTCATGCGCCGCGCAGGGGTCGGTTCAGTAGATATAGCGGATCTGGTCGGTCCAGTAACGCTCGACCCGTTTGAGCGCATGTGTAATGCCCTCGATCCCGTCGAGCCCGATGATATCGCGGCTTTGCAGACCCTCGGCCTGCCGGGCGAACAGCGCGGTGACAATATCGCGGATTTCGCGACCGCGAGGGGTCAGGCGCACGCGCACGGACCGGCGGTCGATCTCGCATCTCTGGTGATGCATATAGCCCATCTCGACCAGCTTTTTCAGGTTGTAACTGACATTGCTGCCCTGATAATAGCCGCGGCTTTTCAACTCGCCGGCGGTCACCTCGTTGTCGCCGATGTTGAACAGCAAAAGCGCCTGAACCGCGTTGATCTCGAGGATACCGACGCGTTCGAATTCATCCTTGATCACGTCGAGCAACAGGCGGTGCAGACGTTCCACCATCGCCAGCGCCTCCAGATACCCCGACATGAAGCCCCGCGCGCCCACCGGGGCGATCTGCATTTCCATACTCATCCGTTCCTCCGACTCGATCTGCTCGAACCCGAGACTCGCCAATAATCCCGAAGAAGAGGTTAAGACGGATTTGAATCAGTTCTGAAAGGTGCGGGAAATATCGTCGATCAGGCGCCGGTAACGATCAGGCGCCGTGACCTGACCGGTCACCCACTGATAGAGATCGTGATCGTTTTCATTCAGCAGAGCCTCGTAATCGTCCAGCGTAGCCGCCGACATCATGGCCAGGTAGCGCTCGGCATAGGCGGTCAGGATCAGGTCCATCTCCTTGATGCCGCGCCGCATCGAGCGCATTTTCAGCCGTTTCAGTCGGGTATCGGCAGCCTCGGTCATTCCACGCCCTGCTGCACGAGACGGCGGAGTTTCTTTTCCAGCCGTGCGGCGCGTTCGGCATTGGTGCGCATGCTGGCGCGGATTTCGCGCAGTTCGGTCAGCACATCGGAAAAGTCCGGGGCGCCTTCATCGATATCGACCGGACCGTTGGTGCCGTCGCCCTCGCCGGTCAGCAGCCACATGATCGAGACATTGAGCAGCCCCGCCATCATCGAAAGCCGGTTGGCACGGGGTTCGGACAGGTCTTCTTCCCAGGCGATCAGGGTGGTTTTCTTGACGCCCAGACGCCTGGCCAGTTGCGTCTGGGTCATGCCCGCAGCCTCGCGCGCGCCGGCGACGCGGTCGCCGAAGGTGGCCGCATCGGGGCCGAACCAGTCGCTGTCCTGTTCGGTCATGGTCTCTCCTGCGTCCGGTTGAACGGCTTGATCGGGCATGGGGCGCACCTTATGACAGGTGGATCGAGTATTCAAACCGGAGCCATCCATGTCTTTTCTGTCCGCGACATTGTCTCGCGTCAAGCCGTCTCCCACCATCGCGATCAGCGCCCGCGCGCGCGAGATGAAGGCGGCCGGACACGATGTCATCGCACTGAGCGCGGGAGAGCCGGATTTCGACACGCCCGACACCATCAAGGCCGCCGCCAAGGCCGCCATCGACGCGGGCCATACGAAATACACCGATCCCGACGGTATGCCTCGGCTGAAAACCGCGATCTGCGCCAAATTCCGGCGCGAGAACGGGCTGGATTACACGGAAAAGCAGATCAGCGTCGGCACCGGTGGCAAGCAGATCCTTTACAACGCGCTGATGGCGACGCTGAATCCGGGCGACGAGGTGGTCATTCCCGCGCCCTACTGGGTCAGCTATCCCGATATGGTGCTGCTGGCGGCGGGCACTCCGGTGATTGCAAAAACGACGCTGGAGGACGGGTTCAAGCTCTCGCCCGCCGGGCTTGAGGCGGCGATCACGGAGCGCACCAAATGGATCATCTTCAACTCGCCCGGAAACCCCAGCGGCGCTGGCTATACCTGGGACGAGGTCAAGGCGCTGTGCGACGTGCTGATGCGCCATCCGCATGTGTGGATGATGACGGACGACATTTACGAGCATCTGGCCTATGACGGATTCGAATTCTGCACTCCCGCGCAGGTCGAACCGCGACTGCACGAGCGCACGCTGACCGTCAACGGCGTGTCCAAGGCGCACGCCATGACCGGCTGGCGCATCGGTTACGCGGGCGGGCCGGAGCCGCTGATCGCCGCCATGCGCAAGATCCAGAGCCAGAGCACCTCGAATCCCTGCACGATCAGCCAATGGGCCGCGCTAGAGGCGCTCGAGGGGCCGCAGGACCATATCGCCGCCAACAATGCGGTGTTCAAACGCCGCCGCGATCTGGTGGTGTCGCGGCTGAACGCGATCGACGGCATCACCTGCCCCACACCCGAAGGCGCGTTCTATGTCTATCCCTCGATTGCCGGGCTGATCGGGCGCACCAGCGCGGGCGGCACCGTGATCGCCGATGACGAGGCTTTCGCCACCGCGCTGCTGGAGGAGACCGGCGTGGCGGTGGTGTTCGGTGCGGCCTTCGGACTCAGCCCCAATTTTCGCGTCAGCTACGCCACCTCGGACGCGGCGCTGGAAGAGGCCTGCGCCCGCATCGCGACATTCTGCGCGGGGATGACATGAGCGCGCCAGCGTTCGCTTGCGCGGAAGGTCCGGCCGCATGTCGCAACCGGATCAGGCGGCCGGCGAGGGTGTGCCGTCCTGGCGGTGCATCACGAAGGTGAACTCGGTCGCCGACCGGTCCGACCGGAAATCAAGCCGGCCATGATGCGCCTGCGCGATCTGGGAGGCGATGAACAATCCCAATCCCAGACCGCTCCCGTTTTCCCGCAAGTTACCGCGCGCGAACGGATCGAACAGGCTGTCGCGCATCTCGGTCGGGATCGGGTCGCCGGAATTGCGCACGCTCAGCACGAAACGCTCACCCTCGTCCCGCGCCGCGACAAGGATCGGCTGATCCGGCGATCCGTGGGCGACGGCATTCGCCAGCAGGTTGGACAGCATCTGGCAGATGCGCTGCGCATCGCAATGGACCGGATCGCGAAAGTCCATCTTTTCGTCGATCCGGATGCCGGGATGGCCCAGCCGGATCTCGTTCACCGTATGTTCAAGCGACGGGCGCAGCGGCGTTTCGCTGTCCTGCTCGATCGTGATTCCGCCGCCCAGGCGGGCGCGGGTGAAATCCATCACGTCGTCGATCATCCGCGTCATCCGGTCCACCGATCCGTCGATCGAGTCCAGCATCGCCTTGACATCATGGCTCTGGATCTCACGTCCGATCATGCGCGCGGCGGCCGAGATCGCCGCCAGCGGGTTGCGCAGGTCATGGCCCAGAACAGCGACGAACTGTTCTCGAAACCGCGCTTCGGCCTCGGTGCTGCGCAGGGCGGTTTCGTTGGCCTTCTGCTGGGTGATGTCGCGGGCGCTGCAAAAGAACTTGTCGCCTTCGGGAATGCTGTTCCAGGACAGATCGCGATAGCCGCCGTCGCGGTGCCGATAGCGGTTCTCGAACGCGAGAACCGGCCGTCCGCTCTTGATCTGGTCAAAGGCGCTGTGCGTGCGCGCGATGTCGGCGGGATGGATGAAGTCGAAGAAATGGCGTGATTCGATCTCGGACGAACGATATCCCAGCACCGTCTGCCACGCCGGGTTGGTCGATTCGAAATAGCCCTCGCGGGTGAGAATCCCCAACAGATCTGGCGTGACTCGCCATGTCAGACTGTATTTCGATTCTGCGGCCATCATTGCCATAACATCCTGTTGCAAATCAATTGCTGCACCTGCACAAAGCCTAATAGAATGGTGCCCGGTGTCACCATCAAAAATGCGAGCGGCGAAGGTCAGCGCATGACGGCCACCCGGTTCAACTCCTGACGCCAGAAGCGCAGCGTCAGAAAGATGCCGGCGCAACCAAGGCCGATCACAAGCCCCAGCCAGACGCCGGTGCCGCCCCATCCCAGAACGAAGCCCAGAAAATACGAGGCCGGAATACCCAGCGCCCAATACGACAGCGCCGCCACCGCCATCGGCACCCGGGTATCCTGCACGCCGCGCAACAGACCGATTGCGACTGCTTGGGCGCCGTCGACCAGCTGGAAAAGCGCCGCAATCGCAAGAAATCCAACGCCGAGCGCCAGAATCTCGGGACGCGCCGGCGCATTGGCGTCGATGAACAGCGACAAAAGCGGCACCGGAATCGCCAGAAACGCGACGATCGTCAGCGTCGAAACGCCCAGCGACAACGCCGTCACCACCAGCGCACCGCGCCGCATCAATTCGCGGTCGGCCCGTCCATAGGCATTCCCGGCGCGGATTGTGGCGGCGTTGCTGAGACCCAGATGAACCATGAAGGCCGCCCCCGAAACGCTGACCACGATGCCATGCGCGGCCAGCGGAATCGTGCCGATCCAGCCGATCATCATCGACGAGGCCGCGAACATGCTGACCTCGCTCAGGGTGGTCAGGCCGATGGGAAGACCCAGCGCGAACACACGCGCGAACATCTCCCAATCCGGGCGCCAGAGCCGCTGGAACAGGTTGTGATGCGGCAGCGCGCGGATCGCGTAAAAGATCACCGCCACCAGAGAAGCGCCATGGGTCGCCAGCGAGGCAATCGCCGCGCCCCTTATCCCCAGTTCCGGCGCGCCCCAATTGCCGAAAATCAGCGCATAGTTCACCACTGCGTTGACCAATGCTGCCAGAACCGTGATCCACAGCACCGCCTGCGTGCGCTCCAGCGCGGCCAGATAGGATTTCAGCACCATCACCAGCAGGGCCGGAAACAACCCCCAACCGGCGATCCGCAGATAGAGCGCAACCATCGCGGACACGTCGTCGGTCTGGCCCAGCGCCAGCAGGATCGGCTCGGACCACCACATGACGGGCATCGCCAGCGCGGAAAACAGCACCGACAGCCACAGCCCCATCCGCGTGCAGCGGCGCACCGACACCTGATCGCCGGTGGCGGCAGCGGCGGCGACCAGCGGCATCACCGCGAATGCAAAGCCCGCACCAAGCAGGAAGAAGACCAGGAAATAGCTCCCGCTCGCCAGCGTCACGGCAGCCAGTTCGGCCACGCCATACCAGCCCAGCATCGCGGTATCGGTCAGACCGATGGCGAATTGCGCCAGATGGCCACCGACCAGCGGCAGCCCCAGCATGAGCACGGCCCTGGTATGGGCGGGATATGGCATTACCGATGTCATCGGGCTGCATTAGGACCAATGCCCACCTGCGGCAAGGGCGCGCGGCCCCCCTGCCGGACGAAGCACCTAACCCGCGCCGTCAGCCGATTGCGGTGCCGTTGCGGGCAGGTATTCCGGGCGCTGGATGACATTATGCGCCTGCCCCACGATTAGCGGATCGGGCTGCTGCACCACGTCGTCATTCCTGTCCGGATAATCCAGCGAAAACAGGAAATGGCGCATGCAGTTCAACCGTGCGCGTTTCTTGTCGTCCGACTTGATCACCGTCCAGGGGGCATCGGCGGTATCGGTGTAAAAGAACATCGCCTCTTTCGCCTCGGTATACTCGTCCCACTTGTTCAGCGACGCCTTGTCGATGGGTGACAGTTTCCAGCGTTTCAGCGGATCGGTCGCGCGTTGTTCGAACCGGCGGCGCTGCTCGTCCTGCGAGACCGAGAACCAGTATTTGTAAAGCCGGATGCCCGCGCGCACCAGCATCCGTTCGAGTTCGGGGGTCTGGCGCATGAATTCCAGATATTCGTGGGGTTCGCAAAACCCCATCACCCGCTCGACCCCGGCGCGGTTGTACCAGGACCGGTCGTAGAACACCATTTCGCCCGATGTCGGCAGGTGCCTGACATAGCGCTGGTAATACCATTGCCCGCGCTCCCGGTCGGTCGGTTTGTCGAGCGCGACGACGCGCGCCGTTCGCGGGTTCAGATGCTCGTTGAACCGCTTGATCGTGCCACCCTTGCCGGCAGCGTCGCGCCCCTCGAACAGAAGGACGAACTTCTGCCCGGTCTCATGCGCCCAAAGCTGCACCTTGAGCAGTTCGGCCTGAAGCAGCGCCTTTTCGGTCTCATAGGCGTCCCGCCCCATTTTCTGCGCATAGGGATAGCGACCGCTTTCGAAGGCGCGGCGCACCTCTTCGGCACCGGGCGCAGCAAGGGAGGATATGGCGAGCGCACCCTCGCGGGCGGATTTTGCGGCAGATTTGGGACCGTTGGACGACATGCTGGGAAACCTCTTGTGCTGCGAATATGCCATAGGGGCGATCGACAGGCCAGCCACGTCCCAGCGCCGGCCCGCAGCCGCGCGCAGTCCCTTTCCCCGCCCGGCGCGCTCTGCCATAATGCAGGGCAATCAATCACAAGAGCAGCAGCATCAGCACATGGCCGACGACCTTCTCAGTGCCCAGCACTCCGCCGATTATGACGCCTCATCGATCGAGGTTCTCGAAGGGCTGGAACCGGTGCGCAAACGCCCCGGCATGTATATCGGCGGCACGGACGAGCGCGCGCTGCACCATCTGGTCGCCGAGGTGCTGGACAACTCGATGGACGAGGCGGTGGCCGGCCACGCTAACCGGATCGAGGTCGAGTTGCACGATGACAACTCGATCACCATCCGCGACAACGGGCGCGGCATCCCCATCGATCCGCACCCCAAGTTTCCCGGCAAATCCGCGCTCGAGGTGATCCTCTGCACGCTGCATGCGGGCGGCAAGTTCTCGGGCAAGGCGTACGAGACATCGGGCGGCCTGCATGGCGTGGGCGCGTCGGTTGTGAACGCGCTGAGCGATTCCATGGTGGTTCAGGTCGCCCGCGACCGCCAGCTATACGAACAGCGGTTTTCGCGCGGTCTGCCGCTTGGCCCGGTCGAACATGTGGGCGCAGCCCCCAACCGGCGCGGCACCACCGTCACCTTTCACCCCGACCCCGAGATATTCGGCCAGCACCGGTTCAAACCCGCCCGGCTGTTCAAGTCCATCCGCTCCAAGGCCTATCTGTTCTCGGGCGTCGAAATCCGCTGGAAATCCGCCGTCGAGGAAGGCGACACGCCGACCGAGGCCACGTTCCACTTTCCCGGCGGGCTGTCCGATTACCTGAGCGAGACGCTGGGCACCGCCAGCACCTATGCCGACAAGCCATTTGCCGGCACCGTCGAATTCCGCGAGAAATTCAACACCCCCGGCAAGGTGGAATGGGCGATCAACTGGACCCCGTCGCGCGACGGCTTCATCCAGTCCTATTGCAACACCGTCCCCACCCCCGAAGGCGGCACGCACGAGGTCGGGTTCTGGGCCGCGATCCTGAAAGGCATCCGCGCCTATGGCGAACTGGTCAGCAACCGCAAGGCCGCGCAGATCAGCCGTGACGACCTGATAACCGGGGGGTGCGCGCTGGTGTCATGCTTTATCCGTGACCCGGAATTCGTCGGCCAGACCAAGGACCGTCTGGCCACGGTCGAGGCGCAGAAGCTGGTGGAGAATTCCGTCCGCGACCATTTCGACAACTGGCTGGCGGCGGACACCAAAAGCGCGGGTGCGATCCTCGATTTCTTGGTCCTGCGCGCCGAGGAACGTCTGCGCCGCCGCGCCGAAAAGGAAACCCAGCGCAAGACCGCGACCCGCAAGCTGCGCCTGCCCGGCAAGCTGACGGATTGTTCCTCGAACGCGCGGGAGGGGACCGAGTTGTTCATCGTCGAAGGCGACAGCGCGGGCGGCAGTGCCAAGATGGCTCGCGACCGCAAGACCCAGGCCCTGCTGCCCCTGCGCGGCAAGATCCTGAACGTGCTGGGCGCGGCGAGTTCCAAGCTGGGCAGCAACCAGGAGATCAGCGACCTGACGCAGGCGCTGGGCGTGGGCTTGGGCAGCAAATTCAACATCGACGATCTGCGCTATGACAAGATCATCATCATGACCGACGCGGATGTGGACGGCGCGCATATCGCCTCGCTTCTGATGACGTTCTTCTTTACCCAGATGCGCCCGATGATCGACGCCGGACACCTTTACCTTGCCTGCCCGCCGCTGTTCCGCCTGACGCAAGGGGCGCGCCGCGTCTATTGCGTGGACGAGGCGGAAAAGGACGCGCTGCTGGAAAAGGGTCTGGGCGGCAAGGGCAAGATCGACGTCAGCCGCTTCAAGGGTCTGGGCGAGATGGACGCCAAGGACTTGAAGGAAACCACGATGGATCCGGCCAGCCGCAAGCTGATCCGGGTGACCATCGACGAGGACGAACCGGGCGAAACCGGCGATCTGGTGGAACGCCTGATGGGCAAGAAACCGGAACTGCGCTTTCAGTACATCCAGGAGAACGCGCGGTTCGTTGAGGAACTGGATGTTTGAACCCGGATGAAATCCACAAGAAGCGCTGAAGATGCAGTCGACGGCATTGGACGCTCCGGATCGGCTATATTCCGGATCCCTACGGCGAATACGACGCTGATTCCGACCTGCATCATCGCATCGCGTTCATCTATTGTGCGCCAAAATGGAACCAAAGTGACCGACGGCGGATTGGCATCCGAACCTTCGAGGACCGCGCTGCCATGGCCAACAGCGACATCTGCATCCTGCTGAACGTCAAATCGGGCAAGCGGGACAAGGCGGAAATTCCGCAACGAATCGCCGCTGCCTTCGAGGCGCTGGGCGTCCCGATCACGCTGCGAAGACTGCACAGGGGCGGCGAGGTCGAGCAAAGCGCCCGACAGGCTGTACAGGACGGGTTCTCGACCATCGTCGCCGCCGGGGGCGATGGGACGATTTGCGGGGTGGCGTCAGCCATGGCCGATAGCGGGCGGGTCATGGGCATCCTGCCGCTGGGCACGTTCAACTACTTCGCCCGCTCGCTCGATATTCCCGAAGCGCTGGAAGACGCCGCACAGGTCATCGTGCAGGGCGCGCATCGGCCGACGCGGGTGGCGACGATCAACGACGAACTGTTCCTGAACAATGCCAGCCTCGGGGCCTATCCGCTGATCCTGCGCGAACGCGAGACCATCTATCGCCGCTGGGGGCGCAGCCGCGTGGCGGCTTATTGGTCGGTACTCAAGACGCTGGCCACGCTGCATCACCGGCTGGATCTGACCGTGACGGCGGACGGGGTGACGCAGCGGTTCCGCACGCCGCTGGTCTTTGCGGTCAACAACGCCTATCAGCTCGACCAGATGGGGCTTCAGGGACGAGACGCCATCGCGGCGGGCAAGCTGGTGCTGCTGATCGCGCCCGACACCGGGCGCTGGGGTACGCTGGGCAACGCGCTGGCACTGGCGGCGGGACGTGCGCGGCGGGATCGCAACTTCGATCTTGTGACCGGCACCGACATCACCATCGACGCGCCGCGGATCAGCCGCCATGTCGCGCGCGACGGCGAGCGCGGGCGCATGAAGCCCCCGTTCCGCCTGCGCGTGCACGAAGACGCGCTGACCCTTATCACGCCCCAAGCCGCGACACGCGGTCCCAGATGAGACGATTGGTGCACCTGTCCGATCTGCATTTCGGCCGTGACCGTCCGGAATTGCTGGATCCTCTGGTGGACTGCGTCAACGCGCTCTCTCCTGATCTGGTGGCGATCTCGGGCGATCTGACGCAACGGGCACTTGCGGCGCAGTTCCATGCGGCGCGGGCTTTTCTGGACCGTCTGGTTCCGCCGGTTCTCGTGGTGCCGGGCAATCACGACGTGCCGCTCTACAATCCGTTGATGCGCTGGTTCCTGCCGTTCCATCAATACCGCCGCTGGATCGACCGCGATCTGGAGCCGGTCCACCGCGACGATGAAATGACCGTCATCGGCCTCAACACCGTCAATCCCTATAGCTGGCAGCGTGGCCGGGTTCATCGTCACGCGCTTGCGCGCGCCTGCAATGCCTTCGCCGATGCCAAGGGTTATCGCGTGATCGTCGCCCATCACCCGATGGAGCAGGAGCCGGGCGATCACAAGAAACCGATGCGCGGTGCCGAGCGGGCCATCGACCAGCTTTCCGATTGCGGCGCCGACGTGATCCTGACCGGCCATCTGCACAATTGGCGCGTGGGCACATTCGCCGCGCGCGCCGGGCGCAATTCGGCGGTGCAGGTCCATGCCGGCACCGGCCTCTCGACCCGGCTGCGGGGCGAGCCGAACGATTTCAACCTGCTGGAACTGGAGCCGGGGCGCATCACGATCACGCGCCATGTCGCGGTCGAGTCCGGAACCGCATTCGAACCTGCCGAGATCCGCCGTTACACTGCCGACGGTGCCGGCGGCTGGACCCGGTAACAGCGCCGCCCACGAAGGATGCATCCGCCAGAAACAAAACCAGCGCCGTCAGGGCGCTGGTTTCTCACATCTTCGCTGTAGCGGGGTTGCTACTCGTCCAGTGACAGCGCCACGAACCGCGGATCGCCCCCGCGCCGAACCAGAAGCAGAAGCGACTTGCGCCCGGCCTCTTTCGCATCCTCGATACGGGCGGTCAAATCGGCCAGCGACGCGATCTTCTGCTGACCGGCTTCGGTAATCACGTCACCGGCGCGCAAGCCCTTTTCAAAGGCTTCGGCGGATTCGTCGACCGACAGCACGACCAGACCCTCGACATCGTCGCCGACGCCCAGTTCGCTCCGCATATCGTCGCTCAGACCGGTCACGGACATGCCCAGAACCTCGGCCTCCTCGGGGGAGGCGTCGCCGTCCATCGCGGCGGGAACAACCGTTTCGCCTTCCTCGCGCCGGCCCAGCGTCACCTTGAACGACTGGGTCTTGCCGTCGCGCCAGACCGTGACGCGCACCGATTTGCCGATCGCGGTGTTGCCGACCTGCCGAACGAGGGCACGGGTGTCGGTGACATCGGCACCGTCAAAGCTGGTGATGACATCGCCGGCTTTCAGACCGGCCTCGGCTGCCGGACCTTCGGGCACGTCGGTGATGAGCGCACCCGCGACCGTGTCCAGTCCCATCGCCTCGGCGACGTCGTCAGTCACGTCCTGAATGCGGACGCCAAGCCAGCCGCGCCGGGTTTCGCCGAACTCCTTGAGCTGATCGACGACACGCGACACCACGTTGGATGCCATCGAGAAGCCAATTCCGATCGAGCCGCCACTGGGCGACAGGATCGCCGTGTTCACGCCGACGACACCGCCATCCATGTTGAACAGCGGCCCGCCCGAGTTGCCCCGGTTGATCGCCGCATCGGTCTGGATGTAATCGTCATAGGTGCCCGACAAGGCCCGGTTGCGCGCCGAAACGATCCCCACGGAGGCCGAGAATCCCTGCCCCAGCGGGTTGCCCATGGCCAGAACCCAATCGCCGACCCGCGCCGAGTCGCTGTCGGCGAAGCTGACGAACGGCAGCGGCTCGTCGGTCTCGACCTTCAGCAGGGCGATATCGGTGTTGGGGTCGGTGCCGATCACCTTGGCGGGCAGTTCCTTGCCCGAAAAGAACTCGACCAGGATTTCGTCGGCGCGGTCGATGACGTGGTTGTTCGTCACCACGAACCCGTCCTCGGAAATCACGAAGCCCGATCCCAGCGCGGTGGACCGGCGGGGACGGCTGTCGGGTCCGTGGCGGTCCTGGAACTCGCGAAAGAAATCCTCGAAGGGCGAGCCCTTGGGAACGATGCCTTCGGGGACCGTCCGGCTTTCGACCATGGTCGTGGTGGTGATGTTGACGACGGCGGGGCTGACCTTTTCGGCCAGCGGCGCCACGCTTTCGGGCTTGGCCTGCGCCAGGACGGTCTGCGCGAGGACGAACATCAGCGTCAGCGCGGCAAGCCAGATCATCCGCAGCCGCAACTGCGCGCCGCGCGGATCCTCGATCTGTCGGGTCACTGCCTGTGGGTGCACTTTGGCGTCTCCTGTATAACTGAAACAGCGATCACGATCCGGCTTGCAGATCGCGGATCGGATACGGGCACAATGTAGGCGTCAGTCTCGCATGTGAAAGACTTATTGCAAAGCATCAAGCGGTTGTGAAAAACCGGCATGATGCGGGGCGATCACGCGCGCGCCTTTGAAGGGTCTTTTCTACGCTCCCAGCGCATGTGCAACCCAGAGAAGCAGCAGCCCGAAAACCAGTGCCAATGCCCCGATCTGGCGGCGCGCGGGCTCGGGCAGCGTGCGCAGCGCCATCAGCATCTGCTCGATCAGCGAAGGGGCCAGCACCCAGGCCAGCCCCTCGACGATCAGCACCAGCCCGAGAGCCAGAAAGACGGTCGCGATCAATTGGTCGGTCCGCCCTCGCCCTGCGCGTCGGAGTCAGCATCGTCCGCGCCGGATCTCTGGGTTTCGGCGTCTTCCTCCAGCCGCTTGCGTTCTTCCTCCGGCAGGTCGGGAGAAATCTCGCTTTCGGGGGCGAGCTCGCGCAGCCGGTCCAGATTGACATTGTCCATCTTCACCTCGCGCAGCCCCTCCGGGCGGATCGCTTCGAAAAGCGAGCTGACGAATTCGCTGTCGGGCGAAATGACGAGCGTGGAATTGTCCGCCGGCAGGCTGCGCTCGAAGGCGCTGAGCGAGCGATAGAAGGTGAAGAACTCGGGGTTGTCGCCAAAGGCTTCGGCATAGACACGGTTGCGCTCGGCATCCGCCTCACCACGGGTGATCTGCGCCTCGCGCTCGGCGTTCGAGACGGTTTCGACCACGGTGCGGTCCGCGGCGGCACGCACGCGCTGCGCGGCCTCGTTACCGCGCGCGATCTCGTCGGCGGCCTCGCGTTCACGCTCGGCGCGCATCCGGGCGAATGTCGCGTCAAGGTTCTGCTGCGGCAGGTTGGTCTGCTTCAGCCGCACGTCCACGATCTCGAGGCCCAGCCCTTCGGCGCTGGCGCGGGCCTGGGCGCGGATGCGCAGGGCCAGATCGCGCCGTTCCGGCGACAGGATCGTATCCGACGTCACCTGATCGGCACCCAGAACCTCGCGAATCTGGGCATTCAGGATCGACGACAGACGGTCTTCGGCGGTGCGGATGCCGCCGACGCCGACGGCCTGACGGAACCGGACCACATCGGCGATCCGATAGCGCGTGAAGGCATCGACCACCAGGCGGCGATCGTCCGACGGCGTGACCTCGATGGTGTCGGTGTCAAGCGACAGGATCCGGCGGTCGTATTTCACCACGTCCTGAATGATCGGAATCTTGAAGCCGAGTCCGGGCTCGTCGATCACCTGACGGATCTGGCCGAATTGCAGCACCAGAGCCTTTTCGCGCTCATCCACGATAAAGACGGATGCAAGCAGGCCGACCACTGCGACAATCACTATTACAACGAAGATCAGGGATTTGCGCATCAGTTGGACCCTCCGGTCGTGGTGTTGGTGCCGGAACCGCCGGTCTGGCCGGAGCCGCCGGTTTGTCCCGAGCGGCGCAGTTCATTCAGCGGCAGATAGGGCAAAACGCCCTGCCCGTCGGCGCCGATGGCCTGATCGAGAAGGATCTTGTCGACCTTGCCCAGCGTGCGTTCGACGGTTTCAAGATAAAGCCGGCGTTGGGTAACCTCGGGTGCCTGATTGAATTCTCGGGCCACCGAGATGAAACGGCTTGCCTCACCGATCGCCTCGTTGACGACACGGGCGCGATAGCCCTCGGCCTGCTCCACCACTTGCGCCGCTTCACCGCGGGCCTGGGCCAAGACCCGGTTGGCATAGGCATCGGCCTGACGCTGCAGACGGTCGCGTTCCTGTTCGGCGGCCTGCACCTCGCGGAAGGAATCGATCACCTCGACCGGCGGGTCGGCGGTGTCGAGGTTGACCCGCACGATACTGATGCCGCTTTCGTATTCGTCGAGCGTCTCCTGGACGTTCTCCATCGCGGTATCGGCGATGATCCCACGGTCGCGGTTGAGGATCGGCGCCAGATTGGACGCGGCGATGATCTCGCGCATAACGGATTCGGACACCGCCTGCACGGTCAGTTGCGGATCGCGGATGTTGAACAGCAGCTTGGCGGGATCGTTGATGTTCCAGACCACCTGAAAGTCGATATCGACGATATTGGCATCCGTGGTCAGCATCAGCCCGCCGCCATCGCTGGCGCTGCCCGCGCCAATGGTTTCGGTCCGCTCCGAGGTGACGTTGACCACCTCGTAGGTCACGAACGGCCAAGGCGCGAAGTTCAGGCCCGGCTGGCCGATGCCGGAGAATTCACCCAGGAAAAGCTCGACCGATTGTTCTTCGGGTTTGACGGTGTAAAAGCTGGCCATAGCCCAGATCGCGGCGACGACCAGCACCGCCAGACCGATGGTGCCGCGGGTAAAGCGCGGCCCGCCGCCGCCCGGTCCGCCGCTGCCGCTCCTGCCATTGCCGCCGCGCCCGCCCATCAGGACGCGCAACCGGTCCTGGCCGCGTTTCATCAACTCCTCGATTTCGGGAATTTGCGGGCGCTCGCCCTCGGGGGGCCTGCCGCCGCCGCGATTGCCGTCTCCGTTGCCCCGGTTTCCCGGGCCACCGCCGGACGATCCGCCACCGCCCCAGGGGCCACCATTGTTGCCCGCCATATGGTCATCTTCCTTCTTTCAAAGCCGCCCTGCATCGACGGCGTTGTGTTCTAATTGTGCATCAGCACGGATTATTCAAGAACGGCGCGCTGCCGCGCGCATGGTCACGATTTCTTCGGCCATGGTGGGATGCACCGCCACGGTGCGATCGAAATCCTCTTTGGTAGCACCCATCTTTACGGCGATGCCCGCCAGTTGGATCATTTCTGCGGCATTGGGCGCGACGATGTGGCAGCCCAGAACCTTGCGGGTTTCCTTGCTGACGACAAGCTTCATCAACACCCGGTCGCTCCACCCGGCAAAGGCGCTCTGCATGGGTTTGAAACTGGTGCAATAGATTTCCACCGGCTCCTGCTCGCGCGCGTCCTCCTCGCTCAGGCCGATGGTGCCCATTTCCGGCTGGGTAAAGATCGCTGACGGGATCAGGTCATGATCCACCGGCGTCGGCTCGCCGCCGAAAACGGTGCGCACGAAAGCCATGCCTTCGCGGATCGCCACCGGCGTCAGGTTGACGCGGTCGGTCACGTCGCCGATGGCGTAGATCGACGGCACACCGGTCTGGCTGTATTCGTCCACCTCGACCTCGCCGCGCCGGCCCAGCGTCACGCCGACCTCCTCAAGGCCCATATCCGCGGTGCTCGGGTTGCGCCCGGTGGCGAACATCACCATGTCGAACACGTTTTCCTCGCCATTCGTGGCCTTGACCCAGAGCGGCCCGCCATTGGTGCCGTCATTGCGATCCGGGACGGGCTGGGACAGCGCCGAGGCTTCCTCAACGGGGGCGTGCAGACGTTCCTGGTCCGCCGGAGCCATATCGACGATGTTGGTGCCGGTATGCAGCGCGATGCCGCGTTCGCGCATCTGTTCGGCGATCAGCCCGCGCGCCTCGCCATCGAAACCGCGCAGGATCTGGGCGCCGCGGTAATATTGCGTCACCTCGACACCCAGCCCGTGCAGGATGCAGGCGAATTCGCAGGCGATATAGCCACCGCCGACGATCAGGATGGATTTGGGCAGTTCCGGCAGATGGAAAATATCGTCCGAGACGATGCCCAGATGCGCGTTCGGCAATTCGGGGCGCACCGGATAACCGCCCGTCGCCACGAGGATGTGCTTGGCGGAAATTGTCTCGCCCGTCGAAAGCTCGACCGTATGCGCATCCTTGATCCGGGCCCGCGCGTCATAGGTGGTCACGCCCGAGTTTCTGAGCAATCCGCGATAGATCTCTTCCAGGCGATCCAGTTCGCCCTCCAGATTCTTGCGGAATGTCTGCCAGTCGAAGGGTCCGTGGCCCAGTTCCCAGCCATAGGCGCGGGCCTGATCGACCGAATCGGCAAATTCCGACGCGAACACCATCAGCTTTTTCGGCACGCAGCCACGGATCACGCAGGTGCCGCCATAGCGATCTATTTCCGCCAGCGCGACCTTGGCCCCGTGTTCGCCTGCAGCCACGCGCGCGGCGCGCACGCCGCCCGATCCGCCCCCAATGACGAAAAGATCATAATCGAAACTCATATGACGAAATCCTCAGTCTGTCAGGTCGGTGAACAGGTTGTCGTTTTCCTGAACGTCCAGCCGGTCGCGTTCGATGGTGCCCTCGTTGATGTCGCGCAGTTCGACACGGCCATCGCCGAATCCGACGATCGCGGTGTCACAGATATCGATGAACAATCCGTTTTCAACCACGCCGGCGATCTGGTTCAGGACCATCGCCAGCTGGCGCGCATGGCCGATCCGGTGCAGTTGAAGATCCAGGATGTAATTGCCCTCATCGGTCACGAACGGCGTGTCGCCATTCATCCGCAGCGCGGAATCGTGCCCCAGGACATCCAGCGAAACCAGCGCTTCCCCGATCAGCGTCTGCGTGACCTGCCAGCCAAAGCGGATCACCTCGACCGGCAGGGGAAAGGCGCCCAGCGTCTCGACCTGCTTGCCGATATCGGCGATCACGATCATCCGGTCGGATGCGGTCGCAACGATCTTTTCCTGCAACAGCGCGCCGCCGCCGCCCTTGATCAGGTTCAGATCGCCGTCGAACTCGTCGGCCCCGTCGATGGTCAGATCCAGCCATCTCGCCTCGTCCAGCGTGATCACCTCGATGCCCACCTCGCGGGCCAGTTCGGCCGTCCGTGTCGAGGTCGGCACACCCTTGATCTTCAGCCCCTCGTCGCGCACCCTCTCGCCCAGACGGCGCACCAGCCAAGCGGCGGTGCTGCCGGTGCCAAGCCCGACTTTCATCCCGTTCTCGACGAAATCGGCGGCGCGTTTTGCGGCCACGAACTTGGCGTTGTCGATGGGCGACAATTCTGCGGTCATACGGCGACTCCGGTGTGAACTCGCCTGCTTATAGGAAAGATGGGCGCAGGGTGCGAGGGGCAATTGCCCGCGCAACCCTAACCGCGCTGCATCGCCGCGATGACCCGGCGCATCATATCCGCAAACAGCGCACGCTCTTGGGCGTCCAGCGATGCCAGCGCCACCTCGTTCTGCGCCTGCGCGGCGGCCATCGCATCGTCGCGCATGTCGCGCGCCTTTTGCGTCAGCACCACGATGCGCGCGCGCTTGTCGCGGGGACTGGCATGGCGCTCGATCAGCCCGTCACGCTCCATCCGCGACAGCGTATTGGCCATTGTCGCCTGCTCCACGTCCAGGCTGGCGACCAGTTGCGCCTGGGTCTTGCGGTCGCCCTCCCACAGGTCCAGCAACACCATGAACTGCCCCGGAGCCAGCCCCAACGGCGCGATCCGCTGCTGCAACCCGTGAAAGAACAGCCGCGCCATGTGATTGGCCAGATAGCCCGCGGAATTTTGCCTGAAATCGTCCATGCAGCGATAAAGCACTTGCATAGCGCGCTATGCAAGTTCATTTTACATAGCAGGCTATTATTTAACAGGAGATCACCATGCCTGCCAAACTTCACGCTGCCGCCGGGACACTCGCCCTGCTGACGATCTGCACCTTCTGGCTGTCCACGATCCTGTCGGAACTCTTCGGCACCGCAGCCACCATCGCCATGGTCAAAACCGCCATTCTATATGGCATGATCATCCTGATCCCGTCGTTGGCCATCGCCGGTGCCAGCGGTGCCGCATTGGCGCGTGGATGGCGCGTCGGGCAGGTCATTGCCAAGGCCCGCCGGATGAAGATGATCGCGGCAAACGGTCTGCTGATCCTGCTGCCAAGCGCGATCTTTCTGGCGATCCGCGCCAATGCAGGCACGTTCGACGACGTGTTCTTCGCGGTGCAGGCGCTGGAACTGCTGGCCGGAGCCATCAACATCACGCTGCTGGCCCTGAACCTGCGCGACGGACTGGCGCTGTCGCGCAGGCGCCCGGCCTGAGCGGTCAGCCCGCCGTCATGCCGCCATCGACGGTATATTGCGCGCCGGTCACATACGCGGCCTCGTCCGAGGCCAGAAACAGGATCACCTGCGCCACCTCCTCCGGATTGGCATAGCGCTGCATCGGAATCGCCTTGGCATAAGCCTCGCGCACTTTCTCCGCGTTCTCCGAATCCATCCCCGATTCGATCGAGCGCATCATCCGCGAATCGACCGGCGCGGGATGCACCGAATTGACACGGATGCGGTTCGCGGCACCTTCGATGGCGGCGGCGCGGGTCAGGCCGACGACGCCGTGTTTGGATATGATGTAGGGCGACAGGTTGGGGCTGCCGGTCAGCCCGGCGACCGAGGACAGGTTGACAATGCTGCCGCCCTCCCCCTGATCCAGCATCGCGGCCATCACATGCTTCACGCCCAGAAACGAGCCGCGCAGGTTCACGGCGATCACCTTGTCGAAGTTATCGATGTTCTGCTCGGCAATCGGTCCGGCATCCCCCTCGATCCCGGCGTTGTTGATGAAAATGTCGATACGCCCCAGCTTGTCGCGCGCCGTGGCGACATAATTGCGCACGGCGTCCTCCTCGGTGACATCGGCGGCGATGGTCACGACCTCGCCCGCGCCTTTCAGCTTGTCGGCGGCGGCTTTCAGGTCGTCCTCATTGAGGTCCACCAGAGCGACGCGCGCGCCCTGCTCGAGAAACAGGCGTGCGGTTTCCGTTCCGATCGCCCCGGCACCCCCGGTGATGATTGCGGTCTTGTCGGCAAGTCTTGGCATGATACTCTCCTTTGCAAATGCAACCGCGCCAATGCGCGGGATCGGCACTCTTCCTGTCGATCTAGCGGTGGGGCGGCAACGGCCAAGGGCGGGCGGAGTTCTAAATGGGTGACTGCGTGTCGCACCCCCCGCGCTCGCAACTCTGCCCGTCTCGGGAAGGGCCATTGCGGCAAAGCAAAAAGGAAAGACATTTCATGTTTCTGTCGGTTTTCGACATGTTCAAGATCGGGATCGGCCCGTCCTCGTCACATACGATGGGGCCGATGGTCGCCGCCGCGCGGTTTCTCGACCTGATGCGCGCCTCGCCCTTCGGGTTCGGCGGATTGCGGGCATCGCTGCATGGGTCGCTGGCCTTCACCGGGGTCGGACATGCCACCGATCGCGCCACCATCCTCGGGCTGGCCGGCTTTCGTCCCGAAAACTATGACGCCGACGCCGCGCAGGCGGCGCTGGACGACATTCACGCAACCGGCCATGTCACGCCCGAGGGGCTGGGCCGGCTGCGGTTCGATCCGGCGCACGATCTGGTCTTTGATTACGACCGCATCCTGCACGGCCACGCCAATGGCATGATCCTCAGGGCAACGGACGCGCAGGGCGATGTGACACTGCAGGAAACCTATTACTCGGTCGGGGGCGGTTTCGTCCTGACCGAGGCGGAACTGGCCGCGGGCAAGGACACGGACGAGGGCGCGCCGGTGCCCTACCCGTTCAAATCCGCGGCGCAGATGCTGGAAATGGCCAGCACGTCGGGAAAATCCATTGCCGCGATGAAGCGTGCCAATGAATTGTCGCGCAGCGCCCCGGCGGATCTGGCCAAGGGCACGGCACGGATCTGGCAGGTGATGAACGATTGCATCGATCGCGGGCTGGAAGGCGAAGGCATCCTTCCCGGCGGATTGTCGGTCAAGCGACGCGCCCGTGCCATCCACGAGGCTTTGCGCGCCGAACACGGCCAGAACCTGACGGCGCCGCATGTCGTCAACGATTGGATCGCCACTTACGCCATGGCCGTGAACGAGGAAAACGCCGCCGGCGGACAGGTTGTCACCGCCCCCACCAATGGCGCTGCCGGTGTCGTCCCGGCGGTGATCCGCTATTATCTCGACCACGTGCCGGGCGCGAGCAGCGCCCATGTCGAGGATTTTCTGCTGACCGCAGCCGCCATCGGCGGGCTGGTGAAATACAACGCCTCGATCAGCGGTGCCGAGGCCGGTTGCCAGGCCGAGGTCGGGAGCGCCTCGGCCATGGCCGCCGCCGGTCTCTGCGCGGTGCTGGGCGGAACGCCAGAACAGATTGAAAACGCGGCTGAAATCGCGTTGGAGCATCACCTCGGGATGACCTGCGATCCGGTCAAGGGACTGGTTCAGGTGCCCTGCATCGAACGCAACGGTCTGGGCGCGATCAAGGCGGTCTCGGCCGCCTCGCTCAGCCTGCGGGGCGACGGCACGCATCTGGTTCCGTTGGATGCCTGCATCGAGACGATGCGCCAGACCGGCGAGGACATGAGCGAGAAATACAAGGAAACCGCGCTGGGCGGTCTGGCCGTGAACGTGCCGAACTGCTGACAATCACCCCGCCGGCGCCGCGTCGGGGGCGAGCGCGGACATCGCCACCCCCAACGCCGCGCGCGGCAGCATCACAAGCAATCCGCCGCCGTCCACATCCAGCGTCACCGGACCCGTCGCCTGGTTCGACGTACCGATTCGCCCGCCGGGAGCAAGCGCGAGACCGTCGATTGGCCATCGCAGCCCGGTCGAACGCCCGCTGACCCCGCGCATCGGAAACAGGGAAACCCGCGCGCCTGCCTCAAGATCCAGCATCAGTGATCGCGGCGCATGAAACACGATCTCCGCGTCCCCCAGGAGGATGCACGGCCGCGCCGCCAGCCGGATCAACGTGCTGAGCGCCGCCAACTGGTGATCCAGCCGCCCGCCGCTGAACCCGATCCCGACCACGACGGGTGCCGCAATGTTGCGCAACGCCTTGTCGAAATCCGTGCTGTCCTGCTCGGTGATCCGATGCATCCGCTCGGGCGGCATTGCCGCGCGGGTGTCGGCGTCCAGAGAATCGAGATCGCCGATCACCGCTTGGGGCATGTGCCCGGCCTCCAGCGCCGTGACCGCCCCGCTGTCGGCGGCGACCAGCACCGGCGCATGGGCCAGCGCGAACGCGAGATCGCCGCTGCCGACCGGACCCCCCCCGATCAGGGTAACGGCGCGCGAGGTTCGAAGGATCGGATCGGCCATGAGGGGATTAACCATTTTTTGGGAAACAGGTCACATTATCGCCACGATAGCATGTCTTTCTGCGATCGGTTTTTGACGCGATGGCGGACGGATATCAATGTGCAAAGGATGGGCCATCCCATGGTGCAGAACAACAAGATCCTGACCGTTTCCTACGGCGCGTTCTCGTGCACGCTGGAAGGGTTCGATGATTCGCTGGTCACGATGAAGGCGGTTGCAGGCTATTTCCGCGATCTGACATCCGAGGATCGTTATTTCGGCGCGGAACCGCCCCAGCCCGACACCGAAGCGCTGCCCCGTATCGATCACAGGATTTCAGATGCGCGGCGTGGCGACATCGGCAGCGCTTGGCAAGCGCGCGATTCGGCACATTCCCATGACCTCCGCCCGGCGATGTCCCCCACCACCGCGTCCGAGAGTATCGCGGCCAAGTTGCAGCGCATCCGTGCCGTCGTCGCCCGGAACGAGGGGCTGGACAGCGATTGCTGCGAGGACGAACCAACGGATGTTTTCATCAGCGCCGCTGCCGACGATATCAGCCACGCATTGCGGCATGAGGACGATGTTTTCCATGAGGCCCCGGATGACGCGGCGGATGACGAACTGTCACGCGCCCTCGGTCGCGTGGATGAGGGCACCCCTACAGCACCGGAACCTGCCGATTCTCTAACCGACGATCCGCTGGCCACCGCCGAGGATCGGGCTGGCAAAACCATGACCGGGCCTTCTGTGTCCATCAGCACCTCGCTCGACTGGCCCGAGGACGAAACCGGCGCGCTTGGATTGGACGCTGTCGCGGTAGAATATGCGGGTATGGGCGAAGTGTTTGCCGCTCCCGATACTGTTCCGGCCGAAAATGATCCTGTTGCAGTGCATTCCATCGTCACGTCTGTCCTGACGGATGGAACCGATCGGGTCGACCAGGTCAACAGCGCTGAATCGGGCGCGTCTGACGAGATTTCCGAGTCGGATCGGCCCGCGCACGCGGCTTTTTTCGAGGTGGAGATCATCGAAACCCTGGAACGCAGCCTTTTCGCGGAGGGATCGTTTTCAACCGAGGAGGAGGAGGTATCATGGGGTGATGAGGAAGGCGAACCGCTCGTCGAAGGAGAGATTGACCACGACACAACGGACATCGTCGACGATGCAGAGCATCAGGACCAGAATTCGCGTGACACACCCTCGGCGCCGGACGAGCCGAGCGATGCCGATCTCACCCGCCTGATGCAGTCCGCCGAGGTGCGGATGGGCGATGTGGAAATCGCCACCGGCCGGGAAACCTACGACAGGATGCGCGCGGCGGTTGCTGCTGCCGAAGCGTCGGATGACGACCTGCCGGAAGATGGTCACGCCACTGCTTATCGCGACGATCTGGCAGATACCGTGCGGCCCCGCCGCCCGGTAGCAGCCGGCTCCCGCACCCGCCGCCCCACCGACAACAGCCGCCCGGCGCCGCTCAGACTGGTGGCGGAACAGCGCGTGGATCTTCTTCCTGAGCGCACGGCCACCGATCCCGTTCACCCGCGCCGGATCGCCCTCGCATCCGTCGACAGCGGCTCGGGTCTTGATACGGACGACGGCGCGTTCGCAAAATTCGCCGCGGATATGGGCGCGACCGCCCTGCCCGAGCTTCTGGAAGCCGCGGCGGCCTATCTGTCATTCGTCGAAAAATGCGCGCAATTTTCGCGCCCGCAATTGATGAACAAGCTGCGCCAGTTGGACAATCCCGCCTTCAATCGCGAGGACGGGCTGCGGTCGTTCGGGGAATTGCTGCGGGACGGCAAGATCGAAAAAGCCGGAGACGGGCGCTTTACCGCCTCCGACGATATCGGTTTTCGGCCCGGCAAACGCGCAGTCGGCTGATGCCGCCCACCATCGGGAATGGTGCGACACCTATCAGTCGCGCTTGTCTGCTGGCGCGTCCGGATCGGCCTGCCCGACCCCGCGAAACACGAACCGGAACGGCAGTGCCCAAAGGATGCCAAGGCCGACATAAATCGCCAGTTCCACGACCATCGATGGACGGTCGAACCAGTTCACGACGGTGACCGCTGCCACGATATAGAGCGGCAGGCCGACCAGCAGGATGACCAGCGACCAGCGCCTGCGGGCTTTGTATCCCAACGCCATCAGTCGGCGAAGGGGTCAGTGACAAGGATCGTGTCCTCGCGTTCGGGCGAGGTGGACAGCAGCGCGACCGGACAGTCGATCAACTCCTCGACCCGGCGCACATATTTGATCGCATTCGCCGGCAGATCGGCCCAGGACCGCGCCCCTTCGGTGCTTTCGCTCCAGCCGGGCATCTCTTCGTAAACCGGTGTGCAGCGCGCCTGCTTGTCAGCGGCCGTCGGGAGATACTCCAGCTTTTCGCCGTCCAGCTCGTAGCCGGTGCATATCTTCAGCGTCTCGAACCCGTCCAGAACATCCAGCTTGGTCAGGGCGATGCCGTTGACGCCACTGGTCGCGCAGGTCTGGCGCACAAGCACCGCGTCGAACCAGCCACAGCGCCGCTTGCGCCCGGTGACGGTGCCGAATTCCCGCCCCCGTTCCCCCAGACGCTGCCCGTTGGCATCGTCAAGCTCGGTCGGAAACGGCCCCTCGCCCACGCGGGTGGTATAGGCCTTGACGATGCCGAGGACAAAATCGATCGAGCCGGGACCGATCCCGGTGCCGGTCGCCGCCTGCCCCGAAATCACGTTGGAGGAGGTGACGAAGGGATAGGTTCCGAAATCGATATCCAGCAATGCGCCCTGCGCGCCCTCGAACAGGATGCGTTTGCCCGCCTTGCGCTTTTCGTTCATCACCTTCCACACCGGCGCCGCATATTGCAGGATTTCCGGCGCGATGGCCCGGAGGTCGGCGATCAGTTTCTCGCGATCCACCGGCGCGACGCCCAGCCCCTTGCGCAGCGGGCCGTGATGCTGAAGCGCACGGTCCACGCGCGCCTCGAGCGTGGCATCGTCGGCCAGATCGGCAACCCGGACCGAGCGGCGGCCAACCTTGTCCTCATAGGCCGGGCCGATGCCGCGACCGGTGGTGCCGATCTTGGTGCCCTTGCTGGCCGCTTCCTCGCGGGCACGGTCCAACTCGCCGTGGATCGGCAGGATCAGCGGCGTATTTTCAGCGATCATCAGGGTTTGCGGCGTGATTTCCACGCCTTGGGCGCGAATGCTCTCGATCTCGTTGACCAGGTGCCAGGGATCCAGCACGACACCGTTGCCGATCACGCTCAGCTTGCCGCCGCGCACCACACCCGAGGGCAGCGCGTTCAGCTTGTAGACTTCGCCGTCGATGACCAGCGTATGACCGGCATTGTGCCCGCCCTGAAAGCGGGCAATCACGTCGGCGCGCTCGCTCAGCCAGTCAACGATCTTGCCTTTTCCCTCGTCGCCCCACTGGGCGCCGACCACGACGACATTGGCCATATCCGGTCCTTATCTCAAATTCAGGTGAAACCCGCACCCGTATAGCGATGCGCGCGCGCCGGGGAAACCGCAATTTCGCCGCCGATATCCTCCCTTGCCCCGCTTCGCGTTCTTGCCTAAACAGCCGCCAACAGCCAATCGCCGCAGGGTTCCATGGAAAACGTCGTTCTCATCATCCATCTTCTTCTGGCCCTTGGCCTGATCGGCGTCGTGCTTTTGCAGCGCTCCGAGGGCGGCGGTCTGGGCATGGGCGGTGGCGGCGGCGGCGCGATGTCCGGTCGCGCGGCGGCGACGGCGCTGGGCAAACTGACCTGGATTCTCGCGATCGCCTTCCTGTGCACGTCGATCTATCTGACCATCCTGTCGGCGGAAAAAGCCTCGGGCACGTCGGTCATCGACCGTCTGGGCGGCAGCGCAACCGAGGAAACCGAACCCGCGCCTGCGCCCGAGACGCCGCTGGGCGGCGACCTGTTGCCCCCCTCGTCGGGCAGCGACGAACCGTTGGTCCCGCGCGCGGATTGATCCACCACAGCTTGAGCGGTTGAAAAAGGACGCAACATCATATTGCGGTTCCCTTGCGCCGCATGCGCGAATCCCTTACTGGTGAAATCCCGTGATGCCGCGGTTTTTTACAGACCGGTCTGGGCGACAGAAACCATCGATCACGGGAGCAGCCGACAGCCATGGCGCGTTTCATTTTCATCACCGGCGGTGTGGTATCCTCATTGGGCAAGGGGCTTGCCTCGGCTGCGCTGGGGGCGTTGCTGCAGGCCCGCGGCTATTCGGTGCGCCTGCGCAAGCTGGACCCTTATCTGAATGTCGATCCCGGCACGATGAGTCCGTTCGAACATGGCGAGGTGTTCGTGACCGATGACGGCGCGGAAACCGATCTGGATCTGGGCCATTACGAACGCTTTACCGGTGTGGCGGCGCGCAAGACCGATTCAATCTCCGCCGGGCGGATCTATTCCAACGTGCTGGAAAAGGAACGCCGCGGCGATTACCTCGGCAAGACGATACAGGTGATCCCCCACGTCACCGACGAGATCAAGGATTTCATCGATATCGGCGCCGACGAGGTCGATTTCATGCTCTGCGAGATCGGCGGCACCGTCGGCGATATCGAGGGATTGCCGTTCTTCGAGGCGATCCGCCAGTTCAGCCAGGACAAGCCGCGCGGGCAGTGCGTCTTCATGCATCTGACGCTGCTGCCGTTCATCAAGGCCTCGGGGGAGTTGAAGACCAAACCGACCCAGCACAGCGTCAAGGAATTGCGCAGCATCGGTCTGGCCCCCGATATCCTCGTCTGCCGCTCCGAAGGGACGATTCCGGTGAAAGAGCGCGAAAAGCTTGCGCTGTTCTGCAATGTGCGCCCCGATGCCGTGGTTGCGGCGCAGGATCTGAAATCCATTTACGAGGCGCCGCTGGCCTATCATCGCGAAGGTCTGGACCAGGCGGTTCTGGACGCATTCCGGATCGCCCCCGTTCCGCGCCCGCAACTTGCCCGGTGGGAGGATGTGGCCGATCGCATCTACAACCCCGAAGGCACGGTCAAGATCGCCATCGTGGGCAAATATGTCCAGCTTGAGGATGCCTATAAATCCATCGCCGAGGCGCTGACCCATGGTGGCATGGCCAATCGGGTCAAGGTGCAGATCGAATGGGTCGACGCCGAATTGTTCGACCGCGAGGATCCGGCGCCGCATCTGGCCGGTTTCCATGCGATCCTCGTGCCCGGCGGGTTCGGCGAGCGCGGCACCGAGGGCAAGATCAAGGCCGCGCAATTCGCCCGCGAGCGCAAGGTGCCCTATCTGGGCATCTGCCTGGGCATGCAGATGGCCGTGATCGAGGCGGCGCGCAATGTCGCCGGTCTGAAAACCGCCGGATCCGAGGAATTCGACCACGAGGCCGGGAAAAAGCGGTTCGAACCCGTGGTCTATCATCTCAAGGAATGGGTGCAGGGCAATTACACCGTGCAGCGTGCGCTGAGCGACGACAAGGGCGGTACCATGCGGCTGGGCGCCTATGACGCGGTGTTGGCCGAAGGATCGCGCGTTGCGGAGATCTACGGCACGACCCGTATCGAGGAACGCCATCGCCACCGCTATGAGGTGGACATCACCTATCGCGAGCAATTGGAAAAGACCGGTCTGCGCTTTTCCGGCATGTCGCCCGATGGCCGCCTGCCCGAGATCGTCGAATGGACGGATCATCCGTGGTTCATCGGCGTGCAGTTCCACCCCGAGCTGAAATCCAAGCCGTTCGATCCGCATCCGTTGTTCGCCGATTTCGTGCGCGCGGCCAAGGACAGTTCGCGTCTGGTGTAAGCCCGCCCGGATGCTATCATGGGTCGCTCTCGCCAGGTCTGAGGCAACACGGGGAATAATATGGTAGACATGCTGACCAAATTGTTCGCGGCCTTTCGCGCCGACAAATCCGCCGACGATCTGCCGGACCCGGATGCCGAACTGGCGCTGGGCGCGTTGCTGGTGCGTGTCGCCAAGTCCGACGCCGATTATCAGTTCGAGGAAATCAGCCTGATCGACCGCATCCTGGCGCGCCTGTTCCAGCACAACCCGGTCGAGGCGGCCAAATTGCGCGCCACCTGCGAAAAGCTGCACGACGCAGCCCCCGAGACCGATACCTTTGCCAAGCTGATCCGCGAGACCACGGGGCTGGACGAACGGCTGGCCGCGCTCGACGCGCTGTGGGAGGTGGTCCTCGCCGATGGCGACGAGCGCGAAAACGAGATGCGGGTCCTGGAAAGCGCGCGCAAGGCAATGGGGCTGAGCTATATCGACAGCCAGAACGCCCGCGCCCGCGCCGAGCAAAAGCGGTAAATGCTGGCGCTTGGCGCCGGGCGGACCTATATGTTTTTCCATGTTCGCTGATTTCCTGTCCCGGCTGGTCCAGCCCGACCCCGCCCCCCTGCCCGATAGCGACGCGCGGCTTGCGCTGGCGGCTCTTCTCGTGCGGATCGCGCGGTCCGACAACGATTATGCGCCGGCCGAAAAGGACCGGATCGACCGTATCCTTGCCAGGCGTTACGACTTGTCGCCGTTCGAGGCATCGGACCTGCGCCAGCAGGCCGAATCGCTGGAGGGCGAAGCCCCCGATACCGTCCGCTTCACCCGCGCGATCAAGGATGCGGTGCCCTACGATCACCGCCTTGGCGTGGTGGAGTCGCTTTGGCAGGTTGTTCTGGCCGACGGGGAACGCGCGCAGGAAGAAGATGCGCTGTTGCGGCTTGTCGCCAAATTGCTGGGCGTCAGCGATGTGGACAGCGCGATGGCCCGCCAGCGCGCAGAGCGGGGCTGAGCACGTCCTCCCCTTCGATGACGTCCGGATCGTCCGGCGTGTTTTGATCGTTGCATTGCAGGCGCAATTCCGCCCATTATCCCGTTGAAACCGCCCGAAAACCGGAGCCACCGTGCAGGACCTTCCGCCCGTCATCGAAATCACCGACCTGCACAAGAGCTATGGCGAGCTTGAGGTGCTGAAGGGCATCGACATCACGGCGCGGCGGGGATGCGTGGTCTCGCTGATCGGCTCGTCCGGGTCAGGCAAGTCGACGCTTTTGCGCTGTGCCAACCTGCTTGAGAACAGCCAGCAGGGCGAGATCCGATTCAAGGGCGAACCGGTCCGCTGGAAAGGCAGCGGCCAGAACCGCCGCCCCGCCGACGCGAAACAGGTGCTGCGCATCCGCACCAACCTGTCGATGGTGTTCCAGCAGTTCAACCTGTGGGCGCACATGACGATCCTGCAGAACGTGATGGAGGCGCCGGTGACCGTTCTGGGCCGCCCCAGAAGCGAGGTGGAACGGGCGGCGCGCGCCTATCTCGACAAGGTCGGGATCGGCGACAAATGCGACGTCTGGCCGGCGCAGCTTTCCGGTGGGCAGCAACAGCGCGCCGCGATCGCGCGCGCGCTTTGCATGGAGCCCGAGGCGCTGTTGTTCGACGAACCCACCAGCGCGCTGGACCCCGAACTGGAACAGGAGGTGGTGCGGGTCATCAAGGATCTGGCCAGCGAGGGGCGCACGATGATGATCGTCACCCACGACATGAAGATGGCCCATGATGTCAGCGACCACGTCGTGTTCCTGCATCAGGGCCTGATCGAGGAACAGGGGCCGCCCGACGCGCTGTTCGGCGCGCCCCGATCGGAACGATTGCGCGGGTTCCTCTCGGCCACCCGCGCGGCGTGAACAGAACCAATAATGGGAGTGAAAAGATGAGAAAACTGATCCTCGCAACGACGGCGCTGGCGCTTGGCACCGGGCTGGCCTCTGCTCAGGACCGCACCGTGCGCATGGGCACCGAAGGCGCTTATGCGCCCTACAACTTCGTCAACGACGCGGGCGAGATCGACGGGTTCGAGCGCGAGTTGGGCGATGAGTTGTGCAAGCGCGCGGAACTGACCTGCGAATGGGTCAAGAACGATTGGGATTCGATCATCCCCAATCTGGTGTCCGGCAATTACGACACCATCATGGCCGGCATGACCATCACCGACGAACGCGACGAGGTCATCGACTTCACCCAGGATTACCAGCCGCCCACGCCATCGCCCTATGTCGCGCTGTCAGAGGATGTGGATCTGGAAAACGGTGTCGTGGCCGCGCAGACCGGCACGTTGCAGGCCGGATACGTTGCCGAAACCGGCGCCACGCTGGTCGAATTCGCCACGTTCGACGAAACCATCGCTGCACTGCGCAACGGCGAGGCCGACGCGGTGCTGGCCGATCACGATTATCTAGCGCCCGTGGTCGAGGAATCGGGCGGTGAACTGGTCTTCGTCGGCGAGCCGGTGCCGCTGGGCCGGGGCATCGGCATGGGTGTGCGCGAAAGCGACACCGATCTGCGCGAGACCTTCGACTCGGCGATCTCTGCGATGAAAGAGGACGGATCGCTGAACGAGCTGCTGAAAAAGTGGTTCGGCGAGGATAGCCCCACCTATTGACACAAACGGCGGCAGGCGCATCATCAGCGCCTGCCGCCCCTTGATGCGATCGCGGTTCCGACGGAGCCGGCATCGCAGCCGGTAACCCATGTTTTCCTTCTGCACCGATCCCGCGACGCTTGACCGATTGCCCTGGTTCGCCTGCTATCTGACGACGGGCGTGCACATGTCGTTCTATGTGGCGTTCCTCAAGGTGGTGGCGTTGCTGGTCGTCACCGCGCCCGTCGCGCTGGGGTTCGGTTTTCTCGGCGCGATGGCGGCGCGGGCGCATTTCGCGCCGCTCTCGCTGGTGGGCAAGACCTATATCGCCATCGTGCGCGGCGTGCCCGACATCGCGTTCTTCCTGTTCTTCGTGATCGCGCTGGACCAGGGTTTCGAATGGGTGCGCCACAAGGTGCTGTGCCCCGACTGGGATCAGCCGATCCGACAGGGCAACGATTTCGTGGTCTGCGCGCAGGCCAAGTTGCCGCTGGGCAATGCGGCGCAATGGGTGCACGAGACCTATGGCTTTGCGCTGGCGGTCATCACGTTCTCGATCGTGTTCGGCGCTTTTGCCGCCAACGTGCTGTTCGGCGCGATGCGCGCGGTGCCGCATGCGCAACTGGAAACCGCTGCGGCCTATGGAATGAGCCATGGGCAGGTCTTTCGTCGTGTGGTGGTGCCGCAGATGTGGGTCTATGCCCTGCCCGGCCTCTCCAACCTGTGGATGGTGCTGATCAAGGCCACGCCGCTGCTGTTCCTGCTGGGGATCGAGGATATCGTCTATTGGGCGCGCGAACTGGGCGGGGCCCGGATGGGGCGGTTTTCCAGCTATCCGCATCCCGACTGGCGGATGTGGTATTTCCTCGTGCTGCTGGTGTTCTACCTGTGTTTCACGCGGGTGTCGGAAATCCTGCTGGAGCGCATGACGCAGCGGCTGTCGCACGGACAGGCAACAGCGGGCGGCGACGCGCAGCGCGATGCGGGGCTGGCATGAGCGCGTGCCTGCAAACCATACAGGATTACGCACTGCGCAGTATCGGCATCGGCGAACGCCTGCTCCCGCGCGAGGGGTTCACGCTGTGCGAACAGGTCACGCTGATTGGCTCGGGGATGATCTGGAACGTCTATTTCGGGGTGCTGTCGCTGATCGCGGGATTCTTTCTGGCCACCGGACTGGCCGTCGCCAAGAACGCGCAAAGCCGCTGGCTGCACAAGCCGGCGGAATGGTTCATCTTCCTGTTTCGTGGCTCGCCCTTGTTCATCCAGTTCTTTTTTGCCTATTTCCTGTTTCTTTCGCTGAAAGGCGTGCATCCGTTTTTCGCCCCCTTCACCGCCGCATGGCTGGGTGCGCTGGTGGTGCTGTTCCTCAACACCGCCGCCTACTCGGCCGAGATCTTCCACGGCGCGCTGCGCTCGGTCCCGCGGGGCGATATCGAGGCTGCGGATGCCTATGGCCTGTCGGGCTGGACACGGTTTCGCCGGATCACCTGGCCAACCACGCTGCGGCTGGCCTGGCCGGCCTATACGAACGAGGCGATCTTCCTGTTCCACGCCACGACACTGGTGTTTTTCAGCGGCTTTCCCGCCTGGCAGCAGCGCGGCGATGCGCTTTATTATGCCAGCTATTTCGCGGACAAGACGTTCAATCCCTTTGTGCCCTACCCGATTCTGGCGGGGTTCTTCATCCTGTTCACGCTGATCATCATCACGCTGTTCGGTCTGGTGAATACGCGGCTCAACCGTCATCTGCCGCAGCAGACACGGCAAAGATTGCGCTTGCGTATCAACCTGATCCGATAGTATCCAACTTTTGATCAAATTATGGGGCCGTCGGAACAAGGTGCATTGATG
This sequence comes from uncultured Sedimentitalea sp., assembly GCA_947504115.1. GTDB lineage: Bacteria > Pseudomonadota > Alphaproteobacteria > Rhodobacterales > Rhodobacteraceae > Pontibaca. The sequence continues at coordinate 106,459 of CANNGH010000005.1, forward strand.
GCCCGCCAGCCAATGCGGAAAACATGATCGAAACGGACCGCTGACATGGACCCGACGCGCCAACAGGTGAGCGATATGCATAACTGGCTTCGGAAACATCCGCAGGTGCGCACCATCCGCGTCGCCGCCGCCGATTTGAATGGCCAGGCTCGTGGCAAGCGTATTCCGACGCGCTTTGCCGACAAGGCGGTCGAGGAGGGCACGCGCTTTCCGCTGTCGGTGCTCAATCTCGACATCTGGGGCGAAGATATCGAAAACAGCCCGCTGGTATTCGAATCCGGCGATGCCGATGGCGTGCTGAAACCGACCGAGCGCGGGTTCCTGCCGATGCCGTGGCTGGACGCGCCCACCGCGCTGCTGCCGATCTGGATGTTCCGCGACAATGGCCGCCCCTACGAGGGCGACCCGCGCCATGCCCTGCGCGCCGTGCTCGACCGTTACACGGCGCGCGGGCTGACACCGGTTTGCGCGCTCGAGCTTGAATTCTTCCTGATCGACGACAGCGGGCGCAATCTGCAAATCCCCGCCTCGCCCCGGTCCGGCAAACGGCGCAAGTCGGCCGAGACGCTGTCGATCCGGGCGCTGGACCAGTTCGACACCTTCTTTACCGATCTCTACGACGCTTGCGAGGAAATGGACATTCCCGCCGACACCGCCATTTCCGAGGCCGGTCTGGGCCAGTTCGAGATCAATCTCATGCACGGGGACGACGCGCTGCGCGCCGCCGACGATGCCTGGCTGTTCAAGATGCTGGTCAAGGGGCTGGCGCGGCGGCACGGCTTTGCCGCGTCGTTCATGGCCAAACCCTACGAGGATTACGCCGGATCGGGGCTGCACATGCATTTCTCGGTTCTGGATGGCGAAGGCAACAACATCTTCGACGATGGCGGCCCCAAGGGCAGCGACGCGTTGCGCCACGCCGTCGCGGGTTGTCTGGATGCGATGCGGGGCAGCACGCTGATCTTTGCACCGCATGCCAATTCCTATGACCGGCTGGTGCCCGGCGCCCATGCGCCCACCGGAATTTCGTGGGCCTACGAAAACCGCACCAGCGCGATCCGTATCCCTTCGGGCAACCCGGCGGGGCGGCGCATCGAACACCGGGTCGCCGGGGGCGATGTGAATCCCTACCTCATGGTCGCCGCCATCCTGGGTGCGGCCCTTAACGGGCTCGAGGATGCGGCCGATCCGCCGGCCCCGATCACCGGCAACGCCTATGCCGCCGACCTGCCGCGCATCCCGACCGACTGGGCCGCGGCCATCGACGCTTTCGAGACCGATGCGCAGATCGCGCGCATCTTTCACGCCGATCTGATCCGCAATTTCGTTCTCACCAAACGACAGGAATTGCGCGACATGGACGATCTTTCGCCAGCCGAACGGGTCGAGATCTATCTCGATACGGTGTAAGGGCGCAAAGATCATTGCGGTGACATGAGTGCGACCATGAAAATAGGCATATTGCAAACCGGACGCGCGCCGGACGAACTGATCGAGACGCTGGGCGATTACGACACCATGTTCCACCATCTGCTGGAGGGGCACGGCTTCGCGTTTCAGACCTGGCCGGTGCTGGACATGGAATTTCCCGACGGCCCCGATGATGCCGATGGCTGGCTGATCACCGGCTCGAAATTCGGCGCCTACGAGGATCACCCGTGGATTCCCCCGCTCGAGGCGTTGATCCGCGAGATAAAGGCCAGCGGCAAGCCCCTGATCGGCGTCTGTTTCGGCCATCAGATCATCGCGCAGGCTTTGGGCGGCAAGGTCGAGAAATTTTCCGGCGGCTGGGCGGTGGGGCGCACCGAATACGAAATGGACGGCAAATGCCTTGCTCTGAATGCCTGGCATCAGGACCAGATAACGCGCCTGCCCGATGGCGCGACCGTGATCGGCCATAACGCGTTCAGCCCCTATTCCATGCTGGCTTACGGCGATTCCATCCTGTCGATGCAGCCGCATCCCGAATTCGGCGACGGCTTTATCGATGGGTTGATCCGGACACGGGGGCCGGGCGTGGTGCCGGATGCGCAATTGCGAGCAGCCGCAGCGCAACTGGGCAAGGACAACGACAATTCCCGCATGGCCGCAATCATGGCCGGCTTTTTCAAGAAAGAGAGACAGTGATGTCCGACACAGCGGACTGGATCGACACCCTCCCCCCGGCTGCCCGCGCCTATCTGGAGGGGCGTCGTCTGGACGAGGTCGAATGCATCATCTCGGACCTGCCCGGTATCGCGCGCGGCAAGGCGGTGCCGGCCAGCAAGTTCATGCGCCAGGACTATTTCCATCTGCCCGACAGCATCTTTTTCCAGACCATCACCGGCGATTGGGGCGAAGCGGCGGGCGAGGAAGGGTTCATCGAACGCGACATGATCCTGAAACCCGACATGAGCACGGCGACCGCCGCGCCCTGGACCGGGGACTGGACGCTGCAGGTGATCCACGACGCCTATGACCGCAAGGACCGGCGGATCGAATACGCGCCGCGCAACGTGCTGAAACGCGTCGTCGATCTTTATCGCGCGCAGGGCTGGAAGCCGGTCGTGGCGCCGGAGATGGAATTCTTTCTGGTCGCGCGCAATATCGACCCCGCCAAGAACATCGAACCGATGATGGGCCGCTCGGGGCGTCCGGCGGCGGCGCGGCAGGCTTATTCGATGACGGCGGTGGACGAATTCGGCCCCGTGATCGACGACATCTATGATTTCGCCGAGGCGCAGGGTTTCGAGATCGACGGGATCACGCAGGAGGGCGGCGCCGGGCAATTGGAAATCAACCTGCGCCATGGCGATCCGGTCAAGCTGGCCGACGAGGTGTTCTATTTCAAACGCCTGATCCGCGAGGCCGCGCTGCGCCATGATTGCTTTGCCACGTTCATGGCCAAGCCCATCGCGGACGAGCCGGGCAGCGCGATGCATATCCACCACTCGATTCTGGAGATGGAAACCGGGCGCAACCTGTTTTCCGGCCCACACGGCGGCGAGACGGACGCGTTTTTCCACTTCATCGCCGGATTGCAGAACCACCTTCCCAGCGCGATCGCGGTGCTGGCGCCTTATGTTAATTCGTATCGCCGCTATGTGAAGGATCAGGCCGCGCCGATCAATCTGGAATGGGGCCGCGACAACCGCACCACCGGCATCCGCATCCCGATCTCGGACCCCGGATCCCGGCGGATCGAGAACCGGCTGGCGGGCATGGATTGCAACCCGTATCTGGGCATCGCGGCGAGCCTCGCTTGCGGCTACATGGGCCTGATGGAGGAAAAGCGCCCCGCCGCACAATTCCGCGGCGACGCCTATTCCGGCGAGGGCGACATCCCGCGTGTTCTGGGCGAGGCGCTGGATCTGTTCGACGATGCGCCGGACTTGCACGAGGTTCTGGGGCCGGATTTCGCCCGGGTCTATTCCATCGTCAAACGGACGGAATATGACGAGTTCCTGCAGGTCATTTCCCCTTGGGAGCGGGAGCATCTGTTGCTGAACGTGTAAGGCGCGCCACTACCGGTCGCGTGTTTCGGGGCGACCGCTGGAATATGGATATTTTCAGCCAGAAGAAGACCGGGCGTGGTGCAAGAAGGTCGGGAGATCGCATGGACTTGCTGTTTTCGAACGACGAACGCGGCGCCCTGCCCGACAGTTGGTATGCGGCGACCGCCAATCCCGCGCCCCGGTTCGGGCCGCTCGATGGCGACGTGCGCGCGGATGTCTGCGTGGTCGGGGCCGGATATACCGGATTGTCGGCGGCGCTGCATCTGGCCGAGGCGGGGTTCGACGTGGTGCTGCTCGAGGCGCATCGCGTCGGTTTCGGAGCGTCCGGGCGCAACGGCGGGCAACTGGGCAGCGGGCAGCGCATGGATCAGGACGATCTGGAACGCCTGATGGGCGCGCCCGAGGCGGACAAGCTGTGGCATCTGGCCGAGGACGCCAAGGCGCTGGTCAAGCGATTGATCGCGAAGCACGGGATCGACTGCGACCTGAGGCCGGGTGTCGCCCATACCGGATCGAACCGCGCCGAGGTGCGCGCGATCCATGACTATGGCGACCATCTGGCCACGCGATATGGCTATGACGAGCAGGAGTTTCTGGACGAGGCGAAGTGTCATGCGCTTTGTCCCTCGCCCGACTACAAGGGCGGGATCCTGGATCGGGGCGCGGCGCATCTGCATCCGCTGAACTATGCACTTGGCTTGGGCCGCGCGGTCGCAACGGCGGGCGCGCGGATTTTCGAAATGACGCATGTGCGGGGCATCCAGCAAGGCCCGAAGGTTGTGGTGCATACCGATCGGGGCAAGGTGACAGCGGATCATGCAATCCTCGCCTGCAATGGCTATCTGGGGGGGCTGGCCCCGAAAGTGGCGGCGCGGGTGATGCCGATCAACAACTTCATTGCGGCGACCGAACCCCTGGGCGAGGGGACGGCGCGGGTTTTGACACAGGATGTCGCCATCGCCGACAGCAAGTTCGTGGTGAATTATTTTCGCCTCAGCCGCGACGGTCGCCTGCTGTTCGGCGGCGGGGAAAGCTATGGCTACCGTTTTCCGCGCGATATCGCCGGAGTGGTGCGCCAACCGATGTCTCGGGTTTTTCCGCATCTGCGCGACGTGCGAATCGATTACGCGTGGGGCGGAACGCTCGCCATCACCATGCGGCGGATGCCGTTCCTGGCGCGGGTCGCGCCCAACATCCTGTCGGCTTCGGGCTATTCCGGGCATGGCGTGGGCACGGCGACCCATGCCGGACAATTGATGGCGCGCGCGATCCAGGGCGATGCCGAGGGGTTCGACACGATGGCGGCGGTGCCCGCCCCCGCGTTTCCCGGCGGCCCGGCCTTGCGCACGCCGCTGCTGGCCCTGGCGATGAGCTGGTTCGCGCTGCGCGACCGGCTGGGGGTCTGACGGAGACGCAGCGGGTTTCGCTTGGCACTGGCGGCACGGTGTTTTATGTTTTCCACAGGCTGGATTAAGGAAACCGAAATATGCCGTTGCCGCCCGATGTCCACGATGCCGAACCCATTCCCCCGGCTGCCCGGGCCGCGATCGACGAATTGCTGCAATCGGGCGACCTGTTCCGCTATACTGCGCCGCAGGACGCACCGGTGACGCTGCTTGAAGGCGAGTTTGCTGCGATGATCGGCAGCAAATATGCGCTGGCGGTGTCGTCCTGTTCGGCGGCGTTGTTCCTGTCGCTCAAGGCGCTGGATCTGCCGCGCGATGCGCGTGTTCTGATCCCCGGCTTTACCTTCGCCGCGGTGCCGTCATCGGTGCTGCACGCCGAATGTTTGCCGGTGCTGTGCGAGGTGGGCGACGATTACCGCATCGACCTGACGGATTTCGAGGCAAAGCTCGACGATGTTCGGGCTGTGATCATCAGCCATATGCGCGGCCATACCAGCGACATGGATGCGATCATGGCCCTGTGCGACGCGCGCGGCATTCCGGTGATCGAGGACGCGGCGCATTCGCTGGGCACCACATGGCATGGGCGCAATATCGGCACCATCGGGCGGATCGGCTGTTTTTCGTTCCAATCCTACAAGATGATCAATTCCGGCGAAGGCGGTATCCTGATCACCGACGATGCCGATCTGGTGGCGCGCGCGGTGATCATGTCCGGCGCTTACGAGCATAACTGGGCCAAGCACAAAGGTCCGCGCGGCGAGAACGTGCCCGATCTGCAACGGGCGTTCGAACGCTGGCAAAACCGGCTTCCGCTCTACAATCTGCGCATGAACAACCTGTCCGCCGCCGTGATCCGCCCGCAATTGCCGGAACTGGCGCGGCGGGTGCGCGACGGGTTGGCCAATCACGATCACGTTGCCGCCCGGCTGAACGCGGCGGCGCATTTCGATGTACCCCCGCCGCTGCCGGCGGAGCGGCGCGCGCCGGATTCGATCCAGTTCAACCTGCTGGGTCTGAGCGATGCGCAAACCCGCGCCTTTGCCGACGCCGCCGGGGCGCGCGGCGTCAAGGTGCAGGTGTTCGGACTGAGTACCGACAACGCGCGCGCCTTCTGGAACTGGCAATTCATCCCCGACCTGCCCGATCTGCCCCGAACCCGCGCCATGCTGATGCGGGCCTGCGACGTGCGCCTGCCGGTAAGGCTGAGCCGCGCCGAACTGGACCTGATCGCGGATATCCTGCTGGACGCGATGGCCGAAACGCTGGGTGAACTGCACGCCTTTGGCTGAATCCCGTCAGGGATGGCGGGGTTATAGCGTGCTGCGTTTATCTGGAGTCACGTCTTCACGATGACATGAGGCAGCGTTTGCGCAGTAAACGCGCTCATGGCACCGGGTGAAGGGTATTCAACGCAACATGCTCTATTCCAGCTTGGACAGCTTCTTCTGAAGTTCGGCCAACTGCCTCTTGATCTCGGTCAGATTTTCGCCGTTTTCCGGCTCTCCGCCCTGTTCTTGCGGCATATTGGACCAGTTTCCGGCCAACCCCCCGGTCATTGCCTTCAGAAACGCCTCTTGCTGGGCTTTTATCGCCTCAAAGCCCGGCATCTTGGTCATGGGGTTCATGGCGGTCATGTTCTCGACCATCTTGGCCTGGTTCTCGCGCAGCATCTCGAACGAACTTTGCAGGAATTGCGGCATCATGCCCCCGCCGGGGATCATGTAGCTGCGTACCAGATCGTTGAGCACATTGATCGGCAGGACATTTTCGCCCCGGCTTTCATGCTCTGCGATGATTTGAAGAAGATATTGCCGCGTCAGGTCGTCGCCCGATTTCAGATCGACGATCTGCACCTCGCGCCCCTCGCGGATGAACCCGGCGATGTCCTCCAGCGTGACGTAATCGCTGGTTTCGGTATTATAAAGCCGACGGCTTGCGTATCGTTTGATCAGCAGCGGCTTTTCCTGTTTCGCCATTCGGTGTCCTCCCCGGACGTAGTGCATCGCAAAAACTCTATGCGAGCGCAGAACAAAAGAAAAGGGCAGGTCGCGAGACCTGCCCTTTCGCCTATCGGCACCCCTGGGAGGAGGAAGGATGCCGGGTAGGCTACCTTACTTCGCGGGGGCCGCTTTCTTTGCAGCCGACGTCGCGTCGTTGGTGACCTTCTGCATCGCGGCAGTTGCTTCTGCGCTCATGTCCTTGCCGGCAGCCATCATCAGTTCGACGGTGTCCATCTGAACCTTCTTGGCGACTTCGGCGAAGGCGGCCATGTTCTCGGCAGCCACTTCGGCCGATGCGGAGGCGAAATCGGTCATCGCCTTGGCATAGTCGGCAGGCTCGGACTTGGCTTTGGACATTTCGCCCAGTTTGGCCAGCGTGTCCTTGGTCCATTTGTTCGAGATCTCGGCCGACTTGCCAGCGGCTTCGATGGCCACGTGCGACAGTTTCTCGTTCAGGCTTGCGGTGGATTTGAACACGTCGTCCATCGCACCCGTGTCAACCGGGAAGGAACCCATCATGTCTTTCATGACGGTGGTGAAATCTTGGTTCTTTGCCATTGTCTTGGTCCTTTGCTTAACAGTGCGGGGCCAACCCCCGTTTCATCTTCTGAAAGCAATATGGACGCTGCACCGCAGCATTTCAAGGAAAATATGCTGCGGTGCGGCATTAATTTGGAATTAGCTTTGTTTCCCGTGGCTTGCCTTAACGGCAACATAGGTGCCAGGGGCCGGACACAGCCGCGGATGGTCCGAATCACCGGTTTCGCGGGCCTCGACCTGCTTGCCCGACCGCTTTGAAAGCCACTTTTCCCAACGCGGCCACCATGAGCCTTTGGTGAACTTCGCCGTGTCGAACCAGTCGGGCGCGTCCAGCGACAGGTCGTCGTTGGTGTAATGGCCGTATTTCTTCTTGCTCGGCGGATTCACGATGCCGGCGATATGGCCGGACTGCGAGACGATGAACGTCTTGTCCTTCGACCCCATCTTCTGCACGCCGCTATAGCAGTCCTTCCATGCCGCGATATGATCGGTCTCGCAGGTGATCGCGCAGAGCGGCACCTCGACCTCCTCCAGTCGCAGGGTATGCCCCATCAACTCATACCCGCCCTCGGCGAATTCGTTGCGCTGGCACAGACCGCGCAGATATTGATGCGCCATCTTGCCCGGCAGGTTGGACCCGTCGCCGTTCCAGTAGAGCAGATCGAACGCGGGCGGCGTTTCGCCCAGCATGTAGCTGCGGATCGCCGGCGTATAGACCAGATCGCGCGAACGCAGGAAACTGAAGGTGCGCGCCATGATGTAGGAGCGCAGGATGCCCCTGTCATCGACTTCGGCGTCGATCGCATCGATGAAATCGTCGCTGAGGAACGGGGTGAATTCACCGTGATCCGAGAAATCGGTGAGCGCGGTAAAGAAGGTGGCGGATTTTATCGACTTGTCGCCCTTCTGTTTCAGCAGCGACAGCGTCAGCGCCAGCGTGGTGCCGCCGATGCAATAGCCCACCACGTTGACGTCATCGACGTCGCAGATCGCCTTTACCTCGCGCAGGGCGGTCAGGTAGCCCTCTTCGATATAATCTTCGAGTCCCACATCGCTGTAGGTCGAGTCGGGATTGACCCAGCTGACGACGAACAGCGTGTACCCCTGTTCGGTGATCCATTTGATCAGGCTGTTCTGCGCCTTGAGATCGAGAATGTAGAACTTGTTGATCCAGGGCGGAAAGATCAGCAGCGGCGTTTCGTGCACGGTATCGGTGACGGGTTTGTACTGGATCAGCTCCATCATGCGATTGCGATAGACCACGTCGCCCGGCGTCGTCGCGATGTTGCCGCCCAGTTCGAACGCGGTTTCATCGGCAAGACGCACCACCAGTTCGCCGTCATTGGCCTCGAGATCGGCCACGAGGTTCTCCAGCCCCTTGATCAGGGATTCGCCATCGGTCGCCACCGCCCGCTCCAGCGCGTCGGGATTGGTCGCGAGAAAGTTGGTGGGCGCCATCATGTCGACGATCTGATCCGCGAAATAGGACAGGCGGCGCTTGTCCGCGACCTCCATGTCATCGACCGACTCGACCGCATCGCGGATCGCGTTCGCATTTATGAGATACTGTTTCTTGATCATGTTGAAATACGGATGCGTATCCCAGAGCGGGTTGGCAAAGCGTGCATCGCGCGGCCCCGGATCCTCGGGCGCCTGGAACTGACCCGTGACCAGCGTCTGCTGGACCTCGGCGAAATGCTTGACCGACTGGCTCCAGTATTCGATCTGCTTTTCCCATATTTTCGAGGGATTCTGCATCGCTTCGGTCCACCAAGCGGTCGCGGCCTTGGCGAACAACTGCTGATCGGGCGTATCCAGACCATGATGGTGCGATGTCTTGCTGGTCATCACCCCGACAAGACGTTTTGACAACGCCTCGACGCGGGCCATGTTTTCAGTCAGCCGCTCCATCTGCTCGCCGGAAAGAACCTGCGTCTCGTCATCGGTAGTTGTCATCTTAATCTTTTCCCCCTAATCTCGTTTCGCTGCCACGCAGAATAACGTCGCCGGGTTCGGGAGGCAAAGCGACGTGAAGTCCGACAGCATCGGACAAAATCAAGGAGACCCGAATTTGCGCTATATGTTAACCTACGACATGATGGAGGCAGCCCGCAACACAAATCAGTGGATGGGCGCGTCGGCGCAGGCATTGGCGTCATATCCCATCTTCAGCATGATGCCCAACCCGGCCCTGAACTGGATGGCAGCCTGGGGCGAGGTCACCGAGCGCGCGTTCGAGCGCATGATCGCCAAGCCCGACTGGGGCATCCGCACCTTCACCGAACGCGGCCGCGACCATCTGGTCAAGATCGAAACCGTGGTCGAAAGGCCCTTTGGCAATCTGCTGCATTTCAACATCTCGGGCCGCAACGCACGGGCGCGCAAAGTGTTGCTGGTGGCACCGATGTCGGGACACTACGCGACGCTGTTGCGCAGCACCGTGAAATCGCTGCTGGTGGATTGCGAAGTCTATATCACAGACTGGCACAACGCGCGCGACATTCCCGTTTCGGCCGGAAAGTTCGATATCGAGGATTACACGCTCCATCTGATGGACTTCATGCGCGAGATGGGGCCGGATACCCATGTCATCGCGGTGTGTCAGCCCGCGCCGCTGACGCTGGCCGCGACCGCGTACCTGGCGGAGCAGGACCCGGACGCGCAGCCACGCACCCTGACGCTGATCGGCGGACCCGTGAACCCCGACGCCACCCCGACCGAAGTGACGGATTTCGGTCGCCGCGTCACCATGGGCCAGCTTGAGGAAACCATGATCCAGCGGGTCGGTTTCAAATATGCCGGCGTCGGGCGGATGGTCTATCCGGGTCTGCTGCAACTGGCGTCGTTCATCTCGATGAACGGTGAGCGCCACAATCAGGCGTTTCTGGACCAGATCGGCCGCGTCGCCCGCGGCGAGGCATCCGACCACGATGCCCATAACCGGTTCTACGACGAATATCTCGCCGTGATGGACATGCCGGCCGAGTTCTACCTTTCCACGGTCGAGCGTCTGTTCAAGGGGCTGGAGGTCGCGCATAACGAATTCGTCGTGGACGGGCACAAGGTGGACATGGGCAAGATCACCAACGTCGCCGTCAAGACCGTCGAAGGTGCCAAGGACGACATTTCCGCCCCCGGTCAATGCGTCGCGGCGCTGGATCTGTGCACGGGTCTGCCCGACAGCATGAAGGCCAGCCATGTCGAACCCGATGCCGGGCATTACGGCATCTTCGCCGGGCGGGCGTGGCGCGACAATATCCGTCCACTGGTTCTGGATTTCATCGACCGAAACAGCGGCGGCGCTCCGCGCGCCAAGCCCAGGACCGGCAAGGCCAGCAAGATCGCGATCGCGTGAACCGCAAACCGGCAGATTTACCGTCTGCCGGTTTTTCCTGCACCTGCGGTCATGTGCAGGGGCATATCCGCCCGGCATCGCGCAAGACCGGAACCCATCTCCTCTGCTTTTGCGCCGATTGCCGTGCGGCGCAGATCCACCTGTCACAACCCGACCCGGTGGCTGAGGGCGTCGCGCTGTTCCAGACGACGCCGGACACGGTACATTTCAGCCAGGGCAAAGCAGCCCTCGGCCTGCTGCGTTTGTCCCGAAAGGGATTGCTGCGCTGGTATGCCACTTGCTGCGACGCGCCGCTGTTCAACACGCTGGCCGGTCCAAAACTCCCGTTTGTTGCGCTGCACGTGGCGCGACTGGACGATCCTTCGGCGATCGGGCCGGTGCGGGTGCGCAGTTTCGTTCCCCAGCCCGGAAAACCGCCCCGGCATCAGGGTGCTGCGGGAATGGTTGCGCAACTTGCGCTGCGGATGGGCGCCGCGCGTCTGTCCGGGCGCTGGCGGCAGAACCCGTTCTTCGATCGCAACACCGGAAAGCCGATCATCGACGCGATTGTCCTCGACAAGGCGGCACGCGCCGCGCTGAACCGCGCTCAGCGCGGCGCCGTGCGCTGAGCCAACCAGTCGCGCAACGCCCCGATCACCGCGTCGGGCTGTTCCAGCGTGGGAACATGTCCGGCGTCTTCGATGATCCGCAGGCTGGCATGGGGGATCAGTTCGGCCATGAATTCATGCCGTTTCACCGGCGTCAGCTTGTCATGCTCGCCGCACAGCACCAGCGCCGGCACCGCGCATTTGCTCAGGGTCGCCTGCTGGTCACGGCGGCGTTGCAGGGCGCGGTTCTGGCGGATGAACACGTCGGCCCCCTGATCGGCTGCCATCTCGTACATCTGGTTCAGCACCGCATTCCGCCCCGGTCCGGGGGCGAGGAAATGCGGGCGCAGCGCGTCGCGCATCACCTCGTCCAGACGGCCCGCGCGCACCCCCACGATCATCGGCTCGCGCGCTGCCGCCTCGGGCGGGGTTTCGGCATGCGGGTTGGTGTCCATCAGGCAAATCCGCGTGATCCGGTCGGGCGCCCTGCGCAGCAATTCCATGGCGATGATCCCGCCCATGGACAGGCCCGCCAGCGCGAACCGCGTCGGCATCTGATCCAGGATATGGCTTGCGATCTCCTCGATCCGCTCGCCCTTGTTGACGGGGGCGACCGTCACCGCCCGTTCCCGCGACAGAGCGTTGATTTGCGGCGTGAAAACGCGTGCGTCGCACATCATGCCCGGCACCAGCACGAGGGGTTCTGTCATTCGGATCGCTCCTTCAGGTTTTCCGAAACATTCCGCTTGCGGCACGACGATGTCAACGCGGGGTCGGCGACAACCGGCCCGCCCTGCTCAGCCCGCCACGCCCAGCACGTCATCGATCGCCGTCTCGATCAGGCCCAGACAGGTCGCGTCCGAAAACCGGTGATCCGCGTTCTTGACCAGTGTCAGCCGCATGTCCGGGCAATCGGCGTGGTCCAGCAGGCGCAGCGCTGTCTTAACGCTGACGGCGGTATCGGCGGTGCCCTGAAGGCAGCGCACGGGGAACGGCAGCGCCAGCGGCGTGCGCAGCACCAGTTGCCGGCGCCCGTCCTCGATCATGCGCTTCGTCACGATGAACGGCTCCATGTAGTCCGACGGGAGCTCCAGGCGCCCGTCTCGCTCCAGCGCCTGCTTCTCGGCATCGCTGAACCCGGCCCACCAGCCGTCTTCGGTGAAATCGGGCGCGGCGGCGATGGTGACCATCCCGGCGATGCGCTCGGGCATCCGGCGTGCCAGCAATAGCGCCTGCCAGCCGCCCATGGACGAGCCGACGATCACCAGCGGCCCTTCGGTCAGCGCGTGGATGGCCTCGAACGTGTCTTCGGCCCAGTCGCCGATGCAGCCCTGTTCGAACATGCCGCTGCTCTGCCCGTGGCCGGAATAGTCGAACCGCAGAAAGGCACGGCCCTGCGCGCGGGCCCAGTCTTCCAGATGCAGAGCCTTGGTGCCTTCCATGTCCGATTTCAGCCCGCCCAGAAAGACGATCACGGGGCCACGTCCCTCGGTCAGGTGATGGGCGATGCGGCGGCCCTGCGGCGTGGTGATGGTGGCTGGCATTGCGATCCTCCTGTCGGGCGCGATCATGCATGGCGACGCGGCGGCTGCAACCGGCAAAGCGGATCAGTCCGGGTCGGGCTGGTGGTCAACCTCGCCCGGCCCCGGCAAAACCATTGCTGCGGCGACTGCCATCGGTGCAAAGCCGACCGCTTGACACTTGGCGGCGCGGCGTCCAGATAAAGCGCGAAAATCAACCCGCAACCGGGCGTTCAGTGGGCGCCAAACCGACGAGGATGCCGATATGGCCCAGATCTCCCTTACCTTTCCCGATGGCAATGCACGCGACTACGAATCCGGCGTGACCCCGGCGCAGGTGGCCGCCGACATTTCCAATTCGCTGGCGAAAAAGGCGATCAGCGCCACGGTGGACGGGCGGCACTGGGATCTGCAATGGCCGATCGAACAGGATGCCGACATCGCCATTCATACCATGAAGGACGAGGTTCAGGCGAACGAACTGGTGCGCCACGACCTTGCGCATATCATGGCCCGGGCGGTGCAGGAGATCTGGCCCGACACCAAGGTCACGATCGGGCCGGTGATCGAGAACGGCTGGTATTACGATTTCGACCGGGACGAGCCCTTTACCCCCGAAGACCTGGGCCGGATCGAAAAAAGGATGAAGGACATCATCGCCAGACGCGATCCGGTCACCACCGAGGTCTGGGACCGCGACCGCGCGATCCGGCATTACCAGGACAATGACGAACCCTACAAGGTCGAACTGATCGAGGCGATCCCGGGGGACGAGCCGCTGCGCATGTATTGGCACGGCCATTGGCAGGATCTGTGCCGCGGTCCGCATCTGCAACATACCGGGCAGGTGCCAGCGGACGCGTTCAAGCTGATGAGCATTGCAGGCGCCTATTGGCGCGGCGATTCCGACCGGGCCATGCTGCAACGCATCTATGGCGTGGGGTTCCTGAACAAGGACCGGCTCAAGGCGCATCTGCACATGCTGGAAGAGGCCGCCAAGCGCGACCACCGCAAGCTGGGCCGCGAGATGAACCTGTTCCACATGCAGGAAGAGGCCCCCGGACAGGTGTTCTGGCATCCCGATGGCTGGACCGTCTATACCACGATGCAGGACTACATGCGCCGCAAGCAGCGCGCTCACGGCTATGTCGAGGTGAACACGCCGCAGGTCGTGGATCGCAAGTTGTGGGAGGCGTCGGGTCACTGGGAAAAATACCAGGAACACATGTTCATCGTCGAGGTGGACGAGGAGCACGCGCGCGAAAAGTCAATCAATGCGCTCAAGCCGATGAACTGCCCCTGCCACGTGCAGATCTACAACCAGGGGATCAAGTCATATCGCGACCTGCCCCTGCGCATGGCCGAATTCGGCGCCTGCAACCGCTATGAACCCTCGGGCGCGCTGCACGGGCTGATGCGGGTGCGCGGCTTTACGCAGGACGATGCGCATATCTTCTGCACCGAAGACCAGATCGAGGACGAAACCGCGCGCTTCATCAGGATGCTGAGCGAGGTCTATCGCGATCTCGGCTTCGAGAGCTTCGACATCAAGTTCTCGACCCGGCCGGAGGTGCGCGCCGGGTCGGACGAGATCTGGGACAGGGCCGAGGCCGCGCTCGAAGCCGCGATCCGCACCGTCACCGACGATTTCGAGCTCGACCCCGGCGAAGGTGCGTTCTATGGGCCGAAGCTGGATTTCAAGCTGACCGACGCCATCGGGCGGGAATGGCAATTGGGCACCTTCCAGGCCGATTTCGTGCTGCCCGAGCGGCTGGACGCGACCTATATCGGTGCGGACGGGGCGAAACACCGGCCCGTCATGCTGCACCGCGCCATCCTTGGCAGCTTCGAGCGCTTTCTGGGCATCCTGATCGAGAACAGCGCGGGAAGATTGCCGTTCTGGCTGGCTCCGCGGCAGGTTGTCGTCGCGTCGATCACCTCGGAGGCGGATGATTACGTGCGCGAGGTCGCCGCCGCGTTGCGAGATGCCGGCGTGCGCGCCGAGGCGGACACCCGCAACGAAAAGATCAATTACAAGGTGCGCGAACACTCGGTCGGCAAGGTGCCGGTGATCCTCGCTGTCGGCCATCGCGAGGTCGAGGACCGCACCGTGTCGCTTCGCCGCCTGGGCGAGAAACAGAGCAGCGTTCAGCCGCTGGAAGACGTTACAAAGGCGCTGGCGCAGGAGGCGACGCCGCCGGACCTGCGGTGACGCGCGACGGTCACTCCAGCCCCAGATCCGCCCGTGTCTGCGCGTCCCAGCCCAGGTAAAGCGTATCGTCGCCCTCGATCAGCGGTCGCTTCATCAGGGCGGGATGCTCTTTCAGCAACTCGGCGACCGGGCGCTCCCGCGCCGCCTCGTCCAGCCCGCGCCAGGTCGTCGAGCGCTTGTTGAGCAGGGCATCGCCGAACCGGTCCAGCGCCGCGCGCATCACGTCGTCGGGCACGCCATCCTCGCGGACATCGACGAACGTGACATCGCCCAGCAGCTTCATCGCCCTGCGGCTGGTTTCGCAGTTTTTCAGCCCGTAAAGAACCATCCCTCACCTCGATTCCGAAAATATCCGCCCTTTTCGGGCACTCCACGCTCTTTATCTTGATTTTTCGTGACCGCATGCAATCCTGTTGCCCGGCACAACCGCAAATCATGCGCCGTTTCTGTCGCCGCATGCGGAGATCGTGCCGAATGTGGTCCCGATATATCAGATCGGGTGTAGAAGAGAAGGAGACACGGGACATGCCGACGGGCACCGTGAAATGGTTCAACACCACCAAAGGTTATGGCTTCATCGCTCCCGACGACGGCGGCAAGGATGTGTTCGTGCACATCTCGGCGGTCGAACGGTCGGGGCTGACCGGACTTCCCGACAATCAGAAGGTCGAATTCGACCTTGAGGACGGACGCGACGGGCGACAATTGGCGTCCAATCTCAAACCGCTTTGACATCCTGACTCCCGCGCCCCGGCACGCGCATCCGGGGCGCGCGGCGATGATTTGCCGTCCCGCGCCCGCGTCGGAACCTGTTGGCCGATTCGCCCGTTTCTTTCCCGAACCGCGCCGCATTGGCGCGATGCCAAGGAAAGGAATGTGACATGACCGATATCAAGCAATCCAAGATCCTGATTCTGGCCACCAACGGGTTCGAGCAATCCGAACTCGAGGTGCCCCTGAACAAGCTGAAGGAACACGGCGCGACCGTTCATGTCGCCAGCCCCGACGGTGAAGACATCCGCGGCTGGGACAAGGATGACTGGGGTCAGAGCGTCAAGGCGGACAAGAAGCTGTCCGACGCCAAGGTCGAGGATTATGACGCGCTGGTGTTGCCGGGCGGGCAGATCAACCCCGATCTGTTGCGCGTGGAACCAGCCGCCGTACAATTGGTGCGCAAGTTCTTCGATTCCGGCAAGGTTCTGGCCGCGATCTGCCACGCGCCCTGGCTGCTGATCGAGGCGGATGTGCTGCAGGGCCGCAAGGCGACGTCCTATCATTCGATCAAGACCGACGTGAAGAATGCCGGTGCCGACTGGCAGGACAAGGAGGTCGTCGTGGACAAGGGCCTGATCACCAGCCGTTCGCCCGAGGATCTTGACGCGTTCGTCGCCAAGATCGTCGAGGAAATCGAAGAAGGCCGCCACGAGCGCGCCGCCTGAGCGGCCAGGCGGGCCGGTGCGCCGGTCCGCCCTACCCCTCGATCATGGTCTGAAACTCGCACCATTCGCCCTTGGACATGCCCGAGGTTTCCTGACTCACATCTTCGCCCTTCAACATCCGGCGCAGACAATCAAGCGCGGTCGCGCTGAGTTGCGCGCCGCCCATGCGGTAATCCGCAAAGGCGCGATAGGCCTGCGGAACCCACTCGGCCACAAGCTCCGCGATCGCATCGGCATAGACCCGGATTTCATACTGCGCATGCGCATCCGCGCGCAGCCGCAGGAAATGGAACATGTTGTGCAGGTCGGTTTTCCAATACCACTGCGTATAGATGTTGGCGGGCAGGTTCATCCGCGCCAGTTCCCGCGCCAGCCCCTGCTGGCCATCGTCCGAAATCATCGATTCGTAATTGTCATAGGCGCGTGCGCTGTCGGCCTTGAGGATTTCCAGAACCCGCGCGGCCTCGGCCCCTTGCAGCGTGTCGCCGCGCCCTTGATTGTTGACTTGCGATTGCGCGGCAAGGTCTTCGGGCGCCGGGATGTAAAATTCGCGATCGAGGATCGAATAGCGCGCGGAATATTCGTTCACGTTGGCGGTGCGGTGACGGATCCACTGGCGCGCGACGAAGACCGGCAGTTTCACATGCAGCTTGATCTCGCACATCTCGAACGGGGTCGAGTGCCAGTGCCGCATCAGGTAACGGATCAGCCCCTCGTCGTTGCTGACCGATTTCGTGCCCGTGCCGTAGGATACCCGCGCCGCCTGACAGATCGCCGCATCGTCGCCCATATAGTCGATCACCCGCACGAAACCGTGGTCCAGAACCGGGTGCGCGGTGTAAAGCAGCGCCTCGATCCCCGGCGCGACCGTGCGCAGGGTTTCACGCGGCGTTGCACGCTGCGCGTCGATTTCGGATTGCTGATCGGGCGATAGCGGCATGGGGCGGTTCCTTGTGTGATGACCGGGCCGGTTGCACCATCTATCGCCCAAGCCCGCCGTCGGATCAAGCGCGTTGGCGGCCACCGACAAGCGCCCTATCTTCAGGGACAGAACAAAGGAGAGTTTCGAATGAGCCTGAAATATTTGCACACCATGGTCCGGGTCAAGGATCTGGACGCCACCATGCGGTTTTTCGAACTGCTCGGTCTGGAAAAGATTCGCCAGATGGACAGTCAGGAGGGTCGGTTTTCGCTGATCTTCATGGCGCCGCCGGGGCAAGAGGAATGTCCGGTGGAACTGACCCACAATTGGGACGGCGACGACGGATTGCCCAGCGACAGCCGCCATTTCGGCCATCTGGCCTATGGCGTCGACGATATCTATGCGCTGTGCCAGCACCTGATGGACAACGGCGTGACGATCAACCGCCCGCCGCGCGACGGGCATATGGCCTTCGTGCGCAGCCCCGACAACATCTCGGTAGAACTGTTGCAGAATGGCGATCCGCTGGAGCCCGCGGAACCCTGGGCCAGCATGGAAAACACCGGACATTGGTAAAACAGCACGCGCCAATGCGTTACCGAAATCGCCCCAACCAGCGTATTCGGTAACATTTCCCTTGCGGCGACTCGCCCCGCGCGCTATTTACCGACCATGCGGTCGGATATGCGGGCGACGTTCGGGATTGTCGCGATTGTTGTTGAGCGGTGTGGAAAAGCGCGCGACACTGACCCATAGAGGAGGACATTCACGATGTATGCACAGATGGTGAAATCCACCGGACAGGGCGTCAAGTCACTGGACGAGATGGACCCGCAGGAGCGCGCCTTTCAGGAGCGCATCAACCGCGATGAAAAGATCGAACCCAAGGACTGGATGCCTGCGGCCTATCGCAAGAACCTGATCCGCCAGATCGGCCAGCACGCCCATTCCGAGATCGTCGGTCAATTGCCCGAAGGCAACTGGATCACCCGCGCCCCCACGCTGGAGCGCAAGGCGATCCTGCTGGCCAAGGTGCAGGACGAGGCCGGGCATGGCCTGTATCTTTACTGCGCCGCCGAGACCCTGGGCGTCAGCCGGGATGAACTGACCGAGGATCTGCTTTCGGGCAAGATGAAATACTCCTCGATCTTCAACTATCCCACGCTGACCTGGGCCGATATGGGCGCGGTCGGCTGGCTGGTCGATGGCGCGGCGATCATGAACCAGGTGCCGCTGCAGCGCACATCGTTCGGCCCTTATGCCCGCGCGATGGTGCGGATCTGCAAGGAGGAATCGTTCCACCAGCGGCAGGGCTATGACATCATGATGAAGATGGCCAATGGCTCGGACGCGCAGAAACGCATGGCGCAGGATGCGCTGAACCGGTTCTGGTATCCCTCGCTGATGATGTTCGGCCCCAGCGACAAGGACTCGGTGCATTCCGCGCAAAGCATGGCGTGGAAGATCAAGATGAACACGAATGACGAACTGCGCCAGAAATTCGTCGATCAGACCGTGCCGCAAGCGGAATATCTGGGCCTGACGGTGCCCGACCCCGACATCGCATGGAACGAGGAAAAGGGCGGCTACGATTTCACCGAACCCGACTGGTCCGAGTTCTTCGACGTCATCAAGGGCAACGGCCCCTGCAATGTCGAACGTCTGGCTGCACGCAACAAGGCATGGGACGAGGGGCGCTGGGTGCGCGACGCCCTGCTGGCCCATGGCGAAAAGCGGCGCGCAGCGCGTGTCGTCGCGGCCGAATAACCTTGCCTCACTTCCCCGGTCCCGTTGACGACCGGGGCCGCAATCCAAACCGGAGGTCGTCCGATGAGCAGCGTTTCCCCCTCGCCCTATCCTGAAACCGACGAAAAGGCCGACAAGCCCAAGCGTCACGAATGGCCCCTGTGGGAGGTGTTCGTGCGCGGCCAGCACGGGATGAGCCACCGCCATGTCGGCTCGTTGCACGCGCCGGACGCGGAAATGGCGATCCTGAACGCGCGCGACGTCTATACCCGCCGCAACGAGGGCGTCTCGCTCTGGGTGGTCGAGGCGCGCCATATCGCGGCCTCCTCGCCCAGCGACAAGGGGCCGCTTTACGAACCCTCGGAATCCAAGATCTACCGCCACCCGACGTTTTTCGACATTCCCGACGATGTGGGTGCGATGTGATGGACGACACGCTGTTTGAATTCCTGCTGCGCCAGGGCGACAACACGCTGGTTCTGGGCCACCGCGTTTCGGAATGGTGCGGTCATGCGCCTGTTCTGGAGGAAGACATCGCGCTGGCCAACACCGCGCTGGACCTGATCGGGCAGACGCGGATGTGGCTGGGCTACGCCGGCGAGGTCGAGGGCAAGGGCCGCAGCGCCGACGATCTGGCCTATCTGCGCGACGCCTGGGATTTTCGCAACCTGCTGATGCTGGAACGGCCCAACGGCGATTTCGGCCATACCCTGCTGCGCCAGTTCCTGTTCGACGCGTTCCAGGTGCCGCATCTGAAGGCGCTGGAAGACTCGAGCGATCCGCGCATCGCCGAGATCGCCGCCAAGTCGGTCAAGGAGGCGACCTACCATCTGGAACGTTCGCGCGAGACGGTGATCGCGCTGGGTGACGGCACCGGCGAAAGCCATGCGCGGATGCAGGCGGCGCTGGACCTGCTGTGGCCCTATGTCGGCGAAATGTTCCTGTCCGACGAAGTGGATACCGACATGGCGCAACGCGGTATCGCGCCCGATCCGGCCAGCCTGCGGCAAACATGGGACAAGACGGTGACACAGGCGCTGACCGACGCGACGCTGGAACGGCCCGAGGGCGATTTTACCCATCGGGGCGGCAAGACCGGCGAGATGCATACCGAACATCTGGGTCACATGCTGGCCACGATGCAATTCCTGCAGCGCGCCTATCCGGGCGCGACGTGGTAAGATGATCCGCCCCGCTCTCGATCAGATCTGGCAATGGCTCGATCAGGTGCCCGATCCGGAAATCCCGGTGATCTCGGTCGTCGATCTGGGCATCGTGCGCG
This sequence comes from uncultured Sedimentitalea sp., assembly GCA_947504115.1. GTDB lineage: Bacteria > Pseudomonadota > Alphaproteobacteria > Rhodobacterales > Rhodobacteraceae > Pontibaca. Next base: position 126,965 of record CANNGH010000005.1, read on the forward strand.
ATGTCGCCTGGAAGGGCGACACGCTGGAGGTGGCGGTGACGCCGACCTATTCGGGCTGTCCGGCGACGTCGATCATCTCGCTGGACATCGAAACCGCGCTGCGGGATCGCGGCATCGGCGACGTCAGCATCCGCACGCAACTGTCCCCCGCCTGGACCACCGACTGGCTGAGCGACAAGGGCCGCGCCCGGCTGGAGGAATACGGCATCGCACCCCCGCAGGCTGCGGGCGGGCCGGACCGCTGTCCCCATTGCGGCGCGGAAGATGTCGAACGGATCAGCCAGTTCGGCTCGACCCCTTGCAAGGCGCAATGGCGCTGCCGGGCCTGTCTGGAACCGTTCGACTATTTCAAATGCATCTGAGGAGGCGCTGACATGGCCCGTTTCCATCCCCTGACCGTGACCGAGGTCAGGAAAACGATCCGTGACGCGGTTGTCGTGACACTGAAACCCGAAGACGGCGATGCGTTCGCTTTCACGCAGGGCCAGTATCTGACATTTCGGCGCAAATTCGACGGCGAGGAATTGCGGCGGTCCTATTCGATCTGCGCCGGGCTGGATGACGGCACGCTTCAGGTCGGGATCAAGCGGGTCGACGGCGGCGCATTTTCGACATGGGCGAATGAAGAATTGCAAGTCGGACACACGCTTGAGGCGATGCCGCCGATGGGCAGCTTTCACACCCCGCTGGAACCCGGCGCGCGCAGGCATTATCTGGGCTTTGCCGGCGGATCCGGGATCACGCCGGTGCTGTCGATCCTGAAAACCGTTCTGGCGCGCGAGCCGCAATCGCAATTCACGCTGGTCTATGCCAACCGCGCGGTGAACTCGATCATGTTCCGCGACGAATTGGAGGATCTGAAGAACCTTCATATGGGGCGGCTCAGCATCATCCATGTGCTGGAAAACGACGCCCAAGATATCGACCTGTTCACCGGGCGGGTGGATGGCGAAAAGCTGGCGGCGCTGTTCAAGCACTGGATCGACGCCGAAACCGTCGATACCGCCTTTATCTGCGGGCCCGAACCGATGATGCTGGCCATCGCGCAAAGCCTGCGCGATCACGGGCTGCAGGACCAGCAGATCAAGTTCGAACTGTTCGCCAGCGGCCAGCCCGGACGCGCGCCGCGCAAGGTGGTCAGCAAGGAGGCCGCGAAAGCCGGGCACGAAACCGAGGCGCGCGTGACGCTGGACGGCGAAAGCCGCAGCTTTACCATGACCAAGGATGTCAGCCTTCTGGAGGCCGCGATCGCCAACGACGTGGACGCCCCTTTCGCGTGCAAGGCCGGGGTCTGCTCGACTTGCCGCGCCCGGGTTCTGGAGGGCGAGGTCGAAATGCAGACCAATCACGCACTGGAGGATTACGAGGTCGAACGCGGCTATGTCCTGACCTGCCAGAGCTATCCGATCAGCAACAAGGTCGTGTTCGATTACGACCAGTAGGGGAGGCGCCGTCATGGCCGATGACATGAAGATCGACGATTATCTGGCGCAGGGCGGCATGCTGACCTCGCCCGACAACGCGCCGCCGCGCTATCGCGCCGAATTGCTGCGCCTGATGGCGGCCTTCGTGGATAGCGAACTGGCGGGCGCAGCGGGCTTCGCGGACATCATCAACGAAGGGCCCGGCGTCAAGGAACGCATCGCCGCCGCGCGCATCGTGATGGAAAAGACCGACCACGCCGACCGCGTGCTGCGCCTGATGGGAGAATTCGGCGCCAATACCGACCGCTATGCCAGCCATCACCCCTGGGGCGACCGCCTGCCGCGCGATGCGGAAATCGGCACCGAGCGCACCAATCCCGACATGCGTCTGGCGGTGTTCAACTATCCGCTGGACGGCTGGAGCGACGCGGTGGTGATGAACCTGCTGATGGGCTGCGCGGTGGGGGTGCAACTGGCGGATTACGCCTTGATCTCGTATCAGCCGCTGGCCGACACGATCCGGCGCATCGCGCCGGTCGAGGCGCGGCACACCGAACTGGCCCGTGAGGGGCTGGAACGGCTGCTGGAAACCGGGACCGAGCGGGCGCAGTTGCAGGAAAGCGTCGATTACTGGTGGCCGCGCGTCCGCCTGAGCTTTGGCTCGGACGAGTCCAAACGCACGGCGACGCTGCGCGCGATGGGGCTGCGCCATCGCGCGAACAGCGAGTTGCGCGCGCGTTGGAAGGCTGAGGCGGCGCACCGGCTGGAGGAACTCGGACTGTCGATTCCGCAATAAGACGGTGCGGCTGCGCCGCATTCGAATCCATGGGAATGAGGGGCGTTGCCCCTCAAACTCCCCAGGGTGTTTCCAACCAGAAAGAAGCGGATTTTCGTGCCGGTCGGATGACTCGGCACCCCTGCCGCGTTAGGATCGGGTGATGAATACGCCGCAACACCCCCTTCCCGACATGCTGGCAGAGCTGCGCGATCAGTTCCCGCTGAAGGTATGGTCGGTTCTGGTGACCATTCTTGGCGATTTCGCGCCCGGCAAGGGGGACACGTTGTCCGGACCGGCATTGGCCGCACTGGCGGGACGCATCGGCATCCGGCCCGAGGCATTGCGCGTGGCCCTTTACCGACTGCGCAAGGATGGCTGGATCGACAGCCGCCGGGAGGGGCGGGTCGCGCATTACGCGCTGAGTGCGTCGGGCCGGGCGGAGACCCGTGAGGTGCAGGGACGCATCTATGGGAGCGAAGCGGTCCGGCCCTCGGGCTGGACGTTGGTCATCGCGCCGCCCGAGCAGGGCGATGTGCCGCCGCCGGCGGCCTTGGCGCTGGGGCGTCAGATGTTTCTTTGCGCGCAGGAACCGCGCCTCGACGAGCGCCACCTGATCCTGCCCTGCGCAGATCCAGCCGCGACCGGCTGGATGCGCGACCGCATCCTGCCACCCGCGCAGCGCGATGGGTTCGAACGTCTGCTGAACATCCTGGCGCGCGCCACTCCCGACGCGGGTATGTTGGCACCGCTGGACCGCGCGGTGGTGCGGATCATGGTGTTGCACACTTGGCGGCGTCTCGTGTTGCGCACCCATCCACTGGCCGAGGCGGCGATGGGGCCGGACTGGGTCGGTGCGCATTGTCGCGCTGAAGTTGCTGCCTGGCTGGAGCGGCTGCCGCGCATGTCGACCCGCGATGCGGAACCTGCGGCACGGGACCGGGGCGATCGCGATGAATGGTCTTTTACCGGGGTCCCTCATTAAGGTAGCCTGTTTTCGAACACCGAAAAAAGGGGGATGGGGCTGATGCGGACCCAGGTTGCGATCATCGGCGGCGGGCCATCGGGACTGTTGCTGTCGCAATTGCTGCATGTGCATGGCATCGACAGCGTGGTTCTGGAACGAAAGACGCGGGATTACGTGCTGTCGCGAATCCGCGCCGGTGTGCTTGAGGTCGGGCTGCGCACGCTCATGGAGGAGGCCGGGATCAGCGACCGCATGAACCGCGAGGGCATCCGCCATGACGGCGCGATGATGTCGCACGGCGACGAGATGTTCCGCATCGATTTCGCCGGGCATACCGGCACGCCCGTCATCGTCTATGGCCAGACCGAACTGACGCGCGATCTTTACGACGCGCGCGAGGCGGCGGATGGCATGATCGAATTCAATGTCGAGGATGTTGGGATTCATGATGCTGACCGCGATGCGCCCTATGTCACCTATGCGGTGAGCGGTCAGTCGCGTCGGCTGGATTGCGATTTCGTCGCCGGATGCGACGGATTTCACGGGGTCAGCCGTCGTTCCATCCCCGAAGCGGCGCGGCGCGAATACGAAAAGGTGTATCCGTTCGGCTGGCTGGGTATCCTGTCGGAAACGGCGCCCGTCAATCACGAATTGATCTATTCCAACTCGCCGCGCGGCTTTGCGCTGTGTTCGATGCGCAACGAAAACCTCAGCCGCTATTACGTGCAATGCCGGCTGGACGATCATCCCGACAACTGGTCGGATCAGGATTTCTGGGATGAATTGCGCCGCCGCATCCCGCAGAGCGCCGCCGACGATCTGGTGACCGGCCCGTCGATCGAGAAATCCATCGCGCCACTGCGCTCGTTCGTGACCGAGCCGATGCGCTGGGGCCGGTTGTTCCTGTGCGGGGATGCGGCCCATATCGTGCCGCCGACCGGGGCCAAGGGGCTGAACACCGCCGCGTCGGACGTGCATTATCTGCTGAACGGGCTGCGACAATATTATGAGGAACAGGACAGCGAAGGTATAGAGCGGTATTCCGAGCGCGCTTTGGCGCGGATATGGAAGGCCGAGCGGTTCAGCTGGAACTTTACCGCGATGATGCATCGGTTTCCCGACCAGACGCCGTTCGACCTCAAGATGCAGATCGCCGAACTCGAGTTCCTGCGCAGCAACGAGGCGGCGCAAAAGGCGATGGCGGAAAACTATGTCGGACTGCCCTATTGAGAAAGGAAACCGAGATGTCCGAGCGATACGACACCGGCATGAAAGTGCGGCGCGAGGTTCTGGGCGATGCCCATGTCGACCGTGCCGAAGCCGCGAAAACCGCGCTGGATCAGCCGTTCCAGACGCTGATCACCGAAAGCGCATGGGGCAATGTCTGGGCGGGTGACGGGATCGGTCGGCGCGAACGCTCGATGCTGACGTTGGCGCTGCTGGCGGGGTTGGGCAACTTCGATGAAATCCCGATGCATGTGCGCGCCTGCGCAAATACCGGCGCAAGCAGGGACGACGTGATCGAGGCGTTCCAGCATGTCGCGATCTATGCCGGCGTGCCGCGCGCCAATCACGCGATCAAGCTGGCCAAGGCGACATGGGACGAGATGGACCGCGAAGAGGGCACGGGATGAAGGCGCCGAAACCCACCCGCCCCGGCGGCTATGTCCCCCGCGACCGCACCTGGCAGCCCGCGGCGCTGACGCCGGCCTACAAGACCAGCGTGAAACGGTCGCCGCAATCGGCGCTGTTGTCGTTTCCCACTACCCCCAGCGAGGAAACCGGACCGGTATTCGGCCATCACATGCTGGGCGCGCTCGACAACGATCTGCTGCACAATTACGCCGCAGCCGGAGAATCCGCCATCGGCCCCCGCATCATCGTGCGCGGCCGGGTTCTGGATGAATTCGCCCGTCCGGTGCCCGGCGCGCTCATCGAGGTCTGGCAGGCCAATGCCGGCGGACGGTATCGCCACAAGAAGGAAAGCTATCTGGCGGCGCTGGACCCGAATTTCGGCGGCTGCGGGCGCGTCATCGCCGGCGATGCGGGCGGCTATGAATTCCGCACCGTGCAGCCCGGCCCCTATCCCTGGCCCAACGGGATGAACGACTGGCGCCCGGCCCATATCCATTTCTCGGTTTTCGGGGCCGGATTTGCCCAGCGGCTGATCACGCAGATGTATTTCGAGGGCGACCCGCTGATCTGGCGCTGTCCCATCGTCGGTGCCCTGCCCTGCCGCGAGGCAGTCGAGACCTTGATCGCGCCGCTCGACATGAACGGGACGGTCCCGTTCGACGCGCTGTGCTACAGATTCGACATCGTGCTGCGCGGCCGCCGTCAGACGATGTTCGAAAATCGCCGGGAGGGGCTGTGAGCATGGCGCAAAAGCTGGATTACCTAAAGGAAACCCCCTCGCAGACAGCCGGGCCTTATGTCCATATCGGCTGTACGTCGAACTTTATCGGTGTGCAGGGCGTCTATGATCGCGATCTGGGCAGCGAAATGAAGACCGGCCCGGTCAAGGGTCAGGAGATCACGATCACCGGCCGCGTCATCGACGGCACCGGCACGGCCCTGCGCGATGTGCTGGTCGAGATCTGGCAGGCCGATGCCGGTGGGTTGCACAATTCTCCACAGGAAACGCGCGGCAAGGCCGACGCGAACTTTACCGGTTGGGGGCGTTGCCCCGGTCATCCCGAAACCGGTGAATTCCGCTTTGATACGGTAAAGCCCGGCCGCGTTCCGTTTGGCGATGGCCGGATGCAGGCGCCGCATGTCACCTTCTGGATCGTGGCGCGCGGCATCAATATCGGCCTGCACACGCGGATGTATTTCGCCGATGAAGACGCGGCCAATGCCGACGATCCCATCCTGAGCCGGATCGAACACAGGAACCGCGTTGCCACCCTTCTGGCCAGCCGGGACGGCGACGCGGCCTATCGGTTCGACATCGTTCTTCAGGGCGAGGACGAAACCGTCTTTTTCGATATGTGATCATGTAAAGAACCGCCCGCTGCATATGGGCAAGCGGGCGGTTTTCCGGTATGGGGCGTCACTTGTTGGTCATGAACACCGGCACCGCAGCGGCCCCTTTCCCCGCCGCGTCGTCACCCGTCGCCGCCGCCAGCACGGCGATCCGGTCGGGAGATTGACCCATCGCCATGACCCCGCCATCGTCAAGCGCCTTGAGCGCCTGCGTCATCCAGCCGGCCGCCTGCCGGTCCGAGGCCTTCGCCGTTCCGAACCCGCCGCGCAGATGATGGCTGACCGCTTCGGCATAGCCGAGTTGTCCGACGGACGAGAGCAACACCGCCGACGCAAGCGCCATTTTTGCGTCATCGGTGCGATACCCGGTGCCGAGACACACCTTGCCCGTGGAAACCAGCTGATCCACCGGCTGACCGGACTCGCGCAGGAATTCCGACGTTTCCGAAATGACGGCCTGCGGCGATTTGTTCTCCAATCCCCAGATGTGCGAATTCATGGACTGCGTCAGACCATCGCATTGGGTCTTGATCTGCGCATCCGTCATGTCGGGGATCGTCGCCACGATCTGTTTGCTTTCGAAAATGGCATGGGCGCGCGCCAGGCAGAACTGTTCGCCAAGCGCAAACGCGGCGTCAGAGACCGCTGCAGCCTGCGTGATTCCGCCATTGGACGCCGTGAGCACGTTGATCTCGTTGCAGTGGTCGCTGACCGAACGGGCAGGCTGGGAAAAATTGAAGGTCGGCAGACCGGGTTCGGCCGCCGCCAGCGCCGGGACGGTGTCCGCCTCGGGTTCGGTTTCGGGCACCAAGGCCGGAACCGGAGCAGCGACCGGGGCAGCCGGCGCTGCGGCCATCTGCGGGCCGGGCGCGTTGACTGTCGGAATGCCCAACTGCTCGTTGCGATAGGTGCGCAGCAATCCACGCTGGCCCTGGCTGGCGAGAATTGCGTTATAGGGTGCCATATGGGCACTGGCGAGCGCGCGCTGATGGCTGTTGAGCAGAAAATCCCGTTCGTAATCGTCGATATATCCGTCAGCGTTGTATCCCATATCGCCCTGATAGCGCGCCACGCCGGCACGGGTGTTGCGACCGATCGAACCGTCCACCGCGCCGACATTATAGCCGAAATAATTCAGCGCCGATTGGACCTGGCGGTTCTGCTGGCGCTGCGCCGATGACACATGGGCGCGCGACCGCGTCGAGGTCCGGGGCGACCTGACCACGCGCTGGCGCTGCTTGTTCTTGTGCACCTCGTTGACGATGATCCCGCCAAGCAACATGCCGCCAAGCGCAGCGGCCGCATCGCCGGCCTGCACGCGCTCGACCGGAACGAACACCAGACTTGCCGACACCAGTGACAATCCCATTTTTTTTGCGAACATTTCGAAAACCCCTCCCAAAAGACATTGCTGATCAGAGGCTTGTCAACGCTCCGAGCAGCACGACACGCATATGAAAATTCAAAAAAGTATCGTTTCAGATGAGCAGAAAAAGGCGCTTTTGTCAAGATCGACGGCCTGACGTCCCCGCCAGAGACGACTTTTTGGCGGGCCGGGCAGATGATGGAATCCAGGCGCGGGCGGAACGTGCGGGCTCAGCCGGGCATACCGTCATCCTCCATGTCCGGCGCGTAGAACCGATGGCACGCGCGCCCGCCGCGCTTGGCGGCATATAGCGCCAGATCGGCACGGTGCAGCAGTTTTGCAGGCTCGGGCGCGTCCCTGCCCCCTGCAGTCGCGATACCGATACTGGCCGAAACGCGTAACTGGTGCGCGGCAAAGGGGATCGGCTGTTCCAGCCGTTGGATCAGCCGCTGCGCGATGCCCGCCAACAATGCGGGATCGGTCAACCGGTCGAAGATCAGAACGAACTCGTCCCCGCCCACGCGCGCCACGGTGTCGCCCTCGCGGGTTTCATCCACCATGACCCGCGCCACCCGTTGCAGCACGTGATCCCCGGCGGCATGACCCATCGTGTCGTTCACCGCCTTGAAACAATCGAGATCGAGTTGCATCAGTGAAAACGTCGCCCCCGCGTCGGTCAGGCGGGTCAGGATGTGATCCATCGCGCGCCGGTTCTTGAGACCGGTCAGCGTGTCTGTAAAGGCCTGTTCCTCGGCGGCGACCATTGCGCCCTGCAAACGCTGGTTCAGCAGTCGCGAGGCCTCCATCGCGGCCGATTTCGCCTCGATCAGATACAGCATCTCGATGGTCAGGTCGGTCGGTGGGAAATCGGCGCTGGTCAGGGCATAATCGCGCACCGCCTCCAGCAGCGAGATGCCGAAGGACAGATTCACGACCGCACCGCCCTGTGCAGGAACGCTCATGCCCTTGAGCGCAGTTCGCGGCGCGTCGCGGAATTGCAGCGACAGCCGGGAGGGGACCGCCAGCAATGCGCCCAGCCCCCCGGCCGGGCGGGGGCGCGTCAGGTCGAACTGGTCGAGAAGCCGCCGCCCCGGCATCGGCTGATCGGGGCGCAGTTTCTGCAGGGTCGGCCCGACACGAAAAATGCCGCCATCGCTGTCGATCAGCACATGCATCGGGCACAACCGGTCCAGCATCGCGCCGAAATTTTCGCAGTTGATGTTCATAGCACCCGCGCCCCCAGATCGAAATCGCGCCCTCGGGAAAACGCGGATTCGACAAGCGCGATCGAGATGACCTCCCCGCCGGGCTGCCTGTCGCGGTATTCCAGGATGGCGAGGGCACCGTAATCGTCGGCCATCGCGCGCAGCACGCCGACCATGACGCTGGCAAAGCCGGGCAGGCCGGGCCGGCAGGTCAGGCTGAACAGCCCGTCGTCAACTTCGCGCAGTTCCAGCGGCGGCAGGTCCAGATCGGACACGGCCAGCCGGGCCCGGTCGGGCAGATCGTCAAGCGAATGCAGGAAATCGAGATAGGTTTCCCCGCCGAAACGCAACAGACGGCGCAGCGATTCCATCTGCGGATGCGACACCAGATAGGTTCCCAGATCCTCCAGCACCTCCTGCCGGGGCAGGCGCAAGTCGTCGCATATCGCGGTCAGCAAGACCCCCAACTGATCGTCGTCATAGGTCAGCATCGCCTCGTAATCGGACATTCCCACACCGGCAGCGGATGTCACCGCCTGCCAGCGCCGCCGGCCATGGGTGGTCGCGAAAAACGACTGGATCGCCGTGAAAATCAGCCCGTGCATCATGGCCCCACACCTGTAAAACACGTGGAAGTCTTGCAGCGGTGTTCTTAAGAAAGCGCCAATAAATCAAACTCTAATAGTTCGGATTTATGCAAAATTCAGTAACCCGGCGCCAGCACCGACCCGTCCAGAAACAGGGCATTCGCGCCGGTGGGGCGGATCGCGAAATGCCCCGACAGCACGGAGGACAGCGCCGCGGGTTCCAGCACCGGCCATGCCTCGCGGCGCAGATCGTGCAGCACGCGCAACGTGGCGTTTTCACCCTCGGTCAGCACGACGAAATCCGCCTGCACCGTCCCGCGTGCATCGAGATACAGCACGATCCCCTGCCCGTCTTCCGGCTGCGACGGCAGGAACGGACCGCGCACCATCACGCACCCCGCCTGCCCGTCCGGCAGACGGCGCATGCACCCGTCGAGCCATTGTTTTATGCGCGATGGCGCGATCTCGACAAGACGCGCGGGATCGAGCTGGCCGGTGCCGGGGCGGACCGCCATCAGCCGCGCCAGCCGGGCTGCGCGTTCGGGCGCGGCCCGGTTCAGTATCGCCTGCTCGAACTGGAACGGAGTAATCTGCTGGCGCAGGGTCTCGATCCGCGCGATCAGTTCGTCATGTTGGGGATGATCGTCAAGCGCCTCCAGCCGTCGCAACCCCGCCTGCCCTGCGCGTCCCCAATCATGCTCCAGTTGCCAGAGGGCGAGTTGATCTAGATCGGCGCGCTCCTGCTTGAACCGGGCGATCTGGCTGTTGGTGGAAATGCGATAGACGTCCAGCGCGGGTGTCATCCACAGGACCGCCACGGCGATCACCGCCAGCGCCATGATGACGTTCACCGCACGGATGCGGCGCGCCCAACCCCAGCGCCCCAGAACCGCCGCGCCATATCCCGCGCCATAGGCCAGAAGGAACCACGCCACGCAGGCGGCCAGCACCCGGTCGGGCGTCCAGCCGTATTGGCGCACGCGCAGCAGCACCGCCCAGACCGCCAGCGCCGCCAGCAGCGGCACCAGCAGCGCCAGCGCACGGGTCGCCGCCCGCAACCCGCCATGCCGGACGGCGGCGGCGTCGTCGCGCTCCAGCGCGGCGCTGATCAGGGTGATCGCCAGAATCGCCGTGGCGATCAGCGTGCCGGCGGAGGAGAATTCGCCGAACAGATAGGACAGCCCGCGCAACGGCACAGCCAGCAGGAACAGCGCGACCACCGCCAGCATGACCGGCACCAGCAGCCGCAGCAACCGCAGGCCAAGATGCGGCGAAATGGTCGCGCGCAACTCATGCACCACCGCCAGCCCAAGCCCCAGAACACCGCCTGACAGCGCGAACCGCGCCGGAATGCTTCCGGTCAGTTTCTCGACCAGCGTGATATCGACAAGCCGGAGCAGCGCGTTCGACAGGAACACGATCAGCCAGAACACCCCGACGAAGATCAGCGCCACGCCATAGCGCAGCACCATCGTCCAGGCGGCATCGAACAGATGCGCATAATTCGCCCAGTTGCGCCGGTCGCGCAGGGCGACGGTCAGAAAGGGCGTGGCGAACAGCACCAGAACGGCCGCGACCGACAACATCACCGGATCGTCCAGCAGATCCAGCGGGTTGGTATGACGCAGCCCCGCCAGGCAGGCCAGCCCCGTGACCGGCAAGGCCAGCAGCAACGCCCCTGCCAGCGCCCGCGTCACCGTTACCGGCCCCGCCAGCGCAAGGCTTACCGCCGATTGCACCGAGACGAAGGTGAACAGCGCCAGGTAGAGCATCGGCGGAACGCCGGGGTTTCTCCAGTTCTCGGCCAGCGCCCATAGCGCGAGCGCCGCAAGCGCCCCCAGCGCCGCAAGCACGAGACGCCGCGCGGCGATCTCCAGCCAGGTGTCCTGCATGTCCTCGGTCATCGCGCGCCCTTTTGCGTTGCCTTCGAACGGCACGCTATACGCTGCGCAACCGCCGGAGAACAGGCATCACAGCCAGCCCGGCAAATGGCCGATATCGGGCAGTACCACATCGGCATGAGGCGCCAGATCCCGTTCCCGCGCCAGTCCGGTCAATACACCCACGGTTTTCATGCCCGCCGCGCGGCCCGCGAGCAGGTCATGAATGCTGTCGCCGACCATGACCACATGTTCGGGCGCCTGACCGATGGCGCGCGCAAAGGCCAGCAATTGTCCCGGTCCCGGCTTGGCGCCGTGGCCGCTGTCGAATCCGGCGACGAAGTCGAACCGTTCCAGCACGCCGGCACCGGCCAGATGCGCGCGCGCCGGCGCTTCGGCGTCGTTGGTGGCCACGCCGAGCATCAAACCGCGCGCCCGCAATCCGTCCAGCAACCCGGCCAGCGGCACTGCCTGCTTTTGCGGGGCCAGCTCGGCCTCCTCGTTGATCCGGTCGAGCAGAAGGTCGGGTCGGATCTCCGGCAGATGCGGAGCCAGCGCCGCGACGATCTCGGCCGGGGTGCCGGCGATCACGATGCTGTCGGGCCGAAAACTCTCGGTCGTCATGTCGAACCCGATATGTCGCCCGACCCGCGTCGCGCGCGCCAGATCCTGCCCGGTGATCCGCAGCAGAAACGCCCGCGCCCAGGATTCCCATGTGGCGCCGAATTCGAACAGAGTGCCGTCCTTGTCGAATAGGATCGCGGCGATGCGCGTTTTCGAATCCATCCGTTCAGGTCCAGTTGACCTGCGCCCCGCCCGGCAGAGCCGCACGCGCCAGCATCACCCTGTCATAGGGAATCGCCTGCGCATCGCAGAACCGCATGACCCAGGCATCGTCGAGCATCAGGAAATCCAGCACCGAACCCAGGAATTCGCCGTCCTGCGCACGGGCGCGCAGATCGTCCTCGCCGGCGCCCGAGGCGCCCAGGAACACACCCAGAAGATCCTCGTCCGCGATCAGCCAGGCAAGCGCCTGCAGGGCAAGTGTTTCGGCGGCATCGGCGGAATATCGCATATCGGGGTCAGGGGTCCGGCATTGGAAAGGGTTTGTTAACCTGTCTCATAAAGACTTTGGGGCGTGGTTAATGCAAGTGGTGAAAGGCAGGGCTGTGCAGGGCACCATTCTGATTCTCGACGGGGCAGCGACGAACCGGATCATGCTGAAGGTCCAGTTGTCGTCGGCCTACTACCATGTCGTGCAGACCGACCGTCTGGACGGCGTGCTGGCGCTGGCGCAACGAACGCGGCCCGACCTGATCGTGACCGCGATGACCCTGCCCGACGGCAACGCGGCCGCGCTGAAGCGGATATTGTCCGGTGATGCCATGCTGGCAGACGTGCCGGTGATCGCGCTGGCGCCGCAAAACGACCGCTCTGCCCGGCTGCGCGCGCTGGATTCGGGGATCGACGACGTGCTCAGCCATCCGGTGGACGACCTGTTGTTGCAGGCCCGCATCCGCAGCCTGATTCGCGCCCGCAGCAGCGCAGAGGAGTTGCGCCTGCACGATGGGCACTCCGCCAGCAACGTGCTGGGCTTTGGCGAGCCGCAGGCCGGCTTCGCACCCTCCGCACCGGTGGCGCAGGTGGCATTGCTGACGCAGAACGCCGCCACCGCCGCCCTGTGGCGGGTCCGGCTGCAACCCGTGCTGCATCATCGTCTGAGCACGCACCAGATGCACGACATCCACGCCCTGATGAGCGATCCGGTCCCGGATGCGGTTGTCGTCGAACTGACCGGCGCGGCCAAGGAAAGCGGGCTGCGCCTGCTCGCCGATCTGCGGGCCCGCGCGGCGACCTGTCATATCGCGATCATCGCGGTGGTGGGCAACGGCGATGCACAACTCGCCGCCGATGCGCTGGATCGGGGTGCGCATGACGTGATGCCCGGCGGGTTCTGCGCCGAGGAACTGGGGCTGCGCCTGACGACCCAGTTGCAGCACAAGGCCAGCGCCGACCGGCTGCGCGATTCGGTGCGCGACGGGTTGCGCGCGGCGGTGCGGGATCCCATGACCGGGCTGTATAACCGCCGCTACGCCCTGCCCCGGCTCGATGCCATCGCACGGCAGGCCGCGCAAAGTGGTGCCTCCTTCGCGCTGCTGCTGGCCGATCTCGATCATTTCAAGCGCATCAACGACCGGCACGGCCACCCGGCGGGCGATGCGGTGCTGACCGAGGCGGCGCGCCGGCTGGAAAGCTGTCTGCGCCCGGGCGATCTGATCGCCCGCATGGGCGGCGAGGAATTCCTGATCGCCCTGCCCGACACCGACCCCATAACCGCCAGCCGCACCGCGGCTGAACTGTGCGAGCAGATCAACTGCCGCCCCTTCGCCGCTCCGGGCGTCGACATGCCGATCGCCATGACGATCAGCATCGGCGCGGTGATCTGCCATCCCGATGGCAAGGGGCGCGATTGCGGCGATGACTGCACCGCCGATCTGATCGAGCAGGCCGACCGCGCGCTTTACGTGGCCAAGAACGCCGGACGGAACCGGATTTCGCTGTTCCAGCCAGCGGCTTGAGCGTCAGTCGGCGCGCGGTCTGCCGCCGGCTTCGCGGCGGGCATGCGGATGGCGTAGTGATATCTCCTCGATCCGGTCGGCGAACGTGGCGCGGGCGGCATCGTCCATCGCCGTGACACGCTCCAGCCAGACCTGCTGCACCGCGCGCTGCCAGACCTCGCGGCGCGCGGCTTCGGCGGACATCGCCGCTGCCAGCGCCTGCGGATCGAAGGGGCGCGCGCGCAACGCCGCGATCAACGCATCCTGCCCGTTTTGCGCGGGATTGTGCAAATCCGGATGGCGGGCGCGCAGATCGTCGCGAAACGCGCGGCGCTCGTCCGGCGGCAGGGCGCGGTAAAGCGCCGCGCCGCCCGGATGTCCCGGCCCGCGCATCCGGTCCTTGCCGCCATGGCGCCATGCCGCACCGGCGACCACGCCGACAACGGCAAGGTTCAGCGCCAGCGACAGCCCCAGAACGATCCGGAACCAGATCGGAATGCGCGATTTCGCGGGGGCAGTGTTCATATCGCTCATCATCCGTCCTCCAGCATCGCCAGCGCCAGATCATCGCCGGAAAACAGCGCCAGTGTCTCTCCCGACGTATCGTCCAACAGCATCACCGGGTCCGGCAGCGCCGCCGGCGGCGCAAGGCCCAGCCACAGGCCCGCCGCACAGGCCGCCGCCAGTCCGCCCATCGCCGGCCAACCGCCCAGCGCCGCGCGCAATTGCCGCCAGAGCGCGGCCGCGCCCGGGCGCGCAGGGGCGGCGAATCCCGCCCGAACGCGCGCCGCGTCCCGCAGGATGCGCGCCTCCAGCGCCTCGGGCAGGTCCGGCTTCTCCTGCCGCGCCACCTGCAACAGCCGGTCGAGTTCGTGCATGTTCGTGTCGGTCTCAGCCATGATCCTCATACCCCAAAGCGGCGCTTTGATCCGCCAGAGCGGCGGCCAAGGCGCGTTTGCCGCGCGCGGTCAGACTTTCGACCGCCTCGACCCCGATCTCCATGATCCCGGCGATCTCGGGGTTCGAAAGCTCTTCCAAATGCCGCAATACCACTGCCTGCCTTTGCCGCTCGGGCAGCGTCATCAGCGCGTTTTGCAGCGCATCCATCCGGTCGGTATCCTGCAGGCGCTGCACCACGCCCGGCGCGGGATCGGCGGGTTCGGGTATCTCGTCCAGCCCCGGCGATCCCCCCCTGCGGCGGCGCAGCAGGTCCAGACACAGGTTCATCGTCACACGGTAAAGCCAGGTCGAAACCTGCGCCCGACCGGTCTGCCAGTCGGGTGCTATCCGCCAGAGGCGCAGCATCGCCTCCTGCGTGACGTCTTCGGCTTCGGCGGCATCGCCCAGCACACGCCGGGCGACACCATAGGCACGCGGAGCCAGACGCGCGGTCAGGGCGCGCGCGGCGCGCGATTCGCCCTGCGCGAACCGTGCCAGCAATGCCGCATCGCTGTCCGCCGGTTCGATCATGGACGGCAAGCCGTCCGGAAAAAACGCGCGCCCGACACACTCAGTTCTTGTCCGAACGGCCCTGATTGCCTTGCTTGTCGCCGGCTCCCATCTTTTTTCCGGACTTGTTCCTGCCCGACCAGTTCTCGCGGGCCTTGTCGAATTCGGCCTGGGTGATCGCGCCGTCGCCGTCCAGATCCATCCGTTCGAACATGCGTTTGCCGCCATCGCGCGGTGCTGGCATCTCGTCCTGGCTCAGCACGCCGTCGCCGTTCTTGTCGACCCGTGCCACCATCGCCTCGGCCCGCTCGCGGGCGCGCGCGACGGCCTCGGCCTCGATCTCCTCGACGGTCAGCTTGCCATCGCCATCGGCATCGACCCGGCTGAACATCTGCTCGCGGCGCTGCTCCATCTCGTCCTGCGTGATCTTGCCGTCGCCATTCAGGTCCAGGCTTTCAAAGTCCATCCAATGGCCCCTGGACATCTTGCCCTGCGCCGCCACGCCACCGGCGCCCAGCGCCGTCGCGGCAACGATCAATCCCGTCAAAAGTGTCTTGCGTGTCATTCTGTCTGCTCCTTCATCCATGACAGGCCGGCGGTGTCTGGCCGCCGATCCTGAAAGCCAAACGCACCGGCACCGCACTTCCGTCGCAACGATGACAATTTTTTTTGCCGCGTTCTTCGCGACATGGCGCCGCAACGCCATAAAGCCTCTTTTCGGATAGATGTTTTATCGCCATGTTATGCGCAAAGGAAAACGCGATCATGACACAAACACTCGAAGCTGCCGCATCGGCGGTCCCCGCACGTGCCGTCTGGCCGGCCCTGTCCAACGGATGGAGACGCAAATGCCCGCAATGCGGCAACGGTCCCCTGCTGAACGGGTATCTGCGGGTCACGCCGACCTGCACGGTCTGCCGCGAGGAACTGCACCACCACCGCGCCGATGATGGCCCGGCCTATCTGACCATCCTGATCGTCGCGCACCTGCTGACGCCGGGATTGCTGATCGCCTTCATCACCTGGCGTCCCGATCCGCTGATGCTGTTCACCATCTTTGCGGTTGGCTCGACAGCGCTGTCGCTTTATCTTCTGCCACGGCTGAAGGGGGCGATCGTGGGGTTCCAGTGGGCGCGGCAGATGCACGGGTTCGCGGACCGGTCCTGATCCCGGCCGGGGCAGCAAGGGGGCTGTGATGAGCATCGACAAAACCGCCGTGCGCGATGCCGCGACGGTGATCGCGCTGCGCGACCGGGACAGCAATCCGGCGATCCTGATGGGGCAACGCGGCTCGAAAGCGGCGTTCATGCCCAACAAGTTCGTGTTTCCCGGCGGCGCGGTCGATCCCGAGGATGCGCAGGTGCCGCTGGCCACCCCGTTGCCCGATCTCTGCCGCGACCGGCTGGACGATCAATGCAACACGGATCTGCACCACGCGCTGGCCACCGCGGCCATTCGCGAGTTGTGGGAGGAAACCGGTCTCGTGCTGGGCCAGCCCGGTGACTGGCGGGGCGACGTGCCGCCCGATTGGCGCAGCTTTGCCCGAACCGGGCATGTTCCGGCGGCTGACGGGCTGCAATTCGTGTTTCGCGCGCTGACTCCACCGGGACGGCCCCGCCGGTTCGATGCGCGGTTCTTTCTGGTGGACGCGGCCCATATCCACGGCGATCTCGACGATTTCAGCCATGCCTGCGACGAGCTTTCGCATCTGCAATGGATCGAACTGGACCGGGCGCGGGATTTCGACCTGCCCTTCATCACCGAGGTGGTGCTGGCCGAGGTCGCCGCCCGCGTTACCGACCCCGCGCCCCCCGCAAGCGTGCCGTTCTTTCGCAACGACGACGAAGAAAGCCTGTTCCTGCGGCTTTACGGACGGCCGAAACCCGAAGGCATTTGAGAGTCGGGGCAGGCCGAAAGCGCGGAACCGGGGCGCTGCCCCGGACCCCGGGATATTTTTCCGCCAGAAGAAATCAGGGAGGCACATTGACGCGGCCCGCCGTTCATCGCGGGGCGCCGATGCTCCGTCCGGCACCCTCGGGCCGTGGCAGATCCGCCTGTGCGCGCGCGATAAGGTCCAGCGCCGCGGCCACCTGCGGACCCGGCTCGCTGGGGCGGCGGGTTTTCAGGCTGACATGCAGCAGGAAATGTTCGCCCGTCGCCAACAGCCGCTCTCCTTCATACATGGAATGGAACAGGTGCAGTTTCTTGCCCTCGCCCAGAAGCAGTTGCGTACGTATGGTGAGGCGCGCTCCGGCATCGGCCTCGTCCAGATGGCGAATATGGGTTTCGGCGGTGAAATAGCTGCCCCCCGCGGCAATGTAATCCGCGTCGCAGCCGATCATCTCCATGAAGCGGTCGGTGGCGTTCGTGAAGGCGTCGAGGTAGCGACTTTCGGTCATGTGGCCGTTGTAATCGGTCCAGTCCAGCGGCACGGCACGCGACAATGTCAGGATCGGCTGGCCGGGATCGGACAGGTCCGCCGCACGGTCCGCCAGACGCGTGCCGGTCCTGAGTTGCGCATCGTGGTTTCGCAGCAGCGCCCCCGCGCCCCAATCCTGTTGTTTCAGCGCGCGCATCATGCCGACAAGGTTGGCGTCGCGGATGCGCTCGAGTTCTCGGATCGTGTAGGCTCCGGATTGCGCATCGGATTGCCCGGCGATGAGTTCCACCAGATCGTCGGTGAACGGGGGCACATCGGTCAGCTTGCACCAGGGCAATTCCAGCGTCGGGCCGAACTGCGCCATGAAGTGTTTCATCCCCGCCTCGCCGCCGGCGACGCGATAGGTCTCGAACAGGCCCATCTGCGCCCAGCGCAGGCCAAAGCCGTAGCGGATCGCGTTGTCGATCTCTTCGGTGGTGGCGATGCCGTCCTTGACCAGCCACAGCGACTCGCGCCAGACGACCTCGAGCAAGCGGTCGGCGATATGCGCCTCGATCTCGCGTTTGATGTGCAGCGGGAACATGCCAAGGCCGGTCAGCACCGCGCCGGCGCGATCGATCAGGTCCGGCGGGGTTGCGTCGCTGCCCACCAGTTCGACCAGCGGCAACAGGTAAACCGGATTGAACGGATGCGTCACCACGATCTGGCCGGGACGCACCGCACCCTGTTGCAATTCGCCGGGCTTGAACCCCGAGGTGGACGAGCCGATGATCGCCTGCGGATCGCAGGCCGCCTGAAGCGCGGCGAACACCTTGTGCTTGACGTCCAGCCGCTCGGGGACGCTTTCCTGTATCCAGTCGGCGCCCTGAACGACATCTTCCATGGTGTCGTGCCAACTCAGCCGCCCCTCTTCGGGCAGGGGCACATCGCTCAGCCCCGGCAGCGCACGGCGGGCATTGTCCAGAACCTCGCCGATCTTGCGCTGCGCCTGCGGGTCCGGGTCGAATACGCGCACATCCCAGCCATTCAGCAGGAACCGCGCGGCCCAGCCGCCGCCGATGACCCCGCCGCCGATGATCGCTGCAATCATTGTCTTTCTCCTGAAACCGTCATTTTCGTTTCGACCAGTCTGGACAGGTCATATCCATACCATTCCAGTATCTCGCGCGCCGCAACCATCCGGTCGGCAGCCCCGTCGCCGCGCTCGATGATCATGCCGAACCGGCCCGAAGGCGTGCCGAGCGCCGCCGTCCGGTAATCGGCATCGGTCCACAACACCCAGATATCCGCCCCCTCGCCCTTTGGCCGCAACCGCCCCGGCGCTACCAGATCCAGCGTGACCGGCTGCGCGCCGTCACGCATGATCAAACCGCCGGTGGCGTTGCCCTCAAAGCGGATCATGCGGCTGGCCGGCTGCGCGTCCTCAGGGGCGAAGGCTGCAACCACCCGATAATCGCCGGCGAAACGCGCAGGCTCGAACCGGGTGGTCGCGGCGATGGGCGCATTGCCATCGCGATAGCCGGCGCGCTCCGAAAGCGGACCACAGGCGGCCAGCCCCAGCGCGAGGGTCAGCGACAGCCGCCTCACCGCGCTTCCGGTGCGCGTTTGGTCAGGCCCAGCTTGCGGCGCACCTCGTCCGGTCCGATCACCCGCGCGCCCATATTCTCGATGATGGTGCCCGCCCGCTCCACCAACTGCCAGTTCTCGGCCAGAACACCCTTTTCCAGCCACAGGTTGTCCTCCAGCCCGACACGCACATTGCCCCCCGCCAGCACCGAGGCGGCGACATAGGCCATCTGGCTGCGCCCCAGGCCAAAGGCGGAAAACGTCCAGTCATCCGGCACGTTGTTGACCATCGCCATGAAGGTGTTGAGATCGTCCGGCGCGCCCCACGGTACCCCCATGCACAATTGCACCAGCGCGGGCGCCTCCAGAACGCCGTCGGCGACCAATTGCTTGGCATACCACAGATGGCCGGTGTCGAAGGCCTCGATCTCGGGCTTCACGCCCATTTCCGTCATCATCCGCCCCATCGCCTGCAACATGCCGGGCGTGTTCGTCATCACGTAATCGGCCTCGGCAAAGTTCATCGTGCCACAATCCAGCGTGCAGATCTCGGGCCGGCAATCGGCCACATGGGCGACGCGCTCGCTGGCGCCGATCATGTCGGTGCCCTCCTCGTTCAGCGGCAACGGCTTCTCGGTCGGACCAAAGATCATGTCCCCGCCCATTCCGGCCGTCAGGTTCAGCACGACATCGGTTCCCGAATCGCGGATGCGCTCGGTCAGTTCGCGATATAGATCCGGATCGCGGCTTGGCGCTCCGGTATCGGGATCGCGCAAATGGCAATGCACCACCGCGGCCCCTGCCTTCGCGGCGGCGATCGCGCTCTCGGCGATCTGCCCGGGGCTTCGTGGCACGTGCGGGCTGCGGTCCTGCGTGGCGCCCGATCCCGTCACGGCACAGGTGATGAAGACCTCTTTGTTCATGTTCAGCGGCATGTCGCGACCCTCCTTGATTTCGTCCCCCAGCATGACGCGACTTCGCGCGGAAAACTATAGATCGCAGGCAAGAAAGTTGCGGAACCTCGAAAAGACCGCCGCCGCGAGCCGTGGCGGACCCCCTGTCCTTCCACTTTCGCAAAAATACCCCCGCCGGAGGCTCCGACGTGGCCGCTCGCACCACCGCCGTGACGTGGAGCACCTCGATCTTCGGTGCGACGACGGCTGACAACGGGGGGTGACGCCCTGTGGTGCCTGCGCTAAGACGCCCGGACAGACAAAAAGGACAGGGGCGGCAGGCGCATGGCACGCATACTCATCACATCGGCTCTTCCCTATATCAACGGGATCAAGCATCTGGGCAATCTGGTGGGCAGCCAGTTGCCCGCCGATCTGTTCGCCCGTTACATGCGCGGACGCGGCCACGAGGTTCTGTTCCTCTGCGCCACCGACGAACATGGCACGCCCGCCGAACTGGCTGCCGCCAAGGCCGGACAGCCGGTTGCCGAATACTGCGCCCGCATGCACGAGGTCCAGGGCGATATCGCCCGCCGCTTCGGCCTGTCCTTCGACCATTTCGGCCGCTCCTCCAGCAAGCAGAACCACCGCCTGACCCAGCATCTGGCCGGAAAGCTGGCCGAGAACGGGCTGATCCGCGAGGTGAGCGAGGAACAGGTCTATTCCAACGCCGATGGCCGCTTCCTGCCCGACCGCTATATCGAGGGCACCTGCCCCAATTGCGGTTACGACAAGGCCCGCGGCGATCAGTGCGAGAACTGCACCAAGCAGCTTGACCCGACCGACCTGATCGACCCGCGCAGCGCGATCTCGGGCAGCACCGACCTGGAAGTGCGCGAAACCAAGCACCTGTTCCTGCGCCAATCCGCGCTGAAGGACGATCTGGACAAGTGGATCGACTCCAAGGCCGACTGGCCGATCCTGACGACATCCATTGCCAAAAAATGGCTCCATGACGGCGACGGCCTGCAGGATCGCGGCATCACCCGCGATCTCGACTGGGGCATCCCGGTCAAGCGCGGCACCGAGGACTGGCCCGGCATGGAGGGCAAGGTGTTCTATGTCTGGTTCGACGCCCCCATCGAATACATCGCCTGCGCCGCCGAATGGGCCGAGGCCAACGGGCTGGACGACGCCGCCTGGGAACGCTGGTGGCGCACCGACAAGGGCGCCGAGGATGTGCGTTACGTCCAGTTCATGGGCAAGGACAACGTGCCGTTCCACACCCTGTCTTTCCCGGCGACGATGATCGGCTCGGGCGAACCCTGGAAGATGGTGGATCACCTCAAGTCCTTCAATTATCTCAATT
This sequence comes from uncultured Sedimentitalea sp., assembly GCA_947504115.1. Lineage (GTDB taxonomy): Bacteria > Pseudomonadota > Alphaproteobacteria > Rhodobacterales > Rhodobacteraceae > Pontibaca. The sequence continues at coordinate 148,369 of CANNGH010000005.1, forward strand.
TCGAGGGCGGCCAGTTCAGCACCAGCCAGGGGCGCGGCGTGTTTCAGGATCAGGCGCTGGACATCCTGCCGGCCGATTACTGGCGCTGGTGGCTGTTGAGCCACGCGCCCGAAAGCAGCGATTCCGAATTCACCTGGGAGAATTTCCAGGTCGCGGTGAACAAGGATCTGGCCGACGTACTGGGCAATTTCGTCAGCCGCGTCACCAAGTTCTGCCGCAGCAAGTTCGGCGAGACCGTCCCCCAGGGCGGCGCGCATGGCGACGCCGAAACCGCGCTGATCGCCGGCCTCACCACCCGCATCCGCGCCTATGAGCGGCACATGCAGGACATGGAAGTGCGCAAATCCGCGTCCGAACTGCGCGCGATCTGGGTGGCGGGCAACGAATACCTGCAATCCGCCGCGCCCTGGGCGACGTTCAAGGAAGATCCCGAAAAGGCCGCGATGCAGGTGCGGCTGGGTTTGAACCTCATCCGCCTTTACGCGGTGCTGAGCGCGCCGTTTATCCCCGATGCCAGCGCGCGGATGCTGGCGGCAATGCAGACGGACGATTCCGGCTGGCCCGATGATGTGGCGGGCGCGCTGGAAGCCTTGCAACCGGGCCACGCCTTCGAGGTGCCCGACGTGCTGTTCGCCAAGATCACCGACGCCCAGCGCGAAGACTGGCAAGAGCGCTTCTCGGGCCGTCGGGCCTGATTTCCACAATCGTCGCCCGTGGTCTTACCCTCGCGTCGCGATTGACATGAATCTTCATTCATGTTTCAGATTCTCCAACCAACCCCGGAGGAGACCCGACATGAACCGACTTCTTGCCACCAGTGCGCTGGCCCTGATGCTGGCCACGCCATCGCTGGCCGATATCCGCATCGCCCATGTCTATGGCAAGACCGGCGCGCTCGAAGCCTATGCGGCGCAATCCCATGCCGGGCTGATGATGGGGCTGGAATACGCCACCGACGGCACCATGGAGATCGACGGCGAAAAGATCACCGTGATCGAGAAGGATACGCAGCTGAAACCCGATATCGGCAAGGCGCTGCTGGCCGAGGCTTATGGCGACGACGACGCGCAGATCGCGGTCGGTCCGGTCTCGTCGGGCGTGGCGCTGGCGATGCTGCCGGTGGCGCAGGAATACGAACGCATCCTGATCGTCGAACCCGCCGTGGCCGATTCCATCACCGGGGAAAACTGGAACCGCTACGTGTTCCGCACCGGGCGCAACTCGTCGCAGGACGCGATTTCCAACGCGGTGGCGCTGGGTGGTGAAGGCGTGACCATCGCCACGCTGGCGCAGGATTACGCGTTCGGGCGCGACGGCGTCGCCGCCTTCCGCGAGGCGCTGGACGGCACCGGCGCGACCCTCGCGCATGAGGAATACGTCCCCACCGACACCACCGATTTCACCGCCGCCGCCGAGCGTATCTTCAACGCGATGAAGGACGTCGAGGGCGACAAGAAACTGTTCATCATCTGGGCCGGCGGCAACAACCCGATGAACAAGCTGAACGCCATGGACCCGTCGCGCTTTGGCATCGAGATCGCCACTGGCGGCAACATCCTTGCGGCGCTGACCGCCTACAAGGAACTGCCGGGCATGGAGGGCGCGACCTATTACTACTACGAAATCCCCGACAACGATGTGAATGACTGGCTGGTCAAGGAACATATGGACCGCTTCGGCACCCCGCCCGATTTCTTTACCGCCGGCGGCATGGCCGCAGGGCTGGCCGTGGTCGAGGCGATCAAGAAGGCCGGTGGCGCCGACGATACCGAGGCGCTGATCTCGGCGATGGAAGGCATGGAATGGGAAACCCCCAAAGGCACCATGCGTTTCCGCCCCGAAGACCATCAGGCGCTGCAATCGATGTATCACTTCCGCACCGAGGTGCAGGAGGGCAAGGATTACGGCGTTCCCGTGCTCGTGCGTGAAATCGGTATCGACGACATGGACATTCCCGTCCGCAACCAGTGACACCGATCACCGGCGTCGCAGGGCGGGGTTCACCCCGTCCCCCGTCTGCCCCTATCGTAGGGCGGGGTTCACCCCGCCATCCGCCCATGATCCCAAACCTTCTCGAAACCGAAAACCTGACCGTGCGCTTTGGCGGCCATGTGGCGGTCGATGCCGTCTCCTGCGCGTTTCGCGCCGGGGAACTGACCGCGATCGTCGGCCCCAATGGCGCGGGCAAGACGACCTATTTCAATTTGATCTCCGGCCAGATCGCCGCCAGCGCCGGCAAGGTCCGGCTGCTGGGCGAGGATATCACCAATCTCTCGGTTGCGCAGCGCTGCCGGCGGGGTCTGGGCCGGGCCTTTCAGTTGACCAACCTCTTTCCCGACCTTTCGGTTCTGGAAAACGTGCGCCTTGTCGTGCAGGCCCGGCGCAATACCGGCTTTCGCCTGCTGTCGATGGCCGACCGGCGCACCGATCTGTATGAGGCCGCCATGCAGGTGCTGACCCGCGTGCGCCTGGCCGATCTGCGCGCCCAGAAGGTCAGCGAACTCAGCCATGGCAACCAGCGCAAGCTGGAGGTGGCGATGCTGATCGCGCTGGATCCCAAGGTCTACATGTTCGACGAACCCACCGCGGGGATGAGCGTGGACGAGGCCCCCGTGGTGCTGGACCTGATCGCGCAGCTCAAGGCCGATACCGACCGCACCATCCTGCTGGTCGAACACAAGCTCGACGTGATCCGCACGCTGGCCGACCGCATCATCGTGCTGCATAACGGCGCGCTGGCCGCCGATGGCGATCCGGCGACGGTGATGGCCTCGGACGTGGTCCAAGAGGCCTATATGGGCAAGGAACTCGAAGATGTCTGACCCGATCCTGCGCCTGTCGGGCGTGCATACCGACATCGCCCAGTATCACATCCTGCAAGGCGTGGATCTGGACGTGCCGCGCGGCGGGGTCACCATGCTGCTGGGGCGCAATGGCGTGGGCAAGACCACCACCCTGCGCACCATCATCGGCCATTGGCAGGCACGATCCGGCACGATCCATTTCGACGGTGCTGACATCACCGCCATGCCCACCGCCAGCCGCGCGCGTGCCGGGATCGGTTTCGTGCCCGAGGACATGGGCATCTTCACCGATCTCACGGTCGAGGAAAACATGGTGCTGGCCGCCATTTCCGGCCCGCTTGATCGCAAGCGGCTCGACTGGATCTTTACCGCCTTTCCCCCCTTGCGCACCTTCTGGAAATCCGAGGCCGGGAACCTGTCGGGCGGGCAGAAGCAGATGCTGTCGATCGCGCGCGCCATGGCCGAAGAGCGCAAGCTTTACCTGATCGACGAGCCAACCAAGGGGCTGGCCCCGGCGATCATCTCGACCATGGCGCGCGCCCTGCGCGACCTCAAGGCGCAGGGCGCGTCGATCCTGCTGGTCGAACAGAACTTCGCCGTTGCCAAGGCACTGGGCGATACCGCCGCCGTGATGGAGGATGGCCGCATCACCTGGACCGGCGCGATGGCCGAGCTTGCCGCCGACACCGCCCTTCAGGATCGCCTGATCGGCCTGAGCATGGAGGCGTCCTGAGCGATGAGCGCAGCCCCCGACCACCGCCCCACCTTCGCCGCCGTCTCATTGTCCGACCGGATCGGCAAGGCGATGCCCTATCTGCTGATCCCGCTGCTGGTGGTGGTGGGGTTCTTCGCCATCGGGTCCAGCTCAAGCTGGCTGACGCTGACGGTGTCGGGCCTCGCGATGGGCATGATGATCTTCATCATGGCTTCGGGGCTGACGCTGGTCTTCGGGCTGATGGATGTGATCAATTTCGGCCATGGCGCGTTCATTTCGGTGGGTGCCTTCGTCGGCATCACCGTGCTTCTGGCGCTGTCGGGCTGGACCGGCGTGCCCTCACTGGCGCTGAACGTGGCGGCGGTGATCCTTGCCGCGCTGGCCGCGATGCTGGCCACGGGCGTGCTGGGCTGGGCGTTCGAGCGGGTGATCGTGCGCCCGGTCTATGGCGCGCATCTCAAACAGATCCTCGTCACCGTCGGCGGGCTGATCGTGATCGAACAGTTGATCCACGTGTTCTGGGGCCCGGACGAGATTTTCCTGACCCGCCCCGAAACCCTGAAAGGCGCCTTCACCTTCTGGGGCGCCGCGATCGAGAAATTCCGCCTGCTGGCGGTAGTGTTCGGTCTGGCGCTGTTTGCGGCAATGCTGCTGGTGCTGAAACGCACCCGCATCGGCCTGATCGTGCGCGCCGGCGTGCAGAACGGCGAGATGGTGCAGGCGCTGGGATACCGGCTGAAACTGGTGTTCATCGGCGTGTTCATCGCCGGATCGGCGCTGGCAGGACTCGGCGGCGTGATGTGGGGGCTTTACCAGGAAGTGATCACTGCCGGCATGGGCGCGGAAATGATGATCCTCGTCTTCATCGTAGTGATCATCGGCGGCCTCGGCTCGGTCGAGGGCGCGTTCATCGGCGCGCTGATGGTCGGGCTGCTGCAGAATTACATCGCGTTCCTGGAACCCAAACTGGCGCTGATTTCCAATATCGGCCTGATGACGGCCATCCTGATGTGGCGCCCGCAGGGGATGCTGCCCGTCGTAAAGGCGAAATGACATGCTGAACCTGCTTTCGGGCGACCGCCCGCGCTCCATCATCCTGACCCTGATCCTGCTGGCGATCCTGATCGCGCTGGCCCTCGCGCCCTTCCTGTTCCCCGGCGTTCGATCGTTGGAAACCGCCGCGCGCATCTGCATCTTCATCGTGCTGGCGGCCAGTTACGACCTGCTGCTGGGCTATACCGGGATCGTCAGTTTCGCGCATACGATGTTTTTCGGCATGGGCGCTTACGGCGTCGCGCTGGCCAGCACCCATATGGGTCGGGGCTATGACGCGCTGATCGTCGGCTCTCTCGGGGGTGCGGTGCTGGCGGCAATCCTGGCGCTGGGAATCGGGCTGTTTTCGCTGCGGGTGCGGGCGATATTCTTTGCGATGATCACGCTGGCAGTGGCCTCGGCGGTGGCGGTGCTGGTCAGCCAGATGTCGTGGCTGACCGGGGGCGAGGACGGGCTGAACTATCTCATCCCGCGCGAACTGACCCCCGCCTTTCGTTTTGGCGAGGCGTTCGGCGTCAAGCTGACCGGCAAGCTGGTCAATTACTACGTGATCTTCGGATTCTCGCTGGTGCTGTTCCTGCTGCTGTTGCGCATCGTCAACTCGCCCTTCGGGCGGGTGTTGCAGGCCATCCGCGAAAACGATTTCCGCGCCGAGGCGATCGGCTATCGCGTGGTCTGGTATCGCACCGCCGCCACCTGTCTTTCGGCCGCCATCGCCGCGCTGGCGGGCAGCCTGTTCGCGATCTGGCTGCGCTATGTCGGGCCCGATACCACGCTGTCGTTTGAGATCATGCTGGATATCCTGCTGATGGTGGTGATCGGCGGCATGGGCACGATCTATGGCGCGGTGCTGGGGGCGACGATCTTCGTGCTGGCGCAGAACTACCTGCAGAACCTGATGGGCGTCGCGTCCGAGGCCACGGGGTCCATTCCCGTCCTGCACGAATTGCTTTCCCCCGACCGCTGGCTGCTGTGGCTGGGCGTGCTGTTCATTCTCAGCGTCTATTTCTTTCCCAGCGGCATCGTCGGACGGCTGCGCGCCGGGCGATGATCACGGTTGCGGCGCAAACGCCGCCGTCGGCGCCTTGACCAGCGCGCGGCCCTCGCAGATCAGCCGCCCATCCGCGCCGGTGCAGACCGCGTGCAGATCGACCAGCCGATTGCCCGGGCGCAGCCGGGTGATCTCGACCCGCGCGATGAGCATTTCGCCGGGTCGGGCCGGCGCGGCAAAGTCCAGATCCTGCTTGAGATAATGCGTCCCCTGCCCCGGCAGGTGCATCCCCAGAAGCTGCGAGAACAGCGCCGCGATCAACGGTTCGGGAACCTGCGCGCCGGGTTGCGCCCCGGCAAGCGCTGCAAGACCGCGCATGTCAGCATCGTCATATATGCGCCGGATTTCGGCGCTCTGGCCGCGGCTCAGCATGGCACCTCCACCACGCCAAGGAACACCGCCGCCCCGTCGGCCACCCGCAGCGCGCGCATCGTGACCTCGCCCGGCGCATCGCCGGTCACTATCAGATCCAGCGGCTCGCCGGCGAAGGCGGGATTGGGGAACATGATCGACTGGCGCAGATGCCTCAGCGCCGGGTTCTCGCCCTGCAGCATCGCCCACAGCCGCGCATAGATCAGCATGCCATGCGCCGCGGTGCGCCCGAACCCGCCCTGTTTCGAGAACAGCGGGTCGACATGGATCGGGTTGTCGTCGCCCGACAGCGCGGCGAAGCGGTCGAATTCGACCTGAACCGGTATCCAGCGTGTGCGCAAATCCAGCGTCATTCCAGCATCTCCCGCAGTTTCGCCTTGCGCACCTTTCCGGCGGCGGTGCGCGGAAAATCGTCAACCAGCACGATGCGGGCGGGCACCTTGAACCCCGCCAGCCGCGCGCGGCACCAGTCGCGCAATTGCGCAGCATCGGGCGTCGCACCGGAATGCAGGATCGCAAAGGCCGCGCCCACCTCGCCCCAGCGCGCGTCGGGCACGCCGATCACGGCGCTTTCCAGTATGTCGGGATGATCGTTCAGCACGCGCTCTACCTCGGCGGGATAAACGTTCTCGCCGCCCGATATGAACATGTCGCCGATCCGATCCACCACGAACACGTAACCGTCCGCGTCGCGCCGCCCGACATCGCCGGTGCGCAACCACCCCTCACCGTCAAAGGCGGCGCGCGTGGCATCCGGATCGCCCCAGTAGCCCGGCGTGATGTTCGGCCCGCGCAGCAGGATCTCGCCCTGTCCCGGCGCGCCGTCGGCGACGCCGTCAAGGCGCATCTCGGTCAAGGCCTGCGCCTTTCCCACCGATCCGATCCGCTCGCGCGCGCCCTCTTCGTCCATCAGGAAAACGGTGGGGCCGGTTTCGGTCATGCCCAGACCGTTCAGCACCCGCGCGCCCAGATCGTCGAACAGCCGGATCAGCGGTTCGGGCAGCGGCGCGCCGCCACAGGCGCAGCGCACCGCGCTCCAGTCGATGTCGCGCGTCTCGGGCAACAGGCTGAAAGCGCGGTAGATAGCCGGAACGCCGAAGAACTGGTTGACCGCGCCCTGCCGGATCAGGTCCAGCAGCGCCTCGGGTTCGAACCGCCTGAGGATGGTGGAACTGCCGCCGAACAGGAACACCGGCAGCGTATGCAGGTTGATCCCCGCCGTATGCGCCAGCGGCAGGTAGTTTACGCTGCGCGCCGCGTCGGTCAGCCCCACCGCCTGCGCGATGTTCACGGCACTGGCCCAGGCCATGCGCGCGGTCTGGATCACCGGCTTGGGCGGCCCGGTCGTGCCCGAGGTGAACAGCAGATACCACGGACGAACGGCGGGAACCGAGGCGCGCAGCGGCTTGCCACCCTTGGCGATCCACCCCGCCACATCGCTGTCGAGATCGTAAAGCGCCACGCCGAGCGCCACGCCCAGGTCACGGGCCAGCGCGCCGTTCTCTGAATCGTGGATCAGTGCCGAGGGGGTCACCGGGTCCAGGGTGTCGGCCAGTTCACCCACTGTCTGCCGCCAGTTCAGCGGGCACAGGATGATCCCGGTCTTTTGGCAGGCGAACAGGGTGATGAAGAATTCGGCCCGGTTGAGGGTGAGGATCGCCACGCGGTCGCCCGGTTGCAAGCCCGCAGCCACGAACCCCGCTGCCACCGCATCAGCCGCCGCGTTGACCTGCGCGAACGTCCAGTCGCGCCCGGCACCCCGGTCCCTGAACGCCATCTTGTGCGGGGCCAGCTCGGCCTGCTTGGCGGCCATGTCCGGCAGGAAATCGGCCTCGGGCCGGGGCGCCTCGCGGGGCGCGAGGCCGTCGCGGATCAGCCCGAACGCCTCGTCCACGACCCGATCGATATCGGCATCCGGATCCCACAGCGCAAACCGCTCGCCCAGTGTCTTGGCCATACCCATCAACGCCCAGGCGCGGATTTCGGCGTCGCCGGGGGGCAGGTCACCCGCCGCCTCGGCCTCGGCCAGATGGCGGCGATAGGCCATGGCGAAACCGGTGAAATAGCTGCGATAGGCGTCGGGATCGACGAACCGCGCCTCTTCCACGATGCGATACAGCGCCGGACGCGCGCGCACGAAATGCAGAAAGGCGGCCAGCCCGGCGCGCTCGGCCTCCAGACGCGAGGGGGCGCCCGCGACCGCCTGCGTCGCCATTGCGCGGGCGTGCTGGCCCATTTCCAGAACCAGTTCCCGGAACACCTCCTCCTTGGAGGAGAAATAGATATAGAACGTGCCCAGCGCGCCCTCGGCAACCCCCATGATATCGGCGATCGAGGACGCGGTGAAACCGCGTTCGCCAAACACGGTTTCGGCGGCGCGCAGGATCTGCTCGCGCCGTCGGGCACCGCGCCTCGTCTTGGGTCTGGCCGTTTCGCTCATATCCTTATCAAGGCGGTTTCCGCCCCGCCGTTCAAGCGGAAAAGCGCAAGCGACGTCAGGCCCGGCCGCGCTTGCGCCGCTGCGCGACATCCGACAGACTGCGCGCCAGCGCGACACCGGCAAAAAGGACATGGAACATGGATTTCGAATACAGCGCCCGAACGCGCGAACTGATCGCACAACTCGACGCCTTCATGGAGGCCCATGTCCTGCCCGCCAATCAGGAATATCACGACACCTGGGCCAGCGGAAAATACCCCATCGACCTGATCGACCGGCTGAAGGCAAAGGCGTTCGCCGACGGATTGTGGAACATGTTCTCTCCCGAATTGCGCGACAGCGATCCGGGCACGCGCCTCAGCAACCTGGAATACGCGCCCCTCGCCGAGATCATGGGCCGGGTGCCGTGGTCCTCGGAGGTGTTCAACTGCTCGGCCCCCGACACCGGCAACATGGAGGTGTTCCTGCGCTCGGGCACCGAAGAGCAGAACCGCCAATGGCTCGATCCGCTGTTGATGGGCGAAATCCGCTCGATCGTCGGGCTGACCGAACCGGATGCGGCATCGTCCGATCTGACCAATCTGCAAACCACGATCACGCGCGACGGCGACCATTATGTCATCAACGGGCGCAAGTGGTTTTCGACCGGCGCCAAACACCCCAACGCAAAGGTCGCGCTGGTCTTCGGCGTGTCGGACCCCGACCCGGATGCCGACCGGCACAAGCGCCATTCCTTCATCCTCGTGCCGCTGGACACGCCGGGGGTCGAGATCGTGCGCGACGTGCCGATCATGCACCACCATGCCGCCGAGGGCCATTGCGAGGTCGCCTATCGCAACGTGCGCGTGCCCGTGGAAAACATCCTTGCCGCCGAAGGCGACGGGTTCCGTCTGGCGCAGGAACGTCTGGGACCGGGGCGCATCCATCATTGCATGCGCACCATCGGGCAATGCGAACTGGCGCTGGAATTGATGTGCGACCGCGCGCTGGAGCGCAAGACCTTCGGCAAGGCGCTGGCCGAGCGCGCCAACATTCAGGACTGGATCGCGCAATCCCGATTCGAGATCGATCAGGCGCGGCTGCTGATGCTCCGCGCGGCGTGGAAGATGGACAAATCCGGCCCCAAGGCCGCGCGGGTGGATGTCTCGGCGATCAAGGTGGTCGCCGCGCGGTTGCAGACACAGGTGACCGACCGCGCAATGCAGGTGTTCGGAGCCGCCGGGATCACGCCCGACACGCCGCTCAGCTTTCTGTGGACATGGGGGCGGGCGTTGCGGTTCGTCGATGGGCCGGATGAGGTGCACATGATGGTCATCGCGCGGGACGAATTGAAACGGGCCGGCAACAAGGCCGGGCGCAACACCCATCATTATGTGAACCCCTACTGATCGACCGCCGGCGCGGCCAACGCCGCTTCAAGGCGCGCCCAATGCGCCGGATCGCCGGGCAGGCCCAGTCGGACCCAGCCCGGGGCGTAGGGAAACACGCGGGTCCAGATCCGCGCCTGTGCCAGTCTGTCCTGCGCCCGCGCACCATCGCCCGTATCATAGGTGCGAAACAGCGGCGTTCCCCCGACCGGTTGCCAGCCGGCGGATCGGGCCATGTCGTCCAGCCGCTGCGCCTCGGCCCGCAACCGTTCGGTGGTGCACGCCTGCCAGTTGCGATCGGCCAGCGCCGCCGCTCCGATGGCGATGGCCGCACCGCTGACCGGCCAAGGCCCGGCCATCGCGCGCAGTTGGCCGGCACGCGCCGGATCGCTCAGCGCGAAGCCCAGCCGCAAGCCTGCCAGACCGTAGAACTTGCCGAAGGATCGCAGCACCACGATGTTTCCCGGCATCTCCGTCAACCCTAGGGCCAATGACAGATCGGGCACGGGATCGACGAAACTTTCGTCCACCACCAGCAGGCCGACCTTGCCGCCAAGCCGGCGCAAGACATCGGGCGCGTGGCGCTGTCCGTCGGGGTTGTTGGGGTTCACCACAATTGCCAGATCGGCCCCCTCAAGCGCCGCGATCCTGTCGACCTCGTCCACCTGCCAGCCGGATGCGCGCAGGGCGGCGGCGTGTTCGTTATAGGTTGGCGTCAGAACACGCGCGCGGCCCGTCGCAACCAGATGCGGCACCAACTGGATTGCCGCCTGCGCGCCGGCAAGCGGGACCACGGCGGCCTTGGTGCCATAGGCCTTGCGCGCGGCTGCGGCCAATGTTTCCATGTCGGCGCGCGTGGGCAATGCGCTCCAGGCGCGGGCGTCCAGCGTCGGCACCGGATAGGGCCGGGCATTGATCCCCGTGGACAGGTCTATCCAGTCGCCGGGACCGTAACGCTTGATGGCGCGGTCCAGATCGCCGCCGTGATCGCGCATGGCTTTTCCTTTCCTTCGGCCCCTCACGCCCCTCCCGTAGAGAAGCCGAGCACGCCGGACAAGCCTGCGGCGCGCAGCGCGGCACCGGCATCGGGCGGAACGCATCCGGGCGCGAAAATCAGCGCGCGGGCCGGACCGGTATGCGCGCGCGCATGGCCCAGCGCGCCCAGATCGCGGCAGAGCGCCGCCATCGGATCGTGCGTCGGCCCGCGCGCTTCGGTGCAGCGTTGGGCGGATTGGCTGGCCAGCGCGGCCAATGCCGCCTTGTCACCGCGTGCATCCTGCCATGCGGCGACCAGATCGGCGATATCGGGAAAAGCCAGATCGGCAGGATCGGTGCGCTGCGGCGGGCCAAGGAAGCCCCCGATGATATCGCACAAGGGCGGCGGACGCAACGCGCTGACCTCCCGCGCCACCCGCGGCGCCCAGAGCACCGCATCGGGCCGCGCCAGCATCAGCGGGTCGGTGGCGCCTTCGGCCGCAAGACACGCTGCGGCCAACTCCTTCGCCGGCCCCTGATATCCCGCCGCCCGCGCCAGCGCGAGCAGCGCGGCCGTGGACGCTCCGGCGCCGCCGCCGGGGGGCATGTCAGCGTGCAGACGGTAGCGGCCGCGCACCGGCAACCCCAAAACCTCCAGCAAGCGCGCGGCCTGTGCGGGGGCAAGGATGGCGCGTTTCTGCTCCAGCGCCAGCGGGCCGCCGGCGATGCGCGTCGCGGTCACGGCCAGGTCCGGGCAGGCCAGCGTCAGCAGGACAAGCGGCCCGCCGGTGCCCAGCCTGCCTTGCATCCATTCTCCGAAATGGCCCGGTACGCGCGCTGTCGCGAGGGACCGACTGGCGTGTGTCATGTTCGCAACCGATCCCTGCCGACAATGTCCCATGCGCGCTGCGGAGTGCCCTTGCACCTATTCTGCGGCATCATCGCAGACCTTGTCGATGGCAATTGTCGCGACCATATGGGTTGGCGACACGCGCGGGAAACCCTGCGCACCGACCGGCCAACATATTGAAATTGAAAGAATTCGAAAAGAAATGTAAAAGCCATTCACATTTTTTCTTGCAATCGGGCAGGACCACCCCGATCTTGGACATGTGAAAGACATTCACATCAGCACACGCAAACCGGAGAAACCCACGATGACAACCCTGACGCAAGACCCTCCTGCCTGGCTGCCCGGCTGGTTTTCCCGTGCCGAGCGCTGGATGGACAGCAAGGGCAAAGGCGCGTGGATCGCCGCGATGATCCTCGGCTTTATCTTCTTCTGGCCCGTCGGGCTGGCCATTCTCGCCTATCTGATCTGGAGCAAACGCATGTTCAATTCATCCTGCAAAAGCCGTCATTCGCGCCGTCATGGCGCCCCGATGCAAAGCACCGGCAACAGCGCCTTTGACGCCTATCGCGAGGAAACGCTGCGCCGTCTGCAGGACGAGCAGCAAAGTTTCGAGGCGTTCCTGGGACGACTGCGCGAAGCCAAGGACAAGGCCGAGTTCGACCAGTTCATGGAAGACCGCGCCCGCAACGCCAACGCCGCACAGGAAACCGACGACAAGACAGCCTGAACGCTTTCCCGTTCCCGTCCGCGCCTCCCTTCAATGGGGGCGCGGTCGCATTTGACACTTACGGAACCGCCCGATGATCAACCTGCCCGATCCCGATTTCCAACCGCAATTCTACGAAGGTGTGCCCGGCAAACGCTTGCTGGCATGGATCATCGACACGATCCTGATCCTACTTCTTTGCGTCATCACGGTCGTTCTGACCGCCTTTGTCGGCGCTTTCGTCTGGCCGATCCTGGTGGCGACCATCAGCTTCGTCTATCGCACCCTGACGCTGGCCAGCGGATCGGCGACATGGGGCATGCGCTTTGCCGGTATCGAGATCCGTGCCGCCGACGGGGCCGCGCTGGATCCGTTGCAGGCGGGCGCCCATACGCTGGGTTACATGGTTTCGATGGCGATACCGATCCTGCAGATCATCTCGGTCGTGATGATGCTGACCGGCGCGCGCAAGCAGGGGCTGACCGACATGGTGCTGGGCACGGTCGCGCTGAACCGGCGGGCGGTGCTGCACGTCTGATAATCCGGGTTGGCGCACGCCGCGAGCATTGTTATCATCGCGCCGATCCACACGGGGAACCCAATGCGCCACACGCTGCCCATCGCGCCGCAATTCTATGTGACGGCTCCTCAGCCCTGTCCTTATCTCGAGGGCCGGATGGAGCGCAAATTGTTCACCGCCCTGCAGGGCGAGGATGCCGCGCGCCTGAACGACAGCCTGTCGCAACAGGGATTCCGGCGCTCGCAGAACGTGCTTTACCGCCCCTCCTGCGCCGATTGCGCGGCGTGTCTGTCCGCGCGTATCGACGTGTCGAAGTTTCGCCCAAGCAAGGGCCACAAGCGCACCGCGCGTCGTAACGGCAACATCCAGCGCCGCGCCACCTCGCCCTGGGCGACCGAGGATCAATATGCGCTGTTCCGCCAATATCTCGAGGCGCGCCACGCCGATGGCGGCATGGCCGACATGGATGTGTTCGAATTCGCGGCGATGATCGAGGAAACCCCGATCCGCAGCCGGGTGGTCGAATATACCGACCCCGACGAGGACGCGCTGATCGCCGTCAGCCTGACCGACGTTCTCGAAGACGGGCTGAGCATGGTCTATTCGTTCTACCGGCCCGACCGTCCGCAGGCGTCGCTCGGCACCTACATGATCCTCGATCATATCGACATCGCGCGTGAGGCCGGCCTGCCTTATGTCTATCTGGGCTACTGGGTGGCGGGCAGTCCCAAGATGGGTTACAAGGCGCGGTTTTCGGGCCTGGAGATCTATCGCCACGGGCAATGGTCGCCGATGACCGACCCTGACGCGTATCAGGACGACACGCATCCGCTATCCGCCGATCCGATTGCCGAACAGGTGGCCAACATCCACCTGCCCGACCGCCGCTGGACCGGCGGCTGAACGTGGCGCTCGCGCGAGTTGGCGCAGCAAAGTGTCGCGCCGTCCCGTTTGTGCGCAACAAAACGCAGGAAATGCACAAGTCAGGCCGCGATTGCGGGGCAATTGGCTGTTGACCCTCCCCGCTGCCGCCCATAATGTTCGCGCAGCATCACGGAGTCCCCTGTCATGGCCACCCTAGTGGTAATTGTAGGAACCTAGCGCATGGGCCGGTAGCGGTTGACCATAACCAGACCCCATGCGCCTCCGGAATTCCCGGGGGCTTTTTTATGCGCAAAGCAGCGATGACGTGGATGGAGCAAAGCAGATGACACGTGAGATGACCGGAGCAAAGATGGTGGTTCAGGCACTGAGGGATCAGGGCGTGGACACGGTATTCGGCTATCCGGGCGGCGCGGTGCTGCCGATCTATGACGAGATTTTCCTGCAAAACGACATCCGCCACATCCTCGTGCGCCACGAACAGGGCGCCGTGCACGCCGCCGAGGGGTACGCAAGATCGACCGGCAAGCCCGGCGTGGTGCTGGTGACGTCCGGCCCCGGCGCGACCAACGCGGTGACCGGGCTGACCGATGCGCTGATGGACAGCATCCCGATCGTGGTGCTGACCGGTCAGGTTCCGACCTTCATGATCGGGTCGGACGCGTTTCAGGAGGCCGATACCGTCGGGATCACCCGCCCCTGCACCAAGCACAACTGGCTGGTCAAGGATACCGCGCGCCTGTCCGACGTCATTCACGAAGCGTTCCATGTCTCGAAATCGGGACGTCCCGGTCCGGTGCTGGTCGATATCCCCAAGGACGTGCAGTTCGCCACCGGCCCCTACAACGCGCCGAAGGCGTCGGTCAGCCATTACCAGCCGCGCGTCAAGGGCGACATCGACGAGATCACCGAACTGGCCGCCGCCATGGAAACCGCCAAACGCCCCGTGTTCTATACCGGCGGCGGCGTGATCAACTCGGGCGACGCCGCCAGCCGATTGTTGCGCGAACTGGTGGAAGCGACCGGTTTTCCGATCACCTCCACGCTGATGGGGCTGGGCGCCTATCCCGCCAGCGGCAAGAACTGGCTGGGGATGCTGGGGATGCACGGGTTGTACGAGGCCAATCTGGCGATGCATGATTGCGACCTGATGATCAATGTCGGCGCGCGGTTCGACGATCGGATCACCGGACGCATCGACGCGTTCAGCCCGAAGTCGATCAAGGCGCATATCGACATCGATCCCAGTTCGATCAACAAGGTGATCAAGACCGACATTCCCATCGTCGGCGACGTGGCAAACGTGCTGGAAGACCTGCTGAAGGTCTGGAAATCGCGCGGCGGCAAGACCAATGCCGAGGCGGTCGCCAAATGGCATATGAAGATCAATGAATGGCGCAAGGTGGATTGCCTTGCCTTCACCGCCAGCGAAAAGACCATCAAGCCGCAATACGCGTTGGAACGGCTTGAGGCGCTGACCAAGGATCGCGACCGCTATATCACCACCGAGGTCGGCCAGCATCAGATGTGGGCGGCGCAATATCTGCGCTTCGAGGATCCCAACCGCTGGATGACCAGCGGCGGCTTGGGCACCATGGGTTACGGCTTTCCGGCCTCGATCGGGGTGCAGATGGCGCATCCCGATGCGCTGGTGATCAACGTCGCGGGCGAAGCGTCATGGCTGATGAACATGCAGGAGATGGGCACCGCCGTGCAATATCACCTGCCGGTCAAGCAGTTCATCCTGAACAACGAGCGCCTTGGAATGGTGCGCCAATGGCAGGAATTGCTGCATGGCGAGCGCTATTCGCAAAGCTGGTCCGAGGCCCTGCCCGATTTCGTCAAGCTGGCCGAGGCCTTCGGCGCCAAGGGCATCCTGTGCACCGATCCGGCCGATCTGGACGACGCGATCATGGAGATGATCGACCATGACGGGCCGGTGATCTTCGATTGCCTGGTGGAAAAGCACGAGAACTGCTTTCCGATGATCCCGAGCGGCAAGGCGCATAACGAAATGCTGCTGGGTGATGCGGAAACGCAGGGTGTCATCCAGGCGGGCGGCGCGGTGCTGGTGTGAGCCTCGACGACAAGCACTCTCTTAGATCGTCTGAGCGCGAGGAATACATTGAGTATATCTTTCTCGCGCAACTTTGTAGCTATGGTTGGTCTGTAGAGCGGTTTGTAGAGGTATCTCGCGCTCAAACTGATGCGCACGGATATGATCTGGTATTGAGTTGCGACGGAATAACGCGTCACGTTCAATTAAAGGCAAGCAAGTCAGACGGATCCGTACGCTTTCAAAAGGTAAATTCGGCGCTGGCGAATAAACCCAGTGGATGCGTGGTGTGGATAAAGGTTGATCCGGACACACTGAATCCAGAGGTTTTCGGATGGTTCGGGCAAAGCGCAGGTAAGCCGATCGGAGACCTGGGCTTGAAAGTTGCAAAACACACCAAGGCAAATGCGCAGGGAAAAAAGCTTGAACGTCCGAAACTACGTGAACTGCGCTGGAGCAACTTTGATGAAATCAAAGGCGTCGATGAGTTGTTCTCCAAACTCTTCGACCCTTGCGACCAAGAGGACAAGTAATGTCAGCCCTGCATATCAAGAAAGGCGCGTCCAAGCACTCCGCCTACAACCTGCGCCCCACCTTCTCGGACGTGGACGAACGTCACACCCTGGCGGTGCTGGTGGAGAACGAACCGGGCGTGCTGGCGCGGGTGATCGGCCTGTTCGCCGGGCGCGGCTACAACATCGAAAGCCTGACCGTGGCCGAGGTGGATCACACCGGCCACCTGTCGCGTATCACCATCGTCACCACCGGCACGCCGCAGGTGATCGAACAGATCAAGGCGCAGCTGGGCCGCATCGTGCCGGTGCACGAGGTCCATGACCTGACGGTGGAAGGAGTCGCGGTCGAACGCGAACTGGCCATTCTCAAGGTCGTCGGAGAGGATGAAAAGCGCGTCGAGGCCCTGCGGCTGGCGGATATCTTCCGCGCCAATGTCGTGGACAGCACGCTGGGCAGCTTTGTCTTCGAGATCACCGGCGCGCCGGACAAGATCGACGCCTTTGCCGACCTCATGCGCCCGCTGGGTCTGGTCGAGATCGCCCGCACCGGCGTCGCCGCGCTGCTGCGGGGCATGTAAGCGCGGCGCGCCGCCGCTGCGCCGCGTGGGCGCTATCCCGCCCGGCGCCTGCGGTCGCGGACCGTGTGAAACGGAACGATCTCGGCCCCGCCGCGCCTTGCGCGAGCAGGTTCGGGCACGTTGGCGGTCAGGCGGTCAGCCAGGCCAGTGAACGCCCCCGAGCCCATCAGCCGGGGATTGCGGGCGCATCGCAGGCTTCGCTCGATCGTCAGATCGAATTGCACCCAATCGCCGACATCGAGCGCCACCGCTGCGCCCCCTTCGGGCTGGCGATAAAACGCCAGATCGCCGTGATCCTCGCACCAGATCACCGCCTTGCGGTCCGCCGCATCGCTCCAGAGTACTACACCATTCATAATCCGTACCGTTTTATGGCTTTGACGATTGCCTACCATGGTCGACGAAGCTCCGGTCCAGCTTTCGCGCGGCGTCCGCATGTTTTGTAACAAGCGCGACAAGTTGGCAACAATCCGCTCATGATGACATTTGTTGTTGCCTTTAGGGAAACAATCTCCAGCGCGGTCGATCCAACGACCGCTCGATCAGGCAAGGGTGGCTCCGGCGGGTTCCGCCGCAGCGGTATCGGCGATCTGGTCATAGACATGCCAACTGGCGTGTCCCAGAATCGGCAGCACCACCAGCAAACCCACGAACCACGGAAGCATCGCGGCAAACGTGACAGCAGCAATGAACGCGGCCCAGCCCAGCATCGCAACCGGATATTCCAGCACGTATTGAAAGGACGTGATCATCGCAGTGACGAAATCCACCTCGCGATCCAGAAGCAGCGGCAGGGCCAGGACCGTGATCATGTACAGCAGCAGCGCGAACAGCGCGCCCGCCGCCGTCCCGATTGCCAGCATGGTCAAGCCGTTCGGGGTCAGGAACACCTCGTATGAGGACGAGATGTTGGTCATGGTCGAAAGCCCCATGAACAGCGCAAAGATCATGTGGCCGATAAAGAACCACCATAGGAACACCACGACGATGATGGCGCAGATCGACGGCAATTGCCGCCGCCCCTGATGCAGCACCACGCCGAAGATCGCGCGCCGGTTCAGCGGTTCCCCGGCCGCGATACGCCGGGACACCTCGTAAAGACCGACGGCGGCAAAGGGGCCGATCAACGGAAAGCCGATCGCCGCCAGAACCAGCCAATAGGTCGTTCCCGTCACGGTGGTGATCCAGGCCATCGCCCATCCCGCCAGCACGTAGATGCCCGCGAATGTCAGCCCGAAAAACGGTGCGCGCCTGAAATCCTGCCAGCCACGCGCCAGCGCATGGCGAAACACCGCGCCATCGACGCTGCCCATTTCCGGCACTCCATGCAATTTTTCCTGCTCCATCCGGCATCCCCCTCCCGGTTCGCCCGCCGTTTTCGCCACCCTCCACGCGTGGAAACGTCACGTCGCGCCCTCCCCGCGCAGCGAAGATCGCGAACGCGGCTTTCCGGCCGGTCCATTAAAACGCATGTAAAATTTCTGTAAATACGGAAAATCCCGTAGAGCTCAGGCGCCCTGTGCCTCGGCGCGGGATTTGCCCGACACGTTCTGCGCCAGGGTGGCGGCCATGAAGCCGTCAAGATCGCCGTCCAGCACGCCCTTGGTGTCCGAGGTCTCGTGATTGGTGCGCAGATCCTTGACCATCTGATAGGGCTGCAACACGTAGGACCGGATCTGGTTGCCCCAGCCCGCCGCGCCCTTGTTCTCGTGGGCCTCGTTGATGGCGGCGTTGCGCTTGTCCAGTTCCAGCTGATAGAGGCGCGATTTCAGCGCCTTCATCGCGATGTCGCGGTTCTGGTGCTGGGATTTCTCCGAGCTTGTCACGACGATGCCGGTCGGGTTGTGGGTGATGCGCACCGCCGAATCGGTGGTGTTGACGTGCTGCCCGCCTGCGCCCGAACTGCGATAGGTGTCGATGCGGATGTCGGCGGGGTTCACCTCGATGTCGATATTGTCGTCCACCACCGGATAGACCCAGACGCTGCTGAACGAGGTATGCCGCTTGGCCGCGCTGTCATAGGGACTGATGCGCACCAGACGGTGCACACCGCTTTCGGATTTCAGCCAGCCATAGGCATTGGGGCCGCTGATCTTGTAGGTGGCCGACTTTATGCCCGCCTCGTCGCCGCCGTTCTCGGATTGCAGCTCCACCTTGTAGCCGCGTTTCTCGGCCCAGCGGACATACATGCGCGCCAGCATCGACGCCCAGTCGCAGCTTTCGGTGCCCCCGGCCCCGGCATGGATTTCGATGAAGGTGTCGTTGGCGTCGGCCTCGCCGTCCAGCAACGCCTCAAGCGATTTCTGCGCCGCGGTTTCGGCCAGCGCCTTCAGTGCGGCCTCGGCATCCGCCACGACTTCGGCATCGTCCTCCATCTCGCCCAGTTCGATCAGTTCGACATTGTCGGACAGCTCCTGCCAGATACTGTCATAAGTCTCCATCGCATCGACCAGCATCTGGCGGTCGCGCATCAGTTTCTGCGCCGCTTCGGCATCGTTCCACAGATCGGGATCCTCGACGCGGGCGTTGAATTCCTCAAGCCGGTGCATGGCCGTTTCCCGGTCCATCCGCTGCGCCAGAAGCTCCAGCGTTTTCTCGATTTCGGCAATGAAGTTCTGCGTCTCGGCGCGCATGAAGTATCCTGCAATCTGGGCTGGGGCGAGTGATAGACCAGCCCCCGGTCACGGACAACCGATAAGCTGACATGGTTTGACTCGACATATAGAGATGTCAGGAAATCAATACAATCCGCCCGAACTGATCGTTCCGAAATTGGCCTTGGGCCCGACCGTCGCCGTGCCCCCCGAAGATGTTTCCACCTGCCGCGCGTTTCCGCGGGCCTCTTCGACCAGCGGCAGGTTCGATCCCATCGCGAAACCGCCATCATAGGCCAGGCCAAAGATCGGCTCTTCGCCGTCGCGGAAATATTCGGCCACGACATTCTCGCCGCTGGCCTCGTCAGACAGGCGGGCGCCGGTGAACCGGTCGATCTTGATGAAATGCCCGCCCGGAGGCACCTCGAACGGCCCGCCGCCGTATTTCTCGGTGGCCTTGGTCATGAAGGATTGGAACACCGGTCCGCACATGGACGAGCCATAGGCCCGCCGTCCCAGCGACCGGGGCCTGTCATAGCCGATATAGCACCCTGCCACGATATTGCTGGTGAAGCCGATGAACCACACGTCGCGCGCATCGTTGGTGGTGCCGGTCTTGCCCGCCGTGGGTACCGGCAGGTTGACGACACCCGATGCGGTGCCGCGATCCACGACCCCTTTCATCATCGAGGTCAACTGATACGCGGTGATCGGGTCCATCACGCGGCTGCGGTTGGACTGGATGCGCGGCGCGACGCCCTTGGGCAGGCTGTCGGCGGCGCAATCCACGCATTCGCGCTTGTCGTGGCGATAGATGGTCTTGCCGTACCGGTCCTGAATCCGATCAACCAGCGTCGGTTCGACCCGTTCGCCGCCGTTGGCGAACATGGCATAGGCCGCGACCATCTTGTAAAGCGTGGTTTCCTCGGAGCCCAGCGCGTTGGCCAGATAGGTACTCATGTTGTCATAGACGCCAAAGCGTTCGGCGTAACCCGCGACCACCGGCATGCCGACCTCCTGCGCCAGACGGACAGTCATCAGGTTGCGCGACTGTTCGATTCCGGTGCGCAGCGGCGTTGGCCCGTAGAACTTGTTCGACGAGTTGCGCGGCCGCCAGAGGCCCTGCGGCGTGTTGATCTCGATCGGGGCATCCACGACGATTGTCGCGGGGCTGTAGCCGCTGTCGAGCGCTGCGGCATAGACGAAAGGCTTGAACGACGAACCCGGCTGGCGCTGCGCCTGCGTGGCGCGGTTGAACACCGAATCCTGATAGGAAAACCCGCCCTGCATCGCCAGGACGCGCCCGGTATTCACGTCCATCGCCATGAATCCGCCCTGCACCTCGGGGGCCTGCCGCAAGGTCCAGCGGATGAACGAGCCGTCGCTGTCGTCGGTCATGGCACGCACCAGCACGACGTCGCCGACCTCCAGCAGGTCGCCGGCGACCTGTGCCTTGCCGCTGCTGCCCTTCTTGCGGGCCCATTGAACGTCCTTGGCGACGATCCAGTGACCGTCTTCATCCTCCTCCACGCCCTCGATGCCGATGCGGGCATCCTGTTCGCCGATTTCCAGCACCACGGCGGGATGCCATTCGCCGTTCAGGTCGACATCGCGCGGCACGCGCGTGGCAGCCAGCACTGCGCGCCAGTCTTTCTCGGTCTCCAGCTTGTCGGGCGCGATCGTCTTGCCGGTGCCGCGCCAGATGCCGATGCCCCGGTCGTATTGCTCCAGCGCCGCCTGCAACGCGCGGGCCGCCTCGGCCTGCATCTCCTCGTCGATGGTCGCGCGCACGGTGAAACCGCCGGTAAAGAATTCGCCCTCGCCAAAATCCTCGCTCAGCTGGCGGCGGATCTCGTCGGTGAAATAGTCGCGCGGCGGCAGCGCGGTGCGGAAGCTCTCGAAATCGCCGTTCTGGACCGAGCGCAGCGGCTGCGCCACTTCGGTCTCGTATTGCTCGGGGCTGAGATAGCCGTTTTCGCGCATCTCTTTCAGCACGAAATTCCGCCGCGCCGTCAGACGCTCCTTCTCGCGCACGGGATGGTAATCGCTGGGCGCCTTGGGCAGCGAGGCCAGAAACGCCGCCTCGTGCGGGGCCAGTTCGGCCAGCGTCTTGTTGAAATAGCTCTGCGCGGCGGCCGTCACGCCATAGGAGTTCTGACCCAGAAAGATCTCGTTGAGATAGAGTTCGAGGATCTGCTCCTTGTCCAGCGTTTCCTCAAGGCGGGCGGCAAGGATGATCTCCTTGATCTTGCGCTCAAGCTGCCGGTCGCCCGACAGCAGAAAGTTCTTCATCACCTGTTGCGTGATCGTCGAGGCGCCGCGCACGTTCTGGCCGCGCGATCTCACCGCTTCGAATGCGGCGACCGCGATGCCGCGCGTGTCGTAACCCTTGTGAGTATAGAAATTCTTGTCCTCGGCGGAAATGAATGCCTGCTTGACCAGTTCCGGAATTTCGGCGGCGGGGGTGAACAGCCGGCGTTCGCGCGCGAATTCGTCGATCATCTGCCCCTCGCCGGAATAGATCCGGCTGATCGTGGGCGGCTTGTATTGTTTCAGCGACTCATGGCTGGGCAGGTCGCGGCCATAAATCCAGAAAACCGCGCCGATGCTGATCGCCAGAACGGCGATTCCCAGCGTCAAAAGCGAAAAGATCGCTCCGAAGAACGAGAGAATGAAACGGATCACGATACTGCCTTTGTTTGCGCGCCTGTGCCTATATAATCATGCGGCAGGCAAGCGTCAAAGCGGCCCGCGCGAATCTTTGCCGCAGACCCGGCTATCGGCGGCGCAGCGCGCGGCGCTCGGTGTCGGTGTTGCGCCAGTTGAGCAGGCCGTTGCGGATTCCCACCGCCATGCTTTCACGCCAGACAGGGTCTTGCAGGTTCTTCAGATCGCGCGGGCTGGACAGGAAACCCATCTCGATCAGGATCGACGGGATGTCGGCGGCCTTCAGCACCGAAAACGCGGCGCGCCGCAGCGGGCGGCGGTTCATCGGGTTGCCAGTCTGCGCGATGCCGTCGACGACGGCGCGGGCCAGCAATTCGGTGCGCGGCCGGGTTTCCTGCCGCGCCAGATCCAGCAGGATGCCGGTCACCCGATCGTCGGCGGCGCTCAGATCCACACCCGAGAGCAGATCGCCGCGGTCGTGCCGTTCAGCCAGTTTTGCGCTGGCCCGGTCGCTGGCGTCGTTCGACAGCAAATGCACCGTCGCGCCATGGGCCAGCCCTTGGGTCAGGGCGTCGGCATGCAGCGACAGGAACACATCCGCCCGCGCCTGATGCGCCAGCGCGATCCGCCGTTCCAGCGACACGAACCGGTCATCCTCGCGCGTCAGCATCACCTGAAAGCCGCCGCTGCGCAGCAGCACCTCGCGCAATTCGCGCGCAAAGGTCAGCATCAGATCCTTTTCCACGACATCCCCGGTCTCGGCCCCCGGATCGATGCCGCCATGGCCGGGATCCAGCACCACGATCAGGGGCGCACTGTCGCCACGTTCGGACCGCGCCGGAGGCAGGGAAGGGTGCGGCAAATCCCAGCGCGGATCGTGCGGCGCGCCTGCCGTGGCCGCGAACACCTCGGCCGAAACCGGCACCAGCGTCAGCGCCAGATGCGCGCCGCCGCTTTCGTGGTCGATGCGCATGGCGGACCGGCCGACCGCCATCGGCTGCGCCAGCTCCGCGACCAGCCGCGACCAACCGGGAAGATAAGCGCCGAACCGGACCCGCGCGACCCGCTTGCCTTGCAGCAGCGTTTCCGGCTGCAGCCCGCTCCAGTCGATCTCCTGAAAATCCAGCACCAGCCGGGGCGGATCGTTCAGCGTGAACAGGCGGTAAGGCACGCCCTGGGACAGCGAAAGGTCGATGGCGACGCCGTCGCGGCGCTGATCGGCGATCCGGCTGCCTTCGGGTATGATGCGCGCCAGCGCGCTGAATTCCTGTGCGGTCGCGCCGACGCAGGACAGCAGGATCG
Source organism: uncultured Sedimentitalea sp. (assembly GCA_947504115.1). Taxonomy (GTDB): domain Bacteria; phylum Pseudomonadota; class Alphaproteobacteria; order Rhodobacterales; family Rhodobacteraceae; genus Pontibaca. The sequence goes on from CANNGH010000005.1 coordinate 171,819, forward strand.
CGGCAAGAATTGCGCAGATCCTGGTCATCCGCGCGCGTCCATGAACCGTTTCAGCCGCTCCAGCCCCTCGACGATGTCGCCGGTGGCACGGGCATAGGAGAATCGCAAGGTGCGGTGGCCGCGCACGGGATCGAAATCCAGGCCCGGCGTGACCGCAACGCCGGCCTTCTCCAGTATCTCGGCGGCGAAGGCGCGGCTGTCATCGGTCAGGGCCGAAACGTCGGCATAGATATAGAAGGCCCCATCGGGCGGTGCGATCTCGGTAAAGCCTGCCTTGGGCAGCCCCTCCAGCATCAGCGCGCGGTTTCGGCGATAGACGGCAAGGTTCTCGTCCAGTTCATCGGTGCAGTCCATCGCCGCCAGCGCCGCGATCTGGCTGGCATGGGGCGCGCAGATGAACATGTTCTGCGCGATGCGTTCGACCACGCGCACCTGATCCTCGGGCACCACCATCCAGCCGACACGCCAACCGGTCATCGAGAAATACTTGGAAAACGAATTGATCACGTAGACATCGTCGCTGAGTTCCAGCGCGCTGACCGCGCGGGTGTCGTATTCGAGGCCGTGATAGATCTCGTCACTGATGAAACTGGCGCCCTGCCCCGCCGCCGCCTCGATCAGCGCCCCCATCGCGGCGCGGTCCAGCATGGTGCCGGTCGGATTGCCGGGCGAGGCGACCATCAGCCCGGCAAGGTCCAGACCCGCGAAATCCGCCGGCTCCGGCTGATAACGATTTTCCGGCGCGGCGGGCAGATCGACCGGCGTGAGCCCCAGCGCGCGCAGGATCTGGCGATAGCTGGGATAACCGGGCGCGCCGATGCCGACGCGGTCGCCGGAATCGAACAGCGCCGTGAAGGCCAGCAGGAACCCCGCCGACGATCCCGACGTGACGATCACGCGTGCGGGGTCCAGATCGACGCCGTACCATTCGCCGTAAAGCCCGGCGATGCGCGCGCGCAGTTCCGGCAATCCCAGCGAGACGGTATAGCCCAGGGGTTCCGCCATCATCCGCGTCGCCAACGCCTGCATCGCTTCCTTGGGCGCGCCGGTGCTGGGCTGGCCGACCTCCATGTGGATGATGCTGCGCCCGGCGGCCTCGGCGCGGCGGGCGGCTTCCATCACGTCCATCACGATGAAGGCATCGACCTGTGAGCGCCTTGAGTTTCGCATGACCTTCTCCGATGATGTGGGATCAATGCGGGTTTGACCGTTTATCGCGCGCGCCGTCAATGGCCGGACCGGATTTTGCCGGCTTGCAGGCCCTGTCTTGGCAGCGCGCGGCAAATGTGATCAATGCCACCTGACACATCGGAAGAAGGAACTCACCATGATGCGTTTTGCCGCCCCTGTCCTGACGGCGCTGACCCTTGCGGCGCCGGTTCAGGCGCTGGATCTGTCGGACATGAGCACCGAGGAACGCGAAGCCTTCCGCGCCGAGGTGCGCGCGTATCTGATGGAAAACCCCGAAGTGATCTTCGAGGCTGCCGCCGCAATGGAAGAGCGGCAGGCACAGGCGCAGGCACAGGCCGATTCCACGCTGGTCGAAGTCAACCGCGAAGCGATATTCGACGACGGGTTTTCGTGGGTCGGCGGCAATCCCGAGGGCGATATCACGCTGGTCGAATTCATGGATTATCGCTGCGGCTACTGCCGCAAGGCAGCGCCCGAGGTCGCGCAACTTCTGGAAGATGACGACAATATCCGCCTGATCGTCAAGGAATTCCCGATCCTGGGAGAGGCTTCCCTGACGTCGTCGCGCTTTGCCATCGCAACCAAGCACCTGGCGGGCGACGACGCCTATGAACGGGTGCATGACGCGCTGATGGCATTCGGCGGCGAGCCGGACGAGGTCGCGCTGATCCGCCTGGCCGACGGGCTGGACCTTGACGGCAAGGCGATCATGGCGCTGATGGACAGCGAGGCGGTGAACGCGGAAATCGCCAAGACGCGCGAGTTGGCGCAGCGGTTGCAGATCACCGGCACACCGACCTTCGTGTTGCAGGACGAGATGCTGCGCGGCTATCTGCCGGCCGAGCAGATGGCGGCGATGATCGCTGAGATGCGCGCACAGGAATAACGGGCGGCAATGCAACGGGCGGCGGGGTGAACCCCGCCCTACGCCGGTTCGAAGCGGTGCGAATGGCGGGCTGAACCCCGCCCTACTCGGCGGCCCTGGCGGCCGAGTCCAGTTCCTCGGCCTTTTTCTCGACCTGCTCGACGATGTGGTCGATCATCGCGTCGTTGCTCATCCGGTGGCTTTGTTTTCCGGCCAGATAGACCATGCCGTTACCGGCGCCGCCGCCGGTGAACCCGACATCGGTCATCAGCGCCTCGCCGGGGCCGTTGACGACACAGCCGATGATGGACAGGCTCATCGGGGTCTTGATGTGCTCCAGCCGCCTTTCCAGTTCTTCCACCGTCTTGATGACGTCGAATCCCTGCCGGGCACAGGACGGGCACGAGATGATGTTGACCCCTCGATGCCGCAGCCCCAGCGATTTCAGGATCTCGAAACCGACCTTGATCTCCTCGACGGGATTGGCGGACAGGCTGACGCGGATCGTGTCGCCGATGCCCGACCACAGCAGGTTGCCAAGGCCGATGGCGGATTTGATCGTGCCGCTGACCAGCCCGCCGGCCTCGGTGATGCCCAGATGGATCGGCGCGTCGGTCGCCTCGGCCAGTTGCTGATAGGCGGCGGCGGACATGAAGACATCCGATGCCTTCACGCTGATCTTGAATTCGTGGAAATCGTTGTCCTGCAGGATGCGGATATGTTCCAGCCCGGATTCCACCATCGCGTCGGGACAGGGTTCGCCGTATTTCTCCAGCAGATGCCGCTCGAGCGAGCCGGCATTCACACCGATCCGGATCGAGCAGCCATGATCGCGCGCCGCTGCAATCACCTCGCGGACGCGTTTTTCGTCGCCGATATTGCCCGGGTTGATGCGCAGACAGGCCGCGCCCGCCTCGGCCGCCTCGATGCCGCGCTTATAGTGGAAATGGATGTCGGCGACGATCGGCACCGGGCTTTCGCGCACGATATCCTTCAGTGCGCGGCTGGAGGCTTCGTCGGGGACAGACACACGCACGATGTCGGCTCCGGCATCGGCGGCGGCCTGCACTTGCGCCACGGTTCCCGCGACATCGGTGGTCATGGTGTTCGTCATCGTCTGCACCGCAATCGGGGCATCGCCCCCGACGGGGACGTTGCCCACCATGATCTGGCGCGATTTTCGGCGATGGATGTTGCGCCAGGGGCGAATGGCGTTCAGCGACATGGCAGCGGGCTCCGTGTCAGGAAATGGCTCGGATTTTAGATAGTCCGCTTGGGCGTCGGCCGCAATGGCGCGTCGCTTTACGGCTCGTCGGTGAGGGCGGGATCGGTCTGCGCTTCGGCCACCATGCGGGCCAGATCCGTGTCCTGCTCCAGATCGGCCACCTTGTAACGGGTGCCGATCGCCTCGACCGAGAGCGGCAGGTTCGAGGTCACCATGCCGCGCTTTCCCACGGGTCCGTAATGCGCGCCGTCCATGGCGAAATAGATCGCACCGGATTCACCCGCGCGCAGCACCGGCGGCTCCTCGGTCGCCGGCACGTCGTAGGTCTGGCCGTTTTCCATGATCCCCTCGAAGATCACGGTGCCGTCGGCGGCGGTAATCCGCACCCACGAGGGACGCACCGCCACCATGCGCAGCGGCGGAGCCTCGGGCGCGACGACCTGCGGCATGGCGGATGCGAGGGCGGCATCTATCTGATCGCTCAGGCCCGGCGCGGCCTGCGCCGTGCGGATATCGGGCAATTGCGGCGCGCGGAACGTGCCGACATCGCGCGGGTCGAGCGTCGAGATCGGCCCGTCACGCGCCACCAGCACCGGCACGTCCAGCGCCGGCGGGCGATAAAGCCGATCCAGCGCCTCGGCCGTCGGTGCGGTGGGATCGCCCTCCTGTCCGGCACCGCCGATCGGGTCGAGATCGGACAGCACCATGGGAGTCTGATCGACCGGGGCGAATTTCACCTGTTGCACCTGCTTCAACACCGACCAGCCGCCAAAGCTGATCCCCGCGATCAACGCGACAAGCACCAGCGACGAGCCGATGGCACGCGGATCGATGTGGCTGAACAGACCGTCGGACACCGGAACGAACGGCGTATTCGGAGCCATGAGCGGGTCGCGCGGACCCCGGGCGGGTCTCAGATCGATGGCAGACTTGCGGACCACCGATGCGTCGGCCGACATGCCATGCGCCACGCTGAACCCGCTTTCGCTGCAGAATTCGGCGAAGGCCTGATCCGGGTCCATGCCCAGATACCGCGCGTAGGAGCGGACATATCCGGCGATGAAGCCGGGCGTATCGAAGGCGGACGGATCGGAATTCTCGATAGCAGCGATATACGCGGCCTTGATGCGCAATTCACGCTGCACGTCCAGCAGCGATTTGCCCATGGTGGCCCGTTCGCCGCGCATGGTGTCGCCAAGCCGGAGTTCGAAATCGTCAAACCCCTTGGGGCGCTCCCCCTCGGATTCGCCGATGTCGTCTTGTCCGGTTATGCGCTGCGATTTGCGCCCGATCATCCCTGCTGCCCCGTGCTGTCTGCCGAATAGCCATTCGCCACGCCAGAATCATCCTTCGATTCGTGCGTGGTTCTCGTTGAAATAAGGTTAACACGAGACGAAACGTTTGCACATAGGCCGCGTGGCGTCAGCCCGCCAACTCGGCACGATTCAGCGCACAATGCGACCACAGGGAATCCATGGCGCGAATCAGCTTGTCCATCTGGTCCGGGCCGTGCACCGGCGACGGGGTAAAGCGCAAACGCTCGGTTCCGCGGGGGACGGTGGGAAAGTTGATCGGCTGGACATAGATGCCGAAATCCTCCAGCAGCATGTCGCTCAGCTTCTTGGTGTGGACCGGGTCGCCGACGATCACCGGCACGATATGGCTGCCGTGGTCGATGATCGGCAGACCCATCCCCTTGAGCCGGGTCTTGAGGATTTTCGCCTGCGTCTGATGCTTCTCGCGCAGTTCGGTTGCCGACTTGAGCCAGGCAACCGAGGCCGCCGCACCGGCCGCCACCGCGGGCGGAAGCGACGTGGTAAAGATGAACCCCGGCGCATAGGATCTTACGGCATCGCACATCTTGGCGCTGGCGGCGATATAGCCGCCCATCACGCCGAACGCCTTGGCCAGTGTGCCGTTGATGATGTCCACCCGGTGCATCAGGCGATCACGCTCGGCCACGCCGCCACCGCGCGGGCCATACATGCCCACGGCGTGAACCTCGTCCAGATAGGTCAGCGCGTTGAACTCCTCGGCCAGATCGCAGATCGCCCCGATCGGTGCGAAATCGCCGTCCATGGAATAGACGGATTCAAACGCGATCAGCTTGGGCGTGTCGGGATCGTCGGCGGCCAGGAGTTCGCGCAGATGGTCAAGATCGTTGTGACGGAAGATACGCTTGGCCCCGCCATTGCGGCGCACGCCCTCGATCATGCTGGCATGGTTCAGCGCGTCGGAATAGATGATCAGACCGGGAAACAGCTTTGGCAGGGTCGAAAGGGTGGCGTCGTTGGCGATGTAGGCGCTGGTGAACAGCAGCGCCTGTTCCTTGCCATGCAGGTCGGCCAGCTCGGCCTCCAGCCGCTTGTGATGCACCGTGGTGCCCGAGATGTTGCGGGTGCCGCCCGATCCGGCGCCGGTCGCGTTCAGCGCATCGTGCATGGCCTCCAGAACCACGGGATTCTGCCCCATTCCCAGATAATCGTTGCCGCACCAGACGGTGATGTCGCGCTCGGTCCCGTCGGGGCGGGTCCAGACGGCGTGGGGAAACTGGCCGTTGCGGCGTTCGATATCGATGAAGGTGCGGTAGCGGCCTTCCTGATGCAGACGATCAATCGCCGTGTCGAGCTTTGCAGTATAATCCACCGGGCGTCTCCATCTTATCGCGCCGGACGGAACCGGCCCCTGGGCGGCGCGGAGCCGCATTCCTATGAGGAAACAGATACAGATCATGCATCGTTTGATCAACCTCTTAGCCCTGTCTTAACCTTGGGCGACATGTCGCATCCTTGACATTGGTCAACCTGAACGCCGAATCCGCCGCTGGTCGGGAATACCCGACTGGCGCGATGCGCTTGGTCACCTTAGTCTGACCCATCTTTCGGACGATGCAGGTCCTTCCCGCGATCACAATTCGCCGACCCGCGCCCGAATGAAAGACACGATGTGTCAGGCATCCGGACAAAAGCGATCATACCTCCACGCGTTTCCTTCGCTTTCGGTCCGCCCGGAAAGAGGAGTTGGTGATGAGTGCGCAACTGACCCTTGGCGCCGCCGTGGTGCTGATGACGGTCGCCGCATTGGGATATGCACTGGCGACGCTGGGCATGAAGCTGGCCGCGGGCGAAATCAGCGCCTTGGCACTGGCCCTTGTCGTGGCCGGTCTGGCCGGGGCGACGCTTTCCGAAATCGCCTTGTTGCGAGGCAGCAACCTCGCGGTCATCTATCTGGGCATCATCGCCTGTGAATCGCTGCTGGTGCTCAGCCTCGCCGTTTTCATGGGCGACCGGCTGGACGGGGCGCAAATGGTCGGCGGGGTTCTGGTGCTGGGCGGGTTCGCGCTGATCTGCGCTCAGGAGTAGGTGCACTGGACTCGCGGCCGCGCCCTGCTACCTTGACGCAATCCGACAGCAAGGAGCCCTGCAATGTCCCTCGACGCCGTTCTCGACCGTATCGATTCCGACCTGCCCGCCGCGCTCGACCGACTGATGGAATTGCTGCGCATCCAATCGATCTCGACCGATCCGGCCTACAAGGCCGAATGCGAGCGCGCCGCCGATTGGCTGGTGGCCGATCTGCAGGGCATCGGCATCCCGGCGGAGAAGCGCGCGACGCCCGGCCATCCGATGGTGGTGGGCCATATCGACGGCGATGGCCCGCATCTGCTGTTTTACGGGCATTACGATGTGCAGCCGGTCGATCCGCTGGACCTGTGGGACAATCCCCCCTTCGAACCCGAGGTGCAGGATACCGCCAACGGACGCGTGATCCGGGGGCGCGGCGCCTCGGACGACAAGGGCCAGCTGATGACCTTTGTCGAGGCCTGCCGCGCGTGGAAGGCGGTGAACGGCACCCTGCCCTGCAGGATCACCTTTTTCCTCGAGGGTGAGGAGGAATCCGGCTCGCCCTCGCTGGTGCCGTTCATGCGCGAGAATGCGGACGAGTTGAAAGCCGACATCGCGCTGATATGCGACACGTCGATGGTGTCGCGCGGGGTGCCGTCGATCGCGTCGCAATTGCGCGGCATGCTCAAGGACGAATTCACGATCATCGGCCCGCGCATCGATTTGCATTCCGGCCATTACGGCGGCCCCGGCCTGAACCCGCTGCGCGAGATGGCCCGGATCGTGGCCTCCTTTTACGACGAGGAGACCGGCCGCGTCGCCGTCGACGGCTTTTACGAGGGCGTGCACGAGGTGCCGCCGGAGCAGTTGCGCCAGTGGCAGGATTGCGGGTTCGACGAGCAGGAATACCTCACCTCGATCGGCTATACGCAGCCCCACGGGGAAAAGTCGTATTCCACGCTGGAACAGCAATGGGCGCGCCCGACGCTCGAGATCAACGGCATGTGGGGCGGCTATACCGGCGCCGGGTCGAAAACCGTGATCCCGTCGCGCGCGCATTGCAAGCTGACCTGCCGGCTGGTTGGCGACATGGACCCGGACGCGCTGCGCGACAAGGTGCGCGCCCATGTTCAGGCGCGGCTGTCGAGTGATGCGCGGGTGGAATGGAACAACGACCTCGAAGGCTCGCCCGCGTCGGTGATGAACATCGAACGGCCCGAGTTCGCCGCCGCGCAACAGGCGCTGTCGGAAGAATGGAACCGCGAGGCGGTGTTCACCGGCATGGGCGGGTCGATCCCGATCGCCGGCTATTTCAAGACGGTGCTTGACATGGACGCGATGCTGATCGGGTTTGCCAATGACGATGACGCCATCCATTCGCCCAACGAGAAATACGATCTCGAAAGTTTCCACAAGGGCATCCGCAGCTGGGCACGCATCCTGGACGCATTGTCCGCCAACCGCTGATGCAGGCGTAGGGCGGGGCTTGCCCCGCCGAACGCCCCAACATCTTGTATTCCGCGCAAATCCGGCTAGCGTGAGCCGGTAGAAGCCACCGAAGGAACCCGCCATGTCCCGTCTGCGCGCCGCCCTGTTGTTCTGTGCCGCCCTTGCCCTGCCCCAAGCGGCGCTTGCGGCGCAATGCGGCAACGATGGCGCGGGCTTTGCCCGCTGGAAGGCCGAGTTCGCACAGGAGGCCGCCCGCGCCGGTGTCGGGCAGCGCGGGCTGGACGCGTTGGCGCAGGCGCAATATTCCTCGCGCACCATATGGGCGGACCGCAATCAGAAGTCGTTCAATTACTCGCTTGAAAAATTCATGCAAGTGCGTGGCGCGGACACGATCGTGGCACAGGGGCGCCAACGCAAGGCCCGCAATCCCGGTCTTTATGCGGCGCTGGAACGGCAATACGGCGTGCCCGCCGGCATTCTGATCGCCATTCACGGCATGGAAACCGGTTTCGGAAACTTCATGGGCGATACCCCGGTCGTCTCGGCGATCACGACGCTGGCCTATGATTGCCGCCGCGCCGATTTCTTCACGCCCCACGCCATCGGCGCGTTGAAACTGGTCGATCACGGAGCGATCACCGGCGCGACGAAGGGCGCACGTCACGGCGAGTTGGGACATACCCAGTTCCTGCCCGGCAACGCGCTGACCTATGGCGTGGACGCCACCGGCAACGGGCGGGTCGATTTCTACGACCCCACCGACGCGCTGGCCTCGACGGCGAATTACCTGCGCCAGAAAGGCTGGCGCGCCGGTCAGGGCTATCAGCAGGGGCAGCCGAATTTCGCGGTGATCCGGGAATGGAACGCTGCGGGCGTCTACCAGAAGGCCATCGCCATCATGGCCGCACGTATCGACGGGTAACGCACCGCCGGGGCGATGACTGTCACACTGTCAGATCACGGACAAAATCGACTTTTGTGACAGATGGCTGACCCAGATTGCAGGTGGATCAGGCTAAGCGGCTTTTAGTGCTAGGCGCTGCGAATGCACGGAAAGAGCCCATATTGACCAAATGCTGCAAATGCGAAAAGCTGATACAAGGTCAGTTTGGGACAGATTATGGAAATTGCACACCTTATCGCGTTCAATATCGCTTTGTTTGCAGCAATCGCTAGTCCTGGTCCCGCGCTGTTGGTTGCTATCAAGACCACGTTAAGCTCTGGTCGTCACGCTGGTATTGCAGTTGGTCTTGGTCTTGGTCTGGTGGCATCGCTCTGGACACTCGCAGCGCTTCTGGGACTGGAGGCCATATTCCTTGCTTTCCCATGGGCATATGCGGCAGTGAAATTCATCGGCGCGGCATACCTTATTTACGTCGCCTACGGCATGTGGGTAGGCGCTTGTGATGCTGTTCGAACAGAAATCAAACCTGCCAGACATGCCTTTCGCCAAGGCGCTATGATCAATGTCCTCAACCCGAAATCCGTCTTGTTCGCAGCGGCGGTTTTAGTCGTCATTTTTCCAGAAGGTATGACAATGGGCGAAAACCTTTTGATTGCGGCCAACCATTTGTTGATCGAAGCCTTGTTTTATATCGCCCTTGCTTTTGGAATGAGCAGAGCATCGGTTAGCCAAAGTTATATGAGAGTAAAAGTCTATATTGATCGCGTTGCCGCAATAATTCTCGGAATGCTTGGTCTTCGCCTTCTTCTTAATAGATAGAATGGCCGCTTCGTCCGCTCACCGCATCTTCGCGCGTCCTGCGTCGCAGGTCCGGTCTGGGTCGGAAACGCTTGTCAGTTGGGTCGGGTTTGCTTGGCACGGGCTGCGGATAAGATTCAGCAAACCGAACGCAACGAGGCGCTTCTGTGTAACATTCGACACACGCTGATTTCAGGAAATGACTGGCGCGGTTGACGGGACTCGAACCCGCGACCCCCGGCGTGACAGGCCGGTACTCTAACCAACTGAGCTACAACCGCGCAGCGCGATGGGAAAGCCATCAATCGCCCTGTCCGGGCCGGATGTCCCTTGCCCCGGACAAGGGGTGGCAGCGATGGCGCGGTTGACGGGACTCGAACCCGCGACCCCCGGCGTGACAGGCCGGTACTCTAACCAACTGAGCTACAACCGCCCACTGCCCGCCCGGTCGCCCGGACGTTGGCCCCTATTATGGCGCCGCCCCCGTGTCGTCAAGCGGGCTTTGCGGATTTCGGCAAGATTCGCACAGGCGGCCGTCACCACGATATTTCGGCGTCACGAACAAGGGTGATGCATACGCTTGGGCTCAGGTTCGGATTTCACGATGCGCCGCAAGAGTCGGGATCAGCATAAGACAGGCGGCTTTCCTGATTGTTATCGGTCCCGTCGGCCTCTAAGCTGCCGGCTGGACCTGAAAACAAGCCGAGATAACAGCCATGAACGATTCCGCGACAGACACGTCGGACAGCAAGATCGACACATTCTTCACCAAGCTTCGCCGGTTCGAGGTGGAGGAGAGAGCCGACAACCGGACCGACTGGATGAACTTCGACAGAAGAGCCGAAGTTGCCCCGATCGAGCAATCGAAAACCGAGTGACCGCGTCGCCCGGTAACGCTGAAACTGCTGCTTTCGATGCCTGTCGGCTGCACAAGGCCGGGGCATCCACCCTTGGCGCGGCAGCGTTCCGGGCGTCGGGTTCGTTCTTCCCAGCCGCGACAGCCGGACCGCGCGTTGACAATGCGCAGCGTCTCTCCGAGATACGCGGCCAGATGAAACTTGCCCGACAGGATCCACAATGCAATTACCGGCCACCCTCATCGCCCTGACCCGCCGGGTCGAGATCGTGACGCTGGTCGTGATCCTGCTTATCGCGGGGGCGCTCTGGGCATTCATCGCGATTGCGTCCGAAATCGCAGAGGGCGATCTGCACGCCTTCGACGAGGCGGTCCTGCTGGCGTTGCGCGTGCCGGGGGATCCGGCAACTCCCATAGGCGGGCGGGAGGTCGAGATTGCGATGCGCGACATCACGGCGCTTGGCGGCGTCACGGTTCTTACGCTCGTTTCGCTGGCGGTGCTTGCCTTTCTGGTCTTGAATCGCAAGCGTGCGTCGGCGTTGTTCCTGGCCTTTGCGATCCTGGGGGGCCAGGTGCTGGCGCATCTGACGAAATCGGCTTTCTCGCGGCCCCGTCCCGACCTTGTCTCGCATGGCGTCGAGGTGGCCTCGGCCTCCTTTCCGTCCGGCCATTCGATGATGGCTGCCGTGACCTATCTGACGCTTGCGGTGATGCTGGCCCGGTCGGAAACAACGTTCCGCCTCCGGGCGTTCTACATCACTGTCGCCGCAATCCTGACGATCCTGGTTGGCGGCAGTCGTCTTTATCTCGGCGTCCACTGGCCCACCGATGTGCTGGCCGGCTGGACCCTCGGCGCCGCATGGGCGCTTGGCGTATGGCTTTTGGCCCGCCAACTGGCCCGCCACGGTCAGATCGAACCGGAATCCCGCGCGGACGCCTGAAGCCGGCCTCGGCGGAAAGAGCCATGAAAGCGCGGTCGCACGGGCCTGCCCAAGCACCGGCCCGCAACTGCCAAGACACCCCCGTTGACAGAGTGTTCTGGAGCCCATAGGCTGTCGCTTCAACCGTTGGGGTGCCGGAACAACCGGCTGAGAGGCGAAAGCCGACCCATCGAACCTGATCCGGGTCATACCGGCGGAGGGAACGGTGACATCGCAGCCTAGGGGGCTGCCATTCCCGCATACCGACCGCCCGCGACCCGTTTGACCCCGGGGGGCGTGATGACATTTCAGGCGTTGAGTATCGCCGGATCCGACAGCGGCGGCGGCGCGGGCATTCAGGCCGATCTCAAGACGTTTTCCGCGCTCGGCGTCTATGGCGCGACCGCGATCACCGCGATCACCGCCCAGAACACCCGCACCGTCGAGCGGGTCGAGCCGGTCAGCCCGGCGATGATCCGCGCGCAGATCGCGGCGGTGTTCGGTGACCTGGCCATCGGCGCGGTCAAGGTCGGGATGCTGGGCGGCCCCGACGCCATCGCGGCGGTGGCCGCGGAACTGGACGGGCGCGCGATTCCCGTGGTGCTCGATCCGGTGATGGTGGCGAAATCCGGCGATGCGCTGCTGCCCGAAGCGGCAATGGACGTGTTGCGGCATCTGATATTACCCCACGCCACGCTGCTGACCCCCAACCTGCCCGAGGCGGCGCGGCTGCTTGGCTGTGCCGAGGCCGACGACACGGACGAGATGCGCCGCCAGGGCCGCGCGCTGATCGAGATGGGCGCGGGCGCGGTGCTGATGAAGGACGGGCACGGCGCCGGGGCCGAGTGCCGCGACCTGCTGGTATGGCCGGGGGGCGAAGAGCAACTGACCGCCCCGCGCCGGGAGACACGCAACACCCACGGCACCGGCTGCACGCTGTCGGCGGCAATCGCGGCGCTGCTGGCGCGCGGCTCCGATCTACCGGACGCGGTGCGCGGGGCGCATCGCTATCTGCAGGGCGCAATCGCCGCCGCCGACGGGCTGGCCGTCGGACAGGGCCACGGGCCGGTGCATCACTTCCACGAGGTCTGGCGCGATGGCTGAGGTGACCGTTCTGGGCGCAGGCGTGGCCGGGCTTTGGGCTGCACGGGAATTGCTGGCGCGGGGCATCCGGCCTCGGATTCTTGACCGCGCGGGGCCGCCCGGCCCGCATCACTGTTCCTGGTGGGCGGGCGGCATGCTGGCGCCGCACTGCGAGGGCGCGGTAGCCGAACCCGCCGTCATCCGCCACGGGACGGAGGCCGCGCGCGCCTGGGGCGCGGTGACCGAATTGCGGCGCAACGGCACGCTGGTGCTCGCGCTCGAGCGTGACCGCGCCGAGCTCGACCGCTTTGCCGCCCGCAGCAGCGGCCACCGGCAGGTGGATGCGGCGGAGATCGCGGAACTGGAGCCGCATCTCGCCCCCCGGCACCGGCGCGGGCTGTTCTTCGCGACCGAGGCGCATCTTGTTCCGCGCCGCGCGCTGGCCGATCTCGTGGCCGGGCTGGAGGCCGAGGGCGTGCCCGTGCAGCGCGCCGAGGCCACACCCGGCGACCTGGCGGGCACCGTGCTCGACTGCCGCGGCTTCGCGGCGCGGGGCGATCTGCCGGAATTGCGCGCGGTGCGCGGCGAGATGGTGCTGCTGCGCGCGTCCGAGATCGACCTCGCGCGGCCCGTGCGCCTGCTGCATCCGCGCCACCCGCTTTACATCGTGCCACGCGGCGACGGGCTGTTCATGCTGGGCGCGACCCAGATCGAAAGCGCCGCAACCGGCCCCGTCACCGCCCGCTCGGCGCTGGAGCTTCTGTCAGCGGCCTATGCGCTGGATCCGCGTTTCGGCGAGGCCGAGATCGTCGAATTCGGCGCCGACCTGCGCCCGGCCTTTCCCGACAACGTGCCGCGCATTGTCCAACGTGGCCGCGTGCTGCATCTCAACGGCCTGTTCCGCCACGGTTATCTGATGGCGCCCGCACTGGCGCGCCAAGCCGCGGCCTTTCTCGCAACTGCCGAAAAAGGAGACCTTTTCCATGAAGATTGATGTCAACGGCGCCCCCCGTGAAATCGATGCCGCGAACCTGGCGGCTGCGCTGGAACAACTGGGCTGGGGCGAGGCCCGCGTGGCCACCGCCCTGAACGGGCGTTTCGTCCCGGTTTCGGCTCGCCCCGAAACGGCCCTGTCCGCAGGCGACCGCCTTGAAGTGCTGGCGGCGATGCAAGGAGGCTGAGCCAATGCGCGATTTCTACGGTGTCACGCTGGACAATCCGCTGATGCTGGGCACGGCGCGATACCCTTCTCCGGCGGTGCTGGAAGCGGCGTTCCGCGACTCGGGCGCCGCCATCGCCACCGTCTCGCTGCGCCGCGAGCGCGGCGAGGGGCAGGCCTTCTGGGACATGGTGCGCGGGCTTGGCGTGCATATCCTGCCCAACACCGCCGGGTGCCACAGCGCACGCGAGGCGATCACCACCGCCCGGATGGCGCGGGAATATTTCCAGACCGACTGGATCAAGCTGGAAGTGATCGGCCATGACGACACGCTGCAGCCCGACCCGTTCGAACTGGTCGCCGCCGCCGAGGCGCTGTGTGCCGAGGGCTTCAAGGTCTTTCCCTACATGACCGAGGATCAGGTGATCGCCACGCGGTTGGTCGAGGCCGGTTGCCGGGTGCTGATGCCCTGGGGCGCGCCCATCGGCTCGGGGCTGGGGCTGGCCAACCCGTTCGCGTTGCGCAGCCTCCGGGCGGCCTTTCCCGATATTCCGCTGGTGGTCGATGCCGGGCTGGGCCTGCCCAGCCACGCCGCGCAGGCGATGGAGATGGGATACGACGCGGTGCTGCTGAACACCGCCGTGGCGCAGGCCGACGATCCCGCCGCCATGGCCCGCGCCTTCGCGCTGGCGGCGCAGGCGGGGCAGATCGCCGCCCGCTCCGGCCCGATGCCCGCACGCGACATGGCCGCGCCCTCGACCCCCCTGATCGGAAAGGCCTTTCTATGACCGCCGCCCTGCCCCGTTTCTATCCGGTTCTCGACAGCGCCGACTGGGTCGCCCGCGCGCTGGAGGCCGGCGCGCGCCTGATCCAGTTGCGCATCAAGGACCGCCCCGAACCCGCCTTGCGCGATGAAATCGGGCGGGCGCTGGCGCTGGCGCGCAGCCACGGCGCGGCGCTGGTGATCAACGATCACTGGCAGATCGCCATCGACCAAAGCGCCGACTGGGTGCATCTGGGGCAGGAGGATCTCGACACGGCGGATCTCAAGGCGATCCGCCGCGCCGGGCTGCGCCTTGGCCTGTCCACCCACGATCGCGCCGAACTGGACTGCGCGCTGGCGCTTGATCCAGATTACGTGGCGCTTGGCCCGGTCTATCCGACGATCCTGAAACAGATGAAATGGCACGAACAGGGGCTGGACCGCGTAAGCGAGTGGAAGCGCCTGATCGGCGACAGGCCGCTTTGCGCCATCGGCGGCCTGTCGGTCGAGCGCGCGCCGGGCGTTATCGAGGCCGGGGCCGACCTGCTGGCGGCGGTGACCGACATCACGCTTCATCCCGATCCCGACGCGCGGATGCGCGCCTGGCTGGAGGTCTGCGGATGACCCGTTACGAGCGACAGATCGTGCTGCCAGAGGTGGGCGCAGAGGGTCAGGAACGGCTGCGCTCGGCGCATATTCTGGTCGTCGGCGCAGGCGGGCTGGCGGTGCCGGTCCTGCAATACCTCGCGGGCGCGGGGGTGGGGCGCCTCACCCTCGTCGATGGCGACCATATCGAGGAAGGCAACCTGCATCGCCAGCCGCTCTATCGCATGGCGGATCTGGACGCGCCCAAGGTGCAGGCCGCCGCGGCGGCGCTGCATGCGCTGAACCCCGAGGTGGACATCCGCCCCATGGCCACATGGCTCGATCCCGAGATCGCGCCCGCGCTGGTGGATGCGGCCGACCTCGTGCTGGATTGTGCCGATACCTTTGCCGCCAGCCTCACCCTGTCGGATACCTGCCGCGCGGCGGGCAAGCCGCTTGTCACCGCCTCGGCACTGGGGTTGCAGGGCTATGTGGCGGGTGTCTGCGGCGGCGCGCCCTCGCTGCGGGCGGTCTTTCCCGATCTGCCGGCATCGGCACCCACCTGTTCCTCCGCCGGCATCCTCGGCCCCGTCGTCGCCATGATGGGCATCATGCAGGCACAGATGGCGCTGTCGGTGCTGCTGGATCTCTCGCCCTCGCCGCTGGGGCAGATGCTGGTCTGGGATGCGCAAAACTGGCGGATGGTCGATTTCCGTTTCGACGATGCGCCCGAACCCGCCGCGCCGCTGCCGTTCATAGCCGCATCCGCGATCCGCCCCGGCGATCTGGTGATCGACCTGCGCACCGAGGCGCCCGAGCCGTTCCGCGCCGACGCGCTGCATATGTCAACCGACGCCCTGCCCGATCTCGGCATCGCGCCGGGCACCGAACGGGTTGTTCTGGCCTGCCGCACCGGGTTGCGCGCGCATAATTGTGCCGTGGCGCTGCGCGCGCGCTGGCAAGGCGACATCGCCCTGCTGGGCGTGCCCGACGGATAGACCGCACCGCATCCTCCCTCAATCTTTCAACTCCGGAGTCTCCAATGAAGCGATTTTTTGCGCCAATTGCCGCGCTTTTGCTGACAACCTGCCCGCTCGCCGCGCAGGACAAGCTGACCGTCATGCTGGACTGGTTCGTCAACCCCGGCCATGGCCCGATCGTACTGGCCGAGGAACTGGGCTATTTCGCCGATGCGGGGCTTGAGGTCGAACTGGTATCGCCTGCCGACCCGAACGACCCGCCGCGCATGGCCGCGGCCGGACGGGTCGATATCGCGGTCTCCTACCAGCCCGAATTGCACCTGAACCGGCGGACCGGTCTGTCGCTGCGCCGGGTGGGCACCTTGATCGAAACACCGCTGAACTGCCTTGTCGTGCTGGCCGATGGTCCGGTGCAATCGATCCCGGATCTGGCCGGGCGCAAGGTCGGGTTCGCCGTGGCGGGCGTACAGGAAATGCTGCTGGATGCGATGCTGGCGCATCACGACATGACCCCGGATGCGGTCGAGCAGATCAATATCGGCTGGTCGATCTCGCCCGCGCTGATGGCAGGTCAGGTCGATGGTGTGATCGGTGCCTTTCGCAATTTTGAGTTGAACCAGATGGCGCTGGAGGGACACGAGGGGCGTTGCTTCAACCCCGAATCCGAAGGTGTGCCCAGCTATGACGAACTGATCTACGTGGCCGACCCCGCGCGGATGGACCCGGCCCTGATCGCCCGTTTCCTTGAGGCAACCGAACGTGCCGCGGCCTTCATCGTCAACGATCCCGAGGAGGCATGGAAGCGTTTCGCTGCGACCGATCGTGAATTGAAGACTGAACTGAACGCACGCGCCTGGGGCGACACCTGGCCTCGCTTCGCGCTGCGTCCCGCCGCGCTGGATGCGGGCCGCTATATCCGTTTCGAGGACTTTCTCATCGCGCGCGGCGTCACCGACGCGCAACTGGATATCGGCGAACTTGCCATCGACGTGACAGGAGGAAAGCAAATTGAGCAACCATGAATATGGCCGGGCCTTTGAAATATGGCGCGGCGCGGCAGAGGCCGATTGGCACGCCTACACCCATCATGCCTTTGTCGAGCAACTGGCGGACGGCACCCTGCCCGAGGCGCAGTTCGTGCATTACCTGCGGCAGGATTACGTCTTTCTGATCCATTTCTCGCGCGCCTGGGCCCTGGCCGCGGCCAAGGCCGGCACGCTTGGCGAAATGGCGGCTGCCAGCGCCACGGTCCACGCCCTTGTTCATGTCGAGATGCCGCTGCATATCGAAACCTGCGCGGCCCAGGGAATCGACAAGGGCGCGCTTGAGGCGACGCCCGAATTACCGGCGAACCTGGCCTATACCCGCTATGTGCTTGAGGCCGGATATTCGGGCGATTTCCTTGATCTGATGGCGGCACTCGCGCCTTGTGTGCTGGGGTATGGCGCGATCGGCGCGCGGCTGGCCGATTCCGGCGGACCCTATGCCGCGTGGTTCGAGGTTTACGGCGGCGAGGAGTTCCAGACGCTGTGTCGCGACGTTGGTGCGCTGATCGACGCCGCACTTGTGCGCCGCCTTGGCGAGGGGTGGGTCGACCTGCCGCGCGCGACGGAACTGGCCCATCGTTTCAAAATAGCGACCCGTCTTGAACAGGGGTTCTGGGACATGGCGATCACGCCACCGCCGACCGTACCATGATCGCTCCGGGGATCACCTTGCACGGCACGCTTATTCTCGGCGAGACCGTGCTGCTGCCCGACCTGCGCCTGGCCATCGCGCCCGGGCGATGGACGGTGCTGCTGGGGCCGTCGGGTGTGGGCAAGACCACGCTCGCGCGTCTTGTCGCCGGGCTGCCCACCGGTGCGCGGCTGGAGGGTGCGTTGCATGCGGATGACGGCGCGTCGCTTGCGGGTCGCGTGGCCGTCATGGCGCAGGATGATCAACTGCTGCCATGGGCCAGCGCGTTGGCCAATGTCTGCATCGGCGACCGCTTGCGCGGTATGCGCCCCGACGCGAACCGCGCCCGCGAACTTCTGGACGCGGTCGGCCTGGGGGCACTTGCCGACCGCAAGCCCGGCCTGCTTTCGACCGGCCAGCGACAGCGGGTCGCGCTGGCGCGCACGCTCTACGAGGATCGCCCGGTCGTCGTGCTCGACGAGCCGTTTTCGGCCCTCGATCCGGTCACACGCCATGCGATGCAGGATCTGGCCGCCAGGCTGTTGGCCGGGCGCACCGTGCTGATGATCACCCATGATCCGCAAGAGGCCATGCGTCTGGCCGATGCTGCGTGGTTGATCGACAGCACCGAAGGGATTTGTCCGCTTGAAACGCCGGACACCCCCGCGCCCCGTCCGGTGGAGTCACCGGAAACCTTCGCCGCGCAGGCCGCATTGTTGCGACGGCTCACCCGAGCATCGGCATTGAGCGCCGGGATTGCGGCATGATCGCCGGGGCGATATCGCTGCGGGTGGGCCGCGCATGCCTGTCCACGGCGACCGCGCTTCTGGGCTGGCATCTGATCGTGCATTTTACCGGCGCACCCGCCTTCATCCTGCCCGGCCCGCTGGATGTCGGGCGTGCGTTGCACGACAACGCGGCGCTGCTGCTGACGCAAACCGGGTTTTCGGCGCTCAACCTGGTGCAGGGGCTGGCGCTTGGCGTGGTGCTTGGCGTGGGGACGGCGCTGAACCTTGCGCTGTCGCCTGCGGCCCGGCTGTTCCTGCGCCCGGTGCTGATCTTTGCGCAGGCCGTGCCGGTCTTTGCCCTCGCGCCGGTGGTTACGCTATGGCTTGGCTATGGCGCGCCCTCGAAAATCGTTATGGTGGCGCTGGTCACCTATTTCCCGGTCGCCTCGGCGTTCTTTGACGGGTTGATGCGGCTGCCGCCCGGACTGGCCGATCTGGCACAGACATCCGGCGCGGGACCGTTGCGCCGACTGATCCATCTGCAGGTGCCGAACGCACTGCCGGCATTGGCCTCGGGGCTGCGGCTGTCGGCGATCTATGCGCCGTTGGCGGTGGTGATCGGGGAATGGGTCGGCTCGTCGCGCGGGCTTGGACATCTGATGCTGATGGCAAACGGACGCGGCAAGACCGACCTGATGTTTGCCTCTCTCATGGTGCTGGCGCTGCTCAGCCTCAGCCTCTGGGCCACGGTCGAGACGTTCGCGCGCCGCGTGCTGACGAGATGACCTTTGGTAAACTGGGCATCTCCTCGCAAACCACGGACCTGATACCGGAAATCACATGGCGGGGCCGTTTGCGACCCTATAGACACCCGGGCTCCCAGCCCTTAAAACAGCAGCCATACCCAGCGATTTCCCCTTGCCATTGCCAATATTAAAGATGTCTGGATGCTTAGACGATGCGTGTTGATCTCGACGCTCTTTTCGCCTCGGCGCGGTCGCCCTACGTCCTTCTCGACAAGGATCTGCGGATGGTCTGGGCCAACGATGCCTACCTTGAGGCGACGGGGCGCGAGCGGGACGCGCTGATCGGTCGCCTCATGACCGAGGAGTTCCCGGCACCCCCGGAGTCCGTGTCCGACCAGATGCTGCGCAACTCGTTCCGAAGGGTGCTGGCGACCGGGCAAAGCGATCATCTGCCGCTGATCCCCTATCCCATCGAGACCGATGACGGCCGCATCGAGGAACGGTACTGGAGCGCGACGCACACGCCGATCCCGGATGCGGATGGGCAGGTGGAGTTCATCCTGCAAAACACCGTGGACGTCACCGATCTTTATCACAGTGAGAAATCGGCGTGCACCGAACGTCTCGCTGAGCGCACCGAGCTGTTGCAGCGTGCGGAAGCGGTCGCAAGCGAGAATCTCGCGCTCGGGGCGGTGACCGAGTTCTTTCAGGCCGCTTTCGATCAGGCGCCCAGCTTCACGGCGATCCTGGATGGACCCGAACATGTCTTCAAGATCGCCAACCAGTCATACATAGACCTTGTCGGCGGCCGGGATGTGATCGGACTGACCGTTCGCGAAGCGTTGCCCGACATCGCCGGCCAAGGGTTCTACGAATTGCTGGATCAGGTCTTCACCTCGGGCGAACCCGTCTCGTTCAAGGCGATGTCGGCATTGATCCAGCCGACCCCGGACGAGCAATCCGAGCAACATTTCATCGATTTCATCATTCATCCGATAAAGGACGACACCGATACACCCATCGGAACATTCGTTCAGGGGCATGATGTAACGGGCCAGAAAATCGCCGAGACTGCCCTGAACGCAACCCGCGAAAAGTTCCGGACGATGGCGCAGACCATGCCGATTCATGTCTGGACCGCAGATCGCGACGGCGGGCTGAATTGGCTGAACGACCGGCTCTACCGTTTCACCGGCTGCCGTGAGGGGGACTTGTACGGTTCGGATTGGGCGCGCGTCGTGCACCCCGAGGATCGGGAAAAGGCGGGTGCGGACTGGGCCGCGACGATTGCCAAAGGTATCAGCTACGAGACCGAGTTTCGCATCCGCAAGGCCGATGGCAGTTATCGCTGGCATCTGGTGCGGGCGTCTCCGCTGCGGGCGGACGATGGCACGGTGATCGGCTGGGTCGGCACCAACACCGATATCGAAGAGCGCAAGAATACCGAATCCGACGTTGCGCGGCTGAACGCGACGCTGGAAGAACGTGTGGCACAGCGCAATCACGAATTGGAGCAGTTGCATGCCACGCTACGCCAAAGCCAGAAGATGGAGGCCATCGGCAGCCTTGCAGGCGGTATCGCGCATGATTTCAACAACCTGCTTCAGGTCATCACCGGCAATCTGCAACTGACCGCGCGCGAGATGCCGGAGGGTTCGGCCGCGAAGGCGCGGCTTGATCAGGCGATGAAAAGCGTCATGCGCGGCGCGACCCTCGCATCGCAACTGTTATCGTTCGCGCGCAAGCAGCCGCTCGCGCCGGTGGTCATCAACCTCGGCCGGCTGCTCGGAAGCACGACGGATATCCTGCGCAGCGCAATCGGCGAAGGCGTGGAACTGGAAACCCGCTTTGCCGACGGGCTCTGGAATACCAGCATCGACCCCAACAACATGGAAAACGCGCTTTTGAACCTGGCGATCAACGCGCGCGATGCGATGGACGGCCAGGGCAAGCTGACCATCGAAGTCGGTAATGCGGATCTCGATCAAGGTTATGTACACACGCATCCGGATGCGAGGCCGGGCCAATATGTCATGCTCGCGGTGACGGATACAGGATGCGGCATTCAGCCCGAGACCGTCGATCGCATATTCGAGCCGTTCTTCACCACCAAGGCGGATGGCCAAGGCACCGGCCTTGGCCTGTCGATGGTCTATGGTTTTGCCAGACAATCCGGCGGCCACATCACCATCGAAAGCAAAGTCGGCAGCGGCACGACGATCAGGATCTATTTGCCCCGTTCGATGGAGGAGGAACAGGAGGTGCAATCCGGCCCGACCGACACGCTGTCGGGCGGTTGCGAAACGATCCTGCTGGTCGAGGATGACGACCAGGTCCGCGAAACGGTATTCAACATGTTGAGCGATCTGGGATATGCGGTCCTTCCGGCGTCGGATGCCGCACATGCGATGAACATTGTCGAAAACGGCCAGCGCGTCGATCTCTTGTTCACCGATGTGGTGATGCCCGGCAAGGCCACCGGCCATGAACTGGCCGAAAGGATCCGTCAGATATATCCCGACCTGCCCGTGCTTTTCAATTCGGGCTACGTGCCGGATCTGATGGTGCATGACGGGCGGCTGGACGACGGAATCCATCTGCTGGGAAAACCCTATACGCAAGCGGCACTGGCCAAAAAGATACGGGACGTGCTTGACTGCAGCGCAACCGAGGTGCGGCCCGTCCCGGCAGAGATCGCGCAGGTGCCGGAACGGCACGCGTCGACCGGGACGCGACAGTTCGAGGGTTTGTGCGTTCTGGTTTGCGAGGATGACGTTTTGATAAGAACCGACCTCGCCGAGGGTCTCCGCGAGGCCGGGTGCAAGGTGCTCGAAGCCGGAAGCGCGCAAAGCGCGCTAGATCTATTGAAAACGGAATCGGTTGCGCTGTTGATCACCGATATCGGATTGCCCGACCGGAACGGCGAGGATCTTGCGCAAGATGCCCGCGCAGCGAACCCCGATCTGCCGGTGATTTTCGCGACGGGCAAGGGTGAGGTCGACTCGGCCGCCAAACTGGGAAATTGCAAGGTTTTGATCAAGCCGTTCCGCGACACTGATCTGATCGACGCTATCGCACCTCTGGTATCAGCGATGCACGAAAACCGCTGAGGTCCGAAAGATATTTGTGGGCTTCTTCACCTTCCATCCTATTGTTGGACCACATGACAGATCTCATCGACGAAAAAGCCGCCGCCCGGAAATCCGCCTTCGCCCGACGCAAGGTTGCCCATGACAAGCGCGAACCCGGCGCTTCGGACCATCTGAAAGCAATTCTGGCGCGGTATCGCGGTATGCCGATGTCGGGCTACCTGCCGATCCGCACCGAGATCGACCCGCTCCCCGCCATGGCCGAGGCTGCGGCGCACGGAACGGTGGGGGTGCCGGTGATACCCGGACCCGACATGCCGCTGAAATTCGCGAAATGGACGCCCGACATCGAACTGGTCGAGGGAACGTTCGGCGCATCGGTTCCGGCGCATCCGGACTTTTTCGAACCCGAACTCGTCATCGTGCCGCTGGTGGCGTTCGATGCTCTTGGCGGGCGTCTGGGCTATGGCGGCGGTTTCTTTGACCGCACGCTGGAACTGCTGCGCTCGCGCCGTCCGACACTGGCCATCGGGTTCGCCTATGACGAGCAGGAAGCCGACGCGATACCGCTGGAACCAACGGATCAGCCACTCGATATGCTGGTCACGCAAAGCCGGGTGTTGAACTTTACGCGCTGAACCGGGTTGTTTTCGTATAAGCCGGTGCGCGGCGCTACAACAAACCGAGGTTCATCACGATGGCCGATCTCAAACTTCGCCATATTCCATGGTCACGCTCCCTGCGGATCCTGTGGCTGATGGAAGAGATCGGCTGTGATTATGAGCTTGAGATCGTCAGGGAAGGCGGCTCTCTGCACGATGCCCTCTGCCCCATCGCGCGGGTTCCTGCCCTGAGCGACGGCAATGTGACCATGCACGAAACCGGCGCCATGACGGAATGGCTGTGCGAAACGCGCGCGCCGCGACTGGGCCGCGCGCCAGGGTCCGCAGGCCGGCCCGGCTGGCTCGACTGGCTGCATTTCGGTGAGACGCTGGTGGGGTATGTCATCGCGGTTCAGATCAAAGGCGCGCAAAATACCGATTCCGATGAAATGCAACGGCTGGAACACGGGCTGGGCCTGCTGGGCGACTGGCTTGATGGGTCCGAATGGCTTCTGAGCGATTTTTCGGGCGTCGATTGCCATGTGGGATATTCGCTCTGGATCACCTCCCATGTCGTCGGACTTGACCGCCACCCGGTATTGCAGGCCTACCTGTCCCGGTGCACCGCGCGCGACGCCTTTCGGCGGGCGCGATCGCTGGCGGAGTGACCCACGGGTGCAAAGCGGGCGGTCCTGACCTTGACCGCCCGCGATGGTGTTGCGCGTCGCGTCCACTCGCCGCGTCACTCGAAAAAGAAGCGGACCATCTCGGCACTGGCATCCGGACCCTTCGCATCGGTGTAGGAACCGCCTGCCCGGCCACCCGACCATGCGTGCCCCAATCCGTCGACCACCCAATATTCGAGTTCGACCGAGCCGTCGGCCCCCGTGGTAATCCGGCGATGGAAGGACCGCCCCGACACGTTGCCGCGTTCGTCGGTCTCGATGGTCCGGGGCGAACCGCGATCCATGGCGTGCCGCGCGATACGCTCTGCGTTCAAGGGATGCACGGTCGAGTCCGCCGCCCCGTGGAAAACGATCGTGCGAAGCGCCGTTGAATTCGCATGGGACGTCACCGGGTCCGGTCCGGTTCCCGCCATCGCCCCGAAGGCCGTCGCCACGTCCTTTGCGGCGCCGAAGGGCAATCCGGAATGTGCGCCCACAGCGGAAAACACATCGGGATAGGTTTCGCCGAGGATCACGGCCATGGCGGCCCCGGCGGACAGCCCGGCGACAAAGGTGCGGTTCCGGGCGATGCCATGCTCGGCCATTGCCGCGCGGGTGATCCCGGCAAGGATCGCAGGCTCCCCCCGCTCCCGCCGCTGATCGCCACGGCTGAACCAGTTCCAGCACGATTGCGCATTGTCGCCGCGCGATTGCTGCGGGTAGATCACCACAAAGCCGTGTTCCTCCGCCAGGGTATTCATTCCGGTGCCGATGGCGAAATCCTCGGCTGTCTGGGTGCAACCGTGCAGCATGACGACGATGCCCGTCACCCCCGCCGTCGCGGAGGCGGGAACATAGGTCCGGTAGGCGCGGCTCCCGGCTTCGCAGGTGAACTGCTCCTGGCGGAATTCGGCACCGGTCGGGATGGCAACCTCCTGCCGGGCGGTCGTTGCGAAACGCGCCTTCAGGCCCGACAACAGGTCGTCCATCGCCGGTGCTGTCCCGGCTGTTGCGCCCGGTCCTCCGGCAGGTTCGGGCATCAGCCCGTGTCGGGCGAGCGTGCGCTGCACCAGATTATTGGCGGCCGAGACATGTGCGAGACGTGCGTCTTCGGTCGCCCGGTGCCGCGCACCGACGTTCAAGTTGATCATTTTATCAGTCCTTATGTTAAGTTGCGCATCTCAGGTGATGCGGTCGGCAAGCGCCTTCTTGATGTCCGGGCTGGCCTGCAAGGCTCCCAGAACGGTGATGGAACCGATCGTCGCAAGGGCAAGATCGGGCGAGACATCCGAAGCGATACGCGCAAGACCCACGACCTTGACGTGAAGCATCTCGCCCGCGTCCCGCAGCGCCTCGAGATCGGCGCGGGTATAGTCGCGCAGACCCAACTCCATGGTGTGGCGTTCGATGGTCTTGCTGACGGTATCGCCGTGACCGTCCAGTTGATTGCGGATCGCCGTCCGGATGAAATCGCTGCGATTGGAATAGAACCCTTCCTGCACCAGCAGATCGATGCGGCCAAGATCCACATAGCCGAGATTGATCGTGATCTTTTCGCTGTCAGGCGCCTTGTCACGCAGGTGTCGCACATTGCTCATCTTCATTCTCCATCCGTGTGGATGGTATATAGATGTTGCACGGCGCGCTGCAAGCGTCTTGAGTCAAAAAACGCCGGCCGAGGATGCATTCTGTCCGGAACCCGGAAACCGTGCCGGCGGTTATACCCGGTTGATGACGCCAACTCATCTATTGGAACGGAGATCTGTCATGACCCAGCCAATGCATCCTCAACTTCCGGCCGTCGAATTGAACGCCGCAAATCTCGAAGGGGCGCAGGTCTATGGTCCTGCCGAGGCCGAGCATAACATCGGTCAGATTTCCCATGTTCAAGGCACCGGGCCGAACACCCGGGTGGTCGTGGATGTGGGCGGGTTTCTCGGGATCGGCGCAAAGCATGTCGCGCTCGATCTGGCGCAACTGGATTTCCGGCGCGACGATTCCGGCACCGTTTACGCAAGAACCGCGTTGAGCAAGGACGAACTCGAGGATCTGCCCGAACATCAACAGTGACGATGTAAAGCCTTTCGTCGATAATACGGATGATTTCCGGGGCGATCGGCGATGATCGCTCCAGCCAACTTTCCCGATTTGCAGAACCCGCGCCGTATCGCTTGCCGACGGGCACAGGTCTGCATGCCTGCCTCCGCGACGGCGTTGGATTTTTTCGTGGAAAACAATTCCTCTCTTATGTAGGTTCCGGGGTGATGCTGCTTGGGTTTCCCCCGATGCACGATGTTAAGCTAAACCATTAACCTGTCTGCGAAATCAAGGCGGCGACATCCCGACATCACGTGATACAAGAGGCATATCCCTTGGGCTGGGTATTTGACGAAAGCGGAAAGCAGGAGGGGCGCCCCGCATGATCGTGCTGGAAAAACGGCCGCAGCCGTCGCGGGGCTGGGCGCTGGCGACGCCGGTTCTGGCCGTTCTGGCAACGATGCTGTTCGGCGGGCTGTTGTTTGCGGTCCTTGGTAAAAACCCGGTCGAGGCGATTGCCACCATTTTTTACGATCCGCTGTTCGGGCCGCATGCCAGCTATTACCGCCCGCAACTTCTGGTCAAGGGCGCGCCGCTGGTATTGATCGCCATCGGCCTGTCGCTGGGGTTCAAGGCGAATATCTGGAATATCGGCGCCGAGGGGCAGTATATCGTCGGGGCGCTGGCCGGTGCGGGTGTGGCGTTGGCGTTCTATCCGCTGGAGGCGTGGTTCATCTTTCCGCTGATGGTGATTGCAGGCGCTCTGGGCGGCTGGGCATGGGCGATGATCCCGGCACTGCTGAAGGTGCGGTTCGGCACCAACGAGATCCTGGTGTCGCTGATGCTGGTCTATGTGGCCGAGCAGTTGCTGGCCTCGATGTCGCTGGGATTGCTGAAGAACCCGCAAGGGATGGGCTTTCCGGGCAGCCGCAACCTGCAACAATACGAAAGTGCGCACAATGCCGACCTGATCGCCAATACCGGCATGCATTGGGGCGTTGTGGCGGCGCTGATCTCGGTGATCTTTGCCTACATCCTGCTGAACCGGCACATGCTGGGCTTTCACATCCGCCTGACCGGCGATGCCCCGCGCGCCGCGCGTTTCGCGGGGGTGCGCCCGGCGCGGCTGATCCTGTTCTGCCTGGGCACCGGGGGCGCGCTGGCCGGGCTGGCCGGCATGTTCGAGGTTTCGGGGCCGTCGGGGCAGGTCAGCATCGATTTCAACGTCGGCTATGGCTTTACCGCGATCATCGTCGCGTTTCTGGGCCGGTTGCATCCGGTCGGCATCCTGTTGGCGGGGGCGCTGCTGGCGCTGACCTATATCGGCGGCGAGATCGCGCAGGCGCAATTGGGCCTTCCCGCGGCGGCGATCCAAGTGTTTCAGGGGATGCTGCTGTTCTTCCTGCTGGCGCTGGACCTGCTGACCAATTACCGCGTCCGCATGCGCAAGACCGAGGTGGCGTGACATGGACCTTTCCGCCATCAATCCTGCCCTGCTGATCGCGTCGCTGATGGTCGCGGCGACGCCGATCCTGCTGGCTGCCATCGGCGAACTGGTGGCCGAGCGGTCCGGCGTGCTGAACCTGGGCGTCGAGGGCATGATGATCACCGGCGCGGTCTGCGGCTTTGTCATCGCGGTGGAAAGCGGATCGCCCTGGCTGGGCTTTGCCGGGGCGGCGGCGGGGGGTGCCGCGCTGGCGCTGCTGTTCGCGCTGCTGACGCAGGTGGCGCTGGCCAACCAGGTGGCAAGCGGGCTGGCGCTGACGTTGTTCGGTCTGGGGCTGAGCGCGCTGATAGGACAAGGCTATGTCGGGATCAAGCCGCCGCGCTTTGCCCGGCTGGACATTCCGGTTCTGGGCGATCTGCCGGTGGTCGGGCGGCTGTTGTTCGGCCATGACCCGATGCTTTACCTCGCCATCGCGCTGGTCGCGGGGGTCTGGGCCTTGCTGCGGTTCAGCCGGGCGGGCCTGATTCTGCGCGCGGTGGGCGAAAACCACGATGCCGCCCATGCGCTGGGTTACAAGGTGGTGCGCATTCGTATCCTCGCGATCCTGTTCGGCGGCGCCTGCGCCGGGCTGGGCGGCGCCTATATCAGCCTCGTGCGCGTGCCCCAATGGACCGAGGGCATGACCGCCGGTGTCGGATGGATCGCGCTGGCGCTGGTGGTCTTCGCCAGCTGGAAGCCATGGCGCGTGCTGCTGGGCGCCTGGCTGTTCGGGGGCATCACCGTGTTGCAGTTGAACCTGCAGGCCGCGGGCGTTGCCATACCGGTCGAATATCTGGCAATGTCGCCATACGTGGTCACGATCCTCGTGCTCGTGATCCTGTCGGCGGACAAAAGCCGGGCACCGGCTGCGCTGGGCCGAATTTTCCATGCCTCGCAATGAGGCCACGCAACAGGGGTATATAATGAAATTCACGTCACTTCTTGCCAGCACCGCGATGGCGCTGGGACTTGCGACCAGCGCAATGGCACAGGACGACAAGGTCAAGGTCGGCTTCATCTATGTCGGACCCATCGGCGATGGCGGCTATACTTACGAGCACAACCAGGGACGTCTGGCCGTGATGGAGGAGTTCGGCGACAAGGCCGAAACCACCTATGTCGAGAGCGTCCCCGAAGGGCCGGACGCCGAGCGCGTGATGACGCAGATGGCACTGGACGGGGCCGACCTGATCTTTGCCACCTCGTTCGGCTTCATGGACGCGACCGTGAATACCGCCAAGAAATTCCCCGACGTGAAATTCGAGCACGCCACCGGATACAAGACCGCGCCGAACCTCGCGATCTACAACGCCCGGTTCTACGAGGGGCGTGCGGTTCTGGGCCATATCGCGGGCAACATGACCGAAAGCAACATCATCGGCTATATCGGCTCCTACCCGATCCCCGAAGTGCTGCGCGGCATCAACAGCGCCTATATCCACGCCAAGAAGGTCAACCCGGACGTGCAGTTCAAGATCGTCTGGGCCTACACCTGGTTCGATCCCGCGAAAGAGGCCGATGCCGCCAAGGTGCTGATCGAACAGGGCGCCGACGTGATCCTGCAACACACCGATTCCACCGCACCGCTGGCCGCGGCCGAAGCGGCGGGTAATGTCATCGGCTTCGGACAGGCCTCGGACATGGCCGAATACAAGGACGGGCCGCGCGTCAGTTCGATCATCGACAATTGGGGCCCCTACTACATTGAACGTGTCGGCAAGGTGCTCGACGGCACCTGGGAAACGGCGGACACCTGGGCCGGGATCGGCGACGGCATGGTCCAGATCGGCGAGATCACCGACCGCGTTCCCGAGGACGTCAAGGCCGAGGCATTGGCGTTGATGGATACGATCGCAAGCGGCGCATATCACCCGTTCACCGGGCCGCTCAACAAGCAGGACGGCACGCAATGGCTGGCCGAGGGCGAGGTCGCCGAGGATCAGGCGCTGCTGGGCATGGATTTCTTCGTCGAAGGAATCGACGCGGAAATCCCGAAATGAGACCGGACTGATCCGGCATCGGGCCGCGCCATTCCGGCGTGGCCCTTTTCCATGTGAAACGCATGCCGCTTGAACATGCCTCCGATCATGGCAAACTGTCCGGAGAAACTCCTCACGGGAACGCCCGCCATGCCGCTTCGCCGCACCCCGCCCAGCGCCAGCATTGCCGAACCGGGACAGGGCGCACAGCTTTTCGCGCCCTCCGCCGCGCGCAATGCCGGGCCGCTTTGCGATCTGCTGGGCCACGTGGCACCGCAAAAGGGCCGCGCGCTGGAACTGGCCAGCGGCACCGGACAGCATGTCGTCGCTTTTGCCCGCGCCCTGCCCGACCTGAACTGGCAGCCCAGCGATATCGCGCCCGACCGCCGCGCCAGCATCGACGCGCACGCGCGCGCGTCCGGCCTGACCAATATCGCGCCGGCGCTGGATCTGGATGCCTCCATTCCCGGCTGGGGCGCGACGCATGGCGATCAGGCGTTGATCGTGGTCGTCAACCTGCTCCACCTGATCAGCGCGCCCGAAGCCGCGACCGTCATTGCCGAGGCGGCAAGCGCGCTTGCGCCCGGCGGCCGGCTGGTCATCTATGGCCCGTTCATGCGCGAGGGCGCACTGACCAGCGCGGGCGACTGCGATTTTCACGCCGCCCTTGTCGCGCAGGATCCCGAAATCGGTTACAAGGACGTTTCCGACATATGCGCGACGGCGCAGGCAGCGGGGCTGAAACCGGTCGACCAGATCGACATGCCCGCCAACAATCTCGCGCTGATCTTCGAAAGGCCCGCCGCCTGATCCCGATCAAGGCCAGCCACCACCCCTGCGCATAAGCCGGACGCAGTTATCAAGAAAAGGATACCCGATGACCTGGAAAAACAAGCTCGACGAGACTCGCAACGGGCTGCGCAACCTGAACGGCGCGATTTCCGAGACCACCCGCGCGTTCAACGCGATGGGCAAGACTGTGAAGGACGGCGGCACGCTGGACTTCAAGACCAAGGAATTTGTCGCGCTGGGCATTTCCATCGCCATCCGCTGCGAGCCTTGCATCGCGCTGCATGTCGAGGCACTGGTCAAGGCGGGCGCAACCCGCGAAGAACTGGGCGACGTGCTGGCCATGTCGATCCAGATGGGCGGTGGCCCGGCGATGATGTATGCCGCAAAGGCGCTGGAATGTTATGACGAACTGACCGGCTGAATTTCGCGCGCGCGGTGGCGTTGATGACCGCGCCCCCTCTTCCAACTGCCGGTGGATCGCGCATAGTGGCCCCGACCCAATCCGGAGCGTAAGCCCATGATCCGCCCCCTTCTGATCCTGTTTCTTCTGACACTGGCCGCATGCGGCCGCGAGCCATCCGGCCCCGCCGGAGCGCTTGGCGACCGCAAGCCCGTCGAATGGAACGGCCATTCGCCGCATCGCCATGCCATTCACGGCATCGACGTGGCCCGGTTCCAGGACCGCGTGGAATGGCACGAGGCCGGCCGCGCCGGCGTCAAATTCGCCTTCGTCAAGGCGACCGAGGGCGGCGACATGCTCGACCCGCGCTTTCAGGACCACTGGCACGGCGCGCGCCGTGCGGGCATCCATCGCGGAGCCTATCATTTCTACTATTTCTGCACCTCGGCGGCAGATCAGGCGCGCTGGTTCATCCGCAACGTCCCGCGCGAACGCGGCACGCTGCCGCCGGTGCTCGACATGGAATGGAACCCCTATTCGCCGACCTGCCGCAAACGCCCGCCCGGCGATGTGGTGCGCCACGAGGCGCAGACCTTCCTTGATGCGCTGGAACGCCATTACGGCCAGCGGCCGATCATCTATACCACGCCGGAATTCTATCGCGACAACGACATGAGCCGGATGCGGGGCGAGGAATTCTGGCTGCGCGCGACCGCGCAACATCCGCGTCACGTCTATCCGGGCCAGAACTGGACCTTCTGGCAATATAGCGGCACCGGCATTGCACCGGGCATCGGCGGCGATGTGGACCTCAACGCGTTTTCCGGCAATGCGGCGGCGTGGAACAAGTGGCTGGCGCGGCGGCGTCAGTAACCGGGCCGCGCGACCCAGCGCGCCACGACGAAAAAGCCACCCGCCAGCAGCAGCGGCAGCAGGAAGATGCGAAAGATGAACACCGCCAGTATCGCCACATAGCTGGCGATCATCTCGTCCGCCTGTTCGAATATGTTGGCCGCCAGCGTCTGATAGCGCTCGATCCCGCCCAGCCCCGCCTGCATCCGGTCCCACCATCCGGCATCGTCGGCGGCTTCGGGCGGTTGCACCCCTTCGGTGATGCGGGCGATCACCGCGCTGTTCTCGGCCCAGACATCCGCTGTCATGTGTTCGGCCAGAAGGCCCGACAGCAGGAACGACAGCGGCAGCGCCAGCCCCAGAAACGCGCCATAAGCTGCCAGCCTGCGCCCCAGCACCCGGCGCGGCGCAATGGCCCACAAAGCCAACGCTCCCGCCATCATTGCCAGCCCGACCGCACCCACCGGTCCCATCGCCACCGACAGCACGCCCGAGACGACCATCAGGGCAAAGACCACCGCCGCGATGCGTTCCACCGTGTCGTCGATCGGCTCCAGCACCTTGAGCGGCTGCGCGGTGCCCGAGACGACAAAGGCCCCGCCCACCTCGATCTCCTGCGCGGTGGACAGGAACGCGTTGAGCGTGCGCAACGTCACATAGGTGCCCGCGCTGGCGGTGGCCACGCCGCCCGCATAGCCCGCCGCCGACTTGCTGAGCGGCGTCTGCGGCAGCAGCGCGGCGACCAGCAACAGCCCCGCCGCCACGATCAACAGAACGCGCATCCAGCCGCGCCGCTCACCCATCGCGACGGATCGCCTCGTTTTTCGGATCATAAGGGCTGTCCCGCACCACTTCAGCATCCCAAAGCCGGTTCAGCATTCTGACCTGCAGCCGCGTTCCCGGCTCGGCCAGATCGGGGCGGACATAGCCCATGCCAATGCTTTGACCGAAATGCACCGAATAGCCCCCCGAGGTCAGCCGCCCCACACGCGCATCACCCTGATACAGCGCTTCGCGCCCCCATGGGTCGGCATCTTCCGGCCCGTCGATCAGCAGCGTGACGCATATGCTGCGAATCCCGGTTTCCTGCATCGCCGCTTTGCCGTGAAACCCCTTGTCCCTGTCCACGAACCGCGCCAGATCGGCCTCGAGCGGCGTCGCATCGCGCCCCAGCTCGTTACCGAACGCGCGATAGCTCTTCTCCTGCCGCAACCAGTTCTGCGCTCGCGCGCCGACCGGTTTCAGCCCCTGCGCATCGCCCGCTTGCATCAGTTGATCCCACAGGTAATTCTGCATCTCGATCGGGTGATGCAGCTCCCACCCCAACTCGCCGGTATAGGCAACCCGGATCGCGCGCACCGGGCACATGCCCAGTTCGATGTCGCGGCAGGACAGCCATGGAAACCGCTCGTTGCCAAGCACGGTTGCGGGGTCCGCGTCGCGCACCAGCGGGGTCAGCACATCGCGGGTTTTCGGCCCGGCGATGGCGAACACGCCCCATTGCGTCGTGACATCCTGAATTTCGATGTAGCCGAACGCATCCGCCTTGTCCGCCGCGGCCTTGCGCAGGAAATCACCGTCATAAGCGGCCCATGCGCCGGCCGAGACCAGATAATATTCGTCCTCTCCCAGCCGCACCATGGCATATTCCGTGCGCGTCGTCCCATGCGCGGTCAGCGCATAAGTCAGGTTGATCCGGCCCACCTTCGGCAGCGTGTTACAGGTGAACCAGTCAAGGAACGCGGTCGCGCCCGGCCCCTTCACCACATGCTTGGCGAATGCCGTCGCGTCGATCAGCCCGACGCCCTCGCGGATCGCCTTGGCCTCCTCGACGGCATATGGCCACCAGCCGCCGCGCCGGAAACTGCGCGCCGCATGGTCGTCGAACCCCTCGGAGGCATAATAATTCGGGCGCTCCCAGCCATTGACCTGCCCGAACTGCGCGCCCAGCGCCTTTTGCCGGTCATAGGCGGGCGAGGTCCGCAGCGGGCGACAGGCGGGGCGTTCCTCGTCAGGGTGATGCAGAACATAGACGTGGTCGTACGCTTCCTCGTTCTTGCGCGCGGCATATTCCGTCGTCATCCAGTCGCCGTAGCGCTTGGGGTCAAGCGAGGCCATGTCGATCTCGGCCTCGCCCTCGACCATCATCTGCGCCAGGTAATACCCCGTGCCGCCGGCGGCGGTGATGCCGAAACTGAACCCCTCGGCCAGCCACATATTGCGCAAACCCGGCGCCGGACCGACCAAGGGATTGCCATCGGGCGTATAGCAGATCGGCCCGTTGAAATCGTCCTTAAGGCCGCTGTCCTCGCAGGACGGCACCCGGTGGATCATCGCGGCGTATTGCTCTTCGATGCGGTCGAGATCGAGTTGGAACAGATCGGCGCGGAAAGAGTCGGGAACGCCGTATTCGAACCGCGCCGGCGCGCCTTTCTCATAAACCCCGAGAATCCAGCCGCCGCGCTCCTCGCGCACATAGCTTTGGGCGTCAGCGTCGCGAACCACCGGATGTTCGCCATTGCCGTCCTTGCGCCAGGCGACCAGCGCCGGGTCGCGGTCCAGCACGATGAATTGATGTTCGACCGGGATCGCCGGCATCTTGATGCCCAGCATCCGCGCCGTGCGCTGCGCGTGGTTGCCGCTGGCGGTGACGACATGCTCGGCGGTTATGACGATCTGTTCATCCGAGGGCACAAGATTGCCACCCTTCTCGACCATCTTCGTCGCCGTCACCTCCCACGCGCTCCCGGTCCAGTGGAAGGCATCGGCCTGCCATTTGCGCTCGATCATGACGCCGCGTTGACGCGCGCCCCTGGCCATCGCCATGGTAACATCGGCGGGGTTTATATAGCCGTCGGTGTGATGATAGAGCGCGCCTTTCAGATCGTCGGTGCGGATCAGCGGCCAGCGCTCTGCGATCTCATCAGGCGTCAGAAAAACGTATGGCACACCGCAGGTCTCGGCGGTGGCGGCGTAAAGCATGTATTCGTCCATCCGCGCATCGCTCTGGGCCATGCGCAGATTGCCCACCACCGCGAACCCGGCATTCAGCCCGGTTTCCGCCTCCAGCGTCTTGTAGAATTCGACCGAATACTGGTGAATATGGGTGGTGGCGTAGGACATGTTGAACAGCGGCAGCAAACCGGCGGCATGCCAGGTGCTGCCGCTGGTCAACTCGTCCCGCTCCAGCAGCATCACGTCATCCCAGCCCGCACCCGCCAAATGGTAGGCGATCGAGGTGCCGACTGCGCCCCCCCCGACAATCAGGGCCTTGACATGGGTCTTCATCGGGTTCGCTCCGCTGACGGTTGCAGTTGTCATTGTTATGCCAAGGCGCGGAGCCACGCGCCAAATCGTTCCGACGCAAAAGCGGATAAAACCGACAGACCGCGCCGGAACGCCCTTGCTGTCACCGACAGCGCCGGTTGTGCACGTGGGATTTGGGTATTTGGAACCAGAAAGAAGAAGGACGCTTTCATGCTTCTTTCTGGTTTGAAATACCCCCGCCGGAGGCAAGAAAAATAATGGTGTCGCGCCGCAGGCGCGGCAGTTGGGAAACACCTCAGCCAGGCAGAACCTTGCCGGGGTTCAGGATGTTGTCGGGGTCGAGCGCTGCCTTGATCGCAGCCATGTAGCGTGTGGCCGGACCCAGTTCGCGTTCGAGATACGGCCGCTTGCCCTGCCCGATCCCGTGCTCGCCGGTGCAGGTTCCGTCCATCGAGATCGCCAGATCGTTCAGCCAGCCGACGAAGGCATCGGCGCGCGCGACCTCTTCGGAGTCTTCGGCATCGACCAGCAGCAGCGTGTGGAAATTGCCGTCGCCGACATGGCCGACGATGGGGGCGATGAAACCGTCCTGTGCCAACCGCTCCTGCGTAGCAACCACGCAGGCCGCCAGTTGCGACACCGGCACGCAGACATCGGTGGACAGGCCCCGCGCGCCCGGGCGCAGTTGCAGCGCCGCCCAATAGGCGTTGTGCCGCGCCTGCCACAGAGCATTGCGTTCTTCGGAGCTGGCGGTGGCCTGGAACCCGCTGCCGCCAAATTCTTCGGCGATCTCGCCGAAGGTCTGTGCCTGCTCGGTCACGCTGCCGTCCGAGCCGTGGAATTCCAGCAGCAGCAGCGGCGTTTCCGGCAGGTCGAGTTTGGAATAGGCGTTGCAGGCGCGCACCTGCAGCGCGTCCAGCAATTCGATCCGCGCCACCGGGATGCCATACTGGATCGTTGTCATCACCGCCTGGCAGGCCGCATCGACGGACGGAAACGAGCAGCGCGCCGACATGATCGCCTCGGGGATGCCTTGCAGGCGCAGGGTGATTTCGGTGATGATGCCCAGCGTCCCTTCCGAGCCCACCAGCAGCCGCGTCAGATCGTATCCGGCCGAGGATTTGCGCGCCCGCTGCGCGGTGCGGATCACCTCGCCATCGGCCATCACGACCTCAAGCGCGATGACGTTGTCCTTCATCGTGCCATAGCGCACCGCGTTGGTACCGCTGGCCCGCGTCGCCGCCATGCCACCCAGGGTCGCGTTGGCACCGGGATCGATGGGAAAGAACAGCCCCCGGTCGCGCAGGTGGGTGTTCAGATCCTCGCGCGTGACGCCGGGCTGAACGACGCAATCCAGATCCTCGGCATGCACCGCCAGCACCCGGTTCATCTCGCTCATGTCCAGACACACGCCCCCGGCGGCGGCGTTCACGTGCCCTTCGAGCGAGGTGCCGACGCCGAAGGGGATCACCGGCACCTTGTGGGCGGCGCAGATGCGGACGATCTGCGCCACCTCGTCGGTGTCTTGCGGGAAGAGAACCGCGTCGGGGGGCTGGTTCCGGATCCAGGTCGTGGTGTGGCCGTGCTGTTCGCGGATCGACTGGCCGGTCTGCAACCGCTTGCCGAAGCGCTGGCGCAGTTGGTCCAGCGCCGCCCGAATGCCGGTTTCGTTGCGTGGCAGATCGACGGCCTGAACCATGTGCGTTCCTTCCTTGTCAGCGCGGGCTCACTCGCCCAGCGCGATGCCTTCGCGGCGCGGATCGGCGCCGCCTTTCAGCCCGTCCGCCGTGATCTCGATGGCGTGCAGGCCGGATGTCAGGTCACGGATTTCCACCTCATAGCCCAGATCTTCAAGCCCCGATTGCAGGTTTTCCGCCTCGGTCCCGGCCTCAAGATCAAAGGTGCCGAAGCGGTTGACCGCATGCGGCAAGGCCAGTGCCTGCTGCACATCCAGATCCCAATCGGCCCAGCCGATGATGGCCCCGGCGACATAGCCGATGATCCGGCTGCCGCCGGGGCTGCCGATGGCCAGAACCGGCGCGTCGTCCTGCATCACGATGGTCGGCGCCATGGACGAGCGCGGCCGCTTGCCCGGCTCGACCCGGTTGGCGATGGGCGCGCCATTCTCGTGCGTTTCGAACGAAAAATCGGTCAACTCGTTGTTCAGCAGGAAACCCCGCACCATCAGCCGCGAGCCAAAGCCGTTTTCGATGGTCGTCGTCATCGACGCGACATTGCCATACTGATCCACGACCGAAATATGCGAGGTCGAGGGGAATTCGATCGAGCGGTCATCGGCCCAGTTCGACGCATGGTCGAATTCGGGATTGCCGGGACTGACCTCGGGCAGCGCATCGTCGCCCGCCAGCAGCTTGGCGCGTTCGGCCAGATAGGCGGGATCGACCAGCCCGGCGGTGGGCATGGGCACGAAATCGCTGTCGGCCATGTAGCGGCCCCTGTCCGCGAAGGCGAGGCGCGAGGCGTCGCCGATCAGCCGCCAGCTTTCGGCGCTATCCTTGCCGGTTTCGCTCAGGTCATACTGGTCGAGCATGCCCAGAATTTGCCCCACGGTCAGCGCGCCCGACGATGGAGGCCCCATGCCGCAGATCTCGTAGGCGCGGTAGGGGGCGCAGACCGGCGCGCGCTCCTGCACCTGATAGATCGCCAGATCCAGCGCGGACAACACGCCCGGATTGCCCTCGGCCCCGGTGACGGTGCGCACGATATCGGCGGCGATGGGACCGGTATAGAACGCCTCGGCGCCCTTCTCGGACATCTGCCGCAGCGTATCGGCGTAATCGGGGTTTTTCAGCGTGGCGCCCGCCTGCAAGGGCGCGCCGTCGGGCATGAAATAGGCCGCCGTACTGTCGAAGCGCCCCAGCTTCTCGGCGTCCTCTTCGATCAGACCAGCAAGGCGGGGCGACACCGCGAAACCGTCCTCGGCCAGTGTAATGGCCGGGTCCAGAAGCGCCGGCCAAGCGGTGCGCCCCCAGCGGCGGTGCAGTTCCTCCAGAAGCGCGGGCGTGCCCGGCGTGCCGACCGAGCGTCCGCCGACCACCGCGTCGAAAAATTCCAGCGGCTTGCCATCCTCATCCTGAAACAGCGTCGGAGTCGCCGCCAGCGGCGCGGTTTCGCGCGCGTCCAGGGTGGTCAACTCGCCGGTCTCGCCGTCATACCAGACCAGAAACGCACCCCCGCCAAGACCCGAGGATTGCGGCTCGACCAGACCCAGAACCGTCTGCACGGCGACCAGCGCATCCGCCGCGCTGCCGCCCTTGCGCAGGATATCGGCGCCGGCCTGCACCGCCAGCGGGTTGGCCGCGGCGACCATCCAGTTCTGCGCATCGACCGGGCGACCCGCCTCTTTCGCCTCCAGCGCCGCGGAAATCTCGGGCGATGCGGTGTCGAACCCCCCGGAGGTCGCGATTTCGGGGTCCACCGCATCGGTGGTCTGCTGGGCGAACGCGGGCAAGGCCAGCGCTCCGCAGGTCAGGCTGGCAAGGATGAGTCGTTTCATGGCGGGCCTCCTCTCCCGGTTGATTCCATGCGCCAGTGTAACCGTATGCCCCTCTGCGGCAATCAGATCGTGAGCGGGATGTCGCGCAACTCATAGCTGGCCAGTTCTTCATGCAGGGCGCCACCGGGACGCAGGGTCGACTGGAACAGCGTGAAATCGTGAACGGTGAACCCCGGCAGGGCGGCATCGGCGTGGATGTCAAGAAATCCCCGCAGCTGACGCTGGGCCAGCGAAGACAGGCGCCCCGGGAACCGGGTCAGCGTGATATGCGGGCGAAACCGCTCGCGCGGCAGGTGGATGCCGACGCGCCTTGCCGCCTGGGCAACGGAGCGGTGCAGCCGGTCAAGCGCCTCGCTGGGAGCGACCTGCGCGAACAGGACGCGCGGCGCGGCCCCACCGAAACAGCCAAGCCCCGCCAGGTCCAGATCGAATGTCCCCGCGGGGATTTCGGTCAGTTCCTCGTGAAGGTCGCGCAGCAGTTCCTCTGGCTGATCGTCGAGAAACGCCAGCGTCAGGTGCAAATTGTCCTCGGGCACGGGGCGGCCCAGCGGCAGCGCCGCCTGCACGCGCAGCAGCGCGTCGCGCACCGTTTCCGGCGGCGTGATGGCAACGAAGGCGCGCATGCATCACGCTTACAGCATGGCGGGAACGACCTGGTCCGGCGGGCGGTGGCCGTCCTCGAAGGTCTTGATGTTGATGATCACCTTCTCGCCCATCTCGATCCGTCCCTCGAGCGTGGCCGAGCCCATATGCGGCAGCAGGACCACGTTGTTCTGCGCGCGCAGACGCGGGTTGATCTGGGTGCCGTGCTCATAGACGTCGAGTCCCGCCCCGGCGATCTCGCCTGCGCGCAGCATGCGGGTCAGGGCGTTCTCGTCGATCACCTCGCCGCGCGAGGTGTTGACGATCACCGCGCTGGGTTTCATCAGCTTCAGGCGGCGGGCGTTCATCAGGTGAAAGGTGCTGGGCGTCGAGGGACAGTTGATCGAGATGACATCCATCCGCGCCACCATCTGGTCCAGACTGTCCCAATAGGTCGCTTCCAGCGCCTCCTCGACCTCGGGGCGCACGCGTTTGCGATTGTGGTAATGCACCTGCATGCCGAACGCGGCAGCGCGGCGCGCCACCGCCTGTCCGATGCGCCCCATGCCAAGGATGCCCAGACGCCGTCCGGCGACGCGCCCGCCCAGAAACGCCGTGGGCGCCCAGCCCTGCCATTCGCCCTTTTGCATCACCGCCAGTCCTTCGGGGATGCGGCGGGTGACGGCCAGAATCAGCGCCATGGTCATGTCGGCGGTGTCGTCGGTCAGCACGCCGGGCGTGTTGGACACCAGTATCCCCCGCTGGCGAGCGGTGGACACGTCGATGTGATCGACGCCGGCACCGTAATTCGCGATCAGTTTCAGCCGGTCGCCCGCCCGTGCGATCAGCCCGGCGTCGATCTGGTCTGTGATGGTGGGCACCAGCACGTCGGCGGTTCTGACCGCTTCGACCAGTTCCGCGCGCGTCATCGGGGCGTCATCCTCGCGCAGGCGGACATCGAACAACTCGCTCAGACGGGTTTCCACCGCTTGCGGCAAGCGTCGCGTTACGACAACACTCAGTCGATCTCTTGACAATTCGGCTCTCCCGTCGCTTTTCAAATCAGGTCGCGCGATGGCATGGTGACGCAGGACCGGGCAAGGCACAAGAACCCTGCGCATAAATTCACGCGCGTCCGGTATGGCAGGCAACAGGTCGGGACACGAGGTGAGACTGAGCTTATTCGCATGGCGCCCCTTTGCGGTCGCACTGATGATCGCCGCGTTTGGTGCGGGGCCGAGCGCCGCGCAGGCGGCGGAAAAGCGCGGACAGGTCACCAACCTGCCGCTGCCACGCTATGTCTCGCTCAAAACGGGCGAGGGCAATGTCCGGCGCGGCCCGTCGCTCAGTCATCGCATCGACTGGGTGTTCAAACGCCGCGACATGCCGTTGCAGATCACCGCCGAGCACGGCCACTGGCGCCGGGTGCAGGACCGCGACGGCGCGGGCGGCTGGGTGCATTACGCGCTGCTGTCGGGCGTGCGCACCGTGCTGGTC
This sequence comes from uncultured Sedimentitalea sp., assembly GCA_947504115.1. Classification (GTDB taxonomy): domain Bacteria; phylum Pseudomonadota; class Alphaproteobacteria; order Rhodobacterales; family Rhodobacteraceae; genus Pontibaca. Next base: position 211,857 of record CANNGH010000005.1, read on the forward strand.
GAGAACGACATGCTGCAGGTCCACAGCCGACCGGACGAGAACGCGCCGGTCATCGCCGCCTTCGAACTGGGCGTGATCGCGCGGCTCGGCGATTGCGATCCGTCATGGTGCAACATCTCGTCGGGCGGATACAGCGGCTGGGCACCAAAGAAGCACCTGTGGGGCGTCGCCCCGGACGAATTGCGCGACTGACCGCGCCCGGCTGGCAATCATGCGCGCATCCGCTAGGGTAAGGCCCGATTGATGCAACAGGAGCCTGCCCGATGAAAGCCGTCACCTACCGCGCGTTCGGTCCCGCCGCCGACGTTCTGCAAATCGAGGACATGGATTGCCCCGCTCCGGCACCCGGCGAAGTGACGGTCGATCTGCAGTTTTCCGGCGTGAACCCCTCGGACGTCAAGGCGCGCGCCGGGGCGCGGGCCGGTGTCACGGAACTGCCCTATCCGGCGATCATCCCCCACAGCGACGGCGCGGGCGTGATTTCGGCCATCGGCGAGGGCGTGCCGCGCGACCGTCTGGGCCAGCGGGTCTGGATCTGGAACGGCCAGTGGCAACGCGCCTTCGGCACCGCCGCGCAACAGATCACCCTGCCCGCCGAACAGGCGGTGGCGCTGCCCGATGACGTGACGATGGAAACGGGCGCGATTCTGGGCATTCCCGGTCTCACCGCCTGTCATACCGTGTTCGGGGGCGGCGATGTGGCGGGAAAGACGGTGCTGGTGCAGGGCGGCGCGGGCACGGTCGGCCATCTGGCGGTGCAACTGGCGCGCTGGGGCGGCGCCCGGGTGATCGCGACGGCACGCGGGGCGGGGCTGGAGCGCGTGCGCGATGCCGGTGCCCATGCCGCGCTGGATTTCGAGGCGCCGGATCTGGCCGCGCGCATCCTCGCGGCCAATGAGGGCCGCCCGGTGAATCGCATCGTCGAGGTCGAATTCGGCCTGAACATCGCAACCGACACGGCGGTGATCGCCGAGAACGGCCAGATCTGCGCCTATGGATCGGCGCGGCAAATGGAGCCGGTGCTGCCGTTCTATCCGCTGATGTTCAAGGCGGTGACGCTGGAGATGACGCTGATCTACCTGCTGCCCCCGGCGCCGCGCGCCGCAGCCATCGCGCGGCTGCACGACGCGCTGCAACAGGGCGGTCTGACCTGCCCCGTCGCGGAAACCTTTGACATGAAGGATTGCGCCGCCGCCCATCGCGCGGTCGAGGACGGCGCCCGCGACGGCGCGATCCTGATGCGCTGCACCTGACGCTTTCGCCTTGCCGGAACCGGTGCATGCCCTATCCTTGCCCGGTTCTTTCCTGTCCAAGGCCCGCCGCATGCGCTTTCTCCTGACCTGCCTGTTCCTGCTCGCCGCCCTTCCGCTGGCCGCACAGCAGCAACAGCAGCCGCCGAAACCGTCGGATCAGCCCACCGGCACGATCTCGGTGAACGAGAGCACGGCGCAGGACAACGCCATCGCCCGCCGCCTGCGCGCGATCCTTGGCGAACTGGAGGGATACGAGAACATCTCGGTTTCCGTGAGCCAGGGCATCGTGACCTTTCGCGGCAGCACGCTCGACGCCGCGTCGGCCCAGCGCCTGAACGAACTGGCCGCGCGGGTCGAAGGGGTGGTCGCCATCCGCAACGAGGCCGCGGAAACCGCCGATCTGGCCAAACGGCTGAACCCCGCGGTGCAGCGCTTCCGCACGCGGCTGATGCAATTCGTCGCGTTCGTGCCGCTCATGCTGGTGTCGGTGGCGGTTTTCGCGGTGGTCTTCCTGCTTGGCCTGTGGGTCGCGCGGTGGCAGCAACCCTGGGAACGGCTGGCCCCCAATGCGTTCATCGCCGACATCTATCGCCAGATCCTGCGGCTGGCCTTTGCGCTGGCGGGGCTGGTAATCGCCTTGGATATCCTGGGGGCAACGGCGCTTTTGTCCACGATCCTGGGTGCGGCAGGCATCGTCGGGCTGGCCATCGGCTTTGCGGTCCGCGACACGGTCGAGAACTTCATCGCCTCGATCCTGCTGTCGGTGCGCCAGCCGTTCAGCCCCAACGATACCGTCGAGATCGAGGGCGACACCGGCAAGGTGATCCGCCTGACCAGCCGCGCCACCATCCTGCTGAGCCTTGACGGCAACCACATCCGCATCCCCAACGCCATCGTCTACAAGGCGCGGATCGTGAACTATTCCCGCAACGAGACGCGCCGGTTCACCTTCGCTCTGGGCGTGGCGCCCGACACCGATCTTGCCCGCGCCCGCAAGATCGCGACGGATACGCTGATCGCGCTGCCGTTCATACTGGACCGGCCCGCGCCCGCCGTTTGGGTCGAGGATGTGGGCGACAGCACCGTCACCCTGCGCATCGCCGGGTGGATCGCGCAGACCCACGCGGAAATCAATCTCGCCCGCGGCGAAACCATCCGGCTGATGATCCGCGCCTTCGACGCCGCGGCGATCGAGATGCCCGAACCCACCTATCGCTTTGCCCAACTTGCGGATATGCCGCCCGGCGCAGGCACGCCCGGCGAAACCGGGGCGCATATGCCCGCGCCACCGACGCAATCCGAAGAAATCCAGGACGTCACCGCGACGTCCGACCGCGACCTGGAAGACATCGCGACCGAGGAACGCGAATCGGGCGAGACCGAAGACCTTCTGAACCACGCCGCGCCCAAGGAATGACGGTGCGCGAGGGTTGATGCGCGCCGCAAAACCCTGAATACTGATCCGGGGGAGGGATCGGATGAAGGCGCTGAGCAGGATCAATCGCGACGAGATTCCGGTCGAGGTGATGCGGCGCGATATCCATGCGATCTGCGGTGCCTTCGAGATCGAACCCGCGGGAGGGTCGGGCACCGTTCACGGCCTTGCCACCAAACGCACGCTCGGCCCGTTTGAAGCCGCCTTCGTCTCGCTGGACGCCCTTTCGGCGGAGCGCGGCCCGACCTGCATCCGGCGCGATCCGGGCGAGCATTATTTCATGCTGGTCCAGGATCACGGCCAATGCGTCGTTCATCAAAACGGCACGGCCACCCTGCTGAAACCGGGCGACATGTTCGTCGTCGATGCCACCCGTCCGTCGAAATTCGTTTATGACGGGCAACCGGCGCATCAGATCTCGATCCATCTGCCCCGGGCCGAGATGCTGGGGCGGTTCGGCACCACCTGCGAGCGCGGCTGCGCCATCGACCGCGACGATCCGCTATGGGTCGCGTTGCGGGCGGTGCTGGTCAAGATGCTGCACAGCCCGCCCGAGAACCGCCTGCCGCTGGGCGAGGCATTCTACGGTATCCTCGGCGCCTGTTTCCACGGCCGCGCGCGACAGGCCGAGGATGCCTCGGCGCAGCTTCTGCCGCGCGCGCTGAAACTGATCGCGCAGGACTACCGCGACCCCGATTTCGGCCCCGCGCAGCTTGCCGCACGGCTCGGGGTATCGCTGCGCACGCTGCAGCGGCATTTCGCGCCGCTGTCGGAAACGCCGGGGCAGCGGTTGCTGAAGACGCGGCTGGCGCAGGCGCATGACGAGCTGGCGGCGCTGGGTCCGGGGCAGTCGGTGGCGGCGGTGATCTACGATTGCGGGTTCAACGACCTGTCGCATTTCTACCGCGCCTTCCGCAGCCGTTACGGCGTGGCACCGGGCAAGATCACGCCGGGCCGTGGCGCGTCCGTCCAATAGAGCTGTCGCGTTTGCCCAAGATGGCCGTGCGCCGCAGCGGTTAGCGTGACGGTGTGCGCGCCCGACAAGACGGCGCGGCACAAGGGAGGACGACATGACAGACGAGACGCAGAACATCGCGCTGGTGATCGGCGGCGAACGGGTGCAGCCTGACGCCCGGTTCGAGGTGCGCAACCCCGCGACCGGCGGATTGGCGGGCCATGCGCCCAATGCCGGGCAGGACGAGCTGGACCGCGCCGTCGCGGCGGCTGCCGCCGCGTTCCCCGGCTGGTCGGCGAAGTCGGACGAGGACCTGCAGGCCGCCTGCATGGCAGTGGCCGACGCGATCGAGGCCAATGCCGAGGAACTGGCGCAGCTTGTCACCGCCGAACAGGGCAAACCGCTGGGCGGCGTGGGCTCGCGCTGGGAAATCGGCGGCGCGGTGGCGTGGGCGCGCTACACCGCCGGGCTGTCGCTGCCGATGCAGGTGTTGCAGGACACCAACGAGGGTCGGGTCGAGATGTATCGCAAGCCGCTGGGCGTCGTCGGGTCGATCACGCCGTGGAACTTTCCGGTGCTGATCGCGGTCTGGCATATCCTGCCCGCGCTGCGCACCGGCAACACGGTCGTTTCGAAACCCTCGCCACATACGCCGCTGGCCTCGCTGCGGCTGATCGAACTGATGAACGGTGTGCTGCCGCCGGGGGTCGTCAACTCGGTCTCGGGCGACGAAACCGGGGTGAATCTGGGCGCGGCGATGTCGTCGCATGAGGGGATCTCCAAGATCGTCTTCACCGGTTCCTGCGCGACCGGGCAGAAGGTCATGCAAAGCTCGGCCGAGACGATGAAGCGGCTGACGCTGGAGATGGGCGGCAACGATGCCGGCATCGTGCTGCCCGACGCCGACCCACAGCAGATCGCCGAGGCGTTGTTCTGGGGCGCGTTCATCAACAACGGCCAGACCTGCGCCGCGATGAAACGTCTTTACGTGCATGACGACATTCACGATGCTGTATGCGACGCGCTGGTCGAATTCGCCCGCAAGATTCCCGTCGGCGAAGGCACCGATGAAAACGCGCTGCTGGGACCGGTGCAGAACCGGATGCAGTTCGACAAGGTCTCGGCACTGGTCGAAAAGGCCAAGACGTCCGGCAAGGTGCTGCTGGGCGGCGAGCCGGGAGAGGGGCAGTTCTATCCGCCGACGATCATCGCCGGCATGACCGCCGACGACCCGCTGGTTTACGAGGAACAGTTCGGCCCCGCCCTGCCGATCATCCGCTATCACGACATCGAGGACGCCATTGTGCAGGCCAATGCGCTGGATGTGGGGCTGGGCGGCTCGGTGTGGTCGGCGGATGTGGAGCGCGCCAAGGAGGTCGCCAAACGGCTTGAATGCGGCTCGGTCTGGATCAACAGCCACGGCATGATCCAGCCCAACGCGCCCTTTGGCGGCGTCAAGAAATCCGGCTTCGGCGTGGAATTCGGCGAAGAGGGCCTGAAGGAATACACCGACATTCAGGTGATATTCGCGTGACAACAGGGAGGAATGACATGACACATGCGAATCTTAGGGGCGGTATCGCCGCGCTCGCGATCGTTGCGGCCGGGGCCGTCGCGGCGCATCCGCTCGACGGGCTTTCGGGCGAGGAGTACCAGAGCATAAACGAAATCCTGCGCAGCGCGGACATGGCGGATGACGACACGCTGTTCCCGCTGATCGAATTGATCGAGCCGCCCAAGGCCGATGTGCTGGCCTGGAGCGAGGGTGACGACCTGCCCCGCCGCGCCATGGTTCACATGAGCGCGCCCGAGGGCGACGGATTTGTCGAGACGGTGGTGAACCTGACCAGCGGCGAGGTCGAATCCAGCGATCCGGTCACCGGGCAACCGATGATCCTGTTCGCCGAATTCGTCAGCGCGATGGAGGCGGCGCTGGCGCATCCGGACATGATCGCCGGGCTGGAATCGCGCGGCCTCAGCCCCGATCAGGTGTTCTGCCTGCCGCTGACCGCGGGCAATTTCTTTACCGACGAGGACAAGGGCACGCGCCTGATGAAGGTGCCCTGCTACATCACTCCCGAAGGCTCGAACTTCTACGCCAAGCCGATCGAGGGCATCTATGCGGTGGTCGATCTGCAATCGGGCAAGGCATTGCGGGTGATCGACGACGGCAGCGTTCCGGTACCCGAGGACAGCTGGGGCTATACGCAGGGCGAAATCGCCGAACGCACCGAGCTGCGCGAGAAAATGAACCCCGCGATCCTCACGCAGGAGGGCGGGCCGAACTATACCTACGAGGACGGCGCGCTGGAATGGGACATGTGGCGCATGCGCCTGCGCGTGGACAAGCGCCCCGGTCCGGTGCTGTCCCAGATCGACGTGCGCGACGGCGACGAATGGCGGTCGCTGCTGTATCAGGCGCATCTGTCCGAGGTCTTCGTGCCCTATATGGACCCCAGCGAGGGACTGTATTGGCGCACCTACATGGACAGCGGCGAATACGGCTTTGGCTTGTTCCTGACGCCGCTGGTCGCCGGGATCGACTGCCCGCGCCATGCCACGTTCCTGCCCGCGATGATCGCCGACGATCAGGGCAATCCGCTGGAAATCCCCGATGCGATCTGCATTTTCGAACGCGATATCGGCGATCCGGCCTGGCGGCATTTCGAGGTGTTCGCCCAATCGCCCGAGCAATACGTCCCCGCCGAGGGACGACCCGCCACCGAACTGGTGGTGCGCACCGCATCCGAGGTCGGCAATTACGATTACCTGATCGACTACCGGTTCATGCAGAACGGACAGATGGAGATCAAGATCGGCGCGACCGGGCTGGACGGGGTCAAGGGCGCGGCCTCGACCTCGATGGATGACGAGACCGCCGAGGCGGACACCGAATACGGCACGCTGATCGCGCCCAATCTGGTGGCGGCCAACCACGACCACTACTTCAACTTCCGACTGGATTTCGATGTTGACCAACCGAAGAACCGGTTCATGACCATGGACATCGTCCCCGCCGAAATCGCCGAGGACAGCCCGCGCCGGTCGCTGTGGAAGGTCGAGCACAAGGTGCCGAAATCCGAACTGGAGGCGCGCTATCAGATCAGCTCGTTCGAGCCGCGCTATTTCATGCTGCAGAACCCCGACCGCAAGGGAAAGCTGGGCCATAATCCGGGCTACATGATCCATCACGGCAGCGTCGCCTATGGGCCGTTCGACTTCGAGAACGACCCGCCGATGAAGCGCAACGCCTATATCGAATATTCGGTCTGGAACACGGTCCATGATCCGGACGAACGTTATGCCGGCGGCAAGTTCGCGCTGCAAAGCGACGGGTCCGACACGCTGGCAGAATGGGTCAAGCGCGACGCCAGCCTTGAAGACGCGGATATCGTGACCTGGTTCACCGCCGGTTTCCATCACATCCCGCGGATCGAGGATTGGCCGGTCATGTCAACGGAGTGGAAGACGGTGCACATCATGCCGCATAATTTCTATTCGATGAACCCCGCCATCACCATTCCGCACCCGGACTGATCCCCTCGGCCACCCCCGCGCTTGTCGTCGCGGGGGTGTTGCGCGTCGGGACGCGGCCTCAAGTCGGCGCGGTCATGCGGTCGGCGACACGCAGGGCGTTGGCGGCGATGGCCAGGCTGGGATTGACGCCCATCGAGGTCGGCATGAAGGACGCATCCACCACCCAGAGATTGCGCATGCCGTGCACGCGGCACTCCGGGTCCAGAACGCTGGTCGAAGGATCCGACCCCATGCGCAGCGTTCCACAGGGATGACCCAGATTGGGCTCGGGATCGTAGCTCAGAAACAGGCTCCGCTGGTCCTTGAGCGCGCCGCGAATCAGACGGCGAAAGTTTTGGCGGCGCTGAAGAAGTTCGGGCATGAACCGATAATCAATCACGATGCCGCCTGACCGGGCGGGATCCGGCGATACGCGGTTTTCCGGATAGGGCAGATCTTCGAGCAGGCCGACAAACACCTTGGCCTGCCCCAACATCCGTGCGGCGACAATCGCCGGCAGGCGCGCCAGATGATACGATCCCGGCAAGCCGCGCCAACGGGAGCGGGCAAGGCGCGTGCGCAGATAATGCAGGATCTCGCCCTGCCCGACATTCAGCCCCATGGATTGCACCATGCCGAACCTTTGGCCTTGCGCGAAATACAGATCTCGAAAGCCGATCGATTTCGCGGTTTCCACAAAGGCTTCGCCACGTTTCGGCCAAAGGGCGAAAATCTCGTTGAAATGAAACATCAGGTTCCGCCCGACCAGACCGTTGCCGTTGCCACACCCCTGCGGCCAATGCTCGGCGCGCGAGGTCAGCAGCAACCGAGGTGAGGACAGCGCCCCGGCGGCCAGAACCACGCGATCCGCAGAAAATGACAGGTTTTCACCGCCCCGGCGGGCAAGGATACGCGTGACGCGGCCGGGGCCGCCGATCAGTTCGGTCACCTCGCAACAGTCCACAAGCGCCGCACGACCGGTCTTCAGCGCCGGCTCCACCCCGGCCGAGCGCGCGTCCATCTTGCAGTCGCGCGGACATTTGCGGCCAAAGCAAAGCCCGCAACCATCGAGATGACGCAAGGCGGAATGAAGCCGATAGGGGTGCAAGCCGACGGCGCGCATCCGGGCCATCATCCGGGCATCGCCCGGTAAGATGGGCAATGCAGCGTCCAGGTGTAAAGCGGGATAGGCGGAGAGCGGGTCGTCCTCGCCGCGGACATGATAGAGTGTCTCGGCTTCGTCATAATAGGGGCGCATTTCCGCATGGCTGACCGGCCAGCCGCCCGTCGGGTGCGGACGATCCGGGCTGTCGTCAAGGTCGTGCGGCTCGGGACGTTCAAGCGTCGCGGCATAGAAAACCGACGATCCGCCGACCCCGGCGCCGATGGGAATGTAAGGCCGGGTTTCCCGCCCGTTGATCCGTGCGCAGACCGGATCGGGCCAGCATCCGCACAATGCGCGCGCCACCGGATCGGTAAGCGTATCGCGGTTCAATCCGTTTTCCTCGGATCGATTGCCGGAACATCCCTTCTCCAGAAAAAGCACGTATAGCCCTTTCTCGGCCAGCCGGCGGCCGATGGTTCCGCCGCCGATCCCGGTTCCGATCACGATAACGTCCCAATGACGGTCGTGCAGCTCGCTGCTCATCTGTGTCCGCGCGTTTCTGGCTGACGAGGAATCGCCGGAAGAGTGCGCAGCCCGACGATCATCGGATGATACACCATCAGCCACCCCTGGCGCGCATCCTGTAAAGTGCTGTCTTAAATGCATCTTCATTTCTTATGCCTCGCGCGCGCGAAAACAAGCTTTTTCTGAACACGGCATACCGACCTGATCCAGCTTTTGCCGGGACACGCGCCGCAAATGCCGGGATCGCCCGCCAAGTTATTGCCATTCCGAAGCAATTCCCGATATGCTGCCGTCAAACCACAAACGATACCGGGAGGAACATCACCATGATCAAGAAGATACTGCTTGCGACATCGGCGACGCTGGTCGCCGCGCCCGTGGCCGCACAGACCGAGATCGAGTTCTGGCACGCATTTACCGGCCGCCTGGGTGAACTGGTGGCCGAGCAGGTGGAAACATTCAACGCGTCGCAATCGGACTACAAGGTCACGGCAACGCACAAGGGCAACTATTCCGAAACGCTGAACGCCGGCATCGCGGCGTTCCGCGCGGGCGAACAGCCCGACATCCTGATGGTGTTCGAGATCGGCACCGCCACGATGATGGCCGCGAAAGGCGCGGTCAAACCGGTTTACGAGGTGATGGCGGATGCCGGGGCGGAGTTTGACTCCGACGCCTATATCGGTTCGGTCAAGGGGTATTACACGACCAATGACGGCCAGATGCTGTCGCTGCCGTTCAACGCCTCCACCCCTGTGCTGTGGGTCAACCGTGATGCACTGTCCGACGCCGGGATCGATCCGGATGTCGATCTGACCACGTGGGAGCAGGTCGGCGATGTGCTGGATCAACTGAAAGAGGCAGGCCACACATGTCCGCTGACGACCGCATGGCAAAGCTGGGTCCATCTGGAAAACCTCTCGGCCTACCACAACGTGCCGTTCGCGACCCAGGCCAATGGATTCGCGGGACTGGATACGGAACTGACGCTGAACGGGCCGGTTCAGGTCGCGCATATTCAGGCGATGGGTGACTGGGCGAAGGACGGCAAATTCGTCTATGCCGGACGGCGCAACGAGGGCGGCGCCAATTTCCGCAGCGGTGAATGTGCCCTGTTTACCGAAAGTTCCGCAGGCTATGCCGGGATCAAGGACGAGGCCGAGTTCGAGTTCGAGGTTCGCCCCCTGCCCTATTGGAGCAACGTGGACGGCGCTCCGCAGAACACCATCATCGGCGGCGCATCGCTTTGGGTGATGGAGGGGCAGACGGACGAGGAATATAAAGGCGTCGCCGAGTTCCTCAATTTCCTCAGCTCGCCCGAGGTTCAGGCCAAGTGGCATCAGGATACCGGCTATCTTCCGATCACGCAGGCAGCCGCCGATCTGACCCGCGAACAGGGTTTCTATGAGGAAAACCCCGGCACCGATGTCGCGGTCGAACAGATGACGGCGAATGAGCCGACCGAGAACTCCAAGGGCATACGGCTGGGATCGTTCGATCAGATCCGCGGCGTCATCGACGAAGAACTGGAAGCGGTCTGGGCCGGCGACAAGGACGCCCAAGCCGCGCTGGACAGCGCCGTGACGCGCGGCAACGAATTGCTGCGCCGGTTCGAACAAGCCAACCGCTGACCAAAGGACGCGCCCCGGCTAAAACCGGGGCGCACCCGTGTCGATGGAAAAACGTGTCACCTTCAAGGGCATCTGGTTGCCGCTGCTGCTGGTCCTGCCGCAGCTTGTGGTGACGGCCGTCTTTTTCTTCTATCCGGCGGGACAGGCGATCTGGCAGTCGCTGTTCATCCCCGATCCCTTCGGCCTGTCGATGAAATTCGTCGGGCTGGGGAACTTCGAATATCTGCTGTCCAACTCCTATTACCGCGCGTCGTTCGTCACGACGGCGGTGTTTTCCACGCTCGTCACATTGGTCTCGATGGGGGTGGCGTTGTATCTGGCCGTGCTGGCGGATCGTCTGATCAAGGGGTCCGGCATCTATCGCACGCTGCTGATCTGGCCCTATGCGGTGGCGCCCGCCGTCGCCGGTGTGCTCTGGCTGTTCATGTTCAACACGCGGGTCGGGGTTGTCACCTGGTATCTGGGGCTGCTCGGCTATGACTGGAACCACGTCCTGAACGGGAACGAGGCGATGGGCCTTGTCGTCGTCGCCTCGGCCTGGGGGCGGATCAGCTATAACTTCCTGTTCTTCCTTGCCGGGCTTCAGGCGATTCCGCGCAGCGTGATCGAGGCGGCGGCGATCGACGGCGCACGGTTCTGGACACGGTTCCGCACCATCGTCTGGCCGCTGCTGTCGCCGACCACGTTCTTTCTGCTGGTGGTCAACATCGTCTATGCATTCTTCGAGACCTTCGGCGTCATTCACACGATCACCGGCGGCGGGCCGCAGCAGGCAACGACGATCCTGGTCTACAAGGTCTATTCCGACGGCTTCGTCGGTCAGGATCTGGGCTCGTCCGCCGCGCAATCGGTCATCCTGCTGTTCATCGTGGGGCTGCTGACCGTGGTTCAGTTCCGGTTCATCGAGCGGAGGGTGCATTATTGACCGCCCGCGATCCGCTCGCCGCCGCCACACCCCCCGTCAAATCCGGGCGCACACCCGCCCCGGGCATGGTCGAACGGCGCGGTTCGGGCTATTGGCTGACCCATCTGGGACTGATCATCGGATTGCTGTTCGTCTTCTTCCCGATCTGGCTGGCCTTCGTCGCCTCGACCGTCTCGCAGCCCGAGATCGTGCGCCCGCCGATGCCGCTGCTGCCGGGGGACCGATTTTTCGACAATTACCGCAAGGCGCTGGTTTCGGGCATCAACGCGCCTGTGGCGCTGATGATGCTGAATTCGCTGATCATGGCGATGGGGATCACATTGGGCAAGATCGCGATTTCGCTGTTGTCGGCCTTTGCCATCGTCTATTTCCGCTTTCCTCTGCGGCGGGTGTTCTTCTGGCTGATCTTCCTCACGCTGATGCTGCCGGTCGAGGTGCGGATCGTGCCCACCTACGAGGTCGTGGCCGGTTTCGGCATGCTCAACAGTTATTCTGGCCTGATCTTTCCGCTGATCGCCAGCGCCACGGCCACCTTCCTGTTCCGCCAGTTCTTCATGACGGTGCCGGATGAACTGGCCGAGGCCGCCCGCGTCGATGGCGCGCGCCCGATGCGGTTCTTTTGGGACATCCTGCTGCCGATGAGCCGCACCAACATCGCCGCCCTGTTCGTGATCCTGTTCATCTATGGCTGGAACCAGTATCTCTGGCCGCTGCTGATCACCACCGACCCGTCGATGAACACCATCGTCATGGGCATCAAGCAGATGTTCCCCGCGGGCGACGACACCGCCGACTGGCCGGTGATCATGGCGACATCCATCCTTGCGATGATCCCGCCGGTGATCGTCGTGATCAGCATGCAAAAGCTGTTCATCCGCGGCCTTGTAGACAGCGAGAAGTAATCATGGCGACCGTCAGTCTGGACAATATCAGGAAGACCTTCAGCAAGACCGAGGTGATCCACGGCATCGACATCGACATCGCCGATGGCGAATTCATCGTGATTGTGGGCCCGTCGGGCTGCGGCAAATCCACCCTGCTGCGGATGGTGGCGGGGCTGGAAACCGTCACGTCGGGCGAGGTGCGCATCGGCGGCCAGCGCGTGAACGAGCGCGAGCCGATGGACCGCGACATCGCGATGGTGTTCCAGAACTACGCGCTTTATCCGCATATGTCGGTCTTCGACAACATGGCCTACGGGCTGAAGATCGCGGGCAGATCGAAGGCCGAGATCGCCGAGCGTGTCGCCGAGGCGGCCAAGCTGCTGCAGCTCGAACCCTATCTCAAACGCCGCCCCCGCGAATTGTCGGGCGGGCAACGTCAGCGCGTTGCCATGGGCCGCGCCATTGTGCGCAAGCCGTCGGTGTTCCTGTTCGATGAGCCGCTGTCGAACCTTGACGCCAAGCTGCGCGTGCAGATGCGGCTGGAGATCAAGCAGCTTCAGCGGCGTCTGGGCGTCACCGCGCTTTACGTCACGCACGATCAGGTCGAGGCTATGACGCTGGCGGACCGCATGATCGTGATGAACGACGGGCGCGCCGACCAGATCGGCGCGCCGCTGGAGGTCTATGCCAATCCGCGAACCAGATTCGTGGCCGGGTTCATCGGATCGCCCCCGATGAATTTTCTCGACGCCGGACTGGTGAACGAGCCGGCGAGCGAGGCGGCGACATTGGGCATCCGCCCCGAACACTTGCAGATCACGACCGGAGAGGCGCGCACCGGCGGCATCGTGCTCTATACCGAGGCGTTGGGCGCAGAAACCCTCGTGCATGTGAAACTGCCCGACGGCGCGATGGTCACGGTGCGCCAGGACTCGACCGCCGCCTTGCCCGAGGAGGGAAGCGCCGTCGGTCTGACATGGTCGGACAGCGACCAGGTTTTCTTTTGACCGGCCCCGACGATCGTCGGCCAGAGATATTTGGCTTTCCGACACGACACCACACCAAATGTCCTGTCAGACGGAAAACATACCCTCGCGTTTCATGCAGCGCGGACAGGAACGCGCCTGAATAATCAATATTGCGCGGTACGCGAATGACGTTTAGATGCGTTCGCATCAGCCGCACGTTGTAAAGGTCATGAGGGAAATGCCCTTTTGCGTGCAGGTCGTATGGTCAGGTTTCAGGAGGCAGTCGCGTGTTCACACCCGTTAAAATCAGCGCTAACAGGATGTCAAAGTGTGCCATATTGGCACTCATTGCACTGAGTGCCTGTACTACCCCAGAGGAGGACCGTGCGCAGAGTTTCGTAGGTACTCAAAATGGCCAGTCTGTCCATGCGTTCAAAGCCGAAACTGCAGGATTCATGATGGAAAAGAAACTGGATGCGAATATCCGCGCGAGGGCGACGCGTATTTGTCCAGCCGGATATTCCGAAGTTTCGCGCACCGGCGCCGGAACGAACCTGAGATACCTCAACGGTGTTCCCGTGACGTATTTCCTCTACGATGTCACCATCCACTGCCCGATCGCTCAGTAACTCGAACACCCCTTTGAGGTTAAGGATTTGCGTAATAAACTGTCATGCTTCGCTTTGCTTTCCACTGTCATTCTGACTGGCTGTATGGGGTCGACGCCGCCTGCGCCGGCCGGAATGGTTGACGGAAAACCATCATTTCAAATCTATACCAGCATGCAGACCGGCGCCAATATGAGCCCGGAAGATGTGGCAAAGAACGCGAAAAGGCTCGAAGGGCCACAAAGGGGCGGCCTGGCAGAGCGTGCCAATGCGCAATGTCCGGGCGGGTATGACATCGTTGGTCGCAGTGCGCCCGACTACGGCTATGGGCAGACGCTCGCGAATGGCATGGTCACGTACAAATTGTCCCAAGTGTTCACGATCGTTTGCCGTTAAGGCAGGGTCTACCGAACGGTACGCTGTCATCGTCCATGGTCGACATGCTGTATCGTCGTGACGTAGCATGTCCCGCGCGTCTGCCATGCTGCCGCCGAAGTGAGCCGTGGAATAATGCGTCAAAGGCAGGTTTGTCCGCACTGCCGACCTTGGCCCGAACCGGGCGTCAGAAGACCTTGAACGTGATCGTCGTCAGCGAGCGTTCGATGCCGGGAATGTCCAGCAGATGATCGTTGATATACTTGCCGACATCCTCCTGCGGCGGGATGTAAAGCTTCATCAGCAGGTCGTAATCGCCGCTGGTCGAATACAGTTCGGAATGGATTTCGCGCAGGGCGATATCCTCGGCCACCTTGTAGGTGGTGCCGGGTTTGCAGCGGATCTGGATGAAAACGCAGGTGGTCATGGGCCGGGCCTCCGGATCGGGTCGGCGCCAAGCTGACATGCGCGCGCGGCGCGTGCAATCCCCTGTCTATTCCGCCGCCGCGGCGATGGCCGCCTCGACATCGACGATCCGTTCACCCAGACGCATGGCGTCCACCACATCGTCGGGGTCGCCCGCTCTGACCACGTCGTCCAGAACCAGCTGGTTCAGGGCGCACCACATCGGATAATTGACGTATCCGCCATGCTCGCGCACCGCGTTGTCCATCGCGCGCACGTTCCAGAACGGGCTGCGCCCCGACACCACCGACCAGCGCCCCGGCTGATTGCGCAGGTTCTGGCTGTGACGCCACTGCACCGAGGCGGGATTGTATCCGCGCGCGATATTTTCCGCCGCCTTGAGCCGCTGCTCGGCATCTTCCGGGGCAAGGCCATAATCCCAGGCATCGCCATAGGCCCACCCCTGCGCGATCTGATCCTGGCGGACCGCATAAAGCCACCCGCTCGCCGGATCGCACCAGGATTCCACCGGTTTCACGCTCAGCCAATAGGCGGCGCGGCGTCCGGTGCCGCGGTTGACGCTCAACTCGTGCGAGGTGCCGATGGCGGGACTTTCCAGCTGGCTGGCTGTCGCGTAGCGCGGAAACAGATGGCCTATGGCGTGCCGGCCCTCGGGGGTGCGCTCCCCGGCAAGAGCGGTCGCCAGCGGGAACAGCGTGCCGGTCGCCGTGTCATATGCGACCTTGCGTCCGCCGGTTTCGAACCCGGCCCAGTTGTCCGTTGCGGTGATCGACAGGTAGACCGGTCGCTGATCCAGCGGAAACATCGTGCGCCAGGGCTGCAACCGCGCCCAAAGCGGCTCGTCCAGCCCGTCATCTGTCTGCGCGGTCAATTGGTTGTCGGCCCGCGCCAATCCGACCTTGCCGCGCATCTCCTGTTGAATCCTCGTCCATTTGCGCGCCTCGGCGGCGGGGTTGATCAGCACCACCAGATCGCCCAGCGGCGGTGCCATAGCGCGCGGCTGCTGACCCCTGCCGGCGACCGGATAGGCCTTGACTGCGGCAAGGGCGCGAAGCTCCATCAGGTCGGCCAGCATGTTGCCGCCCAGCGAATGGCCGAAGATCAGGAACTTGTCCGCCTCCGCACGCCCCGGCGCAAGACGCAGTTGCGCCTGTATGTTGTCCAGCACCTGCCCCAGCACCATGCTCAGGCTTTCACTTTGCCGCTTTCGGTCCCACAGGGTCGGCGCGGCAATCAGTGCCAGCGGGTTCAGCCCGCCATCGGCGGCCAGCACCGGTTCGGCAAAGCTGCGCCCGCGCCATGCAACGAAGACGCCGGTCAGGGCAGCATCGCAATAGGTGCCGCCGAGCACGCAGCGCGTGTTCAGCGCCGAACGGGCATAACCCAGCAATGTGCGGAACTTGCGAAGATCGTTGTCACCCAGCGCCGCATCGTGCCGCCAGCCATGCACGAAGGCGATCACATAGTTCTGCCGCCCTTGCGCCGATTGTCTTTGCAGATGCGCCCGAAGCGCGGTCAGTTGCGCAGGCTGCTGCAACCGCCCGCGATCCGACATTTCGATGAAACTCAGCGCATAGGTATCCCCGCCGCGCAGATCCCTGCCCTCGCTCCGGGCGACCTCGGCCCAGGTCTTGTCCTGTCCCGGCGCGGCGGCGAACAAGGCCTCGTCATCGACGGAGGGCAGGCGATGATGCTGCAGAAAGCAGCGCGCGGGGTTTTCGCGCCGCCGCAGCGCTTCGCGATTAGTGCGGCCCAGCTTCTGTTCGGACCGGCATAGCGCGGCGTCGGGCGGCAGGTCGCGATGCACGACATCCGTTCGGGTGCAGGACAATCCGACAAGGCAGGAGACAAGCAGAAAAACGAATCGCATCCGACAAATCCCGACCATCAATGCGCAAAGCCTAACCCGGAGCGGCGGATTTCCAAAACGCTCCGTGCGCGGTCAAACCGACTGGAAAGCGCGGCGACGCGCGCCTATAAGCGGCGCGAACAGACAGGAAAGGGCCGCAAATGCGCTCCAGCCAGATTGCCCGCAAGACCGCCGAGACCGATATCACGGTCGAGATCAACCTCGACGGGACCGGCAGCTATGACAACGACACCGGCATCGGATTCTTCGATCACATGCTGGACCAGCTGGCCCGCCATTCGCTGATCGACATGAAGGTCCGCACCAAGGGCGATTTGCATATCGACGATCACCACGCGGTCGAGGATACCGGCATTGCGCTCGGGCAGGCACTGGCCAAGGCGCTGGGCGACAAGCGCGGGATCAACCGCTATGGCGCGTGCCTGCTGCCGATGGACGACGCGCTGGTGCGTTGTGCGCTGGACCTGTCGGGGCGGCCTTATTTCGTGTGGAACGTGGATCTTCCGACGCAGAAGATCGGCACGTTCGATAGCGAATTGGTGCGCGAGTTCTTTCAGGCCTTTTCGACCCATGGCGGCATCACCCTGCATCTGGACGCGCTGCATGGCTTCAACAGTCACCACATCGCCGAGGCGGCGTTCAAGTCGGTGGCCCGTGCGCTGCGCGTCGCGGTCGAGACCGATCCGCGCAAATCCGATGCGGTGCCATCGACGAAAGGCGCGTTATAGGCGGATGCTGACGGCAATCATCGATTACGAAAGCGGCAATCTCCATTCTGCGGAAAAGGCGTTCCAGCGCATGGCGCGCGAGGTCGGCGGTGGCACCGTTGTCGTGACCGGCGATGCCGATGTGGTGGCGCGCGCCGACCGGATCGTGCTGCCCGGCGACGGTGCCTTTCCCGCCTGCGCCGCCGCCTTGCGCGGGCAATCGGGCCTGTTCGACGCGCTGCGCGAGGCGGTGGAGCAACGCGCCCGCCCGTTTCTGGGTATTTGCGTGGGTATGCAACTCATGGCCGAATGGGGCCGCGAGTACAGCGACACGCCCGGCCTTGGCTGGATCGGCGGCGAGGTGGTGCGCATAACGCCCGACGATCCGGCGCTGAAGGTGCCGCATATGGGCTGGAACGATCTGGTGATCGATTACCCCCATCCCGTGTTCGACGGGATAGAAACCGGCGATCACGCCTATTTCGTCCATTCCTACCAATTCGACGTGAGCGACCCGGCGCAGCGTCTGGCGCATGTCGAATACGGCGGCGATGTGACGGCAGTGATCGGGCGCGGCACCATGCTGGGCATGCAGTTCCACCCCGAGAAAAGCCAGTCCGTCGGCTTACGCATGATCGCCAATTTCCTGCGCTGGACGCCCTGAAACGGCACGGGCTTTGCCTCCCGGCGATCCACATTGCATGTCGCCCGCCCCTCGTGCCATATCGCGGCGAAATCGACATGCGAAAGGTCCGTGCAATGATCCTCTACCCCGCGATCGACCTCAAGGACGGGCAGGCCGTGCGCCTTGTGCAGGGCGAGATGGAGCGCGCCACGGTGTTCAACGACGACCCGGCGTCGCAGGCCCGCGAATTCGTGGATGCGGGATGCGAATGGCTGCATCTGGTGGACCTGAACGGCGCCTTTGCCGGCGCGCCGGTCAACGCCGCGCCGGTCGAGGCTATCCTTGCCGCCTGCAAGGTTCCCGCGCAACTGGGCGGTGGTATCCGCGACATGAAAACCATCGAGACGTGGATCGGCAAGGGCCTGGCGCGTGTCATCCTGGGCACGGTCGCGGTCGAAGACCCCGATCTGGTGCGGCAGGCGGCGCGCGAATTTCCGGGGCGGGTCGCGGTCGGCATAGATGCACGCGGCGGGCGTGTGGCGACCAAGGGTTGGGCCGAGGAGACTGATGTCGATGCGACCGACCTCGCGAAATCCTACGAGGATGCGGGCGTCGCGGCGATCATCTACACCGACATCATGCGCGATGGCGCGATGAAGGGGCCGAACGTGCAGGCCACCGCCGATCTGGCGCGCGCCGTGTCGATCCCGGTGATCGCGTCGGGCGGGGTATCCTCGCTGGATGACCTGATCGCGCTGCGCGATTGCGGCGTGGCGCTGAACGGCGCGATCTCGGGCCGGGCGCTTTACGACGGCGCGCTCGACCTGCGCGAGGCGCTGGAGGTGCTGAAAGGTTAGGCCGCCATCGGCGCGGGGATCTGCGACGCCTCGGCAAGCCGGAAACCGATCCAGACCTCGCCGCTTTCGTCCTCGGCCACGATGCTTTCCAGCATCGGGTCCGCCGGGCGGTTACGGAACACGATCCGTTCCTGCCGCAGACGCGGATCGCTTGCGTCATGTTCCAGAATTTCGGCGCCGAGATCGGCAAGAACGCCCGAGATCAACAGCCCGCTGCGGTGGACATCGCAATCCGATGTCACCGCCTCGAAACGGGCGGCGGCGGGGTTGGCCAGAACGGCCAGAACGGTGTCGGTGATCAGGTCTTTCATCACTGCTCTCCTGCTCTTGTTGCAGGGTCAACGCGAATCGGGACTCGCGGGTTCCGGCCGCGCGCTCACATCGCGGTGATTGCGCGGGGGCGCGAAAGCGCCTAAACCCGCGCCGGAAGGAACGCGCCCATGCTGAAAACCCGTATCATCCCCTGTCTCGACGTGGCCGATGGCCGTGTGGTCAAGGGCGTCAATTTCGTCGATCTGGTCGATGCCGGCGACCCGGTGGAATCCGCGCGCGCCTATGATGCCGCCGGCGCGGACGAGTTGTGTTTTCTCGACATCCACGCCACCCACGAAAATCGCGGCACCATGCATGACGTGGTCCGGCGCACCGCCGAAAACTGCTATATCCCGCTGACCGTGGGCGGCGGGGTGCGCACGTCCGAAGATGTGCGCGACCTGTTGCTGGCGGGGGCGGACAAGGTGTCGTTCAACTCGGCCGCCGTGGCCGATCCGGACGTCGTGGCGCGCGCCGCCGACCGGTTCGGCAGCCAGTGCATCGTCGTCGCCATCGACGCCAAGACGGTCAGTCCCGGCAAATGGGAGATCTTCACCCATGGCGGGCGCAGGGCCACCGGCATCGACGCGGTGGATTTTGCCCGCACCGTCACCGAAAAGGGGGCGGGCGAGATCCTGTTGACGTCGATGGACCGCGACGGCACCCGCGCCGGTTTCAACATCCCGCTGACCCGCGCCATTGCCGATGCGGTGGACGTGCCGGTGATCGCCTCGGGCGGCGTCGGCAATCTGGATCATCTGGTCGAGGGGGTGCGCGACGGCCATGCCAGCGCGGTTCTGGCCGCGTCGATCTTTCATTTTGGCGAATACACCATGGCGCAAGCCAAGGAACACATGGCCGCCGCAGGCATCCCGGTGCGCCTGACATGAGCGTTCTGGACCAGCTTTGGCAGACCATCGAAAGCCGCAAGGGCACTGATCCCGAAAGCAGCTGGACCGCCAAGCTGCTGGCGAAGGGGCCGGAGAAATGCGCCGAGAAGTTCGGTGAGGAGGCCATCGAGGCGGTCATCGAGGCGGTCCGGGGCGACCGCGCCGCCCTGACCCGCGAGGCTGCGGACGTGCTCTATCACCTGCTGGTCATGCTGGCCGCGCGCGATGTCGCACTCGGCGACGTTCTCAGCGAACTGGCGGGGCGTCAGGGAATGTCGGGGCTGGACGAAAAGGCCGCGCGTGATCCGGACTGATCCCAGGCGACCGCAAGAAAAAGGCGTCCAAGGAAAACCTTGAACGCCAAGTGCGGAACGAGGGACAGTGAAGTACCCACGGGGGTTCCGGCCCCGTGGTCACGACTTGATGTAGGCACGATAAAGCGCGGGAAAAGGCATGCTCGCGTTCGTGTGATTGAAACCGGTCCCGAGATCGGCGGTTTTTCGCCGGTTTCGCGTCTTTTCGGGCCATATTGCCTGCGTCAGCCATTCTGTGGTCAGTCGATGATGTCCTCGATGACGTCGAATGCCTCTTCCATGACGCGCCGGAACATGCTTTTGCGCCGCCTGCCCTTTTTTGCCCGCATCTGCTTGTGCGGGGGAAGCGGTGCCTGCATGCGGTGATCCACCTTTCCGGTGCGCCGCGGGGTTGCGGCACGTTCGCGCGGAACCATCTTGAGGTCGCGCAACGGCGCGCCACAGGCCCGGCAGGCCAGCACATGGCTTTCGCGCCCGTTCAGCACCAGCGCGGCGCGTGTCCCGCAATAACAGCAGGTGGCGATCTTGGTCGGATGGGGAATGGCCGGGTCTCCTTTCAGCGGTGTCGGCTTGCATATAGGGCAATCGCCGCCGCATTTGAGACGTTGAGCGAACCGAACCCGCCCGCTGCGTCGATCCGGACCAGTTGATCGACGGTTTCGCGCGTCCGGGGCCGCAATCCCGGCCCCTCGGCGCCCAGCACCAGCGCGATGGCGCGGTCGCTCTTGCCGGCGATCGCCTGCTCGATTGTCTGCACGGCCTCGCCGTCCAGCCCCAGCACCAGATAGCCCATGCCTTGCAGCGCGATGATGGTTTCGGCCAGATTGCGCACCCGCAGATAGGGCTGGCGTTCCAGCGCGCCGCTCGCCGTCTTGGCCAGCGCGCCGGTTTCCGGCGCGGCGTGGTGACGCGTGCCGATCACCGCCGAAGCGCCCAGCACCTCGGCCGAGCGCAGGATCGCGCCGACGTTATGCGGATCGCTGACCCGGTCCAGCAGGACCACGCGCGGCGCGGCGCGTCCGATACAGACCTCTTCCAGACTGCCCCAGTTCAGCGGCTTCACCTCGAGCGCGGCACCCTGATGCACCGATCCGGGATCGAGCGGCGCGGAAAACCGGCGCGGATCGGACAATTCCGGTTCGATGCCGGCCTCGGCGATCGCATCTTCCAGCTTGTCCCGCGCATTTTGTGTCACGATCAGCCGCAACTTTTGGCGTTGCGGATTCAACAGCGCGTCGCGCACCGCATGCAGACCGAACAGCCACAGGGTTTCAGCGGCGGCGGCCTTGCGCGCCTGCTCCTTTTCCACCACCCATTTCGGCTTTTTCATCTCGCTGACACCCTCGGCATATGCTCTTGCCTTTCGGGCCAAATCCGACGGTTTTTCCGGTTGACGCCCTCAATGCCCGCTTGTAATCACGCCTTTACGTCGGGCGCAACGCGCTTTGACAGTGGGCGACAGGCCGCAAGGTGTGGCAGGGGACTGTAACTCCCTCGCGGAGACGCACGCCAGGTTCGATTCCTGGGTCGCCCACCAGCTTCCTGTCACGGAGTATCCAGTCGCCGCCCGGATCACAAGCATCAGCGGAAATGGACAGGGGAAGCAGGATGCAGCCAGACGAAAAATCCGACCTGCGCGCGCTGGCGCTGTTTCGCGACATGGACGTGGCGGCATTCGATCTGCTGATCGCGGGCGCGGAAGCAACGGACTTTCCGGCCATGACCGACGTGATCCGCGAAGGCGATCCGGCACGCCATCTGCATATCGTGCTGTCGGGCGGGATCGAGCTTTATTCGCGCTGGAACGGACGCGAGACGTCGATGGACCGGCTTGACCCTTCGGCCTCGTTCATTGTCGCGGCCACCATACACAACGGCCCCTATCTGCTGTCCGCCCGCACGATCGGCCCGTCGCGCGTTGCGCGGATGCGTTCCGAGGACGTGCGCGCCGCCTTTGCGCATGACAGCAGCTTTGCCCGCGCCGTGGTGGGCGAACTGGCGCTGGCCTATCGCTCGTCCATCAAGAACAGCAAGAATCTCAAACTGCGCAGTTCGGTCGAACGGCTGGCCAATTACGTGCTGCGCGTCCATCAGGAGACCGGAGCGACCGCGTTCGATCTGACGATGGAGAAACGCCAGCTTGCGTCGCTTCTGGGCATGACGCCGGAGAACATCTCGCGCGCGATCCGCGCGCTGCGTTCGAACGGCGCCATCTTCGACGGAGCCCGTATCCGGATCACCGACCCGGACGCGCTGCGCATGCTGGCCCGGCCCAATCCGCTGATCGACGATCAGGCGATCTAAAGTGTTTCGGCTTTTACCTGAGACATCGCGTATCACAATTCGCGTTCGAGCGTTGGCGAGAGGCAGTGAATCGTGATTCAGGTCAAAGCCGAAACGCTCTAGGGCAGAGGCGAGACGCCGATCACAGGCGGATGCAACGCCAGCAGCGCGACGTAGATCGCGAGCGTCACCAGTATCCCGGCGATATTGGGCCGCAGCGCGGCAAGACCCCTCAGCGAGAACCAGGCGGTGTTGCGCGCCAGCGCCTGCCACGCCTCCTGTCCCAGCGTCCGACGCTTGCGCCGGTCGATCAGCGCCACGCCCAGCACCGCGAATATCGCGAACAGGCCGAACAGGATCACATGCGCCAGATCGCCATTGGCCAACAGATGCGCCAGCGACCACAGCAAAAGCGCGATCAGCATCGGGTGGCGCGTCACCGCCAGCACCCCGGGGTCGTCGGGGTCGAAGGGCCGCCGACCCATGCCGCCGAAGGACAGCGGATTGACCCGCGCCGCCCCCGCCACCACCAGCGCGACCACGAGCGGCATCGCCAGCAACGGCACCCAGCGCCAGACCGGCCAGGCAGGCAGCACCTGCACATAGGGCGCGCGCCCCGCTGCCACGATCAGCCAGACGAGGATCGCGATCGAAAGCAGGCTGTAGCCGGCATAATAGCCCCGCACCCCCATCCGCGCGACCAGCCAGGGCCGCACCGGCGGGCGCACCGGGATCACATGGCTGGCAAGGAACACCGCCAGCGCCGCGACGAAGACACCCCATCCGCCCATCAGCCGCCCTCCCCCGGCCGGGGCCGGAACAACGACGGACCGATGCGCACCAGGAACAGCGTGAACGCCACGATCCACAGCAACGCCGCCAGATCGATCAGGGCGGCCTCGATCGGTGTCGCCGCCGCCAGAACCCGCGCCAGCATGGCGGCAAAGACCAGAACCAGCGCCGCCTGCATCCAGCCATCGGCCCGCAGCGGGCGGCCGGTATGGCCAAGGCTGGCGCGTGTCATCACCGACAGTGTCATCCCCCCGATCACGCCCACGCCGAGGATATGAATGGCGGAAATCTCGACGGCGAAATCCACCCTTGCCGCGGCAAGCGACAATGCCAGCAGACCGGCCGGAATCATCGCATAGGCGACGTGGAGGACGAACAGCAACGGGTTGGACATCGTCGCCAGCCCCGCCCAGCGCGACAGGCGCATCACATGCACCACCCCCGCCAGCCCCAGAAGCGCCGCCGACAGCAGCCCCATCGGCTGAACCACCCACACGATCAGCGCCAGCCCGCCCAAGACCAGCGACACCGTATCGAACCGGCCCATTGGCGCGGGCAGGCGCGCGGCCCCTTGCTGCGTCATCCAGTTGCGGCTGAAGGCCGGCACGATCCGCCCGCCCACCAGCATCACCAGTAGGACAAGCGCGCCGAGACCCAAACGCATCCCGTAAGCCGATACGCCACGGGTGGCGATCTCGACATGGAACAGGATGTTGGCCAGCGCGAACACCCCCACCGGCACCAGGACCGCCAGATTGCGCCAGTTCCGCCCGCCGATGATCTCACGCGCCATGAGGACGACCACCACCGGCATGTAAAGCGCCGCGACCGCTCCGGAAACCGCCTCGGGAACAGGCAGCAGCAATGCCAGCCGACCCGCCAGCCACAGCGCCAGCAGCCCGATCAGCGCGCGACCGGCCACGGGCCGCCGCCCTGTCCAGTTCGGCACGGCGGTGAACAGGAAGCCGGTCAGCACCGCGCCGCCATACCCGAAGATCATCTCGTGCATGTGCCATGATCGCGCGCCCATTTCGGGGGCGACCAGATCGACGCCATGCTGGCTGACGGCCCAGATCGCCATGGACAGAACCGCCAGCGCCGCCGCCGAGAAAAAGAACGGGCGAAAGCCCAGCGAAAAGAATGCCACATCGCGCCAGCGGCGGCCATGCAATGTATCGGAATGGGTCTGGGTCATGAAACGGCATATCCCGGATGTGAATTTAACGGCACCTTACAGCTTGCAGGTGCCACGCCACTTGACGGATATCAAGCACCGCCAGTGTTGCCCGTCCCTGCTTCTTCTGGCCGACAAATATCCCCGCAGGAGGCATTAAATTCTTCCGGTGCACGGGCATCGACAATTGCGATGATGCCCCCTGCCCTCGTGCCCCGATCCGGGATATGGTTCGCGCATGACGCTGCGCCTGTCCCTCCTGCTGATCCTTCTCGCCGCGTGCGGACGTCCCCTGACACCGGGCGAAACGGAATTCGCGGCAGCCCTTCAGGGCGCGGCGCTGGAACCGGAGCGCGTGCGTCTGGTCAAGGGCGCCCCCCTTGCGCCGATCACGTTCCGCTACAAACAGCGTCCGCGCACCACCTGCCGGGAACGCATCCTGCCGCCGGTCACCGATGAATACGTCACCAGCAAACCGGCAGCCATGGCGGTGTTCAACCATGTGCTCTTTACCCGTGAATGGTACTCCGACGATTACCTGTCAGGCTATCCCGGCAGGGTCGATCTGATCGGCGCCATGCTGCTGGGACACGAACTGACGCATGTGTGGCAATGGCAGAACCGGGCGCGCACCGGCTACAGCCCCCTGCGCGCCGCCACCGAACATGGCAGCGTCGAGGATCCCTATCTGTTCGACTTCACCGGCTCGCGCGATTTTCTGGACTACGGCTATGAACAACAGGGCGCCATCGTCGAGGAATATGTCTGCTGCCGCGCCCTGGCGCCGCAGGCCGCGCGCACGAAACGGCTGCATGAGATGCTGCGCGGCGCGTTTCCGGTCTCCGATCTGCCCGCGTCGCGCCAACATGACGTTCTGCTGCCCTGGCGCGATGTCGAGGTGCGGGGCATCTGCGACTGACGGGCCCGAACCGGCATGCGTGGCCTTACCCCTGCTGGATCGATTCCAGCCAGACCATCAGCGCCGCCAGCGGGCGCGGCGTCGGGGTCATGACCCCATCGACCTCGACCGGAACGCTGTCGCCCTGCAACAGCAATCCGAATTCGGGCATGATTTCGCGCGACACCTTGCCATGTCCATAACCGTCAATTTGCGACATGACCTGTGCGCGGGGAAACGTCCCGCCATTGCGCGCGGCGATCCGCGTCAGGTCCGGTGCGCTTTGACCACCAACCAGCCTGGCCGAGCCTTCTCCGCGATAGCCATGACACGCGGTGCAATTGTCGGCGTAAACCTGCGCGCCCTCTTGCGCGGTCGGCATCAGATCCGCGGCGCAGGACGCCAGCAGCGCCAGAACCGGCAAGGCAACAACAGCCAGTCGTTTCATGACTTACCCCTCATCGCTTTGCAGGGACGTCAGATAGGCCAGCAGATCGGCGATCGGCACGCTTGTCATCATCGGCTGGCCGCCCGGTGTCTTGACGGCGATATCGGCGCCCTCGAAGAACGGGCCGTAAACCGGCATCGGGCTGCCATGGCTGACCAGCGGATCGCGTCCGTCAATGCGCATGACCACGCGCTCGGTCGGAAACACGCCGTCGTTATCGGCGGCCAGCGCGGTCAGATCGCTGGGCTGAACCAGCAGCACGCCGGCCATCGGCCCTTGCCCGTGCATGTCGATGCCGTGACAGGTGGCGCAATGCACGCGATACAGTTCCTCCCCCTTCGTGGCATCCTGCGCCCCTGCAGAGGTTGCCGCGACGGTCAAAGCGGCGAAAAAGATCAGCGGTTTCATGTCGCTCTCCCTGGAAATGGCTGAGCACAAGCGTCCAGCAAGCAGCACCATGTTTCAAGCGGGAAATCGGTCCTGCGGCGGTTTCGCGCGGAATTCTTGCGGCTTACCGCTCAAGCTGCCCGCTCTCCAGCCGCAGCACCCGGTCCATCCGTCCCGCCAGTTCCATGTTGTGCGTCGCGATCAGTGCCGACAGACCGGTGCCGGAAACCAGTTCCATCAGCGCACCGAACACCTGATCCGATGTCGCCGGGTCCAGATTTCCGGTCGGCTCGTCCGCCAGCAGCAGGCGCGGGCGGTTGGCCAGCGCGCGGCAGAAGGCGACGCGCTGCTGCTCGCCCCCCGACAGCGCGGCAGGGCGGTGGGCGGCGCGCGGTTTGATACCGACCCGGTCCAACAGATCATCGGCGCGCGCCTGTGCCTCGGTTGCGCCGGTGCCGTTGGCCAGTTGCGGCAGAATAATATTCTCGGCGGCGCTGAATTCCGGCAGCAGGTGATGAAACTGATAGATGAACCCGATATCGCGCCGCCGCATCGCGGTGCGGGCGCGGTCGGTGGTTCCGCTCATGTCCTGCCCGCCGATCTCGACCAGTCCTGTATCGGGCGTATCCAGCAGCCCGGCGATATGCAGCAGCGTCGATTTCCCGGCCCCCGAGGGCGCGACCAGCGCCACCACCTCGCCCGGCGCCAGCACCAGGTCGACGCCGCGCAGCACCTGCACCTCGCCGGGTTCGCCACGGTTATAGGTCTTGCTCAGCCCCTCCAGGCGCAGGATCGGATCACTCATAACGCAACGCCTCGACCGGGTTCATCCGCGCGGCGCGGCGGGCGGGAAATATCGTCACCAGAAACGACAATCCCAGCGACAAAGCGACCGCCGAGAGCACGTCGGACAGGTGCAGTTCCGCTGGCAGGTTGTAGATGCCCCGGATCGACGGATCCCACACACCCCCGCCCATCGCGTAGTTCACAAAGGAAAAGATCGGGTCGATATAGATCGCGAACAGGCAGCCCAGCACCACCCCCATCGCGGTGCCGATCAGCCCGGTAAAGGCGCCGCAGATGAAGAATACCCGCATGACCGAGCCTTCGGACAGGCCGATGGTGCGCAATATCCCGATATCGCGCCCCTTGTTCTTGACCAGCATGATCAGCCCCGAAACGATGTTCATCGCCGCGATCAGCACCAGAATCGACAGGATCACGAACATCACGTTATCCTCGACCTCCAGCGCGCGCAGAAACCCGCCCGAGGCATCGCGCCAGGTCCAGACCTGCGCCCCCTCGCCCACCGCGCGCAGGATATCCAGCGCGATCGGCTCGATCTGTTCGGGGTTCTGCACCATCACCTCAAGTTCATCCGCGACGCCCTCGCGGTTGAAATAGGCCTGCGCCTCGGCGAACGGCATGTAGACGCGGGTGCGGTCGATGTCATAGCGCCCGGCGGAAAAGATATAGACCACCTCATAGGCGTTGATGCGCGGGCTGGTGCCGAACGGTGTCTTGACCCCCTCGGGCGATATCAGCTTGATCTTGTCGCCCACCTGCGCCCCGATCTCGCGCGCGACACCCGAGCCGATGGCGATACCCTCGTCGAAACGGCCCAGATCGCCCCGCGCCTGCTCGCTTTCGGCGATGCCCGGCAGGCTTTGCAGATCGCCCGCAGCGATCCCGAACACCTCGACCCCGGCATTGCTGCCGCGCAGGGACACCATCACCTGTCCCTTCACCAGCGGCGCGGCGCGGATGACGCCCGGCACCTGTGCCACGCGACCTGCCCATGCCTCGTAATCGGCAATCGTGCGGTCAACGCGCCCGTCCTCGCCGACCTGTCCGGCGCTATAGACGGTGACGTGGGCATTGGCGCCCAGAATGGTGCCGACGAATTCCGACCGGAACCCCGAACGCACCGCCAGCGTCGCGATCAGCGCGAACACCGCCAGCGTGATCCCGATCAGGCTGATCCAGGTCATCACG
This sequence comes from uncultured Sedimentitalea sp., assembly GCA_947504115.1. Lineage (GTDB taxonomy): Bacteria > Pseudomonadota > Alphaproteobacteria > Rhodobacterales > Rhodobacteraceae > Pontibaca. Next base: position 240,015 of record CANNGH010000005.1, read on the forward strand.
CTCACGCCCCCCTCGGCCCGGCGGGCACGCAGATAGCGCCAGGCGATCATCCATTCGAACGGAGCAAAGGGGGGCGGAGTATGGGCCATGTCGTGTCCTGATTGAGGTCGCTGACCGGATACACGGACCCAAGTTGCCGTCAAGTCCTGCCTTCGCTGTTTCCAGCCGTAATACTCCAGCAGCGATTGTCAGTTGGTCGGCATTGTGGCAAGGGGTCGGCACCGATTGGAACAGGGCCATTACGTGACCGTCATATCGCTAACTTCCATCCCGCCGCGCTTTGGCATGTTGCAACAGACGCTGTCGAGCCTAATGAAGCAGACAGCAGATCTGACAGAAATCAGGGTGAACATTCCCCGCAGCTATCGTCGGTTTCCAGAAGGCAGCTTTTCCCTGCCATCTGTGCCGGACGGCGTGCGGATCGTGCAAGTCGAGCATGACTATGGTCCCGCCACAAAAGTGCTGCCAACGCTGACGGACCACGCTGACAGCGATATGCCGATCATTTACTGTGACGATGATCGCCTCGTCTCTCCACTATGGGCGCAGAACCTCATAGAGGCCAGCCGTCATCGTCCGGATATGTGTATTGCGAACGCCGGTTGGGATTTGGAGCAGCTTGGCTTCTCGTTGACCCGTAGCAGCGATACTTCAAGACGCGCTATCAGGTTGCGGTCGCGGTGGGATCTGCGGTATCGGATTCAAAGATTGCAACAGAAGGTGCAGGAATTACGGCAGGGGCGCCCGCAGCCCAAACCGTTCCGCACCAAGAACTACCGTCAAACCGGTCATATTGATATAATGGAAGGGTGCGGCGGCGTTCTTGTGAAGTCGCGGTTTTTCGCTCCAGAGGTTTTCCGCGTTCCTGACAAACTGTGGAGTGTCGATGATATCTGGTTGTCCGGCATTGCGGCCTACAACGGCGTGCATATCTGGGGTAACAACGGCTATATGCCGAACGAGATCGCCGGCGCTGAACAGGATGCATTGTGCAACAGCACATTAGAGGGCCTCAACCGTCAACAGGCCAATCTGGAATGTGTTCTGTTCATGCAGCGGGAGTTTGGAATCTGGAAATAATTTTTGTAAAAATATTTCTGGTACTGTTAATTCAATTTAATCCGTAAAATTATCCCAGCGACGCCAAGGCTGCAACCGCCGCCGCGCCGTTTTAATTAAACTATAACGCGCGGCGTTGCGTACTGCTACATTGTGCTTATTGGCTCGAAGAATCGCCCACGATACGCGTAAAGGCAGTTGCCCGACGCGGACCCAATTTATGCGATCTTCTTCAGAGTATCGGCTCATATCGACAAAAGGCTCATAATTTTTGCGCCAAACCCTCGCCACTTCAACACCATTACGATAGGAATCCGCCGAGAGGCCTCCACGATGAAAGACTGAAATTGGAAATGAGGCGGCGCTGGGTTTATATCCGTTCAACAACAGCCGCAGCGCCATATCGTAATCGGCGACAATTTTAAATTGCAGATCATGCCCGCCGAGTTCCAAAAAGGCGGACCGACGAATAAACGTTGAGTTATGGCAGAAAGGTATGCTCCGAAGCATACCTTTCGTGCCCATCCTCCGCACATGAAAGCTGCTGCCATCGGTATTGACATATACAGTTTCACCAAACGCATAATCCGGATCGTGTTCTGCCAGATGCGCCTGCATCCGCTCCAGCGAATCCACCTCTGCGATCAGATCATCCGAATTCAGAAACACCACGTATTCGCCACGACAGGCGTCCACGGCCTTGTTCATCGCGTCGTATAGGCCGCTGTCGGGTTCGCTGTGAAACCGGACGGGGGTGGTGCCCCCGCCCGTCTCGATCTCGGCGATCTTGCCCTTGATCAGGTCCTGCGTGCCGTCGGTCGAAGCGCCGTCCCAGATGACATGTTCCAGATCGCGGCAGGTCTGGTTCTGGACGCACTCCATCGCGTCCAGGATCGACTGCCGCCGCCCCGCCTCGATCAGGTTGCGGGTGACGGTGATGACCGAGATGGTCGGACCGCTCATGCCGCCGCCGCATAGATCGCCGCGACGCGTTTCACCGCCTCTTCGGGGGGCAGTTCCTCGCTTTCGCCGGTGCGGCGGCAGGTCAGTTCGACCACGCCGTTCTTCAGCCCGCGCGGGCCTACGGTGATGCGCCAGGGCAGGCCGATCAGGTCCATCGTGGCGAACTTGCCGCCCGCGCGTTCGTTGCGGTCGTCGTAAAGCGGCTCAAACCCCAGCGCGGTCAGCGCGCCGTAAAGCGATTCGCAGGCCGCGTCGGCCTCGGCGTCGCCCTGTTTCAGGTTGACGATGCCGCAATGGAACGGGGTCACGCCTTCGGGCCAGATGATGCCGCGCTCGTCATGGCTGGCCTCGATGATCGCGCCCAGCAGGCGGGACACGCCGATGCCGTGGCTGCCCATATGCACCGGCACCGACTGCCCGTCCGGTCCCTGCACCGTGGCCCCCATCGGGTCGGAATACTTGGTGCCGAAATAGAAGATCTGCCCCACCTCGATGCCCCGGCTGCTGTGACGGCGCGCTTCGGGGATCTGCTCGAACCGGGCCGCGTCATGGGTTTCGTCGGTGCGGGCATAGGGTGTCGTCCAGTCGCGCACGATCTCGGCACATTGCGCGCGGTCGTCGTAATCGACTTTGCGGTTGCCCAGGGTCAGGTTCAGGATGTCGGCGTCATAGAACACTTCGGATTCGCCGGTTTCCGCCAGCACGAGGAATTCATGCGTATCCTCGCCCCCGATCGGCCCGCTGTCGGCGCGCATCGGGATCGCCTTGAGACCCATGCGTTCATATGTGCGCAGATAGCTGACCATGTGGCGGTTATAGGCGTGCATCGCGTCCTCGCGCGTGAGGTCGAAATTATAGCCGTCCTTCATCAGGAATTCGCGCCCGCGCATGACGCCGAAGCGGGGGCGGATCTCGTCGCGGAACTTCCACTGGATCTGATACAGCGTCAGCGGCAGATCCTTGTAGCTGCTGACATGGGAGCGGAAGATATCGGTGATCAACTCCTCGTTGGTCGGCCCATAGAGCATGTCGCGCCCCTGCCGATCGGTAATGCGCAGCATCTCCTCGCCGTAATCGTCGTAGCGCCCGGATTCGCGCCACAGATCGGCGGATTGCAGCGTCGGCATCAGCATCGGGATGTGGCCGGCGCGCACCTGTTCCTCGTGCACGATGTTCTCGATCCTGCGCAGCACGCGATAGCCCAGCGGCAGCCACGAATAGATGCCGGCAGTGGCCTGCTTGATCATGCCCGCACGCAGCATCAGGCGGTGGCTGACGATCTGCGCCTCGGAGGGGGTTTCTTTCAGCACGGGAAGGAAATAGCGGGACAGGCGCATGGAGACGGGAACCTTTCGGGGTGTTCTGTGGTTGCCCTGATCTATGCCAAAGGGCGCGGGCAGGCAATCGGGCAATAGGCGGGGCGACGCACCTTGCCCTTGCAACGCTTTGCCCTTTGCGCAATGTGGAGACAGAGCAGCAATTCAGGGACAGCATGTCACTTTCGGCGCGCGATCAGCTAAAATACTGGGGGATCGCCGCATTGGTGTTCGCCGTCGTGCTGTGGTTTCTGGGCGACGTGCTTTTGCCGTTCGTTCTGGGTATGGCGATCGCGTATTTACTGGATCCCGTGGCCGACCGCTTGCAACGCTGGGGCCTGTCGCGCGGCGCGGCGACGGCGGTGATAACGGTCGGTGCGATCCTGGTCTTCGTGCTGGCCGCCCTTGTGCTGATCCCGGCGCTGGTCGCACAGACCATCGACCTGATCGATCTGGCTCCCCAACTGCTCAGCCGCCTTCAGGATTTTCTGGCCCAGCATTTTCCAAACGCGCTCGATGAAGGTGCTCCGGCGCGCGAGGCCCTGAATTCGATAGGTCAGACGATAAAGGAACGCGGGCCGCAATTGTTCGAAACGGTGCTGGGGTCTCTGGGGTCGTTCATCAACGTCATGGTGCTGCTGGTGATCGTGCCGGTGGTCGCGGTCTACATGCTGCTCGACTGGGACAGGATGACGGCGCGGATCGACGCACTGCTGCCACGCGATCACGCGCCGGTGGTGCGCCGTCTGGCGCGCGACATCGACGCGTCGCTGTCGGGCTTCATCCGCGGCATGGGCACGGTCTGCCTGATCCTCGGCATCTATTACGCAGTGGCGCTGATGGTGGTGGGGCTGCAGTTCGGGCTGGTCGTCGGGTTCATCGCCGGTTTGTTGACCTTCATCCCCTATCTCGGTGCGATGATCGGCGGCGTGTTGGCGATCGGTCTGGCGCTGTTCCAGTTCTGGGGCGAATGGTGGTGGATCGCGGCGGTCGCGGTGATCTTTCTTCTGGGTCAGTTCGCCGAGGGCAATTTCCTGACGCCCAAGCTGGTCGGAGACTCGGTCGGGCTGCATCCGGTCTGGCTGATCCTCGCGCTGTCGGTGTTCGGGGCGCTGTTCGGGTTCGTCGGCATGCTGGTGGCGGTGCCGCTGATGGCCGCGCTTGGCGTGATCGCGCGGTTCGGCGTCGACCAGTATCTTGACAGCAGCCTTTATGGCGGCATGTCCGGACCGGCGGCCAATCTTGTCCACGGCGCGCCGGAGCGGGACCGGCCCTGACATGGCGCAACAACTGCATTTCGACCTGCCCGCGAAACCGGCGCTGGGGCGTGGCGATTTCTTCGTTTCGCCCGCCAATGCGCTTGCGGTGGCCATGATCGACATGTCGCAAGGCTGGCCCTCGGGCAAATTGGTGCTGAGCGGTCCGGGCGGCGCCGGCAAGACCCATCTGGCTCATGTCTGGGCCGCGGCCAGCGGCGCGCGGATCGTTGCCGCGCGCGATCTGGAACAGGGTGACATTCCCGATTTGGCCAGCGGTCCCATCGCCGTCGAGGACGTTCCCGACATCGCCGATCATCCGCAGGCGCAAGAGGCGCTGTTCCATCTTCACAATCTGGCCCTGGCCGAAGGCAATCGCCTGCTGCTGACCGGGCGCGGGGCGCCGCGTCACTGGCGCCTGTCCCTGCCCGATCTGCAAAGCCGGGTCGACGGAACCCACCATGTCGCGCTCGAACCGCCCGACGACGCGTTGTTGGCCGCCCTGCTGGCCAAGCTGTTCGCCGACCGCCAGATTGCCCCGAAACCCGATCTGATTCCCTATCTGGTCACCCGCATCGACCGCTCGTTCGATGCGGCGGCCTCCGTCGTGGCGCGGCTGGACCGGGCCGCGCTGACCGAAGCCCGCCCGCTGACACGCGCCCTTGCCGTGCGGCTGCTTGGCGGGGACGCCACCAGCAGCTAGGCTGCACCCCTCGCCGCTCCCTCTGGCCGGAACATTTGCACCATGACCCAAGCCGACTTTCTCAAGCATCCGTTTCCCGAGCCCGTTGCGCTGCCCGATCTCGATATCGAGGGGCCGGGGCGGTTCTATAACCGCGAACTCAGCTGGCTGGGCTTCAACTGGCGGGTGCTGGAAGAGGCGAAAAACCCCCGCGTGCCGCTGCTGGAGCGGCTTCGGTTCCTGTCGATCTCGGCCAACAATCTGGATGAATTCTATACCGTGCGCGTCGCCGGCCTGCGCGAACTGGCGCGGGCCGGCAATACCACCCCCGCCGCCGACGGGCTGACCCCGGCGGAACAGCTTGTGCTGATAAACGAGGATGCCCGCCGCCTGATGCAATCGCAACAGCGTGTCCTGACCCGGCTTGAGGCCGAGATGGAAGAGGCGGGAATTTCGCTGCTGGACCATGATGACGTCGAACCGTCGGACCTGCCCTATCTGGACGATGTCTTTTTGAACCGGGTCTTTCCGGTGCTGTCGCCACTGGCCATCGACCCGGCACATCCGTTCCCGTTCATTCCCAACACCGGCTTCTCGCTGGCGCTGCAACTGGAACGCACCCGCGACAAGCGCGCCCTGCAGGCATTGCTGCCGATTCCGCAGCAGATCGACCGCTTTATCGCGCTGCCCGATCACGGCGAGGTCCGCCGTTTCCTGCCGCTGGAACAATTGCTGCTGCTCAAGATCGAGGACCTGTTTCCCGGCTACCGGCGCAAGGCGCATTTCGCATTCCGCGTGCTGCGCGACAGCGATCTGGAACTTGAGGAAGAGGCCGAGGATCTGGTGCGTGAATTCGAGGTCGCGCTGAAACGGCGCCGCCGCGGCGAAGTGGTGCGCATGACCCATTCCGCCGGCGGTGCGGGCAAGCTGATGCAGACGGTGATGCAGGAACTGGGCGTCGGCCCCGGCGAACTGGTCGAGATCGACGGCATGATCGGCATGGCCGACCTTGGCCAGATGGTGCGTGACGACCGCCCCGACCTGCTGTGGCCGTCCTTCACCCCGCGCGTGCCCGAACGCATCACCGACCACGACGGCGACATGTTCGCCGCGATCCGCCAGAAAGACATGCTGCTGCATCATCCTTACGAGACATTCGACATGGTGGTGCGGTTCCTGCAGCAGGCGGCGCGCGATCCGGACGTGGTGGCGATCAAGCAGACGCTTTACCGCACCTCGCGCGACAGCCCCATCGTCGAGGCGCTGTGCGAGGCGGCAGAGGACGGCAAATCCGTCACCGCGCTGGTCGAGTTGAAGGCGCGGTTCGATGAGGCCGCCAATATCCGCCAATCCCGCCGACTGGAACGCGCGGGGGCGCATGTGGTCTATGGGTTCATCGACCTCAAGACCCACGCCAAGATCAGCACCGTGGTGCGCCGCGAGGGCGATCAGCTTGTGACCTATACCCATTACGGCACCGGCAATTACCATCCCATAACCGCACGCATCTATACCGACCTGTCGCTGTTCACCTGCGACCGCGCGCTGGGACGGGATGCGACAAAGGTGTTCAATTTCCTGTCGGGTTACGCGCAACCCGAAGTGCTGGAAAACCTTGCGATCTCGCCGCTGACGCTGAAACCCCGCCTGCTCAAGATGATCGAGGCGGAAATCGCCCACGCCCGGGCCGGTCGCCCCGCCGTGATCTGGGCCAAGATGAACGCCCTGATCGATTCCGAGGTGATCGACGCGCTCTATCGGGCCAGTCAGGGGGGGGTGAAGATTTCGCTCGTCATTCGCGGCATTTGCGGTTTGCGCCCCGGCATCAAGGGGCTGAGCGAGAATATCCGGGTCAAGTCCATCGTCGGGCGCTTTCTGGAACATTCCCGCATCGTCTGTTTCGGCAACGGTCACGGCCTGCCGGACAAGAAGGCGCGCGTGTTCCTGTCCTCGGCCGACTGGATGGGGCGCAACCTGACGCGCCGTGTCGAAACGCTGATCGAGATCCACAACAACACGGTCAAGGCGCAGATCGTCAGCCAGATCATGGCGGCCAATCTGGCGGATGTGGCGCAAAGCTGGGTGATGGCGCCCGATGGCAGCTTTGGCCGGCCACCGCTGAAGGAGGGCGAATTCGCCTTCAACTGTCACCGGTTCTTCATGGAAAACCCGTCGCTGTCGGGGCGCGGATCGGCGGGCGCGTCGGATGTGCCGGTGCTGACCCATACCGAAGACTGAGCGGCGGGTCCGCTTGCGCCTTGCACCGGGGCGAGCGATGGCGCATTTTGCCCGCGAGCGATGGGGGACGACATGAACGACGACGCGCAGGCCGCGACTCCGGCATGGGGCCCGTTCGGACGCGCGCTGTTCGATTCGCCCGGCGCGCGGAAACTGTCGCGGGTCGGGGTGGTCGATGTCGGTTCGAACTCGGTCCGGCTGGTGGTCTTTGACGGCGCGGCCCGCTCGCCCGCCTATTTCTACAACGAAAAGATCATGTGCGGTCTTGGCGCCGGCATGTCGGAAACCGGCACCCTGAATCCCGAGGGGCGCCAACGCGCGCTGGCGGCCCTGCGCCGGTTTCAGCATCTCGCGCAGGGCATGGACCTGCCGCCGCTGACCGCCGTGGCCACGGCGGCCGTGCGCGATGCCAGCGACGGCCCCGATTTTCGCGAGGAGGTGCGCCGCGAAACCGGGCTGAAAATCTGGGTGATCGACGGCGAGGAAGAGGCACGGCTGTCGGCGCAGGGCGTGCTGCTGGGCTGGCCGGGTGCCTATGGGCTGGTCTGCGACATCGGCGGATCGTCGATGGAACTGGCCGAAATCAACGACGGGCGCGTCGGGCGGCGATTGTCCTCGCAACTGGGGCCGCTCAAGCTGGGCAATCTGCCGGGCGGGCGCAAGGGGCGTCAGGCGCATGTCAAACAGGCGATCGAGGAACTGGCCGCGCAACTGGGGCCGCAGCGCGACCGCCTGTTCCTGGTCGGCGGCAGTTGGCGGGCCATCGCGCGCATCGACATGGCGCGGCGCGGCTATCCGCTGACGGTGCTGCACGAATACCGCATGAATGCCCAGGCGGTGCGCGACACGATCAGCCATATCGAAACCTCGGACCCGGCCACGCTGCGGCAGGCCACCGGCGTGTCGTCGGCGCGCATGGCGCTGGTGCCCATCGCCGCCGACGTGCTGACGCGGCTGGTGCGCACCTTTCGGCCCAAGGACATCGCGATTTCCAGCTATGGCATCCGCGAGGGGCTGCTTTACGAACAGATGCCCCAGCGCCTGCGCGACCGCGATCCGCTAGTCGAATCCTGCCGCTTTTCCGAGGCCAAGGACGCCCGGATGCCCGGTTTCGGCAAGACGCTGTTCAATTTCGTGATGCCGCTGTTCAAATCCGCCCCCGAAAGCCGCATCCGGCTGGTCAAGGCGGCCTGTCTTCTGCACGACGTCAGTTGGCGCGCCCATCCCGATTACCGCGCCGAGGTTTGTTTCGACAATGCCACCCGCGCCAATCTGGGCGGGCTGGACCATTCCGAACGTGTATTTCTCGGCATGGCGCTGCTGCACCGCTATTCCAACAAGCGTGAAGGCACACGGTTCGAGCCGCTTTACAGCCTGCTCGATGAAAAACGCCAGCAAGAGGCCGAAATCCTGGGCAAGGCGATGCGGTTCGGCGCGATGCTCTGGATGCAGAAAGACGCGCAGATGGCGTCGTTGCGCTGGTTTCCGAAGAAAAAGCTTCTGGAACTGCGCCTGTCCCGCGATGCCAGCGCGCTTTACGGCGAAGTGGCCGAATCGCGGTTTCTGTCGCTGGCCCGGTCGCTGGGCGCCGAGGTCAGCGTGAAACTGTTGAAACAGGATGCGTCGTAACGGCGATCAGATCTCGACCTCGTTCTTGCCCGTCTCGGGCGCGTCACGCTCCAGCGGCGGCGCGTCGGGTTTGCGGCGGATGATGATATCGCCATTGGGCAGGATTTCCGGCGCCTCGTAAACGCTCCAATCCTTGACCTCATCCATCAGATCGGCGAGCGCCGGACCCATCTCGGCCATGAAGCTTTGCATGGCGGGGCCGAATTCCTCGGCCAGCTTGCGCATGCTCTCCATGGCCGGAGACATTTCATCGCGCAAGCCCTTGAAGAACAGCTCGATCCCGCGCTGCATCATGCCACGCCCCTCGGGCGGGGCATCGTCCTGAGCGAAAGCGGGCTGGGCGGCTATGACCAGCGCAAGGAGTATCGGGCGTATCATGCCTTCGAATATAGGGCGCAGCAGCGCGTGTGCAAAGATCAGATGTCGATATCCAGCGTCACGGGGAAATGATCCGACGCCATCAGCAGCGCCTCGCGCAGGTCGGCCACCTGCCAACAGGCCGCATCCTCGAACGGGTGCCAGATGCGCCAGGCCGGGCGGCGCGCCATCAGGTCCTGCGAAATCATGATGTAATCCAGCAACGCCTGCAGGTATCTGTCGCCCAGCCGGAATCGCGCGGTGGTCGGCGCATCGCAAATGCGGCGTTGCAGCGCGTGACGGGCATGGGGGTCGTTCATGTCCTGCCCCAGCAGGATCTCGACCGAGGAGCGGTTGAACAGGTCCTCGTATTCATCAAGCCCCGGACCGTCGTTGAGGTCGCCCATCAGCATCACCGGCAGCCCGTCCCGGCGATGCGCGTCGATCCGGGCGCGCAACCAGATCGCCTGCGCCAGTTGCTTGCGCCGGTTGGCGATGGATTGGCGCATCAAGGCATCCGAATTGCGTGCACCATGCGGAGCCTTGGATTTCAGATGCGCCCCGATCAGGCGCAGGTCGAACCCCGACGCCGTGCGCACCGCCAGTTCCAGCGGCGGTTTGGAAAACCGCACCAGATCCTCGGTCCCGTCGATATCCAGATCGACGCGGAACGTGCCGTCAAAACGCGGCGCTTGGGAACTGCCCTTGCGGCCGGTCTCTTCGCCATGGGGATCATGGCGCGCGCTCAGCGCATCGGGATCGTAAAGCAGCGCGATTTCCTGGTGCGTCTCGTTGGCGAATCCCATCACCGCCCGGCGCGCCCGCAGATCGAACGCGGCGGCGAACCCCTCCAGCGCCGGTTCGGTCCGTTGCTTGCGCCCGGTATTGGGCGCCTCGATCACCATGATCGCGTCGGCGTTCAGCGCGGTGAAGACGATGCCCAGCGCCTCGATCTGTTGCGCGCGCGTCACGTCCTGCCGCCCGGACCAGCCATCATCGACGATCAGCCGGTCGTTGTCGTCGAAAAGGTTGGCGAACCATTCGACGTTGTAGGTTGCCAGCCGCACGGGCCTAGACCGCGCTTGCGCTGATGTCGTCCCAGGCGCGATTGATGTCGATCAGGCGCTTTTCCGCCAGCTTGATCGCCTCGCGCGGGACGCCGCGTGCCATCATGCGGTCGGGATGATTCTCGCGCACCAGACGCCGCCACACCTTGCGGATCTCGTCGCGCGGCATGCCGGGCGTGACCCCCAGAACCGCATAGGGATCGCGCGGGGCATCCGGCACGAACCGCGCGCGCAAGGTGCGAAATTGCGCCTTGGACAGGCCGAAGATATCGGCGACATCGGCAAGAAATCGGTCCTCGCCCGGATGGTATTGGCCGTCCGCCACCGCGATGTGGAACAACCCCTCCATCAGATCGCACAGCGTTTCGGGATCATTGATGAACATCCGCCTGATCCGTCGCGCGTATTCCCGGTATCCGGCAATGTCGGTGCGTGCGAGATTGAACACCCGCGCCGCGCCCGCCTCGTCCTCGCTGGCGATCTGGAACACATCGCGAAAGGCGGCGACCTCGTCGCGGGTGACCTTGCCGTCGGCCTTGGCCATCTTTGCGCCCAGCGCGATCACGGCGATGGCAAAGGCAACGCTGCGTTCGGGACGGGTGCGCAGCCTGTCAAAGACAGCCGACAGGTTTTCGCCACTGCCAAGCGCCGCGAGCGCGTCGGTGATGCGGGACCATAGGGACATGGCGCATACCCTATCGCCTGTTCGCGGCACTGTCAGGTCCGGTTCGTCAGGTAAATCGTCAAAATTCAGTGCAAATGGCGCAGGCCGTCCGGCGTGTCGATTTCGGCCGCCAGGGCCGGCGCGCCGGGCTCATAGATGACCCGGGGATCCTCCAGAAGCGGGCCGACCATCCGGCGCAGCGCCGCGGCCTCGGGGTGAGACACGATCAGACGGCGCAGCGTGCAATTGCTCTGGGTCAGAACCACGCCGGGATGGGGGCTGCGCCATTCGATCAGTGCGGGATGCAGGTTGTCGAAGGGCAGTCCGCCGTTTCGCGGCACCGCCATGACCCACGCAAGATTTCCGCGCGTCAGGTTCACCGGCTCGCCTGCCAGCGGTAATCGCCACAGCGCCCCGCTCAGGTCATCCGTCCGGCAGATCCAGTTGGTCAGACGCGCGGGGCCCGAAAACCGGTCCAGACCGAACCAGCGCGCGCGCGGCGGGCGCGGCGCCGAAGGATCTATCGCGATCGCTTCGATATAAAGCCCGTCGCCAAGACCCAGAAGGCGGTTATGGGTGCCGAACCGTTCGTGCAACCCGCCGGGTTGCATCGGCACGCCCAGCGCGTTTTCGATCGTCTCGGCAGCTTCTTCGAGTGTCTCGCCAGCCACGGCGACATGATCGAGCTGCATCCCCAGGTTCCCGATTTTCCGATGCGCGAGTGTACGCCTGCGACACTCTGAAACAACCCTGTTTCTGCGCTTTCAGACGAACCAGACCGCCCCGGCCCAGAAAACCGCCAGCAGCGTGGGATAGAATGTCGCGGCGAAACCGAATGCGCGCAGGGGCGGCGAGACGTGATAGCCGATCCAGAAGGCCAGCCGGGCCAAAATGAAACCCGCGCCCAGCGCCAGCACGAGGGCGCCGCCCAGAACGAAGGCGACCACGGGCCACAACAGCAGGGCCAGCACCGCCTGCTCCATGGTGTTGGTCAGAACCCGCCGGTCGATACAGGCCGAACTGCCTTGTGGCGGCTCCTGTCCGTCGATCAGCGTCTCGTCAAGGAACCGCCGCTGCGCCTGCCGCGCGATCATCGCCGCAATCACCAGGCCCGGTCCCAGAAAGGCACCGGGCAAGGCGATCGGCGGCGGCAGAAACGGCCAATCGGCCATCTGCACCAGCGCCACCAGACCCAGCGACCAAAGCGCGCCGACGGCCATGCCGATGGCGATCCGCGCGCGTTTGGACATCAGGCGCGCGCTTCGCGGATCAGACGCAGAATATCCTGCGCGGCTGCCGGGATATTGGTGCCGGGGCCAAAGATCGCCTTGACGCCGGCATCCTGCAGGAACTTGTAATCCTGCTGCGGAATGACGCCGCCGCAGATCACGATGATGTCCCCTGCCCCCGCCTCGCGCAGCGCCTTGACCAGTAGCGGCGCCAGCGTCTTGTGCCCTGCCGCCTGACTGGAAATGCCGATCACGTGCACGTCGTTGTCCACGGCGTCCTGCGCGGCCTCTTGCGGGGTCTGGAACAGCGGGCCGACATCGACATCGAACCCGATATCGGCGAAGGCGGTGGCGATCACCTTGGCGCCGCGATCATGGCCGTCCTGCCCCATCTTGACCACCAGCATGCGCGGGCGGCGGCCCTCGGCCTCGGCGAATTCCTCGACCGATTTCTGGATCGCCGAGAAGCCCTCGTCGCCCTCATAGGCCTTGCCATAGACCCCGGCGAGGGTTTTCACCTCGGCGCGATGGCGGCCGAATTCCTTTTCCATTGCCATGCTGATTTCTCCAACGGATGCACGGGCGCGGGCGGCTTCGACCGCGGCCTCCAGCAGATTGCCGCCCTCGCGCGCGCGGCGGGTCAGTTCATCGAGCGCCGCGGTGCAGGCGGCCTCGTCGCGGCTGGCGCGGATCTTTTCCAGCCGGGCGATCTGGCTGTCGCGCACCTTGACGTTGTCGATGTCCAGAATGTCGATCGGGTCTTCCTTGTCCTTGCGATACTTGTTGACGCCGACGATCACCTCGTCGCCCCGGTCGATCATCGCCTGCCTTGTGGCGGCGGTTTCCTCGATCCGCAGTTTGGGCATGCCGGAAGCGACCGCCTTGGTCATGCCGCCCATCTCCTCGACCTCCTCGATCAGTTTCCAGGCCTCGGTCGCGAGATCGTGGGTCAGCTTCTCGACGTAATAGGACCCCGCCAGCGGATCGATCACGTTGGTGATGCCGGTCTCCTCCTGCAGGATCAATTGCGTGTTGCGCGCGATCCGGGCGCTGAAATCGGTGGGCAGGGCAATCGCCTCGTCCAGCGCGTTGGTGTGCAGGGATTGGGTGCCGCCCAGAACCGCGCTCATCGCCTCGTAGGCGGTGCGCACGACGTTGTTGTAGGGATCCTGCTCCTGCAAGCTGACGCCGCTGGTCTGACAATGGGTGCGCAGGGTCAGCGATTTCGGGTTCGTGGCGCCGAATTCCGTCATGATCCGGTGCCAGAGGAACCGCGCGGCGCGCAGTTTCGCGGCCTCCATGAAGAAATTCATGCCGATGGCAAAGAAGAACGACAACCGCGGCGCGAAACGGTCCACCTCAAGCCCGGCATCAAGCGCCGCGCGCACGTATTCGCGCCCGTCGGCCAGCGTATAGGCCAGTTCCTGCACCAGGTTCGCGCCCGCCTCCTGCATGTGGTAGCCGGAGATCGAGATCGAGTTGAAGCGCGGCATCTCGTTGGCGGTATATTCGATGATGTCGCTGACGATCCGCATGCTGGGTTCGGGCGGATAGATATAGGTGTTGCGGACCATGAACTCTTTGAGGATATCGTTCTGGATCGTGCCCGACAGGACCGATTTGTCGTGGCCCTGCTCCTCGCCCGCGACGATGAAACTGGCCAGAACAGGGATCACCGCGCCGTTCATCGTCATGCTGACGCTGACCTGATCCAGCGGGATGCCATCGAACAGGATCTTCATGTCCTCGACGGAATCGATCGCGACACCCGCCTTGCCGACATCGCCCTGCACGCGGTCATGGTCGCTGTCGTAACCGCGATGGGTCGCCAGATCGAAGGCGACGCTGACCCCTTGCTGCCCCGCCGCCAGCCCGCGCCGGTAAAAGGCGTTGGATTCCTCGGCCGTCGAGTATCCCGCATATTGCCGGATCGTCCAGGGACGGCCCGCATACATCGTCGCCTTGACGCCGCGCGTGTAGGGCGCGATGCCGGGCAGGCTGCCAAGGTGATCGACCTCCGCCAGATCCTCTTCGGTATAAAGCGGTTGAACCGGAATGCCTTCGAGCGTGTTCCAGGTCAGATCCTCAAGCGGCCTGTCACGCAATTCCTTTTCCGCCAGAGCCTGCCAATCCTGTTTCTTGGTCATGGTCATGTCTTCCTTCTGTCAGATCGGTCGCGGGCAGGTGCCGCCCGCCCCACATTCGTTCGGAAACTTTCCCCGGCGTGCCGGATGAAATCCGTCGGGGCCCTTCACGGCGCTCAAAACAACGGTCGCAATCGGCCGGCTTATGCCTATATTCCAATCTACAGGAGTGCCCATGAAAATCATCCTAGCCCTTGTTCTGGCGTTACTAATTCCGCTACCGGCTCTTGCCGTGGAAGGGGAGGAAGCGGATACGACGGAAATCATCCGTCCCGTTGACGGCAGCGACCTCAGCGAATTCCGGTGGACGACCCGCCCGCTGGTCGTCTTTGCCGACAGCCCCGCCGACCCCCGCTTTACCCAGCAGATCCAGAATATCATGGCCGAGCCGGAAATGCTGCTGGTCCGCGACGTCGTGGTTCTGACCGACACCGATCCTGATGCGCGCTCTCCGATCCGCCAGCAACTGCGCCCGCGCGGCTTCATGCTGGTGCTGATCGCCAAGGACGGCAGCGTCACCCAGCGCAAACCGCTGCCGTGGACGGTGCGCGAGATCACCCGCGCCATCGACAAGACGCCCGAGCGCAAGCGCGAGATCCAGGACCATCGCGGCGACGGATAAAGATCAGAAGCCATCGCTTCTGCACTCATAGCTCCGCTAAAATGTCACGAAGTCGCGACAATCCTTCCGGACCAAATTGAATAGACTGGCTTTTTTTCCCGGGCATTTCTCTGCCACGCGAGCCATACGTGTCAATCTGCAAGTAAGTCTGGCCATCTTCGCCAATAAAGGTGTTAAAACTTGCTTCGACAGGCTCATGAATAGAGTTCCGGCTAAGTTCACCCTTGATCAAGTTGTCAATTCTTGCCATTTCTCGCTCCTATTCGAACTCCATGATGATCTCGTCCACGGCCAGGCTGTCGCCGGGTGCGGCGTTGATGATGCTGACCACGCCCTGGCGTTCGGCGCGCAGGATGTTTTCCATCTTCATCGCCTCGACGGTGCACAGGGCCTGACCCTCCTGCACCTCTTCGCCGGGTTCGACGTTGATTTTCACGACAAGGCCCGGCATCGGGCAGATCAGTTGTTTCGACGTGTCGGGCACCAGGATTTCCGGCATCAGTTCGGCCAGTTTCGCCTGACGCGGGGTGCGGACATGCACGCTCAGATCTGCGCCGCGGCTGCGGATGCGGAAACCGCCGCTGATCTTGCCGACCTTCAGCACCAGTTGACGGCCATCGACGTCCAGAACGGCCAGCTTGTCGCCCGGCGTCCAGTCGCTGACCACCCGCTGCGTGGTGCCGTCGGCGAACCGCACCGTCGCGCCATCGCGGTCGGCGTCGATCACCGTTTCAAACCGGTGGTCCTGCAACGTCACCACCCAGTCGCGACCGACCTTGCGTTCGTGGTTGTCCATCCGCCCCGAAACCCGCGCGCGCCGGATTTCCGCGACCCGGTGCATCGCCGCCGCCGCCGCCGCGATGCGGCGCAGATCGGGTTCGGGCAGTTCGACCCCTTCGAAACCGTCGGGATATTGCTCCTCGATAAAGGCGGTGGTCATTTCCCCGGCGACAAAGACCGGATGATCCATCACCGCCGAGAGGAACGGCAGGTTGTGGCCGATGCCTTCGACCTCGAAACTGTCGAGCGCCACACGCATCGCCTCGATGGCTTGCGCGCGGGTGGGCGCCCAGGTGCACAGCTTGGCGATCATCGGATCGTAATACATGCTGATCTCGCCGCCCTCATAGACGCCGGTATCGTTGCGCACCGCCGCTTCGCCCTCGGGTGCATCGCCCTGCCATTTGCCGTTATCGGCCAGCGGCCCGGCGGCGATCTCCTCGGGCGGACGATAGCGGGTCAACCGGCCGATCGAGGGCAGGAAATTGCGATAGGGATCTTCTGCATATAGCCGGTTCTCGATCGCCCAGCCTGTCAGCTTCACATCGTCCTGCGTGATCGAGAGTTTCTCGCCATTGGCCACGCGGATCATCTGCTCGACCAGATCGACGCCGGTGATCAATTCGGTGACCGGATGTTCCACCTGCAGGCGGGTGTTCATTTCGAGGAAATAGAAATTCTTGTCGCCGTCCACGATGAATTCCACCGTGCCGGCACTGACATAGTCCACCGCTTGCGCAAGCGCGACCGCCTGTTCGCCCATCGCGCGGCGGGTTTCCTCATCCAGAAACGGGCTGGGCGCCTCCTCCACGACCTTCTGGTTGCGGCGCTGGATCGAACATTCGCGTTCGCCCAGATAGATGCCGTTGCCGTGGCTGTCGCACAGCACCTGAATCTCGATATGGCGCGGCTGGGTGACGAATTTCTCGATGAAGATCCGGTCATCGCCGAAACTGTTGGCGGCCTCGTTTTTCGAACTCTGGAATCCCTCGCGCGCCTCGTCGTCGGTCCAGGCGATGCGCATGCCCTTGCCCCCACCGCCAGCGGACGCCTTGATCATCACCGGATAGCCGATTTCGTTGCTGATCTTCACCGCCTCATCGGCATCGGCGATCAGGCCCATATAGCCGGGCACGGTGGAGACCCCGGCCTCCTGCGCCAGCTTTTTCGAGGTGATCTTGTCGCCCATCGCCTCGATCGCGCCCTTGGGTGGGCCGACAAACGCGACGCCCTCGGCAGCCAGCGCCTCGGCGAATTTGGCATTTTCCGAAAGGAACCCGTAACCCGGATGCACCGCCTCCGCGCCGGTGGCGCGAATCGCCTCCATCACCTTGTCGATCACGATATAGGACTGGTTGGCGGGCGGCGGACCAATATGCACCGCCTCGTCGGCCATCTCGACATGCAGTGCATTGCGGTCGGCATCCGAATAGATCGCGACGGTGGAAATGCCCATCTTGCGGGCGGTCTTGATGACGCGGCAGGCAATTTCGCCCCGGTTCGCGATCAGGATCTTTTTGAACATGAAACGTCCTTCGGCTTGAGGGTTGTGGAACGCAAAAAACCGCATCCGGACCGATGCCCGAATGCGGTACTCGCGATTGAACTTTTCTGACGGCGGGCGTTCAGCCGCGCCGGATCAGCATTTACCGGGGTTGTTCTGGCAATAGAGCGCGTTGCCTGCCGCACCGACAGCCGCACCGCCGAGGATGTTGCCATCCAGCACCGCAGCCGTGGCCGCACCGGCCCCCGCGCCGTAAAGCGCCTGTTCACCCAAAGTGTCACCACAGGCCGAAAGCGCGGCCATGACGCCGAAAACGGCAGCGAATTTGACGATACGCATGGGGAGGATCCTTCTTCTGTATTTATGCTCGATAGCATAACCCATGACCTGCCCTGCAGGTTCCACAAGAACATTCGCACAGATCCGACATATTCGGCAAGGCGCCGCCGATCCGTGCGCCAAACGTCTGAACTGTGGAAAAAAACGGGCAGGCCCGGACGATATGCCGAAACCTGCCCGACGAGGGAAGGGGTACGGGATAGATGGTTCGCATCCGGTGTCCGCGCGCGGACACCCTGTACAGGTTGGACCTTGCGCGCTGCAACGCGGCACGCCAAGCGGCAATCATTCGGGTGACGCGGATCGGCAGCCTGCCGCCGATTTGGGCACCCGTCCTGCATATTCGCGCCGATCATGCCTGAAAAATCTCCGGAAACGCGACCCGGGCGGCACTTACGTCGATCTTCAGCAGCGCCTCGTAATCGGCCGGGTCGAACGGCTCCTGCGCCGGAATCACTTCGCGCCCGAACAACCAGCTCAGCCGTCCGGCATCCAGATTGCCGCGCTCGAACGGGGCGTCGCCAAAATGATCCCAAAGCGCGGCCAGAAACGCCTGATCCGCGCGCCGGTCCGCGGGTCGACGGTCGGCATAGCGTTCGCGGCGAACGAGCGGCGTGGCGCCCTTGGGGTTGGCGCGGCGCAGGACGAACTGGAAATCAGTGCCGGGAAGCCGTCCCGGAAACCCGCGATGTTTCAACATGCCAGCGCCTTTCGCAGCGCATCCGGCGCGGGCGACGGGACCGACGGACATGCCGGTCCCGTCAATGTGGTATCAATACTTGCTGGTATAAACCGGTTCGGCCGTAACCGGCTCCGCCGCAACATATTCTGGCTCTTGCGGCTTGCTGCACGCGGCCACGGCCGCGACGAATGCAAACAGCGCGATGGTCTTGACGGTTTTCGACATCCTGGTGTCCTCACTGTTGGTTTCGGATATGCACGGCCTTCCGGCACTGCGCGCCGCCAGAGTGGCGGGTCGGCTGCAAAGACGCAACCGGGCGCAAACATAGCTGAATTTTCCCCCCGCACATATCCGGCGCGGCGCGGTGTGGGCGGCTGTGTCCGCAAGGCCACTAACATGACGCGCGGCGCGGCCCCCTCCACAACATGTAGCGGCAACATCAAAGCCCCTCCCAGATGCAGTGTGGTGGATCGGGGCGATAGGTCTCGAAAAACTGGATGGCGTCCGGGGCGGCGGCTCCGAACTCCACCGCTTCATCCGACAGGGAGATGACGATACGGGCGGGATTCAGCCCATGTTCAGCCAGATATGGCAGGGAAATGCGCTGGCAGAGGAAATCCATATCCGCCATTGCGGCTTCAGCCAACGCGCCATTGTCAGCCTGCCCGATCTTCGGCGCGAGAAACCGAAAACGCAACCACGGCTCGCCGGGAGTCTCGTCGATCAGAACTTCGTGCAAAACGACGGGCTGGCCGGACGGCACCGCAATTTCATCGCGCGCCTGCGCGGACGTCATCGGCAGCAACCCGGCTGTCGCCACACAAGCGGCAAGCCGGAACACCCTCAGTGATTGCGCAGCGCCTCGATCAACTGGTCCTTGGTCATGTCCGACCGACCCTCGATCCCGAGTTCCTGCGCGCGGTCGTAAAGATCGTCCTTCGTCCAGTCCTCGTAGGGTGGGTTCTTGCCGCCCTTCTGCGAGGGATGCATATCCTTGTTCGCCTTCGCATTGGCGATGCGGGCGGACTTTTCCTTGGAATAGCCCTTGTCGCGCAGCGCCTCGTAGGTTTCCTCGTCCTTGATGCTGGACATGTCCTTGTCTGGCATGACGTCCTCCTTCTTTCGGAGGCAACGCGTGGGAAGGCATCGCGTTCCCTCTCCTCACAGCGGGATGTTGTCGTGCTTTTTCCACGGATTGCTCAGCTTCTTATTGCGCAAGCTGGCGAAGGCACGGCTGACCCGCTTGCGTGTTGAATGGGGCTGGATCACCTCGTCGATGAACCCGCGCTCGGCCGCGACGAAGGGGTTGGCAAAGCGCTCCTCGTAATCAGCCGTATGCTTGGCGATCTTTTCCGGATCGGCCAGATCGGCGCGGTGGATGATCTCGGTCGCGCCCTTGGCGCCCATCACCGCGATCTCGGCCGTGGGCCAGGCATAGTTGAAATCGCCGCGCAAATGCTTGGACGCCATCACGTCATAGGCTCCGCCATAGGCCTTGCGGGTGATCACGGTCACCTTGGGCACTGTCGCCTCGCCATAGGCGAACAACAGTTTCGCGCCGTGCTTAATGACACCGCCATGCTCCTGCCCGGTGCCGGGCAGGAAGCCAGGCACGTCCACGAAGGTCAGGATCGGGATCTCGAACGCATCGCAGAACCGCACGAAGCGCGCTGCCTTGCGGCTGGAATCGATATCCAGACACCCGGCCAGAACCATCGGCTGGTTGGCGACGACACCGACGGTGCGCCCTTCCAGCCGGATGAAACCGGTGATGATGTTCTTGGCGAAATTCTCCTGAATCTCATAGAAATCGCCCTCGTCCGCGACCTTTTCGATCAGCTCCTTCATGTCGTAGGGCGTATTGGCGTTGCTGGGGATCAGCGTGTCGAGACTGTGCTCCACGCGCCCCGGCTCGTCGAAGAACGGGCGCACCGGCGCCTTGTCGCGGTTGTTGAGCGGCAGGAAATCGACCAGCCGGCGCACTTCGGCCAGCGTTTCGACATCGTTTTCGAATGCAGCGTCGGCGACGCTGGACTTGCGGGTATGCGTGCTGGCGCCACCCAACTCCTCGGCGGTGACGACCTCGTTCGTCACGGTCTTGACCACATCCGGCCCGGTGACGAACATGTAGGACGTGTCCTTGACCATGAAGATGAAGTCGGTCATCGCCGGGGAATACACCGCGCCTCCCGCGCATGGCCCCATGATGACGCTGATCTGGGGCACCACGCCGCTGGCCATGATGTTGCGCTGGAACACTTCGGCATAGCCCGCCAGCGAGGCGACGCCTTCCTGGATCCGCGCGCCTCCGGAATCGTTGATGCCGATCACCGGCGCGCCGTTCTGCACCGCCATATCCATGATCTTGCAGATCTTCTGGGCGTGGGTTTCCGACAGCGAGCCGCCGAACACGGTGAAATCCTGGCTGAACACATAGACCATGCGCCCGTTGATCGTGCCCCAGCCGGTCACCACCCCGTCGCCATAGGGGCGTTGTTTCTCCATGCCGAAATCGGTGTTCCGGTGGGTCACGAACATGTCGAACTCTTCGAAACTGTCCTCGTCCAGCAACAGCTCGATCCGCTCGCGCGCGGTCAGCTTTCCACGCGCATGCTGAGCCTCGATGCGCGACTGACCGCCCCCCAGACGGGCCTGATCGCGGCGCTCTTCAAGCTGGTCGAGAATGTCTTTCATGGCAGAAGTCCCCCTGTCTGGTTTGGGCGGACACTAATAGCTTCCGTAAGCAGTCCAAAGCGAATTCGGGCAAATTTGCAAATATTCGCAAACCTGATGGCTGCAAATTGCGAATAAATCGCACCAACCAAGCCCTGATCCAGGTGTCTTGCTCATATTGCTCCATCCTACTCAAGAGTTGGAGCCTCCGGCAAACCCGGAGCGGTTCAACTCGCCCCGATCAGCAGGCGCGACGAGTAGCTTGATTTACGCCAGATCCTGTCCAACCGATAGGAAGTAGCTCAGTTTGGTCGATATCGCGGCAAGTTCAAGCCGTCACGCCGCACGCTTACCCGGTGGCCTCAAGACCTCCTGATAGAGGACCGAGTTTAAGGGGCAAGAGCGACCTATTCGGAAAGTGCTGAATAGGGGATTGATCATCGCATAAGAGAGATACGCAAAGATTTTTCTAGGTTTGGCGGCGACCTACTCTCCCACGTCTTAAGACGCAGTACCATCGGCGCTACAGTGCTTAACGGCCGGGTTCGGGATGGGACCGGGTGTTTCACTTGCGCTATGACCACCAAACCGAGAAAAATCTTTGCTGTCCAAGTCAGTACATCATGTGTTGTGTATGCTTTCGATCAGTTCAGGCCGACATGTTCCGAAGAATATGAAGTCTGCCTTTTACTGGATCAAATCAAGCCTATCGGGCAATTAGTACCGGTCAACTGAACGCATTGCTGCGCTTACATCTCCGGCCTATCGACGTGGTGGTCTACCACGGCCCTCAGGGATACCTTGTTTTGAGGTGGGCTTCCCGCTTAGATGCCTTCAGCGGTTATCCTGTCCGTTCATAGCTACCCAGCACTGCCGTTGGCACGACAACTGGTCCACCAGTGGAACGTTCACCCCGGTCCTCTCGTACTAGGGGCAACTCCTCTCAAGTATCCTACACCCACGGCAGATAGGGACCGAACTGTCTCACGACGTTCTAAACCCAGCTCACGTACCTCTTTAAACGGCGAACAGCCGTACCCTTGGGACCTGCTCCAGCCCCAGGATGAGATGAGCCGACATCGAGGTGCCAAACACTGCCGTCGATATGGACTCTTGGGCAGTATCAGCCTGTTATCCCCGGCGTACCTTTTATCCGTTGAGCGATGGCCCTCCCACTTGGGACCACCGGATCACTATGGCCGTCTTTCGACTCTGCTCGACTTGTCAGTCTCGCAGTCAGGCTGGCTTCTGCCATTGCACTCAACGAGCGATTTCCGACCGCTCTGAGCCAACCTTCGCGCGCCTCCGTTACGCTTTAGGAGGCGACCGCCCCAGTCAAACTACCCGCCACGCAGGGTCCCGGATCCGGATAACGGACCGCGGTTAGACATCAAGAGTGCGAAGGGTGGTATCTCAAGGGAGGCTCCACGGGAACTGGCGTTCCCGCTTCAAAGCCTACCACCTATCCTGCACATCACAATCCTGATGCCAGTGCGAAGCTGTAGTAAAGGTGCACGGGGTCTTTCCGTCTAACCGCGGGAAACCTGCATCTTGACAGGTAATTCAATTTCGCTGAGTCGATGTTGGAGACAGCGGGGAAGTCGTTACGCCATTCGTGCAGGTCGGAACTTACCCGACAAGGAATTTCGCTACCTTAGGACCGTTATAGTTACGGCCGCCGTTTACCTGGGCTTCAATTCAGAGCTCTCACCCCTCCTTTTAACCTTCAGGCACCGGGCAGGCGTCAGACCCTATACGTCGTCTTGCGACTTCGCAGAGCCCTATGTTTTTAGTAAACAGTCGCCACCCCCTGGTTTGTGCCCCCAGCCAATACTTGCGTAGAAACTGGGCCTCCTTCTCGCGAACTTACGGAGGTAATTTGCCGAGTTCCTTCAACATCGTTCTCTCAAGCGCCTTGGTATTCTCTACCGGTCCACCTGTGTCGGTTTAGGGTACGATCCAATGATGGAGCTGTTTCCAGGGACCAATCAGCGGCCCATCCAATCCGATAAGGATGAACAACCTTCATGATCCGTCACTTCCATCTGGCCCAGGAATATTAACCTGGTTCCCATCGACTACGCCTTTCGGCCTCGCCTTAGGGGTCGGCTTACCCTGCTCAGATTAACTTTAAGCAGGAACCCTTGGACTTTCGGCGACAGTGTCTCTCACACTGTTTATCGCTACTCATGTCATCATTCTCGCTAGTGATCTCTCCACCGGATCGCTCACGCGCCGGCTTCACTGAAAACGCCTTGCGTCCAATCTTCCCCGAAAGGAAGTAAAGACGCATGGAGTTATGTCACACTACGCTCTGCTACCATGCACTATGTGCATCCTAAGCTTCGGCTCATGGCTTGAGCCCCGTTACATCTTCGCCGCAGGACAACTTGTTTAGACCAGTGAGCTGTTACGCTATCTTTAAAAGATGGCTGCTTCTAAGCCAACTTCCTGGTTGTTTTGGTCGTCCCACCTGCTTTCCCACTTAGCCATGAATTGGGGGCCTTAGCTGTAGGTCAGGGTTGTTTCCCTCTTCACTACGGACGTTAGCATCCGCAGTGTGTCTGCCATCTAGTACTCCCGGGTATTCGGAGTTTGGTTAGGATCAGTAAGCCTGTGGGGCCCCATTACCCATCCAGTGCTCTACCCCCCGGGGTATTCGGATGACGCTCTACCTAAATAGATTTCGCAGAGAACCAGCTATCTCCGAGTTTGATTAGCCTTTCACCCCTAGGCACAGCTCATCCCGTTCTTTTTCAACAGAAGTGGGTTCGGCCCTCCAGTAAGTGTTACCTTACCTTCAGCCTGGCCATGCCTAGATCACTCGGTTTCGGGTCTGATCCCACGAACTCGACGCCCTATTAAGACTCGCTTTCGCTGCGCCTACACCTAACGGCTTAAGCTTGCTCGTGAGACCAAGTCGATGACCCATTATACAAAAGGTACGCTGTCAGGGCACAAGGCCCCTCCAACTGATTGTAGGCGCTCGGTTTCAGGTACTGTTTCACTCCCCTCGTCGGGGTGCTTTTCACCTTTCCCTCACGGTACTGGTTCGCTATCGGTCAGTAAGGAGTACTTAGCCTTCGAAGGTGGTCCTCCGATCTTCAGACAGGATTTCACGTGTCCCGCCCTACTTAATACGTCCAATCATGCTTCCCATACGGGGCTGTCACCCACTATGGCCAGACTTTCCAGTCTGTTCCGGTCGCACTCATGGCTCGGCTGGTCCCCGTTCGCTCGCCGCTACTGAGGGAGTATCAATTGATTTCCTTTCCTCCGGGTACTTAGATGTTTCAGTTCCCCGGGTTTGCCTTTATAACCCTATGTATTCAGGTCATAAATACCTGTTTTACCCCATTATCGACAACCTTGCGGCTGACAATAACAGAGTATCAGGTGGGTTTCCCCATTCAGAAATCCATGGATCAAAGCTTATTCTCAGCTCCCCATGGCTTATCGCAGAGTATCACGTCTTTCATCGCCTCTTACTGCCAAGGCATCCACCAAACGCCCTTTTCGCGCTTGATTTGATCCAGAAAAAGAAAGACTTGCGCCCTTCGCGACGATGGAAGCTGGTAAGAAACCATCGCCCTTATTCCGGATCAAAAGCATACTTTTCCCGCCTGCGCCCGTGCGGGCGCAGACATGAGCGACCTTGCGATCGCTCGGGTTAGTGTACTTGACTTGGACAACTCTGTTCGTTTCGGCTGGCACACACCTGGCGGGTCGAGGAAACAACCCGATCAAATGCTTGCCCCGAAGGGCACCAAACCGAGATCATCCCGCTACTTCGGGCGATCAAACAGTGTTGATATTGTATCTCTCTTTACGATGTCAATTTGTGACAATCCGCTGGATTGCCACATCATCCGATTGGATGAGCAAACATCTTGCAGATGCTTGCTGATCTAATCGGGAATTTGGTGGAGCCTAGGAGGATCGAACTCCTGACCTCCTGAATGCAAATCAGGCGCTCTCCCAGCTGAGCTAAGGCCCCAGTGCACTTTGCTCGGCAAAATGTGCGTCGTTCCGACAGGCCCTTGCGCAGGAAATGTCGTCAAGGACCGGAGCCGCAGATGACCGGCATCGCCAATCACTGCCGCGCTCGTTCAATTTGCTGCGCAAATATGAACGGTGGTGGGTCGAGGAGGACTTGAACCTCCGACCTCACGCTTATCAGGCGTGCGCTCTAACCACCTGAGCTACCGACCCATACGGGCGGTAGCCCGTGTTCCATTCTGAAGAGATATGAGGACGGTCCGGTTCGGATGTGACCGGCTTTGATTGCCGATCTTCTGCTAAGTGTTTCCCGATCAGGAGCAAGCTCCGTGATGCTGGAAACATCCTTAGAAAGGAGGTGATCCAGCCCCAGGTTCCCCTAGGGCTACCTTGTTACGACTTCACCCCAGTCGCTGAGCTCACCGTGGTCGGCTACCTCCTGCAAGCAGGTTGGCGCACCGCCTTCGGGTGGACCCAACTCCCATGGTGTGACGGGCGGTGTGTACAAGGCCCGGGAACGTATTCACCGCGGCATGCTGTTCCGCGATTACTAGCGATTCCGACTTCATGGGGTCGAGTTGCAGACCCCAATCCGAACTGAGATAACTTTTCGGGATTAACCCGTTGTCATTACCATTGTAGCACGTGTGTAGCCCAACCCGTAAGGGCCATGAGGACTTGACGTCATCCACACCTTCCTCCCGCTTATCACGGGCAGTTTCTTTAGAGTGCCCAGCTTAACCTGCTGGCAACTAAAGATGTGGGTTGCGCTCGTTGCCGGACTTAACCGAACATCTCACGACACGAGCTGACGACAGCCATGCAGCACCTGTCACTGCGTCCCCGAAGGGAACCATGGATCTCTCCATGTAGCACAGGATGTCAAGGGTTGGTAAGGTTCTGCGCGTTGCTTCGAATTAAACCACATGCTCCACCGCTTGTGCGGGCCCCCGTCAATTCCTTTGAGTTTTAATCTTGCGACCGTACTCCCCAGGCGGAATGCTTAATCCGTTAGGTGTGTCACCGAATAGCAAGCTACCCGACGACTGGCATTCATCGTTTACGGTGTGGACTACCAGGGTATCTAATCCTGTTTGCTCCCCACACTTTCGCACCTCAGCGTCAGTATCGAGCCAGTGAGCCGCCTTCGCCACTGGTGTTCCTCCGAATATCTACGAATTTCACCTCTACACTCGGAATTCCACTCACCTCTCTCGAACTCAAGACCAACAGTTTTAAGGGCAGTTCCGGGGTTGAGCCCCGGGATTTCACCCCTAACTTGCTGATCCGCCTACGCGCGCTTTACGCCCAGTAATTCCGAACAACGCTAGTCCCCTCCGTATTACCGCGGCTGCTGGCACGGAGTTAGCCGGGACTTCTTTACTGGGTACAGTCATTATCTTCCCCAGCGAAAGAGCTTTACGATCCTAGGACCTTCGTCACTCACGCGGCATGGCTAGATCAGGCTTTCGCCCATTGTCTAAGATTCCCCACTGCTGCCTCCCGTAGGAGTCTGGGCCGTGTCTCAGTCCCAGTGTTGCTGATCATCCTCTAAAACCAGCTATAGATCGTAGACTTGGTAGGCCATTACCCCACCAACTATCTAATCTAACGCGGGCCAATCCATCTCCGATAAATCTTTCCCCCGAAGGGCGTATAAGGCATTACCCCCAGTTTCCCGAGACTATTCCTTAGAGAAGGGTATGTTCCCACGCGTTACTA
Source organism: uncultured Sedimentitalea sp. (assembly GCA_947504115.1). Taxonomy (GTDB): domain Bacteria; phylum Pseudomonadota; class Alphaproteobacteria; order Rhodobacterales; family Rhodobacteraceae; genus Pontibaca. Next base: position 266,940 of record CANNGH010000005.1, read on the forward strand.
ACCCGTCCGCCACTAAGCCCGAAGGCTTCGTTCGACTTGCATGTGTTAGGCCTGCCGCCAGCGTTCGTTCTGAGCCAGGATCAAACTCTCAAGTTGAAAAGCTGTTGCCAGCTTATCCTTGACGTTCGAACCTCTGCACATCGCCCCGGTGTTCAGCCGGGGCAGTTTCTGTTTGTTGTGCTTCAGGTTTTCATAAGAAAACAAGAAACCGTCCAAACAGTGAAGCTGACACTGGATCATCGGACCTGAGTCCTACCAGCGCGATATACAGAAGGTTGATCCATCGAATGAACCAAACCGCCCACATATCTCTTCAGATACTATCAATTTCAAAGAGCGTAGCGACAAAATCTACAGGATGCGCCCTATCTTTTCTGGCGCGCCCCGCCTGCCTTGCCACTGTTTTTTTCGTTCTGCGTCTCGTTGCGGTCCGTTCCGTCTCCGGTGTGTCCCGCCCGTCTGGCGCCCCGTTGGTGCATCTCTGCGCCGCCGGTGAGGTGGGTTCTACGGTTAGTGCCCCATATCCGCAAGCCCTTTTTTCAGGGAAGTTAACTTTTTTCCGTATTTCTTTTAAAGCCTAGGTATTTCAGTGACTTATATGGTCACTATTTTCGCCGGTCCAAGGGTGTGCCCACGCTTTTCACGCAATTCAGACGACTCGCTTGTCGGGTCGAAGCAGTGATTCCGCGTTATCCACAGACTTATCCCCGGTCAGCGCCCTGAATCACCCGACTCGCGCCAGCGATTCCTCGAAACGGCGCCTGCGTTTTTGCCGATTCCGGCAGTTCTCATGGCCGAAAGCCGATTCCCGCGGTCGACCGCGGGCGTTTCGGCGTCAGGCGCAGCCCGAGAAGCACCAGAATCACCGCCAGATAGATCAGCGGCTCCAACTGGAACCCTTTTCGCAGCATCACGAAGTGGATCGCGCCGAGAATCGCTGCGCCATAGGTCAGCCGGTGAAGCTGGCGCCAGCGTGGCCCCAGAACGCGCACCGACCGGTTGTTCGACGTCACCGCCAGCGGAATCATCAGCACCCACGCCGCCATGCCGATGGTGATATAGGGCCGCTTGATGATGTCGGCCCAGATCTGTCCGGCGATCTGCACGTCCAGAAACAACCAGACCAGGAGGTGACAGGATATATAGTAGAAGGTCAGCAGCCCAAGCGCCCGACGAAAGCGCAACAGGTTCAGCCCGACGAACCGGCGCAGCGGCGTGATCGCCAGGGTGACGATCAGCAGCTTCAGGCCAAGGGCACCCAACTCATGCTCCAGCGCCTCGATCGGCTCAACACCCAGCCGCCCGGTTGCCGCCATGTAGAAAAGCACGAAAGGCGGCAGCGCGCCCGCTATATAGAGTGCGCTGACCGGCACCCGGCGAACCAGCCGGTTGAGCGAGTCGATCATGGCTCAGAAATTCTCGGCCAGATCCATGCCATCATAAAGCGCGGCAACCTGATCTCCGTAGCCGTTGAACATCTGCGTCGGCTCGCGCCCGGCGAACAGTCCGCCGCCGATGCGCCGCTCGGTCGCCTGGCTCCAGCGCGGGTGATCGACGTTCGGGTTCACGTTACTATAGAAACCGTATTCACGCGGACCGGCCTTGTTCCAGCTGGTCGGAGGTTGCGTATCCGTCAGCGTGATGCGCACCACCGACTTGATCGACTTGAACCCGTATTTCCACGGCACCACCAATCGCAGCGGCGCGCCGTTCTGGTTCGGGATCGGTTTGCCATAAAGCCCTGTCGCCATGATCGTCAGCGGATGCAGCGCCTCGTCCAGCCGCAGACCCTCGACATAGGGCCAGTCCAGCACTGGAAACCGCACACCCGGCATTTCCTGCGGACGCAGCACCGTTTCAAAGGCGACATAGCGGGCGCCGTCCTGCACGCCGGCCATCGCCAACAGGTCGGCCAGTTCGAAACCGTTCCACGGCACCACCATCGACCACGCCTCGACACAACGCAGGCGATAGATGCGTTCCTCGATGGTCATTTCCGACATGATATCGGCAAAGTCGTAATTGCCGGGCCGATCCACCAGACCGTCGATGCGCACGCTCCAGGGTGAGGTGGTCAGCATATGGGCATTCTTCGCCGGGTCACCCTTGTTGGTCCCGAACTCGTAATAGTTGTTGTAGCTGGTGATCTCGTCCCAGTCATTGGGCTTCAACGCGTCATCGGTCGCGGCCGCCAGCGGGCGGGCCAGCCCGGCCAGCCCCGCGCCCGCCGCCCCGAGCATCAGCGCGCGCCGACTCAAATACGCCCAAGGCGGCGTCGCATCTGCGGGGCTCAGGTCATTTTTCCAGCGGTGGGCCATCGTATTCTCCTGAATATTGTTGACCCGGAGGTAGGACCGTCAGCGCCGCCCGCCAAACCAATTCGCCTCACGTTTCGGCGATGGCGCTGTAACTCGGAAGGATCTCGTTCATCGGCACGCTTTTGCCGCTGCCCTGCACGATCCGCATATGCCGCCGCCGCATCAGACGCGGTTCGGCCACCCCGACGGAATGGGCAATGGTTTCGACATCCTGGATGATGCCGCGCGCATAGCGGGCGACGCGGATATACTTGTCCTCGACCACCAGCCCCTTTTGCAGCCTCGGATCATGGGTCGTCACGCCGGTGGGACAGGTGTTGCGGTTGCATTTCATCGCCTGAATACAGCCCAGCGCAAACATGAAACCGCGCGCGGTGGTCACGAAATCCGCACCGCAGGCCAGCGCCCATGCCACATCGCTGGGATTGACCAGCTTGCCGGACGCGACCATGCGGATGCGTTCCTTCAGGCCATGCTCGTCGCGCAGATTGGTGACGATGGGCAGGGCCTCGCGGATCGACATCCCCACCGAGTCGATCAGCGGCAGCGGCGAGGCACCGGTTCCGCCCTCGCCGCCATCCAGCGTGATGAAGTCGGGCGCGCTGTCGGGTCCGCGCGCCGCTATGGCCTCGAACAGGGTGCAGAATGAGTCCTTGGCGCCGAAAACCGTCTTGATGCCCACCGGCTTGCCGGTCACGTCGCGCACCCGCGCGATCATGTCCAGCAGATCCTCGAAACTGGCGATCTCGGGGTGGCGGTTGGGCGACAGGCTGTCGATCCCGGCGGGGATGCCGCGAATCTGCGCGATCTCATCGCTGACCTTGGCCCCGGGAAGGATGCCGCCCTTGCCGGGTTTCGCGCCCTGCGCCAGCTTGATCTCGAACATGCGCACGTTTTCATGCGCCGCCAGATCGCGCAGCTTGTCGTCGCTCAACCCGCCCTCCTCGTCGCGCACCCCGTATTTCGCGGTGCCGATCTGGAAGACGATGTCGCACCCGCCCTCAAGGTGATAGGGACTGAGCCCGCCCTCGCCCGTGTTCAGCCAGACGCCCGCCTCTTTCGCACCACGGCTGAGCGCGCGCACGGCCGGACGGGACAGCGCGCCATAGCTCATCCCGGAAATGTTGAAGAACGACCGCGCCAGATAGGGTGTCCGCGCGCCCGCCCCTATGACCATCGGATCGGTGCTGGCGAATTGATCGTCGAGCGGCGGAAAAGGCGAATTGATGAAGATCGGCGTGCCCGGTTCGTTCAGCCGCCGGGTCGAGCCGAAGGCGACCGTGTTGCTGATCCCGCTTGACGCCCGGTCCACCCAGTCGCGCTGCGCGCGGTTGAAGGGCAGTTCCTCGCGGTCCATGGCAAAGAAATACTGGCGAAAGAATTCGCCCAGTTCCGTGAACAGATGCCGGAATCGCCCGATCACCGGATAGTTGCGCCGGATCGCGTCGCCGGTCTGAACCCTGTCGAGCACGAACATGACGAGAACCGTCACAACAAGAAGAATGACGGCGATGACGAATGCCAGCGCCAGAACTTCAAGAACGTGGCCGGCGAAATCCATGCAGCAAATCCCAAATGTCTGGTCGGGCAGTTGTGGTGCCCGAAGTTAAGCCCGACTGTGTGTATTTACGTCAACCGATGCAACCCGCGCGCGGCATTCGGCGGCAAAAGCCGGCAGGCGGCGCGCTGTCGAGTGATCCGCCCGCGCCTTTTCCGCGTAATACCCTCGATGCCAACACCGGTATCCACTGAAACACGACAGAGGAGATCCACAACATGTTTCGCAAAACCCTGCTTGCAATGACCGCCGCCAGCCTGATGGCCGCCCCGGCATTCGCGCAATCCAAGGACATCGTCGATACCGCCGCCGATGCGGGCGATTTCACCACGCTGGTCGCCGCCGTCAAGGCCGCCGATCTGGTCGATACGCTCAAGGGCGAAGGCCCGTTCACCGTATTCGCCCCCACCGACGAGGCGTTCGCCGCGCTGCCCGAGGGCACCGTCGACGATCTGCTCAAGCCTGAAAACAAGGACCAGTTGACCGCGATCCTGACCTACCACGTCGTGCCGGGCAAGGTGATGTCGGGTGATCTGAGCGACGGCATGACCGCCACCACGGTTCAGGGCGGAGATCTTACCGTCGATCTGGGCGAAGGTGTCATGATCAACGACGCCAATGTGACCGCCCCCGATATCGAGGCGTCGAACGGCGTGATCCACGTGATCGACACGGTACTTATGCCGAATTGATCGGCGCTGCCGCTTCATGACAAAGGCCCGCCGGTTCGGCGGGCCTTTTTTTCACGTTCCCGTTAGTGATCAGTGCACCACAGCGTCCTGCGGCGGCTGTCGATCGGATGGCGCGATACGGTCGCCGATGATCAGGCCATCGGGTCCGGCAGTGACCGGCAATGCCGCACCGTCCATCACATCGCCCGCCAGCAGCAACTCGGCCAGCGGATCCTGCAACGCCCGCTGGATCACCCGCTTGAGCGGCCTTGCCCCGAACACCGGATCGTACCCTTCGTCGGCCAGCCATTCGTGCGCTGCCTCGTCCAGTTCCAGCGTGATCTTGCGTGCCGCAAGACGTTTCTGAAGACGCCGCATCTGGATATCCACGATGCCATCCATGTTCTCGCGCGACAGCCGGTCGAAAATCACGATCTCGTCCAGACGGTTCAGGAATTCGGGGCGGAAATGCGCCCGCACCGCATCCATCACGTCGCGCTTGGCATCGGCGGCGTTCGCCCCATCGGGCAACTGGCTCAGCGCCTGCGACCCAAGGTTCGATGTCAGCACGATCAGCGTCTGCTTGAAATCGACCGTGCGACCCTGACCATCGGTCAGAACGCCGTCGTCAAGCACCTGCAACAGCACGTTGAACACATCCGGGTGCGCCTTTTCGACCTCGTCGAACAGCACCACCTGATAAGGACGCCGGCGCACGGCCTCGGTCAGAACGCCGCCTTCGTCATAGCCGACATAGCCCGGAGGCGCACCGATCAGACGCGCGACCGAGTGTTTCTCCATGAACTCGGACATATCGATCCGCACCATCGCGTTATCGTCGTCGAACAGGAATTCGGCCACCGCCTTGGTCAGTTCTGTCTTGCCCACCCCGGTGGGGCCGAGGAACAGGAACGAACCCAGCGGCCGGTTTTCATCATGAAGCCCGGCACGCGCCCGGCGCACGGCATTGGACACGGCCCGAACGGCGGTATCCTGTCCGATCACCCGGCGATGCAGGTCATGCTCCATGCGCAGCAGTTTCTCGCGCTCGCCTTCCAGCATCTTGGCGACCGGGATACCGGTCCAGCGTTCGACCACCGCGGCGATCTGTTCGGGGCGCACGGCCTCCTCGACCATCACGCCCTCCTCCTCGGCCTGCTCGGCCTCGGCAAGCTGCTTTTCCAGCCCCGGAATGACGCCGTAAGATAGCTCTCCGGCCTTGGCCAGGTCGCCGGCGCGCTTGGCGTTGTCCAACTCGATCCGCGCGCGGTCCAGTTGCTCCTTGAGATCGCGGGCACTGGCCAGCTTGTCCCGTTCGGCCTGCCATTGCGCGGTCATCTCGGCGGATTCTTCCTGAAGGTCCGAGAGTTCCTTTTCCAGCTTTTCCAGCCGGTCCTTGCTGGCCGCGTCATCCTCTTTCTTGAGCGCCTCGGCCTCAATCTGCATCTGCAGGATCTGCCGGTCCAGCGCGTCGAGTTCCTCGGGCTTGGAATCCACTTCCATGCGCAGCCGGCTTGCCGCCTCGTCCATCAGGTCGATGGCCTTGTCGGGCAGAAACCGGTCGGTGATATAGCGGTGGCTGAGTGTCGCGGCAGACACGAGGGCACTGTCGGAAATCCGCACCCCGTGGTGCAGTTCGTACTTTTCCTTGATGCCCCGCAGGATCGAGATCGTGTCCTCGACCGTCGGTTCCTCGACCACGATGGGCTGGAATCGGCGCGCAAGGGCCGCGTCCTTTTCCACGTGCTTGCGGTATTCGTCCAGCGTGGTCGCGCCGACGCAGTGCAATTCGCCCCGCGCCAGTGCAGGCTTGATCAGGTTGGCGGCATCCATCGCGCCATCGGCCTTGCCAGCGCCGACCAGCGTGTGCATCTCGTCGATGAAAAGAATGATTTCGCCCGCGGCATCGGTGACCTCGTTCAGAACCGCCTTCAGCCGCTCCTCGAACTCGCCGCGATATTTCGCGCCCGCGATCAGTGCACCCATATCCAGCGCCAGCAGCTTCTTGTCGGCAAGGCTTTCGGGCACGTCGCCGTTGACGATGCGCAGCGCCAGACCCTCGGCGATGGCGGTCTTGCCGACGCCGGGTTCACCGATCAGAACAGGGTTATTCTTGGTGCGACGCGACAGCACCTGCATCGAGCGGCGGATTTCATCATCGCGCCCGATGATCGGGTCGATCTTGCCCTCGCGCGCCGCCTCGGTCAGGTCGTGGGTATATTTCTTGAGCGCCTCATAACCTTCTTCGGCCGAAGCCGTGTCGGCGGTGCGTCCCTTGCGAATGTCGTTGATCGCCTCGTTCAGCTTCTGCGCGTTGACGGCACCGGCATCCAGCGCCTCCTTGGCGGCGGATTTCACCATGCACAGCGCCATCAGAACACGCTCGACCGGAACGAAACTGTCACCGGCCTTTTTCGCCAGCTTCTCGGCCTCGTCCAGCACGCGGCCGGTGGCGCTGTCCAGATAGACCTGTCCGGCATCGCCGCTGACCTGCGGGATCTTCGTCAACGCGAGATCGACGGCTTCGCGTACTTGTGCGGGCGCTCCGCCCGCGCGGGTGATGAGATTGCTGGCAAGCCCCTGATCGTCATCCATCAAGGCTTTCAGCAGATGTTCGGGGGCCAGCCGCTGGTGGCTTTCGCGCATCGCGATCGTCTGCGCCGCCTGAACGAAACCCCGTGCCCGTTCGGTGAACTTGTTCAAGTCCATGATCTTCTCCTTACATAAGCGCCCGCGCCGCCGACGCCTGAGATGCAGCGCGCCGGACATTGGGCCTTGGTCATAGATTTGGGCAAACCGAATTCACATTCAAGTCCCACGATATCGTTTTTGCGGTTCGGGACGCATTCGAAATCCCACATGGACAACGCCCCGCGCATACGCCTAGTGAGGGGTGATGCAAACCGCGCAAGGCCCGACCGAAAATGACCGACGACCGCCTGATTGTTGCCCTCGACCTGCCCGATGCGGTGCAGGGGCTGGTTCTGGCCGAAAAGCTGGGGGATGCCTGCGGTTTCTACAAGATCGGGCTGGGCATGCTGACCGGCGGCGGGCTGGCGCTGGCCAACGAACTGAAACAGGAGCATGGCAAGCGCATCTTCCTGGACATGAAGCTGTTCGACATCGCCGCCACGATCGAGACGGCCGTGCGTGGTCTGTCCCAGTTCGATCCGGATTTCCTGACCGTCCACGGCGATCCGCATGTGGTCGATGCCGCCAAGCAGGGCGCGGCGGGCAGCGATCTGAAGATCCTTGCCGTGACGATCCTGACCTCGCTGGATCGCGCCGATCTGGATGCCGGGCTGATGAAAGCCGGCGCGCTGCCCGATCTCGTCCGCGAACGCGCGCAAAAGGCGTTTGCCGCCGGGGCGGACGGTGTCATCGCCTCGCCGCAGGAGGCCGCGCTGATTCGCGCCCTGCCCGATGCCAAGGGCCGGCTGATCGTCACCCCCGGCGTGCGCCCCGCCGACAGCGATCCCGGCGATCAGAAACGCATCGCCACCCCGGCCAGCGCGGTCCGTGACGGAGCCGACCATATCGTCGTCGGTCGCCCGATCTGGCAGGCCAGCGATCCGCGGGCCGCCGCGCAGTCGATCCTGGACGATCTTTCGAAAACCTGACGTCATCCGCTGTTGCTGCAAAGGCACAAGGCTCCCTGTTCTGGCAGGGTCCGGTATTCCGGACTTTGGCATTCGTCTTTTCTGGCGCATGATGAGTGCAGTGGATACTCCCCCCGACGAACCTTTTTCCTCCTGCGGTTCGTCACCTCCCCCCGCCAGACTTGCGGGGGGTCTTTCTGTAAAGAGCGTAGATGACACGCGCGGCAGAACGATTGGCCGCGTTGTCGGGGATCATGCGCACGTGATATGCAGACGCGACCACACCTGACGGAAACGACACCCGATGCAAGCCCCGACGCAAGCGTTGTGCCGCGATTGCCTGACCCTGTCCACGAACGGCCCGCGCTGCCCCCATTGCGGCAGCCGCCGGATGCTGACGCATCCCGAACTGTTCGACCTCAGCATCGCGCATATGGATTGCGATGCGTTCTATGCCTCGGTGGAAAAGCGCGACAATCCCGAGCTTGCGGACAAGCCGCTGATCATCGGCGGCGGGCGGCGGGGAGTGGTCTCGACCGCCTGCTATATCGCGCGCATCCGGGGCGTGCGCTCGGCCATGCCGATGTTCCAGGCGCTGAAACTCTGCCCCGAGGCGGTGGTGCTGAAACCCCGCATGACCCTTTATGCCGAGATCAGCCGCACCATTCGCGCCATGATGCACGATCTGACCCCCGCCGTCGAACCCCTGTCGCTGGACGAGGCGTTCCTGGACCTGACCGGCACTGCCCGCCTGCATGGCGCGCCGCCCGCCGTGATGCTGGCGCGGCTGACCAAGCGCATGCGCGACGAGTTGGGCCTGACCGGCTCGATCGGGCTGAGCTACAACAAGTTTCTCGCCAAGGTGGCCTCGGACCTCGACAAGCCGCGCGGATTTTCGGTGATCGGGCGGGGCGACGCCGCCGATTTCCTGCGCGACAAGCCCGTGAGCCTGATCTGGGGCATCGGACCGGCGGCGCAAACCGCGCTGGAGCGTGCAGGCATCCGCACCTTCACGGACCTGCTGCGCTGGGAGCGCACCGAACTGGTCGCGCGGTTCGGCGCAACCGGAGAGCGCCTGTGGCACCTCGCGCGCGGTCAGGACAAGCGCCGCGTTTCCCCGGATTCACCGGTCAAGTCGATCTCGAACGAAACCACGTTCAACGAGGATACCGGCGACCCCGATATTCTGGATGGCCACCTGTGGCGCATGGCCGAAAAGGTCAGCGATCGCGCCAAGGCCAAGGAACTGGCCGGTCGCGTCGTGACGCTGAAGCTGAAGCGCGCCGACCATTCGACACTGACCCGGCGCATCGCCCGGCGCGATGCCACGCACATGGCCGACACGATCTATCGCACCGCGCGCGCCCTGTTCGATCAGGTCGCGGATCAGGGACCGTTCCGCCTGCTGGGCTGCGGTGTGTCCGATCTGGTGACGGCGGATCAGGCCGACAAATCCGGCGACCTGCTCGACCCCGGCGCGGCACAGCGCAGCCGCGCCGAACGCGCCACCGACGCCATCCGAAACCGGTTCGGCGCCGATGCCATCCTCAAGGGCCGCGCACTGCGCTGAATCATTCCGCCGCCAGCGGCATCCGCTCCTGACCGATCGCCGCAATCTGCGCGATCACGCCACGCAGCAGGTCGGCAAAGGCGTCGAAATCCGAATGCGGACGAATCGTGCGCTCGTCCATGTATAGCGCGCGGTCGATCTCGATCTGGACCGCGTGCTGGTGGCGTGACGGGCGACCATAGGCCTGCGCCACATAGGCGCCCGCGAACGGTGCGTTGCGCGTCACGGCCAGACCCGCATCCCGAAAGGCGGCTTCGACCCGGTCCACGATCCCGGCATCGGCGGCGGCGCCGAACCGGTCACCCAGCACGATCTGCGGACGCGGCCGGCTATGGCGCGCGATCCCGTCCATCGCCTCGTGCGGCATCGAATGGCAATCGATCAGAATCGCCTCTCCGAACAGCGCATGAGCCTCGTCCAGAAGGCCATGCAGCCGTGCGTGGTAGGGTCGCCAATACCGATCGATCCGCGCCAGCGCTTCGTCGACACTCAGCTTGCCGGCATAGATCGCCCGACCGTTGGCCACGACGCGCGGAATCACCCCCAACCCCGACGCCACGCGCGGATTGTGGCCCGAGCGGCGCACCCCCTCGATCAGGGCGGGATCCAGTTCGTCGGGCGAGCGGTTGAGATCGACATAGGCGCGCGGCGTGGCGGCGCTCAGCAGCGGGGCGCCGAAATCGGGCGCCGAGGCGAACAGCCGGTCGACAAAGGCATCCTCGGACGACCGTATCGCGTGTTCGTCCAGTTGGCTTGCGCGCAGGAATGCGGGCGGATAGGCCCGACCGCTATGGGGCGAGGCGAACACCACGCTTGAATGGCGGTGGTCCGGCAGGACCAGATGAAAGGCGTCGCTTGGCAATGGACTCTCCCCTGAGCCGTCAACATAGACCGGATTCGAACCGGACCAAAAGCCCTTGATCCCGTTGCCGACTCCTTTTATAGACGCCGCTACCGGCGCGGAATCCCGCGCCCCGTTTCGTTGCGGGGCAAAGGCATGCGCGGGTATTCATGGGCGATTAGCTCAGCGGTAGAGCACTTCGTTGACATCGAAGGGGTCACAAGTTCGAACCTTGTATCGCCCACCATGAATTCACTGTTCCGGCCCGCCGGAACACCCGCAACACCAGGCGCTGGCCCGCGCCGCAGGAACAGGAGAAGGCCATGAAGGTCAGAAACTCGCTCCGGTCGCTGAAGAACCGGCACCGCGATTGCCGCGTCGTGCGTCGCAAAGGCCGCGTTTACGTGATCAACAAGACCCAGCGCCGGTTCAAGGCCCGCCAGGGCTGAACCATCGCAACCATCACCGTCAAAGGCCGCGCCCATCCGGGTGCGGCCTTTTTTCGTTGCTGCCGCGCGTGGATCTTGGCGGACAGTTCACGAAGAAACCGGTTGATCCTGTGTCAGGATGCTATAACTGATGATTTCAGTCGGGATTAAACCCGTCACGCTGACCAAAGGACAGACACGATGAAATTGACCCCTTTCCTTGCTGCCACCGCCTTGGGCGCCACGCTGGCCGGTGCCGTCGCCGCCGAAGGCGAACTGAACCTCTATTCCGCGCGCCACTACGACACCGACGAGAAGCTCTATTCCGATTTCACCGAGGCGACCGGCATCACCATCAACCGGATCGAAGGCAAGGGTGATGAACTGGCCGCCCGCATGGAGGCCGAGGGCGCGAACAGCCCCGCCGATGTCCTGATCACCGTCGATACATCGCGGCTCAAGCGCGCCAAGGATGCGGGCCTGCTGCAATCCGTGGACAGCGACATCCTGGAAGAGCGGATTCCGGCCAACCTGCAGGACGAGGACAACCAGTGGTTCGGTTTCTCGCAGCGCAGCCGGATCATCTTTTACGACAAGGACGAGATTTCGGAGCCACCGCAGACCTATCTCGATCTGGCCGACCCCAAGTACAAGGGCGAGGTCTGCATCCGGTCGTCGTCGAACGCTTATAACCAGACCCTTCTGGCCGCGATCATCACCCATGAAGGCGAAGAGGCCGCCAAGGAATGGGCGGCCGGCGTCGTGGACAATATGGCACGTCCCCCGCAGGGCGGCGACTCCGACCAGTTGCGCGGACTGGTATCGGGCGAATGCGGCATTGCCGTGTCCAATACCTATTATTTCGCCCGCGCGATCCGCACCGACGTGGATGGCATCAGCGACAGCATCGACCAGATTGGCTGGGTGTTCCCCGATCAGGACGGCAATGGCGCACACATGAACCTGTCGGGCGCCGGTGTCGCGGCGAATGCGCCGAACCGGGACAATGCGGTGAAATTCCTGGAATACCTCGCCTCCGACCAGGCGCAGGTGTATTTTTCGGCCGGCAATGATGAATATCCCGCCGTCCCCGGCGTCGAAATGGCCGAGTCGGTCGAGAAACTGGGCGAGTTCAAGGCCGACGAGGTGAACCTCTCCGAAGTGGCCGAGAACATTCCAGCGGCGCAGCGCATCTTCGATCAGGTCGGCTGGAAATAAACATCTGTCAAAACCGAGCAATGGGCGCGGCGGATCTCCGCGCCCATTGTCATATCCGAACGCGTCTCTTGCGGTAACGCATGCGCCGTCCTATGTTCTGAAGATGAGCCAGTTCTTGCATCAGACCAGGTTTCTCCTTCTGACGCGCCGGTAAACCCGGTTTGCGTCCGCGCATCTGCGGACAGCTTTCCGGGTCGCTCATCCTTCTCAGTTCACCGCAGCCACAGCCCCGCGACCGGGCGATATATCGTGCGGCGATGATCGGCCAGACCATCACATTCCACAGGAGCATACGGCCATGACCCAGACCCGACGCCGCGCACCGCGCGTGACCATCGACCAAAGCCATCTGGCGGATCTCGAATCGCTGGCCGAAGGCGCGATGGACCGCTCTCCGCAGGTCGCCGACAAGTTGTTCGAGGAGCTCAGCCGCGCGCGGATCGTCGATTCGGGCAAGCTGCCGGCCAACGTGGTCACGATCGGCAACACCGTGACCTATCGCGACGAAACCACCGGAGCGGAACGCACGGTGACGCTGGTCTATCCGCGCGAAGCCGATATCTCGCAGAACCGGGTTTCGGTCGTCACCCCCATCGGCGTCGCGCTGCTGGGTCTGACCGAGGGAGCCTCATTCTCGTGGGAGGCGCGCAACAACGTGACCCACCTGCTCACCATCGTGCGGGTGGAACCCGGCATGGCCAAGGCATAGGCGGCGCGCTCAGCGCCGCTTGCCGACCTGCCGGCAGATCAGGATCACCGGCAGCAATCCCACGGCAACGATGACCAGCGACGGCACGGCGGCCCCTTCCAGCCGCTCGTCGCTGGCCAGCCGATAGGCTTGCACCGCCAGAGTGTCATAGTTGAACGGGCGCATGATCAGCGTGGCGGGCAATTCCTTCATCACATCGACAAAGACGATCAGCAGCGCGGTCAGCAGGCTGGGCGTGAGCAGCGGCAAATGCACCCGGCGCAGGGTGCCCAGCGGCGTCTGGCCCAGCGACCGCGCGGCGGCGTCCATGTTGGCATGCACCATGCTTTGCCCGCCCTCATAGGCGCCCAGCGCCGCCGCGAGGAACCGCACCATGTAGGCCGCCACCAGCAGCCAGATCGAGCCGGTGACCAGCAGGCCGGTCGAAATCCCGAACGTGGCCCGCATCCAGGCATCCAGCGCGTTGTCAAAAGCAGCGAAGGGCACCATCAGCCCCACCGCGATCACCCCGCCCGGCACCGCATAGCCCAGCCGCGCGATATAGGCGGCGGCTGACGACCTGCGCCCCGGGCGCAACCGCTGGAAGAACCCGACACAGATCGCCGCGAACACCGTCACGGTCGCCGCCACCCCGGCCAGCGTCACCGAGTTGCGAAGGAATCCCAGATAGCGATGGCTGAGCAAGTCCTGCCCCCCGTGCAACCCCATGTCGAACAGGATCACCGTCGGCAGGGCGAAGCCCAGCAACACCGGCAAGACGCATAGCGCCAATGCCAATGCGGCCCGCCAGCCGGTCAGTTCGGCCGGTGGCATCCGCATCGTGCTTTTGCCTGCCTGGTGGTATTTGGCACTGCCCCGCTGCACCCGCTCGATTATCGCGAGGAACAGTGCGAACCCCAACAGGCACAGCGCCAGCTGCGCGGCCCCGGCCCGGTCGGCCAAGGAAAACCAGCTGGTATAGATGCCGGTGGCAAAGGTCTGCACGCTGAAATAGGCGACGGTGCCGAAATCGGCGATGGTTTCCATCACGGTCAGCAGCACGCCGCCCGCTATCGCCGGACGCGCCATCGGCAGGCTGACCTTCCAGAACGCGGTCCAGGCACTGGTGCCCAGCGCCCGCGCCGCCAGGAAGGCCGACGCGCTTTGTTGCATGAAAGCGGCCCGCGCCAGCAGATAGACATAAGGATAAAGCACCAGAACCAGCATTGCCGCGGCGCCCCCGACCGAGCGGATCTCGGGGAACCAGTAATCGCGCGGACCCCATCCGGTCACGTCGCGCAGGGTGCTCTGGACGATGCCGGGATGGTCCAGAACATAGGTATAGGCATAAGCCAGCACATAGGCCGGAAAGGCCAGCGGCAGGACCAGCGCGATTTCGAACAGACGCACGCCGGGAAAACGCGTCATCGTGACCAGCCATGCCGCGCCGACCCCGATAGCGAACGTGCCGGTGGCCACCAGCGCCACCAGCATCAGCGTGGTCAGGGTATAGCGCGGCAGAACCGTATCCATCAGATGCTGGATGGTCTCGGTCCCGCCCGTCACCGCCGCCAGAGCCACCGCCAGCATGGGCAAAAGGCAGGCCGCGGCCACCAGCCAGGACAACAGCGCCAGCAGACCGGTGCCACCGGCGCTGCGGCGCCTTGTGGCTTGGGCGGCAATCTGTGTCGTATCGGCCATGTCCGGTCGGTCCCGTTCCGCAAGATCGTCAAAGGGCGATGCGCCATCGCGCACCGCCCTTATTCGACCATTTCAGTCGGATTTACCAGACCGGATGTGGACCTCATTCGTAACTGCGCCGGTCCTCGATGACCAACCCGTCGTTGGGCAGGCTGCCGGGGGTCAGCAGTTCGATCTGGCCCTTGAGTTTCAGGATTTCCGCCACGCTCGCGGCATAATCGCCCTCGCCGCTGCCGGTGGTCTCGATCTGCACGATCATGGCGTCCATCTCGCCGTCGCGGCTGGCGATCACGCGGGCGCGGGCAATGTCCGGGTGTCGCGCGACCAATGCGGCAACCTGTTCGGGACGCACGAACATGCCCTTGATCTTGGTCGTCTGGTCCGCCCGTCCCATCCAGCCGCGGATGCGCATGTTGGTGCGCCCGCAGGGGCTGACCCCTTCCATCACCGCGCTCAGATCCCCGGTTGCGAAACGGATCAGCGGATAATCCGGGTTCAGGCTGGTCACGACAACCTCGCCCACCTCGCCCGCTGGAACCGGGGTGCCGGTGCCCGGGGTGACGATTTCGACGATCACGTGTTCATCGACGATCATGCCCTCCTGCACCGCGCTTTCATAGGCGATGTTGCCCAGATCGGCGGTGCCATAGCATTGCAGGCAGGAAATCCCACGGTCGGCATATTCCGCGCGCAGGCTGGGAAACAGCGCCCCCGCCCCCACGGCGGCCTTGGTGATCGCGAGTTTCACGCCCATCTCGTCGGCGCGGTCCAGAATAACCTTGAGGTAATCGGGCGTGCCGACATAGGCGGTGGTGCCGATATCGCGCGCCGCTGTCACCTGCAATTCGGTCTGCCCGGTTCCGGCGGGAAGCACGGTGGCCCCCACCGCCCGTGCGCCGCTTTCGAACATCATGCCCGCCGGCGTCAGATGATAGCCGAAACAGTTCTGCACGATGTCGCCTGCCCCGATTCCCGCCGCATGCAGGAACCGGCCCATGCGCCACCAATCCTCGCCGGCGCCGCCAGGCTCGTAGATCGGGCCCGGCGACTGGAACACATGGGCAAAGCCCGAGACCGGGTAGCCGGTGAACCCGCCAAAGGGCGGTTGCGCCGCCTGCGCGCGGCCCAGTTCGGACTTGCGCAGCACCGGCAGACGCGCCAGCGCGTCGGCGTCGCGGATGCTGGCCGCATCCACATCGCCCAGCGCGCCGGCATAGCCGGGCAGAGCCTGAGCGCGCGCAATCTGCTGCGGCAGGCGGTCTGCCAGATCGGCGGCACGCTCATCCGCGCCGCGTGTTTCGAGAGCGTCGTAATGCGTCATGCCGCACCCTCCATCAACTGAGCCACCTCTTGCGGCGGCGGTAGGAACGCACATCGCGGAAGGATTTGCGCCCTTCGTCCGACATGCCCAGATAGAATTCCTTGACGTCCGGATTCTCGCGCAATTCCTTCGCCGGGCCGTCCATCACGATCCGCCCGCTTTCCAGAATATAGCCGTAATGCGCATAGCGCAGAGCGACGTTGGTGTTCTGTTCGGCCAGCAGGAATGTCACGCCTTCCTTTTCATTGACCGCTTTCACGATCTCGAAAATCTGTTCCACGAGTTGCGGCGCCAGCCCCATCGACGGCTCGTCCAGCAGGATCGTTTCCGGGCGGCTCATCAACGCGCGGCCCATCGCGACCATCTGCTGCTCGCCGCCGGATGTATAGCCCGCCTGGCTGCGGCGGCGCTCCTTGAGGCGCGGGAAATAGCCATAGACCATCTCCAGATCCTCCTGCACGCGGGCCTTGCCGTCCTTGCGGGTATAGGCGCCGGTCAGCAGGTTTTCCTCGACCGTCAGATGTTCGAAACAATGCCGCCCCTCCATCACCTGGATCACGCCCTTGCGCACCATATCTGCGGGGTCGCGGTTGTGCACGGCATCGCCGCGATATTTGATCGACCCCTTCGTAACCTCGCCGCGTTCGGAATGCAGCAGGTTGCTGATCGCCTTGAGCGTCGTGGTCTTGCCCGCGCCATTGCCCCCCAGCAGCGCCATGATGCCGCCCTTGGGCACGGTCAGGCTGACGCCCTTCAGCACGAGGATCACATGGTTGTAGATCACCTCGATATTGTTCACCTCCAGCAGGGTATCGGCCTGCACCGGGGCGGAATTGGCGGCGTCGAGCATCTGGTGCCTCCTGGCAACGATTCGGGGCTGCACCGGCGACGTCTCCGCCGCCGGGGGTTTCACCGTCAGTCGCAGTGCGACGGGATGTTGTTCTCTGCAGCATAGGCGGCAGAGTCCTCTTCGATCAACGGTTGCACGATGTCCTGATCCGACTGGATGAAATCGGTGATCAGCGTCCATTGCTTGGCCTTGGCATCCCATTGGGTCACTGCCGCATAGCCTTCGCCGCCGTGGTTCCGGCAGGTCACCTTGAACTCGGGGCCGAATTTCGGCATGCCCAGTTCGGTCATACGTTCCTCGGTGATCTCGAGCGCCTCCATACCGTCGCGCATCTGCTGGGCATTGATGGCCTTGGTGTCATGCATCTCCTGCGCGGTGCGCGCCGCCTCGGCCACCAGCATCGCCGCGTAAAGCCCGCGGCTGTAGATGGTGGTGCCGTGCTGATCGCCGTTGCCGGCCGCCTTGCCCGCGTCATAGACGTATTCCTTGAGGTCGTCATAGATCGGGAAGTCGGACCCGACGTTGTGGAAGGCCACGGCCTTGTAACCATCCGCCGCGGCCCCCGCCGACAGCACGTCGTTTTCCGAGCCCGACCACCAGATGCCGATCATCTTGTCCATCGGAAAACGGATATTCGCCGCCTCCTGAACCGCCACCGGGGTCATCACACCCCAGCCATAGAGGATGACATAATCGGGCCGTTCCCGGCGCACCTGCAGCCATTGGCTTTTCTGTTCCTGCCCCGGATGATCGACCGGGATCGTCGTCAGGTCGAATCCGTGCTTTTCCGAAAGCGCCTCGAGCGTGCGGATTGGCTCCTTGCCATAGGCCGAGTTGTGATGCACCAGCGCGATCTTCTTGCCGTTCAGATCGCCGCCTTCCTGATCCAGGATATGCTTGACGATCACCGACGCGCCGTCCCAATAGTTTGCGGGAAAGTTGAACACATAGGGAAACACATCGCCGTTCTTGGACGAGGTCCGCCCCAGACCCGAGGTCAGCATCGGGATCTTGTCGACATTCATCTTGGGGATCAGCTGATAGGCGATGCCGGTGGACAGAGGCTGATAGACCAGCGCGCCCTCGCCTTTCGTGGATTCGTAACACTCGACGCCTTTTTCGGTGTTATAGGCGGTTTCGCATTCCGGCATCCGGATTTTCTCGCCGCCGATCCCGCCATCGCGTTCGTTCAACAGGGTCAAGTAATCGGCATACCCGTCCGCGAACTGGATGCCCCCGGCCGCGTAAGGCCCCGTGCGATAGGACAGCGACGGGAACACAAGGTCCGCCATCGCCGGTCCGGCGGCCAGCATGACGCCCAGCGCCAGTGTGGTCAGTTTCTTCGTCATCTGTTTCCTCCCATTTATGTCGTTCGGTTTTCTTCGTGTCCTGCCCGTCAATACGGGAACGGCCACAACCTGAGTTTTTCCTTGGCCAGCCGCCAGAGCTGCGCCAGTCCGTGCGGTTCGGCGATCAGGAAAATGATGATCAGCGCGCCGACGATCACCAGTTGGAAATGCGCCACCGTATCCGTCGGCCAGCCCAGCAGATCGACCCCCACCACCTTGAGCGCGACCGGCAGCAGCACCATGAACGCCGCGCCCGCGAAGCTGCCGAAAACGGATCCCAGCCCGCCGATGATCACCATGAACAGGATCAGGAACGATTTCTGGATGTTGAACGCCTCGCCCACCTCGACCGCGCCCAGATAGAGGGCGAAGAACAGTGCGCCGGAAATGCCGACAAAGAACGAACTGACGGCGAATGCACTCAGCTTGGCGCGCAACGGGTTCACGCCGATGATCTCGGCGGCGATGTCCATGTCGCGGATCGCCATCCATTTGCGCCCGACGCTGCCCCGTGTGAGGTTGCGCGCGATGAGCGCGCTGAGCGTCAGGAACACGAGGCAGAACAGATAGGTCGCCCAGGCCGGCGCCAGCGGGCCGGTGATCTCGACCCCGAACATGGTCCGCTGCGGCGCATTGATCTGGCCCGATGCGGAATAGTTGTAGAACCACGGCACGCGGTTGAACAGCCAGACCAGAAAGAACTGCGCCGCCAGCGTGGCGACCGCCAGATAGAAGCCCTTGATCCTGAGGCTGGGCAGGCCGAACAACATGCCCACGATGGCCGTCACCACGCCCGCCAGTATCACGTTGATGAACATCGAAAGATCGGGAAACGCGGTCATGAACTTGTAACAGGCATAGGCCCCCATGGCCATGAACCCGCCAGTGCCCAGCGACAACTGCCCGCAATACCCGACCAGAATGTTCAGCCCGATGGCCGCGATCGCATAGATCAGGAACGGCAGCAGGATCGCGTTGGCCCAGTAATCGTTGATGATGAACGGCACGACCAGAAAGGCGATCGCCAGCACGACGTAATAGCGATAGCGGTCGAACCTGATCGGAAAGGTCTGGCTGTCGGCCCGGTAGGACGTCTTGAAATCGCCCGCTTCACGATAGAACATGCCCTAAACCCTCTCGATGATCTTTTCGCCGAACAGGCCCTGCGGGCGCACCAGCAGGAACAGCAGCGCCAGAACATAGGCGAACCAGTTTTCCGTGGCCCCGCCCATCAGCCCGCCGAGCAGGAATTCGAACAGTTTCTCACCGACGCCGATGATCAGCCCGCCCACGATGGCGCCGGGGATGCTGGTGAACCCGCCCAGCATCAGCACCGGCAACGCCTTGAGCGCGATCAGCGACAGCGAGAACTGCACGCCCGACTTGGTGCCCCACATGATCCCCGCGACCAGCGCGACGAACCCGGCGATGGACCACACGAGAACCCAGATGAAGTTCAGCGAAATCCCCACCGACAGCGCCGCCTGATGGTCGTCCGCCACGGCCCGCATGGCGCGGCCCTGCTTGGTGTATTGCGCGAACACGACCAGTCCGGCGACCAGCAGCGCCGCGATCACCGAGGCGACGATATCCAGATTGTCGATGAAGAACCCATAGCCGAACAGATCATAGGTGAAGGCGTCGATGGTCTCGTTTATGCCCTGCGGCAGCCCGACATCCAGCGTGCGGATTTCCGACCCCCACATCAGATCGCTGACGCCTTCAAGGAAATAGGCCAGCCCAATGGTCGCCATGAACAGGATGATCGGCTCCTGATTGACCAGGTGACCCATGACGAATCTCTGCACACACCAGGCCAGAACCACCATCACGCCGGTGGTCAGCACAATCGCCAGCAACGCCGGAACCTGCCAGCCGAAATGATGGATGTCGGTGCCGAAGGTGGCGTTGATCAGATGCGAGAACGGCACCTGCCCCTCCATGATCCCCACCAGCGTCATCGCCGCGAACAGCGCCATGACGCCTTGCGCGAAATTGAAGATGCCCGATGCCTTGAAGATCAGCACGAATCCCAGCGCCACAAGCGCATAAAGCACTCCGGCCATGAGGCCGTTCAGCGTGACCTCCATCGCGAACAGAACCTGATCAGGCATCCGTTCCTCCCCCGCTTTGCGTGATCCGGTCAGTCATGCGCCACACCCAGATAGGCGTCGATGACGTCCTGGTTGTTGCGCACCTCGTCGGGCGTGCCATCGCCGATCTTGCGCCCGTAATCCATCACCACGACCCGGTCGGACAGGTCCATCACCACGCCCATGTCATGTTCGATCAGGGCGATGGTGGTGCCGAATTCGTCGTTCACGTCCAGGATAAAGCGGCTCATGTCCTCTTTCTCCTCGACATTCATGCCCGCCATCGGCTCATCCAGCAGCAGCAGCCGCGGTTCGGCGGCCAGCGCGCGGGCCAGTTCCACCCGTTTCTTCAGCCCGTACGGCAGGCGCGATACCGGTGTCTTGCGGATGTGCTGGATTTCCAGAAAATCGATGATCCTCTCGGCGACCTCCCGATTGGCTGTCTCTTCGGCCTCGGCACGGCCCAGCCAGAAGGATTGTGACAATATCCCGGTCTTCATATGCGTCAGGCGGCCGGTCATCACGTTGTCCAGAACGCTCATCCCTTCGAACAGGGCGATATTCTGGAACGTGCGCGCGATGCCCTGCCGCGCCACCTCATAGGGTTTCACCTTCGGGCGCTGCCTGCCCTCGAACCAGACCTCGCCCTCCTGCGGAACGTAGAACCCCGAGATCACGTTCAGCATGCTCGATTTGCCGGCACCGTTGGGTCCGATGATCGCGCGGATCTCGCCCTCGCGGATGTCAAAGGAGATGTTCTGGATCGCCACCACGCCGCCGAACCGCAGGGTGATGTTCTTCATCTCCATCACCACGCCGCCGATCCTGCGGCCATCCTCCGTGGTGAACCCTTCGGACGCGTCAAGCATCTGTTTCTCCTGTCCCGGCCCCAAGGGACGGCGGGCGGGGCGACGACCGAAGGTCGAGCATCGTCCGTCCGGCCCTCATTCCGCCGCCATCTTCTGTTCCAGCGGCACCACCGCCGCATCGCGGATCTCCAGCGTGGCGCGGATCGTGCCCTTGCGTCCGTCCTCATAGGTCACTTCGGTCACCGTGCTGATCTGTTCGGACCCGTCGTAAAGTGCGGCTATGATGTCGGCGTATTTCTCTTCGATGATCCGGCGGCGCACCTTGCGGGTGCGGGTCAGTTCGCCGTCATCGGCATCGAGTTCCTTGTGCAGTACGACAAAGCGATGCACCTGGCAGCCCGACAGCATTTCATCTTCGGCTACGGACCGGTTGACCGCTTCGACATGGGCCTGGATCGTGTCCATCACCCGCCGATGGCCGGCCAGTTCCTGATACGAGGCATAGGCGATGTTGTTGCGCTCGGCCCAGTTGCCCACCGCGGTCAGGTCGATGTTGATGAACGCCGTGCATGCGCTGCGCTTGTTGCCGAACACCACCGCCTCGAGGATATCGGGAAAGAATTTCAGCTTGTTCTCGACGTATTTCGGCGCGAACAGGCTGCCGTCTGCCATCCGGCCCACATCCTTGGCCCGGTCGATGATGCGCAGATGCCCGGTATCCTCTTCGATGAAACCGGCATCGCCCGTCGCCACCCAGCCCTCGGAATCCTTGGTATCCGCCGTGCTGTCGGCGTTCTTGTAATACTCCACGAACACGCCGGGGCTGCGATAGAACACCTCGCCATTCTCGGCGATACGGATTTCCACCCCCGGCGAGGGCACACCCACCGTGTCGCTGCGAACCTCGCCGTCGGGCTGCGCGGTGACGAACACGGTCGCCTCGGTCTGGCCGTAAAGCTGCTTCAGGTTGATGCCCAGACTGCGGTAGAAATCGAAGATTTCCGGCCCGATCGCCTCGCCCGCCGTATAGCCCACGCGCACGCGGCTGAGGCCCAGCGTGTTTTTCAGCGGCCCATAGACCAGGACATCGCCGATGGCGTATTTCACCCGGTCCATGACCCCCACAGGCCGACCGTCCAACAGCGCCGGGCCGACCTTGCGGGCATGGGCCATGTAATGGTCGAACATCCACTTTTTCAGCTTTCCGGCATCCTCCATGCGGATCATCACATTGGTCAGCTGGGTCTCGAACACGCGCGGGGGTGCGAAATAATAGGTCGGCCCGATCTCGCGCAGGTCGGTCATCATCGTGTCCGCGCTTTCCGGGCAGTTCACGCAAAAGCCGCACCAATAGGCCTGCCCTATGGAAAAGATGAAATCCCCGACCCAGGCCATGGGCAGATAGGCCAGGACCTCCTCTTTGCGGCGCAACTTGTCGAACCCGGCGGTGGATTTCGCGGTTTCGATCACGTTGCGGTTGGACAGGACCACGCCCTTGGGCCGCCCCGTCGTGCCCGACGTGTAGAGCATCACGCAGATGCTGTCGTAATCCAGCTTTTCGCGGCGGCGCTTCAATTCGTCCATCAGGGCGCCACGCCTCGCGTCACCCTGCTCCTGCACCTTGGAAAACTGGTGCAGGCTGGTGTGATCGTATTTCCGCAGGCCGCGCGGATCGAGATAGATCAGGCGTTCGAACTGGTGCAACTGGCCCTGCACCTCGATCACCTTGTCCACCTGCTCCTGATCCGCGACGATGGCGAACCGCGCGCCGCAATGCCCCAGCACGAAAGCCATCTCTTCGGCATTGGCGTCCTGATACAGCGGCACCGGGATCGCGCCCACCGATTGCGCGGCGACGATCGACCAATAGAGATAGGGCCGGTTGCGCCCGATGATCGCGATGAAATCGCCCTCGTTCACGCCCAGATCCAACAGGCCCAGCGCCAGTTTCTCGATCTCCTGCGCGGTCTCGGCCCAGGTCCAGCTTTGCCAGATGCCGAATTCCTTTTCGCGGTAGGCGGGGGCCGACATGAACCGGGTCGCGTTGCGCTCCAGCAGCGCCGGAAGCGATTGCAACGCGCCCTCCCCATGGTTCATGTCTGCCAAACTACGCTCCTCCCACAGCGGTCCTTCGGTGCGGCCCGCGCCCTGAAACCGACATTGTGCGTCAAGTTTTTCCGCAAGATGTCGCAAACCCTACGAATTGTTACGAAGGCAAGCTGCGTAACCCGCCGCTTTTCTTTGCCTGCCGTGCCGCATAAGTGCTAACCAGCAGGAAACGATTGGGGAAATTGCGCCATTGAACGGTGACGACCGGCAGACCAAGGCTTTGACCAGCGCGGGGCTGAACCTGATCCAGCAGGCGCTGTCGATCTATGATCGCGACCTTCGGCTGGCGGTGAGCAACCGGCGGTTTCAGGAGATGTTCGGCCTGCCCGACGCCCTGGTCACGCCCGGCGCGCGGTTCGAGGACACGATCGTCTACATGGTCACCCGTGGCGAATATGGCCCGGTCGAGGACGTGGAAGCCGCCATCCGCGATCGTATCGACATCGCCCGCACGTTCGAGCCGCATTATCTCGAGCGCACGCGCCCGAACGGTCAGACCATCAGCGTCGAAGGCTCCCCCCTGCCCCAGGGCGGCTGGGTCGCCGTCTATACCGACATCACCCGCACCAAGCAATCCGAACAATTGCTGCGCGCCCGGTCGGCGGAACTGTCCGATCAGCTTCTGGCCCATGCCGAGCAACTGTCGGCCACCAATCGCCAACTCGCCGCGACCATAACCGCGCTCGAGGAAACCAAGCGCCAGCTGACCGAGTCCGAGGCGCGCACCCGACTGACCACCGAGATGATGCCCGCCCATATCGCCCATGTGGACGCCGATGGTATCTATACCTATTCGAACCGGCGGCTGAACTCGATCCTGCCGGGGCGGCCATCGGAGATCGTCGGCGTGCCCATCGCGCAGGCGCTGGGGCCGTTCGTCTTCGACAAGATCGCGCCGCATCTGCACGACGCCTGGCGGGGCGACAGCTCGGTTTTCGAGTTTACCGAGGATCATGGCGCGCGGCGCATTCGTGCGGCGTTCACGCCGGACCAGACCGGCGGCGTCTATATCCTGTCGATGGACATCACCGCCGAGACCCAGGCCCGCGCCGCGCTGCAACAATCGCGCCGCCGGGCGATGGCGGCACAGATGACGCGCGGGCTGGCGCATGATTTCTCGAACCTTCTGACCATCATTCTGGGCATGCAGAGCAAACTGGAGCGGATGGACCTTGGCGACGAGGGCGCCAAACTGGTCGCGGCCACCAAGGCGGCGGCGCAACGCGGCGCGCGCCTGCTGGACCGGATCGGCGACATGACCGGACACCGCACCCTGCGCCCGCAGCCCACCGACATGCATGTCCTGCTGGACGATCTGAAACTTCTTGCCGGATCCAGCCTGCCGCCGTCGGTGCGGCTTGACGTGCAGGACGCGCTGCCGGACGAGCGGCTTTTCGTGGATCCGGGCATGTTGCAGGACGCCCTGCTGAACCTCATTCTGAACGCGCGCGATGCCTGCGGGATCAACGGGCAGATCTTGGTCAGCGCGCAATGCGTGGCCGATACGTGGCTGGAGATCGCCGTGCGCGATTCGGGCCCCGGGTTTTCCGCGGAGGCGATGGAAAAGGCGCTGGATCCGTTCTTCACCACCAAGGGCGGCGAAGGATCGGGGCTGGGCCTGCCGATGGCTTACGACATGGCCAAGCTGGCGGGTGGCGACCTGCAATTGCGCAACACGCAGACCGGCGCCGCCATCACGCTGCGGCTGCCCTGGCGGGTCGCTCCGCAAATCAGCGGCGAACTTGCGCTGCTGGTCGAGGACAGTGCCGATCTTCGCGCCACTTTTCGAGAGATGCTCATGGAACTCGGCTTTACCGTGATCGAGGCCGCTTCGGTCGACGAGGCCTCGGCGCTGGCCGCCGATCTGCCCGATATCGCGCTGGTCCTGTCCGACATCCAGCTTCAGGGCAGCGCCACCGGGATCGACCTTCTGAACCGGCTGCGCGATAGCGACCTGCCCTGCATCCTGATGACCTCGCTCGCGCCAGACGATGCGTTGTTCCGGCAGGCCGCCGCCCGCGCGCCGGTGCTGCTCAAACCGTTTACCGCCGACCAACTGGTCGCGCAAATCAGCCCGCGAGCGACGGCATGAGCGCGCCCTTGGTCACGATACTGGATGACGAGGCCGAAATCCGCCAGATGCTGAGCGACGCGTTGCAGGAGGCCGGTTTTCGCACCCAGTCCTTTGCCCGCGCCCGCGAATTCGAGGCGGCGCTGAAACGGATCACCCCGGATGTCTGCCTGGTCGATCTGTCGCTGCCCGACACCGACGGGCTGGCGCTGGTGCATCGTCTGGCGCTGGAACGGGGGGCCACGGTCATCATCATCTCGGGGCGCGCGCAGGTGCAGGACCGGGTGACCGGGCTGGAACTGGGTGCGGACGACTACATCACCAAACCGTTCGATCCCACCGAGGTGGTCGCCCGTATCCGCGCCCGCCTGCGCAATGGCCGCGCGCCCGGACAGACCGGGGAAACCGCCTGCTTCAACGGCTGGACCGCGCATTTCAATCGCTATGTTCTGGAGGACGACACCGGCGAAGAAACCCCGTTCTCCCACGCCGAGGGCGAGGTGCTGCGCCTGTTCCTGCAAAGCCCAAAGCGCCTGATCAGCCGCGCCTACATGCAGGAAACGCTGGGCGGTGCTGCGGGAGAAAGCTTTGACCGGGCGATGGACGTGCGCATTTCCCGCCTGCGCACGAAACTGCGTGAAGACCCGAAAAACCCGCGCCTGATCAAGACGATCTACGGCGCGGGTTATATCTTTCTCGGCGATGTCAGCTGGGAGTGAGGTTTACTCGTCCCAAGGCTGGAGATTTTCCAGCTGTTCCTGCGTCATCTTCGAGACATAGCGACCGGCTTCCCAGGTCAGGGCATCCAGCGGCACCGCGACATCCTTGTCGCCCATTCCGAGAAATCCACCGAACTCGATCTTGAACCCGGCCGGTTTTCCATCGGAATCCACCAGAATCTCTTCGATCTCGCCGATCTTCTCGCCGTTCGCGTTCACCACGTCGGTGTCGTCCACGGATTGCAGGAACGCCGAATCGCGCGTGTCGACTGTCCCGGCTGCACCGGTTTCCGCGTCCTGCGCGATTGCCGGCAGCGCCAGCAGACCGGCGGCTGTCGTGATCAGGGCAAATCGTATCATGTCGCTCTCCATTTTGCGTCAATCGTCGGTCAACGCGCTGTCGAGCCGATATGTTCCACCCCTTTCGCGCCGGCCGCCGACGCTGGCTTACTCCGCCGCCACCTGCCGCTCTCCCGGTTCGACCCGCACGGCGGCGAACTTGAATTCCGGGATCTTGCCATAAGGGTCGATCGCCGGGTTGGTCAGGATATTGGCCGCCGCCTCGACATAGGCGAAAGGCACGAACACCATGTCCGGCGCGATTGCGCGATCTGCCCGCGCCATCAGGTTTATCGACCCGCGCCGCGTGACCAGTCGCACCATGCCACCCGGTTCCACCCCCATCTTGCGCAGCGTCGAGGGATGCAGCGAGCAGTTCGCCTCGGGCTCGACCGCGTCGAGCACGCGACTGCGCCGCGTCATCGAACCGGTATGCCAATGTTCCAACTGCCGACCGGTGGTCAGGATCATCGGATATTCCTCGTCCGGCACCTCGTCCGGCGGAATGACACTGGCCGGAGTGAACTTGGCCCGGCCCCCTTCACGCGGGAAGCCGTCGCCGAACACGATCGACTGCCCCGGATCCTCGGGCGACAGCGACGGATAGGTGACCGCGTTCTCGCGCTCCAGCCGATCCCACGTGATATTGGCCAGCGAGGGCATGTTGATCGCCATCTCGGCAAACACGTCCGCCGGGCTTTCATAATCCCATTCGAGCCCAAGACGATTCGCCAGATCGACGGTGATCTCCCAATCCACGCGCGCCTCGCCCGGAGGGGCCAGCGCGGGGCGGCCCATCTGCACCTGACGGTTGGTGTTGGTCACGGTGCCCGACTTTTCCGCAAACGCGCTGGCCGGCAGGATCACATCGGCATAGTTGGCGGTCTCGGTGATGAAAAGATCCTGCACCACCAGATGATCCAGCTTGGCAAGGGCATCGCGGGCGTGGTCCACATCCGGGTCGGACATGGCCGGGTTTTCACCCAGGATATACATTGCCTTGGTGTTCCCGGCATGGATGTCATCCATGATCTCGGTCACCGTCAGCCCCGGTTCGGACGAGAAATCGCCCGATTCCCAGACCTCGGTAAACGCGCGGCGCACGCCGTCATCCTTGACGCTTTGATAGTCGGGCAGGAACATCGGGATCAGCCCGGCATCGGACGCGCCCTGAACGTTGTTCTGCCCGCGCAGCGGGTGCAGCCCGGTGCCCGGCCGCCCGACCTGTCCGGTCATCAGCGCAAGGCTGATCAGGCAGCGCGAATTGTCGGTGCCGTGGATATGCTGCGACACGCCCATGCCCCAGAAGATCATCCCGGCGCGCGCGCCCGCGAAGGTGCGCGCCACATCGCGGATCACATCAGGCTCGATGCCGCAGATCGGCGCCATCTTTTCCGGGCTGAAGTCCTTGAGATGGTCCTTCTCGGCCTCCCAGTTCTCGGTGTACGCCTCGATATACTGGCGGTCATACAGGTCTTCCTCGACGATCACATGCATGATCGCGTTCAGCAGCGACACATCCGCACCGGGGCGGAATTGCAGCATGTGCGAGGCGTATTTCCGCATCCCCACGCCGCGCGGATCCATCACGATCAGCTTGCCGCCGCGCTTGGTGAACTGCTTGAAATAGGTCGCGGCGACGGGATGGTTCTCCACCGGGTTGGCACCGATGATGATCGCCACATCGGCGTTTTCGATTTCGTTGAACGTCGCCGTCACCGCGCCCGAGCCGACGTTTTCGATCAGCGCCGCGACCGAGGACGCATGGCACAGCCTTGTGCAGTGATCGACGTTGTTGTGCCCGAACCCCTGACGAATCAGCTTCTGGAACAGATACGCCTCTTCGTTGGTGCACTTGGCGCTGCCGAAACCGGCCACCTCGCGACCGCGTCCGCGCAGGCCATCGGCGGCAAACGACATCGCCTCTTCCCACGACGCCTCGCGGAAATGGGTCTGCCAGTTGTCCGGGTCCACGTTCAGCCCCTTCGCCGGCGCGTCATCGCGGCGAATCAGCGGCTTGGTCAGCCGGTGCGGGTGGTGGATATAATCATAGCCGAACCGGCCCTTGACGCACAGCCGGTTCTCGTTGGCCGGCCCGTCGATACCATCGACATACTTGACCTCGTTGTCCTTGATCTTGAGGCTGATCTGACAGCCGACGCCGCAGAACGGGCAGACGCTGCTCACCTCATAGTCGAAATCGGCGCTGTCGCCCTGCTGGGCGTCATCCAGAACGCTCGATTCCATCAGCGCGCCGGTCGGGCAGGCCTGCACGCATTCGCCGCAGGCAACGCAGGTCGATTCACCCATCGGATCATTGAAATCCAAAACGGGATAAGCGTCATGCCCGCGCCCGGCCATGCCGAACACATCGTTCACCTGAACCTCGCGGCAGGCGCGCACACACAGCCCGCACTGGATGCAGGCGTCCAGATTGACGCGCATGGCGACGTGGCTGTCGTCCAGCAGCGGCACGCGATCCTGCTCCAGCGGCGGAAAGCGGCTTTCGCTGAGTCCGGTCGCATCGGCCATGTCCCAGAAATGCGACGAGCGGTCACGCGCCACTTCGCGCGGCGGCTGATCGGCAAGCAGCATCTCGATCACCATCTTGCGCGCATTCGCGGCACGCGCCGAATCGGTCGTCACCACCATGCCCTCGGCGGGTTCGCGGATGCAGGAGGCGACCAGGTTGCGCTCGCCCTCGACCTCGACCATGCAGGCGCGGCAATTGCCGTCGGGGCGATAGCCCGGCGCAGGTTTGTGGCATAGATGCGGTATGACAAGCCCGCGACCGTTGGCGACCTCCCAAATGGTCTCGCCAGCCTTTGCCGTGACCTCGTTGCCATCAAGGGTGAATCGGATCGTATCGGACATGCGCGCCTCCTTACTTGCGCGGCCACTCTACACAGAACCGCAGCGGGATGCGAGACCCTCGATTCACCTCGCGGTCGATGAATTTTGCGCGCGCACCTGACCACTGGAAAGCCGCGCGTCGCTGGCCTAAGACACATCGAGCAGGAGTTTCGCACCATGTCCCACATCACCCTCATCCGTCACGGACAGGCCAACACCCACGCCCGGGACGAACTGGAATACGACCGGCTCAGCGCACTTGGCCACCAGCAATCCGGCTGGCTGGGCGACCACCTGCGCCAATCCGCCAACCACCACACGCGCCTTTACACCGGCACATTGTCGCGCCACCGCGAAACTGCAGGCAGCATGGCCCATGACACCGACGCGGTCGAGGACTCCCGCCTGAACGAGCTGGAATATTTCACCCTCGCCAAGCTGATGGAGGACCAGCACGGCCTGCCGATCCCCACCGAGCGCGAGGATTTCGTCGCTCATCTGCCGCAGATCTTCACGGCTTGGCAAAAGGGCGAACTGGAGGGGACCCCCGAGACCTTCACCAATTTCGAAACCCGCGTGACCGAGGCCCTGCACGACATCGCCGCCGGACACGGTCCGGCGCTGGTCGTCACCTCGGGCGGGGTGATCGCCATCGCACTGCGTCAGATGATGGACCTGAACATCGCCGCCACCGCCCGCATCGCTCTGGCGATCATGAACACGTCGATGCACCGCCTGTTTCCGATCGGCGCGCAGCTTTCTCCGGTGCTGTTCAACGCGGTGCCGCATCTGGAAGCCCCCGACCGGCATTTCGCCCAGACTCATTTCTGAGGATCGCACGCGTGCGGTCGTGCTGATCCATCTTCAGGAATGGAGGTGCCTTTGAAGTTCACCCGGTCTGATGGGCACTTTTCGCTCACGGCATCCGCCCGCCAAACGCGCGATCGATTGCAGACGAAGAATTGCGGATTACCGGATGCGCCCCCGCGTCAGCCAAGGGCGTACCCGGCGCCGCGCACGGTGCGCAGCGGGTCGTCGCCGCCATTCCGGCACAGTGCCTTGCGCAGGCGACCGATATGAACATCGACGGTGCGGGTTTCGACGTGGATGTCGCGGCCCCAGACACGATCGAGAAGCTGTTCGCGGCTGAGCACCCGTCCGGGCTTTTCCATCAGGCTCGCAAGCAGGCGGAATTCGGTCGGGCCGAGGGTCACTTCCTGACCCGCGCGGATGACGCGGTGGGTTTCGCCGTCGAGCCGGATATCCCCGAACTCCAATAGGGCGCCGACCGACAAGGGTCGCACCCGCCGCAGGCCCGCGCGAACGCGAGCCATGAGTTCGGCGACGGAATAGGGTTTGACCACGTAATCGTCGGCCCCGGTCTCCAGCCCGCGGACCAGATCCGGCTCGTCCGAGCGGGCCGAGAGCATGATGACCGGAATGTCCCGCGTTTCGCGGCGCAGCTTCAGGCGGCGGCAGACCTCGATCCCCGAAAGATTGGGCATCATCCAGTCGAGGATGATCAGGTCGGGCGGGTCTTCATTCACCAGCAGCATCGCTTCTTCGCCATCATGCGCCTCGCGCACGCGGTAGCCTTCGGCGGAAAGATTGTAGCCGATCACCTCGCGCTGCGCGGCCTCGTCCTCGACCAGCAGGATCAGCGGGGCATCCATGGCGGTCACGCGGCCCCTCCCGGGTTGGCGGTATTGTCGGCCTTCGGGCGCTCGTCATCCGGCAGCGCGCCCGTCGCAAGATAGATCACCTGTTCGGCGATGCCGGTGGCGTGATCGCCCATGCGCTCGATGTTCTTGGCGATGAAATGCAGATGCATGCAAGCCGATATATTGCGCGGATCCTCCATCATGTGGGTCAGGAATTCACGGAAGAGGGTGTTGTACATCTGGTCCACATCGTGATCGCCCTGCCGCACCGTTTCGGCCAGATCCGCGTCGCGCTGGATATAGGCATCAAGCACCTGTTTCAGCTGCAGCTGCACCGCCTTGCCCATGCGCCGGATCGAGCCTGTCGCCCCCTCGACCGGGGGCATGCGGGATAGCACGTCCGAGCGTTTGGCGAGGTTCTTGGCATAGTCGCCGCAGCGTTCCAGCGCGGCGGCGATCTTCATTGCGGACAGCACGGTGCGCAGATCGGCCGCCGTGGGCGCGCGCAGCGCGATCAGGCGGGCGGCCTCGATGTTGATCTGTCCTTCCAGCGCGTCGATCGCCGCGTCGCCACGGCGCACCTGGTCCGCCAGGTCCGTGTCGCGGGTTTCCAGTGCGCGAACGGCATCCAGAATGGCGGCCTCGACCAGCCCGCCCATGCGGGTGATCATGGCTTGTATTGCCTCGAGGTCGCGGTCGAAGGCGGTTGCGATGTGTTGTTTGCCGGTCATTTTGGACATCCTTCAGCCGATGCGGCCGGTGATATAACTTTCCGTGCGCGGATCGGCCGGGTTTGTAAAGAGCTTGCCCGTATCGCCATATTCCACCATCCGGCCCAGATGGAAAAACGCGGTGCGCTGGCTGACGCGGGCGGCCTGTTGCATGGAATGGGTGACGATGACAACCGCGAACCGGCTGCGCAGTTCGTCGATCAGTTCTTCGATCTGGGCAGTCGCGATGGGGTCGAGTGACGAGCACGGTTCGTCCATCAGCAGGATTTCGGGCGAGGTGGCGATGGCCCGCGCGATGCAAAGGCGCTGCTGCTGCCCACCGGAAAGGCCGGTGCCGGGGGCGTCCAGCCGATTCTTGACCTCGTCCCAGAGGGCGGCGCGGCGCAGGGATTTTTCCACCACCTCGTCCAGTTCGCTCCGCTTGCGGGTCAGGCCGTGGATCTTGGGCCCGTAGGCGACGTTGTCGCGGATCGACTTTGGGAAGGGATTGGGCTTCTGGAACACCATGCCGACCTTGGCGCGCAACTGCACCGGGTCGACGCGCGCGTCGTGGATGTCCTCGCCGTCGATGCGGATCTCGCCCGTGACGCGGGCGGCCGGGATCGTGTCGTTCATCCGGTTGAGGCAGCGCAGGAAGGTGGATTTCCCGCAGCCGGACGGCCCGATCAGGGCGGTGACGGCGCGATCGGGGATATCGACATCGACGTCGCGGACGGCGTGGGTATCGCCGTAATGCACCTGCAAGCCGCGGACGGCGATCTTGGCGGTGTCGGCGGCGGTGCCGCGCCCCTCTGTCAGCGTGTCTTTCATAAGATTTCCTTTACCAGCGGCGTTCAAAACGGCGGCGCAGCAGGATGGCCGCGGCGTTCATGACAAGAAGAAAGGCCAGCAGCACGATGATCGCGCCCGATGCGCGCTCGACAAAGGCGGGATCGGCGCGCTGGGTCCAGTTGTAGATCTGCACCGGCAGCGCCGAGGCGGGATCGAACAGTCCCTCGGGCGGCGCGCCGGGATACTCGCGCACGAAGGCGACCATGCCGATCAGCAAAAGCGGCGCGGTCTCCCCCAGCGCCTGCGCCAGCCCGAGGATCGCGCCGGTCAGGATACCGGGCGCGGCCAGCGGCAGGACATGATGGAACACCGCCTGCATCCGCGACGCGCCAAGCCCCAGCGCCGCCTCGCGGATCGAGGGCGGCACGGCCTTGAGGCTGGCGCGGGTGGCGATGATGATCGTCGGCAGGGTCATCAGCGTCAGGACCAGCCCGCCCACCACAGGCGCCGATTGCGGCAGGCCCGCGACGTTGATGAAGATGGCCAGGCCGAGAATGCCGAAGACGATGGACGGCACGGCGGCAAGATTGGCGATGTTCACCTCGATCAGGTCGGTCAGCCGGTTTTTCGGCGCGAATTCCTCGAGATAGATCGACGCGGCCACACCGATGGGCAGCGCCAGCGCCAGCACGATCAGCATCATGTAGGCCGAGCCGAGAATGGCGACACCCAGCCCCGCCGCCTCGGGCCGCTGGTCGGACGCATCGGGCGCGGTCAGGAACGCGGCGTTGAGGTCGAGCGAGATCAGCCCGCGTTCCCCCATCGCATCGGCCAGTTGCAGTTGCGCGGGCGAGACATTGCTGTCGAGCGCGGCCGTCGCCGCCGTCACGCGGCCCTTGAGATAGCCGTCGATCCGGCCATCGGCGAGGATCGACAGGGGGATCGTCTCGCCGATCAGCCCGGGGTTGGCGAGCACCTTGCGGCGGAGCTGCGCAGGCGCCTCGCGAGAGATAATTCCCGAGATCTCCGCATCGCTCAGCCCCTCAATGGCGATGCCCGCTTGCGCCACGGCCTCGGCGAGGGCCTTGTCGATCACCTTGCCGTAGCCGAGGGTCGTGACCTTCTTCAGCACCTCGGGATCACGGGTGCCGGATTTATCCAGCGCCGCCGCGTCCAGATGGATCGGAAGATGGATGTGGGTCTGGCGGAACGCGCCGAGGCCAGGGCCGAGGACCGAGGCCAGCAGCATCGTCAGCGCGGCGAGTCCGATCAGGATCGCGCCAAGGCCACAGGCACGGAACCGGGTTTCGGCGGCGTGGCGCCGCGCGGTGTAGCTGCTGCGTTCCAGCAGCGATGTCGGGCGCGCGGCTTGATCGCTCATTCGTATTGCTCCCGGTATTTGCGCACGATGGCCAGCGCCAGCACGTTGAGGGAAAGCGTGATGGCAAACAGCGTCAGCCCGAGGGCGAAGGCCACGAGGGTCTCGGGCGCGGCGAAATCGCTTTCGCCGGTCAGTTGGCTGACGATCTTGACGGTGATGGTGGTCATCGCCTCGAACGGGTTGAGGCCGAGTTTCGCGGCGGCCCCTGCGCCCAGCACGACGATCATGGTCTCGCCGATGGCGCGGCTTGCGGCCAACAGCACCGCGCCGACGATGCCGGGCAGCGCGGCGGGCAGGACCACCTGGCGGATCGTCTCGGACCGTGTCGCGCCAAGGCCGAGGGAGCCGTCGCGCAGCGATTGCGGCACCTGGGCGATGATGTCGTCGGACAGGGATGACACGAACGGGATCAGCATGACCCCCATGACAAGCCCCGCCGTCATCACCGACGCGCCGCTCGTCCCCAGCCCGAGCGGTTGGGCGAAGTAATCGCGCAGCAGCGGGCCGACGGTGATCAGCGCGAAAAGGCCGTAGACGATGGTGGGGATGCCCGCCAGCACCTCGATGGCCGGCTTGACGATGGCGCGAAAGCGGCCCCCGGCATATTCCGCCATGTAGATCGCGGCAAACAGCCCCACCGGCACGGCGAAGACGAGCGCGATCAGGCTGATATAGAGTGTGCCCCAGAGCAGCGGCAGGATCCCGAGGTCGGAGTCGCCCTGAAACCGCGGCGCCCAGGTGGTGGAGAGGAAAAACTCCCGCCAGTCGTATTGAGCGAAGAAATTCCGCGTCTCGAACAGCATCGACAGGACGATCCCCGCCGTGGTGGCGATGGCGACGCAGGCGGCGAGCATCAGCAGGGCCAGAACGCCGCGTTCGACCGTCTGGCGTGCGCGGAAATTGGGGCGCGTGCGGCGCAGCGACCATGCGAGGGCGGCGAGCGCCAAGGCCAGCACGGCGAGGGTGCCGGCGGGTGTCGGCGGCGCCGCTATTTTCAGCAGGGCAAACAGCGCCAGTGCCGGGCCCAGCGTCAGCAGGACGCTTGCCCAACCGTAATGTCCGGGTAACGAATGCAGCGCGCGGCTGTCGCCGCCCGCGCAGGCAAGGGCGCGCGCGCGAGCCAGGACAAAGCCTGACGCGGCGATGACGAGCAGGGTCAACAGGGTTGAGGTCGCGGTCATGGGGCCTCCGGTCCGGGTGAAGCGGGCGATCCGGTTGAAATCGGACCGCCCCCGATTGGCGCGGCGGATCAGTTCATCGGCGCCTCGTCTGCCAGCTTGGCCTGCGTCTCGGCCAAGGCCGGGTCGGGCACCAGCCCGTAATCAGCCAGCGGCCCGCCGGGACCGGCGATATCGTCCGAGACGAAGAATTCGGCGTAGTTCTTGAGCCCCGGAACCATGTCGAAATGCGCCTGCTTGACGTAGAAATAGAGCGGCCGCGACACCGGGTAGTCGCCCGATGCGATGGTCTCGGCCGAGGGGATAACGCCGTTCATCGTCGCGACCCGCAGTTTCGCCGTGTTGTTCTCGTAAAAGGACAGCCCGAACACGCCGATTCCGTCCGTGTTGCTGCCGATGCGAGCCAGCGTCTCGGTATAGTCGCCGTCGATCTCGACCGCGCGGCCATCGGTGCGCAGCGAGGTGCAGAGCTTGCCCGCGTCCTTGCCGAGGCGTTCCAGCTCGGCCGCCGCGCCGCTATCCTTGCAGCCCTGTTCGATCACCGCGAGGTCGAACACCTCGCGCGTGCCGTGCTTGGTCCCCGGAACGAATGCCATGATGTCCTGCGCGGGCAGGTCGGGGTTCACGTCGCTCCACTTGGTCGCGGTGTTGGGCACCAGCTTGCCGTCCTGAAGGATTTCCGCCGCCAGCGCCTTGTACCAGTCCGCAGGGGTGAAGGCGAAGCTCTCGCCGACGATATCCGAGGCAAAGACGATGCCGTCATAGCCGAACCGCACCTCGACGATGTCAGAGACCCCGGCGGCTTCGCAGGCCGCGATCTCGGCCTCCTTGATGCGCCGCGAGGCGTTGGCGATGTCGACGGTATTCTCGCCCACCCCCTCGCAGAATTTCTTGAGCCCGGCGGATGAGCCGCCGGATTCGATCACCGGCGTGGGAAAATCGAAGTTCTCACCGAAAAGCTCGGCAACGATGGTGGCATAGGGCAGCACGGTGGACGAGCCCGCCACCTGCACCTGATCGCGCGCGGCGGCGGCCGAGGCGGCCAGGATGGCGAGGGCAGAGGTCGTAAGCGTCATGCGGGACATGGATCTTCTCCTGTTATGTCGCGGCGGCTCGTGGGGAATGATCCGCACGGCCGCTTTACCTGCGACGCGCTAAGGTTTTGCGACACTCATGTAACAGTTTGATGAAACCCGCCCGCGCGGGTCACGATTTCGGCAGGAAAACCGAAAAGCGCGCACCCTTGCCCGGTGCGCTGCCGATGTCGAACCGGCCGCGATGGCGGCTGACGATATGTTTGACGATGGCGAGGCCCAGCCCCGTGCCGCCCTTCTCGCGCGAGCGGTGATCGTCGACGCGGTAGAACCGTTCGGTCAGGCGCGGCAGGTGCATGGGCTCGATCCCGTCGCCCTCGTCGATCACGTCGATGCGCAGCATCGGATCGTCAATCGGGGCGTGAAGGGCGATGGTGACACGGCTGCCTGCCGCGCCGTATTTGATCGCGTTCTCGATCAGGTTCTGCAACACCTGCATCAACTGGTCTGAATCGCCGGGGATGCGAAGGGCGGCATCGGTCCCGAGGATCTCTAGCCGCAGGCCCGCTTCAATCGCGGCCGGGCGAAAACTGGCGGCGGCGGCATTGACCAGCTCGACCACGTTCACGGATGACGTCGGCCTTTGCCGTTCCTGCGCCTCGACCTTCGAGAGCGACAGCAGATCCTCGACAAGGCGGCTCATCC
Organism: uncultured Sedimentitalea sp.; assembly: GCA_947504115.1. Taxonomy (GTDB): domain Bacteria; phylum Pseudomonadota; class Alphaproteobacteria; order Rhodobacterales; family Rhodobacteraceae; genus Pontibaca. Next base: position 303,506 of record CANNGH010000005.1, read on the forward strand.
GCGCCGCCTCGCGCTCCATGATCGACAGAAAACGGTCGCGCGCCGCCGGGTCATCCTTCGCCGCGCCTTTCAGGGTTTCGATGAAACCGACCAGCGTGGTCAGTGGCGTGCGCAGTTCATGGCTGACATTTGCGACAAAGTCTCGCCGGAACCGACCGATGAGCTCGTGCTCGGTGATATCCTCGAAGGCGCAGAGGGCGGCGCGCGACTCGCCGAAAGACACCGGCGAGACCGTGACCCGATAGCTGACCTCGTGCGAGGGGCCGGGGATCACGTAGGGCGCCTCGTCACCGGTGCCCGCACTCAGCGCCGCCGCGATCGCCGCCAGCAGCGCGGGCTGGCGCAGGGCGAGAGCATGATGCCGGCCGATCTGCCCCGGCCCCAGTATCGCCTCCCCCGCCGCGTTGGCGGCGACGATCCTGTCATCCGCGCCGATCAAAACAATGGGCAGCGGAATGCCGGACAGGATGGCCTGGGCCCAATGGCGTTCCGGGTCAGCCATCTCCGATGCGGTTTCCGTCCGCATCGATCCGCGGCGTGCCGTCCTCTTTCGCCATCGGACCGGGCGGCAGACCCTCGTCTATGTAAGGATCGAGCAACTCCAGTTCCTCGGCGGGGGATTTCGTCGTCCGTAGCGCGGTGCGGGGTGTCAGGTCCGCCGCTGCGAACAGTGCCAGAAGCTGCGGGCGGGTCCAGCCGGTATCGAGGCAGTCGATAACCACCGGCGTCTCGCCCAACGCTTCGATGATGGCCGGCACATTGCGCAATGTGCCACATTCGGGATTGTGGTGGATGACAACGCTCATGAGGTGCCCCCGTCGGCTGGGAACCAGTGTTGCGTGCGGTTGGCGAACGCGACGAGCGACAGCATCACCGGCACCTCCACCAGCACGCCGACGACGGTGGCCAAGGCGGCGCCCGAGCCAAGTCCGAACAGGCTGATGGCGACGGCGACGGCCAGTTCGAAGAAATTCGACGTCCCGATCAGCGCGCAGGGCGCGGCCACGTTGAACGGGATGCGCCACGCCCGCGCCGCGCCATAAGCCACGAAAAAGATACCGTAGGACTGGATCAACAGCGGCACGGCGATCAGCGCGATGACCAGCGGGCGGTCAAGGATGACCTCACCCTGAAATCCGAAGAGCAGCACCACCGTGACCAGCAGCCCGAGCATGGAAAACGGCTGCAGGCGGGATTTGAACGCATCCACCGCTGCCTCGCCGCCTTTTCCAACCAGGTTCCGGCGCGTCATATAGCCGGCCAGCAGTGGCAGCATGACGTAAAGACCCACCGACAAAAGCAGCGTGTCCCAGGGCACCGTGATGTCCGTGACACCGAGCAGCAAGGCGACGATGGGCGCGAAGGCAAAGATCATGATCACGTCGTTCACGCTGACCTGCACCAGCGTATAGGTCGCATCCCCTCGCGTCAGGTTCGACCAGACGAAGACCATCGCGGTGCAGGGCGCGGCGCCGAGCAGGATCACCCCCGCCAAATAGGCTTGCGCATCGTCGGGCGGGATCAGACTTGCGAAAACGTGGTTGAAGAACAGCACGCCGAGGGCGGCCATGGTGAAGGGCTTGATCAGCCAGTTCACCACCAGCGTCACGATCAGACCTTTCGGCTTGTCTCCAACCTGGCGCAGCGAGCCGAAATCCACGCCGACCATCATCGGATAGACCATCGCCCAGATCAGCACCGCGACCGGCAGGTTGACCGAGGCCACCTCCATCGCGGCCAGAACGGAAAAGAGGCCCGGAAAGAGGTTCCCGAGCAGCAGCCCCGCGCCGATGGCGAGCGCCACCCAGACGGACAGCCAGCGCTCGAATGTGCCAAGACCGGCGGCGGCGGGAAGCGAGGTATCGGTCATGACGGCCTTTCGGTGTTCAGGGATCTATGGGGAAGCTTGGTGGAGTCGCGGGCATCGTCATGTCGTCAAGTCATCCGTGATCGGTGGCGTTTCCGGGCAGGCACAGGCGACCTCGTCGATGACCGGCTGGCACAATTCAGGGCACCCGCCGCAGCAATCCTCCATCAGAAAGGCAAGCAGGCCGCGCATTCCGTCCATGTCGGCAAAATAGCGGATGCTGCGACCTTCCCTTTCACTCCGGATCAGGCCGGCGCGGGCCAGGATCGCGAGATTGGCGGACATGGTGTTCTGGCGGACCCCAAGGGTTTCACCGATCTTGCCCGCCGCCATACCCGCTCCCCCTGCCTTGATCAGCAGACGGAACACGTCAAGGCGCGTGGACTGGCCGAGAGCAGCGAAAGCGTCGACAGCACGATATATATCCATGAATCTTGAATTATGGAATCGCCAAGGCGGTGTCAAGCCTTGTCATTCGTTTCGGCTGGTGTGTTCCATCAACGACGACATGGCCTCATAGCGCGATTTATCGCGCAATTGTGAAATGCTGCGTCATGTCTGATTGGCAGGTCTGGCGGCGCTGCATCGCTCAAACATATCCTACCCCACCGCGCTGGCAATCGTGACACCCGCCCATGCCGAGAATCCCGTCAGGATTGCGCCCCATGTCGTGTCGATGGCGACTTGCTGGACCGACCAATCGCGAAGCGTGGCATAGTTGGTGAATTCGTAGGTGCCATAGGCCATGAGCCCCAGCAGCACCCCACCCGCCAGGGCCGCAACGGAATCCCCTGTGCGCAGCGCGGGAATGGACACGAACCACAACACCCCGGCAACGTAAGCCAAATAAAACAATGCGGCTGGAACGATACGGAACTGATCTGCGAAAAGGTGGCCGACGTGGCGCTCGAATACCGGTCTGATCAGCAATCGCAGCCCGACCGCATCGGCAGCGAAAAAGATCACTGCGGTCGAAAAATAGAGGATCAGAATTTTCATCGGGTTGCTCCTTTGAACAGGAATTGGCTGGCGCGAGGCGTCAGCGCCGCGATCCCGCGCTGAGTAGGTCAAGCTCTGGATCGCAAACGCCAGGTCGCAATCAACACCACAATCGCAAGCATCTTTCAGCGCACAGCGCGTCCTTTGGCAAATTCGGTCATCGGGCAAGCCGGCGTGTCAGTGGCAAGGCAGCCCAATAGGGCAACACACCCAGCAGCTTCAGCGCATAGGTCAGACGGCGTGGGAAATGCACCTCGAAACGCCGCTTGCCGAGGCCCGCGATGATGGCACGCGCGGCGATTTGGGGCGTGATCATGGCGGGCATCGTAAAATCATTACGCCGCGTCAGTCGGGTATCGACAAAGCCGGGGCAAATCAGCCGCACATCATAACGCCCGGCCAGTTCAGCGCGCAGCGTCTGTGCAAGGCTGATCACCCCGGCCTTGGTCGCCGAATAAATCTGACCCTGCGGCAAACCGATATAGCCCGCAACGGAACCGCAAAGGGCCAGTTGGCCGCCATCGCGCAGCAAGGGCGGCGCGATCTGCGCGATGTGAAAGCTGCCGGTCAGGTTGACGGTGACGAGTCTCGCAGCGGTTTCGGGGTCCAGATCTGCGACCTTGCCCGGATCATACATCGCCGCCAGATGCACCACGCGATCAAGCGGCCCGGTCCGGGCAATCACCTCGGCGGCTGCGCCGAGGCTCTTGCGGTCGCTCACGTCCAGCGGCAGGGCCGCATGGTCCGGGCCGAGACTTGCTGCCAGCACCTCCAGCCGTTCTGCTGATCTTGCCGACAGGATCAGCCGCGCGCCGCGCGCCGCCCATTCGCGCGCCAGCGCCTCGCCGATGCCGTCGCTTGCGCCGATGATCCAGATGGTTTCCGCCTCAGGCATGGGCCAGTTCCACCTGAACCACATCGGTTTGTCCCACCGCAAACGAGGCAGCACAAATCCCTAGATAATAGCGCCAGTTGCGAAGGAAGCTTTCGTCATGACCCAGCCGCCGGATGCGGCTCGATTGCCGGTCCATACGTTCATTCCAGAGGGCGCAGGTGCGGGCATAATCCGCACCGAAAGCATGGCTGTCCCTGACCACAAGCCCGGCGCGCCGCGCCTGATCGGCGATCACGGCGTTCGAGAGCAACATGCCCCCCGGGAAGGTGTAGTGGCGGATATAGTCCGAACCGCGCCGGTAGGTATCGAAATACGCATCCGAGACGGTTATCGCCTGAATCATTGCGCGCCCATGCTGGGCCAGACGCGATTTCAGCGTGGCAAAATAGGTGGGCCAATAATTCTGCCCAACGGCCTCGATCATTTCGATCGAGACGATGCTGTCGAATTTTCCGCTGGCCTCGCGATAGTCCTGAAGCAGAATTTCGGCGCGCCCGTCCAGCCGCGCATCGGCATATCCCTTCTGGCTCGGCGAGATCGTCAGCCCGGTGACAGCGCGCCCGGAATCCGCTGCCCGTTCGGCAAACCCGCCCCAGCCGCAGCCGATTTCCAGCACCCTTTCGCCGGGACCGAGCCTTTGCAATATCCTGTCGTATTTTCGGTTCTGCGCGCGCGTCAGGTCATTTTCGCCGGGGGCGAACATGGCCGAGGAATAGGTCATGCTCTCATCCAGCCACAGTTGATAGAACTCGTTGCCCACATCGTAGTGGGCGCGAATGTTGCGCGCCGCCCCTCGCGGGGAATTCGCCCGCATCAGCCGGTTCACCATCCGGAATTTCAGGCTGTTCCAGAACCCCGCATAGGCATAACCGCGAAACTCGTCGAGGTTTTTCAGCGCGACCTCCGTCAGATCCGCGATCGAGGGCGTCTCCCACAGGCCCGCGACATAGGTTTCACCCAGCCCGATATCGCCCCGCGCGGCAATCGCCGAAACCACCGACCAGTCATAGATCTGCATTTCGGCGGCCGGGCTGCCCTGGCCGAAATCATGGACCTCGCCCTCGGGCGTGTGCAGGCGCAAGCTGCCGGTGCGGATTTGGCCGCAAGTGTCGAGAAAATCATGTTTCGCGCGTTTGGTCAGGAACAGCATCAGGTCACCTCGGAATGGGGCGGCGTCGGGCGGGTGCGATATTTCGCCCCCTTCAGTTTCAGGCGCAGCGCCTGCCAGTAAATCAGGATGATCGTGCGCAGCGCCCCCAGCGGGCGGCGCAGGCTGGCGCGCAAAAGCCCCGCATCGGTCAGCGGCGCACGCGGGCCGGACAGCGTCGCAACGACACCCTCGTCACCATTGCGGTGCAGGATGCGGATGGCAATCCGGTCGGTGCGGATATCAAAACCGAACTCGTAACTCCCCTTCACCTCCTGAAAGGGCGACACATGCAGGGATTTGGCGGCGGTGATGCAATTGTCGCGGGTGATCGGCGCGAAATCGGGTCGATGACACAGATAGGAATGGCGGTCGCCGAACGGGGTCGAGACCTCGGCAATCACCGCAATCAGCACGCCGCGCTCGGTCGCCAGCCAGAAACTGACGGGATTGAACACATAGCCAAGGAAACGGGGCTGGGTCAGCAGCCGCAACTGCAATCCGCGCTCATCCAGACCATGCGATGCCAGCACCTCGCGCGCCCAATCCGCGCCGCGCCCGCCCTTCAGCGGGCCGCCATGATCGCGGTCATGCACCGACGCCAGGTTGAACCGATTGCGCGAGAACAGACGCGGCCGCGTGGCTGGCGCGTCGGGGTCGATCAGCACATAATCCACGCCATAGCGAAACTTGTGGCGGATCTCGCCGCGCCGCGTATGGGTTGTGACACCTGCAATATGTTCCGGGCCGTGGGTCATGCGATCTGGCGCTCCATCAGGCGCGCGATGCGGACGGCGCTGGCAAAACCGTCTTCGTGAAATCCGTGGCGGGTATAGGCCCCGGCAAACCAGGTGTTGTTCCGGCCCTGCATTCCGGTCAATTGTCTCTGCGCCGCCAGCGCCGATGCATCGAACACCGGATGGCGGAATACCTTCTGGTCATAGATCAAGTGATCCGGCACCTCGGTCGACGGGTTGAGCGACACGAACAATGGATCATGTTCGGGAATGTTCTGCAGACGGTTCATCCAGTAGGTCACGCCAATGGCGGGCTCGGGCGCTGTGGTGTCGGCCTTGTAGACCCAGCTTGACCAGACCGCGCGGCGCTGCGGCATCTGGCTTGTGTCGCGATGCAGGATCATCTGGTTGTCCTGAAACCGGATCGCCGACAGCACCGCATTTTCCTGCGGTGTGGGCTGGGCCAACAGCCGCAACGCCTGATCCGAATGGCAGGCGAAAATCACCTGGTCGAACGGCTCATGCTGCCCCGTGGGGCTGTTCACAGTGCTTTTCTGGCCATCCCGCGTGACGTTCTGCACCGGGGTGGCGGTGCGGATCGCCACACCGCGCCCGCGCAGGTGCCGCTCCAACCGGCGCACATATTCCACGCTGCCACCGTCCACCGTCCACCACTGATGCTGCCCCGAGGCGCTCAGCAGGGCGTGGTTGCGAAAGAACTGCACCAGGGCGCGGGCCGGAAAGGCCCGGATCTCGGCAGGCGGGGTCGACCAGATCGCCCCGCATAAAGGCATCAGGTAAAAGCGCTGGAACCAGTCCCCCAGTTTCAGATCGGCCATAAACTCGCCGATCGTGGCGCTGTCATCGCTGGCCAGAGCCTCGGCCTTGTCATTGAAGCGCAGGATGTCGCGCAGCATCCGGGCGAACCCCGGTCTCAGCAGGTTGCGCCGCTGCGCCGTCAGCGCGCTCAGGTTGCGTAGCCCGTATTCGATTTCTCCGCCATTGATCGACGCGCCAAAGCTCATGTCGCTTTTCGCCACCGGCACATCGAGATCCTGAAACATCCGGGTCAGATGCGGATAGTTCGCATAGTTGAAAACGATGAACCCGGTGTCGACCGGCTGATCGCCCCTGATCCCGGCCACCACGCTGCGCGCATGTCCACCCAGCCCGGGCGAGGCTTCGAACAGGGTCACGGCATGATGGGCCGCCAGCACGTATGCGGCGGCGAGGCCGGATATGCCGCCGCCGATGACGGCAATGCGCTGCGGGCGAATGGGTTGGGCATCAAATGGCATTCTGGCTCCGGTCGGTTGGTTAGGGGCATTACGCCTCAAAAAAGAAATCGGATCAAAAATGATCCGGGTTTCCCCAGCGCCCGTAACGGGGATATGATGATCGTCAGCCCTGATACCGATGCCGCCGACCGGCACCCTGCTGCAGGGCGGCGAAAGGACAACGCCCCGGTGATGCAAACATCTCCCAAGATCTCCCCGCAGACAACATGGATGCTTGCGGTTCGGGATGGTCGTGATCGGGCCGCCTTTGCGGCGCTGTTCGATCATTTCGCGCCGCGTCTGAAGGGGTTCATCATGCGCTCCGGCACCGGGTCGGGACAAGCCGAGGAAATCGTGCAGGACGTCATGCTGACGGTCTGGCGCAAGGCCGAACTGTTCGACCCTGCGCGCGCGCAGGTCTCGGCCTGGATCTACCAGATCGCGCGAAATCGCCAGATCGACGTGATCCGCAAGGAGAATCGGCCGCTGCCCGAAGAATTGGGCGAGGCGCCGGGAACCGAGCCGGATGCCAGCCAGATATTGGGCATCGAGCAGGAAGCCGGTCGGTTGAAACAGGCACTGGCCCGGCTGACGCCCGACCAGCGCGAAATCATAGAACGGGCCTATATGGGCGACCTTTCCCACCAGGAGATCAGCACCCTGACCGGCCTGCCCCTCGGCACCATAAAATCGCGGATCCGCCTGGGTCTGGAGCGACTGCGTCATGAGTTGAAGGAACTGCGTTAATATGCCCGCAATCACCCATCATACCCCGGACGCCTTGCTGGCCGCCTACGCAGCGGGCAGCCTGCCGCAGGCTTATGCGCTGGTCGTGGCGGCCCATATCTCGCTGTGCCTTGAGTGTCGCGCCGGATATGAAGCGCATTTGGCCGGCGGCGGAGCCGTTCTGGATGCCGTCGCAGCCGAGGCCGTTTCCGAGGGCCTGAAATCCAGCGTGCTCGACCTGCTTGATGCGCCCGTCGCAGTGGAACCAACCTATCGGCGCGATGGCGTCTATCCCGGCCCGGTGATGGAAGCGCTGAAGGGCAAACCGCCAAGCTGGAAGTCGCTGGGCCTTGGGGTGCGTCAAAGCATCCTTTCGTCGGATCGTGAGGGTTCGGCACGGCTGCTCTATATTCCGCCCGGTCAGGCCGTGCCGGATCACAGCCATAACGGATTGGAACTGACCTTGGTTCTGCAGGGCAGTTTCAGCGACGATACCGGCCGCTTCGCGGTTGGCGATCTCGAAGTTGCCAGTCAGGATCTGGAGCACGCTCCGACCGCCGATCCGGGCGCACCTTGCATTTGCCTTGCCGCCACAGATGCGCCGCTGCGTTTCACGTCTCTGGTCCCGCGTCTGTTGCAACCGTTGTTTCGTATCTGACCTGCACCTCAAAGCCTCGAATGCGACCGGTAAAGCTGCCGATTTTCGGCGTGGCAGATTCAAAGAAAGCTGTCGGTTTCCTGCCTGATGTCCCAGGGACGAAGGATAGGGGACCTGAAGCGCCGAGATGGACGCGCCCTGCGGAAACATGCGCGGAGTTTTCACCGTTTGATGCCCGGGGCTGGCCGTTCGAGCCACCCGTTCTCATCGGCGATCATAGGGGTCGGGGCTTATCTGAAGCGCATCCTCGGTGAGGGTGCCCGGCCTTTGATCGTCGCGACAATCGCATTCAGGAGCCCCGGATCGGTATAGCAGGCGGCGAGGCTTCCAGGCACCGGCGAGGCTTTACCGGGCTCGGCGCGAACGGTGCAGTTCACCCGCCCGATCGCGCTTTGAGCCAGATCCGCCCAATCACCTGCGTAGGGCGCAAGATCGCGAGTGTCCCGACGTGGGCCCAGCGGCCAGATCCGGTGGGTGTAGCCCCCGTCACGGGTCGGTTGCGCGACCGGACCGATCTGAAGCAACCGGGTGACCGCAGGCTCGCCCCGCTCTATCGCCTCGTCAATTTGAGCGCAGGCGGCGATCGCGCCCGTCCCGAAGGAAAGCATCGATAGAGACCGCCCCTTGGCCGCCTCAATGCACAGCGCCGCTCCGGCCTGCCAGAGCGCACCGCCCGGCTGCGCGGCAACCTTCGCGGCCGAGGCGAAATCGGTCAGAAGCCTTCCGCAAAGCCGCTGGGTCCGGCGCTCGATATAGCTTCCCGCACCGCTTGCCGCCGGTCCGAACCGGTCGTTGACGAGGGATGCTTCGGCTTTCATGCGGGCGGCGATCGTCGCGATTTCGTCGAGCCCGTAAATGATGTGGAGCGGGAAGATCCCGTTGTCCAGCAGTGTCGGTGTCAGATGCGCGGCGATCCGCGACAGCGCCTCGGTTCCGAGAAATGGATCGTGGTGCAGGATCAGGAGATGCGGACAATGCGGGTCGCTCTCGGGATTGCAAAGCTCGGCGACCGCCTCGCGGAGGGCGGCCAGACCAAGACCGAGCCTCCCGACCTCGACGATGCCATCGCGCTCTGCGTGGATCACGTGACCCAGAAGTACGTGACGCGGCGCGCGCGGCAAGACGCGAATTCCGGCCGGCAGGGCAAGGTCGGCATCTCGGGTCGTTTCCGCTGCTGGGGCGAGGCCGAACCCGGATGGTGCCGGAGGGGCGAGACGGATGATCCAGGCGTCGATGAGATTTTCGGCCCAATCGGCGTAGTCCCAATGCGCGTGACCGTCAAACTCATGCCAGCCGCCCCAGTCGGGGCCCCAGGAGTTCTGCACGATGAAACCGTCGGAATCATAGCCGACGACGGCAAAGGCATGGCTGCCGATCCGCTCGTGACTGTGGCGGATCGAGTGGATGCGCTTGCCGTCGCTGCGAATCCATCCGGCATGTATATGCGCCGAGACCGCGATCGCCCCAATTTCCTGGATCGCCGACTGAAAGTCGGCGAGCCGCGGGCGCACGCGGTAGTAGGCGCCAAGCGTGATGTGACGCGCGTCGCGGGCCGCCCGCCGTGTGAGTGCCCAGCCGCGTTGCCCGGGCACGAAAGGGGCGATATCGGCGGTGCATGCGCCCGAGTGGTGCAACCCCTTGACGGCCGCGCGCAGGCTGGTGCCGCCGGGCCGGTCGTCGATCCATTCATCCTGACTTCGCGCCATTTCATAGAGCATCCGGGCGCTGACCGCCGGTGCCTTCGGATCTGTCTTGCGCCGTTGCAGATCGATCAGCGCGCCCAGCGCAAAGCCGACGCAGGCCGGCTCAGATCGCTGGTTGTAGATCGTCCGGGCCGGATCGCGGTCCGGCAAGACCGCGTTGCGCGGCAAGCACATCGGCGGTGTATAGAACCAGTCGCGCGTATCCGGGCGGTCCGCCGCGGCCGCGATCAGGGAGAGGGGAATCTCCGCCGTGTCTGCCCCGACAAAGGGTGAGACCGCCTCGTCGTCGGGGTCCACCAGCGCGGCAGACCATGATCCGCGTGGGTGCCGCTCGGGCGGCGTGCGCAGGACTTCGGGGAGCGCGTTCGCAATCTCTTCGCGCATCCGCGCTTCGCGCAGGAGTTGCGGCATAGGAGCGCCGCGATTTGCCTCATGGGCCGCGGGATCGCCGCCCGGCACGAATTGCCCGCCGCTGCTGTGCAGGCCGATAACCCGCCCCGTACGCAAACTGAAGATCGGCGAGCCGGAATTGCCACCAAGGGTCGAGGCATCGTGATGCAGCATTACCGCTTCGGCCTCTGTATGGTTTGCCGGGGCGCCTGCCGGCGCAGAGGTGGCATCGAGGCAAAGACCGGGGCAGATCCGCCGAATTCCCAATTCCCCGTCAAAGACCGAGGCGAAACCGCCGTTATTCTCGAGGCCAGGTGGCACGAAGCCCTGTTCCACCGGATAGCCCAGAACCGCCATCGGCTCCTCCGGATCATTCGCCCACGCGGGATCGGGTTCAAGCGGTGGAGGAATCACCGCCAGCGGGCGATCGAGTTCGCAGAGCATCGCATCCCACAGCGCGTGGGGCCAGATGACCGCGGTGATGTCGATGCCTTGCGTCTCTGGGTCGGGCTGATCGGCAAAGGTGATGCGCGTCTGGCGCAGTGCGGAGGGGTCGTTCGCGTCGACCGGGATGCGGCGGAGCCGTCGGGTCGCGGGACGCCCGGAATTCAGCATGTATGACAGGACATGGCCCGCAGTCAGCACGCGCGCGGGGGTGCCATCGGCGCCGGCGCCCACGACCCATCCGGTGCCCACACGCAGCCAGCCGCCATCGGCGCGGCGCACGTCGATCCGGCCGATCGCGGCGGAATGGGTGGCGGCGATATCCGCCAATGCTTGTGCAAAATCCCGAAGCCCGGATGGAAGCAGTGGCGGCGGCGGGCCGGGCAGCGCGTTGCCGGCCAGCGCAATGCCCGGGCGCAACAGCCGAATGATGCGCCCGACGCGTGAAATCCTGCCGTCTGCGACTGCAGCCTCGTCGCGAACCAGCTCGCGCAGATGAGAAACGATCTTGGAATTTTCCATCGGATCATCCCCGATGCCAATACAGAACGACAGAAACTTGTGCAAAAGCCTATCAACGAATCACAATATAATGCAGAATGCGGCAACTACCCCGAGTTTTATTGTATCACGCAGTTGCCGTATCCGGCGCTGCGACAGGGATCGATTTACTTGAAAGGGTTGACATTATGCTGCCCGCAACCCGTGTTTTCGCATTTGCATATGCTTTGTTTCTGCTTCTGGTGGTGGATGCGCTTCCTGCGCGGGCCGTCGAGCAAACCGCCGCGCGCCCGGCGATGTCGGATATCTGCCGTGACGCGCCCGGAGAGGGCCGTGTGATCTGTGCCGATATCGGGGCGCTGGATCAGACGCTGGTCTATAATCGCTTCGGCTCGTTCAATCCGTTCGGCATGATCTTTGCGCTCGATCGCGATCTTTCAGTGCTGCGCTCCGAAAGTGACGCAAAGGCGGAACCGACCGTCGAATTGACCACCGCATCCGACTGCGCGGCGCTGACGGGGGCCGAACATGGCCATCCGGGGATAGCGCTCGAGGCCGGCAACGTGCGGCTGAAGGATTGCAAGCGCCCGCGCCCGCTGGTGTTGCGGGCGAATGTTGGCGATGTGCTGATCGTGCGGATATCCAACTGGCTGTTCGATCCCGACGCACCCGATTTCTCCAAGAATTTCTGCAAGGCCGCGCCGACCGAAGACAGCAACGCCGAGACGGTGCGGCCGCATGTCACGCGCGGGGACGCCAGCGAACTGCGCCATCAGGAAGTGTCGTGCCCCACCACCGATGCGCTGGAGGAGGAAGACCACGCGCAGGACTTTCCCGCGCCCAGCGATTGGCCCCGCACCCGGCACATCAACTTCGTGGCGCAGGGACTGACCCCGCTGCCAATCGACGGTGACATCCACCCCGGATGCATCGGGACGGGATCGGTTGCGCCGGATGAAAGTTTCCTCTGCAAATACAAACTGCATCGGGAAGGCACGTACTTCTTCGCGTCACAGGCGGCACCCGCCGGCGGCGAGGGCAACGGCGGATCCATCGTTCATGGCCTGTTCGGTGCGCTGATGGTCGAACGGGCCGGCACCCGCGCCTATCGCAGCCAGACATCCACGGCAGCGTTCGATGCAGTCTGGCCCCGCGCCGAAAACGGTGTTCGTCACGCGCGCAGCGACATGCTGGATTACGAGCGCACGCTGGCCGACCACCTCGGCACGCCCGACGCCGATCTTGAGCAGCGCGCACCGCTCCTGAACATGGCGATGGTGCTGAATGAGGCCGCACCGAAAACGCCTCCCGACCAACGGGCTTTTGCAGATGCGACGCGGCTGGAAATCGTGCATTCCGATCTCAACGCGATCATCTATTGCGATCCGACAATCGCCGCGAATGATTGCCGTGGGGACCAAACCAGCCAACCGGCGCTGTCCCGCGAACCGGGGTTCAACGCCTTCCGTGAATTCTCGGTCTTCTTTCACGACGAGCTGAAAACCTTCTACACCCGCAACTACGAGGAACTGGCGCGGTTCGGACAGCTTGCAGGCGTCAAGGACGGCTTTGCGATCAACTACGGCGCGTCGGGCATGGGGTCTTTGCTGCTGGCCAACCGCAAGGGGCTGGGGCCGGCCTCGGAATGTGCGGAATGCATGTACGAGGAGTTTTTTCTGGCATCCTGGGCCAATGGCGATCCGGCGCTGCTGGAATGGTACGCCGACGATCCGTCGAACGTGCATCATTCCTATCTCAACGATCCGGTGGTGTTCCGCAATTTCCACGCCGGACCAAAGGAAACCCATGTCTTTCACCTGCACGCGCATCAATGGTTCGCCGGTAACGATCCCAGCCGTGGTGCCTATCTGGACAGTCAGACGGTCGCACCGCAGCAGGGCTTTAGCTATAACATATATCACGGCGGGTTGCGCGGTCTCGACGGGGCCGAAAAGGGGTGGTGGGATACCCAAGGGTCCGGCAACCGCAACCGCACCATCGGCGACAGCATCTTTCACTGTCACCTCTATCCGCATTTCGCTCAAGGGATGTGGGCGCTCTGGCGTGTCCATGACGTGCTTGAGGACGGCACACGCAAATTGCCCGACGGGCAGCCGAACGCCGAACTGTCAACGCGTTTCCCGACCGCCGATGAGCGCGGCCATAGCCGCCCCGGCTCGGTCGACCGGCTCACAGGGGCGTGGACCGGTCCCGAGACGGGTGATCCGGACGAGACCAATGGCACGCCGATCCCCGCGCTGATCCCCCTGCCGGGGGAGCCGCTGCCGCTGTTGCCGACCTATGCCGTGAGCGACGATGTGGATGAAACAGGCGAAACGCCGGTCCTCAAGGCCGACGCCAAAACGCCGATGCCGGGCTATCCGTTTTACATCGCCGGACAGCCGGGGCACCGGCCTCCGCAGGCCCCGCTCGATATCGCGCGGGATCTGGGCGAACACGCCGAAGACACGATCACCGACGCCTCCACCGCGCCCGGTATCGTCGCCGAGATCGACGAACGGATCAACGGCGAGGCTTGGCTCGATGGTGGCATCGGACGCCATGTGGTGAGCGACGGATCACAGCGGGAATTCGGCTTTTCCCTGCCACCTGACGCGGCCGACCTGCTGGAGCCGGCCGCATTCGACGCGCTGAGCGAGAAAGAGCGTGGGGCACTGACCTACCAGATCGTCGCCAAGGCCTTTGCGCTGGGCGACCTCTCGGCCCATCTGACCGAGGCCCGGATCGAGACCCTGCCCAATGACGGCACGCGGCTGGAGCGCGCGGCGATGGGCTTTCATTTCAATGGCCAGCTCTACCGCGCCGATGGGCTGAACGCAGCATTGCGGCTGACGGATGCAACGGGCACCGATCTGGCCGAGGGGCCGATGAACGGCGCCTATCCAACCTCCGATGCGCCGCTGCCCGATGGATCACCCCCGACCAGCCCGCGCAACGCATTCGCGGTCAACGGCAATGCGCCGAAACCCGGCGCGCCCTTTGCCGACCCTTGCGGCGCGACGGCACCCGAAACCCGCGCCGCCATCATGCCGGGTATCGATCCGCTCATGCGCACGGCCGAGGTTGACGCGGATTATTTCCACGACCCGTTGCTGCTGGGATTCCGACGCTACGAGGTGTCGGCGGTGCAACTTGATATGATCGTCAACCGCGCGGGCTGGCACGATCCGCAGGCCCGCATCAACGTCCGCACCGCAGAAAGCGAACGCTTTAAGGAGACGGCGGCGCTGGAGGGCGCAAAGCCGATCTCGCCCACGATCAGCGATACCGAAGAGCCGTTCTTTTTCCGGGCGCTTTCCGGCGAATGCATCGAATTCCGGCACACCAACGAATTGCCCAAGGACCTGGAGCTGGACGATTTTCAGGTCAAGACACCGACCGACACAATCGGCCAGCACATCCATCTGGTGAAGTTCGACGTCACCGCGTCTGACGGGTCCGGCAATGGCTGGAACTACGAGGACGGCACCTTTGCCGCCGACGAACTGGCGACGCGGCGCTGTGCGTCGGCGGGCAATGTGACCCAGCGGGAGGATGCCGGGGGAATCGCGCTCGGTCCCGATGAATGCACAGGCGCAGAGCCTGCGCAGAGCGATATCTGGCGGCTCAGCCGGACCGAGAACCGCGACAAGTTCCAGACCACGGTGCAACGATGGTTCGCCGATCCGATCCTGACGATGAACGGCGATCCCGACGATCCCCAATTGCGCGACCGGACCCTGCGCACCGTGTTCACGCATGATCATTTCGGCCCTTCCTCAATCCAGCAGCACGGGTTCTATTCCGCGCTGGTGATCGAGCCGGGAGTCGGCGTCCCGCCCGGTCCGCTGGGGCAACCTGACGCGACCGGCAGCGTCGGCGCCGAAATGCAGCTGGCATCGATCTGCACCCCGAACGACGGCGAATGCGTCGGGCCGGTGCCCGAAGCGGACCGACTGCGTTCGGTTGCATGGGCGGGCGAGGTCTGGGATGGCGCGAAACGCCGGGTGCGGATGCAAGGCAAAACGCCCACCCATCCGGATTATCGCGAATTCGCCGTCTCGATCGCCGATTTCGCGCTGCTCTACGACCCGCGCGATCGCACCAGCGTCGCCGCGCTCGAAGGTGCGCCAGAACCCAAGGCAAAGGGCGATGCCCAAACCGAAGAATTGGCCTTTGCCGACGCCTTCGGCATGGGGCAGATATATTGCGAAGCCAAATGGCGCCTCAGCCCCGAGATGCTGGATCGGAAATGCGGGGTAGCGGCGACCCTGGAATTCGCGGCGGATTTCGACCCGGCCGACGGATTGACCAGCGACAGCTGGTATCTGCCCGGCGATCTTGCCCCCGCATGGGTTGCTGGCGGCACGAGCGGCGACGAGGCGCACCGGGACCGGTTCTTCGGCGATCTGTTCGACGATGCGGCCAATGACGAGGTGGGCGGCCTTTTCGAGCACATGGTATCCTACCGCCAGCGGGCAGCGGGATTTCTGACTCCGCCGGAAGACGATAGCATCGCCTCCCTAGCCAAGCCGGTAGCACCCCCGGCACGGCCTGAATCGATCTCGGTCGATCACCATGATCCCTATCTGGTGAATTACCGGGGCGCGCCGATCCCGCTGCGGATCGGCGACAAGGAGCCCCTGCTCGATGCCCCGTCGGATGACTGCCGGTTGGGCGCAATGGGCGTGCCCGGCGAACACGCGCTGGACGATGCGGGCAACCCGCTGACCGATCCAAGCGAGGTCGCAGAGGCATTGGCGAACGGGGACTTCGCGGAATGTTCTGTCGACATGCAGATGACCGGGGCGGCGGGCGACATGGGCGAGGCGCTGCGCTCGGCCCGGCACGGCGATCCGGAAACGCCGATCCTGGAGGCCTATCAGGACGAGCGTCTGGTGATCCGCCTGATCCAGGGCGCGCAGGAGGTGCAGCACACGTTCAACATCGCGGGTCTCGCCTTTCATCGCAATATCGATCAGGCGTTTCCCGCAGGCAAGCAGCCGCTGGGCCTGTCGCAGGAGCGGCGGGAAACGCTTTCGCTGCGCGACCGCTGTCTCGGCAATGCCGCGCCCTTCGGCCCACCGGTTCCGGTGGCGCTCGACGGGCGACCCGATGACTACCGGTCGTGGCGCGATACGGCCGAGGATCATGCGGCACATCCGGAGTTCTGGCGCGACTACGAAAGCGTGATCGCCGAATGCGACAATGTCGAAGGCTTCACCTTCGCGCAGGAGGTCGGGATTTCCGAGCATTTCGAGATGAACGGATCGCTGCGCGCCGATGTGCCGGTCAGCGTCGAAGCAGCCGCTTTGCCGGTCGCCGACACGCCGTCCGGCGACGTGCCGAACCGCTCGTCGGACTTCCTCTACAATTTCGGCTCGGTCGATGCGCTGTGGAATGGCGCCTGGGGTCTCGTGCGCATCTATGGCGACCCGGACGCGCCCGATCCGGCCACCGTTGCAGGCTTCAACCCGGACGATGCTGCCGGGGCGGGCAATGCGCTGACGGCGGAAGGCACGCCGATCCGCAACCGGCTGGGCGAAGCCGGGTCGCGCGCCGAAGCCGTCGGTGGCCAGGCCATCCCGGTCGGAACGGGCGGGCTGGCTTGCCCCTATCCGGGCGAGGACGAGCCGCCGCAGCGCATTGTCGATGCCGTGCTGGCTGCCGTCGAGACGCGCGCGGTCTGGCCGTCGCAACGCGGCACCAGCTATGGCGGAGGACGCTATGACCCCGACGGGCTGATGCTGGCGCTTCTGTCGGCCGACAATCTGGGCATCGATGGAGGCGTCGCCGCGACCGTAGGATGGGACGCGCTGACACGCGCGGATGTCATCGATGCCATCGCGCTCAACTATCGCCACGGGCCACGCCCGATGACCTTGCGGGTGCGCGCGGGCGATTGCGTCCGGCTGCGCTATGTCAATGCGCTGGAGGAATCGGGCGGCGGGCTGCGCGACCTTCTGGGCGACGCGACGATGCCGCCAATCGTGCCGCTGAACACCGATCCGTTCCCCCACGCGCCGGTACATGGTGGCAGCGACGGGCTGTTTCAGCCGATGGAGGCCGATATGCGGCCGGGCGGGGTTCGCCCATCGGCGCAGGTCGCGCTGAGCGTGGGACTGCCCGGAATGGACCTGATCCGCGACCTGCCGCTGGCCTATGGCTATGGCACCGCTGGACTGCCTGCGGCACCGGGCGATGGCGTGACTGTCAGCCGCCCGTTCCTGTTCTATGCCGGGCGGATGCGGCTGGACCTGCCGGGCGAGGCGGGCCTGGAGGATCTGCGTGCCGCCATCGCCACGCGGACGGCGGAGGGACTGGCGGCGCTGTCGCCCGCATGGCTTTCGGACGGAACCGACACTTTCCCAACGGAAGGCCAGACCGGATTCCTTGTGCCGACGCAAATGGAGCCCGACGCGGGCCCGGATGCCATATTCTCGGTGCTCGGCGTGAACTATGGCTTCCTGCTGTCGCCTGAAACAACGCCTGACCCGCTATCCCAGCGCCTGTTCGATGCCGAACCTCTGATCGACGCATCCGAGGACGGGCTGGACGAACTTGTCGCCACCGTCTGTGAGGGCAGCGATTGTCTGGACACCGATACCGTCCGAACGCAGCTTATCGAAATTGCCCGACGCGCCGCGCTCGAGGAGCTTGACGCGCGCGTTCACTGGATTCCCTATGCCTTCGGCGCGGTGCCGATCCGTTCCACGTCCGATGTCGTCAGCCATGTCCAGCATGGCCTGTTCGGGGCGATCGACGTGGTGCCGCGCGGGTGGACCCAGATCGGCGCGATAGGGCAACAGATGGATTGCGAGGTCGTCGAGCGTTATGAAATCTGCGCTGCGCGTCATGCCGAGGGCCCGGACCCGGCGCCGGGCGACGGCGGTGCGATGCTGTTCGAGGCGGAAGGGCCGGATGGAGAGGTCGAGCGCACGAGGGAATTCGTGCTTTACTTTCAGGACGGTCTGAACCTTTGGGACGACGCGTCGCGCATCGACTGGTCGTGGGAGGACGAAAGCGCCACTCCGGCAGTCGAGCCCGACGGAACGCCAGTCAAGATGGTGCCCGACTGCATCGTCTGCGACGACAGCTATGATCGCGGCGAAAAGGGCGTGAATTATCGCTCGCCGTCCTTCACGCAGGTGTTGTCGGATGCAGCGATGCGGGTCGAGGAAAGCGATGACCTGAACGCCTTTGTCTTCCCGCCCGACTACGTGACCGCGCATCCGAATGCGCTGCGGCTGAAGGCTTGCGAAGGGGAGCAGATCGTGATCCGCGTGATCCATCCGGGCGGCCGGGCGCGGCAGCGGGCCTTCGTCATGAACGGCTATGATTACGACGATCTGTTTCCGGGTTTCGGGTTTCCACACTCTGTCCTGCTGGCGCCGGGCAAGGGCATGACGGCGTGGCTGACACCCAAGGCGGTGCCGGGCATCGCGCTCTGGCACGACGGGCCGACGCATATCCGCACCGGCGGCGTCTGGGGCGTGCTGGACGTGGAGGAGGCAAAGCAATGCGGCGGCGGCTGATATCCGCCCTCCTGCTCATATTTGCCGCACCGCTGTCGGCACAGGAAGACTTACGGCCCGCGCTGTCGGCCCACGTCGAATTCACCGACATGGCTGGCGCGCCGTTGGTCCGCCCCGAGCCGGGCAAGCCGTTCGAGGTGACGGTGAAGGTCGAGAACCGGCTTGGCGCCGACCCGCCTGCCGGCCTGCAACTGGCCGGGTGGCTGCGCCCGGTCGAGGACGACAATCTCGGCTGTGTCGAAGCGGCGCGCAGCTTTTTCGCAACGGGCCGCTTGCCGCGCGGCGCGATCAAGCTGAACGGCGCGCTGATCGGTGTCGCCTCCGAGGATGGATCGTTCACCATTGTCGATCCTGAGATCAACCTGGCCAGTGCGAACCTTCTGGGCGCCGCACGCCTTGAGGAAGTCGCAGCGGATCTCGCGGCAGATATTGCCGGCCGGCGTTTCATTGCCGCACTGGAGCGACGCGGCGAGGTTGTGGAAATCGCCGTTCCTGACGCGGCGGCAAAAGTGCTGGTCGACGGTCTGTCGCGTCCCAACGCTGTTCATCCCACTCAGGGCGGCGCGGTCTGGGTTCTCGAATCCGGGGATGATCGCCTTGGCCGGATCGAGGCCGACGGCAGGGTGACTGTAGTGGGGAAAGGCGTGCGCCATATGGTGCCGTCGCCGCCGGGCGATACTCTGGCGACGTCCGGGCCGGGAGGGGCCACGCTGCGCGATGCCGCAACGGGCAAGACGAGGATCGAGCTTGGCGGATCGGTGGATCATGCCGTGGCGCTGGCGGATTTCGAAGAGACATTCGCGCTGGCCACGCTGACTGCCGGCACTGTCGACATCCGCTATGTCGACGCGCCTGACACGCCGGTGACGGTTGACCTGTCCACGTCGATCAAAGCCACCCGGCTTGCCGCCGGCCCCGAAGGGCGCTGGATCCTCGCCCACGATCCGGCATCGGCTGCTCCGGTGGCTCTGATCGACGTGGGGCGCGGCGCGGTGATACAATCCATCGCCACGCCCGGCGCGATATCGGAAATCGCCTTCACTGACCGCGCGGCCTATCTGATGACGTCCGACCAGTCGCGGATCGGCGTGCTGGACCTTGCGGCGATCCGGGCCGACCGGCCAACACAACTGCGCGAGGTGATGTTGGGGCAGACGCGTCAAAAGCCGCTGGGACATGCCAGATACCTCGCGCCACTTTGGCCGCAGCCGGGGATGATCGCCGTCCACGCCGAAAGCTACACGGGCTTCATCGTTCACGACTACAGCATGATGGGGGATGCACCGCCGATGAGTGCGATCCGCCTGAGGGGCGGCGTGCCGCGCCTTGTCGCGGGGTTCGACCGCAGCTTTCGCGAAGTGGCCCCCGGTATCTTTCGCACCACTGCGCTGCTGCCCAGCCCCGGCCATTATGAACTGGTGACGACGACCGGCATCGGTGCGCTGTCCTTTTGTGCGCCCTTGCCAGCGATGCAGGGTGCCGCGGATGATGATACGCCTGCCTCCGGCCATCTGGTCGCCGAACCGGTCGATGCTGGCCATGTGCGCCTGAGCTTCCGGGGCGAGGACGGCGCGCCGGTGGGGGAGGCCCATTTTCGGGTTCTTGTCACCGGACTTGCCACGCCCTGGCGACATACGGTGATGCTGCAATCCGATGCGGCTGGCAAAGCCACTGACATTCTGGCGCTGCCGGCGGGCGGACCGGTCGTCATCGCTGCGCAGGATCGCGACGGCCGTTCCTTTCATCCGCTGGTCATGGAGGCACCGTGATGCGCGTAACCTATACCCTTGCCGCGTTGGGAATGCTGATCTGCGGCCATGCAACGGCGGCCGATGCACCGACCGAACTGCTGATGCCGCCCGACATCCCGGTCACGGACAAGGAGGGCCATACCGAAGGGTTTGTCACATTGCTGCAGCAGCGCGGCCCGGTCATCATCAGTTTCTTCTACACGAGTTGCGAGTCGCTTTGCGACGTCACCAACGGCATCCTTTACGGCGTTGATCAGATCGTGATGGAGAATGGCTCGGAGCCGATCACGCTCGTCAGTCTCAGCATCGATCCGATGCCGGATACCCCGGCGGCGCTGAATGCAAATGCGGCAAACTTCTCGCCCAGCAAGGAATGGTTGTGGTTGACCGCCGGCATGCGCGGCACCGATCCGCTGCTCGACGGGCTTGGCGTGTCGTTCGACAGCATTTTCGCCCACGACCCCATGTTTCTTGTCGGCGATTTCTGCTCATTCCGGTTCACCCGCGTCATTGGCTTGCCAGAGCCGGCGCAGTTGATCGAGTTGGCCCGCGAGATACCGGAATGCGCTGCAAGCTGATCTTGATGCTTCTCATCGGGTTGCCCATTCATGCTGAAACGCCGGGCGCCGCGCTTTTCCTGCGCGGCGAAGGCGCCGAAATCGCGATTGGCGGTGGCGACGTCCGGTTGCCTGCCACGCGGTTCGCATGCGCAGGGTGTCATGGGGCGGATGCCAAAGGCAGGACCGAAGGTGGAACGGTTTTTCCATCCGTCCGCTGGAGCGATCTGACCGCTTCAGGTGCCTATGATACCAAAAACTTCTCTCGCGCGGTGACCGAGGGGGTGGCGCCTGATGGCCGGATTCTGGCGCAATCAATGCCTCGGTTCCGTCTTGGGCCGGGTGTGCTCGCGGCGCTCGTCGATCATCTGAAAACGCTGGATGGCAATGACAGGGCCGGCATAACGGCAACGCAGATACATGTGGCGGAATCGGGAAACGCCGCCCTCGACAGCGGATTCGCGGCTGCGATCGGTATATTCAATGCCCAAGGCGGCGCGTTCGGACGGCAGATCGTGACGACCGGGGAACGCGGGGCGCTCGATCTGGCGGCCTTCGAGCGCGATCATGTGGCGCGTATCGGTGCGGCGTGCCTTGCTGCCGCGATAGCGGCCATCCGCCATGACGGATACGAGTCGGTGCGGCTGTCCGGACGCGTCGATGACGATGTTCTTTATCGGCTGCGCGGCGCGGGGCTGCTGGCCGATCCCGAGGCCGAGGCCGTTCTTCATGCAGGTGTGCCCGATGTCGCACCGATGACCACCGGCTTGGTCCATTATGGCTGTATCGACCAGCTTGGCCCCGTGGCGACGGACCTCGTGCGCGACGGCAACCACGTGACGCTGACGGTGCCGGATCGGGCGGCGCTCGGATGGGCGGCCGCGTCGGAGCGATCCGCTGACGCGATGCGGGGCTTTGCCTTGGGAATGCTGCTCGGCCGCGCGGCCTTGTCCGCCGGCCGCAAGGTCACCTTGGCCGAACTTGCGGAAACCGCCAGCATGCTCCCGGTAATCCCTGAAATAGTACGCTTGGCGCCGTGATCGCCTCTTTTGAGGCATTCCGCACGGTTACGAGCACCTGCTTTCGTCGCGCCGGAGTCTGATTGTTAAACAGCGTCAAAATCCGGGCCACCGACCTGCCACTGAACCTTCACCCAACCGGAACCGGAGTCCTTTGGGTTTTTGGTCCGCCCCCGAACCTTCTACCGCCCTTTGCGAGAGTTTTCCGGCTACGTCAGGGTGACAGGCTGGTGATGCCCCCCGATTTCGTCAGCGTGATCGGGGCCTTGTTGCCGATCGCGCTGTGTGCCGTTCCTCGTTGTAGCATCGACGCCAAGTCTCCCGGCCGTGAGAAGTCGAGCGTGACGTCGACCACATCCTCGCCCCGCCTCTCGGCGAATGCAAGCATTCACCTGCCGGCCAACGGATAGCTGAAGCGGGCACCGAGCACCGGCAAGTATCGCGAGAAGATGTCGACGACCGTCAGAACCCGGAGCTTTTTGCCGGTTGCGAACTGGTCGTGGACAAAATCCCTTTCGGCAGATTGCGCTTGCGCAATCGCATGTCGGGCAATGCATCGCCCATACGTGGTTCGGGCCGACAGTCTCGGCGCGGTCGTCGCGCAGCTTCGCCTTCACCCTCCGCTTGGGTATTTTGTTCCTGAGCTGCATGTCCAACTCCCTGTAAATACGGTAAACCTTTTTGATATTGGTCCCCCAAGCCGTCGTTCCATGCTGCGGGCACCTGTCTCATCAGCGGCGGCGGAGACGAGATGTTGAAGCGGGCCTCGGAGGGCATCGCTGCCCGGGCGACAACAATCGCCGCGGCTCGGCACCGGGCACCGCCCGAGGCGCACGAACTTGCGGCCATCCGATACCGGGAAGTTGGGGATGCCGCCTCCCTCATCGCCCTGTTCAATGCGCTCGAGACCGCGCAGGGTGCTCGGACGTTCCGGCCGGAGATCCTGCGTGCCTGCATCAAGGCCCTCCGATCGTCCGGACCCGATGTAAGCTTTCTGGAAGCCGCAAAGCGCATCCGCGAACAGCAGCGCGTACTCGGGGGCTGTGTCGCGGGAAGTGGTGTAGGAACTGGCGTCCACCTGCTTCTTCATAGCTGGTGTCGCTCGTTCACTGAGCGGCGATCATTGCCGTCTCGTCGTCATGGTTATATATGGTTATATATGGCGGTCAGCTTTTCCACCGGCAGGTAGCGTTGGGAGACAGCCCAATCATCATTCTGCTCCAGCATGAGCGCGCCCACGAGGCGGATCACGGCTTCGCGGTTGGGGAGTGAGGAGGATCAGAAAACAGCGTGGGGCGCTGTTTTCCCGACGAACCCGACCACGTTGGTGCGCCGCTTGATCTCCTTGTTGACGCGCTCCAAGGGATTGGTGCTGTGCAACTTGGCTCGCGCAGGCTTTCATCGAAGGCCATGTAGGCCAGAACATCGTGCTCGGCGTTCGCCAATGTCTCTCGGACCATTGGCGTTCCATTGGCTCACTCCATCAGCTCGGCGACATCGCGGCACCGCTCGCGTAGATTGTCGGCGACCTCACGCCGGCGCAGATGGGCCTGGTCTCGATCCTTCTCGGCAAAGACGGTCTTCACCACGGCGCTGACCATCGTGCTGAAAGCGCGTCTCCGACACGACCGGCTTGTTGGCCTTGTTCACCCGCGCCAGAAGGTTGCGCTGGACGTGCACCCGGCAGCGCTGCCACCCCGCGCTCAGGACTTTGCGCGATGAGGAGGATCGGCAAACAGTCCGGGGAACTGTTTGCCCGACGAACGCCTTCAGGTCCTCATGGGCGTCGCTGATCACCACCTGCACGCCGCGCAACCCGCGCCGTGTCAAAGAGCGCAGGAAGTCGGTCCAGAAAGTTTCAGCCTCGGATGGCATGACAGTGATGCCAAGGATCTCACGGCGTCCGTCCGTGTTGCACCACTGCTCGGCAGTCGCTGCTTGCAGCGATGAGAGAGCGCGACGGCTACTATCACCGCCATGGAAACAATCCTCCCGCCCTCGCGTAGCTTCACATAGGTGGCGTCGAGCCACAGGAAGGGCCAGTCGCCCTTCAGCGGGCGGTTCAGGAAGGCCTGCACACGCTCGTCCCTCTCGGGACATCGCTGCGCGATGCCCTGCCGGGCAGTGGATCTCCTCGCACAAGCGCGAGACCTGGCTCAGGCCCCTCTCGGCGATGCCTTGCATCGCCTGTCGGCAGTGCATGGCGCGCACCAGGTCATCCACCGCGCGCGTGGAGATGCCTTGGATATAGGCTTCCTTGATCACCGCCATCAGCGCCTTCTCGGCTATCCTGCGCGGCTCTAGGAAGCTCGGGAAATAACTGCCTTTACGCAGCTTCGGGATGTTGAGGCCAATGCTGCCCGCGCGGATATCCCATTGACGCGGCCGGTAGCCGTTCCGCTGGTTTTATCGCTCTGGGCTGCGCTCACCATGCCCGGCGCCGCAAACGGCGGCACCTCATTCTCCCTACAATCGACCCCCCCCGGATCGATTGCTTCACGGTCCAATTCCATCAGCCGTTGTGCGGGATCCTGGATCAGTTCGCGCAGAAAATCGTTCGACGTGCTTACGCGGCGCCACTGGCGCCACGGTCACGTCTCATCATCCCTCTTGGCGATCGCGCCCGGAAGGTCGATCATGGTATCGGTCATCCGCTGGCCGTCAGGGCATTGCGCAGCAATGTCGCGAGAGGCGTGGTCTCCGCTCTGGTCGTCGGTCGTTGAACAACCTCAGATTACGAAGAAACGCGGTGGCCGCCAGCCCGGCCGCGCGCTGCGCTAAGCCAATGGCTTCGCGCGCGGCCTCCTACACCACACCGTCGGACACTACCAGGTCGAAAGATTACAGGTGTTCAGGCGCTTGCTTCCCAGGGAGAATCTCTCCGCGTCCTGTCCGGTGCCGAGGCGGCATTCCTCGCGATTGGCTATGAGCTTCGGGATACCGGCGGGGAAGTCTTCGCCCATCCCCTTTGGGAGCCCGAACATTCACGACACCAAGTATTGCGGGGCTGCGCCCGCATAGAGGCTGTTTTACGACGCTCTCGCCTCTCGTAAATCCATCAGAAACCAATGAAAGGGCGGCGCGAGCCGCCCTTTTTCTTGTTCGCTCATCACTCACCGACGACCCTCAACACATTCAGACGACAACTCAGACCTCACACATTCCGGGCAAACACGAACGCGGGCGCGCTGAAAGCTCTGCAGTGAGGCAAATTCATCCCGCAGACGAAAATGGCCCTTGCCAAGATGACGGATAGACACTCTCCCCAATGCGGCCGCATCGCACCCGGCCAGCTGCGCCAATTGCTCGATGGCGACCTTTTCACCACGGAAAAGCGGATCGATCGGGAAGGCTATGTCACCGCAGAACCGCTGCATGGAGCGGGCGCCATTCCTGGCCGCGAGCCGCGACAGCAAGGAGGATGCCGGCTCGAAAGCAGCATGCGCCACCGTCAACGGCAGAGGCGGGAAATTCGCTCCGGGCGTGGCTGGGAGGCTCTTGGCCAAATGGGACTCCGCGATTTAATAAAGACAAGACTGGCCTGACTTTATGATCGCAAGTCCAACCGAGCAACGTCACTTTACTATCGGAGTGATCCGCCTTTTGGGTCAGTTATCTGTCACAAAAGTCGGTTTTGTCTGTCATCTGACAATCTGAAAGTGGCGGACCGAGGAAGATTCCCGACACTTACATATACCTAATAAGTTACTGTTTTATAACATTTATAAATACAGCGAGCTGCAAAATGTCATGCAAAATGTCATGCAGTATTTCGGACGACCATCGCACCAGTTTGGCACATGAAGGTTTCTTGTAAGGTGCCGGTAGGATGCTTTGGTTGCGAGAGCTCGATTTCAGAAATACTTGCCTCTGTATTCTGCACCAGCGGCGGATACGCTTAGCCACGATCACGCCTGAGCCAAGTTTGATACACGCTTGTCGGCGCACCTCCCCTATTCCACGGCTGAACTGGCCCCCATTTCGACCGGACACCTTGGCATGACCAAGGAGGCTTAAATATAGCCTTAAGCACGTGGTTATGTCTGAGATTGAAATCATTACCGATGGCGGCCGCCGTCGGCGCTGGTCTGCGGCCGAGAAGCTGCGGATCGTCGAGGAGACGCTGTATGACTGCGTATCCTGGAGCATCCGCCCACCCATTCCGACAACATGCGCCCACCTGTTCCGGGGGATCCGCCCAACTGTGACGCGTTGCAGTGAGGCAGCGTGTTTCGGTTATCAGGTTCGTGGCGTTTCGTCATCCATTTTGGCGACGGTTTTGCGCATGGACTGCCCCTCGAGTTCGAGGCGGTAGGCATTGTGGACGATGCGATCGGGGATGTACTGACGCGCGCGATGCTCCTCGAAGCCGTGTGGGACTTTCATTTCGATCCCAAGACCAACGTCGTCGAAACCCATATCAGCCGGCTGCGCAACAAGATCGACAAGCCGTTCGACGCCGACCTGATTCACACGGTGCGCGGTGCCGGCTATTCCTGCCATGCGTAAGATGTTGTCCCGGCGCGGCGGTGTGGCGCGCACATCCGTTCGGTTGTCGTTGCAATTCTCGTTCCTCTACTCGTTTCTCACGGCGGTCATTTTCGTGGGAGCCTATTGGCTTACCGACTTCGAGGTGCGGGATTGGATGTATGACCGCATGAATTCGGATGCGGCGCGGCTGTCCGAGATCTACGAGCAAAAAGGGCTGAGCGTCCTGATCGACCGCATTGAAGCCCTGGCGGAAATCAATTTCGAAAATTCGAGAATCTTCCAACTGACAGATCCGCAAGGCCAGATCGCCGCAGGGAACATACTTTCCATGCGCTCGGGAAATGTCGGCGACTTCGTCGGGATCGCAAATTTGACCTTGAAGGAACCGCAAGACGAGGAAGTAACCGGGTATTGGACCGTTCAGCATCGGATCGGTCCCTTTGTGCTTTTGCAAGGAACCGGCGATCATGTCGTCGCGGAGGTGCTTGAGGTCCTGAGTGCGGTGCTGATCGGCGGGTTCTGTATTGTTATCGGGTTGGGGCTGCTGGTCGGAATCTGGATCGGGCGCATAACCGAATCCCGGATCGATCAGATTTCGAATACGCTGGAAAACGTTGCGCATGGCGACTTGGACGCGCGTATCCCGCACATGGAAGGGGAAATTGATGATCTTGTACGGGTCTCATCCAGCATCAATGCAACACTGAACAAGCTACAGACGTTGCTGGAGAGCCAACGACAGATCTCGACCGATATCGCGCATGACATGCGAACACCGCTGCAACGCCTGCGACAGCGCTTGGAACGGATGGAATCCCGCAGCCTGCCCCGCCAAGGCGACACAGCGGCCGCCTTGCGCGAAACCGATGAGATCATATCGACCTTCAACGCACTGTTGCGCATTGCCCAGATCGAGGCAAACGATCGACGGGAGCGGTTCTCTCACGTCGATCTGAACGACATCGCGGAAACCGTTTTCGACGCCTTCGAGCCAACAGCCGCCGACCAAGGCCAGACCCTGTCTCTGGCTCTCGCACCCGGCCAGGCCCTGGTTTGGGGCGACCGGGATCTGCTGATGCAGATGGCTGCCAACCTTGCCGAAAACGGATTGCGCCACTGCCCGTCCGGAACCGGAATTGCGATCGGCGTCAGCATCGGGGTCGATGGAACATCGCTATGGGTTTCGGACGATGGCCCCGGGCTGGCACCATCCGACGCTGAAAAGGTGTTCCGTCGCTTTTATCGCGGCGAAAAAAGCCGCACATCGCAAGGTCATGGCCTCGGCCTGTCCATGGTTCAGGCGATCGCCGACCCGCACGATGCATCTGTTTTAATTTCCGACAACCGCCCTGGCCTACAGGTAACCGTCCTTTTTCTTGAACATTCCCCAGCCGCCGAAGCCGACACTATGCGGAGGGTAAACGAGCATGGCTGAAACCGCTCCAGCAAGCAAAAACGAAAAGATTCTTGCTCGGTCATCGGCGCATGATATCCCAGACTTCTTCCCCGCAGGCTCTATGGCCGAGCAGCCGTAATCCTGATTTTCCTGATCTGGACGCTGTATCTGATTATCGCGACCAGCTTCATCCAACATGTCTATGAAGGCATCACTCGCCAGAGGGCGGAAAACATGGCGGTTATGTCGCCATCTTGGCAATCTCTGGTTCATGGTACTCAATCGCGTTTGGCTCTTTACGCCGCCATGCACCACATCCGGAAACGTCCCTGCCCTGTCACTTCGCTGATCAGTTCTCTATCCTCCATCCATGCCAGATTGCGCTGCACGGCGGCGCGGCTGGCACCAGTCAAGCCTTCGGCCATCGGGGCCGAGATCAGAGGCCACTCGGTCAGCACCGCGCGCAAGGCCGGGGGCGTGCGTCCGGACAAGGAAGCCATGACGGTTTCGGCTCTTTCTGACCAAGCCTCAATGTAGTCGAGGTGACGCATCGCGGTCAGGGCTGCGCTGTCCATCCCATCAAGCTAGCGGGCCAATGAACTGGCCCCCGTTTCGACCGGACACCTTGGCCTGACCAAGGAGGCTTAAGGGTAACCTTAAGCGCATGCTTATGTCTGAGATTGAAATCATCACTGATGGTGGCCACCGTCGGCGTTGGTCTGCAGCCGAGAAGCTGCGGATCGTGGAAGAGACCCTTTCTGACGGCGAGAGCATCTCTGCCGTTGCCCGCCGCAATGGCGTGGCCCCCATCTCTTCCTGCGCGCTGGACAGGCGCAGGTGTCGCGTTGCCCTTAAATCTGAGACGCGGCGGATTTGGCGACATTTTTTGCCCTTAATTACGAGATTCAGCTGTCGTCGATTCTATGGATTTCGCGCGCCTTTGTGCGATGTGATCAACCGCAGCAAGGAGACGAGGTTCCTTCTCGAAGGCACGCGATAGAGCAATCCTTGCATAATCGTCGATGTCGGAGCTGACGATGGCTGCTTTGACCAAGGGATGAGATTGAGCGGCAGCGATCGCTGCCAGGCAGAACAGCCTCACTTCCGGTCTGGGGTTCTGTAAAGCGAATGACGGCTCCCGGCAGAAAGTCTTTAGTGACATGGTGAATGTGACTGGGCTTGATCGTCACGGCGGCGCTGTTTCTCGGGATGCTGCAACGGATATTCTTCGGCGACCGGCCGGCCGCGCTGGAGGGATTTGGGGACCTCACCCGGACGGAGCTAAGCATCCTTGCCGTCCTTTTAACACTTGTCGTGCTGATCGGCGTCTGGCCCCTACACGGGGTCGGAGAACGACTACCTTTTCTGTGTGATGCGAGCGGTTTATTGGGTATGTCCGCTGCCGACTGCTCCGCGACGCTTTCCCGGTCCTGTCGCCACCGGTGCGCGGCTTGTCGCAAGATGAGCCGCAGCGCCCGGAAAGGCGCAGCGGCGCAACGGCAGATTCATGGCCTTTTTCGGGCTCTCCCCGTCTTGCCCCAACCACGGGGTTTTCGTATTCGGTGCTGGAGGAGCCATCCAAGGAATGCAATCGTGAGGAACGGGCATACGTCCCTTTTCGGGCCGAAAGAGAAAAACCGTGATGCCTCGCCATGCGTGGTGGCGGCCCGGACCTGCCGCTGGCCATCGGTGACGCTGCGGTGAACATGCTCCGCACCTTCGTCAAGCCGATGCACCGGGAAGGCGTCCGGTTCGTCGCGATATTCGCGGCGGTTTCCGTATTCCTCTTTGTGCTTTTGCCTGTCGCTGGCTGGATCGGCGTCGGTCTGACGATCTGGTGCTACTACTTCTTCCGCGACCCCGAGCGGGTGCCGCCCTCTGGCGAAAGACTGGTGGTCAGCCCGGCCGACGGTGTGGTGTCGCTGATCGAGGCGGCGGTTCCTCCGCCGGAACTGGAGATGCCTGACACGGCGCTGACCCGGGTGAGCATTTTCATGAACGTGTTCAATTGCCACATCAATCGCGCGCCCGCCGCCGGAACCATCACTCATATCGCCTATCGGCCAGGCAAGTTCTTCAACGCATCGCTGGACAAGGCCAGTGCGGACAACGAACGTAACAGCTTGCGCATCCGGTCGCAAGCCGGGCCGGATCTGGCCGTCGTGCAGATCGCGGGCCTCGTCGCGCGGCGCATCGTGTGTTTCGCAGTGCCGGGCGATGCGGTCTCGACGGGAGAACGGTTCGGGCTGATCCGGTTCGGCTCCCGGCTGGACGTCTACCTTCCCGACGGGGTGAAACCGAAGGTTTTCGTCGGCCAGACCATGATCGCGGGCGAAACGGTGATCGCCGATCTCGGCCCGCCTCAGCGGATCGGGACGGTCGCATGAGCGGACAGCCCAAGGACAGGATCGCCTCCGAGGTGCCGCTGCTGCAGCTCTTGCCGAACATGATCACGATCACCGCCATCTGCGCCGGTCTGTCGGCGATAAGGTTCGGAATCGAGGGAGATTATTCCCTCGCCGCGCGGCTGATCCTGGCGGCCTGTGTGCTCGATGCCCTCGACGGGCGGCTGGCGCGTGCGCTCTCGTGCGACAGCAAGCTGGGGGCGGAACTGGATTCGCTTGCTGATTTTCTCAATTTCGGGGCGGCGCCGCCGCTGCTGGTCTATTTCTGGGTCCTGCAGGACCTGAAGAGCGCCGGATGGATCTGCGTTCTGGTCTTTGCGGTGTGCTGCGCATTGCGGCTGGCCCGTTTCAACGTCAGCACCAAGTCCGAGACCACCAACGCGGACAGCGCCTATTTCGTGGGGGTGCCCGCCCCGGCGGGGGCCATGCTGGTCCTTTTTCCAATGTTCCTGTCCTTCGCCTTCGTCGGCGCCCCCATCCTGCATCCGGTCGCGATCTGCCTCTACATGGTGATCGTGGGGCTCCTGCTTATCAGTCGTATCCCGACCTGGTCGTTCAAGACGACGACGATCTCCCGTCATAACGTGAAGGCCTTTCTGGTCGGCTTCGCGTTCATCGGCACGGCCGCGCTCACCTTCGCCTGGATCACATTGGTCGCCCTGTGCCTGGGCTACATCCTGGTGGTCGTCTGGGCGCTGGTCGCGAAGTCGAGACCCTCAACCGACAAGGAGACATGACGTGGAAAGCAAGGCAGTCGAGACCTCCTACGCCCGCTGGGCCCCAGTCTACGACAGGACCTTCGGAGCAATCACCGCTGTCGGGCGGCGCAACGCCGTGGCCCATATCAACCGGAGGTCGGGAACGGTGCTGGAGGTCGGTGTCGGCACGGGGCTTTCGCTGCGACACTACCGGCCAGAATTGCGGATCACCGGAATAGATTTCAGCGGAGACATGCTGCGAAAGGCGCAAGACAAGGTCGGGCGGCTGGGGCTCGACCACGTGACGGAACTCAGGCAGATGGATGCGCGCATCCTTGACTATCCCAATGACCATTTCGACACCATCGCGGCGATGCATGTCCTGTCGGTCGTGCCCGAACCCGAAAAGGTGATGGCCGAGATCGCCCGTGTCTGCAAGCCGGGCGGCGAGGTCGTGATCGTCAATCATTTCAAGCGCACGAAAGGGGTGCTTGCGTTCCTTGAACGCAGCTTTGCGCCCTTTGCCAATGTATTGGGTTGGCATTCCGATTTCGAAGAGGACACGATCTTGCGGGAAAAGAGCCTGTTCTGTGAAGAGCGCAGGGTCTTGCCACCGCTCGGGATGATGACCTTTCTTGCCCTGCGAAAATCCGGCTCAGCATAATCCCGAGCCAACCATCGGCGTCCGGTCGAGCGCGATCCGCCAGTCTGAATGGCTGTAGAGGCGGTGGTCAGCCATCTCTGGCGTAAGGTGAAAGTCGACTAGATATTTGCGCGCAATGGCTGGCGTTCGGGGGATGATCCCGCCCCCTCCTGAACGGTGAAGAGGGGCCTAACAGGCTGCTTCTGTGGTTGCCGCCCTGCCTCCCGGTTATTGCCGTCAGTGACCGGTTCCCCCACGCATGCGCCCTCCGGCAGATGGAAGGTCAAGCACGAGGCAGTCAGGCCGCGTCGACGGCCTGGCGCAGCATGTCACGAACCTCACCCGCCACTTCGTGGAGTTGGTCATTGTCGATGGCCTGCATTGACGCCACCGGGTCGATGGCGCTGATCTCGGTGCCGCCGTCCACTTCGCGCAGGATAACGTTGCACGGCAGCATCGCGCCCACGCGCGGCTCGATGCCGATCGCCTTGTAAGCCATTTTCGGGTTGCAGGCGCCAAGGATGCGATAGCCGTTCATATCGACGTCGATCTTCTCCTTCATCGTCGTCTTGACGTCGATTTCGGTCAGAACACCGAAACCCCGATCCGCCAGGGCGGCGCGCAAGCGCTTTTCCGCGTCGTCGATACTGACGCCTTTGAGTGAGCGGTCATAAGTATAAGTCATTTTCATCTCCTCTGGTCATTCAAGCGGTTGCTTGATCGGCCCCTGCGGTCTGCCTCCGTCAAAGCAGGGTCAAGTTAACACCGGTCCGTCAACCATGGCCCGGTACCGGATATGGGCGCCGACCCATAGGGCGACGCCCAATAGATCGCTCAGTCGTTGTTCATCATGTCGCTGTCGCCCATGCCGGGGCGGCTGCCAGGCTGCATCTGCTGCATTCTGTCGCGCATCTTCTGCATGCGCTCCATCCTGTCGGCCGGGGCCGTCATTTCTTCGGCTGTGATGGAGCCGTCGCCATCGGCGTCCAGATGCTGGAAGCGATCCACCATCATCTCGCGGATCATCGCGCTGTGCAGCGCCTCGAATTCTTCGATAGACAGGCTACCGTCACCGTCGCTGTCATATTCGCTCAGCTTGGCCTGCAGTCCGGCGCGCATTTCCTCGGGCGTCACTGTGCCGTCACCGTCAGCGTCGAACATCTGCATCATGCCAGCCCCCATCGGGCCCACTCCGCCCATCATGCCGCCGCCCATCATGCCACCACCCTTCGTCTGGCCGTGCATGCGCTTCATCATGCCCATCATATCGGACATGCCACCCATGTTGCCCATCATGCCGGAACCGTCCTGCATCATGCCGGCGCGGTCGTTCGGGCCGGACTGGCCCCCATGTCCGTGACCGGACTGTGCGATTGCGGTTCCTCCGATTGCAGTTGCTGTCAGGATTGTCGCTGCGAGCAGGGTTTTGCGGGTCATCGTGATTTCCTCATGTTTTGGTTTCGATAGACTTCATATGGGAGTGTTAAGCTGCAGCGGAACCGGCTGGAACAACGGTATTGTATCGCCATGTCGCAAGCGCCGCCCTTGTTACATTTCGTGACAATTCTCTTCGGGAAACCCATGCGGCAATCGTTAGAAGGAAGAACATGAACGATCAGCCCCATATCCTCGTCGTCGACGATCACCGCGAAATCCGCGACTCCGTTACCCGCTACCTGGAGAAGAACGGCCTGCGCGCAACCCCTGCGCGGGATGCGGTCGAGATGGATGCGAAGCTGGCGACGGGACAGTTCGATCTGATCGTCCTCGATGTCATGATGCCCGGTGAAGACGGGTTGTCGGTCTGTCGCCGCCTCTCATCCAATGGCGACGTGCCAATCCTGATGCTGACGGCACTCGGCGAAGAGACAGATCGCATCGTCGGGCTTGAAATCGGAGCGGACGACTATCTGGCCAAACCATTCAACCCGCGAGAACTGCTTGCGCGGATCAAGGCCATCCTGCGGCGCTCAACCCTGCCCGAGACCTATGCCGGAAAGCTGTCGGGAAGACGCATCGCATTCGCACAATGGACTCTCGATACCGACAGCCGCCTGTTGACCGATGAGCACGGCGCGCAAATTGACCTCACCGGTTCGGAGCTCAAGCTTCTGGTGGTACTGCTTGAACGGCCCCGTATCGTCCTCAACCGTGATCAGCTTCTCGACCTTACGGCGGGCCGCGCGGCCTCACCGCTTGATCGGACGATCGACAATCAGATCAGCCGCCTGCGCAGAAAGATCGAGGCCGATCCAGCCCGGCCCCGGCTGATCACGACTGTGCGCGGTGGCGGATATTGCCTTGCCGCCGATGTGACGGGCTTGGATTGATGCTGCGCTTCTTCGACAGCCTGCGCGGCCAGTTGGTTTTGTTGATCATCGCCGCGCTAACCGCCGCCCAGGCGGTCAGCCTCTGGTTGTTCGTGGACGAGCGCAGCCTGGCCGTGCGCGCCGCGCTCGGTTTCGAGGCGGCGGGGCGCGCAGCGAACGTCGCGCGGCTGATCGAGGAAGCGCCGGCTGCGCTGGAACCGGCCATTCTGCGGGCGGCCAATTCGCCGCTGGTGCGCTTTGATGTGTCGGATGCGCCGACCGTCGACCACGAAACCCACGCGGACAGCGGCGCTATCGAGGCAAGAGTGCGTGGTCTTCTCGGAGCCAGGGACAACCGTGAAATCCGCGTGGAGGTCCACGAGGTTGATCACGGCATCCTGCCCATGCCGCATATGGCACCCGAGATGGCCGAAATGCATCTGGCGATGATGCGGGGCGATCTGTCGGCAATCGAGATGCAGCTATCCATTGCCCTGACGGGCGGACAGTGGCTCAATGTCGGCACCCGGTTCGAACGCCCGCCCTTGCAATGGCCCTGGGCCTCTTTCGTGAGCTTCGGCATCACCGCTGCCATTATTCTTGTCGCCGCATGCTGGTTTCTTCTGACCCGCCTGACCGGCCCGCTCTTGCGCGTATCCCATGCCGCCGACAGCCTCGGGCGCGGCGAAAATGTCGAACCATTGCCCTTGATCGGACCCGCAGAGGTGCGTGACCTGACCCGGACGTTCAACCGGATGCAGGATAGGCTGACCCGTTTCCTCGCCGACCGGACACGGCTTCTCGCGGCCCTCGGACATGACTTGCGCTCGCCTCTCACGGCACTCCGCGTCCGCTCGGAAATGGTCGATGAGCGGGAAACGCGCGACAGCCTCGTCGCCTCGATCGAAGAGATGCAGGAAATGGTTGACTCGACCCTTTCCTTCGCGCGCGGGATCGCAAGCTCGGAAGACTACGAAACCGTCGAAATGGGCGCGTTTCTGGGTCAACTCCGCGCCGATATGTTGAACAGTTTCTCCCTGAAGGATGGTGAACCCTTTCACCTGCGTTTGCGGTCGCAATCAGTCCGGCGCGCGCTTCGCAACCTCATCGACAATGCCGAACGCTATGGCGGAAAGGTCGATGTCAGCTATGGGCGCGAGGACGACCACGCCATTATCCGCGTTGCTGACAACGGCCCCGGCATACCGGACGGCGAGCTTGAACAGGTCTTCGAGCCCTATTTCAGGCTTGAGAAATCTCGCTCGAGAGAAACTGGCGGCACCGGACTTGGGCTGTCCATCGCCCGGACGATCATCCGGGCGCATGGCGGGGACATCAGCCTCGCCAACCGGGCAGAAGGCGGCCTTCTCGCGACCGTGACGCTGCCGCTGGCATCGGAACCCCTGGAACAGGAAAGGACAATGACATGAAACTTCACGGCTTTATCGCCTCCTCGGGATTTCTCTTATTCGCCGCGACGCCGGGCGCTGCCGACACCTATGACGGTTTCGGCCACATGATGTGGGGCGGCGGCCACGGAATGTTCGGTGGCCTGATGATGCTGATCTTCTGGGCGCTCATCATAGGATTGATTGTGCTTGCGGTTCGTGGTTTTTCCAACCGCCCGGACCCTGGAACTGGGCAGAGTGCGGTCGATATTCTTCGTGAACCGTATGCGCGCGGCGAAATCGACGAGGACGAATTCGAGCGGCGGCGGGCCAAGCTGGAGTCCGGAAAGCGCAATTAGCGCCTCTGAAGGCAAGGTGAAAGCGGGCGCCGGCACCGGGCTTGACTTTCCAGCCTGAGAAGGCGGAAGACCGCGAAACAAGAGGCTGATGGAGATATCGACATGATAGCTGAAACCGGGCACTTCGCGCTGACACTGGCGATTGCCTTGGTGCAGTGCGTACTGCCTACGCCGGTCGGCACGCATATCAAACTCATTTGACCGAACCATTCGGTTGCGAAGGACAAAGAAAACATGAACAAGACAGTGCTGGCGATCGTAGGCTTCCTTCTCGTCGGAGGGGGCGTGGTCTACTGGAATGCAACTCAACAGGCGTCACAGGGCGCAGGCCATGCGATGGTTCCGCCCGACACCAGTGCTCTCGCTGAAGGCGCACCGATCGTGGACGTGGACCTTCCCGCCGATCTGTCGGACCAAGCGCAGATCGGAAAACGGGCGTTCGACGCCAAATGCGCCGCGTGTCACGGAACGAATGCGGCGGGCCAGAACGATGTGGCCCCGCCACTCGTCCACAAGATCTATGAGCCCAGCCATCATTCCGATATGGCGTTCATCCTCGCGGCAAAAAATGGCGTGCGCGCACATCACTGGAACTTCGGCAACATGCCCGCGGTCAAGGGGCTGACCGATGGCGACGTGAAAATGATCGCGCGTTACATTCGTGAACTTCAGAAGGAGAACGGCATCTTTTGAGCGACACCAGACTCATAGTCGAATCTGGTGTTTTGATGCGCACGATATTTCTTTGCGCGCTTGCGGCGGTCGCGACGGATCCAATGCGCATCCACCTCGTCGGGCGATGTATTCGGCGGCAATATGGGTGAGGTTGTCCAGAACGGAACACGGTTCCTACACAGGCGGACTTGAAAGCAATGGCGATCTATCTTCTCGACAGCGATGTGCCGAGCGGTAGCGCGCCGATCTGATCGTGGACGTGACAGCGGCACCCGGTGAGGCAGCCCATCTCGTGCGTATCGAAGATCAGGAGGGCGTCTCGCAGGTGGCGTTTCCGGTCTCGGGTCGCGCGGCGTCGGCCCGCCGCGGGTCGCCGCGCCCCCTGCCGCCGAACCCCGGCATGAACATCACCGGCATGGAAAGCGCCGTCACGGCGCGGCTCAACATGCAGGGCGGTGCCATGGGCACGCTGGATGCCGCGATCCTGAACGGCGAACGCAAGAGCTTTCGCCAGCTGGTCGATGCGAACCGGTTCTGGGCCTTCAATGGAACGATCGGGATGACCGATACGCCGCTCGTGAGCGTGTCGGAGGGTGAGACGATCAAGCTGGAAATCTACAACGACACGTCGTTCTCCCATGCCATGCACCTGCACGGGATGCATTTCCGCGAGGTGACCAAGGATGCGGACCCGGGCCCCTTCCGCGACACCTTGCTGATGTTCGGGGGCGAGACCCGGACCATCGCTTTCTTCGCCGACAATCCGGGAAAATGGCTGTTTCACTGTCACATGCTGAGCCATGCGGACTCAGGGATGATGACCTGGCTGGAGGTGACATGATGCGGAAAGTCCTGCTCCTCTCCGCCGTGCTTTTAGCCGGCGCCGCAGCGGGCGCATGGCTGATGACGCAGGCCGGGTCCGAAACCAATGCTCCCCCAGAGATCGCCGATCTGGCCGAGCGCGAGATACTCTACCAGAGCTACTGCGCCTCCTGCCACGGCGCGAATCTCGAGGGCCAGCCGGACTGGCGCTCACCCGGGCCGGACGGCACATTGCCCGCTCCGCCGCATGACGAAACGGGCCATACATGGCATCACCCCGACAGTGTACTCTTCGATTACACCAGGCTTGGCGGCAAGGCGGCCCTCGCCGCACAAGGTGTCGATTTTGCAAGCGGAATGCCGGGCTTCGGCGATCAACTGACCGACGATCAGATCCGGAACATCCTCGCCTATATCAAATCCAACTGGCCGGATCGGCAGCGCCAGATTCAGGCCGAACGCAGCGCCGCCGAGGCCCAGAGAGAAGGAAAATGACAATGCACCCGATGAAAACCACCGCGCTGGCGATTGGCCTTGCTGTCGCGCCGATTGCCGGCTTCGCGCAAGATCGGAGCGATGCGCGGATCAAGCGCCAGTTGCTCGAGCGTGATCCGAACGCGCCGGTCCTCGGAAATCCCGAGGGTGATGTCACGGTCGTGGAGTTCTTCGACTACAACTGTCCCTACTGCAGACGAGCCATGTCCGAGGTTCAGGGGCTGCTCGATGCCGATCAGGATGTCCGGCTCGTCTATCGCGAATGGCCCATTCTCGGCGAAGGGTCTGTCTTCGCAGCCAAGGCTGCGCTGGCTGCACGTGAACAGGGCAAATACGAGGAGTTTCACTGGGCGCTGATGGGTATGGAAGAGCGTGCCGAGGAAGCATCGGTCATGCGGCTGGCCGAGGAGATCGGGCTCGACGTCGAAAAGCTTCGTGCCGATATGGACGCACCCGAAGTGCAGGAGCTATCGACGTATCCATGCGTCTGACCCAAGCGCTCGACTTCAATGGAAGGCCGTCTTTCGTGATCGGCGCCGACCTCGTACCCGGTTTTGTCGAGCAGGAGCAACTGGAGGCCTTGGTCGACAAGACAAGAGAAAGCGATTGATTCTCGCATATCGGATCACGTCTTGAGATGGCGCCTAGCGGGCAGATCAATGCGGTGAAGCCGTTTCGAAACGTGGGAACAGAATGTTGTTTTCGAGGTGAATATGCTCCACGAGATCCGTCTGGAACTGCGCCAGGCCGGCATAGAGTGCCTGCCACGAAGCGCACGCGTCCGCAGGCGGTGTAAGATCGTCGGTCAGACGGGCGACATGATCCAGAAATGAGGCGTGTTCGTCGTGGTCGTGGCGCATCTGGCGGATCGGCTCGGAAAGCGGGGTCGCCGCCTGGCGCCGCATTCGCGGGAACAGTGTCAATTCCTCCTTCTTCATATGCACCTCCAGGTCACCCCGGACTCGCTGTAATGTCTCGGCCAGCCCGGCCGGCACATGCGGATGATTGACATGGACGTCTTCAACCTTGCGCGACAGCTCGATCAGTTCAGGAATCTGCTGGCGATGCACATCGTGATACCGCGTCTGGATATGCGCGATCAGGGCGCGCGTCTCCTGCGGCGCTTCCGGTGCGGCTGCGGGATCGAGTTCCTCCAGTGCGCTTTCGACTTCATGCAGATCGAGGTTCCTGTGCTGCACTGCATCCGTCAGCAATGCATGGCCCTGGCAGCAGAAGTCGATGCCGAACCTGCGGAATACAGCAGAGGCGCCGGGCAGATGTGCTGCAATCTCTCCGACCCGCCGATCATGCCATTTCTGGATAGCTTCGGTCATGGCCTTCTCCTTGCTCGGCGCGCTGTATCACCAGACGCCGGTTTGGGACAAACATTTGATCCTTGCCCTCTACAGGCGGAAATAGAATTGGTACCGCCAATACCAAATTGGTCTCGAACTGTGCTCGCTGTCAATGACAAAATAAGGAGCTCCCTGCTCTGCGCGCTACTCCGGCGATCTGAGGATCACCAAATTTCTGGGGAGTTCGCGGGCCCACCATCGATCCGTCTGAAGGCGACGGATGTCAGGCGCGCGCATAGAGCGGCAGTATCGCCCCGCTGATTTCCGTATTGGCCGGCGAGATCAGATGCAGGATCGCCTCTGCCGCCGCCGAGGGGCTCAGCCAATTCGACGGATCGGCCTTGGGCATCGCGGATCGGTTGGCGGGCGTGTCGATCGTCGAAGGGGCAATCGCGTTCACGAGAATCCGCTCTCCCTTCAACTCCTCGGCCAGCGCCTGCGTGAGCGCACCGATTGCGGCCTTGCTGGTGGCATAGGCCACCATCTTCGCCCCCTTGCGCGGTTCCAGCGCGGGGCGCGCCGCGACATTGACGATGCGCCCGCCGCGCCCGGTTTCGCGCATGGCGTCGGCGGCGGCGCGGCAACACAGCAGGGCGGTCAGGGTGTTCTTCTCGATCATGCCCAGGAATTCCGCGCGCCCGGTCTTTGCAAGTGGCGCCATCGCGAAACCGCCCGCCAGATGGACCGATGCCCAAAGCTCCGGAATGGTGGCGTAGAAATCCGCCACGACCGCCTCGTCCGTCAGATCCACACCGGGTGTGACATGCAGCCGATCCCCTTCTGCGCCGGTGGCGCCTCGGGTGTGTTTTTTTCTGTGGCGCACATTCGTAACGGGACGACGGCTCGGCACATCCAAGTTTCCTTTCAGCGTGTGATCAAGAAGAGGCGGCGAGTTTTCGCTCAAGAGCCAATCCTCGAACTCAGTCACCTAGAGCGCGAGCAAGGCGTCTGATCCGGAGCGCACGATTAAGCTCGCCTCCGAAAATCAGGAGGAGTGCCGCGAGATACATGAAGTAAAGGGCCGCGATGATGCCCGCCATGCCAGCGTAATAGCTGGCATAGGTACCAAAGTTACCGACGTAAAACGCAAAGGCAGTGGCGAGAAGCGTCCATGCAATTGCGGTAAAGACGACCCCCGGCCAGATGTTGGAAAACTTGGTGCGGCGGGCTGGCAGCAACACATGTGCCGCAAAGAGTGCGACAACAAAGATGGTCGCCGAAGCAGGATAGCGGATCAACCGGACCGTAACCGACGCGGGATCGAAGTCCGGTATGAGCGTGTGCATCCACGACCCGGCCCGGGGTGCGAGAACCAGAAGATAGCCCACGATCACCAAAGCCAGGCTGGCGAGGAGGACCATAGCGATCTGCAATCCGTAGAGCACAACCACTGATCGGGTTTCGCGGATTCCGTAGGCGCGGTTCAACCCGACACCTACGCCGTCGACGCCTCCGACCGCGAACCAGATCGTCAGCAGGATACCGATACTGAGAACACCACCGCGCGGCACCGTCATGACTGTCTCGACTTCCGAAACGAGCGGTTCGATCAGGGGAGACGGCACAATGGCGATCAGAAAATCTATGAGATGGTCGGCCATGGCCTGATCTCCGACAAAGGCCGTCATCGCGCTCGTAAAAATGAGGAAGGGGAAGAGCGCCAGCAGGGCGCGGAAGGCTACGTTGCCCGCCAGACCGAATGCATCGTCGTTCCAAAGCCTCAGTATAGCTTCCTGGAGAACGGCCCGCGCCACACGCCATCCCTTGCCATAGAACAGGACTTCCGGGTTCTCGCTGGGAACCCCGTGGGTTATGACGATCTCGCGCCCCGAATGCTGACTCGACTTGGCGTTCATGTTCCGCCCCCGCTCCAATGCAAAACCCTCACGCTCCGAGAAGCAGGGGTTGAACAACGTATACCTATATCGTCAGAACATCCGCATGGCCCATGCTCAAAATCGGTGGTTTCACCTCCGGGAATGGACGTCTTCACTCAACACCTTGGACGAGATCGCGCCCGGTGGGGTCAGTTGCGTTGGAATTGAACGCAACGATAACGTCTTCAAGCGATATGCGCGACAACGCCAATGCGTTCCGCGCCAAATCCAATCTCGCCGAAGACTGATCAGACTGCCCGCAGCGGCGCGAGCGCCTTGTGTTCGACCCTCATACGGACCCACAGCATCGCAGCATTCAGCACCGTAAACACAACGGCAACCCAAACCAGCCCCAGCACCATCGGTGCCACAATAATTTCGGCCACGACCAGCATGTAATTCGGGTGTGACACGTATTTGAAAGGACCGCGCGTCACCAACGGTTCCTCCAGAATGATGATCCGGGTGGTCCACCTGCCCCCGAGACTTATCAGGATCCAGATTCGTAAGGCCTGAAGCACGGCAAACAGGGCCAGCCAACCGGATGCGACGGTGTTGTCGTAGCCAAAAATCACCAAGCACGCGATCCAGGCGCTGTGCATCGCAACCATCACCGGGTAATGCGATGCGCCGACCTCATATCCACCCTTGGCGAGCAGCCGGGCGGTGTTGCGCTTGGCGATCGCAAGCTCGCTCAGGCGCTGCACGATGATGAACCCGAGAAAGAGCGCCGTTGCGGTTTCCATCACGCGGCAACCGGGCGGACATGGAACGGCAGAAAGGATGCAGTAAATCCTGGACCCAGTGCGCAGGCCATCATCTGACCTGCCTTACCCGCATCAATGACTGCCTTCATGACGAACATCACGGTCGGGGCCGACATGTTTCCAGCGCTGCGCAAGGTGTCACGCTCAGCGTAACCGCCCGATTGTTACCGCGGCCGTGTTTCTCTGACCCGCTCGATGATCTCGGGATCGGCGACGAAGTCCATGAGGAAGTTATTCCACTCCGTTTCTGAAGCTCTGGCCCAGATGAGCATGTCCTTCAGTTCTTCGATGCCATCGTCGGTCAAGGCCGTGATGGTTTCTTCCCTGCCGGTGTGGACGGTGACGATATTGCCGTAGGTGAGGTTATCGTCGTTGTAGACAATCGCAGCAAGGAGTTCCGGGTCTTCGCCGAGCATCTCGGCGGCGTGGTCGATTGTGCAGACGTGGGTAATTGCGGCCATCAGGCAGCCTGCGCGTTCAGGGGCGTGACCGGCGACCAATTCCAGGGCAGCAACTCGCCGAGACGGGTATTCATGTGATCGTGGATGCGATCCAAGACATCGGCGAGGTAGGCCTGCGGATCGAGGCCGTTCATCTTTGCCGTCTCAATGACGGTCATGGCGCGGGCGAGTGTTTCACCGCCGGTATCCGAGCCGGCGAATAGCCAGTTTCGCCTGCCAACGCCAATGGGTCTCAGCGCGCGCTCGGCGGGATTGTTATCGATGGCCACGCGCCCGTCCTCCAGAAACAGCGTGAACGAAGGCCAGCGGCTCAGCCCGTAGCGGAACGCCTTGGCCAGATCGCTCTTGCCGGGAATGCGGGTGAGCTGCCTTTCGGCCCAGTCCCGGAACGCATCGACCTTGGGCTTGCTTTCCTTTTGGCGCACGGCCAGCCGCAACTCGGCAGGCTTGCCGCTGATTTCCCGTTCGATGTCGTAGAGCGCGCCGTTCCGGTCGAGCGCCTCGCGCGCAATTTCAGATTTCGTTGTGGTCCAGACATCGTGGAAGTCGCGGCGAAGATGCGCCCAGCACGCGGCCTCCCGGAACTGGCTCTTGCCCGACAGATCGGTGGCATAGAGCTTAGCATACCCCTTGTAACCATCCGCCTGGAGAATACCGCTGGTTTCGCCAAGATGGGCAAGGACATGCTCTTCCTTCCAGTCCGGGGCGAACTGGTAGACCGCTCCAGGCGGGGCCGTGCCCGACCATGGGCGTTGATCGCGGACATAGGCCCAAATCCGGCCTTTCTTGACGCCCTTGCCAAGCCCCTTGTCGCGGCGGCTACGATCGAGAACGCGGATGGGCGTGTCATCTGCGTGCAGAAGATCGCTGGCCATGATCTCGGCCTCGATCCTTCCGATCAGGGGCGCCAGCGTCTTCATCGCGCCGCCGCACCAGTCCACGAGCGTGGTGTCGGGAATGTCCGCGCCCATGCGGGCGAAGATTTCGTTCTGGCGGTAGAGTGGAACATGGTCGTCAAATTTCGACGTCAAAACGTAAGCCAACAGGTTCGGCCCCGCCATGCTGCGCGGGATCGGGCGGCTGGGTGCCGGTTCCTGAACCATCTT
Organism: uncultured Sedimentitalea sp.; assembly: GCA_947504115.1. Taxonomy (GTDB): domain Bacteria; phylum Pseudomonadota; class Alphaproteobacteria; order Rhodobacterales; family Rhodobacteraceae; genus Pontibaca. Next base: position 346,959 of record CANNGH010000005.1, read on the forward strand.
TTCGCAGCGCCGGCAGGATTTCTTGACCCGTGCGATCTCAATGACTTTCAGCTGTGCCGCGATCATGTCGATCAGCTCACTGACATTCTCGCCCACCACGCGCAGATCGCCGTCGCAGTCCGGGCAACTGTCGCCGGGGTCGAGCTCGCGGCGTTCGCGCGGCGTGTCTTTCGACACCCTCGGACGGCGACGCTGCTTTTTCTCGGCCGGCTCCGTGGCCTGTTGTTCTTCGGCGTCCGCTTCAAGATCCTCGTCAGGCGCGGCATCTTCCGCCTCGGCCAGAGCCACCTGCAGGTCTTCCAGCGCCAGTTCCAGTTGCTCGATCTCGCGCTCGATCTTCTCCGAGCTCGGCCCGAACTTCTGCTTTTGCAGTTTGGCAATCCGGACACGGAGCGCTTGAACCAGAAGATCATGGGCCCGCAGACTGGCCGACATCTTCTGGTTTTCCGCCTGCAAGGCAGAGATCATCGCCTTCAGAACGGCGGGATCATTCGGCAGTGGCGTAGCATCATCAGACATGGCCATGGATACCATGCGTGCAAATCAGATGCTACAAAAACGAGCGATTCCAGAGAGATAAATCATCCCACCCGGGCGGGCGGCGCGCCCCAATCCGGCCTGCGCCAATCGATCCCCTCCCAAAGCATCGCGAGTTGGGCGGAGGTCAGACGCACGCTCCCGTCCGTCGCGGCAGGCCACGGAAAACGCCCCCGTTCCAGAACCTTGTAGTAAAGGCAGAACCCCTGGCCGTCCCAATAAAGCAATTTCACCCTGTCGCCGCGGCGTCCCCGGAAGGCGAACACCGCGCCACCCGTCGGCTTCTGCCGCAGCACGTCCTGTGCCAGCGCAGCCAGACCTGCAATGCCCTTCCTCATATCGGTTGCGCCGCAGGCCAGATACACCCGAACCCTGGTTCCTGGGCCGATCATGCCGCATCCACCGCGCGGATCAGCCGCGTCAGCGCTGCGTCGTCGATGTTGCTCTCGAACCGAAGTGTGCGTTCCGTCGCCAGCCGAAGTTCGATCCAGGAAACCGGTGCCGGGCTCGCCACCATGGGAAACTCCGCAGCAGGCGTCACGCCGACCGGCAGAAAGAGCGCCCCCGCATCCGCAGACCAAAGGCCCTTACGCTTCAACTCGTGTCGCCATGCGTAAATCTGCTGGCGCGTAACCTCATGCCGTTGCGCGATCTGCGTCACTGTCGCGCCGCCCACCCCGACCGCGCTAACGATCGCCAGCTTATCCTCATCGTCCCAACGACGCCGCCGCTCCACCCCAAGAATCTCGCCCCGCATGACCCCTCCGCACATAAGGCACGTCGTTAACGACGTCGCTATGCACGTGTCTTATGCCGACAGGCATCATCATCGCAGGCGGTCTCAACCGGGCCGTTACCGCTCAGCATCCAACGATCCCTGATCAAGATGCAGCGCACCTTCTATGGCTTCCACGACCTTCGCGCCGCCCGGATGGCAGACATATCGATCAATCTGGTCATGTTCGAGGTTTGCGGCCTTCAACGCACCGTCCGTCGCTGTCGCGAACTCATTCGTGACGAAATCCGGTATGGATCGGTCGAACACCACGCCAAACCCGGTCTCATCCACGTCCCAGCCCATGATCCCCAGTGTGCCGGGCCACATCTTCTGGTGCCCTTGGCCAAGGGAAATCACTTTGCTGGTGGTCGGAACACCTGTGCTGATGCAGGCCGCCGCAGAGCCATCGCCGAACAGGACAGCTGCAATGATGTCTGCCTTCTGCAAGCGATCGGCCCGAAACGACAAGGAACAGGTTTCCACCACGACCAGCAGCACCTTCGCCCCTGACCGCCCCGCCGCGATTGTCTCTGCCGTGGCCAGACCAGAGACGCCGCCGGCACACCCGAGCCCGAAAACCGGAACACGCATGATGTCGTCGCGAAAGCCCATTTCGGTAAAGACCTGGGCTTCCAGCGATGGAGTCGCGATACCGGTTGAACAAACGGTGACAACGCAGTCGATATCAGCGCTGCGCCACCCCGCATCCTCAAGGGCACGTCGCGCCGCATCAATGAAAAGGCCCTTTGCACCGGTCATGAAGGCTGCGTTCCGGTCCACCCAGCCATGATCATCAGAAAACCAGTCAATCGGAACGACAGAATATCGTTTGTCGATACCCGCTGTGGCGAAGGTTTTGGAAAGCCGGTCGAACTGAGGATATCGGCCACCAAAAATAACGGCCGCGCGTTCCTGCACCTCTGACTGGGTGAGACAATGCGGAGGAAGTGCGGTAGACAAACCGTGAAGGTAGACTGACATTGCAGGCCCTTTTCAAGTTGAGGGCTGATTGGCTGCTTGTCAGTCCTCTTCGGAAAATTTAGCTGGGATGTTTGCAAGATCAACGAACGAGTGAGGACCTACGTGCGGTGATGCCAAGTTCTTGATTTCTGCTACTGCCAAAAACCACCAATATCGGCGAAAAACTCGGCCTACCAGATGTTGTGTTTCGAGCTATTGATATTTCTTGATATCAACCTGACCTGATGAATCTGCAATCGAACATCCAAGCTTGCCGCCAAGGTTTCAGCGCGAGGCCGCTTCGGGAACAGTCGGGACACGATTAGAGCGTGATCCGCACCGTCAGTGCAGCTTCGGTTAGGGACCATGACGAAAAGGTCAACGATTGCACCCGCGCGGTCGGCATGCGCGCAACCTCCGCGGTTCCGTCCGCTTCGCCGGTCTCGAGTTCGAAGTCGAGAATAACGGCATATCGTCCGTCGATGCCGATATGCGCCAACAGTTCGGTGAACGCGCAATAATTGGCCGCCGCTAGCCGCATCAGCCAGCCGGAGAGCAGCTCGTCCGGGTGAGATGCGAGAGTTATTGGCAGAGGGCGCGATCTCGCGCCTCCGACTTTTCAAGCCGCCGCTGGGACGGAGCATGGCACGACCAGAGCGGCGTCCATTTCGCGATCGCTTCGTCGCTGATGCACTCCCTCACCGAAGAGAATGGCATCAATGGCCAAGTCCTTGGTGCCGTTGACTCGAAACGATCGAAAAGGAAGACGCTGAAGCCTTCAATGACGTCAAACGAGCCGGGCGTGTTCGGGCGCTGCCGACCCCTGCGGCGCCGGCATGATCTCAATGTGGTCGGATTCAGCGGAAAATCCCTCCACGGCGATACGAACGCGCCCAAGCTTCGGGTGCAGCTTCCCTGCCAGAATCCAGCCGATAACCAATCCCGCGCCGCTTATCAGGAAAACACCGGAAATTGGCGCGATCAGCAAGACCAGCCACGCGGCGCCGGGTGTCAGGATGCCCGAGACATCGCGATAGCTGGCATAGATCGCCGACATCTCGGTGCGCTCCGAGGGCTTCACGGCCAACAAGAACGGCAGGCCGGCAGACATATCCAGAAGGATCAAGAAGAATGAACCCGACATCAGCAACAGGATGGCGATTTGCGGAATGCCCTGCGGCACACCAGCCAGCAAGAACAGGAGCCCAGACATCATAAAACCGGTGCGGACCGCTGTGCGCACGGAATTGCGCTGCATGAACCGCAGCATTAGCGGCGTGATGAAAAGCGCGCCATTCGAAATCGAAAGAACGATCCCGCCCAACTGCTCGCCCAACCCGTTCTGAACCGAGTAGATGGGCAGATAAACGACATACACCCACCACCCGCAGGACCGGATTACGGCGAAAAGCCAACCGGCGACCAGCCGCGGTTGCGCGAGAAACCGTCGGAGATAGGCGAAGGGATTGGCCGCAGCAGCGTGGTTTCTTGTGATCAGCTTGCCGTTTCCAAGGCGCATGACGAGGAAGACAACCAGCATCGCGACCGTGGCGAGCGCCGAGATCAGGAAGGGCGCCGGCTGCCACCAATCGTAAAGGTACACCCCCAACGCCGGACCCGCCGTCCATCCCAAGGCGCTGTAGAACAATCGCGACGTCTCGAACCGCCCGAGTTCGATCTTCGTGATGTAATCCAGGACGTATGCATTGAAGCACACGAAGGTCGTGACCACCGCGAATGTTACGAGCGACAATCCGGCGATCGCGGCGGCAGGCGTCTGGACCGTCGCGAGCAGAGCCCCTGCGACAAACATCGCGGTTCCGGCAACATAGACCCACCGTCTGGGCATGAACCAAATCAGGTAGGGAACCAGCAAAGCGATGATGAGAGACGCGACACCGACACCGAAATAGACTTCGGAAACGACCGCCGCGTCCTGCAACGCCCGATACATCACGAGAGGAAAGGTCGAAATCAGCATGCCTCGGGCAATTGCTTCCGTGCCGGCCAGCACCGCGAAACCACGCACGCTTGGTGCGGGCGCATGGCGGAGCCATTCTGGAATACGACGTTCATGCATATGAGTTGCCCGGTCTTGTTCGGGACCACCAACAGCAGTTCACTCAAGCTTGCATTGCCGGGCGCGACATCATGTCGTTTTTTTACGGATTTGTTAAGCGCGCAGAGAAACCCTCGCGAGGATATCTTCGGCGGGCCAATCGGCCTCCGGAGCTTCTGTCGCAATCAGGGCGATCCGAACGCGGCGCCCTGCCTCGTTGCATGACGAGCGGGTGCGGCGGATGCGGTCTTTTCGTTCGTCGCGATCTTGATGATCGTGCCGGACCTCCTCAATGCCGTCTGCTGCGCGTGTCTGACCGCTCGGATGTCGACGGCTTCCGCTCTTATCAAGGCGTTCGAACCGGTAGAGTCCTGAGATAGGCAACAATGGCGCGGACGTCCTGCTCGGCCAAGCATTCCGAGCATATGCCGCTTCTGTGATCGGGCGGTTTCAGTCAACAGCGAAACATCCAACAAGCAGGTCCATACTTCTGTCCGTGGTCGGCACGCCGCCACAAGATGCGGACTGTGGAGGTCGGGAGGCTCCTAATCTGTACCTCGGGCTCATGGCACAACGGCAAGTCCGAGCTCATCCCGTCCGTCGTCCCTGCCCGGGACGTCACACCGCCACCCGAAGGTGCCGGATCTCGGTGATCTGCGCCGCGCCGTCAGGGTGGCGCGCGCGGAACAGCGTCTATGTCCATCATGCTGCGACAGAGTCCTTTGCTGAGGCTGGTGGATGGCCTTTTGCCCAATATGCGGTGCCGGACTTCCACATGGCCAAGAGGATCGTGGCAAGCTGGTGGCAATGCTCCGCCGAGATCGCTCGACGCCGCCGGCAACGGAACCCGGACAAACTGCCGCGCGCATCTTCACCGTATATGCCTTGATGATCGGTCATCATGGAGCGATGCTGTTGTAGGTCAACTGCACACGCGAAGGAGATCCCGATGGCATCCTCTGCAAGGAACATCGCTGTCGTTCAAGGGTCCGATAGCGAGAGCGTTCAACAGTTGTTGGTAGAGGCCGTGGCCAACTGGCGCGCCAACGGCGTTAAGGTCGCGGGCGTGACGGCACACCGTCACGGGTCGCCCGATCGCAAATGCACGGCCGGCATCTTGCGCGATATCGGATCTGGCGACCAATTCCAGATCTATTTCGAGACAGCACCATCTGGCACCGCGTGTGACCTGGATGCCTCTGGCGTGGATGCGGCTTGCGCAACGGTGTTGGACGAGATCGCAGCCAGCGACGTTGTCGTGCTGAGCAAGTTCGGCAAGCTCGAAGCGATGCAGAAGGGGCTCTTTCCGGCCTTCGAGGCGGCAATCGCTGCCGGACGGCCGGTGGTGACGACGGTATCGGCCAAACACCGCGAAGCATGGAAGGAATATGCGCCAGATGCCAGTTACATTCGCGCCGATAACGCGGTGCTGGCGGAATGGTTGGCGCGCCAATCCTGACAATGCGGTGTGTTGACTTTCATACGGCGCGGCGGCGTCGGTAAATCCCGGCTTCGCTCACCAGCTGATATGGAACATCGCCTTTGCCAGAAAGACGATCAGCAAGACATGGCTGAAAACGCTGATATGGATGAACCGAACCTGGCGCGACCTGAGCTTGCCGCGTGCGCCAAGGGTCACGGCCGTGATGAAATGAACCAGCACGCTGATTGCGAGGATGATCTTGATCCAGAGCAAGGTCGCGAAACTGGAATCGAACGGGTGCGCCAATGCCGCGCGATATTGCCACGCCATGCCGAGGCCAGCGGAATAGAGCACGAGGATCACGAACGGCATGAGCTGCCGCGCGCGCCGGGCCACTGCACTCTCCACCGACCGCATTGCCTCACGACCGACCGGCTTGCGTATGGCTTCGAGGATGAGCACTTCGAAAAAGACGGTTCCGACGAACATGATGGCGGCGAACAGGTGCAGCAGGTTAAGGACGAAATAGCTCATCGCATTAGCATATTCCTGCGCTCGATTACGTTCGGCAAAGCTGTCACGGTGCAATGGTCATTGGCGAGCCGATGCCCAGCGTCCAACTCAACGAGGCAACGAACTGGCCACTGGGACGTTCCATACACAGGATTTTGGGCTGAGCTTTGGGTCGCCCTTGCCGCGTTCGGCTTGATCATCTCCTGATCGCAGCGGCCAATTCTGAACAGGAAGAATTGCCACAGGCGCCTGGTGGCGCCGAAAGGCATCCCCTTCGGGCTGTCTACCCTGCCCTAGGACTTCGAACGGATCGATACGGATGAATATAGGGTTTGGTCGACGGATCCCGGCAGCTCGAGCCATTCCTCCGGCTAGCGGCAATGCGCGGTTCGCGATGCTTTTCCGCGTTCCGACTCCAGGTTGCAAGATGCGCAACGCAAGCGCTCAACTTCAGCCCCGGATTTCGCTACGCGACGCGCGCGTAGTGTCTTCGACGCCAACCTGCGTCCACAGCCTTGCTATGCTCAAAACCGTGAACAGAAGCGCGGCCCAGACCAAGCTCCCGACCATCGGGAGCGACGATAATCTCGGCCGCCACCAGCGCGCAATGGGGGTCCGAGGTATTGTTGACAAGTGTCGCCCGGTGGCGGACTGCTGTGACGAAACGTGACTTCATCTGCGGGACTCCAATGCCACGACCGACTCTTCTTGCCCATCTGACCCGCCGGGTCGAGACCGCGACGCTGCTCATCATCCTGATTATAGCAGGAGCACTTTGGGCCTTCGTTACACTTGTGGCTAGAATAATGACAGGTGATCCCTACACATTCGACGCGGCCATCCTGCAGGCTCTGCGCAGCCCGGGCGATCCTGCAAGTCCGATAGGTGGGCCGCGGATCCTGGAAGCAATGCGTGACATCACCGCGCTTGGCAGCACCGCGGTTCTGGCCCTTGGTTCCTTGGCCCTCTTGGCGTTTCTGGTCCTGCGCCGTCAGCCCGCGTCAGCGTTCTTTCTCGCGACCGCGCTCATTGGCGGACAAGCACTGGGGCATTTGGCAAAAACCGCGGTCGCGCGCCCGCGTCCCGAAGTTGTTCCTCATCTGGTCGAAGCGCTCTCTGCGTCTTTTCCATCAGGCCATTCGATGATGGCGGCCGTGATTTATCTGACGCTGGCGGTCATGCTGGCCCGAACCGAACCCCGGTTCCGCATAAGGGCGTTCTACATCACCATCGCCACGCTCCTGTCGCTTCTCGTTGGCATCAGCCGCCTCTTTCTCGGCGTCCACTGGCCCACCGATGTTTTGGCAGGCTGGGTCCTCGGCGCGGCCTGGGCTCTTGGTGTCTGGCTCGTGGCGCGTGGAATGGCGCGCCACCGGCAGGTCGCGCCCGCTCTGCGCGCAGAACCGTGAGCGTAGCTTCGACAGAACGTGAAGAAAGCAGTCGGTTGCACGTGCGCCGTTGCGACAAGCCGCATGGTGTAAGACTTCGTCGATGTCCCGAACGTGGAAGAAAATCGTCATGACGATCGCGACTCGTTCCGGAACTCATCTGGCCATTCTGGTGGTTCTGGGTTTGACGCATCTGCTGAACGACATGATGCAATCGCTGATCCCGGCTGCCTATCCGATCCTGAAGGACGCATATGCACTGGATTTCGCTCAGATCGGCCTCATCACGCTGACATTTCAAATCGCCGGTTCGTTGTTGCAACCGCTGATCGGGATGATGACCGACAGGCATCCCGCGCCCTATTCGCCGGTGGTGGGGATGATGTTCACCCTTTCCGGACTGGTCAGCCTTGCCTTGGCCACCAACTATCTGATGATCCTGGTCTCGGTGACGTTGATTGGCATCGGCTCGTCGATCTTTCATCCCGAGGCGACGCGGATGGCGCGCTATGCTGCCGGAGGCCGACAGGGACTTGCGCAGGGCATCTTTCAGGTCGGTGGACAGGCGGGTGGAGCGCTCGGGCCGGTCTTTGCAGCACTTGTCCTCGTGCCCTGGGGCCAACCGAGCCTGGCGTGGTTCGCAGTCAGTGCCCTCATGGCCATGATGCTGCTGACATGGATCGGCAGCAAACAGCGTCAGATCAGCGCAGAGTTCGCAGCGATGCGCGCCGTCGGCAGCAGACGGGGCGCCGAGGTGACGCGGCACGCGCCGCAAACCATTGCCATCGGCATTGTCGTTCTGATCTTTCTGATGTTCATCAAGAATACCTATAGCGAGAGCTTTCGTTCATTCTACACCTTCTATCTGATGGATCGGTTCGGGCTTTCCATCCCGGCGGCGCAGATGATGCTGTTCATCTTCCTGCTGGCGGCTGCGTTTGGAGTGCTGATGGGCGGGATCCTGGGCGACCGAATCGGCCGATACAGGATCATCTGGATCTCGGTGCTGGGGCCGCTGCCGCTGACGTTGATCCTGCCCTATGCAGACCTGTTCTGGACGGGTGTGCTGACGATCATGATCAATCTGATCATGGCCAGCGCGTTCGCCTCGATGCTGATCTATGCGATGGATCTTCTGCCGAACCGCATCGGGTTGATCGGAGGGTTGTTCTACGGGTTGAACTTCGGACTCGCCGGTGTTTCGGCTGCGTTTCTCGGCGTGCTGGCTGACAGCTACGGTGTTGAAACGGTCTATCGGATCTGTTCCTTCCTGCCGCTTGCAGGATTGTTGACATGGTTCCTGCCCCGGATCGACGAAGGTGAGATGTGATCTTGAAGGCCTGCAGCGCCACACGCGTGTCGAGCCTGAAGCTGTTTTCGGCCCGATGTATCCGTGCGGATTCGAGTCCTCTTGTGCTTGCGAGCCACTTCTACTGGGTCATTTGAATGCAGGTAGCCTGGGCAACGAGGTCGCGTTTGTATGCAGTTCCGATAGGACGATTCTCAGGAGATTCCCGGAAATGCGCGCAACCTGACTTGGCCGCACAAATCCTCCTATCCACTCTCATAGCACGGTCCGTCAGTCCGTCGCGCAATCTGAAATGGCAAATTATTGGGAAAATACGCGCAATTTCATTATCACACATAGACCCCCAAAAAAGCCACTTCTGTGGCTATCCGCAACATGGGGTGGAGAAAGTCATATTTCATTGGCTGTTTTGTTGACATCCAGGTTGTGAAAGGTAACCACATGCGCTTGTAAGGTGCCATCGTTGTTTACCTCGGAGGCAAACATGTTGACAGATATGGCCGATAAGTTTCCCTGTATGTTGCGCTAAGTTTACCTCTTGTTCGCGTCAGCCACCACAGCGCGGCCGCAAGGATGCCAACCAGACGGCGCCGTTCACCATCGGCCCGGATGCATTGATAGCGTCCAGCCACCGGATCAGGCCATCAAGGGCTGCGTCGCAATCTGCCATTCCGACAAATCACCACCGAGGAGATCATCATGCAAAAGCCGCCGGTGCCGCCGTTTACACTCGAGACCGCAATCCAGAAAGCGCGTGCAGCAGAAGACGCATGGAACAGCCGGGAGCCCGAGAAGGTCTCGCTCGCCTATACCGAGGATTCTCGTTGGCGCAACCGCTCGGAGTTCCTGCAAGGGCGCGCCGAGATCGTGGCCTTTCTCCAGCGTAAATGGTCCACGGAACTCGAGTATCGCCTCATCAAGGAGGTGTGGACCTTTGCCGAGAATCGTATCGCCGTTCGCTTTGCATATGAATGGCACGACCAGTTCGGGCAATGGTTTCGCTCATACGGAAACGAGAACTGGCAGTTTGCGGCCTCTGGTCACATGGAACTTCGCGTCGCCAGTATAAACGATCTTGCCATCGAGGAGAGCGAGCGGAAATTCCACTGGCCACAAGGTCGCCGTCCCGACGATCACGCGGGTCTCAGCGATCTTGGACTCTGAACACGGCACAGGATATCGTATTGCCGCATCTGAACGCACGACATCAACCCGAGACTTGCGCCGATCTGCCCACGCAATCGCTGCCCCGAGCTGACACTGACCAGCACGCACACCAAGGAATAGGCAAACCGATGACGACAACCACTATTGAGCGCCAGGAACCCGAAACATCTGCTTCCAGCATGGCGGTATTCGAGACGAAAACCGAGTGGAAAGAGGGGCTGCGCGCCGATGTTATCGCGCGCCAGTTCACGATTGCCGTGGACGAGCCGCCCGAGCTTGGCGGTGCCGACAGTGCGCCCAACCCCATGGAACTGCTGCTTGCCGGACTCGATGGCTGCCTTGCCGTCGTGATCAGGGTGGTGGCCGCTGAATATGGCGCCGAGACAAAGTCGATCAACCTCTCCAGCCAAGGTGCGCTCGATGTGCGTGGTTTTCTGGGCACGGCCGCCGTGCAGCCTTATTTCCAAAGCGTGCGCACGCGTATCGAACTGGCCATCGACCTCGACGACGAGAAATTCGAAACGTTCAAGGAAACCGTCAACCGTCGCTGCCCCGCCGGCACGCTGATCGACGCGGCGGGTGTGGATTTCACCATCGATTGGGTCCGGCTTAACCGACCGTAGCGTCCCAGAGGCCGCAGGAGGCCAGCCACACTCGCTTGCCGACAGTTTTTGGCAGCCCTTGGTGAGTCAGCTTCAAGAGAAGCGCCCCACGGGCCTCCTCGCGCCCCACGGGCCTCCTAGCGCCTCTGGGGCATCTATACGCCGCCATGACACTGATATCCTCTGCGTCGGCCGGTAACTGTTGGTGATCCGGTGACCATGATTGCCCGGAGGGGAGTCCATTGCACGCTCGGCGCAATGCTGCGAACAGAAGCTGCCGCCTCCGTCGACACTGTGTTCAGAAGAAGCTTTGCCAGATGGCCGTCATTTGGCTGTTCAGCAAAGCTATCTTCCCGTCGGGCGTCACGAGAGCCCTACCAGGTGCGCATCACGCGTGAAGGGCAAAGATGTTTTCTGTGTGGTGAGGCCGAAGCGACCGCGATGCCCTCTCAGCGCCCGTGCGCGCCACGTGCGATTCTCTCCATCGGCGGAGCATTAGCACTGGTCGGGTAGCGCTTGCGCCTATTCCGTAATTGAAGGTAATGTGCCACGTCCCTGTGCAGTTCACGACCATGTGGCACGATAGATCCTCCTTCAGCCTGTTTTCGCTTCGGCGCTGCCTCCTCGTGCTCGTCACGGCTGTCTCGCTCGCTTCCATCTCGCTACACGCGCCTCAGGTCGGCGATGGCCAATGGGGTCGACATGCCCTCCGTGATTTTCTCCATCTCCACCTCCAGCAAGACCGGCCTGGAGTTCGAGTGGCGGTCGAGCGGCCGGCAGCACGTCTAGCAGAACTTGACCTACCGGCGGCAAATGATGCAGCTACATCGGGACGCGATCTCCTGTTGCAGCGGCTGGCACATCCGATCGCCCCAGCGAGTTCCGCGCAGGGACTGGTGGTTGGCAACGCTGCGCCGCGCACTCACCCCATTCGAGCTCCTCCTCAAGCATAGGCGATGTTGCCGGCCGCTCTTCCATGACGGGCGGTCGGCATGTCATGGCTACCGCGCCCTGTGCCGAGGCGTGGGTGACCGTTCCCCCTAACTGAATAGCGTGGAGCCTGCAGGGCCATGCGCGACATCTCTGCATTTCCGCAGAGGCCGCGATGTCCAATGGTGGAATCTGCACGCAGGAGCTCGATTGATGAAAGACAACAGCGCGTCTCACGTGATCGCATCCTGGGTTATTACCATTGTTATAATGGCTGCCCTGATAGCGATCGGAAAATACCTATCATAACACCGTGAGCAGGCAGGAGGTTGCTACGGCCCCTGCCCGCTCACTCTCGCGCGGCGATTTTCTGCCATTGCGATCGGGCCATTTCCGGGCCCAGCTCACCATTTTCAAGACGGGATCTTTCACCTGTCGAGTTTGATGGGTGAACATGCAGGGTTCGTGTCGCGAATGTGGTGGAAAGGGACGAGCTGTCGATATTCTGTTTCATAGCGTGATTTCCTTGCGGTTGCAGTCGCCGGGGGGTGGATGTCAGTTCACCCGCGGGCAAGAGTCGATGAGCCAGGCTGGAAGCACTGTCAGCCTCTCGGCGACGCGCCTTTGCTCATCGATGATCAATGCATCATTCCGGCCTGCGGAAGACTTCCCGGATGGTTTTGACCGTGCCGGGCTCGCGCAGCTGATAGCCCGGAAGGGCGGAGACGGCCTCGTGGAATTCGGGACTGCGCATCACCGCCAGAACGCGCTGCATGGCCGGAGTGTCCAAGATGGCGCGATGGCAGACGAAGACATAATCCTCGGTCAGCAGCCGCAGGAAATCGAGCCCGAATTGTCGCGCGGCAGCCTCCACGCCAAAGGCCACGTCGGCCAGTCCCGAGGCGACATAGGCCGCAACGGCCGCATGGGTGTATTCGGCGGTGGAATAGCCGGTGATGGCCTGCGGCTCGATTTGGTCCTGTGCCAGAAGCTGCTCGAACAACAGCCGCGTTCCCGAAGCGGGGTCGCGATTGACAAAACGGATCTTTGGATCGGTCAGGCGGAAAAGGCCGTCAATACCCAGCGGATTGCCCGCGGGCACCATCAGGCCCATTTCGCGGGTGACGAACGAAATCACCCGATGTTCAGTCGGATCCAGCCATCCCTTCGCCAGGGCGACGCTGCGGGCGCGCAATTCGCCCTGCGGCAGATGCATCCCCGCCAGATCGCAATCATCCTGCACCAGCGAGACCAGCGAATGCTGGTTGCCGACATAGCGGAAATCCACGTCGCCGTGGGGCGTCTGTGCCAGAATTTCGCGCAGCTTCGGGACCGCAAAGCCATGGCTTGCATGGACGCGCAGCACCGGAGGGCCCGAATCCAGCATCTGGTTCACCTCGGTCTGCAATTCCTGGCTGAGGTTCTGCAGCAGCGGCCGCAACCTTGCCTCAAGCCGCTGGCCGGCCCAGACCAGCTTATCGCCAAAGGGGGTCAGGCTGGTGCCGCTGCCCCGGCGGCGCTCGACCAGTGGGCTGCCGAAGAAGTCGCCCCATTTCTCGATCAGGTTCCAGACATGGCGATAGGACAATCCCGTCCGGGAGGCCGCGGTGGTGATCTTTCCGGTGTCTCGGATCTCCGAAAGGATATCGAGCGTCATCTCGAGCGATTGCGCATCCGTGCTGCGCCGGAAGCGCCACACCGGCGCGATTTCGACCTTGATCATGTCCGTTCCTCCGTTCCCGCGCCGCCCTGCCCCTGCCTTGGTGGGTTATGCACGCAACTGCACAACCTGACGTCGACAGTTTGGCAAAAGATATCATATTCTCCGATGCAGATAATCCTGATACCAGTCAGTCAGCAACAGGTTTCATGCGTTGTTTTTCACATCACCCGCAGAAATCCTCAAGAGATATGCATCGCATATCATAAACCAAGGAGGAAGAAATGCTCGACTGGATTTCGACTTCGACCCATAGCCTTCTGATCGACGGCCAGTTCGTGCCGGCCGTATCGGGCCGCACTTTCGATACCCTGAACCCAGCCACCGGACAGGTTCTGGCGCAGGTCGCCGAGGCGGGGGTGGAGGATATCGACGCGGCTGTCGCCTCGTCGCGCAAGGCGTTCGAGGGTGCCTGGGGGGCGATGCGAGCCGCCGACCGGGGCGCGCTGATGCTGAAGCTGGCCGACCTCATCCGCCGCGATGCCGAGGAACTGGTGCATCTGGAAAGCCTCGATTCCGGCAAGCCGGTCTCGGCGATCCGCAGGCAGGACCTGCCCGCCGTGCTGGATACGCTGACCTATTACGCTGGCATGGCCGACAAGATCAACGGCCAGGTGATCCCGGCCCGCCCCGATGCGCTGACCTACACGATACGCGAACCGCTGGGCGTGGTCGGGGCCATTGTGCCGTGGAACTTCCCGCTGATGATCGGCATGTGGAAGATCGCCCCCGCCCTGGCCTGTGGCTGCACCGTGGTGCTGAAGCCTGCCGAGATCACGCCCCTTACGGCGCTCAAGATCGGTGCCCTGGCGCTGGAGGCAGGCTTCCCTGCCGGTGTGCTGAACGTGGTGCCGGGTTTTGGCGCGGTGGCCGGACAGGCGCTGGTCGATCACGCGGATGTGGACAAGGTGACCTTCACCGGCTCGCCCGCCGTGGGGCGGCAGATCCTGCGCGGCGCGGCCGGGAACCTGAAACGGGTGACGCTGGAGCTGGGCGGAAAATCCGCCAATATCGTCTTTCCCGACGCCGATCTGGATGCGGCGGGCCGGGCGGCTGGATCGGGCATCTTCTTCAATACCGGCCAGGTCTGCTCCGCCGGGTCGCGCATCCTTGTCCATGAAAGCATCCATGACGAAATGGTCGAGCGCCTGACGGCGCGGGCCGACCGGATGCGCCTGGGCGATCCGCAGGACAGCGGCACCTCGATGGGCCCGGTCGTTTCCGAGACGCAGATGAACCGAGTGCTGGACTATATCCGCATCGGCAGCGAGGACGGCGCGACGCTGGCGGCCGGCGGCAATCGCCATGGGTCGGCGGGCTATTTCGTCGAACCCACGATCTTTGCGAATGTGCGCCCCGACATGCGCATCGCACAGGAAGAAATCTTCGGCCCGGTGGCGGCGATCATCCCCTTCCGCGACGAGGAAGACGCGCTGCGCATCGCCAACGGCACGGTCTACAGCCTGGCTGCGGGGGTCTGGACCGCGGACATCGCCCGCGCCCACCGCTTCACCCGCAAGCTGAAGGCCGGGACGGTCTGGGTCAACACCTTCGGCCCGACCGACATCCGCCTGCCCTGGGGCGGGACACGTGATTCAGGATTCGGGCGCGAACATGGCGAGGTCGCCATCGACAATTTCACCGAGCCCAAGGTGGTCTGGATCAATACCGGCCCCTGACCCCGTTTCTCCCCGACTGGACCCGTCGCGCCCATGGCGCACGGGTCTTTTTTTGCTTCGCGAACCGGTCAATCGACGGCATTTTAATCGGTAGGGTGCGCGCCCATTATCCGCTTGATGCGAGCAGCCGGTCAAGTTCGCTTTGCAGGCTGTCCACAAGGGCAAGGGATTTTGTCGGGCGGGGTGTGCCATTGCCTGGATCGCGCAGCCGTGTGTCGGCGAGAGGAGAGACCGGCCTGCCGTCGACACGAATCTCGTAGTGAAGATGCGGCGCCGTTGAGGTGCCTGTCGATCCGGCTCGGCCGATCTCTGTTCCGGCGGCGACGCGCTGGCCAACCTGCAGCGCCTCGTTCACGGCGCTCAAGTGAGCGTAGAGCGTCTGGATCCCATCGCCATGGTCCAGCTCGACCACGTTCCCGTAACCGCTGCGCTTGCCCATGAACACGATTTTACCCGTCTGCGTCGCCGCTACAATCGCGCCTTGTTCGGCTGCGAAATCCACGCCGCTGTGCATCCGCATATCCCCATGAACGGGATGCATCCGCAGTCCGAAAGCAGAGCTGAGCCTCGCGCCCGGGATCGGTTGGTCGAATACCTGCACGAGTTGCCCCTCCTTGAAAATCCTGGTCCGCCTGGAATTGTTACCCGGCCACAGGATTTCATAACGCCCCTCAGCCAGATCGAGTTGTGCGAAATCGATGACCGGCTCGCCCACCACACGGTCGCCAGAGCGATATTCACGCCACATCAGGCGTATGTGTTCGCCGCCATTCAGAGCCGTCCGCAGATCGAATGCCGCCGCGAGGATCAGCTCGAGGTCCGTCGCGAACCTCGTCGGAATGCCCGCATCGTCCAGAGCGGCAAAGATGGAACTTCCGACAGTTGCTTCCCCCGCGCGCCGGACGCTGTCGAGATCGGGCGCCAGCCTCTGCACGGAAGGTGCGGCGCCGAAGGTCGCAAGAATGCGCGATCCATTCTCGATCTCGAGTGTGGCGATTTCGGGAAATCCATCGGCGGATATCTTCAGAGCGAGCCTGTGTCCGGGTTTCAGGTGGCGCAGATCGAATTCGGATCCGATCGCGCGGATCACGTGGCTGCGGGCATCGGTATCGAGGCCGGCCTCGGAGAGAAGCCCCGACAGGCTGTCGCCCGCGCCCACGACCCGCGTCCAGGTCACGATGTCGTCGGCCCGAGACAGCAGGTCGGCGCCTGTCGCAGCTCGCGCAGTTTCGGAATTATCGCCACCGGGCGTGGTGCCGTCCGACCCGCTGCCGAGCGACAGGTCGGCTGCTGCGCTGTCGGAAAACGAGACCGGGTGCCGGGGCTGCTTGTTCCAATGCGACGCTACGCCAATCGCAATGCCGCCAACGACCAAAAAAGCTGTCCAATATCTTAACCTTATCAACATTTTACTGTCCGGTAGTTCTCAGCAGTTTCAAACCGTGTCCCGACATACATATGGCAGTGCTTATTGGTGTGCGACTCCCGACTTTGCGATGCTGGTCGATCGAACATCGGCGTGACTCCGTCAGGTGTCCGGGAAGATGAGCGCCTGCAAAACGTCATGGGGTATGGAGAATCCAGGCCGGCTCTATGTGTGCAGAACCTGCCTGTGCCACGTTATATTTGAGAACATGATCTTCTCTGGCGGCTCAGTTCTCCCAAGCGGAAAAGTGCCCGGAAAAATGCTCGGTTCGGCAAAGATGCGCGCGCTGCCGGAGTGGCGGAGGGTTTGAGGAACAACAATGGCCGGCGTTTCGTCTTGGCGGGAGAGGCAGATAAAAGCCTGCATGAAGACAAATGGAGACCAATGATGAAAACCATCCTCACGACAACCGCCGCCGTTCTCGCTCTTTCCGCGCCGGCTTGGGCCGCGAGCGTGAGCGAACTGGATGGCGATGGCGATGGTGCCGTCACGCTGGACGAACTGCAGACGGCTTACCCCGAAAGCACCGCGGTCGATTTTGCTGAAATGGACACCAATGCCGACGGGGTGCTGGATGAAGGGGAACTCCGCGCCGCACAAGAAGGCGGACTGCTCCCGCAAAGCGACAGCTGAAAGAACCTCCCCCAAGAGCCTTTCAGTGGGGTGACGCCCGGCCACATCCTTTCGGCCGGGCGTCATTTGTTTCTTACCCAATTGCCTATCCCTCTATGTCGTTGTGCCCTCAGCACCCCGGCGGCAGATTTTGATGAAGCAGCAGCCTCATGTAATACGAAGGCTTCGGCGGCAAGCTTATTCATTACCATCATCGGCCACATCGCTGGCTTTCTCTGCGCACCGCACCATTCCATCAGCAAGAGCGATAAACCATCGGTAAGGTCTCCAGGTTTTCTCCATAAATGCAGACGCAGCGGTCTCCCCTATAATGTTTGTTGATTTCCCCGTATTCTGCTATAATCACATCGGTCTTGGGGGAGGCTGCGGTGAAAAAATCGGCGCAAAAACTGAAATCTGATGCTGTTGGAGGCGCGTGGGCGCTATGGCTTTACGTCTTCCTGGTGGTCCTGCTGTGGAGTGGAGCTATCTATAAAATAGCAGCTGCTCCTTTCTGAAGAGCCCGTATATTGCCGCTTCCTATCAAGCCGATGATGGGTGTCGCGGAGATATGCGCGATTTTGGGTGATAGGGCCTGATCAAGCGGCGCGGTTTCCGGTGTCGTTTGCGGCGACACCGTCGGTGAATGTGACTCCTTCGATGATTAAAGGCAACTGGTTCGCACCCTTCAGGCGGCGCCATGTCTTCCCGGCGGCCTGAACGAGCTTGAAGACCATCAGCTTCGCGGTCTTTTGCGACAGCGCGCCCTTGGTCCGCACGGTCCGGTGCCTGACGGTGGCAAAGACGCTCTCGATCGGGTTACCGGTGCGCAGGTGATCCCAGTGATCGGCCGGGAAATCGTAAAAGGCGAGCAGCGCCTCGCGGTCTTTGGTCAGGCAGGTGACTGCCTTCTCATACTTGGCACCGTATTTCTCGGCGAAGGTGTTCATGGCGGCTTCCGCCGCGGCCCGGGTATCGGCCTGCCAGATCTCGCGAAGGTCGGTCTTCACCGTGGGCTGCATCGATTTTGGGAGCTTGTTCAGAACATTGGCGATCTTGTGAACCCAGCAGCGCTGATGACGCGTGCCCGGAAAGACCTCGTCGAGGGCCTTCCAGAACCCCATGGCCCCGTCACCGACGGCAATCTCAGGCGGCACCTTAAGACCGCGAGCCTTGATGTCGACCAGCAACTCGCGCCAGCTCTGCGCGCTCTCGCGAACGCCCACCTGGAAGCCGACGAGTTCCTTCTTGCCCTCGGGCGTGGCCCCGAGAATGACCAGCATACACTCGGCCTGCGGCTCCATCCGGGCCTGAAGATAAACGCCGTCAGCCCACATGTAGACGTAGCGACGCGCCGAGAGATCGCGGCGCTGCCAGTGGGCATACTCCTGCTGCCACTCCCCGGTCAGCCGCGAAATAACACTGGGCGACAGGTTCGGCGCGTCCGGCCCGAGGAGCGCGGCCAGCGCCTCTTGAAAGTCACCGGTGGAAATGCCGCGCAGGTAGAGCACCGGCAGCAGGGCATCGAGGCTCTTCGAGCGCCGCGCCCATTTCGGAAGGATCGCCGAGGTGAACCGGATCTTTTTCTCATCCGTCACGTCGACTGCGCGGTCACGCACCTTCGGACGGCGCACATCAAGTGCGCCGATCCCGGTCTGGATGGACCGCTCCGGCGCTTGCCCATGCCGCACAACCCGCTGCCGACCATCCGGCAGGACCTCTTCGGCATGTTGCGCGACAAAGATGTCGGCTTCGGCGCGGAGCGCGGCGGCCAGCATCCGGCGCGCCCCGTCCCGGGCGATCTCTGTCAGCGGATCATCAACAGATTCCGGCTGACGCAGGGCAATAATGTCGGTATCTTTCGGCATGGCGTATCGTTCCTTCTGGAAGTTCTGGCAGGCTTTGACACCCGCCACGATACGCCGCCTTCTCAAACCCCGTCACCCATTTCCGAGCATAGTTCGGTGTCGCGCGTGCCAGGGAGGATCCCCTATAAAAGCAAATGGCCTCTGCGTCATGCAATGTTGGCTCTCACAACACGTCAAATCCCCCTGCCCGCTTCATCCGATTAAATTCGCGATTCCGCTGCAGCATCAGGAAGGAAACGTTTTTCACTTCCAGGTGCCGCCTGTCAGCAGGCTTGCCCGCTGGAATGCCTTCCGGGTCGAACAGCGTGTCAGAAAGGCCTGCAGCACCGGATAGGGGTCGAGCTCCATGACCTGCGAGGCAATCCACAGGGAGTATCCGACGTGACAATCGACGCCGGAAAAATCGCTCAGCAGCCAGTTAGACTCTCCAAGCCAATCTTCCAGCAAGTCGAAGCCATGCTCGAGCCGTATCATCTCATCGGAACTGGAAGCCGTCGGGGAGGGCACAGGGTTCCGGAACCGCGCCGCGATGACATGGGTCAGAAGCGTCTCGCCAAAATGCAGCCAATCGAGCCAACCTGCCCGCCCTGCTGAATCCGGCGATCGTCCAAGATGTGGGGAGCGTGTCTCACAGATCCATTCCGTCATGGCGCCGGTCTCATGCATGGTGACCTCCCCATCGCGCAGGGCCGGAACGCGCGCGACGGGGCAAAGGACATCGTAGAGGGAGCGGTCTTCTTTCATGATTTCAAGTCGATAATCACAGCCGACCTCTTCCAGTAGCCACAGGATGCGCACGGAGCGCGATCCCGGAATATGGCGAAGGTGGAGAATGGTCATTGTCCAGGCACCTTGTTTTGCTGCCACGTCACGCGACATCGGCTTGAGCAGTGATGAAACAGTTCAACGGGTAAATTCCAGCACCCGGCTTTGCGTCACCAGCATTGATCTTGCCCCCGTTTCACCAGCATTGATCTTGCCCCCGTTTCACCGGACACTCAGGCGGTTGCGGTTTGAGCTGCGATGAACTCGCATCTTCAGCCCCGAATGCGGGTGGTTCTCATTGTAGTCTTCGAACCATCCGGCAATCAATCCAAGGACGGTGACGGCGTCTGGCAGCGGAGTGACGTTCACGTAGTCCCGCTTGAGCGTGTTCACGAATGCCTCGGATATCCCATTGCTCTGCGGGCTTTTCACCGGAGAGAAGCACGGCTTCAGGCCGAGCTGGCGGGCGAAGATCCGGGTGTCCTTGGCGATGTAGGGCGAATCGTTATCGCTGAGCATCTCGACCTGATGCGGTGCGCGATGCCCCGCAAACCGCGCCTCTACCGCTGCCAGCATCATGTCGCGCACGTCCGATCCACTGATGCCTGCGTTAGCCACGGCGTGCCAGGCTATGATCTCGCGGTCATGGGCATCGATGATGAAGGCGCCTCTGACGATGTCGCCGTTCCAGCAGGTGAACTCGAAGCCGTCAGAGCACCATCGCAGGTTCGATCGCATGGTCACGACCTTGCCGTAGTGGGCGCGATCGGACCGGTCGGTGTAGCGACGTGCCAGCAGCAGGTTCCGCCCCTGCATGATGCGGTAAACGCGCTTGTGGTTGACGGGTTCTGAGCCTTCCGCGCGCAGCTGCCGGTTCAGCAACGCCGTGATCCGACGATACCCGTAGGCCGGTCGCGCTGCCACCAGCGCGGTGATAAGCGGCACGATCGCCGCGTCTTGCGCTTTATGATAGCGCCGACGCGGCTTCGCGCTTCCCTTGACGCGGGCGTGCAGGTTCGATCTGGAGACGCCCAGAGTTTCGGCCACGATGCTCATCGGGAACCGTCCTTGGGCTGCGACTGCACTTGCCACGTCAGTTTTTTGAGCGTGACTTGTCAAGCGCCTCCTTGAGGATTTCGACTTCCAGGGTCTTTCGCCCCAGTTGGCGCTCCAGCTCGCGAATGCGATCCTCCATCTGCTGGACCGCGCGATTGCTTGTGACGTCATCGTCTCCAGATACGGCCACGGCCCCTCCCTCCAGCATCAGACGCCGCCAACGATACAGCAGGTTCGGCGCGACACCATTGCGGCGTGCAACGACCGAGATGCTGGCGGTCTCGTCCAGTGTCTCCTCGACGATCCGCAGCTTCTCGGACGACGTCCAGCGACGCCGACGGCCGCCATCGGTGATGATTTCATAGTCAGACATAAGCACGTGCTTAGGGCTATCCCTAAGCCTCCATCGTTATGCCCGAGTGTCCGGTCGAAAAGGGGGCCAGTTCAAGCATGTTGAGCGGCTGATCGATCGGCTCGAGCGGAGATCACCTCGATTTCTTACTTCATCATGTCAGGTAGCATGCACGCCGGAATTCCGGCGTCCGACCGAAGAAATCGTCGCTATAGCCCAGCCGCCGACTAAACCCCTCGAGCCCCCAGCGGCACGGTGACGAGTCCCCATCCAGCATTCAGGACCCTGCCTAATAGCCGTCTCCAACCGTGGGAAAGGTGCTTGTTCGAGACGGCAAAGGCGCTCGCCTGAACCTTCGTGGATCAAGGAAGATCAAGGTGGCGTCACTATTGTAACGGGCGCACGCACACCCCAATTAGAAAGAGCGACGTTATTCTTTTTCGAACCTCTGTCTCCGTTAATCCGGCACTCGGTTGATCGATCCAGGCCGACACTGCCGCGCTGCCGCATGATGCGGGCAGCAAACAAAACAGGAGACCACGGATATGGCCAATGGCACCGTGAAATGGTTCAATTCTTCCAAAGGCTTCGGCTTCATCGCGCCCGATACGGGCGGCAAGGACGTGTTTTTGCACGTCTCGGCTGTCGAGCAGGCGGGCATGACCGGCATCGCAGATGACCAGAAGGTGACCTACGATATCGAGTCGGGCCGTGACGGTCGCGAATCCGCGACCAATCTCGCTCTGGCGTAAACTTCCCGAACAGGGCGGGTTTACACCGCCCTGTTTTATCCTCGCTCCTGACGACAATGCTGGAGGTGGCTGCTGCATATCCCAATGCGGCGTTTCCGTGCGCCCCACATGACAGGCGCTGCGCCAAGCGCCGCCTTCCCGCACGCACAGCGAGAGCGATGATCTATTTCGCATGACAAGTCGGCCATCCGCATGATGTGCAATGGCGACGACTTCCTCAATGGCATTGCAGGAGCATCCCATGGTGACCAAAGACACCCTGTTTCGTCCGACGAAGTCGGAAACCAAGGCAGACAGCACCACCAGGATTGCCCGGGGCATCATCGATGCCCAGGCAACGGCGCGACAAGCAAAAACGGCGAGACTGCACGCAGCCCGCGCCGAGCGCGACGCCTCCGAAGCCGCGCGGAAAGCCGCAAATCCGCCGAAAAGAAAAAAGACATCCACAAGAGCCAGGATTACATAGGGACCGAGGCAATCGTGATTCATGATACCGGCCCCATCGCCGGTGCGGTCACTCGCAGACCGGCCAACTCGCCAAACGAACCGTCCGACCCTCGCTCCTGGGTCCGCGTCCTGGCCGATTACCGTGAGCCGTCCCATCCGCGCAGCGTGATCGAACTGATCATTACCCTGGTTCCGTTCATTGCCCTCTGGGCACTGGCCTGGGGAAGCCTTTCGGTCAGCTACCCGCTTGCCGCAGCCCTTGCCATTCTGAACAGCGCGTTTCTGGTCCGGCTTTTCATGATCCAGCACGATTGCGGACACGGCTCCTTCTTCAAGAACCGCACGCTCAACGACTGGGTGGGACGCAGCCTCGGCGTGCTGACGCTGACACCCTACCACGTGTGGCGGCGAACCCATTCCATCCACCATGTTTCTGCCGGTAACCTCGACAAGCGCGGTATGGGCGATGTGCTGACGCTCACCGTCGCGGAATACCGCGAACGCACGCCCCGCGGGCGGCTGCGCTACCGGCTTTATCGGCATCCGCTGGTGCTGTTCGGGCTAGGACCGTTCTACCTGTTTTTCCTGCAGAACCGGCTGCCGGTGGGGCTGATGAACGAGGACTGGAGATACTGGGCAAGCGCGATGGGCACGAATGTCATGCTGGCTCTGCTCCTGGGCACGATCGCTTATGCAGCCGGCTGCGCGCCGCTCCTTCTCGTGTTTCTCCCCACGACCGCTGTCGCCGCCACGATCGGCGTGTGGATGTTTTATGTACAGCACCAGTTCGAGGAGACCAGCTGGGACGTGGAGCCCGACTGGCAGCTCCAGGACGCCGCGCTGCATGGCAGTTCCCATTACATCCTTCCCGGCGTGCTGCGCTGGTTCACCGCCAATATCGGTATGCATCATGTGCATCATCTGCAAAGCCGGGTTCCGTTCTACCGCCTGCCCGAGACCCTGCGCGATCATCCCGGTCTGGACGCGGCGCAACGCCTTACGTTTGCCGACAGTCTGAGATGCACCCGGCTGCATCTCTGGGATCGTGAAAAGCGGCGGCTCGTTTCATTCAAGGAAGCCGGCCTGTCCAGGATCGATGCCATCCCGTTTACCTGTCGGCATAAGCTGATACTGGCAGAATCGCATTCCCTTGGATCGGCATCGTCAGCACCGCATCCTCGAGATGCGGAGAGCGGGTGAAGCTACCGGGACACCTCGTCTAGGGCGCCCTGTAGGATGAGCCAATATTATATAGGGAGCGAGAGCCGGCCCTGATGGAGGATACCGGCCCCCTCACCGGCATGGGGCGCTCTCAGACACGCCAATCCGGTGGCGGGTGAAATGCCGCCAAAGCCAGATTTTGCGCAAGTTTGCAGCCTATCCCCGTCAGCACGAACTTGCGGGCGCGTTGCGCGAAATTGGGCGGGTCGACCGGACGCTGTTCATCATCGACTGGCTGCTGGACGCAGACATGCAGCGCCGTGCCGAGATTGGCTTGAACAAGAGGAAACCGACCATGCCCTCAAAAATGCCCTGCGCATTGGCCGCCAAGGTGAAATCCGCGACCGAACAACCCCACGCCAGCACTTCCGTATGGCTTCATGCGCTGCCCGCCGCCGGGCGAAGGCCGATTGCCGGGCTGCGGCTTTTTCTTCGGCGAGAGCAGTCATGGCGCCCCAAGCTAGCAATTTCGAGAGCGAGGGAACGCGCATACTGGCACTAATTTTCATCTCGACCGGACCTCTTGGCCAGTTCGGGGAGTAGTATCATGACAGCGAAACCCCGTCTTGGAGGACGTGCTATGAAGAACCCTTGGATGAGCGCCTACCTTTCGGCAGCAAACCAGATCACCTCAGCCGCACGCGGTCAGATCATGGCGGAAGCCAGCCGGCAACAAACCGCGATGATGACGGCGTGGGGCGAACAGGCAACCCGGATGTGGATGCAGATGATGTTCCCATGGCTGCCACCGCAGAAATAGCCCCTCTGGTCTTCCATCCGTCTTGGCATTTCCTGGTGCGTGCGCGCACCGGGCGCTGCGCGAGCCGGTGCTATAGTTCCTCACTCGGCCGCATCGAGCGGACTGGCTTCGGGAGGAGGTGCGACATCAAAGATGTCCAGCGCGTCGAAACCGCCAAGCACCGCATCAACCGCAATCGTAGCCAGAATGATCCCCATCACGCGCGAGATTACAGAAGCGCTCGTGTCACTGATCAAGC
The DNA here is from genome assembly GCA_947504115.1 of uncultured Sedimentitalea sp. Taxonomy (GTDB): domain Bacteria; phylum Pseudomonadota; class Alphaproteobacteria; order Rhodobacterales; family Rhodobacteraceae; genus Pontibaca. The sequence continues at coordinate 371,521 of CANNGH010000005.1, forward strand.
GATGGATCAGGCTCGATGCGAACAGCAAAAGCAACGTGAGGAGAAGAACAATGGCGAGCAGCCCGGCGATCACCACTTCGTCTGGAAGCGCGTTGTGGGCTCCATTATCCGTCAAGACGACAATAGCTAGCATCGCGCCGGGCGAGGCGATCGAGGGCCATCGCGAGGGGAAAAACCGCGCCAGACAGGTGTTCTCCGTCGTCGTAACTCTCGGTTTCGGAGATTTCAGCCTGTGGCTTGGAACGCCGAAGATCATGGTCATCGCGAACAGGAAGAGCACGATTCCGCCGGCAATCCGAAAAGAGCCGAGGCGTAACCCCAGAGTCATCAGCACAAACTGGCCGCCGATGAGGAAGAGCAGGAGCACGAGCGCCGCTATCACGACCGCGCGAAATGCGAAGCGGCGGTGCAGACGCGGCGGCACATTCGAAACGGCATATAAATAGACAGGGATCGTGCCGATCGGATCGATCACAACCAAGCGTGATGAATTCGCGGATCATGAAGGTCCAATCCATAGATCTTCCTTTCAGAGCGCCCCGGCAGTTTCACCCAACACATCCAGGTTCAAAGTATGGGCGTTCTGTTTGGCGCGAGCACTTAACGCAGTGATCAAACCGCCATAACGACCGAGCGCTACATTCGGGAAGCTGGGAAAGTGTGGATAGAGGTTCAATACCAGATCAAGCTACGTGCTTTACAAATTGCCCAAAAAATCGAAATGTCAAAAGACCTGCCGGACGATCACGTGGAGCTGAGCGATGTCAGCATAGCGTGTTGGTTGGCCTTCGTTTTGCCGGAAATGGCTAATGGGCACCTCTAAAAATTGCCTGGCGCTTGGCGCTGCGGTATCCTGAGGCGAGGAACTGGCACGGGGAGATGTAGCGATGGCGCAGATGGGTTTCTTTGATCTTTCAGACCGTTACGCAAGCTTGGATGCCAAGAAGGATCCTCTGGTCGAGATCGATGCCGCCGTGCCGTGGGAGGAGTTTCGCCCGGTTCTTGAGCGGGTCTGGCGCAAGCCGGACGCGGAGCGCAAGTCCCCCGCCGGGCGCAAGCCGATGGATGCGGTGCTGATGTTCAAGACGCTGGTCTTGAGCGCGCTCTACAACCTCTCCGATGACCAGATCGAGTATCAAGTGCGCGACCGGCTGTCGTTCATGCGGTTCCTTGGGCTTGGCCTCGCAGACCGGGTGCCGGATGCCAAGACGGTCTGGCTCTATCGAGACGCGCTGGCGCAGGCGGGCCAGGTGGAGGCGCTGTTCAAACTGTTCGACGGTCATCTTGAGCGGCAGGGGTATATTGCCCGCGGCGGGCAGATACTGGATGCATCGATCGTGCCGGTGCCACGCAACCACAACACGCGCGACGAGAACGCGACCATCAAGAAGGGCGAGGTCCCCGAGGGTTGGGAAAACAAGCCCGCGAAGCGCAGCCAGAAGGACGTGGACGCGCGCTGGACGAAAAAGCACGGCAAGAGTCATTACGGCTACAAGAACCACGTGAATGTGGACCGAAAGCACAAGCTGGTCCGACGCTACCACGACAGCGACGCAGCCCAGCACGACAGCCAGGCAGTGGATTACCTGCTGATGCGGGGCAACACGGGCTCCGGCGTGTGGGCGGATGCGGCGTATCGGTCCGAGGAGATGGAGGGCAAGCTGCGCGCGCTTGAACTGAAGAGCCACATCCACCGCAAGGGCAAGCGGGGCAAACCGCTGACCAAACAGGCCAAGAGCAGCAACCGGACCAAATCCACCGTGCGGGTCCGGGTCGAACACGTCTTCGGCGCGCAGGCCAACGACATGGCCGGCACCCTGGTGCGAACCATCGGCCTGGGGCGGGCCAGGGCCAAAATCGGGATGAAAAACCTTGCCTACAACATGCGTCGCCTCTGCCAGTTGCGCCGCATCAACCCATGTCCGGTATGATGAAGCGCCCAGCAGACAGGCAGGTCACGCCGCGTGGACGCAAAACCTGACCATGAAAGGGGCAGCGCAGCGGCACGCCAAACGCAGCATACCGACACCCGACCGTCTCCCTTCCGGTTCAGGTCGCGCCGGCCGTCGTGCGGAGACGAAAACAGTCAAAATTCAAGGTGCCCTAATATCGCTCCTTCAGCCCTACTGGAGGACCGCCATGAACAAGACCGCCTTTGCAGAACTCGTTTCAAGGCTTCGCCTGCTAACGCCTCAGCAACTCGCACAGCTCGGCACAGCCGTGACAGATTCCCAACGGCGGCTCGAGGCCGTGCTCGCTCTCGATGCCCGCTGCGCAAAAGAAGCCGACCAAGACTGCCCGCGCTGCGCCTCGTCGCAGCGGTGCCGGTGGGGGCATACCCGGACCGGCGCGCAACGCTGGAGGTGCGATGACTGCAACGCCACTTGGTCAGGCCTGACCGGGACGCCGATCGCAGGTATCCGAAGGCCTGATCTCTTCATCGACCTCGTGCGGAATATGATGGAGGCCCAGAAACCCTGGTCGTGTCGCAAGGCTGCCGAGAAGCTGGACATCTCGCGCCACACGGCCTGGCGGTGGCGCATGGCGATCATCCGTCTCCTGCCTGCGGAACGGACCGGTGTGATGTCCGGCATCGTCGAAGCCGACGAAGCCCGGCAACGCGAAAGCAGGAAGGCGTCGCGGGAATGGGTGCGATATCAGGCAGATCCCCTGAATGTGCCGCGTCCTCCGCGGGGGCCGTGGCGTTTCTACAAGAGCCGGAACGCTACCGTGAAGGCGCCTCCCGGTGGTTGGCTGGCGTGGAACAAGAACTTGGTGGCGGTTACCGACAGGGGCGGACATCGCGCGTTCGAAGCCGTAAACCAAGTGACCGAACAGGAGGTATCTGCGGCCCTGCTTCCGACGATGGCGCCGGACGCCGTGCTCTGCACCGATGGCCACGCCACCTACGAGAAGATCGCCAAGACCACGCGCATCACTCACTTCGCGCTGAACGGCGGGAAACGGTCGCGTCGCTCGACGAAGATCCATCACATCAACACCGTGAATGACTTGATCAGCCGCTATCGGGACTTCATCCGCCCATTCTGCCCCGCATCGCAGAACCTCAAGGCCTATGGCCGTTGGCACGCAGACCGCGAAAATGGTGATCGCGACTATCTCTCGATCTTCAAGGCATTCCTCTACACGCCAAGGCCTGCCGACACGCTATGCTGACACCGCCTGGAGCTGTGTTATATTCGTGTCGAACCCGGAGGCTCCTTAACCTCCGATCCGTGTTTCTATCTCTCTTTCCAGAAGAGTCTTGCGGATCTCTTCTTTCAGCTGAACGGCAACGTTATGTATCCAGATATTTTGATCATACACAGCCGTCTTTTTGTCAATTGCATCCTCCATCTCCTGAAGGGCAGCTTCAATGCTGTTCATATCGCTCGGATCGAACTTCACCTCGTCCAGATCCTTTTTAATTTCTCCGGAAAACGCCGCCAGTTGCGCAATCTTCTTTTTGATCGTGTCTAGATTTTTGACTTCCATGCCGCTTCCCTTTCGAGGTTGTGCTACCGAGGCTCTGCCCGACAAGCGGGCAGAGCCTCGGTTTTCTGTTCCGACCTGCCGCAGCCAGCGCATCCAGATAGGGGGGGGGTCCGGTGCGGCTGCGGCCTTTCGGTCTTGCTGATGCCGCTCACACGAGTGAGGCGAGGTTATCTCGCCCAGTCATCAACTTCCCGCTCGGCCTCCTCCTTGGTCCGGCCATAGCGTTCCTGAATCGAGCCGACCAACTTGTCGCGATTGCCTTCCACCTTGTCGAGATCGTCATCGGTCAGTTCGCCCCACTTGATCTTGGCATCGCCCTTCAACTGTTTCCACTTTCCTTTGAACTGGTCCGCATTCATGATATGTTCCCTTCCTTTCTGCTAGTTCCAGACCAACGCCAGGCAGCTCTTTGGGTTCCCGCCGTACGCCTCATGAGCGCTGCTATTTTCCATCTGTTTCTCATGGGCGAGCGAATTTACGCTGAGTCCGGCGTTGTGATTATTTTCACCGCAATGTATCTAGGTCATGTTGACAAATGGCGGATCCAGAGGCGGATGGACACGATGTCTATGAAGCCGAGAAAGCTTTCTGCCGTTTTGTCGTAGCGTGTTGCGACCCTCCGGGCGTTTTTGAGCTTGTTGAAGCACCGCTCGACAAGATTTCTCAAAGAATACAGCGAATGATCGACACCGACACGCATCTTGCGTGATTTGCGCATCGGGATTTGGGTTGGAACATCCCGCGCGTCCATCTTTTTGCGTATGCTATCAGAATCATAGCCTCTGTCGGCCAACAGGACGCTCGGCTTAGGCAGATTGTCTGCCATTACCAGATCGAACCCCAGATAATCGGATGTCTGGCCCGGCGTGATCTCGGTTCTCATGGGCAGACCTGCCGCGTTGATGCGGAGGTGGATCCTGGTCGTAAAGCCACCTCTTGAGCGGCCAAAACCCTGTCGCGGAGTCCCCCTTTTGCGCCCGCTGCCTGATGGTGCGCGCGGATCACGGTGCTATCGATTATTTGAAGGGCGTCCGGCACGACCCCTCCCTGGTTCAGGGCGTCCATGATGTCCCCCCATAGTCCCGCCAGTGTCCAGCGTCGGAACTGGCGATAAACGCTCGACCATTTGCCGAAGTCTTCCGGCAGGTCACGCCAGGGCGCGCCGGTTCGCGCGATCCAGAGAATCCCATCGAGAACAAGGCGGTGGTTGGTGGGTTTGCGTCCATTCGGTGCGCGGACAGCCAGGATGAAGTGTTCAAAGAACCTCCATTCCTCGTCCGACATCAGGTCTCGTGCCAAGCTGATCTCCATAACAGATACCAGCTTGAATCACGCCTGTCGGCCGGTGTGAACCCCTTTTGTCAACAAGGCCTAGTTAAGGGTCGCGATAATCGCCGCTTCTTGGTCGTGCGATGCCGCAGAAAAAAGCGCACCATCTCCCGTGAGGCATCCGGGCCTGTGGGGTCGGTATAACTTCCGGCCGCATGGCCGCCGGACCAGGCGTGGCCGGTTCCATGAACGACCCACTGCTCGATGTAGGGACGCCCCCTGCCCACACGATGCACTCTGCGAGTAAATTCACGGCCACCGCTGACGCGACCCGCTGTCTCCGTCCGGTCAAGATGGCCATAAGCTTCCAGCGCCCGAATGGCGATGAAGCGACCGTTGCGAGGGGTGATGACCTTGTCTTTATCGCCGTGAAAAATAATCGTCGGCATTTGTATATCATGCCGCTGGCCCGGGTTGCCGCTCTGCATCGCTCTTGGCGCGGACGCTGAATCATGCGCCGCCCCTACCGCCAGACCCGAATGAACACCTACTGCTGCAAATATGTCGGGATATCCCGTTGCGAGGATCAATGCCGCCGCTGCACCTGCCGAAAGTCCCGCGACATAGACCTTGGCAGGATCGGTATTGCAGTCGGCGATGATCTGGCGCGTCATGTCTGCGAGCAAAGCGGGCTCTCCCGCGCCCCGCGCCTGATCGCCTCGCTTATACCAATTCCAGCACCGATAGTGATGTGCGTCGCGCGCCTGATCCGGATAAAGAACCAGAAAACCGAATTCCTCTGCCAGAGTGTTCATTCCGGTGCCCCGGGCGAAATCCGTCGAGGATTGTCCACACCCGTGCAGCATGACGATCAGGGGAAGTGGAACCGGGGCGGTTCTTGCCGCGGCAGGCACATAGAGTTTGTAGGAACGGGTGCCAAATGCAGTCTCCTGCAATCCGTTTTTGAACGATGCTCCCCGTGGAACCCGTGTTTGCGACCGGGATGTCGCGGGAACGGGCGTTCGGGCCTTGTCACTGAGCTTTCCGCTGCTGGTTGTGCCTTTACCGGATCGGCTGGACGGTTTCGCAGCCTTGTTGGCAGGTTTTCCGGTTTTCTTGATTTTGCGTTTCTTCGGTTTTGGAGGATTGAGGATCGCGCCCCACATTTCGGTGATTGCGGAGACACCCACACGTCTTATTTTGCGCTGTGTCTTCGCACGTGCGCGTCTGAACGGATCGTGCATTTGACCTCAAAAATTTAGAAGGGCTGGGAATTCGCAATTTCGCCGCTTCCTATGGGGTGGCAACATGTCCGTTGCAGACTGGACGAGGAGCTCGTCTGCCTTTGCGTTGGCCAGAGCGGGAAATCGGAAAAATCGCCCTGTTCTCCATACCGCCGTGTCCGATTGACATGCAACGGACATGTCGGAGTTGTAACTGTTGTCGGGTGTGATCGGTTCATCCGCAAAATCAACTTTTCTCCTCGGGGACGTCGGCCATCTGTGTCCTCTAACCAGCCGATGTGCTTAAGCGACTGGTTTCGCACACCTGCACGTCGTCGCCCGGAAACCGCTTTTGAAGTTCATTCGAGAGCGTGTCGACAATCGGATGAACATCTGTTTTCTCAACCTGGGAACTCAGGCCTTCTTGGCAGCCGAACCCGCCTTGTCGGCAGCGTCTTTGGCAGTCGCGGTGCCCTTGTCAGCGGCGTCTTTAGCGATTGATGGGGCCTTCTCTGTGGCGTCTTTGGCGGTCGCCGCGATCGTGTCGCTCATTTCCCCACCGGCCTCGGAGGTCAGCTCTTTCGTCTCGGTGCCAGCCTTCTGCGTCACTTCTCCAACATCCTGAGCGGTGCGCATCAAAAGATCCATCTGCTTCTGTGCGAAGTCGTTATAGGCCTTGGCGTACTCGGCCGTCTCATCGCGGACCTGCGTGGCCTCGCCGAGGTTCGAAAGGGCTTCTTTCGTGGTGTTGCTCATGATGTCGATCGACCGGGTGCCGGCCTCAACGACGATTGCCGTCATGCGCTCGTTTATTATGTGGGCCCATGTCTTGAAAGCATCCTGAGTGCCCTGCGGATTGAACAGGTTCTGGATCTGGCTGATAGTGGTTTCCGTGGTCTGCGTGTCCATGTAGAATTTCCCTTCTGGAGGATTGGCTGTGTCGTGCGTTGATGACTGCATGTAATGCCGCAACGCAGCAAGTCCCAAGGCTTCGGAAATTTTGTGGTCGGGATGGACGGCAGGAATCTGCATGATGACTCCCTCATTCCGCCCTTGGCCGCGACCACATGGCTTTATAAAACTTCGCCGCAAGAATTGAAGTCGCGCTCAAAATGTCCGCATGATTCTTATAAACACTAATAAAAACAGATATTTGTTATGAGGTGACCGAAGAAGCCTGTCTAAAAAGACAGGTAGCTTCACTCATTCCCGTCTGCGATGAGCGGTTTATTGCTTAAGGGAGTTGAAGTGTAAACGATTTGACGGTGACGATTGCCGCCCTTTGTGGGCAGAGTTTTTTCAAGTATGGCCATGTTTATGGCTGCCGGGGCGCTTGGCGCCCCGGTTTTTTGTGTTGCCCTACCTAGAAGTGTCTCCCTCTTCGAGGTCTGGAACGACCCACCCCGATCGCCCGCCCGTCAAGGACGGATCTGGTCAGGTGAGTGGGGAAACGATTCGCTCTTCAGAAAAAGGGCAGCCGCTATTTCGTAAAAGGCGCCGCACCACAGCAGCGTCACCAAGGCGACAGGTGGTGCCCCCGGGCGTGGTGTAATTCCGACGGTAGCGCGGGCTAAGTGGAGCCTTGCGTAGCTCAGGCGAAGCCCGTGCGGGTTGCTGGGCGGCCATGGACGTTCTCCGGTAGGGGTTTGGGTTGCAACCTGACCTACCGATCGAGGAGATCACCCATGACCAAGGACACGATAGCAGAAACAGCGGCGTTGACAGCGCTTCTTTCGGAGACCTCCGACCACCAAATTCTGGCCGAGATGCTGGGTTTCGTGGCCGACCGGCTGATGGCATTGGATGTAGACCAACTGTGCGGCGCCCAGGCACATGAACGCGCGGTCGAGCGGGTCAACCATTGGAACGGATATCGCGAGCGCCGCTGGGAGACCCGGGCCGGGGCTGTCGGTGTTCAGATTCCCAAAGGGTCGTATTTCCCGAGTTCCTGGAGCCCCGTCGCGCTTCGGAAAAGGCCATGACGGCAGTGATACAAGAGGCCTACATTCAGGGGGTCTCGACGCGTTCGGTGGATGACTTGGTGAAGGCAATGGGCATGACAGGCATCTCCAAGAGCCAGGTCTCCCGCCTGTGCGGCGAGATCGATGAACGGGCGGACGCCTTCCTTGACCGGCCGCTGGAGGGCGAATGGCCCTACCTCTGGCTGGATGCCCCCTACATCAAGGTCCGACGCTCGGGGCGGATTGTCAGTGTAGCGGCCATAGTGGCGGTTGCAATCAACACCGACGGGCGGCGCGAGGTATTGGGCATCGCCATTCAGCCCAGGCCGTGGAGCATTATGAAATTACCCGCTACGGCACGCTTTCTCGGTGGGTTGGGGAACTGGGCCTGAAGGATGCAGCAAAGCTGCTGGACCAGACGCTGAAAGAAGAAAGTCAGACCGACCAGGATCTGACCAAGCTGGCGGAAGCCACGGTGAACGAGGCTGCGCAGGGCGCGACAGCATAGGGCGCTGTCGGAAACATGGCCGGCGCGCCTGTCCGATTCGGGGCGCGCCGTTTTCTGACCGCCCCAGGCGGCAAGGGAGCCCCTACGCGTTTGACCGAGGAATGAACTGATGCGGTGGATGCCCCCACCCGACGGCATTGAATGTGCCATAACGGTTTCGTAGGAACCAACGCGAGGGAGGCATCCATGTCAGAGATTAGCATATTGGCGATTGATCTTGCCAAGGGCAGTTTTCAGGTTTGCGGCGTCAGGGCGGACGGCGCTGTTGTTTTCAACAGGTCGGTGTCGCGACCACGGTTGTATCAGTTCTTGGCGGAGCAAGCACATTGTGTCGTGGCGATCGAGGCCTGCGCCACGTCCCATCACTGGGGTCGGATCTCTCAGTCTCATGGACACGAGGCGCGCTTGATCCCTGCCGCCTATGTGAAGCCGTTCGTGAAGCGCCAGAAGAATGACCGCGCTGACGCCGAGGCGATAGCCGAAGCGGCCAGCCGTCCCAGCATGCGTTTTGTGGCGGTGAAGAGTGCTGAGAAACAGGGGCGCGCTGTCGCCTTCCGGACGCATCAGTGTTTTGTGCGTCAGCGGACCCAGTTGATTAACGCGTTTAGGGGACATCTGGCCGAGTTCGGTCTGGTGGCACCCAAGGGTCCGGCAAGCCTGAAGCTTCTGGAACAGGCGCTCGCGCAGCCTGGTGTGGATTTGCCCGCCCCAGTACGCGAGATGGGCGTGCTCTATCTCGACCAGATCAGTCGCCTGACCGAGCTTATCGAGCAACTGGCTGACGAGCTTGAATGCGCCTCAAAGACCGACGACGAGTTGCGGCGGCTCTGCACGGTGCCAGGCATCGGGCCTGTCACTGCCAGTGCCATTGCCGCCTTCGCGCCGGATCTTTCGACATTCGACAGCGGGCGCAATTTTGGGGCATGGCTGGGCCTGGTACCGCGACAACGATCCACCGGGGGCAATGCCCGGCTCGGCACTGTCAGCAAGATGGGGCAATGCGACATCCGCAAGCTGCTGATTGTCGGCGCGATGAGCGTTATCCGCTGGGTCGTCCGCAAGGGCGGCAGTTCAAACCGCTGGCTTGCCGCGCTCGTGGCGCGCAAGCCAAGGATGGTCGCGGCGGTGGCGCTGGCGAACACCCTTTCGGGACATGCCTACGGCATGCCCTGCCGGGCAGTGGATGGCCCGCATGATCTGGGCCATGACAACGAAACAGGAGGATTACCGAATGGCGTGACCTGAGCCTGGGAAGGGCGACGGCACGGCATGGCCGCAAGGCCGGGGTGAGCGATCGACGAGGAGTAGGCGACACGGACTTCGAAGTTCAAGGCGGGAGATTCAGTCCCGGGGCTCGAGCGCTTGCAGCTCTCTGAACCGATGTGAACCCGGCCTTCCGAACAGCATACCGGCCCGTGGCGTCATGGAAGGCCACGCTCAGAGGCCTAACACACGTCCGATCGAAGGCCCCGCTGAAAATCGAAGATTATGCTTGCCAAATAGGGGGCAATGGTACGGACCCCGCCGACCTCGGGCGGTGTATCTTGGAAATGGAAACAGGAGGGTGCATGCCATGGAAATCAAAAGGATCGGCCTTGATCTGGCCAAATACGTTTTTGAAGTTCACGCCGTCGACAACGACGAAAATGTTGTGCTTCGAAAGACGCTGAGACGCGAAGCCGTTGCGCAGTTCTTCGCCGATCTTGAGCCTTGCGTTGTCGGGATGGAGGCTTGTTGCGGATCTCACTATTGGGCGCGTGTTCTGACTGACCTGGGGCACGAGGTCCGGTTGATCTCGCCCCAGTTCGTGAAGCCGTATGTCAAGTCGAACAAGAATGACCGCAATGACGCTGAAGCTATTTGCGAGGCGGTTGGCAGGTCGTCGATGCGGTTTGTACCGCCGAAGTCGACGGAGCAGCTGGAAATCCAGGCGGTCCACCGGATCCGCCAGCGGGTGGTTGCAAACCGCACCCGGCTCGTGAACCAGGTCCGAGGTCTGCTTGGGGAACATGGTGTTGTTGTACCGCGTAATATCAACCGCATTCGGCATACCCTTGGTGAAATTGCGGACGGTCAGTCGGGAGGCTTTGGTGGGCTCTTTGTCGAGATGCTGCGCGACATCCGGGAGGAGCTGGCCGAATTGGATGCGCGCCTCGCTGGCTACAATCAGCGGATTAAAAGCCTCTACCGATCCAATGAAATGTGTCAACGTATCAGCCAAATCGAGGGGATCGGTCCGATTACCGCAACGGCGCTCGTCGCCGCAGTTGGCGATAGATCTTGCTTCAGAAATGGCCGCCAGTTTGCTGCTTGGTTGGGCCTGGTGCCAAAGCAGCATTCAAGCGGCGGAAAAGCGCGGCTGTTCGGCATAAGCAAACGGGGCGACAGGTACTTGCGGACGATGTTGATCCACGGCGCGCGCGCCGTACTGGGCCGCTCGGCCGGAAAAACCGACACGCGAAGCCAGTGGATCAACCGGATGCGGGAAAGACGTCATCCGAATGTCGTCGCGGTCGCCTTGGCAAACAAGAACGCACGGATCGTTTGGTCGCTTCTGTCAAACGATCAGCAATACAATCGGGGACACACCGTCTGAGCCAGACTACGAACGACCAAGTCAAGGAGGGCTGAAAGGAATATTGCAACATCTGCCAGGAGATGGAGAAGGGTCACGCCCGTTGCTTCTTGAACCTGATGTGTGGATCGGCAAGGTCAGCACCAATGCCTTAGGGGCGATGAGGGAGAAGCAAGCGGAAATCCATCGGGGCTCGCGGCGATGATCGATCAGGCCGCCCTAAGAAGCCGGATATACATCAGCAATCGCGACCTTCGATCCAGAGCCAAACAGACCGTTGCAATTAGGCGGGGTCCATATACATCCACACACGATGCTGGAAGGTGGCGGGCTGGGACGACAGCCCGACTGCCGCGATCATCGAGAGCCAAAGCGTCAAAAGCGCAGAAAAAGGGGGGTCTTGATCAATCCGCCGGGCTTTGACGCCGGCAAGAAGTTCAAGTGCAAGAAGCGCCATCTTCTCGTTTACCCCAAGGTTTCATGATGCAGGCCATCGTGCATTCAGCCGCCATTCAGCCGCCGCGCCGAATTACAGCCCTCGTCCAGCGCGCCCACGAGGACCGGCTGATCGCCTATCACGAAACCCGGGATTGAGTGCGGGAACCGGCAAACCTCCAAATGTGTTGAACCGGGTATTGCCGCGCGGCGTCCGCTTCCCCAAACGGGCGGAAAGGCCTGCCGAAAGGCAGCAACGAACACTCCCGGAGGAGAAAAGCCATGAAAGAGATCGATCTGGGCAAGGGCGGCGAACCGCGCCAGCAGACCACAGACCGCGACCGCACCATGACCACGGCGCAGGGCGGGCCGATCGCGGACGATCAGAACTCGCTCAAGGCGGGGCCGCGCGGGCCGGTCCTGCTGGAAGATCACGTCATGCGCGAGAAGATCTTTCACTTCGACCACGAACGCATCCCCGAACGCGTCGTCCATGCGCGCGGCTATGGCGTGCATGGCCATTTCGAACTGACCGAGGCGATCCCGGATCTCTCCTGCGCCGACATCTTCCAGCGCGTGGGCGAAAAGACCCCGACCTTCACCCGGTTTTCCACCGTGGCGGGCAACAAGGGCTCGTTCGATCTGGCCCGCGACGTGCGCGGGTTTGCCACCAAGTTCTACACGCAGGAAGGCAACTGGGATCTGGTGGGCAACAACATCCCCGTCTTCTTCATCCAGGACGCGATCAAGTTTCCCGATCTGGTCCATTCCGTCAAGGAAGCCCCCGATCGCGGCTTTCCCCAGGCGCAATCGGCGCATGACAATTTCTGGGATTTCATCTCGCTCTCGCCCGAGGCGGTGCATACCACGATGTGGCAGATGTCCGACCGCGCGATCCCGCGTTCGTTCCGCTTCATGGAAGGCTTCGGGGTGCATACCTTCCGCCTCGTCAATGCCGACGGAAAATCGCATTACGTCAAGTTTCACTGGAAGCCCCGGCAGGGTCTGCAATCGGTGGTCTGGAACGAGGCGGTCAAAATCAACGGCGCCGATCCCGATTTCCACCGCCGCGACATGTGGGACGCCATCGATGCGGGCGATTTCCCGCAATGGGATCTGGGCATTCAGGTGTTCGACGACGATTTCGCCGACAGCTTCGAATTCGACATCCTCGACGCCACCAAGATCATCCCCGAGGAACAGGTGCCGGTGCGCCTGATCGGCACCCTGACGCTGGACGCCAATGTCGACAATTTCTTTGCCGAAACCGAACAGGTGGCCTTTTGCACCCAGAACATCGTGCGCGGCATCGACCATACCAACGACCCGCTGCTGCAGGGGCGCAATTTTTCGTATCTCGACACCCAGACCAAGCGGCTGGGCGGCCCGAACTTCACCCATATCCCGATCAACGCGCCGAAATGCCCGATCCATCACTTCCAGCAGGACGGGCATATGGCGATGATGAACCCCAAGGGACGGGCCAATTACGAACCCAACAGCTGGGGCGAGGATGGCGGCCCGCGCGAAAACCCCGAGATCGGCTTTGCCAGCCATCCCGAACAGGTCAGCGGCACCAAGCAACGCACCCGCTCGGAGACCTTTGCCGACCATTACAGCCAGGCGCGCCAGTTCTGGATCAGCCAGACCGAGGTCGAGCAGCGCCATCTCGCCGCCGGCTACACGTTCGAGCTGTCGAAATGCCAGCATGAACGGATCCGCCTGCGGATGCTCTCGCATCTGATGAACGTGCATGACGATCTGGGGGCCATGGTGGCCAAGGGTCTGGGCGTGTCCGAGATGCCCGAACCCGCCACCCCGGCCCGCGCGCCGATCACCGATCTGCCACCCTCGGATGCGCTGAGCATCCTCAAGAATGGCCCCGACAGTTTCGCGGGCCGCAAGCTGGGGCTGTATCTGTCGGACGGGGCGGATGCCGATCTGGTCACGGCGCTGGAAGAAGCGTTTCGCGCCGAAGGGGCCATGGTGGCCATCGTCGCTCCCCATATCCAGGGCGTGACGCTGTCGGACGGAACCAAAAGGGCTGCCGACGAAAAGATCGACGGTGGCCCGTCGGTGGTGTTCGACGCCGTCGTGCTGGCGTTTTCTGATGAGGCGGGCAAACGCATCGCCACTGACAAGCCGTCGCAGGATTTCGTCAGCGACGCGTTTGCCCATGCCAAGTTCATCGCCTGGACCGGCGCCGCCATGCCGCTTCTGAAGGCGGCGGGCGCGGCCGATCGCATGGATGGCGGCATGATCGAGATCGACCGTGACGGCGCGGTGGATTTCGTCAAAACCTGCCGCAAGCTGCGCTTCTGGGAGCGTGAGGCGGGGCATTGTCAGGATGCTCTATAGCGGCATGAGCAAGACCGGAGGCTTCATCTTCTCTCTTCATCGGGGCGTGTCGGTGCGAAGCCTCCGACCGATTGTTCAACTGCTTGTGCGCGTCTGAATTATCGTCACAATTGGGCCCACCCAACTATACAAGCAACATCTTGAAAAGATATAACAATACAGCAGCCACCCCAGGTCATAATCAGCGCTGGCGTTGGCCCAGCTCATTGAGAAATTTTGGACATAATGTCATGGCTTTACGCTGCGGTTTGAGTGGGTGAAGTTGTGATGCCGATTTATACTCGGACGAGTTCATGACGGATCTCGCGGAGCAATCTCACAATCTTGACACGGCGGGGTGAGCTTTCGGTCCGGCACGGGCTTTCGTGCCGGACCTTCCTATCGGTGCCTCACACCCAGCGAACAGAAGTGCGACATGTGGACCTGGCTAAGTGACAACAGTTCGACGATTCAGGCGATCAGCGGCATCGTCACCGCGATTGTCTGGATCGTCTATCTGCAGATTTTCGTCTCCAGCTTCCGCCGCCAGCGCCGCAGCGAGATCCTGATCCATACGGGCGGCAACCGGGCTGATCCGCGTATCTTCGTGAGTAATCTGGGATTCTAGAACATCTATGTCATCGAAATCCTGCTTTGCGCCACATCTGCGGAAGGGCGCAGAGAGGCTTCTGTGATCGACCAAAACGACGTCGAGGAGGGCGGTTCGACTCCGCCATCCGGGACAACCTTCCAGGGTCCGCTGGGCAGCGGCGCATACATGGATATCGGAAGCCTCGACGATCTGCTGGAGCGCGCGCGCAACAACAATGACGGCGGCACCCCCGCGACCGGCCGGATCAAGGATGTCGAGATACGCGTGGTGGCGATCACCGCCGCCACGTCGAGCGTCGTCGCGGCACGCCGCGAATTCGTCCTGGTCCGGCGCGAGGGGACGCTGCGGGTGATACCCCGCACGCTCTACGCGATCCAGACCCGCTCCTGGTGGGGTCGGCGCAGGATCGAGCGGGAGCTGAAGAAGAAGCTGCTGCGCTGACCCCCGCTGTGGGGCATATGAAGTTTTGGCACTATGACGAAGGCGCTGTCCAGATTCCCAATCGGATCAGATTATAAGTTCGGCTCTCACGCCTAAAAAACTTTTTCCGGATCGGGGCTTTACCGGAACAAACAAGCCGGTTCACCGTTCCTCCACGATGGCAGCACCAGCAATGAGAGTCAGTCATGCAACGTCCGACACGCGCGTTTATCTTGGCCGGCACTGCGGCGGTTGTTCTGACGGTCCTCGTGTTGGGCATTTTATCATTAGTCCGTGGATTGTCATGGTGGATGCCGTTGAACGCGACAAGCCACGTTTTACATAGACCCGGAGGTGCAGATGTCGCGACGGCAGACTGGCAGCATACGGGCAGCGGCGCGCTTATCCACATTCTATCCTGTTCTTTCTGGGCTGTTATCGCGGTGCTCCTGCTTTTCCTGCTCCACCGGACCGTGACGTCCAAGGTCGCAACCGCTTGGATAGCTGGGCTGGGGCGGCCGTTATAGCCGGAATCATGGATTACGGACTGATTCCGGCGCGCCTGTCTCCAATATGGGAGCTGGTTCTGGGTTGGCGAGGTGTCCTTGCCGGCCTTCTGGCGCTCGGAGTGGGGCTGGCGCTCGGGCTTCAAGCCGGGGCGGGTGCTCACGCGCCGACGACTTCTACGCCCCGGCCTAGATAGTCCTACAAGCCGGCGACACAGGTCGGTCCGAAACCTGCCGATACGGCACTTGATCAGCGTCGGCATCGAAAAGGCGGTGTGATCGATCAGCGTATGCAACGAATTGATCCTGCTGGAAAGGCGACTGACGATCCGATAGCACTGAAGCCGGTCCACCGCTTCCGCCAAAAGATCCCGACCGGTGAAAGGAAACAGACCGCGGGCTGCTCAGCCAGCGCCGCTATTGTTTCCGGCCTGACAGGGCGTGGCACCTGAAATCGATAGCCGCTGACATCCGCTTGAAAATGCTCTAACGGCTTCCCCATGCCCTCCCTCGAACATAAACGGCAAATCCCATCGGGTCTGAGTTTCATCTTCTTGATGGTGCTGGTGGGTCTCAATCTGCGGCCAGCATTGTCGTCCCTTGCCCCATTGCTTCCGCGCATCGCACGCGAGGGAGAACTCTCGATGCTAGTGCTGTCATCGCTGACGACGCTACCGGTGCTGTGTCTGGGACTTTTTGCGCCGCTTGCCCCATGGCTGGCCCAACGTCTGGGTATCGAGCGCAGCATCGCGTTTGCGTTGCTCATCCTGAGTGCCGGGTTGGCGGTCCGCGGTTTCGGAAATGCGCCGGCGTTGTTTGCGGGAACATTGCTTGTCGGCGCAGCAATAGCGATCATCGGCACGCTGCTGCCATCGCTGGTCATGCGGGAACTGGGCCGCAACGCGGACCTGATGACTGGTGTCTATACGATGGCGTTGTGCATGGGCGGTGCGATGGGAGCGGGCCTCAGCATACCGCTGGCGGATGCATTAGATGGATGGCCGGCAAGCCTGATGTCTTGGACCGGTTTGGCACTGTCAGCACTCTTGGCTTGGTGGTGGATGATGCCTCGGTCTGCGCCCGGCCTTCAGTTCGGAGTCAGCAAGAGCAACATTCGCAAGCTCCTCCGCCAGCCATTGGCATGGCAGGTCATGATTCTGATGGGTAGCCAATCCTCGTTGGCATATATCGTTTTCGGCTGGCTACCGACGCTGCTGGTGGGCCGTGGTTACAGCGATAGTGACGCTGGCTGGTTGATGGGGATCTCGATACTGGTCCAGCTTCCCGCTGCGATCAGTGCGCCCTGGCTGGCGCGTATGCACAAAGACCAGCGGCCAATCCTGATGCTGGCCCTTGCTCTGGTTGGCGCGGGGCTCTGGCTCCTGTTATCCGGTCCCGTCCATCTGAGCTGGCCCGCCGGTATCTTGCTGGGTCTTGGACAGGGTGGCATGTTCAGCTTGGCCCTGACGCTGATCGTCTTGCGCAGCGGCGATGCGCATATTGCCGGTGAGCTATCGGCCCTCGCCCAGGGTGGTGGTTACGTTATCGCCGCTATGGGGCCGTTGTTGGTCGGCCTGCTGTTGGGAGCGAATGTTTCCATCACTGCTATCACCTGGTTTTTTCTGGCCATTCTCGTCTTTGCTGCGAGCATGGCGATGCTGGCCGGACGACAGCGGCGGTTGGAACTCGGCGACCATGGTGGTCTCGTCACGACAATCAACCAAAGTCAGCAAAACATGTAGGCGGGAGATGTTCGCGGGTTACACGCCGTCGATCAGGATGTCGAGGGCGCGCTTCAATGGATCGCGATGCGCCGCCAAGGATCCGGCCCGCTCGTGCAGCTCCGCGCCCGGTACCGCGGCAAGCTCCTGCACGCGGACGATCCACGCCGTTTCGTCGATTTCGACAGAAGGCGTCAGGCCCGGAAACCACGCGTAGCGACCGGCTTCGCGCAGGGGGGCGACGACGCGCGTTGCCTCGATCCCGATCAGGTCTGTCTGCAGATCGACGACGAGCTGCCCGTCATCGAGACGAAAAACATCAAACTGGGCCATACCGGATCAGAAGCTGCGGTATCTGGCGAGGGGCAGTCCCTCCCGCGCGATTTCCTCGGCATAGGCGTTGATCGCGGCCTGGTTCTCGGCCCGCCACAAGCGATTGAGCTCGACCTTGGCGGCCTCGGCGATCGCCGTCTCCGCAAGGCGCGACATGTTCAGGCCGAGCGCGCGCGCGGTTTGCGCCACGTCGGAATCCAGCGTCAGATTGACCTTTACCCGCCCCATTCCAAGCTCAGCTATCCGTATGAGTAGGGAGTATAAGTCATCTTCGAATCCGTGCAAGCCGGGACAGCAGGGAGCGCCCAGTCTATCGGCATCCCCACGTCCGCCATGCACTTCCGGGTGACTAATCGGTGACGACCGACACCGGCAAGATCGTTCTCGACATCCCGCGCGATCGCAATGGCACCTTCGATACGCTGCTGACCGCCATGTATCAGCGCCGTTTTCCGGAGTTCGACCGCAAGATAATCAGCATGTATGCGCGCCGCATGACGTATAAAGTCGAGCTGAGAAGGCGCGCTTATTCCTGTCAGTCAGGATAACCGCAGCGCATTGAGAGAATAGCGCGGGTGACCGGTAACCGGCCAGCCGCCGTTGTTTTCCGATGCAGCGTACTACATCGCGTCCGAGGCGTTCTTCATCAGGAAGTCCATGACCAGCGTAGCCTCGTTTTCGTTCAGCCCGGCGCGGGGGAACATCGACGGCGTAATGCCCTTCCACTGGTTCATGGTGAAATGCGACGCCTCGCGCGGGCCGTGACAGACGGTGCAGCGTTCGTAGAAGATCTGCTCGCCCTCGCCCATCTCGGCAAAAAGGCTTTCGGTGATGTCATAGAGACGATCCAGGCCCAGCTTGTCCTCGTCGATCTCGGCCAGTTCGTAATCCTCGATGATCTCGGGTT
>CANNGH010000006.1 GCA_947504115.1 uncultured Sedimentitalea sp.
TCTATGCACAGCGCGACGTGCTCGATATGGTCGCGTGAAACGAAGCTATAGGTCTCCGGTGAAACCGGGGCGATTCACATTGCCCTCGCCGACATCCGCGAGACCGTATCAGCGGCGGCAGCCCGCCTCGACATCGGCCCCACCCGCATGGATGAGGACAGCGTCGAACGCGCGCGGGACAGCTTGTTCATCGGGATGCCCATCGCTGAGCAGGCGGCAGTTGAATCGCCGGAACCAGTGACTGCGGCTGTCGATATCCTGTCGGATGAACGCACCGATCAGCTGTTGAATAACGAAGACCGCCTTCCTGCGGTTACCACGTCGCAAATCAACGACCACAACGCCGACGACGAAGGCGGTGAAGAGCCGGAGATCCTGTGATGGCGAACGCACCCGATATCAACATTGCACAGATCCGGGAGGCGGCCCGCAAGGCCGCCTCCCTCACCAAACGGTTTGTCAGGACCCAGCAGCAGTCGGATATTCTCGGCAAGCTGCTGTTGCTTCATGAGGAACGGAACAGCCTCGCAAGCATGAACGCGCTGCGGAAGATCGACGGTCTCGCACTGGTGGCGCCGACAGGGTCCGGCAAGACCAGGACGCTCGAATGGGTGTTCTCGGAACTCGAACGGCTTTCTGCCGGAGTGGATCCCGGCGCGCCGAACCCGGTGAAGATCGCATCTGTCCGGGTCCGCACGCCGGCTACCCTGCGGACCGCCGCAGAGGCTGTAATGCACGAAATCGGCTATCCCACAACGACCCGGAGCATGACAGACGCCACCATCTCCGTGCTCTGGGAGCAGGTCCACTATCAGTTGAAGGAACTGAAGATCACGATCCTGCACTTCGATGAAGCCCAGGACATCTGGGGCAACGCGAACAAGCCGCAGCGCATCGCCGTCATCAACACCCTCAAATCGCTGTCCCAGAACAAGGAATGGCCGGTCATCCTTGTCCTCTCGGGCACGGAAGAGCTCAAGGAGATGCTTAATCAGGATCAGCAACTGGGTCGCCGGATCAAACCGACCGAGCTTCGCCCCATCGCCAAGGCCACCGACGGCAAGACGATCCGGACGGTAATCAACAGCTACACCGCCGAGGTTGGCTTGCAGGGTTTCACGGAAAGCGATCCCAAGTTCATCGATCGCTTCTTTGTGGCCTGCTGCAACCGTCTTGGGATTGCCATCGACATCATCATCGGTGCCATCCAGCAGGCGCTGCTGGCAGGCGATACCGGGTTGACGGATCAACACTTCAGCCGGGCATTTTTCCACCTCGCCGAATGTGACGCCAATATGAATCCGTTCGTGTCCGATGACTGGCGGGAGATCGACGCTTCCGTCCTTTACGCCAGAGAAGAGGATCTGCCTGATGAGGATCGGACGCCTCAGAGAAGCCCTCGCCTCACGAAGGCACGATGACCCCAAGGTCAGCAACACGACGGGTTTGCGGAATAACTCGTTGGCTCCAGTGCCCGGCGTAAGATCGCGTTGCCAATGACAAATCAGATGAGGCACACGGCCAACTTCTTGGCGTTTTTCTAAACGCCCTCACCACCGTCAACGACAAAACCCGTAATAAAGAAAGCCCGGCCAGCAGGTCGGGCTTTTTCTTTTATTTCTCGACGCTTACCTCAATCGCCGTCTTTTGAAGTCCGAATTATTGCGGACAAGTTCTATGGCAAAAGCGGACCGTTTGGTGCATCCTCCAAAATCACGGCATTGTAAGTTATTGATTTCAATAATTAATTACCCATGCCTGAAATTCATTGCGGAAAGTTTATGTGGCAGATGTCAGCAATTGACAGGTTTTGGCCCGCAATTGTCATAGAATACGTCCGCAACCGGCTTTGGGGGCGAAATCCGGTTTTGATGCGATGAAATCGCTCGAATATGTTGACTGAGAGAAAAACGAGAAGCGCTTTCCGTTTTTAAGTGGTTGTAAGCATTCCCGACCTCTGACCCGAGCATCGCGACCACGGTGGGTTGCCATGAAAGCCGCGCAGGATGTTGCGGTATTCGACGAAGTTGATGGTGACCGGGTTGTTGCTGCCGATGTTCTCGGTCAGGCCATAGGTGACGGCTTCCTCCTCGCGCTGGAAGGTGCCGAAAAGCTTGTCCCAGAGGATCAGAACGCCGCCGCGGTTCTTGTCGAGATATTTGCGGTTGGAGCCATGATGCACGCGGTGGACGGAGGGCGTGTTGAACACCTCGTCCAGCCAGCCGAGTTTATGCACCCGTTCGGTATGGATCCAGTGCTGATATTGCGCCACGAGGACAAGGCCGATCACCGCCTGGAACGGGTTGAATCCCAGCAGGATCATCTGGATCAGGAAAACCCACTCGAACAGGCCCTCGACCCAGCTCAGCCGGAAACCGACCGTGAGGTTGTAGTCTTCCGAGGAGTGATGGACCGAATGGCTGGCCCAGAGGATGCGGCGCACGTGCTCGATCCGGTGCAGCCAGTAATAGGTAAAATCCGCCGCGATGAGCGCCAGCACCCATGTCCACCACAGCATCGGGATTTCCCACGGGACCAGCCAGTAGAACGGCAGCAACCCGATGAGGCCGATGGAGGCGAAGACGGTGCCTTCCAAGACCTGACCGACGACGAAGATCGTGCAGTTCGCGGCGGTATCCTTCCAACGCCGTTTTCGGGAATCGCGGATTCCGATCTGCCGCAGGATGGCCAGCAGGTAGTGACATTCAGACTGGCGGCAACGCGCTGGAAGGCACGCTGATCGCCGCCGCAGGATCGTTGGTCGGACGATGGCTATCTGCCACTCGTCAATGCGCTGCTGGATGCCGGGATTTCCGTGTTCAGCTGGGACAAGCCCGACGTGGGCGCGTCGTCGGGCAACTGGCTGCACCAGTCCATGAGCGATCGGGCCAATGAGACTGTTGCCGCCCTCGCGGCGGTGCGGCAGGTCGCGGGCTTCGAGGGTCGCACCATCGGTCTGCTGGGCTTTTCGCAGGCGGGCTGGGTCCTGCCACGTGTGCCCGCGCGAACCGATGATGTGTCATTTTTGATCGTAATGGGCGGTGTCATTAACTGGCCGGCTGAGAGCCGATACTTCGCCACCATTCGGCTGGAACGTGAAGGAAAGACACCCGCCGAGATCGCGACGGAGCTGGCCCGACAGGCGGAAGCGGTCCGTATCTGGTTCGAGGGCGACAAGACATATG
This sequence comes from uncultured Sedimentitalea sp., assembly GCA_947504115.1. Classification (GTDB taxonomy): domain Bacteria; phylum Pseudomonadota; class Alphaproteobacteria; order Rhodobacterales; family Rhodobacteraceae; genus Pontibaca. Next base: position 3,186 of record CANNGH010000006.1, read on the forward strand.
AAGACTACCTCATGGCGGAACGCGCTGCCGGTCGGCCGGAGGATCAGATACTCTCCGAGGGCAGGTTCCACTTCGCCCGGTTGAACTACGCCGAGGATGCCCGTGACAACATCGCCGGACTGACCCTGCCGGTGCTGGTGCTGTCGGGGGCCGAGGACCTGAACGCGGACCCGTATGAGACGGTGTCTGTCTGGCGGTCGCTTCTGAACGGGGTGCATCCGCGCAGCCGGTTCCGCGTGGTGCCGGACGCCACACATTCCCTGCTGTCGGCGGAGCGGTATAATTACCAGCTGCCCGACCAATGGCCTCGTTCGGCACAGTTGAGATATATCCTGTCGGGCCGCGACGCCTTTGCGGGGGACGTTCTGGATACGACAACCCGAAGCATGACGGACTCCACAATCTCCGTGCTCTGGGAACAGGTTCATTTCCAGTTGAAGGAACTGAAGATCACGATCCTGCACTTCGATGATGCACAGGATATCTGGGGCAATGCGAACAGGCCGCAACGCAAGGCCGTTATCAACACCTTGAAATCCCTGTCGCAGAACAAGGAGTGGCCGGTCATCCTCGTGCTCTCGGGCACCGAGGAGCTGAAGGAAATGCTCAATCAGGATCAGCAACTGGGTCGCCTGATCAAACCGACCGAGCTTCGCCCGATCAAGGCCACCGACACCAAAACGATCCGGGTCGTGATCAAAAGCTATACCGCTGAGGTCGGCTTACAGGGCTTACCGGATGTGCGATGCAAGGGGTGGACCGCGCACGCGCAGTTCCCTTTGTCCGGTGAATCGCCTATCTGAAAGGCATGGACGATATCAGCGATACACTCGATGCTCGCGGGCTGCTTTGCCCCCTGCCCGTTCTCAAAGCGCGCAAGCGGCTGCGATCGCTGCCTGATGGCGGCGTGCTGCGGCTGATCGCGGACGATCCGGCGGCAGTCGTGGATGTGCCGCATTTCTGCGCCGAAGCGCGCCATGCCCTGTTGTCGCAGGAGGAAAGCGACGGCGCGCAGACCTATCTGATCCGCAAGGGCGGCTGACGGCAAAAAAGGGCGGATCCCGTGGACCCGCCCCTTGCCATTTCCGACTTCATCCACCCAGCGACCACCAACCGCGCCGCTTGGGTTTGGCCGGTTCGTCACGATCCTCATGCACCGGTTCCGAAGTCTCCTCGGTCTCGATCTGTTCCGCAGCTTCGGGCCGGGCGTCGGTTTGCGCCGTCTCGGTCACCGGTTGCGGTTCGGGGATCGCTGCCGGTTCTGCCGCCGGTGCGTCGGGTTTCGCAGCCGGCTTTTCGGGCGTGGGCGCGGGATCGTCTTGTGCCGCGGCGCCGTTATCGGTGCGGATGGGCACTCGCGTGGTCTTGTCCGCCGCAGCCCCCTCTGCCTCTCCGGCAGGCGCGGCCGGCTTGTCGTCCGTCGCGGCCGCTGCCGGGCGTGACCGGCTGGACCGGGTGCGCACGACCTTCTTGGGCTGCTCGCTGGCGCCGCCCTCGTCCGGAGTCGCCTCGGCCGCCTGCGTCGCATCCTCGGGCGCGTCGGTCCGTGCCGCCGCTGCCCTGCCGCGCGACGAGGACGATCTGCGGCGTGAAGCGGGCTGTTGCTCGGGGGTCACGTCCTCTGCCGATGCACCGTCGGCATCCGGGGCAGCGCCGTTCCCAGCCGTTTGCACGACCGGTTCGGCATCCGCACCGGTTTGCGCCGCCGCGCTGTCATCCTGCCCGCCGTTATCACTGGTCGAGTCGGATTTACCGTTCTTGCTGCGCCGGGGGCGGCGGCGGCGCTTGCGCTTGGATTTGCCCTCGCCGTCGTTGTTGCCATCACCGTTATCGGTCGCGGATTCCGTCTGGTCCTCGTCCTCGTCGCTGTCCGCCTCGTCGGCATCGACCTGATCCATCAGCGAGGTATCGACCGATACCACCGGCCCCGTGGCGATCGGCACCGGGCGGCTGGCGGTCTTGAACTTCTCCAGCGAAAAATCGGGGCTGACCAGTTGCACGTCGCCCTCGACGCGCACCGAAAGACCATAGCGCGTTTCGATCTGGGCGATGCGTTCGCGCTTCTGGTTCATCAGGAAATTGGCGATGCCGACCGGTGCCCGCACGAGAATTTCGCGCGAACGGCGGCGCACGCCCTCTTCCTCGATCTGGCGCAGGATGTTCAGCGCCATATTGTCGTCCGACCGGATCAGCCCGGTGCCGTGACAGGCCGGGCAAGGCTGCGTCGTCGCCTCGATCATGCCGGGGCGCAGGCGCTGGCGCGACATCTCCAGCAGGCCGAAACCGCTGATCCGGCCTACCTGAATGCGGGCGCGGTCGGTCTTCAGCTTGTCTTTCAGCTTTTTCTCGACGGCGGCGTTGTTCTTGCGCTCGTCCATGTCGATGAAGTCGATGACGATCAGACCGGCCAGGTCGCGCAGGCGCAACTGGCGGGCGACCTCTTCGGCGGCCTCGAGGTTGGTCTTGGTGGCGGTGTCCTCGATGCTGCCTTCCTTGGTGGCGCGGCCCGAGTTGACGTCGATCGCCACCAGCGCCTCGGTCACGCCGATCACCAGGTAGCCGCCGGATTTCAGTTGCACCGTCGGATTGAACATCGAGCTGAGATAGCTTTCAACCTGGAACCGCGCGAACAGCGGCATCGTGTCCTGGTAATGCTTCACGTTCTTGGCGTGGGACGGCATGATCATCTTCATGAAGTCCTTGGCGATGCGGTAGCCGCGTTCGCCCTCGACCAGAACCTCGTCGATCTCGCGGCTGTAAAGATCGCGGATCGAGCGCTTGATCAGATCGCCCTCGGCATAGATGCGCGCGGGTGCGATGGATTTCAGCGTCAGTTCGCGGATTTGCTCCCACAGGCGCTGGAGATATTCATAGTCGCGCCGGATTTCGGTCTTGGTGCGCTTCGCGCCGGCGGTGCGCACGATCAGCCCGGCGCCCCTGGGCACGTCGATCTCGGCCGCGATCTCTTTCAGCTTCTTGCGGTCGGCCGCGTTGGTGATCTTGCGCGAGATCCCGCCGCCGCGTGCGGTGTTGGGCATCAGCACGCAATAGCGCCCGGCGAGGCTGAGATAGGTGGTCAGTGCCGCGCCCTTGTTGCCGCGCTCCTCTTTCACGACCTGCACCAGCAGGATCTGGCGCACCTTGATGACTTCCTGGATCTTGTATTTGCGCGGACGCGGCTTGCGCGCGGGACGCAGATCGTCGTGATCGTCATCGTCGGCGACCGATTCGATGCTGGAATCCTTGGCGCTGGGGTCGATGCTGTCGCTGTCGTCCCCATCGTCGTCATTGTCGTCGTTGTCGCAGTCGCCGTTATCGTCGTCCTGCGGTTCCTCGACCGGCGTTTCCCCGACACGATCCATCGGCGACGATCCTTCGGAGGTGTCGTCATCGCTGAAATCGATCGTTTCCATGCCGGTTATGTCGGCGGAGTCCACGGCATCGTCGGAGACCACCGTCTCGGCCCGCGGTTTCGCGCGCGCGCGTCTGGGCGTTGCGTCTTCCTCGGATTTCATCGCCTCGGCGTGGGCGTGTTCCTCCGCCATCAGCGCCTCGCGGTCGGCGACGGGGATCTGGTAGTAATCGGGGTGAACCTCGGAAAACGCCAGAAAGCCGTGCCGGTTTCCGCCGTAATCGACGAACGCCGCCTGCAGCGACGGTTCGACGCGCGTTACCTTGGCAAGGTAGATGTTGCCGGCAAGTTGTCTCTTGTTCTCGGATTCGAAGTCGAATTCCTCGACCTTGTTTCCATCCACCACCACGACGCGGGTTTCCTCCGCGTGGGTGGCATCGATAAGCATTTTTTTGACCATGTTACCTTGTTGCACCACGACAAAGCGGCCCGACCTGGCGGACGGGCGCGTTTGGGGTGATGTCTTGTCAGGGCGATATCAGATGCGGCACGGCATGCGTTCGGACAGGGTGTGGCGTAACCGCCCCCTGCCCTTGTGCTCAATCCTCGCGCGCGCGTCATCGCGGTTCTTCTCCGACAGGTCGGGACACTCCCGGCCCTGCCCATTCTTTCCCTTGCCGAATTGTCATACGGTCAAAGGCATTACGTTGATCCCGGTAAAGGATCGCATCGGTCTGGTCAGACCATGGGTGCAGTTTGCAGCCCCGTCCGGCTCAGCGAAACTCATGCCGGAGCGCGGCGATTTGCCGCCGCGGTCCGTTCCCGCACAATATGGTCAAATATGGGGGAATGACAATGGGCAATTTTCCCCGGAACCGGTCCGGCCGGGGCACGGAATGGAAAATCCGCGCCCCACCAACATCGCCGTGTCAGAGATAATCCGACCGCTGCAGCCCGTATTTCGCCATCTTCTCGTTCAGGGTGCGGCGCGGCAGGCACAGTTCGTCCATGACACTGGCAATGCTGCCCTTGTGGCGGCGCATGGTGTTGTCGATCAGCATGCGCTCGAACGCCTCGACATATTCCTTGAGCGGCTTACCTTCGGTGGTCATCACCGGCTGCATCTCGTCGTGATCCGACATCAGCAGCGACGCGATCGTGCCCGACCCGCGGCGCGATTGCAGCACCGCGCGTTCGGCGATGTTGATCAGCTGGCGCACGTTGCCCGGCCACGGCGCCTGCAACAGCTGCGCGGCCTCCTGCGCGGAAACCTGTGGCGCCTCGCAGCCGTATTCATCGGCGAATTGTTCCGACAGGCGCGTGAACAGCATCAGGATGTCCTCGCCGCGCTGGCGCAGCGGCGGCACGGTAATGCGCAGGGCGGCCAGACGATAGAACAGGTCGGGGCGCAGCGCGTCTTCGAGGGTGCGTCCGGCCTCCTGCATGTTGGAAATGGCGACGATGCGGGTCTCGGCCGGGGTGCCCTGCTCGTTGATCACGCTCAGCAGCCTTGCCTGCAAGGTCTCGCTCAGCGCATCGATATCCTCCAGCACCAACGTGCCGCCGCGCGCCTCCTCGATGGCGGGCAGTTGCGCGTCTTCGGGATTCATCGGACCGAACAGCCGCTTGGACAGCGTCTCTTCCTCGAGCGCGGCACAACTGACGAGAACGAATTTCTTGCCCGCACGGCTGCCCACCGCGTGCAGCGCATGGGCCACCAGCGTCTTGCCGGTGCCGGTTTCGCCATCGATCAGCACATGGCCATCGGCCTGCCCCAGATCGAGAATGTCCTCTTTCAGGCGTTCCATCACCGGGCTGGAACCGATCAGCTTTTTCATCAACTGGCTGCCGTCGCTCAACTCGCGCCGCAGGGCACGGTTGTCCAGCGTCAGGCGCCGGGCATTGGTGGCCCGCTTGGCCAGTTCCGACATGCGGTCCGGGTTGAACGGCTTTTCCAGGAAATCGAACGCGCCCACGCGCATCGCCTCGACCGCCATCGGCACGTCGCCGTGGCCGGTGATCATGATGACCGGCATCGCGCTGTCGCTGCCCATGAGCTTCTTGAGAAACTGCATGCCGTCCATGCCGGGCATGCGGATGTCGGAAATCACGATTCCGGGGTAATCCGGACCCAGCTTTTTCAGCGCGTCCTCGGCGCTGGAGAAGGTCTCGGTGTCATAGCCCGACAGCGCCAGCCACTGGCTGATGCTTTGTCGCATGTCCTGTTCGTCGTCCACGATCGCAATTTTCATCGCCTGCGCCATCACTGGTCACCTTTTCGCTTGCTATTCCGCGGCCTCCACGCCGTCGTCGAGGATGGGTAGCTGCATTTCGAATACCGCGCCGCCATGCTGCGCATTGCGGGCCTTCAGCCGCCCGCCGAGGTCGTTCACGATCCCCGACGAGATGGCAAGCCCCAGCCCCACGCCATCGCCGGGGGTCTTGGTGGTATAGAACGGTTCGAACAGCGCATCCAGATCCTCGATCCCCTGACCGTTGTCACGCACCGTCAGCGTCGCGGTTTCGCCCGCGGCCAGGATGATCTGCACCTCGGGATCGGCGACCGTCTTGGTTGCGTCCAGCGCATTGCGCAAGAGGTTCACCATCACCTGTTCGATCCGCATCCGGTCGCCCATGACAAAGACCGGCTCGTCGGGCAGGATCTGCGTGATCCGGACCTGCCGGTGGCGCAGTTGCGGCTCCATCATCGACAGTGCCGAGGCCAGCGCATCGCCCATGTTGACTGGCGAAAACGTCGCAGCGCCCTTGCGGGCATAGGATTTAAGCTGCCGGGTGATCGCGCCCATACGTTCGATCAGATCGTCGATCCGCCCGAACGAGGCCAGCGCCTCTTCGGGGCGGTGGCGCCGCAACAGCAGCCGCGCGCCGGCCAGATAGGTTTTCATCGCCGCCAGCGGCTGGTTCAGTTCGTGGCTGACGGCGGCAGACATCTCGCCCAAGGCCGCCAGCTTGCTGGATTGCGCCAGCGTCTGTTCGGCCACGGCAAGGTTCTCCTGCACGCGCTCACGCTCGGCGATTTCCCGCTGCAGCCGACTGTTCAACGCGCGCAATTCGGCAGATTCCCGCTGGAAAAGCGCCATGCGCAGCGCCGTCTTGCGGCTGAGCAGATAGAACGCCGCCGCCAGCAGAATGGCGAAACCCATGATTTCCAGCGCCAGCACGCCGTTCACCCGCTCGCGGATCGATTCGTAGTTGGTAAAGGAGGTCATCCGCCAGCCGCGAAAGGGAAGCCGGGTCTGCGTGCGCATCACTGCCTCGCCGCGCAGATAGGCATCGGCGGGCAGCGTGGTCCAATCGGCAGTGGCACGGATTGCCCGCTCGATCGCGCTTTGCGGAGTCTGCAACTGCACCGCCTCGGTTTCGGTCAGACCGCGCCAGCGCGGTTCCGTGGCCAGGATGATGGTGCCGGTGGAATCCATCACCACCACCGCATCCGAGATCCCGGCCCAGGCGCGCTCGAATTTTTGCAGATCGACCTCGACCACGATCACGCCCAGCACCGAACTGCCGCTTTCCAGACGCCGCGAATAGGTAAAGCGATAGCCGCCCGCCTCGCGCGGGATAACCGAGAACACGGTGGAATTGGCGCGCACCGCATCGACGAAATAGGGCTCGCCGCGATGGGTCGATCCCAGCCGGTTGCGGTCGGTGGCGGCCACCGTGCGTCCATCATCGTCCAGCAGCATGAGCGACGCCGCGCCGATCTCTTCGACAAAGGAGATCAGGCGCTGGGTGGACTGGCTGAAATCCTTGGAGTTCAGCGCCGCGATCAGCGTCGGATCGCGCGCCAGAAGCTGCGGCACGATGGCGTTTCGGCGCAGTTCGCTCAGCAGGTTGCCGCCGTAAAGCGCCAGCCGCAATTCGGCCCGGTTCCGGGTGGTCTGCGTGAACCGGTCGGTCAGCAGCCGGTTGGTGACCCAGACGGTCGCCACCGCCGCGACCAGCACGCCCAGCAACAACAGCCGAACCCGCCAGTTGGCCGGTTGGCCATCCGGTGCGGTTCCGGATTGCGAAGATTTGTTGCGCGGCGCCGACATTGTCACACGCTACGCCTTGCGCGCATCCGGCTCAAGTCACGCAGGGGCCAGCGCCCCGGCCAATGCGCGAAACAGTGCCGTTCCGTCGGTGCCCCCCGAAACCGGATCGGCGGCGCGTTCGGGATGCGGCATCATGCCCAGCACCCGGCGGTTTTGCGACAGGATCCCGGCGATGTCGTCGACCGATCCGTTGGGATTGTCGGCATAGGTGAAGGCCACGCGATCCTCGCCATGCAGGCGGGCCAGCGTGTCGTCATCGGCGAAATAATTGCCGTCGTGATGCGCGATGGGGATGTCGATCAGATCGCCCGCGCCGTAGGTTTCGGTAAAGGCGCTGGCGGTTGTAGCAACGCGCAATTGCTCGGTGCGGCAAATGTATTTCAGCCCGGCATTGCGCAGCAAGGCCCCCGGCAGAAGGCCGGTTTCGGTCAACACCTGAAAGCCGTTGCAGATGCCCAGGACATACCCGCCCCGCCCGGCATGATCGGCAACCGCCCGGCAGATCGGGGATTTCGCGGCAATCGCGCCGCAGCGCAGGTAATCGCCATAGGAGAACCCACCCGGAATCCCGACAATGTCGAGGTTGTCCGGCAGCGCGGAATCCTTGTGCCACACCATGGAGACATCGAACCCCGCGGCGCGAAAGGCCACCGCCAGATCCCGGTCGCAGTTCGATCCGGGAAATACCAGAACCCCGGCCCGCATCAGCCCATGTCCACGCTGTAGGATTCGATGACCGTATTGGCCAGAAGTTGCTCGCACATGCGTGTCACATCGGCCTCGGTCACGTTTTCGTCAAGGTCGAGTTCGATCACCTTGCCCTGGCGCACGCCGTTCACGCCGTCAAATCCCATCGCCCCCAGCGCGTGGCGCACGGCCTCGCCCTGCGGATCGAGAACCCCGGTTTTCAGCATCACCTGAACCCTTGCCTTCATCGGTATCTTTCCCTGGTCTGTTTTCAGTTGATCAGCGTCGGCTTGACCATCGGCGTCCGGGGCAGCACGCCCAGACGGCGGGCGACCTCGGAATAGGCGTCGGTCAGGTTGCCCAGATCGCGGCGGAACACGTCCTTGTCGAGTTTGCGGCCCGACTCGATATCCCACAGGCGGCAACTGTCGGGGCTGATCTCGTCGGCCACCACGAGCCGCTGGAAATCGCCGTCATAGACACGCCCGATCTCGATCTTGAAATCCACCAGCTTGATGCCGACGCCATACATCACGCCCGACAGGTAATCGTTGACCCGTAATGCAAGGCTCAGGATGTCGTCCATGTCCTGCTGGCTGGCCCAGCCGAAGGCGGCGATATGTTCCTCGCTCACCAGCGGGTCGCCCAAAGCGTCGTCCTTGAAGCAATATTCCACGATCGGACGCGGCAATTGCGTGCCCTCTTCGATGCCCAACCGCTCGGACAGGCTGCCGGCGGCAAAGTTGCGCACGATGATTTCCAGCGGGATGATCTCGCAACTGCGCACCAGCTGCTCGCGCATGTTCAGGCGCCGGATGAAATGAGTCGGCACGCCGACATTGTTCAGCCCGGTCATGAAAAACTCGCTCAGGCGGTTGTTCAGCACACCCTTGCCATCGACCACGTCTTTCTTCTGGGCGTTGAACGCGGTGGCGTCGTCCTTGAAATACTGCACGATTGTGCCCGGTTCGGGCCCTTCATACAGGATCTTGGCCTTGCCCTCATAGATTTTCTTGCGCCGCGCCATGCTTCGCCTTTCCGGGGTAAGGACAGCGGGTCATCCGCCGTCTGGCGCCGCTATAGTGCAAGGGCATCACCGTCGCAAGCCGCGCGCGCCTCTTGCGCGCGACGCGCCGGAGGGGCATATCTGCGGGCAAGATCATCCATTGCAAGAGGCCGCCGCCATGAAATCCTTCGACGATCGCACCAAGGCATTCGAAAACAAGTATGCCCATGACGAGGAAATGCTGTTCAAGGCCGTCGCCCGGCGCAACAAGCTGGTCGGTCTCTGGGCGGCCGAGCTGATGGGAAAATCCGACACGGAAGCGGTGGAATACGCCAAGGAGGTGGTTCTGGCCGATTTCGAGGAAGCCGGACACGAGGACGTCGTGCGCAAGGTGGCGGCCGATCTCGGCCCCAAGGCGGATGCCGACACCGTCCGCGCCAAGATGGACGAACTGATGCCCGTCGCCAAGGCTCAGATCATGCAGGAACTGGACTGATCACGCGCCCCCCATCGCGCCGGAACCGGCTTGTCACGCGATCCGCCGCGTGACAGACCGGCGCGCGGAACCGCAGGTTTGACCCTGCCCCCACAGGACCGCCCCCATGACCGATCCGCTGAGCCGTATGCTGGCTGACAAGGACGTGCTGCTTGCCGATGGCGCGACCGGAACCAACCTGTTCAACATGGGCCTGAAGGCGGGCGAGCCACCGGAACTGTGGAACACCGACGCGCCGGACAAGATCCTGACACTCTATCGCGGCGCGGTCGAGGCGGGCAGCGACCTGTTCCTGACCAACACCTTCGGCGGCAATGCCTCGCGCCTGAAGCTGCACAACGCGCAGGCGCGCGTGCGGGAACTGAACCGCATCGGCGCCGAACTGGGGCGTGAGGTGGCCGACACCGCGGAGCGGACGGTCATCGTGGCCGGGTCGGTCGGGCCCACGGGCGAGATCATGGAACCGGTGGGCACGCTGTCCCACGCGCTGGCGGTCGAGATGTTCCACGAACAGGCCGACGGGCTGAAGGAAGGCGGCGCCGATATCGCCTGGCTCGAGACCATCTCGGCCCCCGAGGAATTCCGCGCCGCTGCCGAGGCATTCGCGCTGGCCGATCTGCCATGGTGCGGCACGATGAGTTTCGACACCGCCGGGCGCACCATGATGGGTGTGAGCTCGGCCGGCATGGTGCAGATGGTCGAGACGCTGGAGACCCCGCCCATCGCCTTCGGCGCCAATTGCGGCACCGGCGCGTCCGACCTGCTGCGCACCGTGCTGGGTTTCGCCGCCCAAGGCACCGAGCGGCCGATCATCGCCAAGGGCAATGCCGGGATCCCGAAATATGTGGACGGGCATATCCACTATGACGGCACGCCGGAATTGATGGCCGAATACGCCGTGATGGCGCGCGATTGCGGCGCGCGCATCATCGGCGGCTGCTGCGGCACGATGCCGGACCATCTGCGCCAGATGCGCGCCGCGCTGGACGAACGCCCGCGCGGCGAGCGTCCGACGCTGGACCGGATCACGCAGGCGCTGGGTCCGTTCAGTTCCGCCAATGACGGCACCGGAGAGGACACCGCCCCGGCGCGTCCCGCCCGCGGCGGACGGCGGCGGCGCGGCGGCTGAGCCTCCGGCCCACGGCGCGCCGGTTTCAGAACAGCGCCAATTGATCGCCCGCCCGCGGCGGCGGCGCGAACCGATCGCAGCAAAGCGGCAGGTTGCGCCGCTCCAGCCCCAGACGCCGCGCCGCGAGGCGAAAGCGGTGGTCGATCATCCGCGCATATTCGCCCTCGCCGCGCATCCGGTGGCCCCAGCGCGCATCGTAATCCTTGCCGCCATGCATCTCGCGCAGACGCGCCATGATCTTGGCGGCGCGGTTCGGTTCGTGCTGCGCCAGCCATTCCTGCCACAATTGCGACACCTCGCGCGGCAGGCGCAGCATGATCCAGCTTGCCGCATCCGCCCCGGCATCGCGCCCCGCCTCCAGCAGCGCCTCAAGTTCGTGATCCGTAAGCCCCGGCACCAGCGGCGACGCCATCACCCGCACCGGCACCCCTGCCCCTGCCAGCCGTGCGATTGCCGCCAGACGCCGCGCCGGCGCGGGGGCGCGCGGCTCCATCCGCCGTGCCAGTCCCGCATCCAGCGTGGTCAGCGACACCCCCACCCGCACCAGCCCGCGTGCGGCCATCGGTGCGAGGATATCCAGATCGCGCTCGATCAGCGCGCCCTTGGTCACGATGGCGACAGGGTGATTGAACGCCGACAGCACGCCAAGGCACGCACGGGTGATGCGGTGGCCCTTTTCCAACGGCTGATAGGGATCGGTATTGGTGCCGATGGCGATCGGCGCGACCCTGTAGCCCGGCGCACGCAATTCGCGCTCCAGAGTCCGGGCGGCGTTGGGCCGCGCGATCAGCCGCGTTTCGAAATCCAGCCCCGGCGACAATCCCAGCCAGGCATGGCTGGGACGGGCAAAGCAATAGATGCAGCCATGTTCGCATCCCCGATAGGGATTGATCGAGCGGTCAAAAGGCAGGTCCGGAGAGCGGTTGTAGGTGATCAGCCGGCCCACGTCCTCCAGCCGCGTTTCGGTGCGCAGGGGCGGCAGTTCGTCGACGCTGTCCCAGCCGTCGGAGACCGCCTCGTGGCTGAACCGCTCGTACCGGCCGGCCCGGTTGCTGGCGGCGCCGCGCGCACGCACGGGATTGGCGGTTCGGGGCGGGACACGAGTCATCGCCATAAAATAGAACACAACGGGAACAAGTGCAACCGATCCGCCGCTGCCCGGCCGAACAATCGCTGTCGACGGTGTCCGTGGCGCCATTCAGGTCGGTTCCAAGAGGGCCGAGGTCGCAAACAACGCAGTCCGAAACCGCCCGCCGGCGCAGAAAGTATATAGCCACCAGCCGATCCCGGCGCGGGATCCGCATAGCGAAGGGTAGACGCCATGTCGCAAGAAGACGATATCATCCTGTCGGAACTGGACGACGACGATCTGGTCCAGCAGATGTTCGACGACCTTTACGATGGTCTGCGCGAAGAGATCGAGGAAGGCGTGACGATCCTTCTGGATCGCGGCTGGGCGCCTTACGACGTTCTGACCAAGGCGCTGGTGGGCGGCATGACCATCGTGGGCGCCGATTTCCGCGACGGCATCCTGTTCGTCCCCGAGGTGCTGCTGGCCGCCAACGCGATGAAGGGCGGCATGGCGATCCTGAAACCGCTGCTGGCCGAAACCGGCGCGCCGCGCGTCGGCAAGATGGTGATCGGCACGGTCAAGGGCGACATCCACGACATCGGCAAAAACCTTGTCGGCATGATGATGGAGGGCGCAGGGTTCGAGATCGTCGATCTGGGCATCAACAACCCGGTGGAGAACTATCTCGAGGCGCTGGATCGCGAAGACGCCGACATCCTGGGCATGTCGGCGCTGCTGACCACGACCATGCCCTACATGAAGGTGGTGATCGACACGCTGATCGAACAGGGCAAGCGCGAGGAGTACATCGTGCTGGTCGGCGGCGCCCCCCTGAACGAGGAATTCGGCAAGGCGATCGGTGCCGATGCCTATTGCCGGGACGCCGCCGTGGCCGTGGAAACCGCCAAGGAGTTCATGGGCCGCAAGCACAACCGGCTGACAGCCTGAGCCATGGTGCACCGTGCCCGTCCGCCCCGGCGGCCGGCGTCGCTGCCGCCCTTGCCGCCCGATGATGCCACGCTGACGCAATCCGGTCTGCCGGCCCCGCCCGGCAAACCGGGCCGGATCCTGCTGATCGCCTGCGGCGCGCTGGCGCGCGAGATCATGTCGGTGAAGCAGGCCAGCGGCTGGGATCACATGGACCTGACCTGTCTGCCTGCGATCCTGCACAATCATCCCGACCGGATCACCGAGGCGGTTCGCCGCACGGTCAACAAAAACCGCAAGGATTACGAACACATTTTCGTCGTCTATGCCGATTGCGGCACCGGCGGACAATTGCAGGCGGCGTGCGCCGAGATGGGGGTGGAGATGGTGGCCGGCCCGCATTGTTACAGCTTCTACGAAGGCAACGCCGCCTTTGCCGAACGCGATGAGGCGACGTCGTTCTATCTCACCGACTTTCTCGTGCGCCAGTTCGATGCTTTCGTCTGGAAACCGCTCGGGCTGGACCGTCATCCCGAACTGCGCGAGATGTATTTCGGCAATTACGAAAAGCTGGTCTATCAGGCCCAGACCGACGATCCGGCCCTGACCGAACGCGCCCGCATCTGCGCCGAGCGTCTTGGCCTTGACTTCGAACGCCGCCTGACCGGCTATGGCGATCTGGAGACCACGCTGGCAGACTGGGCCACACGCGACAGAAAATGACCCCTGCCGCCGCCTCAGCGCCCTTCGAATCTCGGTGCGCGCTTTTCCATGAAGGCGGTCACACCTTCGCGAAAATCGCCGCTGCGCCCGCATTCGCCCTGCAATTTCGCCTCCTGCGCCAGTTGCTCGGACAGGGTGGCGTCGGAACTGCCGCGCAGCGCTGTCTTGACCGCGCGGTAAGCGCCGGTCGGCCCATCCGCCAGATGCCGGGCGCGGGCGCGCCAATGTGCATCGAAATCGTCATCCGCAACCGCTTCCCAGATCATGCCCCACTCGGCAGCGGTATCGGCGGCGATCCTGTCGGCGAACAGCGCCACGCCCATCGCGCGGGCCAGCCCGATCTGGCGCGGCAGGAACCATGTGCCCCCGGCATCCGGCATCAGTCCGATCCGCGTGAAGGCCTGCAGGAAATAGGCGCTTTTCGCGGCGATCACCACATCGGCGGCCAGCGCCAGATTGGCCCCGGCGCCCGCGGCGGGGCCGTTGACGGCGGCGATGGTGGGAATTTTGCAATCATGGATCGCCATCAGCATCGGCGCGTATTCGTCGCGCAACATGCGCTCCAGATCGATCTCGTCGGCACCGCCCGCATCGCCCAGATCCTGCCCGGTGCAAAAGGCCCGCCCCGCCCCGGTCAGCACCAGAACCCGCGCCTGCTTCGCCGCCGCCTCCACCGCATCGACGATCTCGCCGCGCATCTGCGCGGTCAGCGAATTCATCCGGTCCGGCCGGTCCAGCGTCAGAACCGCCAGCCCGTCGGTGATGTCCAGGGTGATCGTCCGATAATCCATGTCGCGCCTTCCTTGTCCGGTTCGCGCCCAGATTGCCCGAACCCGCGGCGCGAGAAAAGCCCAGCCGCGTTATTCGTCGAGAATACGGCGCACGCGCTCCTGTTCGTCGGCGCTCAGCCCGGCCTCGGCCAAGCGTGGCGCACGCGCGCGTCCGCGCAGATAGCCATAACCGACCCCCCCGGCCAGAAGCAGCATCAGCGGCCCGGCAGCCCAGAGCAGCCAGTTCGCGCCGCCGGTCGTGGGCCGCAACAGCACATATTCGCCGTAGCGATCCACGATGAAATCGACCGCCTCCTCGTCGCTGTCGCCTTCCACCAGTCGCTCCCGCACCAGCAGCCGCAGATCGCGGGCCAGATCGGCATTGCTCTCGTCTATGCTTTCGTTGCGGCAGACCAGACAGCGCAAATCCTTGCTGAGTTCGCGCGCGCGCCCCTCGAGCACCGGATCGTCCAACACCTCGTCAGGTTGCACCGCCATCACCGGTCCCGCCAGCAGAACCGCCACTAGGGCGGCAACGTAGGGCCGGGTTTTACCCCGCCATCCGCGCCAAAAACCGCTCATTCCGCAGGCACCGCCGCGCGCGGCGACTTGCGCGACCCCGCCGCCACCCGGAACCGCCGGTCGGACAGGCTCAGCGCGCCGCCGAATGCCATCAGGATCGCACCGCCCCAGATCCAGTTCGCGAACGGCTTGATATAGGTGCGCATGGTCCAGCCGCCATCGCCCTGCCGGTCGCCGATCACCACGTAGACGTCGCGCAGAAAGCCGTTGTCGATCGCCGCTTCGGTCGTGGGCATGCGCGCCACCGGATAATCGCGCTTTTCGGGATAAAGCTCGGTAATGAATTGCCCGTCACGCTCCAGCACCACGTGACCCATCGTGGTGAGATAATTGGGCCCCTCGCCGCGCCGCACCTGATCCAGCGTCAGCGTATAGGCCCCGACCTCGAACGGTTGGTCGACATAGGCAACGCGAATATCCTCTTCTTCCCATGCGGTCAGCCCGGCAATGGCGAACATGGTCACGCCCAGCCCGCCATGGGCCACCGCCTTGCCCCAATCGGCACGCGGCAGTCGCGTCAACCGACCCAGCCGTCCGCCGCCGCGCCCGGTGCGCGACCACAGATCGACGGCGGCACCGAACACCAGCCACGCGCCGAGGAACAGCCCGACCGGCCCCAACGCGCTGCGTCCGGTCTGCATCGCCCAGACCAGCAGCGCCAGCGCCAGCGCCAGACCGAATGCATAACGCAGCGACCAGGCCACGCGCCCGATACGCCCACGCTTCCACGGCAGCATCGCGCCGATCGGCATGATCAGCCCCAGCAGCACCATGAAGGGCGTGAAGGCCATGTTGAAGAACGGCGCCCCGACGCTCAGCTTGCGGTCGAAGAACATCTCGGCCAACATCGGCCACATGGTGCCGATGAACACCACGAAACAGGCCACCGCAAGGATCACGTTGTTGGCCACCAGCGCGCTTTCGCGGCTGACGACACCGAACACCCCCCGCGCCTCCATCGCTCCGGCCCGCATCGCGTAAAGCACCAGCGCACCGCCGGTGAAGACCGCCAGAATGATCAGGATGAACACGCCGCGTTCGGGATCGTTGGCAAAGGCATGCACACTGGTCAAAAGCCCCGAGCGCACGATGAACGTGCCGATCAGCGAAAAGCCGAACGCCAGTATCGCCAGCAGGATGGTCCAGCTTTTCAGCGATTCGCGTTTTTCCACCACGATGGCCGAATGCAGCAAGGCGGCGGCCAGCAGCCAGGGCATGAAACTGGCGTTTTCCACCGGATCCCAGAACCAGAACCCGCCCCAGCCCAGTTCGTAATAGGCCCACCACGACCCGAGCGCGATGCCGATGGTCAGGAAAATCCACGCGGCCAGCGTCCAGGGCCGCACCCAACGCGCCCATGCGGCATCGACCCGCCCCTCGATCAGGGCGGCAACGGCAAAGGAAAACGCCATGCTGAGACCAACATAGCCGAGATACAAAAACGGCGGATGAAACGCGAGGCCCGGATCCTGCAACAGCGGGTTCAGATCCTGCCCGTCAAAGGGCGGCACCGCCAGACGCAGGAACGGGTTCGAGGTGAACAGGATGAACATCAGGAACGCCACGCCGATCGCCGCCTGCACCGACAGCACCCGCGCCCGCAGGCCTGGCGGCAGATTGCCGCCGAACCAGGCCGCCATCGCGCCGAACAGCGCCACGATCAGCACCCACAGCAGCATCGAGCCTTCGTGATTGCCCCAGGTTCCGCTGATCTTGTACAGCATCGGTTTCGCCGAATGGCTGTTCTCGACCACCAGCAAAAGCGAGAAATCCGACGTCACGAAGGCCCAGGTCAGCGCGCCGAAGGAAAAGGCGATAAGCAGGAACTGCAGATTCGCCGCGGGTTCGGCGACAGCCATCCATCCCGGCCAGCGTTTATGTGCACCCACCATGGGCACGACCATCTGCACGATGGCGACCATGAGGGAAAGAATAAGGGCGAAATGGCCAAGCTCGGTAATCATGGCCCCTGTATACGCTGCGGGCGGCATGGCTTCCAATCGTTTTCCACACCGCCCGGCGTTCACATTGTCGCGGGGATCAGCGCCCGCGTTGCGCCCGCCAGTCGGCCAGTGCCGGATTGTCCCGCGACGGCGGTCCTGCCGAGGTCGGTTCGGCGGCGCGCAGGTCGCGCAGGCGATCCAGATTATCCATCACCTCGGGCGCGCGCGCCATCGTCACCGCCATGTCGCGCTGGAAATCCTGGTTCTTGCGATGATGCCGTGCCCCGAAATAGAACGACACGATCACGCCCAGCAGCCACCACAACGGTTCGGGCACCAGCGCGATTCCCTGCATGCGCTCGGCGAACCACAACGGATCAACCATGGCGGCCACGAACAACCCCAGCGTTCCCAACGCCATCATCGGGCGCGGCAGCCGGTTCACACCGTCCATGAGACGGTCGAATCGCGACGGTCGCGATTGCGCGAATTCGGCGGCGAACTGCACCATCGCCTGCGCGCGGGCTTCGGCGCCGCGCTCCGCGCCCGCTTCGGCGTTTTCACGAAACACCTCAACTGTTTCGCGCAAGGCATTGCGCCCATTTCCGAAAATCAGACCCAGGATATCGCCGATCAACGCCATGCCGCGACCCTCCGGGCGAAATCCTGCGCACTCAAATGATAGCGCGGCGACAGAAACTCCTCGGCCCGCCTGATCCAACCGCCCTTGCCACCCGCCCGGGTACGGGCATATTTGCGGCTGGCCGGTCGACGGTCGGCGAGGTCTAGGTAATAGTCGCGCCGGGCCACCCCGTAGGCGTCGCGCAGCAGCGTTTCGTCCGGATCCGCCGCGTCCCGCGCTGCGGCCAATGTCTGCGGACCGATCACCCCGTCCACCGCGACGCCATAGCCCATCTGATTCAGCAGGCGCTGCAGGATCCTGACCGCGTTGGCGCCCGCATTCACATACATGTCGAACAGGCTGGGCTGCAGTGCCGCCGGCATCGCGGCGATGCCGGGACGCTCGTAATAATGGCCGACGAAGATCTCGATGGCCTGCGCGCGGCTCAGCGCCCGCACGTCGCCGACATCCACCGTTCCATCACCGGTTACATCCAGTCCGAGACGGCGCAGGGTGTGGATCGTCACACCATGATTCGTCGCTCCACCCGGATCGTCCGGATCATTCACAAAGCCACCCTCGCGGGCGACGATCCCCTCGGCAATCTCGCGCACAGTCTGCATGGTCCGGTCCCTTCACCAATCGTGAAGGAACCCTGCCCCGGATTGATTAATCGCGGGAAACCGTACCGCGCGTTGCCCGGCACATCCCCATGCTTCTTCTGGCGAAAAATATCCTCTCCGAAGGCACGTCGCGCAGCGGCGTTCAGCTGCCCTCCGGCTCCTGGTAAACGCCCTGATCCTTCAACGCGTCGATCACTTCCTTGGGCATGTAGGTCTCGTCGTGCTTGGCCAGTATCTCGGTCGCGACAAACTCGCCGTCGACATAGCTGCCGGTGCCGACCATGCCCTGGTTCTCCGCGAAAAGATCGGGCAGCACGCCCTTGAAACTTACCGGAATGGTCGCACCGCCATCGGTCACCTCGAAGCGGATGACCTCTCCCTGCCCGCGCTTCAGGCTGCCTTCGGCGACCAGTCCGCCGATGCGGAACACCTCGTTCGGGGCGGGCGGTTCGGCAAGGATCTGCGTCGGCGCACGAAAGAAGTTGATCCCGTCACGCATCGCGTATCCGATCAGCCCGGTGGCCAGCACCAATGCCACCGCCGCGACGATGATGACCTGTATGCGTCTCTGTTTCTTCAGGCTTTTCATTGTATCCTCACGGGAAAAGCGGAGGCATCATCAGCCCCTCGGTTTCATCCTCGTCCAGCATCAGGTTGGCGTTCTGCAACGCCTGCCCGCTGCTGCCCTTGGTCAGGTTGTCCAGCGCCGCGATGATGACGGCGCGACCCTCGATGCGGTCGGCGACGACGCCGATATGAACGAAGTTCGATCCACGCACGTGGTGCGTGCTCGGCGCCTCGCCAAAGGGCAAAAGCTGCACGAAAGGTTCATCGCGATAGGTGGCGGCAAAGGTCTCGTATATCGTCCGGGCCTCGCCTTTGACATAGACGGTCGCCAGAATGCCCCGGTTCGCCGGGATCAGGTGCGGCGTGAACTGCACGCGAACCGGACGCCCCGCCAGAAGCGAGAACTCCTGATCGAACTCGCCCAGATGACGATGGGTGCCGCCGATCGCATAGGCGTTGTACCCCTCGCTCAACTCGGCATGCAGCAGGTTTTCCTTCAACGACCGCCCGGCCCCGCTGACCGCGCATTTCAGATCGAGGATGATATCGTCCAGATCGATCACACCCGCCGAAATCAGCGGACGCAGCGCATATTGCCCGGTCGCCGCATTGCACCCGGTTCCGGCCACCAGCCGCGCGGTGCGGATCTCGTCGCGATAGAATTCGGTCAGCCCGTAAACGGCCTCCTGCTGCTGTTCCAACGCGGCATGTTCGTTGCCATACCATTTCCGGTAATCCTCGGGATCGCGCAGCCGGAAATCGGCCGAGAGGTCAACGATCTTCACGTCGCACGGCAGATCGCGGATCACCTCCTGGCTGGTCTTGTGCGGCAGAGCGCAGAAACACAGGTCGATCCCGGAAAAGTCGATCTCGTCGATACGGCAAAGCGCTGGCAGGTCCAGATGCCGCAGGTGGGGAAACACCTCGGCCATGCTCATGCCGGCCTTGCGTTCGCCCGACAGCGCGACGATCTCCATATTGGGATGCAGCGCGATCAGACGCACCAGTTCCGCGCCGGTATATCCGCTTGCCCCGAGAATTGCGATTTTATGAGCCATGTCCGAGTCTTTCCTTAACGTTCCATTATCAGCAGCCGCGGGGCGGCGATTTGACCATTGTCAAACACCCGCCGATCAGGCCGCCGCAAACCGGATGTCGCGGCGCAAAAACTGCGCTGCGCGGTCGCTGACCCGGCCGGGATCGCCGGTTGTCAGATAGCCCCCCGCACCGGTCCCGAGCATGCCCGGATGGCGGGTCAGATAATCCGCCAGACTTTCGGCGACCAGATCGGCCTGGCTGAACACCCGTACCTGCGGCCCCAGCGCCTCCTGAAACGCCTGCGCCACCAGCGGGTAATGGGTGCAGCCCAGCACCGCCGCTTGCGGGTCGGGCATCTTGCGTTTCAATGCCTCGACATGGCTGCGCACCAGCGCCTCGGCCAGGATCAGATCGCCCTCCTCGATGGCATCGACGACACCGCCGCAGGCCTGCGCCTCGACATCGACGCCGATGGCGCGAAAGGCCAGTTCGCGCTGGAACGCCCGACTGGCGACCGTCGCGGGGGTGGCGAACAGCGCCACATGTTTGACCGCCACTTCGCGCGGGGGTGAATTGTCGCCCCATTGCCTCTCGGTCAGCGCCTCGATCAGCGGCACGAAGACGCCCAGCACCCGCTTGCCCTCGGGCAATCCGCCCTCCTGCATGCGGCGCAGCGCGGCGGCGCTGGCGGTGTTGCAGGCCAGCACGACCAGATCGCAGCCCCGGTCCCACAGCATGTTGACCGACCGAACCGTCAGCGCGAACAGATCGTCGCTGTCGCGCACGCCGTAGGGCGCATTCAGATTGTCCCCCAGATAGAGGAATTCCACCTCCGGCAGACGGGACTGCACCGCGGCCAGAACCGTGAGGCCCCCGAGGCCGGAATCAAAAATGCCAACTGCCATATCCGCGCCCGTGCTGCTGCGTTCCAACGGTCGCCCGCTTGTGCGGACAATACCTGCGGCTGCACATAAGCCGCTTTGACGGGGAAATCCATCGCTCCGTCGCCATGCCTATTCGGCCGCTTGCGCCATGTCCGGCCCGCCCTGCCGGAACGCGGCCAAAAGCTCTTCGCGCCGTTTGGCGGCCTTTGCCTCATTTCCGGCCTTGACCGGGCCAAAGCCGCGAATGTCCAGCGGCAAGGCCGCCAGCGCGATGGCGATGTCGCGCGTCTGTGGCGTCACCTTGCCCAGCACCTCGGCCATATCCGCCTCATATTGCGCGATCAGCGCCCGCTCCATGCGCCGCTCATGGCTGTATCCGAACGGATCGAAGGCCGTGCCACGCAGGAACTTCAGCGATTTGAGCAGCTTGAAGGGCGTTTCCATCCAGGCTCCGAACTGGCGCTTTTTGGGGCGTCCATCGGCATCCTTGCCGCCCAGGATCGGTGGAGCCAGATGGAACGTCATCCTGAAATCGCCGTCGAATTGCGCACGCGCCTTTTCGCGGCTGTCCAGCAGCAGGCGCGCGACCTCGTATTCGTCCTTGTAGCTCAACAGCTTGTGATATCCCTTGGCGACCGCTTCCTTCAGATCCGTGTCTTCGATCCCCGCCAGCATCGCGCGATACCGCCGCGCCAGCGCCTTGCCCTGGTAAGCGGTCAGATGATCGGCACGAAAGGCGATCCTGTCGTCCAGCGTTTTCGGCATCTCCACGATCGTCGGCTCGCCCAGTCGCGCGGCCTCGTCGGGGTGCAAGACCGCCCAACGCCCGATCTCGAACGCGCCTTTGTTGCGCTCGACCGCCGCACCGTTCAGGTCGATTGCCTGCGCGATGGCATCATGGCTGAGCGGGATCAGCCCACGCTGCCACGCCGCACCAAAGATCATCATGTTGGAAAAGATTGAATCCCCAAGCGCCGCGCGCGCCAGTTCCGAAGCGTCGAACAGATCCAGCCGATCCTTCATCCGCGCCTCCAACGCCAGTTCCAGCCGGTCGAAAGGCAGCGCGAATTCGGCGTTGCGGGTGAAATCGCCGGTGATGATCTGATGGCTGTTGACCACCGCGCCGGTCTGCCCGCCGCGGCACAGGCCAAGCGTTTTCGCGCCCGCGCTGACCACCAGATCGCCGCCGATCAGCGCATGCGCCTCGCCTGTGGCCACGCGGATCGCGCTGATATCGCCCGGTTCCTCGGCAAGGCGGACATGGATATGTACCGCCCCGCCCTTCTGCGCGAGGCCGGCCATTTCCATCATGCCGGCACCCTTGCCGTCGATCTGTGCCGCCTGCGCCAGCACCGCGCCGATGGTGACGGCGCCGGTGCCGCCAACGCCCGTGATGACAACGTTATGGGTGCCGTCGATTGATGGCAGGTCGGGCTCCGGCAGATCGGGCAGGTCCAGATCGGCGGTTGCCTCTTTCTTCGGCTTGGCACCCTCCAGCGTCACGAAGGACGGGCAGAACCCCTTGAGACACGAGAAATCCTTGTTGCAACTTGACTGGTCGATGGCCCGCTTGCGCCCCAGTTCGGTCTCTTCGGGCACGATGGACACACAGTTGCTTTGCACGCCGCAATCGCCGCAGCCCTCGCAGACATCGGTATTGATGAAGACGCGCTTGTCGGGATCGGGGAACAACCCGCGCTTGCGACGGCGGCGCTTTTCGGCGGCGCAGGTCTGGATATAGACGATGGCCGACACGCCCTCATGCTGCGCGAACGCCTTTTGCACCGGCATCAGGTCGGCGCGCTCGTGGATTTCGACACCCTTCGGGAAGGCGTTTAGGTCCACGTCTTCCTTTTCGTCATATACCACGGCAATGTTTTTCACACCCATCGCCTTGAGCTCCGCCACGATGCGGGGCGCATCCAGATCGCCCTCGTTCTGCTGCCCGCCGGTCATGGCGACGGCGTCGTTGTAAAGGATCTTGTAGGTGATGTTGGTGCCCGCCGCCAAGGCCGCGCGGATCGCCTGAACGCCAGAGTGGTTGTAGGTGCCGTCACCCAAATTCTGGAACACATGTCCGCGCGTGGAGAACGGCGCCTCGCCGATCCAGTTCGCGCCCTCGCCGCCCATATGGGTGAATCCCAGCGTCTCGCGATCCATCCATTGCGCCATGTAATGGCAGCCGATCCCGGCATAGGCGCGGCTGCCCTCTGGCAGTTTGGTCGACGTGTTATGCGGACAGCCCGAGCAGAAATAGGGCAGCCGTGCCGCGATATCCTCGGCATTGTCGTTGCGCCGCGCATCGGCCAGCGCGGCCAGACCGGCGCGGATGCCATCGGTATCGCGCCCCTCGTCGATCAGGATTTCGCCCAGTTTCTCGGCAATCGTGATCGGGTCGAGCGCGCCGCGTGTCGGGAACAGTTCCGGCCCGTGCATCGATCCGGCACCGCCGCCCTTGTGCCAGCCCCAGACGCGGCGCCCGCGCCGGTCCGAGAATATCGCCTCCTTGATCTGCACCTCGATCAGCTTGCGCTTCTCCTCGACCACCACGATCAGGTCCAGCCCTTCGGCCCAGTCGTGAAAGCCGCGCATGTCCAGCGGGAACACCTGCCCGACCTTGTAGGTCGTGATCCCCAGCGCCTCGGCCCTGTCGCCGTCGATGTTCAGCAGGTTCAGCGCATGCACCAGATCCAGCCAGTTCTTGCCCGCCGCGACGAACCCGATCTTCGCGCCCTTTTGTCCCCAGACCCGCTTGTCGATGCGATTGGCGTGTGCGAATGCCTCGGCGGCAAAGCGTTTGTGGTCGATCACCCGCGCTTCCTGCGCGTGTGGAGTATCGACAAGGCGGATGTTCAGCCCGCCCTGCGGCATGGTGAAATCCGGCGTGACCAATTGCATCCGGTCCGGCCGGCCATCGACAACCGAGGTCGCCTCGACCGTGTCCTTCATCGTCTTCAGGCCCACCCACAGCCCGGAAAACCGCGACAGGGCAAAGCCATAGACGCCGTAATCCAGTATCTCCTGCACGCCCGCCGGGCTGACGATGGGCATATACGCATCCATCAGCGCCCATTCCGACTGGTGCAGCACCGTGGAGCTTTCGCCGGTGTGATCGTCGCCCATCGCCATCAGCACACCGCCAAGCGCGCTGGTTCCGGCCATGTTGGCATGGCGGATGACATCGCCCGAGCGATCAACCCCCGGCCCCTTGCCGTACCACAGGCCGTACACGCCATCGAACCGCCCCTCGCCGCGCAGTTCCGCCTGCTGGCTGCCCCAAAGCGCGGTGGCGGCCAGATCCTCGTTCAGCCCGGCCTGAAACGTGACGTCATGCGCCGCCAGCGGCTTGGCCGCGCGCTGCATCTGCAAATCCACCGCGCCCAGCGGACTGCCACGGTAGCCAGTGACCAGCCCGGCGGTATTGTGTCCCGCCGCGCGGTCGCGCGCCTTTTGCATCAGCATCAGCCGCACCAGCGCCTGCGTGCCGTTCAGCAGAACCGGGCTGCGGTCCAGATCGAACCGGTCGTTCAATGAAATCCGTTGCGTGGTCATCTCCCGCCTCCCCCGTCGGCCAGAACAATAAGCGTATGCGGCGATCTTAGGTCATAAAGACTGACCCTCATAGCCGAAATCGGCAATCAGGCAATTATAAGTTGCCTATTGTCCACCCCATACCTACATGGAGTTACCTTGATATAGGCCACCGGGCGAAGGATCGAAAGTGACCGCAGTGGATTGGGACAGGCTCAGGATATTTCACGCGGTCGCCGATGCCGGCAGCCTGACCCATGCCGGCGAGGTCCTGAACCTGTCGCAATCCGCCGTCAGCCGCCAGATCCGCGCTCTGGAAGAGACGTTGGGCGCGACACTGTTTCATCGCCATGCCCGCGGCCTGATCCTGACCGAACCGGGCGAATTGCTGTTCGATGCCTCCAAGGCGATGGCCAAGCGCCTTGATGCCGCGACCGCGCGTATCCGCGACAGCGAGGAAGAGGTGTTCGGCGAAATCCGCGTGACCACCACAACGGCCTTCGGCACCATCTGGCTGGCCCCGCGCCTGCCCCGACTGTTCGCGAAATATCCCGATCTCAAGATCGACCTGATGCTGGACGAACGCGTGCTCGACCTGCCCATGCGCGAGGCGGACGTCGCCATCCGCATGAAGGAACCCAGCCAGGCGGATCTGGTCCGGAAAAGGTTGATGTCGGTTCGAATCCGTCTGTTCGCGACCCGCGACTACATCGCGCAGAACGGCGAGCCGACGCAGATCGAGGATCTGGCCGATCATCGGCTGATCTGTCAGAACGCGGCCTCGTCCCAGGTGCCCGCAGGCGCGGCGCTGGTTCAGCAGTTGCTGACCTGCAATCCCCGCTCGCTGCTGACCGTGAACAATTACTTCGGCGTCCTGCAATCGGCGCTCAACAATCTGGGCATCGGCGTCCTGCCCGATTACGTGACCGAGTATTTTCCCGATCTCGTCCCCGTCCTGCCCGAGATTGAATCGTCGGATGTGCCGGTCTATCTTGCCTATCCCGAAGAATTGCGCCAATCCAAGCGGATTTCCGCCTTCCGCGATTTCGTTCAGGACGAGATAACAGCGCAACGCAAGCAGTTGAAAGACCTTGCGAAAGCCTAGCCATGCGCGCAACGCATGGCAGACATGCCTTTGCACCCGCAGAATACCCTTGATCACGCGCGAACCGAGGCCTATCTCAAAATCATGGAGGCCGAGGCCTTCATACCTCCCTGTTGGACTTTGGCCGAGCGTAATGCTCGGCCTTTTTTTGTTCGATCTTCGCAGCCGTGATCGCGGGCAAAGCGTTGGGACATCGACAACCGATCAGGCAGAAATCCCGGTCTTGGCAAATGTCCCGGAGGCGTTTACCAACGGCCCTCGGAACGGAGCAGTGGCAGAGTGGTCGATTGCTGTCGCCTTGAAAGCGACCGGGCCTTTGCGGGTCCCGTGGGTTCGAATCCCACCTGCTCCTCCAAGCCGCCAATCGCATAAAAGCCAACCTGGCGTTGATCTTGTGTCGCCTCCCCTTTGGCGGATCATGGCAGCGGCGGATCGGCGGTTTTTACGCTGTTTTCCGGGACACGGACCGGCAAACACGGCTTTCTAGTAGGGATCGGGTGCGAAACGCGCTGACCTAACGCGACGCCATCCCGGATTGCCCCTTGCCCTTGTCAGAGCACGAATGCCAAAATCGCCGGCGACGATTTACAAGGGAGACCATTCAATATGCTGAAACACACCTTTGCGGCCGGACTTGCCGTTCTGGGTCTCGCCGCAGGCCCGGCGCTGGCCCAGGATTACCCCACGAAATCGATCGAGATCATCGTGCCCTCCAGCGCCGGAGGCTCCACCGATACCACCGCGCGCATCTTCGCCGAGATCGCCGAAAAGAAATTCGACGGCTTCAATTTCGTCATCAACAACATCAAGGGATCGGGCGGGCAGAAAGGGTTCGAGGCAATCGCGCGGGCCAAGCCGGACGGCTATACCATCGGCATGGTGTTTACCCCGCAACTGGTGGCGCATATCGTGTCGGGCCGTGCATCCTATACGCTGGACAGCTTCCACATCATGGGCAACATGGGCGAAGATCCCGCATTGGTCGCGGTTCCCAAGGACAGCCCCATCGAGACGCTTGACGATCTGGCCAAGGGCGACGACCTGACGGTCGCGGTGAACGGCATCGGCTCGGACGATTTCATCGCCGCCAAGAATTTCGAGGACGCGGCGGGCGTCAGCTTCAACCTGTTGCCGACCAAGGGGTCGACAGAACAGAAATCGGCCATTCTGGGCGGTCATGTGGATGCGTCCTTCATGAACCTGACGCAGATCATCGGCCAGCACAAATCGGACGACGCGCGCATCATCGCCATGCTGACCCGGGACCGAAGCGATCTGGTGCCCGATGTGCCGACCGGTGTCGAACAGGGCTATGATGTGCTGATGACCGCCACCCGCGGCTTCGTCGCTCCCGCAGGGGTGCCCGATGACATCGCGGCCAGACTGGACGAGGTTCTGGCCGACGTCATGGCCGATCCGGAATTCACCCAGAAGGCCGAGGCCAGCAGCATCTATCTGCTGCCGATGAGCGGACCCGACTATCTGGCATATCTGGAAACGCTGCAGGCCGACACGCAGAAAGTGTTCGACGCGGCGCCCTGGTAATGACGCGCAACACGCTCGACAGGCTGGTTCTGGCGGGATTCATCGGACTGGCCGTGCTGCTGTATGTCAGCACGGCCGATTATCCGGGGATCGCGCAGAAGACATCGGCCAAATACGTCCGCTTCCTGGCGCTGTCCTTCGGTATCCTGAGCGCCGCTCAGCTTCTGTTGTCGTTGCGCCGCCAGGTGCCGGACGAGACGCTGGACCTTTTCGGGCGCGCCGGTCGATTCTTCGGGTTGCTGGCCGGACTGGTGGCTTTCGCCGTGGCGTTCGAGCCGCTGGGCTTCTTCATTCCGGCGGCCGTATTCATCCCGGCTGTCGCGGTCCTTCTGGGCTATCGCAATCCTCTGATCATCGGAGCCAGCACGGCAGGCGTTCTGGCGGCGGTCTGGCTGATCTTCGTGCAAGTGCTGTCGGTCAACCTGCCCGGCCCGGGCTTTTGAACACGAGGTAGACGCTGATGGAGTATATCGCCATCGTCCTTGCGCCGGCATCGTTGCTGGCGATCCTGACAGGCACGGTCGCCGGCGTCGTCATCGGCGCCATGCCCGGACTGACGGCGACCATGGCTGTGGGCCTGCTGGTGCCGTTCACCTATACCATGGATCCGGTGCTGGGCCTGATGCTGCTGGGCGGGATCTATGCCGGAGCGATGTATGGCGGCTCGATCCCCGCGATCCTTCTGAACACGCCGGGCACACCGGCTGCCGTGGCCACCGCGCTGGAGGGGTATCCGATGACCCGTCAGGGCCGCGGACGGCTGGCGTTGAAGGTCTCGGTCGTCGGCTCCTTCATGGGGGGCATGCTGTCGGCGCTGGTGCTGCTGATGTTCGCGCCGCTTCTGGCCAAGCAGGCGCTGGCCTTCGGCCCGGCGGAAACCTTCCTTCTGGCGCTGATGGGGCTGGCCGGAATCGTATCCATCGCGGACGAGGATACTTCGCTGATCAAGGCGCTGCTCGCGGGTGTTCTGGGCATGATCATCGCCGTGATCGGCACCGACGCCATGTCGGGTGGCCTGCGTTACACCTTCGGGTCGATAAACCTGATCGACGGCATCGACTTCATGCCGGCGCTGATCGGGCTGTTCTCGATGATCCAGATGCTGGACATCGCGGGTCAGCGGCACGAGACGACCATCGATGCCTCGATACTGGAAAAGGCGCAGAAATCCGAACCCATGCCAAAAGGCATCGCGCGCTACATGGCGCTGGGATCGGGAACCGGCACCGTCGTGGGCGTTCTGCCCGGCGAAGGGGCGACCATCGCCGCTTTTCTGTCCTATAACTTCGCCAAGCGCATC
Source organism: uncultured Sedimentitalea sp. (assembly GCA_947504115.1). Lineage (GTDB taxonomy): Bacteria > Pseudomonadota > Alphaproteobacteria > Rhodobacterales > Rhodobacteraceae > Pontibaca. The sequence goes on from CANNGH010000006.1 coordinate 31,146, forward strand.
GCGGGCGTGAAAGCGAAGTTCGGAACGGGCGCCCCCGAGGGCATCGCCGCCTCCGAGGCGGGCAACAACGGCTGTGTCGGCGGATCGCTGGTGCCCACGCTGACGCTGGGCATTCCGGGCAACTCGGTCGCCGCCGCGCTGATGGGGGCGTTCATCATCCACGGCATGATTCCCGGGCCGGATCTGTTCGCCGTCCATGCCGACAAGACCTACCCCTTCATCTATTCGCTGTTCATCGCCAATGTCGTGTTCCTGATCGTCGGGATCAGCGTGGCCCCCTATCTGGCACGCATCGCCCTGATCCCGCCGGCCATCATGGTGCCGGTGATCAGCGCCTTCGCCGTGTTGGGGTCCTATGCGCTGAACCAGTCGGTCTTCGATGTCTACCTGATGATCGGCTTCGCCTTTTTCGGGCTGATCCTGAAGAAGATCGGTTATTCGCTTGAGGCGTTGATCCTCGGTCTGATCCTCGGCCCGATCGCCGAGGGCGGCTTTTCCCAGGGCATGATCATCGGCAAGGGCTCGCCCGCGATCTTCTTCGAAAGCAACATCGCCAAGGTGATGTGGGTCATCATCCTCGGCCTGCTGACACCCCCGCTGGTGGCCCATGTCCGGCGCATGCTGCGCCGATAGACCGCGCCAGCGCGGTCGGTCACACGTAGAGATACCGGTCCTTGATCTCCGGTGTCTCCAGCAACTCGGCCGTGGTGCCGTTCCAGACGATCCGCCCCTTTTCGATCACCAGATGACGGTCGGCCAGACGGGTCAGCGCATCGACGTTCTTGTCGATGAGCAGGATCGCCTCGCCCTCTTCTTTAAGCAGATGCAGGCAGGTCCAGATATCCTCGCGCACCAGCGGCGCTAGGCCCTCGGTCGCCTCGTCCAGCACGATCAGGCGCGGGTTGGTCATCAGCGCGCGGCCGATGGCCAGCATCTGCTGTTCCCCGCCCGAAAGCTGATCGCCCATGTTGCTGCGGCGTTCGCGCAGCGCCGGGAACAGATCGAATATCCGCTCCAGCGTCCACTTGCCGCCATTGGCGCCGGGCATCCGGGCCGTCGCGACAAGGTTTTCCTGCACACTGAGCGTGGGGAAAATCTGCCGCCCCTCGGGCACGAGGCCCAGCCCCGCCGTTGCGACAAGATGCGGCGCGGCACCGGTCATGTCCCGGCCATCGACGCGGATGCGCCCGGCACGCGGACGCACCAGCCCGAAGATGGAATTGACCGTCGTCGTCTTGCCCATGCCGTTACGGCCCATCAGGGTCACGACCTCGCCGGGGGCGACGGCAAGATCGATGCCGAACAGGACGCGGCTTTCGCCATAGGCGGTTTCCAGCCCCTCGACCTCAAGCATCAGGTGGTCTCCTCGCCCAGATAAGCCTCGCGCACGGCCGGGTCGCTGCGGATTTCATCGGGCGTGCCGCTGGCGACGATGCGGCCATAGACCAGCACCGAGATCCGGTCGGCCAGCGCAAAGACCACCTGCATGTCATGTTCGATCAGCACCAGCGTGGTGCGCGCCTTGAGCTTGCGAAACAGCGCGACCAGATTTTCCGCCTCTTCGCCGCCGGTGCCGGCCAGCGGTTCGTCCAGCAGCAAAAGCCTTGGCTTGGTGGCCAGCGCGACGGCGATCTCAAGCTGGCGATGTTCGCCATGCGACATCGGTCCGGCGATCCGATGCGCCCGGTCGTCCAGCCCCACCTCGGCCAGCGCGTCCATCGCGGCATCGTTCAACACGCGCTCACGCGCCGCCGCGCCAAAGAACCGGAAGCTGGACCCGGAACGCGCCTGCACCGCCATCGCGACGTTTTCCAGCACCGTGAAACCGGGCAGGATCGACGTGATCTGGAACGATCGCGCCATGCCATGGCGTACCCGTTCATGCATTTTCAATCGGGTGATATCGCGCCCGCCATAGTCGATCCGGCCGCTATCGGGGCGCAACTGTCCCGAAAGCTGCGATATGAGGGTCGTCTTTCCGGCACCGTTGGGGCCGATGATCGCGTGCAATTCGCCCGTCGCAACATCCAGCGACAGATCGTCCGTGACCTTCAGCGCCCCGTAGGCCTTGCACAGGTGGCGGACGGACAGCAGCGGATCGCTCATGGTGGCCCGCCCCTGATGCGGCGGATCAATCCGGTGACGCCGCCCGGCGCATAAAGCACGACGAGGACGAGGAAGAGGCCGAAGAACAGCCGCCAATGCCGGGTCAGCAGCGACAGCCAATCCTCAAGCAGCAGCGCGATCATCGCGCCGCCGATGGCGCCGGTCAGGTTGCCGATGCCGCCCAGAACCACCATCACGATCAACTCGCCCGAACGGTGCCAGTTCATGAAGGCGGGCGAGACGAATTCGCTCTGGTTGGCCAACAAAACGCCCGCCACCGAGGTCATGCAGCCGGAGATCACGAAGGCGGTCAACTGGTAGGGAAACGGCGCGAACCCGATGGCCTGCATGCGGATCCGGTTCTCACGCGTGCCGGTCAGCACCCGCCCGAACCGCGAGCGCACGAGCGCCGCGCTGAACGCGTAAAGCGCGACCAGGAATCCCAGCGCGACATAGAACAGCACAAGATTGTCCTCCAGCAGCGGCTGCCCGAACACCGTCGAGCGACGCCCCAGCGTCATGCCGTCGTCGCCGCCAAAGGCCGACAGCGAGACGAAGAAGAAATAGGCCATCTGCCCGAAGGCCAGCGTGATCATGATGAAATAGACGCCGCGCGTGCGCAGCGAAATGCCCCCCGTGATCGCGGCGAAAACCGCCGAAACCATCACCGCCGCCAGCAGGTGCAGCCCCAGATCGGTGATGCCATAGGCCGACAGGATCGCCACCGCATAGGCGCCGATGCCCAGATAGGCGGCATGGCCGAAGCTGACCATCGCGCCATAGCCAAGGATCAGGTCCAGCGCCATGGCCGCGATGGCAAAGACCACGATCCGCGTCGCCGTGACCAGCAGGAACGGATCGTCGATCAGCCCGGCCAGCACCGGCACCAGCGCGAAACCGGCGAACAGCGCGATGGCGACCCATGTGCGCAAGGCCACGCGCGGCGGCAGCGCCTTGGCGGGCGCGGTGGCTGTATTCGCGCTCATGACGTGTTCCGCCCGAACAGCCCGGCGGGTCGGGCGAACAGGATCGCCGCCATCAGTATGTAAACCACCATCGGCGCCAGTGTGCGGCCGGTTTGCGAGGCCGCCGAAGGGTCCATGATCGTGCGCAGCAGGATCGGGCCGAAACTGCGCCCCAGAGTGTCGACCACGCCCACCAGCAGCGCGCCCAGAAACGCGCCCCGGATCGACCCGATACCGCCGATCACGATGACGACGAAGGCGAGGATCAGCACGCTTTCCCCCATGCCGGTATCCACCGACAGGATCGGCGAGATGATCGCCCCGGCAAAGCCCGCCAGCATCGCGCCGAAGGCGAAGACCAGCGTGAACAGCCGCGAGACATTCACCCCCAGCGCCGAGACGATCGACCGGTTAGTCGCCCCGGCCCGCAGCAGCATCCCGACGCGGGTATGGTTGATGACCAGCCACAGCCCCAGCGCCGTGACCAGCCCCGCCGCGATGATCGCGAGGCGATAGACCGGGTATTGCAGCGGCCCCACCAGCGGGATCGACCCGGCCAGAAGCGGCGGCATCGGCACCGTCAGCGGCGATGTGCCCCAGATGATCCTGACGCCCTCGTTGACAATCATCACCAGTCCGAACGTCGCCAGCACCTGATCCAGATGCGACCGGTCATAGAGTTTGCGGAACACCAGAAGCTCCAGCACCAGCCCGAACACCAGCGTCGCCGCCAGCGCCAGCGCCAATCCGGCGGCAAAGCTGCCGGTGATCATGGCGAAGGTCGCCATCAGATAGGCGCCCACCATGTAAAGCACGCCATGCGCCAGGTTGACGAAATCCATGATCCCGAACACCAGCGTCAGCCCGGCGGCGATCAGGAACAACAGCACGCCGAACTGGACACCGTTCAGAAGCTGAAGCAGGAACAGGCTGGTCATCTGTCCGGCGCCCCCGACGCGACGCCTATTCGGGCATCTCGCAATCCTCGGCGTAATTGTCCTGGTAGTCGTCGAAAATCTTGCGAACGATCGAGGTCTGGAACTTGCCGTCGTCGCGCTTGACCACCTCGGCCAGATAGAAGTCCTGGATCGGATAATGGTTGGGACCGAACGCGAACTCGCCCCGCAGGCTTTGGAAATCGGCCGCTTCCAGCGCCTTGCGCAACCCTTCCTTGTCGTCCAGATCGCCGTCAACCGCGCGCAAGGCCGCGTCGAGCAGAAGTGCGGTATCAAAGCCGTGCATGGCATAGCTGCCGGGAACCGTGCCGTATTTTTCCTCGTAAGCGGTCACGAAGGCGCGGCTTTGCTCGTTGTCCATGTCGGGCGCCCAGTTGGCGCCGGAAAAGAACCCGAGGGCCGCGTCCTGCTGTGCGGGCAAGGTGCTTTCGTCGACCGTGAACGCCGACAGGAACGGGATCGAGGCCAGCCCCGCCTGACGGTATTGCTTGACCAGGTTCACGCCCATCCCGCCGGGCATGAAGGTGAACAGCGCGTCGGGCTGCATCGCCGCGATCTGCGCCAGTTCGGCGGAAAAATCGAGCTGCCCCAACTGCGTATAGATCTCGCCCGCGATGCCGCCGTCGTAGGAATGCTTGAACCCGCTCAGGCTGTCCTTGCCGGCCTGATAATTCGGCGCCATCAGGAACACGTTGTCATAGCCCTGTTCCTTGGCATGGGCGCCCATCACCTCGTGCATCTGATCGTTCTGATAGGAGGTGACATAGAAGTTCGGGTGACATTCCGCCCCGGCAAAGGGCGACGGCCCGGCATTGGGGCTGATCAGGACGGCACCGCTTTCCGTCACCGGCTTGTGGATCGCCAACGCGATGTTCGAGAATGTCGGGCCGACCACGAAATCGACCTCGTCACGCGCCACCAGTTCGCGCGCCTTGTTGGCGGCGACATCGGGCTTTTGCTCGTCATCCACGACCACGACCTCGGTGGGCAGTCCGCCAAGATCGCCGATCTGCTCCAGCGCCAGCAGGAACCCGTCCCGCCCCTGCTCTCCCAGCGTGGCGGCCGGTCCCGACAGGGTGAACATCAGCCCGATCTTCACGTCGTCCGCCGCCGCGGCCGCCCCGGCCAGCAGGCTGGACGCCAGAATCGGGGCGAGGACTCTCATTTTCGTTTTCATGTGGTTCGGACCTTCCCTGTCGGGCGGTCGGGTTTTTTTGCTGTCCCGATCCGCGATACGTTGTCTGGCGATCAGTGTTGATGATGAAGCTTTAAACTTCAAGAAATTATTGATCGTCGTCGAATCCGCAGTCCATCGTCCCGATCCCTCCCGCCCAGCGTCGCGAGGTGTAAAATTATTTCATACTTGAAATAATTGTCGATCCGTTTAAAAATTCCGCGCAATCAAAGGGAGCGTCGGATGAAGGTAGCATGTCTTGGGGGCGGTCCGGCGGGGCTGTATTTCGCGATTTCACTGAAGCTGCGTCATCCCGACGCCGACATCACGGTGTTCGAGCGAAACAAGGCGGATGATACCTTTGGCTGGGGCGTGGTGCTGTCGGATGACGCGCTGGAGAACCTGCAGGAGAACGACCCCGCCTCGGCCGAGGCGATCCGCGAGAACTTCGCCTATTGGGACGATGTCGCGGTGGTCCATGACGGCAACCGCTCGGTCTCGGGCGGGCACGGGTTTGCCGGGATCGGACGCATGACGATGTTGCTGATCCTGCAGGAGCGCGCGCGCGAACTGGGGGTGAACCTGCAATACGAATCGCCGGTGGGGCCGATTGCGGATTACAAGGACGATTATGATCTGGTGGTGGCCTGCGACGGTATCAACAGTTCCGTGCGCAGCGAATGGGCCGAGCATTTCCAGCCCGACGTCGATACCCGCAAGTGCAAGTTCATCTGGCTGGGCACGCATCAGAAATTCGACGATGCGTTCACCTTCATCTTCGAAAAGACCGAACATGGCTGGATGTGGGTCCATGCCTATCAATTCAACGCCGATACCGCGACGTTCATCGTCGAATGCACGCAGGAGACATGGGACAATTTCGGCTTCGAGGGGATGAGCAAGGCAGAGATCATCGCCACCTGCGAAGCGGTGTTCCGGGATCATCTGGACGGTCACGCGCTTATGTCGAATGCCGATCATCTGCGCGGCTCGGCGGTGTGGATGAACTTTCCGCGGGTGCTGTGCGAGAAATGGCACCACGAAAACGTCGTGCTGATGGGCGATGCCGCGGCGACGGCGCATTTCTCGATAGGGTCCGGCACGCGGCTGGCCTTCGACAGCGCGATCGCGCTGGCGACCTATCTGGACAGCGAACCGACCCTTGAGGGCGCGTTCCGCAAATACCAGGACGAACGCCGTCTAGACGTGCTGCGCCTGCAATCGGCAGCGCGCAACTCTCTTGAATGGTTCGAGGAGGTCGAGCGCTATCTCGATCTCGATCCGCACCAGTTCGCCTATTCCCTGCTGACCCGCAGCCAGCGCATCAGCCACGAAAACCTGCGCCTGCGCGATCCCGAATGGCTGGAGGATGCCGAGCGCTGGTTCCAGAGGCAGGCCGGAATGCCCCAGGATGCCCCGGTGCGTCCGCCGATGTTCACGCCGTTCCGCCTGCGCGACATGGAGTTGAAAAACCGCATCGTGGTGTCCCCGATGGCACAATACAAGGCCGTCGATGGCTGCCCGACCGACTGGCATCTGGTGCATCTGGGCGAGCGCGCCAAGGGCGGTGCCGGGCTGGTCTATACCGAAATGACCTGCGTCAGCCCCGAGGGGCGGATCACGCCGGGCTGTCCGGGGCTTTATGACGACGCGCACGAGGCGGCCTGGAAGCGGATCGTCGATTTCGTCCATGCCGAAACCGACGCCAAGATCTGCTGCCAAATCGGCCATTCCGGGCGCAAGGGCTCGACCCAGTTGGGATGGGAGGTGATGGACGCGCCGTTGCCCGAAGGCAATTGGGAAACCCTGTCGGCCTCGGCCCTGCCGTGGTCGCCAGACAATGCGGCACCGCGCGAGATGACGCGCGCGGACATGGACGCCGTCAAGGCGCAGTTCGTCGCCGCGACCGAAATGGCGGCGCGCGCCGGGTTCGACATGGCCGAGCTTCACGCCGCGCATGGCTATCTGATCTCGTCCTTCATCTCGCCCACATCGAACCGGCGCAGCGACGATTACGGTGGGTCTCTGGACAACCGGATGCGCTATCCGCTGGAGGTGTTCGAGGCGATGCGCGCGGTCTGGCCCGAGGAAAAGCCGATGTCCGTGCGCATATCGGCCAATGACTGGGTCGGCGAGGATGGCGTCACCCCCGAAGAGGCCGTCGAGATCGCGCGCATGTTCCACGACGCGGGCGCGGACATCATCGACGTCTCCGCCGGGCAGACCAGCAAGGAGGCACAGCCGGTCTATGGCCGCATGTTCCAGACCCCGTTCAGCGACCGCATCCGCAACGAGACCGGCATCGCCACGATGGCGGTCGGCAACATCTATGAACCCGATCACGTCAATTCGATCCTGATGGCGGGTCGCGCCGATCTGGTGGCGCTGGCCCGGCCGCATCTGGCCGATCCCTACTGGACGCTGCACGCGGGCACTGCCCTGGGTGACCGGCATGAAAGCTGGCCCCTGCCCTATCTGAACGGCCGCGATCAGGCGTGGCGGCTGGCCGACCGCGCCGAAACCATGGTGGAGAAGGTGTGATGGAGTTCGCCGGTCGGCATGTCCTGGTTTCGGGGGGCGGTTCGGGCGTGGGGGCGGCGATCGCGCTGGCCTTTGCCGATACCGGCGCGCGGGTCACGATCACCGGCCGGCGCGAGGCGCCGCTGCGCGAGATGGCCGCGCGCCACGACCGAATCGGCTGGGCCACCTGCGATGTCACCGATGCCGAAGCGGTGCGCGCGATGCTGGCCGATGTCACGCGCGATCACGGCGCGCCCGGAATCGTCGTGGCCAATGCCGGGGCGGCGCAAAGCAAGCCGTTCCACAGGATGAGCGCCGATGATCTGGACGCGATGCTGGCGGTCAACCTGCGCGGCGTGTTCAACCTGTGGCAATCGGCGCTACCGGGGATGAAGGGACAGGGGCGGCTGATCGCCATCGCCTCCACCGCCGCACTCAAGGGGTATGCCTATGTCGCGGGCTATGTCGCGGCCAAACATGCGGTGCTGGGCCTGACCCGCGCGCTGGCGCTGGAACTGGCGCAAAGCGGGGTGACGGTGAATGCAGTCTGCCCCGGCTTCACCGAAACGCCGCTGCTCGAGCGCAGCATCGAAACCATCATGCAAAGCACCGGACGCAGCCGCGAGGACGCGCAAAGGGCGCTTTACAAGGGCAACCCCCAGCAACGCTTCGTCCAGCCCGCGGAGGTGGCGAATGCGGTTCTGTGGCTGGCCGGTGACGGCGCGGGCGCGGTGACGGGTCAGGCGATCTCGGTTTCGGGTGGGGAGACATGAAGGATGCAATTGCCATGAATCTGCCGCCGGTGGCTCCGGGCTCGAAAACCCGGTTGAAACTGTGGCTGCGGCTGCTGAAGGCGACGCAGTTGATCGAAAACGACCTGCGCGAGAACCTGCGCGTCGAATACGGCACGACCCTGCCGCGTTTCGACGTGATGGCCGCGCTGTACCGCCACCCCGACGGGCTGCGCATGAGCGCGCTTTCGGCGGCGCTGCGGGTGTCCAACGGCAACGTCACCGGCATCGTGGACCGGCTGGAAAGCGAAGGGCTGGTCCAGCGCCAGCCGGTCAAGGACGACCGCCGCGCCATGCTGGCCTGTCTGACCGATGACGGGCGCACGCGGTTCGAAGAAATCGCACATGCCCATGAAGGCTGGGTCAACGCGTTTCTGTCATCCCTGCCCGAGGACGAGGCCGCCCGCGTCAATGACGACCTCTCAGCTATCACCGCCCATCTGGAAAAGGAGCGCCGCCCATGAGCCGCATGGCCGATATCACACCCGAGCATTTTCTTTGCGAGATCTCGGAGGGCGTCGCCGTGCTGCGGCTGGACCGCCCCGAGCGCAAGAACCCGCTGACCTTCGAAAGCTACGGCGAGTTGCGCGACTGGTTCCGCGCACTGGTCTACGCCGATGACGTCAAGGCGGTGGTGTTCGCGCCCAACGGCGGCAACTTCAGCTCGGGCGGCGATGTCGAGGACATCATCGGCCCTTTGACCGGCATGGACATGAAGGGGTTGCTCGAATTCACCCGCATGACCGGCGATCTGGTCAAGGCGATGGTGAATTGCGGCGTGCCGATCATCGCGGCCGTCGATGGCGTGGCCGTGGGCGCGGGTGCGATCATCACCATGGCGTCCGATCTGCGCATCGCCACGCCTGAGGCCAAGACCGCGTTTCTGTTCAACCGCGTCGGGTTGGCGGGCTGCGACATGGGCGCCTGCGCGATCCTGCCCCGCATCATCGGCCAGGGCCGCGCCGCCGAGCTGCTTTATACCGGGCGGTCCATGAGCGCCGAAGAAGGCGAGCGCTGGGGCTATTTCAGCCGTCTGGTCGCGCGTGACGCGCTGGAGGACACCGCGATGGAGATGGCGCGCCGGATCGCGGCGGGGCCGACTTTCGGCAACATGATCACCAAGACCATGCTGCTGCAGGAGTGGAACATGGGCGTCGAACAGGCGATCGAGGCCGAGGCGCAAGCGCAGGCGATCTGCATGCAGACCGAGGATTTCAAACGCGCCTATCATGCGTTCATGGGCAAGGAAAAACCGGTCTTCGAGGGGAACTGAACCATTTCCGGCGGCGCGCCCGTCGTGAGTACGGGAGCCTCCGGCGGGGATATTTTTCAGCCAGAAGAAACACGAGGGAGCGCAGACATGGCAGACCGGACCTATCTTGACTGGCCGTTTTTCGAGGACCGGCATCGTGAACTGGCGGCAGCGCTGGAAGGTTGGGCCGGGCGCGAACTGGGCGGTGTCGATCATTCCGATACCGACGCCGCGTGCAAGTCACTGGTGGCGATGCTGGGACGCGGCGGCTGGCTGCGTCATTCGGCGGTGGACCCGGATGGCGGCGGCGGTCTGGATGTGCGCAGCCTCTGCCTGATCCGCGAGACGCTGGCGCGCCATGACGGGCTGGCGGATTTCGCGTTCGCCATGCAGGGGCTGGGCACCGGGGCGATCTCGCTGTTCGGCAGCGATGCGCAGAAGCACGACTGGCTGACGCGGACGCGCGCGGGCGAGGCGCTGTCGGCATTCGCGCTGAGCGAGCCGAAATCGGGATCGGACGTGGCCAATATCGAGATGTCCGCGCATCGGGATGGCGATGATTATGTGCTGGACGGGGAAAAGACCTGGATCTCCAATGGCGGCATTGCCGATATCTATTGTGTCTTTGCCCGCACCGGCGAGGCCCCCGGAGCCAAGGGGCTGTCGGCCTTTGTCGTGCCCGCGGACACGCCGGGCCTGCGCGTGGCCGAGCGGCTGGAAACCGTAGCGCCACACCCGCTGGCGCGGCTGGCATTCGACTCGGTACGGGTGCCGGCACGATTGATGATCGGCCAGCCCGGCGAGGGGTTCCGCATCGCGATGTCGGTGCTCGACGTGTTCCGCCCGACGGTGGCGGCGGCGGCGCTGGGATTCGCACGCCGCGCGCTGGATGAGGCGCTGAACCGGGTGGCCGAGCGGGAGTTGTTCGGCGCGCCGCTGTTCGACCTGCAGATGGTGCAGGGACATATTGCCGACATGGCGCTGGATGTGGATGCCGCCGCGCTGCTGATCTATCGCGCCGCATGGCTGAAGGACAAGGGCGCGCCACGCATCAGCCGCGAGGCCGCGATGGCCAAGCTGTTTTCGACCGAACAGGCGCAGGTGATCATCGACAAGGCTGTGCAACTGCATGGCGGCGACGGCGTGCGCAAGGGGCATATCGTGGAGAGCCTCTATCGCGAGATCCGCGCGCTGCGCATTTATGAGGGGGCGAGCGATGTGCAGAAGGTGATCATCGCGCGCGCGACGATTGGGGGCGCATGACGCAGGCAGGTGACACGGATAACGGGGAGGAGGACGCGATGAAACTGGGACCGAGTGCGCATGAGGATACCTTTACGCGCGACAACCTGCCGCCGTTCGAGGAATGGCCGGACCTGCTGCTGGAGGGGTTCGATTATCCCGAATACATGAACGCGGCGGTCGAATTGACCGATGCGATGGTGGAAAAGGGCTTTGGCGACCACACGGCGCTGATCGGCAACGGGCGGCGGCGCAGTTACAAGGAGCTTGCGGACTGGACCAACCGGCTGGCGGCGGCGCTGGTCACGGATTACGGTGTGCGGCCCGGGCATCGGGTGCTGATCCGGTCGGCCAACAACCCCGCAATGGTGGCCTGCTGGCTGGCCGCGACCAAGGCGGGGGCGGTGGTGGTCAATACCATGCCGATGCTGCGCGCCGGGGAATTGTCCAAGATCGTGGACAAGGCCAAGGTGGCGCTGGCGCTGTGCGATACGCGGCTGATGGACGAGATGGTGCATTGTGCCAAGAGCAGCCGCTATCTGAAGAAGGTGATCGGCTTTGACGGCACCGAAAACCACGATGCCGAACTGGACCGGGCGGCACTGAACAAGCCGGTGACCTGGCAGGCCGTGCAGACGGGGCGCGATGACGTGGCGCTGCTGGGCTTTACCAGCGGTTCCACGGGCGATGCCAAGGCGACGATGCATTTCCATCGCGATTTGCTGATCATCGCCGATGGCTACGCCAGGGAGGTGCTGAACGTCACGCCCGACGACGTGTTCATCGGTTCGCCGCCGTTGGCCTTCACCTTCGGCCTTGGCGGGCTTGCGATCTTTCCGCTGCGCTTCGGCGCGGCGGCGACACTGCTGGAAACCGCCAGCCCGCCCAACATGGTCGAGATCATCGAGACCTACAAGGCAACGGTCTGTTTCACCGCGCCCACCGCCTATCGCGCGATGCTGCACGCGATGGACAAGGGGGCCGACCTCACAAGCCTGCGCGCCGCCGTGTCGGCGGGCGAGACCCTGCCCGCGCCGGTCTATGACGAATGGATCGAGAAGACGGGCAAGCCGATGCTGGACGGGATCGGCGCCACCGAGATGCTGCATATTTTCATTACCAACCGGTTCGACGATCACCGCCCGGCCTGCACCGGCAAACCGGTGACGGGATACGAGGCCAAGGTGGTCGATGACGACATGAACGAGGTGCCGCGCGGCACCCTGGGCATGCTGGCGGTGCGCGGGCCGACGGGGTGCCGCTATCTGGCAGATCCGCGCCAGACCGTCTATGTGCGCGATGGCTGGAACCTGACCGGCGATGCGTTCAAGCAGGACGAGGACGGGTATTTCCATTTCGGCGCGCGCACCGATGATCTCATCCTGTCGGGCGGCTATAACATCGCCGCGCCCGAGGTGGAGGCGGCGCTGCTGAGCCATGAAAAGGTGCTGGAATGCGCCGTGATCGGCGTGACCGACGAGGCGCGCGGCCAGATCGTGCAGGCGCATGTGGTGCTGGTCGAGGGCACGCGCGGCGATGCGGTGGTGGTCAAGGCGTTGCAGGATCACGTCAAGACGGTGATCGCGCCCTATAAATACCCCCGCTCGGTTGTATTCTGCGCTGAATTGCCCAAGACCGAAAGCGGCAAGATTCAACGGTTTCGCCTGAAGGACTCGGATTAGACATGGCATTTCAGAAGGATGTGAAAGTGCGCTTTCACCATTGCGACCCGGCGGGGATCGTCTTTTACCCCCGCTATTTCGAAATGGTGAACGCGGTGGTCGAGGACTGGTTCGCCGAGATGGGCCAACCCTTCGGCACCCTGCACGGACCATCCGCACTGGGCGTGCCGACGGTGCAGTTCAGCGTGACCTTTCCCGCACCCAGCCGGTTGGGCGAGGTTCTGACCTTTCGCCTGACGCCGACCCGGATCGGGACCAGCAGCCTCGATCTGGAAATCGAGGCAAGCGAGGGCACGCAGACCCGGCTGACGATGGCCACGACGCTGGTGCAGATGGGTCTTGACGAAGGTAAATCCGCGCCGTGGAGCGATGGCATCAGACAGACAATCCAAGGTTACATGGAAGGATAATCACATGAGCAACCAGATCATTCAGCCCGAGGGCTGGAAAGCGGCACTTGGCTATGCCAACGGAATGCTGAGCGCGGACGGAGTTCTGTTCGTCGGTGGCCAGATCGGGTGGAACGCCGATCAGGTTTTTGAAAGCCACGATTTCATCGGCCAGTTGGAACAGGCGCTGCAGAACATCCGCACCGTGGTCGAAGCGGCCGGTGGCAGCGTGACCGACCTGACCCGCCTGACGTGGTATGTGACCGACAAGAAGGAATACCTCGCCCGCCAGCGCGAGATCGGCAAAGCCTATCAAAAGGTGCTGGGCAAGCATTTTCCCGCGATGACGATGGTGGTGGTGGCCGACCTGATCGAGGACGAGGCCCTGCTGGAGATCGAGGCGACGGCGGTGATCGCCAACACCGCCTGAGGCGTCCGCTATCCGGGACGATCACACCGCCCAGGCAGATGGGCGGTGTTTTCATGTCGGGTGCCCTTCAGAAGCTGGCGATGGTCCTGAGGGCACCGTTCAGCGCATCGCCGTCCTCGTCTTTCAGCGCAGCGTCTCGCAGGCGGCGCAGCCAGTCGGCCGCATCCTCACGGCCACGCAGCATGTCTAGCCCGCCAAGCACACGGTCGAACTTGGACTGGCCGCGCGCATGGGTGTCGGAATATCCCTTGATCAGGCGGCGGCAGCGCAGGATTTCGACGCCAAGGCGATAATCCCCGGCGCGTTCGCGCAGCGCCAGATCGAACCAGTCATGGATATGCGGCATTTCCTGCGCGTGACGCAGCAGGCGGCGCCGCCACGGTTTCAGACTGCTGACCAGCCAGAGTTGCAGAAAGCCCCGCATGCTGTCGGTGCGCAGGCGGCGGCCCTTGTTCACGCGGCGGTCAAGCCATGCCATGCGGCCCGCGCTGCGCTCCATCCAGCGGCCAAGGGCGGCGGGCATGGTGCCGACCGTTTCTTGCGCGCGGGGGTGGAAATATTCGGTGACCTGCACGATGGCGTCCGCGTCCACGCCCTGTTCGCGGCGCAGACGCGCCTCGCGGCTGGCGCGGGTCTTCAGATCGGCCACCCGGATCAGATCGTCATAACACAGCGCATTGGCGAGGTATTTCGCCGCCTCGCCGGTGAACGTCCAATCCTGCTCGGCGCTGTCGCCCGACACCGCGCGGTCCAGCAGGTCGAGATATTGCGCGCCATAGGCCACATCCTGATAATCGACCACCTTGGCCAGCCCGCGTTGCGCCATGTCCCGCACCGGAGCGGGCAGCGCATCGATCCGGGCGGCCAGCTTGCGCCACTCGGCCAGTTGCGCATCGGGGCCGGTGGGGGCGGCGCCGGCATCGGGCGCGGGGGCGACCCGGGGCATGCCGATGATCGGCACCGGCGCGTCTTTGGGGCCGAACCCGGTGGCGGGCATGTCCGGCTCGGCCTGTGTCGTGCCCTTGCCCGCCGCGCCGTCGAACCCGGCCTCGAACGCGCGCAGCGACGCCTGGACCCCACGGCCCGAGGCGCGGATGGTGTCTTCGTAAAGGGTGCGGGCGAAGGGCAGCGCGCCGCTTCCCGCCAGGGCGCCGAACAGGCTGGCCGAAATCACGCTGCCCGCCTGAACGGCGGCGCTTTCCAGATCGAGACAGATCGCGCGATGGGCGGCCTTGCGCGCCTCGTCGATCACCGGCGCCGCATCCACGCGCCCATCGCCCGGCACCACCTTTTCCGTGGTCGCCAGCACCCGGTGGGTCGAGGCGATCAGCGTGGTGCGGTCGGGTGTCACGAAGCCCCGCATCATGGCGCGCCCGGCCTCCATCAATTCGGCGGCAATCAGGATATCCACGTCCCCCGGCGCCGGGCTGAGCGAGAAGACCGGCTCGCGCCCGGTATCCGGGGTCATCTCGACGTAATAGATGGTCGATCCGGTGCGCTGCGCCACCCCCGCCACCGAGGTCGCCTGCGCGCGATAGCCCGCCCGTTGCGCAAGATCGATGATCCAGTTGGTCAGCACCCCGCCGCCCTGCCCGCCCACGGCGAGAACAGCCAGTTTCAGGATCGCGCCGGTCGTATCCTCGCGCCCTTGCGGCATACGCGTTGCGTCGTGAAGGGTCATGTCGCGGTGTCCTTACAGATGGGCAAAGCGCAGGCGGCGCGCATCGCGGCGGGTTTGCAGCCAGTCGATCACGCGGCGGGCGCGGCGGTGCCGGCGCCTGTCGCGCGGCGTGGGGTTGTTGACCACATCGGCCTGATAGAACGATGGGCACAACACGGCGGCATCCGCCACCTCGCCGCAATTGCCGCATCCCACGCAGCTTTGGTCGATGGCCGCCACCGGATCGTCACGCAGCGGATCGCCCAGCGATTTCACCGACAGCGACGGGCAGCCCGACAGGCGGATGCAGGCGTGATCGCCGGTGCAGACGTCCTCGTCGACGCCGAACCGGGTTTTCAGCACGCGCGCGCCCTCGTTGACCGCCTTGGCGACCAGCGGCTTTTCGCGGCGCTGGCGGTTCAGCATGCATTCGGACGAGGCGACGATCACCTTGGGGCCGGTCTCCGGCGTGGTCAGCGCCTCTTTCAGCGTCGCCTGCACGCGGCCGACGTCATAGGTGCGGTCGATCTGGCGGACCCATTTGACGCCCATGCCGCGCACCGCGTCGGCAATCGGGTGCCGGGTCGATTTCGTGGGATTGTCGGCGCGCGAGGACAGAACGTCCTGCCCGCCGGTGGCGGCGGAATAGTAATTGTCCACGATGACGATGACATTGTCGTTCTCGTTGAACAGGGCGTTGCCGATGGATGAGGTCAGCCCGTTATGCCAGAAGCCCCCGTCGCCCAGAAACGAGATCGAGCGCCGCTTCGCCCCCTTGTCGTTCAGCGCCGAAGCCGAGGCCGGACCCAGGCCATAGCCCATCGTCGTCGCCCCCAGGTCGAAGGGCGCGTTGATCGAGAAAAGATGACAGCCGATATCGCTGGCGATGTGGTGATGGCCCAGTTCCTGCTCGACCAGCTTGGTGGCGGCAAAGATCGGGCGCTCGGGACAGCCGGTGCAGAAACTGGGCGGGCGCGGCGGCACCACGTCCGCCAGTGCCGGCACCGGGGCGGCCGGGGGCGCATTGCTGGCCCGCCCGCTGGGCGGCAGCAGGTCCGGGGCGTGATCGGACAGGAAGGTGCGCAGGCCGTCCAGCATCACTTGTCCGGTATATTCGCCCGCTTTCGGCAACGGGCCCTTGCCCAGAAGTTTCGTGGTGCCGCCGGCCTTGTAAAGCATCGCGCCGAAGGCCTGTTCCAGATAATTCGGCTGGCCTTCCTCGACCACCAGCACGGCATCCTTGCCCTTGCAGAAGGTCAGAAATTCATCGTCGATGAGCGGATAGACCACGTTCAGGCAATAGATCGGCACCTCGGTCTCGCCGTGGATATCGGCCAGGCCCAGCCGCTGCAACGCGCGGATCACGCCGTTATACATGCCGCCCTGGATGACCAGCCCGACAGGGGCCTTTTCGGGGCCGAAATATTCGTTCAGCCGGTTCTCGGTGATGTAGGTCACCGCCGCGGGCCAGCGTTTTTTCACCTTTTCATGTTCATGCTTGAACGAGGCGGGCGGCAGCACAATGCGATCCACATCGCGTGTGGGGTTTTCCAGCGCATCGCGCACACTCATCCGCGGGGCCACGTTGTCGCGCGCGGTGAACTCGCCGGTGACGTGGCAGCAGCGGATGCGCACCTGCAGCATGACCGGCGTGTTCGACGCCTCGCTGAGCGCAAACCCGTCGCCCACCGCCTTGACGATCGAGGGCAGGTTGGGGCGCGGGTCGAGCAGCCAGATCTGCGATTTCATCGCGAAGGCATGGCTGCGTTCCTGCATGATCGACGAACCTTCGCCGTAATCCTCGCCCACGATCACCAACGCGCCGCCGGTCACCCCGCCCGAGGCGAGGTTGGCCAGCGCGTCCGAGGCCACATTGGTGCCGACCGTCGATTTGAACGTGACCGCCCCGCGGATCGGGTAATGCACCGAGGCTGCCAGACTGGCCGCCGCCGTCGCCTCCGACGCCGAGGCCTCGAAATGCACGCCCAGTTCGCCCAGGATTTCCTGCGCATCGGCCAGAACGTCCATCAGATGCGAGATCGGCGCGCCCTGATAGCCGCCCACATAGCCGACACCGTTTTCCAGCAACGCCTTGGTGATCGCCAGGATCCCCTCGCCGCGAAACAATGTGCCGTCGCCGACGCGCAATTGCTGCACCTCCCGGGCGAACGATCTTTCGGCCATGGTGCATCCTCCCTCACCAAATTGTATTCATTTTCATATATTATGGCGCACCCCCGGTCAAGATTTCCATGGAAGGCCAGCACGGGTCAGACCGGATGTTTGCGGATGTTCTTCAGGATCCGGGTCAGGGTCGCCACGAACGCCTCGCGCTCCTGCGCGTCGATACCGGCGAACAGGTGCTCGGTGGCGTCGCTCATGTAGGGCCACATGGTTTCGAACAGCTCGCGGCCCTGGTCGGTCAGGTGGATGCGGCGGGCGCGGCTGTCGCGCTCGTCTTCTTCGCGGCGGATCAGACCCTCGTCCAGCATCGCCGTCAGGGTGCGGCTCATGGTGGATTGCTCGATCACGCAATGCACCGACAATTCGTTGACCATCAGCCCGCCGCGCGTGGCCAGCACCGCCAGGACGCGCATCTTGGCGGTGCTGAGACCGGCCTCGGCCAGTTGGGTCTGAAGGCTGGCATTGTAGCGGCCCATGATGCGGTTCATCAGATAGGGGGCAAAGCGTTGCAGGCCGATTTCGCCCAGCGCCTGCGGCGCGGACGAGCGGTCTTCATCCTCGTCAAATCGCGATTCCAGCATGCTTCACCCCCTGTCCGTTCAATCCCGCGCCACCAGTGCCATGGCCCGGATCGGACTGCCAGTGCCGTTCTTGATCTTGAGCGGCGCGGCGATCAGGATCGCGCCCTTGGGCGGCAATTTGTCGAGATTGGCAAGGCTGGCCAGCCCGAAGCAGTCTTCGCGATGCAGCAGGTTATGCGCCGGATAGGGCGGCTCCATCCCGCCCGCCTGCCCGGCATCGGTGCCGATGCACTGGGTGCCCCAGCCGACGATCCCCCGGGACAGCAGATATTCGATGCAATCGACGCTCGGCCCCGGCGAATGCGGGCCGGTGTCGTCGGCGTTCAGGAACGTGTCCGCGCTGTCGGCGCGCCTGTCCCAGTCGGTGCGCATCACGACCCATTCGCCCTTGCGGATCTCGCCGTGGTCCCGCTCCCACGCCTTTACTTCATCGGCGGTCAGCAGGAAATCGGGATTCTCGGCGCATTGGCGCGCGCAGTCGATCACGTTGACCGGGGCCACCACGCGCTGCAGATCCAGCGTGTCGGTATAGCCATCCTCGTAATCCCGGCCGGTGATCCAGTGATGCGGCGCGTCGAAATGGGTGCCGGAATGTTCGCCCAGCTTCAGCCAGTTCCAGGCGAAGAACGGCCCGTCCTCGTCGTATTCGCTGATCTTGTGAATCTCGATCTTCGGCGTGTTCTTCGCGAAATCCGCAGGCAGTTCCAGCAGCGGCGTGTCCGGGCCCAGAACCCCGCTCAGATCCACGACTTCCATTTTGCCGCTCAGCAGCGCCTCGCCCAGCTTCGCAAGTGTGTCCTTTGACATGACATTCCTCCCTCTTTCGAAAATGCTTGCATGTGCAGGTATCCAGATCAAGATTCGCGTCGCCCGTCAGATCGAAACGCTGCCGATACTCGCGCCGCCGCAGACATAAAGAGTCTGCCCCGTGACGAAACCGTTGGCCGGATCGCAGAAGAACAGGAAGGCGCGGCTGACATCTTCGGAGGTGCCCAGACGCCCGACCGGGATCCGCGCGGCCAGATCGCTTTCGCGCGCGCTGCCCTTGGGCACGATGCCCCAGAAATTGTCCGTTTGGATCGGCCCGGGCGCGACCACGTTGACCGTGATGCCGTGCGGCGCGAGTTCCAGCGCCCATGTCCGCGCCATGCCGATCATCCCCGCCTTGGTCGCGCCATAGGCGGTGCGGGTCGGCGTGCCGAGTGCGGCGCGGGACGAGTTGAACATCACCCGCCCGAATTGCCGCGCCTTCATCGCCGGCAGGAACGCCTGCAGCAGCGTCAGCGCCGAACCCAGATGCAGTTGCGCCAACCCGGTGATGTCGGACGGTTTCGCGTCCTCGATCAGGTTGGGCCAGATGACACCGGCATTGTGGATCAAATGCGTAACCTCGTGCCCGGCGGCGATGTCCCGTGCCGCCGTTTCGACCGCCTGCGCGTCCAGCAGATCGCATTGCACGGTTTCCAGCCGCTCGTGACGGAAATCCGGCTCGCCACGCGCGACCGAGATCACGCGGAAACCCTGCTCCAGCAAGCGTTGCGCCAGATCGGCCCCGATGCCTTGACTGCCCCCGGTGATGACGGCGGTGTAATCGGTCATGTCGCGTCCTTTCCGGGCACCAGCGCCAGCACCCGCAACGGGCTGCCCGTGCCGTTCCTGATCTTCAGCGGCGCGGCCAGCAGCATGGCGCCGGTGGGCGGCAGGCGGTCCAGTCCCGCCAGGCATTGCAGGCCATAGCGCCCCGCGCCGTGCAGCGTGTGATGCGCCGGGAAGGGCGGTGTATAATGCATCCCCTGCCCCGCATCGGTGCCGACGGTTTCGGTGCCGAATCCGCGAATATGGCGATCGTGGACCAGTATCCGCATCGCCTCGGGCGTGGGACCGGGAGAATGGGCGCCGTCCTCGCGCAGGTTCAGGTACTCGGCACCGCGCCGTTTCGACCAGTCGGTGCGCATCAGCACCCAAGAATCGGCCGGGATGCGGCCATGGATGCCTTCCCATTCGGCGATGATGTCCGGCGTCAGTTCGAAATCCTCGTCCTCTGCCGCGCCTTGCGAACAATCTATCACGCAGACCGGGCCGACGAAGTTTTCGGGCGCGATTTCATCCACCGCACTGTTTGGCCGGTCGCGCCCGGTGATCCAGTGAACGGGCGCATCGAAATGCGTGCCGGTATGTTCGGACATCGAAATGTTGTGCCATTTCCATGACGGCCCGCGATGATCATAGGCCGAGACCTCCTCCATCCGGAACCGCGCGCATTGGCCGAATTCCGGCGGCAGCACGATCACCGGAAAATCCGGGTCCAGCGTGTGGGTCAAATCCACCACCTCGACCGCGCCTGTGGCCAGCGCGGCTGCAAGGGTCTGCAATGCGGTCATCGTCCTGCCCCCTCGGCCAGTTCCCGTTCCAGAACCTTGGCGTCGCGCTGCCAGCGTTCCACCAGATCGCGGGCGACATCGCCGCAGGCGACCTCTTCCAGCCCGCGTTGCAATCCATCGACCAGAGCACGCGCCAGCGCCCTTGGCGCGACCTTGGGCGGCGGGATCTCGGCGTGCCATTCGTCATCCGGCGGGCCGGTCAGCACCGTCATCACCCGCACGCCGCCGCCGCGCATCTCGGCGCGCAGGCTTTGCGTCAGGGACAGCGCGGCAGCGCTGGCGGCAGAATAACCCGCATGGGCCGGGTCGGCCGCCAGCGCATGTGCCGACAGGATGTTGACCCAGGCGGCGGCGGAATTGACCCCGTCGCCCCCGCGCGCGTGCATCATGGGGCCGAAGCCCTGTGCCAGACGCATCAGGCCAAGGTAATTCACCTCAAGTTCCTGTTGCGCGAACACCGTGTCCGACCGCTCGAGCAAGCCGCCGGGACGCAGAAAGGCAGCGTTGTTGATCAGGATATCGGTCTTGCCGCCCAGCGTGCCCGCGGCCTCGCGCACCGAGGCGCTGTCGGTCAGGTCCAGCGGGACGATCTCGACCCGGTCCATTGCGGCAAGCGCATCGCGGCCCGGCCAGCGCCGCCAGGGTTCGGCTTCGCCCACGAACACCGTCGCCGCACCCGCATCCAGAAGCGCGCGCACCAGTGCCCGAGTGGTCGGCGCGCGGGCATCGGTGATCAGCACGCGGCGGTGTTTGGGATCGGCGCCAAGTTCGCGCAATTGCGGATCGTCGGCCATGTCCGGCCCCTCCTGTTCGGGCAGCGCCATGATGACGCCCTGCCCCGCGCGGTCCAGCCGCAGGATCAGGCGCACCGGGCCTTTTCGCACATCGCCATGCAGATGGCACAGCACCGACACGCCGCTTGCCAGCCGCACGGTTCCCATGCGCCACGGCATGCGGTCGCGGAAATAGAGATCGGGCGAGATCCGGATCGTGGTTTCAGCGATCAACGCGCCCATCGGCGGCTGATCGCGCCACGGCAGATCGGTGGACAGGCAGACCCGGCAGGCATCGCGCGGCGGATATTGCACGGCACCGCAATCGGCGCATTGCTGCAGTGCGAAACGCCCCTCGGCGGCGCGGGCGGTCAGGCCCAGCGCGGCGCGGCTGCGCGGCACCGGCGGCAGATGCGCCAGCGGCGAGCGCACCTGCGGGTTCTTCTTCGGCGGCGGTTGCAGCGGATCGGTCATGACGCCCCTCCGGTCAGGACGGCGGCGGCGGAGCACACGCCCCGGTCATAATTGATCATGCCAAAGCCTGAGACCAGCGCGCGGCTGGCATCGCCTACCTGCGTCGGCCCGGCGGTCCGCGTGACCTGCCGGATCGCCTCGACCAGTCCGATATATCCACCGGCGGCCCCGGCCTGCCCGGCGGAAAGCTGGCCGCCATTGGTGTTGTGCGGCAGGTCGCCGGTTATGGTCAGATCGCGGGCCCGCAGGAAGGCCGCCCCTTCGCCCTTGGCGCAAAAGCCCAGATCCTCGAACTGCATGACCGAGATCACCGGGTAATCGTCATAGGTCTGCACCAGATCCATGTCGCTTGGCGCGCAATCGGCCATCTGCCAGAGCTGGTCCACATCCATCGCCCAGCCACCGCGCAATTGCACCGGGTCGTCGGGAAAGGCGTTGTGACGCTCGATCGTGGCATCTATGCGCGCAAACGGCAGGCCACGACGCTGCGCCTCGTCCTCGCGCATGACCAGAAACGCCTCGGCCCCGGCGCAGGGCATCACGCAATCGAACAGCGCGATCGGGTCGGCGACGGGGCGCGCGGCGATGTATTGCTCCAGCGTCAGCGGCGTTTTCATCAGCGCGTCGGGGTTGCGCAGCGCGTTGGCACGCTGGGCCACGGCGATATGGCCGAAATCCTCGCGCGTGGCCCCGTATTCAGCCATGTAGCGGTCGGTGATCAGGGCGAAATTGGCGTTCGGCCCGCCCGCGCCGTAGGGATAGCTGGCATCCATCGCGAAACGCGAAAACGCCGTCAGAAGCTTGCGGAAACTGTCAATCTGGTTGGTGTCGGCCCCGACGCAGGCGACGATATCGGCGTCTCCGGCCTGAACCGCCCGCGCCGCCCGGCGCAGGGCGACGATGCCGCTGGCACCGCCCATCGGGATATTGTCCAGCCAGCGCGGGCACAGCCCCAGATGCTGGGTCAAGCCCACCGCGCTGTCGGGAAACAGCGTGAAGCTGGCGACCGAGAATCCGTCGATCTGATCGGGGCGCAATCCGGCGGCATCCAGCGTGCCTTTCAGCCCCTTGGCCGCCCAGTAATGCGCCGGATCGTTGGAATAGCGGATATAGGGCACGCTGTGGGGCGCGGCCAGAACCACGTCGTCATAGGCCAGGCGGTTCATGCGACCTGCCGCTTCTTGAGGCGAGTCGTGTCGATCGTGGCGGGATCGTCCAGCAGTTCCAGCGCCAGAGTTTTCAGCGCCGCGCGCTGGATTTTCTGCGTCGCCGTCAGGGGGAGCGCTTGGACAAAGGCGACATGACCCGGCACCTTGTAATATGCCATCCGCTCCAGCGCCCATGTCGTGATGTCGCGCGCCAGTTGCTCCGAAGGCGTATCCGCCGTCACGATACAGGCGAACACCTCGTCACCGCGCAGGGCATCGGGCACGGCGGCGACGCCGATGGCGTTGACTGCGGGATGGCGCAGCAGCACCGATTCCACCTCGACGGCGGCGATGTTCTCGCCCGAACGGCGGATCACGTTCTTCTTGCGGTCGACAAAGAACATGTCGCCGCTCGCGTCCTGCCGCACGATGTCGCCGGTATGGAACCAGCCGCCCGCCCAGGCCTCGGCGGTGGCTTGCGGGTTCTTGTAGTATTCCACGAAAAAGCCCTTTCGCGGATCGCTCCCGGCGCGGCGGATCAGCAATTCGCCGGGCATGTCGGGGCCGACGTCATTGCCTGCATCATCGACGATGCGGATTTCGACCTCGGGCGGCGGGCGGCCGAAACAGGATTCGCCGATGCGGCGGGGCGCGGAATTGGCCGTGATCGCCGAGGCCGCGCCGGTTTCGGTCATCGCCCAGCTTTCGGCCAGCGGAAAGCCGAAGCGCTCCTCGAACGCTGCGTGCTGCTTGGGATCGACCCCCGCGCCAAAGCCGAAGCGCACGTTATGATCGCGGTCGCGGGGAGACGCCTCCGCGCCCATCAGCATCGACGGCATCACGCCCAGATAATGCAGACAGGTGGCGCCGCTGTCGCGGACATTGTCCCACCAACTGCGCGGATGGAACCGGTCGAGCGCGGTCAGGCAACCGCCAACGGCCATCATCCCCATGAAGGAACAGGCCATCGCGTTCATGTGAAAGATCGGCAGCGGCGTGATCATCCGGTCGCCGTCCTTCAGCGCGCAAAAGCCCGGCATGGTCTCATACCAATGGCCCGACATCAGGAAATAATCGTTCGCCAGCACGCACCCCTTGGGCTGGCCGGTGGTGCCCGAGGTATAGAGCATCGCCGCCTCGCGTTCGCGCCCCGGACAATCGGCGTCGAAAACCGGGGGCGTTGTGACGGCTGGCACCGCATCATCCAGCGCGGCCACCTGCATGTCGCGCCCGGCTTCGGTCGCGGCATCGCGCAGGTCGCCCACGCGCGGCGGGATGGCCACCGCGAGCGCGGGTTCGGCATGCGCGATCATATAGGTCAGTTCCGCCGCGCGCAGGTCGGGGTTGACCGGCACCACTCCCGCCGACAACCCGTTCAGCGCCAGCCAGTGCAGAAAGAATGCCGGGCGGTTTTCCAGCAGCAGCATGACACGGTGGCCCTGTTTCACCCCGGCCCGGCGATAGGCGTCCTGCAAGGTCTCGACCTGCGCCCGCACCTCCGCGTAAGTCAACGCGCCCGCCGGAACGCCATAGATCCCGGCGGTTTCCTCCAGCACGTTCAGGAACGGGCGGCGGGGCCAGCGGGTGGCCGCCGCGGCAAAGGCGGCGTCGACGGTTTCGGCCTGCATCGGCCTCATGGCAGCAACTGGATATTGCCGAACGCGGCGTCGCAATTCAGCAGTTCGACCTTTTTCAGCGCGATCTTCAGCGCGCCGTCCTGCCGCACCAGATCGTGCGTCGCCGTCAGCGCCAGCAGGAACTGGTCGTCCAGCCGGGTTTCTACATAATGCATCCGCGTCACCGTCCTGTAGCGCCCGGCCTCGTTGTCGATCTCGTCCACATGGGGGCGCTGGATCACGTGATGGCAGCGGCTTTTGGGCTTCTGGCTGAAGGTGCGCGCGCCGATCAGGCGCTGGATGCGCAGGCGCAGCATGAACTGGTCCTCGTATAGCAGCGAGGTTTCGTTGATCGGATCCTGCTGGTTGTAGTTCAGCGGCATCCAGTAATGGCCATCCTGGGTCCACAACTCCATCCACTCGTCAAAGCGGCCATCGTCCAGCATCCGCACTTCCTCATAGAGAAAGTCGATCAGGTCGTCCCTGGTCACGTCGCTCATTCCGCGGCCTCCTTTTGGGTCATGCTGACGGTCATGAACTTGACCCAGGCGTGGAACTGGTTGCGCATCTGGCGCTCGGTGGTGCCGTTCTCGACCGCTTCGGTCTCGAAATCCTCGCCCTCCTGATAAAGGCGCTGGATGTTGACCCATTCCAGCCCGTCGGCATGCAGCCCCTCCTGCGCGCGCTCGTACATCTCCAGATCGTCATGGCCGACGATCGAGGTCGGGGCGTTGATCATCCGGTTGTATAGCGCGGTGCGCGCGGTCAATTCCTCGGGCGCATCGACAAGGCGGAAGATCCAGCTTTCGGCCAGCGTCCGGTCGGCGGCCAGCGGGATGAAGTTGCGCAATTGCTGGATCGGCCCCTTGATCATGATGTTGGGGAAATAGACCGTATTGTGCCGGTTCTCGGCCAGGATCGCCTCGGCCTTTTCCTTGCCGTGCGCCGCGGTCAGCGCCTCCATGTAGCCGGGGATTTCCGAATATTTCGAATGGATCGAGTGATGCACGCCGGTATGGCCGTGGCCGTTGGGCCAGGTGCGAATGCCCATGTCCTCGAAGAATTCATAGGCCGACATGAACGGCGCGATGATCTCCATCGCGGCGGGTTTGGGGTCGTCGTCGGTGAAGCCCATGTCCTTCCAGATCTGCACCGCCGTCCCGGCGCTGGATTCATGGGCCACCATCGGGTGGCAGGTGTCGGTCTGGTTCTCGACCAGCATCTTCCAGTTGCACTGATGCATGTAGCGCAGCGGCGCGCCGACAACCTCGAGCCGTCCTGCGGGCGAGCGATCGACCATGTTGTCGAGCGAGGACAGCGAATCGTTGAAATATTCCTCGAACGCGATGCCTTCGGACGCGAGCCGGGCGAAGACGAAGCCGCGGTAATTGTGCACGGCGCCCACAGCCTTCATGCCCTTGCCGTTTTCGGTGTCCGACAGGCCGGTGCCCTCGTACCCCTTTTTCAGCGGGATCGCGAGAAGACAGCCATCGGTCTTGAACGACCACGCGTGATAGGGGCAGCGAAAGAACTTGCCGGTATTGCCCTGCCGGTCGATGGCGATCTTGGTGCCCTTGTGCGGACAGCGGTTGTAGAGAACCTTGATCTCGTTATCGGTATGGCGAACCATGATCACCGGCTGATCACCGATCTGGGTGGTATAGTAATCGCCCTTGTTGGGCGTCTGGCTGTCATGGCCGACATAGACCCAGGCATTGGCGAACAGGTGTTTCATCTCCTGGCGATAGACATCCTGATCGATATAGATGTCGCGATGCACCTGGAACGGCGTCACCAGTCCCTCGATCTCGGCGCGTGTCTCGTAATGTGCCATTGCACTCCTCCCTTCAGAGATCCAGCTTCAGCCGGGGTGTCCTGGCGCGGCTGACGCAGATCTGCATGACCTTGCCGCTGGCGTGTTCCTCGTCCGACAGCACCACGTCGCGGTGATCGGGGGTGCCTTCCAGCACGTCGGTCTGGCAGATGCCGCAATCGCCGCGCTGGCAATCATACATCAGATCCTCGCCTGCCTCTTCCAGCACGTCGATGATGCTGCGCCCCGGCGGGATGGTATAGACCGCGCCGGACGAGGCCAGTTCGACCTCGAACGCGGTATCGTCGTCCTGATCGGCGGGGGCGTCGAACAGTTCGAAATGGATGTGGTCCTTGGGATAACCCGCCCCCACCGCCAGTTCGCGCAGCGCCTCGATCATCGGTTTGGGACCGCAGACATGGACATGCGCGGCGTCATCCGCCCGCGCGACGATCCCCGCCAGATCCAGCGGCCCGCCCGCGGCATCGTCCAGATGCAGGCACAGATTGTCGCCATGTTGTTGCGCCAGCCGGTCGGCAAAGGCCGCCGCGCCCTGATTGCGCACCGCGTAATGCAGGACATAGGGCCGACCGGACGCCTTGAGCGCGGTGGCCATGGAGATCATCGGCGTGATGCCGATGCCGCCCGCGATCAGCACCACGGGGCTGTCGCCACCTCCGAGCGCGAAATCGTTCTTCGGCGGGCTGGCGCGCAAGGTTTCACCCTCGGCCAGCCCATGCATGAACCGCGATCCGCCCCGGCTGTCCGATTCGAGCCTGATACCCAGCCGATACTGCTCGGGCGCGGCGCAGTGTCCATCGAAATCGATCAGCGAATAGGGCCGCGTGTCGCCGTCCGGCAGGGCGATGCGCATATGCGCGCCGGGGGTGAAGGCGGGCAAGGGGCTGCCATCGGCGCTGACCAGAATCACCGAGCGGATCAAATCTGCCGGAGCTTCGATTCGCGCAACTTTCAGTTCGATATCAGCCATTTGACCCTTCGCCTCAGGATGCCGGGCAGGACCGCCCACAGCTCGAAGCATGAAATATCATATAATTTCCTGTCAAGGTTTAAGTCTAAAAAGATGCAATTTCATGTTTTTCTTGCGCGACACGGATTTTTCGGCTTACGTTTCGCTCAAACGGTTCATCTCGGGGAGGAGACAACATGAAACCATTGATCGGAACAGTCGCGGCAGGCGCCATCGCGCTCGCATCGCTGACAGGCATGGCCAATGCGGCCGAGACGACGCTGCGGCTGTCGAACTGGCTGCCGCCCTCGCATCCGATGGTCAAGGACATGATGGTGCCGTGGGCCGAACAGGTGAAAGAGGCGACCGAGGGCCGGGTCGAGGTTCAGATCCTCGACGCGCCGCTGGGGCCGCCGCCGGCGCATTTCGATCTGGTCGCGACCGGTGCCGCCGATGTGGCGTTTTCGGCGCATGGCTACACGCCGGGGCGTTTCGTGCTGACCGATCTGGCGGAACTGCCGTTCCTCACCCCCAGTTCCGAGGCGCTGTCGGTGGCCTATTGGCGCACCTATCAGGCGATGCTGGCCGATGCGGGCGAGCATAACGGGGTCAAGGTTCTGTCGGTCTTCGGCCACGGCCCCGGCCATCTGTTCACCACCGGGCGCGACGTGACGCCGATGGCCGAATTGTCCGGCGCCAAGATCCGGGTCGCCAGCGCGGTCACCAACGAACTGGCCGAAGCGATGGGCATGGTGGCGCTTCAGGCGCCGTCGTCGAAATCCTATGAATTGCTGTCCAACGGCGTCGCCGACGGCATCTATTTCCCCTACGAATCGGTGCCGTTCTTCAAGCTGGACAGCCTGCTGGAAAAGGGGCTGACGGTTCCCGGCGGGCTTTATAACGTTTCGTTCTTCTTCGTGATGAACCAGGCCAAATGGGACGGGTTGTCACCGGAAGACCAGAGCGCCATCGACAGTGTCTCGGGCGAGGCGCTGGTGCGGATGACCGGACGCGCCTGGGACAACGCGGATGCCGCCGCGCGGGACGGGATCGAGGCCAAGATCGACATGCACGAGGCCAGCGAAGCCGAGATGGAGAACATCCGCGCCGCGGCCCAGACCGTCTATGACACCGTGCGCGGAAAATACGAGGCCAAGGGCGTCGATTTCGACGCGGCCCTCGCCATGCTCAAGGAAGAAAGCGCGAAGGTCGCGGCGGAATGACCCGAACCCCCGACAAGGCAGGCCGCGCATCGCGCGACCTGCGCCGGATGCTGCGGCGGATCACCGCGCTGTTGACCGGCGCGCTGCTGCTGGTGCTGACGGGGGTGACGCTGGTCGATGTGCTGGGGCGCTATTTCCTCAACAGCCCCCTGCCCGGCGCCTCGGAACTGACCGAGTTGCTGGTGATGGCGGTGGTCTTCACCGGCCTGCCGGCGATCTGTCTGGATGACGGGCATATCGCCGTCGATCTGTTCACCAGCCGCCTGCGGGGGCGCGCGTTGCTGGTCCAGACCAATATCGGCCGGCTGATCGTGGCGGCGGTGCTGGCGCTGGTCGCCTGGCAGATGTGGAAACATGGCCTGCGCCTGAACAGCTACGGCGAAACCACGATCTACCTGCGGATCCCGCTGGGGCCGGTGGCGTGGGGAGCATCGATCCTTTGCGCCGCGTCATCCGTCATCGTTCTGGTGCTGGCGTTGCGCGGGGCATCCAAAGGCCGGGCGGAGGAGTTCTGAATGGATTGGCCGTTCGGTCTCGTCCTTCTGATGGGCGTCATCTTTGCCGGGGTTCCCATCGCCTTTGCCCTGACCGCCATCGGCGTGATCGGCGTCATCAGCATCATCGGCGTCGATCCGGCGCTGGCGATGCTGGGGCAGATCTATTTCGACAGCGGACGCAGCTATACCCTGTCGGTGGTGCCGCTGTTCCTGCTCATGGGCAATTTCATCGTGCAATCGGGCATCGCGGGCGAGCTTTACGACGCTGCCGATGCCTGGCTGCGTCACCGCAAGGGCGGGCTGGCCATGGCGACCATCGTCGCCTGCGCCGGGTTCTCGTCCGTCTGCGGATCGTCGCTGGCCACCACCGCGACGATGGGACGGATCAGCCTGCCGGCGATGCGGCGCTATGGCTATTCCGACCGGCTGGCGGCGGCCAGCGTGGCGGCGGGCGGGACGCTGGGCATCCTGATACCGCCCTCGGTGATCCTGGTGATCTACGGCATCCTGACGCAGCAGGATATCGGCAAGCTGTTCCTGGCCGGATTGTTGCCGGGGCTGGTCGGCGTCTTCTTCTATCTGGCGGCGGTGCGGATCTCGCTGGTGGTGCATCCCGAACGCTTCGACGTGCTGGACAAGCTGCCGCTGCGGGCACGTCTCGCCGCGCTGAAGGGCGTGGCCGGGGCGCTGATCCTGTTCGTCTTCGTGCTGGGCGGCATCTATGTCGGCGTCTTCACCGCGACCGAAGCAGCGGGAATGGGGGCGGGCGGCGCGATCCTGATCACCGCGCTGCGGCGTCGGCTGACATGGCGCGCCACGCTGGAAACGCTGTTCGACACCGCCAAGACCACAGCCGTGATGTTCTTCATCCTGTTCGGCGCGCTCTACTTCCTGAACTACGTGAACCTGTCGGGGCTTTCCACCGATCTGCGCAACTGGATCTTCAGCCTCGGGGTCAGCCCCTACGCGGTGATCGCCATGACGGTGGTGCTGTTCCTTGTCCTCGGCTGCCTGCTGGAAAGCCTGTCGATGATCCTGCTGACGGTGCCGGTGCTGTTCCCCATCGTCTCGGAACTGGGATTCGATCCGATCTGGTTCGGCATCTTCGTGGTGGTGGCGACCGAGCTCAGCTATATCACCCCGCCGATCGGGCTGAACGTGTTCGTCATGCGCATCGTCGCGCCCGACATCCCGCTGGAGCGGGTCTTTGCCGGGGTTCTGCCCTTTGTCGCGGTTGACCTTTTGCGGCTGGTGTTGTTGATCGCCCTTCCCGCGCTTGCGCTGATCATTCCCAACTCGATGTGACCCGATGAAACCCGAACCCACACTGGAACGCGACGACGACAACGGCCCGTTTCTGCCCGACTACCTGCTGTTCCAGCTTGCCGCCGCCAGCGCCGCCGCAAGCGAGCGGTTTCACGCGATCGTGCGCGAAAACGGCTTGCGCGTGCCCGAATACCGCGCCCTGGTCTGTCTGAACGACGAGGACGGCCTGATGGTGACCCGGCTGGCCGAAATGGCGCTGTTGGAACAATCGCGCATGACGCGCATCATCGTGCAGATGGACCGCGACGGGTTCGTAACCCGCATCAGCGACCCGCAGGATCGCCGCCGGGTGCGGGTGCATCTGACCGAAAAGGGCCGCGCACTGGCCGGGCGGATGGTCACCCTCGCCCGCGCACACGAGGCCGATCTGCTGCGCGCGATGCCGGGGCGCGCGGGCGCGCAACTGAAACGTCTGCTGTCGGAATTCCGCACGGCGCTGGCGGCGCGGGAGCACCAGGATCGACCGGATGCGAGCGGTGACACGCCGCCGTTGACCTGATGCGCTCACCGTCTCCCCACCGCGCGAAACCATGTCCGATAGCGATGACCATTGATCTCGTGATCGCTTGCTGATCCACTCTTGACCCGAAAGGATGAACCATGTCCAAGGATCTTTCTGCACAAAGCCAGCCCGAACTGGGACCGTTCAGCTGGGACGACCCGTTCCTTCTGGAAAGCCAACTGGAAGAAGACGAACGCATGATCCGCGACAGCGCGCATGCCTATGCGCAGGGCAAGTTGCAGCCGCGTGTCATCGACGCCTTCGAGAACGAGCGCACCGACCCCGACATCTTTCGCGAGATGGGCGAAATGGGCCTGCTCGGCGTCACCATACCCGAAGAATATGGCGGGCTTGGCGCGGGCTATGTCAGCTATGGCCTGGTCGCACGCGAGGTCGAGCGGGTCGATAGCGGATATCGCTCGATGATGTCGGTGCAAAGCTCGCTGGTGATGTATCCGATCTATGCCTATGGCAGCGAAGAGCAGCGCCGGAAATACCTGCCCAAACTGGCCAGCGGCGAATGGATCGGCTGTTTCGGACTGACCGAGGCGGATGCCGGATCGGATCCCGGCGGCATGAAGACCGTCGCGAAAAAGACCGACAACGGCTATGTGCTGAACGGGTCCAAGATGTGGATCTCGAACGCGCCGATTGCCGATGTCTTCGTCGTCTGGGCCAAATCGGACGCCCATGACGGCAAGATCCGCGGCTTTGTTCTGGACAAGGGCACCAGGGGACTGTCGGCCCCGAAGATCGCCAACAAGCTGTCCCTGCGCGCCAGCATCACCGGCGAAATCGTGATGAAGGATGTCGAGGTCGGCGAGGACGCGCTCTTGCCCGATGTGCAGGGGCTGAAAGGGCCGTTCGGCTGTCTGAACCGCGCGCGCTATGGCATCAGCTGGGGCGTATTGGGCGCGGCCGAGTTCTGCTGGCATGCGGCGCGGCAATACGGTCTGGATCGCAGGCAGTTCGACAAGCCGCTGGCCCAGACCCAGTTGTTCCAGAAGAAACTGGCCGACATGCAGACCGAAATCGCGCTGGGCCTGCAGGGCTCGTTGCGGATCGGGCGGCTGATGGACGAGGCCCGCGCCGCCCCCGAAATGATCAGCCTGATGAAGCGCAACAATTGCGGCAAGGCGCTGGATATCGCACGAATGTCGCGGGACATGCATGGCGGCAACGGTATTTCCGGCGAATTCCAGGTGATCCGTCACATGGTCAACCTGGAAACCGTCAATACCTACGAGGGCACCCATGACGTGCACGCGCTGATTCTGGGCCGCGCACAGACCGGGTTGCAGGCGTTTTTCTGAACCGCGTCGGGCACCGACGGATCGGATGATCCGCATCCATGCGCAAACGCGGCGAATGGCAGATAAGACAAAAGAGCGCCTCGGCGCTCTTTTTCATTGTCTGTCTGTGATGAAACCTGTCTGACGCGGCGAAACGTCCGGATCGGCACCGGGCTGACGCAGGCCATTGCTTTTCATGGGTCTTTTGGTAGCGGAGGAGGGACTTGAACCCCCGACACGCGGATTATGATTCCGCTGCTCTAACCACCTGAGCTACTCCGCCAAAAGCGTCACCGCAATTAGGCCAGCCTGCGCAGGCCGTCAAGGGTGCAAATGCCCGCCAATCCGGGATTAAGCGATCCGCCGGCTCAGCCGCCGCGCACAGTGTCGATCATCAGTTGCACGTTGGCCGGATCGGCGTCCGGCGTGATGCCGTGGCCCAGGTTGAAGATATGCGGGCCGCCGGAAAAGGCGCGCACGATGTTGCGGGTCTCCTCGACCAATGCCGCGCCGCCCGTCACCATGTGCGACGATGCCAGATTGCCCTGAACGCAGCCGTCGATCTGCACATGCTTCGCGGCCCAGTCGGGCGAGATCGAGTTGTCCAGTCCCACGCAATCCACGCCCGTGGCCTTGGCGAAACCGATATATTTCTCGCCCGCTTCGCGCGGAAAGCCGATGACCGGGATACCGGGATGCTGCTTTTTCAAGGCCTGGGTAATGCGACGGCACGGTGTCACGGCATAAGCCTCGAAATCCGCGCCCGACAGCGATCCGGCCCAGCTGTCGAACAGTTTGACCACCTCCGCCCCGGCCTCGATCTGGGCCGAGAGATACAGGATCGTCGCCTCGGTGATCCGCTCCAGCAGCGCCTCGAACAGCGGGCGGTTCTCGTCCTTCAGCGCATGGGCCGGCCCCTGATCCGGTGTGCCGCGCCCGGCGATCATGTAGGTCGCCACCGTCCAGGGGGCGCCGGCGAAACCGATCAGCGTGGTTTCGCGCGGCAGTGCCTCGGTCAGGTTGCGCACGGTCTGATAGACCGGGTGCAGCGTCTCATGAATCACGTCGGCCGGTTTCAGCGCGTCGAAATCCGCCTGCGTCGTGATCGTGGACAGGCGCGGCCCCTCGCCGGTGACGAACCACAGATCGGCCCCCAGCGCCTGCGGGATCAACAGGATGTCGGCGAACAGGATCGACGCGTCAAAGCCGAAACGCCGGATCGGTTGCAGCGTCACCTCGGTCGCCAGATCGCTGTTATAGCACAGCGACAGGAAATCTCCCGCCTCGGCCCGCGTCGCGCGGTATTCGGGCAGATAGCGCCCGGCCTGCCGCATCATCCAGATCGGCGGCGTTTCCAGTGTCTCGCCCGCCAATGCCCGCAGTATCGTCTTGTCAGCCATGCCTGCCCCCATCAAGTTGCCGTGCCACGGGTCCGCGCTCAGCGGCAATTTGTCAAGGGCGGGCGGTTGCAGGGGCATTGTGACGCGGCTAAAGACAGGGACATGACACAGCCCCTCCCCTCCTCCGCGCAGCCCTTGAAGATCGGCACACGCGGCTCGCCGCTTGCCGTCGCGCAGGCCCATGAAACCCGCGACCGTCTGGCGGCGGCGTTCGATCTGCCCGAAGATGCGTTCGAAATCGTGGTGATCAAGACCACGGGCGACCGCATCATCGACCGCCCGCTGAAAGAGATCGGCGGCAAGGGCCTGTTCACCCGCGAGATCGAGGAGGCGCTGCTGAGCGGCGGGATCGACATCGCCGTGCACTCGATGAAGGACATGCCGGTGCTGCAACCGGCCGGGTTGCTGCTGGACACCTATCTGCCGCGCGAGGATCCGCGCGACAGCTTCATCTCGCCCACCAAATCGCGGCTGACCGAACTGGACGAGGGCGCGGTCGTGGGCACGTCGAGCCTGCGGCGCCGGGCGCAATTGCTGAACCGCCGGCCCGACCTGCAAGTGGTCGAATTTCGCGGCAACGTGCAGACGCGGCTGAAGAAACTGGCCGACGGCGTGGCCGAGTGCACGTTCCTGGCCACCGCCGGATTGAACCGGCTTGGCCGCAGCGATGTGCCCGCGACGCCCATCGACGTCGAGGACATGCTGCCCGCCGTGGCTCAGGGCGCTATCGGGATCGAACGGCGCGAAAGCGACGAGCGCATGGCGCACATGCTGGCGGCGATCCATGACCGGCAAACCGGCGAACGCCTGGCGGCGGAACGCGCGTTCCTGGCGGCGCTGGACGGTTCCTGCGAGACTCCCATCGCGGGGCTGGCGGAGCTTGACGGCGAACGGCTGCGGCTGCGCGGTCAGGTGCTGCGTCCCGACGGCTCCGAAGCGATCAGCGACGAGCGCACCTGCGCCATCGCCGACGGCGCCGAGATGGGCGAGGCGATGGGGAAGGACATGCTGGCTGAGGCCGGACCCGGCTTTTTCGACTGGCGCGGATAGATCATGGACAACGCCATGGAGACCGAAAAACAACGCGCCGCCGACTGGTTCATGGCGCTTCGCGACACTATCGTCGCCGCCTTCGAGGGGCTGGAGAAGAGCCACGACACAGGCCCGCTGTCCGACGCCGAACCGGGACGGTTCGAGGTCACGCCGACACGCCGCGCCTCGCCCGACGGATCGGATGCGGGCGGCGGACTGATGAGCGTGATGCGCGGCGGGCGCGTATTCGAAAAGGTCGGCGTCAATGTATCCACCGTGTTCGGCAGCCTGGGCGAACGCGCGCAAGAGGCGATGGCCGCGCGCAAGGGGCTGCCCGGCATGCGCGAGGATCCCCGGTTCTGGGCCAGCGGCATTTCCCTGGTTGCGCATATGCAGAACCCGCATGTGCCCGCGGTCCACATGAACACCCGCATGTTCTGGACCCCGCATGGCTGGTGGTTCGGCGGCGGCTCGGATCTCAACCCCGCGATCGAATATGACGAGGATACCGACCATTTCCACCTTCAGCAAAAGGCGCATCTGGATCCGCACGGCCTGATCCACTACCCCAAGCTGAAGGCGTGGGCCGACGATTATTTCTATATCCCGCACCGCCATCGCGCGCGCGGGGTCGGCGGCATCTTCATGGACGATCACTGCACCGGCGACTGGGAGGAGGATTTCTCCCTCACGCAGGATATCGGCCGCGCCTTCCTGCCGGCCTTCGTGCCGTTGGTCGAAAAGCGGCGCGTGCAGGAGTGGAGCGCGGCCGACAAGGACGCGCAACTGGTGCATCGCGGGCTCTATGCGGAATACAATCTGGTCTATGACCGGGGTACCAAATTCGGGCTGGAAACCGGCCACGACGCCAACGCCGTACTGATGAGCCTGCCGCCCATGGCGAAATGGGTCTGAAACCCGTCTTGATTTTCGCGGTGCACGCGCTTTCATATCACACGACATCCCTATGAGCCGCCCCGCGCGGCCCGCCGGAGCACAGATTGATGATGGACCCCTATGCGGCGCTGGGCTTGACCAAGTCGGCCAGCGATGACGAGATAAAGAAGGCGTATCGCAAGATCGCGCGCACCAGTCACCCGGACCTGCATCCCGACGACGCGGATGCCGAGGCCCGGTTCAAGGCCGCCTCGGCGGCCTATGATCTACTGCGCGATCCTGAAACCCGCGCCCGCTTTGATCGCGGCGAGATTGATGCGACCGGGGCCGAAACCCAGGCGCACCGCCAGCGCCAGTATTACCGCGACTATGCCGACACGGCAGACAACCCCTATGGCGGCGGATTTTCGGGCGGATGGCAACGGCAGGCGGGGTCGGATTTCGAGGACGTCGATCCGGCCGACATCTTCGCGCAGTTCTTTGGCCGGCGCGGCGCGGGCGGCGGCGAAGGATTCGCTGCGCGCGGCGCCGATGCACGCTATGCGCTGGAAGTGCCGTTTCTCGATGCGGTCAACGGAACGAAGACGCGGATCACCCTGCCCGACGGCAACGCGCTCGAGGTCAAGATCCCGCAAGGTACGGCCGACGGGCAGACCATCCGGCTGCGCGGCAAGGGCCAGCCGGGGTTCAATGGCGGCCCTTCGGGCGATGCGCTGGTAACCCTGTCCGTGCGCCCGCATCCGATTTTCCGGCGCGAGGGCAACGACATCATCGTCACCCTGCCGATCACGATCGACGAGGCGATCCTGGGCGGCAAGGTCGCGACGCCGACCATCGACGGTTCGGTCATGCTGACCATCCCCAAAGGGGCCAGCAGCGGGCAGGTCTTGCGGCTGCGCGGTCGCGGCGTGAAATCGGCGGGCAAAGGCGCGCAGGGCGACCAGCGGGTCGAACTGTCCATCGTCGCACCGCCCAAGGTGGATGAGGAACTGGCCGAATTCATGGAGAAATGGCGGCGCAACCACTCCTACGATCCGCGAAAGGGGATGAAGGCATGAGCGTTCTCTATTCGGAAACCCAGATCATCCGCACACTGGACCGGCTGACGCGGTCGCAATTGACGACATTCATCAAGGCCGAAATCGTAACCCCCGTCCAGACAGAGAGCGGCCCCGCCTTCCGCGAGATCGACCGGGCCCGGCTGGAACTGCTGTGCGACCTGACCGAAGAGTTCGATCTGAACGAGGACGCGCTGGGGATGATCATGTCATTGCTGGATCAATTGCACACCGTCCGCAACGATCTGCGCAAGGTCCTGTCGGCGATCGAACAGGAACCGTCCGATATCCGACGCCGCATCGCCCGCACGCTGATCGATAAATACGAAAACTGATGTGGCGGGCGCTGACGCCCGGCAAATGTTGAGCCTTATTCCGTGAATTCGGTCGCCGTCAGGTGTCGGGTCTCGCTTTCGATCACCGGCGTCGCGGCGATCTCGGATTTGTGCGGAACCACCCCCATCGACTCGAATTTGCGGGCTGACGGCAACACCCGACCCTCCATCGTCCCGACCGCGCTGTTGTAGCTGGCGACCGCGCGGTTGAGATTGGTGCCGACCTTGCCCAGATGTTCGCCGAACTTGCCCAACCGGTCATATAGCTCCTTGGCCACGCGCTGCACCTCGACGGCGTTTTCGGCCATCTTTTCCTGCTGCCAACCATAGGCGATGGCCTTGATCAGCGCCATGAGCGTTGTCGGCGTGGAAATCAGGATCTTGTTCTCGAACGCGAATTCCAGCAGCGAGGGGTCGGATTCCACCGCTGCCGAGACGAAGGTTTCGCCGGGAATGAACATCACCACGAAATCCGGCGTCGTTTGAATCGCGTCCTGATAGGATTTTGACGACAACAGCCGGACATGGCTGCGCACCTGAGCCGCGTGGCGGGCCAGTTGCTGCTGCTGGGCCTCGGGCGTTTCGCTTTCCAGCGCGTTCAGATAGGCATCCAGCGGAGTCTTGGCATCGATCACGATGCTCTTGCCGCCTGGGATCTGCACGATCGCGTCCGGCCGTTGCGCTCCGGCATCGGTGTCGATCTGCTTTTCCAGCGTGTAATCGACGTTTTCCGTCATGCCGGCCATCTCGAAGACCTGCCGCAACTGCATCTCGCCCCAGCGTCCTCGGGTCTTGGGCGCGCGCAGCGCCTGAACCAGCTTGCGGGTCTCGTTGCCCAGCGTCATTTGCCCCTGCGCCAGTTCCTGCACCTGCTGGCGGATCGCGCCATAGGCCTCGTTACGGGCGGTTTCGATTTCCTTGATCCGCTGATCGAACTGGCCCAGCTTTTCATCCAGAGGCTTGACCAGATTGGAAATCGCCAATTGCCGTTTCTCGATATCCTCGCTGGCGGATCGGCTGTGTTTCTGGAACCGTTCACTGACCAATCCGAGAAACTGCTCGGCGTTTTTCTGCAAGACACCGCTGGCCAGGGATTCAAACCGGTCTTCAAGTTCCTTTTTCATGCCGCGCAATTCTTGCAGCCGCGCTTCATGCTCTCGCTTCAATGACTCCAGCGCCGTTTGCGCGCCGATTCGTGCCTCTTTCTCGGTATCGTGTTGCCGGCCGATCTGGGCCAACCGCTCTTCCAGCCCCGGCAGACGCTCCGCCTCGGCCGTGCGCAGGGCCAGTTCCTGCCGCAGTTCCGCCGCGTGCGTCTCTGCCGCTTTCAACGCCGTCTGCGCGCGCGACAACTTGCCCATCCATACAAGCCAAAGCACCGCCAGCACGGCGGCGAGCAAGGTGAATATCAACCAGAGTTCGGGTTCAAATGCCATGATGTTCTCATTACGTTCTCGTGCCGCTTCGGTCAAGTGCGCCCGAACAGCCGTTCGATATCGGATAGTTTCAATTCGACATAAGTGGGCCGGCCATGGTTGCACTGGCCGGAATGGGACGTCGCTTCCATCTCGCGCAGCAGCGCATTCATTTCCTCGGCCCGCATCCGTCGCCCCGAACGGACCGATCCGTGGCAGGCGACACGGCTTAGGATCGCCTCGATCCTTGCCTGCACCGTAAGGCTGTCGCCCTGATCGGCGAGTTCGTCGAGGATATCGCGGATCATCGCGCTTGCGTTCACCTCGCCCAGGATGGCCGGGGTTTCGCGCACCGCGATGGCGCCGCCGCCGCCGAAGGCTTCGATGCTCAAGCCTAGCCGTGTCAGATCATCCGCAATTCCAAGGAGTTGTGCGCACTCGCTGTCGGACAGCTCGACGATCTCGGGGATCAGCAGCGCCTGTGCGGCAACGCCATTTTCGGCCATCTGGCGTTTCAGTTTCTCATAGACCAGCCGTTCATGGGCGGCGTGCTGATCGACGATGATCATGCCGGTTTCGGTCTGGGCGATGATGTAGTTCTCGTGCACCTGACCGCGCGCCGCGCCCAGCGGCAGATGTTCGGGCGGTTCCTCTGGCGCGGGGTCTTCGACCACGCGCGCGCTATAGGAGTGTTGCATCTCGGAAAAACCGGGCGATTGCGCCTGAAACGCCGCGACGCGGGCCGGCCGGGATGGGCGATCCATCTGATAGACGCGCGCCCCGGTCGGCTCGGGCATCATCTTGCCCAGCGTGGCATGACCGCCAGTGGTTGAGGCCCGGTGCCCTGCCTCGGCCAGCGCGTGGCGCAACGCGGACACGATCAGACCGCGCGCGAGACCGGGATCGCGAAACCGCACCTCGGATTTGGCAGGATGCACGTTCACGTCCACCAGCACCGGGTCGCAGTCCAGAAACAGGGCCGCCACCGGATGGCGGTCGCGCGACAGGAAATCGAAATAGGCCGCGCGCAACGCGCCGGTCAGCATCCGGTCCTTGACCGGGCGGCCATTGACGAACAGGTATTGCGCCACCGCCGCACCGCGCGAATAGGTCGGCAGCGCGGCATAGCCGAACAGGCGCAACTCGTCGCGCATGGCGTCGATCTTCAGCGCGTTCTCGGCGAAATCCCGGCCCAGAACGCGAGCCAGCCGGTGGTGCAGCGCATCAAACAGATCGCCGGTTTCTGCATCGGCGCGGAAGGTCACGCGCCCCTCGCCGCCGCCCGAGACATCGCGCAGGGTGAACCCGACCGACGGTTCCGCCATGGCCAGACGCTTCACCACATCGCTGATCGCCTGGGTTTCGGCGCGATCCGTGCGCATGAATTTCAACCGTGCAGGTGTGGCATAAAACAGGTCGGCCAGTTCCACGACGGTGCCGCCGCGCAGGGCGGCGGGTTGCACCGGGTCCACCCGGCTGCCCGACACGCGGATGCGCGCGGCGTCATGGCCGGCGGCGCGGCTGGTCAGGCTTAGCCGCCCGACCGCACCCAATGACGCCAGCGCCTCGCCGCGAAAGCCGAAGGAATGGATGTTCAGCAGGTCCGAGCCGTCGATCTTGGACGTGGCGTGACGGGCCAGCGCCAGCGGCAGATCCTCCGGCGCGATGCCGCAGCCATCATCGGTCACCCGGATCAGCGTCTTGCCACCATCGGCGATGTCGATCGCGATGCGCGTCGCGCCTGCGTCGATGGCGTTTTCGACCAGTTCCTTGACCGCCGAGGCCGGACGTTCGACCACTTCGCCGGCCGCGATGCGGTTGATCGCGGCTTCGTCCAATTGCCGGATGATCGGGCGCATATCGCCGATATAGGTGTCTGACTGGCTCATACCGCAATACCTAGCATGGCTACGGGCGATTCTGCCACCGCGATCATGCGGACGCGTTGACAATCGCCCGGCGCGCCGCAACACCTGAACGCCGAGACTTGTTGGGGGTAGATCATGACAGCGCAATGGGAATTCTGGATCGACCGCGGCGGCACCTTTACGGATGTCGTCGCCCGTCGCCCCGATGGCGCGCTGGTCACGCACAAGCTGTTGTCGGAAAACCCCGAGCGCTATGCGGATGCCGCCGTGCAGGGCATTCACGACCTGATCGGTGGCAATGGCCCCCTGCCCGACACCGCGATTTCTGCCGTCAAGATGGGCACCACGGTCGCGACCAACGCGCTGCTGGAGCGCAAGGGCGAACCGGTCTTGCTGATGATCACGCAAGGCTTTCGCGATCTGCTGAAGATCGGGTACCAGACCCGCCCGCGCCTGTTCGATCTGCATATTCAGCGCCCCGAATTGCTATATACGCGGGTCGCAGAACTGGACGAGCGGCTGGATGCGGATGGCCGCGTGATCCGTCCTCTGGACGAGGAAGCCGCGCGCGCAGCGTTGCAGCAGGCCCATGACGCAGGGCTTCGCGCGGTGGCGATTGCCGGGCTGCACGCCTATCTGAACCCGGTCCACGAGGATCGCGTGGCCGAGATCGCGCGCGAGATCGGCTTTACCCAGATCTCGACCA
Organism: uncultured Sedimentitalea sp.; assembly: GCA_947504115.1. Taxonomy (GTDB): domain Bacteria; phylum Pseudomonadota; class Alphaproteobacteria; order Rhodobacterales; family Rhodobacteraceae; genus Pontibaca. Next base: position 71,804 of record CANNGH010000006.1, read on the forward strand.
GCCACGAGGCCAGCAAGCTGGCGAAGCTGGTCGGGCGTGGCGATACCACGGTGGTCGATGCCTATCTCTCGCCGATCCTGCGCCGTTATGTCGATCAGGTCGCCGAGGCGCTCGACATGGGCCGCGCCTGCGAGCGGCTGCTGTTCATGCAATCGAGCGGCGGGCTGACCGATGCGCGGCTGTTTCAGGGGCGCGATGCGATCCTGTCGGGTCCGGCGGGCGGGATCGTCGGCATGGTCAAGACCGGTGAAGCGGCGGGTCATGACCGGCTGATCGGGTTCGACATGGGCGGCACTTCGACCGATGTGAGCCATTACGCGGGCAGCTTTGAGCGCAGTTTCGAAACCGAGGTGGCCGGCGTGCGGATGCGCGCGCCGATGATGGATATCCACACCGTTGCCGCCGGGGGTGGCTCGATCTGTCGGTTCGCGCAAGGGCGGTTTCAGGTCGGCCCGGAAAGTGCGGGCGCCGATCCCGGCCCGGCCTGCTATCGGCGCGGCGGGCAGCTGACCGTGACCGATTGCAACGTCATGCTGGGCAAGCTGAACCCCGACCATTTTCCCGCGGTATTCGGCCCCGAGGGCGATCAGAAGCTCGATGCCGCCACCGTGCGCGCGCAATTCGCCGCGCTGGCCGATGACGTCGCGCAGGAAACCGGAGAGCCAGCTCGCGCACCCGAGGAGATCGCCTCGGGGTTCCTGCATATCGCCGTCGACAACATGGCCAATGCGATCAAGAAGATCAGCGTGCAGCGCGGCCATGACGTCACCGATTACACGCTGCAATGTTTCGGCGGCGCGGGCGGGCAGCATGCCTGCCTTGTCGCTGACGCTCTGGGCATGTCGCGCGTGTTCATTCATCCGCATGCCGGGGTGCTGTCGGCCTATGGCATGGGGCTGGCCGAGATCCGTGCCCTGCGCGAGGTGCAGATGGACGCGCCGCTGAGCGACATCGACGCCGCCCGCGCCGCGCTCAAGGACATCACCGACGACGCCGAGGCCGAGGTGCGCCATCAGGGCGCCAGGCAAATCCAGACCGTCGCGCGGGCGCATCTGCGCTATGATGGCTCGCACCAGCCCCTTGAGGTGCCGTTCGGCAGTCCCGATGACATGCAGGCGGCGTTCGAGGCGACGCATAAGGCGCGGTTCGGCTTTACCTCGCCGGGCCGCGCGATCCTGTTCGACATGCTGGCGGCCGAGGCGATCGGCGATGCCGGCCAGGCCCCCGCGTCGCAACCCTTTGGCGACGATCCCGCCCCGCGCGCGCAAGTGCCGATGTATTGTGACGGCAACTGGCAGGATGTGCCGCTGTTCACCCGCGAAACCCTGCCGCAAGCGGCCCGCATCCCCGGCCCCGCCATCGTCACCGAGGCGACCGGCACCAGTATCGTCGAACCCGGCTGGGCCGCGCGGCTGGACGCGATGGGCAACCTGATCCTCGAGCGTATCGAAAAACCGGCCCGCGCCGAGGCGGGGACCGGGGCCGATCCTGTCCTGCTCGAGGTCATGGGCAACCTGTTCATGTCGGTCGCCGATCAAATGGGCGCGACGCTGGCCAACACCTCGTGGTCGGTCAACATCAAGGAACGGCTGGATTTCTCCTGCGCGATCTTCGATGGCAACGGCGATCTGGTGGCGAACGCACCGCATGTGCCGGTGCATCTGGGAAGCATGTCCGACAGCGTGAAGACGGTGATGCGGGAGAACGCGGGCGATATTCACGAGGGCGATGTCTTCATGTTGAATTCGCCCTTCAATGGCGGCACGCATCTGCCGGATGTCACGGTCGTGACGCCCGTCTTCGCGGGCGGCAAGCCTGTGTTCTGGATGGGCAGCCGCGGCCATCACGCCGATATCGGCGGGCGCACGCCGGGCAGCGGACCGCCCGACAGCCGCCATATCGACGAGGAAGGCGTGCTGATCGACAATTTCCGCCTGGTCTCGCGCGGCGAGTTCCAGCGGGGCGCGGCGGAACGGCTGCTGGGGTCCGGCCGCTGGCCCTGCCGCAACATCGCGCAGAACATGGCCGACCTTCAGGCGCAGGTGGCGGCGAATGAAACCGGGCGGCAGGCGCTGCTGAAGGTGGCGGATCACTACGGGCTGGACGTGGTGACCGCCTATATGCGCCACGTTCAGGACAATGCCGAGGAAAGCGTGCGCCGCGTTCTGGGCGATCTGCCGGGAGGCAAGTTCACCTATCCCATGGATGACGGCGCGGAAATTCTTGTCAGCGTGCGCGTGGACCGCGAAGCGCGCGAGGCGGTGATCGACTTCACCGGCACCTCGGCCCAGCATCCGCGCAATTACAACGCGCCCTTCGCGATCTGCCGCGCCGTGGTGCTTTACGTGTTCCGCACGCTGGTGGGCGCGAACATCCCGCTGAACGAGGGCTGCCTGCACCCGCTGAAAATCATCGCACCCGAGGGGACGATGGTGAACCCGCGCTATCCGGCGGCGGTGATCGCGGGCAATACCGAGGTGTCACAGGTGATGTGCAACGCGCTTTACGGGGCGCTGGGGGTGATCGCCGGGTCGCAGGGCACCATGAACAATTTCATCTGGGGCAACGACGCGTTCCAGAACTACGAAACCATCGCCGGCGGCACCGGCGCCGGGCCGGGGTTTGATGGCTGCGACGCGGTGCAAAGCCATATGACCAACACCCGCATGACCGACCCCGAGATTCTGGAGAAACGCTTTCCGGTCCGGCTTGAGGAATTCTCGATCTGCGAGGGCACCGGCGGCGCGGGTGAATGGCATGGCGGCAACGGGGCGCTGCGCCGGCTGCGGTTTATTGCGCCGGTCACGGTCACGACCCTGTGCTCGCACCGTATCGTGCCGCCTTTCGGGGTGGCGGGCGGCGCTCCCGGTGCGGTCGGCGTGAACTGGGCGGAACTGCCCGACGGGCAGCGCATCGATCTTGCCGGCAATGCCGAGATCGACCTGCCCGCCGGTGCGGTTTTCGGCATGCGCACGCCGGGCGGGGGCGGCTGGGGCACGGAATAGGCGCTATACTTTCGCGCATCGAGGTCTTATGTGCGGTTCCTTGACATTTCCGCGCCGCGCGCACGATTCCGAAAGCCCCCAAAAGTGATCCAGACCCTTGCCGATGCCCTTGCCAGACAGGGCTATGAAACGCTGACCCAGGTCCAGCAGGCCGTGACCGACCCTGCGCTTGGCGCCTCAGACCTGCTGGTGTCGGCGCAGACCGGTTCGGGCAAGACGGTGGGGTTCGGGCTGGCCATCGCGCCGACGATCCTGAACGAGACCGGCCATTTCGACAGCGCCGCCGCACCGCTGGCGCTGGTGATTGCGCCGACGCGCGAACTGGCCTTGCAGGTGAAACGCGAACTCGGCTGGCTTTACGCTCCGGCGGGCGCGGTTCTCGCCTCCTGCGTGGGCGGCATGGACATGCGCGACGAGCGCCGCGCGCTGGAGCGCGGCGCGCATATCGTCGTCGCCACACCGGGACGCCTGCGCGATCATGTCATGCGTGGGTCCATCGACCTTGGCAACTTGCGCGCCGTGGTGCTGGACGAGGCCGACGAGATGCTGGATCTCGGGTTTCAGGAAGACCTTGAATTCATCCTGAACGAGACCCCCAAAGAGCGGCGCACGCTGCTGTTTTCGGCCACGGTGCCGCGCGCGATTGCGGATCTGGCACGACGCTATCAGCGCGACGCGGTCAGGGTGACGACAGCCGCCGAAAAGGCGCAGCACAGCGACATCGAGTATCAGGCGCTGACGGTCGCCGCGCGCGACGGTGAAAACGCCATCATCAACGTGTTGCGCTTTCACGAAGCCCCCAACGCGCTGGTCTTCGCCAACACGCGCGCCACGGTGAACCGGCTGACGACGCGGCTGGGCAATCGCGGGTTTGCCGTTGTTGCACTGTCGGGCGAACTCAGCCAGGCGGAACGCACCCATGCGTTGCAGGCCATGCGCGACGGACGCGCGCGGGTCTGCGTGGCGACCGATGTGGCAGCACGCGGCATCGACCTGCCGGGGCTGGATCTGGTGATTCATGCCGAATTGCCCAACAGCCATGAAACCCTGCTGCACCGCTCGGGGCGCACCGGACGCGCCGGACGCAAGGGTGTCAGCGCGATGATCGTGCCGCCCGCCGCGCGGCGCAAATGCGAGCGGCTGCTGAAATCCGCCCGCCTGACCGCGACGTGGAGCGAAGCGCCCTCGGCCGATGCCGTGCGCGCCCGCGACGAGGAGCGGATGCTGGCCGATCCGATCTGGGAACAGCCGCTGGGCGACACCGATTCCGACCTGCTGGAGCGGCTGACCGCGCGCTACAGCCCGGACCGGATCGCCGCCGCCTGTCTGCATCTTTTCGCCAGCCGCCAGTCTCCGCCCGAGGATCTGCTGCCGCCGGACACCAAAGCCGCGAAACCCGAGCGCGCGCCGTTCGGCCCGTCGGTCTGGTTCTCGATCGATACCGGGCGCGATGCGGGTGCCGATCCGGGCCGGCTGCTGGCGATGCTGTGCCGGGCCGGCGACATCACCCGCGACGATGTCGGCGCCATCCGCCTGCGCGACGATCACGCGCTGATCGAACTGCGCGACAGTGCGGTGGCCGGGTTCGTTGAGCGGATCGGCCCGGACCTGACCCTGCGTGACGGCGAGGTGCTGACCCGTCTGGACAAGGCCCCCGACCTGTCGCAGCGGCCCGCCGGAAAGGGCAAGACGCGCCCTGCCCCGGCCGGGAAAGCCGACGTCAAACCGGCGCCCGCGCCTGCCAGACCGGAGCCGCCATCCACCCCCGGTCCGGCCGCGGATCGCAAACCGGCCCCCGCGCCCGAACCGGCACCCAGCGCAGCGCCGGGCCCGGCTCCGAAACCTGCCAGCACGCGCCGCCCGGATATGGCCGATCCGTCACGATCGGGGCGCACGCCGCGCCCCGGCGACACGAAGGCGAAACCCGCCACACGACCCAAACGCCCGACCCGTCCAGAAGACACCCGCCCAGAAGGCGTCGTCGTCGCGCGCAAGCCGCGCCATGCCGGCAAGCCGGGGGGAAAGCCCGACAAGGGCAAGCCATTCGCCAAACCCGGCAAAGGCACCAGACCACCCGTCGGCAAGCCGACCAGCAAGAAGAACAAGGCCCGCGCCGCCGCCAAGGGCGGACAAGCCGCACCGACACGACGCACGATCAAGCCGAAAGGCTGAGCCCTCCGGGGGTCAGCCGATTAATCGGCGGTCATGTCCTTGGGCGCGCCGCTGCTCATCTCGGTGCCGATATAGGTCAGACCGGTCTCTTTCCACTTGCCGAAGCCGCCATCCATGTGGTTGGCCTCGGTCCATCCGGCCTGCATCGCCAGTTCGGCCATCTTGCGCGACCGCACGCCCGAGCCGCAGTGAAACACCAGCGGGCGGCCCTCGCCGGGACGGGGCAGATGACCGGGGTCGAGCTCCTGCATCGGCGACAGCAGCGCACCGCGAATCCGCTCGAACGCGAATTCCTGCGGCGTGCGCACGTCGATCAGGATGATGCTGTCCGATGCCAGCGCATCGCAGACCTCTTGCGGGGTCCAGTGGTGCAGGGTTCCGGTGTCGGTCTTTTCGCTTTTCATGCCTGTTTTCCTTTCAGAATCGGTTCAGGGGAATTTTCAGATAGCTGTTGCCATCCGCTTCGGGCGCCGGGGCCTGACCCGCGCGCAGGTTCATTTGCAGGACGTGCAACATGCGGTCGGGCAGCGCCAGCGTCTTGTCGCGTGCGGTGCGGCGTTCGACGTAACCCACGCGCGAGACACCACCGCCGATATGCGTGTTATGGTCACGCTGTTCCTTCACCGTTGCTTCCCATTCGGGCTGATCCCGCTCGTCGGTGCCGTAATCGTGCCCGATGAACAGACGCGTTTCGTCCGGTAGATCCAGGATCCGTTGCAAGCTGTCATAGAGTATCCCGGCATCGCCACCGGGAAAATCGGCGCGCGAGGTTCCGGCGTCGGGCTGCATGAAGGTATCATGGACGAAGGCCGCGTCGGCGCCGACGATATAGGTGATCGACCCCAGCGTATGGCCCGGCGACAGCATCACCCGCACGTCCAGTTCGCCGATGCGGAAGGTATCGCCATCGGCGAAAAGCCGGTCGAAATCGCGCTCCACGTCGAAGGCATCGGGCGTGTGATACAGGCCGCGCCACAATTCTGCGATCTCGGCGACCTTGGTCCCGATGGCGTTCGGCGCGCCCAGCCGCTCTTTCAGCCACGAGGACGCCATCAGGTGATCGGCATGGGGGTGCGTGTCGAGAATCCATTCAACCTTCAGCCCCTTTGCCGTCACATGATCCAGAACCTCCTGCGCAGGCGCGGTGTCGGTACTGGCGCTGCGATGGTCGAACCCCATCACCACGTCGATCAGCGCCGCCTTTTTCGTCGCGGGATCGCTGACGACATACTGGATGCTGCCGGTATCGGGTTCGTAGAACCCCGTCACCTCGGGGGAGTTCTTGCCCCGTGAAGGGCTGGTCCGTCTCACGGTCATGGTATGCTCCTTCCTGAATGTGTTCGGGCTCAATGCACGGTTCCCGTCACAAGTTCCAGTCACGAGCCCGTCAAACGCGCCATATGGGCGTTCAATCCATCCCGGCCAGCCGCTTCAGCATCATCCGCAGCAGCGCCACCTCGCCAGTGGTGAACTGCGCGGCGATGCGGGCGTCGTATTCCCGCGCCACATCGCGCAGATCGCGATAGGCCGCTTCACCCGCCGGGGTCAGCGCCAGCCGTTCCGACCGGCGGTCGCGCACATTGCGCTGGCGGCTCAGGAACCGTCGTTCCGCCAACCGCTGCACCGCGCGGGAGATCTTGGTCTTGTGGATGCGCGCCCGCGCGCCGATCTCGGTCGCGGTCAGTTCGCCATGCATGCCCAGATGGAACAACACCCGCCATTCGGTGCGCAACATGCCATAGCGGCCCTTGTAGACCTGCTGAAACGCCAGACTGCTTTCCTCGGCCGCCTGGTTCAGCAGGTAGGGCAGGAAATCCTGCAGCGCAAAGTCACTTTTTTCGCTCATCGCACCCCTCCGTTGTTGTTAGTTACAAAATCAACTATTATCCGTGCAAGCAGGAAAAGGAGGAAGCCCGATGAATCGTCCAGATGATCCGCACAAGATGCAGCAGGCGGCGACGCCTGTCGGCACCACCGAGGGCTACATGCCCGGCTTTGGCAACGACTTCGAGACCGAGGCGCTGCCCGGCGCCCTGCCTCAGGGCATGAACAGCCCGCAAAAGGTGAATTACGGCCTGTACGGCGAACAGTTGTCCGGCACCGCCTTTACCGCCCCCAGCCATCAGAACGAACGCACCTGGTGTTATCGCATCCGCCCGTCGGTGAAACATTCCCATCGCTACGAAAAGATCGATCTGCCCTACTGGAAATCCGCGCCGCTGGTGGATCCCGATGTGATCTCGCTGGGCCAGTATCGCTGGAATCCGGTGCCGCATACGGACGAAAAGCTGACGTGGCTGACCGGCATGCGCACCATGACCACGGCGGGCGACGTCAACACGCAGGTCGGCATGGCCAGCCACATCTATCTGGTCACCGACTCCATGGTGGACGATTATTTCTATTCCGCCGATTCCGAATTGCTGATCGTCCCGCAGGAAGGGCGGCTGCGCTTTGCCACCGAGTTGGGCATCATCGACCTCGCGCCCAAGGAAATCGCGATCATCCCGCGCGGACTGGTCTACCGGGTCGAGCTGCTGGAAGGGCCGGCGCGTGGCTTCGTCTGCGAAAACTATGGCCAGAAATTCGAACTGCCCGGCCGCGGCCCGATCGGCGCCAACTGCATGGCGAACCGGCGCGATTTCAAGACGCCCGTCGCCGCCTTCGAGGACCGCGACGCGGACAGCACCGTCACCATCAAATGGTGCGGCCAGTTCCATCAGACCCGGATCGGCCACAGCCCGCTTGACGTGGTGGCCTGGCACGGCAATTACGCGCCGGTGAAATACGACCTGACGACCTATTGCCCGGTCGGCGCGATCCTGTTCGATCATCCAGATCCGTCGATCTTTACCGTCCTGACCGCCCCCAGCGGCGTGCCGGGCACCGCCAATATCGACTTTGCGCTGTTCCGCGAACGCTGGATGGTGATGGAAGACACGTTCCGCCCGCCATGGTATCACAAGAACATCATGACCGAACTGATGGGCAACATCTATGGCCAGTATGATGCCAAACCCGAAGGCTTCGTGCCCGGCGGCATGAGTCTGCACAACATGATGCTGCCCCACGGACCGGACAAGCAGGCATTCGAAGGCGCGTCCAACGCCGATCTCAAACCCGAAAAGCTGGACAATACCATGTCCTTCATGTTCGAAACCCGCTTCCCGCAGCACCTGACGCCCTTCGCCGCGAACGAGGCACCGCTGCAGGACGATTACATCGACTGCTGGGCCGATATCGAGAAGAAATTCGACGGCACGCCCGGTCGGAAATGAACCAAGGGCGGTGGGCGCATTGCCCGCCGCGTAACGAAAGGAACGCGCATGCCGCTGATGAAATCCTGGGTCGAGTCGGCCAATACCGCCGATTGTCCCTTTCCGCTGAACAACCTGCCCTGTGGCGTATTCTCGACCGATGACACCGACGCGCGGTGCGGGGTTGCCATCGGCGACATGATCCTCGACATGGCCGAGGCCGAGGAAAAGGGGCTGGTCTCGCTGGCCGAGGTCGCGCTGTTCGACGTGCCGTTCTGGAACGACCTGATGGAGGAAGGCCCCGAGACATGGGCCGCCCTGCGCGCCCGCCTGATCGAACTTCTCTCCGAAGGCGCGTCCGAGCGCGATCAGGTCGAAAAGCTGCTGGTGCCGATGGCGGACGCCACGCTGCACCTGCCCTTCGTGGTCAGCGAATACACCGATTTCTATGCCGGCAAGCATCACGCCACCAATGTCGGCACCATCTTTCGCGGTGCCGAGAACGCGCTGCCGCCGAACTGGCTGCATATCCCGATCGGCTATAACGGCCGCGCGTCGTCGGTGGTGGTCTCGGGCACGGATGTGCGCCGCCCCTGGGGGCAGCTCAAAGGCCCCGATGACGCGCGCCCGCATTTCGCGCCCTGCAAGCGCTTCGACCTGGAGCTGGAAATCGGCGCGATCGTCGGCCAGCCCAGCGACGGGCCGATCACCGTGCAGGAGGCCGATGACAACATCTTCGGCTACGTGCTGCTGAACGACTGGTCGGCGCGCGACATCCAGGCGTGGGAATACCAGCCGCTCGGCCCCTTCCAGGCCAAGGCCACCGCCAACACGATCTCCCCGTGGATCGTCACCAAGGCGGCGCTGGAACCGTTCCGCACCGACACCCCGGAACGCGAGGTGGAACTGCTGGATCACCTCAAGGATTGCGGCCCGATGCTCTACGATGTCGAGCTTTCGGTGTCCCTCGCCCCCGAAGGCAAGGATGCGACCACCATCGCGCGCACAAATTTCAAGGAACTCTACTATTCCGCCGCACAGCAGCTGGCGCATCACACCACATCCGGCTGCCCGATGAACCCGGGCGACCTTTTGGGCTCGGGCACCATTTCCGGCCCCGAAAAACACCAGCGCGGCAGCCTGCTGGAACTCAGCTGGAGCGGCAAGGAACCGGTGCAACTCGACAGCGGCGAGACCCGCTCGTTCCTGGAGGACGGCGACACCCTCACCCTGCACGGCGCCGCCAGGGGCGATGGCTATACGATCGGCTTCGGTGAATGCGCAGGCAAGGTGCTGCCCGCGCTCGACGATCCCTACAAAAGATAGGCCCCGACTTCTTCTTGCCGACAAATATCCCCGCCGGAGGCTCCCGCGATCTCCGGCGGCGCAACAGACAAAGGATCTCTCCAATGGCCAAGGCATTCGCATCCCAGGGCGACATGAGCGAAAAGAACATCTCTTTCACCGAAGTCGGCGAAGGGCTATGGGCCTTCACCGCCGAGGGCGACCCCAATAGCGGCGTCATCATCGGCGAGGACAGCGTGATGATCGTCGAGGCGCAGGCCACGCCGCGTCTGGCCAACAAGGTCATCGAAAAGGTCCGCGAAGTCACCGACAAGCCGATCAGCCATGTGGTGATGACCCATTATCACGCAGTGCGCGTTCTGGGCGCATCGGCCTTCGGCGCCGATCAGGTGATCATGGGCGAAACCGCCCGCGCCATGGTCGCCGAGCGTGGACAGGAGGACTGGGACAGCGAATTCCAACGCTTTCCCCGCCTGTTCGAAGGCCACGAATCGATTCCCGGCCTGACCTGGCCCAACACCACCTTCAACGATCGCATGACCGTCTATCTGGGCAATCGCAGGGTTGACCTGATGCATCTGGGCCGCGCCCATACGGCGGGCGACATCGTGATCCACGTGCCTGACCAGAACGTGATGTTCACCGGCGACATCGTGGAATATCACTCGGCCTGTTATTGCGGCGACGGTCATTTCGCCGATTGGGGCGATACGCTGGATGAAATCAAATGGTTCGACGTCGACGCCATTGCACCGGGACGCGGCGATGCGCTTGTGGGCCGCGACATGGTGAACGAAGCCATAGAGAACACCCGCGATTTCGTCGACAGCACCTACCGCCCCGCCGCCCGCGTCGCCGCCCGTGGCGGCACCCTGAAAGAAGCATGGGACGCCGTGCGCGCCGAATGCGATCCGAAATTTTCGGATTACGCGATCTACGAACATTGCCTGCCCTTCAACGTCGCCCGCGCCTATGACGAGGCCCGCGGCATCGACACCCCCCGCATCTGGACCGCCGAGCGCGACATCGAGATGTGGGAGGCCCTGCAGGGATAAGCAGGAATGCGCGATCCGCTCCTCACCATGGCCCTCAACAATGCTTGGGCGAATGCCACGCTCCATGGCGCGATTTCCGGGCTGTCCGAGAAGGTATTCGCAGCTCGGCGCCCCGGATTTTTCCCCTCGCTCAAGGATACACTCAACCACATCCACGAGGTCGACCTCTTCTATATGGATGCGCTGGAAGAGGGCGGGAAGGGCCGCACGGTCTATGATCGGGAGGAAATCCGCGATGTCGCCCTGCTGACCAGATCACAAGCGGATATCGACCTGCGGCTGGTGAATTTTTGCCGGGGCCTGAAGCCGGACGTGCTGGATGCCCCCCGCGTCACCGAACGCCCCGAGGGGATGATGAGCGAAACGGTGGGGGCGCTCCTGCTGCATCTCTTTCAGCATCAAATCCACCATCGCGGGCAGGCTCATACACAGGTGCTGGATGCAGGGATCGCCCCGCCGCAACTGGATGACTTTCACCTCGAATACGGTCGTGTACCAAGCGCGCAAGCCTATTTCTGGTGACGCAAGAGGTTCGGAGGAGGAACCGATTTGACCAAGATATTCGAAACGCCGATCTATCCATTCGTACGGCACGCCGATCATGACGCCCCCGCCCCCGCGCGCCACAAGGTTCTGGTGGTCGGGGCCGGTCCCGTCGGTCTGGCCGCCGCCATCGACCTGGCGCAGCAGGGCATCGAGGTCGTCGTGCTTGACGAAAACGACAAGGTCAGCTTCGGCTCGCGCGCGATCTGTTTCGCCAAGCGTCCTCTGGAAATCCTCGACCGGCTGGGCTGCGCTCAGGCGATGGTGGAGAAGGGCGAACTCTGGAATGTCGGCAAGGTCTTCTTCAAGGACCGGCAAGTCTATGAATTCAACCTGCTGCCGGAAAAGGGCCATCGCCGCCCGGCTTTCATCAACCTGCAACAATATTACTTTGAAAAACACCTCGTGGATCGGATCCAGGAATTGCAGGATCAGGGCGCGGAGATCGAAATCCGGGGCCGCAACAAGGTTTCCGCCGTTGGCACCCATGACGATCACGTGACGCTCGAGATCGACACACCCGAAGGCAGCTACAATCTGGAAGGCGACTGGGTCATCGCCTGCGACGGCGCGAATTCCCCGATGCGCGCGATGCTGGGCAAGGATTTCGTCGGCCGCGTCTTCGAAGACAACTTCCTGATCGCCGACGTGGTGATGGAGGCGGAGTTTCCGTCCGAACGCTGGTTCTGGTTCGATCCGCCCTTCAACCCAGGCCAGTCGGCATTGCTGCACAAGCAGCCCGACGGGGTCTGGCGCATCGATTTGCAACTGGGCTGGGACATCGACAAGGAACGCGAAAAGCGCCCCGAGAACGTGATCCCGCGGCTGAAACAGATGCTGGGCGAAGATGTTGAATTCGAACTGGAATGGGTCAGCATCTATACCTTCCAGTGCCGCCGCATGGAAAAATTCCGCCACGGCCGCGTGATCTTTGCGGGCGACGCCGCCCATCAGGTCTCTCCCTTTGGCGCGCGCGGCGCCAATTCAGGCATTCAGGACATCGACAATCTGGGCTGGAAACTGAAACTGGTGCTGGACGGCAAGGCCCCCGAAAGCCTGCTCGACTCCTATGATATCGAACGCATCCACGGTGCGGACGAGAACATCCTGAACTCGTCGCGCTCGACCGATTTCATCACGCCGAAATCGGAAATGTCCCGCATCCTGCGCGATGCGGTTCTGGATCTGGCCGAAACGCACGAATTCGCCCGCCCGCTGGTCAATTCGGGGCGCCTCTCGGTGCCCTGCACCTATGACGATTCACCGCTCAATTCCGCCGACGCGCTCGACGGCCCCGAGCGCACACGCCCCGGCGCGCCCTGTCCCGATGCGCCGCTGGGCGACGGGTTCCTTCTGGACCAACTCGGCCACCGCTTCACCCTGCTGACCTTCAATGCCGACGCTCCCGACGAAATCACCGAGGACGGCGTAACCGTCACCCGTCTGGCGCTGAGCGATGCCGACGATCCCACCCGCGCGCTGCGCCAGCGCTATCTGGGCAAATGCAAAAGCGCCGTTTACCTGATCCGCCCGGATCAGCATGTCGCGGCACGCCGTCCCACGTGGGATGAACACCAGTTCCGCGCCGCCATCCGCCGCGCCACCGGAAAGGAGTGATACCGATGTCCGACCGATCGCTGATCCTGACCGCGAATATCGCCGAGGCCGATGATTTCTACGCCGATCTGCTGGACGCCCATGACGGGCTGACCAAACCCGAAAGCGACGCGCTTAACGCCCGCCTGCTGCTGATATTGGCCAACCAGATCGGAGACCGCGAGATCCTGACGCAGGCCATCAAGGCCGCAAAACCGCATGGAAAGCCCCATGACTGAAACGGTTCTCTTCGATTATTGGCGCTCTTCCGCCAGCTACCGCGTGCGCATCGCACTGAACCTCGCCGGAACCGTCTACCGCGCGGTCCCCGTCGACCTGACCAAGGGCGAACAGCGCGCACCCGATCACATCGCCCGCAATCCGCAGGGCCTTGTACCCGTGCTCGACATCGACGGGTTGCGCCTGACCCAGTCGCTCGCGATCCTCGACTATCTCGACACGACCCGCACCCTCGGCCTGTTGCCGGCCGACCCCGCCGAGCGCGCCCGCGCGCAGGCGCTGGCCCATGCCATCGCGGTCGATATCCACCCGGTCTGCAATCTTCGGGTTGCCGCCTATGTCGCCGAACTGACCGACAACCGCGACGGCGTGCGCGCGGACTGGATGCGCCGCTTCATCCGCCCGGGCCTTCAGGCTTTCGAACGAATGCTGGCGAACGGCGATCAATCCCCGTTCTGCTGCGGCGACACCCCCACCCTGCCCGATCTCTGCCTGATGCCGCAAATCTACAACGCCCGCCGCTGGGGCGCGCGGATCGACGACCTGCCCCGCCTGCTCGCAGTGGAAACCGCCTGCCGCGATCATCCCGCCTTCGCCGCCGCCCGCCCCGAGGCGGTCGAACCGCAGGACTGACCCTCAACCAGCTTCTTTCTGGTTTGAAATACCCCGGGGGAATCGCCGTCAGGCGATGGGGGCAGCGCCCCCCTCCACCGCCTCTGGACGGCGCGCCGTGCGATCGTATACGCTGGTGCCAGACCGACCGGTGCCGACACCCGGTATCCAATCCCGTCGTTCTGAACGCAGGTCGGCCCCGGCACGTTTCTCCGATCGAAAGGACAGGTCATGGACGGCACCTTCAACGAAAACGACATCAGCCAGATCGTCGCGGCCGACAAGGCCCATGTCTGGCACCATCTCAGCCAGCACAAGCCCTATGAAACCTCCGATCCGCGCATCATCGTCGAAGGTCGCGGCATGCGGGTCTGGGATCAGAAGGGCAAGGAACATCTCGACGCGGTCTCGGGCGGCGTCTGGACGGTCAATGTCGGCTATGGCCGCGAACGCATTGCCAACGCGGTGCGCGACCAGTTGATCAAGCTGAACTATTTCGCCGGCTCCGCCGGCTCGATCCCCGGCGCGCGCTTTGCCGAACGGATGATCGAGAAGATGCCGGGACTGACCCGGCTTTACTATTGCAACTCCGGCTCCGAGGCGAACGAAAAGGCGTTCAAGATGGTGCGCCAGATCGCGCACAAGCGTTATGGTGGCAAGAAGAACAAGATCCTTTACCGCGACCGCGATTATCACGGCACCACCATCGGCACGCTGTCGGCCGGCGGACAGGATGAACGCAACGCCCAGTACGGCCCCTTCGCCCCCGGCTTCGTGCGTGTGCCCCACTGTCTGGAATATCGCGCCCACCAGCAGGACGGTGCGCCGACGGAAAACTACGGGCAATGGGCCGCCGACCAGATTGAGGCGGTGATCCTGCGCGAAGGCCCCAATACCGTCGGCGCGCTCTGCCTTGAACCGGTGACGGCAGGCGGCGGTGTCATCCCGCCCCCCCAGGGCTATTGGCAGCGGGTGCAGGAGATTTGCACCAAATACGACATCCTGCTGCATATCGACGAGGTCGTCTGCGGCGTCGGGCGCACCGGCACCTGGTTCGGCTACCAGCAATACGGCGTCCAGCCCGACATGGTGACGATGGCCAAGGGCGTCGCGTCGGGCTATGCCGCCATCGCCTGCCTGGTGACCACCGAAGCGGTGTTCGACATGTTCAAGGACGATGCCAGCGATCCGCTGAACTATTTCCGCGACATCTCGACCTTCGGCGGCTGCACCGCCGGACCGGTGGCGGCGCTGGAAAACCTTGCGATCATCGAGGAAGAGAACCTGCTCGACAATACCAACGCGATGGGCGCGCGGCTGATGGACAACCTGCACGGCCTGATGGAGCGCCACAAGGTCGTTGGCGACGTGCGCGGCAAGGGGCTGTTCTGCGGTGCGGAACTGGTCGGCGACCGCGACACCCGCGAACCGATGGAGGAGGCGCGCGTGGCGGCCGTGGTTGCCGACTGCATGGCGCAGGGCGTCATCATCGGCATGACCAACCGGTCGATTCCGGGTTACAACAACACCCTGTGTTTCAGCCCAGCGCTGATCGCCACGAAAGACGACATCGACGCCATCACCGATGCCGTGGACGGCGCGCTGGGACGGGTGTTCGGCTGATCGCGATCCGTGTGGTCGCAGCAATCGCTGCGACCCACGCCGATGCGGCGCGCCCACCGATTGTTCGTATCGAAGACAGCGGCGATGTTGCGCAATTCGGGCTGAGGCGTGAATATTCCCTTGCCCGTCAGAGGTCAGGCGACAGCTTCGATATCGGCCCGTCCGAGAGCATTTGATCGCGCCATGGCATCGCCGCGTGTCATGGCCGCCGTCGGCAGGGACCAGTGTCGAATGCAGCGCATTTCCGGCCCAACCGGACCGTCGGCACCAAGGCGTAAGAGATTTCGCTACGCGCAGGAAGCGAGCATGGTTCCCCGGAAGCCTGCCCTCACGTCTCCTGACGCTTCCGGCCCATAGCGGATGAGGTGGATGGCTCCTTTCCTCGCAGTCGATGACAACTGCACTTTGGCACGTTCGATGCCGGTGGAGCAGGAGCCATCCACCTCATCCGCTCATGCCTGGGAGTTTTCACGGCTTCGACGAATTGAGCGGTTTCATCATTTGTGTTGAAGTAATGCACCGATGCCCTCGTCAAAGACGTTAGATTTCGAGGCTCCAGATCGCGGCGCGCGTAGGGCATCGCCGAGACCGACACATAGATCCCGCGCGCCCGAAGTTGGCTTCCAGGTCCGCCGGATCAAAGCCGGATTTCCTGAATGTCACGATGCCGCATTTACGCTGCCCCTGATCGTAAACCGAGACGCCGTCGACCTGCGACAGCGCGTCACGCAAATTCCGGGCGAGTTGCACAACGCGCGCTTCGATATTCTTGAATCCGATGTCCCGTGCGTAGCGAACAGCCCTCATAAGCCCAACACGGCTTGCGACATAGCTTTCCCAATTTTAAAACCGCTTTGCGCCATCAACAAAATTAAAGTCGTTCGTCTCGGACCATGTGGCCGAGGACGGGTCGATGAACGGAGGGTCGATCCGTTCGATGATGTCCTTTCGAACATAGAGAAATCCCGTTCCGCGCGGCCCGCGCAAAAACTTGCGGCCCGTCCCGGACAGAATATCACAGCTGATTTCGGTAACATCCACGTGGATCTGCCCGACCGATTGGCAGGCATCCAAAAGATAAAGAACATCGTGCTTCCGCGCCACTTTTCCAATCTCCGCAGCAGGGTTCACCAAGCCGCATTGCGTCGGAACAGGTGTGATGGCGATCAGCTTTGTCTTTGGCGTGATCATGTGATCCAGAGCATCAACATTAATCTGCGCCCGGGTGCGCGCATCTGACGCCACCATCAAGTGAGGAATCGCGTCGAACTCCAGACGCGTTGCTTCCGGCGATACGTCGACAAGGTCAGCATGTGCGCGCCAGACCGGAACCAGACGGGCATGTTCCACCTTGTTATCGAAGCACATGTCGGCATGGATGATCCGTCCTCCGCTTGCCAACCGGTCCTGATTACTCTGCAAGTAAGCCAGTTTTGAGCCGTCGTCCGGCAGGTGGTGCATCACAATTAGGGATGGGCTCGTTTGCATGGTGCCGGACGATCGCGTGCATAAGCCGGTACATTGCATCGAGACCCGGAATCCAAAGCAGCATTTCCCGATACATGGGGCGCCGGTCGGCTGGTTGATGGTCTGGTTCGGGTGGCATGTCTTTCTTCCTTGGTATCGGTCTGGTTTTTATCGACGCATCAGCGGGACTGATCGCAATCGCCGGCCAACCCTTCCTCCTCCAGGGCGTCCTTGACAGGCTGCCGCGCAGCAATGTCTTGCGAATGGCGCAGCACGGCCGGACAGTCTGCGAGTGAAAGCTCCTGATCCTCAAGCCACCGGCAGACGGAAAACAGATAGATATCCGGCATCGAAAACCTGGCTTCCAAAAGGTATTTGCGGTTTTGCAGGTGGCTCTCGACCACATCCAGCCGCCGCGACAGGTGCGCGCGCCCTGGCGTCAAGAATGCCGTCGGCGTCGTTGGGCGAAACAGCGGGCTGAAACTATTGTGGATCGCCGTCGCGATGTAGTTCAGCCAGAACCTGAGTACAGCTGATTCATGGCACGTATCGGCAAGATGGCATCCACCCGAGCGCCAGCGAACGCTGCAACATCCCCGGCCGCCGAATCTGGCTCTGGTCATGAAGAAGGCCGACCAACAAGCAGCAGCGATGCTGTTTCACATACGCGACTGCTGGACGGTCCGGATCGCTTACGCCCATGAAGAGGGCGGTCATCGCCGAGCGCCAAACGCGCGGGCAAACCGGGCTTTCTTGAAGGCGTAAGCGGATAGAGGTGGTCGCAGTACGCGGGGTCCCGTCCCCCACGGTGAGACGAGATTCAGCCCGTTAGTTCGCAGGCATGACAAAGATTTCCCGGACGCTTGCCCTGGGGGCGGCCTCAAGCGCGAAAAGAACAGAACTTGCGATATCCTCGGGCTTCAGCTTTTCCGGTTTGGCCTCGTCAAAAAAGGGCGTATCCACCATTCCCGGCGCGATGACCGTCACACGAGCGCCCCATTCCCTGAACTCCTCGGCAAGGTTGCCGGCATATCCATGCACGAACCACTTGGTCGCCGAATAGACCGAGCCCTTGATATGCGTGCGTCCTGCGGCGGATCCGGTGAGGATCAGATGACCCTCATTCTTCTGTAGATAGGGAGCGACGGCTTTGGCTGTCCAGAGCACGCCCATGACGTTCAGGTTCACCATTGCCTGCCAGTCATCCGGCTCTCCCTGCAGCGTTCCGGCGGCGGATGCTCCGCGACCGGCATTGGCAAAGGCGGCGGTCACATCGCCGAAATGAGCGGCGAGCTTTTCGACAGCCTCCTGCTGCTCGGACAACCGGGTGGCGTCACCGGGTAGTGCCAAAGCCCTGTCGCCCAGCTCCCCGACCAGCGCATCCAGCTTGTCGACGGACCGCGCAAACAGCCCGACGTTCCAACCGCGCGCGACGGCCATACGTGCGGTCTCGGCACCAATGCCTGACGATGCGCCTGTGATGAAGAGTGTTTTATCGGTCATGTTCGCTCCTTGGATCTCGGTTTGCACCAACAGATAGGGCGGTAGAAGCTGCAAGCCACAGACGTCCGACTGGCCTCCCGCCGCCGCGTCAGCGCCGCAACCACCGCGTCGCCGGGGTTGATCCAATCCGTCGCGGCGGGGAAAAGCTCGTCACGATTCGGAACGTTCTGCGGAATAGGCGCAGGGCTTACCTCCAATTGGCAAGGCAGCCGAAAAAATCGCGGCCGAAATGAAAGCCGCAAGAAAGCGCTGACCAAGCGCACCGTGCCTCAACAAGGCTTGGCAGGTTGCGTCAGGCATGGCGCAATCTCTGCGCAAACTGGTGTCGCGCGGTCTGCTGGTGCAAATCTGCCGTTTGATTTCAACGCTGCGCATTTTTGCTCCGTTCCCTACCGCCGGAGCCAAAAATCCTCAAAGCCCTGAAATCATTAGGCAATCTGTGTTAAGAGTCGCAGACTGCCCGTTATGGCACGATTCCTGTTCCTTCGCCTGGCACAAACGCTGGCACAGGAGTCGAAGACATGCGGTCACGCGTCTCGGCACAATCGCACCTCGAATACCGTCCCTCGGGCTTTCACTGGCGCCGTCGCTGGCCGCGCCGCGTTCTGAGGATCTGCACCCCATCGAAAAAGATCTCACTCCTCTTCTCGCTTCGCTCCCACGTCCTCCCCGACGCGAAGGCCCTCGCTCAGAAGCTTACGCTTCTGAGCGACATCGCCTTCGCCGGAGTGACGGAGAGAACGATGGCGATCGCGCCCGACATCATGGAAAGACTCCTCGTGGAGCTGTGCCGCTTCCTGATCGAAGCAGCCGATGTTGCGCGTGAGGACGCACCGATGCGCACGCCGGAGGTCGCGGCCTATGAATTGGCCTGCGCCAACGCTGCCGTCGAGACGCTGCGGCATGCGATCGCGAGCCGGGACCGCGAAAAGGCGCGCAACCCGCTCCAAGAGGTCGCCGCACGTCTCGGCATCACCCTCGACGAGACCGACCCGGATTGGCGACGGCTCGCGTTTCGAGCCCTTCGGATCATGCTCGACGCAGAGCAGGAGAACCTGCGCCGTGATCAGGGTGTGTTCGACGAGCCGTCCGCGGCATCGAAAGCTGCGCGGAATCTCGTCGACGTGGGACCAACTGTCTCCGCGCTGCCTTTCATGCCGCGGACATCACCGATGCCGCCCGCGCCTTGCCCTGCCCAGGAAGTTGCTCCCGTGACGGATCAAGATCTGGCGCCTACAGCGGCTTCTTCACGGCCCTTCGCACCTACGCAGGAAGACGTGCAACAGCCGCGGGTCCTCACAAAAACCGAGCCGGCGGCGGTGCTCTCGCCCGAGCCGCCCCGGGCTCAGTCGTCCTGCCCGACCATCGAGACGGGATCGGAGGACTACATCGAGGTCCGCAGCCAAGGCTACAAGACCTTCAAACCGACCGAACAGGCCAACGAGACTGCCGGGAATAGCTGGGCGCGGAACACTGCCCCCAATGTTCGGTCTACCGCGCGACTCCTCTCGCGGATTCTCGGGGACAAGCCCTTCGACCAGATCACAGATGAGGAACTGAAGGCGGCCTGGGAGATCGTCGCGCGCGTGCCGCATACATACCAGGCCAAGACCAGCAAGATGTCGCCGCAGGAAGCCGCCGATGACGCCGACGCCACGGAGGCGCACAATGCGGAAATCACGCGCGCCAGGCTGAAGAAACAGGGGGCCAGTCCGGGCAAGATCGAGTCCGAGATCCTGAAAGGCCGCATCAAGCGCCTGCGGACCGCAACGATCTATCGCCACATGCAGGACTTCCAGCGCATCTGCGTCTTTCACAAGAAACGCGGTCACCTAGCGGAGAACATCATGGAAGACCACATCTGGGAGACCGCAGAATATGAGCGCCGGGAGATCCTCGAGGAAGACAACGAGCGCCAGACCTGGTGCGGCAAGCTCGACGGGCTGTTCCGCTCGCCGATCTTCCAGGACAAGCTGGACGACGTGGGTGATCCGATGTTTTGGGCGCCACTCATCGCGGTCCACATGGGCCTTCGGAGCGAGGAAGTGCTCCAGCTGTATCTCGATGACATCCAGATCATCGATGACATCCCGTGCATCGTTCTGAAACAGGGGCCGGGCCAGAGCCTCAAAAGCAAGGCATCGCGCCGGACCATCCCGATCCATGACAATCTGCTGAAGCTCGGCTTCATGCAGCTCGTCGCCGGCCTTGCACGCGCCGGCGAGCCGCGCCTCTTCCCCTGGCTCGAGCGGAGCGAAAGCAAAAAGACCTATACCGAGACCTTCTCCAAGAGGTTCACCAGGTATCGCCAAGACCACAAGATCTACGACAAACAGCGGGATTTCCACAGCTTCCGGACAACGTTCAACCACCTCCTGATCCAGTCGGAGTGCCCGGACAGCCAGCGGCGGGCTCTGATGGGCCATGTGGAGCGGGATGTCGGCATCACCAATTACAACCCGGGCGGCTTCGCCTTGACGTTGCTCCGCAAGCGCGTGAACGCCGTGGTGGTCGACATTTCCATGATCCGGTCGCCGTTCGCGGAGATCAGCTCGGCCAGTGTGACCGACCTGGTTTCTCGTAGGGCCAAGGCATCCGCCTGATCTGGAGCGCGCGGGATCACATCGTGGCGATCTCGTGCGCAGCGATCACTTGTCGATCGGCAACCTACTGCGAGACCCGCGCAACGGTGCTTTCCAATTCACGCCTCCGTGCCTGACCACCGCAGCATCAGGGAAACGCTGCATCGGGCAGCGCAATTGCGGTCACATTGCTCGAACGGGCCTTGTCGCTGGTCGATGCGTTCTCATTGGTCCAGCTGCTGATCGGGCTCCCGTTTTAGCAGCCGAGTGACTTGGCCTGAATGATGACCAAGCGCCCGGTCAGCAAGATCGAAGAACGCGGTGTCAATCGCGCGCCGGCTTAGCAGCAGAAGAATGTGGCCCGGCGCGCGCGCTTCCGGTGATCCGATCCGGCAGCGGGGAGCAGTGCTCCGTCAATGCGGCGCATTTGGAAATGCGCCGCGTCCTTCACGTTTCGAAAAGGGCATTTGTGATGCTGTAGGCTTCGGCTGCGTCGAGCGCCGCCTCGACCAACCGCGAGCTCCTGGACGGCGACATGATGGAGATGTTGCAGAACAATCCCGCGAATGTCGTCTACGGGGCGTTCTCGCAGGAGTTCATGCGCCAGATGATCCGGCAGTTCCAGAAGAGCAGCCAGATGCGCAGCATTGTCATGAGCGACACGAAGGCAAGAGAGCAGTTGACGAAGCATTTCTTCCAGCGTGCACAACGAGTGGCGAGAGAAGCCAGAAATTGATCTCAGGCGCACCGGACAAAATGAACACGTCGTCTCGTTCACACGAAAACCCTGAGGAACCATGCTGACCTATACTTTTACAGTCATCCCCGGGGGCCTCTCGGCCATGAGAGCGGCCGCGAACCCTTCTCACGGTTGGAAGCATCGGTGTGTTGAGATGGTCGCTCGATCTGGCGTCGAGACACGGTAATGATTCCGGCTGCGCCTGTGCAAGCAAGTGATGACCTCAAGTGCCTCGACGAGGCACTCACAGCCGTCGTCGGAGCCATCCTTCAACAGTCAAACCGCACATCCGTGAAGTGGGTGAAGGCGTAGGACGGCGTAGCGCCGCCGTGGTTCTCGCGGTCACGCTCCAGCGTCTGGTCGACAATCCTGATCGCGCATGGAGCCCGGAGGAAACTCTGGTCCTGGATGCCCTCCGCCGGTCCCGGCGCGACCTTGCCGAAGCCAGTGACACGGAACTCGCGACCTACCTCGGAGGCCTTCAGCCGGACCAGCTGCGAGGGGTCGTCTCAAACGTGAAGGCCATCTACCATGAGCTGCTTTTCGAAGCCGCCGAGGACCTGGACGGCGATGCCGTGATGGCGGAACTCCCCCAAGCCACGAACCATCCCGGATCGGACGTGGAGTTCACAATGGAGGGCGAGGTCATTGGTGCCGTGCAACTCAAGGCCGTGGCCTCGCCCGAGCACATCTACGACCATCTGGCTCGCTATCCCGGAATCGACATCCTGACGACCGAAGAGGTCGCCAACATGATCCCCGGCGTCTCCAGCAGCGGATACAGCAACGTCGCCCTTGAGGCAGAGGTGCGCGAGGTTTTCGGTCTTCTCCCGGACGACAAGGTGCCGGAAGAACTGCTGGAGACCGTCGGCGCCTCCACTCTTGTCAGTGCAGCCGTTGCGGCAGGACAGGCCCTCCGCGCGGGCCACGTCGATCCTCGCGCTCTCATGCATGGCCGCGATGGGCGACTTCGGTGTCGGTCTAACGACGGCGCTCGCACTCGAAGCACTCCTTGGCGGGGCGTAGGGCCCGGATCATCCACGCTCCACACCAATGCTCTCCCCGCACTTGCCAGATGGCACAGGTTACGGCACAAAGGCTGTCTCACTGCGGAGTCGGACAGGAGTCGCTCCGGAAAAGTGTCGCGATTTCAGTTCGTTGAGCTGAACGCTCCGTTCCCTACCGCCGTAGCCGACCTTCCCTGAAATTCATTCGCCCGGCAGGAATAGTGCCGGACTCTCTACCAAGGTTCCGCGACTTCGCGGGCGCCGTTGCCGCCACTCGCAGACAATCCAACTGCATCAGCTCTCGCTCTTGCCTATCCATTTTTGCAGCGGTTTCTGAACTGATGCACTGTCCAGAACTGGATAGGTTCTGGACATGTTCGCAACTATTCCGCTGATACAGAACCCTACGAAATACCTATAACCCATTGTTTAGCCTATTCGATAATTCGGCGATTCCCGGGTAATCTGAACGTCATGCACGTGGCTTTCCTTCAACCCCGCATTGGTGATGCGAACGAACTGGCAATTGCTGCGCATCTCCTCAATCGTGGCGCAGCCGGTATAGCCCATCGCCGCGCGCAAACCGCCTACCAGCTGATGCACCACCGCCGCCGCGCTGCCGTTATAGGGCACCTGTCCCTCGATCCCCTCCGGCACCAGCTTGTCGCTGGCCGCGTCGGCCTGAAAATACCGGTCCGCACTGCCCCGCGCCATCGCGCCCAGACTGCCCATGCCGCGATAATACTTGAAGCTGCGCCCCTGATAAAGGATCACCTCGCCGGGGCTTTCGTCGGTTCCGGCGATCATGCTGCCGATCATGGCACAGGACGCACCGGCCGCGATCGCCTTGGCGAAATCCCCGGAAAACTTGATCCCGCCATCCGCGATCACCGGCACGTCGCCCGCCGCCGCGGCGCAATCCATGATCGCGGTCAGTTGCGGCACACCGACACCGGCGACAACGCGCGTGGTGCAGATGCTGCCGGGGCCGATACCCACCTTGACCGCATCCGCGCCCGCATCGATCAGCGCCCGCGTCGCCTCGCCCGTGGCGACGTTGCCGGCGACCACCTGCACCTCGCCGGACAGGTTCTTGACCCGCCGGACCGTCTCGGAGACGCTGGCGGAATGGCCGTGCGCGGTGTCGATCACGATCAAGTCCGCGCCCGCATCCACCAGCGCCTCGGCACGCTCGAATCCCGCATCGCCCACCGTGCTG
This sequence comes from uncultured Sedimentitalea sp., assembly GCA_947504115.1. Taxonomy (GTDB): domain Bacteria; phylum Pseudomonadota; class Alphaproteobacteria; order Rhodobacterales; family Rhodobacteraceae; genus Pontibaca. Next base: position 95,729 of record CANNGH010000006.1, read on the forward strand.
GCCGCGGCGGCGCGCAGCCGCCCCAGCCGATCCTTGCACGCGGTGGGGTTCAGCACCGCCTGTTCGGTATCCTTCAGCGTCAGCAATCCCGTCAGACGCCCGGCATCGTCGGTGATCAGCAGCTTCTCGATCCGCCGCGCCTTCATCAGCGAAATCGCCTCGTCGCGGTCGGCGGGTTCATGCAGGATCGCCAGATCGTCCGATGTCATCATCACCCGCACCGGCGTCTTGTCCTCGCTGGCAAAGCGCATGTCGCGGTTGGTGACGATCCCCACGACCCGGCCCGCCTCATCCACCACCGGAAAGCCGGTGACGTTGTAGGTCGCCGCCAGTTCCTTGGCATCCGCCAGCGTCTGGTCCGGACGCAGCGTGATCGGGTTGTAGACGATCCCGCTTTCGAACCGCTTGACCCGGCGCACCTCCTCGGCCTGTGTCGCGATATCCATATTGCGGTGGATCACCCCCAGTCCGCCGGCCTGCGCCATGGCGATCGCCATCTGCGCCTCGGTCACCGTATCCATCGCGCTGGACAAAAGCGGTATGTTCATGGAAATCTGCCGCGTCACCCGCGTGGCAGTGTCCGCCGTCGATGGCATCACCGACGAGGCTGCCGGAACCAGAAGAACATCGTCAAAGGTGAGCGCCTCACGAATCTGCATTTCATTCCCCATGCACAAGCCCGTTTGGCGGCCACCCTATCGCACCAAAACCGACCCGAGGAAAGCGCGCATCGACCATTTCCGCGCTGCGCCCGCGACTTTCCCCACACCGTGGCTTCTTCTTGCAGGAAAATATCCCCGCCGGAGGCTCCCGCACCCTCGGCGCGCGCGACGCCGAATGACGCGGGCGGCGGGCGTTTTGCCGTTCCCCGCCCTTCGCCGCCGGTGCAAGCTTCTATCCTGAGCGATAAAGGCAGAAGGCGCGCACAGATGACCAAGGATCCACTCGTGGTATTCACCCCGTCCGGCAAACGCGGACGCTTTGCCCCCGGCACGCCGGTTCTGACGGCGGCACGCCAGCTGGGGGTCGATCTCGATTCGGTCTGCGGCGGGCGCGGCATCTGTTCGCGCTGCCAGGTCGCTCCGGCTTACGGGTCGTTTCCCAAACACGGCGTCACCGTTTCCGAGAACGCGCTGTCGGAATGGAACGCGGTCGAGCAGCGCTACGACGACAAGCGCGGGCTGCAGGCCGGGCGACGGTTGGGCTGTCAGGCCACCATCCAGGGCGATGTGGTGATCGACGTCCCCCCCGAAAGCCAGGTCCACCGCCAGGTGGTGCGCAAACGGGCCGAAGCGCGCGACATCGTGATGAACCCCGCCGTGCGCCTTTACTATGTCGAGGTCGCCGAACCCGACATGCACGACCCTTCGGGCGATCTGGAACGTTTGCGCGACGCACTTGCGACGCAATGGGATCTGCCGCGCGTTCACATCGACCTGCCGGTGCTGAAGGACATGCAGCCGATCCTGCGCAAGGGCGGCTGGAAGGTCACCTGCGCCGTGCATCTGGGCGACGCCGCCGCGCCGCCCCGGATCATGCGCCTGTGGCCCGGCTTTCACGAAGACCCGATTTTCGGCCTTGCCGTCGATCTCGGCTCGACCACCATCGCGGGGCATCTGTGCAACCTGCAAACCGGCGAGGTCGTCGCCTCGTCGGGCATCATGAACCCGCAGATCCGCTTTGGCGAAGATCTGATGAGCCGGGTCAGCTATTCGATGATGAACACGGGCGGCGCCGATGAAATGACCGCCGCCGTGCGCGAAGGCATGAACGCGCTGTTCCGACAGGTCGCCGAAGAGGCCGGGATAGAAACTACCGACATTCTGGACGCTGTTTTCGTGTGCAACCCGGTCATGCACCACCTGTTTCTGGGCATCGATCCGTTCGAACTGGGCCAGGCGCCGTTTGCGCTGGCCTCATCGGACGCGATGAACCTGATGGCCCGCGATCTCGATCTGACTGCCCTGCCACCCTCGGCGCGGGTTTACCTCTTGCCCTGTATCGCCGGCCATGTCGGCGCCGACGCCGCCGCTGTCGCGCTGTCCGAGGCGCCTGACAAATCCGAGGATCTGGTGCTGGTCGTCGATGTCGGCACCAATGCCGAGATCCTGCTGGGCAACCGCGAAAAGGTGCTGGCCTGCTCCTCGCCCACCGGCCCGGCTTTCGAGGGCGCGCAGATCTCCTCGGGCCAGCGCGCCGCCCCCGGCGCGATCGAACGGGTCGAGATCGACGCGACAACGAAAGAGCCGCGTTTCAAGGTGATCGGCAGCGATCTCTGGTCGACCGAAGAGGGGTTCGACGACGTCATCGCCACCACCGGCATCACCGGCATCTGCGGCTCGGGCATCATCGAGATGGTGGCCGAGATGCGGCTAGCCGGGCTGGTCGATGCCTCGGGCCTGATCGGATCGGCCGCGCAGACCGGATCCGCGCGCTGCATCGTCGAGGGGCGCACCAATTCCTATCTGGTCTGGGACGGCAGCGACGATGGCGGCCCGCGCATCACCGTCACCAACCGCGACATCCGCGAGATCCAGATGGCAAAGGCCGCGCTTTATTCCGGCGCGCGCCTGTTGATGGACAAGTTCGGCGTCGACAAGGTGGACCGCGTGGTTCTGGCGGGCGCGTTCGGCGCGCATATCAGCCCGAAACACGCGATGATTCTGGGCATGATCCCCGACGCGCCGCTGGACAAGGTGACATCGGCAGGCAATGCCGCCGGCACCGGCGCGCGCATCGCCCTGTTGAACCGCGACGCGCGCATCGAGATCGAGGCGACTGTACGCGCCATCCACAAGGTCGAAACCGCCATCGAGCCACGCTTTCAGGAGCATTTCGTGAACGCCTCGGCCATCCCCAACGCGGTCGAGCCTTTCCCCATCCTCAACAGCATCGTCACCCTGCCCGACCTGTCGTTCAACCAGCAAGGCGACGAAAGCGAAACCGGCGGCGGACGTCGTAGACGACGGCGCGGCTAGCTGTTGGAGTCCCAGAAACAGCGGTCGAATTCGACATAGCGCCGCAGGGTCTCGACGTGACCGACCGGCACCAGCCGCGAGCAGCCCTCGATCGCGGCGCGTGACTCATAAACCGACACCACCCCCACCTCGCCCGCGCGGCCCGTTGCGCAAAGCCGCTCGCCCGGCGCCAGATCGCGCAGCAGCCGCGCGCCGGCCGGTGCCTCGACGGCGAAGAGGAGTGCGCGGGTATCCGCATTCCGCACGCAAAGACGGTTTTCCGCACCGCGCTCCTGCGCACAAGCGCCGCCTGCAAGCGTCGCGCAGGCCAGAATAGCCGCTATCCACATCCTCATGCGCCGCTCCTCCCTTTTTCCGATAGTGACTGCGTCCGCCTTGCCCCGTCAAACCACGATTGGCCCGCGCCGCAACACGAGACAGTGATTCATCGTGACGGCACGGCGCTGGCCGGTCGCAGTAGAATTGACGGCACGACAAGCAATGATATTCAACAGACAACAGGGATTATTGCCATGAAACGACACTTGTTGGGCGGGATAGCCGTCGCGCTGCTGACCGCATTCGCGGCCAAGGCGCAGGATCAGGTCTTTGGCACCGATACCGATGCAGGTTATGCTGAAAAAATCTGGGCGGCGATGCGGGAACAGAACCTGATCGGCGATACCATGCTGCGCGCCTTTCCCTATGAGGGCGTGGAACCTCACGGCAAGATGCTGGAAACCTTCTATTCCAGCGCCAGCATCGACGGCCACGACGGCGCGCTGATCGTCAAGCGCAATTTCGGCCCCGAAGGCGTGACTGCCGATCAAGTCCTGTCCGACCCCGGCAAGCATCTGGGCGCGGTCACGGTGATGTTCCGCCGCGAAGAAGGCTACGACCCCGACAACGGCAACTGGTTCTGGGCGAAATACCTGCCCGACGGGTCGCTGGACAAGAACCCCAACGGCATGCGCCTGGCGGGTCGCGTCGCCAAAGGCGCAGACGCGGGCTGCATCGCCTGCCATTCCGGCGCGGGCGGCGATTACCTGTTCACCACCGACCATCTGCCGGCCGAATAGGCTTTGCCGGGCGGGCTCGCCGGACCGCGCCTAGCCGTCCTGCGGCAATTGCGTGCTGATCCACCAGACCGCGCCATTGCCATCGCGCAGGCCGCCCCGCAGGTCGCCGTCGCCCTTGTCCTGCAATGCCTGCACCGTCTGGGCGCCCTGTTCCAGCGCGCGTTGGAAACAGGCCTGCGCATCGGGCACGTAGACATGCACGTTGGTGTCCGGACCCTCCGGCGCCTCGCCCATCATCAGAACGGTGTCGTCAATGCGCGCCTCGGCATGCATGATTCCGCTCTTCCCCTCGCACGGGATCACACGCAGACGCTCGGCGCCAAAAACATGCGCCACGAAATCGAGCGTGCGTTCGGCATCGCGCACGATCAGATAGGGCGCGAGCGAGGTGTATCCTTCCGGTTTGTAAGCCATTGCGGTTCCTCCATTGGTCTGGCGACGCCCTTGACGCGCGCCCGGAGCGGCACTATCCCGCATTTCAGGACGCGGGTATGGTGAAAAGGTATCACGCGAGCTTCCCAAGCTTAAGTTACGGGTTCGATTCCCGTTACCCGCTCCAGTTTTCGACATTTTTTGCACATGGGTGACGCGACCGGAGTCGCGGCTTGGCTGCGTTTGATGCGAATTGTCCTTATTTGAAGGCTTGTTCCATTTTCGTTCTGCGGCTACGCCGGATGAACGCAATACGAACATCTTCATTTATTAACAAAGGGTTAGCACCATGCGCCTCAAGTCTTTCGCCCTCGCCCTCACCGTCCCGCTGGCTCTGGGGGCCTGTGTCCAGCAGCCCGAGAAGGTCCAGTCGAGCTATGTCAGCCCCAGCACCTATGCCGGGCGCAGCTGCAACCAGTTGATGAGTGAGCGAAACGAGATCGTTGGCCGCGTCAACCTGCTGACGAACCAGCAGAAAAAGGCCGCGACCAACGACGCGGTCGCGACCGGTGTCGCGCTGTTCCTGTTCTGGCCGGCGGCATTCGCACTGGCGGCTTCGGACGACAATTCGACCGCGCTTGCCAGCGCCAAGGGCCATTACGATGCGGTGACGGCACAGATGCGCAAACAAGGGTGCCGGATGCCGCCCGAGCCGGTGCAGACCGCCGCCGTTCAGCCCGACAGCCCGAAACGTTCCTGGCAGTGATCGTTTTCCGGCCCCGCCCACGCCGTGGCGGGGCCGGATCAAGGCCCGAATTCAGTCGTTGAGGATATCGTCGTATTCTTCGCGCAACTCGCGCTTGAGCACCTTGCCGGTCGCGTTTCGCGGCAGTTCGTCGCGAAACACCACCTTGTCGGGCACCTGCCACGAGGCGATCTTGCCCTCGTAAAAGGCCAGCAATTCGTCGGGCGTGGGGGACCGGCCCTCGGCGGGCACCGCGATCAGGATGGGGCGTTCGTCCCATTTGGCGTGGCTTACCCCCACAACCGCCGCATCCGCGAGGCCGGGATGACCGATGGCGATGTTCTCCAGTTCGACCGAACTGATCCATTCGCCGCCCGACTTGATGATGTCCTTTGAGCGATCCTTGATCGTCATGTACCCGTCTTCGTTCAGCGTGGCGACATCGCCGGTATTGAACCAACCGTCCTGCAGGATGTCGTCGTCCCCCTTGCGGAAATAGCTGTCCAGCACCCAGTATCCCCGCACCAGCAGGTCGCCTTGGGTCTTGCCGTCATGGGGCAGATCCTGGCCGTTCTCGTCCACGACCCGCAATTGGATGCCAAAGGGGGGCCGCCCCTGATTTTCGCGCAGGCGATGCCGCTCTTCGACGGGCAGATCGCGATGTTTGGCAAGGGGAATGTTGATCGATCCCAGCGGACTGGTCTCGGTCATGCCCCAGGCGTGGATGGTATCGACGCCGAAATCCTCGCGGAACTGTTCGATCATCGACGGCGGACAGGCCGATCCGCCGACCACCGTGCGTTCCAGACTGTCCAGCCGGCTGCCCGATTTCTCGGCATAGGCCAGCAATCCCAGCCAGATCGTCGGCACGCCCAGCGCCAGGGTCACCTTGTGATCGTCGATCAGCTTGACCAGTGCGGCGCCGCTCAGATCCGGCCCCGGCAGCACCAGGCGGCTGCCCGCCATCGCCGCCGCATAGGGCACACCCCAGGCGTTGACGTGGAACATGGGAACCACCGGCATCACCACGTCGCGGGCGCTCAGGGCAAGCGAGTCGCGGCTGATGGCGCTGAACGAATGCAAAAGCGTCGAGCGGTGCGAATAAAGCACCCCCTTGGGATTGCCCGTCGTGCCCGACGTATAACACAGGCTGGAGGCGGTATTCTCATCGAATTGCGGCCAGTCGAACCCGGCATCCCCGGTTTCCAGAAACTCGTCATAGAATTTCAGCCCCGGCAATTGGTCTGCGGCCTCTTCGTCGCGCGGCCCCATGAGGATCACTTGATCCAGTTTCGGCAGATGTTCCTTCAGCTTCACCGCGATGGGCAAGAAGGTCGCGTCGAGGAACAGAACCTTATCCTCGGCATGGTTGATGATATAGACCAGTTGTTCGGGGAACAGCCGCGGGTTGATCGTATGGCAGACGAAACCGCCCCCCGACACGCCGAAATAGATCTCTAGATGGCGACGGTTGTTCCAGGCGATAGTGGCGCAGCGATCCTGCGCGTCCAGCCCCAGTTTCGTCAGCGCCGAGCCGAGCCTGCGGGCGTTTTCACCCACCTGCGCCCAGGTCGTGTGCTCCACGTCGCCGTCGGTGTCCACCGACACGATGGCGGTCTCGTGGTGATAGGTGCCCGCGTGATCGATCAGCGACGAGATCAGCAACGGTTTGTTCATCATCTGGCCCAGCATGGTGCCTCCTCTTCTGGTGCTCTGCAGTTGCGGGCGCGACGCCATTGCGAGGACGCAGGTTCACGCACCTGTTCCGGCCGCCCGGCTGAGAAAGGATTCCACAGCTGCGATGAACCGTATTCCTGCCCGTCAAAGTGACAACGAATCATGCGATTGGCAATAACCGGCTGCATGACGTCGCGGCCAACCGGATCACCCGCCATGACGATGCACGAACCGCACCAGCGCCGCGGTCGATCCATCGCTTGCGGCGGCGTCTTCCGTGCCTTCGATCACCGGTTGCAGCGACTCGGCCAGTTCCTTGCCCAGTTCCACGCCCCATTGATCGAAAGAGTTGATCCCCAGGATGGTGCCCTCGACGAAGACGCGATGTTCGTAAAGCGCGATGATCTGCCCCAGGACGAACGGCGTCAGTTGCGGATAGACCAGCGTGACCGACGGGCGGTTTCCGGCAAAGACGCGATGTCGTGCCCGCCGTTCGCGCTCGTCTTCCGCCAGTCCGATGTCGCCCATCAGCGCCCGCGCCTCGTCCAGCGACCGTCCGCGCATCAGCGCCTGCGATTGCGCAAGGCAATTGGCCACCAGCAGGCGGTGATGATGCGCCAGATTCGGGTCGTGCCCCTGCGCCGCCAACAGGAATTCGCACGGCACCACCGCCGTGCCCTGATGGATCAACTGGTAGAAGGCGTGTTGCCCGTTGGTTCCCGGCTCGCCCCAGACCACCGGCCCCGATTGCATGGTCAGCGCGTGACCGTCCATCGCCACCGACTTGCCGTTGCTCTCCATCTCGAGCTGTTGAAGATAGGCCGGCAGCCGCGCCAGCCGCTGATCGTAGGGCAGCACAGCGCGGGTGGCGTGACCGCAGATCTGGTGGTGCCAGATCCCCACCAGCGCCAGCAGCACCGGCAGGTTCTGCCCCCACGGCGCGGCGCGGAAATGCCGGTCCATCGCCTGCCCGCCGCGCAGGAACGCGTCGAAGGCGTCGGGCCCGACCGCCAGCATCACGCTCAGGCCCACAGGCCCCCAGACCGAATAGCGCCCGCCGACCCAATCGGCGAAACCGAACACGTGCTCCGCGTCGATGCCGAAGGCAGCGGTGCGGTCGGGCGCGGTCGAGACGGCCGCGAATTGCGTCGCGACATCGCCGCCGCCCTGCTCCATCCAGGCCAGCGCGGTGCGCGCATTGGTCATGGTTTCAATGGTGGTAAAGGATTTCGAGGCGACGATGAACAAGGTGCGGCGCGGATCGAGATCGCGCAGCGTGTCGGAAATGTCGGCCCCGTCCACATTCGAGACGAAATGACAGCGTGGCCCGTGATGGTAGGGCACGAGCGCGCGCACCGCCATGCGCGGACCCAGATCCGAGCCGCCGATGCCGATGTTGACCACGTCGCGAAACGCCCCGCCCGGCCCCGCCAGCGCGCCGCTGCGCACGGCGTCGGCAAAGCGGCGCATGCGCGCCAGCGTATCCAGAACCTCCGGCATGACATCGGTCCCGTCGACCAGAACCGGGCCGCCGTCGAGATTGCGCAGCGCCGTGTGCAATACCGCGCGCCCTTCGGTCTCGTTGATCGGGGCGCCGGTGAACATCGCCTCGCGCCGCGTCGCCAGCCCGGTGCGGTCGCACAACGCGATCAGGGCATCGCGAGCGGCGTTGTCTATATTGGTCTTGGAGTAATCCAGCCGCATGTCCTCGAAGGCGGCGCTGAAATCCTCGGCGCGGTCGGGAGTGTCCGCGAACAGGTCGGTAATGCGCCGCTGCGCGATCGGCGCATAGAGAGCGTGCAGGTCGGTCCAGTTGCTGTCCATCGTCATTCCGCCCAATGCACGTTCATGTCGGACAAGACCGCCTGAACGGGTGCGTCCTCGGGCGAGAGAGACCGGGCACGCTCCAGCGCCTCGCGCTTGTCCGTTCCGTATATGACCAGATGTTTTTTCAGGGCCCCGTCCAGAACCGGCGCGGTCAGCGAGATGCGCGCTTCGGCCTGACCGGCGGGGGCCATGGCGGCAAGCGGCGGTGCATCGTCCGCCAGCGCCGCCGCCAGACCGGGCGCACCGGGAAACAGCGACGCAACATGGTAATCCGCGCCCATGCCCAGCAGCAGCACCGATAGCGGCAAGACTTGCGCGACACGCGCCGCGATGTCGTCCAGATCATCCTCGGGATGCGCCCCCGGCCCGTGCAGCGACAGGAACCGCGCCTCGGCCGCGCGCGCCACCAGCAGGTGCTCGCGGATCAGCCGTTCGTTCGACCGGGCATGGTCCGGCGCGACCCAGCGTTCATCGGTGGGCAGCACCAGCACGCGGTCCCATTCCAGCGGCGCGGCACAAAGCGCGTCGAAGACCGGCCCCGGCGTGGTGCCGCCGGGGACCGCGAAGCTGGCGGTGTCGTGGCTGAGCAGTGCCGCCTTCAACTCGCCCGCGAGCAGATTTGCCAGATCGATCGCCAGCATGTCGCGATCGGGATATTCGATCAGGTTCATGGCTTGATTCCTCTCCAGCTTCGGTGATCGCGTTTCAAAAGAAGTTCGGCATCGCCCGGTCCGGTGCTGCCGCTCTCGTAGGGTTTGGGCACCTCGCCGCGCTGTTCCCAGCCGGCGATGACGGGATCGGTCCAAGCCCAGGCGGCCTCGACCTCGTCGCCGCGCATGAACAGGGTCTGGTTGCCGCGGATCACGTCCATGATCAGCCGCTCGTAAGCGTCGGGCGGGTCTTCGCCTTCGGGGCCGAGCGCCTCGGCGAATGTCATGTCCAGTGGCACGTCTATCAGACGCATTCCCCCCGGTCCCGGTTCCTTGATCGTCACCTGAAGGGTGATTCCCTCGTTGGGTTGCAGGCGGATCGTCAGGACGTTGGCATGCCGTCCGCCCTCCTGTCCGAAGATCGAATGCGGCGCGTCCTTGAACACAACGCTGATCACGGACGAACGCGCCACCAGCCGCTTGCCGGTGCGCAGATAGAACGGTGTGCCGGCCCAGCGCCAGTTGCTGACATGCACGCGCAGCGCGATATAGCTTTCGGTGGTCGAGCGCGGATTGTCTGCCGCCTCGCGATAGGAGGGGTGCGCCTCTTGTTGGCCGGGCACCGCCTGATACTGGCCGCGCACGATATGGTGGGGCAAAACCGGATCGAGCGCGCGGATCACCTTCAGCTTTTCGTCGCGCACGGAATCGGGTTCGAACTTGGCGGGCGGCTCCATCGCGGTCAGGCACAGAAGCTGCATCAGGTGGTTCTGGATCATGTCGCGCATCGCACCCGCGCGGTCGTAATAATCGCCTCGATTCCCGATGCCGGCGCTTTCGGCCACGGTGATCTGGATGTGATCTACATATTGACTGTTCCAGAGCGGTTCGAACAGCATGTTGGCGAACCGCACCACCATCAGGTTCTGCACCGTTTCCTTGCCCAGGTAATGGTCGATCCGGTAGATCTGGCGTTCCTCGAAATGCGACGCCAGCATCGCGTTCAGCTCCTGCGCGCTGTGCAGGTCACGGCCAAAGGGCTTTTCAACGACGATCCGGGTTTCAGGCGTGGTCAACCCGTTGTCATGCAGCCTTTCGGCAAGATCGCCGAACAATGTGGGCCGGACCGAGAAATAGAAGGCGCGGACACGATCGGCCGTCAGGTGCCCGGCCAGTTCGGTCCATCCGGTCGTGCCGCTCGCATCCAGCGGAACGTAATCGAGACAGGCCAGGAACTCTTCCAAGGTGCCGTCCTCGCAGCCGCGGTTCGGGGCGTGTTCGCGGATCGCATCCGCCGCCAGCGCGCGGTAGGTGTCGGGGTCGTGGGAACTGCGCGCCGCGCCGATGATGCGCGTGCCCTTCGGCATCTGACCGGCGCAAAAGCGACGGAACAGCGCCGGCAGGATCTTGCGCTGCGCCAGATCGCCCGTGGCGCCAAAGATCACCAGATCGAACGGATCGACCGGAATGACCCGCGAGACCGGGCGTGCGACCGTTTCGTTGTCCGCTGTCACGATGTCCTGCCCAAATGAATGCGTCCCACATTCGCGCGTTTCGGGACCGTTCACAACTGTGTCAGCCCTCTGCGCGCAACTTTCCCCCTGCCTGCAACATAGGATAGATCATCCGCACTGACCAACAACCGGATGGAGCCATGAAAGATCACGCCCAAGGGCCGGCCAATGCCGGAAAGTTCCGCGATCCGCATGTCACCGCCGACGGGCAGCCGCGCGCCTCGGTCGCGCTGGGCGATCCGCAGATTCTGTGGTTCAATACCGGCACGCTGTGCAACATCGAATGCGTGAACTGCTATATCGACTCCAGCCCGACCAATGACGCGCTGGTCTATCTGACCGCTGCCGAGATCGTCGACTATCTGGACCAGATCGAGGAGCGCGGCTGGCCGGTGCGCGAGATCGGTTTCACCGGCGGCGAGCCGTTCATGAATCCGCAGATGATCGACATGGCGCGCGCGGCGCTGGAGCGGGGCTATCGCGTGCTGATCCTGACCAACGCGATGCGTCCGATGATGCGCGATAGGATGCAGGCAGGGTTGGTCGCGTTGCAGCGCGATCATGGCGCGGCCTTGTGCCTGCGGGTGTCGCTGGATCACCATCGCGCCGAATTGCACGATTCCATGCGCGGCAAGGGCAGTCACGCCCGCACGCTGCAGGGCATGGAATGGCTGCGCGATCAGGGCATCGCCATGACGGTCGCGGGGCGCACCCTTTGGCAGGACAGCGAGGCCGAAAGCCGCGCGGGCTATGGCGCGTTCTATGCCTTGCACGGGTTCGACATCGATGCGCAGGACCCGGCGCAAACGGTGCTGTTCCCTGAAATGGACGACTCCGCCGAGGTGCCCGAAATCACCACCTCCTGCTGGGGCATCCTGAACGTCGCGCCCTCATCGGTCATGTGCGCAAGCGCGCGCATGGTGGTCAGGCGCAAGGGCGCGGACCGTCCGGCTGTGCTGGCCTGCACCCTGCTGCCCTATGCGCCAGAATTCGAACTCGGCGCGACGCTGGCCGAGGCCGAGGGCGACGTGTATCTGAACCACCCCCATTGCGCACGCTTCTGCGTTCTGGGCGGCGCGCGCTGCTCCGGATAGTCAGGCATCAGTGCAGGGTGAATTCGCCCACCACGTTTCGCCATTCACCCGACGACAACAGCCGCCGGTGGCTGAAGCGCACCGAATGCAGCGGTCCCTCGATCGTGTCGTGCCAGAACTCCACGAATTCGAACAGTTTCGGATGATCCGGCGCAAGGTCGTAATCCTGCCAGACAAAGCTGTTCAGCACGTTCCGGTAATCGGGCATGCGATAGTAGAATTCGGCCGTGGTCAGCCCGTAGCCCCTGAGCATCAGTTCGGTTTCGCTGCGATCCATCCTCGCCTCCTGTTCCTCCTCCTTGTTCATTGATCCCCAGAAAAAGTTAATTTTCAACAAAAACAGCGTGTTGGCACTACTCCTCGCTGGCTGCCAAATCGCCGTGCCGCTGGCCATTGCACCCTATGTGACGCGTCTGATAAGGTGGCCCCACAAGATATAGATCCGCAGAAAGATTGGCACCAACCCGTGAGCGATACGCCGGAACCTCCTGAAAACACCGATGAAACCCCGCCCGAGCGGCCCGCCTATGACGGTCCCAGCGTTTCCATCGAATCCGAGATGCGCACGTCCTATCTGGATTACGCCATGTCGGTCATCGTCAGCCGTGCGATTCCCGATCTGCGCGACGGGTTGAAGCCGGTGCACCGGCGCATCCTTTACGCCATGCACGAGGCCGGCAACACGCATGACAAACCCTATCGCAAATCGGCCCGTGCGGTCGGTGACGTGATGGGCAAGTTCCACCCCCACGGCGACAGCGCGATCTACGACGCGCTGGTGCGGATGGCGCAGGATTTCTCCATGTCGCTGCCGCTGCTGGACGGTCAGGGCAACTTCGGCTCGATGGACGGCGATAATGCCGCCGCCATGCGCTATACCGAGGTGCGCATGGACAAGCCGGCCGCCTATCTGCTGGCAGATATCGACAAGGATACGGTCGATTTCCAGGACAACTATGACGGCAAGGACCGCGAACCCACCGTCCTGCCCGCGCGCTTTCCCAACATGCTGGTCAATGGGGCGGGTGGCATCGCCGTCGGCATGGCCACCAACATCCCGCCGCATAACCTGGGCGAGGTCGTGGACGCGACGCTGGCGCTGATCGACGAGCCGGACCTGACCAGCGAGCAATTGATCGAATATGTCCCCGGCCCCGACTTTCCGACCGGCGGCACGATGCTGGGCCGCTCGGGGGCGCGCAAGGCATATCTCGAAGGGCGCGGCAGCGTCATCATCCGTGCCAAGACCCGGATCGAGGAAATCCGCAAGGACCGCTATGCCATCGTGCTGGACGAGATCCCCTATCAGGTGAACAAGGCCACGATGATCGAGCGCATCGCCGAGGCCGCCCGCGACCGGCGGATCGAGGGTATCGCCCATGTGCAGGACGAATCCGACCGCAACGGCGTGCGCGTGGTGGTCGAGTTGAAGCGCGACGCCACCGCCGAGGTGGTGCTGAACCAGTTGTTCCGATTCACCCCGATGCAAACCTCGTTCGGGTGCAACATGCTGGCGCTGAATGGCGGCCGCCCCGAGCAACTGACCCTGCGCGGGTTCCTGACCGCCTTCATCGACTTCCGCGAGGATGTCGTGGCGCGGCGCACAGCCTATCTGCTGCACAAGGCCCGCGAACGCAGCCATATCCTGTGCGGTCTGGCCGTCGCCGTCTCCAACGTGGACGAGGTGGTGGCCACCATCCGCGCCAGCGCCGATGCCGCCGAGGCGCGCCAGAAACTGATGGAACGCCGCTGGCCCGCCGCCGAGATCGCCGGCTATATCCGCCTGATCGACGATCCGACCCACAAGATGAACGACGATGGCACCTATAACCTGTCCGAAAGCCAGGCCCGCGCCATTCTGGAACTGCGCCTGCAACGCCTGACGCAGCTGGGCGTCAAGGAAGTGACGGACGAGCTTGAGGAACTGGCGGGCAAGATCAAGGAATATCTCGAAATCCTCGGCTCGCGCGAGCGGATCATGGGCATCATCTCGGACGAATTGCGCGAAGTGCGCGACTTGTTCGCAGTCCCGCGCCGCACCGAGATCGTCGACTGGTCCGGCGACATGGAAGACGAGGACCTGATCGAACGCGAGGACATGGTCGTGACCGTCACTTCGGGCGGCTATATCAAGCGCACGCCGCTGACCGACTTCCGCAGCCAGCGGCGCGGCGGCAAGGGACTGTCGGGCATGCAGACCAAGGAAGAAGACGTGGTGACCACCCTCTTCGTGGCCAACACCCATACGCAGCTTCTGTTTTTCACGACCGACGGCATGGTCTACAAGCTCAAGACCTGGCGGCTGCCGCAAGGCGGGCGCACGGCCAAGGGCAAGGCGATCGTCAACATCCTGCCGATTCCGTCGGGCGTGTCGGTCGCGGCGATCATGCCGGTGGACCGCCCCGAGGCGGAATGGGACGATCTGCAGATCGTGTTCGCCACAAGCGCCGGCGACGTGCGGCGCAACGCGCTGAGCGATTTCACCAACGTGATGCGCAACGGCAAGATCGCGATGGACCTGCCCGAGGGGGTGGAACTGGTCAATGCGCGCATCGCGTCCGAGGACGACGACATCATGCTGGTCACGAATTCCGGCCGCGCGATCCGGTTCCGCACGACGGATGTGCGCGTGTTCAAGGGGCGCAAATCCACCGGCGTGCGCGGCATCCGCCTGAGCAATGGCGACCGAGTCGTATCAATGTCGGTGATCCGCCATTTCGAAGCCTCGGCCGAGGAACGCGTGGCCTATCTCAAGATGCGCCGCGCCATGGCCGGTCTGAGCGACGAGGCCGAAACCGAGGACGAGGAAGCCCCGGCCGATCCGAATTTCTCGACCGAGCGTTATGCCGAGATGTCGGCGGCCGAGAACCTGATCCTGACGATCACGGCGCGGGGGATGGGCAAACTCAGCTCCAGTCACGACTACCCCGTGCGCGGACGCGGCGGCATGGGCGTGGCGGCGATGGACCGCGCCATGCGCGGCGGCGAGTTGGTCGCGTCCTTCCCGGTCGAGATGGACGACCAGATCATGCTGGCAACGTCACGTGGACAGTCGATCCGGGTGCCGGTCGAGGGGATCTCGTTCCGCTCGCGCAGCGCCGGCGGTGTCAAGGTGTTCGACACCGGCAAGGGCGAGGAGGTGGTCAGCGTCGCCTGGATCGCCGAGGGTGATGAGGACGACGCGGGCGACGAGGTTTAACCCGATCGCAAGATTTTCATGGGCAGGCTCTGTGCGAATGACGCGAGGGCCTGCCGATGAATCTTTATACCTGCCAGATCGATCTCAAGGATGACGCAAAGGCACTGGCCTTTGCCCGCGCGGTGGATGACTGGATGCGGTTTCTGCAAGGGAACGGCGTGATCGGGCAGTGGCGCCTGCTGCGGCGCAAGCTGAACCTGGCTGCAGATGCCTATCGCGATTTCCTGCTGGAAATCGAGGTGGCAGATCTGGCGCAACTCGACAGCGCCTTTCGCCTGTCGGGTCAGCAGGACGATGACGTGGCGACGCTTTACCGTGCCGTCAACACACTGATCGCGCGGGCCGATTTCGCGCTCTACCGCCCGTTTCCCGACCCGGAACGATCCGAACGGATGGCGCTGCTGTGAGACCACTCACAACCCATAAAGCGCGCCGAACTTGGTTTCCAGATAGTCGAGCAGCGGCCCTTCGGACACCGCCATGCCGCTGGCCCGTTCGATCATGTCGCGCGGCAGATAACGGCGGCCGCGGCGCTGAACGCGGTCGCGCAGCCAGCCGGTCGCGCCCGTCAGATCGCCGCTGGCAAGTTGATCGTCAAGCCGGGGAACATCGCGGCGCAGCGCCACATGCAGACAGCCGGCGTAAAGATTGCCAAGGGTATAGGTCGGAAAATATCCAAACAGCCCCACCGACCAATGCACATCCTGCAAACAGCCATTCGAGGAGCGATCCACCGCATATCCGAAATCCCGCGCGAACCTTTCGTTCCAGGCGGCTTCCAGATCCGCCACCGCCAGATCGCCCGAAATCAGCGCGCGTTCCAGATCGAAGCGCAGCATGATGTGCAGGTTGTATTGCACCTCGTCCGCCTCGGTGCGGATATACCCGTTTTGCACCCGGTTGACCGCCGCATAAAGCGCGGCGGCATCCGCCACCGAAAGCGCGCCGAACGTCTCGCGCATCCGCTCATACAACCAGCCACAAAAGGCACGGCTGCGGCCAAGCTGGTTCTCGTAGATCCGGCTCTGGCTTTCATGCACGCCCATCGACGCACCCTGCCCCAGGGCCGTCAGCGCATATTGGGGGTCGATGGCTTGTTCATACGTGGCGTGCCCGACCTCGTGGATGGTGGAATAGAGACAGTTGAACGGATCGGCGGCATCGGTGCGGGTGGTAAAGCGCACATCATCGCCGCTGCCGGAACTGAACGGATGCACCGCCTTGTCCATACGACCCCGGCTCCAGTCATATCCGAAGACACCGGCCAGCTTCCGCGACAACTGCATCTGTCGCGCCTCGTCGAACTGCCCGCTCAGCGCGGGCGGCTGTGGGCGGTCGAGAATGGCGCTCCGCAACGCGACAAGACGCGGTCGCATCGCATCGAACATTGCCGCGATCTGCGCCGCGTCGCTGGCCGGTTCATAATCCTCAAGCAGCGCGTCATAGGCATCGCCCCCCTGCGCCAGCGCCGCGCCCTCCTGTTGCTTAAGGCTTACGACCTCCTCCAGAACCGGGCGGAAGGCGGCAAAATTCTCGGCCGCGCGCGCCTCGGCCCATTTGCCCTGCGCCTGTGACGTGACCTG
Source organism: uncultured Sedimentitalea sp. (assembly GCA_947504115.1). Lineage (GTDB taxonomy): Bacteria > Pseudomonadota > Alphaproteobacteria > Rhodobacterales > Rhodobacteraceae > Pontibaca. The sequence goes on from CANNGH010000006.1 coordinate 112,426, forward strand.
CGCCAGCGCGCGGGCCAGATCGGCGGGCACCTTCAGGCTGCGCTCATGCTCCCGCGCGATCTCGCGCAGTTGCGCCGCGCCGGCCCCATCGGGCGGTTCGGCAGCCGCCAGCCATTCGCCCACGCGCGGATCGGTGCGGCGGGCATGCAGCACGCCCTCGATCGCCGCCATCTCCGCCCCGCGCTGCGCCGCCGCGCCGCGCGGCATCACCGTTTCCTGGTCCCAACCCAGCCGACCGGCAATCTGCGCCAGCGCCTCGGTGTCGCGCTGGAACGTCATCAGGTCATCGAACGCGCTCATCTCCTTCCCTCCCGCAGCGACGTGGCGCGCGGATAGCCCGCGAGGAAGCGCGCGCGCAGGATCAGCACGAACAGCGCGACCGCCAGCAATTGGTGCAAGATCGCCGCCTGCCACGGCACGCCGTAGATCACCGTCATGATACCCAGCGCCACCTGCACCAGCAGCGCGGCAAAGGCGGCGCCGAAGGCCGCGCGCGTCGCCGGATGGGCGCTGCGCCGTCCGCGCAAGAACGCAACAATGCCGAATGCCAGCAGCAGATAACCGGTGATCCGGTGAATGAACTGCACCAGTCCGGGATTTTCGAACAGGTTGCGCCAAGCCGGTTCCATCACCCAGGCATTGGGCGGGAACAGCTGTCCGCCCATCAACGGCCAGTCGGTATAGCTGCGCCCGGCGTCGATCCCGGCGACCATCGCGCCGATCAGGATCTGCAGGAAGGCGAAATGCAACCAGCCGGTCGACAGGCCGAAGAGCCGCGCCTCGCGCGCGCGGCGGGCCTGCATCAGATCCCGTTCGGGACGGCCCAAGAGGAACACATACCACGCCAGCACCCCGAGGATGGCGAAGGCCAACCCAAGATGCACCGCGAGCCGGTAAGACGCCACCGCCGTCACCCCCTGCCCCTGCGTGACGCCCGACGAGACCATCCACCAGCCGATGACGCCCTGCACGCCGCCCAGCACGCCGGGAATCAGAAGCCGCCCGGTCCAGCCCGGCGGGATCCTGCGCGCCAGCAGAAAGCCGAAGAACCCGACGGCCCAGACCAGTCCGATCACCCGGCCCAACTGGCGATGGCCCCATTCCCACCAGTAGATCTCCTTGAAATCCGCCAACTCCATCCAGCGGTTCTCGATCATGAACTGGTCGATGGCCTGGTATTTCTCGAATTCGCTTTGCCACTCGGCCTCGCTCATCGGCGGCAGCGCGCCCGCGACGGGGCGCCATTCCGTGATGCTGAGCCCGCTGCCCGTCAGCCGGGTCAGCCCGCCCACCGCAATCATCGCCGCGACCAGCACGAACAGCACGATCAGCCAGACGCGGATCGCGCGGCGCGCGCCGCCACGGCCCCGATCGATCACGCCCGTCGCCACAGGCGCGCGGCGGGGCGAATCGTCCGAGACCTCTTCAAAGATGCTGCGTTTGCCGCTCATGTCATCCTCATTCCTTGCCGCGCCGCACCCTATGGCGCGCGCGCCGTCGCGTCCAGCGACCTCAGCCGCGTTCCTTCCAGCGCACCATCTGGCGCAGGACACCATGCAGGATCTGCACATCCGCCCGTGTCAGCGCCATGCGCGACCAGAGGTTGCGCAGGTTCAGCTTCATGCTCCCTGCCTTGTCCTCGGGAAAGAACAGACCCGCTTCGTCCAGACGCGCTTCGTAATGATCGGCCAGTTTCTCGATCTCCAGCGCGCTGGCCCAGCCGGAACTGCCGGCACCATCGCCCATCGCCACGGCTTCGCCGGCCTGCCGGCGCCACTCATAGGCCGTCAGCAGCACGCATTGCGCAAGATTGATCGATGCAAAATCCGGATTGACCGGCATCGACAGGATCGCATTGGCGCGCGCCACATCGGCGTTTTCCAGCCCGGCGCGCTCGGGGCCGAACAGCACGGCCACCTTCTGCCCGTCGACGATCCGGCGCGCGGCCTCGGCCATCGCCGCTTCGGGACCGAGAACCGGTTTCGTCAACCCCCGCCCGCGCGCCGTCGTGGCCAGCACCCATGTGCAATCGCCCACCGCCGCAGTCAGGTCGTCGCACAGAACCGCCTCGTCCAGCAGTCGGCCGGCCCCGCTGGCCATGGCGATTGCCGCGGGATTGGGCCAACCGTCGCGCGGGGCGACGACGCGCATCCGATCCAGCCCGAAATTCCACATCGCACGCGCCGCCGCGCCGATATTCTCGCCCATCTGCGGGCGCACCAGCACGAAACGCGGCTGGGGGTTGTCGCTCGGCATTCCGGCTCCTCTCGAACATCCGGTCCCGCGATAGAACGCCGAATGCCGACAGGCAAGAACCCGGCGTTCTTCTTGCACCAAATATCCCCGCCGGAGGCATAGAATCTTTTGTTCTTCCCGCCGCCGGTCCGCTACACCGGCACCAAACATTCAAGGACCGTTCCGATGACCGCACCCGAACAGCCGCAAATCTACCTGATAACCCCGCCGCAGATCGACCTGGACACCTTTCCCGATCGCCTGGCCGCGATCCTGGATGCGCGTTCCGTCGCCTGCCTTCGCCTCGATCTGGCCAGCCAGGACGAGGATCTTATCGCCCGCAGTGCCGACCGGTTGCGCGACATCGCCCATGCGCGCGACGTGGCGCTGGTGATCGCCGGTCACGTGCTGCTTGCCGAACGCCTGGGTCTGGACGGGGTGCATCTGGGCGACGCCGCCCGGTCGGTGCGGGCCGCGCGCAAGGCGCTGGGGGCAGACGCGATCGTGGGCAGTTTCTGCGCCGCTTCGCGCCATGACGGGATCTCGGCGGGCGAGGCGGGGGCCGATTACGTCAGCTTCGGCCCCGTGGGCGAGACCGCGCTGCACGACGGCACCCGCGCCGAAAGCGATCTGTTCCGGTGGTGGTCCGAAATGATAGAAGTGCCGGTTATCGCCGAAGGAGGCTTGACGGCCGATCTCGTCGCCACGCTGGCGCCGATCACGGACTTCTTCGGCATCGGTGCGGAAATCTGGGGTCACGACGATCCGCTTGCCGCCCTGAATGCGCTGACCGCACCGATCGGGCCGGATCGCCCAGCCTCCTAGCGCCGCCGGACAGACCTCCGGCAGGTCTGCGGCGGCCATTGTGGCGACGGGCGAAAGTCCCTACCTTACGCTCTGCAATTTCGCGGGATCGCCATGACCACACCTTTCGAAGAGGATCACAAACGCCGCGCCGGACGTTTTGCCAAACTGCGCGCCTCTTTCCTCACGGGTCTTGTGGTCATCGCGCCTGTCGCGCTCACCATCTGGCTGATCTGGACCGTCGTGGGCTGGATCGACGGCGTGGTGCTGCCGCTGGTGCCGCATCAGTTCCGGCCCGAAACCTATATCGGCATCAACCTGCGCGGCGTCGGCGTGCTGATCTTCCTGGTGTTCACGGTCCTTGTCGGCTGGATCGCCAAGGGGCTGATCGGGCGGTCCCTGATCCGTTTCGCCGAGGGCCTCGTGGACCGGATGCCGGTGGTGCGCTCGATCTATTCGGGGATCAAGCAGATATCGGAAACCGTGTTCGTGCAATCCGAACGCAGCTTCGAAAAGGCATGCCTCGTGCAATATCCGCGCAAGGGGATCTGGGCGATCGGCTTCATCTCGATGCCCGCGCGCGGCGAAATCGCGGCCAAGGCCGAAACCGGCGGGCGACTGATCGGGGTCTTCCTGCCGACGACGCCGAACCCGACCTCGGGCTTCTTGCTGATGCTTCCCGAGGAAGACGTGATAGAACTCGACATGTCGCTGGAAGAAGCGGCCAAGCTCATCATCTCGGCGGGGCTGGTCTATCCCAATTCCCGCGAACCGGAACCGCCGAAAAAGCTCAGTTGACCAGCGCGGACAGATCCAACGTGCTGCGCCGGTTCAGGTCGCCCTTGTGCGCAGCCAGAAAGTCGTCCGCCGCCGCCCGTCCCGCCGCCTTCAGACGATCCAGCAAAAACGCGTTGGGCACCAGCTTGGTTGCCACCGACAATTCGTTCATCAGTTCGTCGTCGGCGATCATGTGGATCAGCACACGGTTCATCCGCTCGGTGCCGATGGTGCCCTCATCCAGCAGACGCTGCACGAAGGCAATCGCCCGGATCTCGCGCAACAATGACGAGTTGAAGCTGATCTCGTTGATCCGGTTCTGGATCTGCTGCGCGGTCACCGGCACCCCGCCGCGCTCCAGCGGGTTGATGTTGATCACCACGATATCGGCCGGACGCCCGCCCCCGAACAACGGAAACAGCGCCGGATTGCCGGTATAACCGCCATCCCAATAGGCTTCGACCTTGCCGGTTTCGGGGTCGGCGATCTCGACCGCCTTGAACACCGTCGGCAAACAGGCCGAAGCGAGGATCGAATCGGTGTCGATCGCGTCGCCGGTGAAAACCCGGATCTTGCCGTCGCGCACCCGGGTGGCGCAAATGAACAGATCCGGCCCCTGATCGGCGCAGATCCGGTCATAATCGAACGCCTCGACCACGCGTCGCAGCGGATTGCGCCAGAATGGACCATAGGCATAGGGCGACACCATTCGCGACCAGGCATCGGCCACCGCATATACGGGCGAATACTCCACCCCGCGCGTGACCTGCATCGGGTCCAGAAGCTGCATCCAGCCGGTCATCTGCCCATCCGGCAGCGCGCCCATCTGCGCCCACAGCCAGTCGAGGTTCTCGCGTGCGCCCTCGCGCCCGCCGCTGATCATACCGGCCTTGAAGGCCGCCCCGTTCAACGCCCCCGCCGAGGTGCCGGAAATCGCCGCCACCTCGATATCCTCTTCATCCAGAAACCGGTCCAGAACGCCCCAGGTAAAGGCGCCATGGCTGCCGCCCCCCTGCAGGGCCAGATTGATCCGCTTGGGCTTGCCCACGTCCTGTCTTTCCATTTTCCTCAAATACCCCGGGGGTGCGGGGGCTGGCCCCCGCTGCGATGCCGCCTCACAGGGCGGTCCAGCCGCCATCGACGCTCAGCGTTGTCCCGGTGATCTGCGCCGCCGCGTCCGAACACAGGAACACCGCCGTGCCGCCCAGTTGTTCGACCGTGGCGAATTCCTTCGACGGTTGGCGCTCCAGCATGACCTTCTCGATCACTTCGTCGCGGCCCATGTCGTATTTCTCCATCGTGTCGGGGATCTGCTCCTCGACCAGCGGCGTCAGCACATAACCCGGACAGATCGCGTTGGCGGTGATCGGCTCGCGCGCGGTTTCCAGCGCGACGGTCTTGGTCATCCCGACGATGCCGTGCTTGGCGGCGACATAGGCCGATTTGAACGGGCTGGCGGTCAGACCATGGGCGCTGGCGATGTTGATGACCCGCCCCCAGCCGGCTGCGCGCATCATCGGCAGCGCGGCCGCCGTGGTGTGGAACGCCGAATTGAGGTTGATCGCGATGATCGCGTCCCATTTATCGACCGGAAATTCGTCGATCGGCGCGACATGCTGGATGCCGGCATTGTTCACCAGGACATCGCACCGTCCCGCGGTTTCGACCAGCGCGCGGCATTCCGCGCCCTTGGACATGTCGGCCTTGATATAGCGCGCCTTCACACCCGTCTCATCGGCGATCTGCCGGGCCAGCGCATGATCCTCATCGCTGTCGGTAAAGGAATTCAGCACCACATCCGCCCCGGCGCGCGCCAGTTCCCATGCGATTCCCAGCCCGATTCCCGAAGTCGATCCGGTGATGATGGCGGTCTTTCCGGTCAGCGACATGCTCCGCTCTCCTGCAATGGAATTTGCGTGGTTCCTAGCACGCCGACATTGGCGTGACCACGCCCCGAACGCCCGATGGGCGCGATGCCGCAAGCAAAAAAAACGCCCGCGCAAGGCGGGCGTTAAGTTATTGAGGCAGGTTTCATACAGGCAAGAAACCTATCGAGCAGTGACACCTGTATAAGCAATCTTAACGCGTGATCCAAGCTAAAAGTTTGAAAAGACGTGAATCCCCCGTTAGCCTTGTCGCCAACAATACAAAAGCCGAGCGGGATTGTAGCCAAATTGGAATTGCTGAATTTCCTTCGCGCGGGCGTGCTGGGCGCTGCCGCCCTGTCTGCCTGCATCGCAACGCAGGCCACCGCACAGCCGGAACACGCCATAGCTATGTATGGCGAACCGGCCCTCCCACCGGATTTTGTGTCCCTGCCCTATGCGAACCCCGATGCGCCCAAGGGCGGGCGGATCGTTTTCGGCAATACCGGCGGGTTCGATTCGCTCAACCCCTTCGTGCAAAAAGGCACGCCGCCCTGGCAACAAAGCTTCTGGAGTTACGAGTCGCTGATGGGCCGCTCTTGGGACGAGCCGTTCACGCTTTACGGTCTTCTGGCCGAATCGGTCGAAACCGCGCCCGACCGCTCGTGGGTGGAATTCACCCTGCGCCCCGAGGCGCGTTTCTCCGACGGCAGCCCGGTCACAGTCGAGGACGTGATCTGGTCTTACGAAACCCTTGGAGCGGAAGGCCATCTGCGCTATCGCGGCCTGGCCACGCAGGTCGAAACCATTGAACAGACCGGCCCGCACAAGGTTCGCCTGACATTCAACTCCCAGGACCGCGAACTGGCGCTGATCGCAGGGCTGCGTCCGATCCTGAAAAAGGCCCAATGGGAGGGGCGCGATTTCGCCGCATCCGGGCTGAACCCCATCCCCATCGGCACCGGGCCATATGTGATTTCCGGCTTTGAACCGGGCCGTTACGTCACGTTCCGGCGCGATCCGGACTACTGGGGCAAGGATCTGCCGTTCCGACGGGGCACCAACAATTTCGACGAGATGCGCGTCGAATTCTACGGCGACGAAACCGTACAGTTCGAGGCGTTCAAGGCGGGCGAACTGACCGTGATGCGCGAATTCAACGCCGAGAAATGGGCGCGCCAGTACGATTTTCCGGCCATCAAGCGCGGCGATGTGGTGAAATCGGAAATCCCGCATCGTCGTCCTTCCGGCATGACCGGATTCGCGATGAACACGCGTCGCGCCCTCTTTGCCGACTGGCGCGTGCGCGAAGCACTCCTGCTGGCGTTCAACTTCGAATACATCAACGACACCATGACCGGCGGCGCACAGCCGCGCATCGCCTCCTATTTCGACAATTCCGATCTGGCCATGCGCCCCGGCCCCGCCACGGGCGCCGTGCGCGACCTGCTGGAACCGTTCGCCGACAGCCTGCCCCCGGGCGCGATCGAGGGTTACGCCCTGCCCACGGGCGACGGCACCGCGCGCAACCGTGCCAACCTGCGCCGCGCCGCCGACCTGCTGACGCAGGCGGGCTGGCAGGTGCAGGACGGCGCGCTGGTCAACGAGGCCGGGCAACCCTTTGCGTTTACGGTGCTTCTGCGACAAGGCGACACCGGCAACCAGACAGTGATCGACCTTTACGCCCGCGCGCTGGCCCGTCTGGGCATCGTGCTGAGGGTCGAGACCGTCGATGACGCCCAGTTCGAATCGCGCATGGCATCCTATGATTTCGACATGACGACGTTCCGGCGCGACCTGTCCCTCAGCCCCGGCAACGAGCAGCGTCTCTACTGGGGGCGCGCGGGTGTGGATGCGCCGGGCACCCGCAACCTGCCGGGGATCGATTCGGCGGCGGCAGATGCGATGATCGACACGATGTTGCAGGCCCGCACGACCGAGACCTTCACCGCCGCCGTGCGCGCGCTTGACCGCGTGCTGACGGCGGGGCGGTACGTGATCCCGATCTGGCAGTTCGACGTGGGCCGCATCGCCCATGTGAAACAGTTGCATTATCCCGAAACGCTGCCGGTATATGGCGACAGGATCGGCTTTCTTCCCGATGTCTGGTGGTATGAATCCGAGTGATCTCCATACATGACGTTAAGTCAACACGGCGGCACCGGCGCGTATTCGCCTTCTCTCTGCGCTGCAGCATGTTAATGTTTGCCATGAGTGAAGGATTCTGCACATGGGAAACTTGGATAAGCTCATGACCTGGACCGACCTGACTGCCGACTGGGGGGTGTGGTATCGTCGGATGAAAACGCGCTTTCCGCATCTTGACGACAGCGCCATGGATATCGGACGACAGGACCGCGCCCGGTTTGAGGCGCATCTGGCGCAGGTTCACAACCTGTCCCCGACAGAGGCCCGCGAAGAGATCGACGATTTTCTCTATATCGAATCGCTGACCCGCGAAATTTCCGATTCCGCGAAATGAATGGCGCGCCGGCGCGCCGCGCCGGATGACGTCAGCGCAACTTGCAACGCCGTCCGCGCCGGGCTAGCCAGCAGCGCATGCTTGCCGTTTTCGATCAGGGGCCACCGCCGCCCTGCCCTGCGCCGTTCAACCTGGCCGCGCATGTCCTGCGGCGTGGCCGCGCGCGACCCGACAAGACGGCGCTGTCCGTCCTGGGGCGCGACGGCGCGCAGGACTGGAGCTATCGCGCGCTGGAACACGCGGTGCGCGCCACCGGTGCCGGGCTGCTGGAGGCCGGGCTTGCCCCCGGCGCCATCGTCCTGATGCGGCTGGGCAATACGGTCGATTTCCCCATCGCCTATCTGGGTGCCATCGCCGCCGGGCTGGTTCCGGTGCCGACCTCGTCGCAACTGACCGAACCCGAGGTCGCGACCATGATCGCCGGATTGCGCCCTGCGGCGGTGCTGCGAGATCCCGACGTGGCAAGCGTGCATCATGACCGGGAAATCCCGCTCGATGATCTTCGTGCCATGCGCGATCTGGCCCCCTGCGATTGGGCCATGGGCGACCCCGAGCGCATGGCCTATATCGTCTACACCTCCGGCACGTCGGGACAGCCACGCGCCGTGGCCCATGCCCATCGTGCGATCTGGGCGCGGCAAATGATGGTGCGGGGCTGGTACGATCTGAGTGAAGACGACCGCCTTCTGCATGCGGGCGCGCTCAACTGGACCTATACGCTGGGCACCGGACTGATGGACCCCTGGACCATCGGCGCCACCGCCCTGATCCCCCTACCCGGCACGCCCATTGCCGAACTGCCCGATCTGCTGCGCCGCCACCGCGCCACGCTTTTCGCCGCCGCTCCGGGTGTTTATCGCAAGCTGCTGCAGGACTGCCCGACGCTGGACCTGCCCGACCTGCGCCATGCGCTGTGCGCGGGCGAAAAGCTGTCGCCGGCGCTGCATACGGCGTGGCGCGAGACGACCGGCACCGACCTGTACGAGGCGTTCGGCATGTCGGAATGTTCCACCTTCATCTCCTCCAGCCCGGCGCATCCGGCGCGCGGCGCGTCACTGGGCCGGCCGCAAACGGGGCGCAAGGTCGCGATCCTGGGCCCTGACGGCGCACCGGTGCCGCGCGGCGCCGAGGGCACCATCGCCGTGCACGCATCCGATCCCGGCCTGATGCTGGGCTATCTGAACGCGCCCGAGGAAACCGCGGCGCGATTTTGCGGCGACTGGTTCCTGACCGGCGATCAGGGGGCGATGGCGGTGGATGGCCAGATCACCTATCTGGGCCGCGATGATGACATGATGAACGCGGGCGGCTATCGCGTGTCGCCGATCGAGGTGGAAACCGCGCTGAACGCCCATCCCGGCATCACCCAATGCGGCGTTACCGATATCGAGATCAAGAACGACACCCGCATCATCGCGGCCTTCTACACCGGCCCCGCAACGCTGGACGAAAGCGACCTGCGCGCCTATGTCCAGAAACACCTGGCGCGTTACAAGCAGCCGCGCGCCTTCGTCCATCTGCCGGAACTGCCGATGGGCGCGAACGGCAAACTGCTGCGCCGCGCGCTGCGCGGTCAATTCGAAATCGGGGATTCATGAGCGAAACCGTCGTCAGCCTGGACATCCTGTCCGATCCGATCTGCCCCTGGTGCTATATCGGCAAGGCCCAACTGGACAGTGCATTGGCCGCCGAGCCAAGCCATCCCTTTGCGATCCAATGGCATCCGTTCCAGTTGAACCCCGACATGCCCGCCGACGGCATGGACCGGCGCGCCTATCTGAAAGCAAAGTTCGGCGGACAGGAGGCAGCGGTCAAGGCCTATGCACCGGTCGCCGAACATGCACGAAACGCCGGCCTGACCATCAATTTCGAAGCGATGCAGCGCACGCCCAACACGCTGAACGCGCATCGCCTGATCCATTGGGCCGGGATCGAGCGATGTCAGAACGCCGCGGTCGACGCGCTGTTCGACGCCTATTTCGTACAGGGCCGCGACATCGGCGCAAACGAGGTGCTGGCCGATATCGCCGACGCGGTCGGAATGGATGCGTCGGTGGTGTTGCGGCTGTTGCGCTCGGAGTCCGATATCCAGAACATCCGCGACCGCGACACGCAGGCGCGCGAGATGGGCGTCACCTCGGTGCCGACCTTCATCGTCGCGGGCAAACATGCCGTGCCGGGCGCGCAGCCGCCCGATCTCTGGCGCAAGGTGATCGGCGAATTGCAAGGCCGCGATACCTGACGGACGGGCCGGCGCGGGTGCTTTCACCGCCATCCGCACCGGACCGCCCCGATCAGAAGGTCAGCTCGTTTTTTTCCAGATCGACCTGCCGCACCGCCACCATGGGCTGATCGCCCTCTTCGGAGAACACGACGACATTCAATTGATCATGTGCCAGGGTCAGCCGGCAGAACACCTCCTGATCGGCAAATTCGTCGGGACATTCCGCCAGATCGGCGTGGGGCACCACATCCTCGAACGCCTCGTAGGTCATGGCCACCCCGTCGGCAGCGGGTGTTTCATCATCCGCCAGCGCGATTGTCGCACCGGCAACCAACGCCAGAACCACCGGCATCAACTTGAAATACATCGATTCCATCTCCTTGTTCGAATCAGACGCCTAATTCCTAGTGTTTTTATCAGGTTCGCTTCAAGCACCATCTGGCAGCGATGCAGATCCTGTGATAGCGCCCGCTGCACGCCATTCCCGAGGACACCATGACACAGCAAAGAATGGGGCGCGCCGAGTTCGTCGCGCTGGTCGCGACGACCTTTGCCACCATCGCGTTTTCCATTGACGCGATGCTGCCCGCCCTGCCCGAAATCGGCGCCGAACTCAGCCCCGATGACCTGAACCGCGCGCAACTGGTGCTGACGTCGTTCGTCATGGGCATGGGGCTGGGAACGTTCTTTACCGGACCGCTGTCTGACGCATTCGGGCGCAAGCCCGTGATCTATGTCGGGGCCGCGGTCTATATCGGCGCGGCGCTGCTGGCGTGGTCCAGTTCGACGCTCGAAGTCGTCCTGGCGGCGCGCGTGGTCCAGGGGTTGGGCGCGGCGGCGGCGCGGGTGGTGTCGCTGGCGATCATGCGCGACCTCTATTCCGGGCGCGACATGGCGCGGATGATGTCGATCGCGATGATGATCTTCGCCATCTTCCCGGCCTTCGCGCCGCTCATGGGAGCGGGGATCATCGCGCTGCTGGATTGGCGCAGCATCTTTCTGGGCTTCGTGTTGTTCTCGCTGATCTCGGTGCTCTGGCTGGGCATCCGCCTGCGCGAGCCCCTGCCCCCGGCGGCGCGACGCGCCTTCCGCCTGCCGCTGCTCGTCGGTGCCTTGCGCGAGCTTGCAACGCACCCGATGGTGCGCCTGACGATCCTGGTACAGGGTCTGTGCCTGGGCATGATCTTCACCATGATCACCATGGTCCAACAGGTCTATGACGTGATCTTCACGCGCGGCGACAGCTTTCCGTTCTGGTTCGCGCTGATCGCGCTGATCTCGGGCAGCGCCAGTTTGCTGAACGCCGCCATCGTCGTGCGTCTGGGCATGCGGCGCATCATAACCTGGGCGCTGGCGATCGAGGCGATCTGGGCCGGCACCGTCCTTCTGCTCAGCCTCTCGTCGCTGTCTCCAAGTGCCATGTTCCCGATCTTCCTGGTGTTTCAGGCCAGTGTGTTCCTGATGGCGGGCATGACGATGGGCAATCTCAATGCCATGGCGATGGAGCCGATGGGGCACATCGCGGGCATGGCGGCTTCTGTCATCGGCGCGTTTTCGACGGTGATGGCAGCCTCACTCGCCGCGCCCATCGGACTGTTGTTCGATGGCACCTTGCTGCCGCTCACCGGCGCGGTCCTGGTGATGGCCGCGACGGGGTTCGCGCTGATGCTGATGATCGCGCGGATCGAGCGTCGGGCGAGCTGAAAGCGGGCCGGGGGCGCTGCCCCCGTCGCGCGCTGCGCGACTCCCTCTTGGGTATTTGAAAACCAGAAAGAAGCTGGTTCGCGCGCCCGGCTTCTTTCTGGTTAAAAATACCCTAATCCTCGGCTCGCAACACCGCTCAACCTCTCGTGTTGGGCGCTGTCTTTTTCTTGGCGACGACTTTTTCCGCCAGATCGCGGGCGATGGCGAAGGCGCCCTTGATCTTGTCGGCATCATTGCGCCAGTCGCGGCGCACGACGATCTTGTTGTCCTTGACCTTGGCCAGCCCGTCCTGGGCCTGGATGAACTCGACCAGCCCCTCGGGCGAGGCGAACTTGTCGTTGTGGAACTGGATCGTCGCGCCCTTGGGGCCGCCATCCAGCTTGGCGATACCGGCGCGTTTGCACATCGCCTTGATCCGCACCACCAGAAGCAACGTGTTCACCTCGCGCGGCAGCTTGCCAAACCGGTCGATCAGTTCAGCGGCGAAGCCTTCGAGTTCGACCTTGGTGCTGAGGTTGGACAGACGACGGTAAAGGCCCAGGCGCACGTCCAGATCGGGCACGAATTCCTCGGGGATCAGCACCGGCACGCCCAGGTTGATCTGCGGCGCCCATTGGTCGTCGGCCTCGGACAACCCTTCAAGCTCTCCTGCACGGATCTTGGCAATCGCCTCTTCCAGCATCGATTGATAGAGTTCGTATCCGACATCACGCATTTGCCCCGACTGTTCCTCGCCCAGCAGGTTGCCCGCGCCGCGGATGTCCAGATCCTGGCTGGCCAGGGTGAATCCGGCCCCCAACGTGTCGAGGCTGCCGAGAACCCGCAGCCGCTTTTCGGCAGCCGGGGTCAGTTTCGCGCGCGGTTTCGTCGTCAGGTAGGCATAGGCGCGGGTCTTGGAGCGCCCCACCCGGCCGCGGATCTGGTAAAGCTGGGACAGGCCGAACATGTCGGCGCGATGCACGATCATGGTGTTGGCGCTGGGGATATCCAGACCGGATTCCACGATGGTCGTGGCCAGCAGCACGTCGTATTTGCCGTCGTAGAACGCGTTCATGCGCGAATCCAGCTCGCCCGCTGCCATCTGGCCATGCGCCACCACGACCGACACCTCGGGCACCTGTTCGCGCAGGAACTGTTCGATCTCGGGCAGGTCGCTGACGCGGGGCGCGACGTAGAACGATTGCCCGCCGCGGTAATGTTCGCGTAACAGCGCCTCGCGCACGGTCACGGCGTCGAATTCGCTGACATAGGTGCGGATCGACAGGCGGTCGACCGGTGGCGTGCCGATGATCGACAGATCGCGCACCCCCGACAGCGACAATTGCAGCGTGCGCGGGATCGGCGTGGCGGTCAGCGTCAGAACGTGAATGTCGCTGCGCAGCGCCTTCAGCCGCTCCTTGTGGGCGACGCCGAAATGCTGCTCTTCGTCGATGATCAGCAGGCCGAGATTCTTGAACCGCGTACCCTTGGCCAGCAGCGCATGGGTGCCGATGACGATATCGACCTCGCCGCTGGCCAGACCGTCACGGGTTTTCTGTGCCTCCTTGGTGCCGACGAAACGCGAAAGTTGGCGCACCTGCAGCGGGAAGCCGCGAAACCGGTCGGCAAAGCCGGCATAATGCTGGCGGGCCAGCAGTGTTGTGGGCGCGATCACCGCCACCTGCATGCCCGACATGGCGGCGACGAAAGCGGCGCGCATCGCCACCTCGGTCTTGCCGAACCCGACATCGCCGCAGATCAGGCGGTCCATCGGCTGACCGCTGGCAAGATCCTCGATCACGTCGGAAATCGCGCTCAGCTGGTCGTCGGTCTCCTGATAGGGAAAGCGCGCCGAAAACGCCTCCCACGCGTGGTGTTCGGGTTCCAGCACCGGCGCGTGGCGCAGGGCGCGTTCGGCGGCGACGCGGATCAGCCGGTCGGCCATCTCGCGGATGCGTTCCTTGAGCTTGGCCTTCTTGGCCTGCCACGCGCCGCCGCCCAGTTTGTCCAGAAGCCCCTCTTCATGGCCGTAGCGCGATAGCAGTTCGATGTTTTCCACCGGCAGGTAAAGCCGCGCGCCCTCGGCATATTCCAGCACCAGACATTCATGGGCCGCCCCCGCCGCAGTGATCACCTCCAGCCCGTGGTAACGCCCGATGCCGTGATCCACATGCACCACCAGATCGCCGGGGCTGAGGCTTTGCGCCTCGGTCAGGAAGTTCTCGGCGCGCCGCCGCTTGCGGGGAGCGCGGATCAGCCGGTCGCCCAGCACGTCCTGTTCCGAGATCACGGTCATGTCGGGCGTCTCGAACCCGCCTTCCAGCGGCCAGACCGCCAGATGCAGACCGCGCTTGCCGATGCGGGTGGCGTCGGGCACCGGGATCGCCTCGCCCAGCCCTTCATCCTCGATCAGCCCGGTCAGCCGCTCGCGCGCGCCTTCGGAATAGGACGCGACCAGCACCGGCCCCTTGTCCAGCTTGGCCCGGATATGCTCGGCCAGCGCCGCGAACAGGCTCAGATTCTCCTGTTGGCGTTCGGGGGCAAAGCTGCGCCCGATGCGCCCGCCGGCGTCGATCACCCCCGGCCCGCTGGCCTGAGGCAGCGGATGGAATTGCAGCACGCGGCGATCGGCCACCGCAGCCTCCCACGCCACATCGTCGAGATAGAGCAGATGCGGTGGCGCAGGTTTGTAGACGCTTTCGCCCGTGCGGCGGTTCTGCATGGCGATGCGGCGGGTCTCGTACTGATCGGCGATGCTGTCCCAGCGCGCCAGCCGCGCGGCGGTGCTTTGATCGTCCAGTGTGACCGTGGCGCCCGGCAGGTAGTCGAACAGCGTTTCCAGCCGGTCGTGAAAGAACGCCAGCCAATGCTCCATGCCCGCCTGTTTGCGCCCGGCGCTGACCGACTCGTAAAGTGGATCGTCGCTGCCTGCCGCGCCGAATTCGATACGGTAGTTCTGGCGGAACCGGGTGATCGCGGCCTCGTCCAGGATGACCTCGGAAACGGGGGCCAGTTCGATCACCTCCAGCTTGTCGGTGGTGCGCTGGGTCGCGGGATCGAAGCGGCGCGCGCCGTCCAACACATCGCCGAAGAAATCCAGGCGCACCGGTCCGCCCTCACCCGGCGGATAGATGTCGATGATACCGCCCCGGATCGCGTAATCGCCCGGTTCCATCACCGTCGGACTTTGCGAAAACCCCATCCGCGCAAGGAAGTCACGCAAGGCGGCCTCGTTCACGCGCTCGCCCACGCGCGCTGTAAAGGCGGATCGGCGCAGTACCTCGCGTGGCGGAACGCGCTGGGTGGCGGCGTTCAGCGTGGTCAGCAGCACGAAGCGCGCCGGCATCCGATGCACCAGCGCCGCCAATGTCGCCATGCGCGCCGCCGAGATGTCGGCGTTGGGCGACACCCGGTCATAGGGCAGGCAATCCCAGCCCGGAAAGGACAGCACCGGCATGTCGGGGGCAAAGAACGCCAGCGCCGCGCGCATGGCCGCCAGCCGCTTGTCGTCGCGCGCCACATGCACGACCGGGGCATCGCTGCGCGCGACCTCGTTCAAAATCAGGCGGGCGTCGAACCCTTCGGGGGCGCCGCCGACGGTGATGTGCTGGGATGCGGTCATGGTGAATGGCCCGTGGGTCGGGGCGGCGGGGTCAGTGGCCCAGCACGCCGATGGAAAGGTTCTGATACATGCCCCAGAGGGCGGTGACGAAGATCGCCGCGGCACCGATGAGCTGGGTGTAAAGGCGATGGCGCAGCAGGCGGCGGCGCAATGCCTCGCCCTCAAGGCGCCCGGACGCGATCCGGCGCGCGGTGGACAGGCTCAGCCATCCGACGAAGAAGAACGGAAACCCCAGCAGAAACAGCGCCTGCGCGAATTCGACGCGATAGACAAAGCCCAGAACCGCCAGTCCCGACGCCAGGAAACAGCCCGATCCCAGCAACACCGCGCCCGCTTCGCGGACGATGTGAAGCAGGCGGTTGACGTTGATGCGGACGATATCGCCAAGGTCGGCCTCGGCCTGTCCGCCGTGGCGGGCGCGCAGGATCATGTCGTAGGGCACGCCCAATACCCAATGGCTGGCCAAGGACCAGACCACCGCCAGCGCGATCCAGAACCACATGTTCGAAAACGACCGCATGTCGATCACTTCGAAGACGGTTTGATGCCAGTTCAAGGTGGTCCTTTCTTCGGCCGGGCTGCCTGTTTCGGGCTTCTAGCGCAGCGCCTGCGGATTGCCCAGAGGGTGCGTCGGCCCCGGATCGCGGCAATGGCATCGCCCGACATTGAGGTAAAAGCCCCAACAAGACGACCTGCATGAAGGGGCGGTTGGAGCGATGCGTGCCTTCGGGGGGCTGGACAGCGCCCGTGCGGCAAGGCATTCGGTGAGGACAACCCGAAGCCGAAAAAGGTGCTAGTCGATGAAACCCACCGTTGCCCCCTTCCCCGCCGCGCGTCTGCGCCGCACCCGCCAGTCGCCTGCGATCCGCGCGCTGGTGCGGGCGAACACGCTGACGGTGGACGATCTGATCTGGCCGGTTTTCGTGCGCGACGGCCGGGATGTGCAAGAACCCGTGCCCTCGATGCCCGGCGTGATGCGGCGCAGCGTCGATCTGATCGCGAAGGCCGCCCGCGAGGCCGCCGATCTGGGCATCCCGGCGATCTGCCTGTTTCCCTATACCGATGCCAGCCTCAAAACCGAGGATTGCGCCGAGGCGTGGAACCCCGACAACCTGTGCAACCGCGCCATCCGCGCGATCAAGGATGCGGTGCCCGAGATCGCGGTGATGACCGATGTGGCGCTCGATCCCTACAACATCAACGGCCATGACGGATACGTGGTGGATGGCGAGATCGTCAACGACGCGACGGTCGAGGCATTGGTGAAGATGACGCTGGCGCAGGCCGAGGCGGGCGCCGACATCATCGGCCCCTCGGACATGATGGACGGGCGCATCGGCGCCATGCGCACCGCGCTGGAACGGGACGGCCACCAGAACGTGATGATCCTGTCCTACGCGGCGAAATATGCCAGCGCCTTTTATGGCCCGTTCCGCGATGCGGTGGGGGCAGCGGGCGCGCTGAGCGGCGACAAGAACACCTATCAGATGGACCCCGGCAACAGCGACGAGGCGATGCGCCTGATCGAACGTGATCTGGCCGAAGGCGCGGATATGGTGATGGTCAAACCCGGCATGCCCTATCTCGACATCTGCCGCCGGGCGCATGAGATGTTCGGCGTGCCGACATTTGCCTATCAGGTGTCGGGCGAATACGCGATGTTGCAGGCAGCGGCGCAGAATGGCTGGCTGGACGGACAAAAGGTGATGCTGGAAAGCCTGCTGGGCTTCAAGCGCGCCGGTTGTGACGGCATCCTGACCTATTTCGCGCCCGAGGCGGCGCGGCTTCTGAACGGCTGATCGCGGCGGCAGTTTTCTGCGGCAAAGGTGCGAAATGCGCCTAAATGCCGGGTCGGTCCCGTTCAGGCGTGACAGGTTGCCCCGAGTTCCGTATATCTTGTGGCAAGGTCGCACGAACCGGCCATATCGAGCAGATTTAGATACAGGCATATTACCATGAGCAGCACGCCCCCCATTCGTCTGTCCCGTCGCGGATTCACCTTTGCGGCGCTGGCCGGTGTCGGCGTCACCGCCGCCGCCTGCAACAACGCGATCGGCAGTCCCGGCGCCGCCACAATCGATGCCCGCGTCGATGCCACGCTGAACGAGATGTTCAGGCTCTATCCCAACACGGCCTCGTTGGCGGAACAATCCGCCGGCATGCTGGTGATGCCGCTGGTGACCGAGGCCGGGCTATGGCTGGGCGGGGCCTTCGGGCGCGGTGCGCTGCGGGTGAAAGGCACGTCCGTGGATTACTACGCCGTCACCAAGGCCAGTGCCGGGCTGCAGATCGGCGCGGCGCAATATGCCCATGTGCTGTTTTTCATGACGCAGGATGCGCTCTACAATTTCCGCCGCTCGCCGGGATGGGCCGCGGGTGCGGATCTGGAATACGTGGTCGCCGATACCAGCGAATCCATCGGCACCGACACCGACAGGCTGCGCAAACCCATTCTTGCGGCCATTTTCGGGCGTGCCGGATTGCGCATCGGGGCGACGCTGGAAGGCACGAAATACACCCGCATCATTCCCTGATCCAGGTCGGAAACGAAAAACGCCGGGGCGAACCCCGGCGTCGTCCTTCAATCATCACAACTGGCCGCGGTCAATCGGTGACCTGCGCGCCACCTGCCGCTTCGGCTGCAGTTTCGTTGCCCGCGCCACGGCTTTGCATGTACTCGTTATATTCGTCTTCGGAAACGTTGCCATCGGCATCGGTATCGAGATCGCCGAATTCCATGGCCGGCTCATCCACCAGATCCTCGCCGCGCTCGTTCCCGGCACCGCGGCTGGCGTTCCAGTCGTCATTGGCGGCGTTGAACTCGTCCTCGGACAGCAGGCCGCGCTCATCCGGATCCAGATCGGACCATGTCGGCATCGTGCCGCCTCCGACCTGTTCGGCTGCTGTCACATTCCCGCTTCCGCGCGATGCGTCTTCCTCTTGGGCAAGCGCGCCTGTTGCGACAAGTGCCGAAGCGGCGATGGCCGTCATCATGATGCGTTTCATAGTGGCTCCTTTTCCCTTGTTTCATACGCGGCGAGAGGCCGCGATCTGTGGGAAGGAACAGTCCCCCGCCCGGTTTGGTTCCCCTTCGCAATCGTCACAGCACCGTGAGCGATTGTTTCAGTCCCGCGTCAGGCGCCGGATCAGGCTGGACGTATCCCAGCGCCCGCCGCCCATCGCCTGCACGTCCTTGTAGAACTGGTCGACCAACGCGGTCACCGGCAGCGCGGCGCCGGTTTCCTCGGCCGCGTCAAGACAGATCGCCAGATCCTTGCGCATCCAGTCGACGGCGAATCCGTGCTCGAACTCATCGTCAAGCATGGTCTCGTGGCGGTTCTGCATCTGCCAGCTTCCGGCGGCGCCCTGGCTGATCACCTCGACCACCGCGCGCCCGTCCAGTCCGGCCTTGCGGGCGAAATTCAGCGCTTCGCTCAGCCCCTGCACCAGACCGGCAATGGCGATCTGGTTGCACATCTTGGTCATCTGCCCGGCACCGCTGTCCCCGATGCGGCGGCAGATGCGGGCATAGGCGGCGATGACCGGCTCGGCCTGCGCATAGGCCTGCGCATCGCCGCCGCACATCACCGACAGCGCACCGTTCTCGGCCCCCGCCTGCCCGCCCGAGATCGGTGCATCGACGAAGGCGAAACCGCTTTCTTCGGCTTTTTCATAAAGTTCCCGCGTGACAGCCGCGGAAACCGTGGTGTGATCGACGAAGATCGCGCCGCGCTCCATTCCCGCGAACGCGCCGTCGGGGCCAAGACAGACGCTGCGCAGGTCATCGTCGTTACCGACACAGGCCATGACGAATTGCGCGCCCTGCACCGCCTCGCGCGGGGTGGGCGCGCGGGTGCCGCCATGTTCCGCGACCCAGGCATCGGCCTTTTGCGCGGTGCGGTTATAGACGGTCACCTCGTGGCCCGCCTTTCGCAGGTGCCCGGCCATGGGAAATCCCATCACGCCCAATCCCAGAAACGCCAGCTTTGCCATCGTCTTTCCCCATCTTGTGACTTGGTTTCGGTTGCGTTTCTACCTATCAGGCCAGCGGGCCTTGGCAAATCAGCAAGGCACGATTCCGACGGAGAACGACCGAACAATGAGGCTGATGTTTCGCTGGCTGGTGCGGATTGCGGTGGGTCTGGTCGGACTGATCGTTCTGGCGGTTTTGCTGATCTATTACCTGGCCAGCCAGTCGCTGCCCGATTACGACCGCACCGTGGCGGTCGCCGATCTGGCCGCGCCGATCGAGATCGTGCGCGACAACGCCAACGTGCCTCACATCCTGGGGAAATCCGATAAGGACGTGTTCTTTGGCCTCGGCTATGCCCACGCGCAGGACCGGCTGTGGCAGATGACCGTTCTGCGCCGGACCGTTCAGGGGCGTCTGTCCGAAGTGTTCGGCACCCGCACCGTGACGATCGACCGGCTGTTGCGCCGCCTCGATCTGTACCGGCTGGCGCAGCAATCGCTCCAGGCGCAGGACGAGGATACCCGCGCCGCGCTTGCCGCCTATTCCGCCGGAATCAATGCCCGCCTGGCCGAAATCAACGAACGCGCCCTGGGCCGTGGCGCGCCCGAGATGTTCCTGTTCAACGCGCCCGTCGCGCCCTGGCAGCCGGCGGATTCGCTGGCACTGGTCAAGCTGATGGGGCTGCAATTGTCCGGCCATATGGCCAACGAGGTGCGGCGTGCGCGCACCGGGCTGATGCTGGATGACGCAGAGCGGTTGTCCGACATCATGCCCGACGCACCCGGCAGCGCCATCGCCGCCCTGCCCGAATATGCCAGCCTGTTCCCCGATCTGCCCCGCTATGCGCAGGGCGCGCCGATGCCCGACGATCCGCTATCGCCCTTCCCGCGCCCCGGTCTGGCCGGAGCCTCGAACGGCTGGAGCGCCGCCCCCTCGCGCTCGGCCTCGGGTGGCACGCTGCTGGCAAATGACCCGCATCTGGGATTCTCGGCCCCGTCGATCTGGTATCTGGCGCGGCTGGAACTGGCCAGGGGCGGTGTGATCGGCGCGACGATTCCCGGCATTCCGGTGGTGCTGACGGGGCGCAGCGCGCGGCTGGGCTGGGGGCTGACCTCGGCCTATCTGGACGATCAGGACGTGTTCATCGAAAAACTGAACCCCGACAATACCGAGGAATACCTGACGCCGCAGGGGTACAAACGCTTCCGGTCGCGCCCTTCGATCATCGAGATCAAGGGGTCCAAGCCGATCACGCTGACCCTGCGCTGGACCGAAAACGGCCCGGTCCTGCCGGGCAGCCATTACAACCTCCACACGGTCACACCGCCGGGGCATGTCGCGGCACTGGGCTGGACCGTGCTGAATGCACAGGACACCACGCTTTCGGCGGCAATGGCGGTGATGCGGGCCAGCACCGTGCGCGAGGCGATCGCCGCCAGCGAGGGCTATATCGGCCCGGCGCAGAACCTGCAGTTGGTCGACCGCGAAGACATCGCGATGAAGATGATCGGCTGGGCGCCCCGACGCGATCCCGACCACCAAAGCCAGGGACGCCTGCCCAGCCAGGGATGGCGCGCGGAAAACCGCTGGCAGGGGCGGATGCCCTATGCGTCCAACCCCGAATTCGTCGCCCCGCGCGGCGGGATCCTGGGCAATACCAACAACAAGGTCGTCGACCGTCCGTTTCCCAACCACATCTCGTTCCACTGGGGCGACACGCAGCGCATCAACCGCTGGAAGCGCCTGATGCAGGCGCGCCAGGTCCATACCCGCGACAGCTTCATCGAGGCGCAGCTGGACCCGGTCAGCTTTACCGCGCGCTCGCTGTTGCCGCTGATCGGCGCGGATCTGTGGTTCACCGGCGAATCCGCCCCCGAGGGCACGCCCGAACGCCAGCGCCAGATCGCGCTGGCGCTTCTGGCGGACTGGAACGGCGAGATGAACGAACACCTGCCCGAGCCGCTGATCTACGCCGCTTGGCTGCGCGCCCTGCAGAAACGGCTGATCGCCGACGAATTGGGGCCGTTGGCGGATGAGTTCACCCATGTCGAGCCGCTGTTCATCGAACGGGTCTATCGCGACATCGACGGCGCGTCGGTCTGGTGCAACGTGCGTCAAAGCTCGCGCACCGAAACCTGCACCGAGATGGCGCGGCTGGCGCTGGACGATGCGCTGGTCTGGATCGGCGAGACCTACGGCACCACGCTGGAAAGCCTGCGCTGGGGCGATGCGCATCAGGCCATGCAGGATCACCAGATCCTCGGCGAGGTGCCGCTGCTGCGGTATTTCGTCAACATCCGCCAATCCACCAGCGGTGGCGACAACACCCTGCAACGCGGCCGCACCAGCGGCACCGGACCCGAGCCGTTCCGCAACGTGCACGGGCCGGGCTATCGCGGGGTCTACGATTTCGCCGATCCGAACTCGTCGGTGTTCGTCATCTCGACCGGGCAATCGGGGCATTTCCTGTCGCGGCATTACGACGATCTGGCGCGGCTGTGGCGGCGGGGCGAATACATTCCGATGTCGCTGGACATGGATCTGGCCCGTGCCGGCGCCGTGGGGGTCACGCATCTGGAACCGCGCGAATGACGCGGCGTCTTTCCGGGCGGACGGACCGTCCGCCCTACGCGATGTCCTGAAACTGCCGCGCCTGCCGCGTGGTCCAGAACACGGTCAGGGACCAGCCGGTCTCGGTCTCCTCCTCGTCCTGCACCACCTCCTGCTCGAACAGCCAGGCGCGGCGCTTGCCGGCGGAAAACGGCAGATCCAGACGCGCCTCGTGCCTTGTCTCCTGCAGGGCATCCGAGATCCGGTCCAGCAGCGGCGCGATTCCCTCGCCGGTCAGCGCGGACAGCGCGAACACGTCGTCCTTGCGCGCGGCGCGGGCCTGCATCGCGGTACGCGCCTCGGCGTCTAGCCGGTCCAGCTTGTTCCAGACCTCCAGATGCGGCGTTTCCTGATCGACACCGAGTGAGGTCAGGATGGCCTCCACATCCTCGGCCTGCGCCTCGGTTTCGGGATGCGAGATGTCGCGCACATGCACGATCAGATCGGCCGACAGCACCTCTTCCAGCGTAGCGCGGAAGGCGGCGACCAGTTCGGTGGGCAGCTTGCTGACGAACCCGACGGTATCGGACAGGATGATCTCGGGGCCGTCGGGCAGGACCACCCGGCGCATGGTCGGGTCGAGCGTGGCGAACAGCATGTCCTCGGCCTTGACCTCGGCCCCTGTCAGACGGTTGAACAGCGTCGATTTGCCGGCGTTGGTATAACCGACCAGCGCGACGATGAGATAGGGCACCTTGGCGCGCGCCCTGCGGTGCAGATCGCGGGTTTTCACCACCTTGTCCAGTTGCCGGCGCAGGCGCACCAACTGGTCGTCGATGGCGCGGCGGTCGGCCTCGAGCTGGGTTTCACCGGGGCCGCCGACAAAACCGTAACCGCCGCGCTGGCGTTCCAGGTGGGTCCAGGCGCGCACCAGCCGCGTGCGCTGGAACGACAGCGCGGCCATTTCCACCTGCAACACCCCCTCGCGGGTGGCGGCGCGATCCGAGAAGATTTCCAGGATCAGCCCGGTGCGGTCCAGGATCTTGACGTCCCATGCCCTTTCGAGATTGCGCTGCTGCACCGGCGATACCGGGCCGTCAATCAGCACCAGTTCGATGTCGTTGGCGGAAAACCGCGCACCCAGTTCCTCGATCTTGCCGGACCCGAACACATGGCCGGGATGGACCCGTTGCAGAGGCACATTTTCCGACCCCACCACCTCGAGATCGGGCAAGGCGACGGCCAGCGCAATGGCCTCCTCCAGCGCCGGTCCGGGATCGCGGCGGTCGGGGTCGGATTTTATGTCGGGGTGCAGCACCCACGCACGGGTGGCAATCCGGTCATGTTCCATCAAGAGGCGTCTTCGCCCTCATAAAGATTGATCGGCTGGGACGGCATGATTGTCGAAATCGCATGCTTGTAGACCAGTTGCGCCTGCCCGTCGCGGCGCAGCAGGACGCAGAAATTGTCGAACCACGTGATCACGCCCTGCAACTTGACGCCATTGATCAAAAAGATCGTCACCGGCACCTTGGTCTTGCGCACATGGTTAAGGAATGCGTCCTGCAGATTCTGTCGGTCCGAAGCCATTGTGTTGTCTCGCCTTTTTTCTTGCGCGCGCCGCCGCCCAGCGCGTCCCTCGCGGGTGAGTATGTCTTGCCGGCAAAGGGGATTCCACCCCAAAAATCAGCCCCTTGGTCGCGGTGCCCAAGGCATCTTCAATTGCGCCACAGCGACGGCGTGAAAAGCGCGACGATCGCCAGCGTTTCAAGGCGGCCCAGCACCATCGCTGCACAGAGAATGCCCTTGGCCACCGGTCCCAGTTCGGCCAGCCGGACCGGCGTTTCGCTGGCGACCTCGATCAGCGGCCCGGTGGTGGACAGCGTCGCGATGGCCAGCACCACCGATTGCTCAAAGCTCACCCCCGTCGCCGCCAGCACCACGATGAGGAACGCCAGCGTCAGCGCGAACAACATGAAGAACATCCACGCGATGAACGCACCACCCTTGCGGATGCGCTGTCGCCCGCGCAACTGGGCGCCCACCGACGAGGGATGCACGAGCAGCTGCAACTCACGCAGACCGTTGAGATAGAGCGCATAGACCCGCAGCAGCTTGACCCCGCCGGCGGTGGTGGCGACGCCGCCGCCCATGACGGCCAGCCCCATCAGGATCATGCCCGGCGTCTGGAGGCCCGACCACACTTGCGCCTGTTCCCAATCCGCGCTTTCGAACCCGGTGGTGGTGAGAAACGACATCACCGTGAACATCGCGCCCCAGAACGCATGCAGCGCCGCGGAAATCTGATCCGCCGATTCCACGTCATACGCCCCCAGGAAGTGGCGCAGGAACAGCAGCGACGGCACCCCCAGCACCAGCAGAAGGCCGATGCGGAACTCGGGGTCGCGGGTCAGCCGCGCGGCGCCCAGCAGCGCGGTATCGCCCGAAAACGTCAGCCGCGACAGCGCGAAGACCATGAACATGAACAGCACGAATTCGCCGGCCAGACCGGATTGCGCATGACCCAGCCCCCCGACCGGCGAAATGCCCGACGTCGCCATGACCGACATCGCATGGCACAGCGCCACCAGCGATGTGTCGCCGCTCATCAACAGCAACACCCAGGCCACAGTCGTCAGCCCGGCATAAAGCGGGGCCAGCGTGGCGGTGATGCGCAGAAGGCGGTGGCGCGGATCCGCGTTTTCCTGCTGCATCGGGATGTCGGCGCCGCGCCCCGGCTGGCTGCGCGCCGTCACTTCGAACCCCCCGAGGCTGAGCGGCGCGAGGATGGCGGCGGCGGCGACCCACATGAACAGCCCGCCCATCCAGCCCACCTGCGCGCGCCACAGGTGCAGCGTGTCGTCCAGGCGATCGGGATCGTTGAAAATATCCGCGCCGGTGGTGGTGACGGCGCTGACCATGTCGAAATAGGCGTTCAGGAACGTGGTCGTCTGCAGCACGTCGTGCAGCGGCACCGCCAGAAACGCCGGCAGGATCGCGAAGGTCGCCAGAAGCGACAGCAATTGCGACCGCGTCCAGTTGCGCGCGCGCGGTACGCCCGAGAGCGCGATCAGCACGACCGCCACCAGCCCCAGCCCCCCGGCCATGGCGAAAGAGCGAACGACCGGATAATTGCCACGCGTCAGCGCATGGATCGCCGGAAGCGCCATCGAAAGCGCCGCGATGCCCCAGATCAGCAGGAACAGCGGCAGGCGGATCAGAACGCCGGGTTCGACAGCGCGGCGCATCTCAGAAGTAATCTATCGAGACCTGCATCAGCCGCTCGACCTCGGGGACGTCGTCGGCCATCGCGAAAATCGCGATCACGTCACCCTCTTCGATCCGCAGCGAGCCGACCGGGCGCAGCACCTCGCTTCCTTTCATCACCGCGCCCACCAGCGCACCTTCGGGAAAGTCGATATCGCGCAGTCTCTGTCCGGCCATGGGCGACGTGGACATCACCTGCGCCTCGATCACCTCGGCCTCGGCGTCGCCGATGGAATAGACCGCCCGCACCCGCCCGTGCCGGATATGGCGCAGGATCGAACTGACCGTGGTGGCGCGCGGATTGATATAGGCGTCGATGCCCAGCGGTCCCATCAGCGGCACCAGCGTGGGGTCGTTGATTAGGGCGATCGCCATCGGACACCCTTCGGCCTTGGCGCGCACGGCGGCCAGCATGTTGGTCTTGTCGTCGTCGGTGACCGCCAGCATCGCATCGGCGCGGGAAATCCCGGCTTCCTGCAGCAGGGCGCTGTCCAGCCCGTCGCCATGCAGCACGATCGTGCGCTCCAGTTCCTCGGCGGCGCGTTCGGCGTTGTCGCGGCTTTTCTCGATCATCTTGACGCGCACGCGATGGGCGCGTTTTTCAAGGCGCTTGGCGACAGTGCGGCCGACATTGCCGCCGCCCACGATCACCATGCGATCCTGCTTGAACTGCTTCTTGCCGAAAATCTCCATCGTGCGGGCGACATCGTCGTGATGGGTGAAGACATAACAATCGTCGCCGACGAACAGCTGATCGTCGGGTTCCGGCGCGAACAGCGTGCCGTCGCGCCGCACCGCCACCACCACCGCGCGCAGCGTCGAGAACAGATCGGTCAACTGGCGCAGCGGCGTGTTGACCACCGGGCAATCCTGATCCAGCGACAGACCCAGCAACTGCGCCTGCCCGCCCATGAACAGTTCGGTATCGAACGCGGCGGGGGCCGAAAAACGCTGCATCGCGGCCTCGGCGACTTCCTGTTCGGGGCTGATGATGACGTCGATGGGCAGGTGTTCGCGGCGGTAAAGATCGGCATAGGCCGGTTCCAAATAGGCCCGCGCGCGCAGACGGGCGATCTTGCGCTTGATGTCGAACAGGGAATGGGCCACCTGACAGGTGATCATGTTCACCTCGTCGGAATAGGTCGCCGCGATGATCATGTCGGCATCGCGCGCGCCCGCGCGTTCCAGCACGTTGGGATGGCTGGCGAACCCGGCCATGCCCTGCACGTCCAGCGTGTCGGTGGCGCGGCGCACCAGTTCGGCGTTGCTGTCCACCACCGTCACGTCGTTCTGTTCGCCCGACAGGTGGCGCGCGATCTGCCAGCCGACCTGTCCGGCGCCGCAAATGATGACCTTCATGCCACTGGCCCCGTTTCATGGCCCGCCTTGCCCGAGGCCCCTGCATGACAGAAGGCCCCGAGACGGTCAATTCCATTTGTCTGCGCGCCGGAATCGGGGCAGGATAAGTCCATGAAGATGCGACTGATCCTTGCCGCTGCCGCCCTTGCGCTGTCCGCCTGCGCGCCGCTGTCGATCTATCATCGCCCCGGCGTCACCGTGGCGCAGATGCAGGCCGACCGCACCGAATGCGAGGTGCGCGCGCTGCGCGACGCGCCGGTCGCCACCCGCATCCGCCGGAACCCGCCGATTTTCGAGCCCGCCCGGCAATATTGCGATTCCAGGGGCAATTGCGTGTTCCGCCCCGGCTATTGGCGCGAGGGCGCGATCTATACCGAAGACGTCAATCGCGGGCTGCGCGCCCGGGTTCAGGACATGTGCATGGGCCAGCGCGGCTATCGTCCGGTGACGGTGCCACGCTGCTCGGCCTCGGTGGCCTCGGCCGCGCCGCGCACGCCCACACGCACCCTGCCCGCGCTGGCGCCCAATTCCTGCGCGATCCGCTATGACGACGGCAGCTGGCAGATCGTGACACCGGTGCGCGCCCCGCAATAAGGCGCGCCGGCCGTCACTTCACCGCCGTGCTTTCCTCGGCGGCGTCGTCCACATGCGCCACCCTTGCGCCGGTCTTGGTCGACGTGACGACGCCCAGCGATTTCAGCTTGCGATGCAGCGCGCTGCGTTCCATCCCGACGAACGAGGCGGTGCGGCTGATATTGCCGCCAAACCGGTTGATCTGGGTCAGCAGGTATTCGCGTTCGAACGCCTCGCGCGCCTCGCGCAGGGGCAGTGTGGCCAGCGCGCCGGACAGCACCACGCGCCCCTCCTCCGCCGACGGTTCGCTGTCGCCAAGCATCTCGCGCGCCTCGATCGGGCCCGAGCCGTCGCCGAGGATCAGCACCCTTTCGACAAGGTTCTTCAACTGGCGCACATTGCCCGGCCACGCCATCGTCTGCATCAGCGCGACCGCCTCGGCGCTCAGTTCGCGCTGGGGGAGGCCCTGATTGGCGTGGAACCGGGCGATGAAATGATTGGCAAGCACCGGAATGTCCTCGCGCCGCTCCTCCAGCGATGGCACCTTGATCGGCACCACGTTCAGGCGGTGAAACAATTCCTGGCGGAAGCGGTCGGCGCGGATTTCGGCCTCGAGATCGCGGTTGGTGCTGGAAATCACCCGCAGATCGACGCGCACCTTGTCGGTGCTGCCGACACGCTGGAACTGCTGATCGACCAGCACCCGCAGGATCTTGGACTGCGTGCCCATCGGCATGTCCGCCACCTCGTCGAAATAGACGACGCCGCCATGCGCCTCTTCCAGCAGGCCGGATTCGATCCCCCGCTCCGGGGTTTCGCGCCCGAACAGCACCTCCTCCATTCGCTCCGAGGCGATGCTGGCGCAATTCACGATGACGAAGGGCGCGTCGGCGCGGTTGGAATGGGCGTGGATATAGCGTGCGGCGATTTCCTTGCCCGATCCTGCCGGACCGGACAGCATCACCCGCCCGTTCGATTTCGTCACCTTGTCCAGTTGCCCCGCCAGCGTGCGGAACGCCGCGCTCTGGCCGATCATGTCGGCGCTGGTCATCTCGCGCCGCTTGAGCGAGGAGTTTTCGCGGCGCAGGCGCGAGGCTTCCATCGCGCGGCGGATCACCACCAGCAACTGGTCGATGTTGAAGGGTTTTTCGATGAAGTCATAGGCCCCCTGCCGGATCGCCGCGACCGCGATCTCGATATTGCCATGTCCTGAAATGATGACCACCGGCACGTCCGGATTGTCGCGCTTGACGCGTTTCAGGATGTCGATCCCGTCCATGCTGCTGTCTTTCAGCCAGATGTCGAGGATCAGCAACGCCGGGGCTTCGGCGTTCAGCGCGGCCATGCATTCGTCCGACGTGCCCGCCAGCCGGGTGGCATAACCCTCGTCCTCAAGGATGTCCGACACCAGCTCCCGGATGTCGCGCTCATCGTCCACGATCAGAATGTCACTCATGCTTCAAATCCTGCTTTTGCCTTTTGTTTACTGCTGCTTTCGGTGCGATCTTCATTTGGCCGCACAGCCGTTTCCAGCGCCGGAAGACGGATCACCGCCATCGCGCCGAACCGCGTCGCCCCATCGAAGGGCGGCGCATCCTCGAGCGTCAGGGTGCCGCCGTGTTCCTCGATGATCTTGCGCACGATCGGCAGGCCCAGACCGGTGCCCGCGCTCCGCGTCGTCACGTAAGGTTCGAACAGGCGGGCGCGATCTTCGGGCAGGCCGATGCCGTTATCGGCGACGCGGATCACCGATGTGCCGTTCTCCTCATGCAACGACACATGCACCTGCGGGTCGAACCCTTCGGGCGCCCCTCTTTCCTTCAGAGTTTCAATGGCTTCTCCGGCGTTCTTGATCAGATTGGTGAGGGCCTGCGTCAACATCGTGGCATCGACCTCGGCCATCATCGCGCCGTCGGGCAGATCAGCCGTCACGGTCAGATCGGGCTGTCCCGCCTGTTGCAATGTCACCGCATCGCGCGTCAGGCGCACCAGATCCTCGTGGCGGCGGTCGGGTTCGGGCATGCGGGCGAATTTCGAGAACTCATCGACGATGCGGCGCAGATCGTTCGTCTGGCGCACGATCACGTCGGTCATCGATTCCAGCCGCCCGGCCTCGTCGCCCACCAGCGGGGAGAATTTGCGCTTGATGCGTTCGGCGCTCAGCTGGATCGGGGTCAGCGGGTTCTTGATTTCATGCGCGATGCGGCGCGCCACGTCGCCCCATGCCGCCATCCTCTGCGCGCTGACCAGATCGGTCACGTCGTCGAACACGACGACATAGCCTTCGAGATCGCCGTCTTCGGAGCGGCGCGGCGCCATCTGCACCAGCAGGTTTTCCAGCCGGCCCTGCCGCGTGACCTTGATCTCGCCCTGCGCGCCGCCGCCACCGCCGCGTTTCAACGTGTCGAACAGGGCGCCGAATTCCGGAACCGCCACCGGCAACATCACCGATTCGCCGTCGCCCGACCACCCCAGAAGCCGATGCGCCGAGCGGTTGACGAAGCTGATCCTTCCGTCCGGGTCCAGCCCGACCACGCCGGAGGTGACCGAGGACAGCACTGAATCAAACAGCCGACGGCGGCGTTCGATCTGTTCGGTGTTCTCAAGCAACGTGTCGCGCTGGCGTTTCAGTTGCCGCGTCATCTGGTTGAAATACCGCCCCAGCATGGCGATTTCGTCGTCGCCATCCTCTTCGATGACCTGCACGTCCAGATCGCCGCCACCGACCTTTTGCGCAGCGCCGGTCAATCGCCCCACCGGGCGCGACAGGCGTTCGGCGAACCACAGACCCAGCCAGATCGCGGCCAGGATCAGGATCACCGCGAACCCCAGATACATCAGCCCGAACTCGAACAGCACGCGCCCGCGTTCGCTTTCGAGTTGCTGATAGAGGTGCACGGTTTCCTTGGTCTCGTCCAGAAGGTTGAGCAACTGCCCGTCCACATCCCGACTGACATAGAGATAACGATCCGCGAAGGCATCCAGCCGCACGAGCGCGCGAAACTCGTTGTTGTCCCAGTCCTGGATGATTTCCAGCCCCTCGCTGCGGGCCTGCGCGATCCGCTCCTGGTCGGGTTTTTCGAAATCGAACAGATAGGACCGCTCGCCGCGGCCACGGATTTCGCCCGTTCCGTCGATCACATAAGCCTCGCGGAGGCCGCGCTGGATCTGGCTCTGACCCTGGACCAGAACCTGCCGCAATTCGCCATCGTTCATGAACACCGTGACCCGGCGCGAGGCGTCGAGATACCGGGCCAGCGCAACCGCGTCTTCGGCCAGATCCTCGCGCTGTTCGGTCTCGTAAGCCTGCGCGGCGGCCAGCGACGAACCGACGACCTGGCGCACCCGTTCGGAAAACCAGCCCTCAAGCCCGATATTCACCGTCAGCGCCGCAAAGACGGCGACCGTGACAGTCGGGATCAGCGCCAGCAGCGCGAACACCCCGGTCAGACGCAGGTGCAGGCGTGATCCGGCCGATTTGGCCCGCCGCGCCGCGATCAAACGGGCGATCTGCGCCAGAACCAGCGTCGCCACCACCAGCACATAGACCAGATCGGCCAGCAGCACGATGCGCAGCGACGGCGCCGAGGCGTGATTGTCGAACGGCCCCAGAACCAGATAGGTGGCGAATGCAAGGCACGGCCCCAGCACCACCAGCCCCAGCGTGCCGAGGTTGCGCGCGCGCCGCGTGCGGCGCCAGCGATTGAATGCCCAGAACGGCCTGCCTTGTGTCCGCGTTGCCACGGGTGCTGCCCTCGTCATGATGTGCCGCTTTGACGGCAAACCGCAAAATATCGTGGTCTCGTGCCGTGTGAATATCCGGCCGCCACGTTCCTGTGGCGTTTTTACATCATTTTGCGCTGCCGTGTCACCTGAATATCAAGATCGGTGATCTTCTTGCGCAGAGTATTGCGATTGATGCCCAGAAGTTCGGCACATTTCGCCTGATTTCCGGCGGTTGCCTCCAGCGCGACCTCGATCAGTGGGGTTTCGATCTCGCGCAGGATGCGGCCATAAAGGCCGGGCGCGGGCAGCATGGTGCCATGCAGGTCGAAATACCGCCGCAAATGGCGCGCCACCGAATCGGCCAGCCGCTCGGCCCCGGCTTCGGTATCCGCGACGGCATCGGGGGGAACGGCGGACGCGTGCCCCCGCAGCGCGCGGGCGGTGCGGTGCATCAGGTCGGGCAGATCGAACGGCTTGGGCAGGTAATCCCAGGGTCCGGCCCCGCCCGTGCCCTCCGTTGCCGGGTCCAGGGCCGAAATCACGATCACCGGCAGGCCGGGCCGCAGCCGGGCAATTTCCGGCAGCAGTTCCAACCCGTCCCCGTCGGATGTGACCACGTCGATGACGATGACATCGCCCCGACCCTCGGCGACCCAGCGCATCAACGTGCGCAGCCGTGCGGTGGCGTGAACCTTGCACCCGGCGCGCGTCAGCGTCTGCGTCAGCGCCGTACGGATCGCGCGGTCTTCATCCGCGATCAGAACCGTGCCCTGCATCATCCTCCTCCGTTCTCGAAGATGCATTCGCCTGCATCATGCCGCTGCCATTTCGCGTGGTGAAACGGCCTCGCCGATCAGGGCCATGACACTTGCCGGATCGTTCGCGGTCAGCACCCGCCGGCGCAGATCGGGCGACGTTCGGGCTTCTGCCATATACCAGCCCAGATGTTTGCGCGCCACGCGCACGCCCAGCGCAGTGCCGTAAAAGTCCAACATCGCCTGATAATGTCGCTGCACCATGTCGGCCAGCGCCGCGCCATGCGGCACAACGGGCGGTGGCGTGCCGAACAGCACATGCGCGATTTCGGCCAGCAGCCAGGGACGCCCCTGCACGCCGCGTCCGACCATGACGCCGTCCGCGCCTGATTGCCTCAGGGCGGTTCGCGCGCTGGCCGCATCCAGAATATCGCCATTGGCGATGACCGGAATCGTCGCAATGTCGCGCACCGCACGGATCGCCTGCCAATCGGCGCGTCCCTTGTAGAACTGGCAGCGCGTGCGCCCGTGGATCGTCACCATCCGGATACCGGCATCCTGTGCGCGTTCAACCAGTTGCGGGGCGTTCCTCATGTCGTCGTTCCAGCCCAGGCGGGTCTTCAGCGTCACCGGAAGATCCACCGCGCCCACGACAGCCTCGATCAGGCGCAGGGCGTGATCGGGCGTTTTCATCAAGGCCGAGCCGGAATAGCCGTTGGTCACCTTGCGCGCCGGACAGCCCATGTTGATGTCGATGATCCGCGCCCCGCGATCGGCCAACTGGCGCGCGGCCTCGGCCATCCAATGCGCCTCGCGGCCGGCGATCTGCACGGCGGTGTTTTCCACATCGGCGCCCAGTTCGGCCTTTTCGCGGCTGCCGGGGCGGGCCTGCACCATCTCGCGGCTGGCGATCATCTCGCTGACCACCAGCCCGGCGCCGAACTCCATCACCAGATCACGGAACGGCCGATCGGTGATACCGGCCATCGGCGCCAGAATCACCGGAGGAGTCAGCGAAAAAGCCGAAAACGCGCGGGCCAAATACCTGATCCTTTTGCAGCTTCGGGATGATTAGCCGATCCTGCCCGTCCTGCCAATCGCGACGATGCGTCAAGGTAAATGCAACAGGTTTCCCGCCCAATCCGGCAACGGCATCGGCGGGCAATTGCCCCGCCCGGCTTGGCGTTCTAAAGAGGGCACGGTTTTTCACCCTCGGGACAGTTCCATGACAACTGCCGCCATCCTCCTCGCCGCCGGACGCGGCCTGCGCGCCGGGGGCGGCGTGGCGAAACAGTGGCGCCCGCTGGCCGGGCAGCGCGTGGCGGACTGGACGCTGGCGCGGTTCCGCGCCTGTCCGGGTGTGGCGCGCATCGTTCTGGTGCTGGCCGAGGACGATCAGGACGCTTGGGCCGAATTCGAGGGCCAGGACGGTCTGCTGCTGGCCAGCGGCGGCGCGACGCGGGCGCAATCGGTGCAGAACGGGCTGGCCGCATTGGCGCGCACCGACACGACGCGCGTGCTGATCCACGACATCGCGCGCCCCTGCGTCAGTCCGGCCTTGATCGATGCGGTGATCGACGCGCTTGACGATCACGTGGCCGCCGCGCCGGCGCTGCCCGTCACCGATGCGCTCTGGCGCGGATCGGGCGGCGAAGTGAGCGGAACGCAGGACCGCGCGGACCTGTTCGCGGCGCAGACCCCGCAGGGATTTCATCTGGAGGCGATCGTGGCCGCGCATGCCCGGTATGACGGCGCGGCGCTGGACGATGTCGAGGTCGCGCGCGCCGCCGGATTGACGGTTGCCATCGTGCCGGGCGAAGCCGACAATCTGAAAATCACCACGGCGGCGGATTTCGCGCGCGCCAAACGGATATTGGGAAGCGATATGGATATACGGGTTGGCAACGGCTTTGACGTGCACCGCTTCGGCCCCGGCGATCATGTGATCCTGTGCGGCGTCAAGGTTCCGCACGGGCGGGCGCTGACCGGTCATTCCGACGCCGATGTCGGCATTCATGCGCTGTGCGACGCGATCTATGGTGCGCTGGCGATGGGCGATATCGGGCGGCATTTCCCCCCGTCCGAGGCGCAATGGAAGGGCGCCGCCAGTGACCGCTTCCTGATCCACGCGGTTCAGACGGCACGCGATATGGGCTATGACATCGGCAATGTCGATGTGACGCTGATCTGCGAAGAACCCAAGATCGGCCCTCATGCCCATGACATGCAGACCGCGCTGGCCGCGATCATGGGGGTGGAGCCGGGCCGGGTGTCGGTCAAGGCGACCACGTCCGAGCGGCTCGGTTTCACGGGGCGTGGCGAAGGCATCGCGGCGATGACCTCGGCCACGCTGGTGCGGCCATGATCCCGCTGGCCCGCCGGATCGCGACACTGGGCGGCATCGGCTATCTGCGCCCTGCCCCCGGCACCTGGGGATCGCTGGCGACCCTGCCGCTGGCGTGGCTGTTTCACTGGCTTGGTGGTTTCCCCTTGCTGTTTGCAGCGACGGTCGCGGTGATCCTCCAGGGCTGGTGGGCGGTGCGGGTGGCAACCCGCGACAGCGCCGAAAAAGACCCCTCCGAAATCGTCATAGACGAGGTGGCGGGCCAGATGATCGCGCTGTTCCCGCTCAGCTACGCGGCTTGGACGCGGGGCCTTGATATCACCGCGCTCTGGCCCGGCTGGATCGCGGCGCTGCTGCTGTTCCGTCTGTTCGACATCGCCAAGCCCGGCCCCGTCGGCTGGGCCGATCGGCAGGGCGGACCGACGGGGGTGATGCTGGACGATATCATCGCCGGCGTCTTCGCGGGGATCGGCGTGATCATTCTCGCCGGATTGTGGCACGGGGTGATGGGATGAGCGACGTCGCCTCCCTGCTGGAGCGGGCCCGCGCCGCCGGCGTGAGGATCGCCACCGCCGAGAGCTGCACCGGCGGCATGGTCGCGGCGGCACTCACCGATATTGCGGGCTCTTCCGACGTGGTCGAGCGCGGGTTCGTGACCTATTCCAACACCGCCAAGCGCGAGATGCTGGGCGTAGGCGCGGACACGCTGGACCGCTTCGGCGCGGTCTCGGAACAGGTCGCCCGCGAGATGGCGGAGGGCGCTCTGGCCCGCGCACCGGTGCAACTGGCCGTGTCGATCACCGGCATCGCCGGGCCGGGCGGATCGGAGCATAAGCCCGAAGGCAGGGTCTGCTTCGGCGTGGCCCGCACCGGGCAGGTCACGCGCAGCGAAACGGTCGAGTTCGGTGCATTGGGCCGCAAAGCGGTGCGCGCGGCATCGCGCGATCACGCGCTGACACTGTTGGCGCAGGCGCTGGAACAGGCGTCCTAACGGGCGAGGGACAGCAACCCGGCCACGTCCAGATGCGCCTCGATATGGTCGGCCAGGGCATCGAGCGTGCGCTCGACGGTATCCTCGTGCCGGTGCGCCGATGCAGCCACGCCGAAACCGCCGAGAAAGGCCGCGCGAAAGCCGTCATCCGCGAACATGCCATGCAAATAACTGCCCGCGACGCGCCCGTCGGCGCTGAGCGCGCCCTCGGCTTCCTCCGCGATGCGCGCGAACGGACGGGCGCGGTCGGCACCGTCGCTGCGGCCGATATGGATCTCATAGCCTCGCAAGGGTTGGCCGGTGGGCACATGCACCCCCTCGACGCGGCTCAGCCGCTTGTCCGGCATCATCACGGTGTCGATCTGCAACAGGCCCAGACCGGGCGTTTCGCCGGGCGGCCCTTCCACGCCTTGCGGGTCGGAAATACGGCGCCCCAGCATCTGATAGCCGCCGCACAGGCCCAGCACCTGCCCGCCGCGCCGGTGATGTGCCGCAAGGTCGATATCCCAGCCCTGCGCGCGCAGGAACTCCAGATCGCCGCGCGTCGACTTGGTGCCGGGCAGGATGACCAGATCGGCGTCACCCGGTATCGCCTGCCCGGCGCGCAGCATGGTCAGGCGCACCCCCTCCTCCTGCGCCAGCGGGTCGAGATCGTCGAAATTCGCGATACGCGAGAAGGTCAGGACGACGATATGCAATCCGGTGTTGCGCGGCCGCGTTGCGATGTCCTGCGCGTCCTCGGCGGGCAGACGCCAGGCATCGGCGAACCACGGCAGCACTCCGAATCCGCGCCATCCGGTGCGCTGTTCGATCAGCGCATAGCCATCGTCGAACAGGCGCGGATCGCCGCGGAACCGGTTGACCAGAAATCCGGCAACCATCGCCGCGTCGCCGGGATCGAGCACCGCCTGCGTCCCCACGATCTGCGCGATCACGCCGCCCCGGTCGATATCGCCGGCCAGCACCACCGGCACGTCAGCGGCCCGCGCGAACCCCATATTGGCGATGTCGCCCCGCCGCAGGTTCACCTCGGCCGGGCTGCCCGCGCCCTCGACGATCACCAGATCATGCGCCTTCTGCAGCCGGGCGAAGCTGTCCTGCACCGCGCCCATCAGGTCCGGTTTCAGCGAGGCGTAATCGCGCGCCCGTGTGCTGCCCCGGTATCTGCCTTGCACGATCACCTGCGCACCGGTTTCGGTTTCGGGCTTCAACAGAACCGGGTTCATGTCGCTCACAGGCTCCAGACCGCAGGCCAGCGCCTGAAGCGCCTGCGCGCGCCCGATCTCGCCGCCATCCGCCGTCACGGCGGCGTTGTTGGACATGTTCTGCGGCTTGAACGGCGCGACCGACAGGCCCCGCCGCCGCGCCGCGCGACACAGCCCCGCGACCAGCAGCGATTTGCCCACATTCGAGCCGGTGCCCTGGATCATCAGCGCGCGGGTCATGGCCTTGGCCTCCGGTTGTCGGGATCATCGCGGCGGATCAGTGCCATTGCGCCGTGCAGCGGTCAATGCCATCGGGTCAGTCGGTCGGGCCGTCCTCGGGGCGCGTCAGGTTCGCGTCTTCGAGCAGGCGGCGATGCTTTGCCGCCGCAGCGGTCATGTCCTCGAACCGCGCGATCCCCTTGGCGGCCAGCGCGGGCAACAGACGCAGATACGCCTGCGCCGTCGCTTCGGCATCGCCCATGGCGGTGTGGCGCAACTCGGGCGGGATCGTGATGCCCAGCCGCGCGGTCAGCGCGTCCAGCGAATGCGAGACCGATTGGCCCCAGACCATCGCCGACAGCAGGACGGTGTCCATTACCCTGTTGTCGAAGGCGACGCCACATTCTGTGCGCGCCGCGTGGAGAAATCCCATGTCGAAAGGCGCGTTATGGGCGATCAACACCGCGCCATCCGCGAAGTGATGGAACGCGCGCAGCGCGTCGCCGGTATCGGGTGCATCCGCAACCATCGCATCGGTGATGCCATGCACCTCGGTCGAGCGGGGCGGGATCGGGCGACCGGGATTGACCAGCGTCTCGAAGCGTTCGCCGGTCAGACGGCCATTGGTGATGCGCAGCCCGGCGATCTGGACGATGCGGTCGGTCGGGTCCAGCCCGGTGGTTTCGGTGTCGAACACGACGCAGGTGAGGTGCGACAGCAAGCCGTGATCGTCGCCACCGGTCAGCGCGAAATCATAGGTCAGGCCCGGTGACTGCACCGGGTCCGCCTCGGCCAGGGGCAGCGGCAGGATCAGCGCCGCGCGCCCGTCGCCATTGATCTCCGGCCAGATGCCGGTCCCCATCTCGGCCAGCAGGTCCGCGCCGCTCTGATCGGGGCGGTCGGGATCGGGGGGCTGGTCCAGCCAGTGATCCAGCGTGGCCACCGGCAGTACCTCGCCCTGCCATGACAGTCGGATCTGCGCCCCGGCGTCCGGCCCCTCGGCGTCGAGCGTGAGCTTCGGCGCGGGCCGTCCGCTTTCGGCCAGCCGCGCCGCCAGATCGCTGACCAGCGCCGCCAATGTGCCGCCATCCACCGCCAGCGACAGATCGCCCTGGCACTCGGTTTCCGCGACACCGGTGACCGAGGCGACCAGTTCGGCGGCGGTCAGCCCGCCCGCGCCCGGCATCCCTGTCCGCTCCGGCGGAGCGAGCGCACGCAACGCGGCAGCCAGCCGCGACGCTTCCGAGCGGATCGCATCGGCAACGGCGGGCGGCACCGGACCGTCGAGTTCGGTCAGAAGCGGGATCAGGCTGGCGGCGCTGCGCCGCAAGGTCTCTGTCCCCTCGCCGGTACTCTGCGCCGCCGCCTGTGCCGGGCGCAGGATCAGGATGTGCCCACGTGCGTCGGTGAGCGCGCGCATCTGCCCGGTCAACCGGTCGCCCGCCTGCGTGAAGCAGATCAGATCCGTGGTGGCCGGCGGCGCGTCGGCAGCGCGCTCGGCAACCGATTCGGCCGCCCGCAACCGCGCGCGCGCCGCCTCGACCGCGCCAAGGCGCAGCGCGCGGGCCAGATCGCGGTCCAGCCCCAGCCCCGGCATCAACCGCGCGGCGGCGGCGTTGTAGAACATCACCCGCCCGCGCGGATCGACCATCACGGCCCCCGCGCCGATATCGGACAGGATCGATTCCAGCATGGATTTTTCACGCGTCAGGTCATCGGCATGCAGGCGCACCGCCTCGACCAGACGCTCGGCCTCGCGGGCGCGGGCCTCGGCGGCTTCGCGCGCGGCGGGGCCAAGATCGGCGAGATAGATGCCTTCCTCGGGGTCGGGCACGGTTCCGGTGCGCAAGCCCCCCGCCAGCGTTTCGATCGGGCGGGCGACGTTCTGGTCGAACAGGTACCAGACCCACACCACCAGCCCCAGCGCACCGAATGCCGAAAGCGCGGCACCGCCGATCACCAGACCGGGCGTGTCCAGTTGCCGCGCCGTGATGAAGGCGCCGACCGCGATCATCCCCAGCACACCGGCCGCCAGCGCGGCGAAGATCAGAAACACCCGAAGGCGGAGTGACAGCCCGGTCAGCATTCCGGTTTCAGCAGGCGCGCCATCTCGTCGCGCAGTTCGGCCAGTTCGAACGGCTTGGCGATGAAGCCGTCCGCCCCCAGCGCCATGCCCTTGCGCCGCTCCACCCCCGCGCCGCGCGCCGTCATCACCAGCACGCGGATGCCCGCAAGGTCGGGATCGGCGCGCAGGTCCTGAAGGATCTGGTAGCCCGAGACATCGGGCAGCATGATGTCCAGCAGCACGACGTCGGGCCGTGCCTCGCGGATGGCGTCCAGCGCCCCTGCCCCGGATGCCAGCCGCGTGTGTTCGTGGCCTTCGCGCGACAGCAGGAAGTCCAGCGCGATGGCGATGTTGTCCTCATCCTCGACGACCATGATTTTCGCCATCATGCGCCCCCTTCTGCACAAGCCGCGACAAAGGCCGGATCGTCGCCGGCCACTGCCTGCCAGCCTTCGGCGGACCCGTCGCCCGTCACGATACGCTGACGCCCGGACTCGCAATCGAAATCCAGCGTGACGAAACGGGTCGGTTGCCAGCGCTCGACCAGCAGGACGCGCACCCGCGTCGGCGCGTCCTCGAGCGGTTGTCCCGAAGGCTGCTCCAGCGCGGTAAAGCGGGTGGTCATCGGGATGACGAACGCCCACGGCCGCCATGCCTTGCCGCCCGCACCGGTGTCCAGCACCTGCACATGATCGGGAAGCTGATCGCGCACGCGGGGAAACCACGAATACTCGTTCCATATCGTAAAGCACAGCATCGCCGCGCCGATCCCTGCCGGCAGCGCCCAGCCGGGCACGGCCAGTCCGCCCTTGCGCAGCGCATGGAACACCGCAAACAGCACCGCCGCCGCGCCAAGCCCGACGATCAGCATGCCCAGCACGTCCCAGCCCATGCTTGCGGTCATCCCAGCGCCCCCTTGCCGTGACCGACCGCCGATTGCATCGTGCGCACCACCACGAAGGCGTCGCGCAGGTGGCTGCGCTCGAAATCGGGCAGATCGGCGGGCGAGAGGAAATTGCTGGCCTTGCGACCCTCGCGGATCATCTCGGCCTGGTTTTCCAGCCGTGTGGTCTGGATCAGGTCGAAGGCCGCGATCAGATCGCC
Organism: uncultured Sedimentitalea sp.; assembly: GCA_947504115.1. GTDB lineage: Bacteria > Pseudomonadota > Alphaproteobacteria > Rhodobacterales > Rhodobacteraceae > Pontibaca. Next base: position 152,249 of record CANNGH010000006.1, read on the forward strand.
CGCGCCGCTTTGGGAAATCACCTTGGCCGCCTCGGCTGCCTGCAGGCGTGCGCGCGTGTTGACCGGCGTCAAACGCCCCTGAAGCGAATAGACGCGCGCCAGATCGGTGATCGGCACCACGCCGTTCAGCTTCATGTCGATATGGTTGCGATGCTCGCCCGAGCGGATCGTGGCAAAGCCCCGGATCAGCCCCAGCGGCGGGCGGTGCTTGAGCGAATTGCCGATCATGTGAGCCACGAAGATCGAATTTTTCGACGCCATTTCCAGCGTCTCGGTCTGCAAGCCCTCAAGCAGCGCGTGATCGCCGCCGATGCCGCGCAGGTCGAACATGACGCTGGCCAGCATCTGCGCCTCGGGGCTGGGCTGGTCGATCCAGCCCTGGAAATAGCGCCGCCAGACCGCGCGGGGCTGGCGCCAGCGCGGGTTGGTCGCCATCATGTCGCCGGGGCAGTAGACATAGCCGCACGCGTTCAGCCCGTGACTGACATAGCGCGCCAGATCAACGAAATATGGGCTGTCGGCAGGCACGTCGTCGCCCAGGATCAGGCAATTGTCCTGATCCGAAATGCCGGTCTGTTCCTGCCGCCCCTGACTGCCGCAGGCGGCCCAGAGATAGGGGCCGGGCGGCGGGCCGAGACGCTCTTCGGCCATGGACAGCAGGCGGCGCGTCACCGCGTCGGCGACATCGGTGATCAGTCGGGTGATGACCTCGTGACGCTGGCCCGAGGCGACCAGTTGCACCAGCAGTTCGGGGATGCGCGCGGTGGCGGCGACCAGCTGATCGACCGATCCGGCACCGCCGATGTCGCGCATCAGCACGGGGCTGGAAACCGCCTGAATGCGCATCAGGTCGGTCTGCGTGACCATACCGGCGAAGGCGCCGCCATCCACCACCGGAAGATGGCCGATGCGCCGTTCCAGCATGATGTTCAGCACGTCCGACCCCAGCGCATCCGGCGCCAGCGTGATCGGATCGCTGGTCATGATCTCGCGGACCGGGCGCGACGTGTCGAACCCTTCGGCAACCACGCGGTTGGACATGTCGCGCACCGTGACCAGACCCACGAGGCCGTCATCGCTGGTGATGCCGAGGCTGCTGATATGGGCGTCGCGCATCATTCGCGCGGCCTCGGCGATGGACGTGTCGGGCGCGCAGGAGCGGGGGGCGCCGTTGAGGAAATCCGCGACCTTCAATGTCGCGATATTGGTATTGACCGGCGCGCTGTCGCCGCCGCGCCCGCGTCCGAAAAACCGCGCGAAGCTGCGGGATTTGCGTATCAACCGGTTGAGTTCGTCGACCGGCAGCAGCAGCAGCGCGCCAGATTCGGTCATGCGCGCGGTGGTCGCGGCGCGTCCGTCGCGCAAGAGACCCCGCTCGCCAAAGCTGTTGGAGCGTCCTAGCACCGACACCTGCGCGCCATGCGCATCGGTGATCGCCACGCTGCCGCTTTCGATCAGGTAGATGCCGTCCAGCGGCTCGCCGTGGCGATAGATCGTGTCGCCCGCCTGCCAGTCCCTGCGGCTGAAGGAACCGGCGACCCGCGCCAGTTCGTCCCGACCCAGGGTATCGTATGGGTGGATCGAGGCCAGAAATTGCGTGATCTGATCCATGTCAGTCCCCCCGGTTGGAAAGGCCGCGCCCGGTCTGTCGGGCGCGGCCGGTTTTCATGGGCTCAGTGCTGCGTCGCCGCACCGGCACCGCGCGGAACGCGGATCGATTCGACCAGTTCCTGCACGTCTTCCGGCGGCTCCTGCGTCGCGCTCGACACGGCGTAGGCCACCACGAAGTTGATGATCGCACCGACCACACCGAACGACGCAGGAGCGATACCCAGCAACCAGTTGTCCAGGTTGTCAGGCAGCATGTTGGTGCCTTCGATGAAGAACCAGCCCTTGTAGGTGAAGATGTAGACCAGCGTCGAGATGATCCCGGCCAGCATGCCGGCGATCGCGCCCTGCTTGTTCATCCGCTTGGAGAAGATGCCCATCATCAGCACCGGGAAGATCGAACTTGCCGCCAGACCGAAGGCCAGCGCCACCGTCTGCGCGGCAAATCCCGGCGGATTCAACCCGAGGATGGTCGCGACGAGGATCGATGCCGCCATCGAGATCCGCGCCGCCAGCAATTCGCCACGCTCGGAAATGCCGGGATTGATCGCGCCCTTGATGAGGTCGTGCGAAACCGCGCCGGAAATCGCCAGCAGCAGACCCGCAGCGGTGGACAGCGCGGCGGCAAGACCACCGGCAGCCACGATGGCGATCACCCAGCCGGGCAGGTTCGCGATCTCGGGATTGGCCAGAACCATGATGTCCTGGTTGACCTCAGTCAGTTCGTTGCCCTCCCAGCCGTTTTCCGCTGCCGCGATCATTGCCGGAGAATCGGCGGCACCGGCATCATTGTAGTACTGGATCCGGCCGTCGCCGTTCTTGTCCTCCCAGCTCAGCAGACCGGTGGTGTTCCATGTCCGCATCCATTCCAGACTGGGCGAGGTCTGTATATCTTCCAGACTGACCGCCGGCTCGCTGAACGTCTCGCCGGTATCGGCGCCCGGCCACATGGTGGTGCTGAGGTTCAGCCGCGCCATCGACCCGACCGCGGGCGCGACCGTGTAAAGCAGGGCGATGAACACCAGCGCCCAGCCGGCGGACGACCGCGCATCCGACACCTTGGGAACCGTGAAGAACCGGATGATGACATGCGGCAGACCGGCGGTGCCGATCATCAGAGCCAGCGTGAACAGCACCATGTTCAGCGTCGAACCGTTATGGGCGGTGTATTCCTTGAACCCCAGATCGGTCACCACCTGATCCAGCTTGGTCAGGAACAGGGTATTGGACGCCTCGTGCGTGCCGAACAGACCCAGTTGCGGCAGGAAGTTGCCGGTCAGCGCCAGCGAGATGAAGATCGCCGGGATCGTATAGGCGATGATCAGCACGACATATTGCGCGACCTGCGTATAGGTCACGCCCTTCATGCCGCCCAGCACCGAATAGGCAAAGACGATCGCCGCGCCGATCCACAGGCCGGTGGCGTTGCTGACCTCGAGATAGCGCGAGAAGGTCACGCCGACGCCGGTCATCTGCCCGATCACGTAGGTGATCGAGATGATCAGCAGGCACACCACGCCGATGATCCGCGCGGTTCGGGAATAGAACCGGTCGCCGATGAATTGCGGCACCGTGAACTTGCCGAACTTGCGCAGGTAGGGCGCCAGCAGCAGGGCCAGCAACACATAGCCGCCGGTCCAGCCCATCAGGTAGGTCGAGTTGTCATAGCCGGTAAAGGCGATCAGGCCCGCCATCGAGATGAACGAGGCCGCCGACATCCAGTCCGCGGCGGTCGCCATGCCGTTCATGACCGGGTGCACGCCCCGGTTGGCGGCATAGAATTCCGCCGTCGTGCCTGCCCGCGCCCAGATGGCGATGCCGATATAGACGGCGAAGGACAGACCGATGAAGATCAGGTTCAGTGTAAATTGGCTCATGGCTGATTACTCCTCGACGCCGTATTCGCGATCCAGCCGGTTCATGCGGAACACATACCAGAAGATCAGCACGATAAAGACCAGGATCGATCCCTGCTGCGCGAACCAAAAGCCCAGATCGCTGCCACCGACCTGGATTCCGCTCAGCAGGGGCCGCAGGAGAATCCCGCCGCCGAAAGAAGCCAGCGCCCAGATCACCATGCAGACCGTGATGATCCGGATGTTCGCCTTCCAATAGGCGTTTGAAGATTTGTCGTCGCTCATGTTGTCCCTCCTTTTTTCTGTTGATTTGTCGTTCGTGCGCGCACGGGCACCAAGGCCCGCGCGCCGCCGCGTTGCCGCCTCAGGTTCGGTTCATGCGGTTTTCGATCAGGTCGTCCACGACCTCGGGTTCGGCCAGCGTCGAGATGTCGCCCAGGCTGTCGCAATCGTTCTCGGCGATCTTGCGCAGGATGCGGCGCATGATCTTGCCCGACCGCGTCTTGGGCAGGCCCGGCGCCCACTGGATCACGTCGGGGCGCGCGATCGGTCCGATCTCGGTGCGCACCCATGTCTCCAGATCCTTGCGCAACTCGTCGCTGGGTTCGGCATCGTGCATCAGGGTGACATAGGCATAGATGCCCTGCCCCTTGATCTCGTGCGGATAACCGACCACGGCGGCCTCGGCGACCTTGGAATGGGCGATGAGGGCGGATTCGACCTCGGCTGTGCCCATGCGGTGTCCCGACACGTTGATGACGTCATCGACGCGCCCGGTGATCCAGTAATAGCCGTCCTCGTCCCTCCGGCAGCCATCGCCCGAGAAGTAATAGCCGGGATATTGCTGGAAATAGGTCTCCATGAACCGCTGGTGGTCGCCCCAGACGGTACGCATCTGACCCGGCCAGCTGTCGGCGATGCAAAGCACGCCCTCGGCAGGGTTGCCCTCGATCAGCTTGCCGCTTTCGGCCTCCAGCACCGCCGCCTCGATCCCGAAGAACGGCACCGTCGCCGATCCGGGCTTGGTCTCGATGGCGCCGGGCAGCGGCGTGATCACATGTCCGCCGGTTTCGGTCTGCCACCAGGTATCGACAATGGGACAGACGCCCCGGCCGATCTTTTCGTTGTACCAGGCCCAGGCCTCGGGGTTGATGGGTTCACCCACCGTGCCCAGCAGCCGCACCGAGGACAGATCGTAGCGGGTCACGAAATCGTCGCCCTGCGCCATCAGGGCGCGGATGGCCGTGGGGGCGGTGTAGAACTGGTTGACCTTGTGCTTCTCGCAGACCTGCCAGAACCGGCCCGCATCGGGATAGGTCGGCACGCCCTCGAACATCAGCGTCGCGCCACCGTTGGCAAGCGGCCCATAGACGATATAGCTGTGCCCGGTGACCCAGCCCACATCGGCGGTGCACCAGTAGACGTCGCCATCGTGATAATCGAACGTGTATTCGTGCGTCATCGACGCATAGACCAGATAGCCGCCGGTGGAATGGACGACGCCCTTGGGCCGACCGGTCGAACCGGAGGTATAGAGGATGAACAGCGGATCCTCGGCGTTCATTGCGCGCGGCGGGCAATCGGGACTGGCCTGTTCCATCTGCGCCAGCAGGTCGACATCGCGGCCCTGCACCCATGTGGTCTGCTCGCCGGTATGCTTGACCACCAGGCAGCGCACCTTTTCCGAACAGTGCAACAGCGCGGCATCGGTGTTGGATTTCAGCGCCGTAACCCTGCCGCCACGCGGGGCGCCGTCGGCGGTGATGACCAGCTTGGCCTCGCTGTCGTTGATGCGGTTGGCCAGCGCGTCGGGCGAGAAGCCGGCGAAGACGATGGAGTGGATCGCGCCGATCCGCGCGCAGGCCAGCATGGCATAGGCGGCCTCGGGGATCATCGGCAGATAAAGCACGACCCGGTCGCCCTCGACGACGCCCTGGCTGAGCAGGACGTTGGCCATGCGGTTCACCTTGTCGGACAGTTCCTCGTAGGTGATGTGGCGTGCCGGGGCCTCGGGATCGTCCGGCTCGAATATGATGGCGGTCTGGCTGGCGCGGGTCTGCAGATGCCGGTCCACGCAATTGACGCAGGCATTCAGAACGCCGTCCTCGAACCATTTGATGCTGACATCGCCAAAGTCGAAATTGGCGTTCTTGATCTTGGAATAGGGTTTGATCCAGTCCAGACGTTTGCCCTCGCGCGCCCAGAACCCTTCGGGATCGCGGATCGATTCCTCGTACATCGCGGCATAGGACTCGGGCGTGGCATGCGCCTTGTCAAAGCCTGCGGGAATCGGTCGTTTCTTGGTGGTTTCGATGCTCATTTCGGCCCCCCTTCACCATGACTTGTCCGCTTTTGCCCGTCCCCATGGGTTGAGAAAAGCGGCACCCCTCTCATGCGGGAGTGTAATGGAAACAGAAGGTAACGCCACGTTAATTGTTAGAAAAGCGGAGTTTTCTGTAAATTAACTGACAAACGAACCGTGTCGCTTGAAAAGAACCTCACAACCGGTCCGCCGGGCCGGCGTCCATAGAGGGCCATGCGCGAGGTTCAGTCCCGTGCCCCGAGAACAACCGGTTCGGGGCGGCCCATGCGGCACAGATGGCAGATGCGCACCGCTTCGATCAGGCCCATCTGCGCCAGTTCGCGGAAACTGGGCAATTCATACGGATCGGCGGCGTCCAGATCGACCCGATAGCCCAGATCGGCGAAGGAGGCGACCGACATGCGGCTGATCGGCCGGCTTGCCCCCGACAGGAAACCAGTCAGCAATTCATCACCGAAGATCAGTTCGCGCCAATGCCCTTCGCGCGTGCCGGCGCCGCCGGTATTGGCCACGGGAACCCCCGGCTGGGGATCCTTGGCCAGTTCCGCGTATTCCCGCGCCGCCTCCGCGCCGATAAAGCGGGGATTGACGGTGCCGCTGCCGCTCAGCAGGTCGAATCGCGCCCAGAGCGTGCCGAATCCCAGCACATGCCCCATCTCGTGCAGCACCACGTCCTCGAAACTGCCCTCGACCTCCAGCCGGAGCACATCCGCCAGATCGAACTGCATCACACCCGCCGCGGGCCGTTCGCTTTGCGGCAACAGGATCGTCGGCCCGGCCTGCCCCAGCACACCCGCCTCGCCGTCGATGGGCGCGACCGAGGCGGCGATCACCACGCCGTCGATTTCCACGTCGTCGAGCATCACCGGATCGAAGGATGTATCGAGAATGTTATCCCACCGCGCCGCCGCGCGCCGGAACACGTCCTTGCGCAGATCGGACATCGGGCCGGTGAAGGTCACTGTAATCATGGCAGGATGCTATCACCCGCCAGCCGATTGACAAGCGCCGATGATACGGGCGCGATCATTCGGCGGAAACCGGGAATGCGCTAGGCGTAAAGCGCCTTGGCCCGTTGTTCGAAGGCGCGCACGATGCGGTGCATCGCCTCGTTGAAGACCACGCCGATGATGCGTTGCAGCACGGCGTTGCGGAACTCGAAATCGACGAAGAACGCCACGTCGCAGCCGCCATCCGCCCGGTCGGCGAAGGCCCAGTTCGAGCGCATGTATTTGAAAGGCCCGTCCAGATATTCGGTGTCGATCTTCATCTCCTGCGGCCAAAGGGTGACGCGGCTGCCGAATTTCTCGCGGAACACCTTGAAGCTGATGACAAGATCGGCGTCCATCACCTGCGCCGCGCCCTCGTCGCGCACGTCGCGGACGCGCGCGGCGGCGCACCATGGCAGGAATTCGGGATAGCGCGCGACATCCGCCACCAAATCGTACATCTGCTGGGCGGTATAGGGCATCTGGCGGGTTTCGGAATGTTTGGGCATCGCCTGCCTTTGCTTGCTGACTTTCGCGCGTCATGTCATATCCTTGCGCCGAAAGATCAAGGGGAAAGCCGTGACGCAGCGTCCATATGTCATCGACGAAATGATCTCGGCCAAGGCCATCGCGGCGCGCGTCGAGGCGCTGTGTCGTGAGATCCACGACGAGTTCGTCGGCACCGACAAGCTGATCGTCGTCGGCCTGCTGCGCGGCAGTTTCGTGTTCATCGCCGATCTGGTGCGCGAACTGGATCTGCCCATCGAGGTCGATTTCCTCGAGGCGTCCTCGTACGGAAACGCCCAGCACAGCAGCCGCGAGGTGCGCATCCTCAAGGATCTGCGCGGCGCCATCGCCGGGCGCGACGTGCTGGTGGTCGAGGATATCGTCGATACCGGCCACACGCTGAACCATGTGATGGGCCTGCTGCGCTCGCGCAAACCGGCGCGGTTGAAATCCATTGCGCTGCTGAACAAGCCGTCCCGGCGCGAGGTCGATTTCCGCGCCGACTGGATCGGCTTCGAGATCCCGGACGAATTCGTCGTCGGCTATGGCATCGACTATGCCCAGCGCAACCGCAACCTGCCCTATATCGGCAAGGTCAGGTTCACCGAATGACCCGCTGGCTGGTGCGCATGTCGCGCTGGGCGCGCAATCCGCCCTCGGAAAAACGCGTGTTGCTGGTCCTGGCGATCATACTTGTCTGTCTCGTCGTGTTCGGCATCGAATGGCTGGGGCTGTGGCCGGACTGGGCGACCGCGCAGAAGATGCGGCGGTGAGCCGCGCGGGGCGAAACTCCCGGTTTGGCTTTCCATGACAGGCTGTTATAGAAAAGGCGTGTCAGAGTGTTCACAGGAGAGGTTATATGAAATTTACGCTTCCCGTCATCGGCGGCCTGCTGGTTGCCGGCGTCCTTGCCACCACCGCCACCAGCCAGGACGAGATCGACCCGGCCCTTGCCACGGCGATCGAAGCTCGCAAGGCGCATATGCGGCTCAACGCTTTCAACCTGGGCCTGCTGGGCGCGATGGCCAAGGGCGAGATAGAATACGACGCCGAAGCCGCGGCGGCGGCGGCGCAAAACCTGGACGCGCTGTCGCGGATGGACGAATCCCGCTATTGGCAGCCGGGCACCGACATGGAGACACTGGGCAAGGATCACACCGAAGCCCTTGAAGCGATCTGGGCCGAGAACAGCGAAATCGGTGACCGTGCGGAAACCCTGACCGAAACCACCGCCGCCATGACCGAAGCGGCGGGCGACGGTCTGGAATCCCTGCAGCAGGCGATGGGTCCGCTGGCCAAGGCCTGCGGCGGCTGTCACGAGGATTTCCGCGTCGCGGATGACAATTGAGAGAACATGACGCGGTGCGGGCGGCGTCTGCCGCCGCCCCGCCTCCGGAGGCATCATGAAACGTATCCTGGGCTTGCTGATCATCCTCGCCTTGCTTGGCGGGGCGGCATTCTGGTTCCTGACCGCTCCGCAACGCGCGGACCCCGACCTGTTCGCCGGTGTCAGCGGCGATGCCGAGCGCGGCGAGACGATCTTCTGGGCGGGTGGCTGCGCCTCGTGCCACGCCGCACCCGGCGCCAAGGGCGATGACCGGCTGGTGCTGGCGGGCGGGTACCGGATCGTCAGCCCGTTCGGCACCTTCGTCACACCCAACATCTCGCCTTCGGGCGAAGGTATGGCAGGCTGGAGCGTCGAGGATCTGGGCAATGCGCTGCTGCATGGCACCTCGCCGGACGGGCGGCATTACTATCCATCCTTTCCCTATGGCACCTACCAGCACATAGAACCGCAGGACATCGCCGATCTGAAGGCGTTTCTGGACACGCTGCCGCCGTCGGACACGGCCGATGCACCGCACGAGGTGGGGTTTCCCTTCACGATCCGCCGCGGCGTCGGGCTGTGGAAACGGGTGAACATGACATCCGACTGGGTGCTGCAAGAGGCCACCACGCCGGAACTGGAACGCGGTCGCTATCTGGTCGAGGCGCTGGGACATTGCGCCGAATGTCACACGCCGCGTGACATGACCGGCGGGCTGGATCGCAGCCAATGGATGGCCGGTGCGCCGAACCCGTCGGGCAAGGGCAGGATCCCCGCGATCACGCCGGACAAGCTGGACTGGAGCGCGACCGACATCGCCTATTACCTGGAAACCGGCCTGACGCCCGATTACGACAGCGCCGGCGGACAGATGGTATCGGTGATCGCCAATATGGGTCACCTGACCAAGGAAGACCGCACCGCGATCGCCGCCTATCTCAAGGCGTTGCCGCAGGACGGATAAAGTCGCGGCGGGTTGGACAGCGGCAATGTTGGGAAGCCTCGCGCGATGCGGATAACGGCGGTGACCTGCGTCAAGAACGAAGGCCCGTTCCTGCTGGAATGGATCGCCTGTAACCGGCTGATCGGCGTCACCGATTTCCTGTTCTATTCCAACGGGTGCAGCGACGGAACCGACCGGTTGCTCGACGCTCTGGCCGCGCGCGGGATCGTCACGCATCTGGCCAACCCCGCCAGCGGCCGCAACTACCAGATGGAGGCGCTGCGGGATGCGCGCGATCACGACGTCGTGGCGGCGGCGGATTGGGTGTGGATCGCCGATGTCGATGAGTTCCTGAACATCCGTGCGGGCGATCACACCATCGCCGCACTCGTGGCGGCCTGCGGCGATCCGCAGGCGATTTCCGTCGGCTTTCAGTATTTCGCGAATGACGGTGTCGAACGCTTTGTCGATGCGCCGGTGATCGCGCAATTCACCCGCTCGCATAATCCGGATCTGTGGTGCGGCGATTTCACCTGCGAGGTCAAGACGTTGGTGCGGCGGGATTTTCCGCTGCACTACCACGGCGCACACCGCCCGTTCCTTGATGCCGCGCAAAGGCCCGACGCGCGCCCGTTCTGGACGAATGGGTCGGGGCATGAGGTGCCCGACCGTTTCATCATGGCCGCCGACCCCGCGGAAATGCGCCGCCTGCCGGCACGGGGCGCGCGCGATCACGCGACGCTGAACCATTACGCGCTGCGCTCGCTCGACAGCTATCTGGTCAAGCGCGACCGGGGCGACGTCAACCGCGAGAACCGCGCCTTTGACGAGACGTATTGGCGCGAACGCAACGATGCCGCCTTTCGCGATCCCAGCATCCAGCGGCACCTGCCCGCGCTGCACGCGGCGCTGGCCGCGCTGAAGTCGGACCCGGAAATCGCGGCACTGCACGACGAGACGGTGCGGTTGCATCGAGAAAAGCGCGACGCGCTGCTGGCGCGCCCCGACTATCGCGCATTGCGCACGCAATTGCGCAATGCCGCCACCCTGCCGCCGCAGGAAGAGGCGATGCTGACCGATCTGGGCCTGAAGCCATGAGAAGGCAAACTGTCGTTTTCGATCCGCCGGGTTGCGTCACCGTCCTGCTTTGCCGCGGGCAGCCCGGGCATCGGCGCTGATGCGCATTGTCCTGCATATCGGGCTGGAACAGTCCGGGGCCGGGCACCTGCAATCGGTGTTTGCCGCCCGGCGGGCGCCACTGATCCGCGACGGCATCCTGTATCCGCGCAGTGCCGGCAGCCGCAATCACACCCGGCTGTTCATGGCGATCACCGATCCCGAACGCGCCGATGCGGCACGCTTCAACCGCGGCTTCGCCACACCCGAAAGGCAGGCCAGGTTGCGCGACCAGCTGATCGACGATCTCGTGCGCGAGGTGACCCGGCACCGGCCCCAACACCCTGATCCTGTCGGCAATGCAACTGGGCGCCGCGATCTGGCGCGAGAGCGAACGCGACCGCCTGTTCGCGTTGCTGGCCCCGCTGTCGCGGGATATCCGCGTCCTCGCCCATATCGCGGAACCGGCTGACGTGCTGGCACGCCATTACGGCGCACAGGTCTTCGAGGGACGCACCGCCCCGCTGCGCCGCGATCTCGATCTGGCGGCGCGTGATGACTGGTGGCGTGCCTGCATCGACGCCATGCCGCGCATCGATCCCGGCGCGGCGTTGTTCGAGGAAAATCAGGGTCCGCCCTTCTGGCTGGATTACGCCGCGCTCGTCGCGTTCTGGGAGCGCGGTTTCGGTGCCGGGACGGTCAGCCTGCGCGCGCTTGATCACGACACGTTCGACGCCCCGGACATCGCCGAGGAACTGCGCGCCGGTTTCGGCATCGAACCTCACGTCGTGGTGGATCAGGTGGACCAGCCCGCAATGCCCTCGGCGGCGTGGATCGCGCGCGGGCGGCAGTTGAACGCGCTGCTCGTGCAGGTTGTGGGCGATGGCAAGCGCACCCTGCCCCGCCCCTTGCGGCGCACCCTCATGGACGAGATCGCGATTCCGGGCGCTCCGATCGATCCGGGCAGCCTGTCCGCGATCTCGGACCGGTTTGCCGCCGCCAATGCCGCGCTGGTGCAGGCCTATGGGCTGCGCCCCGACGCGCTGCGCAAACCGCCCGCCACGGCCCCTTGGGTCGAGGCCGATCCCGGCCGGGGCTATCGCGCGTCGCAATACCTTCTGGCCTTCCTGCCGCGCATCGACGCTGCCACCGCCGCGGCGCGCAAGGACGAAGAGAAGCCGCTCGCGCCCGTCTCACCGCAAGAGGTCGAGAATTCCCCCTATGCCCCGCATAACCGGCTGGGCCGAGTCGATGAGGAGAAACAAGCTCCCGCCTATGTGCCGCGCCCTGTGCGCGTGCCGCCGCGCCAATCCGGCGGCACAATCATCGTCGGCTGCATGAAGAACGAGGCGCCCTATATCCTCGAATGGATCGCCTATCACCGCGCCATCGGTGTCGACAGCTTCCTGATCTACACCAACGGATGCGAGGACGGCACGGTCGAAATCCTGAACCGGCTGCAGGCGATGGGCGTGCTGGAACACCGCGCCAACGACGACTGGTCCGGCAACTCGCCCCAGCAACACGCGCTGAACCGCGCGACAGAGGAGCCGATGCTCCGCGAGGCCGGCTGGATCGCCCATATCGACGTGGACGAGTTCATCAACGTCCGCTGCGGCAACGGCACGCTGGACGATCTGTTCGCCGCCATGCCCGACGCCACGAACATCGCGATGACGTGGCGGCTGTTCGGCCACGGGGGCGTGAGGCATCTGGTCGATGACTTCGTGATCGACCGGTTCGAGCGCTGCGCGCCGAAATTCTGCCCCAAGCCGCACACGGCCTGGGGGTTCAAGACACTGTTCCGCAATATCGGGGCCTACAGAAAGCTGTCGTGCCACCGCCCCGGCGATCTGGACCCGGCGCAGCGCGACCGGGTGAAGTGGGTCAACGGCTCGGGACACGACATCACCGCCGCCGTCATCGACAAAGGCTGGCGCAGTTCGCGCAAGACCATCGGTTACGATCTGGTGCAGCTCAACCATTATGCGCTGCGCAGTGCCGAAAGCTTCCTGATCAAGCGCGCAAGGGGCCGCGCGCTGCATGTGGACCGCGCCATCGGGTTGAATTACTGGGCCCGCATGGATTGGTGCGATCATCGCGACATCACGATCAGACGCAACCTGAAGCGGGTGCAGGCGGAATACGACAGACTTCTGGCCGACGACACGCTGCGCCGCTGGCACGAGACCGGGCTGGCGTGGCACCGCGCCAAGGCCGAAGACCTGCGCAACCTGCCGGAATTCGCCGAGCTTTACCGTGAGGCGTTGCAGATCGATCTGACCGCGACCGAGCGCGTGGCCCATGCCGCGACCCTGGACAAGGACAGCTGACATGACAGATAAAGATATTTTGGCAATTCATTGAAATCCCTTGTTATTCTCACCTTGCGCAACGAGGGCGCCTTTCTGCTGGAATGGCTGGCCCATCACCGCGCCGTCGGATTCACCGATTTCCTCGTGTTCTCGAACGATTGTCAGGACGGCACTGACATGATGCTGGACCGGTTGGCCGATCTGGGCTGGCTGAGCCACATTCGCAACGACGGCCCCCATGACAAGGGCGGCATCCAGTTCACCGCCCTGAAACATGCCGACCGCACCGATGCCGTGCGCGATGCCGACTGGTTGCTGCCGCTCGACATCGACGAGTTCGTCAATATCCACACCGGCGACGGCACCCTGCCGGCCCTGCTTTCGGCGCTGCCCGAGGCGACGGCAATCACGTTGACATGGCGGCTGTTCGGCAATGGCGACGTGGTGCGATACGAGGATCGCCCGGTGCTGGAAATCTTCACCGGCTGCGCGCCCACGGTGATCCATTGGCCATGGCGCGCGGTGATGTTCAAGACGCTTTACCGCAACGACGGCATCTATGCCAAACTGGGTGTGCACCGCCCGCGCAGCCCGGACAGGACGCGACTGACAGACGCGCGCTGGTTCGATGGCGCGGGCCGGGAACTCGACAACCGGTTCAAGACGCAGCGCCTGTTTTCCGACTATGGCCGGGACAATCACCGGCTGGTGCAGTTGAACCATTATCCGCTGGGGGCGATGGAGTCCTACCTGCTCAAGGCCGATCGCGGGCGGGCCAACCGGGCGCAGGCACTGGGACTCGATTACTGGGTCGAGCGCAACTACGACGCCGAACGCGATACCAGCATCCGGCGTCTCGATCCGCTTTCGGCGCCGCTGCGCGCCGAACTGCACGGCGATCCGGTTCTGGGCGATCTGCATCGCAAGGCCGTCGAGTGGCGCAAGGCGCGGTTCGACGCGCTGATGCAGCAGGAACCGTTCCGCGACCTGTTCACCCGCCTGCTGATGGCCCCGCCCTCGCGTCCCATCGACCAGCCGACCGCGCGCCTGCTGACCGGGTTTGCCACACGCGGGACGTCTCCGCGCGATCCATGAAGGGAACGCGGCCTCTGGCGATGGCCGCAAAGCTGTGCTAGCGCGACGCCATGAGTGACACGCTGACCATCGCCCGCCCCGACGACTGGCACCTGCATCTGCGCGATGGCGAGATGCTGCGCGCGGTGCTGCCCGAAACCGCGCGGCATTTTGCGCGGGCCATCGTCATGCCCAATCTGGTGCCCCCGGTGGTGACCGGCGCGCAGGCCGCCGCCTATCGCGACCGCATTCTGTCGGCCCTGCCCGAGGACGCGGATTTCACGCCGCTGATGACGCTCTACCTGACCGAGGAGACCGACCCGGACGACGTCGCCGCTGCGCATGAAAGCGGGCTGATCAGCGCGGTCAAGCTGTATCCGGCCGGTGCCACCACCAATTCCGCCAGCGGTGTGCAGGATTTCGATCGCGTGCGCGCCGTGTTCGAGCGGATGGCCGAGATCGGCCTGCCGCTCTGCGTGCATGGCGAGGTGACGGACCCGGATATCGACATCTTCGACCGCGAGGCGGTGTTCATCGACCGGGTTCTGGATCCGATCCGCCGCGCGACGCCTGATTTGCGCGTGGTGATGGAACATATCACCACCAGCGACGCCGCCGAATACGTGCGCAGCGCAGAGTCGGGCCTCGGCGCGACGATCACGACGCATCACCTGGTCATCAACCGCAACCACATTCTGGTCGGCGGTATCCGCCCGCATTATTACTGCCTGCCGGTCGCCAAGCGTGAAATCCACCGCCGCGCCCTGGTCGCTGCCGCCACGTCGGGCGATAAGCGGTTCTTTCTGGGCACCGACAGCGCCCCGCATACCGACGCCAACAAGGAAACCGCCTGCGGCTGCGCGGGCTGTTTCACCGCGCCCAATACCATGTCGATCCTGGCCCAGGTGTTCGAGCGCGAGAACGCGCTGGACCGGCTGGAAGGCTTCGCCTCGCGCCATGGCCCGGCCTTCTACGGACTGCCGGTCAATTCCGCGACGCTGACCCTGACCAAGGGCGAACCCGTCTCTTATCCGCGCCACATCGCCAGCGGTGACGGCCAGGTGACCGTGTTCGATCCCGGCTTTCCCCTGCATTGGCGTGTCACCGCCTGACCCAGCCGCGAAAGGACCGGCAGATGATCCCGACATCGTTCCCCCCCGCCGAGGAAATGGCCCGCCTGACCGCGCGGATGCTGCTGGAAATCAAGGCGGTGCATCTGAACGCCGAACAGCCCTTCACGCTGGCCAGCGGGCTGCCCAGCCCCACCTATATCGATTGCCGCAAGCTGATTTCCTATCCGCGCATCCGCGCCACGCTGATGGATTTCCTGACCGTGACCGTGCTGCGCGATGCCGGGTTCGAGGCGTTCGACAACATCGCGGGCGGAGAGACCGCCGGCATCCCGTTCGCCGCGCTGGTCGCCGAGCGTATGGGCCTGCCGATGACCTATGTGCGCAAAAAGCCGAAGGGTTACGGCCGCAATGCCCGTATCGAGGGCGACATGTCCGAAGGCCAGCGCGTGTTGCTGATCGAGGATCTGACCACCGATGGCGGCTCGAAGCTGTCGTTCGTGGATGCGATCCGCGAAACCGGCGCGAGTTGTGCGCATACGGCGGTGATTTTCTACTACGGCATCTTCCCCGACACCATTTCGCGGCTTGGCGATCATGGCGTGACGCTGCACCATCTCTGCACCTGGTGGGACGTTCTGGCCGAGGCCAAGCGCTCGGGCGCGTTCGATGCGGCGACGCTGAAAGAGGTCGAATCCTTCCTCACCGCGCCCCGCGCCTGGCAGGACGCACGCCCCCAGGGCTGACCGGATCACGCCGGTTTCCGCCACGGAAGCAGACTGTTTCACACAAGATGTTGACGCCCGCCCCTTTGGCGGGCCAATATGATGTCGGCAGGCGCAGCGGGCATCCTATCCACAGGTTATACAATTTGCCCGACTCGCGCGCCTTGGGCTATGTGCCGGTCAGGCAGACAGATCCCGGTCATCGGGGCAGCGCATGAGGGGCAGCATGAACACCATAACCAGCATCGGCAAACCGGCCGAGGACGACACCACACCGGACCCCATGCCCCATTCGGTCGAGGCCGAACAGCAGCTTCTGGGTGCCTTGCTGACCAATAACGACGTCTATGACCGCATCGCCAGCATCATCGGACCGCAGCATTTCTATGACCCGGTTCATGCGCGCATCTACGAAATCGCCGCCGCCCGCATCGCCAAGAACGCGCTGGCCTCGCCGGTCACGCTCAAGGCGTTCATGGAGGGCGACGAAGGGCTGAAGGAACTGGGCGGGCCGACCTATCTGGTGCGGCTGGCCGGGTCGGCGATCAGCACCTTCGCGGTGCGCGATTACGCGCAGATGATCTATGATCTCGCCATAAGGCGCGAATTGATGGCGCTGGGGCGCGAGATCAGCGACAAGGCGGCCCGCGTCGATGTCACCAGCGAACCCAAGGAACAGATCGTCGAGGCCGAACAGCAGCTTTACAAGCTGAGCGAGCAGGGCCAGGTGGAAAGCGGCTTCCAGAGCTTTCTCAAGGCGGTAACGGATGCCGTCAACGTGGCCAACGCCGCCTATCAGCGCGAGGGCGGACTGGCGGGCGTGTCCACGGGCTTGATCGACATGGACAAGAAACTGGGCGGGCTGCACCGCTCGGACCTGTTGATCCTTGCCGGACGGCCCTCGATGGGCAAGACCTCGCTGGCCACCAACATCGCCTTCAACGTCGCCAAGGCCTATAAACGCGGCATCCTGCCCGACGGCACCGAAGGCGCCATCGACGGCGGTGTTGTCGGGTTCTATTCGCTGGAAATGAGCGCCGAGCAACTGGCCGCGCGGATTCTCTCCGAAGCCTCCGAAGTGCCCAGCGAACAGATCCGCCGCGGCGACATGACCGAGGCCGAATTCCGCCGCTTCGTCGATGCCGCCAAGGCGCTCGAGGCCTGCCCGCTCTATATCGACGACACACCGGCCCTGCCGATCAGCCAGTTGGCGGCACGTGCGCGGCGCCTGAAACGCACCCACGGGCTGGACGTGCTGATCGTGGACTATCTGCAACTGGTGCGCGGCACCGGGCGCAGCGAGAACCGGGTAAACGAGATTTCCGAGATCACCATGGGGCTGAAGGCCATCGCCAAGGAACTGGACATTCCGGTGGTTGCCCTGTCGCAGTTGTCGCGTCAGGTCGAAAACCGCGAGGACAAGCGCCCGCAACTGTCGGATCTGCGCGAATCCGGGTCGATCGAACAGGATGCGGACGTGGTGATGTTCGTCTTCCGCGAGGAATATTACGTCGAGCGCGAGAAACCCTCGGACGACCGTCTGGACGAAATGGCCGCATGGCAGGAACGCATGGAGCGTCTGCACGGCAAGGCCGAGGTGGTGATCGGCAAGCAGCGTCACGGCCCCATCGGCACGGTCGAACTGAGTTTCGAGGGGCGGTTCACGCGCTTTGGCAATCTGGTCAAGCCGTGGCAACAGAACGGCGAGCAGGAGTTCTGAGATCGCGCCTTTCCCCTTGACGCGCCCTGCCCCCATGTCAAGAACGGCCCCATGAGCAAGCCAAGGCTGACAATCGATCTGGGCGCGCTGGTCGCCAACTGGCGCGCGCTGGATGCGTTGAGCGCACGCGAAACCGGCGCCGTGGTCAAGGCCGATGCCTATTGTCTGGGGCTGGCTCCGGTGGCGAGTGCGCTGGCCCGCGCCGGAGTGCGGCAGTTTTTCGTCGCGCTGGCACATGAGGGCGCGGCGTTGCGGGACGTGATCCGCGCCGGTCCGGACATTCTGGTCTTCGGCGGGCACATGGCGGGCGATACCCGGCTTATCCGCGATCACGACCTCACTCCGATGCTGAATTCGGCCGAGCAGATGGTGCGCCACATGGAATCCCTGCCCGGCCATTCCTTCGGCATCCAGCTCGACACCGGCATGAACCGGCTGGGCATGGAGCCGGGCGAATGGGCGGCTTTGCGCGACATCGCGCTGGCGCAGAAACCGGTGCTGATCATGTCGCATCTGGCCTGCTCGAACGAGCCCGATCACGCGATGAATTCCCGGCAATTGCGCATCTTCCGCGAGATGACGGACGGGATCGACGTGCCCCGGTCGCTTGCCGCAACCGGCGGCGTGCTGATGGGACGGGAGTTCCACTTCGACCTGACCCGCCCCGGCATCGGGCTTTATGGGGGGCGTCCCTTCGATCAGGCGCAACCGGTCATCACGCTGGACCTGCCGGTGATCCAGACCCGCGACGTCGCGGCGGGCGAGACGGTGGGCTATGGCAACACCTGGACCGCCCCCCGCCCCAGCCGCATCGCGACCGTTGCGGCGGGTTATGGCGACGGGCTGCACGGGGCGCTCGCGTCGGGGCTGATGCTTTATGCGGGGGATACGCCCTGTCCCGTCGTCGGACGGGTGTCGATGGACCTGATCACCGCCGACGTGACCGGTCTGGCCGAGATGCCCGATCACCTGCGGGTGCTGGGCGCGCGGCAGGGCATCGGCACGCTCGCCGATCTGGCGGGTACGATCGATTATGAAATCCTGACCGCGCTCGGCCATCGTTACGAGCGGATCCATACCACATGAGCCTGCTGTCACCTCTGGGCTGGCTGGGCCGGTCGGTACTGCTCCTGCTGGCGGCGACGGGGCGGATCACGCTGTTCTCGCTGCGTGCGTTCAGCCACATCTTTCGCCCGCCTTATTACCCGCGCGAAGTGTTCAACGCGCTGATGCAGATCGGCTGGCTGTCGCTGCCTGTGGTGGGCATGACCGCGCTGTTCACCGGCGGGGCGCTGGCGCTGCAGATCTACTCCGGCGGGTCGCGCTTCAACGCCGAGGCGGTGGTGCCACAGATCGTCGCCATAGGCATGGTGCGCGAGCTTGGCCCGGTCATGGCCGGGCTGATGATCGCGGCGCGCGTGACCTCGTCCATCGCCGCCGAGATCGCGACGATGAAAGTGACCGAACAGATCGACGCGCTGGTGACGCTGTCGACCAACCCGATGAAATATCTGGTCGCGCCGCGCGTTCTGGCGGCGCTGCTGACCGTGCCGGTTCTGGTCGGTGTCGGCGACATCGTCGGCATCGCGGGGGGCTATACCGTCGCGGTTCAAAGCCTTGGGTTCAACCCGGCGGCCTATCTGCAGAACACGGTCGATTTTCTGGAACCGCTCGATATCGTGTCCAGCCTCGCCAAGGGCGCGGCCTTCGGCGTGATCGCCGCAATGATGGGCTGTTACTTCGGCATGGCCTCGGGGCGGGGCGCCATGGGCGTGGGCCGCGCCACCAAGGACAGCGTGGAAACCGCCGCCGTGCTGATCCTGGCGGCCAATTTCGCGCTGACGGGGGTATTCTTTTCGCTATGATCCGCATGGAGAATGTCACCAAGTCGTTCGGCCAGAAACACGTTCTGCGTGGTCTCAACCTCGAGATCCCGCGCGGCACCTCGATGGTCATCATTGGCGGGTCGGGCACCGGCAAGTCAGTGGCGCTGAAATGCGTTCTCGGGCTGATCCAGCCGGATTCGGGAAAAATTCTGGTCGATGGCGCGGATGCGCGCGGCGGCGACCGCGACGCATTCCTTGCCCGCTTCGGCATGCTGTTCCAGGGCGGCGCGCTGTTCGACTCCCTTACCGTCTGGCAGAACGTCGCCTTCCGCCTGCTGCGCGGCTCGCTGAAACGCCCCGTGGCCGAGGCGCGCGAGATCGCGGTGGAAAAGCTGCGCCGCGTCGGGCTGACGCCGGACGTGGCCGATCTGTTCCCGGCGGAACTGTCGGGGGGCATGCAGAAACGCGTCGGCCTCGCCCGCGCCATCGCCGCCGAACCCGAGATCATCTTTTTCGACGAACCCACCACGGGGCTGGACCCGATCATGTCGGGCGTCATCAACGACCTGATCCGCGAAATCGTGGTCGAGATGGGCGCAACCGCCATGACCATCACCCACGACATGAGCAGCGTGCGCGCCATCGCCGACAACGTGGCGATGCTGCATGACGGCGTGATCCAATGGACCGGGCCGGTGGCCGAGATGGACGCGTCGGGCGATCCCTACCTCGACCAGTTCATCCACGGCCGCGCCGAGGGCCCGATCGAGGCGGTGCGGTAACCACATGGCCAAAGCAAAATCCTTTACCTGCACCGCTTGCGGCGCGTCATTCTCGAAATGGTCGGGCCGATGCGAGGGGTGCGGTGCGTGGAACACCATCGCGCAGGAAACGCCGCTTTCTTCGGGGCCGGGGTCGAAAAGCCTGGGCGCCGCGCGCGGCACGCCGATCACCCTCAGCGATCTTTCGACCACTGAAACGCCACCTCCACGCACCCGATCCGGTCTGGACGAGTTGGACCGCGTGCTGGGCGGCGGGATGGTGCCGTCCTCGGCGATCCTTGTCGGGGGCGATCCGGGGATCGGGAAATCGACTCTGCTGTTGCAGGGGGCGGCAAAATTCGCGCGCGCCGGCCTTAAGACGCTGTATATCAGCGGCGAGGAAGCCAGCGCGCAGGTGCGCATGCGCGCGCAGCGGCTTGGTCTGTCGGACGCGCCGGTGAAACTGGCCGCCGAAACCAACCTGCGCGACATCCTGACGACGCTGGACGCGGAACGCCCCGATCTGGTGATCATCGACTCGATCCAGACCATGTGGGCCGACAATGTCGAAAGCGCGCCCGGCAGCGTTTCACAGGTGCGCGCGGCGGCCCATGAACTGACCAGTTTCGCCAAGCGCAGCGGCGTGTCGGTGGTGCTGGTCGGCCATGTCACGAAAGAAGGCCAGATCGCCGGGCCGCGCGTCGTCGAGCACATGGTCGATACCGTGCTTTATTTCGAGGGCGAGCGCGGCCACCAGTTCCGCATCCTGCGCGCGGTCAAGAACCGGTTCGGCCCCGCCGACGAGATCGGCGTGTTCGAGATGACCGGCGCGGGACTGGCCGAGGTCACCAACCCCTCGGCCCTGTTCCTGTCCGAACGCGGCCAGCCCAGCCCCGGCTCGGTCGTCTTTGCGGGGATCGAGGGCACGCGGCCCGTTTTGGTCGAGTTGCAGGCGCTGGTCGCGCCCAGTTCGCTGTCCCAGCCGCGCCGCACGGTCGTCGGCTGGGATGGCGGGCGGCTGGCGATGATCCTGGCGGTGCTCGAGGCGCGCTGCGGCATCCCGTTCACCGGGCTGGACGTCTATCTGAACGTCGCCGGCGGGCTGAAGATAACCGAACCCGCCGCCGATCTGGCGGTCGCCGCGGCCTTGCTGAGTGCGCGCGAGGATGCCGCCCTGCCCGCCGACACGGTGGTTTTCGGGGAAATCAGCCTCTCGGGCGCGCTGCGCCCTGCCCCGCAGAGCGAAAACAGATTGAAAGAGGCGAAGAAACTTGGTTTTACCGCCGCGATCGCTCCGACAGGTGGCAAAACAGGCACAGATGGCGGGCTTGCGCTGACGCGGGCGGCGGATTTGACCGGGTTTGTTGGCGAAGTGTTCGGCGCCGGGTAGGATCGCGCCACAAAACAGAAAGACGGCGAGGGACATGGAAGGTTTCACCATCATCGACGGGGTCGTGGCCCTGATCATCGTGATTTCGGCCCTGCTGGCCTATGCGCGCGGCATGGTCCGCGAGGCGCTGGCCATCGTCGGCTGGATCGCGGCGGCCGTTCTGGCCTTTATCTTCGCGCCCACCGTGCAGCCGCTGATGAAGGAGATCCCTGTGGTGGGGGATTTCATCGCCGACAGTTGCGAATTGTCCGTCATCGCCGCCTTTGCCGCGGTCTTTGCGGTGGCGCTGATCGTGGTGTCGTTCTTCACGCCGCTGTTTTCGTCGATGATCCAGCGTTCCGCGCTCAGCGGGGTGGATCGGGCGCTGGGATTCCTGTTCGGGGTGGCGCGCGGTGTGCTTTTGGTGGCGATCGCCTTCTTCGTCTATGACACGGTGATGACGTCGCAAAGTTTTACCATCGTGGATAAAAGCCGCTCGGCGCAGGTGTTCTCGCGCATGACGGGCGAGATCGAAGAGCGCAACCCCGAGGAGGCGCTGGGCTGGATCACCCGTCAATACGAAGAACTTGTCGGGGCGTGCAGCGAGTGACGCGGCAATCCCGGCGCGGTGTCTTCAGGGAATCGTGATCGCCGGGTGACACCGACCCCGGGACGCATTATGTCGGGCCATGTTCCTGACCCCGGATTCGGAGCTGCCCCCTTGCCCACCCCCCATATGCCCCCGGCCCATCCCTTCGACGACGACACGCTGCACGAGGAATGCGGCGTTTTCGGTGTGATCGGCGTGCCGGATGCCTCGACCTTCGTCGCGCTTGGCCTGCACGCGCTGCAACATCGCGGACAGGAGGCGGGCGGCATCGTCTCCTACGACCCCGCGCAGGGGTTCAACAACGCCCGCCGCTTTGGCTATGTGCGTGACAATTTCACCAGCGCCGAGGTGATCGACACCCTGCCCGGCCCGGTGGCCATCGGACATGTGCGCTATGCCACGTCAGGTTCGCGCGGGCCGACCGCGATCCGCGACGTGCAGCCGTTTTTTGGCGAATTCGCCATGGGCGGCGCGGCGCTGGCCCATAACGGCAACATCACCAACGCCAATTCCCTGCGCCGTGAACTGATCGAACGCGGGTCGATCTTTCAATCCTCGTCCGACAGCGAATGCATCATCCACCTGATGGCGCGATCCTTGCAACGCGACATCCCCAGCCGGATGGAGGATGCGCTGCGCCGCGTCGAGGGCGCGTTTTCCATCGTCGCGATGACCCGGACCAAGCTGATCGGCGTGCGCGATCCGCTGGGCGTGCGCCCGCTGGTGCTGGGCCGTGTGGGCGAGGCCTGGGTGCTGAGTTCGGAAACCTGTGCGCTGGACATCATCGGTGCCGAATTCGTGCGCGAGGTCGAACCGGGCGAACTGGTGATCGCCACCGCCAACGGCGTCGAAAGCCGCTTTCCCTTCCGGCCCAAGAAGCCGCGATTCTGCATTTTCGAACACGTCTATTTCAGCCGCCCCGATTCGATCCTTGGCGGGCGCAGCGTCTATGAAACGCGCGAGGCGATCGGTCGCGAACTGGCCCGCGAAAGCCCGGTGGACGCCGATCTGGTCTGCCCGGTCCCCGACAGCGGCACGCCGGCCGCCATCGGCTATAGCCTGGAAAGCGGCATACCCTATGCGATGGGGATCATCCGCAACCAGTATGTCGGGCGCACCTTCATCGAGCCGACCGAGCAGATCCGCAACATGGGTGTGCGGCTGAAGCTGAATGTGAACCGCGCGTTGATCCGGGGCAAGCGGGTGATCCTCGTCGACGATTCGGTGGTGCGCGGCACGACCAGCCGCAAGATCAAGGAAATGATCCTGGATGCCGGCGCGAAGGAGGTGCATTTCCGCATCGCTAGCCCCCCGACCGCGTGGCCGTGCTTCTATGGCGTCGATACGCCGCAGCGGGAAAAACTGCTGGCCGCCACCATGAGCGAGGAGGAAATGCGCGCCCATCTGTCGGTGGACAGCCTGAAATTCATCACGCTGGACGGACTTTACCGCGCCTTGGGCGAGACGAAGGGGCGCAACGACGCGTGTCCGCAATATTGCGACGCCTGTTTTTCCGGGGAATATCCGGTGGCCCCTTCGGACATGCTCGAACAGGGCTTCGAGATGAAACCCACCGCTGCGGAATAGACACTTTCGGCGGCTTTCCGCCCTGCCGTAAGCAAGGTTCGGCGTATCGTCGACGGTGTCCCGTGAAATCGGTTTTGCCACATCGCGGCACATCCTAGAGGGTGGCGCATGTAACCCGGTGGTACGCGGCGGCGCGTCGCCACAAGACGAACGCAGAGGCATATATGGCATCGCAAGATCGCGCGGGTCCGACGCCCGCGAACGTGGCGGGAATCGCCACGCAAAAGGACGCTTTCCCGACGCACCAACTGGCGCTGATCGGGCTGTTCGGCCCGGCCTCGGCGCCGCGCGCGCTGTTGCGCGGGCGCAATGGCCGAATCCTCAAGGTCGAACCCGGCGACCGGGTGGGCGGCAGCCGGGTCATGGGCATCGACGCGGATGGCGTGATCCTGCAGCGTCAGGGGCAGGCGGTGCGGCTTATGCTGCCGTCTGGATGATCCGCCCTTGACGCCTGCGGCGCTGCGGGCCAAACCGCGCGCATGACACGGATCGCTCTCATCACCGGCGCCTCGCGCGGATTGGGCGCCGCCCTGGCCGAAGCGCTGGCGCCCGCCCATCACGTCGTCGCCGTGGCCCGCACCACCGGCGCGCTGGAAGAACTGGACGACCGCATCAAGGAACGCGGCGGCAGCGCCACGCTGGCTCCGATGGATGTCGCCGACCCCAACGCGATGGCGACCCTGTGCCGGGGCATCCATGACCGCTGGGGCAAGGTCGATCTGTGGTGCCATACCGCCATCCACGCGGCGCCGCTCAGTCCAGCGCAATTCATCGACGCCAAGGACTGGGACAAATGCGCGGCCGTCAATGCCGGCGCGACCGCGACGCTGATCGCTTTTGTCGCGCCGCTTCTGGGCGCGGCCGGACAGGCGGTGTTCTTCGACGATGACCGCGCCGGGCAGAAGTTTTTCGGCGGTTACGGCGCGACCAAGGCGGCGCAGATGGCGCTGGCGCGCAGCTGGGCGGCGGAAACGGTCAATACCGGGCCACGGGTCGATATCGTCAGCCCGGCCCCGATGCCCACCGCGCTGCGGGCAAGATTCTTTCCCGGCGAGGATCGCGGGGTGCTGGCGTCGCCCGCGGATGAGGCCGCGCGCATATTGGCCAAGCTGGACCTTTGAATGGCCCGTGCCGGGCCATGCCTCCGGCGGGGATATTTGACGCGAGAAGAAGACCTGTGTCTTGTTCCCGACCCGGCCCGCGTCTATCAAGGGCGAAAAGGGCAGGTTCATGCGTATTCTGATCACCAATGACGACGGCATCAACGCGCCGGGGCTGGAGATACTGGCCGCGATTGCGGAGGAACTGGCCGGCGCGGCGGGCGAGGTCTGGACCGTGGCGCCTGCGTTCGAGCAATCGGGCGTGGCCCACTGCATCAGCTACACCCGCCCCATGATGATCGCCGAGATGGGCGAGCGGCGCTATGCGGCCGAGGGCAGCCCGGCGGATTGCGTCATGGCGGGGCTGCATGACGTGATGAAGGACGCGCGCCCCGATCTGGTGCTCTCGGGGGTGAACCGGGGCAACAACTCCGCCGAGAACGCGCTGTATTCCGGCACGCTGGGCGGTGCGATGGAGGCCGCGCTGCAAGGCGTGCCGGCCATCGCCCTGTCGCAATATTTCGGGCCGCGCAATTTCGGCATGGACGATCCGTTCGAGGCGGCGGCACAGCACGGCGTCGACGTGATCCGCCGCATCCTGTCGGCCGAACCCGATGTGCAGGGCGATTACGGACTGTTCTACAACGTCAACTTTCCGCCCCTGCCCGCGCGTGAGGTCAAGGGCGTGCGCGTCGCGCCGCAAGGTGCGCGACGGGGTACGCATTTCGGGATTGAACCGTATTCCTCGCCCTCGGGGCGGCGGTTCCTGTGGATCAAGGGTGGCAATCAGCAGCGCCCGTCCGCCCCCGGCAGCGATGCGGCGGTCAATCTGGAAGGGTACGTATCGGTCACGCCGATGCGCGCCGACCTGACAGCGCATGACGCGCTTGACGCGCTGAAAGCGATCGAATGAGCGCCGGACCGCCGCCCGAAACCAAGATGCAGTTCCTGTTCGCGCTGCGCTCGCGCGGGGTGACGGATGCCCGGGTGCTGAACGCGATGGAGGGGATCGATCGCGGCCCGTTCGTGCGCGGCCTGTTCGCGCAGCGCGCCTATGAGGACATGCCCCTGCCGATCGCCTGCGGCCAGACGATCAGCCAGCCCTCGGTCGTGGGGCTGATGACGCAGGCCTTGCAGGTCAGCGCGCGCGACAAGGTGCTCGAGGTGGGCACCGGCAGCGGCTATCAGGCGGCGATCCTGGCGCGGCTGGCGCGGCGGGTTTACACGCTCGACCGGCACGCGCGGCTGGTGCGCGAGGCCTGCGCGGTGTTCGAGCGGCTGGGCCTGACCAACATCACCGCGATCGTGGGCGACGGATCCCACGGATTGCCCGAACAGGCCCCCTTCGACCGCATCATCGTGACCGCCGCCGCCGAAGACCCGCCCGGCCCGCTCTTGGCGCAACTCAAGATCGGGGGTATCATGGTCGTGCCCGTTGGCCAGTCCGACGCGGTGCAGACGCTGATCCGGGTGCAGCGGACCGAAACCGGGTTCGATTACGACGAATTGCGCCCGGTGCGGTTTGTTCCGCTTCTGGAAGGGCTGGGCAAGGATGGCTGAGGCGAGGCATGACAAACGCTCCGGACGAACGGGGGCGAATAATTCGAGGATAGCGAGCATGGATTTTCCGATTGCACGACCGGCCGGTCTGGGACTGGCCGCGGCGACGCTGGCGCTGGTGGCGGCCTGCGACAAGCCGCTGGATTTCGACCTGCGCGGCCATACGGGGGCGTTCTCGACCGCCAGCGCGGTGCAGTCGGTGACGTCGGATCGCCCGCCCGCCGATGATCGCGGGGTGATCTCCTATCCGAACTACCAGGTCGCGGTGGCGCGGCGGGACGACACCGTGAACGCCATCGCGGCGCGGGTCGGTCTGTCGCCGGGCGAAGTGGCCCGCTATAACGGCATCGATCCCGACGTCAAACTGCGCGCGGGCGAGATCATCGCCCTGCCCCGGCGCGTGTCGGGCGGCACCGCTCAGGGCACCGATATCGCTGCACTGGCCGGCAACGCAATCGACAATGCGCCGGCCTCTTCCGTCATCACGTCGCCGCTGGAGCCCGCACCCGCGCCCGCGGCACAGGCTGCCGGTCCGGAACCGGTGCGCCACAAGGTCGAACGCGGCGAAACCGCCTATACGATTGCGCGGCTTTACAACATTCCCGTGAAATCGCTTGCCGAATGGAACGGGCTGGGGTCGGATTTCTCGGTGCGCGAAGGGCAGTATCTGCTGATCCCCGCCGCCGGCGCGGCAGCGCCCCGGCGCGCGGCTGCGGTCAGCGAACCCGGGGTGGGATCGCCCACGCCCACCCCGCCGAGCGCCACGAAACCCGTTCCCAAGGAAGATGTCGCGGCCAAGGCGCCGGAGCCGCCCAAGGTCTCGGTCGGCGAGCCGACGGCGGCGAAAAGTACGCGCATGGATTTCCCGGTCCAGGGCAAGATCGTGCGGGCCTATGCCAAGGGGCGCAATGACGGTATCGACATCGCCGCCGCCTCGGGCGATCCGGTCAAGGCAGCCGCAAGCGGGACCGTGGCGGCGATCACGTCGAGCGCCGACAAGGTGCCGATCCTGGTCGTGCGCCATCCCGACAACGTGCTGACGGTCTATGCCAATGTGGACAAGATCAGGGTGCAGAAGGGCGACAGCGTCAAACGCGGCCAGCAGATCGCCCAACTGCGCGGGGCAGACAATTCCTATGTCCATTTCGAAGTGCGCAACGGCTTCGAAAGCGTCGATCCGATGCCGTATCTGGAGTGAGGATCAGCCGCTGACGGCCACACCGTGCCGTCCGGCCAGATCGGTGAAGAACTGCCAGGCCACCCGGCCCGAACGGGCACCGCGCGTGGCCTGCCACTCGATCGCCTCGGCGCGCAGCGTTTCGGGTTCGACCGAGACGCCATAGGCGGCGCAATAGCGGTCGATCATCGCCAGATATTCGTCCTGGCTGCACGCGTGAAAGCCCAGCCACAGCCCGAACCGGTCCGACAGCGAGACCTTTTCCTCGACCGCCTCGGACGGGTTGATCGCGCTGCCGCGTTCGTTCTCGATCATGTCGCGCGGCATCAGGTGGCGACGGTTCGACGTTGCATAGAACAGCACGTTTTCCGGTCGCCCTTGGATGCCGCCATCCAGAACCGCCTTGAGCGACTTGTAATGCTGGTCATCGTGGCTGAACGACAGGTCGTCGCAGAACAACAGGAAGCGGTGCGGCGCCGCGCGCAGCAGGTTCAGCAGCCGCCCGACACTGGGCAGGTCCTCGCGTTGCAGCTCGACCAGTTTCAGATCGGGGTAACCGGCCAGAACTTCGGCGTGGATCGCCTTGACCAGGCTGGATTTTCCCATGCCGCGCGCGCCCCACAGAAGGGCGTTGTTCGCCGCCTGACCGGCGGCGAAACGGCGGGTGTTCTCCAGCAACGTGTCACGCGAGCGGTCGATTCCCACCAGCAGGTCCAACGCGATGCGATTGACCGAAGCGACGGGTTCCAGCCGGTCGGGATCGACATGCCACACGAAGGCCGACGCCGCGTCGAAATCCGGCGCGGGCAGCGGCGCGGGGGCGATGCGCTCCAAGGCGGCGGCGATGCGGGTCAGGGTCGCGTCGCTCACTTGCCGTCGTCCTCGATGTCGGTGTCGAACTCGTCCATCAGGGGATCGTCAAAGGCGTCCTCGTCGTCATAATAGCCATCGGCACGCAACTGCGCCTCGCGCTTGCGCTCGACCCGGGCGACCAGCAGGATCGAGATCTCGTAAAGGCCATAGACGACGACGAACAGGATCACCTGCGTGATGACATCGGGCGGCGTGACCAATGCCGCCAGCACCAGAATCGCCACGACCGCGTATTTGCGCACGCTGCCCAGCCCCTCGGCACTGACCAGACCGGCCTTGCCCATCAGGGTCAGCAGCACCGGCAACTGGAAACACAGGCCGAACGCGACGATGAACTTGATCGTCAAGTTCAGATATTCCTGCGCCGAGCCCTGGAACACCACGCTGAGCGGCGCGGTGCCGTCGGCCACCGCCTCGCCTTCGCTGCCGAATTGCTGGAAGCCCAGAAAGAAATCATAGGCCAGTGGCGTGACGACATAGAACGCGAACGCCGCGCCCAGCAGGAACATGAACGGCGATGCGAGCATGAAGGGCAGGAACGCGCCCTTTTCGGATTTATAAAGTCCCGGCGCCACGAACCGCCACATCTGCAAGGCGATATAGGGGAACGCCAGCATCAGACCGCCCAGAAGCGAGACCTTGATGGCGACAAAGAACCCTTCCTGTGGCGAGATGAAGATCAGGTCGCAATCCTGCCCGCGCTCGGCCAGAACCTGACATAGCGGGTTGGTCAGGAAATTGAAGATCGGCGTGGCGACGGTGAAACACAACACCATGCCGATGATGAACGCCACGACCGAATGGATCAGCCGCGTGCGCAATTCCGCCAGATGTTCGATCAGCGGCGCGCTGGAATCCTCGATCTCGTCGATGGGGCTCATGTCATGTCTTCCGGTTCACGCGGCGCGGGCGCCTCGGGGGCAGGTTTGGTGCCCTCGGCGGCGCTTGTCGCTTCGGCCTCGCGCGCCTTGCGGTCGGCGGCGGCGCGGGCGGTCGAGGCTTGTATCTTCTTCGCCTTTGCGGCGCGCTCGGCCGCCAGCTTGCCGGTCTTGCTGTCCTTGTCATAGTCCGAGGGGTCCAGCCCCTTGGTCATGTCGCGCGCGGCATCCTTGACCCCGTCCAGCGCCGAGCCAAGCGGGTTGGTTGCGGATTTCAGCCCCTTGCTGACCTCGCGCAGCCCCGATTCATCCGCAGCCTCATTCATCGCATTGGTGAATTCGCGCGCCATGCCCTTGGCCTTGCCGACGAAACGTCCGACATTGCGAAACAGCATCGGAAGATCCTTGGGGCCGACCACGATCAGCGCCACGATCCCGATCAGCAGCAGCTCGCTCCAACCCAGATCGAACATGTTGTATCAGACCTTGTCTTTTTCCACGCCCGCATCGGTGTGATGGGCCGGAGTGACGTCCCGTGCATCTTCGACCTGTTGGTCGTCCTGTTCGTTCTGACCCTCGCTGATACCCTTCTTGAACGAGGTGATGCCCTTGCCGACCTCCCCCATCAGCGAACTGATCTTGCCGCGCCCGAACAGCACCAGAACCACGACGGCGATCAGCAAAAGGCCCGGCAGGCCGATATTGTTCAACATGTCCTTCTCCTCAGACAGTTCGCGCGTTTGGTGCACGCGCATGAAATCCTGCGCCCGTTCTACGCAGGCGCGCGCGCCGCGAAAAGGCGGAACTGCGTGATGGCACGGCACAGGGAGCCGCAAAAACCCGATTCAAAAAGGCGCGGCACGGCAACTGACAAGTATTTGGCAGTAAGTATGGACATTGCGGCGGTGTTCATGTGATCATCCGGCATGTCCCGTCCCGACCGCTTGTTCGATCTGCTTCAACTTCTGCGCGATGGCAGGCTGCACCGTGCCGAGGATCTGGCCGCCGAGTTGAAGGTGTCGCAACGCACGCTTTACCGCTACATGGACCGGCTGGTCGCCTCGGGGGTTCCGATTGTCGGACAACGGGGCGTCGGCTACCGGCTGCGCAACGAGATCGTGCTGCCGCCGCTGACCCTTACCCCGGACGAACTGGAAGCGTTGCAACTGGGAATTGCCATCGTCGCCGAAACCCCTGATCCGGCGCTGAAATCCTCGGCGCTGTCGCTGGCGGCGCGGCTGGATGCGGCGCTGCCGGCCGAACCTCTGCCCCCCGATGCGGCGTGGAAGCAGGAATTCGCACCATCGCTCAGCATCGCGCGCGGCTTTTCGCACATGCCGGTGCTGCGCAGCGCGATTGCGGGGCGCCAGAAATTGCGACTGGTCATGCAGGGTCAAAGCGGCACCATGCGACCGCTGAAGCTGGACCATGTCGGCCGCGTCTGGACGCTGGCGGTCTGGTGCGAGGACAGCGCCGGTTTCCGCGACATCCGCGTCGATCTGATCGAAAGCGTGACGCCGCTGCCCGAACTGTTCGTGGACGAACCCGGCAAGCGGCTGCGCGACCGGCCCTAGCGCGCGGGAAACACGAAACAGCGATCGCGGCGCACGGTCAGCCACATCACCTTGCCCGCATTGGGCAGGAACACGTTGGGCACCGTCGCCTTGAGCGTCGAGCCGTCATGGTCCATGCGGAACTCCACAAGGCTTTCGTGGCCCATGAAGCGCGCGCGCTCGACCACGCCGCGCGCCGGGACGCCGTCGGTTGGGGTGGGCAGCGGCCCCTGCCCGCCCCGGTCGAAATCCAGCCGCACATGCTGGGGCCGGAACACGATGTCCACATCCGTGCCGTCGGGCACGCCGGGAGCGAGGAACCGGCCAAACGGGGTCTGCGCCAGCGCACCGTTGACCTGCGCGCGCAACACGTTGGCATCGCTGAAAAACGCCACCGCGGCACGATCCACCGGGCGGGTATAGACATTGTACGGCGCGCCCTGCTGCACGATCTTGCCACCCCGCATCAGCGCGATCTCGTCGGCCATGCGCATCGCCTCGTCCGGCTCATGCGTGACCAGCAAGACGGCGCTATCCTCTTCCTTGAGCAGGCTCAGCGTCTGGTCGCGGATGCCGTCGCGAAGCCGGTTGTCCAGCCCGGAAAACGGCTCGTCCATCAGCATGATGCGCGGGCGCGGCGCCAGCGCGCGGGCCAATGCGACCCGCTGCTGCTCGCCCCCCGAAAGCTGGTGCGGATAGCCGTCGATGAAGCGCAGCAGGTCCACCCGCTCGAGCAATTCCTCGACACGGGCGCGCTTTTCCTCGCGCGTGCCGGTGCGCAGGCCAAAGGCGACATTGCCCGCGACCGTCAGATGCGGAAACAGCGCGAAATCCTGGAACATCAGCCCGATTTCGCGGCGTTCGGGCGGCACGCGGAAATGCGTGTCGCAGATCAGCTTGCCATCGACCCAGATTTCGCCGCTGTCCTGCATCTCGACCCCGGCGATCATCCGCAGCGTCGTCGATTTGCCGCAACCCGACGGCCCCAGCAGACAGGTCACCTGCCCCGGCATGATACGCAGCGACACGTCATTGACGACGGCCAGCCCTTCGTAGCGGCGCACGAGATTCTTGATTTCCAGCCTTGGTGTGCGGTTCGGCAAAAGCGTCCTGTCCTTCAATTTCCGATCAAATCCATCGGACTTGTCAGCGCAGATAGCAACGACCCCGCCCGCTCGCAAGGCGGGCGGTCGGTGACTCACATCGTCAGATTGGTCGCGCCGCCATCGATCAGGATGTTCTGCCCCACGATATAGCCCGCATGGACCGAACACAGGAAGGCACAGGTCGCACCGAAATCCTGCGCCGTGCCATAGCGCCCCGCGGGAATCGACGCCTCGCGCGCGGCACGCACCTCGGCCTTGTCGCGTCCCTCGGCCTTGCTGGCGGTCTCGTCCAGCGCAGTGGCGCGGTCGGTGTCGTGAATGCCGGGCAGAAGGTTGTTCACGATCACCCCCTGGCCCGCCACCTGCCGCGCCGTTCCCGCCACATAGCCGGTCAGGCCGGTGCGCGCCGAGTTGCTGAGGCCCAGAACCGCGATCGGCGCGCGCACCGACTGGCTGGTGATGTTGACGACCCGGCCCCAGCCGCGTTCGATCATCCCCGGCATCAGCGCGCGCATCAGGGCGATGGGCGCCAGCATGTTGGCATCCAGCGCGGCGATGAAATCATCGCGATCCCAATCCGACCACAGCCCCGGCGGCGGCCCGCCCGCATTGGTCACCAGAATGTCCACGCCCTGCGCCGCCGCGATCACCTGCGCCTGCCCGTCGGCGCTGGCGATATCGGCGGCGACGGTATCCACCTTGACGCCGTGACGGTCGCGGATGGCCTGCGCCGCAGCGTTCAGCGCCTCGGCGCCGCGCGCGTTCATCACCAGGTCCACACCGGCCGCGGCCAATGCCTCGGCGCATCCCAATCCCAACCCGCGGCTGCTGGCGCAGACCAGCGCGCGTTTGCCCGCAATTCCCAAATCCATCATCGGCTCCCAAGTTCAGATCCTCGCAACGGATTAACCACGCCCCGCGCGACAATGCCAGCAGATCACCGGTGAATTGACGCTTCCGTGCCGCGCGCATAATCTGTCGGGACCAAGCCGAGGGTCCGCGACCGCATGAGCACCTCCTGTCCAGTCCAGTCTGTTTCCGTCCATCGCGCCGAGGCGTTCCGCGTCACCATCGGGGCCAATCTGGGCGATGCGATTTCGCATGTGGACGATCTGGTGGCGGACGACGTCTATGTGCTGTCGCCCGATGCCAAGCGCGAGCGGCTTGCCGTGGATACCGATGCCGAGGGGCGGCTGTCGGTCGCGCCGGGTTCCGCACTGGGCCGGCCCGGAGCGGCGCTGCATCTGGATTGCGCGATCACGCTGATGGCCGAGGAAGGACACAACAGCGAGGCGCTGATCCTCGTCGAAGTGGACGCAGAACACCATATTGCCGCGATCTATCTGCTGCCGCTGGCGCCGCTCGATCCGGAAACCGAATATCGTCTTGTCGGGCTGGACCGCGATGGCGCGCGACGCAAGTTTGCGAAGATGGCGTTCGTGTCCTTTGCACGCGGCACCCATCTTGCGATGGCGTCCGGCGCGCAGGTAAGGATCGAGGATCTGCGCGTCGGCGACCGGGTTCTGACCCGTGATGACGGCCCGCAGACCGTGCGCTGGATCGGGCATAGCACCCTGCGCGCAACGGGTGAATTCGCCCCGATCGTCATCCGCGCGGGCGCGCTCGGCAACGCCAACGACCTGATCGTCGGTCCCGATCACCGCCTGTTCATCTATCAGCGCAGCGACCGCCTTGGCACGGGCGCACGCGAGTTGCTGATCAAGGCGCGCCATCTGGTCAACGGCGATACCGTGGTGAGACAGGAAGGCGGCTTTGTCGATTACTTCCAGATCCTGTTCGACCGTCATCACATCGTCTATGCCGAAGGCATTGCCGCCGAATCCTTGCGGATCGATTCGCGCACGCGTCCCGCCCTCCCCGCCGAATTGCAGGACCGTCTTGCCGTCCTTTTGCCCGGGCACGGCAAGGGCGGCGTGCATGGTCTGGACGTGCAGGAGACACTGCTCGACAACGCCGATACGCTGGAGCGGCTGCGTCGCGCGTCGCGTGGCTGATCCGTGGCATATCGCCGGAAACCTGATAATCAGCCGCTTTCCAATCCTGCGCTTGCCGCGCGGCCGCGCAAAAGCTATGGCCCCTGAATGCTCGACATGAAACCCAACCGCCCCGACCTGCCCGCCGAAATCGCCCGGCGGCGCACCTTCGCCATCATCAGCCATCCCGACGCCGGCAAGACCACGCTGACCGAAAAGTTCCTGCTGTTCGGCGGCGCGATCCAGATGGCCGGACAGGTCCGCGCCAAGGGCGAGGCGCGGCGCACGCGGTCCGACTTCATGGCGATGGAAAAGGATCGCGGCATCTCGGTCTCGGCCTCGGCGATGTCGTTCGATTTCAAGACGTTCCGGTTCAATCTTGTCGACACACCCGGCCACTCGGATTTCTCGGAAGACACCTATCGCACGCTGACGGCAGTGGATGCCGCCGTGATGGTGATCGACGGCGCCAAGGGGGTCGAAAGCCAGACGCAGAAACTGTTCGAGGTCTGCCGCCTGCGCGATCTGCCGATCCTGACCTTCTGCAACAAGATGGACCGCGAAAGCCGCGATACCTTCGACATCATCGATGAGATCCAGGAGAACCTCGCCATCGACGTCACCCCGGCCAGCTGGCCCATCGGGATGGGGCGCGACTTTCTGGGCTGTTACGACATGCTGAACGACCGGCTGGAACTGATGGACCGCGCCGACCGCAACCGCGTGGCGGATTCGATCCGCATCGACGGGCTGGACGACCCGAAGCTGGAAGAACACGTTCCCGCCGGACTTCTCGAACAATTGCGCGAAGAGGTCGAGATGGCCCGCGAATTGCTGCCGGCCCTCGATCCGCAATCGGTGCTCGAAGGGCACTTGACCCCGATCTGGTTCGGCTCGGCGATCAATTCCTTTGGCGTCAAGGAACTGATGGAAGGCATCGGCGCCTATGGCCCCGAACCGCAACCGCAATCGGCCGAGCCCCGGCAGATTTCACCGGAAGAAACAAAGGTTTCCGGCTTCGTCTTCAAGGTTCAGGCCAACATGGACCCCAAGCACCGCGACCGCGTCGCGTTCGTGCGCATGGCGTCGGGGCATTTCAAGCGCGGCATGAAACTGACCCATGTGCGCAGCAAGAAGCCGATGACGATCACCAACCCGGTGCTGTTCCTCGCCGCCGACCGCGAACTGGCCGACGAGGCCTGGGCCGGCGACATCATCGGCATCCCCAACCACGGCCAATTGCGCATCGGTGACACCCTGACCGAGGGCGAGGCGCTGCGGGTGACCGGCATCCCCTCTTTTGCGCCGGAATTGCTGCAGACCGTGCGCGCGGGCGATCCGCTGAAATCCAAACATCTGGAAAAGGCGCTGATGCAGTTCGCCGAAGAAGGCGCAGCCAAGGTTTTCAAACCCGTCATCGGGTCCGGGTTCATCGTCGGCGTGGTGGGGCAGTTGCAGTTCGAGGTTCTGGCCAGCCGGATCGAACTGGAATACGGTCTGCCGGTGCGCTTCGAGCCAAGCCAGTTCACGTCGGCGCGCTGGGTGAACGGCGAGCGCCAGGCGGTTGAGAAGTTTTCGGAATCCAACAAGCAGCACATCGCCCACGACCATGATGGCGACATCGTCTACATGACCCGCCTGCAATGGGATATCGACCGGATCGAGCGGGATTATCCCGATATCCGTCTGACGGCGATCAAGGAAATGCAGACGGTCTGATCCCTGATGAGCACCTCCCGGTCTACGGCGATGCGCGGCCCGAACCGATTGCGCTGGGGCGTGGTGGCGACGGTCAAGGCTCCCTGCGAACAGGTGCTGAATTTCGCGGCGCACCATGCTGAACTGGGGGCGCACCGCATCCACATCTGCCTTGATGTGCCGGATGCGGACCTTGCCGAGGCGTTGCGTGCCCATCCGAAACTGCGCGTTCTCGTATGCGACGCCGCGCATTGGCGCAAGCTGGGCATGCGGCGGCCTGTGAAGCATCAGGTGCGCCAGACGATGAACGCCACGCACATGTATAACCATCGCGCGCAGGTGGATTGGCTGGCCCATATCGACGTCGACGAATTTCTCTGGCCCGAAACGGATATGGCAGACATTCTGGGCCGGTTGCGCGATGACGTGTTCTGCGCGCGCGTCCGCCCCATCGAATCGCTGGCGGGCGACGGACACGGCTTCAAGGGGTTGGTTCCCCCCGGCCCCGAGCGCAAAAAGATCGTGGAGCGGCTTTATCCGCGCTATGGACACCACGTCAGAGGCGGCTTTCTCAGCCATGTGGCCGGCAAGATCTTCGCGCGGACCGGGCAGCCCGATGTGACCCTCAGGATCCACAACATGTTTCGCGGGGACGACGTGAACCCCGGCGCAGTCGAACTGGACCGCGTGGCGCTGTGCCACCGTCACGTGACCGACTGGCCCGACTGGATCGCGGCCTATCGCTATCGCCTGGAAAAGGGCTCGTATCGGGCCGACCTGCCGCCCGCGCGCCCGCGCGAACGGGGCGGGTTGAGCCTGCATGATCTGCTCAGCCGGATCGAATCCGAACAGGGCGAGCCTGGCCTTCGGGCGTTTTTCGATGAACTCTGCGCGGACACCCCTTCCCGGCGCGCGGCGCTTCGAGAAGAGGGGTTGCTGCGGATTTGCGATCTCGATCTCGCGGCAAAACGCCGGAAACATTTCCCCGATTTCGTCTGAACCGGTGCGGGTTTCGAAACGATCATCACGACTTGCGATGTTTTCACACCAGTTGGTTTGACCGCTGTCACGCTTCTTGTTAAGACCGACGCGAACCTGACTGCACAATAGCGCAGGGCCAGCCGGGCCCGG
Organism: uncultured Sedimentitalea sp.; assembly: GCA_947504115.1. GTDB lineage: Bacteria > Pseudomonadota > Alphaproteobacteria > Rhodobacterales > Rhodobacteraceae > Pontibaca. Next base: position 189,045 of record CANNGH010000006.1, read on the forward strand.
TTCTCACCAGACGTGCGGGCCAGATCAGTGTCCGCAAGATGCGGATATACATGACGAAATTTTCAGATCTGAACCTGAACCCCAAAGTGTTGAAGGCCATCGAAGAGGCCGGATACGAATCACCGACTCCGATTCAGGCCGGTGCCATCCCGCCCGCCCTTGAGGGGCGCGACGTGTTGGGGATCGCCCAGACCGGTACCGGCAAGACCGCCGGTTTCGTGCTTCCGATGATCACCATGCTGGCCCGTGGCCGCGCCCGTGCGCGCATGCCGCGCAGTCTGGTGCTGTGTCCGACACGGGAACTGGCGGCACAGGTGGCCGAGAATTTCGACACCTATACGAAATATGTGAACCTGACCAAGGCCCTGCTGATCGGCGGCGTCAGCTTCAAGGAGCAGGACAAGCTGATCGACAAGGGCGTCGATGTGCTGATCGCCACGCCGGGCCGGCTGCTGGACCATTTCGAACGCGGCAAGCTGATTCTGTCGGACGTCAAGGTCATGGTCGTGGACGAGGCCGACCGCATGCTCGACATGGGGTTCATTCCCGATATCGAGAAAATCTTCGGATTCACCAACCCCCTGACCCGGCAGACGCTGTTCTTCTCGGCCACCATGGCCCCCGAGATCGAACGGATCACCAACACCTTCCTGTCCAATCCCTTCCGGATCGAGGTTGCCCGTCAGGCCACCACCGGCGAAAATATCAAGCAAGGCGTGGTGATGTTCAAAGCCTCGCGCAAGGATCGCGAAGGCAGCGAGAAACGCAAATTGCTGCGCGCGCTGATCGACGGCGAAGGCGAGAAATGCACCAACGCGATCATCTTCTGCAATCGCAAGTCGGACGTGGATATCGTCGCGAAATCGCTCAAGAAATACGGCTACGACGCCGCGCCGATCCACGGCGATCTGGACCAGAGCCAGCGCACCCGCACGCTGGACGGGTTCCGCGCCGGGGATCTGCGTTTCCTTGTCGCGTCCGACGTGGCGGCACGCGGGCTGGATGTGCCGGCGGTCAGCCATGTGTTCAACTTCGACGTGCCCAGCCACGCCGAGGATTACGTGCACCGCATCGGGCGCACCGGTCGGGCCGGGCGCGACGGCGCGGCGATCATGATTTGCGTGCCGCGCGACGAAAAGAACCTCGCCGATATCGAAACACTGGTGCAAAACGAAATCCCGCGGATCGAAAGTCCGCTGGGATCGGGCAGCCCCGCCCCCGAACCCGAAGCCGCGCCCGAGGAAAAGAAGCAGCCCAGCCGCAGCCGCAAGTCCAGTGCGCCAAAAAAATCCGAGGCCAAGCCCGAGGAAACCGCAGAACCGGAGACCAGCGCGCCGGCCGCCCAGGAGAGCGCCCGCAAACCCGCGCCGCGCGGCAAATCCAACGGGAACGGCAATACCCCGGTCGGCATGGGCGACCATCTTCCCAGCTTTATCGCGCTCAGTTTTGAGGAGCGCCGCGCCGGCTGATCCCGGCGCGCACCGTCCTTTGCAAATCGAATCCCGGCGATGACCTTCAGCGCATGCGGCTGATGATGATCGTCACCTCGGGTTTCTTGCCGATCTCGTTCTGTGCGCTCTGTCGCAGGACGCGGCGCAGGGATTCGTGCAGGGTATCGTCGCTCGCCAGGGTTTTTTCGTTGGCCCGGTTGAGAAACTGGCTCAGATCGGCCTCCAGCACCTCGACCAGTGCGGCATTCGATGTTCCGGTATCGGGCAGGCCCATGATTTCGCACCAGGGATCGCCCAACGGTTCGTCCTCTTCATCCAGAATGATTGTCGCCGTCACGTGGCCGTTCAGCGCCATGCGGATGCGGTCGCGCACCACGCCGTCCATCGCGCCGATCAGGACCGACCCGTCCAGATAGGTGCGCCCGGTTTCGACGTAATCCGCGACACTGGCCTGTGCGCCGGTCAGATCCACCATCGTGCCGTTGACGGCCAGAACGCCCTGCATGCCCCGCGCTTCGGCCAGTTTGACATGCTCGCGCAGATGCCGGTGTTCGCCATGCATCGGGATCAGGATATCGGGAGTCACAATTTGGTGGATCCGCTCGAGATCGGGGCGATTGGCATGGCCGCTGACATGGTATTGGCCGTTGTCGTCATCCACGACATCCACGCCCTTCTCGCTCAGCGCGTTCATGATGCGGATCACGCCGCGCTCGTTTCCGGGAATGGTCTTGGACGAGAACAAGAACAGATCGCCCTCTTTGAGCTCCAGCCCCTGATATTTGCCCCGCGCAAGCTGGGCGCTGGCGGCACGTCGTTCGCCCTGACTGCCGGTGACCAGAAGCATGACGTTCTCGCGCGGCAATTCGCGTGCCTCTTCGGGGCTGACGACATGCGGAAAATCGGTCAGAACCCCGGTTTCCACCGCCGCTTCGATCATCCGGCGCATGGCGCGCCCCAGAAGGACGATCGAGCGCCCTGCCCGCTGGCCCGCCTCGGCCAGTGTCTTGACCCGCGCGACGTTGCTGGCGAACGTGGTCGCCACCACCATGCCGGTGGCCTGCGCCACAAGAGTTTCTATGGCCGGTCCAAGACTGGCTTCGGAGCGTCCGGGATGGGGCGAGAAGACATTGGTGCTGTCACAGATCAGCGCCTTGACGCCGTCCCTGGAGACCTCGGCCCAGAGTTCGGGATCGAATGCCTCGCCGACGATGGGCGTCGCATCCAGCTTGAAATCGCCCGAATGGATCAGCCGGCCCGCCGGTGTGTCGATCACCAGCGCCGCGCTTTCGGGGATGGAATGCGACATCGGCAGGAAGCCGATTGTGAACGGCCCCGCAGCCACGGTTTCGGGCCAGGCCGATGCGGTGATCACGGCCTCGGGCGGATGGCCATGCTCGGCCATCTTGGCACGGGCGATGTTGGCGGTAAAGGCGCGCGCGTGAACCGGCGCGCCAAGGGCGCGGTAGAAATGCGCCGCCGCGCCGACATGGTCCTCGTGGGCATGGGTGATGAAAATCGCGTCGAGGCGGTCGGCCCGCTCGATCAGCCAGTTCATGTCGGGCATGATCAGATCGACGCCCGGCGTGCTGTCCATGTCGGGAAAGGCGACACCCAGATCCACAAGGATCAGGCGCTCGGCCCCCGGTGCGCCATATCCATAGACATAGGCGTTCATGCCGATTTCACCGGCGCCGCCAAGCGGCATGTAGATCAGTCTGTCACGGCTCATGAGGGCTAACACTGTCCTTGTTGAATTTGTGGATCACGGTCAGGCCGTGCATTGTCAGGTCGTCCTCCAGCGCGTCGAACAGGTCTTCACCCTGCTGGAAAAGCGGCGCCAGACCGCCGGTCGCGACGATCTTCATCTTGCGGTCGCGTTCGGTCTTGATACGGGCACATATCTCACGCACCAGCCCGACGTAACCCCAGAAAACCCCCGATTGCATGCAGGCCACCGTATTGGTTCCGACAACCTTTTCCGGCTGCGTGATATCGACATGGGGCAGCGCGGCGGCGGCCATATGCAACGCTTCAAGACTGAGGTTGACCCCCGGCGCGATCACGCCGCCGATATAGGCGCCGTCGGTGTCCACGACGTCGAATGTGGTGGCGGTGCCGAAATCGACCACGATCAGATCGCCGCCATGCCGGTCGAACGCGCCGGCGGTGTTCACCAGACGGTCCGAACCGATCAGCGTGCCCGCATCGACGCGCGGGTCCTGGGGCAACCGGCATTCCGGCTTGCCCACGACCAGCGGGCGCGCGTTGTAGAAGCGGTCGGAAAAAACCCGCAGGTTATATACCACACGCGGCACCGTGGACGAGATGATGACCTCGGTGATGTCCGGCTCGATCCCGTAATGGTCAAGCAGCGTCGAAAACCATGTGAAATAGGCATCGGCCGTCCGGGCATGATGGGTCGACGTGCGCATGGTGCAGATGAACCGCGTTCCGTCCCAGATGGAAAATACGGTGTTCGTATTGCCGCAATCGATGGCCAAAAGCATGGGAAACCCTCTCTTCCCGTTCAGAAAAAAACTTCTGCCGCCGGGATCGCCACGCGACCCCGCGCGCATTGCAGCACGAGATTGCCCGCCGCGTCCACGGTTTCGAACCTGCCCGAGGTTCGCGTCGCGCCGGTGCGCGCGGTGATCACTTGTCCGAGCCGCGCCGCATGCGCCAGCCAGTCCGCGCGGATCGGTTCAAACCCGCGCGAGACGAACGTTTCCTCGCGGCGCGCGTAGGCGGCGGCAAGATGGAGCAGGAACGTTTCCGGATCGACCTGCGCGCCGGTTGCCGACAGCAGGGAAACCGGGCGCAGCGCGTCCGGCTCGACCTGCGATGGCGTCGAAACAAGATTGACGCCGATCCCGATGGCAAGATGGGCCAACCGGTCGCCGCGCCCGGTGCTTTCCAGCAGGATACCGGCCAGCTTTTCACCATTCAGCAGCACGTCATTGGGCCATTTCAGGGCAAATCCGTCGCTGCGCCCGCTTACCGCGATGCAAGCATCCAGAAGCGCCAGCGCCGCGACGAAGCTGCGCAGGGACGCGATGGCCACGGGCTCATCCGGGAACAGGACCAGCGTCGCCGACAGGTTGCCCACCGGGTCTGCCCAGGCGCGGCCTCGGCGGGCGCGGCCGACCAATTGGCGGTGGGCCATGATCCATTCCGGCCCACTCAGGGTCGGAGCGATGCGCGCCGCCTCGTCGAGCGTCGAATCGACCCGCTCCAGAATGCGCCGTCCATAACGGTCGGGCCAAATCGCGCCTTGGTTCATCTTGCCAAAGGGGGATTCGCCCGAAACACAGGATACCTTCCGGAGCAGCGATCAGTTGACAAGTGTCGCGGCCGCCGCTGCCGCGGCCCCCTCGACGCCGAACATGTTGACGATGCCCAAGAGCATCACCGCCGCGGACGCCATCAGCGCGCCCCAAAGCACCGGCGAGGAATTGGTATCCATCGCCTCGCCCTCTTCGCCGAAATACATGTAATAGACGATGCGCAGATAATAGAATGCCGCGATCACCGATGCGATCACCCCGGCCACGGCCAGCCAGACCAGCCCGCCCTCATAGGCGGCGCGCAGCACGTAAAGCTTGCCGAAAAAGCCCAGGAACGGCGGCACGCCCGCAAGGCTGAACAGCAGCACCAGCATCGCCAGCGCCTTGGCCGGCTCGTGGCGCGCATACATGTTCAGCGCGCGGATGTCGGTGATCGGAACGCCGTCGCGCTCCATCATCAGGATGAAGGCGAAGGTGCCGACATTCATCGCGACATAGATCGCCATGTAGATCAGCATCGCCTGCACACCGAACGCATTGCCCGCAGCCAGCCCCATCAGCGCAAAGCCCATATGCGTGATCGACGAATACGCCATCAGCCGCTTGAATTCCCACTGCCCGATCGCGCCGACCGCGCCAAGGAACATCGAGAACAGCGACAGCAGCGCGATCACCTGCTGCCAGTCGCCCACGGCGCCGCCGAAGGCATCGAACAGCATCCGCGCGAACAGGCCCATCGCCGCCAGTTTGGGGGCGGTGGCGAAATAGGCGGTGACGGGTGTGGGCGAGCCTTCGTAGACGTCCGGCGTCCACATGTGGAACGGCACCGCGCTGACCTTGAAGGCCAGACCCGAGATCAGGAAGATCAGGCCGAACAACAGCCCGACCGACACCTCGCCCTGAAGCGCCGTCTGGATGATCCCGCTGAACAGCGTGGTCCCGGCATAGCCATAAACCAGCGACGCGCCATAAAGGAGCATGCCAGAACTGAGCGCGCCCAGCACGAAATACTTCAGCCCGGCCTCGGTCGATTTCACGCTGTCCCGACGCAGCGCCGCGATCACGTAGAGCGACAGCGATTGCAGCTCCAGCCCCATGTAGAGCGCCATCAGGTCGCCGGCGCTGACCATCATCATCATCCCGACGGTCGCCAGCGTCACCAGTATGGGAAACTCGAAGCGCAGCAGCCCGCGCCGTTGCATGTAATCCTGGCTCATCACCAGAACGATGGCCGCCGAAAGCAGGATCGCCACCTTGGCAAAGCGCGCGAATCCGTCGTCGATGAACATCCCGTGAAACGCAATGCGGGTGCCCTCGCCGCTGGTCGCGATCCACGCGGCAAGCCCCACCATCAGCAGCCCGGTCATCCAGACCAGCAACGGTGCCGCGCCGTCCTTGCGGGTATAGACCCCGCCCAGCAGCGCCAGCATGGCAAAGATCGCCAGAATGATCTCGGGAAGGATGACGTTCAGATCAGCCTGTATCGACATGTCCATCTGCGTGGCTCCCTCAGTTCGATGCGTGCTGCGTGGCGGTTTCCGCCGCGTTCAGCGCAGTGTCGTAATTGGCGATCAGGGCGGTCGTCGTCGGTCCGATGATATCGGTGACCAGCGACGGATAGATCCCCAGAAGCAGGGTCATCACCGCCAGCGGCGCGAATATCGCCTTTTCACGGCCCGACAGATCGGCGATCGTTTTCAGGCTTTCCTTGATCAGATCCCCGAACACCAACCGCCGATACAACCAGAGCGCATAGGACGCGCTGAGGATGACGCCGGTTGCGGCCACGAAGGCGACCCAGGTATTCGCCTGAAACGCGCCGAACATGGTCAGGAACTCTCCGATGAACCCGCTGGTGCCAGGCAGGCCCAGATTGGCCATGGTGAACAGCATGAAGATCAGCGCAAAGGCCGGCATCCTGATGGCCAGCCCGCCGTAAGCGTCGATCTCGCGTGTATGCATGCGGTCATAGAGAACACCGACGACAAGGAACAGCGCCGCCGAGATGAAGCCATGGCTGATCATCTGGAAGATCGCGCCATCCACGCCCTGCTGATTGGCCGCGAAGATCCCGATGGTGACAAAGCCCATATGCGCCACCGACGTATAGGCGATCAGCTTCTTCATGTCCTCCTGAACCAGCGCGACAAGCGAGGTATAGACGATGGCGATCGCCCCCAGCCACAACATCAGCGGCGCCAGAACGTCGCTGCCGACCGGGAACATCGGCAGGGAAAAGCGCAGGAACCCGTAACCGCCCAGCTTCAGCAGGATCGCCGCCAGAACCACCGACCCCGCGGCCGGCGCCTCGACATGGGCATCGGGCAGCCAGGTATGCACCGGCCACATCGGCAGCTTGACCGCGAAGCTGGCAAAGAACGCCAGGAACAGCAGCGTCTGCATGCCGCCGATCACCTGCATGCCCAGCACGCTGAAGGTTTCGCTGCCGAACTGATGGGCCATCAGGGTTTCGATATCGGTGGTCCCGGCATCCGCGAACATCGCCACGAGCGCCACCAGCATCAGCACGGACCCGAGGAACGTATAGAGGAAGAACTTGAACGACGCGTAAATCCGGTTCTTGCCGCCCCAGATACCGATGATCAGGAACATCGGGATCAGGCCGCCCTCGAAGAACAGGTAGAACAGCACCAGGTCCAGCGCCGTGAACACGCCAATCAGCAGGGTTTCCAGAACCAGGAACGCGATCATGTATTCCTTGACCCGCACCGTGACGGTCCAGCTTGCCAGGATCGTCAGCGGCATGATGAAGGTGGTCAGCATCACGAACAGGATGCTGATGCCATCGACACCCATCTTGTATTGCAGCCCCAGCAGCCAGTCCGCCTGTTCCACGAACTGGAAACCGGTGTTCGACGGATCGAACCCGAACAGGATGAACAGCGACACCAGAAACGTCGCGGTGGTCGCGAACAGCGCCACCCAACGCGCATTGCGGTTCGCGGCCTCGTCATGGCCGCGCAGGAACACCGCCAGGATCAGCGCCGCCAGCGTCGGCAGGAAGGTGACGATGGAAAGAAGGTTGTCCATTACTGCGCTCCTCCGCCGATCGACATCCAAGTGACAAGGGCGGCGATGCCCAGCACCATCCAGAAGGCATAGGTAAAGATGTATCCCGACTGTGCCCGCCCGGTCAGCCGCGTGAAGAACGGCACGATCCCCATGGCAACCCCGTTCAGGAAGCCGTCGATGACATTGCCGTCACCGCGCCGCCAGAACAGGCGGCCGACACCGATGGCCGGGCGCACGAAGATCACGTTGTAGAGTTCGTCGAAATACCACTTGTTCTTGAGGAACAGGTAGAGTGGGCGCTGCGTCTCGGCGAGACGGCCCGGAAGCGACGGGTTCACGATATAGAACCAGACCGCCAGAACCAGCCCGCCCAGCATCGCGATGAAAGGCGAAACCTTGACCCAGATCGGCGCGGCATGCGCGTCTTCCAGAATGTGGTTGTCCGGCGCCATGTAAAGCGCACCCTCGCCCGGCTGGCCGGCAAAGACGTAGTGAGGCGCGCCTTCCGCAGCGGCTGCGCCATCCTCGGCACCTTCGGCTGCAGCCTCGGCCACGGGAATGCCGTAGAATTCAGCCACCTCGTCGGCATGGCCGAAAAAGTTGCCATACCAGATCATGCCCGCAAACACTGCGCCCAGCGACAGCACTCCCAGCGGGATCAGCATGGTCATCGGGCTTTCATGGGCGTGGTCGTGGGTATGCTTGTCGCCCCGCGCCTTGCCGAAGAAGGTCAGGAAGATCAGCCGCCAGGAATAGAAGCTGGTCATCGCGGCCGCCGAAACCAGCAGCCAGAACCCGTATCCGGTGCCGCCGGCCCACGCGCTTTCAATGATCGCGTCCTTGGACAGGAACCCGGCGAACCCGATCTGCGTCAGCGGAATACCAACCCCGGTGATCGCCAGCGTGCCGATCATCATCGCCCAGAAGGTATAGGGGATTTTCTTGCGCAGCCCGCCATAGTTCATCATGTCCTGCTCGTGATGCATCGCATGGATGACCGAGCCGGCGCCAAGGAACAGCAGCGCCTTGAAGAAGGCGTGGGTGAACAGGTGGAACATGGCTGCGGAATACATCCCGACACCGGCGGCGACGAACATGTAACCCAGCTGGCTACAGGTCGAATACGCGATCACGCGCTTGATGTCGGTCTGCACCAGACCCACCGTCGCCGCGAAGAACGCCGTGCTGGCGCCGATCACGGTGACGAAGACCATCGCTTGCGGGGCGAATTCCATCAGCGGCGACATGCGCGACACCAGGAACACCCCCGCTGTCACCATCGTCGCCGCGTGGATCAGCGCCGAAACCGGCGTCGGACCTTCCATCGCGTCAGGCAGCCAGGTGTGCAGGAACAGTTGCGCCGATTTGCCCATCGCACCGATGAACAGCAGGAAGGCGATCAGGTTGGCCGCGTTCCATTCACTCCACAGGAATGTCAGCTGCGTTTCCGCCAGCGTCGGCGCATAGGCGAAAACATCATCCAACTTGATGCTGTCCACCAGAAAGAAGGTGGCGAACATCGCCAGTGAAAAGCCGAAATCGCCGACCCGGTTGACCACGAACGCCTTGATCGCGGCGGCATTGGCGCTGGGTTTGCGATAGTAGAACCCGATCAGCAGATACGAGGCGACGCCGACGCCTTCCCAGCCAAAGAACATCTGGATCAGGTTGTCCGACGTCACCAGCGCCAGCATGGCGAAGGTGAAGAACGACAGATAGGCGAAGAAGCGGGGCTTGTAGGTTTCGCCCTCTTTCCACTGGGGATCGTCGGCCATGTAGCCAAAGGAATAGAGATGGACGAGCGCGGAAACGGTGGTCACCACGATCAGCATGATCGCGGTCAGGCGGTCCATACGGATCGCCCAGTCCGCCACCAGCGAGCCGCTTTCCATGAAGCGCAGGATCTGGATCTTTTCGGCGACGCCATCGAATCCGAAGAACACGATCCAGGACAGGATCGCCGACAGGAACAGCAGCCCGGTCGAGATCCACAGCCCGGCGGTCTCTCCGATCAGCTTCCAGCCGAACCCGCAGATCAGCGCGCCGACGAGCGGCGCGAAAAGGATGATGGTTTCCATGTCGCTAGCCCTTCATCACGTTGACGTCTTCCACGGCGATGGAGCCGCGGTTGCGGAAGAAACAGACCAGGATCGCCAGCCCGATCGCCGCCTCGGCCGCGGCCACGGTCAGCACGAACAGCGTGAAGACCTGTCCGGCCAGATCGTCCATGTAGCTGGAGAAGGCGACGAAGTTGATGTTCACCGACAGCAGGATCAGTTCGATGCTCATCAGCAGGATGATCACGTTCTTGCGATTCAGGAAAAGCCCGAAAATGCCGGTGACGAACATGACCGCCGCCACCGTCAGATAATGTTCAAGTCCGATCATTGCTCACTTCCTTGCCTTCCGGAATGTTGCGTCGCCTGAATCCGCATCAGAGACCCTGCCCCGGTTTCACGTCCTTCAGTTCCATCGCCTTTGCGGGATCGCGCCACATCTGCGCCAGCACGTCCTGGCGCTTGACGTCGGTGCGGTGGCGCAGGGTCAGGACGATCGCCCCGATCATCGCCACCAGCAGGATCAGCCCGGCAAGCTGGAACAGCAGGAAATACTGATCGTACAGGATCAGCCCGAGGGCCTCGGTATTGTGCCGGTCCGCGGGTGTCGCCTGCAGGCGCAGGCTCTCGGCGGCGGCGTTGCTTTCCCAGACGCCGAAGACCATCACGAACTGCATAAGCAGGATCAGCGCCACCAGCAGCGCCAGTGGCATGTATTTCGCCATCTCGCCTCTGAGCGCGGCGAAATCCACGTCCAGCATCATCACCACGAACAGGAACAGCACCATGACCGCGCCGACATAGACGATGACCATCAGCATCGCGACGAATTCCGCCCCCAGCAACACGAACAGACCAGCCGAGGACAGGAACGCCAGGATCAGCCACAGCACCGAATGGACCGGCTGGCGGCTGATCACGGTGAACAACCCGCCGGTGATTGCACTGACTGCAAAAAGGTAAAAGGCAAATGCGATCATGACTCTTCATCCTTTGTCTCGCCCATGGCCTCTTGCGCCAGTTCCAGCGCGCGGGTCATCGCGGGAATGCCGGCAAAGACCGACATCTGGCCGATCGCCTCCACGATCTCCTGCTTTCGCGCGCCCGCGGCCACGGCATGGCGCACGGTCTGGCGCAGCGCCGTATCGGCCTGCGCGCCCTGCATCGTCAACCCCGCCAGGACCAGCAACAGCCGGGTCTTGGCGTCCAGCCCTTCCTTGTTGACGGTATTGCCGAACATCATCTCCATCGCCTCTTTGGGCATGGTCGGCCACAGCCCCTCGAACCCCTTGGGCGAAAAGGATTCCAGGGCCGGATTCAGCGTCTTGGCCATCTCCTGGGCCTGCTGCATCATGGCGTCGAACGGATTGCGGGGGGTATCATCGCTCATCGGTAGGGTGCGTCCAGTTCCAGATTGCGCGCGATCTCGGCCTCCCAGCGGTCGCCGTTGTCCAGCAGCTTGGCCTTGTCGTAAAAAAGCTCTTCGCGGGTTTCGGTCGAGAATTCGAAATTCGGCCCCTCGACGATGGCATCCACCGGACAGGCCTCTTCGCAGAAGCCGCAATAGATGCATTTGGTCATGTCGATGTCATAGCGCGTGGTGCGGCGCGACCCGTCCGCGCGCGGTTCAGCGTCGATGGTGATGGCCTGCGCCGGGCAGATGGCCTCGCACAATTTGCAGGCGATGCAGCGTTCCTCGCCGTTGGGATAACGGCGCAGCGCATGTTCCCCGCGAAACCGCGGCGAAAGCGCGCCTTTTTCGTGGGGATAGTTCAGCGTCGCCTTCGGCCGGAAGAAATACTTCAGCCCCACTTTCATTCCCAGGACATAATCACCCAGCAGGAAATACCAGGCGGCGCGGCCATAGTCGATCTGCGTCATTGTCAGCCTCCTGTGGTCCAGCGCGCGAACGCGCCCCAGAACCAGTCGAATTTCGCGGCAAAGGACACGAACACCACCCAGCCCAGCGAGAGCGGCAGGAACACCTTCCAGCCGACGCGCATCAACTGGTCATAGCGGTAGCGCGGGGTGATCGCCTTGACCATCGCGAACATGAAGAACGCCAGCAGCATCTTGAGGATCATCCACAGGATACCGTCGGGCAGGAACGGCACCGGCGACAGCCAGCCCCCGAAGAACATCAGCGACACCAGCGCGCACATTAGCACCACCGCCACCAGTTCGCCGATCATGAACAGCAGGAACGGCGTGCTGGAATACTCGACCTGATAGCCGGCGACCAGTTCGCTTTCCGCCTCGGGCAGGTCGAAGGGCGGGCGGTTGGTTTCGGCCAGCGCCGAGATGAAGAACAGGAACAGCATCGGGAAATGCGGGATCCAGTACCAGTTGAAGATCCCCCAATCGCCGCGTTGCGCATTGACGATATCGCCGAAATTCAGGCTGCCGGACGAAATGATGATACCGATGATGATCAGCCCGATGCTGACCTCGTAGGAAATCATCTGCGCCGCCGAGCGCAACGCGCCCAGGAACGGATATTTCGAGTTGCTGGCCCAGCCGCCCATGATCACGCCATACACCTCGAGCGATGAGACGGCGAAGACGTAGAGGATCGCGACGTTGATGTTGCTGAGCACCCAGCCGTCATTGAACGGAATCACGGCCCAGGCGACCAGCGCCATCACCAGCGTGATCATCGGCGCAAGCAGGAATATCACCTTGTCGGCCCCGGCGGGGAACACGACCTCTTTCACGATGTATTTCAGGAAGTCGGCAAAGCTTTGCAGCAGGCCGAACACGCCTACCACGTTGGGCCCGCGGCGCATCTGCACGGCGGCCCATACCTTGCGGTCGGCATACATCAGGAAGGCCAGCGCCACCAGAAGGGGCAGCACCAGCAGCATGATCTGACCGACGATCAGCAGACCGATACCCAGCGGGTTGTTAAAGAAGAAATCAGCCATAAATCCTCACACCGTCGGTATTCCGTTTTCCGCGCAACTCCGGGCCACGACTTCGGCGTCGATGGTCACCAGCCCGCGGGGCAATGATGGCGAGATGGTGTAAACAGCATCTGCCCGCAAGACGCCACCCCGTTCCTTTACTTTCGTGCGCAAATGCCGCGCAAAGCCATGGTCCCGGTCCAGCGCGAATTGCGATACCGCGCATTCGACATATGCCTCGAGATCGGCGGTGTTGCGCGCCCCGCGCATCGCCGCATCGACCTGGACCAGATCGCCGTCCAGCACGCCGGTTTCGGCGCCCAGATATTCCGGCTCGAACACCGTCATGGGGGACGGATCCTGCGTGTCGCAGGCCGCCAGAATCAGCGGCGATATCAGCGCCATGCGCATCATTGCGCGGCGATTCCCGCCGCGACACGGGCCTGTTCGCGCGCCGACATCTCGGCCATCAGTTCCGAGGCGCGTGCGATCGGGTTGGTCAGCCAGAAATCGCGGATCGCGCTGGCGAACGTGGCCTGACCCAGCCCCCCGGCCTCGACCGGGTGCCAATCGTTTTCCGCCACCTCGTCGATCTCGGCCAGATGCGGCACGGCCTCGACCAGCGCGGTGCGCAGCTGGACCAGCGTGTCAAACGGAAGCGTCGCGTCCATCTCGGCCGACAGCGCGCGCAGGATTGCCCAGTTCTCCTTGGCCTGACCGGGCGCGAACCCGGCGCGCAGCGCCAGTTGCGGGCGCCCTTCGGTGTTGACGAAAAGGCCGCGTTCCTCGGTATAGGCGGCGCCGGGCAGGATGACGTCGGCGCGATGCGCGCCGCGGTCGCCGTGGCTGCCCTGATAGATCACGAAAGGACCGGGCGCGATATCGATCTCGTCCGCGCCGAGGTTGAAGATAACCTCGGCCGCGCCCACCGTTTCCATCCCGCCCTCGCAGGTGGCGCCGATATCCATCGCGCCGACGCGCGATGCGGCGGTGTGCAGCACCATGAACAGCGAATTCGAGTTTTCGGCCAGCTTCATGGCATGGCCCAGCACCGCAGCGCCATCAGCCTCTTGCAGGGCGCCCTGCCCGACGATCACGACGGTTTTCTTGCCCTTGGTCTCGTCCGAAATCTCTTGCGAGGACAGCTTTTCCAACGCCGCGCGATCATCGCCGAGATGGTCGTAATCATAGGTCAGATCGGCCTGCCCCCCGATCAGTCCTACCCGCGCGCCATGCAGCCATGCCTTGCGGATGCGGGCATTCAGGACCGGCGCCTCGATCGCCGGATTGGCGCCGATGATCTGGATCATCTCGGCATCGTCCAGATCCTCGATCCGTGCGGTGCCGACATAACCCGAACGGTTGCCGGCGGGCAGTTTCGCGCCATCGGTGCGGCATTCGACAACGCCGCCCTGCCCCTCGATCAGTTGTTTCAGGGCAAACGCCGCTTCGACCGGGGCCAGATCGCCGACGATACCGGCGATCTTCTCGCTGCCTTTCAATGCCTTGGCAGCGGTGGCCAGCGCCTCGGGCCAGTCGGCTTTGCGCAGCTTTCCGTTCTCCCGGATATAGGGCGTGTCCAGTCGCTGACGGCGCAGCCCGTCCCAGACAAAGCGGGTCTTGTCGGAAATCCATTCCTCGTTGGTGCCGTCATGGTTGCGCGGCAGGAACCGCATCACCTCGCGCCCTTTCGTATCGACGCGGATCGACGATCCCAGCGCATCCATGACGTCGATGCTTTCGGTCTTGGTCAGCTCCCACGGCCGCGCCGTAAAGGCATAAGGTTTGGAGGTCAGCGCCCCAACCGGGCACAGGTCGATGATATTCCCCTGCATGTTGGAACTGAGGCTTGCCCGCAGCGCCGCCGACACCGCGTCATCGTCCGATTCCGCAGCCTCGTTGCCATAGGTGACGATGCGCATGTCCTCGCCCCGCCCGGTCGCGCCCATTTCCGGCACGCCGGCCACTTCGGTCATGAAGCGCACGCAGCGGGTGCAGTGGATGCAGCGGGTCATGTAGGTCGCCACCAGCGGGCCCAGATCCAGCGGTTGCACCGCCCGCTTGGGTTCGCGGTAGCGCGAGAAATCCACGCCATAGACCATTGCCTGATCCTGCAGATCGCATTCACCGCCCTGATCGCAGATCGGGCAATCCAGCGGGTGGTTGATCAGCAGGAATTCCATCACGCCTTCGCGGGCCTTCTTGACCATCGGGCTGTTGGTGCGCACCTCGGGCGGCTGGCCTTCGGGACCGGGGCGCAGGTCGCGCACCTGCATCGCGCAGGACGCCGTGGGTTTCGGCGGACCGCCCACGACCTCGACAAGACACATCCGGCAGTTTCCGGCGATCGACAGACGCTCGTGATAGCAGAAACGCGGAATTTCCACGCCCGCCTCCTCGCAGGCCTGGATCAGGGTCATCGCCCCGTCCACCTCGAGTTCGGTTCCGTCGATATTGATCTTGCGCAGGTCAGACATGGCTCTCACTTCGCCTTCAGCAGCGCACCGATGGCGCTGGATTTCTTGATTTCCGCGCGTCCGAACGCGCAGTAGGTTTCGGGCTGATCCAGCCTTACGCCCTGTGACTTGAGATACGCTTCGCCCTTGGCGCGCATCCGCGCCTTTTCCGCGTCCGACTCGACCTGGGCGCGGATTTCGGCGTCGGAATAGCCCAGCCTGTTGGCATGTGCCCGCAGGTTGAGCAGGATGCTGAGCCCCTTGAGTCGCCGCGCCGACAGGCTGTCGCATTTCTTGGACAGTTCGTCGGCGATGGCCACGATGAACAGCGTGTCTTCGATCTCGGGCACGTCGCGCAGCGGCGGTTTCGCATTGGCCGCCCCCGCCGGCAACGCGGCACACAGCATCACGGCCAATGCCACTGCCCTGCCTTTCGTGACCGATCCGATCCCCGTCATGCCTCGCACTTTCCTTTCAGCGTCAGCGTGTCGTCGGCCAGCACCAGCCCCGGACTGTCGGGGCCGATCTCCCAGGTGATGTCCGAGGTGCCGTAATTCTCGATGCAATACCGCGTCGCCTCATAACGTCCGGCCTCGCGCGCCCCTTTGAAGGACCGCGACGCCTGCGCGACCTGCACGGTAAAGATCGAGCGCGTGACCTTCTTGTTCACGGCGCGCGCCTTGGCGTTGAAATGGACGCCGTCGAACGGATAGCTTTTGGGCGCGCCACCCGAACAGGCCGCGAGCGCGCCGATCAACGCCAGTGCCAGAACCGGTCGGACCGTTTTTTTCATGTTCCTGCCCTTCTCCTGTCCCGGTCGGCTTATTGCGCCGCCAAAACGGTGGCGCCGCGCCCCGAGCGCTTGTGCTTGATGCGGTCCTCGATCTCGTCACGGAAATGCCGGATCAGACCCTGGATCGGCCATGCGGCGGCATCGCCAAGCGCGCAGATCGTATGCCCTTCGACCTGCTTGGTCACGTCGAGCAGCATGTCGATTTCCTCGACCTCGGCGTCGCCGGTCACAAGGCGATCCATCACCCGCATCATCCAGCCGGTGCCTTCGCGGCAGGGCGTGCACTGGCCGCAGCTTTCGTGCTTGAAGAACTTGGACAGGCGCCAGACCGCCTTGATGACGTCGGTATCGTTGTCCATCACGATCATGCAGCCGGTGCCGAGCGACGATTTGTTCTCGCGCATCCAGTCGAAATCCATGATCGCGCCGTCCAGCGCCTCCCTGGACAGGACCGGACAGGACGCACCGCCCGGAATGATCGCCTTGAGATTGTCCCAGCCGCCGCGCACGCCACCGCCGTGTTTCTCGATCAACTCGCGCACCGGCAGGCTCATCTCGTCCTCGAAGACGCAGGGCGTGTTCACATGGCCGGTCAGCGCGAACAGCTTGGTGCCCGCATTGTTGGGCCGCCCGAATCCCGCGAACCAGTCCGCGCCACGGCGCAGGATGGTGGGCACGACGGCAATCGATTCGACGTTGTTCACCGTGGTCGGGCAGCCATACAGACCCGCACCCGCCGGGAATGGCGGTTTCATCCGCGGCATGCCCTTCTTGCCTTCGAGGCTTTCCAGCAGCGCGGTTTCCTCGCCGCAGATATAGGCGCCGGCACCGTGGCTGAGATACAGATCGAAATCCCAGCCCGAACCGGCCGCGTTGCGCCCCAGCAATCCCGCGTCGTAGGCTTCGTCGATGGCCGCCTGCAGCGCCTCGCGTTCGCGGATGTATTCGCCGCGGATATAGATATAGGCGGCATGCGCGTTCATGGCGAAACTGGCGATCAGGCAGCCTTCGACCAGCGTGTGCGGATCGTGGCGCATGATCTCGCGATCCTTGCAGGTGGCGGGCTCGGATTCATCCGCGTTCACCACAAGATAGGCCGGACGCCCGTCGCTTTCCTTGGGCATGAAGGACCATTTCAGACCGGTGGGAAAGCCCGCGCCGCCACGCCCGCGCAGGCCGGAATCCTTGACCTGCTGGATGATCCAGTCGCGCCCCTTTTCGATGATACCGGCAGTGCCGTCCCAGTGGCCGCGCGCCTGTGCACCGCGCAGCGAACGGTCGTTCATCCCGTAAAGGTTGGTAAAGATCCGATCCTCGTCCTTCAGCATCGCGGCTATCCCCGTCTGTCCCGGCGCATGCGCCAGAGTTGATAAATGTTGACCATCGCATAGATCAGCGCCGCCAGCGCGGCCAGATCAAACAACAGCGCATACCGCCCCGGCAGACCCAGCGCCGGACCCACCCAGAGCGTCGCGCCCAGCCAGATCAGCATGGTCGCGACGATGACCAGCGCCACGTGGCGCCCCTTGCGGGCCATGGCGGTGTCGTGATCGGCTGTCATGGCATCCTTTTCCGTGCGGTCAATCCTTGTCACCCGAGCCGTCCTTGCCGGCCCGTTTCGTCAAATCGGCATCCGCGCCATCGGCAAGTTGCCCGGCCTGCGTCACCCAATCGTCGCGGCTGACCCGTCCCTTGAACCCTTCGAGGTTCTGATCGACCCAGGCGATTTCGGCCTCGCGCCACGCGGCGATCTGATCGAAATGATAGACACCCATATCGTGCAACATGCGCTCGATCTTGGGGCCGATCCCCTTTATCCGGGTGAGATCGTCCGGTTTTCCGCCCCGCGCGCCGTCCAGCGGCGCGGGTTTCTCGCCGTCCGAAGCGGGCGAGGATTTCGACACCGGATCGCCCTTGCGCTTGGCCGGCGCTTCCTGTTTCGCGATGCCGGTATCGTCTGCCGGATGCCCCTGCGAGCGGTCGGGGCGGGGCGGTTCGTCCTTGTGCTTGCCGCCATCGTCGGGCCGGGCGATCCAGGGCGTCAGAAGCGGCGTTTCGGTGCCGTCGATCCGCTTGACCGTATCGCCCAGATCCAGCGCGCGCGCGACCGAGGCGTTATGATCCATGCGACCCTCGACATGACCGGTCAGGTTGGTCGGCCCGCCCAGCGATTCCGACGAGAACCGCCCGTTCTGCGGCCCCGGCACCGGCACGTTGCCGGCCGCCAGCTCGTCGATGATCTGGCCCAGCCGCTCGGCCGTCAGATCCTCGTAATAATCCTTGCCGATCATCGCCATGGGCGCGTTGGCGCAGGCGCCCTGGCATTCGACCTCTTCCCAGGAAAACTTGCCGTCGGCGCTGACCGTGTGAGGGGTCGGCGCGATCTTTTCGCGGCACACGCCGATCAGATCCTCGGCACCGCAGATCATGCAGGTCGTGGTACCGCAAATCTGGATATTGGCAACGCTGCCAGCAGGTTGCAACTGGAACTGGAAGTAGAACGTCGCGACCTCGAGCGCGCGGATATGGGCCATGCCCAGCATGTCGGCAACATGTTCGATCGCCGGACGCGTCAGCCATCCCTCCTGTTCGTGCGCGCGCCAAAGCAGCGGGATGATCGCGCTGGCTTGCCGGCCCTCGGGAAACTTGGTCACCTGGGCCTCGGCCCATTCGCGATTCGCCGGTGTGAAGGCAAAGCTTTCGGGTTGGTCGGGATGCAAACGGCGAAGCATTAGATTGTTCCCCTGTGCGCGCCGCGGGTATCAACGCCCCCGGCGGGAGTTTTCTGGGCAGGATGATGGGAGCGCGCGGCGTTCAACGATCCACCTCCCCGAACACGATATCCATCGTGCCGATGATCGCGGCGACGTCGGCCAGCAGATGGCCACCCGCCACATGATCCATCGCCTGCAGGTGCAGGTAACCCGGCGCGCGCAGTTTGGCGCGGTAGGGACGGTTGGTGCCGTCAGCCACCATGTAGACGCCGAATTCGCCCTTGGGCGCCTCGACAGCGGCATAGACCTCGCCTGCGGGAACGTGGAACCCTTCGGTATAAAGCTTGAAGTGATGGATCAGCGCTTCCATCGAGGTCTTCATGTCGCTCCGTGTCGGGGGCGTGATCTTGCCACGCGTCAGGACCGGACCGGGTTCGGCCCGCAGCTTTTCGATGGACTGGCGGATGATCAGCGTCGATTGCCGCATTTCCTCCATCCGGACGAGATAGCGGTCATAGCAGTCGCCGTTCTTGCCCACCGGGATCTTGAAGTCGAACTCATCGTAACATTCGTATGGCTGCGAGCGGCGCAAATCCCACGCCAGTCCGGAACCGCGCACCATCACGCCGGAAAAGCCCCAATCGAGGATATCCTCTTCGGTGACGATGCCGACATCGGCGTTGCGCTGCTTGAACACGCGGTTCTCGGTCAGCAGCAGTTCGATATCGTCGAGCACGCCGGGGAAGGTCTCGGTCCAGGCCTCGATATCGTCCAGCAGGTCGGGCGGCAGATCCTGATGCACGCCGCCGGGCCGGAAATAGTTCGCGTGCAGCCGGGCGCCGCACGCGCGCTCGTAGAAGATCATCAGCTTTTCGCGCTCTTCGAAGCCCCAGAGCGGCGGGGTCAGCGCGCCCACATCCATCGCCTGCGTGGTCACGTTCAGCAGGTGATTCAGGATACGGCCGATCTCGGAATAAAGCACCCGGATCAGGCTGGCACGGCGCGGGATCTCCGTTCCGGTCAGCTTTTCGATGGCCAGGCACCAGGCATGTTCCTGGTTCATCGGCGCGACGTAATCCAGCCGGTCGAGATAGGGCAGGTTCTGAAGATATGTGCGGCTTTCCATCAGCTTTTCGGTGCCGCGATGCAGCAGGCCGATATGCGGATCCGCTCGTTTGACGATCTCGCCATCCAGTTCCAGCACCATGCGCAGAACGCCATGCGCCGCCGGGTGCTGGGGCCCGAAGTTGATATTGAAATTGCGGATCTTCTGCTCGCCCGTCAGCGCATCGGCGGATCCGTCGTGGAATTTCGAGCCGTCCATCATTGTCTCTCCAGCTCTTGCAGTTTCGCCGCCATTATCCAGAGCAGCACAAGCAGGCCCAGCGGAATGACGCAAGCCAGCGACCACCACTTGTTATAGCCGAAATGCGGCAGCAACTTCAGCAGCGGAATAATCGTCAGGATCGCGAAGATCAGCCAGAAAAGGAACCCCATCAGTCCGTCTTCCCTTTCGATACATGACCGTCCGGCGCGGTCTTTTCATCACCGGGCAGGATGTATTCGGCGCCCTCCCAGGGGCTCATGAAATCGAACTGGCGGTATTCCTGCACCAGCGAAACCGGCTCGTAGACGACGCGTTTCTGCGTCTCGTCATAGCGCACTTCGGTATAGCCGGTCGTCGGGAAATCCTTGCGCAGCGGAAAGCCGCGAAACCCGTAATCCGTGAGGATGCGGCGCAGGTCGGGATGGCCGCTGAACAGGATGCCGAACATGTCGAACACCTCGCGTTCGAACCAGTTGGCCGAGGGGTGAATCGCGGTGATCGACGGCACCATGTCGTCCTCGCGGATCGCCACGCGCAGGCGGATGCGGTGGTTCTGATACATCGACAGAAAGTGGTAAACCACGTCAAAGCGTTTCGCCCGCTCGGGGTAATCGACAGCGGTGATGTCGATCAGGGTCGAGAACTTGCACGAGGAATCCGCCTTGAGGAACTCGATCATGGGAACCAGATGCGCCAGCGACACGTCGATGGTCAACTCGCCCAAGGTGACTTCGCGGCCCAGCACGGCGTCGGGGCGCAGTTGTTCGATATGTGCGCCCAGTTCGTTCAATGCATCGCTCATCGTGTAATCGTCCCCGTGCGGCGGATCTTGCGCTGCAACTGCATCAGCCCGTAAAGCAGCGCCTCGGCGGTCGGCGGGCAGCCCGGAACGTAGATATCCACCGGCACGATCCGGTCGCAACCGCGCACCACCGAATAGCTGTAATGGTAATAGCCCCCGCCATTGGCACAACTGCCCATCGAGATCACATAGCGCGGCTCGGGCATCTGATCATAGACCTTGCGCAAGGCCGGGGCCATCTTGTTGGTCAGCGTGCCGGCCACGATCATCACGTCGGACTGGCGCGGACTGGCGCGCGGGGCGATACCGAAGCGTTCGGCGTCATAGCGTGGCATCGATACCTGCATCATCTCGACCGCGCAGCAGGCCAGGCCGAAGGTCATCCAGTGCAGCGATCCGGTGCGCCCCCAGTTGACCAGGTCCTCAAGCGAGGTCAGCAGGAACCCCTTGTCCTGAAGTTCATGGTTCAGCGCCTGTGTCGTCACCTCGCGGTCGGCGCCGGCGGTGTTGGCTCCGGTCATCACTCCCATTCCAGGGCCCCTTTCTTCCATTCATAGGCGAACCCGACGGTCAGCACGCCGAGAAACGCCATCATCGACCAGAAGCCGACCATGCTCACATCCTTGAACGCCACGGCCCATGGGAACAGAAAGGCGATTTCCAGATCGAAAATGATGAAAAGGATCGCGACAAGGTAATACCGCACGTCGAATTTCATCCGGGCATCGTCGAAGGCGTTGAACCCGCATTCATAGGCGCTGACCTTTTCGGGGTCGGGGTTGCGCACGGCCAGCACGACAGCGGCCAGGATCAGCACGATGCCCAGCCCGACGGCAACGGCGAAAAACACCAGGATCGGGAGGTATTCCCGCAACATCTCTTCCACGAGCGGCTCCTTCGTTATCTGCGCGCGGTGCGCGCGCCGTCAATGGGCCTCTTGACCTGCCCTGCTGTCTATCCGCGTGCGCGTTGAGGGTCAACGGGGCCGACCGGTCAAAGCGCAACCGAATTGCCGCACCGCCCGCAGGCGTTGACCGAAGCCCCCGCGATATGCTTGGCTGAGCGCGGAGAAAAACGCAGGAGCCCCGCGCCATGAAAGCCGTCGACGAACGCTGCGGGCGGTTTTGCACCATGACGGGACTCGACGTGCCGATCCTGATGACGCCGATGGCCGGAGCCTGTCCCGTCGCGCTGTCCGCCGCAGTGGCACGCGCGGGCGGCATGGGGGCTTGCGGCGCGCTGCTGATGCAACCCCACGAGATCGCGAACTGGGCAGATGCCATGCGGCGCGAAACCGATGGCGCCTTTCAGATCAACACCTGGATTCCCGACCCGCCCGCCGCGCGCGATCCTGGCCATGAAGGAGAAATCCGCCGGTTCCTCGCCGATTGGGGGCCGGAAATTCCCGCCGACCCTCCAGCGGTCCCCCTGCCCGATTTCGACGCCCAATGCGCCGCGATGATCGAGGCCCGGCCCGCTGCCATGTCCTCGATCATGGGGCTGTTTCCGTCCGACGTGGTGGCGCGGCTCAAAGAAGCCGGCATCCTCTGGTTCGCGACCGTCACCACCGTGACCGAGGCGCGCGAGGCCGCAACCGCCGGCGCCGATGTGATCGTCGCCCAGGGCGCCGAGGCCGGCGGTCATCGCGGCGCGTTCGTTGCGCAACAGGCGGACCAGCAGATGGTCGGTCTGTTCTCGCTGCTGCCCGCGATCGTCGATGCGGTCCGGGTGCCGGTGGTGGCCACGGGCGGTATCGCCGACGCGCGCGGCGTGGCGGCCGCGCTGATGCTGGGTGCCAGCGCCGTGCAGATCGGCACCGGCCTGCTGCGCACGCCCGAAGCGGCGCAGCACCCGCTCTGGGCGGATGCGCTGGCAAGGACGGATCCCGAAAACACCACCGTGACGCGGGCCTTTTCCGGGCGCTCCGCCCGCGCGATCCGCACCGCCTATGTGCAGGCCGCCAGCGCCGCCGATGCCCCCGTCCCGGCCCCCTATCCGGTGCAGCGCGCCCTGACGGCACCGATGCGCCAACAGGCGGTGCAAAATGGCATCATCGATTCGATGCAGCTCTGGGCCGGACAATCCGCCGCTCTTGCGCGCGCCGAACCCGCCGAGACGCTCGTCATCCGGCTCTGGAGCGAAACCCGCGCGCTGCTCGGTTAGCGCATCCACGCCGCCTTGCGCTTGTCGAAGAACGCGGCAATCCCCTCTTTGGCTTCATCCGTCTCCCAGCGCGAGACCAGCGCGTGGATGGTCCGGTCGATTGTCTCGTCGGTGATCGGCGGCGCAAGATCGCGGATCAATTGCTTGGCCGCCGCGACTGCCCCCGGCGCGCAATCGAGATACGGCACGATTTCCGCCTCGACCGCCTCGGCCAGATCATCGGCGGGCACCGCGCGCGCCAGCAATCCCAGATCGACAGCTTCGGCGGCACCGAACAGGCGGGCGGACATGAACACCCGACGCGCGCAGGCTTCGCCCATGCGGGCCACGACATAGGGTCCGATCGTGGCGGGGATCAGCCCCAGCCGCGTTTCGGTCAGCCCCATCTTCAGATGATCGGCGCCGAGGGCCAGGTCGCACACGCTGACCAGACCGACCCCACCGCCAAAGGCGTTGCCCTGCACCGCCCCGATCAGCGGCTTGGGCAGAGTGTTCAACGCCTGCAGCATCATGGCAAGCTTGCGCGCCTCGGTGAACCGGGTCTCCGGATCGGCGGCCATCTGCGCCCGCATCCAGCTGAGATCGCCGCCGGCGCAAAAGGATTTGCCCGCACCGGTCAGAATGACCGCACGCACGGCATCATCCGCGCCCAACCGCGCCGCTGCCTGCGTCAGATCGGCAATCATCGCAGCCGACATCGCGTTGTGCTTTTCGGCGCGGTTCAGCGTCAGCGTGGCAATGCCCCGCGTGTCGGTATGGACATCTAGCGTTTCAAACATCCGCCACCCCCCGCATCGCACGCGCCATCGCGGCGGCTTCGTTCAGCACATCCATGTCCAGACCCGTCTCGTACCCCAGACGCTGCAGATGCGCCGCCACTGTCTCGCTCGCCACGTTGCCCGATGCGCCGGGCGCATAGGGACATCCGCCCAAACCGCCCACGGCGGCATCGAACACCCGCACCCCCAGCGCCAGCGACGCGTCGATATTCGCGATCGCCCGCCCGCCCGTGTCGTGATAATGACCGGCCAGACGCCCCACCGGAACCACATCGCGCACCTTCATCAGCATCCGCGTGACGCTGTCCGGCGTGCCCTTGCCGATCGTGTCGCCCAGCGAAATCTCATAGCACCCCAGCGCGAACAGCCGGTCGGCCAGTGCCGCGACCTGCGCGGGCGGCGTCGGACCATCGAACGGGCAATCGGTCACGCAGGAAATATAACCGCGCACCGGCAGGTCGATATGGCGCGCCGCCTTCAGGATCGGCTCGAACCGCTCGATGGATTCGGCAATGCTTGCGTTCACATTGGCCCGCGAGAACCCCTCGCTGGCCGCAGCGAAGACCGCGATCTCGTCGGCCTTTGCGGCCAGCGCATCCTCATAGCCTCGCATGTTCGGCGTCAACGCGGCATAGCGCACGCCGGGCGCACGGGCGATGCCACCCAGAACCTCGGCCGAGCCCGCCATCTGCGGCACCCATTTCGGGCTGACGAAGCTGGCGACTTCGATCCGCGAGAACCCCGCACGGCTCAGGCAGTCGACCAGGGCCACCTTTTCCGAGACCGGAATTTCACGCTTTTCGTTCTGCAACCCGTCACGAGGTCCGACCTCGAAAATCTCGACCGCTTCGCCCATGACCGCACCCCTGCTTCTTTCTGGTTCCAAATACCCAATTCCGCCCGCTGCAACCGGATGCGCCGCCTACTCCTCCTGCGGCTCCAGCCGCACCAGCGCCGCCCCTGCCTCGACCTGCGCGCCGGCTTGCGTCAGCACCTCGGCCACCACGCCGTCACGTGCCGCCAGAAGCGCATGCTCCATCTTCATCGCCTCGAGCACCGCCAGGCGGTCGCCCTCTGTCACGCTCTGCCCGACGCTGGCCAACACCGCCTTGACCAGCCCCGGCATCGGCGCCTCGACAAGGTTGCCGTCGCCCGAGGCCGCCCCGGCCCGGTCCAGCGGATCGATCACCCGGAAGGCCAGCCCGTAATCATCAAACACGGTGACCACATCACCTGCAAGCGCCGTCCGCGGCAACGCGACGCCGCCGATCTGCCACTCGCCTGCGATGCGCCGCGCCGTCACCCGCTCCTCCGCGACGGACCATTCGTGACGGTCCGGACCTTGCGCCCGCAGCTCCAGCGCGATGTCCTCGCCCTGAAACGCCAGGGTGACCGCGCGCACCAGCGGCCGCCAGAGGGTGAAACCCCTGTCCCAGCCGTCCCGCCCGGCATCCAGCGCCGCCATCGCGGCGGCAACGACATGACGCGGTTGCGGTTGCGGCACGATCACCAGATCGTCGATGTCGCGCGCGATCAGCCCGGTATCGACATCGCCCTGCGCGAATCCGGGATGTCGTGCCAAGGCCCCCAGAAAGGCCAGATTGGTGACGGTTCCTGCCACCTGCGTCTGCTCCAGCGCGCGCGACAGGCGCGACAAGGCCACCTCGCGCGTCGGCCCGTGGACGATCACTTTGGCGATCATCGGATCGTACCATGGGCTGATGGTGTCGCCTGCGCGCACACCGCTATCGGCGCGGCAGAAGGCGGGAAATTCGAGATGGGTCAGGCGTCCGGTGGCGGGCAGGAATCCCTTGGGCACGTCCTCGGCATAAAGCCGCGCCTCGAAGGCATGGCCGGTGATTGTCAGATCCTCCTGCGCTTTGGGCAGGGCTTCGCCTGCCGCCACGCGCAGTTGCCATTCCGCCAGATCGACGCCGGTGATCGCTTCGGTCACCGGGTGTTCGACCTGAAGGCGGGTGTTCATCTCCATGAACCAGAACCGGTCGGGACGCAGCCCGTCGGACCCATCGACGATGAACTCGACCGTGCCCGCTCCGGCATAGCCGATGGCCTCGGCGGCGCGCACCGCGGCCCGTCCCATCGCCGCGCGCATCTCGGGCGTCATCCCCGGCGCCGGCGCCTCTTCGATCACCTTCTGATGACGGCGCTGGAGCGAGCAGTCGCGCTCGAAGAGGTGCAGGGCGTGTGTGCCATCGCCGAAGACCTGCACCTCGATATGGCGGGGTTTTGTCACGAACTTCTCGACCAGAACCGCGTCGTTGCCGAACGCGCTGCGCGCCTCGCTGCGTGCGCTGTCGAGCGCTGCGGCGAAATCGCCCGGTTTCTCGACCAGCCGCATGCCCTTGCCCCCACCCCCGGCGACCGCCTTGATCAGCACCGGATAGCCGATCTTTTCAGCCTGCTGCGCCAGATGGTCCGCATCCTGGTTGTCGCCATGATAGCCGGGCACCACCGGCACCCCGGCCTGTTCCATCAGCGCCTTGGCGGCATCCTTGAGCCCCATCTTGCGGATCGCATCCGCGGACGGCCCGATGAACACCAATCCCGCCGCTGTCACCGCATCGACGAAATCCGGATTTTCGGACAGGAAGCCATAGCCCGGATGGATCGCCTGAGCGCCGGTTTCCAGTGCCGCCGCGATGATCGCGTCGCCGCGCAGATAGCTGTCTGCCGGGGCCGGTCCGCCGATGGACACGGCGATATCGGCCATCTGCACATGCTTGGCGTCGGCATCCACATCGGAGTGGACCGCGACACAGCGCAGGCCCATGGCTTGCGCGGTTTCGATCACCCGGCAGGCGATTTCACTGCGGTTGGCAATCAGGATCGTGTCGAACATCAATCTGGTCCTTGTGTCGGGCGTCGGACCGGGGGCTGCCTGCGCCCGGACCCCCGGGGATACTTATGGCCAAAAGAAGCCGATTTGGCGTCACATCCGGAACAAGCCGAAGCGCGTATCCGGGATCGGCGCGTTCAGCGCGGCGCGCAAGCTGAGCGCCAGAACGTCGCGAGATTTGCGCGGGTCGATCACACCATCGTCCCAGAGCCGCGCGCTGGCATAAAGCGGATGACTTTGTTCCTCGAACATCTCGATGGTGGGGCGCTTGAAATCGGCCTCTTCGTCCTGTGACCAACTGCCCCCCTGCCGCTCGATCGCGTCGCGTTTGACGGTCGCGAGCACGCCGGCAGCCTGCTCGCCGCCCATGACCGAGATGCGGCTGTTGGGCCAGGTCCACAGGAATCGCGGCTGATAGGCGCGCCCCGCCATGCCGTAATTTCCCGCGCCGAAGGATCCGCCGACGAGCATGGTGATCTTGGGCACCGAAGTGGTGGCGACGGCCGTGACCAGCTTGGCGCCGTGGCGGGCGATGCCCTCGTTCTCGTACCTGCGGCCCACCATGAAGCCGGTGATGTTCTGCAGGAAGACCAGCGGCGTCTTGCGCTGGCTGCAGAGTTCAACGAAATGCGCGCCCTTCTGGGCGGATTCCGAGAACAGGACGCCGTTATTGGCGATGATGCCAATGGGACAGCCGCGCAGATGGGCGAAGCCTGTCACAAGCGTCTCACCGAAGCGCGGCTTGAACTCGTCGAACCGGCTGCCATCGACCAACCGGGCGATCACCTCGCGGATGTCATAGGGCGTGCGCAGGCCGGCCGGCACGACGCCGAGGATTTCCTCGGGGTCGTAGGCCGGCTCTTCCGGTGCCTCCATCCGTAGGGCGGGGTTCACCCCGCCGCCCCGGTTCAGATTGCCAACGGCGCGCCGCGCCAGCGCCAGCGCGTGGGCGTCATCCTCGGCCAGATAGTCGGCCACACCCGACAGGCGCGTGTGCACGTCGCCGCCGCCCAGATCCTCGGCGCTGACGACCTCTCCGGTTGCCGCCTTGACCAGTGGCGGGCCGGCAAGGAAGATCGTGCCCTGATCGCGCACGATGATGGTGACGTCGGACATGGCCGGCACGTAGGCGCCCCCGGCGGTGCAGGAGCCCATGACGACAGCGATCTGCGGGATACCCCGCGCCGACATGTTCGCCTGATTGTAGAAGATGCGCCCGAAATGGTCGCGGTCGGGGAACACTTCGTCCTGGTTGGGCAGGTTGGCGCCGCCGGAATCCACCAAATAGATGCAGGGCAGATTGTTTTCGGCAGCGATTTCCTGTGCCCGAAGATGTTTTTTCACCGACAGCGGGTAATAGGTGCCGCCCTTCACGGTGGCGTCGTTGCACACCACCATCACGTCCTGCCCGTGGACCTGCCCGATCCCGGCGATGACCCCCGCGGCGGGGGCGTCGCCGCCATAGAGCCCATGCGCCGCCGTCGCGCCGATTTCCAGAAACGGGCTGCCGGCATCCATCAGATTGGCGACCCGGCGGCGCGGCAGCATCTTGCCACGATCCAGATGCCGGGCGCGGGCGCGTTCTCCGCCACCCTGCGCGGCGATTTCGGCGGCTGCGGCGATCGTTTCCAATGCCTCCAGATGGGCCTGCCGGTTCTGGCGGAATTCTTCCGAGGACGGGATCGCGCGGGATGTCAGCTTCACGTGTCGCTCTCCTTTTCCGCCGCCGCGCGGCGTTTCAGTTGCTTGCGGATCACCTTGCCGGTGACGGTCATCGGCAGGTCGGTCAGGAACTCGATTTCTCTTGGATAGGAATAGGTTGCAAGGCGATCCTTGACGAACGCCTGAAGATCCTCGACTGTCGCAGTCGCCCCCGGTTTCAGGACGATATAGGCCTTGACGATCTCGGTGCGCAAACTGTCGGGCTTGCCCACCACGCCCACCGTGGCGACCGCCGGATGCGTCAGCAGGCAATCCTCGATCTCGGACGGACCGATGCGGTAGCCGGCCGAGGTGATCACATCATCCTCCCGCCCGATAAAGCGCAGATAATCGCCCTGCCATATGCCCCGGTCGCCGGTGATCAGCCAGTCGCCCCGGAACTTTTCCGCCGTCTCTTCGGGGCGGTTCCAATACCGCAGCATCATGCTGGCCGAGCCGCGACGGATGGCGACGTCGCCCTCTTCATCGGTGGGCCTGCCGGTTTCGTCGATGACCGCGACCTGATGCCCCGGCACCGGTTTGCCGATGCAGCCGGGGCGCGCGGGGAAATCGGCGCCACAGGAGGACACCACCATGTTGCATTCGGTCTGGCCGTAGAATTCGTTGATCTCAAGCCCGAAGGCCCGCCGCCCCCAATCCAGCATCTCGGCGCCCAGCGGTTCGCCGCCCGAGGCGACCGAGCGCAGGCCCGGCAGCGTGACGTCGGCGGCCTTGAGCATTCGCAGCGCGGTGGGCGGGAAGAACACGTTGCGCACGTCGCCGCGCGCGATGATGTCGGCGCAAGCCTGGGGCGTGAACTTGTCCAGTCGCGCGGCCACAACCGGCACGCCCAGCGCCAGCGCGGGCATCGCGACGTCGAACAGCCCGCCGATCCACGCCCAGTCGGCGGGTGTCCAGAGACAATCGCCCGGCTGGCCCAGATGATCATGGCTGAGCGACACGCCGGGGATATGGCCGCTGAGAACGCGATGGCCATGCAGCGCCCCCTTGGGCGTGCCGGTGGTGCCGGAGGTATAGATCAGCACCGCCGGGTCCTCGGGGCCGGTATCGGCGGTGGCGATCGGAGCGCCCTCCCGCCCCGCTTCGCCGGCGATCTGCGGCGTGGCGATATCTCCCACCAGCGCCGCGCCGTCTTGATCGGTCAGCACCAGTTGAGCGCCCGCGTCGGTGATGCGGCTGCGCAGCGCATCCTGCTTGAACAGTTTGAACAAAGGCACTGAAATCGCGCCGATCTTCCAGATTGCCAGATGCGCGGCGGCGCAGACCGGCGACTGGCCCAGCAGCACGCCAACCCGGTCGCCGCGTGTCACGCCGCGCGCCAGAAGCGTGCGCGCCAAAGCGTCGGTCATCGCCGCCAGTTCGCCGCGCGTGACGTCACGCCGCTCCGCCCCCGTCAGATCGATAATCGCCACGGCGTCAGGCTGACCGGCAAGGCACTGGTCGGCGATATTCAGCCGGTCGGGCAGGGTCCAGAATCCGTCGGTCGTCAGGACCGACACTGGCGCAGGGCCGGATCTGTCATTGCCTTGCATTCGCCCCCGCGTGTTCACGTCACCCCATCGCTCCCATCATCTCGCGTCCGATCAGCATGCGGCGGATTTCGCTTGTTCCAGCGCCGATCTCCATCAGCTTGGCATCGCGGAAAATGCGCCCCACGGCGTTATCCGACAGATACCCGGCCCCGCCCATGGCCTGCACCGCCTGATGTGCCTGCACCATCGCCTGTTCGCTGGCGTAAAGGCAACAGGCGGCGGCATCCTGCCGGGTGACGTCGCCCCGGTCGCAGGCCTTGGCGACCTCGTAGACATAGGCGCGGGCGGAATTCATCGCTGTGTACATGTCGGCGATCTTGCCTTGCATCAACTGGAACGATCCGATGGGTTTGCCGAATTGCTTGCGCTCGGCCAGGTAGGGCATGATCTCGTCGAGACAGGCGGCCATGATGCCCAGCCCGATCCCGGCCAGCACCACGCGTTCGTAATCCAGCCCCGACATCAGGACACGCACGCCCTTGCCTTCCTCGCCCAGCACGTTGTCGAACGGCACCTCGACATCATCGAAGATCAGTTCGGCGGTGTTGCTGCCGCGCATGCCCAGCTTGTCGAAATGCGGTGAGGTGGAGAAGCCGTTCATCTCTTTCTCGATCAGAAAGGCGGTGATGCCTTTCGATCCGGCATCGGGGTCGGTCTTGGCATAGACGACAAGCGTATCGGCGTCGGGGCCGTTCGTGATCCAGTATTTGGTGCCGTTCAGGCGGTAATGATCGTTGCGCTTTTCGGCACGCAGCTTCATCGACACGACGTCGGACCCGGCCCCGGCCTCGGACATGGCCAGCGCGCCGACATGTTCGCCCGATACCAGCCGGGGCAGGTATTTGCGCTTCTGTTCCTCGGTGCCGTTCAGCTTGATCTGGTTGACGCAGAGGTTGGAATGCGCGCCATAGGACAGCGACACGCTGGCGGAGGCGCGCGCGACCTCTTCGACGGCGACGGTATGGGCCAGATAGGACATGTCCGCACCGCCATATTCCTCGGATACGGTGACGCCCAGCATGCCCAGATCGCCCATTTCGCGCCACAGTTCTGCAGGAAATTCGTTCTTGCGGTCGATCTCGGCCGCCATCGGCTTGACCCGGTCCTGCGCCCAGCGGTGCACGGCCTCGCGCAGCGCATTCACATCGTCGCCCAGATCGAAGCTCATGGTGGCGTTGAACATTCCGCATCCTCCCCGGATTTATTGAACACCTGTTCAATAATTGTTAACATCCGCCCCCTTTTGCGTCAATCGCACGCTGGCGGGCGCGGTCATCTGCGCTAGAATGAACGTGTTATGTTCAAAAAGGAATGACTTTCATGCGTTTTTATCCCGCTCTCGCCCTCGCGGCGCTGCTGGTTGCGCCCGCCCTTCCCGTCATGGCCGAAAAGGTGGGAAAGATCGGCGTGGACTGGGCCGGCAACGATATCGTCATCGAGGCCATCGCCGACCCCAAGGTGCAGGGTGTGACCTGCCATGTCGCCTATTTCGACCGGGGCCTGATCGACCGTTTGTCCAAGGGCAACTGGTTCGAGGACCCTTCGAACAGCGCGATCGAGTGCCGCCAGACCGGGCCGATCGTGCTGGGAGATATCGACCGGGGCAAGAAAGGCGAAAACGTGTTCCGCACGTCGCGCTCGATCGTCTTCAAATCGCTGCGCATCACGCGGATTTATGATGCTGAAAACAAGGTGCTGATCTATGTCTCGCACGGTAATGAACTGGTCGAGGGGTCGGCCAAGGTGTCGATCTCGACGGTGCCGCTCTATGATGCGGAATAGGGTTCAGGCCTGGAACACCGCCGCCGCCTCGGCGCGGATGATGCGGGCGATCCGGGCGCAATCCTCAAGGCTGAAGGTCAGCGGCACGCGCATGTCCAGAACCGCCGACAGGATACGGTCGGTTTCGGGCATGTCCGGCGCGGGCGCATAGCGCCAGCTGTCGTAGCGCGAGGTGAAGCCCACCGGTTCCGCCGCGCCGAACCACTTCAACTCGACCCCGCGCGCGCCGCATCGCGCCACCAGATCGCGAATGGACGCCGAAGGCCGGTCGAGAGCCAGGAACTGGAAGGACGAGCCGACAAACCGCTCGACTTCGGGGCGTTCGATCAGCGTCACGCCCGGCGCGTCGCGCAATCCGGTTTCCAGCGCGCGGTAGCGCGCGTTCCAGCGCGCCACCCGCGTGGCCAGGTCGCGCAATTGCGGGCGCAGGATCGCGGCGCGCAGATTGTCCATCCGCCCCGAGATGTTGGGCGTGTCGTATCGGATCGCCTCGAAGGTCTCGGGCGGCGGCGCGGCCAGATGCCGGTCGTACAGCATGTAGGAGCCCGACAGCATGATCGCACGCGCCGCGATGTCTGGATCGTCGGTGACCAGCAGCCCGCCCTCGCCGGAATTGATGTGCTTGTAGGTCTGCGTGGAATAGCAGCCCACCGCCCCGTGCCGCCCCGAGGGCACGCCGCGCCACGTGGCCCCCATCGTATGGGCGCAATCCTCGATCACGGTGACGCCGGCGGCGGTGCAGATCGCCATCAGCCGGTCCATGTCGCAGACATGGCCGCGCATGTGGCTGAGCAGCAGGACATCCGCCTGCCCGGCCTTGTCGGCCAGATCGTCAAGGTCGATGGTCAGCGCCTCGGTCACGCCAACGTAAACCGGATGCGCGCCCACGGCGGCAATCGCACCGGGTACCGGGGCCAGCGTGAAGGCGTTGCACAGCACCGCATCGCCCTGCCCGACCCCCACCGCCCGCAGGGCCGTGGCCAGCGCATATCCGCCCGAGGCCACCGCCAGCGCATAATCCGCGCCGATCCATGCGGCGAAGTCCTGTTCCAGCAGCGCCGCCTCGCCCATCTCGCCGGGGGCGAGGTTGTAGCGGTGCAACCGCCCGTGGCGCAGCACGTCCAGCGCGGCGGCGATCCCCTCGTCCGGGATCGGCTCCTGCTGGGTGAAACTGCCGGTGAATGTCTCGCTCATGCGTCCCGTTTTGCGGCCCGGAACGCGCCCGGTCAATAGGCCGCGATCAGCCGATAAGCCGTGTCACGATACCGGGCAAATCCTCGTAGCGCTCCAGCAGTGCCTCGGGTTCCAGCGCGGCCATGTCCGCGCCCGAGGGGCCGAACGTGACCAGAACCGACGGCACCCCGGCCGCGCGGGCGGTGTTGCGGTCGGTGTCGCTGTCGCCGACCAGCAAACATTGCGCCGGATCGCCGCCGGCACGGCGCGCGGCCTCGCGCAAGGGTTCGGCGTCGGGCTTGCTGACAGACAGCGTATCGGCCCCGACCATCGAGGCAAACATGTCGCGGACGCCCAGCCGCGCCAACAGCAATTCGGCCAGCGCCTCGGGCTTGTTAGTGCAGATGCCGACGCCGTATCCGGCTGCTTTCAGCGCCGCGACCGCCTCCATCGCGCCGGGATAGAGCTTCGTGTGGATGTCGATCCGGTCGCGGTAGCATTCCAGCAGCATCGGGTAATATCGATCGACCACCGCCGCGTCGAGCTGCTCCAGCCGGGTCAGCCCCTCGGTCAGCATGTGCCTGCCGCCGCGCAACGCCACACCGGCATCGCGCGCATGGTCCAGAACGTCGCCATGGCCCATCTCGCGGAAACAGGCATTGGCCGCCGCCAGAAGGTCGCCGGAGGTATCGGCCAGCGTGCCGTCCAGATCGAAGATC
The DNA here is from genome assembly GCA_947504115.1 of uncultured Sedimentitalea sp. Taxonomy (GTDB): domain Bacteria; phylum Pseudomonadota; class Alphaproteobacteria; order Rhodobacterales; family Rhodobacteraceae; genus Pontibaca. The sequence continues at coordinate 222,595 of CANNGH010000006.1, forward strand.
ACCGTGCGCAATGTTTCCTCCTCCTCGGCATCATTCCGCGCGCTGTTGCAAGGCGCAATCTTGTGTGATCGCCCTTCGGCTTGCGTCGCCACCGCCAGCGGATAGAACGGACCGGCAGCAAACACAAAGGAAAACCCGATGACGCTCGCGCTGATCGTTCTGGCCGCCGGCAAAGGCACGCGGATGAACTCGGACCTGCCCAAGGTCCTGCACCCGATTGCCCACGCGCCGATGCTGGCCCATGCGATGGCGGCCGGGGCGACGCTGGACCCGGCCCGCACGGTGATCGTTACGGGGCACGGTGCCGAGGCGGTCAGCGCTGCCGCGCGCGAGATCGACCCGGATGTGCATGTGGTGATCCAGAACGACCAGAACGGTACCGCCCACGCGGTCGAGCAGGCCCGCGCCGCCTTGCAGGGGTTCGAGGGCGACGCGATCGTTTTATATGGCGACACGCCGTTCGTGCGCCCCGAAACGCTGGAGCGGATGATCGCCGCGCGCGCCGGGGCCGATCTGGTGGTGCTGGGCTTTCACGCCGCCGATCCGGGCCGTTACGGGCGGCTGGTGATGCAGGGCGACACGCTGGAACGGATCGTGGAATACAAGGATGCAAGCGATGACGAGCGCGCTATAACCCTTTGCAACAGCGGCCTTGTCGCTTGCGATTGCGCGCTGCTGTTCGACCTGATCGCGCAGGTGGAAAACGTCAATGCCGCCGAGGAATATTACCTCACCGATATCGTCGCGCTGGCCCGGGCGCGCGGCCTGAGCGCCACCGCCGTCACCTGCGACGAGGCCGAGACGCTGGGCATCAACTCGCGCACGGAACTGGCCGCCGCCGATGCCGTGTTCCAAGCCCGCGCGCGGGCCGAGGCGCTGGAGAACGGCGTGACGCTTATGGCGCCGGAAACCGTCTATTTCGCGCATGATACGCTGATCGGGCGTGACAGCGTGATCGAGCCCAATGTCGTCTTCGGCCCCGGCGTTACCGTGGAATCGGGTGCCACGATCCGGGCATTCTCGCATCTGGAAGGGTGCCATGTCAGCCGCGGCGCGATCGTCGGTCCCTATGCCCGCCTGCGCCCCGGCGCGGAACTGGCCGAGGAGACCCGCGTCGGCAATTTCGTCGAGATCAAGAATGCGGTGATCGACGAGGGCGCAAAGGTCAATCACCTGTCCTATATCGGCGATGCGCATATCGGCGCGGCTGCCAATATCGGCGCCGGCACAATCACTTGCAATTATGACGGCGTCGGCAAACACCATACGGAAATCGGCGCGCGCGCCTTCATCGGATCGAGTACCATGCTCGTGGCGCCGGTAAGCATCGGCGCGGGCGCGCTGACCGCCAGCGGTTCGGTCATCACGCGGGATGTCGAACCGGATGCGCTGGCCATCGGGCGCGCGCCACAGCAAAACAAGCCTGGCCGTGCGGCCCGCCTGTTCGAGATATTGAAGAAAAAGAAAGAAAAGGACGCAGTATAATGTGCGGTATCGTTGGGGTTCTGGGCAAACACGAAGCGGCGCCCATTCTGGTCGAGGCGCTGAAACGGTTGGAATACCGCGGCTATGACAGCGCCGGGATCGCCACGGTGAACGAAGGGGTGCTGGACCGCCGCCGTGCCGTGGGCAAGCTGGCCAACCTCAGCGACCTGCTGGTGCATGAACCGCTGTCGGGGAAGTCGGGTATCGGTCATACCCGCTGGGCGACGCACGGCGCGCCGTCGGTCGACAACGCGCATCCGCATCAGGCCGGGTCGGTCGCGGTCGTTCATAACGGCATCATCGAGAATTACCGCGAGTTGCGCGCCGAACTGGCCGCCCTCGGCATCACGCCGACGACACAAACCGACACCGAAACCGTCGCGCTGCTGACCGAACATTATATCCAGGGCGGAGAGGCGCCGGTGGCGGCCTCGTTCCGGACGCTGGACCAGTTGGAAGGCGCCTTTGCGCTGGCATTCCTGTTCGACGGACACGACGATCTGATGGTGGTGGCACGACAAGGCTCGCCCCTGGCTATCGGGCATGGCGACGGCGAGATGTATATCGGCAGCGACGCCATCGCGCTGGCGCCGATGACCGACCGCATCACCTATCTCGAGGAAGGCGACCGCGCCGTCCTGACCCGCGCCGGTGCGGCGATCCAGGACGCCAAGGGCGCGACCGTGACCCGTGCCATCAAGACCATCGAGATCGACAGCGCCCGCGTGGACAAGGGCGGGCACAAGCATTTCATGGCCAAGGAGATCGCCGAACAGCCCCGGGTGATCGCCGAAGCGATCCGCTGCTATCTGCCCGCCGGCAGCGACAGCGTGACGCTTGACGGGATCGATCTGGATTTCCGCGACGTCGAGCGCCTGACCATGGTGGCTTGCGGCACCGCCTATTATGCCTGCCTGACGGCGAAATACTGGTTCGAGCAACTGGCCCGCCTGCCGGTCGAGATCGATGTCGCGTCGGAGTTCCGCTATCGCGAGCCGCCGGTGCCGGCGGGGTCGCTGGCGCTGTTCGTCAGCCAGTCGGGCGAAACCGCCGACACGCTGGCCGCCTTGCGTTATTGCCGGGGCAAGGCCGACCGGATCCTGTCCGTGATCAACGCTACCGAAAGCTCGATCGCGCGCGAAAGCGATATCGCGCTGCCCATCCATGCCGGTGTCGAGATCGGCGTCGCCTCGACCAAGGCGTTCACCTGTCAGTTGACGGTGCTGTTGATCCTGGCCCTGAAGGCAGCCGGCGATCGCGGCACCATGAGCGCCGAGCAGATCGCCGATCATGTCGCGGCCCTGCGCGGATTGCCGACCGTGCTGAACGCGGCGCTGGATCAGAACGACCCGATCCGCGCCGCCGCCCTGCGGCTGAGCGAGGCCCGCGACGTGCTGTTCCTGGGACGCGGCGCGATGTATCCGCTGGCGCTGGAAGGGGCGCTTAAACTTAAGGAAATCAGCTATATACATGCCGAAGGTTATGCTTCTGGCGAACTCAAACACGGCCCCATCGCACTGATCGACAAGAACATGCCCGTGGTATTCCTGACCCCGACGGACCCGCTGTTCGACAAGAGCATGTCGAACATGCAGGAGGTCATGGCGCGCAAGGGCAAGGTGATTCTGATCTCGGACGCGGCCGGCATCGCGGCGGGCGGCGATGAAGTGTGGATCCCGATTGCCATGCCGACGGTCCATGCCAGCCTGACGCCGATCCTTTATGCGCTGCCGGTGCAATTGCTGGCGTATCATACGGCAGTGGCCAAGGGCACGGACGTGGACCAGCCGCGCAATCTCGCAAAATCGGTGACCGTGGAGTGACCTCGCGACGGATTTGACGCCGCGCAGATCACGCGCTTATTCCAGCCCTGGCTTATTCACAGCAATTTTTCTGACGACGCTTCCAAAGCGCTTGGGCCAGGGCAGTTTTCGTCAAGAGGCCCCGGCGGAACGATCCGCCGGGGCCTCTCTGTCTTGCAGGATCCGGGATGTGCAGGAGCGGCCCCGGCGAGGTTTGTTTCCCTCGACCGGTGCCGTGATCAATCCACCATCGGCAACAGCGTGTTCAGGCTCTCCTTGGCGTCGCCATAGAACATCCGGGTATTTTCCTTGAAGAACAGGGGGTTTTCGATGCCCGAATACCCGGTGCCCTGCCCGCGTTTGGACACGAACACCTGCTTGGCCTTCCAGACCTCCAGCACCGGCATCCCGGCGATGGGACTGTTGGGATCGTCCTGTGCGGCAGGGTTCACGATGTCGTTGCTGCCGATCACGATGACGACGTCGGTCTCGGGGAAATCGTCGTTGATCTCGTCCATTTCCAGCACGATGTCGTAAGGCACCTTGGCCTCGGCCAGCAGCACGTTCATGTGGCCGGGCAGACGTCCGGCGACCGGGTGGATGGCGAAACGCACCTCCTTGCCCTGCGCGCGCAGCTTCTTGGTCAGTTCGCTGACGGCATTCTGTGCCTGCGCGACCGCCATGCCGTAACCGGGCACGATGACCACGCTGTCGGCCTCGTTCAGGGCCTGCGCGACGCCGTCGGCATCGATCGGGACCATGTCGCCCTCGATCTCGGCCGCGGGGCCGGAGGTGCCGCCGAAGCCGCCGAGGATCACGTTGACGAACTTGCGGTTCATCGCCTTGCACATGATGTAGGACAGGATCGCACCGGACGAGCCGACAAGCGCCCCCGTCACGATCAGCAGATCGTTGCCCAGCGTGAAACCGATCGCCGCCGCCGCCCAGCCGGAATAACTGTTCAGCATCGACACCACCACCGGCATGTCGGCACCGCCGATGCCCATGATCAGATGCCAGCCGATGAACCCGGCGATCAGCGTGACCAGAACCATCGTCCAGATGCCGGCGCCGTTGAAATACAGCAGCCCCAGAACCAGCGAGGCGATCAGCAGCCCGAGGTTCAGCATATGCCCGCCGGGCAGTTGCGTCGGCTTGCCGTCGATCCTTCCGGCCAGCTTGCCGAAGGCCACGACCGATCCCGTGAAGGTGACCGCGCCGATGAAGATGCCGAGGAACACCTCGACCTTCAGAATGGCGATCTCGACCGAATCCTTGATCCACAGACGTTCGCCGAACCCGGTCAGGTCCGCATCGGTGATGGCGACGCCGCTTGCCTTGAGATCGTTGACGAAGCTCAGCATGATGTCGGCGTTCAGACCGATGAACACGGCCGCCAGACCGACGAAGCTGTGCAATGCCGCCACGAGTTGCGGCATCTCGGTCATCTGGACGCGACCGGCCACGTAATAGCCCGCGAAGCTGCCCGCCGCGATTGCGACCAGGATCAGAAAGAGGTTCTGCACGCCGGGGCCGAAGACGGTGGCGACCACCGCGATGGCCATGCCGACAATGCCATACCAGACCGCGCGCTTGGCGCTTTCCTGATCGGACAGCCCGCCAAGGCTGAGGATGAACAGGACGGAAGCCGCGATATAGGCGGCCGAAGTGATTCCAATGCTCATTGCGCTGCCCTCCTCAGGATTTCTGGAACATGGCAAGCATCCGGCGCGTCACCAGGAAGCCGCCGACGATGTTGATCGAGGCGATCAGCACCGAGACAAAGCTGAGGATCACCACCAGCCAGTTGCCCGATCCGATCTGCAGCAACGCACCGACGATGATGATGCCCGAGATCGCGTTGGTCACCGCCATCAGCGGCGTGTGCAGCGCGTGGGAGACGTTCCAGATCACCTGAAAGCCGATGAAGCAGGCCAGCACGAACACGATGAAATGCTGCATGAAGCTGGCCGGCGCGAACGCGCCGATCACGATCATCACCGCTGCGCCCACGGCCAGCAACGTGGCCTGCTGCTTGGTCGCCTCCTTGAACGCCGCCACCTCTTGCGCGCGCTTTTCTTCCGCCGTCAGTTCCCGCGCTGCCGGCTTTTTCGGCGCGGCAGCGATGGCCTGCACCTTGGGCGGCGGTGGCGGGAAGGTCACCGCGTCGTCATGGGTGATCGTCGCGCCTCGGATCACGTCGTCTTCCATGTTCTGATTGATCTTGCCGTCTTTTTCCGGTGTAAGATCGGCCAGCATGTGACGGATGTTGTTGGAATAAAGCGTGCTGGACTGCGTTGCCATGCGGCTGGCGAAGTCGGTATAGCCGATGATCGTCACGCCGTTATCGGTGACGATCTTTTCGTCCATCACGGTCAGCTTGCAGTTGCCGCCCCGCTCGGCCGCCAGATCGACGATCACGCTGCCGGGCTTCATCGCCTGAACCATGTCCTCGGTCCAAAGCTCGGGCGCCTCGCGGTTGGGGATCAGCGCCGTGGTGATGACGATATCCATGTCCGGCGCCAGTTCGCGAAACTTGGCCAGTTGCGCCTCGCGGAATTCGGGGGACGATGGCGCGGCATACCCGCCGGTGCCCGAACCGTCCTTCTGCTCTTCCTCGAAATCGAGATAGACGAACTCGGCGCCCATCGATTCGACCTGTTCGGCGACTTCGGGGCGCACATCGAACGCATAGGTGATCGCGCCAAGGCTGGTCGCCGTGCCGATCGCCGCCAGACCGGCGACACCGGCGCCGACCACCAGAACCTTGGCCGGGGGCACCTTGCCCGCCGCCGTCACCTGACCGGTGAAGAAACGGCCGAAATTGTTGCCGGCCTCGATCACGGCGCGATAACCGGCGATATTGGCCATGGACGACAGGGCGTCCATCTTCTGGGCGCGGGAAATGCGCGGCACCATGTCCATCGCGATCACGGTCGCGCCACGTTCGGCGGCCTTGTTCATCAGGTCTTCGTTGGCTGCCGGATAGAACATCGAAATCAGCGTCTGTCCCTTTCGCAGGCGCTTGACCTCGGTTTCGGTGGGCGGGCGCACCTTGGTCACGACATCGGCGGCCTTGTAGAGCGCAGCGGCGGTCGGAGCGATTTCCACGCCGGCCGCCTTGTAGAGTTCGTCCGAAAACCCGGCTGCCACACCGGCTCCGGTCTCGATGATGCACTCATGCCCCAGCTTTTGCAGCGCCTGCGCGCTGTCCGGAGTCATGGCAACACGGGCCTCGCCTTCGAATATTTCCTTCGGTGTGCCTATTTTCACCGTATTGTCCCCCTTGGTGCCTCTGAACACATAAAAATGGTCGTGAAGTCCGGCAAATTCCTATAGCGCGGAGCGCCGAACCGCAAGTATATAGTATACCACGCCCCGAAGCGGGGCGCGGAGACGTCCTCAAACCCAGCGTCGCGCCTTGCGTTCATAGCGTGCCCAATCCATGCGGAAGGTCCGGCGCATGCGGTCCTCCTCGGGCAGGATGAAGCGGCGTTCGAGCACCCAGACGAAAACCGGGATCAGCGGCAGCGACAGCACCGCATCAAAACGCAGTATCAACCCGGTCAGGATCAGCACATCGCCCAGATAGACGGGATTGCGGGTGCGGCTGAAGATGCCGGACTGGATCAAGACGGCGGGGGTGCGGTGTGGGATCATCGTGGTTCGATGGCGACGGAATTCCGAAAGGGCAAGCAGCATCAGCACAAACCCGCCCCCGATCAGCAACCCGCCGGCGAAATCCGCCCATACCCCGCCGAATGTGAGCCCCAGCGCATAGAAGCGCGCCTGCAGCCATGCCAGCAGCGCAAATCCGATCAGCCAGACCGGCGGCATGTCAAGCCACTTCACCGCATTGCTCCGGACCCCGGCGCGGGTGTTCGCAGATCCACTGGCCTCATGCCCAATCCTGTTCCATAACGCGCAGGCGCCTTGCGGATACATTCACACAGGCCCACAAGGGTGTAAAGCTGCGGCTTGGGGCGACTTGTGCCCTCGCTGTCTTGCGCTAGGATCGATCCGCGCAAGGCATGGAAAAGAGGCTGGCAATGACACTGGACGGCAAACACGCTTTCATCACCGGCGGCGGCACCGGCATCGGACTGGCCATCGCGCGCGCGCTGGCCGACGAGGGCGCGATGGTCACGGTCACCGGACGCCGGCAGCAGGTTCTGGACGATGTCGCCAGCGCGCGGATTCACGGGCTGGCCATGGATGTGCGCGACGAGGACGACGTGCGCGAGAAGGTCGCGCAGGCCGTGCAGGCGCGCGGGCCGGTGCAGATTTGCGTCGCCAATGCGGGCATCGCCGAGGGCAAGTCGCTGCACAAGACCAGCCTTGAATTCTGGCGCGCGATGATGGCGACCAACCTGGACGGCGCGTTCCTGACCATCCGCGAATGTCTGACGTCGATGCGCGGGACCGATTGGGGCCGGGTCATCACGATTTCCTCGATGGCGGGCCTGCGGGGCCTGCGCGGTGCGCCGGCCTATACCGCCTCCAAACACGGCGTGATCGGCCTGACCCGCGCCCTGTCGGAGGATTATATCAGCAGCAATTTCACCTTCAACGCGATCTGTCCGGCCTATGTCGACACCGACATCATCGCCCGCAACACTGACAGCATCTCCAAACGCGCCGGGGTGTCCGAGGAAAAGGCCCGCGACATCATGATCGGCGCCAACCGCCACAAGCGCCTGATTGTCCCCGACGAGGTCGCCGCCGCCGCGCTGTGGCTTGTCCGCCCCGGCTCGCAAAGCGTGAACGGCCAGGCCATTGAGATCGCCGGCGGGCAGATGTGAAAACCAAGGGGACAGACGGAGACATGACATGACCGATTTTGCCGCCACAAAAGCGATGTTCGATCTGCCGGCGGGGATGATCTATCTCGACGGCAACTCGCTGGGTCCGCTTCCCGTCAAGGCGCGCGCGCGTGTCGCGCAGGCGGTCAGCGACGAATGGGGCGAAATGCTCATCACCGGCTGGAACCGCGCCGGCTGGATGGCGCAGCCGATGGCGCTGGGGGATCGCATAGGGCGGCTGATCGGGGCCGAGCCGGGACACGTGGCGGTGGGCGACACCCTGTCGATCAAGGTCTATCAGGCGCTGGCCTCGGCGCTGGAACTGCGGCCGGACCGGCGCGTCGTGCTGTCGGACAGCGGCAATTTTCCGACCGATCTCTACATGGCCGAGGGGCTGCTGAAGACGCTCGACAAGGGGCATGAGTTGCGCATCGTCGCGCCCGAGGACGTGGCGGAGGCGATCACCGACGGGGTGGCGGTGCTGATGCTGACAGAGGTGGATTACGGCACCGGACGCAAGCACGACATGGCCGCGCTGACGCGCAAGGCCCATGACGCGGGCGCGCTGGCGCTCTGGGATCTGGCCCATTCGGCGGGGGCGCTGCCGATCGATCTGGCCGGAACGGGCGCGGATTTCGCCATGGGCTGCACCTATAAATACCTCAATGGCGGCCCCGGCGCGCCCGCCTTTATCTATGTCGCGCCGCGCCATGCCGAGGCCGCGCGCCCGGCTTTGTCGGGCTGGCTGGGACACGAGGCACCGTTTGCCTTCGATCTGGATTACCGCCCCGGCAGCGGCGTCGAGCGCATGCGGGTCGGAACGCCGCCGGTCTTGCAGATGGCCGCGCTCGACGCCGCGCTGGATGTCTGGGACGGGGTCGACATGCATGCGCTTCGCGCGCGGTCCATCGAGCTCAGCGAATTGTTCATCGCACTGGTCGAGGAAACCTGCCCGATGCTGGATCTGGCCAGCCCGCGCGACGCGGACATGCGCGGCAGTCAGGTGTCGTTCCGGTTCCGCGAAGGTTACGCCGCGATGCAGGCGCTGATCGAACGCGGCGTGATCGGCGATTTCCGCGCCCCCGACATCATGCGGTTCGGCTTCACCCCGCTCTATATCGACGAAACCGACGTGCGCTCGGCAGCGGCCACCATTGCCGAGGTCATGACGAACGATCTGTGGGATCGCCCCGCCTACAGGAAACGCGCCGCCGTCACCTGACTCACGCGATTTTCTGCATCGCCGCCGTGGGTTTGCCAGCCGCCCAGTCGCGCACCGCGTCGCCGAACGCGGTGAACAGCGGCCGCGAGACGGGATCATTCGCCGCGTTCCATTCCGGATGCCACTGCACCCCCAGCGCAAAGCCCTTGGCGCCTTCGACATGGATCGCCTCGGGCGTGCCGTCGCAGGCATGACCGTCGATCACGATGCGCTCGCCCACGGTCTTGATCCCCTGCCCGTGCAGCGTGTTGGTCATGATCTCGGTCTGCCCGACGAGACGGTGGAATATGCTGCCCTCCGCAAGGGTCACCATATGCCGCAGGGCGAATTTCTCTTCCAGCGTGCCATCCGGGGGCATGCGGTGGTTCGTGCGCCCCGGCAGATCGCGGATTTCCGGATGCAGCTTGCCGCCCATGGCCACGTTCATTTCCTGAAAGCCCCGGCAGATCGCAAAGAACGGCTGCCCGCGCGCAACGCAGGCGCGCACCAGCGGCAAGGTCACGGCATCGCGCGCCCGGTCGAAAGCGCCATGTGCGCTGGTCTCGGACTCGCCGTATTCCTCGGGGTGAACATTCGGGCGCCCGCCGGTCAACAGGAATCCGTCGCAGGTCTGCATCAACTCGTCGACGGAAACGAACCGCGGATCGGCGGGAATCAGCAGCGGCAGGCAATTCGACACGCAGGCCACCGCCTCGGTATTCATGGTTCCGCCGGCATGGGCGGGATAGTCGTCGTTCACGAGGTAGGAATTGCTGATGATGCCAACGATGGGGCGCATGAAGATGATATCCCGTGCAATGTCTCCCCCATTAGATAGTCGGTTTGCCAGCGCGAATAAACTCCCCTCGCATCGACACGCAAAAGGGCCATGCGGTCGCGCCGCATGACCCTTCTCACTAATTAAACTGGATACTGATTACGTTTTCGGTATTGCGTTACTGCACTTCCGGCATTGGCTGGGGTGCGTTTTCGGACTCGGGACCTGGTTCGATCGTCTCGGTCGGGGCCGTGGTTTCGACCTCGCCCTGCGTGCCCGGCACCTCGTCGCCGATGAACTCTTCGTTCGGTTCGGAAAAGGCGAACACCCACAGCAGCCAGATCACGAACAGCAGAAGAACAAGTCCGACCGCAATCCACATCCCCACCAGTGGGCCGCGGTGGCGGCGGTTCTGTTTGTCGATGTTGGTCTTCGGGGCAGACATGACAACGCTCCTTCTTTCCTTTTTCACAACCGGGCGCGCGCCGGTTGCACACGGGCCGTTGCACACATAACGTCACGCAATACGAATTGTTCCACGCCGGAGTAGGTCAATGAAGGACACGACGCCCCAGACGATCCACCTTTCGGATTACACGCCGTTCGGCTGGCTGATCGACAGCGTGCATCTGACATTCGATCTGGATCCGCATGCTACCCGCGTGAGCAGCCGCATCGCGTTCCGCCCCAATCCCGAGGCCACCGAGCGGCAGTTCTTTCTGCATGGCGAAGGACCACGCCTGATTGCGGCCCGAATCGACGGGCAGGAGGTTTCCCCCGAGATCACCGACGACGGGCTGACCTGTCCGGTGCCCAACGGCAGTTTCGTGTGGGAGGCCGAGGTCGAGATCGACCCGGCCAACAACACCGCGCTCGAAGGGTTATACGTCTCGAACGGGATGTATTGCACACAATGCGAGGCCGAAGGCTTTCGCAAGATCACGTTTTATCCCGACCGTCCCGACGTGATGGCGGTGTTCACGGTCGAGATAAAGGGACCGCACCGGGTGCTGTTGTCCAACGGCAACCCCAAGGTCATCGGTATCGGCCATGCGATCTGGCACGATCCCTGGCCCAAGCCCTCGTATCTGTTCGCGCTGGTCGCCGGCGATCTCGTGGCCCATTCCGGCCGCTTCACCACCGCCAGCGGTAAACGCGTGGAACTGAACCTCTGGGTGCGTCCGGGGGATGAGGGCAAATGCGCCTTTGGCATGGGCGCGCTGAAACGCGCCATGGAATGGGACGAACAGGTTTACGGGCGTGAATACGATCTGGACGTGTTCAACATCGTCGCCGTCGATGATTTCAACATGGGCGCGATGGAGAACAAGGGGCTGAACATCTTCAACTCCTCGGCGGTTCTCGCCAGCCCCGAGACCAGCACCGACGCCAATTTCGAACGGATCGAGGGGATCATCGCGCATGAGTATTTCCACAACTGGACCGGCAACCGCATCACCTGCCGCGACTGGTTCCAGCTGTGCCTGAAAGAGGGGCTGACGGTGTTTCGCGACGCCCAGTTCACCGCCGACATGCGCAGCGCGCCGGTCAAGCGGATCAGCGACGTGATCGACCTGCGCGCCCGCCAGTTCCCCGAGGATGACGGCCCGCTGGCGCACCCCGTTCGCCCCGAAAGCTTTCAGGAGATCAACAACTTCTACACCGCGACCGTCTACGAAAAAGGCGCCGAGGTGATCGGCATGCTGAAACGTCTTGTCGGCGACAAGGTCTACGCCGAGGCGATGGAGCTGTATTTCGCGCGCCATGACGGAGACGCCATCACCATCGAGGACTGGCTGAAAGTGTTCGAAGACGTGACCGAGCGCGATCTGGGCCAGTTCAAACGCTGGTATACGCAGGCGGGCACACCGCGCCTGTCGGTGAAAGAGGATTACGATTCAGGCACCTACACCCTGACTTTCACCCAAGTTACGCCCCCCAGTGCTGCCAGCCCCGATCCGCAACCGCAGGTCATTCCGATCAATGTCGGCCTGCTGAACGCCAATGGCGACGAGGTGATGGCGACACAGACGCTGGAAATGACGCAAGGCACGCAAAGCTTCTCCTTCGAGGGGCTGTCCGGCAAGCCGGTGCCGTCCATCCTGCGGGATTTTTCCGCGCCGGTGATCCTGCAGCGCGACAGCGACAAGGCCGAGCGCGCCTTTTTGCTGGCCCATGATACCGACCCGTTCAACCGCTGGGAATCGGGGCGAACGCTGGCGCGCGAAACCCTTTTTGCGATGGCGACCAAGGGCGACGCGCCCGATTCCGACTATCTCGACGGCATCCGCGCGGTGCTGCGTGACGAGGCGCTGGATCCCGCCTATCGCGCGCTGATGCTGGGCCTGCTCGCGCAATCGGAACTCGCGCGCGATCTGGCCGACCGGGGCATCACGCCCGACCCGATGTCGATCTACAACGCGGTGCAGGCGCTCAAACAGGCGATGGCGCAGCATCTGCGGGACGATCTTCCGGCAATTCTGGAGGCCTGCACGGTGCGGGAATCCTATGAACCGGACGCCGAGCAATCGGGCAAACGCGCCCTCTTCGGCGCCGCGCTGGCGCTGATGTCACGGCTGGACGGAGGCGACCGGGCGGCGGCGCAATATGCCCAGGCCGACAACATGACGCTGCAACTGGGCGCGTTGTCCTCGCTGCTGGAGATCGACAAGGGCTCGCTGGAGCTGGGGGCGTTCCACGACCAGTGGCAGAAAGACCGGCTGGTGATGGACAAATGGTTCGCATTGCAGATCGCGCTGGCAGATCCCGACCGCGCGGTGCAGGTGACGCGGGATCTGACGGAGCATCCAGATTTCAAATGGAAGAACCCCAACCGCTTCCGCGCCACCCTGGGCGCGCTTGCGGGCAATCATGCGGGGTTCCATGCCGCCGACGGGTCGGGTTATGAATTGCTGGCCGATTGGCTGATCCGGCTGGATCCGGTCAATCCGCAGACCACGGCGCGCATGTGCACCGCGTTCCAGACCTGGCGGCGCTATGATGCGGACCGTCAGGCCCTGATCGCGGCGCAGCTTGACCGGATTGCCGCCACGCCGGGCCTGTCGGTCGATACCGGCGAGATGATCAGCCGGATCAAGGGGCCGTAGGCAGGCGCCGCCCTCTTGCCCCGCTGCGCGCCCTGCCCTAGAACGCCAACCGACCCCAACGCGGATGAAAAGGCGCGCGCCCCATGCTGGATCTGACCTATGAGACCCCGAAACCCAAGATCATTTCGGGGGCGAAACACGATTGGGAACTGGTGATCGGGATGGAGGTCCATGCCCAGATCTCCAGCCGCGCCAAGCTGTTCTCGGGGGCATCGACGCAATTTGGGGCCGAACCGAACTCCAACGTCTCGTTCGTGGATGCGGCGATGCCGGGTATGTTGCCGGTGATCAACGAATTCTGCGTCGAACAGGCGGTGCGCACCGGGCTGGGGCTGAAGGCGCAGATCAACCTGTGGTCGGCCTTCGACCGCAAGAACTATTTTTATCCCGACCTGCCGCAGGGCTATCAGATCAGCCAGCTTTACCATCCCATCGTCGGCGAGGGCGAGGTGCTGGTGGACATGGCCCCCGGCATCGCCCGCAAGGTGCGCATCGAGCGGATCCACATGGAACAGGACGCCGGCAAGAGCATTCACGACATGGACCCGGAAATGTCCTTTGTCGATCTCAACCGCACCGGCGTCGCCCTGATGGAGATCGTCAGCCGCCCCGATATCCGCGGCCCCGAAGAGGCGGCGGCCTATGTCACGAAACTGCGCCAGATCCTGCGTTACCTGGGCACCTGCGACGGCAACATGCAGAACGGCAGCCTGCGCGCTGATGTGAACGTGTCGATCTGCCGACCCGGACAATACGAAAAATATCAGGAAACCCAGGATTTCAGCCATCTGGGCACGCGCTGCGAAATCAAGAACATGAACTCGATGCGGTTCATCCAAGCCGCCATCGATGTCGAGGCCCGCCGCCAGATCGCCATTGTCGAGAGCGGCGGCGAGGTGGTGCAGGAAACCCGGCTGTTCGATCCCGACAAGGGCGAAACGCGCTCCATGCGCTCGAAGGAAGAGGCGCATGATTACCGCTATTTTCCCGACCCCGACCTGCTGCCGCTGGAAATCGAACAGGCGTGGGTGGACGATATCGCCGCCAACCTGCCGGAACTGCCCGACGAGAAAAAGGCCCGCTTCATGGCGGATTTCGGGCTGACCGAATATGACGCCAGCGTGCTGACCGCCGATGTCGAATCCGCCGCCTATTTCGAGGTCGTGGCCAACGGGCGCGACGGCAAGATGGCGGCGAACTGGGTCATCAACGAATTGTTCGGCCGCCTCAAGAAGGACGATAACGCCATCACCGAAAGCCCGGTTTCGCCGGCGCAACTGGGCGGCATCATCGACCTGATCCACAAGGGCGACATTTCCGGCAAGATCGCCAAGGATCTGTTCGAGATCGTCTATACGACCGGCGGCGATCCGGCGCAGATCGTCGAAAAGCGCGGCATGAAGCAGGTCACCGATACCGGCGCGATCGAGGAAGCGGTGGACAAGATCATCGCCGAGAACCCCGCGCAGGTCGAAAAGGCCAAGGCCAACCCGAAACTGGCCGGCTGGTTCGTCGGGCAGGTGATGAAAGAGACCGGAGGCAAGGCCAATCCCAAGGTGGTCAATCAGCTGGTCTCGCAAAAGCTGGCCGAATGACGGAGAATCTCATGACCACCCCTGCCCCGTTCGTCTCGAGCGAAATGATCGTCCAGCCCGAGTGGATCGATTACAACGGCCATATGAACATGGCCTATTACACGCTGCTGTTCGACCGCTGCGCCGACGAGGCCTATGCCTATATGGGTTTTGGCGCGGAATATGCCGCCACCAGCGGGTTCACCACCTATACCGGCGCGTTCCAGATCCGCTATCTGCGCGAATTGCACCGGGGCGACCGGGTGCGGGTGCATCTGCACCTGCTGGACCATGATGACAAGAAGTTCCACACATGGCAGGAGCTTTATCATGCCGATGGCTGGCTTGCCGCCACGGGCGAGGCCTTGGGTCTGCATATCGACCAGAACGGTCCGAAGGTTGCGCCATTCCCCGCTGAAATCCTCGCGCGGCTCGAGGCGATGAAGGCGGCGCATGAACCGCTGGGCCGACCGCCGGAGGCCGGGCGGCCGATCGGGATCCGGCGCAAAACCGCCGTCAGCCAATAAAAAACGGGGCGGATTTCTCCGCCCCGCAGATACCGAGGGAAACCGGTATCGTCGTCTCAGAAGCCGACGACCATCGAAATGCCGATGGAGTTGTCGGTGCTGTCAAAGCCCGGGGCCGGATCGCTGTTGTAGTCGGTCAACAGCGAGAAGCGGGTGCTCAGAACGTCCGTCAGCTTGGTCGTGATACCGAGATCGTTGAGAATGCGCGTATCGGTGCTGGAAAACAGAACATCGGTGTCGTTGCTCAGGAACGCGTTTTCCGAAATGCTGAGATAATAGCGCGAGGACAGGATACCCGCCACTTCGGTCTCGTCATTGTCGAACTGGTCCTCAATATACCGGATACCGGGACCGGCCTGAACGCGCCACGCCTGCGTCGGGGTGCTGATCACGCGATAGCCCGGACCAAAGCCCAGAAAGCCGTCGAGCCGGTTGGTGCCGAAATCGTCATAGGTCAGGCTGGCCAGTCCGAACAGGTAGAAACGCTCGGTCAGATAGCGGTTCGCGTCGTAGGTCGCAAAGACCTTCTCCTTCGAGGTTTCGTCGTCGTCCTCGGAGTATTCGGCGGCCACACCGAAGGTATGGTTCCACTCGCCGGTTCCATAGCGCAGACGACCGGCGATGTTGATATCGCTGGTATCGGTGTTGCCCGAGGTTGCCGAAGCACCCAAGGCAAGGCTGCCGGTCCAACCGCGCGCGAACCGCGGATCGCCAAAGCGCGCGCTGTCCTCGCCTTCCTCGATCTCGTCCATCACGTCATCCTGGATGTCGTCGATGCGGTCATCCAGGCTTTCGATGCCTACAACACGCGCTTGGGCGAATGCGGGTGACGCGATCATCAGCGCCAGCGCCGAGGCCGAAGCGACTTTCGTGAGTGCGTTCATTTGGTCGTCCTCTCTGTCAATTGATTGTCGATCCCATCGGGGGCGAAAGCATCGCTGCTCATGAGCCAGTTAAAACGGTTTGCCGCACTCTCCAACGATTCTGCGCCGCATCAGTGCATAAAGGCGACGCAATTGTTGTATGTCAGCAACATGTTAATTTCACGGCATGACCTGAGGCATAATTTTCTATTTTATATCTAATATTTCAATTACTTACATCGTCTCACGCCAGAATATCCCCGGCATGCCGCACTGGCGGTTTTTCGCCGACCCAGTTGTTCTCGATACTGTCTGTGGCCAGATTGCAACCTCCAAATCCGCCTGTCCGGTGCGGTCGCCCCTACCGGGCGACGAGCGGTCTGGAGTTGCCGGTTGCGATGTATTAGGTATCGTTTCACCAGCGCACAGATCCGGAAACATCAGATGTACGAGTACAAGGTTCTCCCCGCCCCCGAAAAAGGCGAGAAATCCCGAAGCGTGAAAACGCCCGAAGGACGATTCGCCCTGTCCATCGAAGGTGCGCTCAATGAAATGGCCGCCGCCGGCTGGGAGTTTCTGCGCGCCGAATCGCTGCCCAGCAACGAACGCCGGGGCTTTGCCGGAACCGCGACGCATATGCGCAGCCTGCTGGTGTTCCGCCGTCCCCTCGAAGACCAGACGGCACAGTTCCAGCCGCGCAAGCTGGAGACCCCGCCGGTGGCCGTTGCCGCCCCGTCGGTCAGCGCGTCGAAGGGCACGGCGCCGAATCCTGCCACCGGGACCGGACAGACCCTGCGCGGCGACCGGAAAAACGATCCCATCCTCACGCGACCGCAGAAAGACGAAAATCGCTAGGACGTCGGCTCCAATCCTGCAGATGTCTGCACATGCAGGTCACTCGCCGGATCCCGCGGATGTGCCTTACCTGTCTTCCTCACGTCACGGCTTTCACCCTCAACGGCGTTCGAGTTCGGCATCCCAGTAAAGAAAGTCCATCCAGGTCTGCTGAAGCTGCTCCTGCGCCCGTGGCAAGCGTCTGGCCGCCGCATCGAGTTGGAAACCGGTCGGCTTGAACGGTTTCCGAAGTAGCCTCAATCCGGCCTGAGCGGGGGTCTTGTTGCTCTTGCGGAGATTGTCGGCGGCGCAGCACGCGACGATGTTGGTCCAGCTGGATTTACCGCCGCGGCTACGGGGCACGACGTGATCGAATGTGAGGTTTCTGGCCGGAAATCTGTTCCCGCAATATTGGCACCTGAATTCGTCCCTGAGGAAAACGTTGTATCGCGTGAACGCGACATGCTTGCGCTTGCGGTATTTCTTGAGGGCGATGACCGCTGGAACCTCGTGATCGCTGGTGGCGGAGCGCACGTAAACGTCATCATAGGTCTTGACCTGTATGACGCGACCCTGAAACACCGACACGATTGCCTGCTGCCAGCTGCACACCGAGAGGGGCGCGTAACTCAGCGGCTGCATATCGGCGTTCAGCACCAGGGTCTGCAGGTCCGCGACCGGCGCATTCATGCTGCGCCTCCGGTTTCACGTATCGCGGCGGACCGGCCGGTCCGGCCGGGCTTCGTTCCGAGATTGCCATTCATGCGTGTCATTCGCCCTTTCGTCCCGGCGCCTGTTGTCCAAGGCCAGGGCGAGGGAGACCCGCCCCTGCCGTAATTCGACTATATAGTTGGCTCACCGGCTGGCAAGTGCGGATTTGCGGCGCCTTTTCCTGTCCGTGGCTGGCTGCGCTTCGATGCCAACTTGCGAAATATCGGGCCGCTCGCCCCCTGACAGGTCAAACCTGCCCTGCTATGCTGTCGCCATGCAAACCCTGCCGCAAGCCACCGCCCCAACGGCCATTCTGGAATCCGCGATCTATGTCGATGATCTGGAGGCTGCACGCAGCTTCTATGGCGACCTGATCGGGCTCGAGCCGTTCCAGACCGTCGAGGGCCGCCACATCTTCTTCCGTGTCGGCGGGGCGGTTCTGCTGGTGTTCAATCCCAACGCCACAGAACAACCGACGAAGAACCCGCGCCTGCCGGTGCCGCCCCACGGCGCGCGCGGGCCGGGCCATGTCTGTTTCACGCTGACGCGGGACGAGATCGCCGCCATGCGCACCCGCCTGACCGCAGCCGGACTCGCAGTGGATGCGGAATTCGACTGGCCCAACGGCGCGCATTCGCTTTACGTGCGCGATCCTGCGGGCAATTCGGTGGAATTCGCCGAAGGCTGGCTCTGGGACTGAACGGCGCTCACAATCCCAGCTTGTCGCGCATGAAGGCCAGCGCTACGCTCAGCCCGTCTGGCGCGATGCCGTGGCCGGTGCCTTTCATCACATGGGCGTAAACATCCTGCCATCCCGCCTGCTGCAGCGCCTCGGCGGCCTGCGGCATGGATTGCGGCGGCACCACGTCATCCGCGTCGCCGTGCACCAGCAGGACGGGCGGGCGCGCCACCACCTCCTCCTTCAGCAGTTCAGGCGTCAGCAGACGCCCGGAAAACGCGACGATCCCCGCCACCTCGTCCTCGCGTCTCGGTGCCACATGCAGCGCCATCATGGTGCCCTGGCTGAACCCGAACAGCACCACCTGTTCCGGCAACACGTCCTCATCCACCATCAGCGCATCGAGAAAGGCGTTCAGGTCATCCACCGCCGCCGCCATGCCGCGCATCGCCTCTTCCTCGGACGAGCCGTCGATCCACGGAATCGGGAACCACTGGAACCCGAAGGGTGCGCCGGCGCAGGATTCGGGCGCGTCAGGTGCCACGAACAACGTGTCAGGCAAATGTTCGCCCAAGGGATCGGCCAGCCCCAGCAGATCGGCCCCGTTGGCGCCATAGCCGTGCAGGAACACGACAACGGATCGCGTCTCGCCCGAAAGCGGTTCCTTGCGCCCTGCATTCAAAACCCGAGTCATCTGATCCCTTCCCTGTCCTTGGCCACGCGGTAATAGGCCCAGAGCAGCCGCGCCGCAACCGCACGCCACGGCGTCCAATCATCGGCCATCCGGCGCAGAGCGCGTTCCTTGGGTCGGTCGGGCAGATCGAACAGCAGACGCGCGGATTCCTGCAAGGCGAGATCGCCGGGCGCGAAGACATCGGCATGGCCGAGGCTGAACATCGCATAGATCTCGGCCGTCCAGACGCCGATGCCCGGCACTTCGGTCAGCGTCGCGACGACATGGTCGGTCGGGGCCTCGCGCAAGGCACGGTAATCGATCCGCGCTGCCGCCAGGGCACGGGCATACCGGATTTTCTGGCGGCTGAGGCCCACCGCGCGCAGATCGTCGTCGCTGGCCCACATGATCTTGCGCGGACCCGTCAGGCGGGCATCGCGCATCCGGTTCCAGATCGCGCTGGCGGCGGCGACACTGACCTGCTGGCTGACGATGGCGTTCAGCAACTGCGCGAACCCGTCCGGGCGCCGGCGCAGCGGCAACGGGCCGGTTCGGGCCAGCGCGGCGGCGAAACGCGGATCATGCGCGGCCAGATGCGCCGCCCCTTCGGCAACGCAGTCGGGGGTACGGATGATGCGGCCCGCGCTCA
Source organism: uncultured Sedimentitalea sp. (assembly GCA_947504115.1). Taxonomy (GTDB): domain Bacteria; phylum Pseudomonadota; class Alphaproteobacteria; order Rhodobacterales; family Rhodobacteraceae; genus Pontibaca. The sequence continues at coordinate 242,280 of CANNGH010000006.1, forward strand.
TTCCACGATCCTTGGCAACGGCGTCTTCATGGGGCCACCTTGACGCGCCTGCCCGCGCGGTGCAACCGGCTTGTGTCGTCCCGATTTCAGGGCTACTCCCGCCGCATGACACACGCGATCGACGACGGAAACGCCCGGCGCAACGTCTGGGTTCTGGTGGCCGCGCAGGCGATTCTGGGTGCGCAGATGCCGATGATCTTCACCATCGGCGGGCTGGCCGGACAGTCGCTGGCCTCCAACGCCTGCCTTGCAACGCTGCCGATCTCGCTGATCGTGCTGGGCTCGATGCTGTCGGCCACGCCCAACGCCGCGATCATGCAGCGCTTCGGGCGGCAGGTGGGCTTCTTCATCGGCGCCGGAGCGGGCGCGGTGGGCGGCCTCGTCGGAGCTTACGGGCTTTACCTCGGCTCGTTCCCGGTCTTCCTCGTCGGCAGCTTCCTGACCGGCATCTACATGAGCGCACAGGGCTTTTACCGCTTCGCCGCCGCCGATACCGCATCCGACGCGTTCCGCGCCAAGGCGATCTCCTATGTCATGGCGGGCGGCCTGCTGGCGGCGGTGATCGGCCCGCAACTGGTCAAGGCGACCAGCGACGCCTTCGTGATCCCGTTTCTGGGCAGCTACATGGCGGTCATCGCGCTGAACGTGATCGGCGCGTTTCTGTTCCTGTTCCTGCGCATTCCCAAACTGCCCGTCCCCAGCGAGGACGCGCCGCGCGGTCGCTCGCGCTGGCAATTGCTCACGACGCCGCGCATTGCTGTCGCCGTGATCTGTGCGACCGTGTCCTACAGCCTGATGAACCTCGTGATGACCTCGACGCCGCTGGCGGTTGTGGGCTGCGGCTATGGTCCCGGCAAGGCGGCGGATGTGGTTTCGGCGCATGTGCTGGCGATGTATGTGCCGTCCTTCTTCACCGGCCACCTGATCAACCGCTTCGGGGTCGAGCGTATCATGGCCGCCGGGCTGGTGATCCTGGCCGGAGCCGGGGCCGTCGCCCTGAACGGCGTCGAACTGGAGAACTTCTTCATCGCACTGATCCTGCTCGGGGTCGGCTGGAACTTCGGCTTCATCGGCGCCACCACCATGCTCGCCGGCGCGCACGAACCGCATGAGCGCGGGCGCATGCAGGGCCTGAACGACCTGATCGTGTTCGGCGGCGTCACCTTTGCCTCGCTTGCCTCGGGCGGGCTGATGAACTGCTCCGGCGGCTCCCCGGTCGAAGGCTGGACAGCCGTCAACCTCGCCATGGCCCCGGCCCTGGTTCTGGCCGGCGGCGCGCTGCTCTGGCTGGTGTTCCAGCCCCGCCGCGAAGAGGAAGAGGCCTGAGCCCCAGGCTTCTTCTGGCGAAAAAATATTCCCGCCGGAGGCACGCGCCAAAGGCGCGTTCCGCATCGCCCGCCTACCAGCGTCCGGTTGCGGCGCGCGCGATCAACGCCAGCCGCGCGCGGGCCTCGCTCGACCCCAGCGCACCGGCGCCAACGCGGGCCGGATCGCGCCGCGCCTGCCGCAAGACGGCATCCGCCCGCCAGCCCGCCAGCAACGCGGGCGCCGCTTGCCGGGACACCGCGCCGCGCCGCGCCCGCGCCCGCTGCATCCGCTCCAGCGCCCGGTCCGCCAGCGCCGCCACCGCCTCGGCCCGCCCATCCAGCAACGGCACCCGACCGCGCGCCTCCAGTTCCGGGATCGCGCGCAACCAGTTGGCCACGCCGACGCCATAGCCGAAATCGCGCACCACAGGCTCTTCGGCGGCGCCCAGACTGCACGAAGCCGCCCAGAACAACGTGCCCGAGGTCTCGTCGATGTACCGCTCGAAATGCGCCTCGTCCTCGAACGGCTCACTGTAGATATCCCACCGCCGCACCGCCACCATGGCATCCAGCCGCGCCGCCATGTCGGGCGTCAGCACGCGTGACAGCGGCGTGATCACCTCATGCTGGCGCGGGGTTTCCCCTTTGGCGATCTGCTCCAGCGCGTCGCGCCACCATTGCAGGCGCATCTCGGCGATCATCGGCTCCTGCGTGACCCATGGCGCGCGCGACACTTCGACATTCAGCGCATAAAGCGGGAACAGCACCGCACGCGCCGACGGCGGTGCGGCCATGGCGGCGCGGAACCGCTCGGGGTCGGCGCGTTCGACCAAGGCCGCGCAGGCGGTCAGATCGGCGTCAAGGCGCAGGGGTTCAGACCGCTCCGGCATCGTGCACCAGCTTCCAGCGGATCGCATCCAGAAGCGCCTCGAAACTCGCATCGACGATATTGGCGCTGACGCCCACGGTGGACCAGCGCCGCCCCTTGTCGTCCTCGCTGTCGATGATCACCCGCGTCACGGCCTCGGTGCCGCCCTGGGTGATGCGCACCTTGAAATCGACCAGTCGCATGTCGCCGATCAGATCGGAATACTGCCCCAGATCCTTGGCCAAAGCCTTGGCCAACGCGTTCACCGGCCCCCGGTCGCTGCCGCGTTCATCCAGCGATTCGCTGACCGACAGGCGCTTTTCGCCATCGACCTTGACCACCACGACCGCCTCCGAAAGCGATACCATGCGGTCATACTTGTTCTTGCGCCGCTCGACCGTGACCTTGTAGCGCTTGACCTCGAAGAAGTTCGGCAACCGGCCCAGCGCCTCGCGCGCCAGCAACTCGAAACTCGCCTGAGCAGTGTCGTAACTGTATCCCTCGTCCTCGCGCGCCTTGACGCGCTCAAGGATCTCTCCCAGCGCCGGGTCGTCGGCGGCGACTTCCAGCCCGGCCTCGGCCAGCCGGCGGCGCAGGTTGCTTTGGCCGGCCTGATTGGACATCGGGATGATGCGCGTATTGCCGACGGTTTCGGGCGCGATATGTTCATAGGTCGCCGGATCCTTGAGGATCGCGCTGGCATGCAGCCCGGCCTTGTGCGCGAATGCGCTGGCCCCGACATAGGGCGCCTGCCGCATCGGCACCCGGTTCAGGATGTCGTCCAGCATCCGGCTGATCCGCGTCAGCCCGGCCAGCGCCTCGCGGCTCACGCCGGTTTCATAGCGGCTGGCATAGGGGGCTTTCAGCAGCAGCGTCGGGATCAACGATGTGAGGTTGGCATTGCCGCAGCGCTCGCCCAGCCCGTTCAGCGTGCCCTGTATGTGACGCGCCCCGGCGTCCACGGCGGCCAGAGTGTTCGCCACCGCGTTTTCGGTATCGTTATGGGTATGGATGCCAAGCCGGTCGCCGGGAATGCCCGCCGCGATCACCTCGCCCACCACGCGGCCCACATCCGCCGGAAGCGCGCCGCCATTGGTGTCGCACAGCACGATCCAGCGCGCCCCGGCCTTCAGTGCCGCCCGGCAACAGGCCAGAGCGTAGTCGGGATTGGCCCGGTAGCCGTCAAAGAAATGCTCCGCATCGAACAGCGCCTCGCGCCCCTGCGCGACCACATGCGCGACCGAGGCACGGATATTGTCGAGATTTTCGTCCAGCGTGATGCCCAGCGCGGTTTCGACCTGATAATCGTGGGTCTTGCCCACCAGACAGACCGAAGCCGTGCCCGCATTCAGAATTGCCGCCAGAACGTCGTCGTTCTCGGCCGAGCGCCCTGCCCGCTTGGTCATGCCGAACGCGGTCAGGGTGGCGCGGGTTTGCGGCGCCGCCTCGAAAAACGCGCTGTCGGTCGGATTGGCACCGGGCCAGCCGCCTTCGATGTAATCGACGCCCAATTCGTCCAGCGCCCGCGCGATGCGCTGTTTCTCGGCGGTCGAGAACTGCACCCCCTGCGTCTGCTGCCCGTCGCGCAGAGTGGTATCGTAGAGATAAAGCCGTTCGCGCGTCATGGCGCGCCACGCCTGCAACCCACCCGTCCGGGCCACCGGCCCGGACAGCGCCCGACCCTCCCCCCGGGAGGGCGCTTCGCACCCCCCCAGGGTCGGGCGCTGCCGTTGGAGCGACGTGAAGCGATCATTTCAGGGCTTCCAGTTTTGAAGGGTCAAATTCCGGCAAGACTTTTGCATTGGGAGAACCAGCGGTTGCGGAAAGTCGCAAACCTGTAGCCTCCAACTGAGATTTGAGCCTGTCGGCTTCTTTATAGTTCTTTTGATCGCGTAGTTCCTGCCAACGTCTTAGGAAAGGAGCTATTTCGGAGGTATAAAGCGGCAAATCGCCTTCCGAACTGGTTCCAACAAGCACGACGTCCAATTCGCGACACCAATCGTACTTTTCAGCATCTGGAAGGCCGAGAAGCCGCATCGCTGATTTCAAGTCTGGCGGTGAAAGGCGACCCATCTCGGTGATGGCGAGATGGGTATTCAAGTCGTCGAGTAGCGCGGTCAGTACCGCTGAATTTACCGACAGAGAGGCTTCAACTCCATCTGTCATTTGATACCACTTTGCTAGGCGTGACTTTGCCTCCCGCGCCTTCTCCGCCGTCCAATCCATCGGCTTGCGATAATGCGTGCTCAGGAACACGAAGCGGATCACCTCACCCGGCACTTTCCAGCCGCCACTCCAGTTGCCGTCGAGCAGATCGCGCACGGTGAAGAAATTGCCCAGAGACTTGGACATCTTCTTGCCCTCGACCTGCAGCATCTCGTTATGCATCCAGTAGCGCGCGAACTTGCCGTCGGGATGGGCGCAGCGGCTTTGGGCGATCTCGTTTTCGTGGTGGGGGAACATCAGGTCGTTGCCGCCGCCGTGGATGTCGAAACTCTCGCCCAGCAATTCATGGCTCATGGCCGAACATTCGATATGCCAGCCGGGCCGCCCGCGACCCCAGGGCGAGTCCCAGCCGGGCAGATCGGGGGAGGACGGTTTCCACAGCACGAAATCCATCGGGTTGCGCTTGTAGGGCGCGACCTCGACCCGCGCGCCGGCGATCATGTCCTCGACCGTGCGGCCCGAAAGCCGGCCATAGTCGGCATAGCTTTCGACGGCGAACAGGACGTGTCCTTCGGCGACATAGGCATGGCCGCGCGCGATCAGATCCTCGATCATCGCCACCATCTGCGGGATGTATTGCGTGGCGCGGGGCATCGCGTCGGGCTCCAGCGCCCCAAGGGCGGCCATGTCGTCGAGAAACCATTGCGTCGTCTCGGCGGTGATTGTGGCAATCTCTGCGTTCACATCGCCATCCAAGCTAACATTCTCGATCGCGCGTGCGTTTATCTTGTCGTCCACATCGGTGAAATTGCGCACATAGGTGACGTGATCGGTCCCGTAAACATGGCGCAGCAGGCGATAGAGCACGTCGAACACCACCACCGGCCGCGCATTGCCCAGATGCGCGCGGTCATAGACGGTCGGCCCGCAGACATACATGCGCACGTTTTCGGGGTCTATCGGGGTGAACCGTTCCTTCCGGCGGGTGGCGGTGTTGTAAAGTGTGATGTCCGTCATGGCAAAATCCTCGCGGCGCGGTGTCAGCGCGGGCTTAGCAACTTGTCAGACAGATGGAAACGACAGAAACCCGGCCCGCTGGATGGTTCAGCAGGCGGTACAGCCGATAATCGGGCGGTCGGGTCGGGTCATGGCGACATGATTGGCACAAAACGCGCGCCACGCCAAGGGGCTGTCCCATCCCGCGACAGCGGGATGGGCGTGCCGGTAACGATCAGAACCGGAACGACGCGCGGAACGTGAGGCTGTCGGTATCGTAATCCGTTCCGGTTCCGGCGAAATTGCCGAAGTCATGGCGCAGCAGTTCGCCGCCCAGGGCCACCCGCTCGTTCACGGCATAGGTAACGCCCAGCCCGTAGATATTGCCGTTGTCGTTTCCGAACGATGTTTTCATGCGGGCACGGCCCAGAACCGCATAGCCCATCACCTGACCGAAATCGTAGCCACCCTTGACCTTGACGCGGCCGATATTGTCCACGTCGCCCGCGCCGCCCAGCAGCCCGATATCGGTGCGTTCGTATTCCAGTTCGCCGCCCGCGATCCATTGGCCGAAATCGAGATCATAGCCGACATGGGCGCCATAGGTCGCGGCATTGTCGCCGTTGGGACCATCGATGTCGGTCCAGCCGACGCCGAGACCGAAATAGAGTCCGGTCCAGTCATCCGCCATGGCGGGAGCCGCGGCCATCGGGGCGATCAACGCCGCGCTGGCGGCTGCCAGGACAAGTTTTTTCATTACTGCTCTCCTTGGTGACGGGGCTCGTCTGCAATGCGGCCCTCTTGGCGCGCAATATGCGCCGTGTCGGCGATCAAATCAAGCGGGGTGAGGCAAGGCAACGGTGCGGTCCGCCGCGCACCGCCCGGACGCGCAGGTTTGGGCAGGAACCGGCAAAAGCGTCGCAAACGGGACAGACGCACCGGGCCGGCACGCCAAACTGATCGGAACGAAGAGAGGGGGCATGCGATGCAAGGCGAATTGTCCAAGATCGCCCTGATCTGCAGAGTCATCGGTGCCGCGCGCGGGCGCGCCGCACGGGGTGCACCGGCGGCGGGCTGATCCGCCGCTTGCGTTTTCCTTTCCTTTCTTGCCGGACCACATGCCATGACCTTGCACCCTCCACCTGCCGCCTCCAACCGCAGCGGCGGACGCGCGGCGCGCCGTGCTGCCCGTGCCGCCCCCCTGGCTGCGCATCTGCGCCCCGTGCGCCCCGGCCTCGAGGGCGGACAATACAAGCCGCTGACCCAGGCCGGGATCGAGCGCATCCATGCCGCCGCACTCGACGCGCTGGAACAGATCGGCCTGGCCGACGCCCCCGAAAGCGGCGTTGCGCATCTCACCCGCGCCGGTGCCATTCAGGGCGACGATGGCCGTCTGCGCTTTCCCCGCGCGCTGATCGAGGACACTCTGGCCGGCGCGAACCGCGAAATCACCCTGTTCGGGCGCGATTCACGCCACGACATGACCCTGTCGGGCAACCGCGTGCATTTCGGCACGGCAGGCGCGGCGGTGCATCTGGTCGATGTGCTGGGGCGCCATTACCGCGAATGCACGGTGCAGGATATACATGACGCCGCGCGGATCGCGGATGTCCTGGACAACATCCATTTCCTGCAACGCCCCATGGTCGCGCGGGACATTCCCGACAACCGCGAGATGGATCTGAACACGATCTATGCCTGCTGCGCGGGCACCACGAAACATGTCGGCACCTCGTTCACCGAACCCGCGTTCGTGGGCGATGCCTTCGAGATGCTGCACCTGATCGCGGGCGGCGAGGAGAACTGGCGCGCGCGTCCCTTTGTCAGCAACTCCAACTGCTTCGTCGTGCCGCCGATGAAATTCGCCACCGAAAGCTGTCTGGTGATGGAGCGGTGCATCGAAGGCGGCATGCCGATCCTGCTGCTGAGCGCCGGACAGGCCGGTGCGACGGCGCCCGCGCCGATCGCCGGCGCCATTGTGCAGGCGGTGGCCGAATGTCTGGCCGGGCTGGTCTATGTCAACGCCATCAAGCCGGGCCATCCAGCGATTTTCGGCACATGGCCCTTCGTGTCGGACCTGCGCACCGGCGCGATGTCGGGCGGATCGGGCGAACAGGCGCTGCTGACCGCCGGTTGCGCGCAGATGCACGCGTTCTATGGCCTGCCCGGCGGCGCCGCGGCGGGGATTGCCGATGCCAAGCTGCCCGACATGCAGGCCGGATGGGAGCAGATGTGTTCCAACGTCATGGCCGGACTTTCGGGGCTGAACCTGATCTACGAGGCGGCGGGAATGCATGCCTCGCTGCTTGGGTTCTGCCTGGAATCGCTGATCCTGGGGGATGATCTGATCGGTCAGGCGCTGCGTTGCGTGCGCGGGATCGAGGTGGACGAGGACACCGTGTCGCTGGAAACCATACGCGCGACCTGCCTTGGCGGGCCGGGACATTATCTCGGCTCGGATCAGACACTGAACCGGATGCAGACCGACTATGTCTATCCCGCTCTCGCCGACCGGTTGTCCCCGAAAGAATGGAATGAACGCGGCAAGCCCGACCTGATCGCGAATGCCATCGCCCGCAAGGAGGCCATTCTTGCCAACCCGGCCGCGGCCCGGTTCGACGATGCGACCGACGCCGCGATCCGCGCCGCGTTCCGGGTACATCTGCCGCGCTGAGCATCGCCCGGAATAAATGACGCCCGGCCCTTGGGGAAAGCCGGGCGTCGCGCCGTTGACCGGGCCGGATCTGGCTGGGATCCGTTTCAAGCAGTCCCGATCAGCCGCATGAGATTATTCGGCAGCGGGAAGCTGACCGGCCTCCTGTGCGGCGGTCACTTCTTCCGCGCTCAGTGCGCCATCGGAATCGGTGTCCATCGCGGAGAAGTCCTCGGCAGTGATATCGGGATTTGCGGCCTGCACTTCGTCCAGTGTCACCATGCCGTCGGCATTGGTGTCCAGATCGGCCTGTGCCCATGCGGGGGCGGTCAGGGCAACTGCTGCAACTGCGCTCATCAGGATCGTTTTCATAGTGATACTCCGTTTTTTGGTTTCGGAAGGCGTTTCGTCCGCCTTCACAAGGTAAGACGCCGAAACCACGGTTCGCGTCCCACGAAATCGTTCGCCCGCCCGGCAAAAGCCGAACCTCGCCGATTTCCGCCATCCGGTTGCGCGGCGCACCGCCGAAAAAGCGCGCGCCGCCGCCATCGGCGGAAAAGCCCCGTCTTTTCAAACGCTCAGCGGATGCCTTTGTAGGAAAAGACGCAACAGCAAGAGGGCCGATTCCGCCATGACACCGGCTGAGACCACCGAGAGCGAAACCTTTCGGCACCTTCACACGGCGCTGCATCGACGCGCCCGTCGCCTGACCCGCTGCCCCGATGACGCCGCGGACCTGGCGCAGGATACCGCGCTCAATCTCTGGCGGCACCGTTGCCGCGGTGAAGAGGTCGAGAACCTGACCGCCTATGCGATGACGGCGCTGGGCAATGCCGCGCGGTCGCGCTGGCGGGCGCGGCGGGAAACCGAAGAACTGCAGGAGGACAGCGCCGCGGTCGATTCCGATCCGATGCAGGGTATCGCATTGGACGAGGTGCGCGCCGCGTTGACCCGCCTGCCCGCCACCCAGGCGCGGTTGATGGCGCTGGTGGTCGAGGGCGAAACCAGCCCGGCGGATCTGGCGCACATCACCGGCGTGCCCGTGGGCACGGTGATGTCGCGGCTGTCCCGCGCCCGCGCGCGCCTGCGCCGCGAGATGGAGATCGGGCCGGGCGCGGTCGCACAGGACCACGCGGCGCCACGGGACGCCTGATCGCGAAGGTTCGGGGAATCAGGCCCGGCGGCGCAACGGTGCGGCCATCGCCGATGCGGCGAATATCAGCGCCGCGACACAGACGATGGTCGGCCCGGTCGGCGTATCCAGATGCCAGGACGCCGCCAATCCCCCCAGCGCCGACAGCGCGCCGATGACGACAGCCACCAGCGCCATCGTCTCGGGGTTGCGCGAAAAGGGCCGCGCGGCGGCGGCGGGAACGATCAGCATCGCCGCGATCAAAAGCGCGCCCACCACCTTGATCGCCACCGCCACGACCACCGCCAACGCCAGTGTCAGCACCAGTTGTTCGCGCCGCGGGTCGATGCCGCTGGCATAGGCCAGATCCGGGTTCAGCGTCGCGGTCAGCAGGCCCGACCAGCGCCAGCCGACCAATGCCGTGACAATCGCGGCCCCGCCCCAGATCACCGCCAGATCACCGCGCGACACCGCAAGGATGTCTCCGAACAGATAGGCCATCAGGTCGATGCGCACGCCCGTGAGGAACGACACCGCCACCAGCCCCGCCGCGAGCGAGGAATGCGCCAGAACGCCCAGCAGCGTGTCCATCGCATAGCCACGCCCCGACAGGGTGGAAACCGTCAGCGCCATCATCAACGCCACCGCCAGAACCCCGGCAAAGACCGGCAACGCCAGCGCCAGCGACAGCGCGACGCCCAGAATGGCGGCGTGGGCCGTGGCCTCTCCGAAATAGGCCATGCGCCGCCAGACCACGAAACAGCCCAGAGGTGCCGCCGCAACCGCCACGCCAAGTCCGGCAAGTGCGGCACGGATCATGAAATCGTCCAGAAACGTCATTCGGCAGCCTCGGGCGCATCGTGGTCGTGATCGTGGGAATGGTTGTGACGGTAAAGCGCCAGCGCGCCCTGCGTTCCCGCGCCGAACAGCGCCCTGTATTCCGGCGCCGAGGCGACATGTTCCGGCGCGCCCTCGCAACAGACATGCCCGTTCAGACAGATCACCCGGTCGCTCGCGCTCATCACCACGTGCAGATCGTGGCTGACCATCAGCACGGCACAGCCAAGGCGCGCGCGCACGTCCTCGATCCGGCGATAGAACGCGGCCGATCCCGGCTGATCCAGACCTTGGGTGGCCTCGTCAAGGATCAGCAATTCGGGACGCTCCAGCAGGGCGCGCGCCAGCAGAACGCGCTGGAATTGCCCGCCCGAAAGTCCGCTCATCTGCCGGTCGGCCAGCGGTGCGACCCCGGCCTGTTCCAGCGCCGCCAGCGCCGTGGCGGCATCCACGCGGCGCGGCAGGCCCAGAAACCGGCGCACGGTCAGCGGCAGCGTCGGATCGATATGCAGCCTTTGCGGCACATAGCCGATGCGCAGGCCGCGCTTGCGCCGCACCTGCCCGGCACTGGGCGCCACGGCGCCGATGATGGCGCGCAGCAACGTGGATTTGCCCGAACCGTTGGGCCCGACGATCGTCACGATCTCGCCCGGCTTAAGCCGCAGATCGACGTCATGCAGCACCGTGTTCCCCCCGAGACGGACCGCCAGACCGGTGATGTCCAGCAGGCTCATGCGCGCGGCTCGACATCGCATCGCGGGCAGAGCCCGGTCGCCTCGATCACCGTGCGTTCGATACTGAATCCAGCGCCGCGGGCCGCCTGCCCCAACCCGCCGATTTTCGGAGTCCACGCGGTTTCGGCCACCGCATCGCAGGCGCGGCAGATCAGAAAGGCGGGCGCGTGACATCCATGCGGATGGGCACAGGCGATATAGGCGTTCAGATGCTCGATCTTGTGGGCGAAACCGTGGCGCACAAGAAAATCCAGCGCGCGGTAAGCCACCGGCGGCTGCGATCCGCGCCCCTCTTGAGCCAGCCGGTCGAGAATGTCATAGGCCCCCATTGCCTTGTGCGTCTCGGCAAGGATTTCCAGAACCCGGCGGCGGCTGGCGGTGAATTGCAGGTTGTTTTCGCGGCACACGGCTTCGGCCCGCGCGATCAGATCGCCGATACAGATCGTATGGTCGTGTTTCTCGAATCCGACGAAATCCATGACGTCCCCGCCTGTCCATTTTCGGTTGATATGTAATAGTATCACACATAAGGCAAGCGCAGAACGTTACAACATAACGGATTGCCCGATGAAACTTCGCCTTGCTGCCGCTTTTGCCATTCTGTTCGCCCTTCCGGCCTGGGCCGAACCGCCCGCAGTCGCCGCGGATATCCTGCCGGTGCATTCTCTGGTCACGCAGGTCATGCGCGGTATCGGCGCGCCCGCGCTGATCGTCGAGCCGGGCGCGTCCCCGCATGGCTATGCGCTGCGCCCTTCGCAGGCCCGCGCGCTGGAACAGGCCGATATCGTGTTCCGTGTCAGCGACGGCCTGACGCCATGGCTGAGCGACACGTTGGCCACACTGTCGGGCGATGCGCGGCAGGTGGAACTGATGCAAGCGGAGGGCACCACGGTTCTGGAACGGCGCAGCGGCGACAGTTTCGAACCGCACGTCCATGACGGAGAGGATCACGGCGCCCATGACCACGACCCGCATGGCTGGCTGGACCCGCAGAACGCGATTGTCTGGCTGGACGCCATCGCCGCCGAACTCGCGGCGCTCGATCCCGAAAACGCCGCGACCTACGACGCGAACGCCGCCGAGGGCAAGGCCGCTCTGGACGCACTGACACAGGACATCACCGCCGATCTGGCCCCCTTGCGCGATCTGCGCTTCGTGGTCTTTCACGACGCCTTTCAGTATTTCGAGAATCGGTTCGGCCTGACCGCCGCGGGGGCGATTGCGCTCAGCGATGCCAGCGACCCCGGCCCCGCCCGCATCGCCGCCTTGCGCGACCGCATCGCGGCGCTGGATGTGACCTGCATCTTCTCCGAGCCGCAACTGAACCCGGCGCTGATCGACACCGCCCGGGGCACGCGCGACATGCTTGTGGCGCTGCTCGACCCTCTGGGGGCGTCGCTGCAGCCGGGCGCAACGCTTTATCCGCAGCTTCTGCGCGACATGGCAACGGCCCTGCGCTCCTGCGCGCCATAGCGGGATTGCCCCTTGCGCCGCGTCGTTCGCGCCAATAGAAGGCCCGGGAATTTTAGCGTAATCCGTGCCGCGCTGCCCGCGTGCGCGCATAGCCGATGGGAATAGCATGATGCAGGTCACCGAGACTCTGAACGACGGTCTGAAACGCGGCTACGCGATCACCGTCACCGCCGCAGAGCTGGAGGAGAAGGTCAACGAAAAGCTGGTCGAAGCCCAGCCCGAAATCGAGATGAAGGGCTTTCGCAAGGGCAAGGTTCCGATGGCGCTGCTGAAAAAGCAGTTCGGTCAGCGTCTGCTGGGCGAGGCCATGCAGGAAGCCGTCGATGGCGCGATGAACAAGCATTTCGAAGACAGCGGCGACCGCCCGGCGATGCAGCCCGACGTCAAGATGACCGACGAGAACTGGCAAGAGGGCGACGACGTCAAGGTCGAACTGTCCTACGAGGCGTTGCCGGACATCCCCGAGGTCGACCTGAAATCGGTCAAGCTGGAAAAGCCGGTGGTCAAGGCCGATGACGCCGCCGTTGACGAGGCGCTGGAAGGTCTGGCCGAGAACGCGCAGGATTTCGAACCGCGCGACGAGGGCGCTGCGGCGGAGGACGGCGATCAGGTCGTTCTGGATTTCGTCGGCAAGGTCGACGGCGAGGCGTTCGAGGGCGGCGCGGCCGAGGATTACCCGCTGGTGCTGGGCTCGAACTCGTTCATTCCGGGGTTCGAGGAGCAACTGACCGGCGTCAAGGCGGGCGATGAAAAGGACGTGACCGTCAACTTCCCCGAGGAATATCAGGCCGAACATCTGGCCGGCAAGGAGGCGGTTTTCTCCTGCACCATCAAGGAAGTGAAAAAGCCCGTCGCCGCCAAGATCGACGACGAGCTGGCCAAGAAATTCGGTGCCGAGGATCTCGAATCGCTGAAGACCCAGATCAAGGAACGGCTGGAGGCCGAATATGCCGGGGCTGCCCGTGCGCTGATGAAGCGCGCGCTGCTGGACGCGCTGGACGAGAAGGTCTCGTTCGACCTGCCCCCCAGCCTGGTCGATGCCGAGGCCAACCAGATCGCCCATCAGCTCTGGCATGACGAGAACCCCGACGTGCAGGGTCACGACCATCCCGAGATCGAGACCACCGACGAGCATCGCAAGCTGGCCGAACGCCGTGTGCGTCTGGGCCTGCTGCTGGCGGATCTGGGCCAGAAGGCCGAGATCGAGGTGTCCGATTCCGAGATGACGCAGGCGGTGATGAACCAGGCACGGCAGTATCCCGGTCAGGAACGTCAGTTCTTTGAGTTCATCCAGAAGAACCCGCAGATGCAGCAACAAATGCGCGCGCCGATCTTCGAGGATAAGGTGGTGGATTACGTCTTTGAACTGGCCGATGTCAGCGAGACGGAGATCACCAAGGACGAGCTGCAGAAGAAGCTGGAAGAGATGGACGAGCAAGAGGGCTGACCTCTCCGCTCGAACGCGCAACGATGACAGGGCCACCCGATGCGGTGGCCCTTTTGCGTTCGCGATCTAACTTTGCTCACGGTCCCGTCGGACTCCGAAGCGCCCTATTCCTCGGGCACGCAGATCTGATTGGCCGCCGCCGCGCGCAAGGTGCGCAGGGTCAGCGCCGCCACCGCCCCCGCCAGCGCCACCAAAAGCACCAGGCCGATGCCGTAATGCAGGCGCGACTGCGTCAGTTCGGCAAACCGGAAGCTGGCCGTCGTCATCGCTGCCAGAGGAAAGGACAGCGCCCAGAACGACAGCGCGAAGGGCAGACGCAGCAATGCGGGCACCTGCACCGCGACCAGCAAGGTGAAGAAATAGCCGGTGTTCAGGAAGACCCGCGCCATGTCGTCGATCGCGCCGCCCTGCAACTCCACCCAGGCCAGAAATCCGACCGCGGGTGGCGCGATGAGGATCACCAGTGTCGGGCGCAGCTTGCCCGGTAGCGGATCGTGAAAGATCAGCCGGTTGAACACCAGTGTCAGCAGCACCAGCCAGAACAGGATGCCGACGGAAAAGAAATACCATGACAGTTCGACATGGCCCAGCGACACGCCCGCCATTGGGGCGACAACGTTGCCAACGGCCGGAATGAACCAGGCCGGGGACATGTGACCGGGACCGAAGGCCCGATGTCCGATCCATGCCGAAATCACCACCACCGTCAGAACGGCCTGCAATCCCGCCCCCGCGATCCAGATGCCATGAGCCAGCCCCGGCACCGTCTCGCGCAGCAATGCCGCAAGCAGCAGCAGCGAAATGCTGGTGGCCGGAAAGAAGGCCAGCCGCACCGGATGCGACCACTCGGCGGCCAACGCGCGGGGATGCAGCGCCGCCTTGGCCGCAAGCGCCGCAAGCAACCCCAGCAGCACGGCGATGCCGATCCACCCGATGGCCCACGACGCCGCGCCAAAGCCGCCTGCACGCAGCGCGAGGGCAAAGCCGAACACGCCCATGCTGACACCGAAAAAGCTGATCGGGAAATGCTCCAGCCGGGACGGGCTGGCGGTTGCGGGGCTGGCTGTGGTCATCGGTCACTCCTCACCGCCTGAAGATCCGGCGCGGATCGGCTGTCGCCCGACGGCGTCCATGGTTGCATTCCACCCATGGAATACGATTCCCGCGAGCAGCGCCTTGCGCTGGATCAATCGTCCTGTTCGGAAAGTTTTCGGTCGCGCTGCATTTCCAGCCACATGGCGTTGACCACGGCGAACATCGCGGCCAGCGGCAGACCCAGCAACCAGGCGAAATACCACATGTCGGATTCCTCTCCCTAATAGGCACTGTCCGAGTCGGTCACGTCCGCCTCGGTAACCTTGCCCCAGAGCACTTTGTAGACCCAGGCCGTATAGGCCAGGATGATCGGCAGAAAGATCGCCGTCGCCACCAGCATCACGAACAGCGTCTGGTGCGACGACGAGCTGTCCCAAACCGTCAGCGAACTGCGCGGATTGATCGACGAGGGCAGGATGAAGGGAAACATCGTCAGCCCGACCGACGAGATCGCTCCGAAAATTCCCAGTTTCGACCACAGAAGGCTGCGCCCTCCGCCGCCCTGCTGCATGCCGTGAAGGGCCATGCCCATGCCCAGAAACCCCAGCACCGGCGCAATCGCGATCCAGGGACGCTCGGAATAGGCGCTCAGCCAGCTTCCGGTGCGCAGCACCTCGGAATAAAGCGGGTTCGAGGGGCCGTTGCTGACGGCCGCGTCAGCCAGCGCATAGCCCTTGATGCCAACGGCCAGCCACAGCCCGGCCAGACCGTAACCCGCCATCGTCAGGAAGCCGGTGACCGTGCCGATCCGGCGCGCGCGCTGCGCGACGATGCCATCGGTCTTGAGCACCAGCCACGCCGCGCCATGGGTGATCAGCATCGCCAGCGACACCGCTCCCGCCAACAGCGCGAAGGGGTTCAGCAAACCGATGAACTTGGCGTAATAGGCCCCTTCATAGCGCGAGAACAGATCCGGCGTCAGTTCGAACGGCACGCCCTGCAGCACGTTGCCCACCGCGACACCGAAGATCAGCGCGGGCACCGCGCCGCCGGCGAAAAGCGCCCAGTCCCACGTCTCGCGCCAGCGTGCACCGTCGCGTTTCGAGCGGTACTTGAACGCCACCGGCCGCACGATCAGGGCTGCCAGAATGACGAACATCGCCAGATAGAAGCCCGAGAAACTGACCGCGTAAAGCGGCGGAAACGCGGCGAAGATCGCGCCGCCGCCAAGGATGAACCAGACCTGGTTGCCCTCCCACACGGGTCCGACGGTGTTGATGACGATGCGTCGCTCGACATCCGTTCTGGCAACGAAGGGCAGCAACGCGCCCACCCCCATGTCGAACCCGTCGGTGAGGGCAAAAGCGATCAGCAGCCCGCCCAGAAGCGCCCACCAGATCACGCGCAGCACATCGTAGCTGATGAAGTCATGCAGGATCATGGGCTTTACTCCGCTGGTTCCGGGGCGAACGGCCCCTTGCCGTCATGGGTGCGCAGGCGGTGTTCGTGCCGCGCCGTCCACTCTTCGGTTTCCTCGACATCCTGGAACGGGCCCTTGCGGATGTATTTCAGCATCAGCCCGATCTCGACGATGAACAGGATGGTGTAGAAAAGCATGAATCCCGCCAGTGTCAGCGCCAGATCGGCCACCGACAGATGGCTGACCGACAGGGCCGTGGGCAGGATGCCGTCCACGGTCCAGGGCTGGCGCCCGTATTCGGACACGATCCAGCCCAGTTCCGCCGCGATCCAGGGCGCCGGGATAATCGCCACCGCCCCCCGAAGCGCCCAGCGCGGATAGGTCTGCCCGCGAAAACTGGAGCGCCAGAAGAAATACAGCATCACGCCGATAAAGCCGAATCCCAGCGCGACCATGATCCTGAATGCCCAGAACAGCGGCCAGACATGCGGTATCGTATCGTTGCTGGCCTGCTGGATCTGGGCTTCGGTCGCGTCGCGCGGATCGTCGATATAGCGTTTCAGCAAGAAGGCATAGCCAAGGTTGTCGCCATGGGTTTCAAAGGTGTCCCGCACCGATTGCGGCGTGGCGTCGCGCTGTTCGCGGATCGTCATCAGCGCGTCATAGGCGACGATCCCCGAGCGGATGCGGTCCTCGGATTCCGCCACAAGTTCGTTGATGCCGGGAATCTCGGTCGTCAGCGACCGGGATCCGATCAGGCCCATCACGATGGGGATCTGGATGGTATAATGGGTCTCGCGCGCCTCTTGATCGGGAAAGCCGATCAGATTGAAAGGGGCGGGTGCCGGTTCGGTTTCCCACATGCCCTCAATGGCGGCGAGTTTCATCTTCTGGTTATGCGAGGCGTCATAGCCGGACTCATCGCCCAGAACCACGACCGACAAGGCAGAGGCAAGGCCAAAGGACGCCGCCACCGTGATCGACCGGCGCGCCAGTTCGACATGGCGCCCTTTCAGCAGATACCAGGCCGACACCCCCAGAACGAAGACAGCGGCCGTGACATAGCCCGCCGAGACCGTGTGAACGAATTTCGCCTGCGCGACCGAGTTGAACATGACCTCGAAAAAGCTGGTCATCTCCATGCGCATCGTGTCGGGGTTGAATTCGGCCCCCACCGGATTCTGCATCCAGCCATTGGCGATCAGGATCCAGAGCGCCGAAAAGTTCGACCCGATCGCCACCAGCCAGGCCACAACAAGATGCGCCGTCTTGCTCAGCTTGTCCCAGCCGAAAAAGAACAGCCCCACGAAGGTGGCCTCGAGGAAAAACGCCATCAGCCCCTCAAGCGCGAGCGGCGCGCCGAAGATATCCCCGACATAATGGCTGAAATAGGACCAGTTCATGCCGAACTGGAACTCCATGGTGATGCCCGTGGCCACCCCAAGGGCAAAGTTGATGCCGAACAGCAGCCCCCAGAACTTGGTCATCTGCCGCCAGATCGGGCGGCCCGTCATCACATAGACGGTCTCCATGATCGCCACGATCACCGACAGCCCCAGCGTCAGCGGCACGAACAGGAAATGATACATCGCCGTCATAGCAAATTGCAGACGCGACAGCTCGACGATATCAAGCTCCATATCGGGGTCTCCTATACTGGTTGCCCGCAAAGGGCGCCGCCGGGCCTACATGCGCTTCCCCCGGCGCAATCGCCACGGATAAAATTGTCGCAACCCTTTCAAGCCTCAATTATCCAAGGCGATACGCTGCGTGAAAATCGCATGATCGGCCCCCCGGTGCAACGCCGCCAGAATTGCCGTTTCGGGCAAGGCCGCGCGCAGATTGGCCAGAACGCGCCCTGCCATGGCCGGATCCAGCCCCTCGGTCGGTTCGTCCAGCAGCAGCAGGCGCGGCTTGCGCAGGATCGCGCGGGCAAGGGCAAGGCGGCGCGCCTGTCCGCCCGACAGCCCCGCCCCGCCTTCGCCCAGATGCAGGTCGAGCCCGCCGCGTTCGGCCAGTTCGTCGCCGAGGGCGACAACCTTCAGCGCGGCCTCGCATTCGGCGTCGCCGCGCGCTCCCGACAGCGCCAGATTGTCGCGCACCGTGCCCGCGATCAGCGCGCTGCGCTGGGGCAGCATCGCCATCGTCCGCCGCAGCGCGGTTTCGTCCCAGTCATCGGGACCGACGCCCAGAATGGCGATGGTGTTCTCCGGGTCCGGCTCCAACCCGGCGATTTGCATCAGCAGCGTGGTCTTGCCTGCACCGCTGGGACCGGTCAGGGCCGCCGCCTCTCCCCCTTTCAGGGTCAGCGCGATCCGCGCGGTAGCCACCTGCAGGATCGGCGCGGCCGGATCGGGCGCGGCCAGTCGCGGCGGTGTCGAGTGCGGCGGCGTTTCCATCACACGTTCGGCAGCGCCGCGCATGCGGCCAAGTTCGGCAAATCCGCGCCGCAACGGCGCCAGCGTTTCCCCCAGCGCCAGCGCGACGAAGACGCCGATGGCGCCGCGCGCCGGATCCAGCCCGCTTTCGATCAGCCCTGCCCCGACCACCAGCGCTGCCGCGACAGCCAGCGCGATGGTCAGCGACAGGCCGAAATCCGTGCGCCGCTCGAACCGGTCCAGCCGCGTCGCGGCCTCCTGCGCGGCGCTGTCGGTGGCGACCAAGGCATCCTCGCGCGCGGCCAATCCACCGGTGACGATCAGCGACACCCGGTCGCGGATCATCGCGATGACGCCGCGCCGCAGATCCTGCTCCAGCGCCTCGGCCCGGCGCGAGGGATCCCGCCCGGCGCGCGCCAGTGCCGCGAGGATGGGCAGCGAGGGCAGAAGATAGGCCGCCAATAGCGCGACCGCGAGCGGCCAGCCGACCAGCAGGCCCAGGGCGACGAACACCAGAAGATGCGTCACAAGGCCCGCCGTCACCGGCAGCACAAGGCGCAACACCAGCCCGTCCAGCGCATCCACATCCGACGTGATCCGGTTCAGCACCGTTTCCTGCCGCAGCCGCGCCAGCGCCCGCGCCCCCTGCCCGCCCTGGCGGCGCAGCAGATCGACGCGCAGCGCCGCCAGCGCGCGCAAGGTCGCATCATGGGTCAACACACGTTCCCCGTACCGCGCGGCGGTGCGCCCCAGCGCCAGAAACCGCACACCGGCAGAAGGGCGGAACACATCGAACGCGATGCCGATGCCCGCCAGCCCGGCCAACCCGGTCGCGGTGATGAACCAGCCCGACAGGCCCAGCAGCGCCGCGCCCATCAGCAACACGATCACCGACAGCGCGGCGCCGCGAGTCATTGCCCAGGGGGACGCGCCCAGCAACAGGCGCAGGGTCTGCCAGAGCGGCCTCATCGGGGCACCTCGATTTCGCGGTCCATGGCGGCGATCAGGTTCGGGTCATGGGTGGCGACGATCATCGTCTTGCCTTGCGCCTTCAGCGCCGCCAGCGCCGCGATCACCTGCGCCGCCGTTCGCGGGTCGAGATCGGCCGTCGGCTCGTCCGCCAGCAGCAGATCGCCCCCGGCCATCACCGCACGCGCGATCATCAGGCGCCGCGCCTCGCCACCCGACACGCCGCCGCCGGACTCGCCCAGCCGCGTTTGCAGCCCGTCGGGCAGGCGCTCGACGATATGGCGCGCGGCGGCCAGATCGAGCGCCGGCCACGGGTCGTTCCCGGTCGCGCGGGGATCGAGGAACTCGGCCAGGGTCAGATCGGCGAAATGCACCGCCTGCGGGATCATCGCCAGCCGGGCCCGCCAGGCATCGGCGGTGGTGCCGTTCAGCACCTCTCCGCAGACATGGATCGCGCCCGATTGCAGCGGCAACAACGCGGCAATCGCTGCGAGCGCGGTAGATTTTCCCGCGCCGCTTGGGCCGCTGACCGCCACCGCCTCGCCCGCGCGCAGCGTCAGATCCGGCAGGCGCAGCGGCAAGCGTCCCGGCAGCGCGACAGCGGCCCTTTGCACCTCGACCCGCAGCGGCCCCGGCAACGGCGCGACCGCGCGCCCGGTGCCGAGCAATTCCAGCCGCGGCGCACGCTCCATCTCGTCAAGCTCAGACAGCACCGACAGGCCCGAGGCCCGCTCATGCCAGGCGGCTGACAGATCGCGCATGGGCTGAAAGAATTCCGGCACGATCAGCAGCAGGAACAGCCCCGGCCCAAGGGTCAGCGGCGCGCCCCAGGTGCCGAACCGCAACTCGCCCAGCAGGGTGAAGCCGACGAACACGGCCACCATCGCCACCCCGATCGCGGCGAACAGCTCCAGCACGGTCGAGGACAGGAAGGCGATGCGCAGCACCGCCATGGTGCGGGCACGCAAGCCTTCGGCACGAGTGGCGAAATCATCCGCCGCGCGCGCCGACGCCCCCAGAAGGCGGATATCCAGACTGGCCGACAGGCGGTCCATCAACATGTCGTTCATGTCCGAAATCTCGTCCAGTTGCCGGCGCGAGGCGTCTTCGGCCGCCATGCCGACCAGCGCCATGAAAACCGGAATCAACGGCCCCGCCGCCAGCAGGATCAGCGCCACCGCCCATGAAAACCACAGCGCTAGCGCCAGATAGAGCAGCGGCAGCACCGCGACCCGCGCCATCGCCACCCTATACCGGGTGATCCAGGGGCGCAGCAGCGGCAGTTTCTGCACCACCAGCGCGGCCACCGCCGCAGAGCCGACCGGAGCGCGCGCGCGTGCCTCACGTCGCAGCAGGGTCGCGCGTTCGCCTGAGATGACGGTTTCCGCGGCGCGAAACAGGATGCCACCCGCGCGGTGCTCCAACAGGGCGCGCAGCAGCGCGGCGAGCAGGAACGCCCCCGCCCCGGCCAGCGTCTGCGTCAGCCCGACGCCACCGGTCGCCCAGCCCGAAACGATCCACGCCAGAATCGCGGCCTGAAACGGCCAGAGCGCCCCCGCCAGCACCGATAACGCCGAGGCCGTCCCCAAGGCACCGCCAACAGGGCCGAACAGCCGTGCCGAAATCGCACGTTGCCGCTGCTTCGTCTCGGTCTGCTGCGCCATGCGAAAGTCCTTTGCCTGCGGCCACGTCATCGCGTCCCGGCCCGATTGTTTCAAGCCCGCCCGGTCAGCGGGGCGCGGGCGAAACAAAATGTCACACCGGAGCGCCGGAACGAAATTGACGTTACGGCAGGAAAACGGAACACGGGTTTCCGCAGGAATCGGATCAATTGCAATCCGTAAATGGTTGTCTGGAAAAGTAAAACCATTCTCGAAAGCCTGCGTGCCTTCAGCCGCGCCGATGGATCGCAAGGACGTCGCCCGAGTGTGCGGAATTTCCCGGCTGGCCGGTTTTCTTCTTTTCAAAGCCGGGTATTATCGGCCAAATCGCACCGATCGGCGGGGCGGCACCCTCTTGCGTGTCGGTCGCAGACCGAACAATACTACCCCGAGGAGGAGTCCCGCATGCCAGACACCACACATCCCGAGAGCAAGACATATCCGCCAGCCGACGACATCGTGAGCCACGCCCATGTGGACGCGAAACGATATCAGTCGATGTATGACGCCTCGATCCGCGACCCGGAAGGGTTCTGGCGCGAGCAGGCGCAGCGGCTGGACTGGATCAAACCGTTCTCGCGGGTGACGGATTCCAGCTTTGATCTGGGCAATGTGCATATCGACTGGTTCGGGGACGGCACGTTGAACGTCGCGGTCAATTGCATCGACCGCCACCTTGCCACACGCGGCGATCAGACGGCGATCATCTTCGAACCCGACGATCCCGCGGACGAGGCGCAATACATCACCTACAAGGAGTTGCACGAAAAGGTCTGCCGCATGGCCAACGTGCTGCTGAGCCAGGGCGTGATGCGCGGCGACCGGGTGGTGATCTATCTGCCGATGATTCCCGAAGCCGCCTATGCGATGCTGGCCTGCGCGCGCATCGGTGCAGTGCATTCGGTGGTCTTTGCCGGGTTCTCGCCCGACGCGCTGGCCAACCGGATCAACAATTGCGACGCCAAGGTTGTGATCACCGCCGACACCGCTCCACGCGGGGGGCGGCGCACGGCGCTGAAATCCAATACCGACGCAGCCCTGCTGCATTGCTCGGACAAGGTGCGCTGTCTGGTGGTGAAACATACCGGCGATCAGACCACGTGGATCAGCGGGCGCGACGTCGATGTGAACGCGCTGATGGAGAGCGCCGCCCCCGATTGCCCGCCGCGCCCGATGGGGGCCGAAGATCCGCTCTTCGTGCTTTACACCTCGGGTTCGACGGGTCAGCCCAAGGGCGTCGTCCATTCCGGCGGCGGCTATCTGCTGTTCGCCGCGCTGACGCATGAGATCGTCTTCGACTACCATGACGGCGACGTCTACTGGTGCACCGCCGATGTCGGCTGGGTCACCGGGCACAGCTATATCGTCTACGGCCCGCTGGCCAACGGCGGCACGACGCTGATGTTCGAGGGCGTGCCGACCTGGCCCGATGCGGGGCGGTTCTGGCAGATCTGCGAGAAGCACAAGGTCAACCAGTTCTACACCGCCCCCACCGCGATCCGCGCGCTGATCGGGTTCGGCAAAGACGCTGTCGAGAAACGCGACCTGTCCAGCTTGCGCATTCTCGGCACCGTGGGCGAGCCGATCAACCCCGAGGCCTGGAACTGGTATCACGATGTCGTCGGCAAGGGGAAACTGCCCATCGTCGATACCTGGTGGCAGACCGAGACGGGCGGTCACATGATGACCCCCCTGCCCGGTGCCCATGCCCTGAAACCCGGCGCGGCGATGAAGCCGTTCTTCGGCGTCCGCCCGGTGGTTCTCGACCCCCAATCGGGCGAGGAGATCGAAGGCAACGATGTCGAGGGCGTGCTTGCCATCAAGGGCAGCTGGCCGGGGCAGATGCGCACCGTCTGGGGCGATCACGACCGGTTCGAAAAGACCTATTTCGCCGACTACAAGGGCTATTACTTTTCCGGCGACGGCTGCCGGCGGGACGCCGACGGCGATTACTGGATCACCGGCCGCGTCGATGACGTGATCAACGTCTCGGGTCACCGCATGGGCACCGCCGAGGTCGAATCCGCGCTGGTAGCCCATTCCGCCGTGGCCGAGGCCGCCGTCGTCGGATACCCCCACGACATCAAGGGCCAAGGCATCTATTGCTATGTCACCCTGATGAACGACGTCGAGCCCAGCGACGATCTGGTCAAGGAATTGCGCCAATGGGTGCGCAACGAGATCGGCCCGATCGCATCGCCCGACGTGGTCCAGTGGGCGCCCGGCCTGCCCAAGACCCGTTCGGGCAAGATCATGCGCCGGATTCTGCGCAAGATCGCCGAGAACGATTGCGATTCTCTGGGCGACATATCGACCCTGGCGGACCCGTCCGTCGTGGATGACCTGATCGCCAACCGCAAAGGATGACCCCGATGGAAACCACCGTCACGACCACCCCCGCCGTTCTGATCCTGCTTGGCCCTCCGGGGGCCGGCAAGGGCACGCAGGCGCGTCTTCTGGAACAGGAATTCGGGCTGGTGCAACTGAGCACCGGCGACCTGCTGCGCGCCGCCGTCGCCGAGGGCACGGAAGCGGGCAAGCAGGCCAAGGCCGTGATGGAGGCGGGCAAACTGGTCAGCGACGACATCGTCATCGCCATCCTGCGCGATCGCGTGGCCCAGGCCGATTGCGCGCGCGGCGTGATACTGGACGGATTCCCGCGCACCACCGTGCAAGCCGAGGCGCTGGATACGATGCTCGCGGAAACCGGGCAGTCGGTCAACGCCGCGATCAGCCTCGCGGTCGAGGACGACGCCATGGTGCAGCGCATCTCGGGCCGCTTCACCTGCGCGAAGTGCGGCGAAGGCTATCACGACACGTTCAAGCCGCCGAAAACGCCGGGCGTGTGCGACAAATGCGGCAGCACCGAAATGACCCGCCGCGCCGACGACAACGCCGAGACCGTCGCCAGCCGCCTTGCGGCCTATCACGAACAGACCGAACCGCTGATCGCCTATTACGACGCGCGCGGTGTGCTGAGGACGGTGGATGCGATGCAGGGAATCGACAAGGTCGCCGACGAGATGGACGGCATCGTGCGCGACGTGATGAAGTGAAACCCATGCTGGATCATGCCGCGATCCGCAATGTGTCATGAGTGTGGCGAACGTGTCTTCAGGATGACGCGTTCGCCACCCGCCACCAATGTTTTGGCGCGGGTATCGCGGCAGCATACCGTCGGCGTCGACACTTGCCAAAACGGGCAGCCGCGTCCGCCCGTATGGCGGACGGAAATCGGCCCGTGACTTCGCCGTCAGATTTTCGCGTTCATAGCGACAAGCCGATTGCCGATGCGCTCCATGCTGCGGCGATCGATGGGTCTCACCCCTTGCGCAGACCCGTCTCCACCAGCATGCCACGCCGCTTGGCCTCGTAATAATAGCCGCGCGCATACCACTTGATGGCCGCGTCATGGCTGCCGTCGGCCAGAAGCCACGCCCCGCGCAGATATTTTCCGGCATATTTCAGGTTGGTCTCGGCGTTCAGCAGATCGCGCGGCTGGCCATTAAACCCCATCGAACGGGCGGTGGCCGGCAGGATCTGCAGCAATCCGTAATAGGGACCGTTGCGCGCATGCGGGCGATGGGTGCTTTCGCGGATCGCCAGGCGATGCACCAAGGGGCGCGGCAATTCGTAAAGATCCGCGTATTTGTTGATCAGCCGGCGCAGTTCCGGCGTCTCGTTGGGAAACAGCGCCGGCTCGTCCGGGCGCGGGGGCCGACGCTCGCGGCGGTTTCCTTCGGCAGCACAGGCCGACACGAATAGGGGGGCGGCCACAAGGGCAAGGAAACGGCGGCGAGAGGGATGCGGCATGGGTTCGACAATCCGGTTGTTGACGTGCGCGCAAACTACATATTTGTCGCCACGTGACAACCAGTTAAGGTCACTTTGGGCGGCGGATCGCCGATCCGGCGCCTTATCCCAGCACTGCGCGTCCGCCCATCCACAGCGCCATGCCCATCATCATCAGGTTTTCGGTCAGCGAAACGACCCCCAGCGGCACGTTGCTGTTGCCGCCCACGCAGGCGCATTTCAACTCGCGTTTGTCGATATAGACGGCCTTGAATACGCTGACCGCGCCGATCGTGCCGATGAACAGCGCCACCGGCGCGGCGATCCAGATCAGCGCCCCCGCGATCATCAGGACACCGGCCAATGCCTCGCCGAACGGATAGATGTAGCCATAACGCACCCAGCGCCGCGCCAGCAGGTCGTAGTTCAGGAACATGGTCGAGAAACTCTCCACATCCTGCAACTTCTGCACCGCCAGCAGGGTCATGGCGATGGCGATGAACCACTCGAAGGTGCGTACCGCCAGCACTGTTCCCAGCGCCGCCCAGGCGACCGCCAGCGCCATCAGGAACGACACCGCAAAGATCGCGATGACGGGTTTGTAGCTGGTGTCGCCCTCTTCGGCCACCGACTTGCCGAACCATTCGCGCAACGCGTCATAGCCGCCGATGCGTTCGCCGCCGACATAGGTCTGGGGTGTGGTCTCGACGCCTTCCTTTTCCATGAAGGCGTCCGTCTCCTCGCGCGTGGTCAGGTGGTGGTCCTCGACCTCGTATCCGTTACGCTGGAGCAGATCCTTGGATTTCAGGCCGAACGGACACAGATGATCGGGCATTACCATGCGATAGAGTCGTGCGGCTTTCTCTGCCATCGTGCAGTTCTCCTTTATGGAGAGAACAGCCCTCCCGCGCTGGAAGGTTCCCTGTTTTTTCCTAAAGGCGGATCAGATGGTTGTCCCACGCGCGCGGCCAGGCCTTGCGCGGGGTCAGTTCCGCTCCGATGGTCGAGATGCCGCCCAGCCCGTCAGTGGCGATGAACCCGCCCGGCGCCGCGCCCAGACCGCAGATGTCGGCGCGGCGATGCACCGTCAGGAAGTCTCCATCGGCGTCGAAGACATGCACCCGCCCGCCGCGCGGCGAACTGACCGCGACGCGCCCGGTGGCGGGATCCAGCGCGACAGAGCCCGCATAGCCCTGCATCGTGCGCTGCTCCGGCTCGGGCGCGGCGGCAAGGACTGGCACGCTCCCCCGCCGGTGCAGCCCCAGCAGCGGCACCGGATCGAGCGGGTCGCCCTGCCACTGCATCGCAAAGGCGACGGTGCCGTCTGCCCCGGCCACGAGATGCCGGATCGAGTTGCGGTGCAGGTCCGGAGCCAATTCGATGTGCTCCAGCACCTCGCCCTCCGCCGTCAGATAGCCCAGATTGGGGCGCATCGTGTCCAGGTTCAGCTTGTCGCGACCCCGGTCGGGATCGGTGCGGATGCCGCCATTGGCCACGACCAGCACGTCGCTGTCCGGCAGGCGCAGAATATCGTGCGGTCCGATCCCGCCCGACGCGATCTCGCCGATGCGGGTATAGTCCCGATCCCGCGACCAGAGGCCGATGCGCCCGGCGCCGTCCTCGATCCGGTTCTCGGTGGTGAACAGCGTCGCGCCATCCGCCGAGAAACAGCCATGCCCGTAGAAATGCCGCCCCTGTGGCGCGTCGAGCCGGTGCAGCACGCGGCCCGAGACACAATCCAGCACCAGCGCGAACCGCCCCGGGCGGCGGGCGAATGCGATGGCTTCGGGGGCGGTGGGGTGCGCGGCGGCGGCGTGGCCGCGCGCGGGCAGCCGAATGCGGAACCGTTCCTCGCCCGCGAGCGTCATGCCGTAAAGCGCGAACGACCCGTCCGCGTCCCGCGCCGCCGCCAGCCAGTCGGGACTGCCCGCATCGGCCCAGCCAAGGGCGGGGAACGATCCGGCGGCCAGAACCGAGGCCAGGAAGGCGCGGCGCGTGGTCATGTCAGTCTCCGTCCGCCGAGTTGAACCCCGCCGACACGCCCAGCGACGGGCCGATTTCCGTCAGCACCGCCTCGCGGGCGGCGCGCACCGCCTGCTGGATCGCCTCGACCTTCAGGCGGCCTTGAGGCGTCTCGACCCCGGCGAATACCGGATCGTCCAGATCGCCGATCAGGTCCAGCGCATGGGCGAACGCAGCGTCGCTCTGCGGGATCGGGCTGTCGGCCAGCTTGCCCGCCAGATCGTGCAGCGCGACCAGCGACAGACGCAGGTTTCTCAGCGACCGCCCCGACCGGCGCGCCTCGGCCCGCGCCGGGCGGGGCCGGTCGAAACTGCCCATGGGGCGGCCAAGGCGCTGGTCGGCGTCGAATTCCAGCCCGGTGGTCAGCGCCGTGAACAGCGCCTGTTTCGCCTCTCGCTCGGACAGATAGGTTTGATTTCCAGGGTCGCCCGCGCTGCGCAGCGTTTCGGCGAAACCGTCGCGCCAGTCGGCGTCGACCGCGCCGGCAATCCGGTTCAGATCGCCCGAAAGCGCCGCGATAAGGGTGCAGGTATAGCCGTCACCAGCGAATTGCGGATCGTATAGCAGGTATTCCAGCGCGTATACCCCGCGCGCCGCAACGGAGAGTTGCGTCGTGCCCTCGGGGGTTTCGATGATCGGGTCTTCATCAGCGATCAGACCTTGTAATGCCGAGGGCGTGGCGCCGCGGGTATCGGGCCAGAACGCGACGGCCAGGATGCGTCCGTCCTGTTCGATCGGGCCAAGTCGCAGGTGGCTGACCTTCATCCACGCGTCAAAGGCCGCGTTCCAGGCTGGACGGATCGCGGCACGGTCGCAGCTTTGCGCGGCCTGTTCCAATTCGGCGGCTTCCTCGGCAAAGGCGGCATAACCGGGCAGGATATGCGCGTCGATCACCCGGTCCACATCCGCCAACGCAGGCAGGGCCAGACAGGCGAGGAGCGGGGCAAGGGCGAATTTCATAGCGACTCCAGATAGCGGATGAGGGCGGCGCGATCTTGTTTGGGCATCTCGACCACCGCGTCGCGCGCGGTCTGCGCTTCGCCACCATGCCACAATACTGCCTCGAGCAGCGAGCGCGCGCGCCCGTCATGCAGGAAGTAGCTATGCCCGCTGACGGTCTCGGTCAGGCCGATCCCCCAGAGCGGGGCAGTGCGCCATTCCCGCCCGCTGGCGCGGCCTTCGGGGCGGTTGTCGGCCAGCCCCTCGCCCATGTCGTGCAGCAGCAGATCGCTGTGCGGCCAGATCAGCTGGAACGATTGCTCGGGTTGATCCTCCAGCCGATGAGTCACGAATTTCGGCGTATGGCACGAGGCGCAGCCGACGCTGTGAAACATCTCCTTGCCGCGCAGAACCTCCGGGTCGTCGATGTCCCGCCGCGCGGGCACGGCGAGGTTGCGGGAGTAGAAGGTGACCAGATCCAGCCCCTCGGCATCGACTTCGTGGATGCGGGCGTCACCGTCACCGTGTGGGGCGGACCGGCACTCGGCCTGCGCCTCGGTGCAATCGCCCCAGGGCGCCTGAAAGATCGGGTTGGACAGCCCGAGATCGCCGGCAAAGGCGCTCGCGGATTGTTCCCTGATCGTCGGGGCGCCTGCCTTCAGCCCGAACCGGCCCAGCATGGGCTGATCGTATTCGAACGACCACACGATCTGCGCGCGTCCCGATATACCGTCGCCATCGGCGTCGTCCGGGTCTGCCCCGGCCAGAATATCCGCCGCCGGAATTGCCTCGAGCAGACCCAGGCCGATCATCGGCGGCGCCACACGGGGCGACAGCATGGCGCCCGCCGCCAGCGGGCCATAGTCCAGATCCTCGGCGGTATAGGTCGGCTGGCGCAAGTGCGCGGTCTCGCCATCCGACAGCTTCACCTCCACCTCGTCATAGGTGATGCCAAGCCGGTATTCGGCCTTATGCCCCGCGACGCCGAAATCCTGCAATTGCCCGCCATAGACCGGATCGGGGCGCGTGCGCGGCGTGTCATCACCGACCGACAGCAGGAACGCCTCGATATCGCTCATCTCATGCGCGGGGCTGGCGGGAACCGAGATGCGCAGGAACATCGACACCGCGCTGTCGTCGGGGCCGTCGGGCGGATGGCCGCGCCCGTCCTTCAGGTGGCAGCGCTGGCACGAGCGCGCGTTGAACAGCGGCCCCAGCCCGTCCGACGCCAGCGTCGAGGCCGGCGAGGAGACCCAGACCTTGCGGAACAATCCGTTGCCCACCTTGAACTGCAATTCCCGCTCGAACGGCATGTTGGCCGAGGACAGGGAAAACGCGTTGGTGTCGGTGCGGGCGCGCACCGTCGCCGCGCCTGCGGGCTTGTCCTCGAACGGTTCGGGCGCGGTGAAATCCTGCGGCGGTTGCGTGACCTTGCCGATGCGCGCAGCTTCGTCTTCGGTCCGGGGCACGATATCCAGATGGGGATCGCCCAGATCGGGCGCGGCCACGGCAATCGTGGCAAAAGCAATGGCCGGCGCGGCCAGAAGCCGCGCCAAACGTCGGGGTCGGAGCATGTGTTCTCCCGGTGTGCCGGCTTGCGCCTTATTGTTCGGCCTCGTCCGCCGATTTGGCGTTCGTCTGGCCGTAATTCTGCGGGCCGAGCGTGTCATAAAGACCGATCTGGGTTTCCAGATAATCGATATGGCCTTCCTCGTCGGCGATCAGTTCCTCGAACAGGTTCTTGCTGACATAGTCGCTGACGCTCTCGCAATGGTCGCGTGCCTCGATATAAAGCGTGCGCGCGTCATGCTCGGCTGCCAGATCGGCGTCCAGCGTCTCCTTGAGGGTCTCCCCGATGCGCAAAGAGTCCAGCTTTTGCAGGTTCGGATGCCCTTCCAGAAAGATGATCCGCTGGATCAGCTTGTCGGCGTGGTGCATCTCTTCGATGCTTTCGGCACGCGATTTTGCGGCAATGCGGCCAAAGCCCCAGTCCTCCTGCAGGCGGTAGTGCAGCCAATACTGGCTGACGGCCGTCAATTCGCTGCGCAGCGCCTTGTTGAGATATTCGATGACCTTGGCGTCGCCCTTCATGAGCCTGTTCCTTCCTTGGTGGCGCGACGCAGGCCGCGCAATTGCATGGGAACGGACAAGGTGTCACAGGATCGCATCGTGTCAAGGAATACCGGCAGGCAGCCGCCGCAATCCGCCCGCTTGCCCAGCGCGCGATAGATCTTGCCCGGCGTGATGATCGTCTCCGGATCGGCGGCGCGCATCCAGTCCACCGCCGAGCGGATTTCGTGATCGGTGATGGAGTTGCAGTGACAGACGATCATGCGAGGCCCCTTACTGAAAAACCGCGTCCGGGCTGTCGAGGCTGTCCGACCCTTCAAACCCGATCCGATCAACGCCCAGCGCGGCGACGGCGCGTTCGATCGACCGGGTCTGCGCCACCAGCGCATCGACCGCGCCCATGATCAACGCCTCGCCCTGCTCGTTGCCGCGCGCGAGCATCATGTCATAGCTGAACCCGGCCTCGGCGGCGGTGCGGATATGGTCCAGCTTGACCATGGTGTGGTTCAGATCGGCGCGCAGCACCGCGTCCACCTCCGGGTCGGCCTCGGCCACCAGGTCGGACAGCGACGGCCCCGACACCACGCGCCCGTCGATGCCGACATATTCGCCGGTATAGACGTTTCGGATGCCCAGCCCGTCGTAATAATGGCTCATATGGGTGTTGTCGGAAAAGCAGTCATGTTCTTCTTCCGGATCGTTCAGCATCAGGCCCAGTTTCATCCGCTCGCCGGCCTGTTCGCCGTAGGACAGGCTGCCCATGCCGGTCAGCATCGCCTTGATGCCGGCGTCCTCGTTTTCCATCACTGCCTGCCGCGCCGCGCCGCCATCCGCCCATTGCGCGGCCATCCAGTCCAGATCGGAGACCAAAAGATCGGTCGCCGCCTTGAGGTAGGCGCCACGCCGGTCGCAATTGTCGTTGGTGCAGTCCTCACCTTGCGCATAGTCGGTCCAGGGCCGGTCGCCCGCGCCCGGATCGGTGCCGTTCAGATCCTGCCCCCAGAGCAGGAATTCGATGGCGTGATAGCCGGTCGCCACGTTCGCCTCGATCTCGTCGGCCTCGTGCAGCGTGTCCGAAAGCAGTTCCGGTGTGATCTCGCTGGCGTCCACTTCCTGCCCCGAAAGGGTGAAGGTGGGGTTGGCGATCACGTTCAGCCCGGCATATTCGTTTTCGTCCCCGGCCCCGCCATAGGAGGCATCGACATAATCGATCAGCCCCTCGTCCAGCGGCCAGGCATTCACCTTGCCCTCCCATTCATCGACGATGGGATTGCCAAAGCGAAAGGCCTCGGTCTGCTGATAGGGCACCCGCGCCGCCAGCCATGCCGCGCGCGCCGCCTGAAGATTTTGCGGCGACGGCTGAGCGATCAGCGTATCGACAGCCTGTTGCAATGCGCGGGCCAATGTGGCGCTGTCCTCGTAGCCGGCCTGCGCGATGTCGCCATAGGTCTCCAGAACCTCGGCCTTGGTGGCGGCCAGCGCCGGAAGGGCGGTCATCACGGTGGTGGCAAGGGCGGCGGCGATCAGACGGTTCATACGGGTATCCTTAGTGTCGGGTTCGGGTCGAAAGGTTGGGATGCGTCGGACGGAGTTCTTTCGGTGTGCGCCGGGCGATGCGCAGGAACACCTGCCCCAGATCGTCGGCCAGTTGCACCGCCTGCCACGCCGCCTGCCCGTTCAGGAAGGTGGCCGCGAACATCATCGCGTCCTCGCGATCCTGCGCGGCGGCGGCGGCGATCATCTGGGCAAAGACGCTTTCGTGCCCGCCGAAGCAGCGGCAGGTCAGCCCGTGGCGCACCAGCGGACAGCGCGCATTGGACAGGCACAGCCGCAGCAGCGAATCGAAATCCTCGAATCGCCGGCATCCGGTCTCGTCGCCCAACAGCAGGCGGAAGTCCTGCGCGATCCGGTCGCGATGCGCGCCGCCCTCGCACCAGGCGCGCAGATACAGAACCGCCGTCAACTCGACCGGCGGCAGTTCCTGCAACTGCCCGACGGCCGCGCCGCCGCGGTTGGGGGGCGATATGCGCGCGGCCATGGTCATTTCGTCAGGATCAACTTGCCTGCACGGGTGATGCGCAGGGTATAGACCTGATCGTCCAGCACCACCTGGGCGGTGTCGCCGCCATCGGTCAAGACGCGGGCATCGTGGCAGGGTGTGCGGGAGGTCGCTGTCACGGCTGCGGCGTGCAATCTGCGATCGGCGGCGGCCATCATGTCACGCTCCGGTCAAGCAGATGTTCGGCGATGGCGCTGCCCTGCATCGTCATGGTTTCGCTCAGGTGACACAGTTCGCGGCACGAAAAGGTGGCAGGCGGGCGCACCTGCGCGGGGTCTTCATCGGGACGATGCGGCACGGCGGCGCGCGGAAAGGCGGCGGGATCAGGCATCGGTGTTCCTTTCGACATGTCTGGTTCCGGGCTGCCTTGGACGGGTGGCTTGGATTGCCGGTAACCTGACCAAAACCATCGACTATGTCAAACCTGATTTATTCGCTCGGGATACTTTTTCGCCAAATGCGCGAATATGCGGATCCGGCGACCGCCTTTGCGGCCGATATCAGCCATCTCCGTTCGCGCGCTGTCAGGGCCGCGCGCCCTATCCCGTCGCGCTGTCCGCCCCGGATATCGCGCCACTGACGTCCTCGGGCGCAATCGCCACCGTCTTCACGATCGCATGACAGGCAAGCCCCGGCTCCAGCCCCAGCGCCGCGACCGAGCGCCGGGTGACACGGGACAAGACCCGCCCGGCTGGCGTGTGCACTGACACGATGGCCCCCGGCCCCTCACCCGGACGCACCGCTTCGACATGACCGGGCAGGATGTTCAGCGCCGACACGCCTTCGGGGCGTTGCAGCGACAGGGTCACCTCATGCGCGGCAATGCGGATGCGCAGCGCCCTGCCCGGCTCCAGATCGACGCGCGGCAGGAACAACTGCACGCCACCGGCGGTCAATTCGCTCAGCCCGTCGGCGTGATGAGCCACCACCCGCGCCTCGAGCACGGCGCCGATACCGCGCAGGCCCGCCGGCGCGAATGTCGGATCGCCCAGCACTTCGGACGGCGGACCGATCCGCGCGACCCGTCCATCCTGAAGCGCGACCACCGTGGTGGCCAGCCGGGCGACCTCGGCCGGGGAATGGCTGACATAGAGGATCGGCACCGCCGCCTCGTCGCGCAGACGTTCGAAATAGGGCAGGATCTCGGCCTTGCGCGCCTCGTCCAGCGCCGCCAGCGGCTCGTCGGCCAGAATCAGGCGCGGCCCGGCCAGAAGCGCGCGGCCGATGGCGACGCGCTGTTTCTCGCCCCCCGAAAGCAGCGCCGGACGGCGATCCAGCAGATGGCCGATGCCCAGCATCTCGACCACGCGGCCCAGGCTTTCGCGGGGCGTGTCGCGGCGGGCGAACCAGCGGCCATAGCCGAGATTCTGGCGCACGGTCAGATGCGGAAACAGCCGCCCTTCCTGAAAGATATAGCCCAGATCGCGCCGATGCGGCGGCAGCCAGATCCGCCGCGCGCTGTCCTGAAACACCCGCTCGTCCAGCGCGACGCGGCCCGCCTGCGGCTTCAACAGCCCGGCCACCGCGTTGATCACGGTCGTCTTGCCCGACCCGGACTGCCCGAACAGCATCGTAAGCCCCGGCGGCGCGTCGAATGCCACGTACAGATCGAACCGCCCGAGGCGATGCGTCAGGGCGACCGAAAGCGTCATGCGCCCCCCACCCGCCGCGCGATGCGGCGTGCGATGATTTCGGACAGGAACAGGGCGGTCATCGCCACGGCGACCGACACCAGCACCAGCCGCATGGCCGGTCCCTCGCCGCCCGGCACCTGCAGGAAACCGTATATCGCCGTCGGTAGCGTCTGCGTCTCGCCGGGGATGTTCGAGACGAATGTGATCGTCGCGC
The DNA here is from genome assembly GCA_947504115.1 of uncultured Sedimentitalea sp. GTDB lineage: Bacteria > Pseudomonadota > Alphaproteobacteria > Rhodobacterales > Rhodobacteraceae > Pontibaca. The sequence continues at coordinate 276,086 of CANNGH010000006.1, forward strand.
CGAATTCGCCCATCGCCTTGGCAAAGGCCAGAATGGCCCCCGCGATGATGCCGGGCAGGATCAACGGCAGGGTGACGCTGGCAAAGACCCATGGCCGCGATGCGCCCAGCGTGGCGGCGGCCTGTTCCAGCTTCGGATCCACCGCCTCGATCGACAGGCGGATGGCGCGCACCAGCAGCGGAAACGCCATGATACCGCAGGCCAGCGCCGCACCGGTCCAGCGAAAGGCGAAAACGATGCCGATCTCCTGCAACAGGCTGCCGACCGGACCCCGCGTGCCAAAAGTCAGCAACAGCAGATACCCCGTCACCACCGGCGGCAGGATCAGCGGCAGATGCACGAGCCCGTTCAGCACCTGCCGACCCGGAAACGACCAACGCGCCAGCGCATAGGCGATGAAGATGCCCGGAGGCAGCCCGGCCAGCGTGGCCCAGAAGGACACACGCAGCGACAGCGCCACGGCCTGCCATTCATCGGGGCCAAGCCAGTCCATCTGCCGCGGTTATTCGGCCAGGACGGTAAAGCCTTGGGTTTCGAACGCGGCGCGGGCGGCGGGGGCGCGCAGGAAATCCAGGAACTCCGTCACCGCCGGAGCGTCACGTCCGGCCACGGCGGCAGCGGGATAGACGATCGGCGGGTGGCTGTCGCTCGGGAATGTTGCGATCACGCTGACATCGTCCTCGGCGGCGGCATCGGTGGCATAGACGATGCCGTACGGCGCCTCGCCGGTCGCGACCAAGGCCAGCGCCGCGCGCACGTTGTCGGCCTGCGCGACCTTGGGCGCGACGGTGTCCCACAGCCCGAGATGTTCCAGCGCGGCCTTGCCATAGATGCCTGCCGGCACGGATTCGACCATCGCCATGGCCAGCCGGTTTTCACCCAGCATCCCCGCCAGATCCAGATCGGCGTCGATCTCGATATCCTCGGCCTCGCCATGCGCGATCAGCACGATGGAATTGCCCAGCAGGTCGAACCGTGTACCCGCCTGGATCAGTCCGTCCGCTTCCAGGGTGTCCATCCAGCCGGGATTGGCCGACACGAACACATCAGCCGGCGCCCCCTGCTGGATCTGGCGCGCCAGCGCCGACGAGCCGGCCAGCGACACCGACAGGTCGTGACCGGTCGCGTCCTTGAACGCACCCGACACGTCGTCCATCGCGTTCTTCATGCTGGCGGCGGCAAACACGGTGACCCGATCGGCCTGCGCCGATGCCGGTACCAAAAGCGACGCCACAAGGATCGGCGCGGCGGCAAGACGGGAAATAACAGCAATATATGACGCGACCCGCATGATAAGGTTCCCCAATTCGCCAAGGTGTCGCAGATGACTAGCCGACGCTCCGCGTGGAAGGCAAGCACCATCTCCCCGCTTGCCTTTGCGGCTTGTGCGGTCCCGCGAGGAATGCTAAAGGCCCCGCATTGCCCCTATAGCTCAGCTGGTAGAGCAACTGATTTGTAATCAGTAGGTCCGCGGTTCGAGTCCGTGTGGGGGCACCAGCAAACCCCGGCAACCTGTTGTTCGTTAGCGAAATCCACCCTTGCCATCTGGTTTTGGTATCTCCGCCCGACCACCAATCCGCCCACGCCCGGGCCTGGAGCCAGCGGGGTTGAATACGAAATCGGTTGTCGCGTCGCGTATCCTGCAGATCTATTGGCGGCCCGGTGAATCGGCAGGGACTTCGCCCCCGATCGATGAACAGTATCCGCTGAAGATGCGGGGATATCGGCCGCGGGCGGGCGTGATGATCGCGCAGGCGCCGGGGCGGATCGTCGTCCCCGCGCGACGCTGCGCCGCACGGCGTTTGCGGGGGGGGGGGGTCAACCGGGGAAGCTCCAGTCCTCATGTTCGATGCGAAAGATGCGATACGGCGCGCCGGGCTGTTCGGTGTCGGCCCGCAGGCGAAAGACCGCACGGCTCTGTCTGCCGAAATTGGTGACATCGGCGCTGACGGTGATCATGCCGCGAAGCATGGGCTGCTCGGAATCCGGCGCGATGCGGGTCACCTCGCCCTGGAAATCCTGGGCGTCATAGAGCAGATCCGCGCCATGGCCCGCAAGCGCAGGAACCAGTTCCGCGAAGAAGTAGTTGGGGGCATTGGCGGGCGCGAACGGATTGTCTGTCCGGCTGTCCGATGCCGCAAAGTCCGCATAGAGATCACGCACCAGCGATAGCGCGCCGTCGATCAGCGGATCGCCCGACATGTCCGGCGACGTGCCGCCATCGGTCCCGGTGCCCGGTTGCACGACTTCCTCCAGCCCGTCCTCCATGATGAATCGCTGCGCGACCCATCCGGCCTTGCTGAAGTCGGCGCTGCGCATCAGGCACCAGCGTTGCGGCAGTCCGGCGCGCTGCGCCTCGCTCAGCCTGTGGTAGATGGACGGGATGAGGAGCGGCACGCAGGTGATCTGCTCCAGCCCGCGCGCATCCGGGGCAAGCCGGTCGATCACGAGGTAATCCGTTCCCGGCCCCATCCGCATGTTCAGCACATCATCGGCGGCCACTCCGGTCACGCGCCAGGCATCCGGCCCATGACCGTCGATTTCAGACCGTGCGGCCGGCGCGGTCAGCGTGACCCCGCCCGCCACCGCCAATATCGTCAGGATTTTCCGCATCACTTTACCTCCACTACAGAACGCCCCAGAAGCCGCTGTCCGGAAACATCCAGAAAGCGCACCTCGTAAAGACCAGCCTCAGCGGGCATTTTCACCTCCAGGGATTGCGCATCACCGATCTTGGCCGCCGAGATCCAACTGAAATCTGGCTGATCCTTGCGCGCCAGCGCGATCCGTTCGTCGCCGCCTGCACCTCCGCCCGTCCACGTCACCGTGATCGTCTCGCCGGGCGTGGCCGATCCGGGCACCGACAGCCCCGCGCCCTCGTCAAGCGGCGCATCCGCGCCGACGACTTCCAGCGGGGTGCTGGCAAGGGTCTTGCTGCCCACGTCGAGGATATAGCGGATCTCGTACAAGCCCGGCGTGTCGGGGGCCTTGAGCCGGCCCTCTGTCTTGTCGCCGATACGCATGTAGTCGCCCCGCGTGCCTTCATCCGTCCCCATCGGCAGGATCGAGATCATGTCGCGCCCGTTTACAATCGCCGACCACGAGACATCCACATCGTTTCCGGCGCGCACCGTGCCCGGACCGGCAATCCCGATCTCGGCCTCGACCACCTCGATGGGGGCCGTGGCCAGCGTCTTGCTGCCCAAGTCGAGGATGTAGCGCAGCTCGTACAGACCCGGTTCAGCGGGGGCCTTGAGGCTGCCCCCGGTCTTGTCCCCGACCCGCAGATAGGCGCCGCGCGTGCCTTCATCGGTGCCCATCGGCAGGATGGTGACCATGTCGCGCCCGTTGATCGGCTCGCTCCAGCTGACGTCGAAGGCGGCACCCGTGGTCACCTGTTCGGGGCCGGTAACGCTGGCCTCGGCCTCGACCACCTCAATGGGGGCCGTGGCCAGCGTCTTGCTGCCCACGTCGAGGATGTAGCGCAGCTCGTACAGACCCGGTTCAGCGGGGGCCTTGAGGCTGCCCCCGGTCTTGTCTCCGACCCGCAGATAGGCGCCGCGCGTGCCTTCATCGGTGCCCATCGGCAGGATGGTGACCATGTCGCGCCCGTTGAT
>CANNGH010000007.1 GCA_947504115.1 uncultured Sedimentitalea sp.
GTCTTGCCGTGGTCAACATGCCCGATCGTGCCGATGTTCACATGCGGTTTGTTGCGTTCAAACTTTGACTTTGCCATGATGGCCTCCTGTTATCGTTCGGATGGCGGGGTGAACCCCGCCCTACGGTGTATGGGTAGGGCGGGGTTCACCCCGCCACCCGCTCAAGCGTATTTTGCCTGGATTTCGTCGCTGATATTCTGCGGCACCGGGTCGTAGTGGTCGAACTGCATGGTGAAGTTCGCCCGGCCCGAGCTCATCGAACGCAGCGTATTGATATAGCCGAACATGTTCGCCAGCGGTACCATCGCGTCGATTGCAATGGCGTTGCCGCGGTTTTCCTGGCCGGTCACCTGCCCGCGCCGCGACGTCAGATCGCCGATCACGTTGCCGGTGTATTCCTCGGGGCAGATCACCTCGACCTTCATGATCGGCTCCAGCAGCTTCGCACCGGCCTTGCGCATGCCTTCGCGCATACCCATGCGGGCAGCGATCTCGAACGCGAGCACCGACGAGTCCACGTCGTGGAACTTGCCGTCCACCAGCGCGACCTTGAAGTCGATCACCGGGAAGCCCGCCAGCGGCCCGCTATCCATGACGGAGCGGATGCCTTTCTCGACGCCGGGAATGTATTCCTTGGGAACCGAACCGCCGACGATGCGGGATTCGAAGGAATAGCCCTCGCCCGGCTCGGTCGGCGAGATGATCATCTTGACCTCGGCGAACTGACCCGACCCACCAGATTGCTTCTTGTGGGTATAGGTGTGCTCGACCTCTCGCGAGATGGTTTCGCGATAGGCCACCTGCGGTGCACCGATATTGGCCTCGACCTTGAATTCCCGCTTGAGGCGATCCACCAGGATATCAAGGTGAAGTTCGCCCATGCCCTTCATGATGGTCTGGCCGGATTCCATATCGGTTTCGATGCGGAAAGACGGATCTTCCGCGGCCAGACGCGCCAGCCCCTGGCTCATCTTTTCCTGGTCGGCCTTGGTCTTGGGCTCGACGGCGATCTCGATCACCGGATCGGGGAAGTTCATGGTTTCCAGAACCACCGGATGCTTGGGATCGCAGAGCGTGTCGCCCGTTGTCGTGTCCTTCAGCCCCGCCAATGCGATGATGTCGCCCGAGAACGCCTCGTCGATCTCTTCGCGGTTGATGGCATGCATCATCATCATGCGGCCGATGCGCTCTTTCTTGCCTTTGGTCGAGTTCTGGACCGTATCGCCTTTCTTCAGCACGCCCGAGTAGATGCGCGCGAAGGTCAGCGAGCCGACGAAGGGATCGTTCATGATCTTGAACGCCAGTCCCGAGAACGGCATGGAATCATCGGCGCGGCGCGCGATGTTGCGCGTCTCGGTCTCGTCGTCGGGCGCAAAGCCCATGTAATCGACCACATCCTCCGGGCTGGGAAGATAATCCACAACCGCGTTCAGCAGCGGCTGCACGCCCTTGTTCTTGAACGCCGAACCGCAGAGGACGGGCACAAAGCTGAGCGACAGCGTGCCCTTGCGGATCAGCGCCCGCAGGGTCGGAATGTCCGGCTCGTCGCCTTCCAGATAGGCCTCCATCGCGTCATCGTCCATCTCGACCGCGGTCTCGATGAGGTTGGCGCGCCACTCCTCGGCCGTTGCCTGGAGGCTGTCGCGGATCGGACCGCGCACCCAGCTGGCACCCAGATCCTCGCCCTTCCAGACCCATTCCTGCATGGTGATCAGATCGACGATGCCTTCAAGCTCGCTTTCGGAACCGATGGGAATCTGGATCGGCGCCGGAATTGCCCCGGTGCGATCCTTGATCATCTTCACGCAATTGAAGAAATCGGCGCCGATCTTGTCCATCTTGTTGACGAAGACAATCCGCGGAACCTTGTAGCGATCGGCCTGACGCCACACGGTTTCGGTCTGCGGCTCGACACCGGCATTGGCGTCCAGCACTGCGACCGCACCGTCAAGAACCGCCAGCGAACGCTCGACCTCGATGGTGAAGTCGACGTGGCCGGGCGTGTCGATGATGTTCATGCGGTACTTGGTTTCGGACGTCCCCTCTGAGGTGGGGTCTTCCTGCCATTGCCAGAACGTCGTGGTCGCAGCCGAGGTGATCGTGATGCCACGCTCCTGCTCCTGCTCCATCCAGTCCATGGTCGACGCACCCTCGTGCGTCTCGCCCATGGCGTGATTCTTGCCCGTATAGAACAGGATCCGCTCGCTGCAGGTGGTCTTGCCCGCATCGATATGGGCCATGATACCGAAGTTGCGGTAGTGATCGAGCTGATAGTCGCGTGCCATAGTCAGGTGCCTCTAGATGCGCCGGGATGTCCCGGCGGTAGGTATTACCAGCGGTAATGGCTGAAGGCTTTGTTCGCCTCGGCCATCTTGTGGGTGTCTTCGCGCCGCTTCACGGCCGAACCGCGGGATTGCACAGCATCCATCAGTTCGCCTGCCAGGCGCTCTTCCATGGTGTGTTCGTTGCGCGCGCGGCTGGCCTTGATCAGCCAGCGGATCGCCAGCGCCTCGCGGCGCTCGGGACGGACCTCGACGGGAACCTGATAGGTTGCACCGCCCACCCGGCGCGAGCGGACCTCGACGCTGGGCTGGATGTTGTCCAGCGCCTCGTGGAACACCTCGATGGGCGAACGTTTGATCTTGCCCTCGACGCGATCCATCGCGTTGTAGACGATGCGTTCGGCGACCGACTTCTTGCCGTCGATCATCAGGTTGTTCATGAACTTGGTCAAAACCTTGTCGCCATATTTGGCGTCAGGCAGGATTTCACGTTTCTCTGCGGCGTGACGACGGGACATCTCGCTCTCTCCTTATTTCGGACGCTTGGCGCCGTATTTCGAACGGCGCTGCTTGCGGTCTTTGACGCCCTGGGTGTCCAGAACACCGCGCAGGATGTGATAGCGCACACCGGGAAGGTCCTTGACACGACCGCCACGGATCAGCACGACCGAGTGCTCCTGCAGGTTGTGGCTTTCGCCGGGAATATAGGAAATCACCTCGTAACCATTGGTCAGGCGCACCTTGGCGACCTTCCGCATGGCCGAGTTCGGCTTCTTCGGTGTGGTGGTATAGACGCGTGTGCAGACGCCGCGTTTCTGCGGGCACTGCTCCAGGTGCATCGACTTCGAGCGTTTGACTTTCGGCTGCCGCGGCTTGCGGATCAGCTGCTGGATCGTTGGCATTCCGGTTCTTTCCCCGTCTCAACAACACATGTGTGTGCACGCATGCGCGTGCGGTTCAATCTGACGTCCTGCGCGTCCGCAAGCCGCCCGGCACGCCCCTGATTCCAGCGACGCAAAAAAGCCGCCTTCGCCCCAGATTCAGGAACGACGCGGTGGGTATCCAGAGGATCGGGCCATTTTTCAGACCGGATCATGACCACTTCAATACTGAAGTCGGCAATTGGGGCGACCCCCGGCAGCCGAGATAGCGGGCGTATAAGGGGAGTCGCGCATGGTGTCAACACTCTGCGATGCCTGTGCGCACACGCCATTCCCCTCCCCTGCGGGTCGCGCGGCCCAAGGCCCCCGAATAAGCAAGCCGACGAAGGGAATCGGCTAAAGCGCCTTCAGATCCGCAATGCCCGTTTCGAAATGCGCCTGCAACTGCGCCTCGATCATGTCTTGCGTCATCTTGCGGGTCAAACCCATCTGTGCCGGGTTCGATTTGTTGTCGCCGTGGATCGTGCGGATGAACGCGGGTTCGGAAATGTCCGAAAACGTATTGAAATGCTGCGCCAGTTTCCGGTGGTTGAAGCGATAGGGGTTGGCGGAATGACCCGCCGGCGCCACGAGCGTGGTTCCCGTCGACAGCGGCGCGCGCTCGACGGCGTCGAACACTTCGGGCTCCGGGCCATCGTTGCGAACGTAAAATCCGCGATTATAGGCGATGATGAACGACGTCTGCGCGCCTTGCAGGGCCAGCAATCCATCCGCGAGCCGCCGCGTGCGAGCGACGAAGTTCCGATCCACCGCGTCGTCATCATCCAGCCGGAACATCGCGCGATGGCTGAACCCGGTCTGGGGCAGGGACTCATATCCCTTTCGCAACAGGCGGTAATGATTGCTCGTGTCGACCGCGCGGCAATGAATGTTCGGGATCGGGTCCAGCAACGCCTTCAGCCGATCCAGATAGCGTTCCGGCATCGACTGGGCCGTCAGGACGACCGCCTCGAAATCGGCGTCGGTCTGGCGAAGCAGCGACGGCAGGCAAAGCCGCTCGAACAGGCGAAACCGCAACGCCATCCGTTCCGGCGAAAACAGATGCGCCGCCGTCTCCTCCAGCGTGGCGAACCGTTCGGCATAATAGGTCGGCGTCAGCACGGAAAAGCGCAGCAGCCCGACGATCTTGATACGCGGTTTCATCGACCGGTCTCCGTCTTGTTTCGGGCTGGGTCATAGCTTTGTTTGATCGGCGGCAAAAGTCACACGGCAATAAGAAACCCCCGCGCCGGGTTGCGGCGCGGGGGCTTTTATCGGCACGTCGCGTGCGGGATCAATCGTCGCTTTCGGGCGTTTCCACCAGATTGTCGAACGCATCGCCGGCGACGTCGTCCTCGACCGGCGCCGCGAGGGCAGCGGCGGCTTCGGCTTCCTCGCGACGGGCCTCGATCACCACATTGTCGCGTTCGGAGGCAATACGGCGGATCTGCTGGGTCGCGCCGCCCGTGCCCGCCGGGATCAGCCGCCCGACGATCACGTTCTCCTTCAGGCCGACCAGCTTGTCGCGCTTGCCTTGCACGCTCGCCTCGGTCAGCACGCGGGTGGTTTCCTGGAACGACGCTGCCGAGATGAAGCTGCGGGTCTGCAGGCTGGCCTTGGTGATGCCCAGCAGGATCGGTTCACCCTGCGCCGGACGGCCACCCTTCGACAGTGCCTTTTCATTGGCGGCGTCGAATTCCTGCTTGTCCACATGCTCGCCCTTGAGCAGCGTGGTATCCCCGCTGTCCTGGATCTCCCATTTCTGGAGCATCTGGCGGACGATTACCTCGATGTGCTTGTCGTTGATCTTGACGCCCTGAAGACGATACACATCCTGCACCTCGTGGATCATGTAATCGGCCAGCGCCTCGACACCCATGATCGCAAGGATGTCGTGCGGCGCCGGATTGCCGTCCATGATGTAATCGCCCTTGTGGATGAAATCGCCTTCCTGAACCGGAATATGCTTGCCCTTGGGCACCATGTATTCCGCCGGTTCCAGGCTTTCATCCGCAGGTTCGATGCTGATCCGGCGCTTGTTCTTGTAGTCGCGCCCGAACTTCACGTAGCCGTCGATCTCGGCGATGATCGCGTGATCCTTGGGACGGCGCGCCTCGAACAGTTCGGCCACGCGCGGCAGACCGCCGGTGATGTCCTTGGTCCGGGCACCTTCGCGCGGAATGCGCGCGACGATATCGCCGGCCTTGATCTCGTCACCGTCCTCGACCGACAGAACCGCGTCCACCGACATCGGATAGGTCACCGGATTGCCCGCATCGTTGCGGACCGGCTCCCCGTCTTCTCCGACAAGGATGATCTCGGGCTTGAGCTCGTTGCCCTTGGGTGCAGCACGCCAGTCGACGACGATCTTCTGGGTCATCCCGGTCGCATCGTCGGTTTCGTCGCGCACGGCGATACCGCTGAACAGATCGACGTATTTCGCCGTCCCGGCCTTTTCCGCGATGATCGGCAGGGTATAGGGATCCCATTCGAACAGCTTGTCGCCGCGGCTGACGCTGTCGCCCTCCTTGACGAACAGACGCGTGCCATAGCCGACCTTGTGGCTGGCCAGTTCCTCTCCGGTGTCGTCCTGGATCAGCAGCTTCATGTTGCGGCCCATGACAAGGATCTCGCCGGCGGCGTTCTCCAGCGTCTGGGCATTCTCGAACACGATCGACCCACCCTGGCTGGCCTCGAGGAAGGATTGCTGCGCACCCTGCGCAACACCGCCGATGTGGAAGGTCCGCATCGTCAGCTGCGTGCCCGGCTCCCCGATCGACTGCGCCGCGATGATGCCGACCGCCTCGCCGGTGTTGACCATGGTGCCGCGCGCCAGGTCACGACCATAGCACATGGCACACACCCCTTCCTCGGCCTCGCATGTCAGGGGCGAGCGGATGCGCGCCGTCTGCACATGCGCCTCGTCGACGCTGTCGGCCAGGCGTTCGTCGATCAGCGTGCCGGCGGGGATCAGAACCTCGTCGGTGCCCGGCTTCAGCACATCCTCGGCCGCGACACGGCCCAGCAGACGTTCGGCGAGCGTCGCCACGACCTCGCCGTCGTTGATCGCGGCCGATGCGGTGATCGCGCGTTCGGTGCCGCAATCGTTCATCCGGATGATGCAATCCTGCGCAACGTCGACCAGACGCCGTGTCAGATATCCCGAGTTCGCCGTCTTCAGCGCGGTATCCGACAGGCCCTTGCGGGCGCCGTGCGTCGAGTTGAAGTATTCGAGAACGGTCAGTCCTTCCTTGAAGTTCGAGATGATCGGCGTTTCGATGATTTCGCCGTTCGGTTTGGCCATCAAACCGCGCATCCCGCCCAGCTGCTTCATCTGCGTGACCGAGCCACGGGCGCCGGAATGGGCCATCATGTAGACGCTGTTGGGCTCGTTTTCGGCACCCGACTCGTCTTTCGTGACGGCCGAAATGGACCCCATCATCGCCTCGGTGACGCGATCGTTGCACTTGGACCAGGCATCGACGACCTTGTTGTATTTCTCGCCCTGCGTGATCAGACCGTCCATGTATTGCTGTTCGAAATCCTTGACCAGATCGCGGGTCTGATCGACGATCGTCCACTTCTGATCGGGGACCAGCATGTCGTCCTTGCCAAAGGAAATCCCGGCCTTGAACGCCTCGCGAAAGCCCATTGTCATGATCTGATCGCAGAAAATGACCGATTCCTTCTGACCGCAATAGCGATAGACGGTGTCGATGATCTGCTGCACCTCTTTCTTGCGCAGCAGGCGGTTCACCAGGTCGAACGGTGCCTTGGCGTTCATCGGCAACAGCGCCCCCAGACGAACCCGGCCCGGAGTCGTCTCGTAACGCTTGACGATCTCGTTGCCCTCGTCGTCGATCTGGCGAATGCGCGCGGTGATCTTCGTGTGCAGATGCACCTCGCCCGCGTCCAGCGCGTGCTGGACCTCCTCGATCGAGCCAAAGACCTTGCCTTGCCCTTTCATGCCCTCACGCGCCAGCGTGACATAGTAGAGGCCGAGGATCATGTCCTGGCTCGGCACGATGATCGGCGCGCCGTTGGCGGGCGACAGAACGTTGTTCGTCGACATCATCAGCACCCGCGCCTCAAGCTGCGCCTCAAGGCTCAGCGGCACGTGAACGGCCATCTGGTCGCCGTCAAAGTCGGCGTTGAAGGCCGAACAGACCAGAGGGTGAAGCTGGATCGCCTTGCCCTCGATCAGCACCGGCTCGAACGCCTGGATGCCCAGACGGTGCAGCGTCGGCGCGCGGTTCAGCATCACCGGATGCTCGCGGATCACCTCGTCCAGGATGTCCCAGACTTCGGGACGCTCCTTTTCGACCAGCTTCTTGGCCTGCTTGACGGTCGAGCTGAGGCCCTTGGCCTCGAGCCGCGAGTAGATGAACGGCTTGAACAGCTCGAGCGCCATCTTTTTCGGCAGGCCGCATTGGTGCAGCTTCAGTTCCGGACCGGTCACGATGACCGAACGTCCCGAGAAGTCGACCCGCTTGCCCAGCAGGTTCTGACGGAACCGGCCCTGCTTGCCCTTCAGCATGTCGCTGAGCGATTTCAACGGCCGCCGGTTGGCGCCGGTGATCACCCGGCCACGACGGCCGTTGTCGAACAGCGCATCGACCGATTCCTGCAGCATCCGCTTTTCGTTGCGCACGATGATATCGGGCGCGCGCAGTTCGATGAGGCGCTTGAGACGGTTGTTGCGGTTGATGACCCGGCGATAGAGATCGTTCAGATCCGACGTCGCGAACCGGCCGCCATCCAGCGGCACCAGCGGGCGCAGTTCCGGCGGAATCACCGGGATCACCGTCATCACCATCCATTCCGGACGGTTGCCCGATTCCAGGAAGGATTCCACGACCTTCAGCCGCTTGATGATCTTCTTGGGCTTCAGTTCGCCGGTCGCCTCTTTCAGATCGGCGCGCAGGGTTTCGGCCTCCTGCTCGAGGTCGATCGCGGCCAGCATCTCGCGGATCGCCTCGGCGCCGATATTGGCCGTGAACGCATCCATGCCATAGGCGTCCTGCGCGTCCATGAACTCTTCCTCGGACATCATCTGCCCGTAGGTCAGGTCGGTCAGGCCGGGTTCGATCACGACATAGTTCTCGAAATACAGCACCCGCTCCAGATCGCGCAGCGTCATGTCCAGCATCAGGCCGATACGGCTGGGCAGCGATTTCAGGAACCAGATATGCGCGACCGGCGCGGCCAGTTCGATATGGCCCATGCGCTCGCGGCGGACCTTTTGCAGGGTCACCTCGACGCCGCATTTCTCGCAGACGACGCCACGATATTTCATGCGCTTATACTTGCCGCACAGGCATTCGTAATCCTTGATCGGACCGAAGATGCGCGCGCAGAACAGGCCGTCGCGCTCGGGCTTGAACGTGCGGTAGTTGATGGTTTCCGGCTTCTTGATCTCGCCATAGGACCACGACAGGATACGCTCGGGGCTGGCCAGCGACACCCTGATCTCGTCGAACGTCTTGATCGGAGCGACGGGGTTGAACGGATTGTTAGACAGTTCCTGGTTCATTTTGATACCTCGAATATCGGTTTGGAGATGGACCGGCATGGCGACGCATGCGCCGCCCTGCCGTCAGGCCGTAGGGCGGGGTTCACCCCGCCATCCGTGCCCGTTATTCGTCCACCTCCGCATCCAGGAGTTCCATGTTCAGGCCGAGGCCGCGGACTTCCTTCACCAGAACGTTGAAGCTCTCGGGAACGCCCGCCTCGAAATTGTCCTCGCCCTTGACGATGCTTTCATAGACCTTGGTGCGGCCCGCGACGTCGTCCGATTTCACGGTCAGCATTTCCTGCAGGGTATAGGCGGCGCCATAGGCTTCCAGCGCCCAGACCTCCATTTCCCCGAACCGCTGACCACCGAACTGCGCCTTGCCGCCCAGCGGCTGCTGGGTCACCAGGCTGTAGGGCCCGGTCGAGCGCGCGTGGATCTTGTCGTCCACCAGGTGGTGCAGCTTGAGCAGGTATTTCATGCCCACCGTGACAGGCCGCGCGAATTGTTCGCCCGTGCGCCCGTCGAACAGCACCGACTGACCGGACGTGTCGAACCCGGCACGCTTGAGCGAGTCGTTCACGTCGGCCTCTTTCGCGCCGTCGAAGACCGGCGTCGCGATGGGAACGCCGAAGGTGACGTTCCGCGCGGCCTCGACCAGATGCTCGTCGTCCATACCGGCGATGCCCTCGTCATAGACATCGTCGCCATAGGCCAGCTTCATCGCGTCGCGTACCGGCGTCAGATCGCCCGAACGGCGATAGTCGCCGAGCGCCTCGTCGATGTTGATCCCCAGACCGCGCGCGGCCCAGCCCATATGGGTTTCCAGGATCTGACCGACGTTCATCCGGCTGGGAACGCCCAGCGGGTTGAGGCAGAAATCGACCGGCGTGCCGTCGCTGAGGAACGGCATGTCCTCCATCGGGACCACCTTGGAAATCACGCCCTTGTTGCCGTGACGTCCGGCCATCTTGTCGCCCGGCTGCAGCTTGCGCTTCACCGCCACGAACACCTTGACCATCTTCATCACACCCGGCGGAAGATCGTCGCCACGACGCACCTTCTCGACCTTGTCCTCGAACCGGGCATCCAGCGTGCGCTTCTGCACCTCGTATTGCTCGTTCAGGGCCTCGACGATCTTGGCGTCGTCCTCGTCCTCGAGGGCAAGCTGCCACCACTGACCGCGGGACAGACCCTCCAGAACCTCCTCGGTGATCTGCGAGCCGGACTTGACACCGCGGGGGCCTTTCACCGCCACCTTGCCAAGGATCATGTCCTTGAGACGGGCATAGATGTTGCGGTCCAGGATCGCCAACTCGTCGTCACGGTCGCGCGCCAGACGCTCGACCTCTTCGCGCTCGATCTGCAGGGCGCGTTCGTCCTTTTCAACGCCGTGCCGGTTGAACACGCGCACCTCGACCACGGTGCCGAAATCGCCCGGCTTGACCCGCAGCGAGGTGTCGCGCACGTCGCTGGCCTTTTCGCCGAAGATGGCGCGCAGCAGCTTTTCCTCGGGCGTCATCGGGCTTTCGCCCTTGGGGGTGATCTTGCCCACAAGGATATCGCCCGGCTCCACATCGGCGCCGATATAGACGATGCCGGCCTCGTCGAGGTTGCGCAGCGCCTCCTCGCCGACGTTCGGGATGTCGCGGGTGATTTCCTCCGGCCCCAGCTTGGTGTCGCGCGCCGCCACCTCGAATTCCTCGATATGGATCGACGTGAACACGTCGTCGCGGCTGACCCGCTCGGAGATCAGGATAGAGTCCTCGTAGTTGTAGCCGTTCCACGGCATGAACGCGACGACCACGTTCTTGCCCAGTGCCAGTTCACCCATGTCGGTGCTGGGGCCGTCTGCGATGACCTCGCCTTTCTGCACGGATTGGCCGACCTTCACCAGCGGACGCTGGTTGATGCAGGTGTTCTGGTTGCTCCGCTGGAACTTGCGCATGCGGTAGATGTCCACCCCCGCGTCACCCAGCTCCAGATCCTCGGTGGCACGGATCACGATCCGCTGCGCATCGACCTGGTCGATGGTGCCGGCCCGGCGCGCCATGATCGCGGCGCCGGAATCGCGGGCGACGACCTCTTCGATGCCGGTGCCCACCAGCGGCGCCTCGGCGCGCAGCAGCGGCACCGCCTGACGCTGCATGTTGGATCCCATCAGCGCGCGGTTGGCGTCATCGTTCTCAAGGAACGGGATCAGCGAGGCTGCGACCGAAACCAGCTGTTTCGGGCTGACGTCGATCAGATTGACGCTCTCGTTCGGCGCCAGCGTGTAATCGCCAGCCTGACGGGTGTTGACCATCTCGTTCACGAACCGGCCGTCCTCGTCCAGATTGGCGTTGGCCTGTGCAACCGTGTGGCGCATTTCCTCGGTCGCGGACATGTAGTGCACTTCGTCCGTTACCTGGCCTTCCTTGACGATGCGGTACGGCGTTTCGATAAAGCCGTATTTGTTCACCCGCGCGAATGTCGCCAAAGAGTTGATCAGGCCGATATTGGGGCCTTCCGGCGTCTCGATCGGACACATGCGGCCGTAATGGGTCGGGTGCACGTCGCGCACCTCGAACCCGGCACGCTCGCGCGTCAGGCCGCCCGGTCCGAGGGCCGACAGGCGCCGCTTGTGCGTGACTTCGGACAGCGGGTTGGTCTGGTCCATGAACTGCGAAAGCTGGCTGGAGCCGAAGAATTCGCGCACCGCCGCCGCCGCCGGTTTGGCGTTGATCAGATCCTGCGGCATCACCGTGTCGATCTCGACACTGCTCATCCGCTCGCGGATCGCGCGCTCCATGCGCAACAGGCCGACGCGATACTGGTTCTCCATCAACTCGCCGACCGAGCGCACCCGGCGGTTGCCCAGATGGTCGATATCGTCGATCTCGCCCCGCCCGTCGCGCAGTTCCACCAGCGCGCGCACGCAAGCCACGATATCGTCGCGGTCCAGTGTGCGCTGGGTGTCGGGCTTGTCCAGATCCAGGCGCATGTTCATCTTGACCCGGCCGACTGCGGAAAGATCATAGCGTTCGCTGTCGAAAAACAGCGTTTCGAACAGGTTGCTGGCGGATTCGACGGTGGGCGGCTCGCCCGGACGCATGACGCGATAGATATCCATGAGCGCGGTTTCGCGGTTCATGTTCTTGTCCATCGCCATGGTGTTGCGCATGTAGGGACCGACATTGATGTTGTCGATGTCCAGAACCGGAATGTCGGTGATGCCCGCGTCGATCAGCTCTTTCGCGGTGCCGCCGATCAGTTCGCCGCCCTTGTCGTATTCCAGCGTCAACTCGTCCCCGGCCTCGACATAGATCGCGCCGGTTTCCTCGTTGATGATGTCCTTGGCGACGAACTTGCCCTGGATGTGGTCGAAGGGGACCAGCAATTCGGTCACCTCGCCATCGTCGATCAGCTTCTTCACCGCGCGCGGTGTCACCTTCTTGCCCGCTTCGGCGATGATTTCGCCGGTCTTGGCATCGACCAGATCATAGGTCGGACGGGTGCCCCGCACCCGCTGGGGGAAGAACGGTGCAACCCAGCCCTTGTTCTTTTCCAACCGGTATTGGACCGTGTCGTAATAGGCATCCATGATGCCTTCCTGATCCATCCCGAGCGCATAAAGCAGCGTCGTCACCGGCAATTTGCGGCGGCGGTCGATGCGCGCGAACACGTTGTCCTTGGCGTCGAATTCGAAATCCAGCCAGGAACCGCGATAGGGAATGATCCGGCAGGCGAACAGCAACTTGCCCGAGCTGTGCGTCTTGCCCTTGTCATGGTCGAAAAACACACCGGGGCTGCGGTGCATCTGGCTGACGATCACCCGTTCGGTGCCATTAACCACGAAGGTGCCGTTGGGCGTCATCAGGGGCATGTCGCCCATGAACACGTCCTGTTCCTTGATGTCCTTGACCGATTTGGCGCCGGTGTCCGTATCCACATCGAACACGATCAGACGCAGCGTCACCTTCAGCGGCGCGGCGTAGGTCATATCGCGCTGCTGGCATTCCTCGACGTCGTATTTCGGCTTTTCCAACTCGTATTTCACGAATTCCAGAACGCTGGTCTCGTTGAAATCCTTGATCGGAAAGACCGACTGGAAAACCCCCATGATCCCCTCGCCATCGGAGGGGTCGGGCTGATCGCCGGAGTTCAGGAACAGATCGTAGCTGGATTTCTGAACCTGGATCAGGTTCGGCATTTCCAGTACTTCGCGGATCTTGCCGTAATATTTGCGAAGACGTTTCTGGCCAAGGAAGGATTGCGCCATGTCAGGTGTCACCTTTTCAGTTTCTCACCGGTCAAGGATGCCGTCGGGCTTCGGCATCTTGCCCATACGAGAGGGCGGGTTCGGATCAATTCATGGCCACCGTCCCGAGTGGCGGCCTCCCGATCCTGCGAACCTCGCCTGAGAAAACGCCCCTTCGAACGGGGGGCCTTTTCCAAGACAGGTTCGGCCGGATCCGGAAATTCCCGGATCCAGCCTGATTCAATCACCCCAATGCGCCATCGCGGCTTCGGGGCGCGACCGATACCGGCTTACGCCAGTTCGACCTCGGCACCGGCTGCTTCCAGCTTGCCCTTGACGTCTTCGGCTTCGGCCTTGTCGACGCCTTCCTTGATCTTGCCGCCGGCTTCGACCAGTTCCTTGGCCTCTTTCAGGCCCAGACCGGTCAATGCGCGGACTTCCTTGATCACGTTGATCTTGGAGGCGCCGGCGTTCTTCAGGACGACGTCGAATTCGGTCTGCTCTTCTTCGGCAGCGCCGCCCGCATCCGCGGGGCCGGCCATCATCACCGCGCCACCAGCGGCGGGTTCGATGCCATATTCGTCCTTGAGGATGGTTTTCAGTTCTTGTGCTTCCAGCAGGGTCAGACCGACGATCTCTTCTGCCAGTTTCTTCAGATCAGCCATTTTCTCAGCTCTTTCCGTTTGCTCTATATGTGTTCCAACGACGCGTATTCAACCACGTGCCGGTCTTGCGTTGCTCAGGCAGCCGCCTTGTCCTCGATCGTGGACAAGATGGACGCGATGTTGCTTGCAGGTACGCCAATGGCACCGGCGATGTTCGAAGCGGGCGCGCCGAGCATGCCGGCGATCTGAGCGATAAGCTCATCGCGCGACGGCATTTTCGACACGGCCTCGACACCGGCCCGGTCCAGAGCGTTCTCACCCATTGCGCCGCCAAGAATCTCGAACTTCTTGTTATCCTTGGCGAACTCCTGGGCCACCTTGGCTGCTGCCACGGGGTCCTCGGAATAGGTCAGAACGGTCATGCCCGAAAGGAGCGATGCGATGGATTCACACGGCTTTCCCTCAAGGGCGATCTTGGCGAGCCTGTTCTTGGCAACACGCACAGATCCGCCCGCGTCGCGTGCACGCGCGCGCAGATCCTGCATTTCGACAACTGTCAGACCGACGTAGTGGGCAACCACAACGACGCCAGAGCTTTCGAAGATCTGGCCGAGTTCCTCGACCACTTTCTCTTTCTGGGCTCTATCCACAGTTTCACTCCAGTCATGGGGGTTTCCCCCCGGCTCTCATTCACCCCGGCTTGCGCCGGGGCATCGGGTCCAATTTCAGGGTCCCGAGCCAAAATCACCCGAAGGTGGATGTCTCGTTTCCCATCTCGGGAAGGAATTATGCGACCCTGGGGCCGAACCCTCCGTCTCGGACAGGACAGGATCCCGAGATCCTGCCAACCGGCACCGCCGAAACGGTGCCGGATTTCGTAGGGCGGGGTTCACCCCGCCGCAGGCGCAAGGCAGGGCACACCCCGCCCGACACAATCACTCGGCAGTGGCCTCGGCCACATCCACCGACACGCCTGGCCCCATGGTCGAACTCAGCGCGATCTTCTTCATATAGGTGCCCTTGGCGCCCGTCGGCTTGGCGCGGGCCACGGCCCCGATGAAGGCGCGGATGTTCTCGACCAGCTTGCCTTCGTCGAACGACACCTTGCCGACACCGGCATGGACGACACCCGCCTTTTCCGCCTTGAACTGCACTTCGCCGCCTTTGGCGTTCTTGACCGCCTCGCCAACATCCATGGTCACGGTGCCGACCTTGGGGTTGGGCATCAGGTTGCGCGGCCCCAGAACCTTGCCCAGACGGCCGACGATCGGCATCATGTCCGGCGTGGCGATGCAGCGGTCGAAATTGATTTCGCCGCCCTGGATCGTCTCCATCAGATCCTCGGCACCGACGATATCGGCCCCGGCCTCTTTCGCCTCGTCCGCCTTGGCCCCGCGGGCAAAGACCGCCACGCGAACATCCTTGCCGGTGCCGTTGGGCAGACCGACGACGCCGCGCACCATCTGGTCGGCGTGGCGGGGATCGACGCCCAGGTTCAGGGCGATCTCGACGGTTTCGTCGAATTTGGCGTTGGCGTTGCTCTTGATCAGGGCCACGGCCTCCTGGACCGAAAGGTTGTCCTTTCCGTCAAAGGCTTCGCGGGCGGCGCGGGTGCGTTTTCCGATTTTTGTCATCTTATTTCACCTCGATGCCCATGGACTTGGCCGAGCCAAGAATGATCTTCATCGCGCTTTCGATATCGTTGGCGCTGAGATCCGCCATCTTGGCCTCGGCGATTTCGCGCACCTGGGCCACGGTCACGGTGCCGACGGTGGAATGGCTGGGCGTCTTGCCGCCCGATTTCACCTTGGCCGCCTTTTTCAGGTAATACGCCGCCGGGGGCGTCTTGATGTCCATGGTAAAGGACTTGTCCTGATAATAGGTGATCACGGTCGGGCACGGCGCACCCGGCTCCATGTCGGCGGTTTTGGCGTTGAACGCCTTGCAGAATTCCATGATGTTGATGCCGCGCTGACCCAGCGCCGGGCCCACCGGCGGACTGGGATTCGCCTGCCCCGCAGGCACTTGCAGCTTCATCGAGCCGACGAGTTTCTTGGCCATGGGCCGTCTCCTTTTCTCATCGGTGCGTCAATTGCGCACCCTCGGGCCCGGAACGCGATCCGGTGCCCTGACCAGCGTGGTGCGGTTCCGGCGCGCGCGCCCTTGCCTCCCACGAACGAACGGCGCAAACGGCCGTAGGGCGGGGTTCACCCCGCCATCCCGTCAGGTCTGCTTGGTGACCTGCGTGAATTCCAGTTCGACCGGCGTTTCCCGGCCAAAGATCGACACCGCCACCTTCAGGCGCTGGTTGTCCTCGTCCACATCCTCGATCATGCCGTCGAAATCCTCGAACGGACCGTCGCTGACCTTGACCTTCTCGCCGATCTCGAAGTGGATCAGCGTGCGCGGAGCCTCTTCGCCCTCCTGAACGCGGTTCAGGATCTGGTTCACCTCGGCATCGCGCATCGGCATCGGGCGGCCCTGCGGCCCGAGAAACCCGGTGACGCGGTTGATCGAGTTGATCAGATGATAACCGTGATCGGACATCTCCATGTGCACAAGCACATAGCCCGGCATGAACCGGCGCTCTGTCGTGACCTTCTTGCCGCGGCGCACCTCGATCACCTCTTCGGTGGGCACCAGAACCTCGTCGATCTGATCTTCAAGGCCCTGCTCGGCTACCGCGGTGCGGATCTGTTCTGCGATCTTCTTTTCGAAATTGGAAAGAACGCTGACCGAATACCACCTTTTCGCCATGATCCGTGTCGCCCTTGTCTTGTTCCGGCCCCGTCAACAGACGCCGAAATTCTGTCCAGTTTTCAGACGGAAGAACCGTCCATGTCGGAATGAAAAGCGGCGCGCGGCACGAATCGCCACACGCCAGATCCCGAACTTGGCGGTGACCTACCCCTGTTGCCCCCATAGATCAAGGGGGCCGGGCGGTTTTCGCCGCACTACACGAAGAAGCCGAGAAGCGCCTGAAGCCCGCCGCGGATCGCCAGATCGACCAATGCAAAGAATATCGCCGTCAGCGACGCCATGATGAAGACCATGATCGTGGTCAGAACCACCTCGCGGCGCGTCGGCCAGACGACCTTGGCAACCTCGGCGCGAACCTGCTGGATGAACTGAAGCGGATTGGTGGTGGCCATGTGGGCGTCGCTTTCTGATTGTGGCTGTGGGCGACATAGCTGCCCATGGCGGCAAATTCAAGGCATTGTCGATATGCTGATGGAGCACAAGTTTGCACAGCCAAGCTGAAGCAAATGCCCGCCGGATGGCGGGCCGATGTGAGTGACCAGCCGACCTGGCCGCTCTCTCGCGCTTGATCGTGCAGTTCATCGGCCTGGCATGCCCGCTGGCGGCGCCTTGGCGGTCACTTTCCCGAGAGATTGGCCTTCACTCTGCGTCATCCCCTCTGCGGCCATCAGGTCCTGCCGGAGTTGCGCCCTTGCGCTCTCTCTCATTGCCGGGTCCGATATCCGCAGGAGATAGGAGGGATGAAGCGTGAGGAGCACGGGCCGTCCTTCCGGCCCCGTCTCGATCTTGCCACGCCGGGACAGGATGCGCGCACCGTTGCCCGTGAGGCTTTGGGCGGCCGTGGCGCCCATGGCAAGGATCAGCTTGGGCCGGACCTGCGCGATTTCCGCGTCAAGCCACCAGCGGCAGTGGTCGATCTCCGATGTTTCGGGCCGCTGATGGATGCGCCGCTTGCCGCGGGGAGTGAATTTGAAATGTTTTACCGCGTTGGTGACATAGGCGGCGTCGCGGTTCAGCCCGACTTCGGCGGCGATCCTGTCGAACATCTGCCCGGCGGGGCCGATGAAGGGCCGGCCGCTCAGGTCCTCCATGTCGCCGGGCTGTTCACCAACCACCATCAGGTCGGCGTCACCAGGCCCCTCGCCCGGCACGGCCTGTGTCGCATGACAATGCAGCGGGCAGCGCGTGCAGGCGCGGATCGCTTTCGGAAGTTCTTCGGCCGGGCCGTCCCACGCAGATGCGTGCGACGCCAGTTGCGCCTGAACCTGCGCCATTCGGGCCGGCGGCAGGGTGGGTGCGGCTTCGGCCATGGCACGTGCACGTGCGGGGGCCTCGGCGATCATCCGGGGAATAAAGGCCGCCTCGGGCATGTTCTTCCAGTATTTCCTGGGCATCTCCGTTTGCATCGCCTTCACCATCAGCCGCGCGGGGTTAAAGATGTTCTGGAAATAGGTGATCCACAGCGCCTCGCCCGCGTCCTCGGGCAAGTCGGGCTTGGTGTGGCCCTCCTGGAAAGACAACTCGCCCTGCTCGAAGATGGCCGACACATCGGGGGTGAGGATGCGCCAATCCATGTCGGAAAAGCGGCGCACGAAGAAATCCGCCGTCGGCTCTACCGTGTGATGGCTGGGCTCGAACCATGCCGCGAAGCTGCGCCTTGCTGCGTCGGCCGCGCCGATTTCGCGAAAGCGGACGAAAGCCTTCATCTTGTGCTGGCAGCGGCGCACGTTCTTTTCCATTTGGCGCAGGCGCGCCAGATCGCCGTCGCCCCGATCGGTCATCAGACGCGGCGCGTCCTTCAGCCGCCATAAAAATGCGTAAAGCCGGGCAAAACGCTCCGGGTCGCTGTGCCAGACGGCGGTTTCGGCCATCGCGACAAAGCTGCGCGGCACCGAAACCGGCCCACCCGCAGGCGGCAGGCCGGCATCGCCGAAAAGGTCGGGGGCGGCCGCGTGGTCGCCCCAGATGATCTGCTCGGGCTGCACGCGTGCAGCCAGAAACGCGCGCGCCGTCTCGCGCCATGCCTTGGCGGTGCCGATGGAGGGCAAAGCGATCCGGTGCATCAAAACAGTGTCAGTTGTTCGGGCGGCGGGGCGAACCGCGCGCGCAGATCGGCGCTGTCGGTCAGGCCGCCCGGCGTCCAGCCCCCGGCGGTGATGAAGGCCCGCGCCTTTTTCATCAGGGCGCCCATGCGGATGAGATCCTCATAGCGCAGCGCCCGGTGGCGGCGCGTGGTCAGGATCCGGTTCACCGTCTTGACCCCGAACCCCGGCACCCGCAGCAGCATTTCGCGGCTGGCGCGGTTCACATCCAGCGGAAAAACCGCCCGATGCGCCAGCGCCCAAGCCAGCTTGGGGTCGATCTCCAGATCAAGGTTGCCATCGCGGGTAACGGATGTGATTTCATCCAGTTGGAAGTCATAAAAGCGCAGCAACCAATCCGCCTGATACAGCCGATGTTCGCGCTGCAAGGGCGGGCGGATCAGCGGCAGCTTCGCGGAACTGTCGGGAATCGGCGAAAAGGCGGTGTAATAGACCCGCTTGAGCTTGTAACTGGAGTACAGCCGCGTCGATTGGCCCAGAACCGTCGCATCGCTCGATCCGTCCGCGCCGATGATCATCTGCGTGGATTGCCCCGCCGGAGCAAAGCGGGGCGGGCGTTTGCCGGTAAAGGATTTCTCCTTGGTCGCATCCTTGGCCATGCGGACATTGGCCATGGCGCGGCGGATCTGCTCGGGCTTTTTCTCGGGGGCGTATCGCTTGACGGCGGCATCCGTGGGCAGCTCGACATTGATCGACAGGCGATCGGCCAGACGGCCGGCTTCCTCGATCAGTTCGGGCGCCGCGTCGGGGATCGTCTTTAGGTGGATATAGCCGCGAAAGTTTTCTTCATGGCGCAGTTTGCGGGCGATCCGCACCATGTCGGACATCGTCGCATCGGGCGAACGGATCACGCCCGAGGACAAAAACAGCCCTTCGATGTAATTGCGCCGATAGAATTCAATGGTCAGCCGCACCACCTCATCGACGCTGAACCGCGCGCGCGGCACGTTGGATGACACCCGGTTGATGCAATAGCTGCAATCGTAGATGCAGAAATTCGTCATCAGGATCTTCAGCAGGCTGATGCAGCGCCCGTCCGGGGCATAGGCGTGGCAGATGCCGCTGCCTTCGTTGGATCCCAGCCCCTTGCCGTCGCGCGAGTGGCGCCTGGTCGATCCCGACGACGCGCATGAGGCATCGTATTTCGCCGCGTCGCTGAGAATCGCCAGTTTTTGATCGAGTGTTTGCCTTGCCATATGTTCTGCATATGTTCTCGCATCGGGCTTGTCATCATCAGACGGTCATACTTCGGTCAACTGCGCGTGATTTCGCCTGATTGGCAACCGTCCTGTGAAACCGATTTGCGCATCCGGCGCGCCTTGCCGATTATCCAGCGGCCGTGCAAATCCACGTTCGGCATCGTGGCCAAACCTGATTCTTCAGGTCCCGACCTCGTCAAGGCCCTTCGTGGCGATGATCGAGGCCAGCGCCATCGCGGCAAAAATCATCAGCGTCACATGCGGACCGGCCAGCGAGGCCAGCGCGCCGAAAAGCCCCGACCCCAGCAAAAGCAGCCCGATCACCGTATTCGACACGGCAGTATAGGCGGCGCGGCTGTCTTTGGGCGCCATATCCACCAGATAGACCACCCGCCCTTGCCGCACCCCGTGATAGGCGATCATCAGCACGAACAGCACCAGGGGCAGCGCCCAGATCGTGCCGGACACTCCGATCAGATCCAGCGCCACCGCAAACACCAGCGCCACTGCCCCGGCCAGAGCGGAAAGCATCAGCACCCTGCGGCTGGAGCGGTCCGCCATCCGCCCCCAGACCCATGAGCTTAGCAAGGACGCGATGGAGGATGCCAGAACCAGCGCACCGAGGCGGTCGAAACCGCCCTGCCCCGCCTGCGCACCCAATAGCACGATGTAGGGCGGCGCCAGTGCCGTTGACGTCAAAAGCCCCCGCGCCCAGATGAACCGGCGCAATTGCGGATCGCGGCGCAGGATGGACAATTGACTGAAGGCCGGTGTTCCCCCCTTCCCCGGTGCGGCCTCTTCCCACAATGTGGAGAACAGCAGGCCCGCGCCCAGCCACAGCAGGGCCGCCAGGGCGATTGCCACCAGAACCAGCGTCGCCCGGTCCACCAGCCCGGACATCAGGACGAGCGCGAAGATCACGACCGCCCCCGCACCCAGGGACGTGGCAGTGCCGGTCGCCGCACCGCGCCGCGACTGGCCGACCGTCTTGCCCAGCACATCGCTGTAGCTGACCGAACAGATGGAGCGCGACACGGCCAGCACCGCCAGCAGCGCGCAGATCGTGGCACCCGCCGCCGCGCCCGTCAGCGTCAGGGCGGCCAGCACGATCCCGGCGGCGGCCGCCCCCTGTCCGATGCTGCCCGCGACCCATGCCCATTTGCGCCGGTCCATCGCCTGCACATGCGAGGCTGTGAACAATTGCGGCAGCAACGCCCCCGCCTCGCGGATCGGCACCAGCAGACCGACGAAAAAGGCCGACGCCCCCAGGTGGTCCAGCAACCATGACAGAACCAGTTTCGGGTCGATCAGCCCGTCGGCGATCTTGCTCATCGACAGGGAACCGGCATGGCGCAGGAAATTTCCCGGCTCGCGTTCCACCTGTGCGTCCGACAGACCGCCTGCGCCGTCGGTGCTGTCCACCAAGGCCTCGAACAGTGTCTCTTCTAATTGCGAAGTGGTCATGGGGCTGTCCTATCAAGCTGTGTCGGCATCCGGTGCGGGCTGTTGCCTTCTGTCCCTCAGATCTTTCAGCGCTACAAGCAGCGCCAGCACAACCACGAAGGCAATCAAGCTCAACCCGGCGATCATCGCCGTCCCCCAGGACGAGACCGCCAGCGTGGCAAACACCGCCGCCGTGATCATCGCAATGCCGACAGCCGTGCCGATCCTTTGGCCGGTCTGCATGATCGCCCCCGAACTCCCCGCGTAATCCAGCGGCACTTCGGCCAGCGTCAGGGTCTGGTTCGGGCTGATGACCGTGCCCTGCGCCACCCCGATGAATGAAAGCGATCCCATCAGCCACCAGATGCCGATATGGCCCGCCTCGAACAATATGACGACGAGGATGCTCAGGCCCAGACCGAAAAGCGCCAGGAGCAGACCGCCGATAACCAGCTTTCGGCCCAGTCGCGCGACCCGCTTGCCGGCCCAGTGGGCGGCATAGGCTGACAGCAGGGCAGCCGGAATGCCGAAGGCGGCAGATTGCAGGGCCGTCTTGCCATCGCCTTCCTGTACATAAAGCGCGACCAGAACCCAAACGCTGGTCACGCCCATGAAGTAAAGCGCCATGATGCTGATGCCGTTGGTGTAGCTGCGTGTCGAGAAGATCTTGAGATCGACCATCGGGCTGAGACCCAGCCTTGTATAACGCCGTTCCCATGCGATCCAGAGCCCGACCAGCAACAGGCCAAACGGCAGCAGCAGCCAGATTGCCGCCCCGCCACCGCTCTCCACAAAAGGAAAGAGGATGGCAAGAACCGCCAGCCCCAAGAGAAGCGCGCCCACCGGATCGAGCGAGCGCAGACCGCTGCCCGTTCGCGGCAATCGCACGATCAAGGGACGCGGGAACCACAAGAGCCCAAGCACGATGGCAAGCACGCCAATCGGTACGTTGACCAGAAAAGTCAGGCGCCAGCCGATGTCGGTCCCGCCCAGTTCGATCAGGAGACCACCCAGAACCGGGCCGATGGCGACCGAAAGACCGACCGTCGTGCCGAAATACCCAAAGGCCCGCCCGCGCGCGTCACCTCGGAAATAGTGCTGGATCATCCCCAGCCCCTGCGGGTTCAGAAGGCCCGATCCGATCCCCTGCACGAAGCGGGCGGCGTTCAGCCAATCCGCGTTGGGGGCCATTCCCGCCGTGACCGACGCGATGGTAAAGATGGCAACGCCGATCAGGAACAACCCGCCCCGTCCCATGATGTCGCCGGCCCGGCCCGCCGCCACCAGGATCACACCGAAGGTCAGCGCGTAACCCGAAAGAACCCATTGCAGGTCTGCTTCCGACGCATCGAGGCCGACCCTGATCGAGGGCAGCGCGACGTTCACGATGCTGACGCTGACGAGCGTCATGAAAATCGTGACCAGCAACACGGCGAGAATGCGCCATCTCACCGGATCCATCGTCGGATCGGTGTCAAACCCTGCCGATGTGTTTGCATCAGTCTTCGACGAAACCAAACTCATGACCTTCCGTGTGCGGAATCAATGGACCCCTTTAGCCTGTGTACTGCTCGGATACAAACCAAGCCGAACGTTGGAGCAACGGTCACGGGAAGCACCGCCTAAGCGCCGGCATTCGACGTCGCAAGAGCTCTATGTTGTTATAATATATCGGAGAAACCCGGAAACTCCGGCGCGCGCTTTGGGGCGACGATGCTCGTTCCAACCTCCCGACTCCCGCCGAGACCTTCCCGGCAATCGTGACCCCGCGCTGATCACCGATATTGGCTGGAAACGCAAAGAACCTGCGACTGTTTGCGGGAGCGATTGACGAAAGGACGTGCCCGCAGCTGCCGGCGGTCATTCAATCAGGAACCAGTTCAGCGTTTCGCCCGGAGACGCCAGCATTCCGTTTTCCGTTCGGGAAGCTCAAAAAACGAGAGCATCCGATTGGATCAAGGCCGCAAGAGCGCCCGAGAAGCCGGCGTTGTAGTCGATGGCCACCTCGTTCGTGACGTAATCCGTCCGATCGTCCTGGTGGTTGCCGTTCTCGTCGGGACCGCCGACCAGGGCTCCGTAAAGAATGTGCTGGTTCGGGTCGGAATCGCCCACATGCGTCGTGCCGGAGGCTGCGCGGTGATGCGGGTTGAGCGCAAAGTCATCGCCGAAGCCCACGACGTAGCTGAACGCGTCGGGATTGTCTCCAAGCATGTAATCGATCTGGTTCGACGCGAAATCGCGAAGCTCGGCGGCGCGGGCATGGTTTCCTTGCCCATCAAGAAGCGTCGCGTAGTCGAGCGCCACAAAGGCGGTGTTCGCCGCATACCGGTTCGACCCCCAGCTATCGAGCCAGCCGAGGCCCTCGTTGGTCGCGGTGCCCGGCGTCCGCGCCACGACGTTCTCCCAGTGGTTCATGTGCGCTTCTAGGTCATCGAAATAGCGCTGGTCGTCGGTCAGTCGCGCAAGGCGCGCTGCCGTTCCCATCGCCTTGTCGTCCCAGGTCAGCGCCCAGTAAATCCCGTTCTCGGGATAGGCGGCTTCGGCCTTTTCGAGATAGGCGGTATCGCCGGTCGCCTCGTAGAGCCATGTCGCGCTCCATGCCAACTCGTCCTCGTATCCCGTCCAGGAATGATAGAACTCGTCCGCCTCGGGAAGCGCATCGCTGTAGACACCCTGATAGGTCTCGGAGAACGCGAAAAGCTTCTCCGCCTGGGCCAAAAGCTCGTCCGCCCGGTCCGTACGACCGGCATCGCGCAGCACCATGGAACTGGCGGCCATCGCCGCGGCTGTCTCCGCCGTCACCTCGGTGCCGGGATTCTCGGCGGTCACCGCGAAAGCCGGTCGCTCCATCGTCATGTTCTCGGGCGCGCCCCAGTAAGCGTGATCGAGATGCCCGTCACCGACCTGTGCGTAAAACACATCGTCGGACAGGTCCGCCGTGCCCTTGTCGTCGTAGCAGCGCAGGAAATAGTCGGTAACCCAGTCGAGGTGAGAAACGACGTCGTCATAGGCATCGGCCGCCTCGTAGCCGGCTTTGTACTCCCTGGCGCCCCAGGCCAGCGTGGTGGCCGTATAGGCCATCGGCAGGCCGAACTTCATGTGATCGCCGGCATCATACCAGCCACCGGAGAGGTCGCGTCCGACATCCGCGCCGTCCTCAAGCGCGCTGTCTCCGCGCCAGGAGATCGGATGATCGTCGGGCAAGTCTCCAGAATACTGTGCGTAGTAGAACTCCATCGAAAGATCGAGCGCCTCGCTGTAATCCGCCCGGTCGAACGGGCTGTCGGGCGCATCGGATGATCCATCGCCAGTGTCTCCGGGCGCCGCCGCAGCGTCACGCACCACGACCACCCCTTCCGGCGGAACGCCGCGGCCGGTAAAGCCGACATCGACACTGCCGCCCGCGGCCAGCACGGCAGCGTAATCCGCCCCGGTCAGCGCCACGCGGCCATCGCCCAGATCGGTCGAGGTCATGCCCCAGGAGCCGCTGAGCGAGAGACCCTCCGCCTCCAGCACGAGAACCCACCCCTCGACCGGCGCGCGCCCGCCGTTATGGACCGTAAGGCGCATGTTGTAGCCGCCATTCCAGGTCTCGGCGACCTGCCATGTGGCACTGATGGCCTCCGCGGTGACCGGTCCAGATTCTTCCGCACCGGTTTCTTCCCCCTCCGGCTGCTCCCCGACGCCCGGCTCCGGCGGCATAGCCGGTGTCGGCTCTTCCGCCGGGGTGTCGTAGATCACCGAGAGATCGGCCGGCGGTGTTCCGATGCCGGTAAAACCGATGTCGACGCTGCCATTTGCAGCCAGGATCGCACCGTAATCGGCGCCGGTCAGGGCGAAGCGACCATCGCCCAGAGAATTCCATGTCACGCCCCAGGAATTGCTCAGCGAAAGCCCCTGCGCCTCGATGACCAAGGTCCAGTTTTCGGCAGGCTCATCGCCGTCATTCATCACCGTAAGATGAATGTTGTAGCCCCCATTCCAGGTGGCGCCGAGCTGCCATTCGGCGCGCAGCAATCCGGACGTTCCGGTGCTGGCGATCGCGGATTCTTCGACAAGCGTCGCGCCATCCGCCGCCGCCCCGGCAGACGGAACGTGGCCGGCACGTGCTTGCGACGCCCTGTCATCATTGCCGGCAGACAGCGTCCGTGACTCCGGAAGCGGCACACTCGCCTCCGCCGGCTGCTCACCTACATCAACCTCGTCCGCGCTGGTCAGCTTGAAGCCGGTATTGTAGGCGTTCCCTGAATCCATCTCGACGTCGTCGTTCACGACGGTCAGGTCGCCGGGGAGGCTGCGGAATTTTGATGATGCGAAGGGGGAAATTCTGGTGTTCGGCACGATGGTTCAGCCCGCTGTCTAGGTGATTCTCTACCAAGGGTAGATTTGACCCTAAGGCGCATCAACCTCAAAGTGCAAGCGAGGTAAAGGCGAGCGGCTTGCCTGACGTCAGCACGGCATAGCTTCGGCCGCCGCGATCCGGGCAGGAAGCAGCCGCTCCGATTTTCGGAAATCCTCCAGTATTTCGATATGTCGCGGCAAGTCCTGCGCGTTGAGGCGAAAACGCGCCGACACATGCGGCGGCCAAGGGCCCAGCGTCTTGCTTCTCATTCGTTCCACGAGCCAGTCCGCAGGCGGCAGGCAGTCGTCAACGCTGTAACCGATGCCGCTGATCCGCGCCTTCAACGCGTCGGACATACCGCCGACCGCGCGCCCGACCAAACGGCACGAGGCCTGCACGGTCACATCGTCGGCGTGACGCACCTGGCAGCCCGCCAGGCGAAGCGCGCGGACGATGCGGCGGTCTTCGCCGCATCTGACCGGCGGGAACCCTCCGGCGGCCAGATAGGCTGTGCGGTTGAACGCAAGACTGGCCCCCGCCGCTTCGCCGTGCGTGCCACCGATATCCGCACAGCCCGGTGAGTGAAGCGCATAGATCTCCTGTACGAGGCTCCTATAGATGCCTTCCAGTTCCGCCAGGTGCAGGTCCATACCGTCGAGGATACCCGCCTCACTCGTCAGGAGGTTGATCTTGCCGCAGACCGCATCGACCGTTTCAAGATGCGCGCAGTTTCGCGCGATCCAATCCGGGCCAACGATGCAATCCGCATCCGTGGTGAACATATATCGAAGCGCGGGCATTGTTTGCAGGACATGTTCACAACCGATCCGCCGCGCGGTACCGACACCCTCGTGCCATGCAAGCCTGTGCTCAAGCACCGTCAGGTCGATGCCGAGCCGGAGGGCGGTGTCGCGGGCCATGCTGCCAGTGCGGTCGGTGGTGTTGTTGATCACGAGGATCACGGCGGTGCGCCCCGCGCATTGGCCAGCCAGGGCAGCCAGACAGGCGCCGATCCGGGCCTGCTCGTTGCGGGCGGGGATGATGATGGCGATGTCTTTTGAACCGACGCGAGTCATGCCGTTCCCCTCGGCAATCCGCGGTCGATGCGATACCCGTCGGTTTGCGCCAGACAATAGAAATCGTGAGCCGCAAGCCTCGCCCTGAAAATCGCCAGCGCCTCTTCGCCCTGCAAATCGTGATCGGTCTCGCCAAGCCATGTCACGCAGAGCACCTCTGCCTGCGGCCAAAAGGCGGCGATATCTGCGGCCAGTTTCCGCAGGCTGTCGTGATCGAGAAAGTAGAGGATCTCGGACAGGATCAGCAGGTCGAAATCGCCCATCGGCAGCGGACAGGGGTAAAAATCGTGGATGAAGCGGGCATCCGGCACCGCCTGGCGCGCGGCTTCAATCGCGATGCCCACCGCATCCATCCCGGTATAGTTGTCGCAGATCGTCGCCAGATGCCGGGCCAGTTGACCATTGCCGCAGCCCAACTCGAAGGCCGAGGTGTAGCGGGGACGCGAAAGTGCGCGCCGTGTCGCGGCGAACTTGGCCTGTTCGTAGTCACTGTGCTTGAAATTCCACGGATCCGAGGTTTCGGCGTAGAGCGCGTGCAGATGATCGCGGCCCACACCCATTACGGCATCCTCCAGAAGATTTCGTCTTCGCTCACGAATTTCTCGATGAACCCCGGCGGCAGGGTGAAGCCCGAAGCATCGTCGGTGACGATCTGCCCCAACTGCGTGCGATGCGCACGGATCGCGGCCCACTTTCTCTCCTGCATATCACCCAAAGTCAGATATACTGGGGCATGTCGGGTGATGGTCTGCCGGAACTCCGGATCGTCCCAGCGACACCAGACGGGATAGCTGTAGAATGACCAGTCCGGGCGGCGGGTGCGCAGTTCGCTGGCGAAGCGTGCCGTGGCCTGATGGTCCTCGTGATGGTCTTCGGCGGCGGGCACAAAGACCTGCCGCGCGTCGATTCCCTCGATGACCTGTTCCAGTGTGTCGGCAACGCCTGTCGCATCCGCCTGGTAAAGGCGGCTGTCGGCCATGCCCAGCCAGGTCAGGTCGCGCGCCGATCCGCCCAGACAATCGAGGGCACGGGCCATCTCTGCGTGTCGCAGGGCCGACAGTCGCTGCGGCGTCCAGAGGGCCGAACCGGGATGGCTTGCGCTGCCGTCCGTCAGGCAGATGACATGCGCGCCCGCTCCCGCGAAGGCCCGCGCCAGCAATGCACCACAGCCGAGGGATTCGTCGTCGGGATGCGGGGCCAGCACGACGAGCTTTTCGCGGCCCTTGAACACGTCCGCCGATAGAGGGCCGTGCGCGATGTTCATCCGAACGCCCCCCAGATACGGCCATCTTCCCCAAGCGCCGTCTGAGCCGCCCGTTGCAGGAACGCATCCCGCGCCGCCTGTCGCAGATAGACCGACAGATCGCGTGCAATGCGCCCGGTCTCGGATCCGGCCTCGAAATGCCACAGGCCGATGCTCTGCTCGACAGCCCGAATGGCGTCAAGCCCGACCTCTTCGGTGAAGAGCCGCGCCGAGATCGAAGTGGCAACAATATCATCCTGCGCGATGTGTGGATCGTTGGCGGCTTTGGCGGCGCGCTCGGTCAAGGCAATGGCGGCCCAGATCCGCATCAGCACGCTCATCAGGCGGGTCTTCTGGGCGTCCGCACCCATGCGTCCTGTGGCGCGAAGCTCTGTCGCTGCCCTGTCCAGCAGACCCGCAGCGGCACCGGCCTGCAGAGCCGCGATCCGCCAGACACCGCCGACGAAATGCGGTTCCTTCAGGTAATCGCCGGGCTCGCCGATCCAGCTGGCGCGATCCGCAGGCAGGTCGGTGAAATCGTAGCTGCCCGAAGCGGTCGGCCGCATCCCGTGCATATCCCAGGTCGACGGGTCCGCGCGACTGGCATCCGTCACATCGATCAGCGCCAGCCGTACCTCGGAACCGGCATTGACGGTAACCAGCGCATCGGTCACGGTACCCAGCCCCGAGGCGAAACACTTGGTTCCCTTCAACAGATGCGCCGCGGTCTCCAGCGTGACCGGCACCGCCCCATCGGCCCCCCAGACGCCCAGCAAGGCACCATCGGCGATTCGGCACGCCACACGCGCCTTCTGCGCCTCCGAGCCGTGGATGCGGATCAGGTTCAGCGCGTTGACATGCCCCTCCCACAACCGCCCGACGCTGAGATTTGCCGCGCCCACCTGCATCAGGGCGCGAGCGGTCCGGAAGGGATCGGAACTGCCATCATCCGTCAGAAGACCTGCCTGCCGCAACAACTCCATCGAGCGAGCGATGGGCCGCTCGCCGCGTTCCTCCGCCTTGGCGGCAGCACGCAAGGCATCCGATATGTTGGATGGCACCGGCCCGTCGGCATCCGATGGCGACAACGCCGCGAGGCATGTGGAAGCTGCCATGACCTACACCATCCCCATCTGCGGGCGCGTCAGGGTGGCCCGCTGCAGAAGCTGCGCCCATTCCTCGGCGACCAAGCCCAGCCGGAAGGCGGGGTTGGCCGTGACCCGGGGCGGTGCGCAGCGCCAGGCCCGGATGCGGTCGAGGATTTGCGCCGGATCGTGCCCGTCCACCCGCTGATCCGCATCCGCGACGATTTCCGCATTGGCACCCAATCCGGCATGGACCAGGACGGGTGTGCCGACCGCGTTGGCCTCGGCCAGGACCAGGCCGAACGTCTCGGCGAAAGAGGTCTGCGGATAGAACAGGCAGAGGGCGCGGCGCATCTGCCGGATGAGCGCGCCGTGCGACAGCGACCCCAGCGAAACCACCCCCTCGGGGACCGGCCCCGCGTCCCACCGCAAATAGCCGGGATCGGCCACGGCAAGGGTGAGGTTCGGAAGATCCTGGCGCAGAGCGGCGAACCGGGCGAAGACTTCGGCCAGCCCCTTGTGCGGCGAACTGGCAAAAAGCAGCCGGTCAAGATCACGGGGCGTGTCGTCGGGTTGCAGGGCATCGTCGAGCGGATTGTAGATCACGCGGATACACGGTGCGTCCTGCGCCCCCAGAAAGGCCCCGAATTCCTTCGCATGTGTCCTGGAAACGCAGATGACCGTGACGCAGGCCGCTTTCAGCGCCGCGCCCATCCTGCGGTTGTGACGGCCGGGATAGACATGCAGCCAGAGGAATATGGGTGTATCCGGGTGCCGCCTGCGCAGTTTGATCGCCATTTTCCAGCGGTTGATGACGATCAGGACGGCGGGGTTCTCCGCATCGTCCAGGTCTTGCAGGGGCCGTAACTGTCCGACGCGGGACATGTGCCGATGGCTGCGACCGTCTTGGTAATGCGTGATCTCGAAACGCGGGGCCAGCGCGGTCGCAACCCGCAATATCGTCGCTTCGGTGCCGCCAAGTCCGCCGGTTTCGAGATCCGGCAGATCATAGCCCGCAGCGCAGCATGGATCGACGATCGCCACTGGCGCGCCCCCGGTCTGGTGTCGCATCGGCCTCATTGTGCGGCCACCCGAGCAGCCGAGGCTGACGAAAGGATCCGGTCGACCTGCGCCGATAGGCCGGGGGTCGCCGGAATGTCGCGCCGCGTCAGGAATTCGCAGCGGCTGACAAGGTCCACTGCGAGGTTCGGGATATCCACCGTCACCGGCTTCACCTCGCCGTTTTGCCGCCAGTCCTCGACCTTTCCCCAGACAAGCCGACGGTCCGCTTTGCGCTTTGCGCTGTCGTAATCCGAGACCGCCGATTGCGTCAGGCTGTCGGGGGTTTCGATCTTGGTCAGCAGCAGTTCCGGCACGATCCATATGATCTCTCCGTTAAGGATCAGCCGGTTGCGGAATTCCCGGTCTTCCTCGATGCAATCCTCGAACCCGCCGAGGCGGCGAAACACATCTGCGCGGAAAAGACCGGAGTTGATATGCGTCCATTCACCGGGCACCCGGGCACCCATCTGAAGGTTCGGAAACACGTCGTCGAGCAGCGAGATGTCGCGCCGGATCGCCTCGCGGCGTCCATCCGGCAGGATCAACTCATGGTGGGTCAGCGCGGCGCTGACCTCCAGCCGCTGGCCCGCTTGCTTGCCCGCCAGGCGCCAGTTCAGGCACGCATCCGCCCCGATATCCCGCGCGGTCAGAACACGCACCTGATGCAGCACCTTGTCGCGGTGCGGCATGTCGTCTGAATCGTGAAAGGTGACCGCATCGCCATTGGTCAGCAAGAGGCCCGCATTCTTGGCGTTGGCGGTGCCGAGGTTTCTGGACAGCCGGATATAGTTGAAGCGCGCATCGGACAGGAACGGCTGGATCGCCTCTTTGGTGGCGTCGGTGCTGGCATCATCGACCACGGTGACGCGGATGTTCCACCAGCTCTGGTCAAGCGCGGCGCGGATGGCGCCGGCGATCAGATGCGCGCGGTTGTAGGTCGGGATGATGATATCGACCAAGGGCGCAAGAGGATCGGGCGTCATGCGGAAACCTCCGTCAGGGATGGAGCAATCGCCGCGCGATAGGCGCACAGGCTCCTGTCGGTAAGCAACGCGGCAGGCAGCGGCAGCAGGAGGGTCAGCAGCGCGGCAACGACCAGCGGGCCAATGGGTTGCACGCCGATCAGCAGCAGGATCGATGTGATGAAGATCATCAGATGACACGCATATAGCGGACCTGACGCCTGCCCCGTTTCGCCGGATTTATCCGTCACGATGAACTTAAGGCGGCTGCCTGTCAGCGCGTCGAAAGTGGCCTTGGCCGATTGTGGCGCCAGGGCGATGCGGCAGGCCAGCGCATGCAGAATGACCCAAAGCGCCAGCCTGTCCCGCAGCCCGCGCGCGACCACGCGTATCGTCGCGTCACCCAGACTCAGCACGATGGCCCCGGCAGCGAAGGTTGCGGCGACCGTGTGGCCCCGACCGGTGAGCAGCCACACCATCAAAAGCACGAAGGGAACGAGCGCCAGGCTGAACCAGGCCGTCAATTGCGTCAGGATGACCAGCCGCTTGTGCAAGTTGAAGTTGCCCGTGGGGGTAAGGATCATCCGCGCATGTCTCAACAGCGTCTGAAAGTTACCGCTGCACCAGCGATAGCGTTGCCTCTCGAGATCCCGCAGGGACAGCGGCAGCAGGCCCTTTCCCACGACCTCGTTGATGAAACGCCCGGCAAAGCCCCGATGGCAAAGGCGCACGCCCAGTTCCGCATCCTCGGTCGTGGTGGCACCCGACCATGCGCCTGCGGCGATCAGCGCCTGTTTGGAAATAACGCAAAGCGTGCCGGTCAAAAGTACCGCCTCGGCCTCGTCGGCGACGGCGGCATTGGTGCGGAAATACTCCTCAAGCTCGGCATCTATCCCCGGTGCGGTGATCGCGGTGCCGGTATAGGATTGCGGAAACTGCACGTAATCGGCCCCGGTCCTGTGCAGCGCTTCTGCGGCGCGGCTCAGGAAATCGCGGTGAACGACATAATCCGCATCGACGGTGACCACATGGGTGGCATCGGGGGCGGAATGCTCCAGCGCGATGTTGAGCGCGCCGGCCTTCGCGCCCTTGACGCCGGACCGGTGCAGGAAGGTGATGCGGTCGAGCCGGGCCGCGCAGAACCTTTCGACCGGCTTCCACAGCGCCGGATCGGCCGTGTTGTTGTCCATGACGATGATCTCATACCGCTCGGCGGGCCAATCCTGATCCAGCAAGGCCCGCAGGGTGCGGATCACGAGGCAAGGCGGTTCCGCATGGGTCGCGACGTGGATTGAAAACCAGGGACTGGCAAAGTTCTGCCGACCTGCCATCAATCGTGCGGGCAGACAGGCGATAAGCGGCCGAAGACCCATCAGGGCGATCTGGATCGCAATGATGGCGGCACAGATCACCATGCCGACCGCCGGGACGACGACTGAAAGAATCAGTATTCCACAGATTACGAAAAGCCGCAGTTTCACATTCGCCCCCGGGCGTTACACAGTCACAAAAATGGTTAACGATCAGCAGCTTGTAGAATCTCACACTACCGATGAAGCAACGATCATCGTTGCCGTTCAGTTCCCGCGCATGATGGGTCAGGACATGCGTCGATGCTTCGACACTGCGCGAAATCGCCGAACCCGGCTTTCAACTGGATTGAATCGGCATCGCGCGATCAGTCTTGCGGAAACCACGACGTATCCATGTCGGCATACCGATCATGAAAATCCGTGAGTTCGATCATCGCATCCTCTTTCAGGATCCGAAGACGATCCTGCTGGCGGTGAATGTAGCCGCCCTCTTCCATACGGATGAAGGTCTTGCTGATGTAGACATTGGTCAGCCCGAGGTAATCGGCAATCTGGCCTTGGGTCATCGGCAGGCGGAACGTGTCGGTCATATCCCGATTGGTGATCCGCAACCGCGAGATCAGGTCCAGCAGCATATAGGCGACCCGTTCTTGCGCGCTCATCCGGCCCATGGCGCGCAGCACGTCGATAAGCACGACCTGGTCCCGCAAGGCGATGGAAAGCAGCAGCGCGGAAAGCCTCGGGGATTTACGCAGGATTGCGTCGAGCGACGATTTGGGAAATGGACAGAGGCACACGTCTTCAACCGTGCAAAGCGTGGTCGTCGCGTGCTTCAGGGCGACATCTGGAAAACCGATTATGTCGCCCGGATGATGGATCTTGACGATCTGGCGGCGGCCATCAGGCAGATCGGTGTAACTGTAAGCCCAGCCATGCTTGACGACATAAAGATCCTTGTTCTCGTCGCCGCCCTGGTACACCTCCTGACCGGCATCGAAGTTGCGCTCGGCTTTTTCCAGTCTGGCCAGCCTTTCCCGGTCCTTATTGGACAGGGTTACGTAGTGCGACATCTTGGTGACAAGGCAGCTGGACTTTCCCGACATGATAATTTCCTCATTCGTTGCCTCGGATGTGCAGCCAGTCAAAAAGGTTGAGAACCACGAATATCAACGCTGAAATGAATGCCGCCTCCTTCAGGAAACCTAGCCCGCAAGCGATGCCGATCGACCCTACTGCCCAGATTGCCGCGCCACTGCGGACACCTTTCAACCGCCCGTTATCGCTCGGCGACATGATCGCTCCCGCGCCCAGAAAGCCGATGCCACCCACGATCCCCTGGATCAGACGGGTGGGGTCGATGGTTATTGCATCATCCTCGGCCATGCCGCTCAGAGCGAAGTTGAGCGTCACCGTCATCAGGGCCGCAGAGCCGATCGCGACCAGAACAAAGGCCCCCGCCCCAAGAGGCTTCCTCTTGATCTCGCGGTCGAGCCCGACGACCAGTCCGCATCCGCCGGAGAACAGGACGCGAAGCATGAATTCGCTGAAATCGACCATGATCGGAAACGTACCCTTGCAATTTTTCGCCACCACCTCGCTTAGCGGTAACTTCTGGTATTGGGTTCAATCTGTATTTAGAGGATGAAGGCAGCGCGTGTTTATGGTTGTGCGTCGGACCTTTGCCGCTCGATGCGGTGAGCAAGATCTTTCGGACAGGAGGAAGCACGAATGTTCTTCGACGGATCCAACCTTGATGCCTTTGCCAAGGGCTTCATCCTGAGTGTTTTCGGACTCTTCTGGATCATATTGCTGGTCCGCATCGTCGGATTGAGGTCATTCTCGAAAATGACCAATTTCGACTTCGTGATGACCGTGGCCATGGGATCGCTGCTGGCCGGAGCCTCGCAGTCGCAGCAGTGGACCGGATTTCTTCAGACACTGACGGCGATGGCCAGTCTGTTTGCCGTCCAGTATTTCGTCTCCCGCCTGCGGCGGTGGTCACCGCGTCTTGACGCGCTGGTTCAGAACACGCCGGTGCTGCTGATGAAGGACGGTGTCATCCTGCACGATGCCCTGCGCGTGACCCGGGTCGCCGAGGAAGACCTGATCGCCAAACTGCGCGAGGCGAACGCGCTGAATCTGTCATCCGTGCGCGCCGTGGTACTGGAAACGACCGGCAGCATCTCGGTTCTTCACGGCGATCACGTGGATGAGGCTCTGTTCAAGGGTGTTGGCCCGGCCCGACCGGGTAAATGACGCGTTATCCGATCCGTGTCGGCTTGGATGCGCAAATGGGCTGCGGGGATTCATCTTGTGAATCCGGCGTGACACATACCTGGTCCTGGCAGGGGTTGAGGGACTCGAACCCACGACCCTCGGTTTTGGAGACCGATGCTCTACCAACTGAGCTAAACCCCTAGGACCGCGCCCGTCCTAAGTCAGCGCGCGCGCGGACTCAAGCGGAATTTGTGCCTCCGGTCCGTGCCGTGTCCATCGATCCACACGCGGCGTGCGCCCAAACCATTGCACTGCCGGACGGTTTCAGTATGAGGGACGGGATGCGGTGGCTGGGGATGACGTTTGAATCTGCGGAAAAAGATTGCGGACAGCGCATGGTTCAACCGCTCGGTCGAGAACCTGCTTGCGGCTCATATCCGATACGCGCAGCGCACATCGCGCTGGCAGCGCACCGGATTCGAGCCGATGGACGACGCGGTGCGCAACGGCGAGCCGGTCATCATGGCGCTCTGGCACCAGCGCCTCACCATGGCGCCGTTCCTGTTCGACCGCTCCCTGGGGGAGTTCTGCTCGCTGACATCATCGGCGCGGGCGGGCCGGTTGGCGGGTCAGGTGCTGGGCCGTTTCGGCTTTGATACCGTGCCGATGTCCAGCCACAAACGCCATGTCGCGCTGTCCCGCATCGTTCTGGGCAAGATTCGCGAAGGCAAATCCATCGGCATCGCGGTGGACGGGCCGCGCGGTCCGGCACGGGTGGCCTCGACGGTGCCGATCGTCTGGGCGCGCGCGTCGGGATGCCGCATCTTCTGCGTGTCGTTCTCGGCCAATCGTGTCGCGACCCTGCCGACATGGGACCGCACGATGCTGCCCCTGCCGTGGACCCGCGGCGTTCTGATGTGCCGCGAATGGAAACAGGACGTCCCGCGACGGGCCAGCGAAGCCGAGACCGAAGCGCTGCGCCGCGACCTCGAGGCGGAGTTGGACGCGGTCACCGACGAAAGCGACCGGGCGACCGGGCGGCTGGCCCGCTGAACGGCGCCGACACGAAAAAGCCCGCCGGACCAAAAGGTCGGCGGGCTCATTTTTTCTATGGTCGGGTGGTTATTCCCGATTTCCGAAAAGCTGCAGCAGGAACATGAACATGTTGATGAAATCGAGATAGAGGCTCAGCGCGCCCATGATCGCGGCCTTGCCCAGCCATTCGGTGTCGCCGGTTTGGGCGTGGGCCAGATACTCGGCCTTGATCTTCTGCGTGTCATAGGCGGTCAGGCCCGCGAAGATCAGCACACCCAGTATGGAAATCGCGAACATGATGGCGGGCGATTGCAGGAACAGGTTGACCAGCATCGCCACGATCAGACCGATCACCCCCATGATCAGGAAGGTGCCCATGCCCGACAGGTCCTTCTTGGTGGTGTAGCCGAACAGCGACAGCCCCGCGAAGGAGATTGAGGTGACAAGGAACACGTTGGCGATGGACAGGCCGGTGAACGCCACGAAGATCCACGCCATCGACAGGCCCATGATCGCTGCGAAGCCGTAGAAGAACAACTGCGCCCCTGCGGCCGAAATCCGGTTGAGAACGGCGCCGAAGGCGAACACCATGATCAGTGGCGCGAACATGACGATCCAGCCCAGGATGTTGGGCTGCAGGGTTGCGGGATCGCGGAACACACCCAGCAGTGCCGGAGACGTGCCCACGGCCCAGGCGACGAGGAAGGTCAGCAACGTTCCCACGGACATGGTCGCGTAGACCTTGTTCATGTGGGCGCGCAGCCCTTCGTCTATAACGGCACCGCGTGCGCCGACCGCCGAGCGCCCGGTGGTTCGGTGGGTGTCGAATTGAGCCATTTGTGTTCTCCATGCAGGTATTGAGGCGCCGACAGTATCTTGGCCGGCTTTGTGATGAATATCGGGGAGGTCGGCGTTTAATTCAAGTATTCTGATCAGCTATTTCACGGGGATTTTCACTTAATCGACCCGTTGGCACGCTTCAATGCTCAAGGCTGGTGCCCCGACACCTCCATCACGGCCGGATCACCACCTTGCCGGTCGAGGTCCGGCTGCGCAGAAGATCCAGCCCCTGCCCTACCTGCTCAAGCGGCAGGATGTGGCTGACATGGGGGTGCAATCGCCCCTTTTCATACCAGTCCAGCAGCGTTTCCATGCTGGCGCGCACCACGTCCGGGCGCGCCTTGACCAGCCCGCCGATATACAGCCCCATCACCGAAAGGTTCTTGACCATCAGGTGATTGGCCGGGATTTGCGGCACCTCGCCGCTGGCGAAACCGATGGTCAGCAATCGCCCCTCGGGGCGGCACGCGCGGAACGCGGCCTTGAACACGTCGCCGCCCACCGCGTCATAGACCACATCGACGCCGCCCAGATCCAGCAGTTGCGTGCGCAGATCACCGGTATCGGCCTCGATCAGATGGTCGGCCCCTGCCTTGCGCGCGATCTCGAGCTTGTCATGCCCGCGGGCCTGCGCGATCACCCGCGCGCCCATCAGCTTGCCGATCTCCACCGCCGTCAGTCCGACACCGCCCGCCGCGCCGGTGACCAGCAGCGTTTCGCCCTCTTGCAGCCGCGCGCGGTAATCCAGCGCCAGGTGGCTGGTGCCATAGGCGATCTGGAAGGCGGCGGCGTGGCCGAACCCCATCGCATCCGGCAGGCGGATCGCGCGGGCGGCGTCGAATACGCCCTGCTGCGCAAGCCCGCCCTGCCCGCCATAGATCATCACCCGATCGCCGACGGCGAATCCCTCGACGCCTTCGCCAAGCGCGTTGATTGTGCCGGCCGGTTCCATGCCCAGGGTAAAGGGCGGCGCGGGCGTGTCCTGGTAACTGCCCTTGATCATCAGCAGATCGGCGAAGTTCAGCCCGCAGGCATGAATGTCGATGCGCACCTGATCCGGTCCGGGCGACGGAACCGGAACATCGCATAATTGCGGAGCGGTATCGGGTGCGGTGACACGGTAAGCGCGCATGATGAAATCCCTTATTCCGCCTTGGTTTACGCGATTCCTGCTGCGGGCGAAACCGGAAATCCCGCTCCCCCTTGCGTGATCGCCGCAGCCGTCACAGGCCCGGCACCGGACGCGATCCTGCCTACCGCCCCCAAGACCGTCTGCGCGCGCCACCATACAACCTATGGCAACATTCAGCCGACGCGAAACAACTCCGTTGCGCTCAACCGCGCCGATGACGATACTGTCAGGCGGTGAGTGTGGGTCGAGAATGGGGACTGGAATCGGCCTGTAATACGTGAGGACGGTGCGATTTTCGTTGATTGCGTCAAGCCGTCCGGAAGAGTGAACGATAACAGAGGAAACAACCATGACCCATCCCGTAGATGTCCATGTCGGCAAACGTGTGCGCCACCGGCGCTGGCTGATCGGAATGACGCAGCAGCAACTGGCCGAGCAGGTCGGGATCAAGTTCCAGCAGATCCAGAAATACGAAACCGGCGCGAACCGTGTCAGCGCATCGCGGCTGTGGGACATCGCGGATGCGCTGGATGTGCCGGTCAGCTTTTTCTTCGAAGGGCTGAAGGATGCCGATGACCATCCGGCCAGCGCGCAGCCCAAGGGTGCGATTCCCGCCGATCTGATGGGCGACAAGGAGGCGCTGGACCTGGTGCGCTCCTATTATGCGATCCCCGAAAACCAGCGCCGCCGCCTGTTCGAACTGGCGCGGGCTCTCAGCGACGTGGCCTGAACCGGCTTTCGCCCCGTGCGGGACATCGCCAGCTTGCATCGCGTGACGCAAGCTGGCAATCGCAGTGCATGAGCGATGCCGTGTCCGATCTTGAACTGGCCCATCTTCTGGCTGATGCCGCGCGCGCGGCCATTCTGCCGCATTTCCGCCGTCCGGATCTGGAAGCCGACAACAAGTGGACCGAGGGGTTCGACCCGGTTACCATAGCCGACCGCGCCGCCGAAACCGCGATGCGCGATCTGCTGGCGCGGCACCGCCCGGATGACGGCATATGGGGCGAGGAATTCGGGCGCGTCGATGGTCCGAGCGGACGGCTGTGGGTACTGGACCCGATCGACGGCACCCGTGCCTTTCTCAGCGGCACCGCCACATGGGGCGTGCTGATCGCGCTGAGCGATGCGACCGGGCCGATCCTGGGCGTAATCGACCAGCCCTATACCGGCGAGCGGTTCAGCGGCGCGGACGGCGTGGCGAAACTGGACGCGCCGCGCGGGAACAGGGAACTGGAAACCCGCCGGACGCAGACGCTGGACCGCGCGATCCTGTTCTCCACATTCCCCGAAATCGGCACGACGGACGAGCGTGCCGGGTTCGAGCGTGTCAGCAAAGCCGCGATGCTCACCCGGTTCGGCATGGATTGCTATGCCTATGCGCTGCTGGCGGCGGGCCATATCGACCTTGTGATCGAGGCGGGGCTGAACGCCTATGACATACACGCCCCCATCGCGGTGATCGAGGCGGCGGGCGGCATCGTCACCGATTGGCGCGGTGGCCCGGCGCTGAATGGCGGGCGGGTGCTGGCGGCGGCCAATCCGACGCTGCACAAGGCGGCGCTGGACCTGCTGCGCGCTACGCCCGACTGACGGCACCGCACTGCTTCCCGCCGATCCAGACGTCGGCGATGGCGCGGTCGTCGCCCATCATGATGGTGGCGAACAGGGCCTCCCATATGTCCCCTGCCCGCTCGGCGCGCTGCGCGATGGCGGGGGTCGAGGCCAGATCCAGCACCACCAGATCCGCCTCGTTTCCCGCCACCGCGTTGCCGATCAGGTGATCCAGATGCAGCGCGCGGGCCGAACCCACGGTGGCCAGCCACAGCAATTGCGCCGGATGCAAGGCGTGACCGCGCAGCTGCGCCACCTCGTAGGCCGCCGCCATGGTGCGCAGCATTGAGAACGACGATCCGCCGCCGGTATCGCTGGCCAGTCCGACGCGCTGGCCCTGCGCGATCAGCCCCGCCATGTCGAACAGGCCCGAGCCGATAAATGTGTTCGAAGTCGGGCAATGCGCCAGCGCCGCGCCGGTTTCGGCCAGCCGGTCGCGCTCGCGCGGCTCCAGATGGATGGAATGACCGTAAATTCCGCGTGCTCCCAGCAGCCCGTGGGTTTCGTAGATATCAAGATAATCGCGCGCCTCGGGGTAAAGGCCGCGCACCCATTCGATCTCGTCCACCTGTTCGCTCAGATGGGTCTGCATCAGGCAATCGGGATGCTCGGCCCAGAGCGCCCCCAGCGCCGACAATTGTTCAGGGCTGGAGGTGGGCGCGAAACGCGGCGTGATCGCGTAGCCTAGGCGGTCCACCCCGTGCCAGCGGGTCAGCAGCGCCTTGCTGTCGTCATAGGCCGATTGGGCCGTATCGCGCAGTTCCTCGGGCGCGTTGCGGTCCATGCAGGTTTTGCCCGCCACCACCCGCTGCCCCCGCGCCTGTGCGGCGCTGAAAAACGCCTCGACGCTGGCAGGATGGATGGTGCAATAGCTGCACATCGTCGTTACGCCATGCGCCGCCGTCAGATCCAGATAGCGCGCGGCAATCTCGCGGGCGTAGTCGGCGTCGCCGAAACGGGTCTCTTCGGGAAAGGTATAGGTGTTCAGCCAGTCGATCAGCCGCTTGCCCCAACTGGCGATGATGGCGGTCTGGGGATAATGCACATGGGCATCGACGAACCCGGCCATGATCACGCGATTGCCGTGATCAATCACCCGCGCATCGGGCGCGTCGGCCTTCAGCCGATCCGCGCCACCCACGGCAACGATGCGCCCTGCCTCGACACGGATCGCCCCGTCCAGCCGCACGGCGGCGGCCGCCTCGCCCTCGAACGGGGAGCCGTGAAAGGACAGCACCTGCCCGATGAGGATGGTCTTGCCGGTCATGTCGCGATGTCCCCGAATGTCGCCGCCCGGCAGACTATCGCCCCGTCGCTGCGAGGTAAATCACGCGATTGCCATTGTTCTTCGACCGCCTTCCTCTATTTTCGCGCACAACCGCAGAGGAGCGCGCATGACCGACGACACCGACCAGCCCGAAGTTGAAGCGCAGCGCGAGGATGACAATCCGCTGGACCGCAAGGCCGTCGCCGCGATCCTTTACGCGGTGGAGATCGACGATCAGCAACAACTGACCGAATTGATGGAGCCGCTGCACCCCGCGGACATCGCCGACCTTCTGGAGCAGATCGGCCCCTACGACCGTGCCCGCCTGATTCGTCTCTACGACCGCGAATTCGACGGCGAGATCCTGTCGGAACTGCACGACAACATCCGCGAAGAGGTGATCGACCTGCTGACGCCGCAGGTTCTGGCCGACGCCGTGCGCGAGATGGAAAGCGACGATGTCGTGGATCTGGTCGAGGATCTG
The DNA here is from genome assembly GCA_947504115.1 of uncultured Sedimentitalea sp. Lineage (GTDB taxonomy): Bacteria > Pseudomonadota > Alphaproteobacteria > Rhodobacterales > Rhodobacteraceae > Pontibaca. The sequence goes on from CANNGH010000007.1 coordinate 40,736, forward strand.
GAAGAACCGCAGCAACAGGCGATCCTGCGCGCGCTCGAGGCATCGGACCGCGTGGCGGTGCAGCAATCGCTGTCCTATCCCGAATATTCCGCCGGCCGCCTGATGCAGCGCGAGGTCGTCATGGCCCCGGAACACTGGACCGTGGGGCAGGCCATCGATCATCTGCGCCGCGCCGAGGACCTGCCCGAACAGTTCTATCACGTCGTGCTGGTCGATCCCCGCCTGCGCCCGGTGGGCAACGTCACCTTGGGCAAACTGATGAGTTCACGGCGCGACGTCCGTTTGGCGGATATCGCCGAGGATACGTTCCAGATCATTCCCGCCAACCGCGACGAGGGCGATGTCGCCTATGCCTTCAACCAGTATCACCTGATCTCGGCGCCCGTGGTCGATGATGACGGGCGACTGGTCGGGGTCATCACCATCGACGACGCCATGACGATCCTCGACGAAGAGCACGAAGAGGACATGCTGCGCCTGGCCGGCGTGGACGAGGAAAGCTCGCTTTCGGATACGGTGGCGGAAACCTCCAAACGGCGGCTGCCGTGGCTGCTGGTCAATCTGGGCACGGCGATCTGCGCCTCGCTCGTGATCTCGCAATTCGAGGAGTCGATCGCTCAGCTGGTCTCGCTCGCGATCCTGATGCCCATCGTCGCCTCGATGGGCGGCAATGCCGGAACCCAGTCGCTGACGGTGACGGTGCGCGCATTGGCGACGCGCGATCTGACCGGCTCGAACGTCTGGCGGGTGATCGGGCGCGAATTGATGGTCGGGCTGCTGAACGGGCTGGTCTTTGCGACGGTGCTGGGCACGGTGGGGATGCTGTGGTTCCACTCGCCCCTGCTGGGCGCGGTGATCGGCACGGCGCTGCTGTGCAACATGATCATCGCCGGGTTCGCGGGCACGGTGGTGCCGGTGGTGCTGGAAAAGCTGGGTGTCGATCCGGCGCTGGCGTCGGGCACGTTCGTGACCACGACGACGGACATCATGGGCTTTTTCATCTTCCTCGGGCTTGCGACCATCGTGCTGCTATGAGCGATCCGGGCGCTGCAAAGGCGCCAAAGCATGCCGATGGCACAAGACCGGGCGCCGGATTTCAAACGCTGACGCGGCGGCGTCAGTTCATGCCCAGCGCTTCCTTGTACATCTCCAGAATCGCCTCTTCCTCGGCGATGTCGTCCTTGTCGCGTTTGCGCAGCGCGATCACCTTGCGCATCACCTTGGTGTCGTAGCCACGCGCCTTGGCCTCGGCCATGACCTCTTTCTGCTGGTCGGCGAGATCCTTCTTCTCGGCCTCCAGCCGCTCGACCCGTTCGATGAACTGGCGCAATTCGCTGGCGGTCACGCTGTAGGTGGCGTCGGTATTGGTATCGCTCATGGGTCAGGCTCCGTCGGGCTGCGCAAATCGGGTGGACCCGGCCAATACAACCCGTCCGCACCCTTCGCAAGATGCGATGCCCCTTGATCCGCCCGCCGCTTGGGCCTATTCGGGGACCGCTTTGGTTCGGCGGGGTGACTCGCCGTTAAAGGGAACGTGGTGCGACCGGTCCGGTCAAAACCACGACTGCCCCCGCAACTGTAGGCGGAGAGCGTGCGCAGAGGATGCCACTGGCCCCAAAAGGGTTCGGGAAGGCCTGTTACACGCGACGACCCGCAAGTCAGGAGACCTGCCAGGGCGATCACCTTCATGTGGCGCGAGGGGCGTCATATGGGCGGCATCCGTTCCGCAATGGTGACATACTCACCGTTTGCGCAGGAGCCGCCTTGGCCCTTCCAGACATCGCAAGAACGACCGGGGGTCCGGGGAAGGGCTTTGGACATGAAAAGATTACTCGCAACGACACTGGCACTGGGCGCGGCACCCGCCACGGCACAGCAATATTACGATCTGGGCACGGTGGTGCTATCGGCGAACCAGACCGAAACCGAGGCCGACCGCGTCGGCGCGACGGTCGACGTGCTGGACGAAGAGGATCTGCAGCGGAATGCAGGCGTGCAGTTGATCGACACGCTGACGCGACTTCCGGGCCTGACCAGCAGTTCAAACGGCGGCGTGGGCAAGACAACCACATTGCGGATTCGAGGGCTGGGCAGCGGCTATATCGGCACCCGCATCAACGGGATCGACGTGACCGATCCCTCCACCGGTCAGCCCTCCTATAACTGGGGCGGCCTGACCGGAGCGGGTCTCAGCCGCGTCGAAATCCTGAAAGGCTCGCAATCAGCGCTTTACGGCTCTTCGGCGATTGCAGGGGTGGTAAATATCTCGACATGGCGTCCGTCTGAGAACGGCATGAGCTATCGCTTCTCCGGCGAGGCCGGCAGCTATGGCACCGCCGGCGTCTCGGCCAGTGTCGGTTATCTGTCGGACCGCGCTGAGATGGCCCTGACCATGTCACGCCTGCACACGGACGGATTTTCGGCGGCGGACGAAAACGCAGGCAACACCGAGTCTGACGGTTTCGACGGCAAAACGATCTACCTGTCGGGAAGTTATGCGCTGTCGGAACGGCTACGGGTTGGGTTCGATGCGATCTATGCAGAGCAGGAATCGGACATTGACGGTTACGAATCCGTACCGCCCTACGGCTTGATCGACACGGCAGATCAAAATTTTACTGATCGTAAGGGCGGTCGCGTCTTTGCCATATATAGCGGCGATGTCGTCACCCAGGAAATCGAGGGTTCCCACTTCAAGACAACGCGCCTCGATCCAAACGGCGCCACGAAGCGGTTCGAAGGCATCCGGCAGGGCGCACGCTATACTGGCACCGCCGACCTGTCTTTTGGACCTTTGGTCTTCGGTGCAGAATATAACGAAGAAAAATCCATCCTGGATGGTGTTCGCGCACGCAACGACACCGCCTCGATCTTCGGCGAGGCTCAGTTTGCCCTTTCGGATAACCTCGATGTGACGACGTCGCTGCGGATCGACCGTCATTCAGACTTCGGCACCGAACCGACGGGGCGATTGGCGCTGGCATGGCGTCCGGACCAAAACTGGGTCGTTCGCGCCGCGCTGGCCACGGGATTCCGCGCACCATCGCTTTACGAACTTTATGGGCCTTATGGTCTGGCAACATTGCAGCCCGAGAAAAGTCGCAGCCTAGAACTGGGAGTTGAGCGCAAACTTCTTGGAGCAGGTTCCATAAACGCGACGCTGTTCTACACCGAAATCGATGACTTGATTAGGTGGAGCGGCAGCAGCTACGCGCAAGTGTCTGGCACCACCGAAACGCGTGGCATAGAACTGAGTGCCGATCTGCCGGTCAACGACCGCGTCTCGCTCTTCGGCAACTACACTTATACCGACGCCAAAGAGGAGGACGGCAGCCAACCCGCGCGCGTGCCGAAACACGACTTGCTGCTTGGCGTCTCGGCTGAACTCGCCCCCCGTCTGAACGGACAGATCATGCTGAACCATGTCGCGGATCGTGTCGATCAAGGCCCGATGCCCGACTACACCCTCGTCAATGCCGGGCTGACCTATGATCTGACCCCCGCGTCGCAGGTTTATCTGCGCATCGAGAACCTCGCGGACGAGCAATATCAAACGGCCAAAGGTTACGGCACGTCCGACCGGGCGTTCTATGTTGGTGTCCGTGCGGATTTCTAGCGCACTCGCCGCTTTCGCCGTGGCGTTGACGACCGCCACGGCTGCCTTGGCCGATGCGCCGGAACGTGTCGTGTCGATCAACCTTTGCACCGATCAGTTGGGGCTGTTGCTGGCGGCGCCGGGGCAGCTGGTGTCGGTGTCGCGGCTGGCGCATGATCCGGACAGTTCGGCGATGGCCGAGGCCGCCCGCGCGCTGCCGACCAACGGTTCGCGCGCCGAAGAGGTCTATCTGCTGAACCCCGATCTGGTGCTGGCCGGCACGTTCACCGACCCCGCCACGGTGCAGATGCTGCGCGGTCTCGGGATACGCGTCGAGCTCTTCGCCCCCGCCACCGCCCTGTCGGACGTGCGCGACCGGCTGGCGCAGATGGGCGCGGCGCTGGGGCAACAGGACGAGGCCGCGCGCATGATCGCCGATTTCGACGCTGCGCTGAACGATCTGGGCGATGCGCCCGCTACGCGCCCCCGCGCGGCGATCTATTACGTCAACAGCTATACGTCGGGGGATCGCACGCTGGCGGGCGATATCCTGCGCATGGCGGGGTTCGACAATGTCGCGACCGAAGCGGGCCTGAGCGATGGCGGCACCCTGCCGCTGGAGCAACTGGTGATGCTGGCCCCCGACGTGATCGTGACCGGGCGCGACTATCCCGGTCAGGCGCGTGCCGAGGATGTGCTGGGCCACCCCGCCTTGCGCGCGTTGCAGGATACCGCCGTGGCGGGCAGCCTGACCGATCAGGACTGGATCTGCGGCACTCCGGCGGTGCTGAACGCGGTGCGCGAGATGCGCGCGCTGCGCCTGCATCTGGAGGCGGCGGGATGAGGCTGGCGGCGCTGCTTCTGGCGCTGGTCGCCGTATTGTTCGCCGGCTCGCTGCTCAGCGGTCCGCTGCCGGTATCGGCAGGGCAGGCGCTGGTGGCGCTGTTTGGCAATGACGGCACGCCGCTTGCCGTGGTGATGCGGGAAATCCGCCTTCCCCGCGCGTTGCTGGCGGTGATGATCGGCGCGTCGCTGGGGCTGTCAGGCGCGGCAATGCAGGGCTTTCTGCGCAATCCGCTGGCCGAACCGGGGCTGATCGGCGTGTCGGGCGCTGCCGCATTGGGTGCGGTGCTGGCATTGCAGACCGGGCTGGCGGCGTCATTTGCGCTGGCGCTGCCGCTTTCGGCGCTGGGAATGGCGGTCGTGGCGGTACTGCTGATCCTGATGCTGGCCGGTCCGCGCGGGGCGTCGATCACGCTGATCCTTGCGGGCATCGCGATTTCCGCGCTGGCAGGGGCGTTGACCTCGCTGGTGCTGAACCTCTCGCCCAATCCGTTTGCCGCCGCCGACATCGTGTTCTGGATGATGGGCTCGCTCGCCGACCGCTCGTTCACCCATGTCTGGCTGGCGCTGCCCTTCATGCTGGTCGGCTGGGCGCTGCTTGCGGGGCTGGGCCGCGGCCTCGACGCACTGACTCTGGGCGAGGATGCGGCGCAGGCGATGGGCGTACGTCTGCCCCGGCTGCGGCTGGCGCTGATCCTCGGCACGGCGGCCAGCGTTGGCGCGGCCACCGCCGTGGCCGGGGCAATCGGCTTCGTCGGGCTGGTGGTGCCGCATCTGCTGCGTCCGTTCGTCGGCGGGCGCCCCTCGGCGCTGCTCTGGGCCTCGGCGCTTGGCGGCGCGGCGATGGTGCTGGCCGCCGATATCGCGGTGCGCGAGATTTTCCCGACCCGCGATCTGAAACTGGGGGTGCTGATGGCGCTGGTCGGTGCACCGCTGTTCCTGCACCTGATATACAAGACGCGGAAAGAGCTGCCATGACCCTGCTTTCACTGTCCCACATGACGGTTTTGCGCAATGGCTGCCCGGTGGTCGACGATGTCACCGTGAATGTCACGCGCGGCGAATGCATCGGCCTGATCGGCCCCAACGGTTCGGGCAAAACGACATTGTTGCGCGCGGCGCTGGGGCTGTTGGCGGCGCGCGGCGATTCCTCTCTGGCCACCCTGCCCGCCAGCGAGCGCGCCTGCGCCGTCGCCTGGATGCCGCAATCGCGCGAGATCGCTTGGCCGGTCAGCGTGCAGACCGTGATCGCGCTGGGCCGCATCCCGCATCTGCCGCGCGGGGCAAGGCTGCGCGATGCCGACCGTGCCGCCGTGGACGCCGCAATCGCCCATATGGAGCTTGAGGCGATGCGGCACCGCACCGCCACCCACCTGTCGGGCGGCGAACAGGCGCGTGTGCTGATCGCGCGGGCGCTGGCGCAGGAAACGCCGCTGCTATTGGCCGACGAACCGATTGCCGGACTGGATCCGGCGCATCAGATCGCGACGATGCAGGTTTTTGCCAGTCTCGCGCGAGGCGGGCGGTCCGTGATCGTGTCGCTGCACGACCTGGCGCTGGCGGCGCGTCATTGCACGCGGCTGCTGATGCTGGATCGCGGGCGGCTGGTGGCCGACGGTCCGCCGGCGCAGGTGCTGACACCGGAGAACGTGGCAAACGTATTCGGCGTTAGCGCGTTCTACCGTGACACGCCGCAGGGCGTCGTCTTCCAGCCGATGGAACTCACGGGATGAGCGTTCGCCTGCGCCGCCCCTGGCTGACATTCGATCTGGGGTCGCCGCATCGCGTGCTCAGTTGGGCCGTCATCAACCCCGGCTTCGTCACGGCGCGGCGGATCCTCTGGCGCGAGGTGCGCAATGCCGATCTGCCGCCGGACTTCGACGCGGTGGCATGGCTGGCGCAAGAGATTCGGTCCCTCGGCGAGTCCGATGCGGTGGCGATGCTGACCTCGCGTGATCTGAGCGCGTTTGAGACGGACACCGCCACGGTCGAAGATGTCACGGCGAGGTGTGTCGCCACCGTGGGTCTGTCCAACGCCGAACGGGTCGGCACGCGGATGGACCGGACCGGCACGAACTGGGGCACGATCAATATCGCGGTGCAACTGTCGTGCCCGTTGGGCGATCCGGCGCTGATCGAGGCGCTGTCCATCGCCGCCGAGGCCCGTACCGCCGCGATCATCGACACCGGCCTCGCCTTGTCCGCCGGCATCGCCACCGGCACCGGCACCGACTGCATCGCCATCGCGGCGCCGCCGGGCGGCGGCATTTACGCCGGCTCGCACACGCCCCTGGGCGAGGCGCTGGGACGCGCGACATATGACGTCGTAAGGGCAGGCGCGCAGGGGTGGATGGACAAGGTGCGCAAGGTGGTGGATTCGCCGTGACACCGCCGCCAGCCAAGACCGGACTTGCACCGGGCCACGCCTTGCGCTAGGCGCCGGATATCTGGCGAAGAACGGAAACGACCATGTTCGAAATCATGATCTGGGCCGGTGCGGGTATTTCCCTGATCGGGTTGGCCGGCCTCATCTGGAGCATCGTTCGCGTGTTTCGCGCCCGCCGCGCCAACCTGCCCGACGATGAACTGCGCGCCGTGCTGCAATCGGTGTTGCCGCTGAATCTCGGCGCGCTTTTCCTGTCGGTGATCGGCCTGATGCTGGTGGTTGTGGGTGTGCTGCTGGGCTGATCAGACCGGCATGTTGTCGAACTGGGCCTCGATCGCCTCATCGGTCAGGATCTCGTCCAGATTGCTCAGATGCGTCGGCACCCGCGCGCCCTCGGCACGCAAGCGCGCCAGAACCTTGCTGAATTCCGGCTGAAGACGAAGACGTTCGGAATAACCAATCTGCGAGATGCGGCTTTCCAGATTTTCGGCACGTTTCTTGAGTTCGTGAATCGGCATGGTATCCCCCCCATTCAATTCCTGAATGCTGTCACGATCGCCTGACAGCTTGGCGGTCAGCGAATCGGGGGATGGTATAGGCAGGGCCCCCAAGCGCTGTTCCGAATCAAACATAACACATTACGCAACGTAAAAGGTTGCGACAAATCAACCATAGGCGGAATTATTCCGACGCGCGCCGCCCGTCTATATTACGGCGTCTTTCGGGGGGTGCCATGCCTGCCGGCGCGGACGCGATCATCTGGACAGGCTGGCCGTGTCGGCGTAAGCAGACCTATGGATATTCGCCGCCTCACCGCCCGCTATCACGTCGCCTCACAGCTCGTTCCCGAGGATCTGGCCGCTATTGCGGGCGCCGGGTTCACGACGGTGATCTGCAACCGCCCCGACAGCGAAGTGCCGCCCGGACAGCAGGCCGAGTCGATCGGTGCGGCCGCACGGGCGGCCGGTCTCGCATTCGAAACGCTGGAATTGACGCATCAGACGATGACGCCGGAAAATGTCGCCCGCCAGCGTGATCTGATCGCGCAATCCGACGGTCCGGTTCTCGCCTATTGCGCGACGGGCACACGCTGCAGCGTGGTGTGGGCGCTGGGTCAGGCCGACACGATGTCGGTGGACGACATCCTGTCGACCACCGCCCGGGCCGGATATGATCTGGATGGCCTGCGTCCGACCCTCGAACAAATGTCCCGCCAGCGCGATTGAAAATCCGTCTTCTCGGAAAACCCATGATGCTGGGGCTGCGTGCTGGTCTATTCCTCTGCTTGGGGTCTCGCACTGTCTTCGGGTGGCAGGCCGGCAAGCTGTGAAATCGCCGCCGCGGCCTGATCCGGCGTCAGGTTATCCGGAAACGCATCGCTTTCGCTATCCGCGCCGCTGGCCAAACCCGGTCCCGCATCCTCTTTCATCGTTTGCGGCGGGCGGTTTTCCATCTCGCGGGCCGCATTCGTGCGGCTACGATCCTGAGCGAGGGCGCGGTCGGCAAAGCCGTCCGCATCGGACGCCGAGCCATCGTTCAGCCGGACGGCGCGCAGACCGCGAATCTGGCCCAGCCGGCCACGGGCCACGCGTTCGCCGGCAATCGTCCAAAGCTCGACCCCGCGCAGGTTCCGACCCTGCAGTGGCAGGATATCACCCGGCTTCATCTGCCCCAACTCGCTCAGGGGCAGTTGGACATGGCCGATCGACGCCATCAATTCGGCGCGCACGGTGCCAAAGACCGCCTCCAGCCCCGGCTCGCCCGCGCCGGGTTCTCCCGCCCCGGCCGGTTGCGCCGGTTCCGGCAGGATCAGCGTCATCGCGCCCTGTATCTGCCCGCCCGCTATGTCCAGCGTCAGGTCGAAAACGCGAAAACTTTCGCCTTCGAGCGCAAGCAGCAGGCTGCGCGAATCGCCGGCGCGCGCGCCAAAGCGATATCCGGCGAGACAGTCTCGATCCTCCGGCCGGTCGCACAATTCATGCGCGCCGGTCAGCATCGCATCGATCAGCGGCGCGGTCAGCGCTGCGTCGGTTCCGGTATAGGGGCGTGTTCCCGACGGCGTGTCCAGCACCTTGCCCGTGGTCTGCTGTTGAATAAGCGCCCCCAGCGCCGTGCGGTCCAGCGACAGCGCGCCGGTCGCGCCCTCCGGCCCGTCCAGCAGGACCAGAAGGCGCGTATCGTCCAGATGACGCCCCAGATCGTCCTGCCCGCGCCATGCCTGCGTCGCGCCGATCGCCGAAAGCGCCAGATCGAACACATCCGCCGCCGCCCGCGCCACGGCGAGGCGCAAGGCACGCAGGATCGACCGCCCGGTTCCCGCCGTTTCGCCGCCCGCGCTGGCCAGCTTGCGCTGCAATACCGAAATGGAATCCTTGTCCGTCATCACCCTCTGACCTGCCCGATAGGCTTCTGCCTCGGCGCCACCCTAACCACCCCTCGGTTACGATAATCTTTACGCCGCCGCATCAATCCCTCGGCCACCCTCGCGTAGCGGCAGAGTCACCCGGAACGCGCCCCCGCCTTGCCCCGGCAGATAGGTCACGTCGCCATCGAGGCGCTGCATGATCTCGCGGCAGATCGCCAGGCCCAGACCGGCCCCTCCGGCCTTTTCCCCGCTGACGCGATAGAATTTTTCAAAGGCCAGGGTCTGCGCCTCGTCCGTCAGGCCCCGGCCATTGTCGATGAAATCGACCGACAGCATATCGTCCTGGATCTGCACGCGGATCGTCAGTTCCGGCCGGTCCGCATCGCAATATTTCAATGCATTCGACGCAAGGTTGATGAACACCTGCGCCAGCCGGTCCAGATCGGAATAGAGCGGCACATTTTCCATCTCGGGGCGGCGATGCACGACCATCTTGCGCTCGGCGCCCGCCAACGCCGAGGACAGCGCGTGATCCAGAACCTGCGCCAAGGTGCCCGCGCGCATGTTCAGGCTGACCTGTCCGCTTTCCAGCACGTTGAGATCCAGCAGATCGTCCAGCAACCGGGTCAGGCGCCGCGCCTCGTCATGGATGATCGCGGCATAGCGTGTCGTCTCGGCCGGGGACAGGTCTTCGGTGTCGCGCAGGATTTCGGAAAATGCGCGGATCGAGGTCATCGGCGTGCGCAATTCATGGCTGACCTGCCCCAGAAACGCGTCCTTCTGTGCCGATAGACGGGTCAGCATGTCGTTGGCGTCGCGCAATTGCCGCGCGGTGCGGCTCAGTTCGGCGGATTTCGCCTCGAGCTGGCTGGAATATTCCAGTATCTGCGCGCTTTCATCGGCCACCGCCAGCAGATCCTCGACCGAAACCGACGCGCCGCCGACGATCTGGGCGATCATCGCATGGGCGGCGGCGGCCCCGACCGACCCGGCCAGATTGCGCTCCAGCCGCTCCAGGAAATCCGGGGTCGGTTCGGGCAGGTGGCCGCGCGCGCCTTGCCGGTCGGCCTCGCGCTGGAACAGCGTCTGCGCGTCGCTCGTGCCCAGGATACGCTGCGCCATGATCAGCAGATCCTCGCTTTGGGCGACATAGCCGGTCCAGCCGCGCAGACCGGTGGAATGTTCAAAGACATTGACGAATTGCGCCCCCTGAAGCCGCTCGATCGGGTCAGGCAGGGTGATCAGCGAAACGATCACGAAGGTCAGCGCGTTCAGCGCCATGCTCCACATCACCGCATGGGTCATCGGGTCCAGCCCGGTAATCCCGAACAGGGCCTGCGGACGCAGCCACGACAGACCGAACGGCCCCTGTTGGAGCATCGTGTCGGGGATGAAACCGCCCAGCCCCGGCAGCAGCAGGGTATAAAGCCACAGACCCGCGCCGACGCCCAGCCCCGCCAGCGCCCCCGTTCGCGTCGCACCGCGCCAGTAAAGCCCGCCGACCAGCGGCGGCAACATCTGCGCGACGCCCGCAAAGGAAATCAGCCCGATGGCGGCCAGCCCGGCGCCGCCGCCCGACAGCATGTAATAGAAATATCCCAGCGCCAGAATCACCACGATGGACACACGGCGCGCCAGCAGCACCACGCTGCGCACATCCCCCGAAACCGACGCCGCGCTGCCGGTCCAGGACAGCCAGATCGGCATCACTATATGGTTCGACAGCATGGTGGACAGCGCCATGCTGGCGACGATCACCATGGACGTGGCCGAGGAAAAGCCGCCAAGAAACGACAGCATCGCCAGATCCTCGCGCCCCTGCGACAGCGGCAGGGTCAGCACGAACAGATCGGGATTGGTCCCCTCGGGCAGCAGATCCAGCCCGATGGCGGCGATGGGCACGACGAACAGGCTCATCAGAAACAGATACAGCGGGAACGCCCATGCGGCGGTGTGCAGGTGGCGCTCGTTGTCGATTTCCACCACCATCACCTGGAACATGCGCGGCAGGCAGACAAAGGCGGCCGCTGCCAGAAAGGTGATCGCGCTCCACCGGCCTGGATCGACGTTCCATTCGCCAATCGGCGAGGCATCAATGCGGGCCATGGTTTCGCCGATGCCGCCGGCCAGGCCCCAGACGACGAAGATGCCGACAGCCAGCAGCGCCACCAGCTTGACCACCGCCTCGAGCGCGATGGCGGTGACGACGCCGTGGTGGCGTTCGTTGGCGTCCAGATTGCGGGTGCCGAAAAGGATGGCAAAGATCGCAAGGCCGCCCGCCACCCAAAGGCCGCTGGAGACATCGGCCCAGCCGCGCGAGGGGTCGGCCTCGGCAAAGGTGGCGAAGGACAGGGTGATGGATTGCAATTGCAGCGCGATATAGGGCGTGATGCCGATCACCGCCAGCAAGGTGACGCAGATCGCCAGCGTGTTGGATTTGCCATAGCGCGACGACAGAAGGTCGGCAATCGATGTCACCCGCTGGCTGCGGCCCACACGCACCAGCTTGCGCAAGCCCCACCACCAGCCGATCATCACGATCGTGGGGCCAAGATAGATCGTGACGAATTCCAGCCCCGAGCGCACCGCATATCCGACGGCACCGTAGAACGTCCACGCGGTGCAATAGATCGACAGCGACAGCGTGTAGATCAATGGCGAGCGCAGCCAGCGCCCCCGCCCCGTCGCCGCGATCCGGTCGGCCAGGAACGCCACCGCGAACAGGATCGCGACATAGCCCAGACACACCGCGACAAGCAGGTTGAACGAGGCCATCAATCCGACTCCGAACCCGGATCGGCGGCAGCGCGGTCGCTGTCCTGTCCCCAGCGAGCTGCGGTCATGCCGACCCACAGGCTGATCAGGATCAGCCCGCCCCAGACGGTGAACAGGTAGATGATGGCCGAGGACATCGCGACCGCGTCATTTTCGGTGCCGGCCCGCTCCCACAACAGCGGCACGGCGAACAGCGCCACGCCCAGCACCGCCAACAGGCGCGCGGCGTCGCGCTGGCGTCGGCGGCGATAGGTCTGGCGTTCATGAAAGATCGCCCTGCGGCGGCGCGTGGTCTCGGGGCTCATGGGCGGCTGGCCTGGGCCAGCAGATCCCGCACGGCGGCCAGCACCTCGGTATTGGAGAACGGTTTGGTCATGAACCGGCTGACCCCCGCCCGCTCGGCCATGTCGCGGTCGCGCATCTGCCCGCGCGCGGTCAGCATCAGCACCGGCAGGTTCTCGTATTCCGGCAGCGCGCGCAGATCGCGCAGTATTTCCATCCCGCTTCGGCCCGGCAGCATCACGTCGAGGATCAGCAAATCGGGATCGGTTTTCTGCACCATTTCGACCGCGCCCGTGCCATGCGCGTGGCTGTCCACTTTCCAACCCTCGCGCGTCAGGATAAAGCGGATGGCCTCTATAATATTGGGTTCGTCCTCGATCAGAAGGACATGCCGCCCTGTCACCTGTCCGCCCCTCCTCAAGACCCGTGGATTCAGCTTAGCCCCCCATTCGTCATGGTGTCAAAACCCTTCGCCCAGAATGGACGGTTCGCGCCGCGCCCGGCAATCGGTGCGCGGACAGATGCGGCAGGACGATCCGACCTGTTTGACATCGCCCAGCGGTTCGCCGGTTTCGCGCACCGGAAGGATCAGCATGTAGGAGCGCAACAGCGGATCGGCGTCGAAATCCGTCACGCCCTCGGGCCACGCGATCGCCAGGCAGTCGAACCGCGAAGGCGCGCGGCCTGCCTGCTCGACCCGGCGGCGGATCGGCAGCAACGGGCGGCAAAGCGCACTGAACAGCGTCCAGAGCGGACAGCATGCGCCGAACCGCGGCAGCGCGAAACCGGCGACGGGCCGGCGAAACAGGATGCTGCCCGCGGCATCGCAGATCACCAGCCCCAACTGGCCCGGCAGCGCCTCGGGCGGCATCGCGGCAAGGCGGCGGAACACCATCGGCAATTCGCAAGAGAAGTCCTGCGCAAGCGCCACCGGATCCGGCCCGTGACGCGCCAGCGCGGCACGAAACGGTGCAAGCGGCAGCGCGCGCGCATCGTCGGCGATCCGCTGCAGCATCGCCGCTGCGATCTGACGCGCGGCATCGGTGGTCAACTCGGACGCGTCCTGCGTCGACCGCGCCGGATCGGCATCCGCCTGCTCAAGTTCCGGAAAATGATACTCATGCGCGCCAAGAAAGGCATCGACATCTTCCTGCGGCGTGCCGCGCGCCGTGCCGGCATCGGGGCTTTCGTCCAGATAGGTCACCAGTGCCTTGCTGCTTTCGGCCAGACGGCGGCTGTCCTGATTGAGGTTGCGGTGAAACCGGTCGCGCCACTCAGCGTCGATCTCGCCGGTTTCGGCCAGGATCGAGGCGGTCGAGCGGATCGCGGCGGCGGTCGAAAGCAGCTCGTGCAGCGATGCGGCAAGTTGCGGATCGTGCGTCAGGCGGTCCGACAATGTCTCGATGACGCGTTCGAGTGAGGCGAGACGGCGATGCGCGGCCGCCAGAACCTCGGCCCAGCCGGGAAACCGGCGCGCGAATTCCTCGGTCCGCGCGATCTCGGCCGCGTCCGTGCCCGCATCGGCAGCCGCCGCGCGAAGCGTCGCGACCAGCGTCGCCGTTGCGCCTTCGGTCAGCATCGCCGGTTCCACGCCGAGTATGGTGGCGATGGTCACCAACAGCTTGCCGCCGATCCGGCGCCGGTTGTGTTCGATCAGGTTGAGATAGGACGCCGAAATCCCCGCATCCCGGGCCAGATCCGCCTGCCGCAGCCCGGCCATCAGGCGGCGTTCGCGGATCCGGCTGCCGGTCAGTGTATCGCGTGTCATGGCGGGCGACATTCCTTCCTCGGCGACTTGGCGGCGCCGCCGCATCGTGGTCTTTACAGCACCATAAGTGTCGATGATCGATCATTTACAGGAATATCATTTATATCAAGCGGCTTGTCGCTCGGTTTTCACGACCGCTATTGCGCGGTCCAGCCGCCATCGACCGGAATCGCGGTGCCGGTCAGGTTATGGGCGACGGGGCTGCACAGCCACAGCGCCAGCGCCCCGATTTCCGACGGGTCCGACAGACGCAGGCTGGGCTGCTTCTCCGACAGCAGATCGGCAATCGCCGCATCGCGATTACCGCCATGTGCATCGGCGCGCTGGTCGATCTGCGGCCCGAGGATCGGGGTTTCGGTCCAGCCGGGGCAGATGCAATTGGCGGTGATCCCGCCCTTGGCCCGATCCCCCCGCGCCGCATATTCCAGCGCCGCCACGCGGGTCAGCCCCACCAGCCCGTGCTTGGCGGCGACATAAGGTGCCTTGGACCGGCTGGCCACCAGCCCATGCACCGAGGCGATGTTGATGACCCGGCCATACCCGCGCCGCGCCATTGCCGGCATCGCCGCCTGCATGGTGTGGAATGCGGCCGAGAGGTTGATCGCCAGAATGGAATCCCAAACGTCGCGCGGCATCTCGCCCAGCGGCGCGGTGTGCTGGATTCCCGCGTTGTTCACCAGAATATCCGCCCCGCCCCACGCCGCGACGGCCTGCATCAACTCGTCAATGCGGTCGGGATTGCGCAGATCGCCGTGAAAGAACTCCGCCTGTGGCGCACCGGCATCGCGCAGACCTTGGCAGACCTCCTCGATCTGCGCGTCGCCGGCCAGCCCGTGCACCGCGATGCGCGCGCCGGCAGCGGCCATTTCCCGCGCCATGGCAAGGCCGATGCCCTGCACCGATCCGGTGATCAATGCGGTTTTCCCGGTCAGATCCGCGACACAGCCCATGGTGATCCCCCGATTGTCCGGTCTCACCCTACCGGGGCGCACCAGGCGGATTCAATGGCGAAAGATATCGCCGCCGCTGGCCCGGCACCTGCCGAAAACAGGACGCAACGGCGCTTTTCACCGCGCCCGCCATGCCCTATAAGCGCGCTGGAGTGGCCGACCAGACGCAGACGGACCACGCAGAACCGGCCGAGGATATTCATGACAAACCCCAATCACGAAAACGACGTGACCTTCATCAGGGCGCTGGCCGAGTTGCTGCGCGAAAACGATCTGACCGAATTGCAGGTCAAGCGCGACTATGGCGACGACAACAGCCTGAACGTCCGCGTCAGCCGCGCAACACCCGCTGCGGCCGTGATGCCGGCCAGCTTGCCCGCCCCGGCGGCGGTCAGCATGCCGTCACCCGCGCCGATGCCGGAAGGCGGAACCGCCGAAGATCCCGCCGAACATCCCGGCGCGGTGACCTCGCCGATGGTCGGCACCGTCTACATGCAGCCCGAACCGGGCGCGCCGTCTTTCATAAGTGTCGGCGCATCCGTCGCCGAAGGCGACACGCTGCTGATCGTCGAGGCGATGAAAACCATGAACCACATCCCCGCCCCGCGTGCCGGCACGGTCAAGCGCATCCTGATCGAGGACGGCGCGGCGGTGGAATACGGCACACCGCTGGTCATCCTCGAATAGGGCGCACGCATGTTTGACAAGATCCTGATAGCCAATCGCGGCGAAATCGCCCTGCGCGTGATCCGCGCCTGCCGCGAGATGGGCATCGCCTCGGTCGCGGTTCACTCGACGGCGGACAGCGACGCGATGCATGTGCGCATGGCCGATGAATCGATCTGCATCGGCCCGCCTGCCGCTTCGGCCAGCTATCTGTCGATTCCCGGCATCATGGCGGCCTGCGAGATCAGCGGCGCGCAGGCGATCCACCCCGGCTATGGGTTCCTGTCGGAGAACGCCAATTTCGTGCAGATCGTCGAGGATCACGGCCTGACCTTCATCGGCCCCACCGCCGAGCATATCAGGATCATGGGCGACAAGATCACCGCCAAGGACACGATGCGCAAACTCGGCGTGCCCTGCGTTCCCGGCAGCGAGGGCGGCGTCGCCACTTTGGACGAGGCGCAGCGCATCGGCGATGAGATCGGCTATCCGGTCATCATCAAGGCGACCGCCGGGGGCGGCGGCAAGGGCATGAAGGTCGCCCAGAGCGCCGCCGACTTGGAGCGCGCCTTTCAGACCGCCCGCGCCGAGGGCAAATCCAACTTCGGCAACGACGAGGTCTATATCGAGAAATACCTCGCAACCCCCCGCCATATCGAAATTCAGGTATTCGGCGACGGACGCGGCGGCGCGGTGCATCTGGGCGAGCGCGATTGTTCGCTGCAGCGCCGCCACCAGAAAGTGTTCGAAGAGGCCCCCGGCCCCAGCATCAGCGCCGAAGAGCGCGCGCGGATCGGAAAGGTCTGCGCCGATGCCATCGCGAAAATCAACTATATCGGCGCCGGCACCATCGAATTCCTGTATGAACACGGCGAATTCTATTTCATCGAGATGAACACCCGCCTTCAGGTCGAGCATCCCGTGACCGAGGCGATTTTCGGCGTCGATCTGGTGCGCGAACAGATCCGCGTTGCCGAAGGGCTGCCGATGTCCTTCGGGCAGGACGATCTGACCATCAACGGCCACGCCATCGAGGTGCGCATCAACGCCGAACGCCTGCCCAACTTCTCGCCCTGTCCGGGGCGGATCACCCAGTATCACGCGCCCGGCGGGCTGGGCGTGCGGATGGATTCGGCGCTCTATGACGGCTATTCGATCCCGCCCTATTACGACAGCCTGATCGGCAAGCTGATCGTGCACGGCCGCGATCGCCCCGAAGCGCTGGCGCGGCTGCATCGCGCGCTCGGCGAATTGATCGTGGACGGCGTGGACACCACCGTGCCGCTGTTCCATGCCCTGCTGCAAGAACCCGACATCCAGAGCGGCAACTACAACATCCACTGGCTGGAGCATTGGCTGGAAACCAATCTGGCCGACGGATAGGCACGGCGGAGCGGCATGGATCTTACCCCTGAATTGCTTTTGCACGGCTATTCTGCGGGCATATTTCCGATGGCCGAGCGCCGCGACGACCCGGAAATCTTCTGGGTGGATCCAAGGCGGCGCGGCATCCTGCCGCTGGACCGGTTCCACATCTCGCGCAGCCTTGCGCGGCGCATGAAACGGGGCGGTTTCTCGGTCACCATCGACACCGCGTTCGCCGCCGTTCTGGATGGCTGCGCGGACCGGGCCGAAACATGGATCAACAGTGAAATCAGGCTGCTCTATCAGGCGCTGTTCATGACCGGGCACGCCCATTCGCTGGAAGTATGGGAAGAGGGGGAGCTGATCGGTGGCGTCTATGGCGTGACGATGGGGGCCGCGTTCTTCGGCGAAAGCATGTTCTCGCGCCGTCGGGATGCGTCGAAACTGGCGCTGGCCTGGCTGGTGGACCGGCTGCGGCTGGGTGGATTCATCTTGTTCGACACGCAATTCGTGACCGATCACCTGGCCAGCCTTGGCGCGATCGAGGTGTCACGGGCCGAATATCACCGCCGGCTGAAACAGGCCATCACGCGTCAAGCGGACTTTACAGGTCCGCCCATCGGAACCCCTCAGGACGTGATACAGCGCAACACCCAGACATCGTAGCGGTTGTGATCCAGCGCGTTCAGCGCCGGCGCCGAGGCGATCATCCAGCCGTGAAACGTCTGAAATCCGCTGACGCGGTCGGTGATGGTCAGCAGCGCATAGGCGTCGCCGGTCGGGTTCTCGGGTGGATAGCGGCAATCGTCGACCGTGACGCTCAGCCCGAACACGTTGAGCGTTCCGCCCCACGGAATCTCGACATCGATCGTCTCGCCGTTCACCTTGTCCAGCCCGCGCAGCACCACGCCCAGACCCGATTCGACGGATGTCTGCGTCTGCGCGCTGACGGCACCCATCAGGCCCAGCGACACGATCACAGCGGCAAGCCAGCGGATCATTCCGCCCCCCCGCTGCCCGAGACGAATTTCAGCAGCAGCGAAATCAGGCTGACGGAGCCTTGCGTGTCCGTGATCTCGTCCCCCGGATCGAAATAGAAGGGCGAACCCCCCGGCGACAATTCGACGAAATTGCCACCCAGCAGACCTTCGGACGCGACCAGTATCGCGCTGTCGTCGGGAACCTGAATGTTCTTGCGCACGGAAATGACGGTATCGGCGCGATAGGTTTCCGGGTTCAGCGTCACATCCGAGACATTGCCGACCTTGACGCCCGCCAGCCGCACATCCGTGCCCACGCCGACCCCTTCGAGCGAGCGGAAACTGGCGCGCAGCGGATAGGTGTCGCCACCACCCGAAAGCCCCGTCGCCTGCCCGGCATAGATTGCGAATCCGATCGCTGCGGCCAGAACAGCGCCGCCGATCAGAACCTCGGTGGTGTTATGCGACATGAGGGGACGCTCCGCTGGGTGGGCTTATTCCGGGCTCCACGCCTCGTAATCGCTGCGTGGCACCGGATCGCGGCGGCGGATGGAACCCGGCGGAGCATAGGCCAGCGGCGTCCCGGTGAGGTTTTCAAGATGCGGCTTTTCCCAGACCTTGCGGACCAGAGGCTGTTCGCTGGGCGGTTCGTCCCAGGTGCGATGCAGCCAGCCGTGCCATTCGGGGCTGATGCGGCTGGCCTCGATCTCGCCGTTGAAAATGACCCAGCGCTTGCTGTCATCGGCATTGCGATAGAACACGTTTCCCTGCGCATCCTCGCCCACCTTGGAGCCCTTGCGCCAGGTGAAAAGCTGGGTGTTCAGCGTCTGCCCGTTCCACCACGTAAAGGCGCGCAGAATTGTGTTCACGATACCCATGGATGCCTCCGGCTGATCTCGCCCCTGATATGACCGATCCGCGCGCCGAGGTCCAGAGACAAGGGCGCGCAGAGTTTCGGCTCAGACGACGTTCTGCGGCGCAAGGGCGGTCACCTCGATCTCGATCCGGTATTTCGGATCGATCAGACCGCACTCGATCATCGTCGCTGCCGGGCGGGCGTCACCGAAGGCTTCGGCCAGAACCGGCCAGCAGGCCGCGAAATCGTTCCGATCCGGCAACATGTAGGTCACGCGCACGACGTCCGACAGGGCGCAACCCGCCTTGGCCAGCACCGCCTCGATCAGGTCGAGCGCGGCGCGGCACTGCTCTGCCACATCAGGGGAAACCGGATCGCCCGGCGCCACCGTGCCCGACACATAGACCACACCGCCAGCGACGACAGCCCGGCTGTAACCGATCCTGTCCTCGTACTCGCTGCCCGACGAAAACCTGCGAATCGCCATCCTTCAGCCGGCCGAGGCCGATCCCTTCTGCTCGTCGGCATAGATCATCAGCGGCGCGGCATCCGATGTCACCGCCTCTTCGTTGACGACGACCTTGCTGACATTGTCCAGTGCCGGAAGATCGAACATCGTGTCCAGCAGGATGTCTTCCAGGATCGAGCGCAGGCCCCGCGCGCCGGTCTTGCGCGCGATCGCCCGCTTGGCGATCGCCTTCAGCGCGTCGTCGGTAAACTGAAGCTCGGTCTCTTCCAGTTCGAACAGCCGCTGATACTGCTTGACCAGCGCGTTCTTGGGCTGCGTCAGGATGGTGACAAGCGCATCCTCGTCCAGATCCTCAAGCGTGGCGAGAACCGGCAGGCGACCGACGAATTCCGGGATCAGACCGAATTTCAGCAGATCCTCGGGTTCGAGATCCTTGAAAATCTCACCGATGCCGCGGCTGTCATTGTCGCGGACATCCGCGCCGAAGCCCATGGCGCTGCCCTTGCCCCGCTGCGCGATGATCTTGTCCAGCCCGGCGAATGCACCGCCGCAGATGAACAGGATGTTGGTCGTATCCACCTGCAGGAATTCCTGCTGCGGATGCTTGCGCCCGCCCTGTGGCGGAACCGACGCGACGGTGCCCTCCATCAGCTTCAGCAGCGCCTGCTGCACGCCTTCGCCCGAAACATCGCGGGTGATGCTGGGGTTTTCCGACTTGCGCGTGATCTTGTCGACCTCGTCGATATAGACGATGCCCCGCTGCGCCCGTTCGACGTTGTATTCGCTGGATTGGAGCAGCTTGAGGATGATGTTCTCGACATCCTCGCCGACATAACCGGCCTCGGTCAGCGTGGTGGCATCGGCCATGGTGAACGGCACATCCAGAATCCGCGCCAGCGTCTGCGCCAGCAACGTCTTGCCGCAGCCGGTGGGGCCGATCAGCAGGATGTTGGATTTCGCCAGCTCGATGTCGTTGCCGGCCTTCTGGGCGTGGTTCAGACGCTTGTAGTGGTTGTGCACCGCGACGGACAGCACGCGTTTGGCCATCGCCTGCCCGATCACGTAATCGTCCAGAACGTTGCAGATATCCCTGGGTGACGGCACGCCATCGGTCGATTTCAGACCCGATGTCTTGGTTTCCTCGCGGATGATGTCCATGCAGAGCTCGACACACTCATCACAGATGAAGACGGTCGGTCCGGCAATCAGCTTGCGCACCTCGTGCTGGCTCTTGCCGCAAAAACTGCAATACAGCGTGTTCTTGCTGTCGCCACCTGAGTTCGTTGCCATGATTAACCTTTCGGGCTTCGATTTTCGAGGTCGCCCCGCCGGTGCGGGACGTTTCGGCACCATGTAACGTGCAGTCTAGGCCAGCAACAGGGGCATAACAATCGCAAATTGGTCACCCCCCGGTTCGCCGGATGCGGCGTCACGCGTCGGGCGTGACGTCCTCGTGCTTGCCGCGGTTCTCGACGATTTCGTCGATATGGCCCCATTCCTTGGCCTCTTCCGGCGACATGAAGTTGTCGCGATCCAGCGCCTTTTCCACGGCCTTCTTGGTCTGGCCGGTATGTTTCACATAAATGTCATACAGCCGATCCTTCAGCTTCTGCGTCTCGGTGGCGTGAATCATGATGTCGCTGGCCTGACCCTGATAGCCGCCCGAGGGCTGGTGCACCATGATCCGGCTGTTGGGCAGCGAGAACCGCATGCCCGCCGCGCCACCCGCCACCAACAGCGAACCCATCGAGGCCGCCTGGCCGATGCACAGCGTGCTGACCTTGGGTTTGATATACTGCATCGTGTCGTAGATCGACAGCCCCGAGGTCACGACACCGCCGGGCGAGTTGATGTAAAGGCTGATTTCCTTGGTCGGGTTCTCGGCCTCGAGATGCAACAGCTGCGCGATGACCAGATGACACATGCCGTCGTGAATCGGGCCGTTGATGAAAACGATCCGCTCCTTCAGCAGGCGGGAAAAGATGTCATAGGCCCGTTCGCCGCGGCTGGTCTGTTCGACCACCATCGGGACAAGGGTGTTCATGTAGGTGTCAATCGGATCGAACATGTCATCAGCCTGTTGTTTGGAGAGTTCGGGACCATACCCGACAATGCGTTGCCAGAGTCTTAGTAGCGCCATGGCGGGGCTGCAAGGGGCTGTCGTGGCCTCGGTTCGGGTTGCAGGGCAAGCACCGTTCACGCTTCAGGCAGCGGGACGCAGGCCCAGAATGGCGCGCGCCTGAGCCGGCGTGGCGACCGGGCGGTCGTATTTCCTACACAGATCGACCGTGCGGCGCACCAGCGCGGCATTCGAGGGCGCCAGCGTGGTCCGGTCGAGGCGCACGTTATCCTCAAGCCCGGTGCGCGCATGTCCGCCCGCCGAAATCGCCCAGTCGTTCAGCAGAATCTGATCGGGGCCGATTCCCGCCGCACACCAGGGTGCGTCCCCGAACAGCCGCCGGACCGTGTGCACGTAATAATCGAACACGTCGCGGTCGGCGGGCATGGCGTTTTTCACGCCCATCACGAACTGCACATAAGGCACGCCGCGGATCTGGCCCGCCTCGTGCATCCGCGCGGCGGCGAAGATGTGGCTGAGGTCGAACGCCTCGATCTCGGGCTTGATGTCATAGGCCACCATCTCGGACGCCAGCCACGCGATCAGATCCGGCGGATTCTCGTAAACCCGGCTGGGAAAGTTGTTCGAGCCGACCGACAGACTGGCCATGTCCGGTCGCAGCGGCAGCATGCCCCCGCGTGTGCGGCCCGCGCCGGATCGACCGCCGGTGGAGAACTGCACGATCATGCCCGGACAATGCCGTTCGATGCCTTCTTTCAGCGCGGCGAACCTGTCGGGGTCGGAACTGGGCGTTTCGTCGTCGTTGCGCACATGGGCATGACAGATGGCCGCGCCCGCCTCGAACGCCTCATGCGTGCTTTCGATCTGTTCGCTGAGGGTGATCGGCACCGCCGGATTGTCGGCCTTGGTCGGAACCGACCCGGTAATGGCGACGCAGATGATGCAGGGATCGGACATGGCGGCCCTCGTCTGATTTTCCGCTCAGCGCGCGGACTCGTTGCCGGTCGGAGTCCGACGATGCACATCGTCGGGATCGTGGTGCAGCACCGCCCATTCGGGATCCGGCCCCGGGTCGGGCAGATCTTCGGCCTTTTCATGTCGGTGAATATGCGCCTTGGCGATGAAATGCGCGGTCACCGGCGCGGCCAGGAACAGGAACAGCGTGATGAGCAATTCGTGCAGCGACAGATGATCGTGAAAGACATAGGTGCTGACGATCGCCGCGATCAACAGGCCCCCCACGCCCAGCGTCGTCGCCTTGGTCGGCGCGTGCAGGCGTGACATCGGATCGCCCAGCTTGATCAGGCCGTACGATCCGGTAAAGCCGAATATCCCGCTGACCACCAGAAAGAACGCGACCACGATTTCGACGATCAGTTCCATCATGCCCTCACTCAATGATGTTGCCGCGCAGGATAAAGCGCGCATAGGCCACGGTCGAGACAAAGCCCAGCATGGCGATGATCATCGACGCCTCGAAATAGACCGCCGTTCCCGCCAGCATGCCGTAAAGCACCAGCAGCGCGATCACGTTGATCACCATCGTGTCCAGCGCCAGAATGCGGTCGCCGATGTCCCTGGCGCTGACCACCTGGACCAGCGTCATCAGCAGCGCGGCGCCGAAACACGCGAAGTTGAAATAGATCGCATAGGTGAGGATCATTCGAAAATCTCCAGCAGGCGCCGCTCGTAACGCTGTTTGATCTCGTCGCGCACGGCGTCGGGGTCGGGTGCGTCAAGACAATGCACCAGCAGGCTGTGGCCCTTGCTGGACAGATCGGCCGTCAGCGTGCCGGGCGTCATGGTGATCGTTCCCGCCAGCATGGTGATCGCCGCCGGGGTGCGCAATTCCAGCGGAACGGTCACCCAGTTGGGGTGCAGGTCGCGGTTGCGGCGAAACAGGACCAGCTTGGCCACGACGACATTGGCGACGACGATATCCCAAAGCACGACCAGCAGATATTCCACGATCATCAGCGGATTGCGGAAATGCGTGCGGGTCGGCCAGTAAGGGCTGGTGACGAAGGGAATGAGAATGCCCAGGATCAGCCCGAACAGCAGCGAGTTCAGCGAAAAGCTGTTGACCAGCAGCAGCCAGACCAGCGTCAGCAGCACCGTCAGGATCGGATGGGGAAACAGGCGGCGGGCGAATGTCATGGCGCGGACCTTCTCAATACGGCGTCGATATAGTCGGACGGCGCGTAAAGCTGGTCAACCGTTGCCTCCGCATATTCCATCATCGGCCCCGACAGAATTGTCAGAACCACCAGAAGCCCCAGCAGCCCGAAGGCGGCGCTGAGCGCCATCGGAGAGGGTGCGCGCATTGCGCGTTCGGCACGCTCGATCTCGACGGGATCAGGGATTTCATCTTCGTCCTCGGGCGGGGTGACGATACCGGGATCGTGACATTTCCAGAACAGCACGCTGCCCGACCGCGCGAACCCGACGATCCCGATCAGCGAGGTCGCCAGGATAACCGCCCATATCGTCACCGCCCAATCCGCGCCCCGCGCCGCATCCAGCACCAGCAGCTTGCCGATGAACCCGCTCAGCGGCGGCATCCCGGCCAGCGCGATGGCGCCGGCAAAGAACAGCGCCGCTATCATCCCGCCTTGCGGCATCGGCCGGGTCACCACGATGTCATCGCCGCGCCGGGCGATCACCATGTCGGCGATCAGGAACATCAGCGACGCCGCAAAGGTGGAATGCACCATGTAATACAGCGCCGCGGCGCTGGCCTGCGGCGTGAACAGCGAAATCGCCACCAGCAGCGTGCCCATCGACGCGATCACCGCGAAGGCGGTAAGACGACCGATCTGGCGCGCGCCGAGGATGCCGACCATGCCGACCGTCAGCGTGGCCAGCGCCGCCGGCAGCAGCCATGCGTTCAGCCCGGCGCTCGCGGCCTGATCGGGGCCGAAGACCAGCGTGAACATCCGCAGGATCGCATAGGCGCCGACCTTGGTCATGATCGCGAACAGCGCCGCCACCGGGCCGGGCGCGTTGGCATAGCTGGCGGGCAGCCAGAAATGCAGCGGCAAGACCGCGGCCTTGATCGCGAACACCACCAGCAGCAGCACCGCCCCGACGCGCAGCAGCGCCGTGTCCTCAAGCGGCAGCGCGGCCACCCGCTCGGCCATGTCGGCCATGTTCAGCGTGCCGGTAACCGCGTAAAGCGTGCCCAGCGCGAACAGGAACAGGGTGGACCCGAGCAGGTTGTAGATCACGTATTGCACGCCCGCGCGCAGGCGGGTGGAGCCGCCGCCGTGGATCATCAGCCCATAGGACGCGATCAGCAATACCTCGAAGAACACGAACAGGTTGAAGGCGTCACCGGTCAGGAAGGCCCCCATAAGACCCATGAGCTGGAACTGGAACAGCGCGTGGAAATGCCGCCCGCGCGCGTCCCAGCCCGTGCCCACGGCATAGATCAGCACGGCCAGCGCCAGCACGGCGGTCAATATCACCATCAGCGCCGACAGCCGGTCCAGCACCAGCACGATGCCGAACGGCGCGGGCCAGTCGCCCAGCTCGTAAACCACCACATCGCCGCTGGCGGCATGGTTCAGCAGGCCGGCCGCAATCAGCACGAGACCCGCCGTTCCCGCGATCGAAAAGATACGTTGCAGGTCAAGATGGTGACGGATCACCATGATGATGAACGGCGCCAGAAGGGCGGGCAGCACGACGGGCAGGATGATCCAGTGCGTCATCATGCGCCCCCTTCGGCTTCGTCATCCATGTCGATGCGGTCGGTGCGGGCCGAGAGATAGGCGCTGAGCGCGATCATCACCACCACCGCCGTCATCCCGAACGAGATCACGATGGCCGTCAGCACCAGCGCCTGCGGCAGCGGATCGGTATAGCCCTGCGCCGAATCGCTCAGGACCGGCGGCATGTTCAGCACCACCCGCCCCGACGCGAACAGGAAGACGTTGACCGCATAGGACAGCAGCGACACACCGATGATCACCGGAAAGGTGCGCTGGCGCAGCACCAGATAGATGCCGCAGGCGGTCAGGATGCCGACGGCCGAAGCCAGCAATAATTCCATGTCAGGCCTCCCTGCCGCCTGCTTCGCCCTCGTCACGGGCGGGGTTGATATCCATCGGATAATCGCTGGCCACGTTGGGCTGCCACGCATACCGCGCAAGGCTTTCCAGCGCCAGAAGCACAGCCCCCAACACCGCGAGGAACACGCCGAGATCGAACAGCATCGCCGTGGCCAGTTCGAATTTCTCCAGCCCCGGCAGATGCACATAGCCGAACGCGCTGGTCAGGAACGGCAACTGGTTGAACCACGCGCCGATCCCCGTCAGCGCGGCGATCAGAACGCCCGAGCCGATGATCGCGTGATAGGGAAACCGCTGCCGCTCGGCCGCCCAGCCAAAGCCGCTGGCCATGTATTGCATGACGATGGCGATGGCCGCGATCAGCCCGGCGATGAAGCCGCCGCCCGGATCGTTGTGGCCCCGGAAAAAGATATACGCCGCCACGATCAGCGCCAGCGGCATCATCACCCGTGTGACCACCACCATCATCAGCGGATGCGCGTCGCCGGCCAGCGGGCGGTCCGGCACCCGGTTCAACAGCCGCGCCCGCACGCTGGAGCCGAGGATGGTTTCGGTGATCGCGTAGATGATGATCGCCGCGATCCCCAGGACGATGATTTCGCCGAACGTGTCAAAGCCCCGGAAGTCGACAAGGATCACGTTGACCACGTTGGTGCCGCCGCCGCCGGTCTTGGCATTGGCCAGATGATATTCCGAGATCGACGGCTGCGCGAAACCGCGCGTCATGATCGCGTAGATCAACCCGCCCATGCCCAGCCCCGACATCACCGACAGCGTGATGTCCCGGGCGCGGCGGCCGAATGTGCTTTCGCGCGGGCTTTCCTGCGGCATGAAGTTCAGCGCCAGCAGCAGCAGGATGATCGTCACCACCTCGACCGAGATTTGCGTCAGCGCCAGATCGGGCGCCGAGAGATAGTTGAACGTCATCGACACCATCAGCCCCGACACGCCGATCAGCACCAGCATCAGCAGCCGGTTGCGGTGGAACACCACGACGCTCAGCGCCGAGACGACAAGCGCCACCCAGCCGATATAGGCGATCGGTCCGGGCTCCAGCATCGGACGCGTTTGCGGGCCGACCACGCCGGTGAACCATGCCCAGCCGGCCAATGCGAGGGTGAACGCGACGAAGATCGCACCATAGCGGCTGAGCGCGCCATCATGCAGCAGATCGGTAAGCCAGCGGCAGGATCGCGCGCTTGCCCCGATGCAAGCGTCGAAGATCGCCTTGGCCTCGGGGCGCGGTGTGGCCAGCCAAAGCCGGTTTACCGGCCCGTAAAGCGCCAGCAGGATGACCCCGCCCCCCAGCGCGATGATCGACATGAACAAGGCCGGACTGACGCCATGCCACAGTTTCAGCTCGTAAGCGGGCAGCGCCTGCCCGGTCACGGCACCCGCCGCGACGGCGACCAGATCGCCCGCGATCGCCGCCGGGAACAGGCCGATCCCCACCACCAGCACGACCAGCACGGCAGGCGAGAACCACATGCCGAATCCGGGATCATGCGGCTTGAGCGGATAATCGTGCCGCTCCGGCCCCAGGAAGACATGCACGATATAGCGGAAGGAATAGGCCGCCGAGAACAGCGCGCCAAAGGTGACGATCGCCCCCAGCAGCCAATAAGAGTCGAGCCAGCGCGTATGGGCCGCCTCTTCCAGCATCATTTCCTTGCTGAGGAACCCGTTCAGCGGCGGCACGCCCGCCATCGACAATGCCGCCAGCGTTGCCAGCACGAAGGTCACCGGCATCAACCGACGCAGCCCGCCCAGACGGCGGATGTCGCGGGTATGCACCGAATGGTCGATGATTCCGGCGGACATGAACAGCGCCGCCTTGAAGGTCGCGTGGTTGATTATGTGGAACACCGCCACCACCGCCGCCATCGGCGTGCCGAATCCCAGCAGCATGGTGATCAGTCCCAGATGGCTGACCGTGGAAAACGCCAGCAGCGCCTTCAGATCATCCTTGAACAGCGCGATCACCGCGCCCAGCACCATGGTCACAAGCCCGGTCGAGGCGACGATGTAGAACCACGCGTCGGTCCCGGCCAGAACCGGCCACATCCGCGCCATCAGGAACAGCCCCGCCTTCACCATCGTCGCGCTGTGCAGATAGGCCGATACCGGGGTCGGCGCGGCCATGGCGTGGGGCAGCCAGAAGTGGAACGGGAACTGCGCCGATTTGGTAAAGCAACCCAGCAGGATCAGGATCAGCGCGGTCAGGTAGAGCGGGCTGTCCTGGATCGCGGCCTTTTGCGTCAGGATCACGCTGAGGTCATAGCTGCCGGCGATATTGCCCAGGATCAGCATGCCCCCGATCATCGCCAGCCCGCCGCCCGCGGTGACCGCCAGCGCCATGCGCGCGCCTTGCCGTCCCTCGGGCAGATGTTTCCAATAGCCGATCAGCAGGAACGACGAGAGCGAGGTCAGCTCCCAGAACACCAGCAAAAGCAGGATGTTGTCGGACAGCACGATCCCCACCATCGCGCCCTGGAACAGCAGCAGATAGGCATAGAACTGTCCCATCGGGTCCTGCCGGGACAGGTAGAACCGGGCATAGATGATGATCAGCAACCCGATCCCCAGGATCAGCCCGGCGAACAGCAAGCCCAACCCGTCAAGGAAGAAATTCGCGTTCAGCCCCAGCGCCGGAAGCCAGTCGATCCGCGCCGTCACCGGCCGCCCCGCCAGCACGTCGGGCACATGGACCAGAAGCCCGATCAGCGCCAGCAGCGTGACCGCCCCTGCCGCCGATGCCGAAGCGTTGCGCCCCGCCCGAACCAGAATTGCCGGGAACATCGCACCCAGAAACGGCAGTGCAGCAATCAGGAACAGCGACAATGCGGCATCTCCTCGGTCTCCTCCTCAGATCGAAGTGCGACCGTGGGTAAGGAATTTTCGCCGTTAGTCCAGCCCCGGAGAATACGGTTTTTTGGATTTTCGTCCAAAAAGAGACACTTACATCGTAACGATTTTTTTACTTGGTATACCAAATAGCGGATTTGCAGTTCATGCACGGCGAGAGGCGGTGCACCGTGATTCGCCTTGACGATGAGTTGCCCCGGCAGGTTGCCCCAGCCTGCCATGTGCTACATAACAGCGCGCCTTGTGTGCGGATCACTTCACGGCCCCATCCGCGATCCGGTTCAGTCTTTCCTGCAACGCATCGGCCAGATCAGCCAGTTCCCGTCCGCCCTCGTCAAAATATGGGGCGAAGACGCGGATCGGCTCCTTGTAGGAGAGCGTCGCCGAACCGTCGGGATTCTCGGTGACATAGAACCGCAACGGCGCCTCGATCATCGCGGCGGTGGACCGCTCCAGAATTTTCACGGCGAAGTCGTTGTTGAAAACGCCGATCACCCTGTTGCCGGGGATGGTGATGCCGCGCTCCGCCGCCGCCTCTGTCGGCCCGGCCTCGGTCACGACGCCCATTTGATTGGCGCGCGTTGCCTCCTTCACCGCCTCGACCAGTTCGGAATAGGTTTTTTCGGTCGGCCGGACCACCCACCCCTCGCGTTCACCGATCGCCTCGGCCGTGGCAAATCCGCCCGGAATCAGCAGGCCCAGAGCCAGAACCATCGTTGCAAGTCTCATCTTTATCTCCCTTCGCACGCGGATTGAGCACAGCAAACATCTGACACGCCCATGCCGGGATGACAGTCACGTTTGCGTCAGCACCGCGCCGCTTGCGCCTGCATCGAAAGCGGCTAGAACGCAATTCATGCAGTCCGCCCCTCTTCCCAAAACCCATGACGTCGTGCTTGTCGGTGGCGGGCATTGTCACGCGCTGGTTCTGCGCCGCTGGGGCATGCGACCGCTGCCCGGCGCGCGGCTGACGCTGATCGACCCCGGCGCAACGGCGGCCTATTCCGGGATGCTGCCGGGTCATGTCGCGGGACATTACGACCGCGACACACTGGATATCGACCTGATCCGGCTGGCCCGATTCGCAGCGGCCCGGATCGTGCTGGGCGCGGCGCATCATATAGACCTCGCCCGGCGCGAGGTTCTGGTCGCGGGCCGCCCGCCCATCGGTTTCGATCTGTGTTCGGTGGATGTGGGCATCACCTCGGACATGCCGGATCTGCCGGGTTTCGCCCAACATGCCGTTCCCGCCAAACCGTTGGGGCCGTTCGCGGCGCGATGGGACCGGTTTCTGGCGCAAGGTGGCGGCGATGCCGCGGTGATCGGCGCGGGCGTTGCGGGGGCGGAACTGGCCATGGCGATGGCGCACCGGCTGCGCGCCACGCGGCAGAGGGGCACGGTGACCCTGATCGACAGCGCCCGTGCCCTGTCCGAACCCGGAGCCCGCGCGCGGCGGACGATCCTGTCGCGGATGCGCCAACTGGATATCGCGCTGGTCGAGCAGGCCGACATTTCCCGTATAACGCCCGAGCATATCGAACTGGACGATGGCCGCCGCATCCCGTCCCGCTTCACCACCGGGGCGGCGGGCGCCCGCGCCTATCGCTGGATCGCCGACACCGGGCTGGACCTGCATCAGGGTTTCATTTCCGTCCGGCCGACGCTGCAATCTTCGGATCCCGCCATCTTCGCCGTCGGCGATTGCGCCCATATGCGCGACACCCCCCGCCCCAAGGCCGGGGTTTACGCGGTGCGGCAGGCGCCGGTGCTGTATGACAATCTTGTCGCCAGCCTGACGGGCGGAAGATTGCGGACATATCGCCCGCAAAAGAACTATCTCAAGCTGATCTCGTTGGGCCGCAAGCAGGCGGTGGGCGAACGGTTCGGTCTGACCTTCAGCGGCGCGTTGATGTGGCGCTGGAAGGATCACATCGACCGGAAATTCATGGACAGGTTCCGCAATCTGCCCCGGATGCCCGCGCCCGACCTGCCCGCGCTTCACACCACGGGTCTGCGCGAGGTGCTGGGCGACAAGCCGCTATGCGGTGGATGCGGTGCCAAGGTGGGGCGCGAGGCGCTGCGCGGCGCATTGGCGCCCCATGCCGGAACGCTGCGCGATGACATCACGCCGCTGCCCGGTGACGACGCCGCGCTGCTGCATGTGGGCGGCGCGCGGCTGGTGCTGACCTCGGACCATCTGCGCGCGTTTTCCAACGATCCGGTTGTGATGACCCGGATCGCCGCCATTCATGCGCTGGGCGATATCTGGGCGATGGGGGCCGCGCCGCAGGCGGCCACGACCAGCCTCATCCTGCCGCGCCTGTCGCCCGATCTGCAACGCCGCACGCTGGCCGAGATCACCGCCACCGCCAACGAAACCCTGCGCGCCGCCGGGGCCGAGATCGTCGGCGGTCATACCACCATCGGCGATGAAATGACCATCGGGTTCACCATCACTGGCCTGTGCGACCGCGATCCGATCACGCTGGCCGGCGCGCGCGCGGGCGACGCGCTGATCCTGACCAAACCGCTGGGCATCGGCGTGTTGATGGCCGCCGAGATGGCGGGCCGCGCCAAGGGCCGCTGGATCGCCGCCGCGCTGGATCACATGACACGCCCGCAGGGCGATGCCGCGCGCGTGCTGGCGGATGCCCATGCCATGACCGACGTGACCGGCTTCGGTCTGGCCGGGCATCTGCTGGGCATGTGCGAGGCATCGGGGCTGGGTGTGCGGCTTGGCATTGACGCGATTCCGATGCTGGATGGCGCGCCCGAACTGGCCGATTGCGGCATCCGCTCGACCCTGTTTCCGCAAAACCGGGCGCTGGTGCCGGATCTGCCGGAGGGCGGACGGGCCGACCTGCTGTTCGACCCGCAGACCGCCGGCGGATTGTTGGCCGCTGTCGCGCCCGATGGGGCCGACGCGCTGGTCGCGGCGCTGCGCGATCAGGGCCATGACGCGGCACGGATCGGTGTGCTGACCGGAGGGCCGGTGCGGATCACGCCCGAAGGGGTGTGAGTTCCGCCAATGCCGCCTCGATCCGCGCGGCCAAGGTGATCAATCCCGCATCGTCCAGACTGTCCGCCTCGATCCGCGCCAGAAGCGGCGCATCGTCGTGGCGCGATTTCGAATAGGACGGATCGTAATGCTGCTCCATCAGCGCGCGGGTCAGCGCGTGGCGGTCATCTGCGTCGATCAGGGCGAACCAGTGATCCACGACCGCATGGCCCCGATGGGGGCGCAGCCAGTCCAGCCTGGCCTTGAGGCGCGGCGCATCGGACAGGATGTCGTCGTAGGCCTGCACCAGAAATGCCGCGCGCGCGTCGACCGGCGCGGCAACGCGGATACGCGGGGCGGATTTCATCGCGGCCCACAGGCCGGGCGGAACGATCCGCTCGCCGATCTTGCTCGATTCCGCCTCGATCACTACGGGCCGCGCCGGATCGAGCGCCGACAGCGCGATCGCCAACCGTGTCTCGAAGGCCTTCTGGCTGGGCTGCCCGCCCGCATATTCTCCCAGAAGCGAGCCGCGATGGTTCGCCAGCCCTTCCAGATCGACGATCTGCACCCCGCGCGCCTGCAACAGATGCAAAAGCGCGGTCTTCGCGGTGCCGGTATAGCCGTCCAAGGCGACAAGGCGGTGCGGCAGGACGGTGTCGTAAAGATATCGCTTCACCAGCCGGCGCCAGGTCCGGTAACCGCCCTCGACGGTCTCGGCACGCCAGCCGATCTCGCGCAGCATCCACGCGAACGCGCCCGACCGCTGCCCGCCGCGCCAGCAATAGACCAGCGGCCGCCAGCCGCCATCATGGTCGCGCAGAGCGGTTTCGATATGATGGGCGGCGTTGTGGAACACCAGCGCCGCACCGATCTTGCGGGCCAGAAACGGGCTTTGCTGTTTGTAGATCGTGCCGACGCGGGCGCGTTCTGCGTTGTCCAGCACCGGCAGGTTGATCGCGCCGGGCAAGTGATCCTCGGCGTATTCGGCGGGGCTGCGCACGTCGATCAGGGTATCGAACCCGTGGTCCAGCAACGCGGCGAGGGACGTGTATTCCAGCGACATGGCGGATGATCTATAACGCGGCGGCGGTCGCGTCCATCGGAACCGTCGCGGCCATCCCTGTCCGCTTGACGCCGGAGAGGGCGCGGGGCATCACGTTGTCATGTTGATCTACAAGATACTGCACGGCGATGAATGGGCCGACTTGCAGGCGCAGGGCGAAACCGCAGGTGCGCCGGTGGACGTGGCCGACGGGTTCGTGCATTTCTCGACCGCAGCGCAAGCCGCTGAAACGGCGGCGAAACATTTCGCCGGGGCCGAGGGGCTGACGCTGCTGGCGGTGCGGGCAGACCTCTTGGGCGATGCGCTGAAATGGGAGGAATCGCGCGGCGGCGCGCTATTCCCGCATCTTTACCGCAAGCTGCGTCTGACGGATGTGGCATGGACCCGACCGCTGCCGCTGGTCGATGGCGCGCACCGGTTTCCGGACGAGATGGCATGAGCATCATCGAACGCGCCGGGCTGGCGGTTCTGCACCGGCTGAACCCGGAGACCGCTCACGGGCTGGCGCTGCGGGGGCTGCGCGCCGGGCTGGTGCCGCTTCCGGGGCCGGTCACTTCGGATCGGCTGCGAACGAAACTGGCGGGGCTCGACCTGCCCAACCCGGTCGGGCTGGCCGCCGGGTTCGACAAGAACGCCGAGGCGCTGGCACAACTGACGCGCGCCGGGTTCGGCTTTGTCGAGGTGGGCGCCGCCACGCCGCGCCCGCAATCGGGCAATGCACGTCCGCGCCTGTTCCGGCTGGATCAGGACCGCGCGGTGATCAACCGGTTCGGGTTCAACAATGACGGGATGCAGGCCATCGGCGCGCGGCTGGCGCGGCGGCCCCGCGAGGGCGTGATCGGTCTGAACCTCGGGGCCAACAAGGATAGCAAGGACCGCCGGACGGATTTCGCGCAGGTGCTGGCGCATTGCGGCGAATCGCTGGATTTCGCCACGGTCAACGTCTCCTCGCCCAATACCGAGAACCTGCGCGATCTTCAGGGCAAGGCCGCGCTGGCCGATCTGCTGGGCGGTGTGATCGAGGCCCGCGACGCGCTGGAATGCCCGATCCCGATCTTCCTCAAGATCGCCCCGGACCTGAGCGAAGGCGCCCTGTCGGACATCGCCGAGGTGGCGCGGCAATCGGGCATCGCCGCGATCATCGCCACGAACACGACACTGGCGCGCGACGGGCTGCACGGCCCGCACCGGGACGAGGCCGGCGGGCTGTCGGGCGCACCGCTGTTCGACCGTTCGACCCGCGTTCTCGCGCAACTTTCGCTGCTGACCGAGGGGCGGATTCCGCTGATCGGCGTCGGTGGCATTTCCTCGGCCGAGGATGCCTATGCCAAGATCGGTGCGGGCGCGTCGGCCGTGCAGCTTTATACCGCGCTCGTCTATGACGGGCTGGGGCTGGCCGCGCGCATCGCGCATGGGCTGGACGATCTTCTGGAACGCGACGGTTTCGCCAATGTGGCGCAGGCGGTCGGCAGCACACGGCTGGAATGGACATGATCGAATTGTGGCACAACCCGCGCTGTTCCAAATCGCGGCAGGCGCTGGCGCTTCTTGAGGAACGCGGCGCGGGTGTTTCCCTGCGCCGCTATCTCGACGATGCCCCCACCCGTGACGAGATCGTCGCCGCGTGGCGGGCTCTGGGCCAACCGCCGGTGGCGCAGATGATGCGCATGGGCGAGGCGCGGTTCAGGGAACTGGGGCTGTCGGCCTCCGACCCCGATGACCGACTGCTGGACGCCATGGCCGCGAACCCCATCCTGATCGAACGCCCGCTGGCGATCCGGGGCGGGCGCGCGGTGATCGGACGGCCGCCGGAGAAGGTGCTGGACCTGCTATAACGCGCCCAGTTCCGCCGCCCGCTCCAGCGCCGGATAGCGCAGCGCCAGCGTAAGCGCGCGCAGCACATAGGACAGCAGCAGCGCGATCCATAACCCGTGATTGCCGTAGAGCGGCACCAGAACCAGCACGGCCAGCCCGTAGGCCAGCACCGAAAGCACCGCCATGTTGCGCATGTCCCGCGTGCGGGTCGCGCCGATGAAGATGCCGTCCAGCATCCAGCTTGCCACGCCCAGAAGCGGCACCAGAAGCAGATAGGGCAGATAGATCCGCGCCTCGGCCCGCACGTTGGCAGCCTTGGCCATCACATCGACGATGGCGCCGCCTCCGACCGAAAAGGCCAGCGTCAGCAGCGCGACACCGACCAGCGCCCAGAAGGTCGACACCGCGATGCCGCGCCGCATGCGCGTGACATTGGCCGCACCCACCGCCTGCCCGACCAGCGCCTCGGTCGAAAAGGCGAACCCGTCCAGCACGTAGGCGGTCAGTGTCACGAATTGCAGCAGGACCTGATTGGCCGCCAGCGTGACGTCTCCGAACCCCGAGGCCAGGAACAGGAACGACACCATGACCCCCATCAGCATCAGCGAGCGGATCAGGATGTCGGTATTCACCGCCAGCATCCGTTTCAACCGCACGGCATCGAAGATGCGCGGCCAGTCGCGCCATGCCGGGCCGGAAAAGGCATCGCGGCACAGCCAGAGCGCCAGCGCCAGTCCCGACCATTCGGCAAGGAACGTGGCCAGCGCCACGCCCTGCACACCCCAGCCGAGGCCCAGCACGAACCACAGGTCCAGCGCGATGTTCAGCCCGTTCATCCACAGTTGCAGGCCCAGAACGCCGCGGGTGCGTTCCAGCGCGATCAGCCAGCCAGTGACCCCGAAGATGGCGATCGCTGCCGGGGCCGACCAGACGCGGATCGCCATGTAGCCGCGCGCCAGGTCCTCGACCTCGGCGCTGGCGGGCGAGAGGCGGAACGCGCCCGCGAACAGCGGGTATTGCAGCGCGATGATCACCAGCCCGCCCAGCCCGCCAATCAGGATCGAGCGGACCAGCAGCGCCGTCACCTCGCCGCTGCGCCCGGCCCCGTGCGCCTGTCCGGTCAGCCCCGTTGTGCCCATGCGCAGAAAGCCGAACACCCAGTAGATCGACGTGATGATGATCGCACCGATCCCGACCGCGCCGATGGGGGCGGCAAGGCCGATCTGGCCGACCACGCCGGTATCGACCAGCCCGAGGATCGGCACCGTGGCGTTGGCCAGGACGATGGGCAGCGCGATCTTCAGGACACGGAAATGGGTGATCGGCGGCGCGGCCTCAGCCACCTTTCGAATCCTGCGGCGGCATCAGGAAATGCCCGGCCGCCTGCGCGAAGGGCTTGTCGCGGTGGTCCTGCCATGCCTCGACCCGCACCGTCGCGTAACGCCGCCCCGAGCGGCTGACGATGGCGCGGGCATAGGCATCGCGCGGCAGGCCGGGCCGCAGGTAATTGACGGTGAAGTCAATCGTCTTGGGCAGGCGCGGCAGATCACCGGCCTGCATCCGCGCCGGGTCGATCTCGCGCGCGTCGATGGCAGGCAGCACGAATGTCCAGCTGAGCGTGATGATCGCCGTCATCTCCAGAAACGCCGCCGTTACACCGCCGTGGATCGCCGGCAGGATCGGGTTGCCGATCAGCTTGTCGTCGAAATGGAGAACGCCGGTCAGTTCGTCGCCGCGTCGGTCGAAACCGATGCCCAGAAATTGCGCATAGGGCACGCCGGTCACCAGCGCCGCAAGCGCGGCATCGCGGCGCTGCTTGACCACTTGCGCCGGTTCGGGTCGGGGGCGGGCCATCAGGACTGCCCGACCGTGAAGGCCCCGGTGGCGGCGGCGACGGGGCGGTCGGTGTCGTCATCCACGGCCGTGGCACGCACAAACGCGACCGAGCGCGTGATGTGATAACAGGTAGCCGTCGCCACGATCGTCTGACCGGGATTGGCCGCGCGCATGTAGTCGATGCGCAGATCGATGGTCGCGGTGGCACCGGGGGCGGCAGGATGACTCATGACCGCGGCACCGCAACAGGTGTCCATCACCGCGGAAACCGCGCCGCCGCTGATCACCCCGGTCTTGGGTTCGCCGATCAGCTTTTCGTCATAGGGCATGGCGATCACCGCCCGCCCCTCGCCCAGTTCGGTCAGTTCCATGCCCAGCGCGCGGGCATGCGGGATCGCGGCGATGAACTGCTGTGCGAATTTGACCTTGTCCATCGGATACGGACTCCTGCGCCTGTTCGCCGCCTTTATGGCCACGCGCGCCTTGGGGAACAAGCCCGCCTGTTGCGGATGACGCCGCGACAGCATAGATTGCGCATAGTGATCGGAGAGCGAATGCCTGACAATCATCTGTCGTTCAAGGAAATGTGCGCAGCGTTCGATGTCACCCCGCGCACCCTGCGCTATTATGAATATATCGAACTGCTCCACCCCGACCGCGACGGACGCACGCGCAGCTATGGGCCACGCGAACAGGCCCGCATGACGCTGATCCTGCGCGGGCGAAAATACGGCTTTCAGCTGGAGGAAATCCGCCAGTGGCTCTTGATCTACGAAAACGAAGGCACCACGGCGCAAATGCGGGCATTCGTCGAGATGGCGGACCGCCAGATGGTCGCCCTGCAGGAGCAGCGCGCGCAACTGGACGAGGCGATGGAGGAGTTGCGCAGCCTGCGCCAATCGACCGCCAAAACGCTGGGCTGACGGCTGGTCCGGCCGAAAATCGCGGCCGCATTCATGCGCAACAGGCTTGACGTGGATTTTGTCTGCGTCAATCTGTCCGTGACGTGACGTCCCTGTTACGTCAACGTGGCGGGTTGTTGCAAATATCCCGGCACACCCTCAGATGTTATTGTAACCATGACGATGAAAGACTTTCCATGACCGACGAGTTGATGACGATCCGCGCGATGTGCGACGCCTTTGATGTCACCCCGCGCACCCTGAGATTTTATGAATCCAAGGAATTGCTGTTCCCGATCCGCGAGGGACAGAAACGCCTGTTCACCAAAACCGACCGCGCGCGGCTGAAGCTGATCCTGCGCGGCAAGCGGTTCGGTTTCGGCCTTGAGGAGATCCGCCAGCTTCTGGACCTCTATTATGTCGGCGATCAGCAGCACACGCAGCTCAGCCGCACCTATGACATCGCGCGCGAGCGTCTGGCCGATCTGGAACGCCAGCGCGAGGAACTGGACGACGCGATCTCGGACCTCAAGGAACAGTTGAAATGGGGCGAACAGATGCTCGCCTCCGCCGCCTCGTCGAAAAAGGCAGCCGAATGATCCTGCCCGCCGTGAATTCCTGACACCTTCTGATCCACTGGGAGAAACCGGATGCCAAGCTATACCGCCCCGATCGACGACATGCAGTTCCTGTTGCACGATGTGCTTGAGGTGACCGGGTCGGA
This sequence comes from uncultured Sedimentitalea sp., assembly GCA_947504115.1. Taxonomy (GTDB): domain Bacteria; phylum Pseudomonadota; class Alphaproteobacteria; order Rhodobacterales; family Rhodobacteraceae; genus Pontibaca. The sequence continues at coordinate 78,395 of CANNGH010000007.1, forward strand.
CGTTCCCGGCTATGGCGATCTGGAACGCGAGTTCACCGCCGCCATTCTGGAAGAGGCCGGCAAGATCAGCGCCGAGGTTCTGCACCCGCTGAACGTGGTCGGCGACCGGCAGGGATGCCGCCTTGAAAACGGCGTGGTGCGCACGCCCGACGGGTTCAGGGACGCCTTCGACCAATTGCGCAACGGCGGATGGCCGGGGCTGGACATGCCTCAGCAATATGGCGGTCAGGGCATGCCCTATGTGATGAACAGCGCCGTGGGCGAGATGTTCAGCGCCGCCAACCAGTCGTTCGCCATGTATCAGGGCCTGACCCACGGCGCTGTCGCGGCGATCCTGACCCATGGCACCGACGCGCAAAAGGACATGTTCGTGCCGAAAATGGTCAGCTGCGAATGGACCGGCACCATGAACCTGACGGAACCGCAATGCGGCACCGATCTGGGCCTGATGCGCACGAAGGCGGAGCCGCAGGACGACGGGAGCTATGCGCTCACCGGGCAGAAGATCTTCATTTCGTCGGGCGAACACGACATGGCCGAGAACATTATCCACCTGGTGCTGGCCAAGATCCCCGGCGGCCCCGAGGGGATCAAGGGCGTTTCGCTGTTCATCGTGCCCAAGTTCCTCGTCAACGAGGACGGCAGCCTGGGCGATCGCAACGGCGTGGTCTGCAGCAGCCTCGAGGACAAGATGGGCATCCACGGCAACGCCACCTGCGTGATGGATTACGACGGCGCGACGGGCTGGCTTCTGGGCGAGGAGCACAAGGGCATGCGCGCCATGTTCACCATGATGAACGAGGCGCGGCTGGGCGTCGGCATGCAGGGGCTGGCGCAGGCGGCAATCGCCTATCAGAACGCGGTGGATTACGCGAAGGACCGTTTGCAGGGTCGCGACGTGACCGGCGCGAAGAACCCCGACGGTCCGGCCGATCCGATCATCGTGCATCCCGACATCCGCCGCAGCCTGATGGACCAGCGGTCCTTCGTCGAGGGCGGCCGCGCCTTCCTGCTCTGGGGCGCCAGCCTGATCGACCGCGCCCACAGGGGCGAGGACACGGAGGCGGATGGCCTGATCTCGTTGCTGACGCCGGTGATCAAGGGCTTTCTGACCGACGAGGGCTTTGACATGACGGTCAAGGCGCAGCAGGTCTATGGTGGTCACGGCTATATCGAGGAATGGGGCATGTCGCAATTCGTCCGCGACGCCCGCATCGCCATGATCTACGAGGGCGCGAACGGCATCCAGGCGCTGGATCTGGTCGGCCGCAAGCTTGCGCTGGATGGCGGCAAGCACATGATGGGCTTCATCGACCTGGTGAAAGGCTGGATCAAGGAAAACGGCGGGCAGGACGATGCCTTTGACCGCGATTTCGTCGAGCCGCTGAAAAAGGCCAGCAAGGATCTTCAGGCGGCGGGCATGTATTTCATGGCGCAGGGCATGAAGAACCCAAACGCCGCGCTGGCGGGTTCGACCGATTTCCTGCACCTGTTCGGCCATGTCTGTCTCGGGCTGATGTGGGCACGCATGGCAAAAGCCTCGCGCGACGCGCTGGCGGCGGGCGCGTCGGACACCGCGTTTCACGAGGCGAAGCTGACGACCGGGCGCTATTACATGGCCCGCCGTCTGCGCGCGACCGCGCTGCACCTGGCCCGCATCGAAAGCGGCGCCGATGCCGTGATGGCCCTCGATGCCGATCAATTCTGACCGCCGCCGCCCGACGGCACCTGCGGGAGCCTCCGGCGGGGGTATTTTTGCGAAAGTGGAAAGACAGGACCACGCCCCTCCTTCTTCTGGCGGAAAAATATCCCACGGGGGTGTGGGGGTGTGAAACCCCCACTCCGGCACCGGCAACATTCGCATCCGCCGGGATGATGCGCGAGGTTGACAGGAAAGGAAGACAATGACGGACGCCTATATCTACGACACGGTGCGCACGCCGCGCGGCAAGGGCCGCAAGGATGGTGCGCTGCACGAGGTGACCAGCCTGCGGCTGAGCGCACTGACGCTCAACGCCCTCAAGGAACGCAACGATCTGGAAGGGCACGCTGTCGAGGACGTGATCTGGGGCAACGCGACGCAGGTGATGGAACAGGGCGGTTGCCTGGCCCGCAGCGCGGTGCTGGCCTCGGATCTGGATCAATCCATTCCGGGCCTCGCGATCAACCGTTTCTGCGCCAGCGGCATGGAGGCGGTGAACCTTGCCGCCAACCAGGTGCAGGGTGGCGCGGGCGACGGTTACATCGCCGGCGGGGTCGAGATGATGGGCCGTGTCGCCATGGGCAGCGACGGCGCGGCGGTTGCGGTCGATCCCAGCGTGGCGCTCGACAGCTATTTCGTGCCGCAGGGCATATCCGCCGACCTGATCGCCACCGAATACGGGTTCACCCGCGAACAGGCCGACGCGCTGGCGGTGGAATCCCAGCGCCGCGCCAAGGCGGCGTGGGATGACGGGCGGTTCGACAGATCGGTGATCACCGTTCGCGACCAGAACGGCCTGGCGATCCTGGATCGTGACGAGCACATGCGTCCGCAGACCGACATGCAGACGCTCGGCGCGCTCGATCCCAGCTTTCGGATGATGGGCGAACAGATGCCCGGTTTCGACAAGGTGGCATTGCTGAAATATCCGCATCTCGAGCGGATCGAGCATATTCACCATGCCGGCAACTCCTCCGGTATCGTGGACGGGGCCGCCGCCGTTCTGGTCGGCAACAAGGCCTTTGGCGAGAAATGGGGGCTGAAACCCCGCGCGCGCATCCGCGCCACCGCCAAGATCGGCACCGATCCGACGATCATGCTGACCGGGCCGGTCCCGGTGACCGAGAAGATCCTTGCCGAAAGCGGGATGCAGATCGGCGATATCGACCTGTTCGAGGTGAACGAGGCCTTCGCCGCCGTCGTGCTGCGCTTTCAGCAGGCGTTCGATGTGGATCCGGAAATCGTCAACGTGAACGGTGGCGCCATCGCCATGGGCCACCCGCTGGGCGCGACCGGGGCGATCCTGATCGGCACGCTGCTGGACGAACTTGAGCGCACGGACAAGCAGACCGGGCTGGCAACATTGTGCGTCGCCTCCGGCATGGGTGCGGCGATCATCATCGAACGCGTGTGAAGGGGGATCTTGAAATGGCTGAATTCACCATGAAAACGGACGCCGATGGCGTCGCCGTGATCACCTGGGACGTGCCGGGCAAGTCGATGAACGTGATGTCCTTCGACGGGTTGCGCGAACTGGAAACCTGCATCGACGACGCGCTTGGCGATGAGACGGTCAAGGGCATCGTCGTCACGTCGGGCAAGGATGGCTCGTTCGCGGGCGGGATGGATCTGAACCTGCTGGCGAAGATGAAGGACGATGCCGGCGAAGATCCGGCGCGCGGGCTGTTCGATGGCGTGATGCAGATCCACGCCCTGCTGCGCAAGATCGAGCGCGCGGGCATGGACCCCAAGACGGGCAAGGGCGGCAAGCCGATCGCGAGCGCCCTGCCCGGCACCGCGGCAGGAATCGGACTGGAACTGCCGCTGGCGACGCATCGCATTTTCGTCGCCGACAATCCCAAGGCCCGCATCGGCCTGCCAGAAATCATGGTCGGCATCTTTCCCGGCGCGGGCGGCACCACGCGGCTGGTGCGCAAGCTGGGCGCGATGGCCGCCGCGCCGTTCCTGCTGGAAGGCAAGATGGTCGAACCGGCCAAGGCCAAGGGGGCGGGCCTGATCGACGAGGTGGTGGCCGATCCGCTGGCCGCCGCGCGCGACTGGGTGCTGGCTGCCAAGGACGCCGACATCGTCAAGCCGTGGGACGCCAAGGGCTACAAGATGCCAGGCGGCGCGCCCTATCATCCGGCGGGCTTCATGACGTTTGTCGGGGCCAATGCCATGGTGAACGGGCGCACCAAGGGCGCGCTTCCCGGCCCCAAGGCTCTGCTGAGCGCGGTTTACGAGGGCGCGCTGGTCGATTTCGACACCGCGCTGCGGATCGAGGCGCGCTGGTTCACCCATGTGCTGATGAACCCGAGTTCCTCCGCGATGATCCGCTCGCTGTTCCTGAACAAGGAGGCGCTGGAAAAGGGCGCGGTGCGCCCCGAGGGCGTGTCCGATCAGCGTGTGAAGAAACTGGGCGTTCTGGGCGCCGGCATGATGGGTGCGGGCATCGCGCTGGTCTCGGCGCAGGCGGGGATCGAGGTCGTGCTGATCGACCGCGACCAGGACAGCGCCGACCGGGGCAAGGCCTATAGCGAAAGCTATCTCGACAAGGGCATCAAGCGGGGCAAGACCACGCAAGAGCAGAAGGACAAGACCCTTGCCCGCATCACCGCCACCCCCGATCTGGAGCAACTGAAGGATTGCGACCTGATCATCGAGGCGGTGTTCGAGGACATGAAGGTCAAGGCCGAGATGACGCAGAACGTGGAAAAGGTGATCCCCGAGGATTGCATCTTTGCCTCGAACACCTCGACCCTGCCGATCACCGAACTGGCCAAGGCCAGCGCGCGGCCCGGGCAATTCATTGGCATCCATTTCTTCAGCCCGGTCGAAAAGATGGCGCTGGTCGAGATCATCAAGGGCCGCGAAACCGGCGACCGCGCGGTGGCCAAGGCGCTGGATTACGCCCGCCAGATCCGCAAGACGCCGATCGTGGTGAACGATGCGCGCTTTTTCTATGCCAACCGCTGCATCATTCCCTATATCAACGAAGGGCTGCGCATGATCACCGAGGGCGTCGCGCCGCCACTGATCGATCATGCGGCCGAACAACTGGGCTTTCCGGTCGGACCGATCCAGTTGAACGACGAAACCAGCATCGATCTCGGCGCCAAGATCGCACGGGCCACCAAGGCGGCGATGGGCGATGCCTACCCTGAGAACCCGGCCGACGATCTGATCTTCTGGCTGGAGGAAAAGGGCCGACTGGGGCGCAAGGCCAAGGCCGGGTTCTTCGACTATGACGACAAGGGCAAGCGGCAGGGCTATTGGCCGGGTCTGACGGAACGATATCCGCACGCCGAAGAGCAACCCGACCTGATCGAGGTGCAGGAACGGCTGATGTTCGCCCAGGTGCTGGAAGCGGTGCGCGCGCTGGAAGAGGGCGTGCTGGAGGACATCCGCGAAGGCGATGTCGGCGCGATCCTCGGCTGGGGTTTCGCGCCGTGGTCGGGCGGGCCGTTCAGCTGGCTCGACATCATCGGCGCGGAATACGCCGCCGAGCGCTGCGACCAGTTGCAGGCGAAATTCGGCGACCGCTTTGCCTGCCCACCGCTGCTGCGCGAGATGGCAGAGAAGGGGCAGACCTTTTACGGACGTTTCGCGCCGGAAAGCCGCGCCGCCTGAGGCTTGCGGGATTGACGGAAAGGGGTCGGTATCAGCCCCTTTCTTTTCGCTATCCGAAGACATAGCCGAACCGCGCGATATCCGCGGCGCAGCTTTGCGCGATCAGGTCGGCGGTGGCGTCCGAGTAATAGCGGCGGTAATCGGCATCGCGCGATGACGCATTGACCCTTTGCAAGGCCAGGGGAAACCCCAGATGCCGCACGAGAGGCGCGGCGTCGGTGGCGAAATGTTCCAGCCGGATATAAGCGTCGCATTGCTCGGCGCCGTCGGCGCGCCGCATGTAGCGTTCGGCGGGGTTCGCAGCAAAACCGGCCCGGATGGACGGGTGGCGCAGGAAATCCGAAAATTCCAGGCGCTGCGACAGGGCGACGGAAGGGTGGTCGAACCGCTGGCCGCGCAACCAGTGATAATAGCTGACCGCGCGATCCCACGGATTCCGCACGAGGGTGAAGGCGAAGAGCGAACGCAACTGCGGCTCCGGCAGCAGGCCGTCGATATCGGCGAGGGTCGAATGTTTCCACAGCCGCCCGCGCGTGCGCGCACCGGCGACGCGGCGGCGACGGCGGCGGGCCTTGGGGGTGTCGCCCAGCATGATGTCGTCCTTCATCGCCCGCGCCTCCAGCGCCAGCGCCAGCGCGGTGCCGCCGGTCTTGGGGATGTGCACGAAGACGTAACCGCGTCCGGGGCTGAGGATCATGCGGCCAGAGTATCGCCGCACGCGGGCATGGCAATGGGCCGCGCCCTTTCCATTGCCCGTGGCGCATCGCAATATGGAGCCGAACAGCGATTCACGAAGGAGACGGCGCATGGGCTGGATGGCGGACGAAAGCGGACTGGACAGGAACGCGGCGAATTACGTGCCGCTGACGCCGCTGTCAGGGCTGCGCCGCGCGGCGCAGGTGTTTTCCAGCGAACCGGCTGTCGTCTATGGCACCCATCGCAAGACCTACGGCGCCTATTACGACCGCTGCACGCGGCTGGCCTCGGCTTTGGCGGGGATGGGCGTGAAACCGGGCGACGTGGTGGCCACCATCATCCCCAACCTGCCCGCACAGGCCGAGGCGCATTTCGGCGTGCCCGCCTGCGGTGCGGTGCTGAACACCATCAATACGCGGGTCGAACCGGAAACCGTCGCCTATATCCTGGATCACGGCGCGGCCAGGGTGCTGCTGGTGGACAGTCAGTTCGTGCCCCTGGCCGAACAGGCGATGAGCAAGATGGAGGGCGAGCCGCCGCTGCTGATCGAGGTGCCGGACCCGCAAGCGGGGCATCATGCCAGCGGACGCCATCCGCTTTACGAGGATGTGCTGTCCAACGCCCGGCACGATTTCGACTGGATCATGCCGCAGGACGAATGGGAAAGCATCGCACTCAACTATACCAGCGGCACGACCGGGCGGCCCAAGGGCGTCGTCTATCACCATCGCGGGGCCTATCTGAACGCGATGGGCCAGATCCTCAGCTGGCGCATGACGCTGCGCCCGACCTATCTGACCATCGTGCCGCTGTTCCATTGCAACGGCTGGTGCCACACTTGGATGATGCCGATGGTCGGCGGCACGCTGGTCTGTTGCCGCGACATCACCGCGCCGGCGATTTTCGACGCCATCGCTGATGAGGGCGTGACCCATTTCGGCGGGGCGCCCATCGTGCTGAACATGCTGGTCAACGCCCCCGAATCCGAGCGGCGCGCGTTCGATCACGTTGTCGAGGTGTTCACCGCCGGCGCACCCCCCGCGCCCTCGACCCTCGCAAGGATCGAACCGATGGGCTTTCGCATCACGCAGGTCTACGGGCTGACCGAAACCTATGGCCCGGCGACCGAATGCACCTGGAGCGGCCAGTGGGACCACCTGCAGGGCGCCGAACGCGCGGCGATCAAGGCGCGGCAAGGCGTGGCGATGCCGATTTTCGAACACATCACCGTGCTGGGCGAGGACATGACGCAGATCCCGATGGACGGGCGCACCCAGGGCGAGGTGATGATGCGCGGCAACGGGGTGATGAAGGGCTATTACAAGAACCCGCAGGCCACCGCCGAGGCGTTCGAGGGCGGCTATTTCCACACCGGCGATATCGCTGTGCAGCATCCCGATGGCTATATCCAGATCGCGGACCGCGCCAAGGATATCATCATTTCGGGCGGCGAGAACATCTCTTCGGTCGAAGTCGAGGGCGTGTTGATGGGTCACCCGGCGGTGTCGCTATGTGCCGTGGTCGCCAAACCGGACGAGAAATGGGGCGAGGTGCCCTGCGCCTTTGTCGAACTGAAAGCGGGGGCGACGGCGGACGAGGCCGAACTGATCGCCTTCATGCGCAAGTCGCTGGCCGGATTCAAGACGCCCAAGAAAGTGGTGTTTCAGGAACTGCCAAAGACCTCGACCGGGAAGATCCAGAAATTCGAACTGCGCGCGCAGGCCAAGCAGCTTTGACCAAAGCCCTTGCCAGATGTGTTGAACCGTTGAGACAAACACCTTTGCTGGCTGGGTCAGGGCGGTTGGCATCCCGAATGTTAGCTTTGCGGACTGTGCTGACATTCCATATTTACCGACGAGTGTCCGCTTTGGCGATCATTGCCTTAGATGGAGCGCTGCCAAAAGCTAACCATCCCCTCAAATCGGTGGGATGGAATGTTGCGAAAAGACAAACCAAATTGCCGTGGGGTTCGGGGCAGGGCTAGAGGCCGCAGGTGGGCCGACCAAAGGGTCATTTTCGAAGGCAGCAGCGATTTGGACGATTTCGGACCGGATTATGGGCGATATTCATCGGCAAGCGAATTATTATTTAATAGACGATTCGTTTCGTTCCCATAGAGACACGCATTCCGCGTGAAAAGGGATGGTTGCTCGTTGCCAAGGCGCGGAACGATTTTCGTCTTCTGCAAGCATTCCGGGGCTTGCAAAAAGCCTAATGTGGACTCCCTCACCTTCGTCAAAGAAGTACCAATATGAAGAGATTTCTCCATCTAGGTTTCGGATGCGTTGGTATGCCCCTTCCCCAATACGCTCGAAACGTACCGGCTTACCATCGCCTGCTACGTACTCGCGAATGGCTACATCGCCGTAGAAATCCCACGTGACAGGCCCACTTCCTCGTTGCTGCAAACAAGTAAGTCCTGTCAAATCAACGGGTTTTGCAACCGCTACAGAAAAGGCCAGTGATATTGCGACAGTAAGTAGCGCAGCGATAAAATGTTTCATTCTCGTACCTAAACAAAACCGCAAAAAAAGCGCAATGAGAATATCTCAGGCACTCTGCCTTCGATTGGGCAAACTAATTGTTCAACAACAGTGCCATTGGCTGAAGCGGCCTTTCCGTGCATCTCGCAGCATTCGGTGCTTTGGGCTCTGAGCGGCCCTTGCGCAGATGTTCGCGCCCACAGGCAGGATCATTCAATCGCAGATGCGTCACTGCGCCGCTTGCGCGTCTCGTCAGATATTCATATAAATGAATGTGACCGCATCGCGATGATGCGTGAATCTGCAAAGGATATCGAGATGACAGTTGATGCAGCCGTAAGGGCGATTGCCGGTTTCATGGTGCTTATATCGGTTCTGTTGACCTGGACGGTCTCGCCCAATTGGATGTGGCTGACCGTGTTCGTCGGGGCAAACCTGCTGCAATCCGCGTTTACCGGCCTGTGCCCGGCGGCGATGATCTTTCGCAAGATGGGTCTGAAAACCGCCTGAGCCGCCAGCCGTTCCGCTGGTATCATACCGGGTTCTGCCGCTCTGTCGCGGCGTCGCCGCCCTTGCGCGCGAAATACGGCAGTTTTCCATTCAACGCCGAATCGAAACGCTGTAGGGTCGCCCAAAGAACGAGGCACGGCAGACCCACGGCACCATGACGGCGCTCAAGGAATATCAACGGCTGGAGGCCACCGGTCTCTGGCGCGCGACCCCTGCGGACCAGCGCCGCGAGGTGATCGTTGCCATTGGCGATGCCACCCTCACCATCTCGGACATGAACGACCGTGCGCTGGCGCATTGGTCGTTGGCCGCGCTGGACCGCGTCAATCCCGGCATCCGGCCCGCAATCTACAATCCCGACGGCGATCCGGGCGAAACGCTGGAACTGGCGGAAACCGAAGCCAGGATGATCGACGCCATCGAACAATTGCGCCGCGCCGTCGAACGCGCCCGCCCCCGACGTGGACGGTTGCGCCAGATCGGGGTGCTGGTCGCGCTGGCCCTCGTGGTCGGTGTTCTTGTCTTCTGGCTGCCGGGCGCGCTGCTGCGCCACACGGTGTCGGTGGTGCCCGACACCCGGCGGCAGGATATCGGCCGTGCGTTGCTGGCGCGGGTCGAGCGGGTCGCGGGCCCGGCCTGTTCGGATATCGATGCCGCCGCTCCGCTGGCGGCGCTGGCGCAGCGCACCGGAGCACGCAAGCTGGTGGTTCTGCGCCACGCGCCCCGCGACAGCCTGCACCTGCCGGGCGGTATCGTCCTGCTGAACCGCGCCCTGATCGAGGATCAGGAAGACCCCGCCGTGGTGGCCGGTCACGTTTTGGCCGAACATGCACGGGCGGTGCAACTGGACCCGCTGGCGCGGTTGCTGACGGATGCCGGCCCGCTGGCGTCGTTCCGGCTGCTGACGACGGGCGAACTCGGCGACGAAACGCTGGACCGCCATGCCGAGCGCCTGCTGACGCGTCCCGACCTCGCGCTGGCCGACGAGACGCTGCTGAGCGCGTTCGCCGCCGCCCAGGTGCCCTCGGCGCCCTATGCCCGCGCCCGCGACGGCAGCGGCGAAACCACGCTGGCCCTGATCGAAGGAGACCCGCTGGCGGGGCAGATGCCGGCGCCGGTCCTGCCGGATCGCGACTGGGTGTTGTTGCAGACGATCTGCGGGAACTGACGCGGCAGAGCGGCTATTTCGTGCCGAACATCCGGTCGCCTGCATCGCCGAGACCGGGCATGATGAACCCTTTTTCGTCCAGCCCGCGATCCACGGCGGCGGTCACGATCGGCACATCGGGATGGGCCTGCTGCATGCGCGCGATCCCCTCGGGCGCCGCGAGAAGGCACATGAACCGGATGTTCGTCGCGCCCGCCTGTTTCAGCAGATCCACCGCCGCCGCCGAGGAATTTCCCGTCGCCAGCATCGGATCGACGGCGATCACCAGCCGGTTCTCCAGCGCCTCGGGCACCTTGAAGTAATATTGCACCGGTTGCAGCGTCTCCTCGTCGCGGTAAAGCCCGACGAACCCGACCCGCGCCGAGGGGATCAGCTCAAGCACGCCGTCCAGCATTCCGTTGCCCGCCCGCAGGATCGACACCAGCGCCAGCTTCTTGCCCGACAGGGTCGGCGACTCCATCGGCTCCATCGGGGTTTCGATCCGCTTGGTGGTCATGTCCAGATCGCGGGTGATCTCGTAGGCCAGAAACTGGGTGATCTCGCGCAACAACTGGCGGAACACCACGGTCGGCGTATCCTTGTCGCGCATCAGCGTCAGCTTGTGCTGGACCAGCGGGTGATCGACAATGGTGACGGTATCGGCGGGAGGGGTCATGGCGGCGCGCTCCGGAAATGGCTGCCCCGTCTTTTACGGTCAGCACCCGCCTTGCCGCAACCCTGCAAAGGTCCGGCGCACAAAAGGCCGGTTCCCACACACGTAAAAGCGCGCTAACACAATGCGGTATTCACTGGGAGCCGCAGATGTCCGACAATCAGACCTTTCGACAGGCCGCACTTTCTTATCACGAGTTTCCCAAACCCGGAAAACTGGAGATACGGGCGACCAAACCGATGGCCAATGGCCGCGATCTGGCCCGCGCCTATTCGCCGGGCGTGGCCGAAGCATGTCTGAAGATCCAGTCCACCCCCGCCGATGCCGCGCGCTATACGATCAAGGGCAATCTGGTCGGCGTCGTGACCAACGGCACCGCCGTTCTGGGCCTGGGCAATATCGGCGCGCTGGCGGCCAAACCGGTGATGGAGGGCAAGGCCGTCCTGTTCAAGAAATTCGCCAATATCGACTGTTTCGATATCGAGTTGAACGAGGCCGATCCCGAAAAGCTGGCCGAACTGGTCTGCGCGATGGAGCCGACCTTCGGCGCCATAAACCTCGAAGACATCAAGGCGCCGGATTGCTTCATCGTCGAGAAGATCTGCCGCGAGCGGATGAACATTCCGGTTTTCCACGATGACCAGCACGGCACCGCTATCGTCGTCGGCGCCGCCGCCACCAATGCGCTCCATGTGGCCGGCAAGCGGTTCGAGGATATCCGCATCGTCAGCACCGGTGGCGGCGCGGCCGGGATCGCCTGCCTGAAGCTGTTGGTGAAACTGGGGGTCAAGCGCGAGAATATCTGGCTGTGCGACGTTCATGGGCTGGTGCACGAGGGCCGCGAGATCGACATGAACCCGCAAAAGGCCGCTTTCGCGCAGGACACCGACCTGCGCACGCTGGATCAGGTGATCGACGGTGCCGACATGTTTCTGGGGCTGAGCGGTCCGAACGTGCTGACACCGGACATGGTGCGGCGGATGACCAGCCAGCCGATCATATTCGCGCTGGCCAATCCGGAACCCGAGATTCAGCCCGACGCCGCACGCGAGGCCGCCCCCGACGCAATCATCGCCACCGGGCGCAGCGACGTGCCGAACCAGGTCAACAACGTGCTGTGTTTTCCCTTCATCTTCCGCGGCGCGCTGGATGTGGGCGCCACGCAGATCAACGACGCGATGCAGATCGCCTGCGTCAACGGCATCGCCGAACTGGCCCGCACCACCACCAGCGCCGAGGCGGCGGCGGCCTATCGGGGCGAACTGATGACGTTCGGCCCCGATTACCTGATCCCCAAGCCGTTTGACCGCAGGCTGGTGGCCGTCGTGTCCTCGGCCGTGGCGCAGGCGGCGATGGACAGCGGCGTGGCGACGCGCCCGATCGAGGACATGTCAGCCTATCGCGACAAGCTGCACCAAAGCGTGTTCCGCTCGGCCCTGCTGATGCGCCCGGTCTTCGATGCGGCCAGGACCGTCGCGCGCCGCATCGTCTTTGCCGAGGGCGAGGACGAGCGCGTGCTGCGGGCCGCGCAGGCGTTGCTCGAGGAAACACCGGTGGTCCCGATCCTGATCGGCCGCCCCGACGTGATCGGCGCACGCTGCGACCGGCTGGGTTTGAACATCCGGCCCGAGCGCGATTTTCAGTTGGTGAACCCCGAAAACGATCCGCGCTATTACGATTACTGGACCAGCTATCATGCCCTCATGCAACGCCGTGGCGTGACGCCCGATCTGGCCAAGGCGATCATGCGCACCAACACCACAGCCATCGGTGCGATCATGGTGCACCGCGACGAAGCCGACAGCCTGATCTGCGGCACCTTCGGCGAGTTCAGCTGGCACATGAATTATATCACGCAGGTTCTGGGGCGCACCAATCTGCATCCGCAGGGCGCGCTGTCGATGATGATTCTCGAAAGCGGGCCGCTATTCGTCGCCGATACGCAGGTGCACCAACTGCCCGACCCCGAGTCGCTGGCCGAGATCACCATTGGTGCCGCCCGCCATGTGCGCCGGTTCGGCATTGAGCCCAACATCGCCCTGTGTTCGCAGTCTCAATTCGGCACCCAGAACGATCCTGCAGGATCGGGGCCGCGCATTCGCGCCGCGCTCGAGATCCTCGACAGCGCGCCGCGCGATTTCGTCTATGAGGGCGAGATGAACGTGGAAACCGCGCTGGATCCGGAGCTGCGCGCGCGGATCTTTCCCGCGACACGCATGGAAGGCATCGCCAACGTTCTGGTCTTTGCCCATGCCGATGCGGCCAGCGGTGTGCGCAACATCCTGAAGATGCGGGCCGACGGGCTCGAGGTGGGGCCGATCCTGATGGGCATGGGCAACCGCGCCCATATCGTCGCGCCCTCGATCACGCCGCGCGGGTTGCTGAACATGGCCGCCATCGCCGGCACGCCGGTCGCGCATTACGGCTGAGGCACGAAAAAACGCCGCCGCAACGGGATATTGCGGCGGCGCGGGACGGCGCGTGATCACTTCTTCGGTTTCGTGCCGGGTTTCGCCGGTTTGGCCTTCTTGTCGCCCATTGCAATTCACCCTCTTGCAGGTCGGACAGGCACTGCGCCGGTCCTGCCTCTCTTTTTATCATTGGAATTTAATGGAAATCTGACGTAATTTCGACATGCCTCATGTCGCAAATCCGCTCTCGATGCGCAGCGGTTCGGGCGATAGGTCGCAGATTGGCGCCTTGCGTGAACCGGTGTCCGATCAGTAAAACGCAAACGGAACCCGGAGGGAGCGAGAGATGGGCTATAGCGAGGTCTATGACCGCTGGAAACAGGACCCCGAGGGGTTCTGGATGGACGCAGCCAAGGCGATCGACTGGGATCGCATGCCCTCCAAGGCGCTGTTTGATGAAAATGCACCGCTTTACGAATGGTTCAGCGACGGCATGGTCAACACCTGCTGGAACGCGGTGGACCGGCACGTGGAACAGGGGCGCGGCGATCAGGTCGCGATCATCCACGACAGCCCGATCAGCGGCGTCACGCGGCGCATCACCTATGTGAACCTGCGCAACCGCGTCGCGCAACTGGCCGGGGCGCTGCGCGCCAAGGGCGTGGAAAAGGGCGACCGCGTCATCATCTACATGCCGATGATCCCCGAGGCGCTGGAGGCGATGCTGGCCTGCGCGCGTCTGGGCGCGATCCACTCGGTCGTTTTCGGCGGGTTTGCGGCCAGCGAACTGGCGGTGCGGATCGACGATTGCAAACCCAAGGCGATCATCGCCGCCTCCTGCGGGCTGGAGCCGGGCCGTGTCGTGCATTACAAGCCACTGCTGGACGGTGCGCTGAAGCATTGCGACCACCAGCCGGATTTCTGCGTGATCTTCCAGCGCGAACAGGATGTCGCGCAACTGGTCGAAGGCCGCGACGTCAACTGGCACGGCTTTCAATACGGCGTGGAACCGGCCGAATGCGTCCCGGTCGAGGGCAATCACCCGGTCTATATCCTCTATACCAGCGGCACCACCGGCGCGCCCAAGGGTGTGGTGCGCCATACCGGCGGCCATCTGGTGGCACTGAACTGGACGATGAAGAACATCTACAACGTCGATCCGGGCGATGTGTTCTGGGCGGCCTCGGATGTCGGCTGGGTCGTCGGTCATTCCTACATCTGCTACGCGCCGCTGATCCACGGCAACACCACCATCGTGTTCGAGGGCAAGCCGATCGGCACCCCCGATGCCGGCACGTTCTGGCGGGTGATCTCCGAACACAAGGTGCGCAGCTTCTTCACCGCGCCGACCGCCTTTCGCGCGATCAAGCGTGAGGATCCCAAGGGCGAGTTGATCAAGAAATACGACATGTCCTGCCTGCGCGCGCTGTATCTGGCGGGCGAGCGCGCCGACCCCGACACCATCGAATGGGCGCAGAAGGTCATGCAGGTGCCGGTTTACGATCACTGGTGGCAGACCGAAACCGGCTGGACCATCGCCGGCAACCCGGCCGGGATCGAGCCTCTGCCGGTCAAGATCGGATCGCCGACGGTGGCGATGCCCGGTTACGACGTGCAGATCCTCGACGAGGCGGGCCATCCCGTTCCGGCCGGCGAACTGGGTGCCATCGCGATCAAGCTGCCGCTGCCGCCGGGCACGTTGCCAACGCTGTGGGAGGCCGAAGACCGGTTCCGCAAATCCTATCTCGACCATTTCCCCGGTTACTATGAAACCGGCGACGCGGGCATGAAGGATGAGGATGGGTATCTCTGGATCATGGCGCGCACCGATGACGTGATCAACGTCGCCGGGCACCGCCTGTCCACCGGCGCCATGGAAGAGGTGCTTGCCGCGCATCCCGATGTGGCGGAATGCGCCGTGGTCGGCGTTGTCGACGAACTGAAGGGTCATGTGCCGGTCGGCTTCGTGTGCCTGACCAAGGGCGTGGAGCGCACCGAGGGCGAGATCGTCAAGGAATGCGTCAAGATGATGCGCGACCGGATCGGCCCGGTCGCCGCCTTCAAGCTGGCCGTCGTGGTGGACCGGCTGCCCAAGACGCGGTCGGGCAAGATCCTGCGCGCAACCATGGCCAAGATCGCCGATAACGCGGACTTCAAGATGCCCGCCACCATCGAGGACCCGGCCATTCTGGACGAGATCCGCGACGCGCTGCGAACCATCGGCTACGCGCAATAGGCGGTTGCACTTCGCTGCGCCGCGCCTAGTCTGCGGCGCAGGAGAATTGCCATGACAGATCAAGATCTTTGGCGCCTGAGCGCCACGGAAACCGCGACCGCCACCCGTGCCGGCGACATCACCGCCGAGGCAGTGACCGACGCGTCGCTTGCCCGGATGGATGCGGTCAATCCGGCGCTGAACGCCGTGGTCGAAAGCCTCGCGGACGAGGCCCGCGCCCGTGCCCGCGCGCTGGATCGGGCGCGCGCGAAAGGGCAGGAAGCCGGACCGCTCCACGGCGTGCCGGTAACGATCAAGATCAATGTCGATCAGAAGGGGCACGCCACCAGCAACGGCGTCGTCGCGTTGAAAGACCTGATCGCGCCGGATGACGCGCCGATCGTGCGCAACCTGCAAGATGCCGGCGCAGTGGTGATCGGACGCACCAACACGCCCGAGTTTTCCTTTCGCGCCGACACCGACAACCCGCTGTTCGGACGCACGCGCAATCCGTGGGGCGATCACGTCTCGCCGGGTGGCAGTTCCGGCGGTGCCGGGGCGGCGGTAATGGCCGGGATCGGCGCGCTGGCGCATGGCAACGATATCGGCGGCTCCTTGCGCTTTCCCGCCGCCGCGAACGGGGCCGTGACGGTGAAACCGGGGCTGGGCCGCGTGCCGGCGTGGAACCCCAGCCAGAACGGAACCGAGCGCGGGATGCTGGCGCAGGCGATGTCGGTGCAGGGGCTGATCGTGCGCGCCGCCGAGGATCTGCACCTGTCGATGCCGGCCGCCATCGCGCCCGATATCCGCGATCCGTTCCACGTTCCCCTGCCCTGGCACGGCGCCGCGATAGACGGCCCGATCCGCGTCGGCTTCACCAAGGAGACCGGCGGGTTCGACCTCGACCCCGAGGTTTCGGAGGCGCTGGATACCGCGCGCGATGCGCTGCGCGATGCGGGGTATGTGGTGGAAGAGATCACACCGCCCGATCTGCACGACACCGCGATGACCGGCTATCGCGCCCTGCTGGGCGAGGTGCGCGCGCTGATGGGGCCCGATATCCGCGCCACCGGCTCGCCCACGATCAACGCGATTTTTTCCGAGTATTTCGACCAGTTCCAGCCCTTCGAAGGGGTCGAATTGCTGCGTGCCATGGCCCAGCGCAGCCACTACGCGCGTCAATGGGCCGAGTTGCAGGAAACCTGGCCGCTGGTGGTGACCCCGTTCCTGCCGCATCCGTTCTTCGCACCCGACCGGGATACACAAGGCGCCGATGGCGTGCGCGACGTGCTGGGCGCGGCGCTTTGGTCCTATGCGATGAACTTCATGGGACTGCCCGCAGGCTCGGTTCCCACCCAGCTGGTCGAGTTCCCCAAAGGACCGCAGCCGATCAACGTCCAGATCGTCGGGCGGCGCTGGCGCGAGGATCTGGTCGTCGATGCCTGCGCAGCCATCGAGGCCCGCGTTGGGCGGATGTGCGAGCGGCTTTGGCCGCGGATGGGCTGAACCGTCGGAGTGGGGGTTTCACACCCCCACACCCCCCGTGGGATATTTTTCGCCAGAAGAAGGAAGGGCGTCAGGTAAACTGTTCGGAAATCAGGCGCTCTTCCAGCCCGTGTCCCGGATCGAACAGCAGAGAGTGGCGAATGGTCGGTTCGGAGCGGATTTCCACCCGGTCGACATCTTCGACCTGAATCGAATCCGCATCGGCGACGACGGGGCGTTTTTCCGCCTCCAGCACGTCGAAACGCACATGCGCCGTCTTGGGCAGCAGCGCGCCCCGCCACCGGCGCGGGCGAAAAGCGGCGATGGCGGTCAGGGCCAGAACGTCCGACCCGATCGGCAGGATCGGACCGTGAGCCGAATAATTGTAGGCGGTCGATCCGGCGGGCGTGGCCAGCAGCGCGCCGTCGCAGGACAGTTCCGCCAACCGCAGGCGGCCATCCACGGTAATGCGCAGCTTGGCCGCCTGAGGGCCGGCGCGCAGAATCGAAACCTCGTTTATCGCCAGCGCCTTGTGGACCTTGCCCGAGCGGTCGGTGGCGCGCATCGACAGCGGGTTTATCACCTCTTCCTCGGCGGCACGCAGGCGCTCGATCAGATCGCTTTCGCTGTATTCGTTCATCAGGAAACCGATGGTGCCGCGGTTCATGCCATAGACCGGCGCCGGCAATTCCTGACTTGCATGCAATGTGCGCAGCATGAAGCCATCCCCGCCCAGCGCTACGATCACATCCGCCCGATCCGGCGGAACATCGCCATAGCGTCCGATCAACGCGGCGCGCGCCGTGTGCGCCACCGGCGCCTCGCTGGCGAGAAAGGCGATTTTCAGGGTCATGTCGAAGGCGTCCGGTATTGCGTTTTCCGTGCCGAACCAACCACAACTTTGCCTGCTATGCCAGCCTTCGAATTCAGTGCTTTCCGGCACCGCGACTTTCCTCTAGGACATCCGGCCAGTCAACGCCTTCAACCGATCGGAGCACATCATGAGCAATCCCCAAGAGAAGCAGACCTTTTTCACCGCGCCGCTGTCGGAGACCGACCCGGATGTTTACGCGTCGATCACCGGCGAACTGGGCCGGCAGCGCGACGAGATCGAACTGATCGCCAGCGAGAACATCGTCTCGAACGCCGTGCTGCAGGCGCAGGGGTCGATCATGACCAACAAATACGCCGAAGGATATCCCGGCCGGCGCTATTACGGCGGCTGCGATTACGTGGACATCGCCGAGAACCTGGCGATCGACCGCGCCAAGCAGCTGTTCGGCTGCGGCTTTGCCAACGTGCAGCCGAATTCGGGCAGCCAGGCCAACCAGGGCGTGTTCACCGCGCTGCTGACGCCCGGCGACACCATCCTGGGCATGTCCCTCGATGCCGGCGGCCACCTGACCCACGGCGCCGCCCCGAACCAGTCGGGCAAGTGGTTCAACGCCGTGCAATACGGCGTGCGCCGTGAGGACAACCGCCTGGATTACGACCAGGTCGAGACGCTGGCCAAGGAACACAGCCCCAAGATGATCATCGCCGGGGGCAGCGCGATCCCGCGCCAGATCGATTTCAAGCGCATGCGCGAGATCGCCGACATGGTGGGCGCCTATCTGCTGGTGGACATGGCGCATTTCGCCGGGCTGGTGGCGGCGGGCGAACATCCCAGCCCGTTCCCGCATGCCCATGTCGCCACCACGACGACGCACAAGACCCTGCGCGGCCCGCGCGGCGGCATGATCCTGACCAATGACGAGGCGCTGGCCAAGAAGTTCAACTCGGCAATCTTCCCCGGCATCCAGGGCGGGCCGCTGATGCACGTGATCGCGGGCAAGGCGGTGGCCTTCGGCGAGGCGCTGCGCCCCGAATTCAAGGGCTACATCCAGAACGTGATCACCAATGCGCAGGCGCTGTCGGATCAACTGATCAAGGGCGGTCTGGACACGGTGACCGGGGGCACGGACACCCATGTGGTTCTGGTCGACCTGCGGCCCAAGGGCGTCAAGGGCAGCGACACCGAAAAGGCGCTGGGGCGCGCGCATATCACCTGCAACAAGAACGGCGTGCCGTTCGATCCGGAAAAGCCCACCGTGACCAGCGGCATCCGCCTCGGCTCGCCCGCGGGCACGACGCGCGGCTTCGGCGAGGCCGAGTTCCGCCAGATCGCCGACTGGATCATCGAGGTGGTGGACGGCCTGGCCGCCAACGGCGCCGACGGCAATGCCGATGTCGAGGACAAGGTGCGCAAGGAGGTCGAGGCGCTCTGCAAGACCTTCCCGCTTTATCCGAACCTGTAAACGACTTCGCGCCCCCTTTTCTGCAAAGGGGGCGCGCAATCACGATCCGTCGATCCAGACGCGATGGCGTCAGCGGACCGGCATCGTCAGACCTGCTCTTCGAGAACCGGTTCGTTCTGCAGATAGACCTCGAGCGAATCGTCGAGCGCGTCTTTCCACGGCGTATGGTGCAAGGGCGCCATCGTTCCCGTGATCACCGACCTGTAGGATTTGTCGCGGAAGCGCATGATGTCTTCCTTCTTGTGATCCTTCCAGGCAAAGAACGCCTCGCAGGCGCCCTGCACGTCGAAGGCAGGGTAATCGGTTTCCGCGATCAGTTCCTTGACATAATCGCCTTGATACTGGATCGCGTCCTTGTCGCCCTCGCCCTCGTCCTCGCGTGCGATCCGCTCTTCGACATCCGCCTTGAGAACATTGATGTCCGTGGGGATTTCGATCTTGCCCATGATGGCGTCGCGGACCCACCAGGCTTGCGCGTCGAACATGTTGAACGTGAACCACTGGTCCTGCATGCCCAGATAGAACATCTTGGTATTGTTGACGAAAACAACGCCCTTGTACAGATCCGCCGTCGCCAGACGGTTCGTGGTCTTCAGGCGCAGATCGTCGGGCAGGAAGTTGAAGAAATGCTTGTAGCCGGTGCACAGGATGATCGCATCAACGTCGCGCGAGGTGCCGTCCTTGAAATGCGCGGTCTTGCCGTCCAGCTTGACCAGCCCCGGAACCTCATCCCAGTTATCGGGCCATTTGAAACCCATCGGCGCGCTGCGATAGGATGTGGTGATGGATTTCGCGCCGTATTTCCAGCATTGCGAGCCGATATCCTCCGCCGAATAGGACGAACCGAGCAGCAGCAGATCCTTGCCTTCGAATTCACACGCATCGCGGAAATCATGGGCATGAAGGATGCGGCCTTTGAAATCCTCGAACCCTTCGTAATAGGGGACGTTGGGTGTGGTAAAGTGGCCCGAGGCACAGATCACGTAGTCGAAGGTTTCCTCGTAAGTGGAATCCTTGTCCTGATCGTGCGCGGTGATGGTGAAGGTCTCGTCGCTTTCGTTATAGCGCACGAAACGCACCGGCGTGTTGAACCGGATCCAGTCGCGGATGCCCGCCTTGAGCACGCGGCCCTCGATATAGTCGAACAGGACGGCGCGGGGCGGATACGAGGCGATCTGCTTGCCGAAATGTTCCTCGAACGAGTAATCGGCGAATTCCAATCCCTCTTTCGGGCCGTTGGACCACAGATAACGATACATGGACGAGTGGACCGGCTCGCCGTTTTCGTCCAGTCCGGTGCGCCAGGTATAGTTCCAGAGGCCACCCCAGTTGCTCTGCCGCTCGAAACACACGATTTCGGGAATTTCCTCGCCGTTCCGGCGCGCCGATTCGAACGCACGCATTTGGGCAAGTCCGGATGGGCCGGCACCGATGATGGCTACTCTCTTTGATGTCATTGCGTTTTTCCCCACTGGTATGAACCACTATGTCAGATTTGGTTCTTTTGGTCCCCCGGAAGGTGCGATTTCTTGTACCAAAATGTCAACATATTTCCTGATCGCGCAAAATATTGGTGAAAAATGCAGCGAAAGGTGATACTTGCGGATCATGGGCCCTTCCAGTTTCGCACATAGGCTGGCGATATCGACCGCGTTCCCGCGCCTGTCCGTGGGCATGAACGAGTCGGTGAACATCGGCTTTCTCGGCCCGCTCAGCGGTCCGGTGGAATCATGGGGCCTGCCGGGATTGAACGGCTGCCGGATCTGGGTGGACTGGCTGAACCGCAATGGCGGCCTGATGATCGGCGGGCGGCGCTATCCGATCGAGATCAAGGCATATGATTGCGGATATGACGGCGCGCGCGCGCTCGATGGTGCGCACGAACTGATCGAAAAACACGATATCAAGCTGCTGATGATGCTGGGCGGCGACACCTTTACGCCGCTGCGGGATTACCTGGGCGAACGGCGGATCCTGACCTCGACCCTGCTGCCCAGCGATCTCTCGCCCGACAGTCCCTATCTGATCGCCCCCAGCGAATTGCACCCGGTCTATAACGTGACGGGCGTCGAGTGGCTGGCGAAAAACCGTCCGGCGCTCAGAAAGGTTGCGCTGTGCAGTCAGAACGACGCGCTGGGGTTGCCGTCTCTTGCCACCTACCGCGCAGCCTTTGCGGCCGAAAACATGCCGCTGGTCAAACAGATCCAGTATGACGCCGACCGCGCCGATGCGGCGGCGATCGTGCAGCCGATGCTGGAGGCCGACCCCGATATCCTGTGCTGGTGCACCAGCCACACACCGATGGTGCACGCGATGACGGAATACGCGCATGCGCAAGGGTTCAAGGGTCAGATTCTTTCGTGCACCATGGATCAGTACGATCGTCTGGTGGACCGCACCTCTGCCGAATTCATGGAGGATGTGGTGTTCCAGTTTCCGGATTTCGACGATCCGCTGCTGCGGGAAAAGGCATTCTTCTTCAATCAGCCGCATGTCTTCTTCGAGGAATACAACCGCCGCTTTCCCGGCACCTGGAGCGCGGTAAGCTGGGAATACGCGGCCATCCTGGACATCTGGCACAGCGCCGTCGAGAAGTGCAACAGCATCGGGTCGGGTTCGGTGCTGGCGGCGATGAAGCAACTGGGCCACGTCACCCATGCCTTCGGTCCGGCGCGCTGGTGGGGGCAGGACATGTTCGGCATCGACAATGCGCTGATCGGCGATTGGCCGGTGGTCACCATCCGGAACGGCAAGGCCCGGATCGTCGGGTTCGGATCGCTTCCCGATTGGCTGGCGCGTCACGGGGATTTGCTGAAACAGGAAATGATGGCGCTGGGCCAGCTTTGGGATCAACGCGTTTCACGCGGCCACGGGTATATCAGCCAGCGCGATCGATCCGCGGTGCCGTGATCACATATCCTGCAGCAGCAGCTTCTGCTCTTCGATCAGATGCAGCTTGATAAGCTCGACCGCGCGCTCGACATCGCGCGACGCGATGGCGTTGAACAACGAGTTGTAGCGTTGCTGGTATTCCAGAATGCGTTTGGGCGTCAGATGCCGTCGCAGCAGCGTCGTGCGGAAACTGATACGGCAGGATTCGATGGCAAGCTCATAGCATGATGCCAGCAACGGATTGCGGGTTCCGGCGGCGATCTTGCGATAGATGTTTTCCTCGCATTTCACGAAGGCAGACACATCGGTGCGCACGTTTTCGATCTCGGACATCAGCTGTTCCAGTTGCCGGATCTCGCGCGGGGTCATGTTGATGACCGCAAGCCGCACCATCTCGGGTTCCAGAATGCCGCGCACCACCAGGTGATCCAGCGGGCTGGTCTCAAAGGCGATCGAATGATCCGCCGGCTCTGCCGGTGTGGGTTCGGACCGATAGGTAACGAAACTGCCGCTGCCCGGACGGCGCCTGATCACGTTGCGCGCCTCAAGGACATCCAGCGCCTCGCGCACCGTATTGCGCGCGACACCCAATTCCGACGCCAGCGCGCGTTCGGATGGGAGGCGTGTATCCAGCGGATATTCCTCGTTCTTTATCTGGGCGAACAATCGGTCCAGCACCACCTGCACCGTCGCGCCGACAGAATGCGTTGCGATGATCTGCGAGGTCATTTCGGGGGTGTCGGTGCTCATTCCTGGGCCTTGAGTAAAATTATCCGCCCGCCGATGCCCTGCGAATCTTGACAGGCTGGCAAGACGAGTTTGCAGCATTTGTCGAATCTGGTCCAGTGACGTCGCGAAAAATGCGACTTCCCGGTGCCAATCCGTGAACCGCCTTGCCGGAAAACGGTCCTGCGGCGGTATGGAATCGGTCCGCCTTTTGAAACTGGATTCCGCTCGAAAATGCCTGCTTTTCAACTGTTTCAACGCTGAAGACACCAAGGAAAGGCAACAACAGCAAAGGCTAAC
Organism: uncultured Sedimentitalea sp.; assembly: GCA_947504115.1. Taxonomy (GTDB): domain Bacteria; phylum Pseudomonadota; class Alphaproteobacteria; order Rhodobacterales; family Rhodobacteraceae; genus Pontibaca. The sequence goes on from CANNGH010000007.1 coordinate 101,562, forward strand.
GGCAGGTGGCGCAATTAAATTTCTTGTCAGAAAATTGGTATGCTGCTAGCGTTTTCGTCAGAGGAACCGCGGGAATTTCCGTTCCGGCTGTAGAAACTGGTGCAGCACCCAAGGCTGCACCCTAGATCGGTCTGAAATTGGTTTCCAAAAAAATCCACGCAAAAAATTGCGGGAACCAACTGGGAGAAGAAAATGATTACCAAGGCTTTCAACGGCGGCTTTTCCCGCCGCATGTTTTTAAAATCGAGCGCCGTGACGGCGCTGGGCGCGGCGCTGCCGAATGTCACGCTGGCCGCCGGCGAGACCATCAAGATCGGATTCCTGGCCCCGCTGACCGGCGCGGTCGCGGCATGGGGCACGCCCGGCCTTGAAGGGTGCAAGATCTGGGCCGAGCGGGTGAACGAAGCGGGCGGCATCAAGCTGGAAGATGGCGAACACAAGATCGAGTTCGTCTCCTATGACAACGAATATGATCCCGCCAAGGCCCGCACCGGTGCCACGAAACTGATTCGCGAGGACGGTGTCAGCTTCGTCATGATGCTGGGCGGGGACACCTGGCCGGGGGTGCAGCCGGTCGCGGACAAGACGGGCATGCTGTTCTCGACCCTGCTGCCATCGGATCTGTCGCCAGACACGCCGACCCTTCTGGCGCCGACCGAGGTGCACCCGATCTATCTGGTGACCGGGGTGGAATGGCTGGCCGAGAACCGGCCCGAGTTGAAAACCGCCGTGATGTGCGCGCAGGACGATGCGCTGGGCCTGCCCTCGGTCGCCACGTATCTGGCCGCGTTCGAGGCCGCCGGGATCGAGATGCAGGACGAACCGTTGCTGTTCGACCCCGCAACCACCGATTTCGCGCCGGTGGTGACGCGCCTGCTGTCCACCAACCCCGATATCGTCTGTCTGGACACCTGCTATTCCGACTATGTCCACCCGATCTGCGAGCAACTGTTCCAGCAGGGGTTCAAGGGGCAGATCATATCGGCGACGGCGGATTTCTATGACCAGATCATCGCCAAGACCTCCAAGGAATTCATGGAAGGGTTCATCTTCCAGTTCCCCGATTTCGACGATCCGGCGCTGAATGCCGACAACATCAACTTTCCCGATCCCAACGGTTTCTATGCCGAATACAACAAGCGGTATCCGGGCCAGTGGGGCGCGGTCAGCTGGGAATACGCGTCGATCATGGAGCTTTGGAAGGCCGGCGCCGAAAAGGCGGGCAGCGTGGATCCCGACGCGGTTCTTGCCGCGATGCAGGAGGGTGGCAAGGGCCAGCACGCCTTCGGCGAGGCCGAATGGTGGGGCGAGGAGCTGTTCGGCATCAACAACGCGCTGGTCGGTGACTGGCCGGTCGTGGTGATCGAGGACGGCAAGGCGACCATCAAGGGGTTCAAGTCGATTCCGGCCTGGTATGACAAGCATGGCGATCTGCTGATCAAGCACATGACAGCCTATGACCAGATGTGGAACCAGCGAAGCTGAATTGACACGCGGCTCCACCGGCGGCGCATGCTCCCTGCCTGCGTCGCCGACATTTGCAGAAATCGAGAATCGATATGTTTGAACTTCTGGCCCAAACCGGCCTGAACGCAGTCTATGCTGCCAGCTATATTTCACTGGTCGCGGTCGGGCTGGTTCTGATCTTCGGCGTCATGGGCGTCGTCAATTTCGCGCATGGCGAATTGTTCATGGCGGGATCATACGTCGTCGTCGCGCTATATGCCGACAGGTTCGTTCCCTTCTTCGTCGCGGTGGCGGCGGGGCTGGTCTTTGTCGGCCTTCTGGGCCTGTTGATGGAGCGCGCGTTGTTCCGCCCCCTGCGGGACAACCCGCTGGGCGGGCTGGTCGCCTCGATCGGGTTCCTGATGATCCTGCAGGCGCTGGCGGTGCTGGGCTTCGGTGTGCGGATGGAGCACATCCCCCCGGTGACGCAGGAGGTGATCGCCTTTTCCGACCGGGTGCGTTTGCCGGTTGCGCGGCTTTACGTGATCGTCGCCGCAATCGTGATGCTGTCGCTGCTATGGTACTTCCTCAAACGCACGCGGTTCGGCTGGGCCTTGCGGGCCTCGGCGCAGGATCCGCAGGCGGCGGCGCTTCAGGGCATATCGGTGACGCTGACCGCCAAGATCGCGATGTTCATCGGCGCGGGCTTTGCCGGATTGGCCGGGGCGCTGACGGCGCCGCTGGTCTCGGTGAACCCATATATGGGCCACTCGATCATCGTGACCGCCTTCATCGTGATCATCGTGGGCGGCGTCGGATCGCTGGAAGGGGCGGTGCTGGCCTCGATCGTCTATGCGTTCGTCCACACCTTCGTCACCACGTTTTACGACGGCGTGCTTGCCGACATCACCGGATTGGCGCTGATGCTGATCGTGCTGATCGTCAAGCCCACCGGCCTGTTCGGGAGTGCGGATCGTGCGTAACCTCATCATCTGGATCGCTCTCGCCGCAGGGCTGATCGTCCTACCCAATGTCCTCAGCTTCTCGCAGCAGGAAGTGCTGGTTTTCCTGACGATCAACATCCTGTTGGTCGCCTCCTACCGCCTGCTGACGCTGACCGGCGAATGGTCGCTGGGGCATGTGGTCATCATGGGCGTGGGCGCCTATGCCTCGGCGCTGCTGACGAAGACCACGGGCCTTCCGGTGCCGCTGGGCATCCTTGCCGGCGGCATGGTCGCGGCGCTGATCGCACTGGCGCTCAGCTATCCGCTGTTCCGCATGAAGGGGTTCTATTTCCTGATCGGCAGCTTTGCCGCCGGTGAAATCATCCGCCTGTTGTGGAAACGTTTCCGCGACCCGTTCGGCGGCACCAAGGGCCTCAAGGGGATCGACCCGATGCCGGATTTCTCGGTCGGGTTCTACAATTTCGATTTCTTCGAGCCGACCAGCTATTTCTATTTCGCGGCCATCGTCGTGGGCGTCTGCCTGTGGATCCTGTGGCGGATCGAGAAATCGCCGGTCGGGCTGACCTTTCACGCGGTCCACTGGCAGGACAAGCTGGCGCAGGCGTCGGGCGTCAATCTGCGCGCCTATCGCACGCTGGCCTTCGTCATCGCCTCCGGGTTCGCGGGGATCTCGGGCGCGCTGCTGGCGCATTACATCGGAACGATCAACCCCAACAGCTTTGACGTCGAGGTGATGGTGTTCGTCCTGACATGGGCCATCGTGGGTGGCACCAGCACGTTCTACGGCCCGATCCTTGGCTGCGTCGTGCTGACCATCCTGAACGAGGTCGTGCTGCGCGAACTGGGCCTCGAACAGACGCGGCCGCTGATCTACGGGCTGATCCTGATCCTGTCGATCCTGTTCATGCCGAACGGTCTGGAAAGCATCGTGCAGAAATTCACCCGCCGGAAAGAAGCCGGTCTCATGCGTCCGGAGGAAGCGAAATGACATCTCTTTTGCAGGTAAAGGACCTGACCATGCGCTTTGGCGGCCTGACCGCCGTGGACGGCCTGAACTTCAAGGTCGAGAAGGGCACCATTCACGGCCTGATCGGACCGAACGGAGCGGGCAAGACCACGACCTTCAACATGATATCGGGGTTTTACACACCGTCGGACGGCGCGGTGCTGTTGCGGGGCGAGGATATTTCCGGCCTTCAGATGCACGAGGTCGCCCGCCGCGGCGTGGTGCGCACGTTCCAGCATTCGACCCTGTTCGCCGAACTGACCGTGCTGGAAAACGCGCTGGTCGGCACGCACATGCCGTTTCGCCCGAACATCTTTGCCGCGATCTTCGGCTGGGACAGGGACGACCGCGATGGCGCCGATGCCCGCGCCCGCGATGCGCTGCGCTTCTTCGGTCTCGGCGATCTGATGAACGAGCACGCCGGAGATCTGTCGCACGGTCATCAGCGGGCTTTGGGCATGGCCGTGGCCTATGCCAGCCATCCCGACATCATCCTTCTGGACGAACCCTTTACCGGCATGAACCCCGAAGAGACCAAGCACATGATGGGCCTGATGAAACGCCTGTGCAGCGACGGCATCACCATCCTGCTGGTGGAACACGACATGCAGGCGATCATGGGTCTGTGCGACAACATCACCTGCATGAGTTTCGGGAAGTTCCTCGCCGAGGGCGGACCGGCCGAAATCCGCAACCACCCCGCCGTGATCGAAGCCTACCTGGGAGGCGCGCGCCATGTTGCTTGAAATGCGCGATATCAGCGTGAATTACGGCAAGATCTCGGCGATCCGCCACATCACGATCAACGTCCCCGAGGGCGAAATCGTCACCATCATCGGCGGCAACGGCGCGGGCAAGACGACAAGCCTGCGCGCCATGTCGGGGATGCTGCCCCTGAAAAGCGGCGAAATCCATTTCGACGGCAAGCGGATCGACGGGATGCCGCCGTACAAGATCGTATCGCATGGCATCGCCCATGTGCCCGAGGGTCGGCGCATCTTTCCCGACATGACGGTCGAGGAAAACCTGCGCACCGGGGCGTTCCTGCGCAAGGACAAGGCCAAGGTCGAAAAGGATCTCCAGGACGTGTTCGACCGCTTCCCGCGCCTGCGCGAGCGGCGGCGACAGCGGGCGCAGACCATGTCGGGCGGCGAACAGCAGATGCTGGCGATCGGGCGCGCGCTGATGTCCGACCCGCGCATATTGCTTATGGACGAGCCGTCGATGGGCCTGGCCCCCGTCATCGTCGAGGAAATCGCCGTGATCATCGAGGAAATCAACGCCCGCGGCCTGTCGGTGGTTCTGGTCGAACAGAACGCGGTGCTGGCGCTGGAACTGGCGAACCACGCCTACGTTCTGGAATCCGGCAACATGGCACTGGAGGGACCGGCAAGTGAGCTTCATGACAACGAACATGTCCGGGCGGCGTATCTGGGGCTTTGACCGCGACGACCGCGAGATGCAGGCGGCCCGCGCCGCTGGCTGGTCGCGCGCCGATCTGGTCTGGGAACGGTTGATGGAGGCGGCGAACGAGCGTTACGGGAACGGCCACGCCGTCCGGTCCGCCGCGCTGTTCCGGCAGGCCGATCTGCTGGCGCGGCTGGCCTTTGCGCGCGACGATCTGCGCGGTGCCGCCTCGGCGGCCAGCCGGGCGCGGATCGCCATGGCGCAGGGAAAGCTGGCAAAGGCGCAGGCCCTGCAATGCCGTGCACTGAGCCTCTGGCGCAATGCGCCCGCGCAGATTGCCCTGATGAAGATCGCGCCGCGCGCGCGCAGTTCCCTGTTCCATCTGCGCATGGAGGTGAAACACCGCGACACGTTCCACGACAACATGCGCACCCGGTTCGCCCGCTTCGCCGCCGAAACCGAAGAAACCCTGCGCGGCCTGACCACCCCTGCCCCGCCGCCGCACCGGCATTTCGCCCGCTGGCGCGGCGAACGGCCCGGCATGTATGACGACACCCGCAAGATCATCGGCGCCTGCCTGCTGATCGTCGACTTACCGTAAGCAAAAGCCCCGGAATTTCTTCCGGGGCTTTTTCGTCCTTCTGTCGTCCGGCTCAGTCGTAGTTGCCCTTGACCCGCTCTTTCTTGGGATCGAAATGCGGATAGGGAACGATCGTCGCCTTCAGACGCTTCTGATCGCCGTCAAGCTGGCCGACCTCGACCTCGGTGCCGTATTCGGCATGGGCGATGTCCATCCGCGCGAGCGCGATGACCTTGCCCAGGATCGGGGATTTCATCGCCGATGTGATCTCGCCGATCTGCGGCTTGCCGATATGGACGCAGTTGCCCGGCACCGGCACGATGCCGCCTTCCAGATCCAGCCCGACCATCTTGCGCTGCGGATGTGCCTTGCGGCGCTCCAGCGCGGCGCGGCCGATGAAATCGTCTTCCTTGGTTTTCAGCGGCACGGTAAAGCCGATCCCGGCCTCCATCGGATCGGTCTGGTCGTTGAACTCGGACCCGGCGAAGATCAGCCCGGCCTCGATGCGCAGCATGTCGAGCGCGGCCAGCCCCAGCGGGATCATGCCCATCGGCTCTCCGACCTTCCAGATCGCGTCGAACACGGCTTCGGCATCCTTGGGGTGGCAGAACACCTCGTACCCCAGTTCACCGGAATAGCCGGTGCGGCTGACGACGACCGAGGGGCCGTGGAAATCGCCGATACGACCGATGGTCAGGCGGAACCAGTCCAGTTCCTCCAGCGTCGAGCGCTCCGGCGGGGTCCAGATCACTTCTTTCAGGATGTCGCGCGACAGCGGACCCTGCACGGCGACGTTGCAAAGATGGTCGGTCGAGGCCCGCACCCAGACATTGAGGTTACGTTCGACCGCCTGCTTGCGCAGCCACAGGCCCGACAGGTCATTGCCCCCGATCCAGCGGAAGTTGGTTTCGCCCAGACGGTACACCGTGCCGTCATCGATCATGCCGCCATGCTCGTAGCACATCGCGGTATAGACGATGCCGCCGACCGACAGCTTCTTGATGTTGCGGGTCACGCAAAGCTGCATCAGTTCCTCGGCGTCGGGGCCGGTCACCTCGTATTTGCGCAGCGGCGACAGGTCCATGATCACGGCCTTTTCGCGCGCCGCCCAGTATTCGGCGATGGCGCCGTGATTGCTCATCTGGTTGGGCAGCCAATAGCCCTGATATTCGACGAAATCCCGGGTGTGCCGCGCAAAGCAATCGTGAAAACCGGTCTTTTTCGTTTCTTCCATATCCGCCTCCGGAAGTTTCCGCCAGCCGATGGAGCGGCTGAATTCATTGGATTTATCGTATGTCCGGACCTGAATGTCCGTGGGATTCCAGCCGTTTGCCGGGTCGATGTCGCAGGGGCACGCCGTCGAGACGCAGACCAGATCGGTCATTGCGCGCAGCAGGACGTAATCGCCGGGACGCGAATAGGGATCGTCCATGGTGATCGCGTGGTTGTCGTCCAGCATCGTGTTGAAGAAAAAGTTGATCGCCGGCCAGCCGCCGCGCGGACGCACGCCATAGCGGTCCATCTCGATGTTGATGTTGTCCGAACAGTTGATATGGCCGGGATAGCCCAGATCCTCGTAATAGCGCGCGGTGCAGGACAGCCCGAAGGTGTCATGCCGCCCGACGGTGTCCTGCACGATCTCGACCAGACGCTCCTGATCCGAGGAGCAGTAGCGCGAGAACAGCCCCGGATTGGGATAGAGCGACCCCATCAGCGACCGCGTCGTGGTCGGATCGATCTCGCGCTCGAGCCCGTTGTCCAGCGCGCGCATCGAAAACGCCTGAAAGTCGGAGCATTCGCGGCCCTGAACGTCCAGCACCTGGATATACTGGCCCTTGCGGACCTCGTAGGCGCGGGCCTCGCCGGGCAGGATGTTCATGTCGATCAACGGATCGGCCAGCGGTTCGGGCGCCAGAAGCTTGCCCTTTTCGTTGCCCGGATTGGCGCGACGGACATAAAGCGCGACCTCGGTCGGCGCCCATTGCTCGTGCGGCTCCATCGGCGTGCCGGGGGCGCAGACGATCAGCAGACCGTCGCTGGTGGCGGTAAAGGTCTGCTGATCGCCGGCGCGCGATCCGTCGCCGAAAACCAGCGTGCCGTCGGCGCGACCGATATCGAAACCGGCGGCATCCAGCGCGCGCAGCACCTTGGCGCCGGACTTGTCGCCCATCAGCGCGGCCTTCAGGCCATCGGGATCGCGCCCGCCGCGCGCACCGATCATGCCGGCATCCGAAGTGCCGTCGGGCGCGAAGAACACCATCTCGACCGGCTGCAGGCCTTCGCGGTCCTGAATGGTGATCTCGTCACCTTGCGAAATCCGCACGGCTCGGCTACCACCGCCGGGGATCGGATGTCGTTCCACCCCGTGGGGCAGGATCGGCAAGCCGTGCGTCACCACGCCGGCACGCTCATAGGGATTCTGGAAGATTACGTTGGTGTTCATGGTATTCATGACGGCGTCCCCCTCGATAGGGTCATAGGTGACTTCAAAGGCCATTCACGGCGCTGGCCGACGCAGAGGTTGCAGGCGACCGAATCGTTTTTCGGCCTGCCCCCAATGTGGCAACCAATTGGCTTTTCTCTGAATGTTTTTTTGATATTCTCTGCCCCAGTTAATTAGCGCCAGAGGGCCGTTCGCCATGTGTTTTCCATCGTGCACCATGCCTGCCATCGAATCGCGGGACGAACGGCAAATCCGGGGGCGTCTGGCAGCATGAAAAAAGGCAACCCATCGCTGCCGCCGCTGGACTATCTTCTCGCGTTCGAGGCCGCAGCGGAAAGCCAGAGCTTTGTCGGCGCCTCGCGCAAGCTCAACATCAGCGAGACCGCCATCAGCCGGAAGGTGCGGTTGCTGGAGCATCACTATAACGTGCCGTTGTTCATGCGCGGCCATCGCTCGATCCACCTGACCCCGCAGGGACAGCGGTTTCTCAGCCAGATCAAGCCGGCCCTGCAGGGGTTGCGCGACGCCTCGCGCCGGATTGTCTCGGAACACCAGGTCCGGCCGGTCACGCTGGCCGCGACCAATTCGGTGGCCGCGCTCTGGCTGATGCCGCGCCTTCAGGCGTTCAACCGCGCCAACAAGCATATCAAGATCATGCTGGTCGCGTCGGACAACGATGCCGAGTGTCTGGCCGATTCCGTCGATCTGGCGATCCTGCGCGGCAGCGGCGACTGGCCGGATCACGAGGCGCGGCTGCTGTTCGGCGAGACGATATTCCCGGTCTGCGCACCCGAATACATGGCCGCGAATCCGGGCGTGCAGAACCTCGCGGATCTGCCGAAACAGGATCTGATCGAGGTCGCCTCGGCGCGCAGCGAATGGATGAACTGGAACATCTGGCTGTCCCGGATCGGCAGCACGACGGCGGATCTGGATCAGGCGGCGCTGTTCAACACCTACCCGCTTGCGGTGCAGGCCGCCGTCGACGGGCTGGGCGTTGCGCTGGGCTGGGGGCATCTGGTGGATCGGCAACTGGAGGCGGGCACGCTGGTGCGCCCGCTGGACGAACGGCAGGTGCGCACCGAACAGGGATATTACCTGCTGCGCCCGCGAAAAGCCGATCAGTTCGACGAATGCCGCGTGGTCGAGGACTGGCTGATCGAGGTCAGCGCCGCGGCGCCCAGATACGGCCCCACCCCGTAAAAAACGCAGCGATGTCGGATCCGGTAAGGTGATTGTCCGATCCGAAGGTTAACAACACAATGCTTATGCGCAATATCGTGTCGCAAATGAATGAGGTCATCCATGAGCTATTCGGGTTTTCGAGTCATCAAGGAAGCGCTGAGGGGACACACGGGCTGGAAGCCCGCGTGGCGAAATCCCGAGCCCCAGTCGAGTTATGATTACATCGTGATCGGCGCTGGCGGGCACGGGCTGGCCACAGCCTATTACCTGGCCAAGGAATACGGCAAGAAGCGGATCGCCGTTCTGGAAAAGGGCTGGCTGGGCGGCGGCAACGTCGGACGCAACACCACCATCATCCGCTCGAACTACATGCTGGACGGCAACGAACCCTTCTACGAATTCTCGATGAAGAAGTGGGAAGGGCTGGAGCAGGAACTGAACTATAACGCGATGGTCAGCCAGCGCGGCATTCTCAACCTGATCCACAGCGACCCGCAGCGCGACGCGTTCGTCCGGCGCGGCAATGCCATGATGCTGAACGGCGCGGATGCCGAACTGCTCAGCGTCGAGCAGATCCGGGCGCGCTATCCCTTCCTGAACTTCAACGACGCGCGTTTCCCGATCAAGGGCGGTCTGGCCCAGCATCGCGGCGGCACCGTGCGCCATGACGCCGTGGCCTGGGGCTATGCCCGCGCGGCGGACCGTCTTGGCGTGGACATCATCCAGAACTGCGAAGTCACCGGCTTTCGCATCGAGAACGGCGTTTGCAAGGGCGTCGAGACCTCGCGCGGCTATATCGGCGGGAACAAGATCGCCAGCTGCGTCGCGGGTTCGTCCTCGCGGCTGATGTCCAAGGCGGGCATGCGCCTGCCGATCGAAAGCACGGTCTTGCAGGCGTTCGTCACCGAGGGCCTGAAGCCGGTCCTGCCGGGGGTCATCACCTTCGGCGCCGGGCATTTCTATTGCAGCCAGTCCGACAAGGGCGGCCTGGTGTTCGGCGGCGACCCGGACGGCTACAACACCTATGCCCAGCGTGGCAACCTGCCCACGGTCGAGGATGTCTGCGAAAGCGGCATGGCCCTGATCCCGGCGATCGGTCGCGCACGGATGCTGCGCATGTGGGGCGGCGTGATGGACATGAGCATGGACGGCTCGCCGATCATCGACAAGACCGATATCGACGGTCTCTATTTCAACGGCGGCTGGTGCTACGGCGGGTTCAAGGCGACCCCCGCATCCGGCATGTGCTATGCGCATCTGCTGGCCACAGACACCCCCCACGAATACGCCAAGGCCTATCGTTTCGACCGCTTCCGCCGCGGTTACGTCATCGATGAAAAAGGCATGGGCGCGCAGCCCAACCTGCATTGAGGAACACGCGATGATCATCAATCACCCGCTTCTTGGACCGCGCGACGCGCAGGAATTCACCTATCTGGGCGATGCATCCCTGATCGACCGCCCGGATTGGCAGGCCGAGGACGCGCAGCAGCAGTTCTATGAATACACCTACCTGCGCGAGAACCCCGCAGGCGAGCATCGGGAGCTCTGGTTTCACGAGGCCGGCGACCGGTCCTGGCTTGTGGTGACGCGCAACACGCTGACCCACGAAATCTCCAACGTTGAAATGGCCAGTGACGTGGCCCGCGCACGGGGGCGCAGCAAATGACCTATACGAACCGGGCAGACGGCAGCCAGATCAACCAGCCCGCCGCGTCGGGCGTGCGCGCTCAGTCAAGCGGCGGCTCCGGCAAATCGCAGGTCAACCGGCTGCGCGGCGGCCAGATCGACCCGCAGCAAACGCTCAGCTTCAGCTTTGACGGCAAGAAGTATCAGGGCCATCCCGGCGATACGCTGGCCTCGGCCCTGCTGGCCAACAACGTGCGCCTGATGGGGCGGTCGTTCAAATATCACCGCCCGCGCGGCGTTCTGACATCGGGCAGCGCCGAACCGAACGCGCTGGTCGAATTGCGCACCGGCGCGCGGCAGGAACCCAACACCCGCGCCACCACCGCCGAATTGTTCGACGGGCTGGTGGCGAAAAGCCAGAACCGCTCGCCCTCGCTCAAGTACGACTTCATGGCGATCAACGACCGCTTCTCGAACTTCCTGACGGCGGGGTTCTACTACAAGACCTTCATGTGGCCCAAGGCGTTCTGGGAAAAGCTGTATGAACCGATCATCCGCAAGGCCGCCGGCCTTGGCTCGCTGTCGTTTGAGGACGATCCGGACGAATATGACAAGGGCTTCCTGCACTGCGATCTGCTGATCGTCGGCGGCGGTCCTTCGGGTCTGGCAGCGGCCCTGACGGCCGGGCGCGCCGGCGCTCGGGTGATCCTTGCGGACGAGGATTTCATGTTCGGCGGCCGGCTGAACGGCGAAACCTTCGACATCGGCGATCAGATCGGGCGTGAATGGGTCGCGGCGGCGGTGGCGGAATTGCATGCCATGCCCAATGTGCGCTGCATGTCCCGCACCACGATCAACGGCGCGTTCGATCACGGCATCTACAGCGCGGTCGAGCGGGTCTCGGACCATCTGCCAGTGCCGCCCGAGGGCAAGCCGCGCCAGATCCTGTGGCGCATCTACACCAAGCGCACGCTGCTTTGCGCCGGTGCCATCGAGCGGCCGATCGCCTTTGAAAACAACGACCGTCCCGGTATCATGCTGGCCAGCGCCATGCGCGACTATGCCAATCGCTGGGCGGTGACGGCGGCACAGAAGGTGGCCGTTTTCACCAACAACGACGACGGGCACCGCACCGCTGTCGATCTGATCGCCAAGGGCGTCAAGGTCGCCGCCGTGATCGACACCCGCACCGATGCCCCCCGTATCGCCGATTGCGAATTGCTGGCGGGCGCGCAGGTGATCGACACTGCCGGTCGTCTGGGGCTGAACTTCGTCAAGGTCCGGTTGGCCGACGGAACCGACCGCAACATCGAATGCGGCGCTCTGGGCGTTTCGGGTGGCTGGAATCCCAACGTGCACCTGTCCTCCCACCAGCGCGGCCGCCCGGTCTGGAACGATCAGATCGCGGCCTTCGTGCCGGGACCGGACGGCCCTCCGGGATTGACCGCAGCCGGCGCGGCGAACGGCGATTTCTCGACCGCAGCCGCGTTGAAAACCGGCAGCGCGCAGGCCGCTGCGGCGCTGAGCGATCTCGGCATGAAGGCCAGCACCATCGACCTGCCCGAGACCGAGGATGCGCAACCCAACCAGACTCCGTTCTGGTATGTCAAATACGGCAAGGGCCGGGCCTGGATCGATCAGCAGAACGACGTCACCGTGAAGGACGTCAAGCTGGCCCATCAGGAGAATTACCGCTCGGTCGAGCATCTCAAGCGTTACACGACGCTGGGCATGGCGACCGATCAGGGCAAGACCAGCAACATGGGCGGCCTGGCGATCATGGCCGAACTGACCGGCCAGTCGATCCCCGAGACCGGCACCACGATCTTCCGCCCGCCCTACAGCCCCGTCCCCATGGGGACATGGGGCGGACGCGCGCGCGGCAAGCATTTCCACCCGACGCGCGAGACCCCGAGCCACAAATGGGCGGTCGAGAACGGCGCGACATTCGTCGAGGTCGGCAACTGGCTGCGCGCGCAGTGGTTCACCAAGCCGGGTGAAACCCATTGGCGCGAAAGCGTGGACCGCGAGGTTCGGGCCGTGCGCGAATCGGTCGGTGTCTGCGATGTGACGACGCTGGGCAAGATCGACGTGCAGGGCACGGACGCGGCGCAGTTCCTCAACAAGGTCTATGCCAACGCGTTTGCGAAACTGGCCGTCGGCAAGACCCGCTATGGCCTGATGCTGCGCGAAGATGGCGTTGCCATGGATGACGGCACCACCGCCCGTCTGTCCGAGCATCATTTCGTGATGACGACGACCACCGCCAACGCGGTGAATGTCTATCGTCACATGGAATTCGTGCGCCAGTGCCTGTTCCCGGACATGGACGTGCAACTGATCTCGACCACCGAGGCCTGGGCGCAATACGCCGTTGCCGGACCGAACAGCCGCAAGCTGCTGCAAAAGATCGTGGACCCGGAATTCGACATCTCGAACGAGGGCTTCGAATTCATGGCCTGCCGCGAGATCACCGTTTGCGGTGGCCTGCGTGCGCGCCTGTTTCGGATTTCCTTCTCGGGCGAAATGGCCTTCGAACTTGCCGTTCCGACCCGCTATGGCGATGCGCTGATGCGGCGGCTGATGGAGGAAGGCAAGGAATTCGATGTCGTCGCCTATGGCACCGAAGCCCTGGGCGTGATGCGGATCGAAAAGGGTCACGCCGCCGGCAACGAGCTGAACGGCACGATCAACGCGCTGAACCTCGGGATGGGGCGGATGGTGTCCAAGAAGAAGGACAGCATCGGCTCGACCATGTCGGAGCGCGAGGGCATGAACCTGCCCGATGCGCTGAACATGGTCGGCTTCAAGCCGGTCAACAGCGCCGACAAGGTGACGGCCGGTGGCCATCTGATGACCAAGGGTTCGCCCGTAGATGCGGCCCACGATCAGGGATATGTCACCTCGGCATGCTACTCGCCGATCCTGAATTCCTCGATCGGGCTGGGTTTCCTCAAGGACGGGGCCAATCGGATGGGCGAAATCGTGAGCCTTGTCAGTCCGTTGACCGACCTGAATGTAGATGTCGAAGTCGTCAATCCGCAGTTCGTGGATCCAGAGGGAGTACGTGTCCGTGCATGATTTGAAACCGATTACGCCCCTCTGGGGCACCGCCGCGCAGATCGACAACCTTGGCGACATGCGCATTTCGGAATGCCCCGACTGGGCGCTTGCCTCGATCGCGGCCCGCCGTGGGCAGGAGGACGCGATGGCCGCTGCCGCCAACAAGTTCCTTGGCGTGGCGCTTCCCGATGTGGCCCGTAGTGCCAGCAAGGACCCGTTCACCGCGTTCTGGACCGGTCCGCATCAATGGATGATCGAGGCACCGCACGACACCCACGAGGATCTGGCCGCACAGGTCAAATCCGCGCTGGGCGAGAGCGCCTCCGTGACCGAGCAGACCGACGGCTGGGTGCGCTTCGATCTGGAAGGGCCGCATTGCGATGACGTTCTGGAACTGCTGTGCAACGCCGATACACGGACCATGGAACAGGGTGACGTCACGCGGACGCAGCTTGAGCATCTGGGATGTTTCCTGATCTGCCGCGCCGCTGGCACCCATTTCAGCGTGCTCGGCCCGCGCTCTTCGGCCGGATCGCTGCACCACGCGCTGATCACCGCCACCAAAAGCGCGACCTGACCCCGCGCCTCCGGGCGCGTTGCGAAAATCACGTGGTCCGCTTCGGCGGGCCACTTTCGTTTCACTGCTGCCAAATGCGTTGAAACGTGGTACGATTGCACCTCGCCTGAGGGGGGTGCATCATGCTCCGATTGATTGCCGTGTTGCTTCTCGGTTCGTGGGCGACAACTGCCTTTCCGCAGAACTGCTCGGAAATCCGATTCGACCGTGGCAGTTCCTCGGGCGAGGTCGGGGGGCAAGTTACCGAAGGCTGGCCGATGTGCTTCGTGTTCGGAACCGGTGCCGGCCAGTTGGCACGGTTACAGCTTTTCGGCAGCGAAAATACCTGCTTTACCGTGCCAGGCGTGATCGATTGCCAGGACGATTACAGCTTCTACACCGGATCGGGCGTTTATCAGGTCAATGTATTTCAGCTGTTTCGCAGCACCGCATCAGAGCAATTCACCCTGCGTCTGTCAATCCGATAGCCCGTAACGGCGTGCCGATGTCGCCCTTCAGGTCGAGGGGATCGAGCGGTTGTTCTCGACCCGGAACATGTTGATCGTCTTGCGGTCGTCCTCGGGACTGAGGCCGAAGGACTGGGTGTAATGGCGCACCATCGGCGCCGCGGTCGCATAGCCGACCGCGTTGGCGATCTCGGTCATCGTGTCCTTCGAATACAGCACAAGCTGGCGCGCCGCGTTCATCCGCAACGAGCGATAATAATGCGACGGGCTTTGTCCGGTCGCACTCTTGAAGCTCCGCTCAAGCTGGCGCGCAGAGACGCCGATGGCCTTTGCCACGTCATAGACGCCGATGGGTTCGTCGATATGATCGGCAAAGATGTCGACCGCCTGCGCGACGACCGGCGGCAGCATGTCGGATGTGCTTCGATTGTGCACCGTCGGAATTTTCTGACGAACTCCCTGCCCGCGCACCAGCGGATGCTGGAACCAGCAGGCGACCTCGGTCGTGACGTCGTCACCCAGCTTTTCCTCGATCAGATGCAACATCAGGTCGAACGCCGCCGTGGCCCCCGACACGGTATAACGATTGCGGTCAATCTTGATCACGTCGTCTGTCATCAGATGATCGGGAAATTCGGCGGCAAAGGCGGCCTCGTAACACCAATGGACGCTGCACGCATGCCCCGCCATCAGCCCCGATCGTGCCAGCGGGAAAACCCCGCCGCTGATCCCGCCCATCCGGACCCCGTGCCGGGCCAGCCGCCGCATGAGCCCGTCAGACGCCTTGGGGTTTTCGAACGTGGATTGCGGACTGCTGAGCAGGAACAGGTAGTCCAGCCCATCCGCCTGATCGAGCGACAGATCCGGATCGAACCCGACCTGCGCGCTCGAGCGCACGCGCTCGCCCTGTTCCGAGATCAGCTTCCAGCCGAACGCGGTTTCCCCGGCAATCTCGTTCGCCGCGCGCAAGGGTTCGATGGCCGAGGTAAGACAGGCCATCGGAAAACCCGGAAAGATCAAAAAACCCAAAACCGTTGATTTTTCCGCTCCGATCATGGAATATTCCTCACATGAAACATTTACAGCGATGCGAATTGCTTTTGCCGGGGTGGTTATAGCCTCTCGCGCACTTATATGAAAATCGACAGGGCCAGGATAAAGAGACGACATGACAAAGATGGATAAACGCGACCTCAAGACGGGTCGCAAGGTGCTCACGCAGGATCCCCACAAGGTTGGCAGCAGCCGGGAAAAGGTTCTGGAAGTGGCGATCGGCAAGGAAGTGCGCGCCCATCGTCGGCAGCAGAAGATGACGGTGTTCGCGCTGGCCGAGGCCACGGGCCTGTCCATCGGCATGTTGTCCAAGATCGAGAACGGCAATACCTCGCCGTCGCTGACGACGCTTCAGGCGCTTTCGCATGCTTTGAGCGTTCCCCTGACGGCCTTTCTGCGCGGGTTCGAGGAATCCCGCGGCGCGATGCTGACCAAGGCCGGCGAAGGTGCCGAGACCGAACGGCGCGGCACACGGGCGGGCCATCAATACAACTTGCTGGGCCATATCGGATCGAACGCCAGCGGCGTGGTTGTCGAACCCTATCTGATCACGCTGTCCGAGACATCCGATACGTTCCCCACATTCCAGCACGATGGGATCGAGACGATCTATATGCTGGAGGGCGAGGTCGGGTATCGCCATGGGAACGACGTCTATATGCTGGAACCCGGCGATACGCTGTTCTTCGACGCCGATGCGCCGCACGGGCCGGAGCAGCTTATCAAGCTTCCGGCCCGCTATCTCTCGATCATCGCCTACCCGCAGGCAAGCTGAACTCCGCGCTGCAGGTTATACCTGCAACGGCGGCTCGGTGTCCTTGTCGGGCCAGATGCCGTCGGACGTGGGCAGGCCATCGTCGAATTTCGACAGATAGTCGACGATCATCGCACGGTTGGCGGTGAACCCTTTGTATTCCGCGAGTTCCTCGGGCAGGTCGCGGATCACGCGGTGCAGGCGGCGGCCCCATTTCGGCACGGTCACCAGATCCTCGAGCGCGATCAGGTAGCACCGGATCGGGAACACCAGCCCGTTCGAGCGCGGCAGGCGGAAGAAGGTCTGCAACTCGACCCGAAGATGCTGCTTGCGCCCGATGTTCTCGGGAGTCAGCGTCATCTTCTGAGGGCCCCATTTGTGGTAGTTCTCGGGGCTGGTATCGAGCCGTGGGTTGACCGTCATCGTCCAGTTCAGACGCCGTGCCGGCGCGCCTTGCTGAATGTTCATCAGGAATTTCAGCGCGCGCTTGAAGATCCCCATCTCGGCCGCCAGCGGCACCGGCGCGTGCCACTCGAAAAAGTTCATGCCGATGTCGAAATCCAGCGACCAATCCGCCTGGGTGGTGACGATTCCGGCATCCATCCACAGGTTTTCGTCGCGCTGGTCCAGCACGGCGAAATCGCCCTGGGTCTGGCGGGTGATGTATTCCATCGGCCCGTAAGGCAGCGTCGCCTCGTCCATGAAGGTGAACTTCTGATCGATGCCCAGCGGCCTGTTGATCCAGTGCCACCGATCGCCATCACGGTGAAGTTCGAACAGATCGGGATAATCCTCGGATTTCGACACCATGATCAGTTCGAGCAGATCCCAGCCCGCCAGCGTCATGTGCGGCAAGGACTGGCACCGCAGCGGATCCTCGGCCAGCACCAGCGCGCGGTCGCGCATCTCGGATACGTAATGCTCGTCCACATCGAACCGCTTTTCAAAGATGCTGCCCGCGGGGCCGCCCTGATGCTGTTCCATGTTGACGGAATACATATAGCTGTCTTCGTGGAACGGGAACGGGAACCGGTCGATGGCCCATTGCGAGTTCCTGAAGGTGTAGTCGTCGCGGAACGTCTCGTCGTTGAATTGGATGGTCATTTGGATCCTCCCTAGCGGTCCAAAACGAGGATCTTGCCCTCGAACCTGCTGACGCAGGGCATGATCTTCTTGCCGCTTTGCTTTTCGTCGTCCTCAAGCCAGTGATCGCGATGCAGGATCTCTCCGTCGTAATCGACCACGTTGGTCTCGCATTGGCCGCAGGCACCGCCCCGGCACAGATAGGGGGCATCGACGCCCGCCGCCTCGATCGCCTCCAGCAGGCTCTGGTGTTCGCCGACTTCGATGGTCTTGTTCGACGCAGCCAGTTCGACCTGGAACGGCTTGCCCGATTGCGGCGCCAGAAATTCCTCGAAATGCACCGCCTCGCGCGGCCAGCCAAGTTTTTCGGCCGTGTCGCGCACCCAGTTGATCATGCCGGCGGGGCCGCAGACATAGATATGCGTGCCAAGCGGCTGACCGTCGAGCAGGTTCTCAAGGTCGATCGCCTGCTTCATCTCGTCGAAATAGATGTGCACATCGTTGGGGTGCGCGCTGGTCAGATAGTCCACGTAAGACCCCAGCGCGCGGTTGCGGCAGGCATAATGCAGTTCGAAATGGCCATTCGCGTAGTCCAGCTGCCGGATCTGCGACAGGAACGGCGTGATGCCGATGCCGCCGGCGATCATCAGATGCTTTTTGGCCCGCAGATCCAGCGCGAACAGGTTGACCGGATAGCTGATCGTCATCCGGTCGCCGACCTTGACATTGCGGTGCATGAACAGCGATCCGCCCCGTCCCTCCTCATCGCGGCGCACCGAGATGGTATAGGCGGTGCGGTCGTTGGGATCGGACATCAGCGAATAGGGGTTCAGCCGCGACACCTCGCCGTCCTTCATCTCGACGACGGTATGCGCGCCACCCGAGAATGTCGGCAAAAGCTCGCCGTCGCTGCGCTCGAATTTGAACCGTGTCACCAGATCGTTGAGCGGCACGATGTCGGTGACGGTAACGTCGATCTTGTTGGTTCCTGCACTCATGAATACAACTCCACCGGTGGCGGGACATTGCCCGGGTCTTCGGCATCCACACAGACACCCTGAAACGCGGCGTGACGGCGCGAATAGTGATCGCGCACGAACAGGTTCAGGCCGCAATGCGAACAGACGAACGGGTCGGTCATCACGTTCTCGGTGATCCCCTTGCAATGCACGCACTGCATCCGCCGCGCGACAGATCCGCGATGTTCGGTCTGGATCGCCGTATGGGGAATGCCGGCATCCGTGGCCTCGCGCATCGCCTGCCCCATCAGGCTTTCGGTGCCGGTCAGGTAGACCTGCAACCCCATATGCGCGCCCGCCAGCGTCCGCCGCAAGCGCGGGACCGCCGCCTCGTAGCTGGGTCCGATATAAAGCTGTGCGGGGGCAAGCTCTTCCAGCTTGCCGATATAAGTATCGCCCGTCTCGCCCGGAAAATACATGATGTGGGCCTTGGTCATCAGGCTGCCGTCCGCCTGTGCAAGCTTCAGCAGCGCCTCCGCGCCCTCGGCATCCGCAATCATCAGATGGGATT
This sequence comes from uncultured Sedimentitalea sp., assembly GCA_947504115.1. Classification (GTDB taxonomy): domain Bacteria; phylum Pseudomonadota; class Alphaproteobacteria; order Rhodobacterales; family Rhodobacteraceae; genus Pontibaca. The sequence continues at coordinate 120,729 of CANNGH010000007.1, forward strand.
TGCCTGCCCGCGGCTCCAGCTTCCCCCAGACCGGCCTGCTGGTGATCGACGGCGGAAATTCGAACGTGCTCATGTTGAGTATTGTCTCCCCCTTGGTCTCCTCAAGAAAAAGGGCGCGACCGATGAACGTCCGCGCCCCCCTTTAATTCTCAGCCTTTGACGGTCCGGCGCTTCTTGTCCGGGTCCCAGAACGGCAGCGAATGCGTGACGCATTTGATCTCGCCGCTTTCGTTCTTGACCGTCATCTCGACGCCGTCCTTGGCGCAATCGACCGGCATGCGCGCGATGCCGACGTTCCATTCGTTCAGCGGCGAATACATGCCGACCGTCACATTGCCGACCTGCTTGCCATCCTTCATCAACGGCGCGCCCGCATCGGCGGGCGTCGTGCCTTCCAGCTTCACGCCGTAGATCTTGAAGCGCTCCTTGCCCTTCAGGCGATAATGTTCGGAGGCCCCGCGGAAGCCCGTCTTGCCCGGCGAAACGGTGAAATCCAGCCCGAGTTCCCAGAGCGTATCGCCGCCCTTTTCGTTCTCGAAGGGATAGGTTTCCGAGTTGTCGTCGGGATAGAACAGCAGGTAGCTTTCCGCGCGCAGCATGTCGAGCGTGGTGAAGCGCGACGGAATGATGCCCTTGGGCGCGCCCTTTTCCACCAGCGAATCCCAGATATGCGTGGCGTCCTGCCCGCGGCAGAAGATCTCGTAACCGCGCTCGCCGGTATAGCCGGTGCGCGAGATCATCACGGGCTTGTCGAACAGGGTCGTCTGCATGTGGCTGAAATAAGCCATGTCGCGGATGCCCGGCACGCCCAGTTCGTCAAGGAACTCGGCCGATTTCGGACCCTGCAGCGAGATGTCGTGCAGGTTGTCGTCGAACCGCACATCCACGTCGCGCCCCATGGCCGCCATGGTCAGTTGTTCGTGGCCGTCACCGTCGCCATGCACCACCATCCAGCTGTTCGGCGCCAGGCGATAGATCACGCAATCGTCGATGAACTTGCCCTCGTCGTTCAGCATCGTGGCATAGGTCGACCGGCCCGGCTTGATCTTCTCGACGTTACGGGTGGTGGCCTTGTCGATCACATGCGCGGCATGGGGGCCGGTCACATGCACCTTGTGCAGACCCGACACGTCCATGAAGGCCGCATTGGTGCGAATCGCCATGTATTCCTCGTTCTGATCCTTGTCATAGGACCAGGCGGTGCCCATGCCGCACCACCCCTCCAGATCGGAACCCAAGGCGCGATGCCGGTCGGCCAGTGCCGAAAACCGCCAGATTGAAGTCATGTCGTCCTCCTCATTCAATTCTTCAGACCCGTCGCTTTTGTCCGGGTGATTTGCTCGTCCTTGCCGCCGACCAGAGCCTGCCCGCCGGATCGAAACCTGAACCATGGTGCACGATTTTTCCGCACAGTCTGCGAAGAATTTTTGCAGGCTCTGGCCGCAAATTTCTGCGGCATGCCATCGTACACCCGGGAAGCCACTGCCATGAAACGCGATACTTGGCGAAAAAAACTTTCCTGCCAAGCAAGTTTTGGTAGCTTTCGTGCGAAAAGTGGTGGATCAACGACACAAAAACAACAAGCGCCCGAAAACGGGGCGACCGCGTCCGCGGTCAAAAACCAATCAACAAGGAGTTTGAAAACATGGTTTCATCAAGCGAATACGTGGCGCCAGCCGATACCGGCCTGCGCCGCAGCATCGGCTGGAAGGATGCCTTCTGGATGGCGTCGGGAGTTCCCGCGCTCGTCCTTTTCTCCATCGGCGGAATCGCCGCCACCGTCGGCAATCCGTCCTGGGTCATCTGGATGCTGTCGGTGTCGTTCGGCTTTCTCGGGGCGTTCGTCTACGCCGAGATCGCCGGCCTGTTTCCCAGCAAATCCGGCGGCGCATCGGTCTATGGCGCGGCGGCATGGGTGCGGTATTCCAAGTTCATCGCGCCGCTGTCGGTCTGGTGCAACTGGCTGGCCTGGACGCCGGTTCTGGCGATCGGCGGCGGGCTGGCGGCGGGCTATGTCCTGACCTCGCTGTTCGGCGTCGATGCGGCGGTCAACGCGTGGGAAATCACGCTGGTGCATCTCGATTTCCTGAACGAGGGCCTGACCCTGCGGATCAACGCGACCTCGATCGTCGGCACGGGTATCCTGCTGCTGGTGTTCATGGCGCAGCACCAGGGCATTTCGGCGGCGGCCAAGATCCAGACGATCATCGGCCTCGCGGTTCTGATTCCGCTGCTGATCGTCGGGGTGGTCCCGCTTTTGACGGGCGATGTCCTGACCAGCAACCTGGTGCCGGTGGTGCCGATGACGGGCTCCTGGAACATCGAGGGAACCACCCTGTTCCTCGGCGGCCTGTTCATCGCCGCCTGGTCTGCCTATGCCTTTGAAACCGCGATCTGTTACACCAGCGAGTTCCGCGATCCCCAGCGCGACACGGTGCGCGCGATCATCGCGGCCGGCGTCGTGTGCGTGGTGATCTACACGCTGGTGCCGCTCAGCTTTCAGGGGGTCCTGGGTGTCGAGGGCATGCTTCGGCCCGGCATCGTCGATGGCTCGGCGGTTGCGGGCGTAATGGCCGGCATGGTCGGCGGCGGATCGATCATCGCCAAGATCATGGTCGTGATGCTGTTCCTGGCGCTGGTTCTCGCGATCATGACGTCGATGGCGGGTTCGTCGCGCACGCTGTTCCAGGGCTCGGTCGATGGCTGGCTGCCCCGGTTCCTGTCGCACACGAATCACCACGGTGCGCCGACCCGGGCGATGTGGACTGACCTGGTGTTCAACCTGGTCCTGCTGATGATGTCCGACTATCTGTTCGTTCTGGCGGTGTCGAACTGCTGCTATCTGGTGTTCAACTTCCTCAACCTGCATTCCGGCTGGCTGCATCGCATCGACAATGCGAATGCAAATCGCCCGTGGAAGGCGCCGACGATCATGCTGTGGATCGGCGGCGGCCTGTCCTTCGTGAACGCCACCCTTCTGGGCGCGGGCGCGAATGTCTGGGGCGAAGGCACGCTGCGTTCGGCAATCATCGCCATCGCGTTGATTCTGCCGGTCTTTGCCTGGCGCCACTACGTGACCGACAAGGGCCAGTTCCCCGAGAACATGCTCGAGGATCTGAAAGTCGGGGGCCATCCGGACATCTCGGTGCGCAAGGCGGGCATGCTGCCCTACCTGACGCTGGCCGCCGGTGTCGTCGTGGTCATCATTGCCAATCAGGTCTTCCAACTGCCCGGATGACCGTGCCCCGTGCGCGCTGCCCTGTCGGCGCGCACGGGATGCAACGGGATACCTTTCGACCCTCTGATGAAAAAAATATTCTTGTCAGTTGAATTAAAAATCCGGAATTGCTAGCTTGCGAATCGACAGTTCTCAGAAAGGATCTATGCGATGTGTGGGATCGTTGGACTATTCCTAAAAGATAAATCGCTCGAACCGCGGTTGGGCGAGATGTTGACCGAAATGCTGGTCACCATGACAGACCGCGGACCCGACAGTGCGGGTATCGCCATCTATCGCAACGGCGATGACAGCCAGGCGAAGATGGTCGTTCAGTCCGATAATGCGGACAGCGATTTCGAAAAGATCGGCGACGATCTTAGCGAGGCGCTCGGCACCTCGGTCAAGGCCGAGCGTAACGATACGCACGCTGTGCTGTACATGCCGAAGGACAAGCTCGCCGAGGCGCGCGAAGCCCTGCGCGAAATCCGTCCCGACGTGCGCGTCATGAGCGCCGGCGAAACGATGGAAATCTACAAGGAAGTCGGCCTGCCCAAGGACGTGGCGGCCCGTTTCGAAGTGGAAAAGATGGGCGGCTCGCACGGCATCGGGCACACCCGCATGGCCACCGAATCGGCCGTGACGACCATGGGCGCGCACCCGTTCTCGACCGGCATGGACCAGTGCCTGGTGCATAACGGCTCGCTGTCCAATCACAACCGGCTGCGCCGCCAGCTGCGCCGCGAAGGCATCAACATCGAAAGCGAGAACGACACCGAAGTCGGTGCGGCCTACGTGACCTGGAAGATGCAGACCGGCAGCACGCTGGGCGAGGCCCTGGAAAGCACGATCGACGATATCGATGGTTTCTTCAACTTCGTCGTGGGCACCAAGGACGGCTTTGGCGTCGTGCGCGACCCGATCGCGTGCAAGCCCGCCGTGATGGCCGAAACCGACCAGTATGTCGCGTTCGCCAGCGAGTATCGTGCCTTCGTCGATCTTCCCGGCATCGAAGACGCCCGCGTCTGGGAGCCGGAGCCCGCAACCGTTTATTTCTGGAATCACTGACATGCAAACAATCGACCTTGAAACCCAAAGCCTTCGCGAGCTGAACCAGACCTTGCATGACCAGATCGGTCAAACCAACCAGACCGCCTGGGAAATCAACAACCCGCGGGGCAGCCATGCCATCGCCGTCGGCCTCGACGCGCCGATGGATGTCACCATAAACGGCAATGCCGGCTACTTCTGCGCGAGCATGAACAAGCAGGCCAACGTCCACGTCAAGGGCTCGGCCGGTCCGGGCCTTGGCGAGAACATGATCTCGGGCACCATCACCGTTGACGGCGACGCCAGCCAGAACGCCGGTGCGACCGCACATGGCGGACTGATAAACATCAAGGGCAATGCCAGCGCACGCTGCGGCATCTCGATGAAAGGCGTCGACATCGTCGTGCACGGCAATATCGGGCACATGTCGGCCTTCATGGGACAGTCGGGCAACCTGGTGGTGCTGGGCGATGCCGGCGACGCCCTGGGCGACAGCTGCTACGAGGCACGGTTCTTCGTGCGCGGCGAGGTGAAGAGCCTTGGTGCGGACTGCGAGAAAAAGGAGATGCGCCCCGAACATATCGAATTCCTCAAGGACATCCTGGAACGCACAGGTGCCGATGCGAAACCCGAGGAATTCACCCGCTACGGTTCGGCGCGCAAACTTTATAACTTCGACGTCGATAACGCGTCGGCTTACTAAGGATCATCGCCATGAAAGATTACGATTCCAAAGGCATCCCGCACACCACGCCGCGTTACTCCGCCACGTTCTCGCCGGACGCCAACAGCGACATCCGTCGCGCGGCAGCGACCGGCATCTACGACATCCGTGGTGGCGGCGCCAAGCGCAAGGTCCCGAACTTCGACGACCTGCTGTTCCTCGGCGCCTCGATTTCGCGCTATGCGCTGGAAGGCTATCGCGAGAAGTGTGACACCAACGTCACGCTCGGCACACGGTTCGCCAAGAACCCGATCGAGCTGGATATCCCGATCACCATCGCCGGCATGAGCTTTGGCGCGCTGTCCGGCGCCGCCAAGGAGGCCCTGGGCCGTGGCGCGAACGCCGCCGGTACCTCGACCACCACCGGCGACGGCGGCATGACCGCCGAAGAGCGCGGGCACTCCTCTAAGCTGGTCTACCAGGTTCTGCCGTCGCGCTATGGCATGAACCCCGACGACCTGCGCAAGGCCGACGCGATCGAGGTCGTGGTCGGTCAGGGCGCCAAGCCGGGCGGCGGCGGCATGCTGCTGGGTCAGAAGATTTCCGACCGTGTGGCCCAGATGCGCAACCTGCCCAAGGGGATCGACCAGCGTTCGTCCTGCCGTCACCCCGACTGGACCGGTCCCGACGATCTGGAAATCAAGATCCTCGAACTGCGCGAGATCACCGACTGGAAGGTTCCGATCTACGTCAAGATCGCCGGCACCCGCCCCTATTTCGACACCAAGCTGGCGGTCAAGGCCGGTGCGGACGTTGTCGTTCTGGACGGCATGCAGGGCGGCACCGCCGCCACGCAGGACGTGTTCATCGAGCATGTCGGCCTGCCGACGCTTGCCTGTATCCGCCCCGCCGTTCTGGCGCTGCAGGAAATGGACATGCACCGCAAGGTCCAGCTGATCGTGTCGGGTGGCATCCGCTCGGGTGCCGACGTCGCCAAGGCACTGGCCCTGGGTGCCGACGCCGTCGCGATCGGAACCGCCGCGATGATCGCACTCGGGGACAACGACCCCAAGTGGGAAGAGGAATACAACAAGCTGGGCACGACCGCAGGCGCCTATGACGACTGGCACGAAGGGCTCGACCCGGCGGGGATCACCACTCAGGATCCCGAACTGGCCGCGCGCTTCGATCCCATCGAAGGTGGCCGCCGCCTGAAGAACTATCTCAAGGTGCTGACGCTCGAAGCGCAGACCCTGGCGCGGGCCTGCGGCAAGAACCACCTGCACAACCTCGAGCCCGAGGACATGGTGGCTCTGACGATGGAGGCAGCAGCCATGGCACAGATTCCTCTTGCCGGGACCAACTGGTACCCTGGAAAAGGCGACTTCTGATACACCAACGACGCGGCATCTTTCCGGGTGCCGCGTTTTTTGAATGATGGTAGGGAACCATCGGACACTCCATCGACACCAGACCAAATAGGGAGAGAACTTTGGCCATGGCAAAAGATCAACTCGTACAGGAATCAACAATCGACCTTGAAGAGTGGGGCCGCGAGCGTGGCGTCGAATACTACATGGTCAACTTCACCGACATGCACGGCACGCAGCGCAACAAGCTGGTGCCGATCCGCGCCATCGGCCGCGTGCAGCGCAAGGGCGCCGGGTTCGCCCCCTTTGCCGCCGGTTTCGATGCCGAGCCGTCCGAACCCGACATGACCGTGCTTCCGGACGCCGATGCGGCGATCCAGATCCCGTGGCAGAAGGAAATCGCCTGGGTTCCCGGCAACCCGGTCATGTATGGCGAATACTTCATGCAGGCCCCGCGCAACGTGCTGCGCAAGCAGATGGCCGAAGCGGCTGAAATGGGCCTTTACTTCAAGACCGGTGTCGAGCCCGAATTCTCGCTGCTTTCGCCCGATGGCAAGTCGCTTGCCGACGAGTTCGATACCGAGGTGAAGCCCTGCTATCACCAGCAGGCGATCATGCGGAACTATCACATCATCCGCGAAGTCAGCGACTACATGCACGATCTGGGCTGGGGCTGCTACCAGAACGACCACGAGGACGCCAACGGCCAGTGGGAGATGAACTGGGATTTCGACGACGTGCTGAAGATGGCCGACCAGCTCAGCTTCTTCAAGTTCATGATCAAGTATGTCGCCGAGAAGAACGGCATGCGCGCCAGCTTCATGCCCAAGCCGCTTCCGGAACTGACCGGAAACGGCCTGCACGTTCACATGTCGGCATGGGACGCCCCCGGCGCGCCGAAGAACAACCTCTTTGCAGGTTCGGACGACACCCCGACCGGACAGCACGGCCTGTCCGAGGCCGGCAAATACTTCCTCGGGGGCATCGTGAAGCACGGGGCCGCATCGACGGTCATTTGCTGCCCCACGGTCAACAGCTACAAGCGCATCGGGCTGCGGAGCACGACATCGGGATCGACCTGGGCGCCGAACTACGTGACCTGGGCGGGCGACAACCGCACGCACCTGCTGCGACTGCCGGGTGACGGACGCATGGAGAACCGTCTGCCTGACGGCGCGGGCAACCCCTACCTGGTGCCGGCGGTGATGATGGCTTCGGGCCTCGCCGGGATCCGCACCAAGGCCGATCCGGGCAAGCCGCTCGACATCAACATGTACACGCAGCCTGACATGATCCCGGAAGATACGCCGGAACTGCCGCAGAACCTGCTGGACGCGTTGCGCCGCTACGAAGCGGACGAGGTTCTGGTCAAGGGCATGGGCGAAGAGTTCTCCACGGCCTTCCTGAACAAGAAGAACGCCGATTGGCGCGCATACAGCGACCACCTGACCGATTGGGAACGTCAGCGTACCCTCGACTGCTGAGACCTCTGCGTCACGACAATCGAAAAAGGCCCGCAGCAAACGCTGCGGGCCTTTTGGCTTTTGCGGTTCGGCGTCGTGTTCTCAGCCGAACTCGAAATACTTGTCGCGGGCCTGGATGAAGGACAGGTCGGTGCCCTCGGTGCGGGTGCGCAGCAGGTTCAGCGCCTCGCTGAAGCTGTCGATGGTCTTTTTCACCAGCGCATCGTCACTGTCGCGCAACTCGCCCAGAACCTCGGCGGCGGCCTTGGCCCCCGCTTCGAGGATGTCGTCGGGAAATTGCGGATGGGTGATCACACCGTGTTCGTTGACCAGTGTCTGCAACGCGCGCGGATCATTGGCAAAGATGTCGGCCGTCATGTTGTCGTATTCCGCCTGCGCGCAATCGCGGATGATCGCCTGCAGGTTCGCGGGCAATTCCTGATACTTGGCCTTGTCCACCACGACCTCGGGCGCAAGGCCCGGCTCGATGAACGACGAGGTGTAGTAATGCTTGCACACCTGGTAAAAACCGAGCGCAAGATCGTTATAGGGACCGACGAATTCGACCGCGTCCAGCGTGCCGTTCTGCAATGCCTGAAACAACTCGCCCGCAGCGATATTGGTGACCGAGGCACCGATCTTTTGCCAGACCTGCCCGCCCAGGCCCGGCGTGCGGAACCGCAGGCCCTTGATATCGTCCAACCCGGTCAGTTCGTTCTTGAACCAGCCGCCGGCCTGGATGCCGGTATTTCCGGCCAGAAACCCCTGCACGCCGAACTGGTCGTAAATCTCGTCCCATATCTCCTGCCCGCCCATGAACCGGATCCACGCCGTCAATTCACGCTCGGTCATGCCATAGGGCACGCCGGTGAAGAAGTTGAGCGCGGGCGATTTGTTCTGCCAGTAATAGGCGGCGCCATGGCTCATCTCGGCGGTGCCGTCGATCACCGCATCCAGCGATTGCAGCGCCGGGACCAGTTCGCCAGCGGCGAACAGCTTGACCGTCAACTGCCCGTCGCTGGCGGCGGTGATGCGGTCGGCCAGACGCTGCGCGCTGACGCCCAGCCCCGGAAAGTTCTTGGGCCAGGTCGTGACCATGCGCCATGTCATGTTGCCCTGCGCGACGGCGGGGGCCGCCAGCAATGTCGCAGCGGCCGCAGCCCCGCCGACCGTGGCACCCCTGATAAATCCGCGACGATCCATGCTTTTTCTCCCTATGGTGTCTTGACCATTGCCGGTCGGCAATGATGGGGCAAAGCATAGTCCGCAAATTTGGCGGATAAAAGACACCGGATACCGGCCCGCCAGCAATCCGGCGGCGGGCCGGGTCGATCAATCGGGATCGGTCACGTCGGCGATCCATGTGCCGGCGGCCACGGCGCGGGGCAGGCCCAGCGGCCCGATCGCCAGCAGCGCGACCTGATGCAGATCGTCCGCGGCCAATCCCTCGGACAATGCGCGGCGGCTGTGGGAATGGACCGCGCCTTCGGAATCGGCGCCGATCGACAGCGCCAGCTTGACCAGACGGCGCTCGCGGTCGCTGAGACCGCCCGCCTTGGCGGTGGCCTTGCCGAGGGCGGAATAGGCCTCCCACACGGCGGGATGTTTGCGCGCCAGATCACCGGCAGCGCCGGGCAGTTTATCGGGCATCATGCTCTCCTGTTGAAAAACGGTTTGAATGGCGGGAACGCTACAGCAAGGGGGGTCGTGCGCGCAATCCGGGCGCTGACAAGAAACGGGCGGCCGGTCGCACCAGCCGCCCGCATCCGTCATCATAAACGCATCACATCGCGTCCGAGGCGTTCTTCATCAGGAAGTCCATGACCAGCGTAGCCTCGTTTTCGTTCAGCCCGGCGCGGGGG
>CANNGH010000008.1 GCA_947504115.1 uncultured Sedimentitalea sp.
GGGCCATCGGCCCAGAACGCATCCCTCGTCCCGTCATAGTCCAGCACATCGGCCGTGCCCACGGCATCGGGTTCCGCATCGAAATCGACCTCCGCAAGCCGTTCGGTCCAGCCCGGAAGCACAAAATACTCGGCGTAGAAACCGGCTCCGGAGGTGGGAACTTCGAGCCGGGGGTCATATGTTCTACTCATTTCTTCTTCCTTGCTGATGGCAAATCAAGAGGGCATTCCTCCTGTTTCGACGCATTCGTCATCGATTTTGGGGACGCGGGATTCCCGCGCCGAGCTGATGGCGTTGTGGTATGATTGAGTGCCCTATGACGATTAAAAAACCGCTAACACGCGGCTGAAGCCATTACGAAATAAAGGGGCGTATTATGGTTTCTCGTACATGGCCGTCTGTCGGAATTCGATCAATGATCAAAGGCATCACACCAGTGATCTCGGCCGGGTTGTCGATCTGAGTTTTCCTTCCTGAAGCATCGTCCTGGGCAATCCTTTCCATTCTGCGGAACAAGGATAAATCTTTGTTGGAGGCGCCTACAGGACCACGCTCGACAGGTTCAACTGACGATATGTCGCCGGCCACGTCTGGGCGGTATCCCGCTAATATCGACCGTCATGATCGGCGAAAATATGACTGGATATGGCCTTCGGCGGCTTATTCACTTCGCTCCGCATCACGGGGTGAAGCGATGCAAGGCTCGCCGGGCGGCGGTGTTGCGTTATCGTTCCGGCCATGTTGGCCAGATGAAGACGACAGGCCGATGCCGGCTCGTCAATGGCGTGAATGGTCGAGAACCCCGCAATCACCTCTTCACGCTATCGTGGAGAGTTGAAAATCCGGCTCGTAGAAACAGAACAGCCCCCCGCGTGAGGGCTGTCCGGAAGGTGTTGCATTTGACCGGGAGTGGTAAATCCCTCAGCGTACCACCAGCACCGGGATCGGGCTGTGGCTGACGACCTCGGCGGTCTGGCTGCCCAGCAGCAGGCGGCTGACGCCGCGGCGGCCGTGCGAGGCCATGACGATCAGGTCGCAGCCCAAGGTCTCGGCGGCATCGACGATCGCCTCGGCGGGGGAATCGTTGGTGACCTGGCGGGCGGAAACCTCGACACCGTGCGCCTTGGCGGCGGTCCAGACGGCCTGCAGCGCCTCTTCGGCATGCTGTTTCTGGGCGGCGGACCAGGAATCGATCGTGGCCGCGCTCTGCAGCGGGTAGGGCTGGGAGACGTTGATCACGGTGACCTTGGCGTTGCTCTCCTTTGCCAGGCCAAGCCCGTGCTCGACCCCTTTCATGGCCAGTTCGGACCCGTCGGTTGAAATCAGGATGTTCTTGTACACGTTTTCTCTCTCCTCTGTTGTCAGATCGGCCTGACAGTTGCAGCGTTGCGATGGTTGCGCCCGGGCCACGGCACGGGCGACGGTTTGCGATCCGATGCCGACTGAAAGGCTTTGTTGCGGTCAATACCATGACTTGGCGCAAATGACATCCGGATCGGCGGAATTTTCGACGCAGGATCCACATGGCACGCGCCCGGCCCCGGGATCAGTGTTTCGCGGCCGTCATGGCGGGGCGTTTCCGGCGGCCCGACATGCCTTCGGATGCGTCCGGGCAGACCAGGTGCACCGGGACCGGCATGCGGGCCTTCACCCGGTAGGGCTCCTGGCTCCACATGAGGTTGCGCAGGAACCAGGGCCGGCGCGGATCGGCGCCCATGACGATTGCCTCGCAATTGTTCGCCAGCGCCTGTTTGCGGATGCTTTTCAGGGGGTGGCGGGTGGTCACGATGTGACCATCCGCCTCGATTCCCGCATCCTTGAGCCGGTCGAGCGCGGAGAACATGATCTCCTTCTGCTCGTCCATCTCGCGTTTGCTGGGGCGCAGGCCGGGGTTGGGCAGACCGAAACTGGTGCCCCAGAGCCGCGCCACGGTCAGGACCGTGGCGTGGCCGCCATGGACATGCAGCATGTCCACGGCGCGGGCGATCACCTCATCGCTGATGGCGCGCCCCTCGGAGGCGATCAGAACGTGGCGCACGGGTCCGGCAGTGCCGGTTTGCCGTGCGCGTCTGAAAAAGTTCCGGATCATCCTGCCCTTCCCCTCACTCGGCGATTACCACGGCAGGCTCACCGCCATCACGGCGATCCTCCCATTTGCGGTACCAGTAGAGCGGCAGATACATGAAGATCGCACCCACCCCGAGGAAGTAGTAGATCGCCTGTCCGCCGATATACGAGTAGATGATCCCGCCGACCAGCCATACGAAGAAGTAGAGCGCGGCCAGCGCCAGGGCGATATACTTGAAATATTCCGGCAGGCGGAACGGACGGTTCAGGTTCGGCCGGTCGTTGCGCAGGATGTAATAGCCGATCAGCACCGGCACGAACGAGCCGAGATAGCCCACGTTCGAGAAGGAATAGATCTCGATCGCGCCGCCCATGAAGGCGATCACCATGCTGGCGCCGACATTGGTCATCATCGCGCGATCCGGCACATGGTTCTTGTTCAGGTGCTGGTAGAAGCGCGGGAATTGTCCGTCCAGCGACATCTGGTAGAGCGAGCGCGAACAACCCATCAGCGAGTTCAGCGCCGAGAGCACCAGCGCGATGATCAGCATGATCGCCATCATCCATTCCATCAGCTTGCCGCCGACACCGGGAAAGATGTTGGACGCGAAGGTGACGAACATCGTCTTGGGATCGACCAGTTCGGGATCGGACAGCGCGCTGGCCCCCAGGATCACCACGAAGGAGATCGGCAGCATCGTGTAGACGAACACGCCGTATCCGCCCTCGAGCGTCATGGCGATCTTGGCGTCGCGTCCGGGATGCTTGCACTCGCCGATATAGCAGGCGGCGGCCTCATAGGCGATCACCGTCCACAAGAGTGGAAACGCATAGGCGATATACATGATCCAGGCCGGATAGCCGTCGATCGGTGACGAGAAACTCGACCCGTCGAGATGCGGGAAACCGGCCAGTTCGCTCCAGTTGGCGGCATCCAGGTTGAAGACGAAGCCGATCGACAGGAAAGTCAGCGGAATCATCGACAGCACGGCGAGCAGGGTCGCCATCGAGGTGCCGAAGCGGATGCCCAGATAGGCCGGGACCGACAGCAGCAGCAGGCCGACCACGGTGATCGCGAGCGTCCAGTAAGGGATGAAGGTGCTGACCGGGGTGATCCCGGCCGAGGCGTCCAGACCGAACAGGTGCGTGATGTAGAACGACGCCAGGATCATGTTCAGCGGCGCCACCGGCATCCAGCCGACCCAGTACATCCAGGCGGTGATGCCGTTGACATGCGGCGCCAGGCGGGGCCAGCGGTTCTTGTAGGCCGGATAGGCATAGGAGGGCGAGCCGCCGGTGCGCCCCGGCATCATCGCCGAAAGTTCCGCCAGCAGCAGGCACAGCAGAACCCCGGTCAGGGTGAAGAAGGTGATGAAGGGGATGTAGGACGCCCCGAACACCGTCAGGAAGGCCGGTGCCGCCCCGGTGACGAGGATGGTTCCCGCCAGGCCGATGACGAAGGCCCCCCACCAGTTGGTGCCGGTCTGAAGGTTGCCCTGTTCGTATTCGAGGGTATCGGTTGCTCCGGTCTCGCTCATCGGGTCGCCCTCCGTCCGGAGTCGCACGGCATTGCGGCTGGCAGCGCCGGGACAGGTCCGGGCCGGATGGCGGCGGAAACAGGTATCTTGCGGGTCATGAATCCCTCCCTTTTTTTTGGTGATTTTTCTGGATGTGATCGATACGGGGGGCCGGTGCGTGCACGCGCTCCTCCGGCGGTGCGATGGCCCGGGACCGTCCGATTTCTGGAATGTCAGCTTCTCGGTGGTTCAACTCCGTCCGTTGATGCGGGACCGGTTCGGCGTCTTGCGACACCGACGCACCCTTGCAGGAAACTAATTTAAAGCACAGGAAACCACTGGAAAGCCTCCGCTGTCAAGCGTTCTGTTCACCATCGTATGCAATTCGACCGGATACCGGCCGGGCCTCGGGGGCTGCAGAAACGCCGTTTCGCGCGCCCCGGAGGCCCCCCGATCCGGTCGCGCGCGGTGTGGCGCGCCGCCGTCAGATCGCTGACGGCGCTGTTTTCACAGGCAAAGACCGGCCCGTCGGGGATGGGGCATGCGGCAGGGCGCACAGGACCGGAGGGGGGCCGTTGATGGCCACCAGATCGGCCGGAGCCATCCGACCGGGCCTTCGCCCGCCACCGGCACGTTGTGCGCCGGAGCCCGCAACCTCCGGGAGTATCCCGGCAGGTGCAATCATACGGGCGGGCCGAGATCCCGCAGATGTGCCATGCGACGTTTGAATTCGGTGCCGAAATCATGCTTGCGGGCGAAAGCCAGCGCATGATCGCAACATTCGATCAGCAGTTCACGGTCCTGGTCGCACCTTGCGATCTCTCGGGCCAGTGCGGCGGGATCCCCCAGGGGGGCGACCAGTCCGCCGCCCGATTCCGCGGCCAGCCGCCGCCACATGTGATTGCCATAGCCAACGACACTCAACCCGCCGCCCATCGCTTCGAGATAGCTGCAGGAAGGATCGGATTGCGGATGACAGGACAGGAAAATATCGGCCTCCCGCCGATTCACATCGACCAGAACATCGCGAAAGTCGACCGGATCGTGCAGACGCACGGAGCCGTCGAAACCGGCCAGCTCGTCCAGGATCGATTGGCGCGCGCTGCCGGTGCCATAGATATCCAGCGTGGCCTCCACGCCCGATTTGCGCAAGGCGTGCATCACGCGCATCAGATCGCCCGCGCCCTTCATCGGTTCCAGCCGTCCCGAATGCACCAGCCGCAGGGGCGCACCGGAGCGCAGGCGCCGGCGGCGCGTTTCCATGTCGCTCTGAGTGGCCATGAGGTCGGGCGTCACCCGCCCGTCCAGATAGGTCAGGCTGTTCGGGTTCATCCCGGCATAGGCGTCCTCGGCCGGATAGCCGTTGATCTGAAGCCCGTCGGCCGCCCGGAACGCGCGGCGGCGTCGACGTTCCTGTTTCAGAGTCCAGAGGGCGCCGCGCAACTGGCGCAACGGGGCGCCGCGACGGTCGATCCGCAGGATCGTCAGCCGGGTTCCGAGTGTGTATTCTATCGAGTAGACGATCCTTGCGCCCGAGTTCCGCGCGATATCGACCAGGGACAATGTTCGCTCATCGTCGGCGCTGGCAAGGATCACGTCGACTCCGTCGAGATGCTGCACGGTCGGCCTTTCGCCCGCGTCAAGCAAAACGAGTTCAAAGCCCAGTTCGTCCGCCTTTACCTCGGTCCCGAAAGGGATCGAGTGGCTGCCGCGCCACAGGTAACACGACACCGGGCCGGGCCACTCGGCGCAATGCAGCACCATCCCCTCGACGAATTTCGCATCCAGCCGGATCGTGTCGCCGGTTTCGATGACCGGTGCCGGGGCGAACATCGCAAGTCTGGACATATCGGGAGGCTTTTCATGAAAATATGCGCGGTATTATGCGTCCGGCTATACCAGAAGCCTCACCAATTTCCATGGCCAGTAACGGGTAATTTCCGGAGCAAGCGAATATTCACTCGGCCGGGAGCCTGACATGGGTCATGGCATCCCTCGCCAGGGGGGTGAGGCCCCGGCCGTCCCTGTCCACATATTCGGCCAGTTGCCGCCGCATGCGGGGCTCCCAGAAATCGTTGATATGGTCCGCCACCTTCTCGGCCTGGCCGGTGCCGGGCTGGGTCTTGAAATAGGTGGCGATCTGGTTGGCCATCATGATCAGTTTGTCAGGCTGCATCGCAAGCTCCTGTAGAGATACGTTCGGAATGGGAATAGATGTCGAACCCCTCGCCGCGCGCGAAGGCGGCCAGGGTCAGCCCGGCCCCTTCCGCCAGCCGCAGCGCATGGGCGGTAGGGGCGGAGACCGCGATCAGGACGGGGCATCCGGCGATGACGGTCTTCTGCACCATCTCGACCGACACCCGCGAGGTCAGCACGATCGCGCCTTGCCCCGGGTCGATGCCTTGCAGCGCCATCGCGCCGATCAGCTTGTCCAGCGCATTGTGCCGCCCCACATCCTCGCGCGCCAGAACGATGCCCGCGCCGGGGCGCAGGAACCCGGCGGCATGCACCGCGCGGGTCTGATCGTGCAGGGGTTGATGCGCGCGCAACCTGTCCGTCGCCCGCGCCGTCTCGCACCGGCTGATGGTCGGACCGCCCGGAGCCAGCGCCGGCAGCGGGCGGATCGCCTGATCCAGGCTGTCGATGCCGCACAACCCGCAGCCGACCGGACCCAGCATGCTGCGCCGGCGCGCTTTCAGCGCCTGGGCGCGGTCGCCGTTCAGCCAGAACCGGGCCTCGATGCCAAGCTCGTGGTGAACCACCTCGAACTCGGCCACGTCGTCGGGATGACTTATGAACCCTTCGGTCAGGGCGAAGCCCATGGCGAAATCGCGCACGTCGCCGGGGCTGGCCATCATCACCGCCGCGGTGGTCCCGTCAAAGACCACCGCGACAGGCGTTTCCTCGGGCAGGCTGCGCACCACGTCGCGGGCGCCATCGCGCCGGACGGACAGGCCCGCCATGCTGTGCACGACCCGGGAGGCGGTCATGGCACTATTCCGCCGCGGGCAGGATGCGGCGCGATTGCTCGGCCTGGGCGTTGTAATCCTCCTGCCAGTCGGTCGGGCCGTTGGAATGCGAGACCTGCACCGCCGTCACCTTGTATTCCGGGCAGTTCGTGGCCCAGTCCGAAAACTCGGTGGTGATCACGTTGGCCTGCGTGTCGGGATGGTGGAACGTCGTGTAGACGACCCCCGGCGACATCCGGTCCGAGACCATCGCCCGCAGCGAGGTTTCCCCCGAGCGCGAGGCCAGCTTGACCCACTGTCCGTCCTTGATGCCACGCAATTCGGCGTCGTTGGGATGGATCTCCAGCAGGTCCTGATCGTGCCATTCGCTGTTGGCCGTGCGCCGGGTCTGGGCGCCGACGTTGTATTGCGACAGGATCCGCCCGGTGGTCAGCAACAGCGGGAAGCGCGGGCCGGTCTTTTCGTCGGTGGCCACGTATTCGGTCACGATGAACCGCCCCTTGCCGCGCATGAAGCCGTCGACATGCATCAGCGGCGTGCCGTCGGGATTATCCTCGTTGCACGGCCACTGGACCGAGCCCTTTTCTTCGAGCACGTCATAGGACACGCCGGCAAAGCTGGGCGTGGTCGCGGCGATCTCGTCCATGATCTGGCTGGGATGGGTGTAATTCCACCCCGCCCCCATCGCATTGGCCAGCAACTGCGTCACTTCCCAGTCGGCATAGCCGTTCACCGGTTTCATCACCTCGCGCACGCGGTTGATGCGGCGTTCGGCGTTGGTGAAGGTGCCGTCCTTTTCCAGGAAGGTCGATCCGGGCAGGAACACATGGGCATAATTCGCGGTCTCGTTCAGGAACAGGTCATGCACGATGACGCATTCCATGGCGGCCAGACCGGCGGCGACATGTTTGGTGTCGGGATCCGATTGCAGGATGTCTTCGCCCTGGCAATAGAGCCCCTTGAACGTGCCCTCGACGGCGGCATCCAGCATGTTGGGGATGCGCAGACCCGGTTCGGGGTCGATCGGCACGCCCCAGACCTCTTCATAGATGTCGCGCACGCCCTCGTTCTTGACGTGGCGATAGCCGGGCAGTTCATGCGGGAAGCTGCCCATGTCGCAGGCGCCCTGCACGTTGTTCTGGCCCCGCAGCGGGTTCACGCCAACGCCGTTGCGCCCGACATTGCCGGTCAGCATGGCGAGGTTGGCAATCCCCATGACGGTGGTCGATCCCTGGCTGTGTTCGGTCACGCCGAGGCCGTAATAGATCGCACCGTTGCCGCCGGTGGCGAACAGGCGCGCCGCGGCGCGCAACTCCTCCGCGGGAACGCCGGTCAGTTCTTCGGTGGCTTCGGGGCTGTGGCGTGCGTCGCTGATGAACTCGGCATAGTCCTGGAACTCGTCCCAGTCGCAGCGCTCGCGGATGTAATCCTGATCCATCAGCCCTTCGGTGACGATCACATGGGCCATCGCCGAAACCACGGCCACGTTGGTGCCGGGGCGCAGGGCCAGGTGGTGCGCCGCCTCGACATGGGCCGAGCGCACCAGGTCGATCCGGCGCGGGTCGATCACGATGATCCTGGCGCCTTCGCGCAGGCGCTTTTTCATGCGGCTGGCGAAAACCGGGTGCGCGTCGGTCGGGTTGGCACCGATCAGGACGACGACGTCGGTTTCCTCGATCGAGTCGAAATCCTGGGTGCCGGCCGAGGTGCCGAAGGTCTGACCCAGCCCATACCCGGTGGGCGAGTGGCAGACCCGCGCGCAGGTATCGGTGTTGTTGTTGCGGAACACGGCGCGCGCCATCTTCTGCACCAGGTAGGTTTCCTCGTTGGTGCAGCGGCTGGAGGTGATCACGCCGATGGATTTCTGGCCGTATTTCGCCTGCAGCCCGCGCATGCGGTCGGCGGCGAAGGTCAGCGCCTCGTCCCAGCTGACCTCCTGCCAGGGCTCGTCCACGGAGTCGCGGATCATCGGGTTCAGGATGCGGTCCTTGTGGCTGGCATAGCCATAGGCGAACCGGCCCTTGACGCAGGAATGGCCATGATTGGCCTTGCCGTGCTTCCAGGGCACCATGCGCACCAGCTCGTCGCCGTTCAGTTCCGCCTTGAACGAACAGCCCACCCCGCAATAGGCGCAGGTGGTGATGACCGAACGTTCCGGCGTGCCCAGTTCGATGACGGATTTCTCCTGCAGCGTCGCGGTCGGGCAGGCCTGCACGCAGGCGCCGCAGCTGACGCAATCGGAGGACATGAAATCGTCCAGCGCCGCGCCCGCCGAAACCCGGCTGTCGAAACCGCGCCCTTCAATGGTCAGCGCGAAGGTGCCCTGCACCTCTTCGCAGGCGCGCACGCAGCGCGAGCAGACGATGCACTTGCTGGGGTCATAGGTGAAATAGGGGTTGGAGTCGTCCTTGGGGATATAGGCCGGGTTGCCCAGATCGCCCGTCGTGCGGGCCCGCGCATCGCCCTGCGCCAGCGTGCCGATGCCGAACGGGTCGTAATGGTTCACGCCCGGCTCGTAACGCATGTCGCGCAGACCCACGGCGCCGGCCATGTCCTGCAATTCGCAATCGCCATTGGCCGCGCAGGTCAGGCAATCCAGCGGGTGGTCCGAGATATAAAGCTCCATCACACCTTTGCGGATCTTCCTGACGCGCGGGGTCTGGGTGCGGACCGCCATGCCCTCGGCCACCGGCGTGGTGCAGGAGGCGGGCGTGCCGCGGCGGCCCTCGATCTCGACCACGCAGAGGCGGCACGAGCCATAGGCCTCGATATTGTCCGAGGCACACAGCTTGGGGATCTGCATGCCCGCCTCGGCGGCGGCGCGCATCACCGATGTGCCCGCGGGCACGGTGATCTCGAAACCGTCGACGGTCAGGGTGACGGGGGCGCCGGTCCTGGCCGGGGTGCCCATGTCGCGGTCGTCGGGGATGATGAAATCTTTCATTCTGCGGCCTCCTTTGCGGTGGCGAAATCTTCGGGGAAATGGGTCAGCGCGGACATGACCGGATACGGGGTCAGCCCGCCCAGTGCGCACAGCGATCCATCCGTCATGGTGTCACAAAGATCGGTCAGCAGCGGAATCGCGGCCGCGTCGCCGCGCGCGATGCGGTCGATGGTCTCGACCCCGCGCACCGATCCGATCCGGCAGGGCGTGCATTTGCCGCAGCTTTCGACCGAGCAGAACTCCATCGCGAAACGGGCCATCTGCAGCATGTCCACACTATCGTCGAACACCACGATCCCGGCATGGCCGATCAGCCCGCCCTGGCCGTCGAATTCCTCATAGGCGAAGGGCGTGTCGAATTTGGACACCGGCATATAGGCGCCCAGCGGGCCGCCCACCTGCACCGCCCGCACCGGATTGCCCGAGGCGGTGCCGCCGGCCACGTCGTTCACCAACTCGCCCAGGGGCATGCCGAAGGCGGTCTCGAACAGCCCGCCATGTTTCACGTTGCCCGCGATCTGGATCGGCATCGTGCCCCTGGAGCGGCCAAGGCCGAAATCGGCGTAATGGGCGGCGCCTTTTTCAAAGATCACCGGCACCGTGGCCAGGCTGATCACGTTGTTGACGACCGTGGGCCGGCCCATGAACCCCTCGAGCGCGGGCAGCGGCGGCTTGAAGCGCACCTCGCCGCGCTTGCCTTCCATCGAGTTCAGCAGCGAGGTTTCCTCGCCGCAGACATAGGCCCCGGCGCCGACGCGGATTTCCATGTCGAACGCCTTGCCCGAGCCCAGAACATCCGCCCCCAGCAGGCCCTTTTGCTGCGCCACTTTTACGGCCGACCTCATCACCCTGATCGCGTCGGGATATTCCGAGCGCAGATAGACATAGCCTTTGGTCGCGCCCACGCCGATCCCGGCGATCGCCATGCCCTCGATCAGGGTGAAGGGATCGCCTTCCATGATCATGCGATCGGCGAAGGTGCCGCTGTCGCCTTCGTCGGCATTGCAGACGATGTATTTCTGATCCGCCTCGGCCTCCATCACCGTGTTCCACTTGATGCCGGTCGGGAACCCCGCGCCGCCACGGCCGCGCAGGCCGCTGTCGGTCACTTCCTTGATGATTTCGGGGCCGCTCATGGCAAGCGCGCTGCGCAGACCGGCAAGGCCGCCATGGGCCTCGTAATCGGCCAGATCCAGCGGATCGATGATACCGCAGCGCGCGAAGGTCAGCCGGGTCTGGCGGGCGAAGAACGGGATATCCGCGACCTTGCCGAGACCGGCCATCTTGCCGTCCAGCAGCGCCGGAACGTCCTCGACACTCACCGGACCAAAGGCCTGGCGGCCCGCGCCGTTGTCGATCTCGACCAGCGGTTCCAGCCAGACCATGCCATGGGTGCCGTTGCGGATAAGGGTGATGTCCAGACCGCGCTTGTCGGCCTCGACCTTGATCGCCTCGGCGACCTCATCCGCGCCAAGCGCCTTTGCGGCGCTGTCCAGGGGAACGTAGATTTTCATGCGCCTGCCTCCTGCAGGATTTTGTCCATGCGGGATTTGTCGAGCCGTCCGATCACCTTGTCGTCCACCATCGCCGCCGGGGCGCAGGCGCAAAGCCCGAGGCAATAGACCGGCTCGATGGTGACCGCGCCATTGGCGGTGGTGCCGTGCCAGTCCAGGCCCAGCAATTTCAGCGTCTCGTCGGCCAGCGCCTTGCCGCCCATGGACTGGCAGGCCTCGGCGCGGCAGATCCGCAGCACGTGCCGCCCTGCGGGAACCTTGCGGAAATCATGATAGAAGGACATCACGCCGTGCACTTCGGCCTTGGTGATGTTCAGCGCCGCCCCGACAAGCGGGATCGCATTGTCCGGAATATGCCCGAATGTCGCCTGCAGACCGTGCAGGATCGGCAAAAGCGGCGCTTCCAGATGCAGATCCTTGTCGATCACTGCCTGGATTTCTGTATCTGGTATGGCTGGCGTCTGGGTTTGCATTGCTGGCCTCTGTCTGGGATTTCGCAGAACACACCATACAGATGATCGCCAGACAATATCGTCGTGCCGTCAACCGATTGAAACTATCAATCGACGCAGGACATCCGCCGCGCGGCGCCCAGCAACGCCTGCAGGATCGGAGTGTGCGGTTCGCGATAAGGGGCGACCAGCCCGACAAGGGGGCCGGTCGTGGTGCCGGTCAGCGGCACCAGGTCCAGATCCTTGCCGCGAGACAGGAAAATCGCCAGGTCGGACGGCAGGATGGTCAGCCAGTTGCTGCTGTCTTCGACATTGGCCACCAGCACCACCGTCGAATCCGATTCGATCCACGCCTCGGCGGTGGCCCCGGCCTCGCGGAAATGCCGGTTGATGATCCGCCGGTTCTGGTTCTCGGGCGTCAGCAGGCACAGCTTCTCGCCCTCCAGTTCCTTCCAGCCCACCGAACCGCGCCCGGCAAAGGGCGAATCCTTGCGGCAGACCAGCATGTAATGCTCGCGATACAGCGGTTCGGTGCTGACCTTGCCGGTCGGTTCGTTGTCCAGGTAGGTGATCCCGGCATCGACATCGAGATTGTCCATCATCGACAGGATCTCGATCGAGGTGCGCGACAACAGGGTGAACCGCACCTTGGGGTGTTTCTCGGTGAATTGCGCGGTCAGCTGCGCCGCCCAGGTCAGCGCCGTAGGAATGACCGCGATGCGCAATTGCCCGGCAAGGCCGTGTTTCTTGAACCGCATCTCGTCCTTCAACTGCCGCGCGTCGCCGACGATCCGCCGCGCCCAGACCAGCGCGCTCTGCCCCTCCGGCGTCAGCCCGCCATAGCGCGAGCCGCGGAAGATCAGCTTCACGCCCAGCTGATCCTCAAGCGTCTTGATGCCGGTCGACAGGGTGGGCTGGGTGATCCCCAGATTTTCCGCCGCCTTGCCGAAATGTTCGACCTTGGCAACGGCAATGAACATTTCCAGCTTGTCGAGCACGGGCGGCCTCCTCGGGATAGCGGTTTTCTATCGCGACCGTATCGTACGATAGAAGGCCGGGCGTCGAAAACCCACCGGATCTGGCGAGGGGGTGTGACAAGGGTGTTGTCGGGGCGGAGCGTGGCGGAGGGCGGGAAAGCGCCCTTCATATGCTGCCCGGCGCACGAATGCCCTGTAGCGCAGGAGAGGCCGCAAACTGTCCACAACTGCCGGGGTTTTGAACGGGGTTTGCGGTAGCGTGAGGCGAGGTGTTTTGGCGCACATGCCAGAAACGAGGGTTTAGGGTTTGTTGAGCGGAAATAAAGAACCGCCGGACAATTCTGCCCCTGCTGTTTCACGATGCGCGCTGTTTAACTCCCGGACCTACCACACCTGTGTCTGGTGCTGGTTGGTCCGTGTCGATTTCATCCGCGCGGTCCTACTTCCAGTTCGCCGCGATAAATTCGGGCAGGGTCACATAACCGTCACCGTTTGCATCTGCGGCTGTGAATTCATCTGCGCCAAACTGCAAGAACTGCTCGCGCGTTACAACGCCATTGCCTTCGGTATCCATCGCGACAAATGCAGCCTTTTTCTCGGCTTGTCTTTCCACGTAGCGCGGGCCGCGCTGGTCGGGATCTGCACCTCGGCCCAGTTGGATCGACATGTACTCCTCAAGGGTCAATTGTCCGTCCTCATTTGCATCCATGGTGACGAATACCGTTTCGCGCCATTCCGCAGCCTCTTGAGCTGAAATCCGGCCATCGCCATCCGCATCCATTGTGGCGATCCGATCCCTCATACCCTGTCCACCACCACCTTGCGCCAGTGTCATGCCTGCGCATGAAACGGCCAACGCCGCAACAATACCAGCTGCAATATACTGAAATCTCATCATCGTAATCTCCAAACTTTCAGGGTGATCATTCTGACCCCGCAACCCCTTGATATCGCACCGCACAAGACTGTCCTTGATCTAAGGCAAACGGAAGCCGGCCCTGGCTGGCGCAGCCGCAGCAAAAGCCCCCCTTACCCCGCGCGCCTTGCCGCTGCCGGGTCGGCAGAGCCGCCGCTGGGGACCAGGGCGCGCACGAGGTCGCGCATTTCCAGCAAGCCGACCTGGCGGCCGTCCTTCATCACGCGATAGCGTTTCGTGGTGTCCCCGCCCGACAATTCGATCACCGATTCCAGCGTGGCATCGTGATCGACCTCGCCCGAGACATCCCCGGCGGGCTGGTCGGTTCTGGTCATCACCGAGCGGGTGCGCAGCACGCGGGCGCGGTTGATGTCGCTGACGAAGTCCTCGATATAGGGATCGGCCGGGTTCAGCAGGATGTGCTGCGGCTCGCCCTGCTGGACGATGAAGCCGTCCTTGAGGATCACCAGGTGATCGGCCAGTTTCAGCGCCTCGTCCAGGTCGTGGGTGATGAAGACCACGGTCTTCTGCAATTCCGCCTGCAACTCGATCAGCAGGTTCTGCATGTCGGTGCGGATCAGCGGATCGAGCGCCGAGAACGCCTCGTCCATCAGCATGATGTCGGAATTAGAGGTCAGCGCGCGCGCGATGCCGACGCGCTGCTGCATGCCGCCCGACAGCTGGTGGGGATATTGATCGTCCTGCCCTTCCAGCCCGACACGCGCCAGCCATTTGCGCGCCTCGTCGGCGTATTTGCGTTTGCCCTTGCCTTCGACGGTGGGGGCAAGGCCCGCGTTTTCCAGCACCGTGCGATGCGGGAACAGGGCGAATTTCTGGAACACCATCGACATGCGGTGCTTGCGCAGCTGGCGCAGCTGGCGTTCGCTGAACTGCATGATGTTCTCGCCATCCACCCAGACCTCGCCGGCGGTGGGGTCGATCAGGCGGTTCAGGTGGCGGATCAGGGTCGATTTGCCCGACCCCGACAGCCCCATGATGACGGTGGTCTGGCCCGCCTGCATGTCCACGTTGATGTCGTTCAGCCCCAGCACATGGCCGTGCTCGGCCAGAAGCTCGGTCTTGCCCATGCCCTGTTTGACATGCTCCAGCGCCGATTTCGGATCAGCGCCGAAGATCTTGTAGAGATGGCGGATCGAGATCTTGATGTTGTCGCTCATGGCTGTTTCCTTATCTCGACTGGCTGGCATTGATCCGCGCCAGCGCCGCCTTGGTCACGCGATCGAGGATGATCGCCAGCAGCACGATCCCCAGCCCCGACAGCAGGCCAACCCCCAGTTCAAGGGAGCGGATGCCGCGCAGCACCAGCACGCCCAGCCCCGGCGCCGAGACCAGCGAGGCGATCACGACCATGGCGAGGCTCATCATGATGGTCTGGTTGACGCCCGCCATGATGTTGGGCAGCGCCAGCGGGATCTGCACGCCGAACAGTTTCTGCCGCTTGGTCATGCCGAAGGCATCGGCGGCCTCGATCACGTCCTTGTCCACCAGCCGGATGCCCAGATCGGTCAGGCGGATCACCGGCACCATGGCGTAAAGGATGATGGCGATGCCGTAGAGTTTCGGCTCGGTCACCGAGAACAGGAAGATCAGCGGGATCAGGTAGACGAAGGGCGGCAAGGTCTGCAGCATGTCCAGAACCGGGATCATCGCCCGCTGCACGCCGTCGCTGCGCGACATGGCGATGCCGATGGGCACCCCGAACAGCACGCATATGAAGGCGCACACGAAGATGATCGCCAGCGTCTGCATCGTGTAATCGTAATAATCGATGAAGGCGAGAAAGCCGAAACAGAGCGCCACCAGCGCCACCAGTTTCAGCGAGCGCCCCACCACCCAGGCGATCAGCATCAGCGCCGGGATCATGATCCACCACGGCACCGCCTGCATCAGCCACAGCGTGTCGTTCAGCGCCCATGACAGCGGCTGGGTCAATGGATCGACCACCACCTTGAGGCTGTCCTTGATCCCGAGGAACCCCTCTTCCAGCCCGCGGGTCAGTTCGCGCGATTGCGGGATCCTGGGGCAGGCGTCGTGCAGCGCGTCGAGCGAGGGAAAGGGCGTGTCCCAGGCCGAGACCGTGACCTCCTCGCCCCGGGCCTGGGCCATCAGGTCGGCCATCGAGGTCGGCCCGGTGGTTCCGGAATCCGGCTCGCCACCCCCGCCGCACCAGCCGCGCAGGCCCAGAGTGTCGAAAACAAAATCATACGTCGCCATGCGTCCCCTTCCGGGGCCGTCCGCGCCCCGTCCCTTTTTCCGTTTCGCGCCCCCTCGTCACTCCGGGGAGCGGGTTTTTCCTATTGCAGCAGCTTGACCAGACGCGCGCGGGCCTCGTCATTCAGCCAGCCCGCCCATTCGTCGGGGTTGTTCTGCAGGAAATACACGGCCGTTTCCTCGTTCGAGGCGTTGTTCGTTTCCTTCCAGGCCAGAAGCGCGCTCATCTCGCTGGTGTCGAAATGCAGCTTGCTCATCATCTCGGCGATCTCGGGTTCGCGTTCGACGAAATCGGCCGTGGCCACGGTCAGCACCTTGCTGGGTGGATAGGCGCTGGCCTGGGGGTCGGGATTGTCCAGATCGGTGTTGGCGGTATGGATCGCCATGTCGGGCGGCCCGAAATCGACCGGCACCATGTCGTAACGCCCCATCAGTTCCGTCGGCTCCCAGTAATAGCCGAACCAGGGTTCGCGCGCCTCGTAGGCCGAGGCCAGCGAGCTTGCCATCGTCTCGCCCGAACCATGTTCGTAAATCTCGATCCCGGCCTCTTCCATGCCCCAGGCGCGGGCATTGTTGAGATTGACCCGGCGGCAGACCCAGCCATCCATGCAGTTGTGGAACCGGTTGCCGACCAGGTCGGGGTTTTCCAGGATGCCCTGGATCGTGGTCAGTTCGGGATGTTCCTCGGCCAGGTAGGAGGGAATCCACCAGCCCTCGACGCCGCCGGGTTGCAGCACCTCGTTCAGTTCCCTGATCCTTCCCTCTTCCTTCAGCTTGGCATAGACCTCGCCGGTGGAATTGGTCCAGAGTTCGGTGACGATATCGGGTTCGTTGTTCTCCGACAGCGAGGTGATGGCGGGCACCTGATCGGATGGCACGCGCGAAACCTCGCAGCCATAACCCTGTTCCATCAGGAACGCGGCGATCTCGGTGGTGATGATGCTGGAGGAAAAGCTCATCTCGGTGATCGACACCTCGCCGCAATCGGCAAGGGCGGCGGTGGGCAGGGCAAGCGCACAGAAGGCCGCCCCGAGTGTCGTTCGTCTCATCCGGTTTTCCCTGTTCCTTGTTCTTGCGAATGCGGGGCGCGATCCGGTCCGGACCCGCCCCGCAAAGGGACCGCTTACTGCAGCAGCTTGGAGAGCTTCTCGCGGGCCTCGTCGTTCAGCCAGTCGGCCCAGACATCCTTGTTGTTGGTCAGGAAATACACCGCCGCCTCTTCGTTGGTGGCGTTGTTCTCGTCCTGCCAGGCCAGAAGCGCGCTCATCGTGTCGGTCTTGAAGGTGACGTTCGACATCAGTTCGGCGATCTCGGGATGGCTTTCGACGAAATCCTTGGTCGCCACGGTCAGCACCGGCGCGTTGGGAAAGGCGGACGGTTTGGGGTCGGTCGCGTCGGCGTTCTGGTTGTTCAGATGCGCCTCTTCGTCATATTCGCCCAGATCGATGCTGGTCATGTCGAACTTGCCCAGCGGCGTGGTCGGGGCCCAGTAATAGCCGAACCACGGTTCCTCGTTCTGAACGGCCGAGGCCATGGAGGTGGCCAGCGTCTCGCCCGAGCCGTGGTTGAAGACCTCGATCCCCGCCCCTTCGACATCGAAGGCGCGGATCAGGTTGTCGCTGACGATGCGGCAGCCCCAGCCATCGGGGCAGTTGTTGAACATGCCGCCGACCAGATCGGGGTTTTCCAGAACGCCCTCGATCGTGGTCAGTTCGGGATGTTCCTCGGCCAGATAGGTCGGAATCCACCAGCCCTCGACCCCGCCGGGATCCAGCACGCTGGTCAGTTCCACGATGCGGCCGTCCTTCTTGAGCTTTTCATAGGCTTCACCGGCCGAGTTCGGCCAGAGTTCCGGCACGATGTCGGGTTCGTTGTTTTCCGACAGCGAGGTGACGGCGGGTGTCGTGTCCGAGGGCACGATGGTCACGTCGCAGCCATAGCCCTGTTCCAGCAGGAAGTTCGACACCGCGACGACGATTCCGGCGCTGGCCCAGTTCATCTCGGCGATGGAAACCTCGCCGCAATCCTCGGCGGCGAATGCGGCCGAGGCCGGAACCATGGCAGCGGCAAAAGCGGCGCTGCAAAGATAGCGTTTCATATCGTCTTCTCCTTGTGGATGTGGTCTGAAATCAGCCCGTTCCGCGCAGACATGCGGGGCGGGACCGGGAAAGCCTCAGGCGGGTTGCTTCCATCCAGACCGCCGGCAAGCGGCCCGGAGCCGGGTTCATGCGATCACGAAAAAGGAAGATGACGGAGGCCCCCTGAACTGTTGCTTTGGGCGCAAAGCCTAACCTTTTGCGACAGATACGCAACCCGAAAGCCGATGAATTCCCGCGGGCCGGACATGCCTGCCGGTTCAGAAAAACAGGAAATCATCCGCCCCGAGATCGCCCGGCGCCAGCCCGGTCAGAAGGATCGTGCCCGTCCCGGTGTCGATCGCCAGATCGTCGCCCCTTGCGGAAATGCCCAGATCGCCGAACCCGATATTGCCCAGCGACAGGTGGATCCGGTCGATGCCGGGCGTGAAATCGGTGATGCGGTCATGGCCGTGATGGGCGTGAAAGACGAAGGCATCGCGCCCCGGCCCGCCGGTCAGGATGTCATTGCCCGGCCCGCCATAGATCGTATCATCGCCCGGCCCGCCGAACACGTCATCGTCCCCCGGCCCGCCATAGAGGCGATCATCCCCGGCCTCGCCGAAAAGCATGTCATTCCCCGGCCCGCCATGAAGGTGGTCGTGCCCCTCGCCGCCCCAGATCCGGTCATGGCCCGCATCGCCGAAAAGCATGTCGTTTCCGGGCCCGCCATGAAGACGGTCGTCGCCCTCCTTGCCCCAGATCCGGTCATTCCCGGCCTCGCCGTAAAGCGCGTCATTTCCCGGGCCGCCGTAAAGGCGGTCGTTGCCCGGCCCGCCAAAGATCACGTCGTCGCCCCACTCGCCGTAGATCGTGTCGTCGCCCGGCCCGCCATGAAGGCGGTCGTGGCCCGCACCGCCCCAGATCCGGTCATGGCCCGCCTCGCCGTAGATCATGTCGTTTCCGGGGCCGCCGAAAAGGCGGTCATCGCCCTCCTTGCCCCAGATCCGGTCATTCCCGACCTCGCCGTAGATCGTGTCGTTGCCGGGACCGCCGTAAAGGCGGTCGTTGCCCGCACCGCCAAAGATCACGTCATTGCCCCACTCGCCGTAGATCGTGTCGTCGCCCGGCCCGCCATAAAGGCGGTCGTTGCCCGCACCGCCCCAGATCCGGTCATGGCCCGCCTCGCCATAGATCATGTCGTTGCCGGGGCCGCCGTAAAGACGGTCGTCGCCCTCCTTGCCCCAGATCCGGTCATTCCCGTCCTCGCCGTAGATCGTGTCGTTGCCGGGACCGCCGTAAAGACGGTCATCGCCCGGACCGCCAAAGATCACGTCATTGCCCCACTCGCCGTAGATCGTGTCGTCGCCAGGGCCACCATGAAGGTGATCATGGCCCGCACCGCCCCAGAGACGGTCGGCCCCCTCGCCACCGAAAAGGCGGTCGTTTCCCGACCCGCCGTAAAGACGATCATCGCCCGCCCCGCCGTGAAGCACGACATCTTCGGGTTCGGCGGGCTGATCGTCCTGTTCCGAGGACAGCACCAGCACGCGGTCGGGGGTGCCAAGGCTGGTGCTGGCCCAGAAATTCCCGACATGCAGCGGGGTGCGGTCGGCGCTTTCGATGAGGATGCGGGTGTCGCGCAGGATCAGTTCGGCACCGGTCGCGGTGGTCTTGACGGTGATCTGCGCCGGGCTGCGCAGCATCGGGAACAGGCTGAGATCCAGCCGGTCCAGCCCCGGTTCGTAATCGGCGATGCGCAGGGTTCCGGTCGTGGGGCGCAGCACGAAGATGTCGCGCCCCGCCCCGCCGGTCAGCACCCCGCCACCCGGCCCCGAGACCAGCACATCGTCGCCCGCCCCGCCGAAAAGCCGGTCCACGCCATCGCCCCCCACGATCAGATCGGCGCCCGCGCTGCCCTGCAAAACCGCGTTGCCGCTTGCGGTGTCGCGGATCACCTGGCCCAGGACGGACAGCGGCAGGGTGAATTGCGACAGTCCCGCATCGCCCTGCGAGGCGACGAAGACCTGCAGCACATCGCCGACCTGCGCGGCGCGGATCGAGGTGACGTTGTCCAGCCCCCACCCGATCTCGTGGGCCAGGCTTTGCAGGTGGATCAACTGTCCGTCCGGCAGCAGGGTGAACAGCGACAGCCCGTCATCCCCGCCCCCCGCCAGCACCAGCACATGGCCGTTCACCTCGATGACCTCGAGCGCCTGAACCGCGCCGAACCGCGTGTCCAGCGTGTCGATCAGGTGATCGGTGGCCTGCAGGCTGCCATCCGCCCCCATCCGCATCACCGAAAGCGAGGAACTGCCCGAGGCGGCCAGGATCACCCAGGTCTGCCCATGGGCGGCGACGGTGCAGAGCGCCGTGGGCTGCGCGATGCCCAGCCCCTCGGCGGCGCCCAGCATATCCGCCGCCTCCAGCTCGCCACCCGCCATGATGCGAAAGGTGCTGACCCCCTGCGTGCCGGCATCGGCGGCCAGCAGCCAGTCCTGCCCCCCGATATGCGCGGTTTGCAGGCTGACCGTCCCCGACAGGGTCACCACGCTTTGCCCCGCATCCAGCCCGCGGACCTGGATGCCGGACCCGATCACATGCGCCTCGATCCGGCCGGTGGCGGCATCGGCGGTGTAAAGCACGGTTCCGCCATCCCCCAGCGCGGCGC
The DNA here is from genome assembly GCA_947504115.1 of uncultured Sedimentitalea sp. Taxonomy (GTDB): domain Bacteria; phylum Pseudomonadota; class Alphaproteobacteria; order Rhodobacterales; family Rhodobacteraceae; genus Pontibaca. The sequence continues at coordinate 20,335 of CANNGH010000008.1, forward strand.
TGGCCATGGCCGATTTCGCGCCCCCCGCCCCCGGTGCGATCTGCGTCAGGGCGCCGATGCCGCCGCCCGGATCCAGCGCATAGCCCAGCAGGTCGCTGTTGCCTGCCCCCGGCAGGATCAGATGGTCGACCCCGTTCAGCGAAACCGTCTGCAACGCCCCCGTGGCCATCCCCGAAACGGTGAACCAGGCGGTATCGGCCAGCCCCGCCAGCGCGCCGCCGGTATTCAGGTGCCAGACGCTGACCCCGCCATTCTGCCCGGTCGCCGCGTAAAGATAACTGCCGGTGCCGGTTTGCAGGATGCGCATGTCGCGCAGATCCACATCCAGCCCCTCCTGCCCGGTGGCAAGGCGGCCCGTCAGATCCAGTTGCATGACCCGCCCCCATGACATGTTCATTCACCACGCGCAGGGTCGCCCGGCAGGAAGACCCGAAGTTCCACCGAATTCGGGCGAAACCGGGGCGATTGCCGAAAATTCGAGACGAATGCGCGCCCGCGCCCCGTTGCGGAAAACGCGCAAGGCGCGCGCGCTCTCTTAGCGCGGGGTTCATGCCCGCCGATGCAGGGTGCCCCCCGATCGCATTGGCACAGGAGGTCCGGATGAAGGACAGCTCGCCCATCCTTGCGCTGCCCTATCTTCAGGCGGCCCAGGCACAGAAACACGTGACCCACAACGAGGCGCTGCAACGGCTGGACCTGCTGGTGCAGATGCGTGTTGCCGGTTTCGACGCGCAAGATCCGCCCGACCTGCCGCAGGAGGGGGAACTGCATGCCCTCGGGGCCGCGCCCGTCGGGGCTTGGGCCGGTCAGGGCGGTCGGATCGCCGCCTTTCTCGACGACGGCTGGAGCTTTCTCGACCCGCTGCCCGGCTGGCGCGCCTGGGGCATCGAAGAGGGCGAGTTGCGCCTGTTCGACGGCAGCGCCTGGACCCGCGTCATGGGCGCGCATGACGATCTGGACGGGCTGGGAGTGAACACGACCGCCGATGCGGTGAACCGCCTTTCGGTCAGCGCGCCGGCCACGCTGCTCAGCCACGAGGGCGCCGGGCATCAGCTCAAGGTGAACAAGGCCGCAACGGGGGACACCGCATCGCTGCTGTTCCAGTCGGACTGGACGGGTCATGCGGAAATGGGGCTGGCGGGGGATACGGATTTCTCGATCAAGGTCTCGCCCGACGGCACCACCTGGACCGAGGCGCTGCGCATCGATGCCGCCAGCGGGCTGGCCGGCGGCGCGGCGGTGCAGGACGGTCCCACCGACACCACACCGGGCCGCCTGATGCGCGCCGATCACGGGTTTTCGCGCGGCAACATCCTGGGCAGCGTGGCGCAATCGGGCGGCACTCCCACCGGCGCGGTGATCGAGAGGGGCAGCAATCCGGGCGGCGAATACGTGCGTTTCGCCGATGGCACGCAGATTTGCACGCGTCGCTTCGGCGGCCCCGCCACCCATCACTTCTGGACGTTCCCGGCGGCGTTCTTTCCCGCGACGGGAAACGATCTTTCGTTCACGGTCATGGCGCGACACACGGCGGTTCCGATCATCGTGACGGAAAATTACGACATTTCGCCGACCGGGGTGAGCTTCAAGCTGTGGCGCACCGATGGCACGCCGGTTTCGACGCAGCTTTTCGCACTGGCCGTCGGCCGCTGGTTCTAGGGGACATCGCCATGAAACTGACACTTCATCTGATTGCCGGCGCACCCGGCCAACCGGAAACCACCGCCCGTGTGGCAGGCGACGTCCTGACGGTGAACGGCGCGGATTACGACCTGTCCGCCGTGCCCGAGGGCGGACGCGCCACGGCGCGGGGCGATCATCCCTTCAGGGGCGGCATCACGCGGCAGGGCGGCGTCATCCATGCGGCGCTGATCTGGCTCTATGACGGGGCCGATGCCCGGCCCGATCAGGGCACGGAGCCCGCCGTGATCGACGTGACGGACGGGCCGGTGGCCGATCCGGTCCGGCGCAAGGAGGAGACAGGGGCATGAGGTTTTCACTGGACATAATCGCGGCCGAAGATATCGCCGCACAGGACAGGGCAACGCGCCGGGCCGCCATCAAGGCCGAATGCCGCCGCCGCATTCTGGCGGTGCTGGACGAGACGGCGCAGATGAACCTGGCTGCGGATGCCGCCGCCGGGCGGCTGGGCCGGGCCGACCGGGCGGCCTATGCCGCAAGCCTTGCCTGGCGCGACGCGATGCGCGCCCGCGCCGCCGAACTGGGGGCCGGGACAGGGCGGGATTTCACCGACGATGCGGCATGGCCGGCACCGGAGGCGCGGATCGCGGATCTGGCCGCACGGTTCTGAAGCCGGGACCGTCCGGGTGAAGTCCGGGCGGTCGTTTCCCCGTGGCCATCACTCGCGCGCGTAGACGTCCTCGTAGCGGATGATGTCGTCCTCGCCCAGATAGCTGCCGGTCTGCACCTCGATCAGCACCATCGGCAGCTTGCCGGGGTTTTCCATCCGGTGCACCGCGCCGAGCGGCACGTAGATCGACTCGTTCTCGGTCACCAATGTCACCCTGTCATCCACCGTCACCTTCGCCGTGCCCTGCACCACGATCCAGTGTTCGGATCGGTGGTGATGGCTTTGCAGGGACAGCGCGGCGCCCGGATGCACGACGATGCGCTTGACCTGGAACCGCTCGCCCATGGCCAGGCTTTCGAACCAGCCCCAGGGGCGGTGATCCTTGGGGAAACTCTCGGCCTGTTTGGCCTGCTTCTGCTTCAGCGCGGCCACCGCCAGTTTCACATCCTGCGCGCGGCCCGCATCGGCCACCAGCACCGCGTCGGACATGGCCACGGCGATGATGTTCTTCAGCCCGATCCCGACCAGTTCCAGCCCGTCGTCTTCGCTGCGCAGCAGGCTGTCGTCGCAATCAAGCGCCGTGGCCTGCCCCGACAGCGCCACGCCGCGCTGATCGCGCGCCGCCTCGCGCCAGACCGCGTCCCAGCCGCCCAGATCCGACCAGCCCGCGGCAAAGGGCACGACCGACAGATTGTCGGCCTTTTCCATCACCGCGTAATCGATCGAGATGTCATCGGCCTCTGCCCACGGTCCGGGCGCCAGACGCAGGAACCCCAGATCGGGCTTGCCCTGCTCCACCGCCGCCTGCACCGGCGCGATCAGGTCCGGGGCATGGGCGCGGAACGCCGCCAGGATCGCGCGCGCCGAGAACAGGAAGATGCCGGCGTTCCACAGGTAATTGCCCGCCGCGACCATCGCTGTCGCGCGCGCGGCATCGGGCTTTTCGACGAACCGGCGCAGCGCCAGCGGGCGCGGCGCGCCGTTGCCGGGCGCCTCGTCCAGTTCCAGATAGCCATAGCCGGTTTCGGCGTGACCCGGGTGGATGCCGAAGGTGACCAGTTGCCCCTCGCGCGCCGCCGCGACCCCGGCCTGCACCGCCGCGCGAAAGGCCGGGGCATCGGGCACCACGTGATCGCTGGGCGCGACCAGCATCAGCGCGTCCGGGTCGGATTTTTCCAGATAAAGCGCGGCCGCAAGAACCGCCGGCGCGGTATTGCGCCCCTCGGGTTCGATCAGGATGGCCGCCGGGTCGATGCCGGCCTCGGCCAGCTGTTCGGTGACGATGAAGCGGAAGTCGGAATTGGTCAGCACCATCGGGGCGCCGAACCCCGCGCCCGACAGCCGCGCCGCACTGGCCTGAAACAGCGTGGTGTCGCCCGTCAGGGCCGCGAATTGCTTGGGATAGCTCTTGCGCGACAGCGGCCAGAGCCGCGTACCCGAGCCGCCGCACAAAAGGACGGGTGTGATCATGTCGAACTCCCTGAAAGAAACGCTCTATCTTGCCCGCAAGGCATCTGCATCCTGCGCGAGGAACCACTGATAGGTGTCGGCCAGCCCCTGTTCCAGCGCGATTGTCGCGCGCCAGCCCAGCCGCGCCAGCCGCGACACATCCATCAGCTTGCGCATGGTGCCGTCGGGTTTGGTGGCATCAAAGCTGATCCGGCCCTGAAACCCGGTCCCATCCGCCACCAGCCGCGCCAGATCGGCAATCGAAATATCGGTCCCGGTGCCGACATTGATATGGCTCAGCATAGGGTCTGTTTCCGCGTCATAGAGCCGCTTTTCGAGATCCAGCACGAAGAGCGAGGCCGCCGCCATGTCATCCACATGCAGGAATTCCCGGCGCGGCCGCCCGCTGCCCCAGACCGTGACTTCCCCGGCCCCGGCCTGCGCGGCCTCGTGAAAGCGGCGGATCAGCGCGGGCAGGACGTGAGAGTTCTCGGGATGGAAATTGTCGCCCGGCCCGTAAAGGTTGGTCGGCATCACGCTGCGGTAATCGCGCCCGTATTGCCGGTTATAGCTTTCGCACAGCTTGATCCCGGCGATCTTGGCGATGGCATAGGGTTCGTTGGTGGGTTCCAGCGTGCCGGTCAGCAGCGCGTCCTCGGCCATGGGTTGCGCCGCGTCGCGCGGATAGATGCAGCTTGATCCCAGTTGCAGCAGCTTCTGCACCCCGGCCTCATGCGCCGCGTGGATCACGTTGGCCGCGATCATCAGGTTGTCGCGGATGAATTCAGCGGGATAGGTGTTGTTGGCGTGGATGCCGCCGACCTTTGCAGCCGCCAGAATGACCTGATCGGGGCGCTCCTGGTCCATGAAATCGCGCACCGCGCCCTGATCGGTCAGGTCCAGCTCGGCGGAGGAGCGGGTGATCAGCTCGATCTCCGCGCCCGCCTGCCGGCGCGCCTCGAGCGCGCGCAGGATCGCGCTGCCCACCATGCCGCGATGGCCTGCCACATGGATGCGCATTCAGACCTCCAGACTGACAGGCAGGGACAGCCCGTGTTCTTTCAGCAGCGCGTGGCGGCGCGCGGTCTGCAGATCGCTTGCCACCATCTCGGCGCACATCTCCTGCGCGGTGATCTCGGGCTCCCAGCCCAGAACGCGCCTGGCCTTGGCGGGATCGCCCAGCAGGGTCTCGACCTCGGCGGGGCGGAAATAGCGCGGGTCGATCCGCATCACCACATCGCCCACAGTGACCGCCGGGGCGGAGTCGCCGGTGACCGCCGCAACGGTGGCGATCTCGTCGACGCCCTGCCCGGAAAATTCCAGCACCAGACCCAGTTCGGCGGCCGCCCAGGTGATGAACTCGCGCACCGAATACTGCTTGCCCGTGGCAATCACGAAATCCTCGGGGGTCTCCTGTTGCAGCATCATCCACTGCATGCGCACGTAATCCCTGGCATGGCCCCAGTCGCGCAAGCTGTCGATATTGCCCATATAGAGACAGTCTTCGAGCCCTTGGGCGATATTGGCGAGGCCACGGGTGATCTTGCGGGTGACGAATGTCTCGCCGCGCCGGGGGCTCTCGTGATTGAACAGGATGCCGTTGCAGGCATAGATCCCGTAAGCCTCGCGGTAATTCACCGTGATCCAATAGGCATACATCTTGGCCACCGCGTAAGGCGAGCGCGGGTGAAACGGCGTGGTCTCGGTCTGCGGGGTTTCCTGCACCAGACCATAGAGTTCCGAGGTCGAGGCCTGATAGAACCGTGTCTTCTTTTCCAGCCCCAGAAACCGGATCGCCTCCAGCAGGCGCAGCGCGCCGATGGCATCGACATCGGCGGTATATTCGGGCGCTTCGAAACTGACCGCGACATGGGATTGCGCGCCCAGGTTATAGACCTCGTCGGGTTCGACCTCGCGCATGATGCGGGTCAGGTTGGAACTGTCGGTCAGGTCGCCGTAATGCAGGCGGAACCGGGCGTGATCGGTCTGCGGGTCCTCATAGATGTGATCGACCCGCTGGGTGTTGAACAGCGAGGCGCGGCGCTTGATCCCGTGCACCTCGTAACCCTTTTCCAGCAGGAATTCCGCCAGATAGGAGCCGTCCTGGCCGGTGACGCCGGTGATCAGGGCTGTGCGGGTCATGGAATCTCCGGAATGTTCGGGCGCCTCACAGCGGCGCGTGGAAAAAGGCGGGCGGGGTTTCGGCCCGGTCCAGACAGGACAGGAAACCGCGCGCGGTGTCCAGAGCCTCGCGGATGGTCACGTCCATGTCGAGATAGCGGTAGGTGCCCAGACGCCCCACGAAGGTAACGCCGCGCTCGGCCTCGGCGCGGGCGACGTAATCCTTGAGCAGCGCCTTTTCCGCGACCTGCCGGATCGGGTAATAGGGGATGTCATCCGGTTCGGCAGCGCGCGAGAACTCGCGATAACAGACCGATCCTTCGTGGCTTTCCCAGGGTGCGAAATACTTGTGCTCGGTGATGCGCGTATAGGGCACGTCGACCTCGCCGTAATTCATCACCGCGCAGCCCTGGTAATCGCCCTCGTGGGTGAAGCGTTCGAAATCCAGCGTACGATAGCCCAGCCGCCCCAGCTCATAGCCAAACCAGCCATCGAGCGGCCCGGACCAGAACACATGATCCCAGTCACCCGCCTGTTCGGGGTCGAAAACGCTCTCTAATTTGACCGTTATGCCCGGATGATCGAGGATGCTTTCGATCATCGCGGTATAGCCATGTTCGGGCATGCCCTGGAATTCGTGAAAGAAATAATTGTCGTCATAGGTGAAGCGCACCGGCAGGCGTTTGAGAATGCTGGCGGGCAGTTCGGACGGGTGGCAGCCCCATTGCTTCATCGTGTAGCCCTTGAAGAACGCCTCGTAGAGATCGCGCCCGACAAAGCGCAGCGCCTGTTCCTCGAAGGTCTGCGGGTCGGTTATGCTGGTATCGGCCTGTTGCGTGGCGATGAAATCGCGCGCCTCGTCGGGGCGCATGGTGGCGCGGAAGAACTGGTTGATCGTGTGCAGGTTGACCGGCAGCGAGAACACCTCGCTGCGCGACGTGGTCTTGACCCGGTTCTTGTAGGGCAGGAACGTCGCGTGGGCATTGACGTAATCCCAGACCTCGGAATCGTCGGTATGAAAGATGTGCGGGCCATAGACATGCACCATCACCCCGGTCTCGTCGTCACGTTCGGTGTGGCAATTGCCCCCGACATGATCGCGCGCATCCACCACGGTGACGTCATGCCCCGCCTCGGCCAGATGCCGCCCGATCACGGCGCCCGAAAGCCCCGCGCCCACCATCAGGAATTTCCCCGCCATATGCCTGTTTTCCCCTCGCTGCACCGCTCGAACGGGGCGGGGATAGCCTCGATTGCTCGCATGATCCAGCGGCAAAGGGGTGGCATCGTGTCGGACGAAGAAACCGTTCTCTACATTCAACCCAAACCCTGCTTTCGGATCGAGCCTTCCAAAAAGGCGGATTTTGACAGAGTGTCCGATAGTAGCCTAATCGCGGCAAGTTGAAGTAAAATTGGCAGAGTAGCTATGATCAGATTGAATTTACGCCCCCTGTGGCTTTGTGTGGTTGCAACGTTGTCTGCCTGTGGCGGCAATATGCAGGGAGTTGTGCGCGGCACAGGGCAACCTGTTCTATTTGCCTACGAGCAAGGCATGTCGAGCGACAGCTTGACGACGGAGATCGGGGGAGAAAAGTTCGCGGGCAAATCCGTGATGCGAGGTGCTTCCACGACCGTCGGAACGGCATTCGGAAATGCAATTGATGGCACTTTCGGCACGTCCACTTTGGTGGGGTCAGGTTATACAGGCGATTTTGTTGCTCTGCTGATCGGAAACCGAGGTTCGACCCTTTCTTGCCAGCTTCAATATGCGGATTCGAGCGGCTTAACGACTGCTGGCGGTGTTGGTATATGCCAACATAGCGACGGGCGGATCATCGACGTGATTTGGTAACTTATGCCCTGCCCATGGGTCTCGAGCCCGGGTGTCTTATTCCAGCTCGATACCGGTCGGCCCCTCCATGTCGTCGTACCACTTCATCTCTATCTCGAGGCTGTGGCGGATGCCGCGCCGTTTTTGTTCATCCTCGAGCTTGATTTCCAGAACCATGTGACCGGGCAGGACAACCTCCTGCGCGGTTTCACCCCGGCGCAACGTGACCGCGCCGCTTTCCACCTTGTCGGCCAACTCACGCAGAAAGGCCGCGACGCCGCTGCGAGGGCGGGTATCCTTGGCGCTGAACAAGACAGTCTCACGGGTCATCTCATACTCCTCCTGATGATTTTATTACGGCGACGCGGGAACCGTGGATTCAACCATCATATGGACGTGTCACCGTGACGACTCAAGGCTGGCGTCCGATCTGAAAACGGAGCATTTCTTCCATAAAGTGTTCAGCCTTGTGCTCGCAAACCAACGGCAGAGGGCATTTCTTCGAGGCGCATACGCCTGTTCCTCCTCGGCCACGGCCAGGATCTCGCGATAGACCCGACCGTCGCGGATGATGTAACGCACCGCCAGATGCCCATATGCGACCGGCGATAGCCCCAGGTCCAGGCGACGACGCCGGTGATCAGGATGCCGAGCCAGCGGGATCTGCGGGGTGAAATCGTCGAACACGAAAAGCTGGGTCATCAGCAGGCCAGCGTCAGCGCGATCGGCAGGATGGCCATCGCAAGCGACGGCTTGGGCACCTCGTCCACCATGGCGTGTCCCTTTCAAGGGAGCCGGCGCCGGTGGCCGGGCCTGTGATCGCGCTCTGGTCATGATCATTGTCGCCACCGTGACCTTCGGTCAAGGCTTTCCGCCCCGCGTCCGGGCGGTCCGGGATCGCGAAACCCCGCGAAAACGCCGCCCGCAGATTGTCTCGCCGGGCAAAATCTCCTAAGGCGCTGCTACCCGATCGATACCGTCCGGAGCAGGAAGGAGAGCCCGCAAGAATGTCTGCCATCGCAAGGCGCGGAACACCCGTTTTCCTGCCGGATGCGGACCTGCGGCCACCGCCAGACGATCCCGGCCCGCGGAGTTGCCGGCCATGAAGGTCGTCATCCATTTCGGCCATCACAAGGTGGGCTCGACCGCGCTGCAGGCCTTCCTGTCGCGCAATCACCGGCGCCTTCTCGACCGCGGCATCCTCTACCCCGCCGTCGAGAGCGAAGGGCTGTGCCACGCGCTGGCGGGGGCGCTGAAAAAGGGCGACGCGGCCGGATTGAACGACATCAACATCCGCGAACCCCATAACGCGCTCGCCTTCCGGATGCTGGGGCAGACCCCAGCCTGGCATGGCGACCTGCCCGCGGTCGCCCAGATGATCCGGACCCTGCGCCTGCAGGTCCGGTATCTGAAACCGCACACGGTGCTGCTGTGTTCGGAGGTGATGTCGCATTTCGGGCCCCATCCGCAGAACCTGATCGCGCGGCTGAAGGCCATCTTTCCCGATGCCGAATACGAACTTTACTGCGTGTTGCGCCGCCCGGACGATTACCTGGTTTCCTGGCACGGGCAGCGGCTGCGGTTCGGTCACCGGGTCCCGGCCCTGCGCGACGGCATCGCGCCCTATGCCGACACGATCCATTTCGACTATCACAAGCTGCTGGCCCCCTGGGTGGCGCAGTTTCCGCAGGCGCCGATCCATGTGCGCCCCTATGGCGACATCCTGAAGGCGGGCGGATCGGTGCAGGATTTCATGGCCACCACCTCGGTCGCCTTCCCCCGCAGGCTGACCCGGCCCGGCCAGGCCAATGCCAGCTTTCCGCGCGCGGCCATGGAGATCATCCGTCGCGGCAATCGCGATCTCGAACGTCCGGCGGCCCAGGCCCTCAGGGGATATTTCATGTCCCCGACCAACGGGCTGAAACCGGCCCCCAACAGCGATGTCGAGATGTTCGGCGCCGCGCACCGGGCCGAGATGGCCGCGCTTTTCGCCCCGATCCACGATTATCTTTGCGCCCTCACCGGCAGCGATTTCTTTCCCGATATCGACCGGGTGACACAATGCCGCCCGATCCCCGAAACCGAGGCGATGGGCGACCTGCTGGCGCAGATCGACCCGGCCACCCTGGCGGATGCGGATGCGCGCGATTTCATCCGCCGCCTGCAACACGCCCCCGCGGCCTGAGCTGCGCTTCCGGAGATGCCCAGATGATCACCCTGCAGAATTTCACCTTGCCCGAACCGGGCATCTGCACCGAGCACGATCTGTATTACCGGGCATCCGGTCCGGTCGGGTATTCGCAAAACCGCGGCGAGATCCGGCTGGGCCGGGGCGGGCGGCTGACGCTGGACACCTATTTCAACCTGCTCAATATCGGCAAGTGGCACGCGCAGTGCGCGCTCGACGGGCTGTGGGCCGAGATCGCGGGCAGCGGCCTGGTCGAGATCCGCATCCTGCAGGCCTTCCCCGCGCGCTCCTGGGAGATCCTTTATTGCGAGGTCGCGACCCTCGATCCCGCCACCCCGCATCGCGCGGACCTGTCGCATTACGCCGCCAGCGCGCCGGTGCAGGGGCTGATCTACATCGAGATCACGGCGCTTGGCGATGACGGCGCCACGATCACCGGGGGCCGCTTCGCCACCGCGGCCCAGCCCGCCGACTGGCCGGACCTGGCGGTCAGCATCACCACCTTCAGGCGCGAGGATCAGGTGCGCGACACCGTTGCCCGGCTGAACGGGTTCCTTGCCACATTCGAACACGGCGATCGTGTCCGGGTGCAGGTGGTCGATAACGGCGACAGCGCCGACATCCCGGAAACCGACCGGGTGCGTGTCATCGCCAATCCCAATTACGGCGGCGCGGGCGGCTTCGCGCGCGGCCTGCTCGAGGCCGAACGCGCCGGGTGCAGCCATTGCCTGTTCATGGATGACGACGCCGCCTTCCACATGGAGAACATCGCCCGCACCTATGTCTTCCTGGCGCTGGCGAAAGACCCGAAAACCGCCGTGGCGGGCGCGATGATCAACAACACCCACAAATGGGCGATGTGGGAGAACGGCGCGGTCTTCGACGGGCTCTGCCGTCCGCTGCATGGCGGCACCGACCTGCGCGACCGCGCGGCGGTCTTCGCGATGGAGAACGAGTCGGCACAGACCCCGCCGCCGACCTTCTATGGCGGCTGGTGGTTCTTCGCCTTCGCCATCGAAAAGGTGCGCCACCACCCGTTCCCGTTCTTCGTGCGCGGCGACGACATCTCGTTCTCGCTGATGAACGATTTCGACATCTGCACGCTGAACGGCGTGGTGTCGTTCCAGGACGATTTCACCGAAAAGGAAAGCGCCCAGACCCTGTATCTGGACCTGCGCAACCATCTGATCCACCATCTGGTTTCGGACAAGTTGAGCCGCCCCGCGCTCGGCACCGCCAGGATCGCGCTGCGGTTCATCATGCGCTCTCTGCTGCGGTTTCACTACGAAGCCGCCGCCGCGCAATTGCTGTCCTGGCAGGATGTGATGCAGGGGCCGCAATTCTTCGACGACAACATCGACATGGCCGAACGCCGCGCCGCCATCAAGACAATGATGCGGACCGAGGTCTGGAAAGATGTCCAAGACCTTGATCTGACCGAACGCCGCAGGAAAACGCTGAAGCCGCGCGACAAACTGCACCGGCTGGGGGTCTGGACGCTGAACGGCCACCTGGTGCCGTTTTCCGCGCGCCGCTGGGACCGGATCGTGCTGGGCATCGGCGAACGCGGCATCGTGTTCCCCGCTTTCGGCGCCGCCCGGATCACCTATCTGAACACCGCTCGCGACAAGGGCTATACCGTCGCCCAGTCCAAGCGCGAATTCTTCTCGATCTGCTGGCAGATGAGCCAAACTCTGTGGCGCTTTTTGCGCCAGCACGACGAATTGAAGGCGGCCTATCGCGACGGCTATGACGGCAGGACCAGCCGGGCCTATTGGGAAAAGGCGCTATTGGAGCAGCCCCCGTCCCCCCAACCACGAAACCATCAAGAGAAAAACTGCGCATGAAACTCGTCTGTCATATCGGCACGCCCAAGACCGCCTCGACCTTTCTGCAGAACACCGTCGTCGAGAACCGCGACTGGTTCGGTCGCAACGGCGTGATCTATCCCGATCTGATGTCGCCTATTCCCAATCATATCACTCTGTTTTATGCCGCAAGCGAGCACATTCACGACTTTGCCCGCGAGCATGGATTGAAATCGCGCGAGGATGTGCTGCACTTTCGCAAAAAAATGAACAAGACGATCTCTGACCAGATCGCGCAGGCTCCGGCAAATGTTCACACTATGCTCATTTCATCAGAGAACCTGACCGGGAACCTGCACGGCCCGGAAAGCATCCAGAATCTAGGCGACATCCTGAAACCGCATTTCGACGACATCAGGATCGTCGTCTATCTGCGCCGCCAGGACGATGCCATCCTCAGCATGTATGGCGAGTACATGCGCAAGGGGTTCAACGGCATGAGTTTTCCCGAATTCGTCGAGGCCTGTCTCGGGCGACCTAGCCCCACGCCCTACCTCTATTATCGCCGCTTGCTCTCCACCTGGATCGACATTTTCGGCAAGGACGCGCTGGACGTGCGCCTGTTCGACCGCGACCGCCTGGCCGGGGGCGACATCCTGCGCGATTTCCTGACGGCGGTGCTGGGCCCCGACCGTCCCGATACGTCGGGGATCCGGCCCGCGGCGGCGGACAATACCGGGCTTGCCGCGCCGGTGCTGGAATTCCTGCACCGGATGTATCCCTACATCCCGAGGCGCAGGAACGACGCGCTGAACATGGACCGGGTGAGGCTGTCGGACCGCATCGACGCCCTGCCCGCCACGCCGCGCCCGCGCATGGCGCCCGAGCAGTCGCAGCGGATCATGGACCATTTCCGCCCCGCCAACACCTGGCTGCGCGAGACGTTCTTTCCCGATTGCGACGGTGCGGTCTTTCCCGACCGCGCCCCCGGCGACGGCGACAGCAACATGGGGCAGATCAGCATCGCGCAATTCGCGGAATATGCCGGGCGGCTGTTCACCTGAGCGCGGTCAGGCCATCAGCTCCTGATGCAGCGCGATGGCCTTTTCCAGATCGTCGAAATAGCTGATCCGCCCCTGTTCCAGCACCAGCCCGGAATCGCAGAACTGGCGCAGCTGGTCCATCGCGTGGCTGACCATGATCGCGCTGGATTGCTTCATCCGCTCCTTGAACAGGGCGTGGCTCTTGCGTTTGAACACCGCGTCGCCCACCGCCGTCACCTCGTCCACCAGGTAGGTGTCAAAGCGGATGCCCATCGAGGTGCCGAAGGTCAGGCGCGAGCGCATGCCGGCGGAATAGCTGCGCACCGGCATGTGGAAATACCTGCCCAGTTCGGTGAAATCCTCGACGAAATCCAGCAGGCTGTCGGTATCCACGCCATAGATCCGCGCGATGAAGCGCACGTTCTGCGCGCCGGTCAGTTCGCGGTGGAACGAGCCGCCGAACCCCACCGGCCACGAGATGCTGCCATCGGACCGGATCTGCCCGCGATCGGGGCGCATGGTGCCTGCGATCATCTGCAACAGGGTCGATTTCCCCGCCCCGTTGCGCCCCAGCAGCGCCAGCGAGCGCCCCGAGGGCAGGGTGATGTCCAGATCGTCGATCACCAGCTTGCGCTCGCCGCGGATGCGGAAGGACTTGGTGACATGTTCAAACTGGATCATCTCAGGCGATTGCCCCGCAATCGCCGCAAACCGGCAGGGTATTGCAAAGCAATACCCGAGAGGCGGGCCCTCCCCCTGCGATCACTCGGCAGCGCGTCGTTGTCTCTCATGCCACCCCTCCCCCTCAGCTCCGGTCGCGGATGCTGTAATAGATCAGCGCCCCGATCGACCAGACCAGCAGCAGGAACAGACCGGCCAGACCGGCGATGACCCAGCGGCGGGGATATTGCGACGATACCGACAGGGTCGGCTTGATATAGACCGCCAGATAGCGGCTGTTGCGCGCCGCCTCGTCGCGGGCCGCCTCCAGCGCCATCAGCGCCGCGCGATAGATTTCCTCGGCGAATTCGCGGTTCACGTTCAGCGCCTCGTATTCGGCGATCAGGGTGGGATAATCCTCGCCCACGGCGCCGGTATCGGTGTTGTCCGAGGCGAATGTCTGGCGCTCGATGGCGATGCGGTCGCGGATCACGTCGATGCGCTGGCGGGCATTGATCAGGCGCGGATCGTTTTCGCGGGTGGTGCCGCTCAGCATGTCATAGGCGATCAGCGCCTCGGCCAGTTGCTGCTGAAGGTTGTTCATCACCCCCATGCGGCCCTGGATGTCGGCCGCCGGATCGACGATCCGGGTGCGGGTGCGGAATTCGGTCAGCGCCTCGCGCGCGATCCTCAGCCGGTCCAGCGCGGCCTCGGCATCCGCGCGGGCATAGCTCATGGCATCCTCGCGCGCCTGTTCGCTCAGCGCGTTGATGCGCGCCTCGCTTTCGGCCACCACGGCGCGTCCGATGGCCTGCGCGGTTTGCGGGTCATAGGCCAGCACCTGCACCTCGGTCAGTCCGCTGGCGCTGTCATAGGCCACCCGCACGACCCGCCGCCAGTACCAGACCAGATCCTCCAGCGTCGCATCGGGCCAGAGCGCGAAGGCGAAATCGCGCGGCCAGTTCTGCGTGTAATGCGCGCGCAGGTCGATCTCGGCATCCACCGCCTCGACCATCTCCTGGCTCTGGATGAAGGCATAGAGGATATCGCCGTCGCTGGCGATGCCGCCGCCGGTGAACTGCGCCAGCCCGCCCAGGATGTCGGAACTGGAGGTGTTGTTTTCCTGGCGCACCGTGAACCCGGCGGTCGAGCCGTACTGATTCACCGACAGGATCCCCAGATACAGGATCACCAGGAACAGCGGCGCCAGCACTAGGGCGGCGAAACTGATCGCCAGCCCCCAATGGCGCCGTTGCATCCGTGCGGCATGGGCCAGAGGGCGCACCAGCGCGGCGTGCTGTCCGGCCAGCCCGCGCCCGACGCCTTGCGCCCCGGCCATCAGGGCGCCGACGGTGCCGCCCGCGCCGCGTTTCGGCCCCGGCGCGCCCTTGGGCGGCCCGGCCCGCGCCGCCGGGGGGTGCGGCTTGCCCGCCTGGCCCCCGCCCGGTCCGGCCTTGCTGTCGGCGGGGCCGTCATCCGAGGCGTCGGTCTTGCTGTTCATGCGCGTCCCCGCCGGCGCGAAGCCGTTTGAAGTTCCCGCGCGCTTCTTACATAGTCGCGCCCACGAATACCAGCATCCGCAGACCGGTTCCGCCATGTCCGTCCCGCCCGCAACCGCCCCCGATCCCGCGCCCGAATTGCGCCCCGTGCACCGTCCGGGGCGCCGGTTCGCCACGCTGCGCGTGGTGATGGCGCTGATCCTGCGCGAGATGTCGTCGCGCTACGGGCGCACGCCGGGGGGCTATGCCTGGGCCATCCTTGAACCGCTGGCGGCGATCCTGGTGCTGAGCATCGGGTTTTCGCTGATCATGCAAGCGCCGCCGCTGGGCACCAGTTTCCTGCTGTTCTATGCCACCGGCTACATGCCGTTCAACCTGTTCAACACCGTGTCCAACATGGTGGCGCGGTCGGTCATGTTCTCCCGGCCGCTGCTGCAATATCCCGCCGTCACCTGGGTCGATGCGGTGCTGGCGCGGTTCCTGCTCAACAGCCTGACTTCGGTGCTGGTGACGATCATCCTGCTGGCCGGGGTGCTGGTGCTGACCGATACGCGCGCGGTTCTGGACATGCCCCCGATCCTGCTGGCGATGGTGCTGATGATGGTTCTGGGCCTTGGGGTGGGGGTGCTGAACTGCGCGCTGATGGGGCTGTTCCCCCTGTGGGAGATGATCTGGTCGGTCATCACCCGTCCGCTGTTCATCGCCTCGGGCATCTTCTTCCTGTACGATGACATGCCGCAGGTGGCGCGCGACATCCTGTGGTACAACCCGCTGATCCACGTGGTCGGCGAGATGCGCACCGGGTTCTACCCGATGTACATGGCCGCCTATGTCAGCAACCTCTATGTGCTGGCGGTTTCCTGCGTGACGCTGGCGATGGGGCTGATCCTGATGGGGCGCTATCACCGCGAGATCCTGAACCGATAGGGTCTGTATCAGGCTCTGTCAGGCGGTTCAGAGCCTGTTTTTCCCGCCGCCAGCGCCAGGATTTCCGCGTGGTCCACATCGACGCGCCGCGCCAGCCCGTCGCGCACCGCACGGCGCAACAGGCGCAGGAACGCGCCGCGTTCGCCGCCGTGGTTGCGGGTCTTGAGCAGCCATTTCGGCAGCACCGCCACAAGCGCGGGAAAGAACAGCCAGCCCGCCGCCTTGCGATAGACGATCAGCAGGTTGCGGTAATGGTAATAGCTTTTCCAGAGGGGCCGGAACCGCCGGTCCTCGGCATTCATCGTCGAGAAATCATGCTCGAACCGCAAGCCGGGATCGAAGGCGATCCGCCCGCCGAGGCTGCGCAGGTGCAGCGTGTAAAGCACATCGTCGCCATAGACGAACAACCGCCCGTCGGGATAGCCCGCCCGCCGCACCGCGCCGCGCGACAGGAACAGCCCCACGAACGAGGCCCCGTCGATCGGGCGCACCGTTTCGCCCGCGTAATCCGGCGCCGTCAGGTGAAAGCCCTCGCGCCCCTGCCCCATGGCGGTGCGCCAGAAGACGTCCCGGTTGCGGAACGGGTTCAGCCAGGGACGGTTGATGTCGCAGATCCGCCCGTCGGGATGGCGCACCGCCGCCGCCCAGGCGTCGTTTTCCGACCGATCCCGCGCATGGAACGCCGCCAGCGCGCCGGGATCGGGGCGCGCATCGTCGTCCATCACCACGATCCAGTCGGGATCGAACCGCGCCACCGCGCGGCGCATCCCCCATTCGAACCCCCCTGCCCCGCCGAGATTGCGCCGGCTCGTCAGCACCGCCAGCCGCGGATCCGGTTGCGCCGCCAGCCAGTCGCCGGTGCCGTCGCTGCTGGCATTGTCCACCACCAGCACCGCCGCCAGATCGCGCGGCGGCGAGGCCAGCAGCCGCCCCAGCGTCACGCGCAGCTTGTCCAGCCGGTCATGGGTCACCACCACGGCGACGAGGCGCTGGGGATCGGGTCGGGTCACATCGGGCTCCTGCCTGTTGCCCCCGGCTAAGTCCACAAAAACCGCGGCAAGTCAAACCATGCGCATCTGGGGGTTTGACAGACGTGGGCGGTTTCGCCACCAGTCGGGATATGAAAACCGCTCTCGTCACCGGCTCGGCCGGGTTCATCGGATATCACGTAGCCGCCCGGCTGTTGGGCGCGGGCTGGCGCGTGGTGGGTCTGGATTGCCTGAACGCCTATTACGACGTCGCGCTGAAACAGGCCCGGCACGACAGGCTGGCGCGTTTCCCCGAGTTCGCTCCGGTGATCGCGCGACTGGAGGAGCCGGGCCGGCTCAAGACCCTGTTTGCCCGATACAGGCCCGAAATCGTGGTGCATCTGGCGGCACAGGCCGGGGTGCGCCATTCGATCGAGGCGCCGCGCGCCTACGTCGAAAGCAACCTTGTCGGGCAGTTCGAACTGCTGGAAGCGGCGCGCGCGCATCCGCCGGCGCATCTGCTCGCGGCATCGACCTCGTCGGTTTACGGCGCCAATACCGACATGCCCTACGGCGAGCGCGACAAGGCCGACACGCAGATGTCGTTCTATGCCGCCACCAAGAAGGCGGGCGAGGCGATGGCGCATTCCTATGCCCATCTCTACGGCATCCCCACCACCATGTTCCGCTTCTTCACGGTCTATGGTCCCTGGGGGCGGCCCGACATGGCGCTGTTCAAGTTCACCCGCGCGATCCTGCAGGGCGAGGCGATCGACGTTTACAATCACGGCGACATGAAGCGCGACTTTACCTATATCGACGATCTGATCGACGGGATTGCCGGGCTGATCGAGGCCGTGCCGGGGACCGCGCCGGTCTCGGCGCGCGACAGCCTCAGCCCGGTCGCGCCGTTCCGGGTGGTCAATATCGGGGCCAGCGCGCCGGTGAAGCTGCCCGAATTCATCGCCGCGATCGAAGACGCGACAGGGCTGCAGGCACAAAAGCGGATGCTGGACATGCAGCCGGGCGACGTGCCCGCGACCTGGGCCGAAACCGGGCTGATCCGGGACCTGACCGGCTATACCCCCAAGGTGAGCGTGGAGGAGGGCGTGGGTCGGTTCGTCGAGTGGTATCGAACCTATTATGGTCTGTGAAAATGTTTCGCATGCGAAACAATAGGACAGCGTGTGTGACCATTTTGGAGGGCACGCCAAAAGAATCTTCATGCCTCCGGCAGGGATATTTCCAGCCAGAAGAAGCGATGAAGTGGGTCAGCTTGCCTGCCCTATTGTTTCGCATGCGAAACATTTTTCAGGATCGGGTGCCGGCCTTCTGCGCCTTGAGAAAGTCCTGCAACGCCTCGTAGAGCTCCTGGGTCACCCCGTCTCCGGTCAGTTCGATCCGGTTCTGGGCATGGGTAAAACGCAAGGTCAGACCCGGTGCCGGATGCGCCGTGACCCGTTCGGCCAGCGCGGGGGCATCGGTCGAGCGCATGCGCGGGCGGGGCGGGGCGGGGGTATCCGGCTCTGATACCGGGGGTTCAGGGGGTTTCGCGCGGCCCGTCTCGCCCACGGCGTCGTTCAGCAAACGCAACTCGTCCTCAGCCGTTTGCGGCTGGACCTCAAGCAACCGGGCGCGCAGGCGGGCGCGGAAATCGGGATCGCGTTCCAGGGCCTGGCTCAGCGCAAGGCCCAGTCGCTCGCTGATCGCGGTGGGATGGCGCAGCAGGGAATCGAACGCCTCGACCACCGGGATGAAACTGCCGATCTTGGACCGCTTCGACCGCGTGGTCGAGGCAAACAGACCCTGAAGCGCGGCGCGCTGGGTGTCGTAGATTTCCTGGTGCATGGCGCGGATGGCGATGCGGGCGCGCTCGTAAAGGCTGAGATTGACGCGGATCTCGTTCTCTTCGACCATCGCGACATAGGCGGCGCGCGCATTGTCGGGGGCGATGGTGACGGCGCGCACGGTGGCAAAGCGCGGATCGCCGGTTTCACGATAAAGCCGATCCAGCGCGGTCAGGCGCCGCCAGCCGGAAATCAGCCCGAAGGTCTTGCCGTCCTTCGGCGTCTCGAACGCGATGATCTCGATCGCCGTCTGCTGGCCGCGGGCGCGGATCGAACTCATCAGCGCGCGCAACTCGTCCTCGTCCTGCTCCAGCCGGTCGCGCATCAGGTAATGCGGGTCGATGGCGGCAAGCGGGATCTCGTCGATCAGCCGACCGTCGCTGCGCGCATCCTCCATCGCCTGCGCCAGGTCGGCCAATGCGGCGCTGGCCGACGCCTCGCCCGCGACCTGCGCGATCGGGGCGGGGCCAAGCGCGCCACGCGCCGAAAGGGCCGGACCGGTTTCCGGGGTCGGGGCAAAGCCGCCGGGTCGGGCGGGGGTCAGTCTTTTGCGTTTGGCCATGATCGTCTCCCTTGTCGGGGCTATATGCAGGGTCTGTAAACAGTCTCTAAACCTTGGGAGCGTTGCGCTGGTCGCGCCGCCAGATGCCCAGCAGCAACCGCTTGAACGCGGCATAGGTGGCATCGAACGTCTCGCGTCCGCGGGCATAGGTCTCGCGGTTGAAATCGCGGTAATCGGCCTCGTAGATGCCGCTGACCTGTTCGCCGGCCTGACCGATCAGCGCGGTGTAATCCTGCCGGTGCGGCGACAGGGTGGGGCCCAGATAGGACTGGATCAGCGCCGCCATCTCGCCCTGTTGCGCGCCGTCATAGCGGGTGATGACCGCGCGCACCGCATCCCATTCGAACGCGGTGCCGGGGCGGCCCAGGGCGCGGGCGGCGATGTTCTCGCCCTCCTCGATGCTGGCGAAGGTGGAATGCAGCATGTCGAAGAACCGCCCCGTGGAATCGAATTCCAGGAACGACGCGCCAAGCGGCACCAGCAGGATGTCGGCCGCCGCCAGCCCGTTGATGGTGAGGTAACCGAGGGCAGGGGGGGTGTCGATGAACACCAGGTCGTAATTGTCCAGCACCCCGTCGGCCGCCAGCCGGTCCGACAGCGCATCCCACAGTTTCCAGCCGCGCGCGGCCATGCGCCAGACCGGGATCTGGAATTCGGCCCAATAGAGGTTCAGCTGCGCCCCGATCAGGTCGATATTGGGCCAGTGGGTCTTCTGGATCACGTCGGCGGCGGTCATCTCCAGCGCGGCGCCCAATGCCTCGTCCAGGGGTTGCGGCGCGTCGCCCCGGTCCAGCCGGCGCTGGTTCTCGGCGCGCAGGTATTCGCCGTAATGGCGCGCCAGCAGCGGAAAGGCGGTCTGCCATTCATCGGCTACCTGGCCGCCGAAGATCGAGGTCATGGACCCTTGCGAATCCAGATCGATCACCAGCACGCGGTAGCCATCGAGTGCCGCGGACATCGCCAGATGCGCCGCCGTGCTGGTCTTGCCGACACCGCCCTTGAAATTGGCCACAGCGACCATTTTCGCGGGCAGCCCCTCGGGGCGCCAGGGCAGGTAATCCTTGGCCTTGGAGCCCTGGGCCGCGAAATGCGCGCGCAGGCGCAGCACCTCGTCCAGCGTGAACCACTTGGCCCCGCCCGCCGTCTCGCTCTGCCCTTGCGGCAGGTCCGGATTGGCCCGCAGCACGCGGCGGAAATGCGCCTGCGCGACCGGGATCAGATAGCGGGTGATCTCCCACGTGGAGAACAGGCGCAGATCCTTGCGCCCCGCCTCGTTCAGACCGCGACCGGCCAGATCCGAGCGCCCCTGCGCGCAGGCGGCGGCGATGCGGGCAAAGCCCTCGGTATCGGTGGCGGCATCCAGATCGGCCAGCGCCGTGTCGGGATCGATGTTGAAATAGGGCGGAAGCCCGGTGCCGTCTTTTGCCATGATATTGCTCGATATGCCGCGTTTTCGTCAGGATAACACAAAACACGGCACATGGAAGAAAAAGCGGCAGGTCACAGCGATTTTCTCAGCAAATCCGCCGGTTTCAGCCCCTTGGTACCGTCAAAACGGGGCGCTGGCGAATTATTTTCCCTGTTAGATTCGTGTTATTAGAGTGTTACGGGCTTTCCGGATTTCCGCAGGGCTTTGGAAAATCAGGGAATTCGGGCATTTTTTCGGACCGGGGTGACTCTGAACCCCCGAAAGACCGACTCCGAACCCACGATCATCCGATTCCGAACCCCCGTTGTGAGGGGCTGTGGATAATTCTAGGCTGGGTGTCATCGAAACCACGAAAACGAGTCGGATACCGACCATGGGCAGTGCAGCGATCCCCCGAGGGGCAGGGGGGCTTTTACCGGACCGGCATCGCCAGAGGGATTTCTTTCTCTGCGATGTGTTCGACGCGATTCCGAAAGACGATATCGCCAGCATGGAACATCCCCTGTTCTCGCTGGCCACGCGCCCCGACCGGCGCATCCTGAACTACGAGCATAACGGCGTCGAGATCACCGTCACGCCCAGCGTGCGCGGTCTGGCGACGATCCACGACAAGGACATCCTGATCTTCTGCATCTCCCAACTGATGGCGGCGATCAATGCCGGGCGCGCGACCTCGCGGCGGCTGCATCTCAAGGCGCATGATTTGCTGGTGGCCACCAACCGCGAGACGTCGGGGGATTCCTACCGCCGCCTGCGCGAGGCCTTCGAGCGGCTGGCGGGCACGCGCATCACCACCAACATCGTCACCGGCGAGACCGAGACCACCAGCGGCTTCGGCCTGATCGAATCCTGGGAGATCGTGCGCCGCTCGCGCGGCGGGCGCATGGTCAGCGTGGCGGTGACGCTGTCGGAATGGCTGTATCGCGCGGTGCTGGGCAAGGCGGTGCTGACGCTGAGCCGCGATTACTTTCGCCTGCGCAAACCGCTGGAGCGGCGGATCTACGAGTTGGCGCGCAAGCATTGCGGGCGTCAGGACAGTTGGCGGGTGTCGATCGACACGCTGTTGAAGAAATCCGGCAGCGCCAGCCCCCGCCGGGTGTTCCGCAAGATGATCCGGGACATGATTGCCACCCGGCATCTGCCCGATTATGACATGGCCGAAGAGCCGGGCGACCTGATCCGCTTCTCCTTGCGTGGCGGCGCGGTCGAGGTGCCGCCACCGACCTTGGGCGAAAGCGCGCTGGAGGCGGCGCGGGGATTGATGCCGGGGGCGGATGTGCACTCGTTGGCGGCGGAATGGCGCGGGGTCTGGGCGAAAAGCGGCGCGCCGCGCCTGCGCCATCCCGAGGCGGCGTTCCTCGGCTGGGTGAAGAAACGGGCAGGGGAGCGGAATGGAAATTGAAGAGACGGCGCTGCCGGGGGTACTGATCCTGACGCCGCGCCGCCATGGCGATGCGCGCGGGTTCTTTGCGGAAACCTGGAATGCGCGCACCATGCGCGCGGCCGGGATCGACCTGGATTTCGTGCAGGACAACCAGTCGGTCTCGGGCGCGGTCGGCACCTTGCGGGGGCTGCATTACCAGTCCCCGCCCCATGCTCAGGCCAAGCTGGTGCGCTGCGGACGGGGCGCGCTGTTCGATGTGGCGGTGGATGCGCGCAAAGGCTCGCCCAGCTACGGGATGTGGGTGGGGGTCGAACTGAGCGCCGAGAACGGCTGCCAGATGCTGATCCCGGCGGGCTGCCTGCACGGTTTCGTCACGCGCCGCCCCGAGACCGAGATCCTGTATAAATGTTCCGATTTCTACGCGCCCGAAAGCGATGGCGCGGTGCATTGGGACAGTTGCGGCATCGACTGGGGGCTGACGGACCGCCCGGTGCTGTCCGAAAAGGACGCCGCCGCGCGCCCCTGGGAGGAATTCGACAGCCCGTTCGAATGGGATGGCGCGCGATGAGATTGATCGTGACCGGCGGGGCCGGCTTTATCGGCTCGGCGGTGGTGCGCCTTGCCGTGGCGCGCGGCCATTCGGTGCTGAATGTCGATGCGCTAACCTATGCCGCCTGTCTCGACAACGTGGCCCCGGTGGCGCAGGATCCGAACTATACCTTTTGCCACGCCGATATCCGCGACCGCGCCGCGATGGAGGCGGCGTTTCAAGCCTATCGCCCCGACGCGGTGCTGCATCTGGCCGCCGAATCCCATGTCGATCGCAGCATCGACGGCCCCGGCACCTTCATCGACACCAATGTGACCGGCACCTATACGCTGCTCGAAGCGGCGCGCGGCTATTGGACCAAGGCCGGGCGGCCCGATGATTTCCGCTTTCTGCATGTCTCGACCGACGAGGTGTTCGGCTCGCTGGGGCCGGAGGGGCTGTTCACCGAGGACACGCCTTACGATCCGCGCAGCCCCTATTCCGCCTCCAAGGCGGCCAGCGACCATCTGGTGCGGGCCTGGGGGGCGACCTACGGGCTGCCGGTGCTGCTGAGCAATTGCTCGAACAATTACGGCCCCTACCATTTCCCGGAAAAGCTGATCCCCGTCGTGATCCTGAACGCGCTGGCGGGTCAGCCGATCCCGGTCTACGGCGCGGGCGAGAACGTGCGCGACTGGCTTTATGTCGAGGATCACGCCGATGCGCTGCTGAGCGTGCTGGAACAGGGGCAGGTCGGGCGGTCCTACAATATCGGCGGCGGGAACGAGGCGCGGAATATCGACCTGGTGCGCCGGATCTGCGCGATCCTGGACGAAAAACGCCCCGGGGCTGCGCCTTACGCCGATCAGATCGCCTTTGTCACCGACCGCCCCGGCCATGACGCGCGCTATGCCATCGACCCCACCCGCATCCGCACGGAGCTGGGCTGGCGCCCCTCGGTCACGCTGGAACAGGGGCTGGAGAAGACCGTGCAATGGTATCTCGACAACGAGCCCTGGTGGCGCGCGCTGCAAACCCGCGAGGGGGTGGGTGAGCGGCTGGGACGGGGCGCATAGCGTCCATGTTTCTTCTGGCGCAAAATATCCCCGCCGGAGGCTCGGTTTTCCCTTGGAAAACCGATTTTTCACCTGTCGGATGGGTATTTGTGACCAGAAAGAAGCAGGGATGCGTGACATGACCATACTGGTGTTCGGCCAAAGCGGGCAATTGGCGCGGGAACTGGCGCGCGCGGGCGGGGTGACGTGCCTGGGCCGGGCGCAGGCGGATCTTGCCGATCCCGAGTCCTGCGCCGCCGCGATCCGCGCCCATGCGCCCGGCGCGGTGATCAATGCCGCCGCATATACCGCGGTGGACCGCGCCGAGGACGAGGAGGCGCTGGCCACCCGGATCAACGGCGCGGCCCCCGGCGCGATGGCGGTGGAATGCGCGCGCCTTGGCATTCCGTTCGTGTCGGTCTCTACCGATTACGTGTTCGACGGGTCGGGCCGCGCGCCGTGGAAGCCGGGCGATGCCCCCGTGCCGCTGGGCGCCTATGGGCGCAGCAAGCTGGCGGGCGAAAAGGCGATCGCGCAGGCGGGGGGCGCATGGGCGGTGCTGCGCACCTCGTGGGTGGTGTCGGCGCATGGGTCCAATTTCCTGAAAACCATGCTGCGCCTTGGCACCGGGCAGGGGGGCTTGCGCATCGTTGCCGATCAGATCGGCGGGCCGACCCCGGCGCGCGATCTGGCCGATGCCTGTCTGCGCGTGGCGCGCGGATTGCAGGACGAGCCCGGCAAGGCGGGGATCTATCATTACGCCGGAAGCCCCGATGTCAGCTGGGCCGATTTCGCCCGCGCCATTTTCGATGCGGCCGGGATCGCGTGCCGGGTCGAGGACATCCCGACCGCCAAATATCCCACCCCGGCGGCGCGGCCGCTGAATTCGCGGCTGGATTGTTCCATGCTGGAGACGGTTTTCGCCATTTCGCGGCCGGACTGGCGCAAGGGCATGAATGAAATTCTGGACGATCTGGGGGTGGCGACATGAGCGCACGCAAGGGCATCATCCTGGCCGGGGGCAGCGGCACGCGGCTTTATCCGATCACCATGGGGCTGAGCAAACAATTGCTGCCGATCTATGACAAGCCGATGATCTATTACCCGCTCTCGGTGCTGATGCTGGCGAATATCCGCGACATCTGCATCATCACCACGCCGCAGGACCGCGACCAGTTCATGCGCACGCTGGGCGATGGCGGGCAATGGGGCCTCTCGCTCACTTACGTGGAACAGCCCAGCCCCGACGGTCTGGCGCAGGCCTATACCCTGGCCGAGGATTTCCTGGACGGCAGCGCAAGCGCGATGATCCTGGGCGACAACATCTTTTTCGGCCACGGCCTGCCCGAGCGGATGGCGGCGGTGGCGGAAACCGGGGGCACGGTGTTCGGCTATCACGTGGCCGATCCCGAACGTTATGGCGTGGTCGATTTCGCGCCCGACGGCACGGTGCGCGCCATCGTCGAGAAGCCTCGCAACCCGCCCTCGAACTATGCGGTGACGGGGCTCTATTTCCTGGACGGCACCGCGCCCGAGCGCGCCCGCCGCGTCACCCCCTCTTCGCGCGGCGAGGTCGAGATCACCTCGCTGCTGGAAATGTATCTGGCCGACGGGCAATTGCAGGTGCAGACGATGGGGCGCGGCTATGCGTGGCTGGATACCGGCACCCATGGCAGTCTGCTGGATGCGGGCAATTTCGTGCGCACCCTGGGCGAGCGGCAGGGGTTGCAGACCGGTTGCCCCGAGGAGATCGCCTATGGCAAGGGCTGGATCAGCGCCGCCGACCTGGAGGCGCGCGCCGACATGTTCGCCAAGAACGGGTACGGGACCTATCTGGCGGGATTGCTGAAGTAGGGGAAGGGAAGACCCATGCCACAGGATCAGGATCACATGGACGAGGCCATCGCGCTGGCCGAAAGCAATGTCGCCGAGGGCGGCAGCCCTTTCGGCGCGGTGCTGGTGCGGGACGGCCAGGTGCTGGAACGCGCGGTGAACGAGGCGCATCTGACCGGCGATCCCACCGCCCATGCCGAACTGGTGGCGATCCAGCGCGCCTGTCGCGCCCATGGGCCGGATGCGGTGAAAGGCGCGACTGTCTATGCCAGCGGCCAGCCCTGTCCGATGTGCCTGGCCGCCTGTTACGCCGCCGGGCTGGGGCGGGTGGTCTTTGCCGGATCGAACAAAGAGGCCGCGCCCTTCGGCCTGTCCTCGCAGCGCATTTATGACGAACTGGCCCGCCCGCTGGACGCGCAGGGCCTGCCGATCGAGCACCGGGATCACGGCAAGCGCATCGCCGCGCTTTACCGCGACTGGCGCGCCCGGCAGGATGCGGGATGAGCGCGGCGCGACCACGGCGGGAATGACGGACCGGGCCGGTGCCACCCTCGTTCTGGGGGCGACAGGGCGGATCGGGGGCATGCTGCGCGCGCATTGGGGCGCGGATGCGCCGGTGCGCTGGCAGACCCGTGGCGATGCGCCCGGCCCGGACTGGGTGCGGGCCGACCCGCTGGAGGCGCGCGCCATCGCCCGCGCCGCGCGGGACTGCGGGGCGATCCTGTGTCTGGCCGGGATCACGCCCGCGCGCGCGGCAGGCGGCGGCGACATGGGCGACAACGTGGCGCTGGCGCTGGCGGCCCTGCGCGCCGGGGCCGAGACGGGAGCGCATGTGCTGCTGGCCTCCTCGGCGGCGATCTATGGCGACCGGTCCGGTCTGCTGGACGAGGGGATGGCCCCGGCGCCGGTCAGCCCCTATGGCGCGGCCAAGGCCGAAATGGAGGCGCGCGCGCGCGATCTGGCCGACCGGCTGGGCGTGACGCTCTGCGCGCTGCGCATCGGCAATGTCGCCGGGGCCGATGCCATCCTCGGCGGCTGGCGTCCCGGGTTCGCGCTCGACCGGTTTGCCGACGGGCGCACGCCGCGGCGCAGTTATGTCGGGCCGCGCACGCTGGCGCGGGCCTTGCGCGCGCTGGCGGGCGCGCGCGACCTGCCCGGCGTGGTGAACGTCGCCGCGCCCGGCGCGGTGGAAATGGGCGCGCTGCTGGATGCGGCGGGGCTGGACTGGCGCGCGCGCCCCGCCCCCGAAGGCGCCATCGCGCATGTGGAACTGGCCACCGCGCGCCTTGGCCGCCTTGTCGATCTGCCGGCGGCGGCGGGGCGGGCCGAGACCCTGGTGGCCGAGTGGCGGGGACTGTCATGACCTGGCGCAAGCGGCTGTTCGACCTGGTGCTGGCCGGCCTGCTGGCGGTGATCCTCGCGCCGCTTCTGGCGGGGCTGCTGATCTGGCTGGCACTGCGGCAGGGCCGCCCGCTGTTCCACGTGGCCGAGCGGATGAAGGGGGTCGACCGGCCCTTTGCCCTGTGGAAGCTGCGCACCATGACGGTGGCCGAGAACGATTCCGGCGTCTCGGGCGGGGACAAGGCGGCGCGCATCACGCCGTCCGGGGCCTGGCTGCGCGCGCGTCGCCTGGACGAGTTGCCGCAACTCTGGAACATCCTCAGGGGCGATCTGAGTTTCGTCGGCCCGCGCCCGCCCCTGCGCGCCTATGTCGAACGCCACCCGGACCTCTATGCCCGTGTGCTGCAAAGCCGCCCCGGCGTGACCGGTCTGGCCACCATCGTCTATCACCGCCACGAGGAACGGCTGCTGGCGCGCTGCACCACGGCGCAGGAGACCGACCGCGTCTATGCCGTCAATTGCGTGCCGCGCAAGGCCCGGCTGGACCTGATCTATCAGCGCCACCAGAGCCTGTGTTTCGACGCCGATCTGGTGTTGCGCACCCTCGGCACCCTGTTCGCGCGCCGGTGACGGGGCGGTTCCGGCCTTGTCCCGCCAGCCGGTATCGGCGCGCCGCAGGCGCCGCCCCGCCCATGGGCGGCCGGTGCGGATCGCCGGGCTTGACCATGCGTCACGTGCTTGTCATGCAGAGGAAAGTGCGCTTTACGGTGTCCCGTGGCGGCCGGAAAACGCGCCCCGGTATCTTTTGCCTTTCCCAAGGGCTGCGGTTTAATGCTGAACCTGATCTCATCGCTGAGCCGCACGCAGAAATCCCTGATTTTCCTGTCCATCGACCTGTGCCTGGTGCCGCTGGCGCTGCTGTTGGCCATTGCGGTGCAGACCCTGCCGGATCCGGCGATGGTGACGCTGGACAAGACCCTGCCGGTGCTGCCCTGGCTGCTGGCGCTGGTCGCCGGGCTGGCGGTGGGGCTGGGCCTGCCGATGGTCCAGCTCAAGGCCTATGAGCGGCGCGCCGTCGCGCTGACCGCCCTGCTGGCGGCGGGCGGCGCGGTGGCGCTGGCCAGCCTGTCGCGGCTGGCGGGGCTGGGCCTGCCGCCGCTCACCCATGTCCTGTTCGGGCTGGGCTATTTCCTGCTTCTGGTCGCCGTCCGCGCCATCCTGTTGCAGATCCTGCTGGAGGTTTACCGCCGGGCCCGCCCGCGCCGGCGGGTGATGATCTATGGCGCGGGCACCACCGGCACGCAGCTGGCCTCGGCGCTGAAGGCGCATGAAAGCATCGATCCCGTCGCCTTCGTCGATGACAACACCTCGCTTCAGGGGGTGCTGCTGGCCGGGCTGCCGGTCTATTCTCCCGCCCGGCTGGTGCAGCAGGCGCAGGCGCGGGGCGTGCGGCGGGTCCTGCTGGCGATGCCCTCGCTCAGCCAGCCGAAACAGGCGCAGATCGCGCGCCGGCTGCAGAAGCTGGGGCTGGAGGTGCAGGCCCTGCCCAGCTTCGCGCAACTGATCGGCGAGGAGACGCTGGTGGCCAAGCTGGCCCCGGTGGCGCCGCAGCGGTTCCTGGGTCGCGATGCCCGCGACGGCGGTCTCGGCAAGGGGGCCGGGGCCTATGCCGGCCGCGTCGTGCTGGTCTCGGGCGCGGGCGGGTCGATCGGGTCGGAACTGTGCCGCCAGGTGCTGGCCTGCGCGCCGCGCCGGCTGATCCTGTTCGAACTGGGCGAACTGGCGCTTTACACGGTGCATCGCGAATTGTCGCATCTGGTCGAGGACAGCGGCATCGACCTGGTGCCGGTGCTGGGTTCGGTCACCGATCCGCGCCAGGTGCGCCGGGTGCTGGCCGAGGAGGGCGTGCAGGTGGTGCTGCATGCCGCCGCCTACAAGCACGTCCCCCTGGTCGAGGCGAACCCGCTGAGCGGGCTGGCCAACAACGTCCTGGGCACAAGGACCCTGGCGCGCGAGGCCGCAAGCGCGGGGGTGGAACGGTTCATCCTGATCTCCTCGGACAAGGCGGTGCGCCCGACCAACGTGATGGGGGCGAGCAAGCGGCTGGCCGAACTGGTGGTGCAGGATCTGGCCACGCGGCATGGCGAGACGGTGTTTTCCATGGTGCGCTTCGGCAACGTGCTGGGCTCCAGCGGGTCGGTGGTGCCGCTGTTTCAGGAACAGGTCCGTCAGGGCGGGCCGGTCACCGTCACCGATGCCCGCGTGACGCGCTATTTCATGACCATCCGCGAGGCGGTGCACCTGGTGCTGAAGGCCGGCGCGGGCGCGCGGGGCGGCGAGATCTTCGTGCTGGACATGGGC
Source organism: uncultured Sedimentitalea sp. (assembly GCA_947504115.1). Taxonomy (GTDB): domain Bacteria; phylum Pseudomonadota; class Alphaproteobacteria; order Rhodobacterales; family Rhodobacteraceae; genus Pontibaca. Next base: position 49,481 of record CANNGH010000008.1, read on the forward strand.
ATGCCGGTGCCGATCCTGAAACTGGCCCGCCAGGTGATCGAAAGCGCGGGCTATACCGTACGCGACGCGGCCAATCCCGAGGGCGATATCGAGATCGCGATCACCGGGCTGCGCCCCGGCGAGAAGCTGCAGGAGGAACTCTCGCTGAGCGGCGATCTGATCCCGACGCCTTTCGCCAAGATCTTCTGCACCCGCGAGGCGTTTCTGTCCGAGATCGAGGTCGCCGCGGTGTTGCAGGGCCTGCGCGCGGCGCTGGCCGCCGGCGATGACATGGCGGCGCGGGCGCTGATCGACCGCTGGGTGGAAAAGCAGGCTGCGCCGGACCGGCCCGACACCGCCGGGCGCAAGCTGTCGTGACCGAAAAAAGGGGAAAGACGATGCGTGATCCCGCACGAGACGCCGCACCGCTCTGGCGCCGGGCGCTGGCCTGCCTTGCGCTGTCTCTGGGGCTGGCCCCGGCGGGCGCGCTGGCCGAACCGGCGGTCCGGGCGCTGTCCTTCGGGCTGACCTCGGCGCCGTTCCTGGGTCAGCGGGAGATGCTGGGCTGGAGCGATTACGGCGTGGCCCGCTTCACCTATGCCAGGAGGACCGAAACCTACGGGTTCGCGGCCGCCATCGGGGTTGAATCCGACCGCGGCAAGCTCCTGTTCGACGGCAGCCATGTCGAGCGCTATTTCGGCAACTGGACGCTGGGCGCCGGCGCGGTCGAGCGGCACTGGTCGCCGTCGCGCTATACCTCGCTGATCCTGTCGCGCAATGCCCGTCCGCTGCCGTCGGTCTATCTGGCCAAATCCACGGCCACCGCCTTTGAAACCCCGCTGCTGTCCTGGCTCGGGCCGTGGGATGGCGAGGTCTTCGTGACCGCCCCGGACAGCCAGGCGGGCCCCGGCAACGGCAAGATGTTCGGCGCGCGGCTGCGGGTGCGCCCGCTCAACGGGCTGGAGATCGACCTGGTGCGCACGGCGCAATGGTCGGGCGGCGCGAGCGGTTTCTGGGACATGCTGATCGGGGACACCAACGAGGGCACCAGCGCCGGGATCAACCAGATGGCCGGGCTGGGCATCTCCTACAGCCTGCCCGAGCGCATCTTTCCGGCGCGGGCCTATATCCAGGCGATCGGCGAGGATGAATCCGGCGGTCTGCCCTCCTGTTTCATGTATCTCGCGGGGGTCGAACTGGACACCGTTCTGCGGGGCGTGCCGACACTGATCACGCTGGAGGGGGTCGATACACGGATCACGACCAGCGAGAACGGCTTTTGCGGTCCCGACACCGCCTATAACCAGCGCACCTATCCCTATACCCGCGACGGCAAGGTGATGGGGGCGGCGATCGACAGCGAGGGCCATGCGCTCGACCTGCATGTGCGCCACGAACTGCCCCGCTTCGACCTGTCCTGGGGGCTGGGCCATGCCACGATCAACGACAACGCGAACCCCGATCACCGGCTGAGCACGATGCGGGTCTCGGGACCGCGGGCTTACCTGGGCATCGCCACCGACTGGCAGGGCCTGCAGGTCGAGGCGCTGCTGGCCTATCAGGGCTTCGGACTGGACACCGCCGACCTCGACAAGGGCGCGCGCCTTGCCGTCGGTCTCACCCGGCGGTTCTAGGGCGTCAGCCCGTCCGGGGGTCGATATTGCCGATTGACCGGAAATGAAATCAGGGTGTTAAATCGACCTGTCCATGATGCGTGCAGGGGAGGGCAGCATGAATGAGACAGGATGCGGGCCGAGGCGATATCGCCGCGGCGCGGACATGACGTGATCCAGCTGCTGATCGGCGGCATCGCCTCGGGCTGCATCTATGGTCTGGTCGCGCTCGGATTCGTGCTGATCTACAAGGCGACCGAGGGCGTCAATTTCGCCCAGGGTGACATGATGATGCTGGGCGCGTTCATCGCGCTTGGCTGCGTCAATTCCGGCTATCTGGGTCTGGCCTTCCTGCCCGGCGTGCTGCTGGCGGCGGCGGTTATGGGCGGGATCGGCTATGGCATCGACCGGCTGGTGGTGCGGCGCATCTTCGGGCAGCCGCAATTCGCACTGGTGATCCTGACCATCGCGCTTGGCTTCGTGCTGCGCTTCGTGGCCGGCACGATCTGGGGCTATACGCCGCTGGTGCTGGAAACCCCCTATGCGGGGCAGGCCGTGCGCATCGGCGGCGTCATCATCGGGGTGGAGGATATCATCACCATCCTGGTCACGGCGGGCCTGACCCTGCTGCTGTGGCTGTTCTTCGCGCGCACCCGGATCGGGCTGGCGGCGCAGGCGGCATCGCAGAACCAGTTGGCGGCCTATATCGTCGGCATCCCGGTGCGCCGGGTCAATTCGCTGATCTGGGGGCTGTCGGGCGCGGTGGCGACCGTCGCGGGGGTGCTTTACGCCTCGAAAGGGGCGATCGACCCGAATATCGGCCTGCTCGGGATCAAGGCCTTCGCGGCCGCCGTGATCGGCGGGTTCGGCAGCCTGCCCGGCGCGCTGCTGGGCGGTATCCTGATCGGCGTGGTGGAACCATTGGCGGCACGCTACCTGCCCGGCGGGTTCAGCCAGATGTCGCCCTATATCCTGATGCTGATCGTGCTGGTGACCCGGCCTGCGGGGCTGTTCTCGCAGATCCAGGCCAAGAAGGTGTAAGGCGATGCGCGTCACCTTCAAGACCTCCTATGACCGCGACATCGACCTGCACGAAAGCTGGCGGCAACGCGGCTGGATCGCCCTGCTGCTGGCAATCATGGCGGCGCTGCCGTTCCTCGTGGGCGAGTATTACCTGGCCGAGGCGACCAATACGCTGATCTGGGCGCTGGCGGGCATGGGGCTGATGGTGCTGGTGGGCCATACCGGGCAGGTGAGCCTCGGCCATGCCGCGTTTCTGGCGATCGGGGCCTATACCGACGCGGCCCTGATGAATGCCGGGGTGCCGTTTCTGGTCAGCTTTCCGCTGGCGGGGCTGGCGGCGGGACTGTTCGGGGCGCTGGTGGCGATCCCGGCGGTGCGCATGTCGGGCATTTACCTGGCCATCGCCACATTGGCGCTGTTCGTCATCGTCGAGGAGCTTGTGATCATCCTTGAACCCGTGACCGGCGGGATCGGCGGCATCCAGGCGCCCTCGATCATGATCTTCGGGATGGAATTCGACCGTTACCTCGCGCTTGATCGCTTCTACTGGCTGTGCCTTGCGGTCGTGGCACTGGTGACATGGGGCTATGCCAACCTGCTGCGCAGCCCCACCGGGCGCAGTTTCCTCGCGGTGCGCGACAGCGAGATCTCGGCCCGCGCGCTTGGCGTCAACGTGACCCGCACCCGCGCGCTGGCCTTCGGGCTGTCGTCAGGCGTGACCGGATTGGCCGGCGCGCTGATGGGGCATTATATCGGGTTCTTCAATTACGAACTGTTCTCGATCTTCATCTCGATCAACCTGCTGCTGGTGGTGACCATCGGGGGTCTGGGCTTTATCCAGGGCGCGTTTTTCGGGGCGATCCTGATCACGGCGGTGCCGCAGATCATCTCGATCCTGCGCGATACCGGGTCGAATTGGGGTGTTGATCTCGGCACGATACCGGGGCTCGATACGGCGATCTTCGCGGTGATCCTGATCGGGTTCATCATCTATGAACCGGCCGGGCTTTATGGCCGCTGGCTGAAGATCCGCGCCTGGTTCGAGCTGTTTCCGCTGGCGCGCCGCGACATGTTCCGCCGCCAGAAAACCTATCTCAAGACGGAGCGGATGCGATGAGCCTGCTCGAGGTCGAGGATCTGGCCGTGCATTTCGGCGGGGTCAAGGCGGTCGATGGCGTGTCCTTTTCGGTCAGGGAAGGGTCGGTGTTTTCCATCATCGGGCCGAACGGGGCGGGCAAGTCGACCATCTTCAACCTGATCTCGCGGATCTACCGCCCCACCCGCGGCAGCATCCGGTTCGACGGGCGCGACATCACCCGGCTGGCCGCGCATGAGGTCGCGCGCTTGGGCATCGCGCGCACCTTCCAGAATATCGAGCTGTTCGATCATTCCACGGTGCTGGACAACCTGCTGATGGGGCGGCACGTGCATCGGCGCAGCAATTTCATCCAGGACATATTTTTCACCCCCAAGGTGCGGCGCGAGGAACATATCCATCGCACCCGCGTCGAGGAGGTGATCACGTTTCTCGAACTCGAAGCCTACCGCGACAAGATGATCGCCGGGCTACCCTACGGCGTGCGCAAGGTGGTCGAGATCGGCCGCGCGCTGGCGCTGGGGCCGCGGCTGATCCTGCTGGACGAGCCCGCCTCGGGCCTGTCGGTCGAGGAAAGCCGCGAGGTCGCCTTCTGGATCGAGGACATGCGCCGCGACATGGGGCTGACCGTGCTGATGGTGGAACACGACATGTCGCTGGTGGCCCAGGTTTCCGACCATGTGCTGGCGGTGGCCGAGGGGCGGATGCTGGCGCAGGGTTCGGCGGCCGGGGTGCAGGCCGACCCGGATGTGCGCGCCGCCTATCTGGGCACGGAGGCCGCCTGATGGAGAGCGTTCTGGAGGTGCGCAACGTCGAAACCTATTACGGTGCGATCATGGCGCTGCGCGGCGTGTCGCTGGATGTGAAGGCGGGCCGGATCGTCACCATACTGGGCGCGAACGGCGCCGGGAAAACGACCCTGATGAAGACGGTTTCGGGCCTGATGGACCCGGAAAAGGGCCAGATCCGGTTTCTGGGGCAACGCATCGACGGGCTGGATCCGGACCGCATCGTGAATATGGGTCTGGCCCATGTGCCCGAGGGGCGCGAGGTGTTTCCCTATCTCACCGTCGCGGAAAACCTGCGCCTTGGCGCCTATACCCGCAAGGGCGGCGGCATTGCCGAGGATATCGACCTGGTCTATGCCTATTTCCCGATCCTCAAGGAACGCCGCGGACAGGTGGCCGGCACATTGTCGGGCGGGCAACAGCAGATGCTGGCGATCGGGCGCGGGCTGATGGCGCGCCCCAGGCTGATGCTGCTGGACGAACCCAGCCTTGGCCTGTCGCCGCTGCTGACGCAGGAGATATTCGCCATCATCGCGCGGCTGAACGAAGAACAGGGCGTGACCATGCTGCTGGTGGAACAGAACGCCCATATCGCGCTGCAGACCGCGCATGAGGGATACGTTCTGGAACTGGGGCGCATCGTGATGGCCGGAACCAGCGAGGAATTGCAGGCCTCCGAGGATATCCAGGAATTCTATCTCGGCCGTCAGGGCGAGACGCAGCGCGCCCAGAAACGCTGGAAAAGGCGCAAGACATGGAGATGAGCGCGCGCGAGGCCCTGACCGGCACCGCCACCGGCGGCCCGCCCATCGTGATCGACGGCTGCGACACCATCGTGAAACTCTGGGCGAAACGCTGCCGCGATCTGGGGGCGCGCACCGCGCATCGCGAAAAGACGCTGGGCATCTGGCAGGCGCATGGCTGGAATGAGTATTACGACACCGCCCGCCTTGTCGGCCTGGCGCTGATGGCGCTGGGGCATCAAAAGGGCGAACCGGTGCAGATCCTGTCCGAGGACCGGCGCGAGTGGCTTTACTGCGATCTGGGCATTGCCGGGATCGGCGGCATCCCGTCGGGGGTCTATACCACCGATTCCGCGTCGCAACTGGCGTATCTCATGGGCGATTCCGGCGCGCGCTTCCTGTTCGTGGAAAATGACGAACAGCTCGACAAGTTCCTTGAGATACGCGCGCAGATGCCGGGCGTCGAAAAGGTCATCGTGTTCGACCGCGACGGGCTGGCCGGGTTCACGGACCCGCAGGTGATGTTCTGGGACGCGTTTCTGGCGCTGGGGCAGCGCGAGGCGGACAGCCATCCGGAGCGTTTCGAGACCGCGCTGGCGGCGATCCGGCCCCAGGACCCGCGCATGCTGATCTATACATCCGGCACGACCGGGCCGCCCAAGGGCGCGCTGATCACCCATCGCAACATGATGTTCCAGCTGGTCGCCGGGGAAGAGGCGCTGGAATACCGCGCCAGCGACGAATTCCTGTGCTTTTTGCCGCTGTGCCATGTGCTGGAGCGGCTGATCTCGGTCGAGAGCGCGATCTTCACGGGCTGCACGGTGAATTTCGCCGAAAGCCCGGAAACCGTGTTCGACAACCTGCGCGAGGTCTCCCCCCATGCCTTTGTCGGGGTGCCCCGGATCTGGGAGAAGATCCATTCGCGGGTGATGATCATGCGCTCGGAGACCGGCTTTGTCGGGGGCAAGGCCTTTGACTGGGCGGTAAAGGTCGGACAGGCGCATGTCGCCGCGCACGAGGCCGGGCGCGCACCGGGGCCGTGGCTGGGGCTGCGTCACGCGCTGGCGGATTTCCTGGTGCTGCGCAACCTGCGCCACCTGCTGGGGCTGGGGCGGGTGCGGCGCGCGACATCGGGGGCGGCGCCGATCTCGCCCGATCTGCTGCGCTGGTTCCAGGCCATCGGCGTGCCGCTTTGCGAAGGCTTCGGGATGACCGAGACCAGCGGCGTGGCCACGCTGAACACGACCCGCACCAACCGCATCGGCACCGTCGGCCCGCCCTTGCCGGGGGTCGGGCTGCGCATTTCCGAGACGGGTGAGATCCAGGTCGGCGGCCCGGCGGTGTTCGCCGGTTACTGGAACGATCCCGACAAGACCGCCGCGACCATGACCGGGGATGGCTGGCTGAAAACCGGCGATGCCGGGCGGATCGGCAATGACGGCGCGCTGACCATCACCGGGCGGCTGAAGGACATCATCATCACCGCCGGGGGCAAGAACGTCACCCCCGCCGAGATCGAAAGCCGGCTGAAATTCTCGCCCTATGTCGCGGATGCGGTGGTGATCGGGGACAGGCGCAGATACCTGACCTGCCTCGTGATGATCGATCAGGAGAATGTCGAGAAATTCGCGCAAGCGAACGCCATTCCCTATTCCGACTTCGCCTCGCTGACGCGGGCGCCGCAGGTGCGCGAGTTGATCGGGCAGGTGGTGGCCGACACCAACCGCGATTTCGCCACTGCCGAGCAGATCAAGGATTTCCGCCTGATCGACATCCTGCTGACCCCCGAGGACGAGGAACTGACCCCGACGATGAAACTGAAACGCGCCCATGTGGACAGGCGCCATTCCGGGCTGATCGAAAGCATGTATTGAAAGGGCCCCTTGGGGCCGAACGGGAGGAGAGGAAAGATGAAACCATTCGGATTGCTCGCCATGGCGGCGACGGCGCTGGCCCTGGCCGGGCCGGGGCACGCCCAGAGCCCCGGCACCAGCGAGACCGAGATCCGCATCGGCGGCTCGCATGACCTGTCGGGGATCTTCGCGCCGTTCTCGGTGCCCGCGGTCAAGGCCGCGCAGCTTTATTTTGACGAGGTGAACGCGGAGGGCGGCGTCAATGGCCGCACGCTGAAATACATCGTCGAGGATCACGGCTATCAGGTGCCGCGCGCGGTGCAGGCGGCCAACAAGCTGATCAACCGCGACGATGTCTTCGCCATGCTGCTGAACCTTGGCACGCCGCATAACCTGGCGATGTTCCGGCTGATGGAACCGCAGGGCATTCCCAACGTCTCGCCGCTGACGGCGGCGCGGCAGATGATCGACCCGCCCGCGCCGTGGAAATTCGCCGGCACCGCGTCCTATTATGCCGGGGTCAAGGCGACGCTGGAACATCTGGCGGACGAAGAGGGGGCGGAAAATCTCTGCACGATGATCCTGCCCACCGATTTCGGCACCGAGATCGAGGCGGCGGTGCAGGATGTGGTCGAAGAGCGCGGGCTGACGCTGGCCGCGCAGACCACGCACAAGCCCGACGAGACCGATTTCACCGGCGCGCTGTCGAAACTGCGCGATTCCGGCTGTGACACGGTGGGCGTCGCGCTGGGGATCAGCCAGGTGATCAACGCCATCGCCACCGCGCACAAGCTGGGCATGGAGGACATGCGCTTCGTGCTGTCGAGTGCGGGATTTCACACCGTGGTCGCCAAGGGGCTGGCGCAGCAGGGGGTGATGACGGGGGTCTGGGCCGGTTCGGGCTGGCAGGATCTCGAGGCGCGGCTGGACCAGCCGGCAGTGGCCGATTGGGTGGCGAAATGGAAGGCCGCCACCGGCGAGGACCTGCCCGGCACCGGCGCCTTGCTGGGGCGCATGGCCGCCGAGATCATGGTGCGCGCGCTTCAGGCGGCGGGGCCGGACCTGACGCGCGAGGGCTTCATCGCGGCGATGGAAAGCCTCGATTTCGAGGACGAGGTCGGCGGCAGCAGCGTGCACATGAGCGCGGACGACCACGTGGCCGCCTCCGAGGTCGTGATCTCGAAGATCGAGGATGGCAGCTGGAAAACCGTCAGGATCATCGAGTGAGGCGGGGGGCCGGGGGCGTCCGCTAAAGCGTTTCGACTTTTCGTCGAAACGCTTTAGAAACCGGAAATCAGCAGATCGACGGCGGCCACGATCTCGTCGCGCCAGGCCGATGCATCGCCAATGGCAGGGCCGATCTGCGCCCCCGGAAGCGCGATCATCTGCGACATGACCATGACGTGTGGAATGCCATCCAGTTGAAACGCGATATGGAGCCTCGGAGTGAGCGCGCCCCATTCCGAGCGCGCGACGACCGGGGCACAGAGGATGTAGGGCGTCTCGATGCCGAGATCGGTCTGGATACGGCACACGAGTTCGCTGCCATCGCGCAGGCGATGGATTTTCCCCTGCGTCATGGCGGTGTCACGTAGAGCGTTTCGGCTTTGACCTGAATCACAATCCACTGCCTCTCGCCAACGCTCGAACGCGAATTGTGATACGCGATGTCTCAGGTAAAAGCCGAAACACTTTAAATCCGCCGGAACCGGGCAAGGCTGGGCCCGTTCCGTTCCAGGTGGCGGGCCTCGTCGGCGATGCCTTCCCTGGCGGCGGCGATCCAGGCGGCGCGCTCGCGCTCGGCTCGGGTTCTTGAGATTCCGGCGTCGATCCAGTCCCGGACAATGTCCGAAATGGTGGCACCGGTCGCCTCCGCTTCCGCTTCGAGCGCCGCTTTTCGCTCCCGGCCGATGTCGCGGATATTCAGGGGTGCGGGCATGGCGACCTCGTTTTCTGCGTCTCGAACATATACTGCTACACATAGTGCAACACAATGTGCTGTGCAAGCCAAGGCCCGCGCGACCGGGCCTTATCCCAGCAGGTCGGTCGCCGGGTTGTCGGTGATTTCCACATCGTCGTAATAGCGTTGCGCCTGCGCGACCGAGCGGTGCAGCGACAGGCGCATCGCCGCCTGGATCGGCGCGCCGTCCAGCGCCGCCTGGGTCAGGAACCCGGCGCGCAGCCCGTGCGGCGTGGCGAAACCGGGATCGTATCCCGCAAGCACCAGCCGCTGGCGCACGATGTGATGCACCGCGTCCGCGCTGAGCCTGCGGTTCAGCACCCGGCCGCTTTTCGAGATCGGGCGGAACAGCGGCCCGTCCTCGATTCCCGCCACCTCGATCCAGTGCAGCAGCGCCCGCGCCGCCCGTCCCTTGAGCACCAGCCGAGGGGTCGCGCCGGGGCGGGTGGTCTTGGTCTGCAGCAGCGAGATCCAGACCAGCCCCCTGGCCGCATCCGCATCCGGGGTCACGTCGGCGCGCATCAGATCCGCGATTTCGGACCGCCGCCGCCCGCCGCTGGCCCAGCCGGTCATCAGCAGCGCGCGGTCGCGGCAATCGCGCATGCTGGCGCGGCAGGTGGCCAGCATCGCCTCGAGCACGGGACGCGTGATCGGATGCGCCGATTTCGGCGCGGGGGGTCGTGCGGCGGCGCGGCGGGCCTTGGCACGGGCCTGTTTCAGCAGCGCCGCGTCGAACGGATTGTCGAGATTGCGCATCCGGTGGAACGCCCGCCAGGACGCGATGCGCCGGTCCAGCGTCGAGGGCGCCGGGCAGGACAGCGACTTGCGCAAGCCTTGCGCGATCAGGGCCTCGGCGGCGCTTCGGGCGGTGTCGCCGGGCGGGGCCTCGGAAAGATCGCGCGCGTGATCCAGCAGGAACCGCATCGCCACCGCCTGCGCCTCGGGCCAGGCGGGGGGCGCGTCGAACGCCGCGCGTTTCCAGGCGGTGATGTAAAGCAGGTCACGCTCGTAGGCGCGCAGCGTGTTCTCGGGCGTGCCGCGCACGTAAAGATCGTTCAGCGCGTCGAGATCGGCCTGCGACAGCGACAGCGGACGGGAGAGGGGCGCGGGGAATGTCATGGCGCCAATCTAGCGATTTCGGGCGCTGCGGCAACATCTGTGATAAGCGCGACTTATCGCGGATGATGTGGTGCCAGAGCCGGGCGGTCATGTGGCGCGCAAAACATGATAAAAATGATCGTAAATAGTTAACTATTCGGAAAAACAGGGATTTATCCCTGCACCAGGAGAGAGCGGCCGTTCCGGCCGGGCAGGGGGATCGGCAATTGCGCCGAGAGGTGATGGGCGGCTGATCTGGCGATATGTGTGGCAAGGCCGGCCACCCCGGTGCAGGCCGCCACCGGACCCGGTTGCTGCCGCGCCTGGCTGGGGGTCAGGCCGTAACGGGCGCGAAAGGCCCGCAGGAACTGGTTGCCGCTGGAAAACCCGTAATCATAGGCGATGGCGGTTATCGCCCGGCTGCGATGCCGGTGGAGATCGCGCCACGCGTGTTTCAACCGCTCCTCGCGGATCAGGCGCGCCACGCCGCCATGGCCCGGGAACATGCGGTAGAGATGCGCGCGCGATATGCGAAACCGATAGACCAGCATGTCCGGTCCCAGATCGGGATCTGCCAGGTTGGCGCGGATGAATGCCAGGATCTCGCGCTGCAGGATCCGCTGGACCGCCCCGGCGCTGTCTTCAGTCCCCGATTGCTGCCCGGCAATGCTGGCAGCGATGAGATCGATCATCGCGCTGTCGATGGTCATGGCGTCCCGGTCAGGCATGTCGGGCATGACATCGGCGAGCCCGTGCAGGATGCTGGCGACAAGACGCGTGCCGGGGCCGTGGGCGCGCAAGACCGTGCCATGGACCGAACGGCCGCCCGTCGCCGCATCCACCCGGTCGCGCGGCATGTAAAGCATCAGGCTGGTTCCGGCCGTCTGCCGGGTGCGATGCGGGCGCGCATAATCGAAGACGCCGATATCGCCGGGGTCAAGGCGCATGTCGGTTCCGTCGCAATCGCCGGTCAGGCTGCCGTCGAGGAAAAGTTCCAGCTGGTAGCCGTCCATATCTCCCTGCGCGACGCGCGCCCGGTCGCGCAGGTTTTCACGGGCATCGAACTGCCGTTTTCCGACCATGAAAGACCCCAGCAGGCGCGAGGCAAGCCGGCCCTCGATCACCTGGCCATCAACCACAGGTGACACGTCGTAAAACGGGGCGCTCAACGACCGCCAGAAATCGGTTCGATGGCGTGATTCGATACTATCCGTCGAAACGGAGATCATCCCGGACGCCGACATCGTGCCGCTCCTCCGATATAAAATCATTCATTTTCCGATACATGAATGTAACGCAATCAAGCAATTCAGAACAATGGATTACGGCCTTCGGCACGGCAACACCCATGCTGCGGTGCAGAAATACAACGCTTTCCGAAGAAGTTCCGTTGAGATGCAAGGCCGAAGGTTTCGGGATGCCTGGCCGAGCGGGAATTTGCCTGTTCCCGTATGAGCAGAGTGAACGGGCGCTGACACGCTTTTGTGCTTTCGTCTTGCGCCCCGCTTTTGTCCCGACGCTCCCCATCTGGCGCGGCCGTGATCGTGCGCCATAGCAAAGAAGAAGTCTTGCCCATGTTTCGCTCGTTTTCCGGTCGGTCTTCCGCTTTCCGGCATGCTTCCCCGCGCTGCCGCGGCGCGCGGCGCGATCTGCGCCGGTTCATGGCCGTCGTGCAGGGTTTCCTGCTGGCGCTGATGCTGGCGGTCGCGGCCTGGCCCGGAAGCGCCTCGGCCCAGGGGGTCGATTGGGTTCTCAACATGAACGACGACGGGTTCGACCCGTTGCCCGACGGGTCGTCGGTGCCGGCGGGGGGACCATCACCTACGACATCCGGGTCTTCAACAGCGGAACGGATCCTGCGCCCGAAACGACGCTCGAACTGGACATTCCCGAAGACGCGACGCTGACGGCCACCTCCGGCACGATCGGATCCTGCGCACCGCTGCCGGCATCGGGGGTCGCGACCGTCACCTGCCAGGTTCCCGCGCTTGGCCCCGACGAGGAGGCATCGCTGGCCGCCGATGTGGTCATGGACCGCGAGGGAGTCTTCCAGATGGCGGCCCGCGTGCCGACGGACGGCGATGACGATCCCGACAACAACGCGGCGACCGAAGGCACGACCATCGCCGCGGGCGCCGACATCGATTTGTCGCTGAGCGGGCCGGCCTCGGCCGCATCCGGCGATACGGTAACCTACAGCTTCACCGCCGAGAACCTGGGGCCGAACGCATTGGACAGCGCGGTTCTGGAATTTCCGGTGCCGACCGGTTTCGCCAACATCGCGCCGCCGGCGAACTGCACCCTGTCGGGCGGCACGTATCTTTGCGACATTCCCGGCCCGGTCGCGGTCGGCGAGAGCGTGACGCTGGATTTCCAGGGGCAGGTCGCGGCAGCGGCGGGGTCGACGGTGACGCCGGTCGGCAGCGTGAGTGACGGCGCGCCGGCCGATCCCATCACCGACAACAACACCGCGACCTTCGACATGGAGGTTACGGCGGGCAGCGATGTCGCGATGGCGAAATCGCGCGCGCCGGGGGGAGAGATACAGGTCGGTGACGAGGTCACCTTCACCCTGTCGCCCAGCTATACCGGCAGCACGCCCAACGGCCTGACGATCACCGATACGGTACCGTCCAATTATCAGATCGAGTCCGTCGTGCCTGCACCGGGCAGCGGCTGGGTGTGCGACATGGCCGGCCAGGACGTGACCTGTGCCAAGCCGTCCGGCAGCGGTGCCGGGGCGAACGTGTCTCTGGGCGACATCGCCATCAACGCCACCGCGATCAGTGCCGGCAGCCCCGCCAACAGCGCGACGATCACCGCGGACGGTCCCGAAGATCCCGACCCGGCCAACAATACCGGCAGCGATGGCGGCGCCACGATCACCGATCCGGTCGTCGATCTGCGCGCCAACAAGTCCGGGCCGACCCCGGCGCTGGTGGTGGTCGGCAACACCTATGACTTCCCGATCAGCACGACGAATGTCGGCAATGCGCCGTTTTTCGGCACCGTTGTCATGACCGACAATCTGCCGGCGGGCCTGACCTATACCGGCGCGACCCGGAACGGCTGGACCTGCACACCGCCGCCGCTTACCGGGCCGGCGCAGATCGTCTGCGAGCGGGTCTATACCGAGGCCGCGCCGCTTGAACCGGGCGCCAGCACGCCGAGCGCCGTCATAAACGCCGAGGCGACCGCGCCGGGCACCATCGTCAACTCGATGACCGTCAGTTCGCCCGATGCCAATATCGAGGACGGCAATCCCGGCAACGACACCACCACCACCACCGTGGAGGGAAGCGAAGGCAACGCGTCCGCCGATATCTCCCTGAACAAAAGCGCATCGCTTGCCACGCTGCAGGCCGGCGACGTGCAGACCTTCACGCTCGAGGTGGTGAACGCCGGACCCGAGACGTCGAGGGATATCGAGGTCACGGACACTTTCAGCCGGTTGATCAACAACAATATCGGCGCGACCGATGCGGGGTATATCGCAGAGGTCGTCACCGCGAATGCCGCATCGGGCGTCAGTTGCTCCACGGCGAATGCGGGCGGGTTCGGCCGTCGCCTGACCTGCGATATCGCGGAACTTCCGGTTTGCACGGCCGGGAATGACTGTCCGGTGATCACCGTTCAGGTGCGCCCCGGCGGCGATCCGGGCGCGCGGACCAACACCGCAAGTGTGATTTCCCCGACCACCGCCGACCCGAACCTGGGCAATAACGGGGATTCCGCAGGGTTCGACATCGAGGCGCGCACCGACGTGACCGTGAGCAAGGTCGGCTCGCCCGATCCCGTGGCGGCGGGCCAGGAACTGACCTATGTGCTGACCGCGAGCGCGGCCCGGGGATACAGCCGGGCCGAGGCCGTGACCGTTACCGACACGCTGCCCGATGACGTGACCTTCATTTCGGCGTCCCCGTCAACGGGAAGTTGCTCGTCGCAGCCCGCGGTCGGCTCCACGACCGGCGCCGGAAACAACCAGGTGGTCTGCGATCTGGGCACGATCGAGGCGGACGCACAGCAGACCGTGACCATCGTCGTGCGCCCCAACACCGCGACGCGCAACACCACGCTGACCAACACCGCGTCGGTCGCGACCGATACGCCGGAAGCCGACACGACCAACAACGATGCCACCAGCGCGGTCGAGGTCTCGGACCCGGTGCTGGATCTGCTGGTCAACAAGACCGACAGCATCGATCCCGTCGCCGTGGGCCAGGACACGGTCTACACGATATCGGTCACCAATCGAGGCCCCTCTGCGGCGGAAAATGTCGTCGTGACCGACGACATGCCGGCCTCCGGGCTGGCCTTTCGCTCGCACACGATTCCGTCCGACGGCAGTTGTTCAAGCGTGCCGGCAGTGGATTCGGTCGGTGGGCAACTGGTCTGTTCCTTCCCGGTCCTCCCGGCATCGCAAAGCCGCCAGATCCAGATCACTGCCAGAGGTACGGCCAAGGGAACGGCAACCAACAACGCCAGCGTCGCGTCCGACGAGTCCGGGTCCGATACGAACCCCGGCAACGATACGACGGACGAGCGCACCACGGTTCGCACCCGCGCCGATCTCGCGATCACCAAGACGGCACCGGGCACGCCCGTGAACCTGCGGGATTCGTTCAGCTTCACCATCGAAGTGCGCAATCTCACCGGCGGCCTTCTGGCCGAAGCGGATGACGTCGTCGTCTCCGATACCCTGCCCGGCGACATGGTGCTGACCGGCGCGCCGGTCGCCAGCGTGACGACGGGCTCGGCGTCTTCGCTGGCCTGTAGCGGGGGCGCGAACGACACCGCCTTTACCTGCGATCTGGGCACGCTCAGTTCCGGCGGCATCGTCACGATCGACGTGCCGGTCAAGCTGACCCGCGTGACCAGCTATCCCCAGGACTTCACCAACCGGACCTCGGTCACGACCAGTTCGCTGGATGTCAACGAATCCAACAACTCCGACACCGCGACGGTCACGGTCAATTCCTCGTCGCTCTCGGGCAACGTGTTCCGCGATTTCAACAATAATGGCGCGGTGGATGCGGAGGATACCGGGATCGGCGGCGTCACGATGACGCTGACCGGCACGTCGGCGGATGGCGAACCGTTCACCGAAACCGTCACGACCGATTCCAGCGGCGATTTCATCTTTCCCTATGTGCCCGAAGGCACCTACACGATCACCCGCGGCGACCCCGGCGAGCCGCATCTGGAAGATGGCCAGGCAAGCGCCGGATCGGGTGGCGGATCCGTGTCCGGCCCGCGCGAGATCACCGGCGTCACGGTCGGCGCGAACGCGGACGAGACGGATTACCTCTTCGCGCTGGTGCCCCAGGCGCGGATCGGCATCGTCAAAAGCGTCAGTTCCGGTCCGGTCCCGAATGCCGATGGCTCGTTCGACGTCACCTTCGGGTTCGCTATCGAGAACCCGAGCCTTGAGCGGCTTGTCAATATCGACCTGACGGACAGCTTGACCGATTTCGGGAACCATGTCCCCGCGGCGACCGATCCGCTTGCCGCAGGCGATTACACGGTCCTTGGCTCGCCCTCGGACGATTGCGGCGGCTGGAACGGTGCCTTTGACGGAACGGGCAATGATACGGTTGCCAGCGGCTTTGACGTGGATGCAGGGGCGTCCTGCACCATTGAGGTGGAACTGCGCGTGCGTCCGGATGATCCGGCGAAGACGTTCGGGAACCAGGCCTCGGTTCGGGGCGATGGAGAGCTGTCGGGGCAGACGCCCGAAGACGACGACACGGCCACAATCACACCGGCATTCGCGCCATCCATTGAACTGATCAAGACGGGCACCGCGCCGGCCACGCCGGCGGCAGGGGACGAGATCACCTATACGTTCGAGGTGAGAAATACCGGTGACGTGACATTGACCGATGTGCGGATCGACGATCCGTTGCTGGGCGGCGTCCTGGCGGGTGGTCCGATCACGCTGGCACCGGGAGCATCCGACGCCACGACATTCACCGGCACCTATACGCTGGATCAGGACGATATCGATGCGGGCGAGGTGGAAAACACCGCGACGACAACGGGCACCGATCCCTTTGGCGAGGAGGTCGAGGATTCCGACACCGCGACCACCCCGATGACGAATGAGCCGTCGATCGCGCTTGTCAAGACCGCTGACGCATCGGGATTGTCCGACCCGGCGGCGGTTGGCGAGGAGATCGCCTACAGCTTTACCGTGACCAATACCGGCAACCTCACGCTGAGCAATGTGACGATCGAAGACCTTTTGCCCGGCCTGACGATGAGCGGCGGTCCGATCCCGCAACTGGCGCCGGATGCTTCGGACAGCACGACGTTCAGCGCCGTTTATGTCCTGACACAGGATGATCTGGACGCCGGGCAGGTCGAGAACACGGCGACAGCCACCGGAACATCGCCCGCAGGCGACGAGGTCAGCGACCAATCGGGCGCCGACAACGACACCGACGAACCGACAATCGTTCCGGTGGCCCAGAATCCGGAAATCGAACTGGTCAAGACGGCGCAGGACGAGATCTTCGAGACCGAGATGGCCGAACCCGGCGATACGCTCGACTTCACCTTTACCGTCACCAACACCGGAAACGTGACGCTGACGGACGTGACGATCAGCGACGCGCTGGCCGGTGTCACGGTTGACGGCGGTCCCATTGCCAGCCTCGCGCCAGGCGAAGAGGACACGGACACGTTCACCGCGACCTATGTCCTGACCGAGGCCGACATCGCGGCGGGCGAGGTGGTGAACACCGCGACGGTGACGGGGAACTACACCGACGGCAGCGGAGAGCCGCAGACGGTGACCGACGAGAGCACCGACACCGCCGTTGTCACCTCGATCGAGGCGCTGCCGGAGGTCTTCCCGCCCTTTACCGAGGATGGCGGCACCACCACCAGCATTCTGGAGTCCGATACGCTCAGGGGCGGACCGGCGACGCTGGACAACGTGACCATCCGCGTCATCGAAGAGGACGACGGGGCGACGCTCGATCCGGAGACGGCGCTGATCACGCTGGCGCCGGGGCAGCCCGCGGGCGACTATGACGTGACCTACGAGATCTGCAGCATCGAGCATCCGGCGATCTGCGATCAGGCGGTCGAGACCGTCCGGCAGATGCCGCGCCCGGGGATCGAGACGATCAAGACGCAGGAATTGACCGACAACGGCGACGGGATCAACGGTGTCGGCGATATCGTGACCTACACGATCACGGTCGAGAATACCGGCAACACGCCCATCGAGAACCTGACGCTCACCGATGTCTTCACCGCGATGGACGGCACGCCGCTGACGCTCGATACGGGGCCGGATTTCGACTCGGCCAGCGAAGGCTCGCCCGAGGGCGAATTGCAGATCGGCGAGACCGCGACCTATATGGCGACCTACGAGCTGACCATCGAGGCGGTCAGCGGCGGCGGTTTGTCCAACCGCGTGGTGGCCGAGGGCGATCCGGTCTATCCGCCGGAAATCGACGACCCGCAAGAGCCGGTCAGCGACGACTCCAGCGATGGCAGCGGCGTCGATGGCCCCACGGAATTGCCCATCGATCCGTCGCTGGCGCCGACCGGACTGACCGTCGAGAAAACCGCCCTGCGCCGCGTGGTCGAGCGCGGCAGCGTGGTGCCCTACACGATCACCGTGAAGAACGAGAACCCGGTGGTTTCGGGCGTGCTGAACATCGTCGATGTGCTGCCCGCGGGCTTCCTCTATCAGCCCGACAGCGCGACGCTGGATGGCGAACCGGCAAATGTCGAGGTCGCGGGCCGGGTGGTCACGTGGACCGACGTGCCGGTGCCCCCGCAAAGCACCGTGATGCTGGGCATTTCGGCCCGCGTCACCACCGGCGCCGATCCGGGCGATCATGTCAACAAGGTCAGCCTGCGCGATCCGGCGAACAACGCCCTGCTGGCGCCGGTCGCCACGGCGACGGTGCGGATCATGCCCGAACCGGTCTTCGATTGCGGCGACGTGATCGGCACCGTTTTCGACGACGAAAACCGCGACGGTTACCAGAACCAGGGCGAGATCGGCATCCCGGCGGCGCGCGTGGTGGGGGTCGATGGCACCATCATCACCACCGACGAACACGGCCGTTTCCACGTGCCCTGCGCCATGCTGCCGGCGGACCGGGGGTCGAACTTCATCCTCAAGCTCGACACCCGTTCGCTGCCCTCGGGCTATCGTGTGACCACCGAGAACCCCCGCGTGAGGCGCCTGACGCCGGGCAAGATGTCCGAGATCAATTTCGGCGCCGCGATCACCCGTGTCGTGCGCGTCGATCTGAACGACCGGGCCTTTGCGACCGATACCGATGGCCGGCTGGGCCTTGGCCGCCCGCTGGCCGAGGGCATTGCCAATCTGCTGCCACGGATCGCCGGCGAGCCGGTCAACCTGCGGCTGGCCTATCACCTGCCCGCCGCGGCCTCGGCCGACGACGTGCAGGCGGCGCGTGCCCGCATGCGGCTGGTCGAGCGTCACATCCGGAAGGAATGGCGGGACACGGGACGGGTCAAGCTGATTATCGAGCAGACCCTCGTCCGGTCGAGCCAATAAAGGAAAGAGTGCAAGATGTATTCCAAAGGTTTCCAGAACGTGTCTGGCAAACGTCCTTGCCTGCTCCGGACGACTTCGTTGACCGCCGTGTCGGTCGCCCTGCTGATGGCGGCGGATCCGGCCCTGGCGCAAGGCGAACACTGCGACGAGGCCATGGTGCCGCAGCCCGAGAATTGCGCGCGCACCAATGCCGATACCGTGGTGCGCATGCCCGCCGGCGAGAATACCGAAATGATCCGCACAGCGCCGGGCGGCGATTTCCCGACGACCGGCTTTTCGATCTCGATCGACGAGGAAACCGTCGCCGGCGCCCCCGCCCCGCGCGATCCGCGCCGGCCGGGCGACATGGCGGCGGCAGCGGCGGACGTGCAGGTGAAATATGACGGGCTTGACCGGCGGCGGCTGCTGAACGTGTCCACGCACGATCTGCGCGCCGCCTACCGCGCCGGAGAGGCGATCACCTTCCGCGCCTCGTCGAACTATCCTTCGGCGATTGCGCGGGCCGAAATCAGGATCATCGACCGCGCCGCGCGCGGCTTTCCGGTGGTGACGCGCCTGGCCGTCCAGCCCAACGGCACCGTGACCTGGGCGATGCCGCGGAATGGGTCGGGCGAATATGCCTATGTCCTGCGGGTTTACGATGAAAAGGGCCGCTTTGACGAGACCGCGGCGCTTGACCTGAACCGCACGACGCGGGCCTTCGAGACCCATGAAACCAGCGGCGGCCCGGTGATCGCGGCGGGCGAGGGCGAGGATCGCACGCGCATCCGGCACATCCCGGTGCGCGGCGGCATGGTCACGGCCACCGGCACGGGGCTGGCCCCCGGCGCCACCGTGCGGGTCATGGGCGAGGACGTGCCGGTGGATGCGTCGGGGCGTTTCGTGGTCACGCGCATCCTGCCGGCGGGCGACCACGTGGTCACCGTCGAAACCACCCAAGATGGCCGCACCCGCACCATCCGCCGCGATGTCGAGGTGCCGGCATCGGAATGGTTCGGCGTCGGCATCGCCGATCTGACCTTTGGACGGCGGCTGCAGGACGACATGATCGAGGCCGATCCCGATTACGACAAGAATTACGCCGAAGGCCGGCTGGCGATGTATCTCAAGGGCACGACCCAGGGCGGCTATACCTTCACCACCTCGGTCGATACCGGCGAGGGCGATCTGGAAGACATCTTCCGACGCCTCGACGAAAAGGACCCGCGCCATCTCCTGCGGCGGCTCGACCCCGAGGACGTCTATCCCACCTATGGCGACGACAGCACCGCCTATGATGATGCGCCCACGTCGGGACGCATCTATGCCCGGATCGAACGCGATGCCTCCAGCCTGACCTGGGGCGATTTCAAGGCGGAATTGCCGGGCGGCAAGTTTCTTGACACCACGCGCGAACTTTATGGCGCGGAACTGCGCTATGTCACGCCCTCGGTGACGAACGAGGGCGATCCGCGCGCGCAGGTGACCCTTTACGCCGCCCAGCCCGACACCCTGCCACAGCGCGACATCCTGCGCGGCAGCGGCGGGTCGGTCTATTTCCTGTCGCGCCAGGACATCAACGGCGGCTCGGAAACCGTGTCGGTGCAAATGGTCGATCCCGATACCGGCCGCGTCGTCGAGACCAGCAACCTGGTCGAGGGCGTCGATTACGAGATCGACTATCTGCAGGGCGTCATCATCCTGACCTCGCCGCTGAATTCCTCGGCCTCGGGCAGCAACCTGATCTCGACCGGGACCGGGCGCTATGACGTCAACCTGGTGGTCCAGTACGAATACACGCCCACCATGGGCAGTCTCGACGGCACCTCGTTCGGGGGGCGGGCCGAGGCCTGGATCGGCGACGATCTGCGCCTTGGGGTGACCGCGACCACCGACGATACCGGCACCGCCGACCAGAAGACCGCCGGGATCGACCTGCATTACCGGATCGGCGAGAAAAGCTGGGTCGAGGCCGAATATGCCCGCACCGAAGGCCCCGGATTCGGGCGGTCGTTTTCCAGCGATGGCGGCCTGACGATCACGCCCGAGGACGGCGTCGACGCGCCGCGTGCCGGGGCCTACCGGTTCGAAAGCCGGCTGGACCTGCAGGAACTGGGGCTGGCGCGTCCCGGTTTTCTCGGGCTTTATTACGAGCGGCGCGATGCCGGATTCAGCACGCTGAACGAGGATATCGACGAGGATCAGGAACTGTTCGAACTGGACGCGGAAGTCGAACTGTCCGAGCGGCTGACCTTCGGCGCCGACTACAAGACCTTCGACCGCGATGGTGGCGACGAGATCACCGAGGGCGAGGCGCGGCTGTCCTATGCCATCAACCCGACATGGTCGGTGGATACCGCGATCGGCCATCTGGACAAGCGGATCGTCGGGGATCCTTCGGAAACCGGCAAGCGGACCGACATGGCGGTGCGGCTGAACTATCGCCACAGCGAGGATCTGCTGGTCTACGGTTTCGGCCAGGCGACGCTGGAGCGTTCGGGCGGGTTGTCGCGCAACAACCGCGTCGGTGCCGGCATCGACATGCGGCTGAGCGAGAAACTGACCGCCGAGGCCGAGATTTCCGACGGCGATCTGGGCACCGGCGGGCGGGTGCGGCTGAATTATGCGCCCACCGCCGACAACGAGATCTACCTCGGTTACACGCTCGACCCCACGCGCAGCGGCACCGGTTTCGACCGCTTCCGCAACGAGGAGGAAAAGCTGGTTCTGGGGACGAATTATCGCCATTCCGAGAAGCTTTCGACCTTTGCGGAACACAATTGGGGCCTGTTCGGCGAGCGCAAATCGCTCACCCGCTCTTACGGCGTGAAATACACGCCCGATGCGCGCTGGACCTATTCGGGCTCGACCGAGCTGGGCACGGTGCGCGACGAAATCAACGGCGATTTCGACCGCAACGCCTATTCGCTGGGTGTGGCCTTCGTGGATGACGACCGCACGCGGTTCCGCACACGGGTGGAATACCGCACCGAGGACGGGATCGGGGACGCGCAGGACCGCGACACCTGGGCGCTGTCGGCCGGTTACGAATACCGCGTCAATCCCGAATGGCGCTTCCTCGCCAATCTCGACGCGCTCTATTCCGAAAGCAATCAGGACAGTTTCCGCGACGGTGAATATGCCGAGGCAAGCATCGGCTATGCCTATCGCCCGGTGGACAACGACCGGCTGAACCTGCTGTTCCGCTATACCTATCTGCACGACCTGCCGGGCGTGGACCAGGTGACGATCCACGGCACGACCGAGGGGCCGCGGCAGAAAAGCCATGTGCTGTCGGTGGATGGCAACTATGACCTCACGCCGAAGCTGACGATTGGCGGGAAATACGGGTTCCGGAAATCGCGGATCGAGGACCGCCTCACCAGCGACAGCTTCGACTCCACCGCACATCTGGGCATCATCCGCGCCGACTGGCACGTGGTGCACAAATGGGACGTGCTGGCCGAGGCCCGGATCCTCCACACCGAGGAGACCGACATCCGCGAAACCGGCGCCTTGCTCGGTGTCTATCGCCATGTGGGCAACAACGCCAAGATCGGTCTGGGCTATGAATGGGGCCAGGTCTCGGACGACATGACGGAAATCGACTATGTCGGAAAGGGCGTGTTCCTGAACCTGGTCGCCAAGTTCTGACATCCGACTGATGTCCGCGAGGGCGGCCGGCCAATCATCGTCGTCGCGCGCTTGCCGGATAGCCGCGCAGCACATCATGGACCAGTTGTTTCATCCATGCTGCCGTGGCGGGGGCAGGCACCTCGAGGCGGGCCAGCCCATCCGGCAGGTCACGGGGATCATAGCCGTAGATCACCGCGAGATGCGCCAATGCGATCAGATAGGCGCCTTGCGCGTTCAGATGGATCGTGTCCGAAAACAGATCCTCGATCCGCCCGAGCCCCGGGGCCTGTCCGGCATCGATCGCGTCCTGCACGGCGGCCATGATCAGGGGGCCGGGAATGACCCGCATCGGCGGCGCGCCATCGGGGCGGTTGGCGTTGACGTGATCCGCAATGGCCTGCCAGCGGTCCATCTCCAGGGGCAGGCGTTCGCGGAAGGTCAGATGGCCTTCCGGATCATTGTAGGGATTGTCGAAATCGGGTCCGCTGTCGGTATCGACCCAGGTCGCATAAAGGATGGTCCCGGCCCCTTTGCCCGCATTGCCCTCGCTCCAGGCATGGTTGAACCAGCGCAGCGCCATGTTTTCCGAGTCATGCCATGGCACGGTATTGGAGAGGGGCACCCGTTCCGTGATCACCAGCAGGTCATAGGCGGCGATGTCGTGGCGGGCATCCGGCAGGTATTCGTTGCGATGGTCCCAGCGCCACTCCATCGGGCTGCCGGGGATCGTCGAGCGGTCGATAACCCGGCGCCGCGCCTTCTGCGGGTCCGCGGCGGCAACCATCGTATCCAGAACCGGCACGATCGGATCGGTCAGCGAGTGGCCGGACTGAATCACCCGTGTCGAGAACGGCCGCGATCCGGATGCCCGTGCCGGGCCGGTTCCGGCCAGGCACAAAAGCGCAGCGGACGCTGCCCCATGCAGGAACGCCCGTCGGTCCGGCCTGCCGTTACGGGGCCGATTGTCCTGTGCGGTATCCGGCCGGGGATCGGTCATTCCAACACACGCTATACCCTTCGGGAGTCGGTTTCCCGCACAAGGCTATAGCGTTTCGGCCCTGGCAGGAAACGCTAAAGTGTTTCCGCGTTTCAGGGGTTCACGAGCGTCCGTGACGAATGCGCGCGCCGCGATCATGCGCATAAGCCGTTGTCCGGGGCGCGTCCGCGTGGCGGGCGGAGTGCCCGACGGGGCGGTGCGACGCGGCGGGGCGCGCGTTCCTGTTGTCGGAATGCGGACGATCGGCAGTGCCGCTGGAGGCATCCGGCGGCGTGTTGCGCAACACGGCGACGAGTCCGGCCAGCATCATGGCGATATTGCCCGCGACCATATAGGCGACGAACGCCCAGCCGAACGAGGCCCCCGACAGCAGGCTCAGGCCGGCGGCGCCCAGGCCCGCAACCATGCCGACGATCAGGAATCCGACGACCATGCGACCCGCCTCACGCGACGCCCGAAACGGCGTGCGCTTCGGTTTTCGGTCCGGAACGGAGGTGGACCGCATCCGCCCGGCCATGCCGGAAGGTCGCGCGATCCCCAATCATCTTGTTCATCCGTATTCTCCCCGGCGTCACTGCGGGCTCTCCCTTGTGGCTGCAGGGCCAATATCGTGCAGAGCATGCAGCAACGCCATGAGGGGAATCCCGTAGAGGCGAAGGCTGGCGCGCGCTTTTCGAGGGACCGGACCGCGCATTGCCGCAACATTTTTCCATGTTTCCAGCAGCTTGAGAAAATCGAAAAAATTTATTGCGCGATGCCGTTTTTGCCATAACATACCACTGACATATCAGATGGCTTGGAGGTCTCCGAAATGGTTCAACACACTCGTGCGCTCATGCAGGCAAGAGAGGGGGCCGTTTCCTCGCCGCATTATCTCGCTTCGGCGGCGGGGCTGAGGGTCCTGCAGCAAGGCGGCAGCGCCGTGGATGCGGCGATCGCGGTCAATTCCACCCTCGGCGTCGTCTATCCGCACATGACCGGGATCGGCGGCGATGCCTTCTGGCTGATCTATGACAGCGCTAAGGGCAAGGTCCATGCGCTGAACGGCACCGGCCGCTCGGCCAGGAACGCCAGCCGCGACTTCTATGGCAAGGCCGGGCACGAGCGCATCCCCGAACGCGGGCCGCTGGCCGCCGTCACGGTTCCCGGCGCCGCCGACAGCTGGTGCAAGGCGCATGAGCGGTTCGGCCGGCTGGCCCTGGACGAGATCCTGAAACCGGCGATCGCCTATGCGCGCGATGGATTTCCCGTCACGGCCGGACAGGCGCGGTTCTCGGCCGACCGGTTCGATATCCTGTCCCGGACCGACAGCACGCGAAACGCCTATCTGCCGGGGGGCAAGGCGCCCGAGATGGGCAGTGTCATGCGGCTGCCGCACCTGGCCGAAACGCTGGAATCGGTCGCCCGCAACGGGCGCGAGGGGTTCTATGACGGCCCCGTCGCCGACGAGATCCTGCGCGCCCTGAACGCGGCGGGCAGCTATTGGGAGAAATCCGACCTGCAGGAACATCACGGCACCTGGAGCGATCCGATCACCACAAGCTATCGCGGCCTGACCGCCTGCCAGCATCCGCCCAACTCGCAAGGGTTCGTGCATCTGATGCTGCTGAACGTGCTGGAACAGTTCGACCTGTCGAAAATCCCTGATACCAGCGCCGATTACACGCATCTGATCGTCGAGGCGTGCAAGCTGATCTTCGAGGACCGCGACCGCTATCTGACCGATCCGGACCATTGCGACATCCCGATGGATCAGCTTCTGTCCAAGGACTACGCCAAGGAACTGGCTTCGCGCATCCGCATGGACCGCGCCGCCGAGGACCTGCGCGAGCCGATGGGCCAGGACACCACCTGCACCGTGGTGGTGGACAGGGACGGCAATGCCGTGTCGATCATCCAGAGCATCTATCACGAATTCGGCTCGGCCTTCGTGGCGGGCGAATCCGGGGTTCTGTTGCAGAACCGCGGCGCCTCCTTCGCGCTGGACGAGGGTCACGTGAATTGCCTGGAGGGCGGCAAGCTGTGCTTCCACACGCTGATGCCGGGGATGCTGCTGAAGGACGGGCGCCCGCATCTGGTCTATGGCACGATGGGCGGCGAGGGCCAGCCCCAGACCAGCACCATGATCGCCTCGCGCGTGGTCGATTACGGGCTGGACGTGCAGACCGCGCTGGACCGGCCGCGCTGGCTTTATGGGCGGACCTGGGGCGAGGACACGAAATCGCTGCGGGTCGAGACCCGGTTCGGCGAGGACGTGCTCGACGATCTGCGCGCGCGGGGCCATACGGTCGAGCCGGTCGGCGAATGGAGCGACCTGACCGGGCACGCCGCCGCGATCCAGTGCGATCCGGAGACCGGCGTGCTGGCTGCCGGGGCCGATGCGCGGGGCGATGGCGTCGCGCTGGGGTGGTAAGAAACGGGATGGCGGGTGCGGGGAGGCACCCGCCATTTTCGTAACGGGACAAGGGTTCGGAACGCGAAGAAGAAGACAATCGGGCCAAAAGCCATTCCGGGAGGGAAATTATGACCATCGATATCACATGGATCAGCTGGGGGCTGGCATTCCTGCCCCTGGCGATCCTGCTGCTGCTCATGCTGGGCGCAAGCTGGGGCGCGGCCGAGGCCGGACCGTTGTCCTGGGTCGTCGCGCTGGCCATCGCATTCTTCTATTTCGGCGCCCCGCTCGATGTCATCGGCTATGAGAACGCCAAGGGCATCTGGAGCGCGCTGACCGTTCTTTACGTCGTCTGGGCCTCGATCCTGCTTTACGAGGTGTCCCACGAGGGCGCGGCGTTCGAGCCGTTGCGCCGGGGCATCACCCGGCTGCTGCCCGACCCGCTGATGCAGGTCATGGCGTTCGGCTGGGCCTTTGCCTCGTTCCTGCAGGGTGTCACCGGGTTCGGCGTGCCGATCGCGGTCTGTGCGCCGCTGCTGGTGGGCATCGGGGTGCGGCCGCTCTACGCGGTGACGATCCCGCTGATCGGGCATGCCTGGAACAACACCTTCGGCACGCTGGCGGTGGCCTGGCTGGGGCTCAAGGAAGTCACCGGCATGGACATGGCGACCGCGGCGCAGACGGCGCTTTATGCCGCCAGCTTCATCTGGGTGCTGAACATCTTCGGCGGGCTGCTGGTGTGCTGGCTCTATGGCCGCTGGAACGGGATCCGCAAGGGTCTTCCGGTGGTGATCGTGATGTCGCTGCTTCAGGGCGGGCTGACCCTTGGCCTGTCGCAGTGGAACGACACGCTGAACGGCTTCATCGCGTCCAGCGTCGCCTTCATCGCGATCTTCGCGCTCGGCCGTCTCAAGATGTACCGCGACCCGAAACCGGCGACCAGCCACATCTTCACCGAAGAGCGCCGCCGCGCCGACGCGATGCCGGCCGATACCGGCCCCCTCGCCGGCTCCGGCGCAGCGCCCGCGATGGGATCCGGCGGCGGAGCGGCCGTGGCGATGGAGGGCGGAGACGCGCGGGGAATGTCCCTGCAACAGGCCTTCATTCCCTATTTCGCCCTGCTGATCATCACCTTCGGCGTGCTGCTGATCCCGCCGGTCAAGGCCGCGCTCGGCAGTTGGTCCTTCGGGCTCAGCTTTCCGCAGACGGTGACGGAACTCGGCTTTACGCGCCCCGAAAGCGCCGTCAGGTTCGCGCCGTTGACCCATGCCGGCACCTTCCTGCTGCTGTCGGCGGTCGTCGGCTACCTGGCCTTCACCAGTCTGGGCACGATCCCGAAAGGCGGGCTGGGCCGCATCGTCGGGCGGACGGTGGACAAGTCGATCCCCTCGACCATCGCGGTGGTCGCCCTGATCGCGATGTCCAACGTCATGGCCGGATCGGGCGCGGTGAACGTGCTGGCGCAGGGCGTCGCGGCGGCCACCGGGCAGGGCTATGGGTTCCTCGCGCCGATGGTCGGCGGGCTGGGCTCGTTCATGACCACGTCGAACCTGGCGTCGAACCTGCTGTTCGGCACCTTCCAGCAATCGACCGCGCAGGTGACCGGCCTGTATGGTCCGGCGATCCTCGGGGCGCAGACCGCCGGGGCCGCGGCCGGAAACATGATCGCGCCGGGCAACGTGCTGCTTGGCACCACCACGGCGGGGATCCTCGGCCGCGAGGGCGAGGTGCTCAGGATCACCATACCCCTCTTTGCCATCGTCGCCGTCATCATCGGGGCCTGCGTGCTTGTCGTGGCCTGAACCAAACCAAGGGAGAGAGACCAATGAACACTTTGACCAAACTGCAAGTCGTCGCCGGAATTGCCGCCGTGATCGCATTGCCGCTGATGTATTTCGGCCTGCATAACGGGAGCACGGCAATGCCCTGGCTCGGACTTGTGCTGTTCCTGCTCGCGATGCTGGTGACGCCGGTCCTCCGGGTGCTGCCGTCGCGGCTGATCAACGGGGACGGCTATTAAGATGTTCGGCAGCATCCTTGCACCCACGGACGGGTCCGAACATGCGGCCCGCGCGATGGAGGTGGCGATCGACCTGGCGGTGAAATACGATTCCCGCCTGGTGGTCCTGCATGTCGCGATCCATCACGGAACCGCGCAGGAGATCATGCATGCCCTGAGGGGCAGCACGGTCCCGCCCGAAATCCAGCGCGAGATCGACAGGCTGCAGAACGTCAGCGCGCCGATCCCGGTCGGCGGCGCGCGCGGCAAGCGCACGCTGTCCCAGAAGCTGGAACAATATGTCGGCGACTTCATCGTGAAGCGCGCGGAGGAATACGCGCGCGCCGCCGGCGTGCGCGAGGTGACAACGCAGATCACCGACGGCAGCCCCAACAAGCGCATCATCGAAGCCGCCGAACATGAAAAGGTGGATCTTCTGGTGATGGGGACCCGCGGGCTCGGCGGGATCCACGGCTACCTGCAAGGGAGCGTCTCGCAATCGGTGCGCAGCCATTGCCGCTGCGCCTGCCTGACCATCCCCTGACCCGGCGGGCGGGGCGGACCGGACTCCTCGCCGGTTCCGCCCCGCCCAAAGGTCCGGCCGCTTCAGAACAGCGCCGTGACCGTCCTGCGGGTGTATTCCTCGACATAGTCGATCAACGCATCGAAGGCGGCGCGCGCCGCTTCCTCGTCGTTGGCCGCTATGGCCTCGGCGATGCGGGCATGGGCCGGGGCGACCTTGTCGAGCTCTCCGAACCTGTTGAAGGTCAGATACCAGAAGCGCCGCGTCTGGGCCTGGATCAGGGCCATCGCGGCCTCGGCGTATTTGTTGTCGGCGGTGGCGACGATCAGAAGGTTGAATTCGCGGTCGGTGTCGATGAAGAGCGTTCCGCTGCCGGTCTCGGCGGCCTCCTGGAACTGCCGCGCGAGGCGGGTGAAGGTGGCGCGGGTGGCGGCATCGGCCAGGCGCGCGGCGCGGATCGTCACGAAGCGTTCCACCTCGCGGCGGAATTCGATCAGCTTGAACTGGTCGGCCACGTCGATCTCGGACACGATCGCGCCGGCGCGCGGCAGGATCCGCAGATTGCCCTCGCGCGCCAGCCGCTGCATCGCCTCGCGCACCGGCGTGCGGCCAAGGCCCAGATGCTGGCTCATCCGGGTTTCGGAAATCCGGCTGCCGGGCGCGAGTTCCAGCGTGATGATCATCTCTTCCATCCGCTCGTAGGCCTGCATCGCCTGCGTGCGCGGAGCGGCGGTGAGATCCGGTTTGTCCTGCATCCTGTTCCCCGGTTTGCTGGTGCGGCCTATATCCACGGGCCGGGGTGCCTTTGCAAGCGCCGGGCGGGCGAACGGGGTCGGGTCGGACGGATGCCGGCTGCCGGCTGCCGCGTGGCCGGGGCCAGCGGCGGCTATGGCCTGTGGCGGTGCGTCGCCCTGTTCGGGCCGATCGCCGCAAGTAGGGGCGGCAACCGGAGTGAGACCGGCCGCCGCACCCGTTCGGTTCAGCCGGCGGCTTTCGCGTTCTCGGCCAGCTTGGCATCGACCAGCTTGACGGTGGCGTCGATCTCGGGGTGCTGCAGGCCGATGGCGCGGGCCACCAGCTGGATCAGCTTGTCCACGCGTTCGATGTTCTCGGCACCGGCATAGACCGCGCGCGCCGCCGAGGACGGTTTCAGCAGGTTTTCCGCCGCCTTGGCGTATTTCTCGAACGGCACCAGATCGGCCGGGTCGGCGCCCAGCTTGACCACCAGGTCGTTCACGAAGCCGTAGATCTCGGCGGATTTCTCGGGATCGCCATGGACCGCATCCTTGATCGCGCGCGGTCCCTCGGGCGTGATGCAGCGATAATTGCCGGTGGCCAGCATCGCCCATTTCGCAAACGGCACGAACAGCGAATCGAACACCCGCAGTTTCACCGGCACGTCCTTGCCGTCGACGCGGTAATCGTTGATCCCCTGTTCCAGCTCCGCCAGCATGGCATCGTGCTTTTCGTCGTGAAAGCGCGACACCTTGAAGTTGGTGGGCAGGCCGACATGCAGCACGTTGGCCCCTTCCTCGGGCGGGCGGAACGCCTGCGGGTCGGGCGAACACAGGGTCATCAGCGCCGGGTCGAACTTTTCCCAGATCGACGGGCTCTCGAAGGCCGCTTCCATGCCCGAGCAATCCAGATCCGGGATCCGCTTCATGTAGGGCAGCGGCGGCATGTTCATGATCGACATGCACGGCACCCTGGCCTCGGCCACGCGGGCCAGAAGCTCGCGCAGGGTCGGGTGGGAATATTGCGGCTCCTGCATCGCCAGGCAGACCAGGTCGTAATCCTGCGGCTGCGCCTGTTCCGGGGTCTTGGCATCCAGCTTGCCGGGCAGGTCGCCCGAGAAGAAGCTGCGGTGATCGTCCTCGTCACGCAGCTTGATGCGCACCTCGGTGCCCTTGTCGTTGATGAGTGCGGCCGTCTGGTCGCGGCAGACCAGCGTGACGTCATGCCCCGCGGCGAGGAACTTGGTGCCCAGAAGCGACCCGTAGGACGCGCCGAGAATCAGAATACGGTAAGACATTGAATTTTCCTCTTTCTCCGTTGCGGGTGGTTACCATTCCTTTTCAGGAGTTTCCCGGAAAAATGTGTTACGATGTGAAGACAAGTTACCAACACTGCGGTAAGTTGTTAACTTGTTAATTCCGGATGTGACATGAGCAAAGCTTTCGTTGGCCCGCAACTGCGCCGATTGCGCCGCCAGAATGGTCAAAGTCAGGCGGAAATGGCCCAGGCCCTGGGTGTCAGCGCCGCCTATGTCAACATGCTGGAAAGCAACCAGCGCAGCCTGTCGGTGCGCATGCTGATGGCGCTGTCGGAGGTCTATCAGGTGGACTGGCGCAAGCTGGTCAACGATCCGCCGCAGACCCTGATGGTGGATCTGCGCAACATCCTGCAGGACCCGATGTTCGAGGAGGACGTGCCGGATCTGCAGGAACTGCGCGCCGCCATCGAACATGCGCCGCGGCTGGCGGAATGTTTCGTGAAACTTCACGGCAACCATGCCCGCATATTGGACAGGATCATGCGCCAGAGCGAATCCGCCACCCGCGACGCGCTGGCCGAGGCCTCGCCGGAAACGCTGATCCATGATTACTTTCGCAGCAACGACAATTATTTCGACGTGCTGGAGCGCGCGGCGGAGACCCTGCACGACGCGATTCCGGGATCGACCGAAGACGTGTTCCGGGGGCTGCGCGACCGGCTGCAATCCGCCCATGAAACGCAGGTCGAGATCCGCCCCGCCGAGGCGATGCAGGAATCGCTGCGCATCCACGACCGGCAGGCGGGGGTGGTCTATCTGTCCGAGGCGCTGGATTTCCAGAACCGGGTGTTCCAGCTGGCCCATGTGCTGGGCCTGATCGAGGTCGAGCCGATCCTGACCCGGCTGATCGAGGACAGCGGGATCGCGACCGCGCGCGGGCGGGCCCGGTTGCAGGTGGAACTGGCCAATTACTTCGCCGCCGCCTTCCTGATGCCCTATGCCGGGTTCCGCAAGGCCGCCGAAGAGACGCGCTATGACGTGGAGCGCATCGCCACGCGGTTCAATTGTTCCTATGAACAGGTGTGCCACCGGCTGATCACGTTGCGGCGCCCGTCCGCCCCGGGCGTGCCGTTCTTCTTCCTGCGCATCGACCGGGCCGGGAACGTGACCAAGCGGTTCAACGCGACGCCGTTCAACCTGGCGGAATTCGGCGGCTCCTGCCCGGTCTGGAACATCCACACCGCGTTCATCCAGCCCGGCGAGGTCATCCCGCAATTCGTCGAGATGCCCGACCGGCAGCGGTTCTTCACGCTCAGCCGGACGGCGGACCGGCCCTCGTTCAGCCCGGCCACGCGCAATCATCGGGTCGCCGTGGCGATCGGCTGCGAGATTCAATACGCCCACAAGGTCGGCTATGCCAAGGCGTTCAATTTCCAGGTGCCGGCCCTGTTCAGCCCGATCGGCATCAACTGCCATGTCTGCCCGCGCCAGGCCTGCGCGCAGCGCGCCCATCAGCCGCTGGTGGTGGACCTGCCCATCGATCCGGGGCGGCGCGGCAATACGCGCTACGAAAGCTGACCTGCCCTGACGAAAAAAAGGGGCGCTTCGAAAAGCGCCCCCAACGTGCTTGCCAATCCAGGGAGGAATTGGTCAGCCAAGCAGATCCTGCAGGGTTTCGCCCAGCTTCGCGGGCGAGGGCGAGACCCGGATATCGGCGGATTTCATCGCCTCGATCTTGTCCTCGGCGCCGCCCTTGCCGCCCGAGATCACCGCGCCGGCATGGCCCATGGTGCGTCCCGGCGGGGCGGTGCGCCCGGCGATGAAGCCGACGACCGGTTTCTTGCGGCCCTTCTTCGCCTCGTCCTTGAGGAACTGCGCCGCGTCCTCCTCGGCCGAGCCGCCGATTTCGCCGATCATGATGATCGATTCGGTTTCGTCATCGGCCAGGAACAGTTCCAGGATGTCGATGAACTCGGTCCCCTTGACCGGGTCGCCGCCGATGCCCACGGCGGTGGACTGGCCCAGACCCGCGACGGTGGTCTGGTAGACCGCCTCGTAGGTGAGCGTGCCCGAGCGCGACAGCACCCCGACCGAGCCCTTGCGGAAGATCGAACCGGGCATGATGCCGATCTTGCATTCGTCCGGCGTCATCAGGCCGGGGCAGTTCGGGCCGATCAGGCGGCTCTTGGAGGCGTCGAGCTTTTCCTTGACGCGCACCATGTCCAGAACCGGCACGCCCTCGGTGATGCAGGTGATCAGGTCGATCCCGGCATCGATCGCCTCTTCGATGGCCGCCGCCGCACCGGCCGGGGGCACGTAGATCACGCTGGCGGTGGCGCCGGTGGCGTCCTTCGCCTCGGCGACGGAGGCATAGATCGGCAGGCTTTCGCCATTGCTGCCGGACCATTCGGTGCCGCCCTTCTTGGGGTGGGTGCCCGCAACCATCTGGGTGCCGTGATAGGCCAGCGCCTGTTCGGTGTGAAAGCTGCCGGTCTTGCCGGTCAGGCCCTGCACGATGATCTTTGTGTTCTTGTCGATCAGAATGGACATTGGCGTTACCCCTTCACGGCCTTGACGATTTTCTGTGCGGCGTCGTCGAGATCGTCCGCGGCGATGACGTTCAGCCCACTGTCGTTGATGATGGCCTTGCCGTCCTCGACCTTGGTGCCCTCGAGGCGCACGACCAGCGGCACCTTCAGGCCCACATCCTTGACCGCCTGCACCACGCCTTCGGCGATCACGTCGCAGCGCATGATGCCGCCGAAGATGTTGACGAGGATGCCTTTGACGTTGGGGTCCGAGGTGATGATCTTGAACGCCGCCGTCACCTTTTCGGTGGTGGCGCCGCCGCCCACATCCAGGAAGTTCGCCGGGGACGCACCGTAAAGCTTGATGATGTCCATGGTCGCCATGGCGAGGCCCGCGCCGTTCACCATGCAGCCGATATCGCCGTCCAGCGCGATATAGGCCAGGTCGTATTCCGAGGCCTCGATTTCCTTTTCGTCCTCTTCGGTCTTGTCGCGCAGCTCCACGATGTCGGGGTGGCGGAACAGCGCGTTGCCGTCGAAGGACACCTTGGCGTCCAGAACCTGGATGTCGCCCTGCTTGGTGACGATCAGCGGGTTGATCTCCAGCAGGCTCATGTCCTTTTCGACGAAGGCCTTGTAGAGCGCCGCGAACAGCGTCTTGCCCTGCGCGCGGGTGTCGCCCTGCAGTTCGAACGCATCGGCGATGCGCTCGGCATCGGCGTCGGTCACGCCTTTCGAGGCGGTGATGGCGATCGTGTGGATCTTGTCGGGGGTTTCCTCGGCCACGGTCTCGATGTCCATGCCGCCCTCGGTCGAGGCGACGAAGGACACCTTGCCGGTTTCCCGGTCCACCAGGATCGAGAGGTAAAGCTCGCGCTCGATATCGGCGCCGTCCTCGACATAGAGACGGTTGACCTGCTTGCCGGCGGGGCCGGTCTGCTTGGTCACCAGCGTCTTGCCGAACATCTCGCGGATGTTTTCCAGTGCCTCCTCTTCCGAGAACGACACCCGCACGCCGCCCTTGGCGTCGGGGCCCAGTTCCTTGAAGGTGCCCTTGCCGCGCCCGCCGGCATGGATCTGGCTTTTCACCACACGGACAGGGCCGGGCAATTCGGCGACGGCGGCTTCGGCCTGGTCGAGACTGGTGATCGCGACGCCCTGCGCCACAGGCGCGCCAAAGCCCTTCAAAAGCTGTTTGGCCTGATATTCGTGTATGTTCATGTAGACGGATCTCCCGTTTTGGTCGGACTATTTTATCAGCGGCAACAATTCTTTGAATTCGGCCGTTCCGGCACGGCCCAGCCATTCGAACACGACCATCTCGGTCGTGACGACGGTGACGCCCGAAGCGCGCAGGCGTTCGAGACAGGCATGTTCGCTGTCCAGCGTGCGGGACGCCGTGGCGTCGGAGACGACGAAAACATCATGCCCGCCCTCTACCAGACTCTCGGCGGTCTGCACCACACAGATATGCGCCTCCATCCCGGCAAGGATCGCCTGCTTGCGGCCAAGGGCGCGGAACGCCTCGGCAAAGGCCGCATCCTCCATGCAGGAGAAATGCACCTTGGGCAGGATCGGCGCATCGCCCGCGGCCTTCCTGATCTCGGGAACGGTGGGGCCCAGCCCTTGGGGATATTGTTCGGTCAGCAGGGCCGGCACACCGGTGCGCTGCGCCGCCTTCAGCAGCAGCCGCGTATTGGCGATGGTGCGGGCCGGGGCCTGCATCGCCGGCACCAGCCGTTCCTGCATGTCGATGACCACAAGTGCCGATTCGCCAGCTCTGATCAACATGTTCCGCCCCTTCGGAATTCCCATGGTTGCCGGCTGGCATTTGGTATCCCACGGAATGGATTGTCAAGTTTTTTAGCCCCGAACGCCCGATTTGTTTTCATTGACGCAGGGCAGATCAGGTGTATGGTATACAAAATGTCGATCATCCGGTCGACCGGGGGAGGAGGCCCTTGTCGTCCGGATACCTGGAGGGGGTAAGCCGCATGTCGAT
Organism: uncultured Sedimentitalea sp.; assembly: GCA_947504115.1. Classification (GTDB taxonomy): domain Bacteria; phylum Pseudomonadota; class Alphaproteobacteria; order Rhodobacterales; family Rhodobacteraceae; genus Pontibaca. The sequence continues at coordinate 84,234 of CANNGH010000008.1, forward strand.
CGGTGACAATCTGAGCCCCATATCGGTGAGCTTCACGCTGAAGGACCATACGTTCCAGGTCCTGCGGGAGGCGATTCTGGGCATGGACATCTATGCGCCCGGCGCCAATCTGAAGCTGGACGAGCGGCAGCTGGCCGACCGCCTGGGCATCTCGCGCACCCCGATCCGCGAGGCGCTGGCGCGCCTGGCGCAGGAGGGGCTGGTCGAGATCATCCCGCGCCGCGGCGTCTTCGTCACCCGCAAGACGCGCGAGGAGATCCTCGAGATGGTGGTCGTCTGGGCGGCGCTGGAAGGCATGGCGGCGCGGCTGGTGGTGCGCAACGCCACCGACGAGGAGCTGGCGACGCTGCGCAGTTTCGCGCTGCGTCACAGCAGCGATCCGGAGCGGGCGGAGTTCAAGGAATATTCCGACGACAACATCCGCTTTCACCAGTCCATCCTGGAGATGTCGGGGTGCGAGTTGCTGCGCAAGACCGCGGACGATCTGTTCGTGCATATCCAGGCGGTTCGCCGCCGCGCCATGGGCGAGAGCGACCGCGCCCGCCGCTCGGTCGCCGACCACATGGAGATCATCGAGGCGCTGGAATCGCGCGATGCCGATCTGGCGTCGCGCAGCGTTCGCAAACACACGATGCGGTTGCACGACCACATCCGCAAGACCTGGTCCGGGCTGGAGAACACGGAGACTCCGGCACTGGCAGCCAAGTGAGAACACCAAAAGGGAGAGAGGAAATACAATGTCACCATTCGCAATGGCCGAGCAGCAGACCCAGCAGGCCCTGACAGACGGGTTTCACCTGCTGATCGACGCGCTGAAACTGAACGATATCGAGACGATCTATGCGGTTCCGGGCATCCCGATCTCCGACCTGCTGCGGATGGCGCAGGGCGAGGGGCTGCGCGTGCTGTCCTTCCGTCACGAGCAGCATGCCGGGTTCGCGGCCTCGGTCGCGGGCTTCCTGACCAAGAAGCCGGGCATCTGCATGACGGTTTCGGCGCCGGGCTTCCTGAACGGGCTGACGGCGCTGGCCAACGCCACCACCAATTGCTGGCCGATGATCCTGATCTCGGGCAGTTCCGAGCGCGAGGTCGTCGACCTGATGCAGGGCGATTACGAGGAGATGGACCAGCTGGCCATCGCCAAACCGCATTGCAAGGCCGCCTATCGCATCCTGCATGCCGAGGATATCGGCATCGGTGTCGCGCGCGCCATCCGCTCGGCGGTCTCGGGCCGTCCCGGCGGTGTCTACCTGGACATTCCCGGCGCGTTGCTGGGGCAGGTGATGGACGAGGTCGAAGGCCAGAAATCGCTGCTCAAGGTGATCGACCCGGCCCCCGCGCAGATTCCCGCCCCCGATGCGGTCGATCGCGCGCTGGACGTGATCAAAAGCGCCAAGAAGCCGCTGATCATCCTGGGCAAGGGCGCGGCCTATGCGCAGGCCGACGACACGGTGCGCGAATTCGTCGAGAAAAGCGGCATCCCCTATCTGCCGATGAGCATGGCCAAGGGCCTGCTGCCGGACACGCACGAACAGGCTGCCGCCGCGGCGCGTTCGCTGGTGCTCAAGGAGTCCGATGTCGTCATCATGGTCGGCGCGCGTCTGAACTGGCTGCTCAGCCACGGCAAGGGCAAGCAATGGGGCGAACCGCATTCCACGAAATTCGTGCAGATCGACATCGAGCCCAAGGAGATGGACAGCAACGTCGAGATCGCGGCGCCGCTGGTCGGCGATATCGGCTCGGTGCTGGGCGCCCTGCTGGAGAAGATGGGCGACGACTGGCCGAAGGCCCCCGAAGACTGGGTAAGCGCGGTCAAGGACAAGAAGGACGTCAACATCCAGAAGATGGTGGCGAGCCTGCAGAACAACGCGGTTCCGATGAACTACCAGGGGGCGCTCGGCGCGCTGCGGCGCGTGGTCGACGAACGCCCGGACGCGATCGTGGTGAACGAGGGCGCCAACACGCTGGATTTCGCCCGCAGTATCATCAACATGCACAAGCCGCGCAAGCGGATCGACGTCGGCACCTGGGGCGTCATGGGCATCGGCATGGGCAGCGCGGTCGCCGCGGCGGTCGAGACCGGCCACCCGGTCCTGGCCATCGAGGGCGACAGCGCCTTCGGCTTCTGCGGCATGGAGGTGGAAACGATCTGCCGCTACAACCTGCCGGTCTGCATCGTCATCTTCAACAACAACGGCATCTACAAGGGCACCGACAAGAACCCGACCGGCGGACCGGACGTGTCGCCGATGGTTTTCGTGGAGGATTCCCGGTATGACCTGATGATGCAGGCCTTCGGCGGCGAGGGCGTCCGCGTGACCGACCCGGACGAGCTGTATCGCGCGGTCAGCGCGGCGATGGACTCGGGCAAGCCGACGCTCATCAACGCGGCCATCGATCCGGCGGCGGGCAAGGAAAGCGGCAATATCGGCAACCTGAACCCGGTCAGCATCGTCGCGCAGAACAGGAAGAAATGACCGCACGGCCGGCGGAACATCAAAGACCAAGGAGTATATGACATGAAAGCCCTGGATGGCATCAAGGTGCTCGATTTCACCCACGTCCAGTCCGGACCGACCTGCACCCAGCTTCTGGGCTGGTTCGGGGCGGACGTGATCAAGGTGGAGCGTCCCGGCGTCGGCGACGCCACCCGCCAGCAGCTGGTGGACAAGCCGGGCGCGGACAGCCTGTATTTCACCATGCTGAACCACAACAAGCGGTCGATCGAGCTGAACTCGAAGAACGAGGCCGGCAAGGAGATCCTGACCCGGCTGATCGAGGAATGCGACGTGCTGGTGGAAAACTTCGCCCCCGGCGCGCTGGATCGCATGGGCTTTTCCTGGGAACGCATCCAGGAGATCAACCCGCGCATCATCATGGCGTCGATCAAGGGCTTCGGCCCCGGCAAGTATCAGGATTGCAAGGTCTACGAGAACGTCGCGCAATGCGTCGGCGGCTCGGCCTCGACCACGGGGTTCCGCGACGGCCTGCCGCTGGTCAGCGGCGCGCAGACCGGCGATTCCGGCACCGGGCTGCACCTGTGCCTCGGCATCGTCACGGCGCTGTTCCAGCGGGAAAAGACCGGCCGGGGGCAGAAGGTGTCGGCGGCGATGCAGGACGGGGTTCTGAACCTCTGCCGGGTCAAGCTGCGCGACCAGCAGCGCCTGGAATCCGGTCCGCTCAAGGAATACAGCCAGTATGGCGAGGGCATCCCGTTCGGCGATGCGGTGCCGCGCGCGGGCAACGATTCCGGCGGTGGCCAGCCGGGGCGCATCCTGAAATGCAAGGGCTGGGAGACCGATCCCAACGCCTATACCTATTTCATCATCCAGGCGGCGGTCTGGGAAAAGGTCTGCGACGTCATCGGCGAACCCGAATGGAAGACCAGGGAAGGCTATGCCACGCCCGACGCGCGTCTGGACAAGCTCAACCAGATCTTCGAGCGCATCGAGGTCTGGACCATGGAGCGGACCAAGTTCGAGGTCATGGAAATCTGCAACCCGCTGAACATCCCCGTCGGCCCGATCCTGTCGATGAAGGAAATCTCCGAGGACGAGGGGCTCTACGAGACCGGCACCCTGGTCAGGGTCGATCACCCCGAGCGCGGCGAATACATCAGCGTCGGCAGCCCGATCAAGCTTTCGGACAGCCCGGTCGAGGTCACCCGTTCGCCGCTTCTGGGCGAGCATACCCACGAGATCCTGTCGCAGGTGCTGGGTTACGAGGGCGAGGAACTCGAACGTCTGATCGGCTCGGGCGCCGTGGGCGAAGTCAAGCGCCACGCGGCCGAATAAAAAGGGGAGGGACTAAGTGCGCATCATCGTCATGGGCCAGCAGGCGTTCGGCAAGGACGCCCTGGCCAGGATACTCGAGGCCGGCAAGGACGAGGTGGTCGCGGTCTATTGCGAGCCCGACCGCGACGGCAAGCCGGTGGACCCGATCAAGGAATTCGCGCTGGAAAAAGGGCTGCCGGTCAAGCAGCCCGCCCATTTCAAGGACCAGGAAACCCTCGACGAACTGGCGGCCTTCGATGCCGACCTGATGGTCATGGCCTTCGTCAACGTCTTCGTGCCCGAAGCGGCGCGGGATACGCCGAAGCACGGCTCGATCTGTTTCCATCCCTCGCTGCTGCCGAAATATCGCGGCCCCTCGGCGGTCAACTGGCCGATCATCATGGGCGACACGAAATCGGGCTTTTCCTGGTTCTACCCGACCGACGGGCTGGACGAAGGCGACGTGCTGCTGAAATGGGAATGCGACATCGAACCCGACGACACGGTGATCGATCTCTATTTCAAGAAGATCTATCCGGCGGCGATCGACTCGGTGCTCGAGGTCTGCGACCTCTACCGCTCGGGCAATCCGCCGCGCATCGTGCAGGATGAATCCGAGGCCAGCTACGAGCGGCGCTGCACCAGGAAGCACGCCAAGATCGACTGGAACAAGCCGGTCAAGCAGGTCTACGACCTGATCCGCGGCACCAATCCGGCGCCGGGCGCCTGGACGCTTGTGAATGGCGAGGAACTGGGCGTTTTCGATTGCGCCCGCGTCGAGGGCGATGGAATTTCATCGCGCGTGATGGAGGTTTCGGATGACGGCGTGGCGGTGCAGTGCATCGGCGGGCGCATCCTGATCAAACGCGTCCGCCCCGCAGGCGGCGGCAAGATACCCGCGCCCGAATGGGCAAAAGACACCGGTCTGAAGGCCGGCGACACTCTGGGAGAATGAAGGAAGAACATGGCACATAAGACCGACATCGAAATCGCCCGCGAGGCCAAGAAGATCCCGATCCAGGAGGTCGGTGCCAAACTGGACATATCGGAGGCCGATCTGGTCCCCTATGGCCATGACAAGGCCAAGGTCTCGGCGGATTTCATCGAGAAATCGCAGAAGAACAAGAACGGCAAGCTGATCCTGGTCACGGCGATCAACCCGACACCGGCAGGCGAAGGCAAGACCACCACCACCGTGGGTCTGGGCGACGGTCTGAACCGCATCGGCAAGAAGGCGATGGTCTGCATCCGCGAGGCCTCGCTCGGGCCGAATTTCGGGATGAAGGGCGGCGCTGCCGGGGGCGGTTATGCGCAGGTCGTTCCGATGGACGACATGAACCTGCATTTCACCGGCGACTTCCACGCCATCACCAGCGCGCACAACCTGCTGAGCGCGATGATCGACAACCACATCTACTGGGGCAACGAAGAGAAGATCGACATGCGCCGGGTGGTCTGGCGCCGGGTCATGGACATGAACGACCGCGCCCTGCGCGATATCGTGACCAGCCTGGGCGGCGTGTCCAACGGCTTTCCCCGGCAGGCCGGTTTCGACATCACCGTCGCCTCCGAGGTCATGGCGATCCTGTGCCTGGCCGATGACCTGGACGACCTGCAACGGCGCCTGGGCGACATGATCGTGGCCTATCGCCGCGACAAGACGCCGGTCTTCTGCCGCGACATCAAGGCCGACGGCGCGATGACGGTGCTGCTGAAGGACGCGATGCAGCCCAACCTTGTGCAGTCGCTGGAAAACAACCCGGCCTTCGTGCATGGTGGCCCCTTCGCCAACATCGCCCATGGCTGCAACTCGGTCATGGCGACCAAGACGGCGCTGAAGATCTCCGATTACGTGGTGACCGAGGCCGGCTTCGGTGCGGACCTTGGCGCCGAGAAATTCATGAACATCAAGTGCCGCAAGGCCGGACTCGCGCCCGATTGCGTGGTTCTGGTCGCCACGGTGCGGGCGATGAAGATGAATGGCGGCGTCGCCAAGGGCGATCTGGGCGACGAGAACGTCGAGGCCGTGAACAAGGGCTGCGCCAATCTGGGCCGCCATATCGAGAACCTCAAATCCTTCGGCGTGCCGGTGGTCGTGGCGATCAACCATTTCGTCACCGATACCGATGCCGAAGTGCAGGCGGTCAAGGATTACGTGCACAAGCAGGGTTCCGAAGCGGTGCTGTCGCGCCACTGGGAACTGGGCGGCGAAGGCGCCGAGGATCTGGCCCGCCGCGTGGCCGAGGTTGCCGATAGCGGCATGGCATCGTTTTCGCCGATCTATCCCGACGAGATGAGCCTGCTGGACAAGATCAACACCATCGCCAAGCGCATCTACCGCGCCGACGAGGTGCTGGCCGATCAGAAGATCCGCAACCAGCTGAAGGAATGGGAAGATCAGGGTTACGGCAACCTGCCGATCTGCATGGCCAAGACGCAATACAGCTTTACCACCGATCCCAATCGCCGCGGCGCGCCCACCGGGCACAGCCTGCCGGTGCGCGAGGTGCGCCTGAGCGCCGGCGCCGGGTTCGTGGTGGTGATCTGCGGCGAGATCATGACCATGCCGGGTCTGCCGCGGGTGCCGTCCTCCGAGTCGATCCGGTTGAACGACAATGGCCAGATCGAGGGTCTTTTCTAGGGAAAGCGACAATGATCAGAATCCTGGTTCCGGTGCGGGGCGACGGCAAGGGCGACAACGTGATCGCCCACGCCGCCGCGTTGGCCAACAAGAGCAACAGCCATCTCGCGATCGTCCATTGCCGGGCGCGGCCGGAGGACATGCTGCCCTTCGGCGTGCCCATCCCCGGCATGTTCCGCAAGCAGATGATGCAGCAGGCGGAAGAGCTGGCGAATGTCGAAGAAGAAGGCATGAAGGAAGAACTGAAAGCCCTGGCTGCCAAGCTGGGGCTTTCCTTGAATGACGACGCGGCCCCCGGCCAGGGCGTGACCGCGTCCTGGACCGAAGAGACCGGCCGGATGGCGGATGTGATCCGCCGTCACGGCCGTCTTGTCGACCTGATCGCGGTGCCGCAGCCGGATGTGGACCGCAATCTCGGCTGGAACGTGATGAAAACGGCGCTTTACCGCACGATCCGCCCGGTCATGATGGTGCCCAACGGCGTCGAACCCCCCGAAAACCTGGGCCGCAGCGTGACGATCGGCTGGGACGGTTCGCTCGAGGCCACCAAGGCCGTGGCCATGACGCTGCCGATCCTGCGCAATGCCGAACAGGTGACGATCCTGTCCTCGGGCGGCGAACCCGCCGCCGCGACGGCCGAGGATCTGGTGACCTATCTCGCGGCCCATGGCGTCACCGCGCAAATCCACCGGTTCAAGGGTCAGGGCAATGTCGGCCGGATTCTTCTGTCGGCCAGCAAGGAGATCGGGGCCGATTTGCTGATCATGGGCGCCTATGGCGAAAGCCAGGAAAAGGAAACCGTGTTCGGCGGCAATACCCAGCACATCATAGACAAGGGCAGGATGCCCGTGATCTTCGTGCATTGAAGAGGTGATAAGACCCAAGGAAAGACCTGTCGATTCAACGACAAGCACAAAAAACAAATAGTAATGGTCCGCCGATTGAACGGCAGCCCGAAAAACGACATAACAAAAGACTTGCCGGTTCAACGGCGGGCAAAGTGGCGCAACACCTTTGCGCAATATGCAAGATATCCAGGGAGGATAGCATGAATATCACCAAACGCATTTTCGTCAAACTGGCGGGCGCCACGGCGCTGGCCGGGATTCTCGCGGGGCCCGCGGCCGCGTGGGAGCCGACCAAGCCGGTCGATTTCGTGATCATGGCCGGGGCCGGCGGCGGCGCCGACCAGATCGCGCGCTTCCTGCAATCGGTGGCCGAGAAGAACAAGATGATGAACCGTCCGCTGGTACCCAACAACAAGGGCGGCGGCTCGGGCGCCGAGGCGCTGATCGCGCTGAACACCACCCGCGATCCCGACCACACCATCCTGGTCACGCTGAACTCGTTCTTCACGACGCCCTTGCGCCAGGAGAACCTGGGCATCGACGTGCAGACCTTTACCCCGATCGCGATGATGAGCGTCGATCCGTTCATCCTGTGGGTCCACAAGGACAGCGGCATCACCACCTTCGAGGAATGGCTCGAAGAGGTGAGAAAAGGCGACTACATCATGGGCGGCACCGGCAAGGGTCAGGAAGACAGCCTGGTCATCACCTATCTGGAACAGGCCTTCGACCTCGACATCAAATACATCCCCTACAAGGGCGGTGGCGATGTCGCCAAGGATCTGGCCGGCAAGCAGATCATGGCCACGGTGAACAACCCCGCCGAGACCAAGGGCTTTTACGCCAATGGCGACGTGGTGCCGATCCTTGCCTTCTCGGACGAGCGCATGGACGCCTTCCCGGATGTGCCCACGCTCAAGGAAAAGGGCGAGGATTTCAGCTATTACAACCAGCGGGCCGTGGTCGGCGCGCCGGGCCAGTCGGACGAGGCCGCGGCCTATTACCAGGATCTCTTCAAGACCATCTACGAGACCGAAGAGTGGAAGAAATACATGGAGTCCGAAAGCCTCACGCCGCTGTGGCTGACCCCGGAGGAACAGAAGGAATACTGGGCCAAACAGGTCGAGCGCCACAAGGAACTGCTTGCCGCGATGGGCGAATGATCCTCTGAATCCGACCGAACAAACGTGCCTTTAGGGAGGGCCACATGCGCCTTGCAGAAATCGTGACCGCGGGGGTCCTGGCCCTCCTGTCCATCTACCTGATGTGGAAAAGTACGGAACTGAACGTTGGATACATCACCGGCGAAGGCCCCGGAGGCGGGGCCTGGCCATTCTGGTTATCGGGGATCATGCTGATCTGCACCGCGATGATCGCGATAAACTGGCTGCGCAGGACATCCCCGCCATCCCAATCCGAAGAGGTGCTGCTGGACGGCTATGGCAAACGCACCCTGGTGCTGGTGGGCGGCGGGCTTCTGGGATTCATCGGGCTGATCGGCATCATCTCGATGTATGGCGCCATGCTGGTGTTCCTGGTCTATTACCTGCGTTTCCTGGGCCGGCACAGCTGGACCCTGACGGCGATCCTGTCGATCTCGCTCCCGATCGCGTTCTTCCTGTTCTTCGAGGCGGTGATGCGGATCACCCTGCCAAAGGGCATGCAGTTCACCGAACCGTTCTACAACTACCTCAACACCATCATCTATTGAACCGGCCCGACAGCGAAGCGCGGACAGGGAGGAAAACAACACGATGGAAATTCTGGGACTGCTTTCAGACGGCATCATGACGTCACTGATGCCGATCAATATCATGCTGATCCTGATCGGCGTGACGCTGGGCCTGTTCATCGGCGCAATGCCGGGGCTGGGATCGGTGAACGGGGTGGCGATCCTGCTGCCGATCACGTTTCTGGTGCCGCCGGGTTCGGCGATCATCTTTCTGGCGGCGATCTATTACGGCGCCATGTATGGCGGCGCGATCAGTTCGATCACGCTGGGCATTCCGGGGGCCTCGACGGCGGTCGCCACCACCTTCGACGGGCGACCGCTGGCGCTGAAGGGGCGGGCCAGCCTGGCGCTGGTCACCGCCGCCATCGCCTCGTTCATCGGGGGCACGGTGTCCAACGTCCTGTTCACCGTCTTCGCGCCCTTGCTGGCCAAGGTCGCGCTGATCTTCGGACCGCCCGAAATCTTCGCGCTGATGCTGCTGGCCTTCGCCACCTTCGTGGGGCTGGGCGGCGACGACATCCCCAAGACCATCCTGTCGATCTGCCTGGGCCTGGTCTTCGCCGCCGTGGGCTTTGACGAGATCTCGGGCGCGCCGCGGCTGGTGTTCCTCGACATTCCGGGCTTTTTGCACGGCATCAACTTCCTGGTGCTGGCCATCGGGGTCTATGGCATCGGCGAGATGATATGGACCATCGAGAGTACCAGGGGAGAGGTCACCACCACCGAAGCCAAGATGTCGCTCAAGGGCATCGTGAACGATTCCAAGGAGGGCATGAGACGCGGCTGGCAAGGCACCGCGATCGGGTCGTTCCTGGGCTTCTTCGTCGGCATCCTGCCGGCGGCGGGGGCGACGCCGGGATCGCTGATGTCCTATGGCGTGGCGAAACTGGTGTCCAAAAATCCCAAGGAATACGGCAAGGGCCATCCCGGCGGCGTCGCCGCCCCCGAGGCGGCCAACAACTCGGCCTCCACGGGCGCGATGCTGCCGATGCTGACGCTGGGCATTCCCGGCTCGCCGACCACGGCGATCCTGCTGGGGGGCATGGTGATCTGGGGGCTGACGCCGGGGCCGCGCCTGTTCGTCGAACAGCCGGATTTCGTCTGGGGCCTGATCGGGTCGTTCTACATCAGCAACCTGTTCGCGGTTCTGGTCAACCTGGCCTTCATCCCGCTGTTTATCTGGATGCTGCGGATGCCCTTCACGGTGCTGGCGCCGCTGATCTTCGTGCTCTCGGTCGTGGGTGGCTATGCCGCGACGCAGGACATGCATGATGTCTGGCTGATGCTGGCCTTCGGGTTCGGTGCGTTCTTCCTGCGCAAGCTGGATTATCCGCTGGCCCCGGCGGTGCTGGCCATCGTCCTCGGCCCCATCGCCGAACCGACCCTGCGCCAGTCCTTGCTTCTGTCTTCGGGGGATGCGACGATCTTCTTCACGCGGCCGATCGCCGGGCCGATCACGATCATCGCGATCATCCTGATCCTGCTGCCGTTGTTCAAGTTCATCCGCGACAAGGCGCGCGGCAGGACGAAAGAGGCCTGACACCGGTGACCGCGAAAATTCCCCCGCGCCGCATCCCGGCGCGGGGGGCCTGTCACAAGACCGTTGTCGGGCGCATGCCGAGAGGGGAAAGCCATGTCTGGCACCACCGAAGACTACAATGCCTGGAACCCCGGATTCAGTTCCGACATCCCGGCGCGGCTTTTGCCGCTGGTCACGCTGTACCGGCCGGAAAACTCGACCGTCTCCTATGCCGAGGCGAAGGAGGCCGCGGATTTCTGCGGCCGCAAGCCCTCGGAGATGAACGCCTTCACCGCTGCTCGGCTGGTGCGTCACGAATTGTTCATCCGCCTGATGGCCGACATCAACGTGCCCGACGGGCCGGATTACCCCGAACTGGGGGAACATCTGCGCGGCATCGCGAAAACCATTCTGGATAATTACATTCAGCCGCAGATGCCGATGCTGGAACAGGAATTCGACCGTTTGCGCGGGCGGATCGAGAAACGCCTCGCCGCGCGGCTGGATCAGGACATCTACAGCCGCGACAGCGGGTCGGGCACCGGCACCGCCGGGTTGCTGGAACGCCTGGGCCTGCGCAAGCCGAAACCGGACGCGAACGAGAAACTGCCCGAGGCCCCCGAGGTCAAGGCGCTGCTGCAATGGCAGGACGAGGTCAACCGCGGCACCGACGCCTTCGAGACCGGGTGCCTGCGCGGGCTGCTGGCGATCGTCGGCGGCATCGTCGGCCAGCGCGGGCGGCTGTTCGCGGACCGGGACCTGATCCTGAAATGGGCGACCAACCGGGTCAGCAACGATTATGGCGGGCATCGCATCGGCCAGCTGATCCAGCCGATGATTGCCGAGGCCGCACGCCGCGAAGGCTATCGCGTGCTGCCGTTCCAGTCGGCGCCGCTGTTCATGTCCGTCAAGGGCGGCCCCGGCGCGGGCAAGAGCACCCTGCGCCCCTTGCAGCGCGAACTGGCCGGTCGCCTGGGCGTCGCATGGGAGGATTTCGCCAAGATCAGCCCGGATTACTGCCGCAAGTTCCTGCTGGATTACGATTCCCTGGGCGCGGATTACAAATACGCCGCCGCGCTGACCGCGCAGGAACTGGAGATCATCGACAAGAAGATCGACCGCTACATGGAAGGGAAAGCCGCGAAATCGGAAATGCCCCACGTGCTGGTCGACCGGTTCCGCTTCGACAGCTTCATGCCCGCGCCCTACCAGAAACCCGGCGGCACGCTGCTCAGCCGGTTCGCCGATACGGCCTATCTGTTCTTCATGATCACCCCGCCCGAAGCGACGGTCGAGCGCGCCTGGGAACGCGGGCTCAAGACCGGGCGCTTCAAGGGGCTGGACGACATGCTGCATTTCAACGTCGAGGCGAATGTCGGCATGCCGCAACTGTTCTTCAACTGGGTGAAGAAGACCAACCAGAAGGTGCATTTCGAATTCCTGGACAATGACGTGCCCCTTGGCGACGGTCCGAAAACCGCCGCCTTTGGGTGGAACGACAGCCTGACCATTCTCGACCCCGACTGCCTGCGCAGCATGGACCGCTACCGGCACCTCAACATCGAGGCGCGGCGCCCCGAGGATGTGTTGCTGCCCGAAAGCGGCGCGGAAGAGGATTTCGTCAGGAAGTGCCTGCTTCAGGTGTCCAACGTCACCTTCGCCGATCCCGACAGCGCCGAGGTGCTGGCCCAGACGCGCGACAATACCTGTGTCTATGACCGCGGCGGGGTGTTCGAGAAACTGTCGCTGAGCGACGAATGCAAGCGCCTTGCCGACCGCAACAGCACCGCCCCCGCGATAACCGACGATCCGGCCGCCGCAGTTCCAGTGGACGTGGAGGCGGAGCGCCGCTTCACCGTGGGCCGCTGGGCCGAGCCTGACACCTGACCGGGCCCGTGCGAGCCGTTCAGCCCGCCGGGATCAGCAGGATCTTGCCCCTATGGGCGGCCTTTTCCATCGTCTCGTGCGCCTCGCCCGCGCGTTCGAACGGGAATGTGGCATGGGTCTGCGCCGCCAGTTTGCCGGCGGCGAACATCGGCCAGACCTTGTCGCGCAGATCGGCGGCCACCGCGGATTTGAATTCTTCGGGGCGCGAGCGCAGCGTCGCGCCGGTATAGACCAGACGTTTCAGCATGATCGGCATCAGGTTGATCTCGACCTTCGATCCGGCATTGAACGCCAGTTGCACGATCCGGGCATCCGGGCTGGCGGCCTTGATGTTGCGCGCCACGTAATCGCCGCCGATGATGTCGAGGATCAGGTTGGCGCCGCCGGCCTCGCGCACCACCTCGACGAAATCCTCGTCATGGAAATTGATCGCCCGCTCGGCGCCCAGGCTTTCGGCATAGGCGCAATCCTCGGCATTGGCGCAGGTGGTGAAGACCCGCAGGCCGAGCGCCTTTCCCAGCTGGATCGCGGTCGAGCCTATCCCGCCCGCGCCGCCATGCACCAGCAGCAGTTGGCCCGGTTTGGTGTCCTGTTCGAAGAACAGGTTGCTCCAGACCGTGAAATAGGTCTCGCACAGCCCGGCCGCGTCGATTTCCGACACGCCTTCGGGGATCGGCAGGCAATGGCTGGCATCGATGGCGACGAATTCCGCATAGCCCCCGCCATTGGTCAGCGCGCAGACCCTGTCGCCCACGTCCCAGCCGGTCACGTTATCGCCCAGGGCCACGACCTCGCCCGACACTTCGAGGCCCAGCAGGTCCGAGGCCCCCTTGGGCGGCGGGTAATGTCCGCGCCGCTGCACCAGGTCGGGGCCGTTCACGCCGGCGGCGGTGACACGCACCAGAACCTCGCCCGCGCGGACGTCCGGCACCGCGCGTTCGCCGACCTCCAGCACATCGGCCTTGCCGGGTTCGCGCATCTCGACGGTTTTCATGGTTTCGGGCAACACGGGCGGGCACCTCCTGCAATGGCGTCGCAAGGGCCGGCATCCGGCCCGGATCTGCGGTGAAACTAGGTTTTTCCGGCCACAAGGGCAAACGGAAAGGCGTCACGGGCAGGCCGGAGCCCCGGCAAACCCGATCCCGGCCCGACGCGGGACTTGCGGGTCCACGCAACCCCCGCTAGATCGGGTCACGAGGGTGATTAGCTCAGTTGGTAGAGCGCTTCGTTTACACCGAAGATGTCGGGAGTTCGAGTCTCTCATCACCCACCACTGCAGATGCGGCACGGGTGCAACGGAATGACCGCCCGCACGCGGGGAGCGGTCATCCTGCAACTTTCAACGCCGGCGCCGGAGGCTCACTCGGTATATTCCGGCATCTGCTCGACGTCCTCCTTCGTCGCGTCGACATAGACACGGGTGTCGCCATCGGCGGCGCGCAGGAAGGACAGGCTGTCATAGGGCATGGCGATGTGCTTTTCGCCGATCCCGAGGAACCCGCCGACATCGATGATCACGCTTTCGACCTCGCCATCGGCGTCGAGAACCAGATCGCCGATCTCTCCGACATCCTCGTCCTGTGTGCCATAGACGTTCAGGCCGGTGAGGGTATCGACCTCCATGTCCCCGGTCGCCACCGGCTCATAGCCTTCGCGCTCGATCCGGGGGCCGCGCAACTGGACGGGCGCTTCGGTCGTGACGGTGTCGGATTGCTCCTCGGCCGCCGGGGTCTGCGCGGGGTCTTCTCCTTCGGGCGCCATCGCCGCGTCCGGTTGTTCGGCCGGCTCGGCGTCGGGTGCCTGGGCCGTGTCGCTTTCGGCCATGTCGCTGTCAGGTGCCTGACCGGCGGTGTCGCCTTGCGCCGCAGCGCCCTGTTCCCCGTCTTCGGGCTGGTTGAACCTCACCGTGGGTTCACCGGACTGGACGAAATCGACCTGCGGCTCGCCCTGCGAGGTGAAGCTGACCTCGGGGTCGGCCTGCTCGAACCGCACGTTCGGTTCCGCCCGCTCGATCGTCACCTCCGACGGCTCGCTGGTCTCGACCATCATCACCTGCGGCTCGCTCGTGGAAACGTTCACCTCGGCATCTTCCATCGCGATCCGGTCGGTGGCGGCGCCGGGGGTGTAGTCGGTGCCGCTGCGCCGGTCCGTGACGCCGATGCCGCCGCTGCTGGAGGCATCCTGCGCCTTGCGCAGATCCAGTTCCACCTGCGGCGGCGCCTGGTTCACGGTGATCTTGGGATCGGCCTGCCGGACCTCGACGCGCGGCTCGGCGGCGCCGACCGACACTTCGGGATCGGGCATCGTGATGATGATCTCGGGGGCCGCCTGCTCGATGCGGATCGTCGGCGCCGGCATGTCGATCGTCACCTTGGCCGGGGCCTGGCGCAGCACGATTTCCGGCTGGCCTTCGGACACGTTCACCGACGGATTGCCCGGCTCGATCTCGACCTCGGTCTCGCCGGCGGTCACATCGACCGAGGGCGGTTCCTGATCCAGAATGACCTGGCCCTCGATCACGACCTCGTCTTCCAGCGTGACGGTGGTTCTCTCGGTATCCACGACCTGTCCGTCATCCTGGGCGGTCTGGCCGGACTCGGCCATCCGATCGCGGATATCGGTCAGTTCGATCACGCAGATCTCGTCGTCGCCTTCGGTCGCCACGTCGCGCAGCCGCGCCTCGGACTCTTCCATGCCTGCGGGCAGGCCTTCGGAAATGATACGTTCGAGTTCGCTGCAGGCGGTTCCGTCGGACTGTGCGAAGGCGGATGTCGCGAACGGAATGGTCAGCGCCGTCGTCAATAGGACGGCATTCAGACGTTTGGTCATGGACTCGTTCCCTGTCATACTTGTAATAGGTTTTTAACTGCCCCCGTTCCCGCATGGTTCCCATATGATTTGCCGGAATCGATGCGGATGGCCGGATCCCTTCGCGCCGCCGGCTCGCCGGACAACACCCGGACCCGCATCCGGTTTCATGCGTTGGCCCGAAGGCAAAGAGGGCGGAAGAGGGCGGCGGCGGCTGTCCGATGGTGCGGGAGTCGACCCGCCGCCGCTTACTGCTCGCGGAAGGCGCGGGTCATGCTGTCGGTGACGGGCTTCATCAGGTACTGGATGAAGGTGCGCGACTGGGTCTGGATCATGATTTCCGCGGGCATCCCCGGCGTCGGGGAAAAGCCGCGCACCCGGTCCAGTTCCTCGGGCGGCACCGAGACCCGCGCCACGTAGATCTCGCGCGGGATCTCCTGGGACTTGTCCAGGATCGCATCGGCCGAGACGTAATAGACCTCGCCCTCAAGGATCGGGGTGGTGCGCCGGTTCAGCGCGGTCAGGCGCACGGTGGCGGCCTGGCCCTTGCGCACCACGTCGATCTCGGCGCGCGGGATCTGCACCTCGATGATCAGCGGCGCGCCGGTGGGCAGGATCTCGGCGATCGCCTTGCCGCTTTCCACCACGCCGCCCGGCGTGTGGTAATACTGGCGCACCACGGTGCCGGCGACAGGGGCCAGGACGGCGGCGCGCTGCAGCACGTTCTCGGCCTTGCGGGATTGTTCGCGCACCCCTTCCAGTTCCGACTGGACGGCCTGCAATTCGTTCAGTTGCGCGCTCTGGCGTTCGCTGACGGTCTGCGCGATCTGGGCCTCGTAGCGCTTGGTCACTTCGTCGATCTCGTCGATCTCGGCCTCCAGCCGGCCGATCTGGCCCTCGGCCTCGGCGATGGCGCGGCGGATCGTGTTGACCTCGGAGCGGCGCACGAGACCGCGCTCCAGCAGGGTTTCCTTGCTCTCGAAATCCTCGCGCAGGATGGCCAGTTGCGTGCGCGCCGCCACCGCCTGCTGCTCATAGCCCGTCGCGCGCACCTTCAGCGCCTCGATGCTCTGGGTCAGAAGCGTGATGTCGTTGCGCAATTGCTGGGACGCGGCGTTGAAGATGACGGTCTGCGCATCCAGCATCGAGGCCACGTCGAAATCCGCGCGCAGGGCTTCCAGATGCGGAGAGAAGTCCAGCCGCGCCTCCTGCCGGTATTCCGCGAGGATCCGCGCCTCCATCGCCTCCAGCCGCACCTGGCGCAGGAACAATTCGCGCTTGTTGGCCAGCGCCGAGGTCTCGTCGAGCAGCATGATCGGCTGTCCGGCTTTCACCTGATCGCCTTCGGAGACGAGGATATCCTTGATGATGCCGCCCTCGAGGTGCTGGACGATCTTGTTGCGCCCGGTGGCGACGAAACTGCCTTGCGAGATCACCGCCGCGGCCAGCGGCGCGCGAAAGGCCCAGAGCCCGAACCCGCCAAAGGCGAAAACCAGCAGCAGCAGCCCGAAGGTCACGAACTTGCCGACCGAGCGGGGCACTTCGGCATACCATTCGGGCGGATCGATATGGGCGATGTCAGGCATTCACCAGCCCTCCTGTCGGGTTGGGGGCGCGCAGATTGCCCTGCTTGTTGCGTTCGGCCAGTTGTTTCAGCACTTGCTGGCGATGGCCGAACATCGCGATATTGCCGTCGGCCAGCAGCATGATCTTGTCCACCACGTTCAGCAGCGAGGGTTTCTGGGTGATCACCGCCACGGTGATGCCGTTCTCGCCGGCATGTTTGATGGCGGTGGCCAAGGCCCGGTCGCCGGTGGTGTCGAGATTCGAGTTGGGTTCGTCCAGCACCAGGAACCGCGGGTTGCCGAAGAACGCGCGGGCGAGACCAATGCGCTGTTTCTGCCCGCCCGACAGCGGCGCGCCATCGGCGGCGACCATGGTTTCATAGCCATGCGGCATCAGCGCGATCATCTCGTGCACATCGGCCAGCATGGCGGCGCGGTGGATGTCCTCGTCGCTGGCATCCATCCGCATCCGGGCGATGTTGGCCTTGATCGTGCCGGGAAACAGCTGCACGTCCTGGGGCAGGTAGCCGATGCTTTCGCCCAGTTGCCGCTCGTCCCAGTTGCGCAGGTCCATCAGGTCCAGACGCACATTGCCCGAGGTCGGCAGGATCGAGCCCACCAGCATCTTGCCCAGCGTGGTCTTGCCCGCGCCCGAATTGCCGATGATCGCCAGCGATTCACCGGGGTTCAGGCTGAAGGTCAGCCCGTTCAGGATCACCTGCTTGGTGCCCGCGGGCACATAGAGCAGGCGTTCGACGTTCAGGCGGCCCTCGGGACGGGGCAAAAGCAGCTTTTCGAAGCGCTGCACGGAATTCATCATCAGCCGCGTCACCCGGCCATAGGCCGCGCGCGACAGGATGAACCCGTTCCAGCCCTCGATCGCGCCCTCGATCGGGGCCAGCGCGCGGCCCGCGATGATCGAGGCGGCGATGACCATGCCGCCGGTGATCTCGCCCTGGATGGCCAGGAACGCGCCCCAGCCCAGCATGCCGATCTGCGTCATCAGCCGCACGCCGCGCGACACCGCCGCCCAGACGATGTTGCGGTCCTGCGCGGTGACCTGCGCGCGCATCGAACTGGCGGTATCGCGCCCCCAGAGCGCCACCGCCTCGGGGACCATCGCCAGCGCGTTGATGATCTGGCTGTTGCGCGCCATGGAATCCAGATGCATGTTGGCCCGGCTCTGGGCCGCATTCGCCTCGGCAAAGGGTTTGGCGGTGGATTTCTGGTTGATCAGCGCGATCACCATCAACAGCAGCGCGGTGCCGACCACGATCAGGCCCAGATGCGGGTGCACCATGAAGATCACCACGATGAAAAGCGGCGCGAAGGGCACATCGAGGAACGAGATCAGCGTGCCCGAAACCAGGAAGCTGCGCAGCATCTGCAGATCACCCAGCGTCTGGTATTCGCGCCCGTTGTCATGCAGCGACGAATGGGCCGCGGCACTCAGCACCGGCGCGCCCAGTTGCACCGCGACCTCGACCGCCGTGCGCATCAGGATGAACCGGCGCACCGCGTCGAATATCGCCTGCAGGATCACCGCGCCCGCGATCACCACGGTCAGCATGATCAGCGTGTCGATCGAGCGGCTGGTCAGCACCCGGTCGGAAATCTGGAACAGGTAGATCGGGATCGCCAGCACCAGCATGTTGGTGGCGCAGGTCAGGATCATGACAAAGCCCAGGTTGCGCCGCACCGCCTGCTTGCCCTTGCGCAATTGCCCGGCGAACTGGTCGGGGGTCGCGCGTTTGTGGAACGTCGCACCGCCACCGCCGCCCTTGCCGCCGCCATCCGCCGCCGGTTTCATCAGCGGCCCGGTCGTCCCCTCGATCTGCGCGCCCCCCAGCCCCTTGGCGACCGGCCGGTCCAGCGGCTCGGACGCGGGCGCGGTCACCCGGTCTTCGGGGTTCAGATGCAGGGTGTCTTCCTTTTCGATTGTGGACCGGGAGGGGGCGGTTTCGTTCCCGGCACGATCCGGGGCCGTCGCGTCATTCAAAGTCATTGTCTCGATTTCCCTGTCAGGCCAGCATCGTTTGCATCATGTCCGGGCTGTCGGCATATTCCGGCACCGTCGGAACGATGCCCATGTCGTCCATGCCCGTATCCGGCCCGATCATGTCGTCGGCCAGAAAGGCCACGGCTTCGTTGGCGAGGGCGGGCAGGCCCACCCCCAGCGGGTTGGCGTCGGTGTCGACGAACCCGGCCTGATAGAGCAGCGCGTCGTCATAGACATCGCCCCCCACCGACACGGTGGAATCGACGCCGTATTGCGAGATCGAGGCCAGGTTGATCGCGGCATTGGACCCGGCGGTCACCGTCACCTCGGCCCCGGTCGCTTCCTGAAAATTGTCCAGCGCCAGATGCACCTGATCGCTGTCGCCCAGCACGTTGGTCTGATCGACGCGGTTGATCGTGGTGACATCGCCGCTGACGTAAAGCACGCGCAGGATGTCCACGCCCTCGAACACGCTGTCATGGGCGACGCTGGCATCGATCGACAGCCCGCCCTCGGCCAGCCCCTCGGCGGCCTTGGCAAAATTGTCCTGCATGCCCTGATAGCTGTCGATCCCCGTGGTCGAGATCGAGGCGCCGTTGAACACCAGGTTGTCGCCGGCGCTGAAATCGGTCGGCTGGACCCCGCCATAGGTCACGGTGTCATTGTCGATCAGCACGTTCATCTGGCTGATCTGGTTGAGCGTGATCATGTGGCCGCCGACGATGATCAGGTCGTAGCCAAAGCCGATCTCGGCCAGGTCGGCCAGGTTGATCACCGTGTTGTCGCCCAGCCCGATATAGGTGTTGGCGCTGTAAAACGCGATGTCGGCGCGGTCGAAATCGGTCACGAAGCTGTATTGCTGGACATGGTTGACCGTCAGCAGATCGCCGTCGATCCGCGTGACCGCCCAGTTCGCCGGAAGCGACAGCGCGCCATCGGGTTCCGCCCCGCCCGCCTCGTCCTCCGGCGGGGCCGAGGAAACCCGCGCCATCGTCGCCGAATTCCACGCGGCGGAGGCGGATGCCGTTCCGGCCCCGCCGAACTGGCCGTGTTCGATCAGCATGTGGGTCTGCGAGATGATATTAAGATGGATCACGTCGCCCATCACCGCGATCACCGGCGCGTCCAGCCAGCCGGTCGCGATATTCGCCTGGTTGACGGCGGTATTGCCCCCGGCCACGACCTCGTGCCCCGGATCGGGGGCAAAGGGATCGTCTTCGACGGCGCCGCCATCCAGCCCCGCGAACGGACCCGGCGCCCATGACGGCTCGGCGTCGCTGTCCTCGTCGCTTTCGTCCGCGCCGCTTTTCTTCGCCAGGAAGGCGGGCATCACATCGTCGAGTTTCGTGGCGGTCTCGACCGACTGGCCGTTCTCGTAGGTTGCGTAAGCCGCGTCGCCGGTCTGGATCGAGACCGTCAGGCCGGTCAGGCCGGGATCGCCGGTTTCCTGCATCTGCGCATGCAGCCCCATCGCATGATCATGCGCGGAGTCGCCCAGCGGAGGCAGCCCCTGTCCGAAGGTCGGGGTGACCGCCTGCGCGACCCCCAGATACTCCTGCAGCTGCGCCGCATGCCAGGACGGGTCGACAAAGGTCACGCCGCTATCGGCCAGCAGCAACAGGTCGTTGTCGGAAAGATGGATGGATTGATAGGTGATGGTCACCACCGAACCCGGTGGCTCCAGCGTCAGCGCCACCCCGGCCACGCCGAACCCGGCGGCCACCGCCTCGACCCGGATCTCGGGCAGGATGTCCGCCTCGGGAATCCAGAGCGGCGCGGCGGAAAACAGCGGCGGCGGAAGAAACCCTTCGGGCAGGGATCGCGGACCCTCCGGCGCGGTCTCGGCATGTCTGAACCCGGGATCGAACCCGTCAAGCTGATAGGGCGATTTGAACTGGACCGGCGGACCCGCCAGGGGATCGGTCCGGGGATCGAGCGGGCGCAGCGCGTCGTTTTTCAGGTAATCGTCGCGCATCCGCTCCTGTTCGAGGGTGATCTGGAATATCCCGATCATGTGCGCGACCATTTCGGTGACTTTATCAAGCATCTCCGTAGCCCCTATTCTGGAATAGCGCGGCCACTCATTTCAGCCGTTTTCATGTCTTCTTGAAAAATCAGGGTGGTCGTCCGGAAAATATCTGCAGTTCTGAAACGAGGGGGCCGGGCCCGGATGTTCTTCCGGACCCGGCGATATCATGGCGCGGCTTATGCGCCGTCGCTGTCGTCGCCGATATAGCTCGAGCTGAACGAGCCGCCGACGACCGTCATGTCGACGGTGTTGCCCAGCACGTTGGCGCCCTGCACGATGGTCTGGTTGAAGGCCGAGGTGCTGATCTGCGACGCCGCCGAGGCATAGGATTCCCCGGTCACATAACCGTCGTCACCGTTGTTGGAGCCCCAGGTGCCGCCATAGCCGCCGGTCCCGCCGGCGCCGCCATAGGCATAGCCGCCGTCACCGGCCATGCCGCCGGCGCCGTAGCCGGTGCCGCCCATGGCCTGACCGCCATAGCCGTCGCCGGTATCGCCGCCCCAGGCGTGACCGCCATAGCCGTCTCCACCGTCACCGGCCCAGGCGTCGTTGTTGCCGCCATAGCCATTGGCGTCGGTATAGGCATCCGACATCGCATCGGCATAGCCACCGTCGCCGCCGGTCGCGTCGCCGGCATTGCCGGTGCCGGTTCCGGTGCCATCCGCATCCGCACGCGCATCTGCGGGGCCGCCGTCACCGCTGGCGCCGAGACCCAGCCCGATACCACCGGCCTCGGCATTGGCGTCCGAGTCGCCGGTGTTGTTCTCGGCATTGGCAAGGCCGACACCCAGCAGGCCGCCCAGTCCGGCACCGATCGCACCGGCATCGCCGGCATTGCCGCTGTCGGCACCCGCACCGGCAAGCCCGGCACCTACGCCGATACCGCCGGCATCGCCGGAATCACCGCCCGTGGCGCCCGACCCGGCTTCGCCGTTGCCGGCACCCAGTCCGACCGCCAGCGATCCGGCGTCGCCGCCGTCACCGCCCGTCGCACCGGCTCCCGAGCTGGAATTGCCCAGGCCAAGGCCGACCCCGAGCGCACCGGCGTCACCGCCTGCCGCACCCGTGCCACCGCCGGTCACGCCGTCTCCGGCATTGCCGCTGGTGCCGCCGCCTGCCAGGGCAGCGCCGCCGACCCCGATACCACCCAGCGCGGACCCGCCATTGGCATGGCCGCCATTGCCGCCCATGCCGCCGCCGCCGCCGGCATCGATGCCTTCGTCCGCATAGGCCTGACCACCATTGGAGGTGTTGTTCTGGTTCAGGTAGCCGTCGTTGGACACGCCACTCAGGGTGTCGTTGTCATAGAGGTTGTTGGACTGGGCATTGACCGTGGCGGAATCGTTCCCGGCCCCGTTCAGGGCATCGTTGAGGATGTCGTGAAGGCTGATGTCATTGCCGGGGTTGTAGTTCACATTGCCCTTGGCGATCATGAAATCGCCCGCGGACGCCCCGCCCGACAGATCGATATCGGCAAAGTCGTCATCCGTCGGCATGAAGCCCGTCATGTCCATGCCCACATTCACATCCACATCCACATCGGACGTGTTCGAGTTGTGGTTGGCATTCAGGTTGCCGTTGGCGTTCAGGTTGGCGTTGCCGTTCAGGTTGCCGTTGGCATTGCCGTTCGCATTGGCATTCTCGTTGGCATTGCCGTTCTCGTTGCCGTTGGCATTGCCATTCCCGTTCAGGCTCGCATTCAGATTGCCGTTCAGGTTGCCGTTGCCGTTCTCGTTGCCATTGCCGTTCCAGTTGTCATTCTCGGACGACTGGGACTGCTCCTGGGCCTGGGCCTGAAGCTCGGCCTGCAACTGGGCCTGGAGTTCGGCCTGGGTCTGACCCTGGTCCTGATCCTGGTCCTGGTGCTGGCCCTGATGGCCGAACGGATAGTAATAATATCTGTTAGACATGATATGTCTCCGGTAAATGCGCTTGCCGGATCGCCAGTCATTCCAAAGCGATCATCCCGCAGTCGCAGATGAGGTTTTCAGTGATGTCGCGCGCGCCGGACGATGACTCGGTCCGGGGTCACGCCGTCTGGATGTCGGGATTCTTCGATGGCAGCCCTCCCTTGTTCGACAGGGACAGCTTTCCTCAAATACCGGGGCGCACATAGCTGGAGAATGGGTGTAGGAGAGGGCGCGCATCCCGCAACGCCCTGATCTCAGGCGGTTCCTTGTGCACATGCAGCAATAATTTTCCACGCCCGCCCGGGCCGGAGGCGCGCACCTGACCGAACCGTTAAGCACGATTCCTGCAAGACGCCCCCTTCTTTAGTAAGAAAGTATATAAATCGTTAAGAATGTGTTAATCTAAGGGTGTGGTCGTGAGTCGGAGATGCAAGGCGAGGTTGTAGGCTGGGACCATACATTCAACGGCGAACCATTGAATCGGAACGGAAATTCATGCCGTCCGAACAAGGCCCGGGGCTGCCGTCGGAATGACAAGCCGCCCCGAGAATGCGGCACCCTGAAACGACAGCGTTCATTGAGGCGCAGAGTCTGTCGGGATTCGACCGGTGCTTTTGATGCCGATTGGAAGAAGAGAAGGATTTCCAATGCGTGATTTTACAAGTACAAATATGAACCAGACAGAATGCGGCGTGTTCGTCGGCAACAGTCTGGATTTCTCCAATACGGTTCTGAGGTTCGCATCGGCCGAGTTCGAGTGTATCGACTTTGTCCGCGTGGCCTCCCTGGACGCGCTTTTCGGCTTCGCGGCCGACAAGGCCCGGCAATGCCGCGTCATCATCGTGAGCGAGGCGCAGGCGGAGGAATTGCACAACAACATCACGGTCCTGCAGGACAGGTTCGCCCCGGCGCAGTTCGTGCTGGCCTATCGCAAGCCTGAAATCGCGCGGGATTTCCTGTTGCGGTCCGCGCGGTGCGAAGCCCGTATCGGCTTTCTGCCGATGTCGCTGGAGGTCGATCGCTGGATGGCGATCCTGCGCCTGCTGGTCTGCGGCGAAAGGTATATCCCGTGCGAATTGTTCGACAGCGACCTGGCGGCCGGCCCCGATGCCGGCGTGGTCGCGCCGCGGACCCCGTCCCCCGCCGCGGCCAAGCTGGCCACCCTGACCGAGCGCGAATTGCAGGTGCTGTCATCGGTTTCCCAGGGCAAGCAGAACAAGATCATCGCCGCCGAGATGGAATTGTCCGAACATACGGTCAAGCTGCACATCCACAACATGATCTCGAAACTGGGCGTCAACAACCGCACCGAGGCCGCGATCTGCTATCTGGCCGACCAGTCCGCGGCGGGCGGCCCCGCGCGGTGACGGGCGACGGGCGGTCGTCCGATTTCGACGGGTTCCTGTTGCTGGTGGGCAAGCTCAACTATGCCTGGACCAACACCGAAAGCCTGCTGATCCACCTGATCGCCGGGCTGTCGGGCATGGACAAGGAAACCGCCACGGTGGTGTTCCTGACGCTGAACACCACCCGCGCGCGGATGGATCTGGTCGAACGCCTGTCCAAGCTGGAGCGCATCGGCGCGGGCGAGCGGCGCCGCGTGCTGGCGCTGACCGGGCGGATCCAGAAACAGGCCGCCCTGCGCAACCGCTACAACCATTGCATCTATGCCTTCGACAACGAAGGCAATCCGCGCACCATCCTGATGCGGATCGCGGACCGCAAGGACCGGCTGATGATCGGGCAGACCAATCCGCTCGACGATGCCGCCGTCGGGGATATCCAGACCGCGATCGACGCGCTTTTCGCCATCAACCGCGATATCTGGCAGGCCATCCGGGAGCTTGGCTATCCCGAGTGACGCAAAGGTGCGGTTTTCAGACGACCTGCCTTCCCTCGCGTTTGGCCGCGCGCAATTCCCGGACGAAGGCGGTGACGATCACGACCAGCACGCCGAGGGCGAGGGCGGGCCACATCAGGATGTAGAAGGTCAGCATCTCGGACTCTCCTTTTTTGGATGAACGATCAGGATTGCGCGGCGGCAGCGTCCGACGGATCCGCCGTATCGCCATGGAACAGGGTGACCCGCTGGCCGATAAGATCGAAGTCGAACTCCTCGCGCACCGCGAGGCTGAGCGCGACGCAGACGATGGAACTGACGCCGTAGGCGGTCAGCGAGCCCAGAAGCACGGTATAATCGTGCAGGAAGCCGTGGAAATACCAGATGAAGAACAGTGTCGCGATGGTGCCCACGATCAGCCCGGCGATGCGCCCGAAGAAGCCGAAGGTCATCAGCCCCAGCACCACGCCGCCGCCCACGGCCGCGATGATCTCGAAAAAGCCGCCCACCACGGGATTGTCCAGCGGCAGCCACTCGAACCGCACGACGCAGAACAGCGCCAGCGCGGCGACCACCGACCAGATGAAGGCGGCGTTGGTGACGCGGTTCCAGTAGCAGCTGACGATCACCGGGAACACGATCGCCCCCCAGAGCGCGCCCACGAAGACCAGCATCACCAGGATGTTCAGCGCGAAACTGGCCAGGATCAGCCCGAGCACGGTCGCCACGATCATGGTGATGCGCCCGACCAGCAGCATCCTGCGCGGATCGGGAATGCCCTTGGCGATGTTCTTGCCGTAAACGTCGGTCATCATGATCGCCGACAGCGCCGAAAGATCGGAATCCGCCGTCGAGGACAGCGACCCGATCACCAGCACCAGGAACAGCCCGATCGCGACCGGCGGCAGATAGGCCGAGGCCATCTGCGGGATCAGGTTGTTGGGATCGCCCTCGAAGGGCTGCATGCCGATCAGCAGCGCCATCAGGCCCAGCATGCCCAGACCGATGACGATGGCGCCATAGCCCAGGGTCGCGGTGACGAAGGTGGATTTGATCAGGTCCTTGCGCACCGCGAAAAGGCGCTGTGCGATGGTCTGGTTGCCGATGGCATAGGCCAGCACGGCGACGAAAAACGGCGCACCCTGTTCCAGGATCGCCTCGCGCGACCAGAAATTCGCCTGTTCGGCGGTGATCCGGCTCAGCCCCTCGGTCATGACGGCGGTGCCGCCGGCATTGAAGAACACCCACGGGATGATGAGGACGGCGATGCCCATCATCGCCACGACCTGCGCGAAATCGGTCAGGATCGAGGCCCGGAACCCCGACCAGATCGTGTAGGACAGAACCCCGATCCCCGCAATCAGCACGCCCGCCTCGAACGGCAGCGGCGACAGCACCGCGACCAGCGCCCCGGCGGCGGTGAAATTGACCATCAGGCTGATCAGGCTGCCCAGCAGGTTGGACACGGCCAGGATCATCTGGCTGCCGGGGCCGTGGCGGGCGTGGATGACCTCGGCCAGGGTATGGGCATTGGGGGCCAGCTGGCGGAAGCGCAGGCCGAAGGGAATGATGAACAGGATCATCAGCGCGCCCCAGAACCCGTAATGCATCGGGCCGGACAGGCCGTAATTGTAGCCCGATATCGCCGCCCCGTAGAACGAGGCCGCCCAGATCCAGGTGGCGGTCATGCTGGCGGCGGAAATGCCGAAACCGACCTCGCCGCTGGACACCATGTAGCCGTCGACGTTCTCCTTCTTCTTGCCGACGAGTGTCGAGACGTAGAAGGTCAGACCATAGAACAATACCAATATGGAGACGATCACCGTGGTCGAGAATTGAAACAGGGGGACGTCTTCCATTTTCCGTTATCCTTTCAGGGTCCGTTTATCCGCAACCGTCAGGCCGGACCTGACGGACGATCCGACCGGTATGGCCGGGGTGGGTCGTGTGCTGTGGGATTGGTGTGGCAACCTGATCGTCCCTTGACAGCTTTCGATAACGTGCCGTTTTTGCGCGCACATTGATGACAGCCTGATCAGGCAGCTTGATAAACTTGCATGATATACTCATCTAACTCAACCCCTTTTGAAAGTCGGGGGCACTGATGGACCCGGACGCGCCCTATCGCCCCCGGGTCCAGTCCGCCGTGGAGCGGCGCAGACGGACCGTCAGATGCACCGCCAGATAGACCGCGAACCCGACCGGCGCGGCGATCAGCAATCCGGCCAGATCGCGCGCGCCAAGCGGGGCCTTGGCCTCGTTGGCCGCAAGGTGTGGAAATTGCCGGTTCACTTGCGCAACGCCCCTGTCCTGCCGCCGGCGCACCCGCACCAGGTTGGCGAAACCCTCGACCATCGGCCAGTGATAGCGCGCGGGCACCTCGATCCGCTCGTCCGGCGCGAAATTGAGCCGCACGAAGGTATCGTCCGAAATGATGTCGGGAAACGCCCCCCAGCGCGCCCGCCCGGCCCGGTTCACCGCGAACAGCCCGGCCCCGACCGCACCGCCCCGCACGAAGGGCAGCCGGGTCCAGATGCGGGCATAGGCCCGGGTCACCCATGTGCGGGCGCGCCGGACGGCCAGCGTTCCGGTGGCATAACGGGGCTGCGGCACGTCCAGCGCCTGCTGCAACTGCCCCAGAAGGGCCGGATCGCACCGCACATCCGCGTCCAGATAGACAAGGGCCGCACCGCGCGCGCGCTGCTCGGCCGCATTCAGCGCCCCCAGCTTGCCGCCCCCGGCCAGATCGAGCACCTCCAGCGTCCAGCCCCGCGCGGCGAATTGCGCGGCACGGGATCGTGCCACCGCGACGGTCCCGTCCCGGCAGCCATTGGCCGCGACGATGATCTCCACGGAAACGGCGGTCGTATCCTGCGCCAGCAGCGAGGACAGGCAGGAGGGAAGGTATTCCTCCTCGTCGCGCGCGGCGATGATAACGCTGAGGGACCGGTCCGGTGCGCCGGTGTCGTGAGGGTCCGGCATGTGGTGAAGTATCCTCGCGGCGATGCTGTCTGGAAAACACCTGGATGTATCGCAGCGATCCGCGCCGGGTCCAAGCCTTTCCACCGCCCCGCACCTTGAAAATGAGAACGGCGCCTGCCAATAGGCTGGGCGGGACGGTCGGGGCAAACGCCCTCCGCTCGCCCCGGTTGCCGTGCGTCGCGGCGCATCCGACAGGAGTTCGTTTTCCGTGACCGCCGATCCCGCCGCCATCGATGTCATCGCGCCCAATTTCAAGCGCCGCCTGTCCGGGGTGACGGCCACCGTGGTGCGGCTGGTGCCGTTGCAGGCGCGCGACATCGCCATCGCCGCCACCGGCCCGGTGCTGCCGCCCGATGTGCCGCAGATCCGCCTGCGCGACCTGCTGACGATGCCCCGGCGCGGCCCCTCGGGCGCGCGGGTCTGGCATGCACGGCGCAATGTCGAGATGCTGGGCGGGCTGGCACTGAAGCACCTCTTGCGCAAGCGGCTGAAACTGCTCTTCACCTCGGCCTCGCAGCGCCACCACACCTGGCTGACCCGCGCCCTGATCGCGCGCATGGACGCGGTGGTGGCGACCTCGCGCAAGACCGCCGCCTATCTGCAGCGCGACGCCACGGTGATCCTGCACGGCATCGACACCGATACCTTCCGCCCGCCGGACGACAAGGCGCGGCTTCGGGCGGAACTGGACCTGCCGCCGGGGCCGCTGGTGGGCTGCTACGGGCGGGTCCGGGCGCAGAAGGGCACGGATGTGTTCGTCGATGCCATGATCGAGGTGCTGAAATCCCGCCCCGATGCCGGCGCCATCGTGATGGGCCGCGCCACCGGCAAGCACCGGGATTTTGAGCGCGCCTTGCGGGACAGGGCCGCCGAGGCCGGGCTGGAGGGCCGGCTGCTGTTCCGCCCCGAGGTCGCGACCCACGACATCGCCCGCTGGTATCAGGTGCTCGACCTCTTCGTCGCGCCGCAGCGATGGGAGGGGTTCGGCCTGACCCCGATTGAGGCGATGGCCTGCGGCGTTCCGGTGGTTGCCACCACCGTCGGCGCCTTCGAGGAACTGGTGATGGCGGGCGAGACCGGGCATCTCGTGCCGCCCGGCGATGTGTCGGCAATGGCGGATGCGGTGGCCGGCTTGTTGGACGACCCCGCCCGGCTGGCGCGGCAATCGGATGCCGCACGCCGGCACATGCTGGAGAATTTCCGCATCGAGGACGAGGCCGCCGCCTTGAATGCGGTTTATCGGGCACTGCTGAACGCCACGTAGCGGGGGCGCCGGCTGAAGGGCGCGGCCCGGTTGGCAATGGTCATCGACGGCGTCACGTTCACCGATGGTGTCGCACGAACCGATGCCGAAAACCGCGCCGCCCGATCAGGCCGCATCACCCGGAATCCGGCATGGCTCCTCTTTCCGGCATCAGGCCCCCGGCTGGGGGGTCACTCTTCGATCAGGCTCTTGCGGACCGCGTCAAGCAAGGGGGAGGCAAGGAAGTCAAGCACTGTCCGTTCCCCTGTGGTGATGATGACGTCGGCGGGCATGCCAGCCGAGAGGCGGCCCTGGAACTCTTTCGGGATGTCGTCCTCATCCACGTCGATGCGGGCCAGATAATAGGGCATCTCTTGCGGGTTTTCGGGGGTGATGACGTCGTTGGACACGGATCTGACACTGCCCAGCATGATCGGTGTCAGCTTGGACTTGAAAGCGGTAAAGCGGACTTCCGTCTCCAGCCCCGCCGAGACGTTGTCGATATCGCGTGGCGAGACCCGTGCATTCACGATCAGGTTTTCATCCCTGGGCACGATTTCCATGAGGACATCGCCCGGACGGA
The DNA here is from genome assembly GCA_947504115.1 of uncultured Sedimentitalea sp. Classification (GTDB taxonomy): domain Bacteria; phylum Pseudomonadota; class Alphaproteobacteria; order Rhodobacterales; family Rhodobacteraceae; genus Pontibaca. The sequence continues at coordinate 113,593 of CANNGH010000008.1, forward strand.
TCACCGATCCAACGGTATGCACCTTCAGATTCTGGACCGTACCGAAGCTCGGCGCACGTATTTCTATCCGGTTCAGCGTATCCAACGCGATCTTCTTGCGCTGCTCCAGCTCCGAGATCCTGGCACGGACCTCTTCGAGCTCCGTATTGGCGCGCTGGCGGAATTCCTGGCCGATCTGAAGCTTTTCGAACTCCGTTTCACTGATCACGTTCCTGGCCTGGGCGATCTCGGAAATGACCTGCCCCAGAGATGCCTCGATCTGGATCATCTCGTCTTCCTGTTGGGACAAGGTGTTTTTCTGGATCAGGCCTCTTTCCTCACCACTGCGCATCCGCTCGATCATGGCCATGTAATTCGCCACTCGACGCTCCAGCGCAGACTTCTGAAGTTCCAGACCTTCGATTTGCTCTCCGACCTGTCCGATCCGGCTCGCCAGGATGTCCGTGCGGGATTTCTGGATGGACCAGCGGTTCTGGAACAGGTCCTTCTGATCCGCGATTGCCGATTCCACGATGTCGGAGGAGGCTCCGACGTCCAGGTCGGGCAACTCGATCGTTTCAGCCAATTGACGCTCTGCCAGAAGACGCGCTTCCGCAATGCGAGCGACGTCCAGCCGGGTGTTGACGACATGCAGGATGGAACTGGCCTCGACGCCGTTCAGCCGCAGCAGAACGTCGCCTTTCTCGACCGTGTCGGCTTCATTCACGAGGATCTCCTGAACGATGCCGCCCTCAAGATGCTGCACGACCTTGCGGTTGCTCTCCAGAGAGATCGTGCCCGGAGCGAAGACGGCACTGTCAAGCCTGGCAACGGCCGCCCAGCTTCCAAGCACACCGAATGTGAGAATCACGATTGCATATCCCATGATAGCAATCGGTCTTGGGCTTGGCTTGATGGCCATCTGTGTCATGTCCTACTGTATTTTTCCGACTGGCTTCCATGTTTCGGCTTCATGGGCGATCATGGACAAAATGGACCCCGACTTGTCTCGTCTTCCTGTGTTGGTCCTGTTCTTCGGCTTATCCGGACTGGGACATCCGCACCACCGCAGGGGCGCTCCCGGTAGCCTTCTCACGAGCCTGCTCCTTATGCTGAACTCTGGCAGGCGCCATGCCGCCCGAGGCGGCAACATGCCTCTTTTTGAGGAACTCGCTGGTCGGTCCGAACTTCTCGACCGTCCCGTTCATCAGCATCAGCGTCTTGTCGGTCAAAGCAAGCAGGTTGGTTTTGTGTGTGACAAGAACCACGGTCTTGCCCATTTCCTTGAGCTGCTGAATGCAGGATATGAGCGCTTTTTCACCTTCGCTGTCGAGGTTCGAGTTCGGTTCATCAAGAACCACGAGGCTTGGGGAGCGGTAAACAGCGCGCGCAAGGCCGACGCGCTGACGCTGGCCGCCGGAGAGGAACATACCCCCCTCACCCACATCGGTTTCATAGCCATTGCTCAGCGTCTGGACCATGTCATGGGCGCCCGAAAGCGTTGCCGCCGCAACAATGTCATCATCCTTTGGCTCGGGCTCGAACCGCGATATGTTTTCCGCGACAGACCCGCCGAAGAGTTTCACATCCTGTGGCAGGTAGCCGATGAACCGCCCCAGCTGATCGGGATTCCAGTGGTGCATTTCGGTTCCGTCCAGCCGAACTGCCCCGGCGGCCGGTGCCATTGCCCCGACAAGATGTCTGACCAGCGAGGACTTGCCCGACCCGCTCGGCCCGATAACCGCGAGAACTTCTCCGCTCTCGATGGAAAAGTTGATTCCCCTGAGCAGCGTGTCGCGTTTGCCCGGGACGGTCGCGAACAGCTGTTCCACCTTTAATTGTCCCTTTGGTTCCGGAAGCTCGATCCGCTCTTCCTGATCCGCGATGTTGTCGAACAACTGCTTCAGGCGCTTGTGTGAGGAGCGCGCGCTCACGAATTGCTTCCACTGGCCGACAGCCTGTTCGACCGGCGCCAGGGCACGGCCCATCACGATCGACGCCGCAATCATGATACCAGGCGAGATCAATTGCTGGATTGCCAGGTAGGCACCGGTGCCCAGAATGGCGACTTGCAGGCTCATGCGGATGAACTTCGACGAGGCCAGGATCGAGCCGGCGCGGTCACTCGCCTTGGCTTGATGAACCAGCATATCATCATGTTTGTCCAGCCAACGTCTGGTCAGCTGCTTTTCCATGCCGAGCGCCCGGATGACCTCGGCATTCTGCATGGTCGTGCTCACGAAGTGATTGGCGTCCTGAGCTGCTTTGCCGGCATCTTGCAGGGTATTTCGAGTTGCAAACTCGTTGATAATCGCCAGCGCGAAGATCAGGAGGGCCCCAACGGTCGCCACCATCCCCAGCCATGGGTGGAACGCAAAACACAGCGCAAGGAACAACGGAACCCAGGGCGCATCGAAAAACGCCAGGATTCCCTGCCCTGTCATGAACTCCCGAACTTTATCGATGTCTCTCAAGGCAACCTGCGCATTGCCTCCTGGCTGAGCTGTCTGCCGTTTGACCACGCGGTGGAAGACAGGGCTTGCCAGCACTTCATCGAACTGCAGCCCGGCACGCACCAGCAGGCGCGAGCGTGTGAATTCCAGGAGGCCGTAGCTCAGGAGCAAGGCGATCGCGATCACCGTGATCATGATCAGGGTCATCTCGTTGCGGCTCGAGAGCACCCGATCATAAATCTGCAGCATGTAGAGAGGACCGACGAACATCAGCAGGTTGATGAAGAAACTGAATATGACGGTTGCGGCAAGGATGGACCGAAACCGTCTATACGCTAGCTGCAGCGAGGTTTTCTGACGCATGATGTTAGTCGGCCTCCAAAGCCCGAACGTATTGTTTTACCCCTGCCGTATTTACCGCAGCTCGCAGATTTCGATCCGCGGCGCATGTGAAGCAGGGTGACCTCTGGCGCGCCGCGATCACGTGCGTGGTCTTTTCGCCGTACATGGATCATTGCAACGTCTTCGAGGCCACCCGACCACGAAACCGATCGGGCGCAACGCGGTTGATCCGGTTTACCAGACGTCGATTGTCACCCTCGCACTTGCGAACTGCCCCGAACCGTCAGTCGTCCAATAGTCGAACGTGTCGGTGCCGGTGAACCCGATATCAGGTTGATACAGAAGCTGTCCGTCTTCCTGCATGTAAACGTCGCCGTGCTCGGGATCCATGAACCCGTCCACCCACAGGGTGTCGCCATCGGCATCGAAATCGTTGGCGGCGGGATCGAACCGGATGCTTTGATCAGCCTGGAGTGTGAACGTGTCGTCGTTCGCCTCCGGAGCGGAGCCCCCGAGCGAGATCGGGCCGTTGAACTTTACGCCGTCAAACATGTTGTTGAGGTTCCAGTCATTGGCCAGTTGATCGTCGCTCATTTCGATGGTGATCACATGCGCGAATTTAAGAACATCGCCGCTCGCCCTATCGGTTATGAAATCCTCGACCAGGATGACGTTACGGCCATCTTCTGTCTTGTAGTAACCATCCGTCGTCAGAACCTGGGCAATTTGTTTGTAAAACTCCAGGGTCAGGGGATCGCCGTCGTATTCCCGCTCCCGCGTTCCGATGGAATCGGTCTTGATGCCGCCCATGTCGAACGCCTCGTTCCTGCCGAGGCTGGTGCTGCCGGTATGCTGAAAGCCGAGTTGCCCCTCGTTCAGATCATCCGAGGTAAGGATCTGATGCTTGTTGCCGTCGAACCCCACGAATTCCCTGCCAAGATTGGAGGTTTCGAGATCGATCACGATATGACCCACGTCGGAATCCGCGATCGGCCTGAAGAAGTCCTGATCGAGATCCATGCCGTTTTCAAATCCGTCGATCTTGAGGCCATTGAACACGAGATCGAAGGCCATGGCACCGATTACGACACCATTGGACTGCGGTCCGCCCGTGGATTGGCGGGCTGCCAGAAGGTCGAAGTCGAGCATGGTATAATGTGCCGTGTAACTGATGTTTACGCCTTCGTGCGTTTCCCAGTTCACGAAACCATCAAGGACGGAGCGCATGTCGTGCTGTCGCTGTGCCGCGTTATCCTTGATGACCATCAAACCTGTATGCGTTCCATAGGCTTCGTTGTCTCGAAAGCCCTGAATCGGCCCCAGATTAACAGGAAGTTCATCAGAGCCATACGCGATTTCGGGATGGTCCAGATTCGCGGATAGCGGATTGGCCTCGGTGTTGCGGTGCATCCAGACAAAGCCGTTCGTCGTGTTGACTGCAACGTTTTCTGCGGCCTCCACAAGGCGGCCGGCAAAGAAGAACCCATCGCCGGTGCGCCCGGTGTCCTGCCGGGCGACATCGTCTTGCTGCTTGGCGCTCCAATCGCCGAAACCGATACCTTCGGACTTGATCGCCATGTTGCCGATCCAGACGCCGGTCTCGTCGCCGCTTTCGGCGGCAAAGCCCGCACCATAGACGTCAAACGACACATTGTCGGTAAAGTTGGCGTTGCTGGAATGGTGGACATAGCCCCAGCCCGGCGCGCCATTCACCGCGTTGCCGACCGCCATGGCAGGATTCTCCTGATCCATGGTGCCGGTCTTGTGGAAGTGGAAAGGATAGCGGCTTTTTATGTTGCTGTCCGCCTCGACAGTCGAAAGCGATCCGATATCGAAGGCCGGGACGGATTTATCGGTCCGTCCCAGATCGTCGAAGGCGGCATAGCGTACGTCGACCTCGTCGTTATGCATGAACATCACGTGACCGCGGTGGTGAACGGCCGTGTCCTCGCCATCTTCGCTGCGTATCGTGATGTTGCGGCTTGTATTGGCGATATAGGCGAACAAATCTTCCCGCGGCGTGTCGTGATCGTATTCCAGCGGGCGATCAAAGGTGATCTGATTGCCGTCAATGGCCGTGATCGTCACTTCCTCGTCTTGGCTTTCGACAAAGCCAGCCGCGCCGCTCCAGCCGGTCTTGTGGGTTCCGGTCACGACCAATGTGTCGCCGACCTGCCAGCCGCTGGGCACCTCTGCAAGGTTCAGCGCGGTATCGCCCGCCATCGGCGCCTCGGAGACTTTCAGGAACGCGTCCTTCCGGGAACCATGGATTTCGACTTCGCCATGCGAGACGACGCCACGCGACAACAGTCCCGGATCCCAGTTGACGTCGATGTCGCCGTTGTTGGCGATGACGATGTCGACATTGACGTTCGCGTCGATGGGATTGTCGGCGGTACCGATCTCCAGACGCCCGGAGGTCCCAACCACGAATGTATCGACGACCATCTTGGTATCCGTATCGGTCGCGAAGGCAAGCTCGCCATCCACGCGAACGGTAAACAGCGATGCGTCGCTTTCACTGTTATAGGTGACGGAAATGCCTTCCGGAATCAGGGCTTTCGCGCCTGCGTCCGGGATACGGCCCTGATACCAGGTGCCTGGGTCGTTCCAGTCGCCGTCCGAGATCGCGATATGCGTGGCTTCCGCATGGGGGACAAGGCTGAGGACTTGCATGTGCTCCGTCGCCATAGCCCCGTCCATATCATGGGCATGAGCGTCCGTCTGGGCCCGGACCCGTGCGACAAATTCTTCGATCTCGGCTGTTGTCGTCGGTTGTTCGATCGGATCGGGATCGCCGTGATCCGTGTGGTCACCCGAGTCGCCATCGGCCGTTTCGTCGCCGGTATCGCCGTCCGTGCCGTCGTCGTGATCCCCGGCAGTATCTTCGGGGGCAGATACGACGGGAGGGTCGGTTTCAACGGGCGGCTCGGGCGTGATGCCGTCATCTGCATCCGCGGCCGTGTTCGCGTGGTTCAGATTCTCCCCGCCAAGCAGAACCGTCTCGTTGCCCGTCTCGGGGCCGGACCACAGCAATTGCAACGTCTGTTTGCCAGAGGCTTCGAAATACTGCAGTTCGATGTCGTGCGTTCCGGCCTCCAGATCGATGGTGACCTGGCGCTGCGTCGCCCCATGCCGGCCGTCATTGTCGATGATCCGCTCGCCATCGATATAGAGCGCCGAGCCATCGTCCGAGTTGAGATAAAAGGTGTGGGTGCCCGCCGCCTCGATCGTCAGCTCGCTGGTATAGCGCGCAGCGAACAAGTCTTGCGGGCCATCGGCCCAGAACGCATCCCTCGTCCCGTCATAGTCCAGCACATCGGCCGTGCCCACGGCATCGGGTTCCGCGTCGAAATCGACCTCCGCAAGCCGTTCGGTCCAGCCCGGAAGCACAAAATACTCGGCGTAGAAACCGCTGTGATCCCCGGCAGTATCCTCGGGGGGCGCAGGTACGACCGGAGGGTCGGTTTCAACGGGCGGCTCGGGCGTGATGCCGTCATCTGCATCCGCGGCCGTGTTCGCGTGGTTCAGATTGTCCCCGCCAAGCAGAACCGTCTCGTTGCCCGTCTCGGGGCCAGACCACAGCAATTGCAACGTCTGTTTGCCAGAGGCTTCGAAATACTGCAGTTCGATGTCGTGCGTTCCGGCCTCCAGATCGATGGTGACCTGGCGCTGCGTCGCCCCATGCCGGCCGTCATTGTCGATGATCCGCTCGCCATCGATATAGAGCGCCGAGCCATCGTCCGAGTTGAGATAAAAGGTGTGGGTGCCCGCCGCCTCGATCGTCAGCTCGCTGGTATAGCGCGCAGCGAACAAGTCTTGCGGGCCATCGGCCCAGAACGCATCCCTCGTCCCGTCATAGTCCAGCACATCGGCCGTGCCCACGGCATCGGGTTCCGC
>CANNGH010000009.1 GCA_947504115.1 uncultured Sedimentitalea sp.
ACTGGCGCAGGCAACGCGTAAACCAACGGAACCCGCCCAGAAAGAAACCGGAGCAGTGCCGCGATGATGCAAGGCGAGGCTCACCAAATCCTCGGGCACCGCGGCCAACAGATCCTGCCTGTCTTCGGGTATCATGGATTGACGCAGGATAAAGCTCCGGCGCAAGAGACCTCGTGGAACCCGCCCGCTCCGGAAGACATTCCCCAGGGCAAGGACAGCGACCAGATCCGCCATGGCTTCAATCTTCTGCGCAACACCTAGGATCTGTCTGGAACCGGTGCCGACGATCTCGCGCTCCAGTTCCATTCAAAAAAAGTGAAGGCCGACTGGTGTTGTCGGCCTTCACTTTTTTGGATGACAGGTCCGCGGCCGCCCTGTCCGGACCGGCTCTGACGGAAACCCGATTGCAAGACCACGGGCAGTTCATGGGCGCGTGTTGCCCGTGTGGTGGGGATTGCCGACTCCCATCATCGGCATCGGGTCGCGACCGTAAAGCGGCACCGGAACGGTCGGGCGCCCGGCCGGATCGGCCTCGGCCGTTTCCGCATGAACGCTGTAGCCCACAAGAACCGCGGCCGGATAAAGCACGTCGGCATCATTGGTCTGATGCCAGATCATCCGCTCGGCAAGGCGCGAGATCTCTGGCTGACCGTCCTCTTCCGCCGCAGCGAACAGATCCACCAGCGCGGTGACAACCTCTATCTCGGCGTCCTGCAGCCGGGGCAGTTCCGCCGACAGGGTTTGCAGCCGCGTCAGTATCTGCGGATCAGTGGGGGCCTGTCCCCTTGCGACGGCTTGCGTATGCGCGAGAAACGGCAGGACCACGCGTTCCTCCACTTCCATATGCGGACCCAGAAGGTCGGCGGCCTTGCGCGCGGCGGCTCCGGTCCGACCCGGCGCGTCGGCGGCTTTCTCGAGTTGCATGAGGAAATCCGCATGCGGCGCGCTCAGCACATAGGAGGTTTCAAAGGGGGCTGCCGAAGCCGTCACGGCGAATGCGGATATGACAGCGGCTATGACGAATGAGGTATGCATGATCTTCTCCTTTTCAGTTTTCCTTGTTCAGTTGATGCAATCAATCTGACCGGAAAACCTGAAGGCCTCCTGACGCCAACGCGATTCGTGCGTCAGCCTGGCGTCAGGAATGGCCGGGCCTGCCTGTCGACGGCGAGGTCGCCAGCGGCACGGGTAGAGCAGGTTTTACAGCCTGTCGGTCTTTTCGGGGCGGATCAGGAGGCAAGAAACAGTGTCAGCAGATCCAGTTCCCGAAACAGCAGGATCAGGGCCACGTTGACCGCCCACGCGACGGTCAGCATCCGCGCGAGCAGGTTCCAGATCGAATTCGGATGCGCCGAACAGCGCCAGATCGCCACGAGAATCCACAGGGTATAGAGGCCGAGGCAGATCAGCAGGAATTGTTCGGCCCGGGGCCAGACAAAGTAGATCGTTGCGCCGTAGGATCCCAGCAGAACGCTGCTCAACGCCACGCCATATCCCCAGAATACCGGCGCGAGCGGCGCCTCTCCGCGCCATATTTCAATCTCCCTGGAAAAGAGCCGCGCCAACAGTTGCCGTTCCGTGTTCATTTCCATCAGGCCTCCCCGCTCCGCAGCAGCCCGGCGAGATAGGCAATGAAGGTCACCGCCCAGGCAATCATCGCAACAACGGCAAAGACGACGGGCAGCGCGGAAATGAACTCGAACCCCATCGCCTGCGCCATCCGGTGGGTGCCCACCGCATACATGCCCAGCGGAAACACCGCGCCCCAGTAAAGCGGGTCGTAGCGCAGCGGAAAGCGTTTGTAGACGTGCCGCCAGATGCCCAGGATCACCAGCATCGGGATCCACCAGGTTCCGGTGGCCCAGTAAAACACCGTGAACCCCTTCATGAAGGGCACGATGGAATGCAGGAACGGCGCGTCGTCGGAATTGAGAATCAACAGCGACCCCGCCAGCGTGGAAATCGCCATCGCCCCCATGTTGATCCAATAGGGTGGCGACAGATCCGCCGGCGAGAACCGAAAGAACGTGTAGCGATAAAAGATCAGCGACATCATCCAGATATAAAGCATCCCGCCCCATAGCCACATCGACAGCGCCAGAAAGTTGAGATCCAGCCGCCAGGGCTGCGCGACCTGCACCGCCAGCAGCGCCGCGAGCACGGCTATCGACTGCGTGGCCACGACCGCCAGCAGCCAGGCACCGCTGATGCCGTGGGCCAGGTCGGGCTTGTCCTCCTTGACCGTGAAGGCGGTGAAGATCGTGTAGGTCAGCGCCAGCCACAGCACCACCGCCACGCACCACAGCGCGAACCCGATGATCCAGCTATGGGCGAGCAGGATGAACGCGCTGCCCAGCACCGCCGAGGCGGCAACCATGGTGAAGAAACCGGGGCCGCGCAGGTGATCGACCAGATCGCTGAAAAACAGCCGTGTGTGGCGCAGGATCCGCAGGACCGTCAGCCCCCAGAGCACGAGGTAAGCGACGACCGCGATCCCGAAAAGACCCCACGCGATACCGTGAAGCCCGATCTGATCGGCCGCCAGCGACACGATGCCGGTCGCCATGACCATGCCGAAATAGCCTGACGACAATGTCCGGACATCGGGGGGCCAGAACCGTTTACCAATGGCGCGACCTGTCGCCGGCAACCTTGCGTCGGACATTCACAGGGCTCCTTTCAACGCTGCTTTTCAGGCAATCGCGTGAACGGGGGCGGCGCAACGGTCTTTTGTCACGCCCCCTGCCCTTGCCTCAGGCCGCGCTCAGGTCCACGCCCGTCACGTCGGCATCCGCGATCAACCGGTCGGCAAAGGCGCGGGCCGCGCGGACCCAGGCGGCTTTTTCCAACGCCTCGGCCAGTTGGTCCCGGACCGCCTCGAACGGGAGCGGCCGACCCGGCGCGACGGCATCCACACGGATGACATGATACCCGAACCGCGTCCGGACCGGTTCGGCGGTCACCTCGCCCTCGCGCAATCGCTTCAGCGCGGCCTCGAACTCCGGCACGGTGTCATTCGGCCCAAGCTGCCCCAGCGCGCCGCCGTTATGTCTTGAGTCACAGGCAGAGTGTTGCGCCGCAAGCTGCGCGAACCGCGCGCCGGGGCGGCGGGCTTCGTCTGCCAGCCCTTGGGCGGTTTTCAGCGCCCGCGCGCATATATCGGCGTCCTCGGGGTCTGCGGCGATCAGGATATGCGACACCTCCCACAGGGGCGGACTGGCAAACCGCTCGGGGTTTTTGGCCCAGGTTGCGCGCAATTCGTCTTCGCCGGGCGGTGGCGGAGCGATTTCGGCCTCCATCACCGCGCGGATCAGCGATTCCTGGTCGGTCTCGAACCTGCCCGGTCCGATTTCGGCGGGGTCCGGCGTGAACCCGCGACGGGCGGCCTCTTGCAACAGCAGGGTCCGGATCACCAGCGCGCGCGCGGCAGCACGCCAGGCCAGACCCGGCTTGCCCCTGGGGGCGGCATGGTTCTGCGCCTCGGCGGCGATGGCAGCGATCGCGATCCTTTCGCCATTGACGGTCACGTCGGAAAACAGCGGTTTGTTCATGGCCCTCACTCCGCGGGTTTGCGGCGGCGCGACCGCACGATCTGGTAACCGGGGCGCCACAGGTAACGCACCGGCGCCGACAGCATGTGGACAAGCCGCGTGAACGGGAACAACAGAAAGATCGTCAGACCCAGAAAGATGTGCAGTTTGAAGATGATGTTGGCATCCGCGATATAACTTGCCGCGTTGGGATCGAAGGTAAAGATGCCCTGCGCCCAGGCCATGAACTTGGTCATCTCGAACCCGTCCAGATGCTGAACCGAGATGAAGATCGTCATCACCCCCAGCACCAGTTGGGCCAGCAACAGGATCAGGATCCAGTTGTCCGCAAAGGTCGAATTGGCCCGCACGCGGGAATCATAGAGGCGGCGGTGCAGCAGCATCCCGCCGCCGACCAGCGCCATGATACCGGCAATACCGCCGACGACGACGGCAAGCGTCTGTTTCGCCTGATGGGTGATGCCAAGCGCATCGAAGATGACGATCGGGGTCAGCAGGCCGAAAAGATGCCCGAACAGGATGATCAGGACGCCGACATGAAACAGCACCGACCCCCAGACCATCTGCCTGAGCCGGAAAAGCTGACTGGACGAGGATTTCCAGGTAAAGGGCACGGTCTCGTATCGTGCGATGGACCCGAACACCATCACCGTGATGGCGATATAGGGGTAAATTCCGAACAGGAACTGATGCATTCAAGCCTCCATCATTCGGCCGCATTGGCCGGGCGGGGATTAACGGGCGTGTCCATGTTGGCCAGCATGTCGCGCACCTGTGGACAGCCGGCGTTGGGATCGGGACCGAAGAGAACCTCGCTTTCCTCCCAGACGGCATCGAGCGCCCTGAGATCGTCGGGGTCCGCATCGGGCTGGGCCAGCAGTTCGGCCACGGCCTCGGCGTCGGCGTGAACGCCTGCCAGTTGCAACAGGGCGGCGAACACGGCGCCGTAGCTGCTGTCGCGGCGGTTCAACCGTTCCACCAACGCCGCAAAGATATGCGCGGCATCGGCAAGCACGTCGCGCGCCTCGTCAGCGGGGCGCGTCGCCAGAAACTCCAGCAGCACCGGCAGGTGATCCGGCAATTCGCTGGTCACCGGATCGAACCCGGCGTCGCGATAGGTTTCCACCAGCGACACCATCGCGCCGCCCCGGTCGCGGCTTTCGCCGTGCACATGCTCGAACAGGTTGAGCGACAGCGTGCGCGAGCGGTCGAACAGGCCGACATAGGCCTCCTCCAGCGCATAGATGTCGTCGTGTTCCAGCACGTCCAGAAGCGGCGCAAGGTCGCGCCGTGCCGCCGGGGTCAGCCGTGGCTCTGCCATCAGCACCGCCGCGATTTCGGGCATCGCCTTTTGCAACTCGACCGTCGGATAGCCGAGGATCAGCGAGAGCGTCTTGAATGTGCGGTCCATCAGTTCGCCTCCGACGGTAGGGTGAGGGTTTTCTTCCGCTTGCCGCCGAAAAGCGTGCCCGGACTGACGCCGGTGGAGCAGCCATTGCCATCGGTAAAGCCGCAGCCGCCACGGATATCCCGCGCATCCTCATGCGTCTCGCGGTGGCTGGTCGGGATCACGAAACGATCCTCGTAATCGGCAATGGCCATGATCTTGTACATGTCCTCGATCACGCGCCCCGCCATGCCGACGCGGGCGGCGATGGCCTCGTCGACCACGCCATCGACGGTTTTCGCCCGCATATAGGCGCGCATGGCCAGCATCCGCTCCAGCGCGTGCACCACCGGTTCTTCCTTGCCGGCGGTCAGCATGTTGGCGAGGTAACGCACCGGGATGCGCAGCGAGCGCACGTCGGGCATGTCGCCATCGACACCGATCTGTCCCGCCTCGGCGGCGTTCTGGATCGGCGAAAGCGGCGGGATATACCACACCATCGGCAGGGTCCGGTATTCGGGATGCAGCGGAAAGGCGATCTTCCAGTCCATCGCCATCTTCCATACCGGGCTGTCCTGCGCGGCCTTCACCCAGTCTTCGGGAATACCCTGCTCCAGCGCCTGACGCTGAACCTCGGGATCGTTGGGATCGAGGAAGATATCCAGTTGCGCCTGATAGAGATCCTTTTCATCGGCCATGTTGGCGGCCTCTTCGATGCGGTCGGCATCATAGAGCATCACGCCAAGATAGCGGATACGTCCGACGCAGGTTTCCGAACAGACCGTCGGGTTGCCGCTTTCGATTCGCGGATAGCAGAAGGTGCATTTCTCGGATTTGCCGGTCGCCCAGTTGTAATAGACCTTCTTGTAGGGGCAGCCGGAAACGCACATCCGCCAGCCCCGGCATTTCTCCTGGTCGATCAGGACGATGCCGTCCTCTTCGCGCTTGTAGATCGCGCCCGAGGGGCAGGAGGCCACGCAGGTCGGGTTCAGGCAATGCTCGCACAGGCGCGGCAGATACATCATGAAGGTGTTTTCGTATTGCCCGTAGATGTCCTTCTGGATGCCTTCGAAATTGTAATCTTTCGACCGCTTTTCGAACTCGCCGCCCAGGATTTCGTCCCAGTTGGGGCCTTTGGTGATCTTCTCCATCCGCTCGCCGGTGATTTTCGAGCGCGGGCGCGCGGTCGGGAAATGCTCCATCTCGGGCGCGGATTGCAGATGGTCATAGTCGAAATCGAACGGTTCGTAATAATCGTCGATCTCGGGCAGATAGGGATTGGCAAAGATGTTCGCCAGGATCCGCCATTTCGCGCCCTGCTTGGGCCGCAATTTGCCGCCCTGACGCACCCAGCCGCCGTTCCAGCGTTTCTGGTTTTCCCAGTCGGTCGGATAGCCGGTGCCGGGCTTGGTTTCGACATTGTTGAACCAAACGTATTCCACACCTTCGCGGCTGGTCCAGACGTTCTTGCAGGTGACCGAGCAGGTGTGGCACCCGATGCATTTGTCCAGGTTCAGCACCTTGCCGATTTGTGCACGAATTCTCATTCCGCTGCCTCCACGTTCTTGGCCGGCTGATCCAGCCAGTCCACCTTGACCATCTTGCGAACGACGACGAATTCGTCGCGGTTGCTGCCCACCGTGCCGTAATAGTTGAACCCGTAGGACAGTTGCGCATAGCCGCCGATCATGTGCGTCGGCTTCAGCGTCGTGCGGGTGACCGAATTGTGGATGCCGCCACGCCGCCCGGTCTTTTCCGACCCCGGCGTGTTCACGATCTTTTCTTGCGCGTGATACATGAACATCGTGCCGGTCTTCATCCGCTGCGAGACCACCGCCCGCGCTGTCAGCGCACCGTTGGAGTTGTAGACCTCGACCCAGTCGTTATCGACAAGTCCCGCCGTCTTGGCATCCACCTCGCTGATCCAGACCACCGGCCCGCCCCGGTTGAGCGTGAGCATCAGCAGGTTGTCGGTATAGGTCGAGTGGATGCCCCATTTCTGGTGCGGCGTGATGAAGTTGAGCACGACATGCGCCCTGCCCTCGTCGCTGTTGATCTTGGCGGTGACGGTTTTCGTGTCCACCGGCGGGCGATAGGTGGCGAACCCTTCGCCAAAGGCCCGCATCCACAGGTGATCCTGGTAAAGCTGCTGGCGCCCGGTCAGGGTGCGCCACGGGATCAGTTCGTGAACGTTGGTATAGCCGGCATTATAGCACACCTCCTCGGATTCGATGCCCGACCAGGTGGGCGAGGAGATGATCTTGCGCGGCTGGGCGGCGATATCGCGAAAGCGGATCTTCTCGTCTTCCTTGACACCCGCCAGATGCGTGTGCTCGCGCCCGGTGAATTTTTCCAGCGCGTGCCATGCCTTGACGGCGACATCGCCATTGGTTTCCGGGGCCAGCATCAGAATGACCTCGGCGGCGTCGATGCCGGTGTCGATCTTCGCGCAGCCCTTGGCGGAGCCGTCCAGCCACTCGCCGTTCAGATCGCGCAGATGCTGCACCTCGTCCTTGGTGTCCCAGGCGATGCCCTTGCCGCCATTGCCGATCTTGTCCATCAGCGGTCCGACCGCGACAAAGCGATCATGGATCGCGCCGTAATCCCGCTCCACCGTGATGAAATTCGGCGCGGTCTTGCCGGGGATCAGATCGCATTCGCCCTTTTTCCAGTCCAGCACATGATCCTGCGCGATCTCGGCCGGCGTGTCATGGTTCAGCGGCAGCGCGACGACGTCGGTTTCCTTGCCCAGAACCTCGGGCGCGACCTCCTGCACCTTCTTGGCGATGGATTTGAAGATTTCCCAATCCGACCGGCTTTCATAGGCCGGGTCCACCGCCGCCTGAAGCGGGTGGATGAACGGGTGCATGTCGGAGGTGTTCAGATCGTCCTTTTCGTACCAGCTGGCCGTCGGCAGCACGATGTCGGAATAGACGCAGGTGGTGCTCATGCGGAAATCGATCGTCACCAGCAGGTCGAGTTTCCCCTCGGGGGCTTTCTCGTGCCATTTGACCTCGCGGGGCAGCACGCCGCCCTCCTGCCCCAGATCCTTGCCGACCACGCCATGGTTCGTGCCCAGCAGGTATTTCAGGAAATACTCATGCCCCTTGCCCGACGACCCGAGGATATTGGAACGCCACACGAACAGGTTGCGCGGCCAGTTCTCCGGCGCTTCGGGATCTTCGCAGGACATTTCCAGCGCGCCCGATTTCAACTGCTCCGCGACATAGGGCGCGATGTCCTTGCCCGCCGCCTTGGCCGCCCTCGCGACCTCCAGCGGGTTGGTTTTCAACTGCGGCGCCGAGGGCAGCCAGCCCATGCGTTCGGCGCGCACGTTGTAGTCGATCAGGGTCGCATCCCAATCGCCCGCCGGGGCGGTCGGCGACAGGATCTCGCCCGAACTCACCTGCTCATAGCGATACTGACCCGTATGCGCATACCACGCGCTGGTCGAGTTCATGTGGCGCGGCGGGCGGTGCCAGTCGAGCGCGAAGGCCAGCGCGGTCCAGCCGGTCTGCGGGCGCAGTTTTTCCTGCCCCACATAATGGCTCCAGCCACCGCCGGATTTGCCGACACATCCGCACATCACCAACATGTTGATGATCCCGCGATAGGTCATGTCCATGTGATACCAGTGGTTGATCCCCGCCCCCAGAATGACCATCGACTTGCCGTCGGTCTTTTCGGCGTTGCGCGCGAATTCACGGGCGACGACGGCGATTTTCTCGGCCGGAACGCCGGTGATCTTTTCCGCCCATGCCGGGGTATAGGGCATGTCCTCGGCATAATCCTTGGACACCCAATCGCCGCCAAGGCCACGATCAAGGCCGTAATTGGCGCAGAACAGATCGAACACCGTGGCGACCATGAATTCGCTGTCGCCCGAGGTGATCTTCTTGACCGGAATGTTGCGGGTCATCACCTCGGGGTGGTCGCATTTCACGAAATGCTCATGCGCCATGCCGCCGAAATAGGGGAAATCGACGCCCATGACCTCGTCATGGTCGCCGTCGCCGATAAAGGTCATCGCCAGTTCGGTTTCGGCCTTGCCCGCGCGTTCCTCAAGGTTCCACAGCCCATCCTGCCCCCAGCGATACCCGACCGAGCCGTTGGGCGCGACCGGCGCGCCGGATTTCATGTCCCAGGCGAGGGTCTTCCATTCGGGATTGTTCTTCTCCCCCAGCTTGCCGTCCAGATCACCGGCCCGCAGGAACCGGCCCGGGATCAGCTTGCCGTCTTTTTCCTCAAGCCGCACCAGCATCGGAAAGTCCGAGTATTTGCGGCAATATTCCTCGAAATATTCCACCTGACGATCCAGATGAAACTCGCGCAGGATCACATGGCCCATCGCCATGGCCAGCGCGCTGTCGGTGCCCTGCTTGGGGGCCAGCCAGATATCGCCGAATTTCGACGCCTCGGAATAATCCGGGCAGATGACGGCGGATTTGGTGCCGCGATAGCGCGCCTCGGTATAGAAATGCGCGTCCGGCGTGCGGGTCTGGGGCACGTTCGACCCCCAGAGCAGCAGAAAGCCCGCATTGTACCAATCGGCCGATTCCGGCACGTCGGTCTGTTCGCCCCATGTCTGCGGACTGGCCGGGGGCAGGTCGCAATACCAGTCATAGAATGACATCACCGTGCCGCCCATCAGGGCAAGATAGCGGCTGCCCGCCGCATAGGACACCATCGACATCGCCGGAATCGGCGAAAAGCCGAAAATGCGGTCGGGGCCGTAGGTTTTGGTGGTGTAGGCATTGGCGGCGGCGATGATCTCGGTCGCCTCGTCCCAGCTGGCGCGCACGAAACCGCCCTTGCCGCGGGTCTGCACATAGGACGCGCGCAGGATCGGATCCTCCTGCAGCTTTTTCCATGCGGCGACCGGGGTCATGGTCTCGCGCATCTTGCGCCATGCCTTCATCAACCGGCCCCGGATCAACGGGTTCTTCACCCGGTTCGCCGAATAGAGATACCAGCTGTAACTGGCACCGCGTGAACAGCCGCGCGGTTCGTGGTTGGGAATATCCGGGCGCGTGCGCGGATAGTCGGTCTGCTGGGTTTCCCAGGTGACGATGCCGGATTTGACGTAGATCTTCCACGAACACGATCCGGTGCAGTTCACCCCATGGGTCGAGCGCACGATCTTGTCGTGCCGCCAGCGGTTGCGATAGGTATCCTCCCAATCGCGGTTCTCGATGGTGGTCTTGCCGTATCCGTCGGAAAAACGATCAAGCTCGTTGGATTTCAGGAATTTCAGTCGGTCGAGCAGATGGCTCATGTCAGTCTCCTGTCAGATCAGCGGTCAAGGGTCGCGGCTCCATCACCGGCGACAGTTTGTGGTCCAGCAGCGCGCCGCGGCGGGTATAAAAGACCCATGTCAGCACGGTGCAGAGGGCGTAGAAGACGGCGAACCCCCAAAGCGCGGCCTCGGGCCCGCCGGTCATGGCGATCGACGTGCCGTAGGATTTGGGGATGAAGAAGGCACCATAGGCGGCAATCGCCGAGGTGAAGGCGATGATCGCGGCACTTTCGCGCTCGACCTGCTTTTGCCGGGCGGCCGGATCCAGTTGCGGCATCAGGCGCGGAATTTCGCGCTGCATGATCGCGGGGATCATCTGGAAGGTCGAGGCGTTACCGACACCGGTCAGGAAGAACAGCGCCATGAAGCAGGCGAAGAACAGCCAGAAATTGCCCCCTGCCCCGTCCTGCGGCAGGAACTGGAGCACCCCGAAGACGGCGATCATCATGCCGACGAACACCCAGAGCGTGACGCGCCCGCCGCCGAAACGATCGGAAATCCAGCCCGTCCCGGCCCGGCTGAGCGCGCCCACAAGCGGCCCGAGGAAGGCGAATTGCAAGGCGTTCACGTCCGGGAACTGCGTCTTCATCAGCAACGGAAAGCCCGCGGAATAACCGATGAAACTGCCGAAGGTGCCGGTATAGAGAATGCACATGATCCAGTTGTGGAAGCGCGAGAAGATCACCGACTGGTCCGCAAAGGACGACCTGGCCGAGGCGATGTCGTTCATGCCGAGATAGGCGGCGACGGTGGCCGCGAGGATGAACGGCACCCAGACGAATCCGGCATTCTGCAACCACAATTGCCCGCCATCGGGCAGCGGCTGCGGATCGCCCCCCAGCACACCGAAAACGCCCATCGTGATGGCCAGCGGCACGAGGAACTGCATCACCGACACCCCGAGATTGCCGAGGCCCGCATTCAGCGCCAGCGCATTGCCCTTTTCCGCCTTGGGGTAGAAAAAGCTGATATTGGCCATCGACGAGGCAAAGTTGCCCCCGCCCAGACCGCAAAGCAGCGCCAGCACCAGAAAGATCAGATAGGGCGTCTCCGGGTTCTGCACCGCATAGCCGATGCCCATCGCGGGCAGCAGCAGCGACGCGGTCGAAAGCGTCGTCCACAGGCGTCCGCCGAAGATCGGCACCATGAAGCTGTAGAAGATGCGCAAGGTCGCACCCGACAGACCCGGCAGCGCCGCCAGCCAGAACAACTGGCCCTGGGTAAAGTCGAACCCGATGGCCGGCAGCCGCGCGACCACCACCGACCAGACCATCCAGACCGCGAAGGCCAGCAAAAGCGCCGGGATCGAGATCCACAGGTTGCGCCGGGCGATACGCTTGCCGGTGGCTTCCCAGAATTCGGGGTTCTCGGGCTCCCACTCGGTCAGGACCGCAGCGGGTCTTGCCGGGATCGGCATGCCCTCGAATTCGGGAAACTCGGGCAGCGCGTCGCGGGGCACCTCGGGATGCGCGCGCTCCATGTTGCGGATCGCCATGTGCATCCAGGTCAGCGCGATGCCGACAAGCACGAACAGCAAGGCGAAACAGGTGGTGTAGACGCCGGTGAGATCCAGCAGCGCGCCGAAGATGATCGGCAACACGAAACCGCCCAGACCCCCGATCAGACCGACCAGACCGCCGACCGAGCCGACATTGTCCGGGTAATAGACCGGAATATGCTTGTAGACCGCCGCCTTGCCGAGGCTCATGAAAAAGCCGAGGCCGAAGATCATCAGCACGAAGGCCCCGAAACCCATCTCGGTCGAGAACGAGATGTCACCGGTCTTGCCGTGGATGGTATAGCTTGTCGGCGGATAAGACAGCATGAACAGCAGGATCAGCGAGAACCCGAAAGTCCAGTACATCACCGCGCGCGCACCGAAACGGTCCGACAGATGCCCGCCATAGGCGCGGAACACGCTGGCCGAAAGCGAGAATGCCGCCGCCGCCATGCCGGCGGTGCGGATATCCACGTTGTACACTTCGACCAGATAATGCGGCAACCACAGCGCCAGCGCCACGAACGCGCCGAACACGAAGAAGTAGTAAAGCGAGAACCGCCAGACCTGCAGGTTCTTCAGCGGCGCCAGTTGCGCCGCGACCGTTGTCGCCGCAGCTCCGGATTTGCGCCGCGCCTCGAAGACCGGGTCATTTCGGGCGAACAGGAAGAAGATCACGGCGATGGCCGCCAATGCCAGCGCCCAGACATTCGCCACCGCCTCCCAGCCATAGGCGACCATGATGAAAGGCGCGCCGAACTTGGTCACCGCCGCGCCGACATTGCCCGCGCCAAAGATGCCAAGCGCCGTGCCCTGCCTTTCGCGCGGATACCAATGCGACACATAGGCCACCCCGATCGCAAAGGAGCCGCCCGCAAGGCCGATGCCAAGCGCGGCCAGCAGGAACATCGGGAATGTCTCGGCCATGGTCAGCAGCCATGTGGCGATCGCCGCCAGCAGCATCTGGATCGGGAAAACGTTCCGCCCGCCATATTGATCGGTCCAGATGCCCAGCATCAACCGGGTCAGCGATCCGGTCAGGATCGGTGTCGCGACCAGAATGCCGAATTGAGTCTCGTTGAGGCCGAGTTCCTGTTTGATCTGCACGCCGATGATCGCGAAGATCGTCCAGACGGCAAAGTTGAGGGTAAAGGCGATGGTGCTGAGGGTCAGGGCGCGGTTCTGGTCCGCGCGGGAGACCCCGGCAAGTGCATTCATGACGTGTCCTTCCGCAGCTCGGTGCCGATTTCGGTACATCGCGTTTCGGGACATGATCTGCGTCATCGTCGGCGCCGAACGTTTGACCCAGATCAAATTTCAGAAAAAGCCGTTATAAATAAGCAGCTTGCCAAAATATGTCATGCGCGCGGACACATGCGCGCAATTGCCCCAGCCGCATTTGCCCGGCTACAGCTTGACATATATCAATTGTCATATCTAAGCTTGGGCACGTTCAGAAAGAGCACAGCCATGCGCGATTCTGACATCATGGAAATCCGGCAATTGTCGCTTTTCGACGGGATGAGCGACCCTCATTTCGACCGGCTGACACGCGGTGCCTATGTCCAGACCTTTCCGCCGCAGGTCGACCTGATCCACGAGGGCGATCCCTGCGATTTCCTCCATATCCTCTTCGAGGGCAGCGTCGAGCTTTTCGCGCATTGGAACGGGCGTGAAAGCACGATGGCGCTCGTGCGCCCGGTGTCGACCTTCATCCTCGCGGCCACGATCCGGGATGCGCCGTATCTCATGTCGGCCCGCACGCTCGAAAAGACCCGCATCGTCCTGTTGCCCTCATCGGATGTGCGCGCGGTCTTTGACGAGGACCACGCATTCGCGCGCGCCGTGGTCGCGGAACTTGCGCAGTGCTACCGGGCCTTGGTCAAAAGCAGCAAGGACATCAAGTTGCGCAGCGCACTGGAGCGGCTGGCGAACTATCTTTTGCGTCAGCGTCAGCGGGCCGGAGGCGCAGCGGCGTTCACCCTGCCGATGGAAAAACGCCGGCTCGCCTCGTATCTCGGCATGACGGCGGAAAACCTGTCGCGGGCATTCAAGACGTTGCAGCCCTACGGCGTCGAGATGGACGGGGCGCATGTCACGATCAGCGATCCCGGCGATCTGATCACGCTGGCGAAACCTTCGGTGTTGATCGACGACCCGGCACAGTGAAAGCCGGTCGCGGGCGAAGACCGGACTCCGTTCTATCCGCCGGTGTCGCGACGCAGGGCGCGCAGTTGATCGGCGGTCAGATAGCCACTGGCCCGCAGGCCGCTGTCCCGTTGCCACTCGGCCAGCGCACGCCGCGTGTTCGGCCCGAAAGCGCCATCGACGCCGCGCGTGCTGTAGCCCAGATAGGTCAGCCGCCTCTGGACATCGCGACGTTCCTCCCGGGTCAGGCTCAGCAGGCGTTCCTCGACGGGATCGTCCTTGACCACCGATTCCGAGGCGTCGGTGTCAACATCGGACCCGGCCTGACGCGCAATCTGCCTGACCTGCTTTGCCGTGACATAGCCGGATGCCGGCAGTTTGTTCGCGGTCTGCCACCGGGAAATGGCCTTGCGGGTATCGCGGCCCCACAAATCGTCGGCGACACCGGGAGAGTAACCGATCGAGGTCAGCTGTTTCTGGATCAGAATGCGCTGCGCACGGGTCAACCCGATGGAGGCCTCGACCGAAGCGGCGCTTTGATTGCCGCCATCCGTTCGAGGCGGATTGTCGGTGTCCACCGAAGCGCCCAGCTTGTCCAAAGACTGTTGCGCATTGACCCGAAAGGCCCCTTGCGGGAACTTCGTAAGATAATCGCGGTAGGCGCTTGCCGTATCGCGGCGTTGGGCCTCGAGATAGGCCGCCTTGTCCGCCTCTTGGGCAATCAGTGACTGCGCAATCCCGCTCACCACCTTGCCGAAATCGGTTTCGGCATGTGCGGTTGAGGATAACGCAAGACTGGTGCCCAGCACGATCGGGGTCATGATTTTTCGCATCGTGTGCTCCTACGGGCCGAAAGCCCGGTTTTTCAAAATCGTTGTCGAGCGCATAACGCCGCAGATGCAGATAGGTTGCAAGTCCGGCCAGATCACGGATCAAGATCTCGTTGACCTCGGCTGTCTCGAAGTCGGACTCCCCGGGTTCCGTGGCCAAGGGCAGCTTGGCGGAAGGGCGGTCAAGGCCCCCTCGCGGCCATGGCTTGACCCTCCGGCCTCAATGCCCGGCAACTGCGGACCCGGCGCGCCGAATGGCGCCCAACGCCGGCGGAGCGGACGATGAACCCGCCGCACCTGCCCGTAGTCGCGCGGCGGATATCGTAATGGCTGTCTTGCGCCTTGAAGGACGAGTTGAAGCCGTCGGGGGCCATCGCCTTGGCGATCGTTTCGGCCCCGCGCGGCAGGGTCAATCCCGCGTTTCCAGAAAGGCGATCAGCCGGTCCTCGTGGGCGCGCAGCCGCGCAAGGCCGGGTGGGCTGAGCGCCTGCAGACGTGCGGCGCGTTCGGGATCGGGCAGATCGGCCAGCGCGATGACACGCGGGTGGACATAGCTGGTCCGCGCGATGGCGGGCGTGTTCTGCAACCGCTCGGCCGCCGCCTCTGCCATGTCGGCGATGCGCAGCGGCCCGTCCTGCACCGCGCGGGCAAAGGCGGCGTGGGTGCCGTTCCAGGTGCGGAAGGTCTTGGCGGTGGTGCCCTCGCCGCAGATTTCCGCCAGCGCCGCGTTCACCTCGTCCGAGCGCACCGCATGCGGCGCGCCGTCCTCGTCCGTCCAGGCGATCAGCTCGGCACCCGGCAGGTCCTGAACCTTGTGCAGCGCGCGTTGCAGGCGCTTTCCGTGCAGGTGGCAACTGACCTTCGTGCCGCGCTTGCCCGGAAAGTCGAGCGTCACGCCGCCCGCGTCAAAGCGGGCATGCCGGTCCAGCAGGGTGGTCGCGCCGTAGCTGTTGTTCTCGCGGGCGTAATCCTCGCTGCCGATGCGCAGTGCGGCGCGATCCAGCAGCGCCAGCACCGCCGCCAGCGCCAGATCGCGCGAGCCTCCGGGCGCGCGCAGCCCGGCGGCGATGCGCCCACGCAGCCGGGGCAGAATGCGCCCGAACGCCGCCAGCCCGTCATATTTGCGCTGCGCCCGCATCGCAGACCAATCGGGGTGATAGCGGTATTGCTTGCGCCCCTTGGCATCGCGCCCCGTGGCCTGCAGGTGGCCCAGCGGCTCGGGCGAGATCCAGACCGCATCATAGGCCGGGGGCACGGCGATGGCGTCGATGCGGGCGCGTTCGACCGCGTCGCGGATCAGCGCGCCCTCGGGGTCGTAATAGCTGAACCCGCGCCCGCGCCTTCGCCGGGTGATGCCGGGGCGGTCGTCGGGGTAATAGACCAGCCGTGGCGCCATCGCTCAGCCGCTTTCGTGTTCCGGCTTGCCCTTGCGCGGGGTCGCGGCCATCTCGTCCAGTTCGTTTTCGGACATTGCCTCATACATCTCGCGGGCGGGGCCTTGCAGGTCGCTCACCTTGGTCTCGCCGCGCTTGGCCGCGAGCGCCGCGCCTGCCGCCTTTTGCTGTGCCTTGGATTTCGCGGGCATCTCCGCAGCCTTTCCCATGGGACGCCGACGGGATACCGGCAATCTGTTCTGTCAACATCGTCCGCCGGCTTGGGTTCCCCGGCGCGGGATCACGCGGTCGTGCGGTCCACCAGCTTGTTGAACCGGCTGGTCGAGCCGTCCTCCAGCGTCTCCTGATAGAGAAACGCCAGGCTGTTATCCTCGAAGATGGCAAAGAACTCGTCCCACGAGATTTCCTCCAGCCGCTCCTCGGGTTCGTCGAAATCGATCCGCAGCAGGCCACCGGCATCGCCGGTGCCCTCCACGCGGGCGGGGCGTCCGTTGCGGGCCTCGGCCCATTGCCGGATCGTGTCGTGATCGGTGGTGGTCTGCGATGTGGTCATGGTGTCTCTCCTCGTGTCGAGCTTCGGTCAGGTTCGGGCCGCCGTGATCCGGGGTGGGGGTTCAGTGCCTTCGGGGCGGGCGGCGCGGCGGCAGAGATAGACCTCGGGTTCCGGGTGCGCCTCGATCGCGAAGCCCGAGGCGCGCAGCATCGCTTCGGTCGCGGCGCGGTTGGGCACGAACCAGTTGGTCGGATCGCCGGCAAAGCGATGTTCGATGAAATGCAGCCGGGGCGCGCCCTCGACGCGAAACGGGGTGTCGTCGTTGAAATCGTGATCGGCCGCCAGATCGGCCACATCGCCCGCGCCGCGCTGCATGCACTGGAACAGCATGTGCTTGCCCACCACGTGCTCGTGCAGCAGGTCCAGCGCCAGCAGCGGGTGGCGCAGGTGATAGAGCACCCCCATGAAGATCACCAGATCGAAACGCCGGCCCAGTTCCGCCACGTCATAGACCGACATCTGCCGAAAGACGATGTTCGCGCCCGCCTCATCGGCGGCGAAGCGGGCCTGGCGCAGGTAATGCGGATCGCTGTCGATCGCCACCACCTCGGCCGCGCCGCGCCGCGCCATTTCCAGCGCGTAGAACCCGGCGTTGCAGCCGATATCCAGCACGCTGCACCCGCCCAGATCCTCGGGCAGAACGTGGCGGAACCCTTCCCATTTGAAAGCGGGGTAGTCACCCAGGAAATGATCCGGCGCGGTCTCGACCCCGCCAATGCGCAGGTTGTGGAACCAAGGCCCCAGCTCGGTAATACGGCGGGAGAGGGCGTCGCGCCTGTCCATCAGCCCTGTGCCCGCGACAACGGCGCGGCGGCGCGCGGCGGGAGGGCCGCACCCACAGCCGCCGCGAACCAGGCGGCGGTCTGCGGCAGGCCCCGATCCAGCGAAACGCGCGGCGCCCAGCCCAGCAGTTCGCGCGCACGCGATATGTCGGGGCGGCGGCGCTTGGGGTCGTCCACGGGCAGCGGGCGGAACACCAGGCGTGCGCCGCCCGGCACCAGCGCCTGCACCTGCAGCGCCAGTTCCAGGATGGTGAATTCCTCGGGATTGCCGAGATTGATCGCGGTCTTGGGCGCACGCGGCGCCTCCATCAGCGCGATCAGCCCGGCCACCAGATCCGAGACATAGCAGAACGAGCGCGTCTGCCGCCCCTTGCCGTAGATGGTGATGTCCCGCCCGCTGAGCGCCTGCACCAGGAAATTCGACACCACCCGCCCGTCATCGGGGCGCATGCGCGGCCCGTAGGTGTTGAAGATGCGCGCCACCCGAACGTCAAGTCCCGCGCGCGCATGGTCGAAACACAGCGCCTCGGCGGCGCGCTTGCCCTCGTCATAGCAGGCGCGCGGGCCGGTGCAGCTGACGCGGCCGGGATAGTCCTCGTTCTGGGGGTGGATCTCGGGATCGCCATAGACCTCGCTGGTCGAGGCCTGCAGGAAGCGCGCGCCGTGATCGCGCGCCAGATCCAGAAGGCGCGCCGTGCCTTCGACGTTGGTCAGCATCGTATGGATTGGATCGGCCTGGTAATGCGGCGGCGAGGCGGGGCTGGCGAGGTTGTAGACCCGGTCGAGCCGTTCGCGAAAGCCGACGGGCGCGCGCACATCGCCCCGCACCATGCGGAAATCGTGGTAGGTGCACAGCGGCAGGATGTTTTCCTCGCGCCCGGTCAGGAAACTGTCGAGGCAGATCACCCGGTGCCCCTGTTCCAGCAGCGCCTCGCACAGATGGGAGCCGACGAAACCGGCGCCGCCGGCGACGAGGATGGTTCTTTTCTCAAGTCGTTCGGATCTGATGTTCATCGCCTGTCTCCTGATTTACTCGTTACATCCGCTCCAACCTGTCTGCCCCTGCGCTCTGCAGCAGGGCGGCCAGTTCGCGCGCGCGCGCCTGGCCGGTATGTCCGGCCAGCACGCGGTTCCGGGCATTTTCTCCGATGGCGCGGCGCGCGGAGACCGGCAGTTCCGTCAGCGCCGCCACCACGTCGCGCGTGTCTTGCGCGATCACGATGGCCTCGCCGTCGGGAAACAATTCGTTCAGCCCGCGCCAATCATCGCTGATGATCGGCGTGGCACAGGCCCCGGCCTCGAACAGGCGCACGCTCGGCGACCAGCCCATGCGCCGCATCGCTGCGCGGGTCACGTTTAGGGTGAAACCTTGCGCGTTGTAGAACTCCACATGACGCGCCGGCGGCAGATGGTCGATCCGCTCGACGTTATCCGGCCAGTCGATGTCGTCGGGATATTGCGGCCCCGCCACCACGAAACGCCGCTCGGGCAGCATCCGCGCGGGTTCCAGCAGCAGCGCCTCCAGCGTCGGCTGGCGGTCGGGGCTGTAGGTGCCAAGATAGCCCAGATCCCACTTTTGCGGCACGTCCATCGGGGCGTAGCGATCCGCATCCACCGAACAATAAAGCGCCTCGGCCCGGCGCGCGCCGCGCACCTGTTCCAGATGCTCCAGCACCTTGCCGCCCGAGAACGAGAAGTAGATGTCAAACAGCCCCACCTGCCGCGTGGCGATATATTCCTCGTCGCCCTCGTCCAGCCGGTCCAGCGTCACCGGCGTGTCGATGTCGTAAAAGCACAGCAGGCGGGGCTTCAGCGCGTGCAGCGCGTCGATGATCTGCACCCCGTCCGGGACATATGAGCCGACGATCACGGCATCGGCGCGGGCCAGCCTTGCGCCGTGGCCGTCCAGCATCGCGGCCGGATCGTCGTAAAGCTGCAACTCGCAGAAATCGGGATCGGGCAGGTCGCGGTGGGGCGCATACCAGGGCACGTCGCGTTCCAGAAACAGCACGTGGTGGCCTTCTCTGGCCAGCCCGCGCAGCAGCGCGCGATAGGTGGTCGCGTGGCCGTTTCCCCAGGACGAGGTGAGCGAAAGGCCCAGGATCACGATGTCGAGCGGCGCGCTCATGCCGTCACCCCCGCTGCGGCGCGGCTGCGGAACAATTCGTCCGCAAGGGCCGCGCGGTGGGTATAGGTGTGCTCTGCCAGCACCCGCGCCAGCGCCGCCTTCCCGATCCGCGTGGCCCGTTCGGGCGAAATCTCGCGGACGAAACTGGCCACGTCCTGCCCGTCGCGGGCGACGAGGATCTCTTCCCCCGGCTCAAGGAACATTTCCACCCCTTCCCACGCGTCGGTGACGATGCAGGCCCCGGCACCGGCGGCCTCGAAGACGCGGGTGGCGGGGGAAAAGCCGGTTTCGGCCATGCTGTCCCGGGCGATGTTCAGCACCATGCGCGCGCTGGCGTTCAGCGCGTTGTGATCGCGCGTCGGGACATGACCCAGCGTGCGGATATTGCCGGGCATCGGATGCCCCTCCCAGCCCGAGCCGCCCAGCAGGAAACGCGCCTCGGGACAGGCGGCGGCGGGGGCAAAGAACCACGCCGCGACCCGCGCCTCGCGGTCGGGCAGGCGGTTGCCGAGGAAGGCCATGTCGCAGGCGAAACGCGCCTCGGGCGGCACCGGGTGGTGGGTGTCGGGGTCGAGCGCGTTATAGACCGGCACGCAGTCGCGCGCGCCAAGGGCGCGATAGGCGTCGATGACCGGCTGCCCGCCGCCATAGGTCAGCACCAGCCCGAGGTCCGGCAGCGCCGTGCGCAGCGGATGATCCGGGGCCGCGCGCAGTTCGGTCAGCGTGGCGGGCGCGTCCACGTCCCAGAAGATGCGCAGCGCATCGGGGCGGGCGGCGGCCATGACCTCCGTCAGCAGCAGATCGTCCTGAAACCCCACGCCGCTCGCCTTGACCACGATATCGGCCTCGGCCGCCCTCGCGGCCGCCTCGCGCAGGGCCGCCACATTGCCGTCATAGACCACGACGCGGGCCCAGTCGGGCGGGTCGATGTCGCGGTTCTTCTGCCGGTCATGCACGTCGGGTTCGTAAAAGGTGATGTCGTAGCCGCGTGCCGCCAGCGCCCGCAGGATGCCGCGATAATAGGTGGCCGCCCCGTTCCAATAGGCCGATAGCAGGCTTGATCCGTAAAAGGCGATTCTGGTCATGCGATGCTCTCCGTCTGCCGGATGACGCCAAGCCGCGACAGGATCGCCAGAAGCTCCTCGGCGCGGTGGCGGCAGGTGTGGCGGGCGCGGACCGTCTCCAGCCCGGCGGCGGCGATCTCGCGGCGCATCTCCGCATCCGCCAGCAGCGTCGAGAGCTGGCGTTGCATCTCCGCCCCGTCGCGGGCACGCAGGTGATCGGTGCCGGGACGGAACAGCCCCTCGCAATCGTCCCAAGGCGCGCTGACCAGCGGGATGCCGCAGGCCAGCGCCTCGAACATGCGGATGGTGGGAATGCCGGGTAGTTCCCTGACATAGGGCGCGCGCGGGACGTGAACGGTGACGCGGTGGCGGGCGAATTCGCGCGGCACGTCGGCATTGGCGATCCAGCCGCCATAGGAAATTCCGGCGCTGGAAAGCTGCGCCAGCGCGGCGTCGGGATAGCGCACGCCGCGGATGGTGGCGGTAAGCCCCAGCGCCGTGACCGGGTCGATCAGGTATTCCGCCAGTTCGGCGCTGCGCTCGCCATCGCCCCAATTGCCGATCCAGACCAGATCGGCCTGCGGTTCCACGTCAAGCGGATGGAACAGCGCCACATCCGCCGCCTCGTGCCAGGTAAAGACCTGCCGCCCCCAGCCCGCGCGCAGATAGCGCTGGCGCAGCGTCTCGCCAAAGGCCAGCACCGCGTCATAGCCCGAAAGATCCAGCGCGCCGATCTCGCCGGCGGCGCTGACCGCGCGGTGATGGGTGTCGTGGAACAGCAGCGTGAAGCGCGCGCCGTCCCGGCGCAGCGCGCCGAGTTCGGCAATCAGCGCGGGATCGGTCCATTCATGCACCACCACCACATCCGCGCCATCCAGCAGTTCGGCATGGCGGGTGCTGGCGTCATAGCGGCGGGTGTGCAGCATCGGAAAGGTGCTGTGAAAGGCGGTGATCGCGCCTTCGCCCTGTTCGGCCACAAGGTTGTCGCGCGACCAGGACTGTTCCGGCTCGATCGCCTGCGCCTGATGCCCCAGATGCTGCAATTCGCGCATGACGCCGCGCAGGAAATGCGCGTTGCCGTGGTTCCAGTCCGAAATCAGCGAATGGGTGTAAAAGACAAAGCGCATGTCACCGGACCTCCATTCCTGCGGGGCGGCGCGCGCGCACCCCGTCATGGATCGCGGCCATGGCGTCGACCTGCGCGGCAAGGCTGTAGCGCGCCGCCCGCCGGTGGGCCGCATCGCCCAGCCGCACGCGCAGCGCGGGGTCGGCAATCAACCGGTTGACCGCCGCCGCCAGCGCCGCCGCGTCGAGAGGCGGAAAGAACAGCGCCGCCCCGTCCCAGAGTTCGCGGTAGGTGGGGATGTCGCTCAGCACCAGCGGCACGGCGGCGCGCGCCGCCTCGGCCACGGCCAGACCGAAAGGTTCGTAGAGCGACGGCGAGACGAAGATGCCCGCGCCCTGCACCAGCGCCAGCGTGCCGCGATGCGGCAGCGGGCCCGTTTCTTCGGCGTGGCGCAGCTCCACCCGCGCGCCATTGTCGCCGCTTGTCGGCCCGGCCATGCGCACCGGCCAGGCGATCCGCGCCGCCGCAAGGTCGAGCGTCGCGGCATCCTTGCCCTCGTCCCACCAGCGCCCGGCGGCGGCGACAATGGGGCGCGACGGCAGGCGGCGATCCGGGGCCGTGCTGGCATTGTGCACAACCTGCAGCCGGTCGATCGCGCCGTGACAGACGGTCAGCGCATCGGCGTGAGCGCGCGAGGGTGCCACCACCGCATCCGCCGCGTCGAACCCGGCGCGGATCAGCCGCGCCTGCCATTGCCAGTCCGGCGGCAGGGCGCAACCCTTGACCGCCGCGAACCATGTGGCGACGCAGGAATGCGAGACCGCGATGATCGGCAGGTCCAGATCCAGCCCCGCCGCCTGACCGGGCAGGTTCAGATGCAGCAGGTCGGCGCGGTGTTTCCGGGCCAAAGCCGCGATCTCGCGCGGCACATCTCGCAGCGCGTCGGCATCCGAGACCATCCAGTCCAGCGGCGCGTCACACCATTCGAGCACGCCCACCGCTTCGGCCTCGTCACGCTGCGCGGCCGTGGGGCGGGGGCCGAACCCGGCAAGGATCACCTGGCAGTCCCGCGCGCGCAGGCCCTGGGCAAGGTCGAGCGCATAGCGCCAGACGCCGCCGACCGCATCGAGACTCATCAGCAGCCGGGTCATGAGGCGATGGCCCGCTGTTTGGCGGCCCCCACCGGCGCAAGCCGCCGGTCCTGGCGCAGCCATTCGGCCAGTTGCGCCAGCCCGTCCCGCCAGCCAGTTCGCGCCCGCCACCCGGTGCGTGCGTTCAGCAGGTTCGTATCGGCCACGAACCAGAGCTGATCGCCCTGTCGCCAGTCGTGACGGGTCACATCGCAGGGGCGTCCGGTCAGCCGGGCGATCTCGTCCAGAACCGCGTTCAGGCTGACGGCGTTGCGCGGACCGCCGCCAAGGTTGAAGGCCATGCCGCTGACCGCGTCGACATTGTCCAGCACGCTGCGATAGGCCGCGACGGCATCGCCAACATGCAGCACGTCGCGCACCTGCTTGCCGTCGCCATAGATCGAGATTTCGCGGCCCTCCAGCGCGCGGATCAGGAAATGCGCGACCCAGCCCTGATCCTCGGTGCCGAACTGGCGCGGGCCGTAGATGCAG
The DNA here is from genome assembly GCA_947504115.1 of uncultured Sedimentitalea sp. Classification (GTDB taxonomy): domain Bacteria; phylum Pseudomonadota; class Alphaproteobacteria; order Rhodobacterales; family Rhodobacteraceae; genus Pontibaca. Next base: position 23,320 of record CANNGH010000009.1, read on the forward strand.
CTCATCCGCAGCACCGCCGCCGGGACGCCGTAGGACTTGGCGTAATCCAGAACATACTGGTCGGCCACACCCTTGGAGCAGCCATAGGGCGTGCAGAATTCCAGCTTGCGGTCCTCGCCGATTCCGCTTTCGCGGATGGCCGCGTCGGCGGGCAGGTGGCGGCCCTCATGCTCGGTCATCCCGAGGTCTTCAAGCGCGCCGTAAACCTTGTTGGTGCTGGCGAAGATCACCGGCACGCGCCGCCCGGTGGCGCGTACCGCTTCCAGCAGGTTCAGCGTGCCGCGCGCGTTGATTTCGAAATCCTCGACCGGGTCGCTCAGGCTGGTGGTCACGGCCGTCTGCGCCGCCAGATGCACCACGCTGTGCGCGTCCCGCATGGCCGCGCGCAGGGCGGTCGTGTCGCGCAGATCGGCGGGCAGGGGATGCAGCCGCGCGCCGTGACGCTCGGCCAGCCAGTGCAGGTTCTGCTCGACACCCGGACGCGACAGGTTGTCATAGACGATCACCTCGCGCCCCTCCTCCAGCAGGCTGTCGGCGAGATTGCTGCCGATGAAGCCGCTGCCGCCGGTGATGACCACGGGGCGCGCGGCACCCGCCAGCGCCGGCGCGGCAAGGTGCGTGACCTCGCGCACGCGCGCGACACCCCCCGATGTCAGCAGGCGGGCCAGCAGCTTGGGCCGGTTGCGCCCGTCGACCGCGCCCATGTGGTAATGGCGCGGATCGAACCACAGCCCCTCCTGCACCGCGATATCCTCGGGCAGATCGCGCCAGCCATACCAATAGACCCGGTCCGCCCCGGCATCGAGCACGTCGACGAAACGGCGCAACTGCTCGGCCTCGTCGCCCCGCCAGGTGGAATAGCCGGTCTCGGTCAGCCAGATTTCGGCCTTCGGATTGTAGTGGTCGAGAATGGCGCGGGTCTCGTCCAGCAGCGCGCCCCATCCGCACCATGACCCTTCCTCGCTGTCCCAGGTGCCGGGGAAACCGTGCAGCCCCACCGCCGCCATCTCGGCCAGCAGCCCGCGCTGGCCCATCAGGTCCAGCCAGAGCGGATCGAACGGACAGGGCCCGCCCAGCACCGCCTTCCAGCCACGTTCGTTGATCCAATGTGCCGCACCGCCGACCATCTCGCAGAACATCCGGTGGTCGGTATCAAGCCGCCAGTCCCAGTCCAGCAGGTTGTTGGGCTCGTTCCAGAGTTCGACATGGGTGAAATGCCGCCCGTGCCGGGTCAGCACGTGGTCGATGAAATCGGCGTAGGATTTCAGATCCTGCGGCGGCCCCGAGGCCCGCCCCGTTCGCGACAACGAGGGCGGCGTGTAATGCACGCAAGGCAGCAGGTCGATCCCGCCGCCCAGATATGGCAGCAGCCAGTCGTACCATTCCTCGCCGCCCGGCGCGTGGTATTCCGCCCAGGACAGGTGCGTGCGCAGATAGGTCGCCCCGGCGGCACGCATGTCCGCCAGCGCATGTTCGACGCGGGCATGCTCGCCGGGGCGGAACCACTCGGCAAAGCCGAACCGCCCGGTCATGACACCAGCCTCCGCGCCTCAAGCTCGCGGCGCATCTCGGCGCCACGGTCAATGACGGTCTGGCCGCGCACCCATTCGACGAAATCGCCCAAGGAATCCTCCAGCCGCAATTCGGGCGCAAAGCCCAGCCGCTCGCGGGCCTTGGAGATATCCGCGAAACAGTTGCGGATATCCCCCGCGCGCGACCGTCCGAGGATTTCCGGCGTGAGGTCGGGCCGGCCCATTTCGGCGGCCAGCAAGTCCGCGACGCGGGCGATGCTGTAGGCGTGGCCCGAACCGATGTTGAACACTTCGCCGCCGATGCCGGGGGTTTCCAGCGCAAGGCGGAAGGCGCGGGCGACGTCCACGACATGGACGAAGTCGCGCTGCTGCGCGCCATCCTCGAAGATCGTCGGCCGCTCGCCGCTGGCCAGACGCGAGGCGAAATTCGCCAGCACGCCGGTATAGGGATTGGACAGCGCCTGCCCCGCGCCGAACACGTTGAACAGCCGCAGCGCCACGGCCTCGGGCGGGTAGGTGTCGCCGAAGATCAGCATCTGGCGTTCCTGCGCATATTTCGTCAGCGCATAGATCGAGGCCAGATCGACGGGTTTCGTCTCATCCGTCGGCACCGCTTGCAGGGGCTGGCCGTCCCGCCCCGGGATGTCCCAGCGCCCGCCGCGCACCGCCTCGGCATCGCGGCGGGCGGTATCCACCGTATCGCCCGAGGCGCTGACATAGCGCCCCTCGCCATAGACGCTCATCGACGAGGCGACCACGAGGCGGTCCACCGGGTGATCCAGCAGCGCCTCGAGCAGGACCGCCGTGCCCAGATCGTTGGCGCCGACATAGCGTGCGATCTCATACATCGACTGGCCCACACCGACCTCGGCGGCCAGATGCAGCACCGCGTCGCAGCCCTGAAGCGCGCGGCGCAGGGTGTCGGCGTCGCGCATGTCGCCGCGGATGAAATCGACATCTTCAGGAAGCGCCGCGGCGCCGTCATGCACCTGCTCGATCAATGCGTCATAGACGCGGACATCGTGCCCGTGTCGTATCAGTTCCCCGGCCACGTGCCGCCCGATGAACCCGCAACCGCCCGTTATCAGAACACTCGCCACCCCAACACCCCCTACACCGCTTCACCAGGCACCGATACCTGCGGCCAAACAGCGGAAAGCGGCAAATGGTTCCGCCACGTCAACCCTTTGGCATCTTCGGCAGGAACCGAACCCGAAACCATTCGTTGGACCGCCGGGGAGACCGGTCACGCTTCCTTGTGTTTTACAGGTAACCAGTGGAGCATTTTTCATGAACGACAGCTCGCCCGGACATCTGCCTGCAGACGCGACCGACACGATGCAGGCCGCGCGCCTGACCGGGCCGGGACGGTTCGACCTGGTCGAACGCCCGGTTCCCCGCCCCGGCCCCGGCGAGGTGCGCATCGCGCTGGAGGGCTGCGGCGTCTGCGCGTCCAATCTGGGCCCATGGGCGGGGCCGGAATGGATGGAGTTTCCCACCGAACCCGGCGCGCCCGGACACGAGGGATGGGGCCATATCGACGCCCTGGGCGCCGGGGTGACGGGATTGCGCGCGGGCGAGCGCGTCGCGTTTCTGGGCCAACACAGCTATGCCGCCTTCGATCTCGCCGCCGCCGGTCAGGTGGTGGCGCTGCCCCCGGAACTGGACGACCGCGCCTTTCCCGGCGAGGCCCTGGGCTGCGCGATGAACATCCTTGCGCGCAGCCGCATCGAACCGGGCATGCGCGTCGCCATCATCGGCATCGGCTTTCTCGGCGCGGCGCTGACGCGGCTGGCGGCGAATGGGGGCGCCGAGGTGATCGCGATCTCGCGGCGCGCCAGTTCGCTGGCGCTGGCGCGGCGGATGGGGGCGGCGCGCACGATTCCCATGGAGGATCATCATGCGATCATCGAGGAGGTGCGCGGGCTGACTGCCGGTGCGCTCTGCGAGGTGGTGATCGAGGCGGTTGGCCTGCAATGGCCGCTGAACCTTGCCGGAGAGCTGGTGGGCACGCACGGGCGGCTGGTGATCGCGGGGTATCATCAGGACGGGCCGCGGCAGGTGAACATGCAGAACTGGAACTGGCGCGGGATCGACGTGATCAACGCCCATGAACGCGACCCCGCCACCTGCGTTGCGGGAATGGAACGCGCGGTCGCGGCGGTGGTGGCCGGACGGCTGGACGTCGATCCGCTGCTGACCCATCGCTTTCCGCTGGACCGGCTGGGCGCGGCGCTCGACGCCACCCGTGACAAGCCCGACGGTTTCGTCAAGGCGTGGGTCTCATGCCGCTAGAGGCACCCCAGACCACGCGCCCGCGTCTGGGCTTTCTCGGTCTGGGCTGGATCGGGCGGTTGCGGATGCAGGCGTTGGCCGACACCGGTCTGGCCGAGATCGTGGCGCTGGCCGATCCGGTGGCGGAATGTCTGGCCGAGGCCCACGCGCTGGCCCCCGGCGCGGCGCGCGGCGGGGATCTTGACGATCTGCTGGCCGAGGGCTGCGACGGCATCGTGATCGCCACCCCGAGCGCGCTGCATGCCGGACAGACAATCGCCGCCCTGACCCATGGCGCGGCAGTGTTCTGCCAGAAGCCGCTGGGCCGTGACCCGGGCGAGGCCGCGCGCGCCGTCGCCGCCGCGCAGGCGGCCGACCGCCTGCTGGGGCTCGATCTGTGCTATCGTCATACCGCCGCGATGCAGGCGGTGCGGGAAATCGTGCGGCAGGGCGATATCGGTGCTGTCTTTGCTGCCGATCTGGTGTTTCACAACGCTTATGGCCCGGACAAGCCGTGGTTCTACGATCCGGCGCTGTCGGGGGGCGGCTGCGTCATGGATCTGGGGGTGCATCTGGTGGATCTGGCGCTCTGGGTGCTGGACTTCCCGCCGGTCACCGGCGTGTCGGCGCAGCTTTTCGCCGGCGGCCAATCCCTCGCCGCGCGCGACAGGGTCGAGGATTACGCCATCGTCACGCTGGAACTTGGATCCGGAGCAGTGGTGCGGATCGCCTGTTCCTGGAACCTCTCGGCGGGGCGGGACGCGGTGATCGGGGCGGATTTCCACGGCACGCGGGGCGGTGTCTCGATGCGCAACCGGGGCGGCTCGTTCTTCGATTTCGAGGCCCGCCACCACACCGGCACCGCCAGCCGCCTGCTGGCCGAACCGCCAGACGACTGGGGCGGGCGGGCGCTTGCCGAATGGACCCGGCGGCTGGCGCGCGGCGAGGGCCACGATCCGGCGGCTGAAAATCTGGTGGAGCTTTCGCGCGTCGTCAACCGCATCTACGACGCGGCGCTGGTGTCATAGGCTCGATGATCTGGTTTGGGGGGCTTTCCCTCGAAGTGATCAATCGGGATGTTTTCGGGATGACACTCCCCGGATTGTTTGCCAACATGACGGCAGCACAGAAACCTATAGGGGAGGGCGTCGATGCTACTCAGCATGCACGAGCAGGAACGGCTCATGGTCTACACGGCCGGCAAGCTTGCGCTGGAGCGCAAGGAGCGGGGGCTGAAGCTGAACCTGCCGGAGGCGACGGCGCTGCTGACCTCCTATCTTCTCGAAGGCGCGCGCGACGGCGAGACGGTGACCGATCTGATGGAATCGGGGCGCAACGTGCTCAGCCGCGACGACGTGATGGAGGGTGTCCCCGAAATGATCGCCCAGATCCAGGTCGAGGCGACCTTTCCCGACGGCACCAAACTTGTCACAGTGATGGAGCCGATCCGATGACCCGCAAACTCAACCCTTTCGCGCAGCTTGCAGCGGACAATGCAAGCCGGGCAGACGCGGGCCGCGCCGCCCATCCGACCGACGATCCGGGCCGCGACTATGACCAGACCAGTTCCGAGGCAAAGGAACAGACACGGTCCTCCGGCCCCAGCGGACCCAGCGAGCCGCGCCGCCCCGGCGGCGGCACACGGCAGGCCCCGCGCCGCCAGACCGAAGAGGCGCTGGACGACGAGACCGATCCGCTCATCCCCGGCGAGATCCTTTATGCCGAGGGCGACGTCATCATCAACGAGGGGCTGGAGGTCACGACCATCCGCGTCGCCAACACCTCCGACCGCCCGATCTAGATCGGCTCGCATTTCCATTTCGCCGAGGTGAACGCGGCGCTCGACTTCGACCGCGACGCCGCATGGGGCAAGCGCCTTGCGGTGCTGTCCGGCGGGGCGGAGCGGTTCGAACCCGGTGCCGTTCTGGAGGTGAACCTGGTGCCGATCATGGGCAAGCGCATCGTTCTGGGCCTGCGCGGCCTGTGCAAGGGAGGGCTTGACAATGCAAAAGATTGATCGCCGCGAATACGTGGCCTCTTACGGGCCGACCAAGGGCGACCGCATCCGCCTGGCCGATACTTGCCTGACGATCGAAGTCGAGGAAGACCGCTCCGGCGGGGGCGACGAATCCGTCTTCGGCGGCGGCAAGTCGATCCGCGAGTCGATGGGCCAATCCTCGCATACCCGCGCGCAAGGCACGCCCGATCTGGTCATCACCGGCGCGGTCATTCTGGATCATTGGGGGATCATCAAGGCCGACATCGGCATCCGCGACGGGCGCATCGTGGGCATCGGCAAATCCGGCAACCCCGACACGATGGACGGGATCGACCCGGCGCTGGTCATCGGCCCCTCGACCGAGATCATGGCGGGCAACGGGTTGATCGCGACGGCGGGCGCGGTCGACACGCATGTGCATTTCGTCGGCCCGCAAATGCTGCAACTGGCGCTCGCCTCGGGCGTCACCACCGTCACCGGCGGCGGCACCGGCCCGACCGAAGGGTCCAAGGCCACGCTGGCCACCCCCGGTTCCTGGTGGATGGAGCGGATGCTGGAAGGGTTCGATCCCTGGCCGGTCAACGTGCTGTTTCTCGGGCGCGGCAACACCATGTCGAAAGAGGCGATGTGGGAACAGCTGCGCGGCGGTGTCGGCGGCTTCAAGCTGCACGAGGATTGGGGTTCGACCCCCGCGGTGATCGACGCCTGCCTGTCGGTGGCCGAGGACTCGGGCGTTCAGGTCGCGATCCACTCGGACACGCTGAACGAGGCGGGGTTCGTCGAGGATCTGCTGAAAGCCGTCGCGGGCCGCACCTTCCACGCCTTCCATACCGAGGGCGCGGGCGGCGGACACGCGCCCGATATCATCTCCATCGCGGGCGAGCGCAACGTGCTGCCCGCCTCGACCAACCCGACGCGGCCCTTCACGCGCAACACGGTGGCCGAGCATCTGGACATGGTGATGGTCGCCCACCACCTGAACCCGCAGGTGCCCAACGACCTGGCCTTTGCCGAAAGCCGTGTGCGCGCGGGCACCATTGCCGCCGAGGATATCCTGCAGGACATGGGCGCGATTTCCATCATGTCGTCGGATGCGCAGGCGATGGGCCGGATCGGCGAGACGGTGATGCGAAGCTGGCAGACCGCGCACCAGATGAAGAAGCTGCGCGGCTCCCTGCCGGGCGATGATCGCGCCGACAACATGCGCGCGCGGCGCTATGTGGCGAAATACACGATCTGCCCGGCCGTCGCGCACGGGATGGAGCGCGAGATCGGCTCCATTGAAGTGGGCAAGAAGGCCGATATCGTGATGTGGCAACCCGCCCTGTTCGGCGTGCGGCCCCATACCGTGTTCACCGGCGGGATGGTGGCGACGGCGGCACTGGGCGATCCCAACGCGTCGATCCCGACACCGCAACCGGTCATGGAGCGGACCGGCTACAACGTGCATTCGCCCGCCTCGGGGGCGACCAGCCTCGCCTTCGTCTCACAAGCGGCGATGGATGACGGGTTGGCGGACAGGATCAACACCTCCCGCCGCTTCGTCGCGATCGAGAGCACGCGCGGGCGCACCAAGGAGGACATGCCGGAAAACACCGCCCTGCCCCGGATCGAGGTCGATCCCGACACCTATTCGGTCAAGATCGACGGCGAGATCGCCGATCACGAACCGGCCAGCGAAGTGCCGATGGCGCAACGATACTTCCTGTTCTGAAATGGAAGCTGCCGGAATGGAAAGGCAGGCGGCGCTGTTGCTGCTGGCGGATGGGCGTCTGCCTGCCGGGGGCTATGCCCATTCCGGCGGGCTGGAACCGGCTGTCACGGCGGGACGCGTCGCCGATATGGCGGGGCTGGAGAGGTTCCTGATCGGACGGGCGGAAACCGCGGGATTGATCGCGGCGGCTTTCGCAGCGGCGGCTTGCCTGCGGGCGGCGAACGACGATTTCAGCGATCTGGCGGTGCTGGAGGCCGAGCTTGACGCGCGCACGCCGTCGCCCGAATTGCGCAAGGTCTCGCGCGATCTGGGGCGGCAATTGCGCCGCGCCATGAGCAGCATCCACCCCCATCCGCACTTCGCCGCTCTGGGAACCGCGCCGCATCAGCCGATCGTGATGGGGGTCGCGGCGGCGGTTCTGGGTCTTGGCCCGCGCGATGCCGCATTGGCGATCCTGCATGAGAACAATTCCGGCGCGGCGGCGGCGGCGGCCAAGCTGATGCGCGTCGATCCGTTTCATGTGCATGCCATCCTCGCCCGGATGACGCAACGGCTGGATGCGCTGGCGGGGCGGGCAGCGGTTGCTGCCGACGGCCCGCCCGCCGATCTGCCTGCCCCCGGCGCGCCGCTGTCCGACATCGCCGCCGAGCATCACAGGAGGCGGGATGTACGACTCTTCGCGTCATAACCCGACCCCCGGCCCCGTCGGCGCCATGTCCGCGCGCGCGGTCCTGTCCAGTGCGCCCGGCCCGAGGGGCAGCAGCCACATCCAGACGCTGCGATCCGACGGGCCGCTGGTGCTGCGCAAGAGCAACCCCAAGGGGCCCGAGCCGCTGACCCAGAGGCGCCCCGATGTGGCGCGCGTCGCCCTTGCCGCCGGAACCGCGGGACCGCTGGGCGGGGATGATTATGCGCTCGACGTGCGGGTCGGGGCGGGCAGCACGTTGGTGCTGCAAGAGGTCTCGGCGATGCTGGTCCTGCCGGGCCTGGGCGGCGCGACATCGCACATGTCGATCACCGTGCGGGTCGAGGCCGGGGCCACGTTCGTCTGGCTGGCCGAACCGATCATCGCGGCGCATCGCTGCAACCACCGCCACGACGTGCGCATCGCGCTTGCGCCCGATGCGCGGATGATCCTGCGCGAGGAGATCCTGCTGGGCCGTCATGGCGAGGCCGCCGGCGATTTCGCAAGCCGGTTGCGCATCACGCGCGGCGATGCCGCCCTTTATGACCAGCAGATCGATTTCGGGCCGGCACGCGATGGCTGGGACGGGGCCGCCGTTCTGGACCGGAACCGCGCGGTCGGGTCGGTGATCGCGGTCGATCCCGACTGGACCGATACGCCCCCGCCCGCGCAACCCTATCACGCAACTGCCGCGCTGACACCGCTGGCCGGACCGGGCGTCGCCATCGGCGCGGTCGCACCCGACAGCCTGTCCCTGCGCCATCTTCTGATGCGCGGCGTGAACGAACTCGGCCCGCCCTGGGCCATCTGAAGGAGACACCCCCATGCATGACCACATGACCGACCCGAAAACCCGCGCCCTGCGCCTTGGCGTGGCCGGCCCCGTGGGCACCGGCAAAAGCTCGGTGATCGCCACGATCTGCCGCCACCTGCGCGACGAGTTCGCGCTCGGGGTCATCACCAACGACATCTACACGGACGAGGACGCCCGGTTCCTGAAATCCGAAGGCGTGCTGCCCGAGGACCGCATCCGCGCCGTCGAGACCGGTTCCTGTCCGCATACGGCGATCCGCGACGATGTGACGATGAACCTGATCGCGGTCGAGGACATGGAGCGCGATTTCGCCCCGCTCGACATCGTGCTGGTGGAAAGCGGCGGCGACAATCTGACCGCGACGTTCTCTCCGGCGCTGGTGGATGCGCAGATCTTCGTGCTGGACGTGGCCGGGGGCGGCGATGTCGCCCGCAAGGGCGGGCCGGGGATCAGCGGCGCCGACCTGCTGGTCATCAACAAGATCGACCTCGGCCCGCATGTGGATGTGGACGTGGATCAAATGGTTGCCGACGCCGAAAAGGCCCGCGACGGCGGTCCGGTCCTGGCGCTGTCGCGCAAGCACCCCGACACGGTGGAAAAACTGTGCGACTGGGTGCGCGCGATGCACACGGCCTATGCCTCTGGCGGGCACGTTCCGGTCGATCCCGGCCCGATGGCACCGCACCATCATGCCCATGATCACGGCCATACCCACAGCCACGATTGACGGCTAACATCGGACGGACGAACCGGGCGCAAGCTGAAAGGTGGCGATGGACAGTCTTGGCTGGCAGATAAAACACGCATTGCGCATGGTCGTGTCCGGCTCGGGTGCGTATCTGCTGGTCTTCGGGCTGGGTCTTCAGGTGGATTTCTCGGCCGTCATCACCGCCATTTTCGTCACGCAAAGCAATCTGGGCGGATCCTATCGCGTGGCGGTCGAGCAGTTCTTCGCGTCGATTGTCGGTGCGGTCTGCGGCGCGGGCGCCGCCGCATTGATGCTGCCGCAGGATCCCGTATCGACGGCCATCGCGCTGGTCATCGCCCTGACGCCGCTGGCCCTGCTCGGGGCGCGCTCGCCGGGGTTCCGGGTGGCGCCGATCAGCGCGGTGATCATCCTGCTGGAAGGGCCGGGATTCGAGATCGATACGCTGACGCTCGCCTTTGACCGGGTGCTGGGTGTCGCGCTTGGCTGCGGCGCCGGGGTGGTGGTGTCCCTGACCGTGTTTCCCGCGCGCGCCCTGTCGGCCGCCGTCGAAACCGCCGGCAGGGTCGCGGCCCTGCTGGCCCGGCAGATGCAGCTTCTGGCCAAGGGCGAACCATCGCTGCCCGGCGAGCACGGCGCGCTTGCGGCGCAGGTGCGCGAGAACCTCGTGCAGCTTGGCGATCTGGTGGAAGAGGCCGAGCATGAGCGACGCGGACGCTCCACGCGCTATTCCGGCACACCTCGCCTGCTGCGGACCCTGCGCAGACTGCGCCACGATACGGACATGCTGCGCCGGGCGGGCCGCGATATCGGCAGCGACGCGCTGCCGGCCAGCATCTCCGCGCCCTGGTGCAAGGCCGCCGAGAGCGCCGCCAAAACCTTGCGCGGCATCGAGCGCAGTCTCGCCGGCGAGGACGTGCCCGACGATTTCGATACGCTGAGCCCGGCCGTGCGCGCTTATCTCGCCGCTTTGGAGGATATACGGAAAAGCGGCGAGGCGGCGACATTGTCGACCGCCACCCTTCGGCGCATGTTCGGGATCGGGTTCACGCTGGATCAGCTTCGCCGCGATATCGGTGACATGATCGAGATCGCGCGAGACGCCCCGAAACCGCGACCGGGCGTTGTCGCCGCCATCAAAGGCTGGCGGTCGGCGCGCGGTTGACGCGGGGCTTTCCCGTCCGCCAGACAGGTTTCGCCGACAGGCCGTGATGGGCCACGGTCAGGAAGACGCGTATGGATTCACGAGCGCCCCTGTGTTATTGTTACGTTAATCGCAATAGTGAATGCAACATTATCGCCCTTCACGGCAATGGTTCACCGGCCTATATCGGGTGCAAGGTAACACGGCCCCTCGCCTGCCCACACAGAAAGGAACCCACGATGACCGACCGCCACCTCGAAGCCACCTGGGCCCCGCGCATGCTCAGCGTGCTGCGGATCATCACCGCATTGCTCTTTCTTGCGCACGGATCGCAAAAGCTGCTCGGTTTTCCGGCGTCGGACGGGATGCCCGATCCCTTCACGATGGGATGGATCGCCGGTGTGCTGGAACTGGTCGGGGGGGCGCTGCTGGTCCTTGGCCTGTTTACCCGTCCGGTCGCCTTTGTCCTCTCGGGGCAGATGGCGGTGGCCTATTTCATCGCGCATGCGCCGCAGAGCTTTTTCCCGGCGCAAAACGGCGGCGACGCGGCGATCCTCTACTGCTTCGTGTTTCTTTACCTCGTCTTTGCCGGCGCCGGACCTTGGAGCGTCGATGCGCTGCGGAACACCACCGCGCGCGGCAACGTTCAATCCTGAACCCAACCTGATCAACGGAGACCGATAATGTCTGTCAAACTTGCCATAATCTATTATTCCACCTACGGCACCAACCACCAGATGGCCACCATCGCGGCCGAGGCCGCAAAGGCCGCGGGTGCGGAGGTGCGCCTGCTGAAAGCGCCGGAAACCGCGCCCGAAGACGTCGTCGCCGGTGTCGATGCGTGGAAGGCACAGGCCGAAAAGATGGCCGATATTCCCGAAGCGACGGTCGAGGACATGGAATGGGCGAATGCCTATCTCGTTTCCGCACCCACCCGGTTCGGAATCATGGCCAGCCAGATGCGGGCCTTCATCGACACGCTGGGCGGGGTCTGGGGCAAGGGCGGTCTCGCGAACAAGCCGGTCTCGGCGATGACATCCGCGCAGAATACCCATGGCGGGCAGGAAACGACGCTGGTGTCCTTCTATGCCACGGTCATGCACTGGGGCGGGATCGTCGTCGCGCCCGGCTATACCGACGAGGTGATCTACAAGACCGGCGGCAACCCCTATGGCTACAGCCACAATGCGGGCGAGGATTTCTCGGACGAGGCCAAAACCGCCATCGGCCATCAGGCGCGGCGTCTGGTCGAGATCGCGGGCAAGCTGGCCTGACGACCCCGCCGCCTCGGATCCGCTTTTTCCTGAAAGGATGGACACAACATGGGACTTCTCGTCGATGGAACCTGGCATGACCAGTGGTATGACACGTCCAGCACCGGGGGCCGCTTCGTGCGCGGCGACTCGCAGTTTCGCAACTGGGTCAGGCCTGACGGCAGCGCCGGCCCCACCGGCGAGGGGGGCTTCAAGGCCGAGGCGGGGCGCTATCACCTTTACGTCTCGCTGGCCTGCCCATGGGCCAACCGCACGCTGATCCTGCGCAGCCTCAAGGGGCTTGAGGACATGATCGGCGTCTCGGTGGTGAACCCCTACATGCGCGAGAACGGCTGGACCTTCGCGCCCGGCCCCGGCGTGATCCCCGATCCCGGCAACGCGGATTACATGTACCAGGTCTATCTGCGCGCCGACCCAAACTATTCGGGCCGCGTCACGGTGCCGGTGCTGTGGGATCTGGAGCGAAACACCATCGTCAACAACGAATCCGCCGACATCATCCGGATGCTGAATTCGGCCTTCGACGGCATCGGGGCAAAGGACGGCGATTATGCACCGGCCGACCTGTTGCCGGAAATCGACGAGATCAACGCCTTTACCTATGATGCCGTCAACAACGGCGTCTACAAGGCGGGCTTTGCCACCGATCAGGGCGTTTACGAGGAAGAGGTGCGCAATCTGTTCTCGGCGCTGGACCGGCTTGAGGAAAGGCTGGGCCAGCAGCGCTATCTGGTGGGCGATCGGGTCACCGAGGCCGACTGGCGGCTGTTCACGACGTTGATCCGCTTCGATCCGGTCTATCACGGGCATTTCAAGTGCAACCTGAAGATGCTGAAAGACTATGAGAACCTGTGGGGCTACACGCGCGAGCTGTATCAATGGCCGGGCATCAGGGAGACGGTGGATTTCGACCACATCAAGCAGCATTATTATCGCAGCCACGACACCATCAACCCCAACGGCATCGTGCCCGATGGTCCGGTCCTCGATCTGGATCAACCGCCGAACCGGGCGTGACGCGGGGCCTTCAACGCGAAAGGAACCTTGAGATGAGTTATGCGCCATGCCCCGATCCCGTTCTGGGTGACGCCGAAGGTGTGAATGCCATCGAAACCCTGATCGTGCCGCGTGCGGTCGATCTGGGCGGGATGGAGGTGCGCCGCGCGCTGCCGTCGACCAAGCGGCAGATGGTCGGGCCGTTCATCTTTTTCGATCAGATGGGACCGGCGGAATTCCTGACCGATCAGGGGATCGACGTGCGTCCGCATCCCCATATCAACCTGGCCACGCTGACCTATCTGTTCGAAGGCGAGATCCTGCATCGCGATTCACTGGGAACCGAACAGACCATCCGCCCCGGTGCGGTGAACTGGATGAAGGCGGGGCGCGGTATCGTTCATTCCGAGCGCACATCGCAGGAACGCCGGAAAACCGGCCAGCGTCTGTTCGGCCTGCAGACATGGGTGGCCCTGCCCGAGGCCGACGAGGAAACCGCGCCCGATTTCATCCACTACGGCGCGGACGCATTGCCGCTGCTCGACAGCGACGGGATCAGGGCGCGCATCATCGCGGGGGAGGCTTTCGGCCAGAAAAGCAGCCTCAAGACGGCGTCGGAAACCCTCTATGGCGATGTCGAACTGCAGGCGGGCAAAAGCGTGCCGATCGATGCCACCCATGAGGAACGCGCGCTTTACACGATTTCCGGCGAGATCGAGATCGCGGGCGACCGGTTCGGCAAGGGCCAGCTTCTGGTGCTGCGCCCCGGCGATGCGATCACGGTCAGGGCCACCACGGCCGCACGGTTCATGCTGTTCGGCGGCGCACCGATGGGCGGGCCGCGCTATATCTGGTGGAATTTCGTGTCCTCCCGCCCCGAGCGCATCGAAGCGGCGAAACAGGAATGGGCGAAGGGCCGGTTCGATACCGTGCCGGGGGACGAGGCGGATTTCATCCCCCTGCCCGACAGCATCGGCAAACCGCGCCGCGCCTTCGGTGGGGTCCGCTACCCCTGAACCCGACACAGGAAAGGACGCGTCCCGATGGCTTGCGGCTCGAAACGGATCGCGCCGGGGCGCAAGACCTTCGGCGAGGATGAAATCAGCGCTTCGAGGACTATCTTGAGCGCGACCGGTCCATGAAAGACCGGCACACAACAATCTAGGAGAATACCATGCGTACCAGCCTGTTGGCGCTCGCCAGCCTTGCAATCGCCGGAACGGCAACCGCGGACGTGGCGCTGTCCATCCCCGTGGACCTTGGCACCAACGGAAGTGTCCAGGCGCTCAGCTATGCCTGCGGCGAGAATGAGACATTTGCCGTCCAATATGTGAACACGGATGCCAACACGCTCGCGATTGTCCCTGTTGATGGGGAAGACCGGATTTTCGTCAACGTGGTCTCGGGGTCCGGCGCGAAATATGTGGCGGGCGCCCATGTGTGGTGGACCAAGGGGGACACCGCGACACTGGAAAACACGCTGGAAGACGCAAGCGTCAAGGAATGTCAGGCCCAGGACGGCGCGGCGTCCGAATGATGCGTGGCGCAGGGCATGGACCGGAACACCCCCGCGACAATGTCCTGCGCCATACCCCGTTCAGGTGATGTGCATCCTGCACCAGAGGCGGCGGCGGGGGCCGTCCATCGCCCGCCAGCGGATGCTTGCGTGCGTTCGCGGCCGCACGGGACGACAGCGAACAATCGGTCAGCGGGTCTAGCTGCCCACGATCACCCAGAGGCCGCCAAGCGCGGTGGCCCATCCCAGCCCCTGGAGAACCTTCGAACCGCTAATGGCGCGGCCCGCCGCCAGTGCAAGGGCAATGCCGACCGCATGAAGAAGCGCCGTGGAGATCGCGAAGCCCGCGCCGAAGGCCAGCGCGCCCGCAGCGCCAAGCTCACCGCCATGCGCATGGCCGTGGAACAGGGCGAATATCCCGACGATGCCGGCGGCCGCTGCCACCGGCAGCCGCAGCGACAGCGCCACCGCAAGACCGAGCGCGAGGACCGAGACAAGGATCATGGGTTCCACGAACGGCAGGCCCATACAGGCGAGCGCGGCCGCGAACCCCACCATCATCGCGCCGACGAAGGAGACGGGAAGAGCCCAGATCGCACGCCCGCCAAGCGCCGCGGCCCACAGACCGACCGCGACCATGGCAAGGATATGATCCAGCCCGAAAACCGGGTGCGACAGACCGGCGGCGAATGACCCGTGTTCAGCGGGGTTCAGATGCGCAAGGGCGGGGGTCGACGCGATGGACAATGCGGCGGCGGCAAAAATGCGTTTCATGGTGGCTCCTCATCATTTGTCTGCGGGGGAATATCCGAAGAGCTCCCGCGCCTTCCAATCCCCTGCGGATGAGAATGGCCAAATCATATCCGTGGTGCAACCGGAATAAGGGCCGGTCACCCCGGCACACCCGGATCATTTGGAATAGTGATGTCCGGGATGTCTCCACGCCTGAACCAGATCCGTGATGCCGGCCTGCCTGATCACCTGTTGCGTGGCCTGCAGCGCATCGGCAACGACCTTCTCTTCGTCGACCCGTGTCGAGCGCCCATCGGCCACGATCTGCTCGCCATTGACCACGACGTGACGCACGTCGGACGCCTGCGCCGAACCGGTCAGGCAGCAAACCGGCCTTGTGGCGGGCTGGTTGTGCGGGCCGCTCAGATCGACCGTGATGAAATCGGCCAATGCGCCCACCTTCAGCGTGCCGACATTCTTTCGCAGCATCTGGCCGCCGTTCTTGCAGGCGAGATGAAGCATCAGCTCGGCGCTGGTGGATTCCGCGTCATATTCGCGCAAATGCTGCATCATCTGCGCGGATTTCATCGCCTCGAACATGTCCTGACCGGCCACGGCGACGCCATCGGTGCCCAGTGCGACATTCGCTCCGGCACGCAGCAACGGGCCCAGCTTGATGATGCCCGATGCCAGATACTGGTTCGAGACCGGATTGTGAATGATCGTGGATTTCGCATTGCCCAGCAGTTCGATTTCCTCGTCGTCCAGCCAGATGCCATGCGCAAAGGTGGTCCTGTCACTGAGGATGCCGTTTTCGTGCAGCCATTTCACGGGTCGTTGGCCGTGAATGGACTCGTGGATTTCCACCTCGAATTTGGATTCGCTCATATGCGCCTGCCAGCTGACATCGTGGCGTTCGGCCAGCTCAAGCGCGCCCTGCATCATCTCCTTGTCGACATAGACGACGTTTTCAGGCATCGGCCAGATTTGCACCAGACTGCTGGCCGGTTGCTGTTTCAGACAGGCCTCGGTGATGTCGATCTCTTCCTGGACGGTATATCTGAACAGCCGTTCGTCGGTGTTCATGCGCACGCCGCCTTCGACCATCGGGCCGAACATGCCCCGCGCGACCGCGCCGCGAATGCCGACACGCTCCATGGTTTTCGCCACGGCGATCGTGGTGTCCTCGTCCACCGGCGCATAGTGGTTGTCCACGACCGAGGTGGCGCCCGACAGCGCCGAATTCAGCGCCGAGAGTTCCACCGCCGCGAGCGCGCTTCTGGAATCCAGCGATGCCGCCAGCGGCAGCATGAACTTTGCCAGCCACGGCAACAGGGACATGCCATCGCCCAGCTTCCGCCCCAGAAGCTGGAACTGGTGACTATGCGCATCGATCAGGCCCGGCATGATCACCGTGCCCGAACAATCGACGGTGCGTTTTATATTCCGGCACTTGCCCGCCACCTCATCGGCCGGTCCGATGGCGGCGATGCTGTTGCCAATGACGGCAATGGCGCCGTTGTGGATGACCGGCTGATCCTCATCCAGGGTATAAAGGTCCGCACCGGTAAACAGCAGATCGACATTGTCCAGCATTGTTCGTTTCCCTTCATGCATCGACTTTGACGGGTTCCTTGGAACCCTTTTGCGACCGGAAGGTTTCCCCGGTCAGCGCCCCGGCGACGACCCCGATGCAGACGGCATAGACCAGCAGCATCATCGCGGATTGGAAATCGGCCAGATCGGGCGCGGCGGCGTCCATACCCGTGGTGCCGGCGAGACTGGCCCAGATCCCGGTTCCCGAAAGGGCCAGACCGGGGATCGCCATCAGGACGCCTGTCCAGAAAAACTGCATGGTGTTCACAAAGGCGCTGGACGTTCCGACCAGCTTTTCGGGAACAAGGCTGGCCGCGATGGGATAGTTCATGGCGGTGCTGGCCGAGAACAGGCCGATCAGGAAGAATGTCACCTGATTGGCCTTGGACGGGTCGAGAATGACATAGGCCAGCAGCGCCGCGTGGAAAATGGCGGGGATCACGGCCATGGGCCGGTTCCTCTCGATCCGTTCGGACACCCACACCCAGAGCGGGCAGCCGATCAGCATCCCCAGAAAGGTGAAGCTGGAAATGGCGACGGCCTGAAACACCGTCATCCCGGTTTCGGCCAGAAAGATCGGCCCCCAGACAAGGCTGAGGCTCAGATGAACGCCGAAGGTCATGCCCCCATGCACCGAGTTGAACCACATGGCGGGAATAACCACGATGCGCCTCAGGGCGTTGAACACGCTGATGAAAAGGTCTTTCATGCCATTCCACTCCGGCCTGTCCGTGTCGGGCAGCCGCGGCTCGCGCATGAATACCAGCATCAGGGCGGAGACGATCAGGATGACGAAGGCAATCGCGTTCAGGCTGAAGGACCAGCCGTAATCCTCCACGATATAGCGCGTCACGTTCTGGTTGAAGTATGACCCGAACGCCCCCGCCCCCTGCACCAGACCGAACATCAATCCGAACCGGCCCCAGCCGAACCATTTGCCGCCGACCATGCCCGCCCCGACAAAGGCAAAGGCGTGGCCCACGGCAATGCAGATGTTGGACAGGATCAGCACCTCGAAAGAGCCGGCATTGGCATAGGCGAAACCGCCCACCACCGAGAACAGGCTGACCCAGGCCAGGACCCGGATGCCCAGACGGTCCAGAACCGAACCCGAGAAGATTTGCAGCATGGCAACCGCCCAGGTGTAGGTGGTTCCCAGAATACCGACCTGCGCCAGCGTCAGCGACAGGTCGCTCGCGATTTCGGTGCTGGTCACGCCATAGGCGGTTTGAAACGCGAAACCCGCGATCACGAAAAGCGTGGCCAATGTCCAGACCAGCCACGCCCTTGGCCCTCCCAAACGATCGTAATCCTTCACGTTGATACCTCGTGCATTGCTGATGGCCGGAAGCAGGCAGTCAGGACGGTATCGACGTTTCCCTCGATGCCTGAATTGCCTGCCTCGTGCTCAATACCTGAAAATCGCGGCGATGCCGGTATCGGAGGGCATCCGCTCGGGCGGGACGATGACGACCTCGCCGCCGGCCCTGAGCGTATGCTCGCCCAGATCGTCGAGCAGGTCATCGACATCCGGGTCTTCAAGACGGGCGAAGGTGATGTGACCGGATCGGGCGTCGAAACGGCCCGGCACCACGCGGTCGGCGTCGATCAGCAAGGTGGCGATGCGGCCGGCGGATGCGGCTTTGCCGATCTCGGTCAGATCCGCGCTGCCACGGTCATTTGCCTTTGCCGTTCCGAACTGTTCGCTCAAACCCTCCAGACGCTCCAGATAGCGGGGAAGCACGATGTCCCACGTGCGCGCGCGCAGATCCTCGGCGGTTACCGACGCGGGGTCCACATCCACGGCCTGCGCCATCAGGGCGGGGTTGTCGCTGATGTCGCGGAACATGTGGTGATGCTCGGGCAATGCGGCCAGCACCAGCGGCATGCCGGACGGTCTGGAATATGTCCTGGCCACGGCCTCATCCACGGCCCGGAAGAACTGCCGCGTTTCGTTCTCGGTCAACGCGCGGCGCACGTTCATGCCGTGGCGGGTTGTCTGCCCCGATCCGGTGGGCCCATGGGCGCGCTTCGTGCGCTCGGGGTCGTCGCGGTCGGAGAGGATCACATCCTCCAGTTCCGCGGGGAAATCGGCGTGCAGCGTCACCTCGTCCAGCGCATAGCGATTGCCCTCGAACAGGGTTGCCGAATGGCGACTGATCCCCAGAACGTTGAAGCGATCCGCCGATTGCAGGATGCGCACCAGCGGCTTGGTGTGGAAACTGTCGGCGACGATGGTCTTTTCCTTGACCGTGCGCTGCAGATTATAGACCTTGAACAGTTCGGGGGTGGCAAAAACGGCGATCCCGTCAAGGGCGTGGTTCCAGAACGCCGCGTCGTCTTCCAGTGCCCGCAAGGGGCGCAGCAGCGCCTCGATATCGCGGTCGCCGTATTGCCGTGCCAGCGACGCTTCCACCTCTTTCAGCAGATTGCCAAAGCGGATCGGATCCTGCCGGCGATCAGGATGGGTGCGGTGGGTCGGCTGATACAGCGAAATGCAAGGGCCGTCGTGGTCGGCCAGCAAAACAGCCTTATAGTCATGTTCAAGTTCGTTCATTCATATCTCCTTGGCGTCATCCGGCATGAGGGAACCTGACCGGATGGTCAGGCTCTCCGGCTTCACAAGTTTCGTTCAGAAGGCGTCAGGCAGGCGCCTTGACCAGGATCTTGACCTGGCTTTTCTCGGTCGTCAGCGCCTCGAAGCCTTCGGCGACGATATCGTCGATCTCGATCCGCTTGGTCACAAGGTTCTCGGCCTGAAAATACCCGCGCGTCATCAGCTCCATCACCGCCGGATAGACGTTGCGATAGCCGATCGTGCCCTTGATCGTGCGTTCGCTCAGCACGACGGTATTGGGCTGGAACGCGGCCTCGGATTCCCAGATCGACACGACCAGCGCCTGACCCTCGTGGCGCGTGCAATCGATGGTCTGGGCCAGAACCTGCGGCACGCCCGTCACCTCGAAGGCGACATGAACGCCGCTGCCGGTTGCCTTGCGGATCTCGGCGACGACATCGGTGTCGGTGGGATCCATCGCGCGGGTCGCGCCCAGTTCCATCGCCTTGGCGCGGCGTTCCTCTGACGGCTCGACGACGTAAACCTGCGCGGCACCGGCGGCGCGCAGGGCCTCGACCACCAGCAGACCGATGGGACCGGCCCCGAAGACCGCCGCCGTATCGCCCGCCTTGATCTTGCTGACGCGCACCGCATGAAGCGCGACGGCGGCAGGCTCGACCAGCGCGCCCTGCTCGATCGACAGCCCTTCGGGCATCTTGTGCGCCATATGCGCAGGCACCACCGAATAGGCGGCAAACCCGCCCGCGCCCCCAGACAGCCCGACAAAGCCCAGATCCTTGCAGAGGTTATACTTGCCCTCGACGCAGGCATCGCATTCGCCGCAGTTCAGGATCGGCTCGACCGCGACCCGGTCGCCGATTTCGAACCCTTCGACACCCTCGCCCAGTTCGGTGATCTCACCGGCATATTCATGGCCCATGGTGATCGGAGCCTTGTCATGGCTGAGGGGGTGGTTTTCGCCAACGGGAACAAAGATCGGTCCGGCCAGGTATTCATGCAAATCACTGCCGCAGATGCCCGTCCATGCGACCTTGATCTTGATATTTCCGGGGGTGACCTGGGGTTCGTCGATCTCCTCGACGCGGATATCCTTGGCGGCGTGCCAGCGTGCAGCTTTCATGATGGTGCTCCTTTGTCGTGCGGGCGTGAATGTCCGAAAATCGTACCGGGACGGTCGCGAGCGACGCGATCCCGCCTTCTATACATGTAGTATATCTTATGGATTTTATAAGGTATTGACCCAGATCAATGCAGGTGACACCAACACGGGTCATCACGGGCTGAAAGAACAGAAACGCGTTCGGCGATGACGGCGTCGCCCGGTGCAGGAGGCAATCCGATTGACCAGAACCGATGTTGCGGGCGCAAGGCAGACCTTTTCGTGGTTCGTCCTTGGCCTGATGTCCAGCGTCACCTTTGTCGGCATCCTGTCGGAACTGGTGCCATCCGGCATCCTGCCGCAGATGGCGGCGGACCTTGGCATCGACGAGGGCGATGTGGGGTTTCTGGTCGGCGTCTATGCGCTGGCCTCTGCCGTTTTCGCGATTCCGCTGATCAGTGTCACGCTGGCGATGAACCGCAAGTTGCTGCTGCTTTTGCTGCTGGCCGGGTTCGCGGTTTCGAACTTCGTCGTCGCGGTGTCGTCATCCTATCAGGTCATGGTCGCCTTCCGTGTCCTCGGGGGTCTCTGCGCCGGTGTGATGTGGCCGATGATCGCCGCCTATGGCACGCGGCTTGTGCCCGAACACATGCATGGGCGGGCGATCACCGTCATCATGTCGGGCAACACGCTGGGCATCAGCATCGGATTGCCCGTGATGACGATGATCGGCGTCACCTTCGACTGGCGTGCCGCCTTCGCGGTGCTTGGCCTGATCGTCGTGGCCATCGCGGTTCTCGCCTATCTCTACATTCCCTCCGTGAAGGGCGAACGGATGAGCAAGACCAACTCGCCCTGGGCGATCATACGGATGCCCGCCATCCTGATCGTGCTGCTTCTGACCTTCCTGTCGGTCGTGGCGCATTACGGGATCTATACCTACATCACGCTGCTGGTGCGGATGCTCGACATGGTGGGCGGCATCGGGTTCGCCCTGCTGATCTTCGGCATCGGCTCGGTCATTTCGGTGATCCTGTCGGCGCGGTTCATCGACGCCTACCTGCAACCGCTGATCGTCACCGCACTCACAACCGGCGGTGTTGCCATGGCGCTGTTCCTTCTATTTCCCGGCAGCCTGATCGTCTCGATCATCGGCTTCTTCCTCTGGGGTCTGGCCTTCGGCCCGCTGGTCACGATGTATCAGACCGCTGTCAGCCGCAACATTGACGAGGCCAAGGACGTGGCGACATCCGTGCAATCGAGCGTGTTCAACTTCTCGATCATGATCGCGACCTTCATCGGCGGCCTGTTGCTGGAAGGGTTCCTTGGCTCGTTCGACGTCAATGGCGTCATCTACCTGTCGCTTGGCTGCTTCATCCTCGCCACCATCGTGGCGAGCCTGTCCAAACGCACCTTGCGCTCTGCCTGAGTGCTGTATGAAACCGAATAGGAGATAACCCATGAAAAAGTTCACCAATGCCCGCATCTACAAGGGCCAGAACGGCACCAGCGAGATTCTGGTCGAGAACGGCAAGATCAAGCAGATCGGCACGACCCTGCCCGACACGGACGAGGTGATCGACCTCAAGGGCCGGCTGGTCGTCCCGCCCTATGTCGATGCGCACCTGCATCTGGATTACGTCTTTACCGGCAGCGGCGACGAGGCCACCAACACCAGCGGCACCCTGTTCGAGGGCATTGCCCGCTGGCACGATGTGAAAAAGTCCCAGACCAAGGACGACGCCCGCGAACGGGCCTTGAGAGGCATCCGCGAGGAGGTCTCCAAGGGCGTGCAGTTCATCCGCACCCATGTGGACGTGGACGACCCCGAACTGACCGGCCTCAAGGCGATGCTGGAACTGCGCGAGGAACTGGCCGACAACGTCACTATCCAGATCGTCGCCTTTCCGCAGGAAGGCATGTATGCCTACAAGGGCGGCGACGAGATGGTCGAGGAGGCGCTGAAGATGGGCGCCGATTGCGTCGGCTCGATCCCGCATTTCGAATGGGCGCGCGAGATCGGTGAGAAATCCATCCACCGCACGGTGGAACTGGCCACCAAATACGACAAGCTGATCGACGTGCATTGCGACGAAACCGACGACGTGATGAGCCGTTTCGTCGAATTGCTGAACGCGCTGGTGATGAGCGAGGGCATCGGCACCCGCACCGCCGCCAGCCACACCTGTTCGTTCGGGTCGGCCGACAACGCCTATGCCTTCCGCATGATGGGCCTGTTCGAGAAGTCGGGGATGAACTTCATCTCGCTGCCCACCGAAAACGCCTATCTGCAGGGCCGTCAGGACAGCTATCCCAAGCGGCGCGGCCTGACCCGCGTGAAGGAGTTCTTCGACAGCGGGATCAACGTCTGTTTCGGGCAGGATTCGATCAACGATCCGTGGTATCCGGTGGGCAACGGCAACCTGATGAACATTCTCGACAACGGCATCCACCTTGCGCAAACCATGTCGTTCGAGGATCTGGACCGGGTTCTGGACCTGATCACCCATAACGGCGCCAAGACCCTGAACGTCGAGGACCAGTACGGGATCGAGGAAGGCAAACCGGCCAACTTCCTCGTTCTGGATGCCGACAGCCCGTTCGAGGCGGTGCGCCAGCGCGCCGATGTGCTGGCGTCAATCCGCAACGGGGAATACCTGTTCAAACGCCCCGAGCCGAGTTTTGATATCGACCTCGACCTGTTCAGAAAGACGCGCTGACCGCGTGCCTTGGCCGAAGGGCCTGATCTGGAAGGCGCGTTGAACGTGGCGGCGCGCGCGATATCCCCGATGCGGTATCGCCTGCGCTTTCCCGCTTGACCTGCGGGGGCGTTTTCACAAGACAGAGGCATGCGCTTTGTGCACCGAACCGGTTTATATGTCCTGCCTCTCTGCCTCGCGTTTCTGGCTCTCGCGACATCGCTGACCCCGTCGCTGATCCCGCGCGACTGGCTGGTTCAGGGTGTCCTTGGCGGGATCGTCATGGGCGTGGGATACCTGATCGGGCGCTTTTTCGTGGCCTGCTGGCGACTGTTGGAATTGCCGGAACCGAAAGGGCGGACGGTTCGGATCGCACGGATCGTCGTGGGCGTTCCGACCGCTCTCCTCCTTGTCTGGTGCCTGTTTTCCGCGCGCGACTGGCAGAATGGCATCCGCGAACGGATGGGCATGGACCTGCTGGAAAGCTCGAACACGCTTCGGATGCTGGCGCTGGCCCTTGTCGTCTTCGGCGTGCTGGTTCTGTTGGGTTACGCGCTGCAATGGCTGTTCGATCGGGTGCGCTTTCGCCTCTATCGGTTCATGCCGGCGCGCACGGCGAACCTGGCCGGTTTCATCCTGACAGCGCTTGCGCTGATCTTCCTCGCGCGTGACGGTGTGGTGAACCGCGTGATCATCGCGCTGGACGATTCCGTGACACTGGCACAAAGGCTTTTCGCCGATGCCCCGCCCCCGCCCGAGGCCCGCGGCCTGACGGGCGGGGCCGGATCGCTGGTGGATTGGGGCGCGCTGGGTCAGCCGGGGCGGGACTATATCCTGAGCGGGCCGGATGCCACCGACATCGCCGCCTTCACCGGACGCGACGCGATGCGGCCCATCCGCGTCTATGTCGGGCGCGCGCAGGCGGATACCGCGCAGCGCCGCGCCGATGTCGCGCTTGCCGAACTGATCCGCCAGGGCGGGTTCGAGCGCGAGGTGCTGATCGTCGCCATGCCCACCGGAACGGGCTGGATGGACCCCGGCGCGATGGACCCGGTCGAATACATGCATGGCGGCGATATCGCGACCGTCGCGGTGCAGTATTCCTATCTGCAATCGCCGCTGGCGCTGATCCTCGAAACCCGCTCGGGCCTCGATCAGGCCGAGGCCCTGATCACCTCAATCCACCGCTACTGGCGCGATCTGCCCGAGGACACGCGTCCGCGCCTCTACATTCACGGGCTGAGCCTCGGGGCGTGGTCGTCGATGCATGGCACCGATCTGTTCGTGCTGCTGGACGATCCGATCGACGGCGCGCTTTGGGCCGGGCCGCCGTTCCCGTCGGTCAGATGGCAGAACGTGGTCGCATCGCGCAATGCGGACAGCCCGTTCGTGGCGCCGGTTCTTGCCGATGGGCGACTGGTGCGCTTTGCGTCCCATTACAAGGATGCCGGTGGCCCGGAGGGCTGGGGCGGCATGCGCATCGTGTATGTTCAGTATGCCAGCGACCCCATCGTGTTCTTCACCCCCAGTTCCGCCTTTCGTGCGCCGCCATGGATGAACGAGCCGCGCGCGCCGGATGTATCGCCCGACATGCGCTTCATTCCCGTGGTCACGCAGTTGCAGCTTGCCGTGGACATGATGCTGGCGAACACGGCGCCCGAGGGGCACGGACATGCCTATTATGCACGCGACTATATCGGCCCTTGGGTCGCGGTGACCGATCCCGGGGGGTGGAGCGCGAAAGACACCGCGCGCCTGATCGCCCATTGCGATGGCGGATTTCAGGAGGGGTGCAACCCTGACGGCCCGGGGGACGCTGCGGCAGCGCTGCCGTAGATCGCGGTGACGCGCCGCAACCCGTCCGTCATGCGGGATAATCGTCCGCCTCTGCGACCGGCGCGGGCCCGAAAGATGTCGTCTCGGGTTCGGTTCGCGGATCGAGCACCAGCGCCGCGGGTGAACTGTCGGGCAACGGCACGAATTTCTCGCGCGCATCGGGGGCCGGTTGCTGCGCCGCCCTGACCCGGAACAGGACGAATATTGCGTAGACTACCGCGATCACCGACTCGAACACGAAAAACGACCCCGGACCGAAGATCGCCATCAGCCCCGAGGTCAGCAGCGGCCCGATCGTCGCGCCGATGGAATAGACCATCAGCAACCGGCCCGACGCGGCCACGTAATACTTGCGGTCCAGCCGGTCGAAGGTCTGAGCGACGCAAAGCGGGTAAACGCTGCTGATCGCGCCGCCAAAGGCCAGCGCCATGACCATCAGCACAACCAGCGACACCCCGCTTGCGATCGACAGCGACAGAAGGCCCCATGATGTCCCCACGGCGAGCAGGATTCCGGCCATCACGATGCGCCGGTCGAACCTGTCCGCCAGCATCCCGATGGGAACCTGAAAGGCAAGGCCGCCCAAAACGACGACAGACATGAACATGGCCGTTTCGGACACGCTGAGACCGATCTGGCGCGCAAAGACGGCCGCCAGCCCGTAGAACGATCCGATCAGGATACCCGCTACGCCGGCCCCGACCACGCCGACCTTGGAGGCGGCGAAAATCTCTTTCACGCGCAGAACCCGGATTTCGCGAAGATCCGGCTTGCCCAGACGCGTCATCGCGATGGGAATCAGCGACAGGCCGATCAGCACCGCGGACAGGTCCAGAAGATCGCCATCGCCAACCGGGGCGACGTTCACCAATGTCTGACCCAGCGCCATCGCAAGATAGAAGGCCAGCATGTAGAACCCCAGGACCCGGCCCCGGGTCTCGTTGCTGCTGCGCTCGTTCAGCCAGCTTTCGACTGCGGTTGTCATGCCGGCGATGCAGAACCCGTTGATGACCCGCAGGATCACCCATGCCGTCGGGCTGAAGAAGGTATCATAGGCCAGGCAGGTCGCCGCCGTCAGCGCCGCAAAGACCGAAAACGCGCGGATATGCCCGATCCGCAGGATGACGATTTTCGACCGGAACCCGCCAAGCGCCAGCCCCAGATAATAGGCAGCCATGATCGCACCGATCAGCGCGACGGGATAATCCGCGGCCTCCATGCGCAGCGGCAGCACCACACCCAGCAGGCTGTTGCCGGCGATGAACGCCGCCGTTCCACCCAGCAGCGACCGTACCGAAACGACGGTTTCACGAATGTTCTGGGCCATGATGTCCATCCGGGTTCTTCTGTTCCTGCAAAAAGGCAGGAGAGTTCCCGACGCGTATAGCCGGAGCCGACGGCCTTGAGACAGCGCATTTTCGGCTTGGTTCCGGTCGCGCCTGTGGTATGCGCGCGCACGCGCTCCTTTTTCACCGGCAGGGGATTCACCATATGACCAGGGTCGGCGCAAGCTGGATAGATCAATTCGACGGGCTGTCGCGGCTGCCGGACGATCTGCGCGATGCCCTCGTCGCCGGCAGCAAGGTGGTGCATATCCGCGAGGGAACCCCGGTTTTCGAACCCGGCCAATCGGCGGACAACCTTCTGTTGCTGCTCGAAGGGACCGTGCGCGTTCAGCAGAGATCGGAGACCGGGCGGGAAGTGTTCCTCTACCGTGTCCACGCCGGCGAAAGCTGCGTTCTGACCACGGCCTGCATGCTGGCCTTCGAGGACTACGCCGCCGATGGCGTGGCCGAGACGGATGTGCGCGCCATCGCCATTCCGCGCGCGACCTTCGACGATCTCGCCGGTCGCTCGCCGGTCTTTCGCGAATTCATTTTCAAGGCGTATTCGCGGCGCATCACCGACCTGTTGACATTGATCGACGACATCGTCTTTCAGCGGCTCGACGTGCGGCTTGCGGCGCGGCTGCTGGAACTGGCCGAAAATGACCACGTTCAGGCCACCCACCAGATGCTCGGCACCGAACTGGGCACGGCGCGCGAGGTCGTCTCGCGCATTCTGTCGGAGTTCCAGCGGCGGGGCTGGATCGAACAGCGCCGCGGGGAAATCCGGCTGATCGGACGCCCGGCGCTCGAACGTCTGGCCCGCTCCGCCGGAGAACAGTGACGAAGTCACAGACAACCCGATCCCTTTCAGGCCAGGGTGTGCGCTGCACTGATTCGCCAAAGGGAACAGAACATGACCAAAAACATGGGAAGCATCGATCGCTGGCTGCGCGTCGTGGTGGGCGTTGCCCTGCTGATCGCGGCTTTTGCCACCGATTTCGGCGCAGGCGGCTGGCTGCATTGGGCGATGATCATCGTGGGCGTCATCCTTGCCATAACGGCGCTTGTCGGCAACTGCCCGCTCTATTCCATCCTCGGCATCCGCACCTGCCGAAGGTGAGCGTGATGGAAACCGTCTTCACACCTTGGCAATCCCTGACCGGGGGCGCCCTGATCGGACTGGCCGCGACCCTGCTGATGCTCGGCCTCGGCCGGATTTTCGGCGCGACCGGGGTCCTCCACGGCCTGTTCTCCTCCGATGCGTCCGGGGACCGGATGTGGCGGCTGGTCTTGCTGGCGGGAATGATCAGCGGCCCGTTGCTGGTATTCATGCTGTCGGGCCGGATGCCCGCCGTGCAGGTGCCGGTCTCGCCGCTGATGCTGGGCATCGGCGGGCTCATCGTGGGCGTCGGCGTGACGTTCGGGTCGGGCTGCACGTCCGGTCACGGGGTCTGCGGCATGGCGCGGCTGTCACCGCGCTCCATCGTCGCCGTGCTGACCTTCATGATCGCGACGGCCGCAACGGTCTATGTCCAGCGCCATGTCATCGGAGTGTGATCCATGAGGCTTCTTTCGACCTATCTGATCGGGCTGGTCTTCGGCGTCGGAATTTCGATTTCCGGCATGGCGAACCCGGCCAAGGTGCTGAATTTCTTTGACGTCGCCGGGGCGTGGGATCCCTCGCTGGCATTCGTCATGGGCGGCGCCGTCGTGGTGACCTTCATCGGCTATCGCCTTGTCCTGCCGCGCGCCGCGCCCGTGTTCGGGCGACGCTTCAATCTGCCTGCAAGCACCATCATCGACGCGCGCCTGATCGGCGGCTCCGCCCTGTTCGGCATTGGCTGGGGCGTTTCGGGATTCTGCCCCGGCGGCGCGTTGCCCGCGCTGGGGACCGGCCGCTGGGAAGTCTTCCTGTTCGTCGCTGCCATGTCGGCCGGACTCTGGCTGGCGAATGTCATTCAGTCCTTTGCCGCGTCCTCCGCCGCCGCCAAGACATGACGACGCCGACCCTGTCCAGATACCTGCCCATCCTTGACTGGGGATCGCGTTACAGCCGCAGTGAGCTGAGCGGAGATGCCATCGCCGCCGTCATCGTGACGATCATGCTGATTCCGCAATCGCTGGCCTATGCGCTGCTGGCCGGGTTGCCGCCCGAGGCGGGGATCTACGCCTCGATCGTGCCGATCATCCTTTACGCCGTGTTCGGAACAAGCCGCACATTGGCGGTTGGTCCGGTCGCGGTCGTCTCCCTGATGACGGCGGCGGCAATCGGCGAAGTCGCGGAGGCGGGCACCGCAGGCTATGGCATTGCCGCGCTGACGCTCGCGGGTCTTTCAGGCGCGATCCTGCTGGTCATGGGCATTTTCCGCCTCGGGTTTCTGGCGAATTTCCTGTCCCATCCCGTCATCGCCGGTTTCATCACGGCCTCGGGCATCCTGATCGCGGTCAGTCAGCTGCGCCATATACTGGGCGTCGGCGGCGGCGGCAGCGCCCTGCCCCGGATGCTGGCCTCGCTGGCCGAAAGCATCGGCGATCTGAACATCCCGACCCTGATCCTCGGCGGGGCCGCGACGGCGTTCCTGTTCTGGGTCCGCAAGGGGCTGAAGCCGCTTCTGGAAAAGATCGGCCTGAGCAGGGGCGCGGTCAGCATCCTGTCCAGGGCCGGGCCGGTTCTGGCCATCGCCACCACCACCGGCGCGACGGCGATGTTCGGTCTGAACGACAAGGGCGTGGCGATTGTCGGCACCGTCCCGCAAGGCGTGCCGCCCCTGACGCTGCCCGCCCTTGCGCCCGATCTGATCGGCGCGCTGCTTTTGCCGGCGGTGCTGATCTCGGTCATCGGTTTCGTCGAATCCATCTCGGTCGCGCAGACGCTGGCGGCCCGGAAACGCCAGCGCATCGACCCGGATCAGGAACTGATCGGCCTTGGCGCGGCCAATATCGGGGCCGCGTTCACCGGCGGCTTTCCGGTCACGGGCGGGTTTTCCCGCTCGGTCGTGAATTACGACGCCGGGGCGCAGACGCCCGCGGCCGGGGCCTACACCGCCGCGGGCCTGCTGGTCGCGTCGCTGTTCCTGACACCGCTGATCCACTATCTGCCCAAGGCGACGCTGGCCGCGACGATCATCGTCGCCGTGCTGTCGCTGGTCGATCTGTCGATCCTCAAACGCACATGGACCTATTCCAAGGCCGATTTCTCGGCCGTGTTCATCACCATCGCGCTCACGCTCGGCTTCGGCGTCGAGGTGGGCGTGTCGGCGGGCGTTGCGGTGTCGATCCTGATCCACCTCTACCGGTCGTCGCGCCCCCACATGGCCGTGGTCGGGCGCGTTCCGGGGACCGAGCATTTTCGCAACATCGACCGCCACGAGGTCGAAACGCAGGACCACATCATATCCCTGCGCGTCGATGAAAGCCTCTATTTCGCCAACGCCCGGTTTCTGGAGGACCGCATCTACGACATGGTCGCCCGCCAGCCGGCGGTGCGCCACGTCGTGCTGATGTGCCCGGCGGTGAACGAGGTGGACATGAGCGCGCTGGAAAGCCTCGAGGCGATCAACACGCGCCTGCGCGATCAGGACGTGCAGTTCCACCTGAGCGAGGTCAAGGGCCCGGTCATGGACCGGCTGGAACGCTCGCATTTTCTGTCCGAACTGACGGGCCAGGTCTTCCTGTCCCAGCATCTGGCGATCCAGACCCTGTCTGCCACGCCGGACCCCACCCACATTTCCGAAAAAGGAGCCATCCATGTCTGATTATCAGCATTTCACCCGCCACAGCCCGTCCACCGGTGCCGGCTCGCCCGATGTCTGGGGCATCTACGAGGCCGATACCGGCTCGATCCAGTATGTCATGGCCTGCCCGGAAACCAGGAAGGCCGCCGCGATCGACGTCGTGCTGAACTTCGACCCCGCATCGGCGCGCACCTCGAGCGAAAGCGCCGAGAAAGTGCTGGAGCTTGTCAAGGAAAACGGCCTCGATCTGGTGCATATCCTCGACACGCACCCCCATGCCGACCACCTGATGGCGGCGGCCTGGCTGAAGGAAAAAACCGGCCTGCCGAACGCCATCGGCGCGCGCACCAAAAAGATCGCCAGGCTTTGGCGCGAATACTACAACCTGCCGGACCTCGATCCCGACCCCTGTTTCGACACGTTCTTCAACGATGGCGACAGTTTCGACATCGGCAACCTGACCGTCACCGTCGAGCTTTCCACCGGTCATACGCTTGGCTCGATCAGCTATTTCGCGGGGGATGCCGGGTTCGTGCATGACACGCTGATGTATCCCGACAGCGGATCGTCGCGGGCGGATTTCCCCGGTGGCGACACGTCCGAACTGTGGGACAGCATCCAGTCGATCCTGTCGCGCCCGGACGACACCCGCCTGTTCGTCGGTCACGATTATGGCAAGGGCGCGCGCACGGAACCCGCGTGGGAGGCGACGGTCGCCGAACACAAGGCCGACAACATCCATGTCGGCGCCGGAACCGACAGGGCCAGTTTCATCAGGATCCGCGACGAACGCGACGCGACGCTCGGCCTGCCCGACCGGATGCTGCACGCGCTTCAGGTCAACCTGCGCGGCGGTGTCCTGCCGCCGCCCGAGGATGACGGGCACCGGTATTTCAAGATCCCGGCCAATCGGTTCTGACGCCGATCCTCGAAACGCAGACCCATCGTGCAGAAACGGCGGGCCCGGTGCGTCCCCTCATCGCGTGTGGCGAAACCGGATGGCACGCCCCGCCGGTTCGATTGCGGCGATGCGCGCCCCGGCCACATTGCGCCCCCGGTCGCGCCGGCGCCGCGACAGCATCGCCGGCGTCACCAGGATCGTGCCGGCGGGCGTGCGCCGGAACCAGCGCGCGTCCTCGGCGGGGTCTTCGCCGATCACCGTGCCGGGGTCGATCAGCGCGCCCGAGGCCACGATGCAGTTGCGCAGGCGGCTGCCCGCCCCGACCACGCTGCCCTGCATCAGCACCGATCCACGCAGATGCGCGGCGTTGCCGATCACGCTGTGCGAGGCGATGAAGGAGTGCGCGGCGTCGCGCGGTTCCAGCTCGCCCGTCAGCGTCTCGCTGGCCAGCGCGGCCACGCCGCCCAGAGCGGCCGGAAGCACCGGCCAGGACCGGTCCGCGCGCAGCACCTCGCGGCGCGAGCGCACCAGATCCAGATGCGCCTCGCGATAGGCGTCCAGCGTGCCGACATCGCGCCAATACGCCTCGGACCCCGGAACCGGATTTTCCAGACGATGCACCGCCGCACCGCCCGCGGCGACGAAACCCGGCACCAGATCGAACCCGAAATCGTGGCGTGACTGATCATCGTTCATGTCGCTGATCAGCGCCGCGCGCAGGGCCTTCCAGCGGAAGATGTAGATGCCCATGCTGGCAAAGGATCGGGCGGGATCGTCGCGCATCGCCGGGGGATCGGCGGGCTTTTCCAGAAAGTCGGTGATCCGCCCGTTCGCATCGGCGGCGATGATGCCGAACGCGCTGGCCTTGGCGCGGGGCACGGCGGCGGCGGCGATGGTCAGGTCGGCGCCTATGGCCTGGTGGGTCTTCAGCATGTCGCCGTAATTCATGCGATAGACATGATCGGCGGCAAGGATCAGGACGTTTTCGGGCGACAGCGCGTCGATGCGCGCGATATTGGCCGCCACCGCCGCCGCCGTCCCGGCATAACCGTCGGCGGAATTGGTCACGACCGGGCCATAGCGCACGTCGATGGCGCCGCCCTGCCCTTCGAAGATCGGGTTCCAGAACCCGGCCAGCCGCCGGTGCAGGGTTTCGGGGCGGTATTGCGTCGCGGCCAGGATGTGCCGGACCCCGGAATTATGCGCATTGCCCAGGGCGAAATCCACGATCCGTGCGTGATCCCCGAACCGGATCGCGGGTTTGCAGTCGTTTTTGGTCATTTCATAAAGCCGGCTGCCCTGCCCTCCGGCCAGAAGAATGGCCGGACAATCGGCCATGACCTGTTGGTTCGCCCGAAAGGCGTTCGCGGAATGATGCATGATAATTTCCCCCTGAACCGGCCTGCCGTCAGGCATACCATCCATGTGCAAAAGCAACGTTCCGTGGCGTCAACCGGTTCCGGAAAATGGTTAATTTATTTGCCGGTTCCGAGGGCATCGGGCGGCGTCCGCGCGCTTACAGAATTGCGAACAGCGCGACGGCACCGCTGGACAGGCTGTCCGCCTCCGCGCCCTCGGGCGGCCAGATCCGGGTTTCGCCGCTGCCTGCGCGCCGTGCCTCCGGCGCCAGCGGCGCACCCCGCGAGACCGATGCGCGCACGCCGTGCCCGTCCGGGCCCCGCCGGAACGCCAATGCGCCGGGCGGGGCGTCCAGCGGCGTGTAACCGCCATCGGCGAACACCGCAGGATGATCGCGGCGCAGGGTCAGAACGGCGCGTGTCAGACCCAGCTTTTCGCGATCGAACGGCGCCAGCGTGGCGGCATCGTCCAGCGCGGTTTCCAGCCGGTCGAAATCGACCGCTTCGCGGTTGTCGGGGTCCGTCAGGCGATAATTGCCGATCTCGCAGCCCTGATAGATGTCGGGTATCCCCGGCAGCGTCAGTTTCAGCGCAAGCTGCGCCAATGAAAGCCGTTCGGCGGTGTGGGCGGCCCCGGCGGTTTCGTCGGGCAGCGTGGCAAAGGCGCGGGCCAGCGCGCGCGCATAAGACAGCGCAGCTTCCTCGTAAGCCTCGTCCGGATCCTGCCATGTGGTGCCTTCCTTGGCCTCGCGCATCGCCTTGGTGGCGTGGTCGCACAGCCGGTCGGCCAGATCGTCCGCCGCCCCGCCGCCGGGATGCATCGCCCAGAGCGATTGCACCAGATACCAGCGCAGGTTGGGATCGACCGCTTCCGCGCCCACGATGCCGTTGGCCCGGTCGATCAGCGCCTCCATCGCGCCCGCGTGGTGGGTCAGGGCCGCAATGCGCATCCGCGCGTCTTCGGACCGCTTGGTGTCATGGCTCGATGTCAGGCTGAGACCGTGGGGCATGGCGCGCGCCCGGTCCTGCATCCGGCGGTGGAAGGTGGTGGCGTCTATGGCGGGCAGGTCCGGCTCCGCGCCGACCTCGTTCGCCGAGAGCAGGCGGTTATAGCGATAAAACGCCGTGTCCTCCTGCCCCTTGGCCATGACCGCGCCCGCCACCTGCTGAAACCGCAGGCGCAGCGCGTCGTTCGCGCCGTCAGGATCAAGCAGCGCGCGGCGCAGGACATCCAGCGGCCGGCGGTCGGGCAGCCCGGTCGCGGCCGCGTCGGCGGCGTCAGCCAGCGCGGCGATGTCGTCGGCGCTGGCGGTCGTGCCGTCCAGATAGGTGCGATACCGGCCCAGATGCGCGATCAGCGACAGGATCGCCTGCCGCCATGTCTCGGGGCCGTATTCGCGCGCCACCGGGTCACGCGCCACGACCGTCTCCACCAGCCCCTGCAAACGCCACAATTCGGCGGCCAGTTCGGTTTCCAGCATCCGGCGTTTGGCCGCGATGACGATGTCGCCGAACGCCGCCTGCCGCCCGGTTTCGCCGCGATAGAGCGCATCCAGCCGCCCCGCGCCGTCGCCATCGCTCAGCACCTGCCCGATATCGCGGGCCAGCACATAGCCGGTGGTGCCCGTCACCGGCCAGTCGGGCAGGCTTTCTCCCGGTGCGAGAATCTTTTCCAGCCAGACGGGCGTTTCGGGCAGCCGCGCATGCAGGCGGCGCAGATAGGCGGCGGGATCGGCCAGCCCGTCGATATGGTCGATGCGCAATCCCGTCACCGCGCCCGACTCCACCAGATCGAAGATCAGGCGATGCGCGTCCTCGAACACCGCGTCATCCTCGACCCGCAGGCCGATCAGGCCGGTGATGTTGAAGAAGCGGCGATGGGTGATCGCGTCACGCTCGCTGCGCCAGTGGCACAGGCGCCAGAACTGGCGGTCGTGCAGATCGCGGATCGCGGCGCGCTCGTTCAGGGGGGCGTCGGGCATCGTTGCGGGGTCGAGCGGCACGCGCAAGGGGCCATGCACCAGAACCGGGCCGTCCGCGTCGCTTTCGACGGTGAAAGCGCCCTCGTCCAGCAGCTCCTCGAACGGCGCCTGCAGCATCGGCAGCGCCAGTCGCCGGTCGGGCAGGATGTCGAAATGGCGGATATAGCGGCTGTCGCGGCCATGGGCCAGCACGTCGCGCAGCCACGGGTTGTCCAGCGTGAAGGCGACATGGTTGGGCACGATGTCCAGAATGACCCCCATGCCCTGCGCCCGCGCCGCATCCGCCAGCCGGTCGAACCCGTCGCGCCCGCCCAGATCGGAATCGATCCGCGTGGGGTCGATCACGTCATAGCCATGGGTCGAGCCGGGCTGGGCGGCAAAGATAGGCGAGAGATACAGATCGCCGATCCCCAGCCGCGCCAGATAGGGCAGCAGCCGTGTGGCGGCGGCAAAGTCCATCCCGTTGCGCAATTGCAGGCGATAGCAGGAGGATGGCAGGCGCGGCATTGTCGCTCTCCGGTGGTGCGGAACGGCCCGAGGCCGGTAACCATGTCATCGGCGCAACGTGCCGGATGACAGCCGGGTTCCCGTGGCCCGACACAAGCGCTGCGCCGCCTTGCGGCATTGCCGCGCGGCGGGCCGGAACCTGCCGACGCTCTGGGCAGTTGGTCTTTCAGAAATCGCTCAGGGGGATACGCGGTGAAGGTTCTGTCTGTTGCCTCCGAGATGTATCCGCTCATCAAGACCGGCGGGCTGGCCGACGTGACCGGCGCGCTGCCGCATGCGCTGCAGCGGCAGGGGGTGGACATGCGGGTGCTGCTGCCCGGCTATCCCGAAGTGCTGGAAACGGTCGAGCGGTGCGGCAAGGCGCGCGCCATGGATCTGCCGCTGGGCGCGGCGCAGGTGGAGCGGTGCAACGTCGATGGCGTCACCGTCTGGGTGCTGGATGCGCCCGACCTCTATGACCGGCCCGGCGGTCCCTATCTCGATCCCGAAGGCCGGGACCATCCCGACAACTGGAAACGCTTTGCCCTGCTGGCGCAGGCGGGCGCGCGGCTGGCGCAGGAGGGCGGACAGGGCTGGCGGCCCGACGTGGTGCACGGGCATGACTGGCAGACGGGCCTTGTCGCCGCCTATCTGCGCGCCGCGGGCAGCGACATGCCGTGCGTGCACACGATCCACAACATCGCGTTTTCCGGGCGATATCCGGCGGCGATCTTTCCCAATCTCGGCCTGCCCGAGGGGTTTTTCGGCGTCGATGGCGTGGAATTCTACGGCGATGTCAGCTTTCTCAAGGCGGGGCTGGTCTTTGCCGATGCGATCACCACCGTCAGCCCCACCTATGCCGAGGAACTGACCCGGCCCGATTTCGGGCACGGGTTCGACGGGCTGCTGCGGGCGCGGGCGCAGGACTTCACCGGCATCCTGAACGGCATCGACACGCGCGAATGGAACCCCGAAACCGACCCGCTGCTGGAGCGGCAATATACCGTGCGCAGCCTCGGGCGGCGGCGCGTCAACCGGCGCTCGCTCTATACCGCGTTCGCGCTGGAGGATGACCGCCCGCTGGTCTCGGTGGTCAGCCGCCTGACCCACCAGAAGGGCATCGACATGGTGTTCGAGGCCGCCGACGAGATCGTCGCGCATGGCTTCAACCTGATCGTGCTGGGCACCGGCGAGCAGGAATACGAGGGTCTGGGACTGGCCGCCGCGGGCCGTCATTCCGGGCGCATCGGCGTTCATATCGGCTATGACGAGGCGCTGGCCCACCGGATACAGGCGGGCACCGACGCGCTGCTGGTGCCCTCGCGGTTCGAACCCTGCGGGCTGACCCAGCTTTGCGCGCTGCGCTATGGCGCACTGCCGGTGGTCGCGCCGACCGGGGGGCTGGTGGATTCGGTGATCGACGCGACCCCGGCGGCGATGGCACGGGGGGTGGCGACGGGCATTCACCTGCGCGAAACCTCGCCCGCCGGGATCGTCGCGGCGCTGGACCGGCTGATGGCGATCCTGAACGACCGCCCCTGCCAGCTTCAGATGAAGCGCAACGCGATGAATACCGACGTGTCGTGGGAGACCAGCGCGGCACGCTACGCCGCGCTATACGCCGCGCTTACCGGAAACGGGGACGCGCCTGCGACAGCAGACCGGCGACCTTCTGAAAGGTGACGTTGGCGCGCAGATCCTCGATCGCGGTGGGGCTGCGCAATTGCCAGTTGGGATACTCCTCTTCCGAGGTGCCGGGAATGTTGGTGGCCGCCTGCGGCCCGACCAGATCCGCCAGTCGCGCCACCGCCAGCAGCGAAGGCGTGCGGGCCATGAACAGATGCGCCGCGCACAGGATCTCCGGCGGCAGGTCGGCGCCGTTTGCGGGGGCGTGGTCCAGAACGCCCGCCTTTTGCAGCGCGGCGACCAGATCGGTGCGCTCGCGCTGCCGGTCCTCGCGATGCCCGGCCGAGGTTTCGGGATCGACCAGACCGAACCGTTCGCGCTGCGCGATGTCGTGGCCCTGCCACCAATCGGCCAGCGTCGGCAGATCATGGGTCGAAAGACAGGCCAGCGCGGATTCGGGATAGCGGCGCGGCGGCAGGAAGCCCCGCTCCGTCTGCTCGAAATAGAGCAGCCGGTAGGACAGGACGCGCGCCTGCGCCATCACCGCGCGAAAGCCGCGCGGGACCGAGCCGAGATCCTCGCCCACGATGATGGCGCGGGCCTTGTGCGATTCCTCGGCCAGCACGCGCAGCATGTCGCGCGTGGGATAGCGCAGATACCCGCCCTCGCGCGCGCTCACGCCGTCGGGGATCAGGAACAATTGCCACAGCCCCATGGCGTGATCGACGCGCAGCGCCCCGGCATGGGCCAACTGGGCGCGGATCATGGCGCGGAAGGGGGCGAAATCCTGCGCCTCCAGCGCCTCGGGCGAGGGCGCGGCAAGGCCCCAATCCTGCCCGCCGGTCTGGAACAGGTCGGGCGGCGCACCCACACGCACGCCGCGCAGCATGGTCTGCCCGCTCCACGAGGACGAGCCGTCGGGCGCGGCCCCCACCGCCAGATCAAGGTAAAGCCCGATGCGCATGCCCGCCGCGCGCGCCGCCTTCTGCGCGCGCGCAAGCTGGCGGTCGGCGATCCATTGCAGCCAGATGTGAAAGGCGATGTCGTCGCCCTGACGTCCGGCGAACGCATCCACGGCGGCGGTTTGCGGGCTGCGGTATTCCTCGGGCCAGCCATGCCAGCCCGCCCCCTGCCCCGCGCGCACCCTGTCGCCCGACAGCGCCTCGAACAGGGCGTGGTGGTAAAGGGCGCTGCCGCGCTCCTGCACGAAATCGTCGTGATCGGCGCGGGCGGCATCGTCGGCAAAGGGCGCGCGGGCGAATATCTCGCGCAGCGCGGCGGCTTTCAGCGCGCCGACGCGGCAGTAATCCACCCGGTCGGTCTCCCGCGCCGCCGTCAGATCGGGCGGCGCACCCGCGCCCGGCACCTCGTCCACCGCGATGTAGAGCGGGTTCAGGAAGCTGCGATGCGACGGCGCGAACGGGCTGCACCGGTCGGGCGCGGCCAGAAACAGCGCGTGCAGCGGGTTGACGCCGAGGAAATCCGCGCCCGCCTGCCCGGCGATGCCCGCCAGATCGGCCAGATCGCGGAAATCGCCGATCCCCCAGTTGCGGCCCGAGCGCAGTTCGTAAAGCTGGCAGAACAGCCCCCAGGCGGGCGCGCCCTCCAGCCACTCGGGCACGAAACAGCGCGCCGCGCCCGCCGTCAGCGTCCGCTCGGGCGCGGGGGTATCGGGGGCCGCGCCATTCGGATCCACCCCGAGGGCGGCCAGCAAGGCCCGACGGCTGGCCGCAGGAACCCGCCGCCGCATGCCATGCGCATCGGTATAGCCGGGCGGGATGCCGTGCCAGCGCGCCAGACGGTCCGGCCGCCCGCTCATGGTTTCGCCTTGGTGATGCGGACCTGCCAGGGCGCGAGGCTGTCGCTGTCCCGGTCCTCGCCCCAGATCACGCGGCCCGGTGCGGGGGGGACGGAATTGACCTCGCCTGAAAGGTTGGCGCGCAGGTGCAGATTTGCACCGTTCAGCTGCCAATCCACCGCCACGACCTCGGGGGCGCTTTGCACGATGTGGCCGCTATTGCCGCCGACGCCCGCCAGATGCGGCACGATCTCTCGCGCGCGCAGGTCCAGCAGCTTGCGCGTTTGCGCAAGCCGCATGGCCCCCGCGCCGTCGCGTTCCGTCCAGTCCAGCCGCGAGGCGGCGAAGGTCTCCCAATCGTTGGGATCGGGGATCGGGGCCGATTCCCGGCTGAACTCTCCGAAACCGGCGAATTCGCGCCGCCGGCCTTCGCGCACGGCATCGGCCAGATCGCCGTGGAAATCGGTGAAGAACAGGAACGGGCGCGTCTCGCCGTATTCCTCGCCCATGAACAGCAGCGGGATATGCGGCGACAGCAGGAGGATCGCATGCAGCGCCTGCACGATGTTTTCATCCGCCATGCGGTCGATCCGCTCGCCAAAGGCGCGGTTGCCGATCTGGTCGTGGTTCTGCAGGAAATCGATGAAGGCGACGGGCGGCAGATGCGCGCTGGGTTCGCCGCGCGGACGGCCCTTGAGTTGCGAGACCTCGCCCTGAAAGGCGAAGCCTTCGGCCAGCGCGCGGGCCAGATGGGATTGCGGCGCGTCGGCGAAATCGCAGTAATAATCGTCGGTTTCGCCGGTGGCGGCGACATGGGCGGCATTGTGCCAGTCGTCGTTCCATTCCGCCGTGTAAAGCGGCACGCGGTCGCCCTCGCGGCCGTGCAGATGGGTGACGTTGCGGTTGTCCTCGGTCGTGAGGTGGGCGTCGGGAAAGGCGCGGCGCACCTCGCGGGCGAGTTCGATCAGGATCTCGGGGTCGCTTTCGTCGTCGTGAACGTGGTCGATGGCGTCCAGCCGCAGCCCGTCCAGCCGGAAGTCGCGCAGCCAGTAAAGCGCGTTGTCGATGAAGAACCGCCGCACGGCCGGGCGCTCATAGGCGATGGCCCCGCCCCATGGGGTCTGGCGCTCGGGGTGGAAGAAATCGGGCGCGTAGAGGTTCAGGTAATTCCCCTCGGGGCCGAAATGGTTATAGACCACGTCCAGCAGCACCATCAGCCCCTGCCCGTGCGCCGCATCCACCAGCGCGCGCAGATCGTCGGGGCTGCCATAGGCGGGATGGACGGCATAGGGCAGCACGCCGTCATAGCCCCAGCCGCGATTGCCGGCGAACTGGGCGACCGGCATCAGCTCGATCGCGGTGATGCCCAGATCGGCAAGAGCTTCGAGACGGTCGATCACGTCGCGGAACGTGCCGCCTTCGGTGAAGGTGCCGACATGAAGCTCGTAGATCACCGCCTCGTGCCACGGGCGCCCCTGCCAGCGGTACTGCCAGTCATAAGCGCTTGGGTCGACCAGACGCGACGGGCCGTGCACATCGTCCACCTGCGCGCGCGCGGCGGGGTCGGGAACCGTGGTGCCGTCCTCCAGCAGATAGGCATAGGCATCGCCCGCGCGCGCGCCGGGGATCGTGGCGGTGAACCAGCCGTCGCTGTCGCGCTGCATCGCCACGTCGCGCCCGCCGGTCTGCACGCTGACCGCGCCTTGCGCAGGCGCCCAGAGGCCGAACCGCGCGCCGTCCTCGGTCAGGTGGCCGCCCCAGCGGGGGGTTGCGTCGCCGCTCATGATCCGACGCTTTCCAGAACCAGCACGGCCCGGCCTTCGAGATCGACATGATCCTCCCGCGCGATCTCCTCGGAATGGGCCGACGCGAAACCGCGCGCGGTGTCCACCAGAACCCGCCAGCCCGCCGCCGAAGGCTGCGGCAGGATGAAGCCGACGTCGCTATCCGACGCGTTCAGCAGCACGACCAACTGGTCGTCGTGTTGCGACAGATGCAGGCAGAGCGCCCGGGTGTCGGGGTTTTCCCAATCCTCGGGGCCCAGTTGCCGCCCGTCCGGGCGCAGCCATCGCGCCTTGCCGGGGAAACTGCCATAGGGTTTCTCGTGATAGAACTTGTCCGATTGCAGCAGCGCGCGGCTTCGCCGTATCGCGATCAGACCGGCGACGAAATCCTCGAACGCGGTATCGCGGGGGTCGTCGGGATCCCAATCCAGCCAGTTGAACTCCACATCCTGGCAATAGGCGTTGTTGTTGCCATGCTGGCTGCGCCCGCGCTCATCACCCATCAGCAGCATCGGCGTGCCTTGGGAAATCAGCAGCGTGGTCATCAGGTTGCGCCGCTGGCGGTCGCGCAGATCGAGGATGGCGGGATCGTCGGTCGGCCCCTCGGCGCCGCAATTCCACGACAGGTTGTGGTCGTGGCCGTCCTTGTTGTCCTCGCCGTTGGCCTCGTTGTGCTTGTCGTTGTAGCTGACCAGATCCATCAGCGTGAACCCGTCATGGGCGGTCAGGAAATTGACGCTGCTCCACGGGCGCTGGCCCAGCTTGTCGAACAGGCGCGACGATCCCAGCAGCCCGTCGGCCAGTTCGCTGGCCTTGCCCTCGTCGCCGCGCCAGAAGGCGCGCGTGGTGTCGCGATACTGGTCGTTCCACTCGGCCCAGCCGGGCGGGAAACTGCCCAGCTGATAGCCGTCCGGCCCCATGTCCCACGGCTCGGCGATCAGCTTGACGCGGCTCAGCACCGGGTCCTGGCGCGTCGCCTCGAGGAACACGGCATGCATCCCGAACGCCTCGCGTTCGCGCCCCAGCGTCGTGGCCAGATCGAAGCGGAAGCCGTCCACGTGACATTCCTCGACCCAGTAGCGCAAGCTGTCCATGACCATCTGCAGAACGCGGCTGTGGCGCATGTCCAGCGAGTTGCCGCAACCGGTGGTGTCGAAGTAATGGCGCGGCTCGTCGGCGAGGATGTAATAGCTCGCATTGTCGATACCCCGGAACGACAGGGTCGGTCCCATCTCGTTGCCCTCGGCGGTGTGGTTATAGACCACGTCCATGATCACCTCGATCCCCGCCTCGTGCAGGCGGCGCACCATCAGCTTGAACTCGTTGATCGCGCCGTCGCGGGTGAGATAGCGTTGCGCGGGGGCGAAGAAACCCAGCGTGGTGTAGCCCCAGTAATTGCTCAGCCCCTTGTCCACCAGATAGCGGTCATCGACGAACGCCTGCACTGGCAGCAATTCCACCGCCGTGACGCCAAGGCGCACCAGGTGGTCGATGGTCGCGGGATGCGCCAGCCCCTCGAACGTGCCGCGCACCTGTTCGGGCAGGGCCTCGTTGCGCGCACTGATGCCCTTGACGTGAGCCTCGTAGATGATCGTCTCCTGCCAGGGCACGCGCGGGCGAATGGTATCGCCCCAGGTATGCGCCGGATCGACCACCACGCATTTGGGCATGACGATGGCACTGTCGCGCTTGTCG
This sequence comes from uncultured Sedimentitalea sp., assembly GCA_947504115.1. GTDB lineage: Bacteria > Pseudomonadota > Alphaproteobacteria > Rhodobacterales > Rhodobacteraceae > Pontibaca. Next base: position 65,206 of record CANNGH010000009.1, read on the forward strand.
AAACTCAGATCGCCCCGCTTGTGCCCGATGCGATAGCCGAACAGCGCGTCATGCCAGCGCAACCGCCCGCTGAGCCCCAGCGCGTAAGGGTCCAGCACCAGCTTGTTGGGGTTGAAACGGTGCCCGTCCTCGGGCGCGTAAGGCCCGTGGACGCGATAGCCGTATAGCTGGCCGGGCCGCACCCAGGGCAGGTAGCCGTGCCAGACCTGATGGGTGTTTTCGGGCAGTTCGATGCGGTCGGTCTCGCGCCGGCCGGTGGGGTCGAACAGGCACAGTTCGACCTTGGTGGCATGGGCCGAGAACAGGGCGAAATTGACGCCCGATCCGTCCCATGTCGCGCCAAGCGGCGTGTCTTTCCCCGCCAGCGGGATTTGTGCGTCGGGCATGTCAGGTCTCCGGCGTGAGGATCAGCACCGCCAGCGGCGGCAGTGTCAGCGTGGCGGCGGCGGGGCGGCCATGCGCGCCGGGTGCGGTGGCGATCACGGTGCCGCCATTTCCCGCGCCCGAGCCGCCATATTCCCCCGCATCGGTGTTCAGCGCCTCGCGCCAGCGGCCCTCATGCGGCAGCCCGACGCGAAACCCCTCGCGCAGGACGGGGGCCATGTTGCAGATGATCGCGGCGGGCGGATCGCCATCGCCGCCCATGCGCAGATAGGAAAAGACGTTGTTTTCCGCGTCGCCGCCGTCGATCCACTCGAACCCCTCGGGCGCACAATCGCGCGCGTGCAGCGCGGGCGTGTCGCGGTAGATCCGGTTCAGATCGCGCACCAGCTTTTGCAGCCCGTCATGGGCGGCATCCTCCAGCAGGTGCCAGTCAAGGCTGCGGTCGTGGTTCCATTCGCGCTCCTGTCCGAACTCGCCGCCCATGAACAGCAGCTTCTTGCCCGGATGGGTCCACATGAACCCGAGATAGGCGCGCAGGTTGGCGAATTTCTGCCAGCGGTCGCCGGGCATCTTGCCCAGAAGCGAGCCCTTGCCATGCACCACCTCGTCATGGCTGAGCGGCAGGATGAAATTCTCGGAAAACGCGTAATGCAGACCGAAGGTCATCTTGCCGTGATGGTATTTCCGGTGGATCGGATCCTGCGCCATGTAGTCCAGCGTGTCGTGCATCCAGCCCATGTTCCACTTGAAATCGAACCCCAGCCCGTCCTGATCGACGGGGCGGCTGACGCCGGGCCAGGCGGTCGATTCCTCGGCCATGGTCAGCGCGCCGGGGGCGCGTTCGGACAATGTGGCGTTGGTGCGACGCAGGAAGTCGATGGCGTCCAGATTCTCGCGCCCGCCAAAGCGGTTGGGGATCCACTCGTCCGGCTCGCGCGAATAGTCGAGATAAAGCATCGAGGCCACCGCATCCACACGCAGCGCATCCACATGGAATTCGCGCAGCCAGTAAAGCGCGCTGGCGCGCAGGAAATTGGCGACCTCGACGCGCCCGAAATTGTAGATCAGCGTGTTCCAGTCCTTGTGAAAGCCCAGCCGCGGGTCTTCGTGTTCGTAAAGCGCGGTGCCGTCGAAATGCACCAGCCCGTGCGCGTCCGAAGGGAAATGCGCCGGAACCCAGTCCACGATCACGCCGAGGCCGGCATCGTGCAACCGGTCCACCAGCCGCGCGAAATCCGCCGGGCTGCCGTGCCGCGAGGTCGGGGCGAACATGCCGATCGGCTGATAGCCCCATGAGCCTGTGAAGGGATGTTCGCTGAGCGGCATGAATTCGACATGGGTGAATCCCATGTCGGTCGCGTAATCGGCCAGTTGCTCGGCCAGTTCGTCATAGGGCAGCACGCGGTCGCCCTCGCCGCGCCGCCAGGAACCGGGATGCACCTCGTAGATCGAGACCGGTTCCTGCGTCATGGCGCGCCCCGGCAGCGCCTGCATCCAGTCAGAATCCTGCCAGTCATGGCGCGGCAATCCACTGATGACCGAAGCAGTGGCGGGGGGCTGTTCCGCCGCAAAGCCCACGGGGTCGGCCTTGAGCGGCAGCACGTCGCCATGCACGCCCAGAATCTCGTATTTATAGATCGCGCCCGCACCCAGGGCGGGGATGAACAGCTCCCACACCCCGGCCCCGTAGCGGCGGCGCATCGGGTTGCGGCGGCCGTCCCAGACGTTGAAATCGCCCACGACGCTGACGCGGCGCGCATTCGGGGCCCAGACGGCGAAGGCCGTGCCCTCGACGCCCTCATGGGTCATCGGATGCGCGCCCAGACGGCGGTAAAGCTCCTCGTGGCGGCCCTCGGCCAGCAGGTGTTCATCCAGTTCGCCCAGCACGGGGCCAAAGGCATAAGGATCGTCGCGCTCCCATTCGGTATCCCCTGCACGCAGGCGCAGACGATAGGCAAAGAGGCGGCGGCGTTTGCCCATGGACCCGCTGAAGAAGCCCTCGGCGTCGATGCGCTCCAGCGTGGCCACCGCCTTGCCGCTGTCGCGGTCGATCACCGTGACCTCGGCGGCTTCGGGGGCAAAGACGCGCACCACCGGCGCGCCCTTGTCGCCGCCCTGCATCCCGAGGATCGAGAACGGGTTGGGATGCTGGCCGCGCAGGATCTCCTGCATCTCCAGCGCGGGGGGCGCGTGTGCGGGTAACGTGTCAGTCATGCGGTTCCTCGCCCTCTGTCAGCGCCACCAGCCCGGCCAGCGGCAGATGCGCCCAGCCCGGCCGGTTGGCCAGTTCATATCCGATTTCGTAGGCGGCCTTTTGCAGCAGGAACAGGTCCAGCAACGCGCCGCGCAATTGCGAATCTGGATGCGCGGCAACGCCCTCCATCGCGGACTCATAGGCCGACAGATAGGTTCGCACCGCCTGCCTGCGCCAATCGTCGGCGTCCTGCGTCCCGCTCCGGGCGGCATAGTCGAGCGAGCGGATCATGCCCGCCACATCGCGCAGCGGCGCGGTTTTGGTCCGGCGGGCGGCAAGGCTGCGGCGCGGTTCGCCCTCGAAATCGATGATCGCCACATCGTCGCCGGTCACTAGAACCTGCCCCAGATGATAATCGCCATGGATGCGCGTGCGCTGCCCCGAGGGCGGCAGATCGGCCACCCGCGCGATGCGTCGCGCAAGGGCGTCGCGGGCCGCCAGCACCCGCCGCGCCAGCGGCTCGGCGCGCGCGTCCAGATCGGCGGTGCCAAGGGCGTCCAGCGCCGCGGTCAGGTCGTCCTGCGCCTCGGTCGCCCATGTGGCCAGATCGGAGGCTGTCACCGGCTCGGGCTGAAAGTCGGGATTGTCCGAGGGCCGCGCCAGCGCGTGGTGCAGGTCGCCGGTGCGCTGGCCCAGACGGCGGATCAGATGGGCACCGGTATCGCCCGCCCCGCCGCCCTGCGCCAGAAGCCCGATCAGATAGCCCCACGCATCGCCCTTGTTGGGCACGAACGCGAAAGCGGCGGCCAGCGTCGTGACCTCGCCCCCCTCGTGCAGCGCGACCGAGCCGAGATAGGCCGGCGTCTGCGCGAAGCCGTCGCCTCGCGTCAGGTGGCGGGCCATCTCGACATCCGGCTGCACCCCGCGCCGCAACCGGCGGTAGATCTTGAGGATGACCTCCTGCCCGAAGACCAGCGCGACGTTGCTCTGCTCCACCGCCAGCAGCTTTGGCGGCCCGGCGGTGATCCGGCGCAGGGTGTCCGTGCCCTCGAACCGCAGTTCGCCCTGCCCCGTCGGCATGACGGTCCCGGCGCGCATCGCGTCCAGAAACGCCTGCGCCACGGTCGGAACGCCCGCACCATCCACCAGCGCGCGATCCGCGCCGATATCGGCCAGCACGCTTGCGCTGGCACGATCCTGCACCGCCAGCGGCAGGAAATATCGCTGGCTGTCGCCGCTCAACGCCAGATCGACGGCGCAGAGCGCGCAATCCTCGCCCAGCTCCGCCAGCGGAACCAGCGTGACCGCGCCGATCCGCTGATCCTTGGCCCCGAACCAGCGCTGCGCCGCAAGGAACGGCGGCAGGATATCGCGTTCGAGCGGCGCGCGCCATGCACCGGCCAAGGCGTCAAGCGTGGCCGCCTGCGTCGGTGGAAGCGTCTTCTGCTGCGTCATGCCCGGCCTCCGCCCGGCGGGATCAGCCGCCAGATCGCGTAGGGGCGGTTTTCGGGATCCAGCGCCAGCCAATGGGTCTTGCCGTGCCATGTGAACCGGTTGCCATGCAGCAGATCCTCGACCTCGATCGACGCCTCGTCGGGCAGGCCGAATTCCCAGAGCGGCACCTCGAAGGCGAATTCATGCGGGGCGAACGGATCCAGATTGACATGGAACAGCAGGAAACTGCCCTGCGCCGCGTCCATCCGCCCGTAATAGAGCACGTTGTCGTCCGCCGCCGGATAGAACCGAAGGTTGGTGAAATCGCGCATGGCGGGATGTTCGCTGCGGATGCGGTTGATCAGGCGGATGTCGTCCTTGATGTGGTCGGGATGGTCGAAATCCCATTGCCGCAGCTGGTATTTCTCGCTGTCGAGATATTCCTCCTTGCCCGGCACGGGCCGCCCCTCGCAGATCTCGAAGCCGTTATATATGCCGTAATTCCCCGCCAGCGTGGCCGCCAGAACCAGCCGCGTGCGGAAACCCGGCCGCCCGCTGGTCTGCAGGAAACGCGGGTTGATGTCGGGCGTGTTGGCGAAAAAGTTGGGCCGCATGTAATGGCGGCATTCCTCAGTCGTCAGCTCGGTCAGGTAGTCCGTCAACTCGTCCTTGGCGTGGCGCCACGTGAAATAGCTGTAGGACTGGGTAAAGCCCAGTTTCGCCAGCCGTTTCATCACCTTGGGCCGGGTGAACGCCTCGGCCAGAAAGATCGTGTCGGGGTGGCGGGCCTGAACCTCGCCGATCATCCACTCCCAGAACGGGAACGGCTTGGTATGGGGATTGTCCACGCGGAAGATTTTCACCCCGTGCTCCACCCAGAACAGCACCACGTCGCGCAACTCCAGCCAGAGCGAGGGCAGCGCGTCGCGGTAGAAATGGACGTTGACGATATCCTCGTATTTCTTGGGCGGGTTCTCGGCGAACTTGATGGTGCCGTCGGGGCGCCAGTCGAACCATTCGGGATGCTGTTTGATCCAGGGATGATCGGGCGAACACTGGATCGCGAAATCCAGCGCGATTTCCAGCCCGTGATCGGCGGCGGCGGCGACCAGACGGTCGAAATCCTCCAGCGTGCCCAGATCGGGATGGATCGCCGTGTGCCCGCCCTCGGGCCCGCCGATGGCATAGGGGCTGCCGGGATCGTCCGGCCCGGCGGTCAGGGCGTTGTTCGGCCCCTTGCGGTTGGTGCGCCCGATGGGGTGAATGGGCGGAAAATAGAGCACATCGAAGCCCAGATCGCGCACATAAGGCAGCCGGTCGATCACGTCGTCGAAGGTGCCATGCGCGCCGTCCCTGCCCCAGGAGCGCGGCATCATCTCGTACCAGGCGCTGAACGCCGCCGCTTCGCGATCCACGCGCAGGGGCAATTCGCGCTCGTAATGCGACAGGTTGCTGCGCGGCCCGGCCGCGCGCATCAGGGCCAGCGTCTCGTCGGACATCAGCAGCGATTGCCGGGTCTGCGCCTCCGCGCCCTCTATCTGCGCCAACAGCCGCGACAGCGCCTTTTTCGGCCGCGCCTTCGGCGGCGGATCGGCATCGAGTGCTGCGGCGATCAGGTGCCGCCCCTCCTCCAGTTCCAGCGCGATATCCTGCCCGGCGGCGATCTTCTTGGCGGTGTCCTCGTGCCAGGTGGCGAACAGGTCGCGCCATGCGATCAGCGACAGGTGCCACAGGCCGGGGTCCGGCGCGGTCACGGTCGCGGCCCAGCGGTCGTTATCGACGTGAACCATCGCGGCTTCGTCGGCCTGCCCGCCCGCGTCGCGCCGCAATCGCACAGCGGCGCGGATCCGGTCGTGCCCGTCGCCGAACACGTCCGCCTCGACCGTGAAGGGCTGTCCGGCGACCACCTTGGCCGCAAACCGCCCGCCGTCGATCTCGTGCGAGACGGTCTCGATCGCGATGCGGGTCCTTGCGTGATCTTGCGCTGCTGCCACCGCTCGGGCGTGGCTTTTTCTGTTGGATGCCATGGGTCGTCTCCGCAGGAGTCCATTGCGATACCAACCGCGCCCGCCGCCGTCTGGTTCCGCCCGACCGTTGCCGCTATTCGATGAAGATCAGGTCAGAGACGTCGCCATCCACCGATTGACACGCCGCCAGGATCTGCCCCGACAGATGCGTCTGCACATAGGCCGCGTGAAACCGGCTGGGCGCGCGCAGCGTCAGCCGCCCCCCTGCCCGCTCCACCCGGTCAAGCGCGCGCACCCAGGCGCCGTAAACGGCCGGGTTTTCGCGGTGCAGCACCGCCTGCGCCAGAACCCATTCGGTGCCGGCCGACACGTCCGGGGGCGGCGCGTCGCCGCTGGCGCGGAACGGCACGACCGAGGACGGCTCCTCCTGCCCCTCCAGCCGGATCACGAAATCCGGCCCCACCGACGGCCAGCTCTGGCGCGTGTCGGTCAGGATCCGAAGACTGTCCATGCCGTATTCCGTCACCCGCCCGCGCGCGCCCTGCCGGCGCACCACCAGCCAGCCCATTCCGCGCAGCCGGGCCATCTCGCGTTTGACGGTGCGTTCGTCGCAGGACCACAGCCGGGCGATCTCGCGCTGGCCGACCGCCAGTTCGTCGCGCGCCCAGTTGTAGCGCGCCGTGACAAGGGTGATCAGCCGCAGCACCCGGCGCTGATCGCTCTTGCCCAGCGACAGCGCATGCGCCCCGAGCGCCGAGATCAGATCATACTTGATCGCCGCGGCATTGCGCCCGACGGGTTTTTTCTTGAGCATCGGCTCTGCTTTCTGCGCCGAATCTGGCGGCCTCGGGTTCGGGGTCTGACGCCCCTGTTCTGGATCATTGTGCTGAACGGACCGTTAACTCGCCGTTCTTCACCAATCCATAACGATTTGCGTCCGATTGCCCGATTCTGTCAAGCGCAATTCGGATCGGGCTGTTTTCAAACCCCAATCCAAAGTTGAAAAACAGGTATTAATGGTATTGGGGGACATGTGGGCTGTCCCCCAATGGCGCTGTTTTGTCCCCCAATATGTGGGGTTCGCCGTAAAACTGTCCCCCGAAACTTGGTGGCCGCCCCCAGCCTTGGCGATGACAGCGCCGAATCGGGCCGGGCTGCGGCGACCCTTGTCTTTCAGGCATTTCGCGAAATTGGCGAAATCGCACTTCCCAGAATATTCGGCTTTGCGCTTTTTGGCAAATCAACGTAAATGAGTAATCAGACCGCATTTACGTCCGGATCAACCGGCGCGGCGCGTATGGAGCAGTAATGTGTCCCCGCGGGGACAGGAGGGACAATGTTCACACATCACGACCTGGCGCGATTGCAGGGCCAATCGCTCAAGATGCAGGGATTCATCCGGCAACAGACCTATTCGCCGGAACTGGAAAAGACGCTGCGCCGCTTTTCCAGTTGGGAGGTGGCCGAGCTTATCTTCAAGGTGAACCAGTCGACCATGCGCGGGCGGATGGCAGCCGACCCGTCGCTGCCGCAAGGCCAGGTCGAGGAAGAAGGCCGCCAGCGCTGGTACACCCTGCAAGAGGTCAACGAGTTGCGCCGCCGTCTCAAGATCAAGCGCAAGTCGCTGATGCCGCCCCGCCCCGTCGGCCGCCGGGCGATCCGCGCGGCCATCGCCAACTTCAAGGGCGGCTCGGGCAAATCCACCGTGGCGCTGCATTTCGCGCATGCCGCCGCGCTTGACGGGTATCGGGTGCTGTGCGTCGATTTCGACCCCCAAGCCACGCTCAGCCATTCCATGGGCCTGTCGGACGTGTCCGAGGAATTCACCGTCTGGGGCATCATGGCGCGCGATCTGATCCACGAAACCCAGCGGATGAACAGCGCGGCACGCGGCGCCGAAAGCGGCGCCGCCCTGCCCCAGCGCCGCCTGCCCGCCGCGATCACCGATATGGGGCTGGCCGATCTGCGCGTGGGCGATTTCATCAAGCCGACCAGCTGGCCTACGGTCGATATCATTCCCAGCTGCGCCAACGCCGCCTTCGTGGAATTCGCCAGCGCGCAATATCGCCACCTCAATCCGGAATGGTCGTTCTTTGCCGCCGTGTCGCGTTATCTGGATGCGCTGCCCGACGATGCCTATGACATGATCATCTTCGACTGCCCGCCCGCGATCGGCTATCAGTCGATGAACGCGGTCTTCGCCGCCGACGTTCTGTATGTGCCGTCCGGTCCCGGTTACTGGGAATATGACAGTACCACCTCGTTCGTCGGGCAACTGGCCGAGGCGCTGGAGGATCTGGGCCGCTTCGGTGCCTCTGTCCCCGCGGGGACACTCAAGCTCCCCAAGGAATTCGCCGACATCCGCTTCCTGCTGACCCGGTTCGAGCCGAACAACGAATTGCACCGCGCGATGCAGTCAGCCTTTGTCAAGGTGTTCGGCGATAGGGTCGTCGAACACCCGATCGAGATGACCCGCGCCGTCGAACAGTCGGGCCGGTTTCTCAGCTCGATCTACGAAATCGACTATCGCGACATGACCCGCGAAACCTGGAGGAGGGCGCGGGCATCGTTCGATCAGGCCTACGAGGAATTCCGAAACCACCTGATCGCCGCGTGGGACCATATCGAGGAGGTTGAGTCATGACCAAGAAACGCCGGGTTTTCGACATCGAATTCGACGATGCCGAACCGACTGTCCCCGCGGGGACACAAGAGGCGCGGCGCGGCCCGATGGCCACCGCGATCAGCGAAAACGCCGACGCGCTGACCGCAAGGCAACAGGCCGAGGCCGCGATCCGCATGGAAAACGACGCGCTGGCGCATGAACATGTGCGGCTGAAAAAGGCCGGGCTGATCACCGACCTGATCCCGGTGGGCGAGGTGCGCACAGACAAGCTGACCCGCGACCGGACGGCTGGCCGCGATGACGAGATCGACGAGTTGAAAAGCTCGATCCGCAGCATCGGCCTGTCCAATCCCATCCGCGTCGAAAAGCTGGACGACGGATATGAACTGATCCAGGGCTACCGGCGTCTGACCGCGTTCCGCGAACTGTTCGAGGAAACCGGCGACGAGGCCTACGCCCGGATTCCCGCCGGCATCAACGCGGCGGGCGAGCATCTGGAAAAGCTGTATCGCCGGATGGTCGATGAAAACCTCGTGCGGCGCGGCGTGTCCTTCGGCGAGATGGCGCAATTGGCCATCGCGTATCGCTGCGAGGATCCCAATGTCGAAAGCTACGATCACGCGGTCGAGATCCTGTTCGCCTCGTCAGGCCGCCAGCGGCGCAGCTATATCAAGCAGTTCGTGCGGCTGATCGTGCAGATGGGCGACCACCTGCAACATCTCGAAGCGATCCCGCGCGCGCTGGGTCAGAGCCTGCTGAAACGCATCGACGAGCAGCCCGACCAGATCCGCCACCTGGCGCAGCGGCTGGAGCGCGAACCCGAACGCGGCATCGAGGACGAGGCGCGCATCCTCAAGGCGTTCATGGCCGAGAAACCGGCACGGCCGAAATCCTCGGTGCCCAAAACCGCCAAGACGACCTTTCGCATGTCGCGCCCCGAAGGCATGGCCAAATGCACCGCCGCCGATGGCCGCGTCGAATTGCAACTCGACCGCGATTTTTCCCTGCTCAAGCGGCAACGGCTGGAGGCGGCGGTGCAGGCATTCTTCGACGCTCTGGACGAATAGGGCAGGGGACACCCGCCGGTTCCGCCTCTGGCGTGCTGTTTGCCGGCCAATGCGCGGCGGGACCGGCCGTCTGCCAATCTATCGTGATAAGCGCACATTATCGGAAGTAACGGGGAGAAGTTCCTGATGCTTGAGTGGCGATCAAATAGGTGCCATATTGCGCGTTACAGAAATAAAATCAAGATTCAAAAAGACAGATCAGAGGGCGCGCGCGACAGTACGCGTTCCCGATAGAGTCATCAACCGGCGATCCGGTTCAGATCACGTTGCGCTCGTGATAGGTGCGCAGGAAGGACTGGATGCGCGGGTCTTCGGGCTCGCGCAGGATGCGGGCGGGGGCATCGACGCCGACCAGCTCGCCGGCATCGAGGAACGCCACCTGATCGGCGACATGGGCGGCAAAGCCCATCTCGTGCGTGACCACCACCATGGTCATGCCGCCCGCGGCCAGTGCCTTCATCACGTTCAGCACCTCGCCCACCAGTTCGGGGTCCAGCGCGCTGGTCGGTTCGTCGAACAGCATCAGCCGCGGGTCCATCGCCACCGCGCGCGCGATTGCGACGCGCTGCTGCTGCCCGCCCGACAGGCGCGCGGGGTGGTTGGCCATGCGATCCGACAGCCCCACGCGGTCCAGCGCCTGCGCGGCGCGCTCCATCGCCTCGGCCTTGCGCAGGCCGCGCACACGGCGCAGCCCCTCGGCGACGTTTTCCTGCGCGGTCATGTGCGGCCACAGGTTGAACTGCTGGAACACCATGCCGATGGTGCTGCGCATCTGGCGCAGTTTCCGGCGCGACATGCGGCGCCCGCCGGGGGTTTCATAACCGATCAGCTTGCCGTCGATCAGCACCTCGCCGGAATCGTATTCCTCGAGGAAGTTGATGCAGCGCAGCAGCGACGACTTGCCCGACCCGGACGGCCCGATCAGGCAGGTGACCTTGCCCGGCGGGATCGACAGGTCGATGTCCTTGAGCGCGTGGAAATCGCCGTAATATTTGTTGACCTTGCGGATCTCGACAGAGGAAGCCTCGACCATTTCAGCTCCTTTCGATCAGGTGGCGGGTGATGCGCCGTTCAAGACGGCGGCCAAGGCGCGAAATCACCTCGACGAAACCCCAGAAGAACAGCGCCAGCGCGAGATACCCTTCGAGGTAGGTGAAGGTCATCGTGGCCATGTATTGCGTCTGATACATCAGCTCGGGCACGGTGATGATGGACAGGATCACGGTTTCCTTGGTCAGGATGATCGAGAAATTGACCAGCGCGGGCAGGGCCGAGACCAGCCCGACCGGCAGCAGGATGCGCCGCACGATGGCCAGTTCGGGCATGCCGATGGCGCGGCCGGCCTCGATCAGGCCCAGCGGAACGGCGCGGAAGGCCGAGCGGAAGATCTCGGCGAAATAGGGGCTGCCGTAGATGGTCAGCCCCAGCAGACCGGCGGGCAGGGGGTCCAGCCGCAGCCCGATCATCGGGCCGCCGTAATAGAGCAGGAACAGCTGCACCAGGAACGGCGTGCCACGGATCACTTCGATATAGGTCTGAAGCACCCAGCGCACGCTGCGCCCGCCATAGCGCTGCGCCACCGCGATCAACAATCCCAGCGCGGCACCGAGGACGGTGCCCAGCAGCCAGCACAGGATGGTCAGGCCAAATCCCGACAGCAGGCGCGGGCCATATTCGGCGAAGATCGAGACATCCATCACACGGCCATCCTGTGTTCAAGCCAGCGCCCCAGCGCGGCAAGGCAGAGGTTGATCACCAGATAGAGGCAGGCAGCGGCCAGGTACGCCTCGAGCGGGCGAAAGGTGACGCCGGCCTGCGCCTGGCTGGCGCGGGTGATTTCCATGACCCCCACGACCGACACCAGCGAGGACGCCTTGACCAGCAGGATCAGCTCGTTGATCAGTTGCGGGATCGACAGTGCGACGGCCTGCGGCAGGATGATTCGGGTCCAGGTGTCGCGGGGGCGCATTCCGATGGCGATGGCGGCCTCGGTCTGGCCCCGGGGCAGGGCAAGGATCGCACCGCGCCAGATTTCCGAGATATAGGCCGAGGCGACAATGGCCGTCGTCACCACCGCCGCCACGATGGCGGGAACGTTGATCCCGATCACCGGCAGCAGAAAGAACACCACCAGCAACTGCACCAGCATCGGGACGCCGCGCAGATAGCTGACCCAGAGCGCCGCGACGGTGCGTGCCGCGCGCGACTTCGACAGCGCCAGCACACAGACGAAGGCGCCGATCACCAGCCCCAGCGCGATGCCGAGACCCGACACCAGCAGCGTGTAGCGCGCCGCCAGCGTCAGTGGCCAGAAGGCGTCAAGAAAGGTCGACAGGGAAAACATCTTTCCTACCCGCGGTTGGGGTTGCGGGCAGAGGGTGCCTCTGCCCGCATTCGGCCATCAGCCGTTGTCATCAGGATCCGGGCACTTCGCGGGGCAGTTCCGTATAGGCGCCCAGCCATTTTTCCTGGATTTCCTTGACGCGGCCGTCATCGGTCATCTTCAGCAGGGCGTCGTTGATCGCGGCGGCCAGGCTGGCACTGTCCTCGCCGGGGCGCAGCACCCAGCCGAAATAGGTCGGCTCGCCGAATTGCGCCGGCTCGAACAGCGCGAATTGTTCCGGCCGCGCCTTGACCAGCGTGGTGGCGTTGGGCATCGAGGCCGCCACCGCGTCCAGCCGCCCGGCGCCCAGATCGGCAAAGGCTTCGTCGTTGGTGCCGTATTCCTTGATGGTGATACCGCCGAGGCTGTCGCCGAATGTCTGCAACTGCTTGAACTGCGCCGTGCCTTGCTGGACGCCCACGGTCTTGCCGGCGATGTCCTCGGGCTTGACCAGATCCGAACCGGCCGGCTTGATCAGCGACACGGTCGCATCCGCGATCGGCAGGGTGAAGGTGTACCGCTCAAGCCGTTCGGGGGTGATGGTGACGGGGGCGATGACGATGTCGAACTTGCCGACTTCCAGCCCCGGCAGTTCAGCGGTCCAGGGGATGTCCTGATAGACCGGCGTGACGCCCAGTTCGGCGGTCACGCCGTCGAACAGGTCCTTGGTCATGCCCTGATATTCGCCGTCGACGATCATGTCGAAGGGCGCATAATGCATGTCGGTCGCGGTCACGATCTTGCCCGCTTCCTGCACATCGGCAAGCTGGTCGGCCATTGCCGGTGCGGCCAGCGACAGCGCTGACAGCCCGAACAGTGCGGCCGTGAAGGTTGTGGTCAGTTTCATGGTTTTTCTCTCCCTATTGAAAACCGGCGAATATCGCCGGCGCAGTCTGGCGCAAGCCGCGCCGCCGGTAAACAGCGGCGCGGGCGCTTTTTACAGGATCGCGGGCAGGTTCAGCCCGTGTTCGCGGGCGCAGTCCTGCGCGATCCCATAGCCCGCATCGGCGTGACGCATCACGCCGGTCGCGGGGTCGTTCCACAGCACGCGGGCAAGGCGGCGGTCGGCATCTTCGGTGCCGTCGCAGCAGATCACCATGCCGGAATGCTGGCTGAAGCCCATGCCGACGCCGCCGCCATGGTGCAGCGACACCCAGGTCGCCCCCGAGGCGGTGTTCAGCAGCGCGTTCAGCAGCGGCCAGTCCGACACCGCGTCCGAGCCGTCCTGCATCGCCTCGGTTTCGCGGTTGGGCGAGGCGACCGAGCCTGAATCCAGATGGTCGCGGCCGATCACGATCGGGGCCTTCAACTCGCCGGTGCGCACCATCTCGTTGAAGGCCAGCCCCAGCCGGTGCCGGTCGCCCAGACCCACCCAGCAGATCCGCGCCGGCAGGCCCTGAAAGCTAATGCGCTCGCGCGCCATGTCCAGCCAGTTGTGCAGGTGCGTGTCGTCGGGCATCAATTCCTTGACCTTCTGGTCGGTCTTGTAGATGTCCTCGGGGTCGCCCGACAGCGCGGCCCAGCGGAACGGGCCGATGCCTCTGCAGAACAGCGGGCGGATATAGGCGGGGACGAAACCGGGAAAGGCAAAGGCGCGGGCGAACCCTTCTTCCAGCGCCATCTGCCGGATATTGTTGCCGTAATCGACGGTTGGGATGCCGGAATCATGGAAGGCCACCATCGCCTCGACCTGGATGCGCATCGAGCGGCGGGCAGCCTTTTCGACCGCCTTCGGATCGGTTTCCTGCTGCGCGCGCCATTCGGCGACGCCCATCCCCAGCGGCAGGTAGCCATGCACCGGGTCATGCGCGCTGGTCTGGTCGGTCACGATATCGGGGCGCACGCCGCGCTTGACCAGTTCGGGAAACACCTCGGCGGCGTTGCCGATCAGCGCCACGGATTTCGCCTCGCCCGCCTTGGTCCAGCGCTCGATCATCTCCAGCGCCTCGTCGATCGAATGCGTCTTTTCATCGACATAGCGGGTGCGCAAGCGGAAATCGGCCCGCGTTTCGTCGCATTCCACCGCCAGACAGCAGGCCCCGGCCATCACCGCCGCCAGGGGTTGCGCGCCGCCCATGCCGCCCAGGCCCGCGGTCAGCACCCATTTGCCCGACAGGCTGCCGTCGTAATGCTGGCGCCCGGCCTCGACAAAGGTTTCATAGGTGCCCTGAACGATGCCCTGGCTGCCGATATAGATCCACGACCCGGCCGTCATCTGGCCATACATCGCCAGACCCTTCTTATCGAGTTCGTTGAAATGGTCCCAGGTCGCCCAATGCGGCACGAGGTTCGAATTCGCGATCAGCACGCGAGGCGCGTCCTTGTGGGTCTGGAACACCCCAACCGGCTTGCCCGACTGCACCAGCAGCGTCTGATCGGAGTCCAGCCCGCGCAGGCTGTCCACGATCAGGTCGAAATCCTGCCACGTCCGCGCGGCGCGGCCGATGCCGCCATAGACCACCAGTTCATGCGGGTTTTCGGCCACGTCGGGATGCAGGTTGTTCATCAGCATCCGCAGCGGCGCCTCGGTCAGCCAGGATTTCGCGGTGATCTCGGTGCCGGTGGCGGGGTAGATGTCGCGCGTGTTGTGGCGCGGGTTCTTGCTGGAAGTGTCCATGTCTGTCTCCGATCAGGCCAGCATGTTGCCGGAAATGATGATGCGCTGGATTTCGCTGGATCCCTCGTAGATCCGCATGATGCGCAGGTCGCGGTTGATGCGCTCGACGGGGAAATCGCTGGTGTAGCCATAGCCGCCATGCAGTTGCAGCGCGGTGTCGGCGATGCGTCCGGCGGATTCGGACGCGGCCAGCTTGGCCATGGAGGACGCCAGCGAGAACCGCGCGCCTGTCTTGTGCGCCGCCTCGCGTTGCCGTGCTGCGTCCTGCGCCAGCAGCAGGGCCGAGCGGAACGCGACGCCCATATCCGCGATCATCCACGCGATGCCCTGTCGTGCGGACAGCGCCTGACCGCCGATCACCCGGTCCTTGGCATAGGCGATGGCCGAATTCATCGCGGCCTCGGCCATCCCGAGACATTGCGCGGCGACCTCGATGCGGCCATTGTCCAGCACCTGCATGGCGGTGCGGAACCCGCGCCCTTCCTCGCCCAGCAGCGCGGTTTCGGGCAGGTGGCAGTCCAGCGCCAGCGTGAACACATGGCCGCCCTTCAGCCCCATGGTCCGTTCCGGCGGGCCGACGTCGAACCCCTTCGTGTCCTTGGGCAGGATGAAGGCCGAGATGCCGCGATGCCCCTTGTCGGGGTCGGTCACGGCATAGACCACCAGAAAATCCGCCACACCCCCGTTCGAGATGAAGCATTTGGACCCTTTCAGGTGCCAGCCGCCCTCCACGCGTCGGGCGCGGGTCTTCATGTCGGCGGGGTCGGACCCGGCGCTGGGTTCGGTCAGCGCGAAGGCGCCCAACGCCTCGCCGCTGGCCGCGCGCGGCAGCCAGTCCTGCTTTTGCGCCTCGGTCCCGCCCAGCAGGATCGAATCCGTCGCCAGATAATGCGCCGTCATCGCCGAGGCGGTGGACCCGCAGGCCCCTGCCACGATCGCGACCGTCCGCAACAGCGCGGGGGCGGAAATGCCGCTGCCGCCGTATTCCTCGGGCAGGTTCGCGCCCATCATCCCGGCCTCGGCCAGCACCTTCAGCTGGTCGTGGACGAAGGTGCCGGTGGCGTCGGTTTCGGCGGCTTTCGGCGCGATCCGCTCGGCGCAGATGCGGTCCAGCAGGTCGCAGAACAGCCGCTCGTCCTCGTCCAGCATGTGCCAGTCGTCGCTCATGTCGTGGCCTCCAGTCCCAGGTCGCGCAGAATGGTGGCGCGGTCGGCGCCCAGTTGCGGGGCGGCGGTGGCCGAGACCGGTTTTTCGCCGTTGAAGCGCACCGGCTGACCGACCACCGGCGCCTGTCCCAGCACGGCATGGGGCAGGGGGGTGACCAGCCCGCGCGCGATGGCGTGGGGGTTGTCGGCCGCCTGCGCGATGTCCCAGATCGGTGCCGCCGGCAGACCCGCGCCCGAGAGCGCCGCGATGGCCTGTTCGGTGGAATGCTGCCGCGACCAGTCCTCGATCAGCGCCTTCAGCGCCGGCTCGTGCGCGGTGCGGGTTTCGTCGGTGGCAAAGCGCGGATCCTGCGCCGCCTCGGGCGCGCCGATCAGCGTGGCGAGCGCCGAGAATTGCCGCGGGTTCAGCACCGCGATGACGACCTGCCCATCGCGTGTCGCGAAACAGCCGAACGGGGTCGAAAGCGGGTGGCGGTTGCCGACCCGCGCGGGCAGTTGCCCGGCATAGAGATGCAGTGCGTGGCTGGTCGTCAGCATGGAAAACAGCGCGTCATACATCGCCACATCCAGCGCGGCGCCCTGTCCGGTCCGATCACGATTGACCAGTGCCGCCATGATCGACCAGCCCGCGAACAGCCCGGCGATCAGGTCGGCCATGCTTTCGCCGGTTTTCAGCGGTTCGCCGCCTTCCTCGCCGGTGCCGGCCATCAGCCCCGACATCGCCTGCACCACCAGATCATAGGCCGGCAGGTCGCGGAACGGCCCGTCCTGCCCGAAGCCGGAAATGGAACAATAGATCAGCCGGGGGTTGCGCGCGCGCAGCGTATCCGCCCCCAGCCCCAGCCGCGCGGCGACACCGGGGCGGAAGTTTTCCACCACCACATCGACGCGCGTGGCGATGTCCTGGGCCAGTTCCAGATCGGCGGGATCCTTCAGGTCCAGCACAAGGCTTTTCTTGCCGCGATTGTTCAGGGCGAACAGCGCGCTTTCGCCGTCCTTGAACGGGCCGATATGGCGGTAATCGTCGCCCGCAGGAGATTCCAGCTTGATGATCTCGGCCCCCAGATCCGCCAGCAGCGCCGTGCAATAGGGCCCCGACAGGACGCGGGTCATGTCCAGAACCTTGAGTCCCTCCAGCGGTTTCATGTCGGCATCTCCCCTGCCAATGCCTCGATCCGCGTCAGGATCGCGCGCAGATGCACCCGCAGCGCCTCGGCCTTGGCCGGGTCATAGGCAAAGGGCGGGGCTTCGGTCGCGAGATACGTGGATTGCGCCAGTTCCATCTGGATGGCGTGAACCCCGGTTTCGGGGCGCCCGTAATGGCGCGTGGTCCAGCCGCCCTTGAAACGGCCGTTCAGCACCCAAGCGCGGTCGGTCGCTGCCGCGACATCGCACGCGGCGGCCTCGATGGCCGGTGCGCAGGAGGTGCCATTGGCGGTGCCGATGTTGAAATCGGGCAGCGTGCCCTCGAACAGGAACGGAATGACCGAGCGGATCGAGTGGCAATCATAGAGGATCGCCACCCCGTGACGCGCCTGCACCCGCGCGATTTCCGCCGCCAGAGCGGCGTGATAGGGGGCGTGGAACCGCGCCTTGCGGGCGGCGATATCCTCGGGCGTGGGCTCGTCGGTCCAGATCGGTTCTCCGTCGAAATCGGTCAGCGGCACCAGCCCGGTGGTGTTCTGCCCCGGATAAAGGCTCGCGTCGTCCGGTCCCCGGTTCGCGTCGATCACATAGCGGTGAAAGGTCGCGCGCACGCTCGTCACGTCGGGCAAAAGCCCGTCATAGAGCCGGTCGATATGCCAGTCCGTATCGGCCAGCAGCCGACCGCGCTGGTTCAGCCGGGCCATGATCTCGTCGGGCAGGAACGTGCCGGTATGCGGCAGGCCCAGAATGACCGGGCCGTCGCCCCGAACGATCTCGACCGGAGTCATGCCAGTTCTCCCGGCAATCCGTCGGGCAGCGCATCCAGCAACGCGCCCGAGCGGACCAGATCGGCGACGTCCTCCAGATCGCCCGCCAGATAGCGATCCTGCCCCAGCGGCGGGATCGCGTGGCGCAGCCGCGCCAGCACCGCCTGCAACGGCGACGAGGTTTTCAGCGGCGCGCGGAATTCGACGCCCGCGGCGGCGCACAAGATTTCGATCCCGATGATCTGGGTCAGGTTGGCGCACATCTGCCGCAACCGGCGCGCGCCATGGGCCGACATCGAGACGTGGTCTTCCTGATTGGCGCTGGTGGGCGTGGAATCCGTGCTGCAGGGATTGGCCAGATGCTTGTTTTCGCTCATCAATGCGGCGCTGGTGACTTCGGCGATCATCAGCCCGCTGTTCAGCCCCGGATCGGGGGTCAGGAACGGCGGCAGGTCGTGGCTGAGCGTCGGATCCACCATCAGCGCGATGCGGCGTTGCGAGATGGCGCCGATCTCCGCGATGGCCAGCGCGATCTGGTCGGCGGCAAAGGCCACCGGCTCGGCATGGAAATTCCCGCCCGAGACGATGCGGTTCGCGCCGACCAGCACCAGCGGGTTGTCGGTGGCGGCGTTCGCCTCGATTTCCAGCGTGCGGCCGGCCTGCGCCAGCAGGTCAAGGCATGCGCCAGTCACCTGCGGCTGGCAGCGGATGCAATAGGGATCCTGCACGCGGGTGTCACCCTCGCGGTGGCTTTCGCGGATTTCCGAGCCATCCATCAGCGCGCGGATCGCGGCGGCGGCATCAATCTGGCCCTTGTGGCCGCGTAATTCGTGGATTTCGGCCAGGAACGGCGCGGTCGAGCCCATGATCGCGTCGGTGGACAGCGACGAGGCGACCAGCGCGTTGCGCGCCGCTTGCTGCGCTTGGAACAGCCCCTCAAGCGCGAAGGCGGTGGAGACCTGCGTGCCGTTGATCAGCGCCAGCCCCTCCTTGGCGGCCAGCACCAGCGGCGACAGCCCGGCGGCGGCCAGCGCCTCGGCGGCGGGCATTTCGGTGCCCTGATGATGCGCGCGCCCTTCGCCCAGCATGGCGGCGGCCATATGCGCCAGCGGCGCCAGATCGCCCGACGCCCCGACCGAACCCTGCGCCGGGATCCGTGGCAGCACGCCGCGCGCCAGCATCGCTTCCAGCAGGTCGATCACCACCGGGCGCACACCCGACGCGCCACGCCCCAGCGACAGCAGTTTCAGCGTCATGATCAGCCGCACGGTTTCGGGCGCGACCGCCTCGCCCACGCCGCAGCAATGCGACAGGATCAGGTTGCGTTGCAGCGTCGCGGTATCCTCCGCCGCGATCTTGATCGAGGCGAGTTTGCCAAAGCCCGTATTCACCCCATAAACCGGCTCTCCGCCCCGTGCCGCCGCGTCGATGAGGGCGGCCGATTGCAGGATCCCGGCGCGGGCGGACTCGGCCAGCCGGACGGCAAGCCCCTCGCGCCACACGCGCTCAAGCTCGGCCAGCGTGACGGTGCCGGGGGCGAGGATCAGTTCAGACATGCTGACCTCCGAGAATGCGGGCGTATAGCGGATTGAAGCCGATGCGATAGGACAGCTCGGCCGGGTGGGCGATGTCCCAGACCGCCAGATCGGCGCGCAGCCCGGCGGCGATGCGGCCCCGGTCGGACAGGCCAAGCGCGCGCGCGGCGTTCAGCGTGACGCCCCGCAGACATTCGGCCGGGGTCATGCGAAACAGCGTCGCGCCCATGTTCATCGTCAGCAAAAGCGAGGTCAGCGGCGAGGTGCCGGGGTTGCAGTCGGTGGCCAGCGCGATCGGCACGCCCGAATCGCGCAGGGCCTGCACCGGGGGCAATTGCGTCTCGCGCAGCGTGTAGAACGCGCCGGGCAGCAGCACCGCCACGGTGCCATGTTCGGCCATCGCCTTGATGCCGTCCGCCCCCAGATACTCCAGATGGTCGGCGGAAATCGCCCCGCGCTCCGCCGCCATCGCCGCGCCGCCCAGATCGGACAATTGCTCGGCATGCAGCTTGATGTTCAGGCCCAGCCGCGCGGCGTGGTCAAAGACCTGCTCCATCTCCTCCACGGAAAAGGCGATGCCTTCGCAGAACCCGTCCACCGCGTCGATCAGCCCGTCGGCATGGGCGCGATCCATGCCCGCGATGACCCCCTCCGACAGATAGGCGGCGCGGCGGTCCTGATACTCGGGGGGCAGGGCATGGGCGGCCAGCCAGCTTGTGATCACGTTCACCTTGCGCTGGCGGCCGATCTCGCGCGCGACGCGCAGCATCTTCAGCTCGGTTTCCACGTCCAGCCCATAGCCGGACTTGATTTCCAGCGTGGTGACGCCTTCGGCCAGCAGGTGATCGACGCGGGGCAGGGCGCGGGCCAGCAGCGTTTCCTCGTCCGCCGCGCGGGTGTCGCGGACGCTGGACAGGATGCCGCCGCCGGCGCGGGCGATCTCTTGATAATCCGCGCCCTCAAGCCGCATCTCGAACTCGCGGGCGCGGTCGCCGCCGAACACGATATGGGTGTGACAGTCGATCAGGCCCGGCGTCACCATGCGCCCGCCCAGATCGCGCATCTCGCCACCGGCATAATCGTCGGGCAGGTCCGAATCCGCCCCGACCCATGCGATCATCCCGTCCGTCATGGCGATGCTTTGCCCCGGAACCACCCGGTAAGCCGATGAATCGGCGTCCATTTCCACGACAGCGGCATTGCGCATGATCTGCATGGCGGTGGTCTCCTTCGCGCGCGTAGGGTCGATCGTTCGGGAATAATCCTAATTGCGAATTTCTTCTATGTCCAAACTTATTTGAATGTTATGTGTGGACTTGTTCTGGATGAATGGAGGCTGCGATGACCGTGATCTGGGCCGAACAGGCGCTGTTGCCCGAGGGGTGGGCGGATAATGTGCGGGTCGAACTGGGCGCGGATGGCCGCATCGCCCGCGTGACCAGCGGCGCCGAGCCGCAGGGCCAGCGGGTCGGGCTGTTGCTGCCGGCGATGGCGAACCTGCACTCGCACGCCTTTCAGCGCGCCATGGCCGGCCTGTCCGAGGCCCGCGGCCCCCAGCCCCGCGACAGTTTCTGGACCTGGCGCCAGATCATGTTCCGCTTTCTGGACCACCTGACCCCCGAGGATGTCGAGACCATCGCCGCGCTGGTGCAGATGGAGATGCTCGAAGCCGGCTATGCCACCAATGTCGAGTTCCACTACCTGCACCACCAGCAAGGCGGCGGCGAATATGACGACCCGGCGGAAATGGCCGGGCGCATCGTGGCGGCGGCGCAGCAAAGCGGCATCGGGCTGACGCTGTTGCCGGTGCATTACCAGTTCGGCGGGCTGGACCGTCGCCCGCTGGCGCCGGGGCAGGCGCGCTTTGGCACCACGCCCGACCGGTTCGCGCGGCTGCTGGAGGCCTCGGAAACCGCGCTGTCGGCGCTGCCGCCGGATGCGGGTATCGGGGTCGCGCCCCATTCCCTGCGCGCGGTGTCGCCCGAAGGGCTGGAAATCTGCGCCGGTCTGCGCCCCGACCGACCGTTGCACATGCATCTGGCCGAGCAGATCCCCGAGATCGAGGAGGTGCAGGCGGCGACCGGCCAGCGCCCGGTCGAATGGCTGCTGGACCACCAGCCGCCGGACCGGCGCTGGACGCTGATCCACCTGACCCACATGACCCAGGATGAGACCACCCGGCTGGCCGCCACGGGCGCGGTCGCGGGCCTGTGCCCGATCACCGAGGCCAGCCTTGGCGACGGCATCTTCAACGGCACCATCTGGCGCGAGGCGGGCGGACGGCTGGGGTTCGGCTCGGACAGCAATATCCGCATCAGCCTGTCCGAGGAGCTGCGCGCGCTGGAATACAGCCAGCGCCTGCGCGACCATGGCCGCGCGGTTCTGGCCGAGCCGGGGCGCTCGACCGGGCGGGTGCTGTACGAGGCGGGGCTGGAGGGCGGCGCCTCGGCTGCCGGGCGCGATACGGGTGCGATCGCGCCGGGGCTGTGGGGCGACCTGCTGGGCGTGGGCACGGACAATCCGGTGATGGTCGGGCGGCGCGGGGACGTGGCGCTGGACAGCATGATCTTTGCCGGCGGCGACGGGCTGGCGGCCGAGGTCTGGGCCGCCGGGCGCCATGTCGTCACCGAAGGGCGCCATGTCGCGCGCGACCGGATCGCCGCCGATTACATGGACTGCATGAGACGGCTGCAGGACCGGCTGTGAGCACCGCGCGCACACCGATCCCGTCGAAGGCGCAGATGATCGAGGCCGAGGTCCGCCGCCGCATCGTCGAGCGCGAATGGCGCCAGGGCCAGCGCATCCCCGACGAGGCCGATCTGGCGGTCGAATTCGCGGCCGCCCGCTCGACCGTCAACAAGGCGTTGCAGCGGCTGGCCGACGAAGGGCTGCTGGACCGCCGCCGCCGCGCCGGCACACGGGTGGCGGTGGACCCGGTGCGCAAGGCCACATTCGCCATTTCCATCGTGCGCGAACAGGTCGAACAGGCCGGCATGGATTACAGCCACCGCGTCGTGGCGCAGCGCCGCAGCCCGGTTCCCGAAGACATCGCCGCCCGTCTGGGCATCGCGCCAGGCACGACGCTGGTCCACCTGCGCGCGCTGCATTACGGCGACGGCCAGCCGTTCCAGCTTGAGGATCGCTGGCTGAACCCGGCGGCGGTGCGCGGGCTGGAGCGTGCCGATTTCCGGCAGCTCAACGCCAACGAATGGCTGGTCCGCAACACGCCCTATCTGCGGGCCGAGATGAGCTTTTCCGCGGAAAACGCCAGCCGCCGGGACGCGCGGCTGCTGCAGACGCAGGTCGGAGAGGCGCTGCTGGTGCTGCATCGCAGCACCTGGAACGACCTCGGGCCGGTGACGACGGTGCGCGTGGCCTATGCGCCGGGCCATGTGGTGACCTCGCAAGGGGCGACCGACTGATCCGATGGCATGGTTCCGGAAGGGGTTCGCGTTGATACAGATGGACATGCGTCCGGTTTTCCACCACGGTCCGTCGACATGCAGACTGTCGCAGTTTATAGACCGATCAAAGTCTGATCGCGGAATGAAGGAATAACGATAATGAAAGCCGGCTTTTTTACACACCGTTTTAGCCAGTTTGCACCCTTTGAAACCAAACGGAAGTTGATTGGCTGGAACACTGGCAACATTATCTTTCGCGATGCAATTCAAAAGATGATTGCCTGTGACGTCCTTGCGACGCATGAGCAGTTTCCGGCTGATAAATATAGTGCGTTCGTGACCACCGATCTGATCTGGCTGCAAGAGGACCTTGCGCCTTGGGATGATCTTTTTAAGCAGCTTCGTTTGGCGGGCGACAAACCGTTGGTTCCTATCAGTATTGGTCTGCAATCTCCAAGGTTCAAAGGTGATTTCAAGATCAATCCAAAGATGGCAGATTATCTGAAAGAGTTGCAAGAACGAGTCCCCCTCGCCGTTCGGGGACAGTATACTGCCGAAATTCTGAATGCCCACGGCGTATCTAACACGAGAGTCATGGGTTGTCCCTCGATCTACCAGTTACCGCTTTATAATAATTCACTTTCAGGGCTGTTGAGACCATGCCCCGAAAAGCTTTCCGCAGTCGCGAATTTTCGGACCTTTCTGGGCGATCTAACTTCGCAAGAAATAGCCTTCATGAAATATGTTCTCAAAAACTTTGACGGCTTCATCGAGCAGACATTTGACCCTATTTCCAAAGTTGGTGGCGTTGATGAAGAGATGATTGCTTGGTTGAAGGGCCATTCTCATGACTTCTTCGATCTTGATTCCTGGAGACGGCATAATTTGCGCTACAATTTCAGCTTGGGATTGCGCTTTCACGGTAATATTGCAGCACTTCTGGCGGATATGCCGGCTCTCTTTCTCACCATTGACAGTCGCACCAGCGAGATGACCGACTTTTTGAAACTCCCCGCTATCTCACTCAAAGATTTTGACCCAGACCGACCACTTCGGGATTATTATGAAATGGCGGATTATACGCCCTTCGTTGCGTCGTATCATCAGCAGCTCGACCGGTTTGCCGATTATCTATCCGTTTGCGGATTGGCTCGTTCCGAAAGATACACGGACGCTCTCGATACCTTTAGCGCGTCCGGCTGAACAGGTCGCTTTGGGATTGACCGAGAAGAGTATTCGCGACCCATCTATAGGCAATCAAAGCAACGGACAGGTATTCAGGTAATCCGAAAAGACCGAACTGGAAATCGCGTCCCGCACCTCGGATTCGTTAACGATCCGCGTGGTTTCCCTCGTCAATGTGCCGGAGCGGAACGGGTGGGCCACTGGCTGCGGGTCGAGGTCGAGGAACCGGTAGACATCGGACAGCATCCGCTCGTTTTGAAGTTCTAGATCCTCGAAGTGGAAATGGATATTGCGATGGGCCTTGAATGTCTCGGCAACGCGGTGATAGCCGCAATAGAGGTTCGTCATCGCCCGCATCAACCAAGGTATATTCACCTCAATATCGACGATCTCGCCATAGGCGGACTTCAGGTAATCCCCGCCTTTTGGATGCCAAACCCCCGATTTCTCCGCCCGCAGGGCGCTCAAGCATTTGTTGAGCAGGTTCCTGCGGTTCAGATAGATCATCCGAACCTCCCTGTCCTCCAAAAGGGCCTGCCAGATATCGGCCGAAACCGGATCTTGGCGGCAATGGAAATAGAACAGCTTGAATCCGGCCGCGCGTTTGGCGTTGTCCACATCCCGAAAAGCATGCGTATAGGCGAAATCCGCCGAACTCTCGCCCTTCTGCCATTTCACGCCGTCCACCGCGGAGCGCCCCTCGGCCTCGTTAAACGGCTCCATATGGATCCGGGTGTCCGGATGCGCCATTAGGTTGTGCATCAGGAAATTGGTTCCGGCGCGGCCATGGGAGAAGACGACGAATCTGATCGGTTCGGACAATGAATTTTTCCTCGGATCTTGCGTTAGAATGGGCAGCGCATCATGACCGGACCGCCTGCATCATGCGGATGAACTCGGGTTGCCAGCGCCAGCTTTCCAGGCGCAGGAAGCCGTAATTCGCCGGCTCGTCCTTCATCGCCGCCAGGTGGCGGGCGACGAGGAAGCTGAGTCCCTCGATGCCCGTCGCGTCCAGGTCCCGCGGGGCGAAGCTGTGGTCGAAGGTCTTGGACACCACCGCCAGGAACTTGGCCGCGCCCTCGAGGAAGGGCATCTTGAGATCGTCGCGCAGCCCGCCATGGGACCAGCCCAGCGTGTTCAGCAGCGAGCGCATCAGCGGCGCGATGTCAGGCCAGTTCTCGTCCAGCGCGCGCAGCAGCAGATTGCGGAACATGTTGAAGCTGTAGAAATGCCGCTCGTCCCCCTGCTTGATGTCCTGCGCGGGGTGCTGGCGGTAATGATAGGCATGGCCCTTGAGATGCGCGAGCGATCCGCAATACTGCGCCACCAGAAGCTGGAAGATCTGGTCGTCGAAGGCGCGCACATGTTCGGGGAACCAGATATCCTTGCGGTCGAGGAAATCGCGGCGATGCACGCGGCGCCAGATGGTCGGCTGCCCGACCGCGATGGCGGCACCGGGAATCCAGGTGAAATCGTGGGGGCCGACGCAGGTATCGCCGGGATGGGGATAGCTGGTGGCCTCGTAGCTGGGCGTCAGCACTTCTTCGCCGGTGTCCTCGTCCAGCGTCAGGAACGCGAACTCGGCCTGCGCGACGAAGGCGCCGGTATAGCGGGCGGTTTCCAGCAGAGCGGTGAACAGGCCCGGATCGACCCGGTCGTCGGCGTCGATAAAGGCGATATGGCTGGCATCCGAACATTGCCGGCCGAAATTGCGCGCCGAGGCGCAGCCGCCATTGGCCTTGTGCACCAGCCGCACCCGTTCGTTATCCGCGTAGCGTTTCGCCACCAGATCGCCGCACCCGTCGGTCGAGCCGTCATCGACCACGATCACCCGTATGTCCGCGTTGCCGTCGGCCAGCACGCTGTCGACACATTCGCAGATATACTCGCCCGCATTATACATCGCCACCACCACGTCCAGCCGTTGCTGCCGGGTGGCGAAATTGTCCTCGTAATCGCGGCGCAGGGCGTAGTCGCCGCAGGGCAAATAGAACTCCCGCGCGCCGGCATCCGTGCCGGGATGAAACAGGGTGCTGGGCACATGCGTGTAAAGCCGCCCGGTCACGAACCCCACCGGCACGTCGCGCAGGGCACGCGCGATCGCTTCCTCGCAATAGGGCGCGTCGAGTTTCAGCAGGTCGGGCGCGAGGCGGGCCAGAATGTCCACCGGCAGCGCGGGGCGGTACACCGTTTCGCCCTGCGGGGCGGTGCCGGTGGCCGGGACGATCCGCGGCGCGAGCGCCAGAACCGGGGTGAATGCCGCCGTCACCGGCCGGGCCAGCGCCTCTTGCAGGGCTTTCGGCAGATCGGTCGTTCCGGGTGCGCGGGCCGCGCCAGGGACGGGTTTCAGATCGGGATGCAGGGCGGCGTTGATGCAGGTCACGTTGTCCAGCCCGTGGCGTTCGACGTTGGCCTGCAACCGCGCGAAGGCGTCCGGGTCGGCCTCGAACGCGATTGTTTGCCAGTCGGGAAACGCCGCCGCGAAAGGCACCGCGAACCAGCCGTCGCCCGCGCCGAGATCGACGCACAGCCCCGATTTCGGCACCACGCGCGAGGCCAGGAACCGTTCGTGACACGCGCGCAACTCGTGCAGGCGGCGGGCGGTTTCGGCACTGTCGCCCCCGGTTTCAAGGCGGACGCGCGCCCCGAAGGCGACGATCTCGACGATCCGGCCGGTTTCGGTGTCGATGGGGAAATCGGTTCTCGGGATCATGCCATGATCTCCCTTGCATAGCGGGTCAGAACATCCCGTTCGCGGCGCGGATCGGGGGTGTTCTCGGGCAGGATGAAATACAGCGGATTTATCCCGCGAAACGTCTCGCGCAGGGCAACGCGGAAGGCGAAGCGGTGATAGACCGAGATGTGATCCTCGCACCATTTCAGCAGCCGCAGAACGCTGAGCATCAGGGCGCCGCGCTGGCGGGCATTGCCGAAATCGGCGTGTTCCTGAAACAGTTGCAGCGTGACCCGCGCGGTGCCGATGATGTCAAAGCGGATCATGCCGTTCGATCCGGTGGTCTGGCGATGCAGCTGGCGCTGGAAATAGGTGTAGTTGCACGAGTCGATCAGTTCGATGGACCGCGCATGGGCGACGGTCATCGCGTGAAACAGGATGTCCTCGAAGAAATGGTCGTTGGGAAAGCGCAGCTTGCCGCGTTCGATCACCGCGCGGGCGATGAACTTGTTGGCCGATTGCGGCTCGCACGAGATCGCCCAGGCCTTGCGCATGGCCAGATCCGCGCTGCCCGTCGCCTCCCGCTCGGCCTCGAACCCGAGGGCGTGGATTTCGTCGAAGAACGGTTCCAGCGCGGTGCGTTCGCCCGAATAGGCGCCCCGCACCAGGATCAGTTCGGCGCCCGTTTCCTCGATGGTGCGGGCCGCCTGGGCAAAGGCCCAGGGCGCGCGCACGTCGTCGGCATCCAGAAAGCAGATGTAATCGCCCGTGGCGTGATGCAGGCCCCGGTTGCGCGCCGAGGACAGCCCGTCATTGGCCTGGCGCAGCACCCGCAGCCGCGGATCGTCGAATTCGGCCAGGATCGCCCTCGTGTCCGCGCCCGACCCGTCATCGACGATCAAAAGCTCGAAATCCGCGAAGGTCTGGTTGAGGATCGACAGGATCGACTGGCGCATGATCGCGCCGTCGTTGAACGTCGTCATGATGCACGAGAATTTCATGGGCGAATCCTGTGTGAGGGGCGGTCAGCGAAATCCGGACACGACCAGGTCGTGCAGGTCCAGGATGTTGCCGCGATTGTCGAAGAACAGGTGCAGATCGCAGGCATGGACCTGATCCAGCAGGCGCGGCGACAACGTGAAGTCGGCGCTGAAAAAGGTCGCGACGGTGCCGATGTCGTGGGGAGTGTCGGCAAAATGGTCGTGGAACCCGTCCGTGGAATGCAACCGCAGCGCTGCCTTCACGCGGGCCGGTTCGCGCGCGCTGGCGCGGTATTTCAGATGGATGCTGCGGCACTGCAGCCAGCCCTTGTCGGGCAGGGCGATGCCCAGCTCGCTCCAGCGCGGCGGCTCGGCGGAGGAATCGAAGATCAGCCGGAACAGCCGGTCCGTCTCCAGCGTGATGCTGCCGCGGTTCTCTTCCAACGCGATATGGGCATGGTTGCCGATATCCGCGCGGCCTGTCGTCGAGGCCGCGGCGAAGTCGCCGGCGGGGGGGAATCGGTAATTCAGCAAAGCTCTGCTCCTGGCCTGCCTTGCCCGATCACCGGCGGTCGGGTCTTTTGCAGACGTTCAGGGGTCTTTTAATGACCCTCGCGCAACAGTCAACAAGGCGACGGGAATTGCTGAATCCCGGTTGGCGCTGCCATATGACAGCCAGCCGGACTGACCCCCGACGGCTCCGGACAAGGGCAGGTGCGCCGGTCGTCAGATCTTCTTGACGAACGTCCGCGCGTGGTAGAGCGCCAGCAGGGGCAGGCCCACGCAGACGATGATGGCAACGACAAGTCCGGGCACGCCCCAGGCAAAGAATTCGATCACGCCACGTCCTCCATCAAGCCGGTCTGACGCAAACGGAGACGTCCGAAGTCGTTCAGCCGATAACGGTTCAAGAGCCTCTCGTCCCCGACGGTTCCGCCTTCCTCGACCTTCGATTCCAGATGCTCGATAAGGCCGCCGGAATGCAGATCGGTCAATGACAGGCGGATGGTGCCCACCCAGTACGGGCCATCCAGCCCGTATTCCTTGCGGATCACGTCGCAAATCTCGTAATCCCACAGCGACTCGGATTGTCCCAGCAACTGCAATATGCGGCCCTTGAGATGTACCTGTCCCATTTCAGGCTGCCTCCACAGCGCGGATGACCTCGAGAACGCCCCGCCGTTCGGTGAACAGGACGAAGCTGCCGAACACCGCGATGGCCGCGCCCACGGCGAACCAGATGTCGGGCGTGAGATTGCCGAAGATCCACAGATAGATGAGCGAGAACGGCCCGTAGAGCGCGGCGATCGCCTGACCGCGCCCGACGCCGATCAGGGGAAAGGACTTGTACCAGGACACATAGCAGAACGCGAAGGTCATGCCCATCAACACCAGCATCAGCCAGACGCCGGGCTGCGCGAGCGCGATGCCCATCGAAATCCAGAGCGTGTCGCCGGCCAGCAGCCAGGTCACCGGCAGGCCGATCACGACCCAGATCGCGACTTCGGCGGTAAAGCGCAGCGTGAGACCGATATCGGGATCGCTCACGTCGAGCGCCCGGCCCGCGATGGCGCCCTCGAAGCCCCAGCCGACGAACGCCATGACGCCGCCGACATATCCGATCCAGCGGTAGCGGTTACCTTCGACGCTCAGATCCGCGATCAGACCGGGCAGGAAGATGAGCACCGCCCCCGCGACGATCACGATCAGCCCCACGAACGCCCGGCGGGTGATGCGCTCGTGATACCACAGGCGCGCCAGCATGGCGCCCACCAGCGGATAGAGCAATCCGGACACGGCGGCAAAGCCCGGCCCGACATAGACCAGCGCGACATAGGTGCCGAAAATCGCGAAGCCGCCGGCAAGCCCCGCCGGCAGATACCATATCGAGATCCGGCGCTGCTTGAGGGTGCGGAAATAGTCACCGGTCTTGCCGAGCGTGCCGACCCAGACGAACATGAAGAACAGCACCGCGATCGCATTCAGGAATGCGACGACCATCGCCGCAAGGATGTTGCCGGCATTGCCTTGCTCGGCCAGTTGAACGAAGGGTTGTTCGTAATAGATGGCCGAGCCGGGAACATACCAGGCGGCCCAGAGAACGGCGCACCATAACGCCCAGATGAACCCCCATCGGACCTGATAGTTCCGGTCCCTGGTTCTCAATCGCTTCAGGTCGGCGGCATTTGTCATGGGGGTACTCTCGCGACTCATTGTTTCATCGACCCCGACGCGTTGGAGCCAGATATTCACGGTAGGGAGCGGAAAACGCCCCGTAAAGAATTTTTTCGCGCAACCCTTGAAAATGCGCGACAGGCGGGCGGGTAAATTTCCGGTCGAAATCGCCGGCGAAGGGACGGAGGACGGCAACGCCCATATCAGGGGAAATGCCGCATGCGGAGTCGCGCGTTATCAGCCGTTTCGCGCCGCGTTCCATCGCGCCAAAGGCCACGGGCCGCGCATGTCGTCAATTCGGCAACAGCGTTAAGCATATATTAACAAATTATTGCCGACCGCGCCCGGATGGTGTTTAAGTGGCGATATTTCGCTCACCCTTTATCCTGTCGAAACAAGG
The DNA here is from genome assembly GCA_947504115.1 of uncultured Sedimentitalea sp. Classification (GTDB taxonomy): domain Bacteria; phylum Pseudomonadota; class Alphaproteobacteria; order Rhodobacterales; family Rhodobacteraceae; genus Pontibaca. Next base: position 95,310 of record CANNGH010000009.1, read on the forward strand.
TTCTCCAGTATGTCAACACGTTTGGTTCTTTCTGTTCTTTCCCCCGTCCTGGCGCTGGTCGCAAACGCGGCCATCGCCGGGTCGCTGGCCGAACCGGTCACCGCTCCGGAGGTTCTGGCCCCCGCATCCGTGACCGACTGGAGCGGCGCCTATGCCGGTGCCTTCGTCGGCTATGGCGAGGGCAGCTATCAGCAGCAAGGTCTGGGCTATCTCGGCAACGTCGTGGACGTCGATGACGGTCTCGCCGGTGTGCGGATCGGTCATAACTGGCAGAACGGAAAGCTGGTTTTCGGCTTTGACGTGTCCTACGGGTCCGGCATCGACGGCACGACGCCACAGGGGACACCGGCCAATCCTTGGTGGGAATGCGGGTCCGGAGATTGCAACGTCTCGATCGACTCGCTGTTCGTGCTGCGCGGGCGTTTCGGCGGGCTGGTCGCGCCGAACACGCTGATCTACGCTGCCGCGGGTTTCGCGACCGCCGATATCGAGGGCGGTATCTACGACAGCTATCAGCAGGGCAGTTCCACCGCCGAGGGTTATACCGTCGGCCTTGGCATCGAGCACAAGTTCAACGACCGCTTCAGCATCTACGCAGAAGCCAATTACGTCGATCTCGGCACGCTGGAATTCGGGATTGCCGACGGCGCCGGCAACAGGTTCACCGGCGAAGGCGACTTTTCCACCCTTCTGGTCGGCATCAACTATCATTTCTGAGACCGGTCGCATCCGGGCGGCGTGCCGCCCGGTCCACCGGACCTGCCGTCAGAATTCGATGCCCTTCTGCGCCTTGACGCCGTCGCGGAAGGGATGTTTCAGCAGCGTCATTTCCGTGACCAGATCGGCGGCCTCGATCAGTTCGGGTTTGGCGTTGCGCCCCGTCAGGACCACATGGGTCATCGGCGGTTTTTGCGTCAGCAGGAAGTCCACCACCTCGTCGATATCCAGGTAATCATAGCGCAGCGCGATGTTGATCTCGTCCAGCAGGACGAACCGGATGTCCGGATCGCGGATCAGCGCCTTGGCCTGCTCCCATCCGGACCGCGCGGCGGCGATGTCGCGCTCGCGATCCTGCGTTTCCCATGTGAATCCCTCGCCCGAGACGACGAAACGGCATTCGGCGGCGAACCGCTCGCGCAGGAATTCGCGTTCGCCGGTGCTCCAGTTGCCCTTGATGAACTGCACCACGGCGCAGGGCATGCCATGCGCGATGCAGCGCATGATCATGCCGAACGCGGACGAGCTTTTGCCCTTGCCCGCACCGGTATGGACGATGATCAGGCCCTTTTCCTCGGTCTTGGTCTGCATCATCCGGTCGCGCGCGACCTTGATCTTGCGCATCTTCTCGTTGTGGCGGGCGGTGGTTTCGTCCACGTGCATATCCTTTCGCGCGGGCTGTTTCGCCCGCCAAGGTGCCCGGCGCCCGCGCGCCCGTCAATGGCGCGGCACGGGGGCGCTTGATCTGGCGCGGGCCGGCGCGCGCTCGGATGGGAACCGCCTCCGCGCCGGAAAGCGGCATCATTCGGCCGATCACGCTCCGCCCGCCGGAGGATTCCGGCCTATGACGGGGTGTCGCGGGGCGGCGCGGTCGCGTTTTTCGAGATCGGCGTGCTAGGCGGTTCCGTCCGCCACAATCGATTCGGTAGAAAATGCGAAACTCCCAGCCCCTCAACCGCCCCTCCGGCGTTCAGGAACTGAACACGATCAAGCGACGCTCGCACGGCCTTCTGGTGGCCGTCTTCGTGTTCTCGGTCTTCGTCAATGCGCTGATGCTGACCGGGCCGCTCTATATGCTGCAGGTCTATGACCGCGTGCTGGGCGCGCGGTCCGAGGAAACGCTGCTGGCGCTGTCGGTGCTGGTGACCTTCCTGTTCCTGATGATGGGCGTGCTGGATCATGCGCGCGGGCGGGTGATGGCCCGCGTCGGCGCGCGGTTCCAGTCGGCGCTGGACGGGCGCGTCTTTGCCGCCCATCTGAAACGCACGGCCCGCACCCAAGGCGGTGCCGCCGGGCGCAATCCGCTGCGCGATGTCGAGGCGGTGCAGCGGCTGCTGGCCTCGCCGGTGTTCCTGGCGCTGTTCGACATTCCCTGGACGCCGCTCTTCGTGGCCGCGATCTTTCTCTTTCACCCGTATCTGGGCTTTCTCGCCATTGCCGGGGGCGCGGTGCTGGTCGTGCTGGCGCTGCTGAACAAGTGGAGCACATCCGGTCCGATGGCCGAGGCCAATGCCGCAGCCGCGCGGGCGGAACTGACGGCGCAGCAACTCGCCTCCGAGGCGGAGCTGGTGCAATCGCTGGGCATGCGTGGCGCCGCCTTCGCGCGCTGGATGACAGCGCGCGGCAAATCGCTGGCGCAGTCCATGGCCTATTCCGACCGGTCGGGATTCTTCACGGTGACCACACGGACGCTGCGGCTGTTCCTGCAATCGGCGATGCTGGGGCTGGGCGCGTGGCTGGTCCTTCAGGGCGAGATGACGGCGGGCGCGATGATCGCCGGGTCGATCCTGCTGGGCCGCGCGCTGGCGCCCATCGAGACGGTGATCGGCCAGTGGCAACTGGTGGATGCGGCGCGGCGCGGGCGCGCGACGGTGATCGACCTGCTGGACCGGGTGCCGCCCGAGCCCGAGCGCACGCCGCTGCCCGATCCCCGCGCCCTGCTGGTGGCCGAAAACGTGACCGTCGTGCCGCCGGGATCCACGCGGGCGCTGCTGCGCGGGCTGTCCTTCGTGCTGAAGCCCGGTCAGGCCATGGGCGTGATCGGCCCCTCGGGCGCGGGCAAGTCATCGCTGGCCAAGGCCGTTACCGGCGCGTGGACCCCGGCGGGCGGGCGGATCCGGCTGGATAACGCGGCGCTGGATCAATACGACCCGGACGTTCTGGGCCGCCATATCGGCTATCTGCCGCAAAGGGTCACGCTGTTCGACGGCACTATCGCCGAGAACATCGCCCGCCTGCAACCCGATGCCGACCCCGCGAAGATCGTGGAGGCGGCGAAAAAGGCCGCCGCGCACGAGATGATCCTGGAGCAGCCGCAAGGATACGACACCCCGGTTTCGGCGGTGGGCGGTCAATTGTCGGGCGGGCAGATCCAGCGCATCGGACTGGCCCGCGCGATGTTCGGCGATCCGGCCATCCTGGTGCTGGACGAGCCGAATTCGAATCTCGACAACGAAGGAACCAAGGCCCTGAACGCCGCGATCCGAACCATGAAACAGGAGGGACGGTCGGCGATCGTCATCGCGCACCGCCCCGCCGCGATACAGGAGTGCGACACGCTGCTGATGCTGGAACAGGGAACCCGCGTGGCCTTTGGCCCGCGCGAGGACGTGCTGAAACGCACGGTGCGCAACCATTCCGAAATCGTGCGCGCGGTCGCGCCGGCAGGTGTCGCATGAGCGCGCTTGCCAACCCCGCCGCACACTCCGCCCCGCGCTGGTCGGCCAGGGGGCCGCTGCTGCTGGGCCTGGCGGGGCTGGTGCTGTTGCTGGGCGGCTTCGGCTCGTGGGCGGTGATGGCCAACATTTCCGGGGCCATCGTGTCGCCGGGGCGGGTCGCCGTCGAGAGCAACCGGCAGGTGGTCCAGCATCCCGATGGCGGTGTCGTCGCTGAGATCCTGGCGCATGAGGGCGACCGGGTCGAGGCGGGCGACGTGCTGTTGCGGCTGGACCGGTCGGTTCTGCGCTCGGACGCGGAGATCCAGCGCACCCAGCTTCTCGAGTTTCAGGCCCGCGCCGCCCGCCTGATCGCCGAGCGCGACGGGGCGGAGGCGATCGCGTTTCCCGACGAACTGGTTCAGGCGGCGGCAGAGCGGCCCGACATGGCCGAGATGGTCCAGGGCCAGAGCAGCCTGTTCGCCACCCGCGCCGAATCGCGTGCCCGCGCGACCGACCAGCTGGAAAGGCGCAAGGACCAGATCGCCAGCCAGATCGACGGCATCGCCGCCCAGAGCGAGGCGCTGGACCGGCAACTGGAATACATCCGCGAAGAACTGAACGCGCAGAGAAGCCTGCTGGACCAGGGGCTTGCGCAAGCGCCCCGCGTGCTGGCCCTGCAACGCGAGGAGGCCGGGCTGCTGGGCCGGATCGGTGAATCCGCTGCCTCGGTGGCCGAACTGAAGGGCCGGGCGACGGAAATCGACCTGGAGATCCTCAAGCTTGCGACCACGGCGCGCGAGGACGCCATTACCGAATTGCGCGATCTGCGGACCCGCGAACTGGAACTGGCCGAGCAATACCGCGCCACGACCGAGCGGATGTCGCGGCTGGAGATCACGGCACCGGTGGCGGGCGTGGTCTATGACATGCAGGTTTTCGCCGAACGCTCGGTCATCGTGGCGGCGGAACCGGTGCTGTATCTGGTGCCGCAGGACCGCCCGCTGGTGATCCAGACGCGGGTGGACCCGATCCATATCGACCAAGTCTATCCCGGCCAGCCGGTCACGCTGCGCCTGCCGGCGTTCGATTCGCGCACCACGCCGGAATTGTCGGGCACCATCGTGCGGGTTTCGCCCGATGCCTTCACCGACGAGGCGTCGGGGCAGACCTATTACCGGGCCGAGGTTCTTCCCGACGAGGGCGAACTGGACCGTCTGGAGGGCAAGGAACTGCTGCCCGGCATGCCGGTCGAGGCGTATCTGCGCACCGACGACCGCACGCCGCTGGCCTATCTGGTCAAGCCGCTGACGGATTATTTCAACCGCGCCTTCCGCGAAAGATGAAACACCGCTGCCGCCCGTCGCGGCAGCGGCCCCTGATGCACTGCAGTGCGCGCGGACAAGCCGGGCGCGCTGCATCGTCGCGCGCTGGAAACGTGTCTGCGTCGCGCACCCGGCGAAGTTGATCCGCACGCTGATTAGAGTTGTTTTTTGGATATTTTAAGGTTACCTTAGGGAAGGTTAACGCCAGTACCTGCCGGGAGTGCCAGCATTTCCGTCAGCTATTTTTAGAAAGTCGGCTTCTGTCTGAATTCCGAAGCCCGAGATCCCGAGGTAACAATTGTGAACGAGAGATTTCTCGGACTTGATGGTCCGTCAACGTCACTGCTGTCTCTTTCGAAAACCCGGGCGCCGTTTCCGAAGATACGTTTCCCGAACGCCCAGTCGCCCCGCCAGACGCATTTCGTCCTCATAGAACGGCAGCGCCTGTGGCAGGAATGTCTGTCCCACAGTATCGCGCTGCTGCATCCCGGCATCTCGCTGGTGGGCTGCGACTCGATCGAATCCTATCTGGAATGTTACCTGTCGCAAAAGCCGTCCGGCCCCGGCCCGGACGCGATCATATTGCGGTTCAACCAGGCCGAACTGGCCGATCCGGAAATCCACGCCGCGACGCGCAGCCTGGTGCGGCAGGCGGCCCCGGTTCCCGTCGTGGTGCTGGCGGCCACCGAGGATCTCGACCAGATGGGCGCGGTGCTGGATTGCGGCGTCAAGGGTTATATTCCTGCCAGTATCGGATTGGTGGCCATCGTCGATGCGATCCGCATGGCTGCATCGGGCGGCTTCATGCTGACGGGGCCGGGGCTGGCGGGGCTTTGCCGGGCGCGGACCGAAAGGAAACCCGTCCCCGATACCGGCCACGGCATCCTGACCCCGCGCGAGGCCGCCGTCGCCGAGGCATTGCGCCAGGGCAAGCCGAACAAGATCATCGCCTACGAGCTGGGCATGCGCGAGAACACGGTAAAGGTGCATGTCCGCAAGATCCTGAAAAAGCTGAACGTCTCGAACCGGACCGAAGCGGCATTCCGGCTGAATGAACTGCATGCGGCGTGAGCGCGTGCCGCAGCCCTCATGCGGGGCGCGGTATGGATCGAATGCACCGCGTCATTGTGTTGCGGTGGCCGCGCCGTCGTCCGCGCCCGGGAAATCCGCCGTGACCGCGATGACATCGCCCGGCAGCAAGAGGATGTCGCTGAGCTGCCTTGTCTCGATGGTGTCTTCCCCGACGCGCTGGATTTCGAAGCGGAACGTCGGTTCACCCTGAGAGCCGGCGAGCTGGCCGCCCAGCATGACAATCCGCCGGTCAAGCGCTCTCAGACGTTTTTGTGACGTTTCCAGCGTCTGGGTCAAGTCGACGATCTGGCCAAGCAGGTCGACGCGCTGCGCGAATTGCAGCCGTTCAACCTCATCGGAGGTCCGCGCCAGATCGAGCTTGAGGGAGTGGATCTCGCCCGAGGTTTCCAGGGTCTGCATGGACACCTGCAGGTAAGCGCGCCGTGCTTCCGTCACGTTGGACGCCGGGGTCAGGCCGCGTTGGGCCAGATCGCGGGCCCTGTCCAGTTCGGCCTGTTCGATTTCGAGATTGTCCTGCTGCGAGCGCAACAATTCTTTCAGAACCTCCAGCCGGTTCTCCATCTGTTGCACCTGAAGGGCCGAGTTGCTTCGAGACAAAAGCCGTTCCGAGTTCCGCGCGGAAAGCCAGCGCGCGGCCCCGTCGCTTGCTTGCGGATCCGCGGGAACGTCATCCGGGTTTCCGCCCCCGATCGCCGCGAGGTCGGCTTCCAACCGGGTCAGCGTCGCCCTGGTGAAATCAATGTCCCCGACGAGAATGTCCCGCTCGGTCGACAATGCCAGCAGATCCGCGTCCGTGGTCGGGGAGGTCAGCGGCGGGCCAAGCCCCCCGGCGCGGGCGACCGCCTGGCGCAGCGTGATTCCGGGCCGGTAGGTCTGTTCGCCATTTTCGCGGACATCGCCCATCAGGTAGATGGGTCGATACGCGGCAGCATCGATGAAAATCAGATCGGCACTGATCCGGCGCCAGATTTCCGCGCCATCCGGCCCGGTCGTGCGAAACGGCACGTCGATGATTTCGGACGCGACCTTGCTGCGAAGCTCGTCAATCGTCAGGCCCGCCGCATCGACCCACCCGACCAGCGGCATTTGCACCTTGCCGTCCACGCCGATGGTGGACACCCGGTCGAGTTCCGCCGAGCCAAGCACCGAATAGGAGATCGAGTCGCCAGGGGCCAGGATCAGCTTGTCCTGCGCCAGACATCCGCCGGACAAAAGAAAGAGGAGGCCCAGGGCCAGACCATACAGAGACGGCTTGAGAAGTCGGGAATTGAACGACACGCGATATCCTCCGCATATCGGGGCTTGCACAATGATCGGGGTCACCGGCCCCGGATCATCCGTGCACCCCGTCGTAATCCACAAACGGATACTGTCCCGCGCGGCCCCGGCCGGGCGTCATCGGCTTGACCATCGACAGCACGACACCGGAAACAGGCGCCCCGATATCTGGAAAACCCCGCAGCCCGGTCAGGACCGCATCTCGGGATGTCGCGTGCCACTTCACGACATAAACGATGGCATCCGCGTGTTCGCCCAGGATCTTCGCATCAACCGCAAGCAGTGCCGGAGGCGCATCCAGGATCACGAGATCGTAGCGGTCGCGAAGGGTGGCGATCAGGGTCGCAAAGCCGTCCGACGACAGCAAGTCCACCGCCGATGCGCCGCTCTGCGAATGATCGAGATTGCCCGCGAGAACGTGCAATCCCGTGGCAGGCTCTTGCCGGATCGCCTCGTCCAGAGGGGTTGTGCCGTCTATCACCGAGATGATGTTCTGTCGCTCGGACCCTTCGCCGACGATCTTGTGAACCTGCGGCTGGCGCAGATCGCAATCGACAATCACGGTTTTCGGGTCGATCCGAAAGGCGGAAAGCGCGGTCAGGGCCGCCAGGATGGATTTGCCCTCCCCCGGATTGGAGGATGTGAACAACACGACCTGGGGCGGCTTGGACCGGCTGTTCAACAGGACACCGGTTCGCAATCCGTGAACGGCTTCGGCAAGGTGTGATTTCGGGTGCTCCGCGAAATCCCGGAAAATCCTGTCCGGGCGCTCCAACCCGTCCAGCATCGGCGTCATGCCGAGCACACCGGTTCCGGTGATACGCTTGACCTCGTCCGGCGACCGGAATGTGTTCCGCAGCCGGTCGCGCAGATAGATCAACAGGAAACTCGCAAGGATACCGGCTATGAACGTGACGGCAAAGGCGTATTTCTTGGGCTGCGAGTAGGTGTCGAGAGGCGGCTCGGCAAATGACAGGATGCGCGCATCCGCGCTTTCGAGTTTCACCTGTTCGGACGCCGCGTTCAGACGTTCGAGAAATGTCTCGTAGACCCTCCGGCTGGCATCCGCTTCCCGCTCCAATTGCCGGATGTTCAACTCATCCTGTGCCTGTTGCAGCACTTTACGGTCAAGCGCCCGGATTTCGGATTGTATCCGTCTCGTCTGATCCTGCAGGGACTCCCACCTGGCGCGGGAAGCCTGGACGATCCGGGCGGCTTCCTCTTGCTGTATGACGTCGAGGTTCCGAAGGGAGTCTTCGATTTCGAGTATCGAATAATGATCGGACGGCAGTTTTCCCGAGAGGCTTGCGAATTGCGCGCGCAGGTTCATCTCCTGCATCGCGAAATTCGTCAGAAGTTCGGAATCCCGGAACTCGGGAACCGTGCCCAGATCCGCGCCATCCGCCAGCGCCTTGCGCAGTCTCTCGTAATCCGCCCGCGCCGCGCGCGCCGCGCTTTCGATGTCCGACGATGTATCGATGAGCGCTTCGAGTTGCTGCCGCGTGATCTCCAGGCTTTGCCCGGCCTGATCGGACTGGCTCGATCTGGCGGACGCGACGGATTGTTCCGCCTCCTGGACGCGAACACGCAATTCGTCGACGCGGCCGGCCAGCCAATCGGTTGCCGCACGCGTCGTCGAAAGGCGCGCTTCGACCTTGTCATGGATGTACCGTGTGGCGAAAGCATTGGCGACAAGCGCGGATGTGCTCCGATCCGAAGACACGAAGCTGATCTCGATGACGCGCGACGACGGGATCGGTGTCAGTTGCAATCCCTGCGCGACATTCATGGCCACGATACGGCGCTGAAGATCGGGAATTTCGGCGCGCAGCTTCTCGGCGCTTTCATCCCTGTTCCCCAGAAAGGACAGCGCCGCCTTCAGCAGGGAAAAATCCGGCTCTCCGAGCTCGGGATTGAATTCCGGCATCTCGGCCAGTTCGAGATCGTCAATGACCCTGTTCAGGAGAGATGTCGACCGCAGAACCTGAACTTCGTTCTGGATGTCCTCCTCGGCGGTGATCGCGGGCGCCATGCGATCGCTGGCGGCGATTTCGCGAAGCTGTGAATCGAACATGACCTTGGCGCTGGCACGGTAGGTCGGTTCGATATTCATGGTGGCGAGAAATCCCAGAACCGTCGCACAGAAGGTTACAAGGACAATGGTCCAGCGATTGACCCAGATCGCCCTGAACACGGACCGAATATCGATTGCGGTTCCCGGTTCCTCGAACTCGCCACCGTCGATGGCAGAGTATTTTTGAGAGAGGTCCAGATTCAATCGCTTCATTTCATGCGTTTCGGGATGAACCTACGCTGCAACGCTTGTCATACGTCCAGTTTCGCTTGTCAAAAACACGCACCTCCCCGTATCGGTCGCGGCTCGCCCTGTCATGCATCAATTCGGCCAGAGCATATTGTAATTCCCGAGAAGGATGGCGCCTCCGCCGAGTCGGAAAGGTGGCAATGAACCAAGTTGACACCAATCGGCCGGTTTTGACAAGCCGTGCAAGGGATCGCGCCGCCCCGGACCCGGTCAAATGACATGCCCCGCAAAGCGAGGCGGGCGATATCAATATTGGTTGGTTCTGATACTCCCATAAGTAATCCGAAAGGATTAGTTTCGTCAAATCAAGGTCCGGCCGTCCGAATTTGCTAATCACTCATGCTGCGTGGTCGGCCAACATGGTCAATTGACAGCTTTCTCCCGTTCCTGTGAACTTGAGGTCCCCTGGGAGCGGGAGGTGACTGTGGATCCACCGGTAAAGGCGCAAACGAACTCCGCTTATGCTGTAGCGAACGACCTGTCGGCCTTTACCCCTGCGGTATCCCGATCTACTGCATTTCTATTATCGAAGAGAACAATTGATATCGCCGCGGCAATCACCGGGTTGAGCTTCTCTGTATTCACGGGACTTGTCCTGATCATTTTGAACCCGTTTCTGAATCCCGGCCCCCTGCTTTACAAGCAGACACGCATGGGGCAATGGGGCCGGCCGTTCACCATGTGGAAATTCCGGTCCATGGCTGCCCCCAACGGGTCGGAGAAGCGCCTTCCGACGGATCCGCTGGAAACCGAGCGCATTACGAAACTGGGCCAATTCATCAGGCACTCCAGAATTGACGAGCTGCCCAATTTCTTTAGTGTATTGACCGGGGATATGGCATTGGTCGGGCCGCGGCCGGATGTCTGGGATCATGCCCAATGGTTCACGGAGAATATTCGCTATTACAAATATCGTGCTCAGATTCGCCCGGGCATCACCGGTCTTGCCCAGATCCGTGGCGGCTATGCCGACCAGATCATCTCGATCAATCGCAAGGCCCGGTACGATTACCATTATATCCGCCACGCTTCCCCAATGCTCGACGCTTACATTATCGCCAAGACAGTGTCGGTGATGTTTTTGGGAACCGGCGCCAAGTAATGCCACAATGCCAGCCGCACGACATGCTTGGACGCGAAGCGCACTATTCTCGGCAGGCCAACTTTCTGGGCAAAGCCCAAGCCGGAGCGTTTCCGAATACTGCGTCGCGGACCACGATCCGATTGAGCTCAAGCCTCCTGGCGGTCGGGATTTTTCTGTCGGGCGTTCTCGTCAATCCGCTGAATCCGTCCGAGGTCAGCAAGATCGTTTTTGCGGATTTTTTCATTCTTTCGGGTGCAATCCTGTTTCTCCTTGCATCCATTGACAGATACGGCGTGCTCTCTCTCGGGATTCACCAGAATACGCGGGCGATTTTTCTTCTGCTCGGTGCGTTTTTGTTGTGGGTGTTTCTCTCCGGCCTCGTCGCCCTGTTCGTCTATGATCAGCCGTTCGGAGCGTTCATCATGACGGTTGCGAATTACTCATATGGCGCGGTGATTTGCGTCGTGATCGTCGCCGCATCGGCGGTTCCCGGGAACGGGCGATTGTTCATCCTTGCCTATGTGCTGGGCGTCGTGCTGGTCTCCGGCTTTTCGGCCCTGGCGATGTTCGCCGAAGCCCCGGCCTGGGTCTATCACGGCGGCGGGCGGATCAAGTCGACCTCGCAATCCGTCAACCAATTGGCCGCTTTCGTCGCGCCGGCGCTGCCGCTTGCGCTGATCCTCGGCCTTGGCCGTTCGATTTCCGGGTGGACCACGGTCCTGTTCGTGTTCGCCGCCGCATTGGGGATCCTTGCCCTGATCGGCACGGGAAGCCGGACAGCGGTCGTTCTGCTCGTGGTCTCGCTGCTGCTCGTCGTTGTCGCGGCCCTGTTCTACTGGTCTTCCAAGCGCGGTCTTGCGTCCACCATCCTCCTGTCATGCGTCATGGTCGCGCTGGGACTTGGCGTCCTGACGGCGGAGTTCGAGGACGTCGGATCAAGCGCCATTCCGGAATTCGCCCAGACGCTGGCCCGCCCCCTGGACCGTTTCCTGGCGCCCGACACCGTCGAGGGCAGCCTCGGACCCCGTTACGATCAGATCGTCGCCGTCTGGAGCAATTGGGTCGATTATCCGGTGTTCGGCATCGGTCCCGGCAACTTCAAGAGCTTCTCGTCGAGCGTTTACGAGGTGCACAACACCTATCTCGGCACGCTGATCGAAATCGGGGTGCCCGGCCTGTTCTTTCTGCTGCTGTTCCAGGCGTCGATTTGCGCGACGGCCCTGCAAAGGTCGGTCAGCCAGGTATCGCTTGAACGCCGCATTCAGGCATTTGCCGCTTTCGCGGCCTTCCTGATCGTCAGCCTTTACGGGTTGGGGTCATTCGGACTTCGGCAAAGACCCTTCTGGATTCAGGCGGGTTTCGCGATCGGCGTCGTCAACTACTATTGGATGGTGTCCGGCACCCTGACCGGGAGGCATGTCCGATGTTCGGCTTGAAATCGACCGTATTCTGCGGGCCGATGAAATCCGGGACAACCTGGGTTCACGCGTATCTCAAGGCCCGCGGCGACGTCTGTCTGCCTGCGAGGACCAAGGAGATCTTTTACTTCGACAGGTATTACAGGCGCGGGTCCGGCTGGTATGAAGGCCAGTTCCGCCCGGAACCGCAGCATCGGATTGTCGTCGATGTCGCGCCCAGCATCATCGCCCATCGCGATGCGCCGGCGCGCGTCGCCGAGACGCTGCCGGATGCCGATGTCGTCATGCTCCGGCGCGATCCGGTGGCGCGCGCTTGGTCGCACTACCTGCATCTGAAGCGCTACGGCTATACCGCGGCACCCTTGGAGGAGGCAATCGAAGCTCACCCGATCATCATCGATGCGAGCCGGGTCGATTTCTGGCTGGACAGATGGCGGGCGGTGTTCGGCGCCGAGAGGGTCCACGTGATGGATGCCGATCTGCTGTCGGCGGATCCGGGGGCGTTCGCGCACGCGCTGAATGACCTTCTGGGCCTGCCGGACAGCACGGTGAAAGCGTCCGAATTGGGGCGGGTCAACGGCGCGGCGCTGCCCCGGCACCACCTGCTGTCGGCCGCCGCGCGCAAGGTGTCCTATGGCCTGCGCGATGTGGGACTGGACGGGGTCGTCCAAGCGGCGCGAGACCTGGGTTTGAACCGGATTTATGCACGTCGCAGCGGCGCCGCCCGTCCTCCCAAGGCGTCCGATGCCGAGCGCGACCTGATCATGGACAAGCTCATGGAAGGACCGGGACCGACATGACTCCGACCATAGCGATCATATGCAATACGTCGCTGCATGTGCGCAGATCACGGACCAACCTGATAGACGCGCTGAAATCCATGGGCGCGCGGGTCGTGCTTGTCAGCCCCCATGACGATTCCGTTCCGGCGTTGCGCGACATGGGTGTGATCCATGAACATGTGGACATCGACCAATACGGCACCAACCCGCTTCGGGAAGCGGCGACGTTCCATGGAATCCGCAAGGTGCTCCGGCGGGTTCGACCTTCGGTTTGCCTTTGTTACACGATCAAGGCCAACACGATCGGGGCCTTGGCCGCCCGCTCGCTGGGGATTCCGGTCATCAACAACATCGCCGGGATCGGGCGGGCATTCGACGGAAACGAAAGGATGTTCCGCAGCCTGATCAAGCGCCTTTATGCAATGTCGTTGCGCCGCTCGGCGCGGGTGTTCTTCCAGAACAGCGATGACATGAGGCTTTTCGTGCAGCAAGGGATGGTCAAGGAAGCGCTGGCCCGGCGCATTCCCGGTAGCGGCGTGGACCTTACAAGGTTCCAGCGGTCGTTCGACTTCCCGGAAACACCGGTGTTTTTATTCGTCGGAAGATTGCTGATCGCCAAAGGCGCGAAGATGTATATCGACGCGGCAAGGACAATGGTCGAGCAGGGAACCGATGCCCGGTTCGTGCTGGCCGGCGAGCGGCTCGACGAAAGCGGGTATGTCTCGGCGCAGGATCTCGACGCGTTCACGTCGTGCAAGGGGTGCTCCTACCTGGGTCAGGTGCCGCCCGGCCAGATCGGCGCGCTTCTGGCCTCGTGCAGCTTTCTTGTGCTGCCGTCCTATTATGGCGAGGGCGTTCCCCGGACATTGCTCGAAGCAGGCGCCGTTGGGCGACCCATCATCGCGACCGACAGCGTCGGGTGCAAGGACGTGATCCGCCACAAGGTGAACGGGCTGAAAATCGCGCCGCGCGATCAGGACGCCCTGCTTTGCGCCATGCGCGAAGCCGCCGGCATGGACAAGGAAACGTTGCTCACCCTGGGTCGGCAAAGCCGGGAGATCGTCGAGACGAAATTCGACGAGAAAATCGTGATTCAGGCCTATCTCGATGAATGCGCGCGGATCTTGAGCGATCGCGTCGCGGCACCCGCCTGATGCAATGGGGATCGCCATGACCATATTGCGGCAATGAAACGGGGTTTCGATAAACGGCGTGCCGCCGGTGTTCTGGGATTGGCCCTGGCATCCGGTGCGGCGTTGAATGTTCTCGGATGGCCTCCACAGGCCGCGCTGTCGGGCGAGGAGATGTTCGATCTGGGGAATTTTTCCGCCATTACCCTGCAAGAGGCCCATTTCGGATACAGCCAATTCCGCGCCAATGACAACACGTCCGAAACGATTGATGCCACCGCGGCGTCGTGGATTGTCAGCAATCATGGGCCCGACCAGAATACCTATCCGTTTCTGGTCGACAAGAGCATACCCGGCGCAAGAATTCTTGGGGGTACGATCCTTGGCTCGGTCCCGCTTGACCTTGAATGGCGCGATATCTACGAAAATTCAGCCGCTGTCATGGTTCGCGATGCGCCGCGTGTGGAAATCCATAACTGGACGATCAGGCAGGCCTGGGACGGCATTCGCATCGCGGGCAGTTCGGATGGATTCCGGATCGAGAATGTCGCGATGTCCGCCATACGCGACGACGCGGTGGAAAACGATCATGGGGCGAACGGAACGATTGCCAACAGCTTCTTCGACGGTGTGTTTTCGGGGGTCAGCATGTCGCACAACGCGCTGCCCGACCTGACCCGGAATGTCCTGATCCTGGATAATGTGCTCATGCGCATGCGGTCATTTCCGTTCAAGGGCGAGACGACCCACCAATCCCCGTTCAAGATCGAAGAGAACAGCCCCTCTCTGAAAATCCACAATACGGTCATCGCGATTGAAAACGTCGATCATGTCGGCAGGTCACGGCTGAAGCTGGCATGGGAAAAGACAATCGAATCCTCCGGGAACGTGTTTCTGAACCTCTCGGGTCAGCCGTTTCCCGACAACTATCCGCTGCCCGCTGACGGCTGGACGATCCTTCAGGGGCAGGCCGCGCAGGAGCATTGGGCGCGGGCCAGGGACAATTGGCTGTCCGCCAACGCGTCGGTGGATGAGCACGGGTTCAGACGCAAACTGATGACGTGGGACGGTGCCGACACCCGGGACTGAACCCGCCAGATGGACCGGACAGGTCGCGTTGACGTGCATTTGCCGCCCTGTAATCATTGCGGACGCGAGCGGGTCATGCCGTTCAGTTGCTTCATCACCGCGAAGGTGCGCGGCGACCAGCGCGCGAGGCGCAGCTTCCAGACAAGGCGGCGCTCGAGCCGGGCCAGATCGTCGGTATTCTGCGGCAGAACCCGGCGCAGTTGCGGGATCACACCCAGCTTGTCCGCGATCATGCGCTCGCGGCCATGGGCTGCCGTGGCGCTGTTTTCGTGGACGCGATGCACGGCCATCACCTCATCGATGAACCCGACGCGCCCGTTGCGGCCCACCAGCACGTTCAGCAGCCAGTCCGCCGAGGCGACGGTGGTGTCGCGATACCAGTCGGGCAGGTCGGCAAGGGCGCTGCGGCGCACCATGGTGGAAATCTTGGGGGCGAAGTTGCGCACGATCAGCGCGCCCACGTCATAGGTGCCGCCCCCCTTCGGCGCGTTTTGGGACAGAACCCGCGCGCCGTCGGTGTCCAGATGCTCGACACGATGGGCACACAGCGCGCATTCGGGATGGGTGTCGAGAAAATCGGCCTGCTTTTGCAGCTTGGCCGGGTCGGTCCAGTAATCGTCGCCATCCAGAAAGGCGACGTAGTCGCCGCGCGCCGCATCGACGGTGGACACGACGTTGCTCAGCCCGAAATTCCCGGCATTGGTGTCGTGCAGAATGGGCCGGAACGGCAGCGGTGTGGTTGCGGCGATATCCTTGATGATGGTGCGCGTGCCGTCGGCCGAGGCATCGTCGCCCACGATCACCTCGAACGGGAAACCGGCCTGTTGCATCAATGCGCTTTCGATGGCTTGCCGGGCGGTTGCGGCCTGCTGATAGGTGACGACCGAGACCGAGACTTTCATGTTCTGCTCTCCTGTTTTGGGTATGTCTTCAGGGCGCCGGCCAGGGCCGCGAGGACGATGGCCAGTTGCACGGCAAAGACCAGCACCATGGTCGCGCCGGCCCCCGGCAGGCCGAAACGGGGGATCAGGATGAAACAGGCCGGGATCGCCACCAGCGCCGCCGCGCCGTTCTGCAGTCCCAGCCACCAGAACCGCCGCGCCGCGATCACGCCGAACCGCAGGATGTTCGCGACCCCGCGCAGCGTCGCCGCCGCGACCAGCCAGACCAGCAGGGCATGCTCCTGCGCATAGGCGTCGGTATAGACGAAGCGCAGGATCTGCTGCCCGAACAGGGCGCTGATCGCCACCCCGGCCAACCCGCCGGCGCCCACGCCCAGGGCCAGCAGCCACAACAGCCGCGTGAATTCGGCGCGGCGCCCGGCGGCATAGTGGCGGGCCAGCCGCACGCTGGCCGCGATGCCCATGGCGTTCACCAGCCGGTCGGGCGCCATGGCCAGCGCCAGGATCGCCGCGAACAGGCCAAGGCCGGTCAGTCCCAGCTCATGCTCGACCGCGAGGCGCGGGAAATAGAGCGCGACGATGATCAGCAGCGTGGCAAAGGTCAGCGGCAGCGCCTGCGCCGCAAGGCTGCGGATCGCGCGGAAATCCCAGCGCGGAAAGAAGACGTCCGCCCCGATCCGCGCGCGTTTCAGCCCCAGCGGCAGATCGTAAAGGCCCAGCACCGCCAGTTGCGCCGCCAGTTGCCCCAGCACCGCCACCACCAGCGAGCCGGTCAGCCAATAGCCCGCCACCAGCAGCAGCAGCGACAGCGGCCCCAGCAGGCACAGCGAGCGGCCGATATATTCCATCCGCTCATGCGCCTGGAACAGGCCATAGATCATGTCCGAAACCAGTTCGCCGCACCGCGCCAGCCCATAAAGCACGATCACCGCCAGCATCGCGCCGGTCGTGCTCTGGACGATGCCAAGGGCCAGCATCAGCAGGAACGCGGCCAGCGTCGCCAGCAGCCGCAGCCCCATGTAATCGCCGAAATCATAGGCGTGGGCGGTGTCGCTGGAACGCACCTCGCGCAGGCTCATCTTGGCGGTCTCGGCGATGGGGATGCAGATCGCCTGCGCCAGCGCATAAAGCCCGACGGTGGCCGGGTCCGACATCTTGGTCAGCGCGACCAGCGCCAGCCAGATCGACAGCGCCGCGAACAGCCGTCCGATCAGGATCGAGCGGAAGTTCTGAAACCCCGACCGCCGTGTGTCGCCGGCCACGGCCTCGGATTTCGCGGTGTCCGAAACGCTCATGCGTGGGTTCCGCATATGCTGGGCGCGCGGTAGGCCGGAAAGTAGGCGATCTCGTCGCTGGTTCCGGCCCGCCGGGACAGTTCGGCATTGGCCTCGGCGTCGAGTATCCAGCGCCCGAGCCGGAAATTGTGACGCGACCGGGAAAACCGGCTTTTGAAGTGAAACAGCGAATCCTCGCGCCCGCCGCGCCCGGCGCCGATATGCAGGCGCTGCGCCCCGAACGCGCGCGCGATATCGGCGACTCCGTCGATCAGCCCCTTGAGCGGCGACAGCCGGTCATGGGCCTGATCGATGCCGGTGAAATGCGCCTCGGCGATATCGTCATGGACGGTGAACAGCATCGTCGCGGCGACCTCGCCCTCGAAACAGGCCACGGCCAGATGCAACGTGTCGTTCAGCGCCGCGCGCAGCCCGTCGAAATAGCTCCGCGAGAACCTGTAGCGGTCCGCGGCCCCGTTGCGTTCCATGGTGGCGGTATAGAGATCGACGAACCGCTGGTAATGGCGCCAGTCGGCATCCAGTTCGACCGTCAGGCCGTGGCGTTCGGCGCGCTTGATCTCCTGCCGCAGCACCTGGCGGTATTTCATGCGCCGCGTGTCGCGGTCATCGGTCAGGTCGATCGAGACGCTGCGGCCCAGATGCAGGATCTCGCCCCCCGGTGTCGGCGCGGCCCCGCGAAACCCCTCGCAGTAACGCTCGTTCTCCAGAAGCGGGTGGAACCGGGTGAACAGCGTCACCATCCGGCGGCTCTGCCAGACCTCGCGCAGGCCCTGCCATGCGCGGGCCCGGAACGCCTCGTCCTCCAATCCGCGCCCGGTGGGGCCGGAATAGCCATAGACCGAACAGGCATCACGCAAGCCGCCGCCGATGTCGCGGAGCAGATAGGGCCAGGCGAGCAAGCGCGCGGGGGAGCCGTAAACCGCCATTTCCGTCTTTCCCTCGCCCATCTCCGCCGCAAAGGCATGATAGGCCGAAAGGTGATAGAAGTCATGCGGCGCATGGGTCAGCCAGCCGTCCCATTCCGGGTCGTCGGCGGACAGCACGCGGATGTCTTCAGCCATGCCGGGCGTCCGTTTCGGGGGGCCAGAGTTGCGCGAAGACCTGCGGATCGGCGTAATCGGGCCGCCCGTCCGCGCCCCGGCGGCACAGTTGGTCGTGGGGCAGCACCACCTGCCTGCCGTCGGGCGTGGTGAAGGGGCGATAGGAATTGCCCTCATCCTGCATGTGGATCGCCAGCGCCAGGCGCGGGGCCTGCGTCAGGTTGGCGCCGCTGGCATGCAGCGCGCGCATGTGGTGGAAACTGACCTGCCCCTTGCGCAATCGCATGGACGAGATCAGCGCATCCGGAATCGGCCGGCCCAGATGCCGGGCGATGCTGCCCAGATCCGGGTCGTTGAAACCGCGCATATGCTCGGCCTCGGGCCACAGATGGCTGCCGTCGATGACGCGCAGCGTGCCGTTCTCCTCGGTCGCGTCGTCGAACGGGATCCAGGCGGTCAGCATCCGGGTCGAGGTGCAGGTGGACCAGTAGGAATGATCGGTATGCCAGCCCACCACCGCCGCTTCGCCGTCCTTGGCGGGGGGTTTGTAGACCGCCTGATCGTCGAACAGCCGGATCGCCGGGCTGCGCGCCAGCCGCGCCGCGATGGCGCCCAGCACCGGCAGCGTGACCAGCCTGCGCACCGTGTCGTTCTGCAACGAGCAGAATTCGTTGTTGCGCACGCCGTCGCCGTCCTCGGGCCGCCAGTCGCTGAATTTCGCGGGCCGGGGCAGGGCGCGGTCGCGCTGGCCCATCTGGTGCGCCATGATCGCCGCGCGGGCCTCGTCCAGCAGATCGTGGGGGATGATGTTCGGCGAGCAATACCAGCCCAGCGTCTCGTAACGGATCACGTCCTCTTCGCCCGGCATCATGTCGACGGGCAGGGTCCGGTCCGGGGGGCTGTCGGTGGCGGTCATGCCCTGTCTCTCCTCGTCTCTTCTGCCCGGCGGCGTTGCGGGCCGTCTAGTGCGGTCCGGCCGCCGTGTCGGCGGCCCGGGCGAAATCGGGCAGGCGCGGGTCGGTGCAGTGCCGCAGCGCCGCGCGCACTTTCGGCGCGTGCTGCACGATGGCCGCGATGCGGGCACAGACCCGCGCGACGTCGCGCGCGCTCAGCGCCATTCCCGTGGGCAGGATCATCACCCGGTCGGCCACGGCCTCGGTCACCGGCAGGGTCTGCCCGGCGCGCGGCGACAGCCCGGCATAGGGCTGCATGCGGTGACAGCCGGGATAGAAGTAGCGCCGGGCAAAGACGTTCTCCAGCCGCAGCGCCGCGACCAGTTCGTCGCGGCTGAGACCGGCCTGTTCGGGGTCGATCGCGGTCACGACATACTGGAAGTTGTGCACCCTGTTGGCGCTGCGCGGCATCAGCTCGACACCGGGCACATCGGCCAGCCCCGCCGCATAGGCGGTATAGTTTTCGCGGTTGTGGTCAAAGAACAGATGCATGGATTCGAGCGAGGTCAGACCCATTGCCGCCGATGCTTCGCTCATCTTGGCGTTGGTGCCCAGATAGGTGACGACATCCTCGCCCGCGAAGCCGAAATTGACCATCAGGCGCAACCGCGCGGCCAGGTCGTCGTCGTCGGTGACGATGGCGCCCCCCTCGAAGGCATGGACGCATTTCGTGGCGTGGAAGCTGTAGACCGCCGCATCGCCCAGATAGGCGCCATCGGGCCGCCCCGGCTGGCAGCCAAAGGCGTGGGCGGCGTCGAACAGCAGCTTGAGGTCATGGCGCCGGGCCAGATCCCGCAGCGCGTCGCTGGCGCAGGAATTGCCCCACAGATGCACGCCCAGGATGCCGGTGGTGCGCGACGTGATCGCCGCCTCGACACACGCCACGTCAAGGCAATGCCGCACCGGGTCGATATCGCAGAACACCGGCCGCACGCCCTGCCGCCACAGCGCATGGACCGTCGCGACAAAGGTGAACGAGGGCACGATGACGTCGCCCGACATGCCCATCCCGGCGATGGCCAGTTCAAGGCCGGTGGTCGCGTTGTTGGTGACGATGCAGTGTTTCGCACCGGCGATCCCGGCCACGCGGGATTCGAACTCCTGCACCATCGGGCCCCAATTGGTCAGCCGCCCGCTATCGAGGATGTGCTGCATCCGCTTAAGGAACGCCTTCTGGTCGGGCATGTTGGGCTGTCCCACATGCAGCGTCCGGCGAAAGGCGGGCGGGCCGCCCAGAACGGCCGCGCAAAGGTGCGTTACCGGCCGCGCGGCCAGAACGTCGCCGGCGGCCCTGGCGGTGCCGGTGGCGATTTCGGTCGCTTTATGTGGAAGGTCGGCCATCATGTCCCCCTTATGCGATCACAGCGGCAAGTTCTGCGGGAGCATGATCGGCACACCGTGAAACCGGCAGATGCTCGCGCCGCAGCGGATCGAATACGCGATGGAGCGGCTGCCCCGATGCATTCATATCGCCCCCTGTATCGGACAATCAGTCTGCGGCGGCAGCCGGGCGCGTGAAAGTGATCCTTCCGGCGTAGTGTGCCGCGCGATCGGTGCCCCGCAACGCTTTGGGATTAGGGCGCCGCCCGATCTGCGCCTTGCGGATTACATGCCGCGCCCCCGGCCATCGGTTCCAGAGGTGCGTCCAGTGACCTGCTCCCCTAAGAGTCCGCTTTCATGAGTTAGCTCTGTTCAGTGTTTGGTCTTCTTCTGACCGTTGGTGAT
>CANNGH010000010.1 GCA_947504115.1 uncultured Sedimentitalea sp.
GCTTCTCTTCATCGTCTGTCTCCTCAGTTGGAGAACAGGCTAACCTCAAATCGAGGACTTTTCAGGGGAGCAGGTCACCAGCGCGATGGCCTCGGGGTTTTCCAGCGCGGGGGCGAAATCGGGCGTGGTGAAAAGGGCATCGCGTATCGTCACGCGGTCGCCGTCCACTTGCATGCGCCCCTGCGCGATCCAGTCCACCACCTGCACCAGCGTCTTGCATTGCTGCACGAAGATGCGATGCCGCATCTCCTCGGGTGCGGCGGCGGGATCGGCGGCGCATGCGGTCTGCATGACGATCTTGCCCTCGTCCATCACGTCCTTGATCAGTTCGACCGTGGTGCCGATGATCTTGGTGTGATAGGCGATGCCGTCGCCGAAACCGTCCATCCCCTTGAACGCCGGCAGCAGCGAGGGGTGGAAATTGATGATCCGGTCCGGCAGCGCGGCGCGGATCTCGTCGGAATAGAACTCGGTATAGAACGACAGGATGTAATCGATGTCGTGCGCGGTGACGTAATCCAGCAGCTTGCGGCAGAAATCGTCGTTGTCGCGCGCGGGCAGGGCGCGCGCCGGCAGATCACGGGCGCGCGCCGCCGCAAGGCCCGGCCCCTCGCCGGTGGCGAGAACCGAATGAACCGCGCGGCGGACGGTGTCGGTTTCCAACACCTTCTGCATCACCGATCCGGCGGTCGACAGCACAAAGACGAAACGGGGCGGCGGGGTCATGCCGGGAATTCTCCGGCGCGGTAGGCGGGAAAATAGTGGGTGTCGGCGCGTTTGCGTGCCAACTGGCGATAGGCCGCTTCGTCGAAAATGCGCCCGCAGAGATAGGCCGGGCGCGTGGTGTTCGACCAGCCCTTCTTGAAATGGGCAAGCCCGCTGGAATCCGTGCCCGGCGCGCCGGCAAGGCCGCCGAAATTGACGCGGCTTATGCCTTGGGCGAAGAAATGGTTCAGCATCGTCCATTTCGTCCCATAGGCGGCGCTGCTGGCATAGCCCTGTTCGTTGAACGCCGCCAGATGCCCCTGCGCCACGTCGCCGTCCACGTACCACAGGTCCAGCCCCACCGTTTCCCCGTCCATCACCGCGCGAAACATCACCAGCCCCGGCGCCGCAAGCTGTGACGAAAACGAGTCCCGCGAGAACGCGCGAAGCCCGCTGACGCCGTGCTTGCGCACCAGCATCGCGTAAAGCGCGACCCAATCGTCGATCAGGCGCAACGGGTCGTCGCAGATTTCGACCGTGACCTTGTGCAGCGCGCGGCGGGCGTTCTGGCGGTGGGATTTCGACACGAAGGTTTCGGGCGGGCCGGTCATCTCGGCGATGAAATGCGTCTTGTAGGGCACGACCAGATCAAAGCTACGTTTCAGCACCGCCTCGTCAGGGTCGCCCAGCGGATCGGCCACCAGCGTCGCGCTGATCCAGCCGTCGCGGGCCGCCTCCAGATCATCGGCAAGGGCCGACCAGTCGGTGCAGCCGAACAGCGGGTAAAGGCCCATCGCGTCGGTAAAGCCGGTCCCGGCGATCGCGCGCTCGATCAGCCAGCCGCCGCTGCGGGGCAGGTGGCAGGGGCGCCCGACATCGGAAAACGCCTTTGCGTATTGTGCGCTGCGATAGCCCGACCCGGCCGGGTCCGGGGTGGCGGTGCGCCGCGTGGATGTCGGTCGGGTCGGCATATGTTGCAGCCCGGTCACCCGGCAACGCGCCCCGGCGGGGTGTCCAGCCGGTCCACCTGCGCCTGAAGTTCCTTCAGCCGGGTCGCGCGGCTGCGCACGAAGAATGCATCGCGCGGCAGGTCCGACAGCCGGTAGCGCATCCGCCACTGACCGCGCAAAAGCAGGGTGCTGCTGGGGTCGGAGGCAGGCTGATAGGTCGCCTGCACCAGGATCCGGTCCGGCCCGCTGACGAAGGCGGGGGAGCAATGCCAGGTGCAGGTATGGCACAGCGCGATGTCGCCCGGTTCCAGATCGGGGCAGATCAGCGGCCAGTCGGGGCTGAGAAGATCGGTGTTCACCTCGCCCGCATCGCCCATATATCCGAAATGGTGCGTGCCCGGATAGAACGAGATGCCGCCGTTGCTTTCGTTCGACGGGCTGAGCGGGATGAAGACGGTGGTCTTTTCCGGCCAGCCGTAATCATAGGCGAAATCGCTGTGCGGAAAGACCGGTTTGCGGCTGTTGCCGTCCTTGATCACGAACCGCTGCATGAACAGCGCCAGATCGGGATAGAGTTTCTGCACCTCGTCCAGGATCGCCGGAAAGGCATGGACCTGTGCGAGCGCTTCGGGCGGCTCCTCGAAAACATGGACCGGGTTGAACGGGTTGACCTGCCGCTTGCCCTCCAGCGTGCGGGTATAGAACGTGGCCCATTCCTGCTGCCAATGTCGGACCTGCTCGGGCGGGACGACGCCGCGCAGCACGAAAAAGCCCGTGTTTCGGTAGATATCGGGTGAAAACGTGTCGGAATCGGCCTTGGGAATGTCCTCGCGGATATCGCCGATCTCAAATCTCTGCATGAAATCCTGGTCCTTCTCATGGGCCGCCGATGAAATACGGTGGCGCGTCCGCAGGGGTGTCAGAACCGGTAATCCGCCACCTTTCCGGGCAAGAGATCGTAACCCCGCTTCATGTCGATCCCCCGCGTCTCGTCGTCATAGGGCACCGAGCAATAGCCCATCACCGCCTTTTCCCGGTCGGACAGCTGGTCATAGATCTGCTGGGGCAGGGTGCCGGGAATGTCGAAGGCCTGCTTGATCCACCAGCGGCAGAAGGTGGCGATGATCGACCAGCGGGTGCCGCCGCTGACATTCTCGCCGGCGCCGTGCCAGATGCGGCTGTCCCAGACCATCAGATCGCCCGCCTTCGCCTCCAGCGGCAGGGCGGTTTCGAACGCGTCCTGATCGGCATAGCGGCCGGATTTGTGCGATCCGGGGACGATGATCGTGCAGCCGTTCTCTTTCGTCTGGTCCTCCAGAAGGATCGAACATTGCATGATGAACGGATGATCGCCGGTATAGGGCACGAACGAATCGATATGCATCGGCATCCGGTGATTGCTGCTGCGCGCCAGAAACGAGCGCAGGATATAGTTCGGCGCATCCGCCGGCAGGGCCGAGAACCACTGATCGTTCAGGTAATGCCGCAGGATGTCGCCGATCACCCGGGTTTGCAGGATCAGCCGCGAAAAGAAGATGTCCTTGGCTTGCAGGTTGTAGACCATGGATTGCTGGCGGTTGAGACGCGGCATCCGGTCGGATTGCGCGTCCAATGTCTTGTCGAACCAGTACTTGACCCTGTCCAGCGCCTCGGCGACCGTATCCGTGTCGAAAACCTGCGGGATGCGGACATATCCGTGTTCGTCGATGGCGGCGATATGGGCGGACAGGGCATCGGCCCCGGTCTGCCGCGAAACAATCTGGTCCATGATCTGTCACCCTTCGTGCGGGACGTTGCGACGTCGCTGCCGCCCTTGGCGGGTAGTGCCCGGAGCCTTCGGGCGGATGCGGATATGTGCGTCGCTTCCCGATCCCGCGGTCAAGATTAGTGACGCGGCCTGTTTCGGGCAACACGACCGCGCGCATCATTTGTAAGTAACCGTGCGCCTATCCGGTGGGGGTGCTGATCCTCCGACCGGATTGCAGGGCGTCGGTGGTGGCGATTCTCGCGCCTGGCCGGGACTCGGGGTCGCGACCGCGTGTCGGCCCGGACAAGCGGCAAAACCGCCCGATTTCCCAGGCAATGGCGGTAAGTGCCTGTTAAGGTTGGGCAACCCGCCGGGGCAGCGCTGCATCCCGCGTCAACCGGACAAAATGTCGCGGCAGAAACGCGCCGAGCATGTGACGTGGGGAGAGCGGCCAAGCCGATTAACCGCAACGCAATGATCTTCGCGGAAAATCCGCCGGCGCAGGCCCGACCGGCGGGTCGGGGCAAAAGCCCGCCAATGGCGGATGCCTGCCCTTTGCCCTGCGCGCCCATTGCCTCTTGCGGTGCCGCGTCGCATTCCCCCGCCCCGGGAATGCTACCCTTCGAAGTATAGACTAATCAAAAAGGACTACCGAGCATGACGACCAAAACCCTGACCGGAGATTACGGATACAATCAGTATCGCTATTCCGGCGGCGACGCGACAGCCATCGACGCAACCAATGCCACCTGGACCGTGGCCAATACCGGCAGTCAGACGAATCTCTATCCGTTCCTCGTCGAGAACTCGAACACCGGGATTGACCTTTACGGTGCAACCATCGACGGCACGGTGTCGATGAAAGCGGAGTGGCTGGATATCTACAACAACTCCGCCGCTTTCATGCTGCGCGACACCAAGCAGGCGGACATCTACGATCTGCGGATTTCGGACGCCTGGGACGGGGTCCGCATTGCAGGGGCTTCGGATGGCTTCGACGTTTCGAACGTCTGGGTGAGCAATATCCGTGACGATGCCTTCGAGAACGACAATCCGGTAAGCGGGACCATCCGGGACAGCCTGTTCGACGGTGTGTTTTCCGGGATCAGCCTTGGCCACAAGAACATGAGCAACGCCACGAACGAAGTGCTCGAACTCGACAATGTGCTCATACGGGCGGAATCCTACCTCTTCCGGGGCGAGATGACTCACCAGTCGCCGTTCAAGATGGAGAGCAAGAGCCCGAAGCTGAAGATCACCGACAGCGTCATTGCGATCGACGATGTCAATCATATCGGCCAATCGCGGCTGAAGATGGCCTGGGACAAGACCGTCGAATCCTCGGGCAACGTGTTCCTGAACCTGTCGGACAAGCCGCTGCCCAACGATTACCCGATGCCGGGCAAGGGCTGGACCGTTCTGCAAGGCCAGGAAGCCCGCGATTACTGGGAAGAGGCCCGCGACGGCTGGATCGCCGCGCAGGATGGGGACGCCGCGCCCGATGACGGCCCCGGCATCGATGCCGGCGCGTCCCTCGATGACGACGGCGACGCGGGCATTTCCGCCGATAGCGCCCCCAACCGGCCCGATACCGATGACGCGCCGACCAGCAGCGGCAATGCTGCTCCGTCCGTGAGCGATGCCACGGCTCCGTCCGTCAGCGACGGCGACATCTTCCTGTCCGACGCGGCGCTGTCCGGCAAGGTGGTCAACGTGTCCGGCTTCAAGCCGGGAACCGACAAGATCGTGCTTGACGCCTCGGCCTTCACCAGCCTGACCCCGGCCGCCGATGGCGAGACGCGGACGCTGGACGCGAAGTTCTACGAGACCGCGGCACGGGCCGACGACATGGATGATTACATCATGTACAAGTGGAAGACCGGCGAGGTGTTCTACGACGCCGATGGCCGCGGCCCGGGCAAGCAGGTGAAGGTCGCCCAGCTGGACGAGCGGCTGGCGATGGATCACAGCGATTTCGTCGTGACCGACAAATCCGCCTCCGCCCCCGACAGCGGCGATCAGGACGGCGCGCCCGACGCACCCGGCGACGATGTCTTTGTTTTCGACACGATGCCCGGGTCGGATTCGGACGCCGCCACGATCTCCGGCTTCACGCCCGGTTCGGACAAGATCGTGCTCGATTCGTCGGTCTTCACCAGCCTCGGCGACGGCAGCGGTGGCGACCCGCGCACGCTGGATGCGGATTTCTTCGAGATCGCGGCGCGTGCCGACGACATGGACGATTACATCATGTACAAGTGGAAGACCGGCGAGGTGTTCTATGACGCCGACGGTCGCGGCCCCGAAGAGCAGGTGAAGATCGCGCAACTCGACCAGCGCATGGCCATGGATCACAGCGATTTCCTGATCGTCTGAGACGGCCCTGTCCCGATCCCGGGCGCCATCGGCGCCCGGGGTTTGCGTCGCCCTGCGTCGGGTGCGCGACATTCTCTTTACAGCCCTGTTCGTGAGCGATGTTCATAATCTTGTCGCAGATTATGAATTTGCCATCAAATCCCGGTTCCGTTAGGCGTGAGGCTCCCCGGCCATCAAAGGTAGCGAGCCATGAAAACCTTCAGACTGCCCCGATCCGACGTCTTCGACGCGCTGCACGCGCAGGCGCGCCAGCGCATCCTGCTGCTGGACGGCGCGATGGGCACGATGATTCAGGCGCTGAAGATGAGCGAGGAGGATTACGCCGGGCAAACCGGCACGCCCTGCCCGCATCCCACGAACCATCCGCAGAAGGGCAACAACGACCTGCTGTCGCTGACCCAGCCCGAGGCGATCGAGAAGATCCATTTCGATTTCGCCATGGCGGGTGCGGATATCGTGGAGACCAACACGTTCTCCTCGACCACCATCGCGCAGGCCGATTACGGGCTGGAGGCCGCCGTTCACGATCTGAACGAACAGGCCGCCCGCATCGCCCGCCGCGCGCTGGACCGGGCCACCGAAATCGACGGGCGCCCGCGCTACGTGGCGGGGGCCGTGGGGCCGACCAACCGCACCGCCTCGCTCAGCCCCGATGTGAACGATCCCGGTTACCGCGCCGTCACGTTCGATGACCTGCGCATCGCCTATGGCCAGCAGATCAAGGGCCTGATCGCCGGCGGCACCGACCTGATCCTGATCGAGACGATCTTCGACACGCTGAACGCCAAGGCCGCGATCTTCGCCTGTTTCGAGGTCTTCGCCGAAACCGGGCTGCGCCTGCCGGTGATGATCTCGGGCACGATCACCGATGCGTCGGGGCGCACCCTGTCGGGGCAGACGCCCACCGCGTTCTGGCATTCGGTGCGCCATGCGCGCCCGTTTTCCATCGGGCTGAACTGCGCGCTGGGTGCGTCCGCGATGCGCCCGCATGTCGCGGAAATCGGCGGCGTGGCGGATACGCTGGTCTGCGCCTATCCCAATGCGGGCCTGCCCAACGCGTTCGGCCAATACGACGAAGGCCCGGACGAGACCGCCGCGCAACTGGGCGAATTCGCCTCTGCCGGACTGGTCAACATGGTCGGCGGCTGCTGCGGCACCACGCCCGACCACATCCGCGCCATCGCCGATGCCGTCGCCCCCCATTCCCCCAGAAAGGTTCCCAGCCATGACTGATCGCCATCTGCGCCTGTCGGGCCTCGAGCCCTTTGTGCTGACCCCCGAAATCCCGTTCGTCAACGTGGGCGAGCGCACCAACGTCACCGGCTCGGCCCGGTTTCGCAAGCTGATCACCAACCGCGAATACGCCACCGCGCTCGAGGTCGCGCGCGACCAGGTCGAGAACGGCGCGCAGGTCATCGACATCAACATGGACGAAGGGTTGATCGATTCAAAGGCGGTGATGGTCGAATACCTGAACCTGCTGGCCGCCGAGCCCGATATCGCGCGGGTGCCGGTGATGCTCGACAGCTCCAAGTGGGAGGTGATCGAGGCCGGGCTGAAATGCGTGCAGGGCAAGCCCATCGTCAACTCGATCTCGATGAAAGAAGGCGAGGACGAGTTTCGCGAACAGGCGTCGCTGTGTCTGGCCTACGGCGCCGCCGTGGTGGTCATGGCCTTCGACGAGAAGGGCCAGGCCGATACCTGTGCGCGCAAGACCGAGATCTGCGCGCGGGCCTACAAGATCCTGACCGAGGAGGTCGGTTTCCCGCCCGAGGACATCATCTTCGATCCCAACATCTTCGCCATCGCCACCGGCATCGAGGAACACAACAATTACGGCGTCGATT
The DNA here is from genome assembly GCA_947504115.1 of uncultured Sedimentitalea sp. Lineage (GTDB taxonomy): Bacteria > Pseudomonadota > Alphaproteobacteria > Rhodobacterales > Rhodobacteraceae > Pontibaca. Next base: position 7,626 of record CANNGH010000010.1, read on the forward strand.
TCATCGAGGCGACGCGCTGGATCCGGGCGAACCTGCCGCATGCGCATGTGTCGGGCGGCGTGTCGAACCTGTCCTTCAGTTTCCGTGGCAACGAGCCGGTGCGCGAGGCGATGCACGCGGTGTTCCTCTATCACGCCATTCAGGCGGGCATGGACATGGGCATCGTCAATGCCGGGCAACTGGCCGTCTATGACCAGATCGACCCGGAACTGCGCGAGGCCTGCGAGGACGTGGTGCTGAACCGGCGCGCGGATGCGACCGAACGCCTGCTGGACCTGGCCGAACGTTTCCGCGGCGACGGCAAGCGCGAGGAAAAGGTGCGCGATCTGGCCTGGCGCGACTGGCCGGTGGAAAAGCGCATCGAACATGCGCTGGTCAACGGCATCACCGAATTCATCGACGACGACACCGAAGAGGCACGGCAAAAGGCCGACCGCCCGCTCGACGTGATCGAGGGGCCGCTGATGGCGGGCATGAACGTGGTCGGCGACCTGTTCGGCGCGGGCAAGATGTTCCTGCCGCAGGTGGTGAAATCGGCCCGCGTGATGAAACAGGCGGTGGCGCTGCTGTTGCCCTACATGGAAGAGGAAAAGCGCCTGTCGGGTGTGGATTCCCGCGACAGTGCGGGCAAGATCCTGATGGCCACGGTCAAGGGCGACGTGCACGATATCGGCAAGAACATCGTCGGCGTCGTGCTGGCCTGCAACAATTACGAGATCATCGATCTGGGCGTCATGGTCCCGCCGCAAAAGATCATCGAGACCGCCCGCGCCGAAAACGTCGATGCCATCGGCCTGTCCGGCCTCATCACCCCGTCTTTGGACGAGATGGTGAACATGGCCAACGAGCTTGAGCGCGAGGGGTTCGACATCCCGCTGCTGATCGGCGGCGCGACCACGTCCAAGGTGCACACGGCGGTCAAGATCTCGCCCGGTTATCATCGCGGCGCGACGGTGCATGTGAACGATGCCAGCCGCGCGGTCGGCGTGGTCTCGAACCTGCTGAGCGCCGAGCACAAGCCCGATTACGTGGCCAAGATCCGCGCCGAATACAAGGACGTGGCCGAGAAACACGCGCGCGGCGAAGCGGCCAAGAAACGCCTGCCCCTGTCCAAGGCGCGCGACAACGCGCTGCGACTGGATTGGTCCGCCTACACGCCCGCCCAGCCGAAATTCAGCGGTGCAAAGGTGATCGACGACTGGGATCTGGCCGAGATCGCGGACCATATCGACTGGACCCCGTTTTTCCGCACGTGGGAGCTGAAAGGCATCTACCCCAAGATCCTGAACGACGAGAAACAGGGCGAGGCCGCGCGCACCCTGTTTGCCGAGGCCAAGGACCTGCTGGCCCGGATCGTTGGCGAAAAGTGGTTCAGCCCGCGCGCCGTCGTCGGGTTCTGGCCCGCCAATGCGGTGGGCGACGACATCCGCCTTTACACCGATGCGACCCGCAGCGCGGAACTGGCGACGCTGCACACGCTGCGCCAGCAGACCACGAAACGCGCGCCGCGTCCCAATCTGGCGATGGCGGATTTCGTCGCGCCCGAAGGCACGGCCGAGGACTGGGTGGGCGGTTTCGCCGTCACCGTCGGCGCGGAAGAGGCCGAGATCGCCAAGCGGTTCGCGGCGGCGAATGACGATTATTCCGCCATCATGGTCAAGTCGCTGGCCGACCGCATGGCCGAGGCCATGGCCGAAATGCTGCACGAACGGGTGCGGCGCGATTACTGGGGCACCTCGCCCGACGAGGATCACACGCTGGAGGAACTGATCGCCGAGGATTACAAGGGCATCCGCCCCGCCCCCGGCTATCCCGCGCAGCCCGACCACACCGAAAAGACCACGCTGTTCGAATTGCTGGACGCAGAAAAGAACACCGGTGTGAGCCTGACCGAAAGCATGGCGATGTGGCCCGGCAGCTCGGTCTCGGGGCTGTATATCGGGCATCCCGAAAGCTATTATTTCGGCGTCGGCAAGGTCGAGCGCGATCAGGTCGCCGATTACGCGCAGCGCAAGGGCATGGATATGGACGAGGCCGAACGCTGGCTGGCCCCGATCCTGAACTACGTGCCCGCCCCCAGCCCGGCGATCGCCGCGGAATAGCGCGCTCGCCCACCGCTGACCTGCCCGGACCGGGGCGCGATTTTCGCGCTCCGGCTTGGTAGTTGACAGTTTCACTCGGATTAACTACGACCCCCTCTGTGGCAATTTGGCGCAAGCCGATTTGCCGCTCTGCCACGCCAGCCTTCCGCCAGCATCCGGGCATTTTTCAGCCATCGAGGGGATGCGACATGAGTGAAGGTAAAAGGCGCGCGGCGCTGCTGGGCGGCGGCGCGCTGGTGATCACGATGCAGACAGCGCCGGCAGGCGCGCAAGACCAAAGCGTCGATCTGGGCGCGCTGCAACTGGGCGAAAGCAAGCGCGCGGTGCAGACCGATACCGCCACGCCCGTCACCGTTCTGGATCAGGACGAGATCGACGACCGACAGGCCGGAACCGTGGCCGAACTGATCGATTCCGTGCCGGGTGTCGCGCTGGTCAACGGCTCGACGCCGCAAGGGTCGGGCATCAACATTCGCGGCTATGGCGCCAACAGCACCTTCGGCACCGACCAGAAGGTCGCGGTGCAGATCGACGGCGCTTCGGTCGGGGCCGAGGAACTTTACCGCATCGGCACGCAGCTTTTCACCGATCCGTTCCTCTATCGCGAGGTCGAGGTGATCCGCGGCACCGTGGGCAGTTTCGAATACGGCTCGGGCATCGTCGGCGGGGTGGTGCGGCTGGAAACCAAGGACGCGTCGGATTTCACCCAAGGTCAAATCGGGCTGGCGGGCAGCCAGACCTTCGGCTTTTCCAACAACGGCGACGGGCTGACCAGTTCGACCACGCTGGCCTGGCAGCCGACGCGGAATTTCGAATTGCTGGCCAATTACACCTGGCGCCGTCAGCATCTGCAAACGGACGGCAACGGCGACGTGATCGGGGCAAGCGATTTCAAACTGCCCTCTTACCTTCTCAAGGCGAAATACAGCTTTGGCGCGGCGCAGGCGCATCATGTCAGTTTCGCCCATACCGACACGTCGACCAGCGACCGGGATGTGCCCTATGACACGTTCGGCACGTCGGGCGGGGCGTTCGGCAATGTGGACCGCGACACGCGCTCGAAAACCGCGATCCTGACCTATGGCTACAACCCGGCGGATAACGACCTGATCGACCTGACCGTGGCGCTGTCCCACGCCGATCAGAAGATCGACCAGAGCTATGTCGCGGGCAGTTCCCCCGCCGAGGGCACACCGGGGTTCCCCGGCATCCTTGCGCTGCTGGATGCGGATCATCGCTACGAGACGACCAAGCTGGCGTTCAGGAATACCGCCCTGTTTGCCAACGGTGACGTCTCGCACAACCTGCGCACGGGGCTGGAATTCATCCGCAAGGATCGCAAAAGCGCGGCCTCCGCCCCCGGCGGGCGCGACGATCGGATCGCGCTGTTTGCCGTCGACGAGATGCGGTTCGGCGGCTGGACGGTCACGCCCGCGCTGCGGTTCGAGACGTCCGATCTCAAGGGCTCAACCGCGCCTTATGACGGCAGTTTCGGCAAGGACGCGCTGATGGGCGGGCTGTCGGTGCGCTATGCGTTCGGCAACGGCGTGGCGCTGTTCGGCTCGGCGGCCTATACCGAGAACCTGCCGATCCTCGACGATCTGGACAATCCCGATCTGATCGGCATCAGCGAAAAGGCCCGCACCTATGAACTGGGCGCGTCCTATGACGGGGCCGACCTGTTCGCCACGGGCGATGCCGTCGCGCTCAAGGCCAATCTCTACAGCACCGATCTTTACGACATTACCTCCTATTCCTCGACCCTGTTCGGCATGGCCGAGCGGCCCGACCGGATCGAGACACGCGGGCTGGAGCTTGAGGCGTCCTATGCCATGGAGACCGGGTTCTATGCCGATCTGAACGCCAATATCGTCACCGGCAAGGAGATCGACCGCGGCCAGTCCGTGTTCTGGCGCAACACCCCCGCCGATTCCCTGCGCCTGACGCTGGGCAAGCGCTTCGGCGAGGAACTGGACCTTAGCTGGGAACTCGTGGCGCAACGGCGCGAGGACAACGACGCCTATGCCAGCGCCGGGTTCGGCGTGCACAACCTGCGCGCCACCTATCGCCCGCAGACCGGCATTCTGAAAGGCACCGAGATGCGGCTGAGCGTCGAGAACGCGCTCGATCACAGCCATACGCCCGCGCTCTCGACCCGCCCGGCGCCGGGGCGCAACATCAAGCTGTCGCTGGCAAGGGCGTTCTGAGCGCGGGGCGGTCGCGGTCGAGGGGTTGAGTTTCGCCCCCGTATCGCGCAGTTTCACGCGACCGGACCGCCCCCGCCGCCCTGACATCGAGACGCGCCATGACACCGGAATACCAAGTCGCCGCCCTGTGGATCGGGGGCCGCCTGTCCTTTCTGGAGGAACTGTGCCTGAAATCCTTTGTCGATGCGGGCCAGCACATGGTGCTCTATACCTATGAAGGTGTGGCCAACGTGCCCGACGGCGTGGAACTGCGCGACGGCAACGACATCCTGCCCAACCCCAACGTGGTGCGGCACGGACGCACCGGCAGCCCGGCGCCGTTCGCCGACCGGTTCCGCTATAACATGCTGGGCAAGCTGGATCATACGATCTGGGCCGATACCGATGCCTATTGCTGCAAGCCCTTCACCACCTCGACCGGGCATTTCTATGGCTACGAAAAGGAGAACGGCGTCAATAACGGCGTTCTGAGCCTGCCGAAAGACAGCCCGACGCTGCGCGCGCTGATCGATTTCACCGCCGATGAACATGCCATCCCCGAATGGCTGCCGCCCGACACCATCGCGCGATACGAGGCGGCAAAACAGGCGGGCGAACCCGTCGCCGCGGGCGATATGTCATGGGGGATATGGGGGCCGCAGGCGCTGACGCATTATCTCAAGAAGACCGGCGAGATCGAACATGCCTTGCCCCGCGTCGCGCTTTATCCGGTGCATTACCGCGATCGCGTGCTGATGACCCGCCCCGGCGCGGATCTGGGCGGGATGATCACCGACGAGACATTCTCGATCCATTTCTACGGCCGCCGGATGCGGGCGCGCATTTCCGAAAGGTTCGGCGGCGTGCCCCGTCCGCGCAGCCTGATCGGCCAATTGCTGAAGAAACACGGCATCGACCCGACGCAGAACCCGCTGCCCGACCGACGCGCCACCGCCGCGACCGTCGAATGACCCTGACCGGGCATGACGAACAGGCGGTTCTTGACCAGATCGGCGGGCCGCTCACATCATTCGCCGATCTCGGCGGCGGGGCGCAAGACCTCGCGCTGGCGGCGTGGCAGCGTTACGGCTGCACGATCCTGCTGGTGGATGTCGACAGGCGCGGGCAGTTTCCCGACCGGCCCTCTGACTGGATCGCGCGCTATCGCGACCGGCTGATCGCGGCCGGGGTGGACGCGGGCGATATAAGGGTCGTGCGCGCGCTCGACACCCTGCCGCAATGCGACCTGCTGGCCAGCATCGACCGGTTCGGGGAGCGCTGGAAGATCAAGCATCTCGCGCCCGTGCTGCGTCAGGCCCTGCATGCCGACAGCCGGCTGGTGCTGGACATCCGCAAGGGATCGGGCGCGTTTCCGTTTCTCAAGGGGCAGGGTAACACCCGGATCATCGCCGAACGCGACGGCAAGTCCCTGCGCCGGGTGGTGTTCACCCCCGACCCGCCGAACCCCGAAGCCGATGGCGACTGGACCGATATCGCGCCCAAACTGGCCGGGCCGGACGGTTTCTTTCGCGAGGGGCCGCAGGGGCACAGCCTCCTGTTCGTGCCGCGCGATCCCCGGATGCTGGTGGTAACGTTCGACAATCTCGACATCGCGATGAACAAGCGCGACACCCGCCGCCCGTGGGGATACGAGTTCATCGAGAAACAGGGCTGGTCGATGCTGGGCGTGCTGGCGGGCGGCTGGACGTGGTATCGCAACGATTGGGTCGCGGCCCAGTTCGACCGCCTGCGCGACGAGGGGTTCTTTGCCGGGTTCGACCGCGTCGTGTTCTATGGCGCGTCCATGGGCGGTTACGCGGCGGCGGCCTTCAGCGCCGCCTGTCCGGGCGCGGATGTGGTGGCGATCAGCCCGCAATCGACGCTGGACAAGGCCCTGGTGCCGTTCGAGACGCGCTATCGCAGCGCGTGGAGCTATGATTATTCCGGCCCATATGGCGACGCGGCACAGGCCAGCGCGGCGGCGCGGCGGGTCACGATCCTTTACGATCCGTACGAGCCGCTGGATTCGGGGCATGTCGCACGCTTTACCGCGCCCAACGTGATGCGGCTGCGCTGTCCGCTGATGGGGCATCGGCTGGGCTCGTCGCTGTCGCAGATGGGGCTGTTGACGCCGACGATCCTCGGGGCGCTGTCGGGCGATCTGACGCCAAACGGATTCTACCGCGCGCTGCGCGCCCGCCGCGATTTCCCCCGCTATCAACGCGAGTTGTTCCTGCGCGCGCTGGCACGGGGCCGCCCCGACCTGGCGCGGCGCGTGGGGCGCTGGGTGCTGGCGCGCGGCGACCACCGCGCGATCCGGCGCGGTATGGCGAAACTGGATGGCGACGGGGCAGGGCATGTTCAAAGCGAAAGCGATCGGTGATCCGGCCTCGGGCGAGGCGGATTTCACCGACATCTACAAGCACCAGTTCCAGATCTCGGTCGATGGCGCCGTGACGCCGCCGGGCTGGGTGCGCATGCGGGTCGGCACGGTCGATCTCGACACCGCGCCCGATCTGGCCCTGACGCGGCTTGAAATGCCCGATGGCCAACTGATCGGCGTCGTGATGGGGCTTGCCGTCGATGCCGAAGGCGTATTGCTGCGCGGCAGCCGGGTGATTGCCCCGTCCACCATCGAACGGGCCGAAGCCTTTGTCGAAAGCCTTGCGGGCCGCTATGCCGCCCTGCTTGCCATCGGTCCCGACCGGCGGCTTTATCTCGATCCGGTGGGCGATCTGGCGGCCGTCTACAACCCGCAGGCCCGGATCGCGGCCTCGACAACCTTGTTCGCGCTGGACCGGGATTTCATCGACAACCCGTTCATTCCGTTCGGCAAGGTGCGCACCGGCGAAATGAGCTATTCCCTGGGGCATACGCGGGATGCGCGTGTCAAACGGCTGCTGGCCAATCACTACCTCGATCTGTCGGAGTTCCGAGCGGTGCGCCACTGGCCCAAGCCCGACACCGATCTTGAAACCCGGCCCGAGGCGGATGTGCCGGATATCATGGACGAAATCACCGCGCGGCTGCGGGCGGTGTTCGTGGAGATCCTGAAAACGCAGACCTGCATCGTGCCGTTATCGGGCGGGCGGGATTCCCGCTGCCTGCTGGCCTGCGGTCTGCCCGCGATCCATCACGCGCGAACGTTGTTCGCGTGGGAGTTCCACTGGGCCTCGGCACAGGACGCCCGCATCGGCGGCCAGATCGCCGAAAGCCTTGGCCTTCCCTTCACCGTTTATCCGAAGAAGAAACTGACCCGCGCCATGAAAATGCTGTATCTGCGGCGCAACGGCTACAGCGTTTTCTCGGAGGCCCTGCACTCCATAGCGATCAGCGAAACCATGCCCGGCGGCATGGTGATGGCGCGCGGCAATGTCATGGGGATCCTGCGCGCGACGAACTGGCAACGCCAGAGCGAGGGGCGGCTGAACCTTTCCCATGCGGTCAAGCGCTTGCGGATAGCCACGCCCGATACAGCCGTGCCAAACGCGTTCCGGGACCAGTTCATGCAATGGTATGACACGTTGCCGCAACAGGGGCGGGACAAGGTCTATGACATGCTGTGGCTGGATATCGTGCTGACCCACGGGCAGGGCACGCGCAGCTATGGGATGCCCAACAACTTTGTCGTCAACCCGTTCAACGACCGGCGGCTGTTGCAATTGTCGATGCAGCTTCCGCTGTCGCTGCGCCGGACCGACCGGGGCTATGACATGATCATCGACCGCACCGCGCCTGCGCTGCACGAATTTGCCTACCACTGACGCCCGAGGATCGCCGATGTCCCGCTCCGCCCCGATCTGGTCCGTTCCCGACCGCTCTGCCTTCCTCAAGGGGGCGAACCTGCACACGCATCTGTTGCGGCTGGCGGCGCTGGACCGGGGGCTGGAGGTGCAGAGCATCGGCCACAAACTGATCCTCGTGCGCGCCGGGACGGGGCAGGCGACGTGCTTTTCCGGGCGCACGATCCCGCAGATGGGCATCGTCGCGCACCGGATCGCCTCGAACAAGATCGCCAGCGCCCGCCTGCTCGAAGCGGCGTCGCTGAAAACGCCGCAGGGACGTCTGTTCAAGGCCGCGCAACTGGATCAGGCGCTGGAACATTTCCGCACGCTGGACGGCGCGGCGGTGGTCAAGCCCAACGCGGGATCCATCGGCGCGGGCGTGTCGGTCGACATCCGCGATGACGAGCATTTCCGCCATGCGTGGCGCCATGCGCGCGGCGAAGGCGGCGACATCATCGTCGAGCGGTTCATCCGGGGTCAGGATCATCGCATCTTCGTCATCGGCGACCACGTGGTCGCGACCATACGGCGCCATCCGGCGGCGATTACCGGCGACGGGCGGCATACCGTGCAGGAACTCGTGGAATTGAAATCAAAGGCCCGCGCCGCCATTCCGTTTGTCGGGGACAAGCCGATTGCCCTGTCATCGGTCATGCTGCGCAATCTGCATCAGGCGGGATTGTCGCAAGACACGGTTCTGAAACGGGGGCAGGTCTGGCAATTGCACGAGATCGCCAATACCGGCGCAGGCGGGGACAGCGAAGACATCACCGATACCATTCATCCCGACTTTGCGGCAATCGCCGTCGCGGCGCGCACGGCGATTCCGGGGATGGGATATGCCGGTGTCGATCTGCTGGCGCAGGATCTGGCCCGTCCCGCCGAGGGCCAGGATTGGGGCATCTGCGAAATCAACAGCTCGCCGGAATTCGCCATGCATCATTTCCCGGTGATCGGACAGGGCCGCGATGTCGCCGGTTGCCTGCTGGACCATGCGCTGGCGATGCGTTTCGTGCCCGACCGGATCGCGCGCATGTCTTGTATCGCGCGCATCGCCGGCAAGGTCACCGGTGTCGGATACCGCAACTGGCTGCGCAACGAGGCGCTGTCGCTGAATGTCGGCGGCTGGGTGCGCAATGTGCAGGACGGTCTGGTGGAATGTCACCTGCATGGCACGCAAGCCGCGGTCGAAACGCTTTTGGCCGCCTGCCGCAGGGGCCCGCGCAAGGCCCGCCCCGAGGAGGTCCGGATCATCCACGGCGCCGTTCCCGAGGGCGAACCCGGCTTTGTCATCCGTCGCGGGCCCGCCACAGCGGCGTGATCGTGCATGCCAACGGCAAAGATTGTCAATTCACGAATACTGTGAAAGTTTCCGGACATTGCGAAAACCGTGCAGCCCGCAAGGCTGCCGAATGGGAGAGAGTGATGAAACGCATTTTGACAGGTGTCGCCACCGCCGCCGCGCTGGTCGCGGGCGCGGCGCAGGCGCAGGCGCAGGATTATCCGGATCAGGCGATCACGCTGGTGGTGCCCTACGGCCCCGGCGGCGCATCCGATCTGGCGGGCCGCGCATTGGCGGAAACCGCGCGCGATTATATCGGCCAGCCGATCACCGTTCTGAACAAGCCGGGTGCCGGCGGCATGACCGGCGCGGGCTTCGTCTCGGACGCCGATCCCGACGGCTATACGCTGTTGCTGGCGCGTGTGGGCATGGCGCTGACCCCGGCGGTCAACCCGCAATCCACCGTCGATTGGGACGCCTACACCTTCCTGGGCGAGCTTGAGGCGTCGCCGATGATCCTGGCCGTCAAGGCGGATGCGCCCTATGACAACGCCGAGGATCTGGTCGCCGCGATCAAGGAAAACGAAGGCACCATGACCTATGCCGCATCCGGCGCGACGGCCATCGACGGGTTCACCGTGCAGGCGCTGCTGTCGGATTCCGGGATGGACCCGCTGACGGCGGCGACGCTGGTGCCCTACAAGGGCGGCGGCGAACTGGCGACCGCGCTTCTGGGCGGGCATGTCGATTTCCTTGCCATTTCGGCCGGATCGCTGATGCCCCATATCAAAAGCGGCGACATGAAACCGCTGATGGTGTTCGCGCCCAAGAGGATGGACGACCTGCCCGACGTGCCGACGGCGGACGAACTGGGCTATGAGCAGGCCGGACAGATCACCGGCTGGAGCGCGCTTTACGGCCCCAAGGGCCTGCCCGAGGATGTCACCGCCAAATGGGACGAGGTTCTGGCCAAGGTCGCCGAGGACGAGACCTGGCTGACGCTGGCCGAACGGCGCGGATCGATCTCGACCGTGGGTGAAAGGGACATGGCCGAATATGCCAAGCAGCAATACGACCTGTTTCACGCCCTGGCGAAAAAGTTCGGTTACATCCAGTAACCCGTGAAAAGGGGCGTGGCCATGTGGAGCGGTATCTTGCGCGGAGTGCTGGTTTCGGTCCTGTTCGGGATCGTCCTGTTCGTGCTGATCCCGGTGCATGTGCCGCGCCCCGCCTTCATCCCCGGTTTCGCGCCGCCGCCCGACATGTGGCCGCGCACGGTGTCGATTGCCGGTATCGTGCTGGGGCTGATCGTGGCCGCGATGGCATGGGCCGGGCCCGTCGCGCGCCCGGTTCCGGACCCCGAAAAGCAACCGGCCGGGGCGGTCGGCCTGCCCGTTCTGGTGGGCCGGTTCGCCCTTGTCGTGCTGGCCTTTGCGCTGTTCGTCGTTCTGGTGCCGCTGATCGGCTTCGTTCTGGCGGCGATCCTGCTGACCGCAACCGCGATCCTGCTGACGGGCGAGCGGCGGCGGCTGGTCTGGGGGGCGATCGTGGCGGTGGCGCTGCCCGTCGCGCTGGCGCTGTTCTTCAACTCGGCGCTTGGCACGCAATTTCCCAAGGGGCCGTTCTCGGCCTTTCTGGGCTTCTGAAGGCGATCGGCGATGATGAACGACATCCTTCTGGCGCTTCAGGCGGTCGCCACGTTCGAGAATTTCCTGATCATGGCCGCCGGTATCTGGGGCGGCGTGGTGATCGGCGCGATCCCCGGCATGACCGGCACCATGGCCGTGACGCTGGCGCTGCCGTTCACCTTTTACATGCAGCCGGTGCCCAGCATTCTGCTGCTGGTGGCGCTTTACAAGGGCTCGACCTATGGCGGGTCGGTCTCGGCCATCCTGATCAAGACGCCGGGCACCGCCTCGGCGGCCTGCACGGCGCTGGATGGCTATCCGCTGGCGCAGCAGGGCAAGGCGGGCAAGGCGCTGAACATGGCGCTTTATTCCTCCGTGATCGGCGATTTCATTTCCAACCTGTCGCTGATCTTTCTGGCCGCCCCGCTGGCGATCCTGGCGCTGCGCGTCGGGCCGCCGGAATATTTCATGCTGATGGTGTTCGCGCTGACGGCCGTGGCGGGTGTGTCGGGCAATTCGCTGCTGCTGGGGCTGGTCTCGGCCTGTATGGGGCTGCTGCTGGCGACGGTGGGCGAGGATATGTATGGCTCGTTCCGCTTTGCCATGACGAACGACATGCAGGCCGGGCTGGCGGTGGCGCCGGTGCTGATCGGGCTGTTCGCGCTGCCCGAACTGATCAAGCTGATCGTGTTCCGCAACCCGCCGAAAACCGAGCCGATGAAGCTGGGCGACAACCGCGTCAGCGGGCGCGAGTTTCGCGCGTCGCTCAAGTCGATCCTGCGCGGCAGCGGCATCGGCGTCATTCTGGGCGCGATCCCCGGTGTCGGTCCGGCCTCGGCGGCGTTCTTTTCCTATGGCGAGGCACAGCGTTCCTCGAAAAACGCAGCCAATTTCGGCAAGGGCGAGCTGGAAGGCATCGCCGCCTCGGAATCGGCCAACAACGGCGCGTGCGGCGCGACGATGATCCCGCTGCTGGCGCTTGGCGTGCCGGGCGACGTGATCACCGGCGTGATGCTGGGCGCGTTCATGATCCAGGGACTGACACCGGGGCCGCTGCTGTTCCAGACCAATATCCATGAAATCTACATGCTGTTCATCGGCATGATGATCTCGTCGGTGCTGCTGTTCGGCGCGGGCAAGGTGACGATGCGGATGTTCTCCTATGTCGCGGAAATCCCGCCGACGCTGCTGACCTCGGTGGTGCTGCTGCTGTGTCTGTTCGGCATCTATTCGATCGCCAACAGCATGTTCGACGTGACCGTCCTGCTGGCGCTGGGGGTGGTGGGTTTTGGCATGTTCCTGCTGGATATCCCCGCCGCACCGTTCCTGATCGCCTTCATCCTCGGCCCGATGATCGAGGAGAACATGCGCCGGGCGCTGGCGATCTCGCGCGGGGATGCGTCGGTGTTCCTGTCCTCGCCCATCACATGGATCTTCGCCGCGCTGATCCTGTTCGTGATCGCCGTCACGTTCCGCCGTGAGGTCGCGAAAGCCAGACATCGCAAGGCGGACCGAGCATGAAAGATACGACAATGACCCATGAGACTCTGGATAAAGCCAAGGCCCATCTGGGCCGTTTGATCGGTTTCGACACCACCAGCGCCAAATCCAACCGCGCGATCATCGACCACATGGCCGATCACTTCGCCGGACTGGGCGCCGACATCACCATCCTGCCCGATGAAACCGGCGACAAGGCCAACCTGATCGCCCGTTTCGGCCCCGAGGGCGAACCCGGCATCGTGCTGTCGGGCCATACCGATGTGGTGCCCGCGCGCGGTGCCAACTGGAAAACGCCCCCCTTCGAGATGGACGAGCGTGACGGGCGGCTCTACGGGCGCGGAAGCTGCGACATGAAGGGGTTCGCCGCCTGCGTCATGGCCGCCGCCCCCGGTTTCGCCGCCGCGACGCTGAACCGCCCGCTCTACCTGTGTTTCTCCCATGACGAGGAGGTCGGCTGTCTCGGCGCGCCGGCCATCGCGCGGCATCTGGCGGCGCTGGACGTGCCGCCCATGCTGGCCATCATCGGCGAGCCGTCCGAGATGAAGCTGGTCACCGGGCAGAAGGGCAAGATCGCCATGCGCGCCCATGTGCGCGGCACGGCGGGCCATTCGTCCTTCGCGCCAAGCCATGTCAACGCGCTGGAATACGCCGCGCGCATCATCGCGCTGATCCAGGACCGGGGCCGCGCCTATGCCGAAACCGGCCCGTTCGATCCCGATTTCACTGTGCCCCACGCCACCATGCTGGCCACGACGATCGAGGGGGGCATCGCCACCAACGTGACGCCCGATCGCTGCACCTTCACCTTCGAGCTGCGCAGCATCGACGAAACCCGCGCCCGCCCCGACATGGAGGCCCTGCTGGCCGAGGCCGAAACCCGGCTGCTGCCCGAGATGCAGGCGATCAGCGCCGATGCCGGGATCGAATGGGAAGAGATATTCGCCTATCCCGCCATGGGCGATGCCACCGGCACGCCGGGGTTCGAGGCGCTGCGCCATATCCTGCCGGAATGGGGCGGCAAGGTGTCCTATGGGTCCGAAGGCGGCGTGTTCGAGGTTCAGGGCGGCATCCCGTCGGTCATCGTCGGCCCCGGCTCGATCAAGCAGGCGCACAAGGCGGACGAATTCGTGGACATCGCGCAACTGGACCTCTGCCTGCATTTCCTCGACCGGATCGCCGGTTTCGCGGCAAAACGCTGACCAACGGGCGCGTCATGGGCGGAAATCCGCCCGGCACGACGTGGGCGGTGCGGGCGCGGGAACCGTTGCGCGGCAGCGCGGTTGAGGGGGTATTGCGATGCGGTTCGCGTCGCAGGAAAACCTGGAGGAACCAATGAAACATCTCGTCTATACCGTTGGCATCGCCGGCCTGATCGGCTCGCTGGGCACGGTCACGCTGGCCCAGTCCGACACCGACGCCGCGACGCTCACCTGTGCCGATTTCACCGCGATGAGCGCCGACGAACAGCGCACCGCGCTGGATGACCTGAAGCTGGCCCAGGCCGAGGGCGAAACCACGTCCACCACCGGCACCGACATGTCGACCGACGCCGGCACGACCGACGCCACGGACATGGAGGCCACCGACACCGAAACCGACCTGTCCGCCGAGGCCGAAGCCGAGGCCGACACCGACATGAGCGCGGACGAGGGCACCGACCCCGAGGTCGAAGCCGTCCTCGCCGCCTGCGAAGGCAACGACGAAGCGCTTGTCGCAGATCACCTGCCCGAGAGCTGATATATTTAGTTAGCGGCGGCAGGCGGGGTGACTCGCCTGCCGTTTCACCTTCTACTTTCGTCTGCTTTTGGGCGAAGGTTGTTGGATGCCGGAACACTGGCTCAACGGCTTCAACGCCTCATATTTGGAAAAATTACCGCGTTTCCTCATGTGGGAATGTTTGGAGGCCCCCGACAAACCATCTTTCGCTTCCTGCCCGACTCAGCTAAGGGTTGAGTCATTTGGCTGGATTTGTGAGGATCATCTTTCATGGGGCAAATTGACTACATTCTGAGATCGCTCTCTAAAATATCGAATAAGAAATGGGAGCACTACGTAATTAACCGCATCTACCATCGCCTGAACGATCCGGAAATCGAGTTTGTTTGCCAACAATGCCTCCGGAAAGACGATAACAAGTTCTATCTGGCGGATTTATTTTTCCCGCAACTCGGCTTGTATCTTGAGATCGACGAACACCATCATGAGAACGATCAAAACAAGATTCGCGATGCAATCAGACGCTTTAAAAGAGCACCGGATCGCGACCAGCAATGTGACGCTTCGGGAACTGAACGCCAGCACAGATGCTTTTGTTGACTATGTGCGACAGCGCAAGGCCGAATTTGTGCGCAAGGGCGAATTCCGGCACTGGGATTATGAGCGTCGCTTCACCGCGCTGCCACATCTTGAAGCCGGCTACATCGAAATCGGCCCTCACGCGGCGTTTCGAACCCATCGAGATGCGTTAAACTGCTTTGGTTACACCAAGGGCCACTATCAACGTGGGACCTGGGATCTGCCCGAGCACGTGCGTGACGCAATCGGCTTGCGCGGAAAGTGCATGGTCTGGTTTCCGAAGCTTTACGAGCAAGATCAATGGGATAATTCGCTCTCGGAAGATGGATGCGTCATCACGGAGATTAACAAGAATCCGGATCACGTTTATTCGGAACCTTGGAACCAACGCATTGTGATGGCGCACTCGCGCGATGAACTCAATCGTACTCTTTACCGCTTTGTCGGCGTTTTTGAGGTCATCTGTGAATATCGCCACGGCAACGAACACAGATTTCGCCGGATCGCGCCTCGGGTAAAGACCTATGGAAACATATCCTGAGCCAGATCTGAACGACACTCCGAGCTACGGCTCCCAGCGCACTGAACACGCCGAGACTGCCTTGCCTCATATCGCTGTCGTCTGCCCGAACGCACTCCAACGAACGCCGGGACCATCAAAACAGGAGCCGCCAGAGGATCGGCACGAGCAAGGCCGTGGCCACCGCGTTCAGCCCCATGGCCAGACCCGAGAACGCCCCTGCGGTTTCGTTGACCTGCAAGGCCCGCGCCGTTCCGATCCCGTGACTGGCCGTGCCGACGGCCAGTCCGCGTGCGCTCCAGTCTTCCACGCCGACCAGGTTCAGAAGCATCGGGCCGAACATCGCCCCCAGGATTCCCGAAACGATCACCAGCACGGCGGTGAGCGAGGGCAGGCCGCCGAAATCCTGTGAAATGGCCATGGCAACCGGGGCTGTCGTGGATTTCGGGGCGATCGAGGCCAGCAACGTCTCGGACCCGCCCAGAAGCCATGCCGTTCCCACCGCCGTCAGGATCGCGACCAGCGACCCGGTCACAAGGCTGGCGCCGATGGCCAGTGCCGAGCGGCGCACCTTGTCCCATTGCCGATAGAGCGGTATCGCCAAAGCGACAGTCGCCGGACCCAGCAGGAAGTGGACGAATTGCGCCCCTTCGAAATAGGTGGCGTAGTCGGTTCCCGTCACGAACAGGACCGAAACGACCAGGATGATCGCCCCCAGCACGGGATTCAGCAGCGGATTGCGGCCGCCCTTTTCGAACAGCCAGCTTGCCGCCTGAAACGCCACCATCGTCAGTGTCAGATGGAAAAGCGGCGACGCATTCAGATAGACCCAGATGTCCTGCATGCTATGCGTCCCGGCCGGGCCGGTTCAGCCAGCGCATCATCAGCGCCGTGACGATGATGGTCAGGGCCGTGCTGATCACCAGCGCCACGCTGAGGGGCATCAATGCCTCGCCCAGCAACCGGCAATGCATCATGACGCCGGTGCCCGCCGGCACGAAAAGCAGCGCCATCCCCCGCAGCAGCCCATCCGCCGTCTGCCCCAGCCCCTGAGGCAGCTTTCCCCGCATCAAAAGCAGCACGAAGAGAAGCACCATGCCAAGAACCGGGCCGGGTATCGAGACGGACAGCGCGTGAACGACAATCTCGCCCACCAGCTGGCACACCAATATCAGCGTGAAATAACCGATCATCTTTTCTCCCCCGAAATCCGGGCTTCACCCGCTCTGCCCGATGCGTCCGATCCCCTCAATGGCGCGTCTCCACCTTTTCCACCGTAAAGAAGAACCGCGCGTCGTGATCGTCCCACACCACGTCATCGGGCACGCATCCGGGGCCGGAGAGGAAGACGTTGGCGCCGAAATGGCGGTGCATGCGGGACAGGCGCTTCATCCGCGCGCCGGTCAGTTCGTCGTAGAACGCCTGCTGGCGAGGGTTCGCTTTCAACGCGGCGATCTTCTCGCGGTGGGCCTGAACGCAGGCCTTTTGCTGGCGGGCGATCTCGGGGTCCGACAGCAGCCTGTCCAGTTCCTGCCGCATCTTGGGAATGTGGCGCTGGATCGAATGATCGGTGGTGGCGTTGTTGTTCATCCGGAACCAGTAGGCCAGCCCCTGGTCGCGGTCCACATGGTTCACCCGCCCGCGGTCGCGCTTGACCAGGAAGCTTTCGCAGTTGCGCACCGCATAGTGGTTCAGCGACACCAGATCATAGCCATAGGTCTCGACCGTCGAGCGCCAGGCGTTGCGGATTTCGTGTTTCGGGATCGGCTTGCCCGAGCCGTTGACCCAGCGCACCTGGTCCCAGAGCTGGGGGTGCAACCCCTTGGGGCGGTGCACGCCCAGTTTCTTGAAGATGCCGGTATTGCGGAACAGCGTCTTGAACCCCCAGGCCTGATGCGGCTTGGGCGAAAGCTCCTCGGCGCAGCGGTCGAACTGCGCGATGGTGGGCTCGTCGCGGAACGTGTCGATGTCGGCATTGCCGAACAGCCGCCAGGTGCAGGAGATCATGTTGGCCTCCCCGACGGCTGCATAAAGATCGCTGAGCATGCCGTCGCCGGTTCGGACGTTCAGGAACTCGTCCACATCCATGCAGATGATCCAGTCGGCGTTCCGGATCAGCGGTTCGTCCTCGGCGGCCTGCAGCGCGGCGTGCTGGGGTTTCAGGTGCATCTTGCGGAACGGGTTCTCGCGGTGCTGCACCAGCCCCTTGCGTTGCAGCAGGTCGAACATGCGGTCGGTGCCGTCGCTGCAATCGTTGGTATAGACCAGAAAATCCTGCACGCCGATGGCGCGGTGATAGGCCAGCCATTCCAGGATGAACGGCCCCTCGTTCTTCATCGTGGTGACAATGGCGGTGCGGGCGCGTGTCACCGGGTCGGGCGGGGCGAGGTCGATCACCGGCGCGCGCACCGGTTTGTGACCGAACGCATCATGGGCCAGCGCGATCAGCGCGTCGCTTTCCACCAGGCTGGATTTCGGCACGATCAGGCTGGTCTTGGTCACCGGATGGCGGATCGCCATGCAGCGAAAGAACGCAGGCCCCGGCAGGCGCGGCACGTTGGACACAAGCTGGCATTTCAAGACCGCATCGCCCGGCAGCCCGGCAGGCGCCACGCACCAGCGGCGGCGAAAGCGGGGCGTGTCGAACTGCACGCAGACATGATCCCCGAAACGCGGATGCTGCCCCTTGCGCACGCGCCACGGGTAACAATGCTGCCCGCTCAGCGCGATGGCCGATCCGGGCGCCTCTGCGGCCATGTCAAAGGGCGATCCCTGCGGCGATGGCTGCAACAGGTCGTGCAGGTCGAAATTGGCGATGGCGCGTGCCTGCCCCAGGAACCGCTGTCGCGCGATCTCGTAGATCGACATCTCGGCCAGCGGCGCGCGCCACGGATCGGCGGGGGGCACCTCCATCCGGTCGCGCCCCGGCGCCTCGGACAGGCAGAAGGGGTGGGTTTCCGGCGGCATGTCCGGCACGCCGAGCGGCGCGGCGCAGAACACCACCACCACCCGGACAGGCGTGGCGGTTTTCTCCAGCAGTGCCGCGACATCGTCCCACACGTCCGCGCCTTCATGGGGCGCGCGTTCGAACACCACCGCGCCGGTCAGGTCAAAGCGGTCATGGTGATAGGTCAGCCACTCGGCCACGGTGTCCGCAGGCTCGCCATTGCGGGTGGCGATGGTGACGTTGCGGCCCGCGAACAGGTCCGGTTCCGCCTGCGACAGGATCACGCCGGGGGCGGCATCGGCGCATGTCACCACGGGCGCGCCGTCGATCATGGCCTCGGCCAGCACCGGTGCGGGCACAGCCGCCAGCGCGGCCTCGCGCGTTGTGCCCTTGGCAAGGAAATGCGTCACCGGCCCGCCCGGCTGCGCGACCGCATCCAGAAGCGCGGCCCGGCCAAGGGGTTGCGGCGCGAGATGCCGCACGAGAATGCTGGGGTTCTTCATCGCGTTTCGAAAGATGCCTGCCGTGGGTTTGGCCTTGCCTACAACATTCCGGCTGCATGCGGAACGGCAATCACGCCCCGGCGGCGGGTCCGCTTCGGCGTGTCGCCCGGTCCGGGCGGAACACCAACAACCGCAGGGCGTTGGCGGTCACCAGCACGGTCGCGCCGGTATCGGCCAGGATCGCGATCCAGAGGCCGGTGATGCCCAGCACCGTGGTCACAAGGAACACCGCCTTCAGCCCCAGCGCGATGGTCACGTTCTGGCGGATGTTGGTCATCGTCGCGCGGGACAGCGCGATCAGACCGGGCACGTCGCCCACCCGGTTGCGCAGGATCGCGGCGTCGGCGGTTTCCAGCGCCACATCGGTGCCCGATCCCATCGCCACGCCGACCTGCGCGGTGGCCAGCGCCGGCGCGTCGTTGATGCCGTCGCCCACCATCATCACCTGTTGCGCGCCCGCCAGATCGCGGATCGCGGCGACCTTGTCCTCGGGCAGCAGCCCGGCGCGGTGGTCGATGCCCAGATCGCGCGACAGCGCCGCCGCCGTGCGCGCATTGTCACCCGTCAGCATGACCGATCCGACACCCATCGCGGCCAACCGCCGCACCGCCGCCGCCGCATCGCCGCGCAATTCGTCACGCAGCGCGATCACGCCCAGCGGGGCACCGTCGCGCATGACCACGACGACCGTCTTGCCCTCGGCCTCCAGCGCGGCGGCGCGGGTTTCTGCGGCGTCGCTCAGCGCCCCGATCTCGGCGGCCAGACGGGATGAGCCGACGGTGACGGTCGCGCCGTCGATCACCGCCTCGGCCCCCTTGCCGGGGATCGCGCGCGCCGCCGTGGCGGGGGGTGCCATGAGGCCGTCCGCCTCGGCCCGCGCGCGGATCGCCTGGCCCAGCGGATGGCTCGCGCCGCGCTCGACAGCGGCGGCGAGGGCCAGCAGGCCGGCACCGTCGCCCGACAGCGCAATCACGTCGGTCACCACCGGGCGGCCATAGGTCAGGGTGCCGGTCTTGTCGAAGGCGACATGGCCGGTGCGCGCCGCCGCCTCGATCACCGCGCCGCCCTTCATCAGCAGCCCATGGCGCGCGCCCGCCGACAGGGCCGACGCGATCGAGGCCGGGACCGAAATCACCAGCGCGCAGGGGCAGCCGATCAGCAGCAGCGCCAGCGCGCGGTAGATCCAGTCGCCCCAGACCTGCCCGAAGGCCAGCGGCGGCACCAGCGCCACCAGCAGCGCCATGCCGACCACGGCGGGCATGTAGACACGGCTGAACCGGTCGATGAAGCGTTCGGTCGGCGCGCGGGCGCTCTCGGCCTCCTCGACCAGCCTTATGATGCGCGCGATGGTGTTGTCGGCGGCCTCGCGCGTCACCTGCACGCGCAAGGCGGCCTCGGTGTTGATCGACCCGGCGAACACCCCGGCGCCGGGTTCCTTGAGGGCGGGCACGCTTTCACCCGTCACCGGGCTTTCATCGACGCCCGAGATCCCGTCGATCACCGTGCCGTCGGCGGGCACGCGGTCGCCGGGGCGCACCAGCACCACCTGCCCGATCGCCAGCGTGTCGGCGGCCACCTCGCGGCCATCCTCAAGCAGCGCGGTGCGCGGCACCAGCCCGGCCAGCGCGCGGATGCCATCGCGGGCCTTGTCGGTGGCCAGCCCTTCCAGCATCTCGCCGACGGCGAACAGGAACACGACGAAAGCGGCCTCTTCGGCGGCGCCGATCACCAGCGCGCCGGTGGCCGCGATGCTCATCAGCATCTCGATGGTGAACGGCATGCCCGCACGCGCCATGGCAAGGGCGCGCCGCGCGACGGGGGCAAGGCCGATCAGCGTGGCGAGGATGAAGGCCCAATGCGCGACCTGCGGCGGCAGGGTCAGATGCGCGACGAACGCGCCCGCCAACAGCGCGCCGGTGCCCAGCACCAGCCGCCCCTTGCCGGTTTCATACCAGCGGCGCGCGGGCGCCGGTTTCTCGGGCGCCTCGGATTCGATCCCGAACCCCAGCGAGCGCACCGCGTTCTCGACCTGTTCGGGCGCGGTATCGCGCGCATCCAGCACCAGCCGCAACCGCTCGGCCATCAGCGCCACATCCACCTCGGCCACGCCGGGCAAACGCTCGACCGCGCCGCGCACCTTGGCCGCGCAGGCCCCGCAATCCATGCCCGTCACCCGCCATTCAAGGGCAACCGGCGTCCGTTCGCTCATGCCTTGTCTCCGTCTGTCGCGGGGTATCTTCCCGGGGAACGCAAAGCGGGTCGGCGGCGTTGTATCGTGCAACCAAGACCCAAGGAGCAACCTAATGGCGAAAGGCGACCAAATCAAAGAGCATATGGAAGTGGCCGGCAGCGACGGCCAGCATGTCGGCACCGTCGATGGTGTCGAGGGCGACCGGATCAAGCTGACCAAATCCGATGCCTCGGACGATCATCACCACTTCCTTGACCTGGCCCTTGTCGATCGCGTCGAGGACAATCGCGTCTACCTCAACGTCTCCGCCGAGCAGGCAAAGCGGCAGCCCTGAGGTTTGACCGGATCGGGCTGGCGGCAGCGCGGTCGGGGTGTCCATATCCGCCCGGATCGTGTCCCGCTGACCGACCTGCGCCGCGCGCCACCCCGGTGCGCGGCGTTTGTCATGCGCGCTGTCCCCGCGGGGAACGGGGTCACGCCTTGGGATCGGGATTTTCGGTATGCCCGTCCACGGCGATGATCTGCCCCGAGACATGGCGCGCCGCGTCCGAAGCCAGGAACACCGCCATGTTGGCGATATCCTCGGCCTGCACGAATGTCCGCATCGACGTCCCCGAGGCATAGCCGCGATAGATCGCGTCGCGCGTCGTGCCCTTGGCCGCCGCCTCGCGTTCCAGCACGCCTTCCATGCGCGGGCCTTCGACCGCGCCGGGACAGATGGCATTGGCGCGGATGCCGAAGGGGCCAAGCTCCATCGCGGCGGTTTTCATCAGCCCGTTGACCGCCCATTTCGCCGCCGAATAGGGCGCGCGGTTGGGATAACCGAACAGCCCGGCGGTGGACGAGGTATAGACGATCGCGCCCCTGCACGCCCGTTTCATCAGCGGCGCGGCGGCGCGGGTAAACAGGAACGCGCCGTCCAGATTGACCGACACGCAAGCGCGGAACCCGTCCAGCGGCTGATCCTCGATCAAGGCGGTCGGCCCGGCGATCCCGGCATTGGCACAGAGCACGTCCAGCCCGCCCCATTCCGCTTGCAACCGGGCGAAAAGACCGGCGATGGCGCTTTCGTCGGTGACATCCAGGCAATCGCGCCGCCACGTGTCCGGGCACGCGGCCAACGCGTCGGCGTCCGAATCCACCACCCAGACATCCGCACCGGATGCCGCGAACCCCGCGGCCATGGCGCGCCCGATGCCGCTGGCCCCGGCGGTGATCAGCACCTTTTGCATGGCGCCCCCGTCAGCGGGCGGAACGGCAGGACCACCCGCCGTTCCGCCCTTGATTTACGCCTTCAGCCAGCATTTCACCGGCGCCAGCGCGTTCATCAGCGGGAAGTTGGGATCGTCATGCCACCCTTCGACCTGATCCGAGATCGCATCGACGAAGTTGTTGAACATCGGGCAGATCACCCCGCCCTCGTCGCGCAGGATCATGTTGAGCCGGTGATACATCTCCTTGCGCTTGGCCTCGTCCAGCTCGCCGCGCGCCTGCACCAGCAGCTTGTCGAACTCGGCGTTGGAGAACTTGGTCTCGTTCCAGTCCGCGCCGGTCTGATAGGAGGTCGAAAGCATCATGTCCTGCGTCGGCCGCCCGTTCCAGTAGGAGTTGCAGAACGGCTCCTTGTTCCAGACCTCGCTCCAATAGCCGTCGCCGGGGCTGCGGATCACGTCCAGTTGCATGCCCGCCTGCGCGACGCTTTGCTGATACAGTTGCGCCGCGTCCAGCGCGCCGGGAAAGGCCACGTCCGAGGTGCGGAACACGATCGGCCCCTCGTGGCCGGATTTCTTGTAATGGAATGCCGCCTTTTCGGGATCGTATTCGCGCTGTTCGATCTCGGTGAACAGCGGATAGGCGGCATTGATCGGGGTGTCGTTGCCGATGGTGCCGTGCCCGAACAGGATCTTTTCCAGCATTTCCTCGCGGTTGATGGCGTATTTCAGCGCCATGCGCAGATCGTTGTTGTCGAACGGCGCGGTGTTGCAATGCATGACATAGACATAATGGCCCCGGCTGGGCACCGATTTCACCTCGACGCCCGGCGCGCGCGCCATCAGGGTGGCGATGCGGGGCGGCACCCGGTTGATCATGTGCACCTGGCCCGATTGCACCGCCGAGACGCGCGCGGAATCGTCGTTGATCACCAGAACCTCGATCCGGTCCACATGGCCGCGGGACTCGTCCCAGTAATCGGGGAATTTCTCGAAGATATAGCGTACGCCCGCGTCTTCCTCGACCACCGTGTAGGGACCGGCCGAGATGCCTGCGGCGGGGTCATCCTTGCCGCCGTTCGGCTGGATCACCAGATGATAATCCGCCATCAGGTAGGGCAGGTCGGCGTTGGGTTCCTTCAGTTCGACGATGAAGTCGTCGTTTTCGGCGCGCATCGCGTCGATGCCCTGCATCAGACCCAGCGCGCCGGACTGGCTGGTTTCGTCGGAATGGCGCTCCATCGTCGCCTTGACGTCCTCGGGCGTCACCTTCTTGCCGTTGTGAAACGGCACGTCCTTGCGGATCTTGAAGGTCCAGACCCGCGCCTCGGAGTCCGAGCCGTGATCCTCGGCCAGGCGATGCACCAGTTCGCCCTCGGGCGAGACCTCGAACAGCTTTTCGCCGAAGAACGACAGCATCGTGTTCGGCGCCTCGTTGGTGGCCAGTGCGGGATCGAAACTGTCGGTGCTCTGCCCGCCGCCCAAGCCCACGCGCATGGTGCCGCCCTTGACCGGATCGGCGGCCCGTGCGGCACCGGCCAGCATGGTGTTGGCGAAGGTCGCCGTGACCCCCAGTGCGGCGGCGCGGCCCAGAAATGCCCGGCGATCCAGCCGGCCCATCGCGGCCAGTTTACTGAGGTATTTCAATTCGTCCGACATGGATTCCCCTCCTGTTTGCAATGTTTCAAGCGGCGCGATCATTTGCCGTCGCGCCGCGATACCACCCCGGAGTCTTGCGCAATCGGGCCACGGAGTCACGTCAATTCCGCTCGGGCGACAATCCGTCCCGCGGGCGGAAGACGCCGCCGGGGCCGGCATGACGGAACCAAACGCGCGCGGCGTCGCTTGTGATTGTAGTGACAGCGGAAATCGGCGAAGCTGCGCGTTCATGACGATCCTTTGGTTCCTTGTTCAACTGGCCGGGGCGGTGATGCTCCTGCTTTACTCGGTGCGCATGGTGCGCACCGGGATCGAGCGCGCGTTCGGCCCGTCGTTCCAGCGGGCGATGACACGGCGCAGCAACCGGATCAGCACTGCCGGAATGGGGGTGGTGTTCGCCATCGTCCTGCAAAGTTCGGCCGCCGTGGCGCTGCTGGCGGCGGGGTTCGCCGGAACCGGCGCGCTGAGTTTCAGCGCCGGGCTGGCGCTGGTGCTGGGGGGCGATCTGGGCTCGGCGCTGCTGATCCAGATCCTGTCGTTCCGGCTGGACTGGCTGGTGCCGGTGCTGCTGGCGCTGGGGGGCGCGCTGTTCCTGCGCTCGGAGCGGCGGGGCATGAAACAGGCCGGTCGCGTGGTGCTGGGCATCGCCTTCATCCTGATTTCGCTGCGCTTCCTGCGCGAAACCATGGAGCCGATTTCCGACAGCGATTTCCTGCCCGCCATCGCCGGCTATCTGGAAAGCGATTACGTCACCGCGTTCCTGGTGGGCATGGCGCTGGCCTTCGTGATGTTCTCGTCGGTCGCGGTGATCCTGATGTGCGTGACGCTGGTGCAGATCGGGGCGATCCCGCTGCTGGCGGGGGTGTCGCTGGTGCTGGGGGCGAATATGGGTTCGGCGCTGATCCCGGTCTGGCTCAGCCGGGGGTTGCCGGTGCAGGGGCGGCAGGTGCCGGTGGCCAACATGCTGCTGCGGTGCAGTTGGGCGATCCTGGTGCTGATGCTGGTCAACCGCCTGCCGATCCTGCCGCTGCTGGAAAGCCGCTCGGCGGGGCAGACGCTGGTGAACGTGCATATCGCGTTCAACCTGGTGCTGCTGGTGATCGCGCTGCCGCTGATTGGCCTCGTGCAAAAGCCGGTCGCCCGGTTGCTGCCGATCCCGGCGCTGCGCCCGGACTCCCTGCCCGAAAGCCACCGCAGCGTGCTGGACGAGACCGTGCGCGACAATCCCGGCCTTGCCCTTGCCAGCCTGAAACGCGAGGTGCTGCGCATGTTGCAGGTGGTCGAGAGCATGATGCGCCCGGTGATGGAGCTGTATCAGGACTTCGACAAGCAGCGCATGCACACGCTGCGACAGACCGACGACGTGGTGAACGAGGCGCTGGACGGGCTGCGCCGCTACGTCGTCCGCATGGACCCCGACATCGTGGGCAAGCACACGTTCAAACAGGCGCGCGATCTGGCGGAATACGCCATCGCGGTCGAGGCCGCGGGCGACATCGTGGTCAAGCAATTGTTGCCCCTGGCGCAGGAGCGCGCCGATCACCGCATCCGCTTTTCCCAGAAGGGGCTGGAAGAGCTGATCACCATGCACGAGCAGATCATGGCCAATATCAAGCTGGCCTCGAACGTGGTGATTTCGGACGACGTGGACAGCGCGCGCCTGCTGGTCGAAGCCAAGGACGAGATCGCCCGCACCGAACGCAAGGGCCGGCGAACCCACCTGCGCCGCCTGTCGCAGGGCACCGAGGTCAGCTTTGACTCCAGCGACCTGCATCTGGAAACCCTGCGCGCGCTCAAGGAATTCAACAGCAAGATCGCCTCGGTCGCCTATCCGATCCTGTATCGCAAGGGCCAGTTGCTGGATACGCGCCTGATCGAGAACATGCAGGCGTGAAAAAGCGGCGGCATTTCTGCCGCCGCCTGTCGCGATGCCGACGGCACCGCATGATCGGTATCGGTTTATTCCGCCGGGGCCGGTTCGCCGCCGAGCGTCGCGTCGGGGGCTTGCTGTGCGGCTTCGGCGTCAAGCTGCTCCTTCGCGGTGACGAAGGCTTCGGCCGCTTCCAGATCGGCCTTGGTGGCGGCGGTGGTCAGGCGGGGATTGCCGGCCTCGTCGCTGGAAACCTCAAGGCTGTTCATTTCGACGGCGACCAGCTTCTTGCCGATGCCGAGGAAGCCGCCGACGCCGATCACGACACCCTCGACCGAGCCGTCGAGATTGATGATCAGGTCGGAAATGCTGCCGACCGTTTCATCGCCCGCCGTGGTATAGACGGTCGATCCCATCAGGTTCTTGGCCAGAATGGTGTCCTCGCTTTGCAGGACGATCTGGCCCTCGACCGGTTTGGCCGGCTCTTCTGTCGCCATGTCGTCCCCGGCCGCCGGTTCGTCGCCAACCACGCTGGAGGGCGCGTCGTCGGTGATCGGGTCCGCGTCCATGGCCGCACCCTCATCGGCGGGCGCATCCATGGTCGCACCCTCGTCGGCTGCCGGCGCGTCGTCCATCGTGGCGCCCTCGTCGGCGGGGGTCGTCACGTCGGGGGCGTCACCGGCATCCGGCGTCGTCACTTCGGGCGCGGCATCGTCGGTGGTGGTTTCCTGTGCGAAACCCGCGATCGGGGCCGTCGCCAGCAGGGCTGCGGCGGCAAGAACGCTGGTGGTCTGAAACAGTTTCGACATGATTTTCTCCTGGGTAATACACGGACATCAATGGCCTCAACGCGTCATCGCGCATTTGGTTCCATCGGATTCCCCCGACTGTGCGAGGGAACCGGATGATGCTATCATGCGTCTGGTTGAAGGACCAAAGGAGGCGTCGCGATGGCACACCAAATGACCCTGAAACGGATCGAACCCGTCACCCACGATACCCACCATCTTGTTTTCGACCGTCCCGAGGGCTTTGAATACACGCCCGGACAGGGGGTCGAGCTGCATGTGCTCAAGGACGGATGGGAGGACGAGGGACGCCCCTTCACCCCCGTTACGCTGCCCCACGAACCGACGCTGGAATTCGTCATCAAATCCTATCCCGACCGCCACGGCGTGACCGAGCAGATCGGCAAGATGCAGCCGGGCGACGAGGTCAAGATGAAAGGCCCGTTCGGTGCGATCTCGGATCACGGGCCGGGCGTGTTCATCGCCGGCGGCGCCGGTGTCACGCCGATGATCGCCGTGCTGCGCAAGCAGTTGCACGACAACGGCACGCTTGAGGGATCGACGCTGGTCTTTGCCAACAAGACCGAAAAGGACATCATCTGGCGCGACAAGTTCGAGGCGATGAAGGGGCTGAACACCGCCTTCATCGTCGACGAGGCCGGTGGCGACGTGCCGCAACAGCGCCTTGAGCGCGACTATCTCAGCCAGTTCGTCGGCCCCCGCAGCCGCTGCTATCTGTGCGGCCCGCCCCCGATGATGAAGGCGGTGCGCAAGGCGCTGGACGATCTGGGGGTGAAGGACGAGAACATCATTCAGGAAAAGTGGTAAGCGCCGCAGGCTTGACCCGTCGGCGCCACAGGCCACATCTGTTTCTCATGCCGCGTTTATGACGATCCGCCAATGAAAAAGGGGGGCGCGATGACCCGCAACCTCAGAACCCATCCCAACGTGCCCGGTGTCGATCAATCCGACCGGATCGTGCCGATCAACCTGCGCCAGTCGGGGCGCACGCCGGTCGAGATGCTGATCTCCACCCGGGTGCGCAAATCGCCGTTCTGGCATCTGGCGATCGAGGCCGGATGCTGGCGCGCCACGGTCTACAATCGCACCTATCATCCGCGCGGCTATGTCCGCCCGGACGAGGGCGGGACGATGGCGGAATACCGCTCATTGGTGAAGGGCGTGACGCTTTGGGACGTCGCGGTGGAACGCCAGATCCGCGTCAAGGGACCGGATGCCGAGGATTTCGTGAACTTCGTCATCACGCGGGACGCCACGAAAATCGAACCGATGCGGGGCAAATACTGCATCCTGTGCAACGAAAAGGGCGGCATCCTGAACGATCCGGTCCTGCTGCGGCTGGCGGATGACGAATTCTGGTTCTCGATTTCCGACAGCGACCTGATGCTGTGGCTTCAGGGGGTGAACACGCCGCGCCGCTGGGATGTCGAGATCGACGAACTGGACGTGGCCCCCTTGCAGGTGCAGGGGCCGCTTTCGGAAAAGCTGATGCAGGACGTGGTCGGGGAGGGCGTGAAGGATCTGCCCTATTACGGGCTGATGGAGGCCGAGATCGACGGCTGCCCGGTGCTGGTCAGCCAGACGGGATTCAGCGGCGAAAAGGGATACGAGGTCTATCTGCGCGATGCCAGCCTCAACGCCGAGCGCGTCTGGTATGCCATTCGCGGCACGGGCGCGCGTTACGGGTTGCGGGTGATCGCGCCCGGCCATCACCGCCGCATCGCCGCCGGAATCCTCAGCTGGGGGCAGGACATGGATGCCGAAACCTCGCCGTTCCAGGTCAATCTGGCCTATCAGGTGCCGCGCAAGAAAACCGCCGATTACATCGGCAAGGCGGCGCTGGAACTCCAGCGCGACCGGATCGAGGCGGGCGATCCGCCCTTTGCCCTGACCATGGTGGGGCTGACGATGGGCGGCAAGCCGATCATCGATTACGCGCCGGATTTCTGGCTGGTTTCGGACCCGGAAGGCAGACGCTGCGGCTATGTCACCTCGCCCTGGTGGTCGCCGGAACTGGAGACCAACATTGCGCTGGCCCATGTCCCGTGGGACAAATCCGATATCGGCACCGAATTGCGGGTGGAACTGCCCGAACCCTATGCCGAAACCACGGGCGAGCCGGTCGCCGCCAGGGTCTGCGAGGTGCCGTTCCTGTCCTCCGCCCATCCCAGCGCCCGCGAACAGGCCAAGGCGCAGGGGCGCGACAGCGCCGACTGATCGCCCGTTGAGCAGGCATGCCGAACGTGCCATGTGTCCCCTTCACGCCCGAACAACACCGGAGCCTGCCGCGCCATGATCGACCTTGTCGGGCAAAATGCCCCGTTTCTGGCGCTGGGGATCCTGCTGTTCCTCTTCGTCGCCTTCACGCTGGAAAAATACCCCCCCGAAGTCGCCGCGGCCGGGGCGGCGGCGCTTTATATCGTGTTCGGGCTGGTGCCTTACGATCAGGTGATGGGGGTGTTCTCGAACCCCGCACCGATCACCATCGGGGCGATGTTCATCGTCTCGGGCGCGCTGGTGCGCACCGGGGTGCTGGATGCGCTGGCCAATATGGTGATCCTGCGCGCGCAGGATCGCCCGGTGCTGGCGGTGGGGCTGTTCCTGATCGCGGCCATCGCGGCCTCGGCCTTCATGAACAACACGCCGGTGGTGCTGGTGCTGATCCCGGTGGTGATCCGGCTGGCCAACAGCCTTGACATCGCGCCGACCCGGCTGCTGATCCCGCTGTCCTACATGGCGGTGCTGGGGGGCACCTGCACGCTGATCGGGACGTCCACCAACCTGATCGTCGACGGCATCGCGCGCGAAAGCGGGATGGAGGCGTTCTCGATCTTCGAGATCGCGCCCGTCGGCCTGTCCGCCTCGCTGGTGGGCAGCCTGACGCTTCTGATCCTCGGGCGGTGGCTGCTGCCCCACCGCGAGACCGAGGGCGACGGCGCGGGCGGTGGCGAAACGCAATTCCTGTCGGAAATCACCATCCTTGATTCCTATTCCCATATCGACGAACCGATGGGCGAGATCCCCGATTTCGAGCGCGACGGCGTGAAGGTGAAGGGGATCAAGCGCGGCGGCAAGATCCATCGCGGCGATCTGGACGATTTCGTCCTGCAAAAGGGCGACGCGGTGATCGTCGTGACCACGACATCGGAATTGCTGACATTCGCCGAACATACCGGGCTGCGTGTCGGGATGCAGCGTATCTCGGATGCGGGCGCCGACGCGGACCTGCGCACGGTCGAGGCCATCGTGACCCCCACCCGCCGGACGGTCGGGCGGCGCATCTCGGATCTGGCGCTGGGGCGCAATGCCGGCGTGCGGGTTCTGGGCGCGTTCCGCCATGGGCATATCGCCGGGGCCGACCTGTCCAGCGTGCGCCTGCGCCCCGCCGACAAGCTGCTGCTGGAAGGGTCCGCCGACGGGTTCCGCGCCCTGGCCGAGGCCGGCGACGTCGCCTCGATCACCGAACCTTCGGGGCGGGCCTATCGCCGCCGTCAGGCGCCCATCGCGATCCTCGCGCTGCTGGGGATCGTGGTTCTGGCGGCGCTGAACATCATGCCCATCGGCCTCCTGGCGCTGGTCGCCGTCGCCGCGATCCTGATCCTGCGCTGCATCGACAGCGACGAGGCGTGGAAATCGATCGACGGGTCGATCCTGGTGCTGATCTTCGCCATGCTGATCATCGGCGCGGGGCTGCAACATACCGGCGCCGTGGAAATGATCGTCGATCTGCTCACGCCGCTGCTGATCGGGCTGCCGCCCTTCGCGACGCTGCTGGCGGTCTATTTCATGGCCTCGTTCCTGACCGAGGTGGTCACCAACAACGCCGTCGCGGTGGTGTTCACGCCCATCGTCATCGCGCTGGCGTCGCAGCTGGGCGTCGATCCGCGCCCGCTGGCCGTGGCCGTGATGATCGCCGCCAGCGCCAGTTTCGCGACCCCGATCGGCTATCAGACCAACACGCTGGTTTACGGCGCCGGGAATTACCGGTTCACGGATTTCCTCAGGATCGGGGTGCCGATGAACCTGATCGTCGGGCTGACCTCGTCCTTCGCGATCAGCGTGTTCTTTCCGCTTTGAGCCCGACGGGCGCGCGCCCGGACCGGATTGCGCATCGCACCCGATGAACGGGTGTTCGTGATCGAAGAAAAGTAATAGACGGGGCCAGCCGATTTCACAGCCTCCGGACATCCATGCCATGAAGATCATCCGCACAAAGACCGACCTGCGCTCTCTGACCACCCTTTGGCGCGACCGGGGTGAAAGCATCGGCGTGGTGCCGACGATGGGCGCGCTCCATGCCGGGCATCTGAGCCTTGTAAAGGCCGCCGCGGCGGAAACCGACCGGGTGATCGTCACCCTGTTCGTCAATCCGCGCCAGTTCGACAATCCCGACGATCTGGCGAAATATCCCCGCACCGAGGAGTCCGACGCCGAAAAGCTGGCGCCGTTCGATATCGACGTGCTCTATGTGCCCGACCCCGATCAGATCTATCCCGACGGGTTCGCCACCACGGTGTCGGTCGCCGGTATCAGCGAGGTGTTGTGCGGCGCCGCGCGGCCCGGCCATTTCGACGGCGTGGCGACGGTGGTAACGAAACTGCTGCTCCAGACCGATGCCGACAGGGCCTATTTCGGCGAAAAGGATTTCCAGCAGGTGCAGGTGGTCAGCCGGCTTGTCCGCGATCTGGATCTCGCATGCGAGATCGTTCCCCGCCCCACCGTGCGCGAAACCGACGGGCTGGCGCTGTCGTCGCGCAATCTCAGGCTGGGCGAACAGGCCCGGCAAACCGCGCCGATCCTGCATCGGATCATGGCGCAGACCGTGCTGGCGATATGGCGCGGCGAACGGCACGCTCTGGACACCGCCACCACCGCCCTGCGCGAGGCCGGGTTCGGCCCGATCGACTATTTCGAACTGCGCCACGACGACGACCTGTCGCTGGCGCACCGGCCCGACCGCCCCGCCCGGCTTTATGCGGCGGCGTGGCTGGACGGGGTGCGGTTGATCGACAACCTTGCCGTGCCGCCCCTGGCGTGAGCGGCCGTCCTTGATGCAGACCTACCTTGAAAAACGCGACATCGCCCGGAATCAGGCGCGGTTCTATCGCATGATGGTCCTGCCCGACCTGTTCGGCGACTGGACGCTTTATCGCGAATGGGGCCGCATCGGGCAAGGCGGGCGGGTGCGGATGGACCGGTTCGCCAGCGAGGATCAGGCCATCGCCGCGCTGCTGGGACTGGAGGCCGCCAAACGCCGACGCGGCTATTGGGTGCAGCCACGGCAACTGGACATGTTGTGAGCGGCCACGCACGCCACCGTCTCAGAACCCCGAGAACACCATGTCGAGCGCGCCGCGAATTTCGTAATCCCGCGCCGTCAGATCGGCCACCGGTGCGCCCCGGACCAGAGCGGCGGGAACGGCGGCCAGTTCGGCGGTGTGCAGCGCATGGGGTGTCTCGCCGATCTCCAGGATCGGTTCCAGCCGGGTCAGCGGGCGGGGGCCGTCGGCGAGCGGGATCAGCGGCGCGACCACGCGCGTTCCGGTGTCGATCAGGTCCGATTGCAGATCCAGCGCCAGCATCCCGCCGGGCAGCCGGTAAACGTGGAATTGCGCCATCAGCCGGTTTTCAAGACCTGAAAGCCGGCCAGCGGCGGGCCGTTCGCCTCGATCCAGGCGTGGCGTTCGGCGATGGCGCGGGCGTTTTCCTCGGCCCAGGCGCGGGCCTCGGCGGCGCGCACGGCTTGCGCCAGCGCGGCCTCGCTGATGGCCGAGACGTTCAGATCCATGTCGCGCGCAGCCGACAGGACATGCGCGTCAACGGTGATGTTGGTGCGGCGTTTTCCCGATGCGTGTCGTGGCATGGCGGACCCTCCTGCTGCATCCAGACTTGCACATCTTTCGTATGTATTGCAAGTGTGCCATGCGGTGTAGGGCGCGCAATGATCATGGCGAATCGCGGGCGATCCCGCCGGCACAACTTCGCCGAGAGCGAAATTGTCTTGCCGCTGGCGGTGGACCAATCCGCCGGAAAAGACTAAGCAACGGGAAAACGGCACGGACCCGAATCCGCCGCCCCGTATCGAGCAGGAGCAACAGTTCAAGCGTGCCAGAAGACGACGCCAAAGACAGCCGCGCAGGCGCGATGACGGCGGTCCGGCCGGTCCAGCTACGGGGCCGGTTCCTGACGGCGGTTGCCCTGCTGATCGACGGCGGACCGCCCGACCGGCCCTTTTTCGCCGCGCTTGACGCGCAATTGCGCCGCATGCCGCATTTCCTGGCCGATGCCCCGCTGATCATCGACCTTGAAAAGGCGCCCGACCTGGAACGCGCCGAGGATCTGCGCCGCCTGCGGGACGAATTGCAGCAGCGCAAGCTGGCGCCCTTCGCGGTGCAGAACGCCACCTCCGCGCAGATCGCAGCCGCCGCCGATGCCGGGCTGATTTCCGTGATCGCCGGCCATGACGCGCCGCAACGCCCCACGCGGCGCGAAAACACGTCGCGCGCCGCCGCGCCTGCGCGACCGCAGGTGGTGAACCGGATCGTGACGACGCCGGTGCGCTCGGGCCAGTCCATCGTCGCGGAACACGGCGATCTGGTGGTCATCGGGCACGTCGCCTCGGGGGCCGAGCTGATCGCGGGCGGCAATATCCACGTTTACGGCACCATGCGCGGACGGGCGATGGCGGGCGTTCACGGCGACGAGAACGCGCGGATCTTCTGCCAGTCGCTCGACGCCGAACTTCTGGCCATAGCCGGCCTTTACCGGACCAGTGAGAACCTGGAGCACGAGGTCCGGAAACGCAGCGTGCACATCTTCCTTCAGGATCAACGGCTTTGCGTGGAGACACTCGCATGACATCGCAAATGAAACAGGAACCGCCGGTGCAAAGCAAGGTCATCGTCATAACCTCGGGCAAGGGCGGCGTGGGCAAGACCACGTCCGCCGCCGCCATCAGCGCCGGACTGGCCCAACGGGGCTACAAGACCGTGGTGATCGATTTCGACGTCGGCCTGCGCAACCTCGACATGATCATGGGCTGCGAACGCCGCGTGGTGTTCGACTTCATCAACGTGATCCAGGGCGATGCGCGGCTGAAACAGGCGCTGATCAAGGACAAGCGGCTGGAGAACCTCTCGATCCTGCCCACCTCGCAGACCCGCGACAAGGATGCCCTGACCAAGGAGGGCGTCGAGAAGGTCCTGAACGAACTGCGCGAGGAATTCGACTATATCGTCTGCGACAGTCCCGCCGGGATCGAGCGCGGCGCGCAACTGGCGATGTATTTCGCCGACGAGGCCGTGGTGGTCACCAACCCCGAGGTCTCGTCGGTGCGCGACAGCGACCGCGTCCTGGGCCTGCTGAGCAGCAAGACCGCGCGCGCCGAAAACGCCGATGCCGAGCCGATCAAGGCGCAGGCGCTGCTGACGCGCTATGACAACCAGCGCATCGCCTCGGGCGAGATGATGACCGTCGACGACGTGCTGGAAATCCTGGCGGTGCCGCTGCTGGGCGTCATCCCCGAAAGCACCGCGATCCTGCGCGCCTCCAACACCGGAACGCCGGTGGTGCTGGACGAACCGTCCAACGCCAGCGCGGCCTATGCCGATGCGGTGTCGCGCCTGATCGGGGAGCAGGTTGAAATGCGCATGGAAAGCGACCGGCGCCCCAGTCTGTTCCAGCGCCTGTTCGGACGGACGGCATAAGATGTTCGGTTTTTCCCTTCGCCCCCGCAAGACAGCCCCGAAATCGGCGCAGACGGCCCGTGACCGTTTGCAGATCCTGCTGGCCCATGAACGCAGCAGCGGTTCTGGCCCGGATTGCCTGCCGGAACTGCAACGCGACATTCTGGCCGCGATCAAGCGTCACATGAAGATCGACACCGACGCCGTCGATATCCGGATGGATCGCGGCGACGAGCTGTCCAGTCTGGAAATCAACATCGAGTTTCCGGCGTCCCAGCCCGCGCGCTGAGGCGCGGGGCATGTGAAACGGGCGGGGGCCGCATGGCACCCCGCCCGATCAGCTATCATTCCGCGTTGCCGGCCTGCATCTGCTGCAACCGCTGGGTGATGCGCTGGGTCAGTTCCTCGTCCATCGCGGCGGCCTGATCGATGGCAAGATAATCCTCGACGGTCAGGTTGTCGGTCTCCTCGATGGTCTGGCGGATCTCGGTATCGGCCTGCTGGACCAGTTCCTGCTGCTTGGCCTCGTCCTCGACACCCTGAAGCTGCGCGCCGTATTTCTGCTGGATCTCGCCGACCTTGAGCGCGGCGCTGGCGAAGGCATCGATTTGCGCGTCGTCGAAATCGGGGGTGGGCGCCGCCTCGGGGGCCTGCGTGGTCTCGGGCGCCTGGGTGGTCTCGGGGGCGGTCTGCGTGGTTTCCGGCTGCTCGGGCGCGGCGGTCTCCTGTGCGGCGACAAAGGACACGGGCGCCGCGACAAGTGCGGCGGCGAGCGTGGCGGCGGTAAACGTGCGGTACGGGATCATTGCTGAACCTTTCTGTTGACTGTCGATCCGAAGCGGGGAATCCGCGTCCGGTGACGGTCAGTTAGGGGCACCGGCCCGGCCATGCAAAACCGCAAGCGGGTTCCCGCGCCCGCGCCGCATTTGCCAAGCGCCGATCCGCCGGGCGGCGCATTTCAGCGGATTTTCATCGAAACGTTACGGAACCAAATCCGCATGCGCTGCTGAAATCACTCGTTCGGGCGCACACGGGCGGCCGACTTGTCGGCAAAGGCGGCCAGACGGGCGCGTGCGTCGGATTGGGTGTTGACCACGCCGGCGACCACGGATTCGGCATAGGCCGCATCGAGCGCCGACATGTTCTGCATGTGGCTGATCGCGGAACAGATGGCAAAGTTGGTCAGCGGCAGATTCGCGGCCGCAGCCTGCGCCAGTTCCAGCGCCTTGTCGAAACTGGAGCCCTCGACGCGATATTGCGCAAGGCCCAGGTCCACCGCCTCCTGCCCCTGATAGACGCGGCCGGTCAGCATCATGTCGATCATCCGCGCCTTGCCCACCAGATCGGCCACCCGGATCGTCGCGCCGCCGCCGGTGAACAGGCCGCGCTGCCCCTCGGGCAGGGCGAAATAGGCGCTGTCGTCGATCACGCGGATATGGGCCGAGCTGGCCAGTTCCAGTCCGCCGCCCACAACCGCGCCCTGCAGCGCGGCGATGACCGGCACGCCGCCATATTCCATCTTGTTGAACGCCTCGTGCCAGCGCAGGCAGACATGCATGAAATCCGCCGGGCTGCGATCGGCGTCGTGATGTTCGATCAGGTCCAGCCCGGCGCAGAAATGATCCCCCGCGCCCGCCAGCACCACCGCCCGCACATCGGCGCGCGGCGCGGTCGAGAAGAACGCGACCAGTTCCTCGATCGTGTCGATGTCCAGCGCGTTGCGCTTGTGCGGCCGGTTCAGCGTCACGATCCAGACGCCATCGTCGCGCGGCTGGATCTTGAGGTTGGTGAAATGCGCGGGGTCAAGCGTGACGGGCATGGGGCGATCCTTTCCGGGTAGCAAGGCGTGTCTGGACCCTTTGTTACGCCTCGGTGCGGAATGATCAATGGCAAGTCCATTGTCGACGTCCCGTGGCATCCTTGTCCGGCGATGGAACCATTTTGGCGATCCCGCATTTATCCTTACTTGAAAGGACTTTCTGCATGGCAATTTCCGAAACGTCGCAACGCGCCGGCCTCATGAGCCGGAGACGGGCGCTTGCCGCTCTTACAGCAACCTCGACGCTTGCGTTGATGCCGTGGCCACGTCGGGCGTCGGCTGAAATCACCGGCAACGCCTTTCTCGAATTGTCGCGGCAGCTGACCGGCAAATCGGACCTCGGCGAACGGATGGCCGACCGTATGCTGGCGGCTTTCGACAGCGCAGGGCGTGGCCAGGACGTTGCCGCATTGATCGATGGCGCGGACGCGCACGATCTGGCGAATGACATCGTGGCTGCATGGTATAGCGGGCTTTCGCCCGATCCCGACAGTTCACGCGTCCTTTCCTATCGCGACGCGCTGATGTGGCGTGCATTGGACTACACCAAGCCGATGGCGGTCTGTGGCGGCGCGATGGGCTATTGGGCCGATCCGCCGTCGACCTGACAGTTCAGGTGTTGAATTCCAAAACGTTCCGACAGGAGAAAGCCTGATGGCCAACGAGATTACCGCAGATATCCTCATCGTCGGCACCGGCATCGCCGGCGCGATGGCGGGCGCGAAACTTGCGGAAAAAGGGCTGAGCGTCGCGTTTCTGGAAACGGGCCGCCGCATCGATCGTTTCGACGCGGTCGAGAGGTTCTGGTCCGCTGCGGCCAAGACGCCGCCATCGCCCTATCCCAACGACGACACCGCGCCCCACCCCCTGACGATCGATCCCGAAGGCTATTATCAGCAACAGGGCCCCGAGCTGTTCCGCTCGACATACGAAAAACTCGTGGGCGGCACGACCTGGCACTGGCTGGGGACATGCCTGCGCCACGTGCCCGCCGATTTCAAACTGAAATCGCTTTATGGTCACGGCGTGGACTGGCCCTATGACTATGACGAACTGGAGCCGTTCTATCTGGAGGCCGAAAAGGAAATCGGCGTTGCCGGGAACAGTGCCGAGGATCTGGGCTCGCCGCGATCGGGCGACTATCCCATGCCGATGATTCCGGTCACCTACATGGACCGGTATTTCAACACGCGCCTCGAAGGCAGTTCCTTCATCGCCCGTCCCACCCCCCAGGGCCGGAACTCGACGACCCATGCCAACCGTCCGCCCTGCTGCGGCAATGCCTCCTGCGTTCCGATCTGTCCGATCCAGGCGAAATACGACGCCACCGTTCACGTCGCCCAGGCCGAGAAAGCGGGCGCGAAGGTGCATGACCGGACCACCGCCACGCGGCTGAACGTGGGACCGTATGGCCGCATCGCCTCGGTGGATTTCCGCCGCGCAGACGGGTCTGTCGGCACCGCGTCGGGCAAGGTCGTGGTGGTGGCCGCCCATGCGATCGAGACTCCGCGGCTTCTGCTGAACTCCGCCCAGGAGGGCGCGCCGAACGGGGTTGCCAACAGTTCCGACCAGGTCGGGCGAAACCTGATGGACCACCCGGCCACCGTCGTCTACGGCGAGACCGCCGATCCGGTCTGGCCCTATCGCGGGCCGATTTCCACGTCCGGTTTCGAGGATTTGCGCGACGGCGACTTTCGCCGCGACCGGGCGGCCTTCCGCATCCAGATCAGCAACGACGGACACAGCTGGCCCAAGGGTGCGCCCGAGAGCACGGCACAGGATCTCGCCCGGCAGGGGTTGCGGGGTGACGAACTGGACACGACGCTGCGCGATGTGACCTCGCGGCAGGTTTCGCTCGCCTCGCTGGTCGAACAATCGCCTGATGCCGAAAACCGCATCACGCTCGATCCCGACAAGAATGATGCGAACGGCATGCCGTTGCCGCGTATTCGTTACGATTTCTCGGAGTATACCCGTGCGGGGCTGGACGCCGCGGCGGAAACGCAGAAAGAGATCCTCAAGGCGATCGGGGCCAGGAATATCGGCCAGATGTCTGAGTATCAGGGCTCCGGTCATGTGATCGGAACGGTGCGAATGGGCAAGGAGGCCGCGAACGCGGTGGTCGACGCCGATCTGCGCAGTTTCGATCATCGCAATCTGTTCGTTCTCGGGTCGGGCACGTTCCCCACCTCCGCGACTGCCAACCCGACACTGACGATCGCGGCGATGACCCTGCGCGCGGTGGAGCCGATCGCGAATTCCGTCAGGAGCCTGTGAGCGGATGCGGTCCCCGGTTTCCGTATTGGAGAGGCACGCGATATTCGGCGGACATGCGCCATGATGATCCACGATACCTCAAAGCAATTCGCGACATTTCGCTGAAAATGCGCCCAAGAACGCGCGCCATTGAAACGCAGTTTTTTTCATGGTCCCTGGTCTTTGGCCGATGTCCCGCTCGTCCAGCGCCATCAAGCGAGGAAAGAATCCGATGTCAAAAAGCCTCATGCATGCTTGCCTTGCCGTCACACTCGCCGCCTCCGCTTCCTTCGCCGGATCCGACGAGGACGCGGTTTCCGACGAGGTGATCGCGGCGCAGCGCGCGGCGCTGGCGGCTGCAACCGCCGGGATGGGATATGGCCCGCAATCACCGCGCGATATCGACGCGCATGAGGGTGCGAACCCGCGCGTCTTCGGCGCGGCCCCAGCCGTCACCGAAATGGCGCTTTGCGATATCCACCTGCACGAGAATGCCGAGCACAAGGGCGGATCGTTCACCACCTATGCCGGGAATGGCGACGGTCATGGCTATGGTAGCGGGTTCAGATATGACGGCGACCTGACTGAAGCCGAACTGGCCCCGGTCGATAGAACGGTCGGGGAAAGCGGACATGGCGATCTGGTGCCGGGAGACACGATCGAAATCCACTTCGTGCATTCGACCGCCAAGGCGACGCTCGGCCCCAGCCTCGGCACATGCCTGAGCGATGCGATCGGCAATCCGCAGCTGCGCGTCGAGGCTGTCGTGGCCGTGCTGGTATCCGAGAATGGCGCCGATTTCGTCGATCTCGCCAAGATCCAAGAGATCGACGGCCTGAACCAGGTGCCGAACCTGTCCATCGACCTGGGCGAGCCGGTGGTTTATGCAGGTTCGACCACGGGCCCGGTCTACAATGAAGAGGGCTCGCCCTTTCAGGTGACGTGGAGCGTGCGCCCGGAGGTCGTGAAGCTCGACATCGCCTCGGTCGATGCCTGGTTGAGGGACAACCCCTTCGGCGAGGACCACGCCCACGGCGTCCGCAACCTCGTGATCAATCCGGATCTGCTGTCCCGGATCGATTGATTGTCCGATCCCTCGCTCCCCGAGCGGGCGCCGGCGCGGGCAGTCGCGCGATGGAACCGGCGGGGCCCGCCATCCGTTTGCCCCACACGCCATGACGCCCGCAGCGGACATGGTGGGCAGAGCGCGGCCGCAAGGGGATAGGTGTATGGCAAAGGATTCGGACCCCGCAGACGAGCGCAAGACGCCGCGTTCCGAGGCGTCCAGACCGCTTTCGACACTGGTATCGCTGTCGATGCTGCA
Source organism: uncultured Sedimentitalea sp. (assembly GCA_947504115.1). GTDB lineage: Bacteria > Pseudomonadota > Alphaproteobacteria > Rhodobacterales > Rhodobacteraceae > Pontibaca. Next base: position 47,201 of record CANNGH010000010.1, read on the forward strand.
TCAGGCGCGGCAGGCAGCGCGCGATTATGGCGGCATCGGCCGGATGTGGCGGCGCCCCTATGCGGCGGCGCGTCCGCGCGCGGCCTCGGCGGTGGCGCCGGTCTGGATCACCACCTATCCGGCGGCGATCATCACGCCCGAGGGCAAGTCGGTGCTGGGAATGCTGGGCGATCCGACGCTCTGGCAGGCGCTGTCCTCGATCGGCATCCGCGCCATCCATACCGGTCCGACCAAGCGGGCCGGGGGCTATCTGGACGGGCGCTATACCCCCACCATCGACGGCAATTTCGACCGCATCGGGTTCGACACCGACCCCGCCTTCGGCACGCGCGAGGAATTCGTGAACATCAGCATGATGGCGGCGGCGCATAACGCCGTGGTGATCGACGACGTGATCCCCTCGCATACCGGCAAGGGGCCGGATTTCCACCTCGCCTGCATGCGGCACGAGGATTACCCCGGCCTTTACCACATGGTCGAGATCGCCCCCGAGGATTGGGAGCTTCTTCCCGAGGTGCCCGAGGGGCGGCAATCGGTCAACCTGGCCCCCGAAACCGTCGATCTGCTGGCGGAAAAGGATTACATCGCCGGACAGTTGCAGCGGGTGATCTTTTTCGAACCCGGCGTCAAGGAAACCGACTGGAGCGCGACGCCGCCGATTACCGGCGTGGACGGCGAGGTGCGGCGCTGGGTCTATCTGCATTACTTCAAGGAAGGCCAGCCCAGCCTGAACTGGCTGGACCCGTCGTTTGCCGCGCAGCAGATGATCACCGGCGACGCGCTGCATTCGCTGGACCAGCTGGGCGCGCGCGGGCTGCGGCTGGACGCCAACGGGTTCCTCGGCATCGAGAAGTCCGAGGATGGCAGCGTCTGGTCCGAAAGCCATCCGCTGTCGGTGGTGGGCAACAACCTTCTGGGCGGCATCGTGCGCAAGGCGGGCGGCTTCACCTTTCAGGAACTGAACCTGACCGTGGACGACATCGCCGCCATGTCGGGGGGCGGCGCGGACCTGTCCTATGATTTCATCACGCGGCCCGCCTATCATCACGCGCTGGTGTCGGGGGACACGGAATTCCTGCGGATGATGCTGCGGATGGTGCATGAATACGGGATCGACCCGGCCTCGCTGATCCATGCGATGCAGAACCACGACGAACTGACGCTGGAACTGGTCCATTTCTGGACGCTGCACGCCAATGACATGTTCAATCTGGGCGGGCAGACATGGCAGGGGCGCACCCTGCGCGGCCATATCCGCGAAACCATGTACGAGGGCATCAGCGGGCCCGACACGCCCTATAACTTGCGGTTCGTCACCAACGGCGTCGCCTGCACCACCGCCAGCCTGATCGCCGCCGCGCTGGGATACACGGATATCCGCGACCTGACCGCCGAACAGGTCGCCACCATCAAGAAGACGCATCTGCTGCTGGTGATGTACAACGCCTTTCAGCCCGGCGTCTTCGCGCTGTCGGGCTGGGATCTGGTGGGCGCCCTGCCGCTGGAGCCGGAGCAGGTGGCGCATCTGATGCAGGACGGCGATACCCGCTGGATCGCGCGCGGCGCCTATGACCTGACCGACGCGGTGCCCGAGGCCACCCATTCCGCCGAAGGGCTGCCCCGCGCAGAGGCGCTTTACGGGCCGATCACGGCGCAATTACAGGACCCCGACAGTTTCGCCAGCCAGTTGAAGAAACTGCTGGCGGTGCGCGATGCCTATGACATCGCGGCCAGCGAACAGGTGGACATCCCCGATGTGCAGGCGCCCGGCCTGCTGGTGATGGTGCACGACCTGCCCGACCGGCGCGGCCTGCAGGTCACGGCGCTGAACTTCGGACAGGTGCCGGTGGACGAGACCGTGGTGCTGGACATGCCGCGCTCGGGGCCGGTCTTCGACATGATCGCCGAAACCGTCGAGGGCGAGGTGGCCGAGGACGGTCTGCTGCGCCTTGAGCTTGACCCGCTTCAGGGCCGGGTGCTGCGCGTCGCCTATCCGCTGCCGGCCTGAACCGGGCGCGGCGGGAACCGGCGGAAAGCCGCCTATCATATGGGGCATCTTGTGCTGGGCCGCGATGCGCGTAACATCAATGCAGTCGCAGCAATTTTACCACGAGATTACCACGCCTTATGACAGATGACATACCCCTGATCGTCGGCATCGGTGCTTCGGCGGGGGGGATTCGCGCGATCTCCACCTTTCTCGAAAACATCCCCGACACCAGCGGGCTGGCCTTTGCCATCGTCACGCATCTGTCGCCCCATCACGAGAGCAAGCTGTGCGAGGTGCTGCAACACAAGACCGCGATGAAGGTCGAAACCGCGCGCGACGGCACGCGGATGCGCGCCGAAACCGTCTATGTCATGCCCGAACGGGCCACCATGACGATACGCGACGGCTGTCTGCTGCTGTCCGATCTTGCGGACTCCACCCGCGAACGCCATCCCATCGACATCTTCTTCAGCGCCCTTGCCGAGGATCAGCGCGAGAACGCCGTCGCCGTGGTGCTGTCGGGAGGCGACGGCGACGGCACGCTGGGCGTCAAGGTGGTCAAGGAATATGGCGGCGTGACCTTTGCCCAAATCGAGGACGGCGAGCCGCCGCTGAACCCCGAAATGCCCGAAAGCGCCATCGCCTCGGGTTTCGTCGATTTCGCGATACCCGTGCACGAGATGGGGGCCAGGCTGGTCGCGCTGCAGAACGGGCGGGCGGCGCTCGACGCGCTGGTGGTGCCGTCCAGCGAGGACAAGGACGGCGCCGGAACCGACAGGGTGCAGGCGGCGATCGCCGGGATCCTCGACAAGGAAACCGGGCACGATTTTTCCGGCTACAAGCCCAAGACCTTCTTTCGCCGCGTCGCGCGCCGCATGCAGGTGCGCCAGGTCAGCGATCTGGAAGACTATTGCGACCTGCTGCGCCGCGACAGCGCCGAGGTGAACGCCCTGTTCAGCGACCTGCTGATCAGCGTGACCAATTTCTTCCGCGACGGCGACGCCTTCGACACGCTGCGCGACAAGGTCATTCCCAGGCTGCTGGAGGGGCGCGACCCCGACGATCCCCTGCGCATCTGGGTGCCCGCCTGCACCACCGGAGAGGAGGCCTATTCGCTGGCGATCCTCGTGCATGAACATGTCGAGAAGAGCAACCGCCCCGTCAAGGTGCAGATCTTCGCCACCGATATCGACGACGCCGCGCTGTCGGTGGCGCGGCAGGGGCGCTATCCCGTGCAGCTTCTGGGCAATGTCAGCGACGAGCGGCGGGAGCGGTATTTCCGCAAGGACGGCGCTGCTTATGTGGTTCGCAAGCAGATCCGCGACATGTGCATCTTTTCGCCCCACAACCTCATCAGCGATCCGCCGTTCTCGCGCATGGACATGGTGTCGTGCCGCAACCTGCTGATCTATTTCGGCCCGGATCTGCAAAAACAGGTCCTGCCCACCTTTCATTACGCGCTGAAAACCGGCGGCTACCTGTTTCTGGGCACCTCGGAAAGCATCAGCCGCTTTGACCACCTGTTCCGCACCGTGGACAAGCATCATCGCATCTTCCAGGCCCGCGAGCACGCCCACCGGGAATGGCACCCGCCGGCGTTTCTGCAACGCGAGCGCGGCCCCGAGGATGGCGAGGAGATGCGCCAGACCGCCTTCAGCGGCATCCAGTTGCGCCACCGGGTCGAACGGCAGGTGCTGGAACGGCACGCGCCGCCGCATGTGGTGGTGCGCGGCGATGGCGAGGTGGCGTATTTCTCGGCCGGAACCGGCGGCTTTCTCGAAGTGCCGCGCGGCCAGCCCAGCCGCCAGCTTCTCGACATGGTGCGGCGCGATTTGCGCCCGGACCTGCGCACCCTGCTGCACGATGTCGCGCGCAGCCACGTGGCGCAGTCCCGGCGCGTGCGCATCGGACGGCGCGGCGATGGCGAGGAATGGATCGTCCTGCGGATCGAGCCGCTGGAGGGCACCAACGGCTATGACCCGCTGTTCCTGGTGGTGTTCGACCCGCTCGCGCCCGCCTCGGCGCCGGCAGCCGGCTCGCCCGCCCCGGACGGCCACAACGAGGCGGTGGAACACGAATTGCGCGAAATGCGCGAGCGGCTGCAAGCCACGGTCGAGGAATACGAGACCGCGCTGGAAGAGCTGAAATCCGCGAACGAGGAACTGGTTTCCGTGAACGAGGAGGCGCAATCGACCAACGAGGAACTGGAGGCCTCCAGGGAAGAGATGGAAGCGCTCAACGAGGAGCTGAACACCATCAACGCCGAGCTGAACGGCAAGGTCGAGGAACTGGACAGCGCCAATTGCGACCTGCGCAACCTGTTCGACGCCACCAGCATCGCCACCGTGTTCCTGGATGGCGATCTGGTGATCCGCACCTTCACCCCGGCGGCCGCCGAATTGTTCAGCCTGCGCCCCGCCGATGTCGGCCGTCCGCTCAGCGAACTGGCCAGCGTGCGCCATTATCCCGACCTGCGCGATCACATCCGCGCCGTGTTCGAGAGCGGCGAGACCTGCGAACACCGGCTCAGCCGGGGCGAGAACGGCGCGCATTACCTGGTGCGGCTGAACCCCTACCGCGGCGAGGACTCCGACATCCAGGGCGCCGTGGTCACCTTCGTGGATGTCACGCAACTGGCCGAGGCCGAGGCGCAGCAGAAGGTGCTGATCGCCGAGCTGAACCACCGCGTCAAGAACATGCTGACCGTGGCGCTAGGCGTGGTCAAGGCGACGCTGGCGCAGGGCGGCTCGATCGAGGACATCCGCGCGGTGCTGCTCCCGCGCCTGCGCAATATGGCCCGCGCCTATGAATTGCTGTCGAATAGCGCGTGGACACCGGTGGGGATGCGCGAAATCATCGCTCTGGAACGCGACGCCTACGAGGCGAACAGGTTCGAGATTTCCGGCCCCGATCTCCGGCTGGACGCCTCGCAGGCCCTGTCGGTCAGCATGATCCTGCACGAATTGACCACCAACGCGGTGAAATACGGCGCGCTGTCCGCGCCCGAGGGGCGCGTCGCGGTGCATTGGGAAAACGACGACGGCTGCCTCAGGATGCGCTGGGACGAACGCGACGGCCCCTCCGTGACCGAAGAAGCGACCAAGGGGTTCGGCTATTCGCTGATCAAGGGGCAGGTCGAGTTGCAACTGGGCGGCAGCATGGAGCGCCATCTCGACCGCGAGGGCCTGTCGCTGGTGCTGGAGTTTCCGCTGGCGAATTGATGCAGATCAATTGGAACCGGAGTGCGCAAGCCGGGTTGAGGCTGTGATGCGACCGTATTCGGGGGGGCAGCGTCGCCCATGGCCCAGATATTCCACGCCCGCGCCAATACCATCATCCGGATATGTCTGGCGCTGCTGCTGATCGTCCCCGCGGGGACCGTGGCGGCGTGGATGGTGGTGATGCGTTCGGATTACGTGACCGGGCGCAACGAGACGGTAACCCAGCCCGTCATGTTCAGCCACCGCCACCACACCGCCGAAATCGGCATCGACTGCCGCTATTGCCACAGTTCGGTCGAGGATTCGGCCTTTGCCGGCATCCCGCCGACCGAAACCTGCATGACCTGCCACAGCCAGTTGTTCACCGAGGCCGACATGCTGGCGCCGGTGCGGCAAAGCTGGGTGAGCGGCACGCGGCTGAACTGGAACCGGGTGCATGATCTGCCCGATTACGTCTATTTCAACCATTCGGTGCATCTGGCGGGCGGGGTGGCCTGCACCACCTGCCACGGCGCGGTGGGCGAGATGCGGTTGACCCGGCAGGTCGCGCCGCTGACGATGGAATGGTGCCTGTCCTGCCACCGCGCGCCGGGGAAGAACCTGTCGCCGCGCGCCACGCTTTACGATCCGTTTCCGACCGAGGGAAAATCCGCCGAGGAAGGCCATGCGCTGCTGGCGGAATACGGCATCGACACGTCCGGCCTGACCGATTGCTCGGCGTGCCACCGATGACGGGCGAGGTCACACGCCGCGGCGCGCTGCGCCTGTTCTCCGCCGGAGCGGCGGCGCTGGTCGCGGGCTGCCGTCCCTCGCGCGAGGCGATCGTGCCCTATCGCGACATGCCCGAGGGGCTGGTGCCGGGCCAGCCGGTGTTTTTCGCCACCTCGCTGCCGCTGGGCGGGGCCGGGCGCGGCGTGCTGGTGGAAAGCCACGAGGGACGCCCCACCAAGATCCACGGCAATCCCGGCCATCCCGCCAGCCTTGGCGCGACGGATGTCTTCGCCGAGGGCGCGGTGCTGGATCTGTTCGATCCCAACCGTTCGACCGTGCCGCGCCGGGACGGACTGCCGGTGGGCTGGCCCGCGCTGGAGGCGGCGCTGGCGGGGCTGGAAGAGGGGGTCGCGATCCTGACCGGCCCGGTCGGCTCGCCCACGCTGGCGCGGCAGCTGCGCGCGCTGGTGGATGGCGGCGCGCAATGGTTCATGTCCCAACCCCAGCGCCCGGCGCTGGCGTTCGACGGCGTCCAGCTTTGGCCGGATTTCACGCGTGCGGGCCGGGTGATCAGCCTCGGGGCCGATCCGCTGGGACCGGGGCCGGGGCAGATCGCGCTGGCGCGGGGCTGGACCGAGGCGCGGCAGGCGGGCATGCGCAGCCTGACGTTCGAGCCGCAGCCGACCCTGACTGGGGCCGCCAGCGACCGGCGGGCGGCGGTGAAACCGTCGGACCTGCCGCGCGTCGCCGCCGCGCTGGCGGGGCAGACGCAGGACGCCCCGCAAGAGGCACTGGCGGCGGCGCGCGCCCTGCAACCGGGCGACATGGTGCTGCCCGGTCCCGACCTGACGGCAGAGGCACAGGCGCTGGTGGCACGGCTGAACGCCCGTCTGAACGCACCGCTGCGCCATCTGCGCCCATTCTGGGACTGGGACGGCCTGACTCCCGGCACGCCGGACGATCTGGCCGCCGCCATGGAACGCGGCGACATAAGCGCGCTGGTGGTGATCGGCTGCAATCCGGTTTACGAGCACGGCACGGAGTTCGCCGACCTGATGCGCGCGCTGCCGGTCAGCTTCCATTTCGGCACCGCGTTGGACGAAACCGCCGAGGCCGCCACTTGGCACGGGCCCCTGCATCACCCGCTGGAGGACTGGTCGGACCTGCGCGGCATTGATGGCACCGTGGGCACCCAGCAACCGCTGATCGCGCCGCTGCATCAAAGCCGCTCGGCCCATCAGGTGATGGAAATGATCGCCGGCAACCCGCCGGGCAACGCGCTGGAGGTCGTGCAGGCGACATGGCGCGAGGCATGGGGCGAGGATTTCGACACGCGCTGGCGCCGCGCGCTGCATGACGGGGTGATCGACGGCACCGGGCCGGAAGAGATCGCCCCGCAGGTACCCATCGCCACACCGCCGCAAAGTGGCGACGGGTTCGAGGTGTCGATCCTGCCTTCTCCGTCCGTCTATGACGGGTCTTTCGCGGGCAATGCCTGGCTTCAGGAATGTCCGCAGCCCTTCACCAAGCAGGTCTGGGGCAACGCGGTGCTGATCGCCCCCGCCGATGCCGCTCGGCTGGGCGTTGAAACCGGCGACCCGGTGGAACTGGGCGGGGATGAGACGATCACCGGCCCGGCGATCGTCAGCGCGCTGCAGGCCGAGGGCTGCGTCGGGCTGCATGCGGGTTACGGGCGGCAGGCGGCGGGGCCGATCGGCACCGGCGTGGGGTTCCGCGTGGCGGGGCTGGGCGGGCGCGTCACGCTGCGCAAGACCGGCGGCAGCGCGGCACTGACCCGCACCCAGACGCATTTCGACCCCAAGGGGCGCGACATCGTGAAAACCGTGCCCACGCGGCAGACGCAGGCCGCGCCGGACGAACCGGACCCGCCGACGCTTTACCCCGATTTCGCCTATCCCGACACTGCCTGGGGCATGGTGATCGACACCGATGCCTGCATCGGCTGCAATGCCTGCGTGATCGCCTGCCAGTCGGAAAACAACATCCCCGTGGTGGGCGCGGAGGAGGTGGCCAAGGACCGCAACATGCACTGGCTGCGCGTCGATACCTATGAGCTTCCCCAGGGTGGCAACGTGTTCCAGCCGGTGCCCTGCATGCATTGCGAAAAGGCCCCGTGCGAGCCCGTCTGCCCGGTCGAGGCGTCGGTGCATGACAGCGAGGGGCTGAACGTGCAGGTCTATAACCGCTGCATCGGCACGCGGTTCTGTCAGGCGAACTGCCCCTACAAGGTGCGGCGGTTCAACTTTTTCGACTATGCCGGCGGCGAGACGGTTCCCGATCAGGGCAGCGACCTGCTGGCGGCTTTGCGCAATCCCGATGTCAGCGTGCGTGCGCGCGGCGTGATGGAGAAATGCACCTATTGCGTGCAGCGTATTTCCTCGGCCCGGATCGCCGCGCGCAAGGACGGGCGCGGGATCGGCGGCGACGAGGTCGTGACGGCCTGTCAGGCCGCCTGCCCGACGCAGGCGATCAGCTTCGGCAACCTGGCCGACAGGGCGGCGGCTGTTACCCAAGCCAAGGCCGACGCGCGCCATTACGCGCTGCTGGGGCATCTGGGCACACGGCCCCGCACCACCTATCTGGCGCGCGTCCTGCCCGAGAACGGGGAGGACAAGGCATGAGCAGCCCCTACTTGCCCGACACGCCGCCCGCCGCGATCACCGCCGCCATCGCCGATCCGGTGCTGCACCCGGACTGGGGCTGGCGCTGGTGGCTGGGCTTGGGGGTGTCGGGCGCGCTGACCCTGCTGATGCTGGTGTCGATCTGGTGGCTGTTCCGGATGGGCGTCGGCGTCTGGGGCGTGGACAGCTCCAACATCTGGGGCTTCGCGCTGGCCAATTATGTCTGGTGGATCGGGATCGGCAATGCCGGCACGCTGATTTCGGCGCTGCTCTTGCTGACGCGGCAACGCTGGCGCGCCTCGATCAGCCGTTTCGCCGAGGCGATGACCCTGTTCGCCGCCGCCATTGCCGGGCTGATGCCGATCCTGCATCTGGGGCGGCCCTGGCTGTTCTACTGGCTGGCCCCCTATCCCGACACGATGGGCCTGATGCCGCAATGGCGCAGCCCGCTGATCTGGGATTTCTTCGCCATCGCGTCGTATCTGCTGTTCAGCCTGATGTTCTGGTATACCGGCGCGCTGCCCGATTTCGCCAGCCTGCGCGACCGTGCGGCGACCAAGGGTAAACAGATGGTTTACGGCACGCTGGCGATGGGCTGGCGCAACTCGGCGCGGCACTGGCGGGTATGGCAGGATTATTACGGCGCGATGGCCGCGCTTGGCGTGCCGCTGGTGGTGTCGGTCCATTCCGTCGTCGGCATGGATTTCGCCGCCGGGCTGATGCCCGGCTGGGCCGAGACGATCTTTCCGCCCTATTTCGTGGTCGGGGCGATGTATTCGGGCTTTGCCATGGTCGTGGTGCTGGCGGCCGCCTTTCGCCGGGCCTTGCGCATCCCGCACCTGATCACGGACGCGCATTTCGACGTGATGGCGCGCGTCCTGCTGTTCTGCGCGCTGGTGATGACGCTCAGCTACGCGACCGAGTGGTTCTATGCCTGGTATTCGCAGGAACCGGTCGAGCGGTTCCTGACCCATACGCAGTTCTTCGGCCCCTATGCGCCGTTCTACTGGACGATGCTGGCCTGCAACTGCCTGATCCCGCAGCTTTTCTGGCTGCGCGCATTGCGCCGGTCGCTGCCCGCCGTGCTGGTGATCGCGGTGCTGATCAATGTCGGCATGTGGCTGGAACGCATCCTGATCATTTCTCAGACACTGTCGCGCGGGCACCTGCCGTCGCAATGGGCGCTGTTCGTGCCGACCTTCTGGGACTGGGCGCTGCTGGCGGGGTCGCTCGGGTTCTTTTCGCTGCTGTTCTTCCTGTTCATCCGCTGGGTTCCGGCGGCCTCGATCCACGAGGTCAAGGAGCGCATCCACGAGGCCACGCCATGAGCGGGACGCGCCTTTTGCTGGCCTTTGACGGCCCCGACGCGCTGCTGGCCGCCGCGCGGGCCTTGCGGGCCGAGGGCGTGACCGACATGGATGCGCACACGCCCTGGCACATGGAGGAACTGGACGACCTGCTGGCGCTGCCGCGCTCGAACGTGCGCCCCGTCATGCTGGTCGCGGGGCTGGCGGCGGGTCTCGGGATCTACCTTTTGCAATGGTGGACCTCGACGCAGGGCTATCCGATCAATTCCGGCGGGCGGCCGCTGAATTCGTGGCCCGCCTTCATGTTCGCGGTGTTCGAAACCGGGGTGCTGGCGGCGGCCTTCGCGGGGCTGGTGGCGTTCCTTGTCACCTGTCGCCTGCCGACGCTGAACCATCCGTTCTTCGTGCCGGCCGCCACCGAAGCGGCCAGCGATCACGGTTTTTTCCTCAGCCTGCCCGCCCAGGACGCGCCCGACCGGCTGACGCTGGAGCGCATGGTGGCCCCCGTTCGCATGATCGAGGTGGGGCCATGACGCGGGTTCTGTTCCTCTGCATCCTCGCGCTGGCGGCCTGCAAGCAGGACATGGTGGATCAGGCCAAGGACAAGGCTTATTCCGCCTCGTCGGTCTGGGATGACGGCGCCTCGGCCCGCCCCTTCGTTGCCGGGACGGTCGCGCGCGGCGATCTGGCGCGCATGGCAGCCGTGCAGCAGCCCCCCGAGGTCGATGCCGCCCTGCTGGCGCGCGGGCAGGAGCGTTACGGCATCTTCTGCGCGCCCTGTCACGGGCTGACCGGGCGCGGCGACGGGCGGGTGGTGCAGCGCGGCTTTCCGGCGCCGCCCGACTACCTGTCGGACCGGCTGCGCGCCGCCCCGGCAGAGCATTTCATGGAGGTGATCGCGAATGGATACGGCGTGATGTTCCCCTATGGCGCCCGCGTCGCCCCGCGCGACCGCTGGGCCATCGTCGCCTATATCCGCGCGCTGCAACTGGCGGATGGCGAGGTCACGCGCGGCCATCCGGCGCGCGACGCCGTGCCGGTGGGGGGTGGGCGATGAGTTCGGTCGCGCAGGCATATCCCGCCCGCTCGTGGCTGTGGCCGGTGCCGGTTCTCGGCGCGGCGGTGCTGGTCGTGCTGGCGCTGAGCGAGGGCATCGGCGGGCTGGCGGCGGGGTGGCTTGCGGCTTGGCTGTTCTGCCTTGGCCTGTGCGTCGGCGCGTCGGGCTGGCTGATGATCCATGCGGTGATCGGCGGGCGCTGGATCGGCGCGGGGCGGCATGTGCTGGAACCGCTGGCGGCGCTGACCCCCTTCGCCGCGCTGGCCGGGCTGCCGCTGCTGCTGGTCCTGCCGCAGCTTTATCCGTGGTGGCCGGGCGAGGATTCGGCGCGCGGGGCGCTTTACCTCAACGCCACGGCGTTTCTGATCCGCGCCGCGATCATCCTTGTCGGCTGGTCGCTGATCGGGGTTTTCGCCGCGCGCATGGGGCGCGGGCTGGCGATTGCCGGGCTGATCTTCCACGGCCTCGCCGTCAGTTTCGCGGGGCTGGACTGGGTGCTGTCGCGCAACCCCGATTTCGGCTCGACCACCTTCGGCGCGCTGTTGGCGGTGCTGCAACTGGCGCTGGCGCTGCATCTGGCGGCGCTGGCGCTGCGGCGGGACGATCCGCGCGCCGTGGCCGATTGGGGCGGGCTGATGCTGGCCTGCGTGCTGGGGGTGTTCTACCTTGCGGCGATGCAATTCCTTGTCAGCTGGTCGGGCAACCTGCCCGGCAAGGCGGCGTGGTATCTGGCGCGGCTCGCCGGGGCAGGGCAGGCGGTGCTGGTGCTGGCCGTCCTGGCCGGAACGGTGGTGCCGTTCCTCGCCCTGCTGCCCTCGCGCTGGCGGTCGGACGCGGCGCGACTGCGGATGATCGCGGTTTGCGTGCTGGCGGGCGGGTTGCTCTATCTCGTGTGGATCTGCGCGCCGGGTCAGCACGGCCTGTCCGTCGTTGTCGCCCTTGCCACCCTCGCGCTGCTGATCGGTGCGGCGATGCTTGTGCGCATTGCGATCAAGGGGAGGATGCGATGAGCAGGCTTCCCCAACGCGAACCCCTCGGCATCCCGGAAGGCGGCGTTCTGGCCGTGATCGCGGGGATCGTCGGGATCGGCGCAGTCTGCGTGCTGGCGGCATGGCTGCTGCTGCCGGGCAGCGGCAAGGATTGGGATGCGGCGCAGGTCTTTGACGGGCCGGTTCTGGAAACACGGCCCGTGGCGGATTACGACGCCTTCCGCGCCCGCCAGCGGGCCGATCTGGAGGGCGCGGGCGGGCGCATGGCGATTCAGCAGGCGATGGCGCGGATCGTGGCGCGGGGGCGGGACGCCTTTGCCCCACTGGAGGAAGGGCCATGATCCGCGCGCTGGCTCTGCTGCTGATCCTCGCCGCGCCCGCGCAGGCCGCACTGACGCAGGCGGAACTGGACCGCGTTGCCGCCGCGCCGCCACCGGGCGCGCGCGTCGATCTGGGAACCGCGCGGCCCACCGTGGCGGTCTTCGTCGATTTCGATTGCGGCGCGCTGTGCGATGCGATCCTTGCGCAGACCGGCGAGACGCTGATGCAGTCCGGGCTGACCCCGGGGCGGGATTTCGGCATCGCCGCCATCGGCATCGACCCACGCGACACGCGGCAGGCCGCCGAGACGATGGTTGCCGCGCAACTGCCCGAGGAATTGCGCGCCGTCACCCGTATCCTGATGCCGGGGGCGGACCGGCTGGCGGAGATCACGAACGCGTTGGGCTATGGGTTCGTGCATGACGCCGAAAACGACCGCTTCGCCCATCCGGCGGCGCGCTATGTGCTGACGGCGGGCGGCGAGGTCACGCGCGTGCTGCCCGCCTTCCGCGCCGATCCCGGCGATCTGCGGCTTGCGCTGGTCGAGGCGGGGCAGGGGCAGGCCGGATCCTTCGCCGATCGGCTGGCGCTGCTGTGCTACGGCTTCGACGCCGAAAGCGGGCGCTATTCGCTGGCGATCACGCGAATCCTGACGATGCTGTCGCTCGGCTTCGCGCTGCTGCTGGGCGGCGCCATCGCGGCGCTTCTGATCCGTGAACGGCGGAGGGGCTGGCGATGAATTCGATCCTGTCCCTTGCCCAAGCCTCGGAAAACGCCCGCAGCTTCGACACGCTGCTGCTGGTGCTGGTGTTGTTCTCGCTGGCCATCGTGACGCTGGTGGGCACGCTGGTGCTGGTGTTCTCGATCCGCTACCGCAAGGGAAGCAAGGTCACCCGCCACCGCGTGCCGCGCCTGCTGTCGCACCAGATCGAATGGGGCTGGACTTCGGCGACGGTGTTCGTCGCGTTGTTCTTTTTCTGGGGGGCCGCGTCGATCATGGTGCGCCAGCTTGATCCGCCTCCCGATGCGATGGAGATCCACGTCGAGGCGAAACAATGGATGTGGAAGGCCCGCCACCCCAACGGCACGCGCGAGATCAACGCGCTGCATGTGCCCATGGGTCAGCCGGTCAAGCTGTATCTGGACAGCCAGGACGTGATCCATTCGTTCTTCGTGCCCGCGTTCCGGCTGAAACAGGATGTGGTGCCGGGGCGCACCGCGACCACATGGTTCACCGCGACCGAGCCCGGCACCTATCACCTGTTCTGCGCCGAGTTCTGCGGCACCTCGCATTCGCAGATGACCGGCGAGATCGTGGTGATGGAGCCCGAGGATTTCTCGGCATGGCTGGCCAACCGCCCCGAGGGCGACACGCTGGTAGCCGAGGGAAGGAAGCTGTTCACCACGGCGGGCTGTTCGGGCTGTCACGCCGAAGGCTCCGACGTGCATGCGCCCGACCTGAACGGCGTGGCCGGGCGCCGCGTGGCACTGGCGGACGGGCGCGTGGTGACGGCGGACGATGCCTATCTGCGGGATTCCATCCTGCTGCCGGCGCGTGACGTGGTCGCCGGCTACGCGCCGATCATGCCCGATTTCGGCGGGATACTGGAAACCGGAGAGGTGACGGCACTGGTCGCCTATCTGCGCTCTCTCGGCACGCAAGAAGGGGAAACGCCATGACCGACATCGCCGCATTGCCCGAGCCGCACCCGGCGACGCCGCGCCCGACCCGCAGCTATCTGGGCGCGGGAAGCGATCTGCGCTCGTGGCTGCTGACCACCGATCACAAGCGCATCGCGATCCTTTACGCGCTGACGCTGACGCTGTTCTTCTTCATCGGCGGCGCGGCGGCGACGCTGATCCGCATCGAGCTGATCACCCCGGCGGGCGATCTGGTGAGTGCCGACAGCTACAACAAGCTGTTCACGCTGCACGGCGTCATCATGGTGTGGTTCTTCCTCGTCCCGGCGATCCCGACGACGTTCGGCAATTTCATCCTGCCGATGGCGGTCGGGGCCAGCGACGTGGCGTTTCCGCGTCTCAACCTGCTCAGCTGGTATCTGACCGTCGCGGGCGGGCTGCTGGCGCTGGTTTCGCTGCTGGTGGGCGGCGTCGATACCGGCTGGACGTTCTACACGCCCTATTCGACGCTCTATTCCAACAGCTACGTGACGCTGGCCGCCGCCGGGGTGTTCGTCGCCGGGTTCGGCACCATCGCCACCGGGGTCAACATGATCGTGACGGTGCATGTGCTGCGCGCGCGCGGTATGCGCTGGATGCGGCTGCCGCTGTTCGTGTGGTCGATCTATGCCACCTCGATCATCATGGTGCTGGCGACCCCGGCGCTGGCGGTGGCGCTGCTGATGATCGTGGTGGACCGGCTGTTCGGCCTCAGCCTGTTCGACCCCGACCAAGGCGGCGATCCGATCATCTTTCAGCACGTGTTCTGGTTCTATTCGCACCCGGCGGTCTATATCATGATCCTGCCGGGCATGGGTGTCGTGACCGAGATCATCACCTGTTTCGCCCGCCGTCGGGTCTTTGGCTACGAGGCGATGGTGTTTGCCATCCTCGGCATCGCGATCTTCAGCTTTTTCGTCTGGGGGCATCACATGTTCGTCTCGGGCCAATCGGCCTGGGCCAGTCTGGTGTTCTCGATCCTGTCCTTCGTGGTTGCGGTGCCCTCGGCCATCAAGGTCTTCAACTGGTCGGCGACGTTATATGGCGGGCATATCACCTTCGAGGCGTCGATGCTCTATGCGCTGGGATTTCTCGGGCTGTTCACGCTGGGCGGACTGACCGGGCTGTTTCTGGCCTCGATCCCGATCGACGTGCATGTGCATGACACCTATTTCGTGGTGGCGCATTTCCATTACATCATGGTCGGGGCGATGGTCACCGCGTTCTTCGGGGGGCTGCATTTCTGGTGGCCCAAGGTCACGGGGCGGCATTACAGCGAACCCTGGGCGCGGCTGGCAGCGATCCTGATGTTCGTCGGCTTCAACTTTACCTTCTTTCCGCAATTCATCCTGGGCTATCTGGGGATGCCGCGGCGCTATCATTCCTATCCGCCCGAGTTCCAGATCTGGCATGTCCTCAGTTCGGCGGGGGCGGTGATCCTGGCGCTCGCCTATCTGGTGCCGCTGGTCTATCTGACGCTGTCGCTGCGCTACGGGCGGCGCGCGGGCGACAATCCGTGGCACGCCAGCGGTCTGGAATGGGCCACCACGTCGCCGCCGCCGCGCGACAATTTCGTGATCCCGCCCACCGTCGATACCGACCCCTACGCCTATCACGCAGCCCATGAGGAGCCGAGCGAACGCGACGAAAGCGGCGGCGACCATCAGTCCAGCCGCAAGGACGAGATGCCATGACCGAGGCGCGGCACGACCCCTTCCACGACATCGCCCGCCAGCGCCACGCGGCGGAACTGGGGCTGTGGGTGTTTTTGGCCTCGGAACTGGTGTTCTTTGGCGGGCTGTTCGTGACCTACGGCCTCTATCGCTATGCCTATCCGTCCGCGTTCGAGGCGGCGGGGGCGGAAACGGCGATCTGGCTGGGCACGATCAATACCGCGATCCTGCTGACGTCAAGCGCGACCATGGCGGCAGCGGTCTGGGCGGGCGAAGCGGGGCACAAGCGCCATGTGCTGATCGGGCTGGCCCTGACCGCGCTGCTGGGGCTGACCTTCATGGGTGTGAAAGGGGTGGAGTATTACAAGGACATCAGCGAGTCGCTCTATCCCGGGGCCGCGGATTTCCCGGTGGACATGCCCGGTGCGCAGGTCTTTGTCGGGCTGTACTGGGCGATGACCGGCGTGCATGCGGTGCATCTGAGCATCGGGCTGGTGGCCGTCGCGATCACGCTGTGGAGGGTGCGGGCCGAAAGGTTCGATTGGCAGAACACCGCGCTGCTGCATGTTCTGGGGCTGTACTGGCACCTGATCGACCTGATCTGGATCGTGCTTTATCCACTGCTCTACCTGATGGGGCGGTCGCTGTGAGCGGGCGGGAGACACCGGCGCGCCTCTGGCGGCGCTCGGCGCTGGTCTGGCTGGCGCTGAGCCTGCTGCTGGCCACCACGCTGGGCGGGGCCTATCTGCCGATCGGGGTTTGGAAACTGCCGCTGGCGCTGACGATCGCGGCGGCCAAGGCGGGGCTGGTGATCGCCATCTTCATGGGACTGGGACAGGCCGGCGGTGCCGCGCGCATCGCCGGCCTGTGCGGCGTGCTGTGGGTGCTGCTGCTGCTGTCGCTGTCGATGACCGACCAGACCACACGCCAGCAATTGCCGCCGGGTTTCGGCGAGGACCGGGCCGGTCAGCCCTGACCGGATTTCGCGATCACCCCCATGTGATGGCCCATCGGTTGCCGTAAGGGAACGCAACCGCGCGACACGCGTTTTCAAGATGCTTGAAACACGTATCCGAGGAGGAATGTTGAAATGTCTACTTTGTTCAAGCTCACCGCCACCGCCGCCTGTATCGTCACGGCCGGCATGGCATCGGCGCAATCGGATCAGGGCGCTGACTCGCAGGGGGACAAATCGCCCGATCAGGTGAAATGTCACGAGATCGTCACGATGGACACCGCCGTGGTTCCCGGCACGCTCTATTACATCGCCGGATATCGCCATGGCAGCGACAAGGCCGGTGCGATGGAGGGCAGCACCGACGCATCCGCCAGCGACAGCGGCAGCACGGCGACCGACGCGACCGGCACCGACACGACAGGCGATGCCATGGACAGCGGCGATACCGCCCAGAGCGATATGTCCGCCTCCGACACCGACTCCGCCGCGTCGGACGATGCCGCCGCCGGATCGGACGACATGCAGCCGCAGATCGTGCGCGTCAGCGGGTTCTACGAAATCCCGGTCGAAGAGGTGATGACTGTCTGCGCCGAAACCCCCGACCGCAACGTGTCGGACGTCGTGGACGAGAAGCGCGACAGCGCCGCGCCGGACACCCAGTAACCGTAACGCGACAAACCGCCCGAGCCGCCAGTGTTTTGCTGGCGGCTTTTTGAACGGTCGAAGTTTTCAGGCCACAGGGATCGGCGCTTTTTGGGATGCGGTGCTGACTCACCAAGGTGAGCGGCGATCCAAGTCAATCCTACCCAAATTCTGCAACGTAGCAAATAGCTGCCGTCATAGGAGAGACAAAGCTCTTGGACAACTGCTTCGGTTTTGAACGGGGTTTGTGGTGCCGCCAAACGCGGAAGTTCGCGCATGTTTCAAAAAACAAGATTTTTTAGAACGCATCCGAATGGCAAGTGTGCAAACGTTACTGCCATTTACAGCGGCTTCAGAACCAGCGATATAGCGGCAGTTTCGTTCGAAGAAAATGAAATTTGCCTGTGACAGAATTTGCGATTTTCGGAAACGCCCGTGACAAACCGTAAGGCCTTTTCAGACGCGGCATCCGCGACAGAACCCGACTGGAGTCGAGAGCGCGTCACTCGTCTCTGGGCCCCATCACATCGCCTGTTAAAGTCCATTCGCCGCTACCAGGCCGCGTCAGGCCTGTTTTACAAAGTCGCGAAAGCCTATTGGGTATTGCAGCATCGATTCTGGTCTATCGTTACTGCAACGGACATTCCGATCAACTCCCGGATTGGCGGAGGTCTTCTGCCGCATCCCACTGGGGTGGTCGTGCATCCCAACTCTCCTATCGGCCCTAATTGCCTGCTATTTCAGCAGGTCACCATCACGGATGGGGTGGAAATCGGCGGTCACGTCGATATTGGTGCAGGTGCCAAGATCATCGGACCCGTCAAGATTGGCGACCATGTTCAGGAGGGAGCCAATGCGGTGGTCACTCGCGACATACCGTCCGGTGCCACTGTGGCCGGTATCCCAGCGCGGATTATCGCCCAAGAGGCAATTGACTGACGACCTCAAGCGGCCCATCGCTACGTCAGCATCGTGCGACCTAAAATCACCGTTTTTCGAAAGGCTCGGTCCGAAAGCAGACTTTGGGTTGCATACAGTGAACGTTTTCTTCGTCCCCCATTCCCGCCTTCCGCCAAATCCGGGATGAACGGCAGCTTGTGATGGAATCGGCGTTGCCGGGTCGGCCCGTCTTCCGAAAAGAGGTCAAGCAGGTGCTCCGTTCAGATTTCGCACCACGCGAAATCACCGGCTTGGCAGTAGTCGGGGGGTCAACCGACCCAGCCCGCTGCAAAAGCCGGGAACGACTGCCCCGGCCTTGGCGTTGGCCCTTCATAACCGGAGGGTTCCGCCATGACACAGCCCCGCATTGCCGTCGTGACCGGCGCATCTGCCGGAGTCGGGCGCGCCTTGTCCCGCGCCTTGGGGGCGCGGGGGGATCGCGTGGCGCTTCTGGCGCGGGGGCGCGTCGGGCTGGAGGCCGCCGCCCAAGAGATCGAGGCACGGGGTGGCGAGGCGCTGGTGCTGCCGACGGATGTTTCCGACGCCGATCAGGTCTTTGCCGCCGCCGAGCGGGTGGTGCAGCGTTGGGGCCGGATCGATCTGTGGATCAACAACGCGATGGCGACGATCTTCAGCCGGGTCCCGGACGTGACCCCGGCCGAGTTCCGCCGCGTGACCGAGGTGACCTATCTGGGGCAAGTGAACGGCACGCTGGCGGCGCTGCGCCAGATGCAGACACAGGGAAGCGGCACCATCGTTCAGGTCGGCTCGGCGCTGGCCTACCGCTCGATCCCGCTGCAATCTGCCTATTGCGGGGCCAAGGCGGCGGTGCGCGGCTTTACCGACTCGCTGCGTTCGGAGCTGGAGCACGAACACAGCCCGGTCCGTCTGACCATGGTGCATCTTCCGGCGGTGAACACGCCGCAATTCGACTGGGCACGCTCGCGCATGGGCGCCGAACCGCAGCCGGTGCCGCCGATCTATGCGCCCGATGACGTCGCGCATCAGATCCTGCGCGCCGCCGACACCGCGCCGCGCGAGATGTGGATCGGCGCGCCGGCGGTGGAATCCATCCTCGGCACGCTGGCGGTGCCGGCGATCATGGACCGGATGATGGCGCGCAAGGCCTGGGACAACCAGATGGGCGCGCCGATGGCCGAGGATGCGCGGCCCGACAACCTGTTCACACCGGTGGATCGCGACATGGGCGCCGAGGGCCGGTTCGGCCCGCGCACCCGAGGCGGTGTCACCGGCTGGCCCGCAAGCACCGTGCGCATCGGTCTGGCGGCGGCGGGAATCGCCGGTGTGCTCGGCACCGGCTGGATGATCTCGGAAGCGACGAAGAGGCGGCGTTAGCGCCGCAGGACGCTTGTGCGCAGGCCGGTCCGAAACCTCGCTCAGGCATTGCCTTTCGCGGTGCGGCGCAAGGACGTGGCGACCGGTCAGGCAAACAGAACATCGCAACAGGCGCGTGTCGTGCCGCCTTGAGCGATCCGCTTCACGAAAAAATCAAGTTGACAGCGATGGCTGCATTGCCGAAGGCGGATCGCCGAAGCGGCATCCATTTTTCAGAATGACATTTTTATCGGAACAAGATTTGAAAAGATTGGAGATTGACGGTGGACAAGGCAATCCTCGACTGGGTGAACGGGTATGTGGGGCAATCCTATAAATTCGACGTTCTCGTGCACTTCATCGGCGGCAACCCGTTGGTCAAAGGGGTGCCCCTTGCGGCGCTGTTCCTGTTATTATAGTTTGTTCCACGTTCCGATCAGACTTTGCCCCGTGCGAAGCTGATCGCTCTGCTGGCGGTGTCGATTGTCGCCATCGCGGTGGGCCGCATGGCTGCGCTGCTGTTTCCGTATCGGCCAAGACCGCTTCACGCCGAGGGGCTCGACCTTCAACTGCCGGTGACGATCACACGGGACGTCCTGGATGGGTGGTCATCCTTTCCCAGCGATCACGCCGTGCTGTATGCAGCCCTTGCGACGGGGTTCTGGATCGTGAACCGCTGGGCGGGATTGTTCGTTACCCTGCACGCCCTGCTGGTCATCGGCTTTGCGCGCGTGTACCTCTCGCTTCATTATCCCTCTGACATTCTCGGAGGCGTGGTGATCGGTGTGGCCGTGGCGGTTGGGCTGATGTGGCCGGTTGCCAGTCTGGTTCGGCGGGCGGGTGTCCTCGACATGGCCGAGCGATGGCCGCAATATTTCCATCCGCTGCTTTTCATCGTGCTCTTCCAGATCACGACAATGTTCAACAGCGGGCGCAAGTTCGCCATCATGATGATCACGCTTCTGACCTGAAACGATCGTCTGCCGTTTTTCGATGCGGTGCGCCCGTTCCGCAGGCGCGGCCTATAGCATCATTCCATAGCCCGCGCCGAAGATCAGCCCGAACAGCACCTGCGCGGCGACGGTCGTCGCCGGGGTCGCGTAGCCGTAGTTCAGCCCGAACGGCCCCGGTGGCTCCAGCCGGGCCAATGCGGAGGGGCCGTCGTAATGGGTGGCGACGTTGGGATGGATGAACGGCAGCAGCGGCAGGAACACGGTGACCAGGAACACGCCGTGCGCCAGGCCCATCAACCCGCCGATCCACCATGTCGGCCAGCCGAGATCGTGCAGGACCAGCGCGTAGAGGATGGCGAACACCCAGCCGCCCAGCAGATAGGCGATATAGCCCAGCACCATCGCCGGGGCGCGGCGCATGGTGAAGAAGGTGCCGAACAGGAACGGCAGGCTCATCCGCGAGAACCCCAGCAGGCGCGACCCTTCCAGCACTGTCGCCATCGCGCCCGAAGCGATCAGCCCCCAGAGCGCGATGGCGGGCCAGGTCGGGACGATGTCCTGCCAATGGGTCATAGCTTCTCCTTCGGGGTCTCGCCCTGTTCCTGCCGCCCCAGCGACGAGGCCGCGCGGATCAGCCCGGCATGGGAAAACGCCTGCGGGAAATTGCCCAGCATCTCGCCGGTCTCGGGGTCGGTTTCTTCGGACATCAGGCCCAGATCGTTGGCGTTTTGCAACAACTCCGCGATCCGGGCGCGCGCCGCATCGGTGTCGCCGCGGCGCGCCAGATAATCGGCCGCCCAGAAGCCGCAGGCGGTGAATGTGCCCTCGGTCGAGGTGAACCCGTCGAGCCCGTCGGGATAGCGCCGGATTTGCGCGCCGTGGCCCAGATCGCGTTCGATCCGATCGAAGGTTGCGACCATCAGCGGATCGTCGGGCGCGATCAGCCCCATGCGTGGCAACAGCAAGAGCGATGCATCCATGTAATCGTGGCCATAGGCACCGGTCAGCGTGCCGGCCTTTCGGTTGACCCCCTGCGCCAGGATGCTGGCGCGGATCGCGTCGCGTTCGCGCGACAGGCGATCGGTGTCCAGCCGCAGATGCCCCATTTCGCACAGTTGCAGCACCGAATCCAGCGCCGCCCAGCACATCGCCTTGGAATAGGTGTGATGGCGGCGGCCGTTGCGCATCTCCCACATGCCGTTGTCGGGCAGGGTCCAGCTTTGGCAGACGATATCGGCGAATTCGCGCAGCCGGCGGCGCTGAGCAAAATCCAGCGTTCCCCCGGCGCGGGCATAGAGCAGCGCGGAATTGACCATCTCGCCGTAAACGTCCAGCTGCAACTGTCCCTGCGCGCCGTTTCCCGTGCGCACCGGCGCCGAGCCGCGCCAGCCTTCCAGCGCGTGGCGCGTGCGTTCGGGCACCATGGTATGGCCGAACACGTCATAAAGCACGTCGAGCCGCGGCGCGGTCAGTTGCGTGGCGTGGATCAGCCAGCGAAAGAACGCCTCGCCCTCCTCCTCATAGCCGAGGTCGAGGAAACTGCCCATGATGAACGAGGCGTCGCGCAGCCAGCAATAGCGGTAATCCCAGTTGCGCGTGCCGCCCACGGCCTCGGGCAGGCTGGTTGTTGGGGCGGCCAGCACCGCGCCCGACTGGCTGAAGGTCAGCAGGCGCAGGGTGATGAAACTGCGGAGCACTTCGGCCTGAAACGGACCGTCATGGGTGCAGGCGGCGCAGAAATCCTGCCACCAGCCCAGCGTGGAGTCCAGTTCGCCCCGGCAACCCTGAAGCGGCACCAGCACGCCGATATCGCTGCGGCAGAACGACATTGCGAGGGTGCGGCGCTCGCCCTTGGTCAGGCGGGTGCGGGCGGTCAGCGTGCCGTGGGCGCTGCGCTCCAGCGGCAGGTCGGAATGCAGCGCCAGAAAATCGCGCCCGTCCGACATCGTCCACACACCCCTGCCGCGCTGGCGCAGCCTTGGCAGCACCTCGCCGTATTGCGGGCGGGGGGCGAAGCGGACGGCCAGTTCGGGCTGGCCCTCGACCGCCTCGACCAGCCGGATCAGGCGGCGCGCGGCGGCGACATGGCGTTGTTTGCCGTCGCGCGGGATCGGCATGAAATCGGTGATCCGCAGGATGCCGTCGGCGGTTTCATGGGTGGTTTCCAGCACCGGCGAATGCGGCAGATAACGGCGCGTGCTTCGCGCGCCCTGCGCGGAACCGGCGAAGAAACAGCCGCCCCGCTCGCGGTCCAGCAGTTCGGCGAAGATCGAGTCGTCCGGCATGTCGGG
The DNA here is from genome assembly GCA_947504115.1 of uncultured Sedimentitalea sp. Taxonomy (GTDB): domain Bacteria; phylum Pseudomonadota; class Alphaproteobacteria; order Rhodobacterales; family Rhodobacteraceae; genus Pontibaca. Next base: position 69,910 of record CANNGH010000010.1, read on the forward strand.
CAGGCACAGCCAGTCGATGGCGCCGTCGCGCGCGATCAGGGCGGCGGCGTGGGTGTCCCCGATCAGGGCGTAATCGGCGATGGGCATATAGCGCGCCTGCCGGTCCGACATCGGGGCCGCCGCGTCAGCCATGGGCGCGGTCCAGTTCGCCATGCGCCGCCAGCGTCGTGATGCGGTCGGCGATGCGCGCGGCATTGGCCATGATCGTCATCGACGGGTTGACGCCGCCCGCCGTGGGCATCAGCGAGCCGTCGCAGACCCAGAGGTTGGGTATGTCCCATGTCCGCCCGTCGCTGTCGGTCACGCTGGTTTCGGGATCATTGCCCATCCGGCAGCCGCCCATCAGATGCGCGGTGGACCCGGTTTCCAGCAGGTCGCGCCCGCCCGCCGCGCCCAGCATCCGGGCCATGAAATCGCGCGCATGGCGTTGCATCCGGCGGTCGTTGTCGCAATAGGAATAGGTGACGCGGGCGCGGCGCAGGCCGAAATCGTCGATCTCGTCGGCCAGCGTCACGCGGTTGTCGGCCTGCGGTATCGTCTCGCCCACCATCTTCAGTCCGGCCATGCGGTTGTACAGCGCCATCTGGCGGCGCAGTTCGGTGCCGAACACGCCTTCGTTGGTGACCAGCATACGCGCGAAATCCGTGGGCAGCGGCCCTTGGGACATGAAGGAATAGCCGCCGTCGAAATCCTTGTCCGGGTGGTCGTCGATATAATTCCAGTGCTCGCAACAGGCCATCGAGGGCGGGCCCTTGTACCAGCGGATCTCGTCGTCCATCACGCCCCAGACGGCATCGTTGAGATGGGCCATCAGATAGCGCCCGACCGTGCCCGAGGAGTTGGCGAGGCCACCGGGCTGGCGCGCATTGGCCGAGTTCAGCAGCAGACGCGGCGTTTCGATGGAATAGCCCGCGCAGACCACGTTGCGCGCGCGCTGGAACCGCCACTGTCCCGCGCGATGGTATTCCACGCCGGTGGCGCGGCCCTTGTCGGTCTCGATGCGGCCCACCATCGCCAGATCACGGATTTCCGCGCCCGCATCCAGCGCGCGGGGGATATAGGTGACCAGCACGCTTTGCTTGGCATTGGTGGAGCAGCCGATCTTGCACATGCCGCGATAGACGCAGGGCGGAGACTTGCCACGCGGGGCCGAGACGGTGGCCAGCGGTGTCGGCGCCCAGGGCACCCCCAGCGCCTCGGCCCCGCGTGCCAGCACCTGCCCGGCGGCGTTCACCTCGTGCGCGCGGTAAGGATAGTGCCGCTTCGGCCCCCAAGGGTAGGTGACGGGGCCGGAAATGGCGCAGGCGCGTTCGACCTCGTCGTAATAATGCCACATCTCGCGCCAATCCACCGGCCAATCCACGGCGTAGCCCAGCAGGCTGCGCGATCTGAACCATTCCGGGCGAAAGCGCAGCGCGACCATCTGGAAATGCACCGACGAGCCGCCGACGCTGCGGCCCGAATTGTTCTGGCCGAATTCCAGCGGGTCGTCGCCCTCGGAAATGCGCGGGTCCAGCCAGTAAAGCTTGTCCTGCGCGCGCTCGTCCGAGGCGAAATCCGACAGCGGCCACCAGAACGCCCCGGCGTCGAATGCCACGACGGAGAACCCCGCCTCGGCCAGTTTCGCCGCCAGCACGCCGCCGCCGCATCCCGTTCCGACGATGGCGAAATCGACCTCCTCGCGGTCGGAAAACTGGCGCATCGGCACGGTGCCGTCGCGGCTGAACACGTCGGGCGCGTGGCCGTCGATGGCGCGGGGATCGGGGTCTTGCAAGGCCATCATGTGCGCTCCCATTTGCCGGGCGGGGCCTCCCAACTGTCGGCGCGGTTGGGTTGCAGGCGCACGTAACCGCGCGGGCTGGCCGGGCCGCCAAAGCCGATCTCGCTTTGTCCCGTGGGGTGCGAGTAATAGATCGCCACGATCTCGGCCAGCACCAGGTTGCGGAAGAAGCGCCGCACCGGCATCCCCTGCCAGTCGGCGCGCAGCCGTCCCGCATCCACGTCGCGCAACACCGCGCCGCGTTCCTCGCGGTCGAGCGACGCGAAATCCGCCGCCCCACGCGCACCCGCCTCGGCATCGAGCGCCGCCAGACCCAGCCGCCAGGCGTCGGGCGGGGCGGGCATGTCGGCGTGGCGCGTGCCGTTGCCGCGCCCCTCGAACAGCGCGGCGTCGATCCAGTTGGCCAGCGGGACCGGATCGGGGTTGTCGTCCTGCGGCAGGACCGCGTCGCACAGCGCCACAAGCGTGGGCCATTCGTCGGCGGTGAAAAACCGCCGCCCCGGCACCTCTTCCAGCCGCTGTCGCAGCACCTCGCGCGTGGTGTCGTTGAAGGACGGGCTGTCCCATTTGTCGAGCACGTTCCAGGCGGGATAGGGGCGATGAAAGGTGCCGCTCATGGTGTGCCCCCGATCAGGTCCAGCGCCGCGTCGCCCGCCAGCGCCAGTGCGGTAAAGCTGGACGGGGCCGGCACCGGCGGCCCGGCGAACGCGGTCTGGCGCCAGTTGCCCCAGCCGCCCATGTTGCGGCTGACGCCATAGATGTGAAACCCGGTGCCTATGACGCCCATCGCGCCCATCAGCCGCAGTGCGCTTCGGGCCAAAGGCCGCGTCGTCGTGCGGGGGTGCAACGCCTGCCCGAGCAGCAGAGCCGCGGTGGCGGGCGGTACGGTCACCGGCAGGACCATCGCCGGATTGTGCCACGCACCGCGAAAATGCAGCAGGGCGACCTCGGCGACCTCGGCCAGAGTGGCCAGCGCGATGAACCCGGCCAGCAGCCGCCCGTGATCGCGCGTGCGTGCCGCGTCGGCCAGCCCCAGTATCCCGGTCACCGCCAGCCCGCCGGGCGCGCCGATGGGGGCGGCATAGAACAGGTTGTTCCAGCTGACCCCGCCGGGCCGCTTGAGGATATTATAGGCGTGAAACCCGAGACCCGCCGCGCCGACCGCCACGGCCGCCGCATGGACGGGCCGCGCCGCGCGGGCGTTACCGGTGGTGCCGAGCATGGAAAGTGTCGCCAGCGCGGGCGCGGCATACATCGCCGGGTTGTGAAAGCCGCCGCGCAGATGCTCCATCGCGCTGTCGGCGAGGATGCTGCCCCCCATGGCAGCGGCGGATTGCCGGATCTTGCGGCGCGGATCGAGGCGGGTGCGCCGTCGCATCAGCAAGGCCGCGCCACCCAATGCGGCCAATGCGCCAATCCCCAGCGCGGCGCTGCGCCAGTCCCGAGATGAAGTGTTGCGGGCGGGGTGTCTCACGGATTTCTCCTGCGCCGGAACCATCATCTTCCTAACGGCGCGGAACAGCGGATCGTTCCCTCACAATCCTGTGCAGGGGCGGAACATTCCCGTCCGAGGGCGCGTTTGCGCGAGAAGGATGCATGACAGAAAGGAGGGTCACCGCGATGACCAATCCGATCGGACATCACCGCTGGGCCATCGCCGAGGGATATATCCCCGAATGGAGCACCGGCCCCGAACCCGAGATGACCAGCCACGAAACCGTCTGCATCCTGAACGCGGGCGAGGCAGACGCGCAGGTGACGCTGACGCTGTTCTTCGCCGACCGCGACCCGGCTGGCCCTTACCGTCTGACCGTTCCGGCGCAGCGCACGCTGCATCAGCGGTTCAACGATCTGCAAGACCCCGAACCGGTGCCGCGCGGCACCGATTATGCCTGCGTCATCGAGGCCGACCGGCCCGTGGTGGTGCAGCACACGCGGCTGGATTCCCGCCGCGCCGAAAATGCGCTGCTGAGCACGATCGCATATCCCGGCTGAGCGGCGGCGACGAAAGGAAGGAGACGAGACATGGCGGATACGGTTGGAGATTTCATCCTGAAGCGGCTGCATGAATGGGGCGTGCGACGGATCTATGGCTATCCCGGTGACGGTATCAACGGGTTGGTGGGCGCACTGGGGCGCGACGAAACCATAGATTTCATCCAGACACGGCACGAGGAAGAGGCCGCCTTCATGGCCTGCGCTCATGCCAAATGGACCGGCGAGGTCGGGGTTTGCCTTGCGACCTCCGGCCCCGGTGCCATCCATCTGCTGAACGGGCTCTATGATGCCAAGCTGGATCACCAGCCGGTGCTGGCGATTGTCGGGCAGCAGGCGCGTGCGGCCCTGGGCGGCAATTACCAGCAGGAGGTGGACCTTCAGGTGCTGTTTAAGGACGTGGCCAAGGACTACATCCACACCTGCATGGTGCCCGCGCAGGCGCGTCACCTGATCGACCGGGGCATGCGCATCGCGATGGCCAAACGCCTGCCGACGGCAATCATCTTTCCCAACGACGTGCAGGAGGCCGACGCGGTGGACGCGCCCGCCCATGCCCACGGTACGGTCCATTCCGGCATCGGCTATGCCGCCCCGCGCGTGGTGCCCGAACAGGCCGACCTGACCCGCGCCGCCGAGGCGCTGAACGCGGGCAAGAAGGTCGCGATCCTTGCCGGCGCGGGTGCGCTGGATGCTGCCGACGAGTTGGTGCAGGTTGCCGACCTGCTGGGCGCGGGCGTCGCCAAGGCGCTGCTGGGCAAGGCGGTTCTGCCCGACGATCTGCCCTTCGTCACCGGGCAGATGGGGCTTTTGGGTACCGAACCCTCGGACTGGATGATGCGCCATTGCGACACGCTGCTGATGGTCGGCTCGCGCTTTCCCTATTCCGAGTTCCTGCCGAAAGAGGGCAAGGCGCGCGGCGTGCAGATCGACATCGACCCCGCCATGGAATCGATCCGCTATCCGATGGAGGTGAACCTTGTCGGCGATGCGGCGGCGACGCTGCGCGCCCTGATCCCGCATCTGAAGGCCAAGGAGGATCGTGGCTGGCGCGAGGATATCGAACGCCGCGTCGGCAAATGGTGGGACCGCGCCGAGGAGCGCGCGCATCAGAAGGCCGACCCGATCAACCCCGAATTGCTGTTCTGGGAAGCCTCGCCGCGCCTGCCCGACAATGCGATCATCTCGGCCGATTCCGGCTCCTCCGCCAACTGGTTCGCGCGCGCGATCAAGGTGCGCGCGGGGATGAAGGCCTCGCTTTCCGGCACGCTGGCGACGATGTGTCCCGGCGTGCCCTATTCCACGGCGGCCAAGTTCTGCTATCCCGACCGGGTGGCGGTCGGGTTCGTCGGCGACGGCGCGATGCAGATGCTGGGGATCAACGGGCTGATCACCGTCGCGAAGTTCTGGCGCGAATGGGCCGACCCGCGCCTTGTGATCGCGGTGCTGAACAACAACGACCTGAACCAGGTGACGTGGGAACTGCGCGCCATGGGCGACAGCCCCCGCGTGCCGGAAACGCAGGACGTGCCGCCGTTCAACTATGCCGAATATGCCCGCTCACTGGGGTTGAACGGCATCCGCGTGGAAACGCCCGACCAGATTGCGCCCGCCTGGGACGCGGCCTTTGCCGCCGACCGGCCCACCGTGATCGACGCGCTGACCGATCCGGATGTGCCGACCCTTCCGCCGCATATCACGCTCTCCCAGGCGAAAAGCTATGCCAAGGCGCTGGCGCAGGGCGACCCGGATGCGGGCGGCATCCTGTGGCAGACCTTCAAGCGGGTGACGGGATAGGGCGATGCGCGACGTGCCGAAACTGGAGGCTCCGCGCGTCACCGTGGCGCGGGTGCCGACCGATGCACCGGAATCCGACGGCACGCTGCAATGGGACGCGACCACGATCGTGCTGGTCGAAATCGACGGGGGCGGGCAGACCGGGCTGGGCTATAGCTATGGCAGCCCCGCCACCGGCACCTATATCCGCGAGACGCTGGCCGATGCCGTCACCGGGCTTTCGGCCATGGACATCCCCGCCGCCCACCGCGCGATGCAGCATGCTCTGCGCAATGACGGGCGGGCCGGCATCGCGTCGATGGCGCTGTCGGCGGTGGACAACGCGCTCTGGGATCTCAAGGCGCGGCTGCTGGACCTGTCGGTGGCGCAGCTTCTGGGGCAGGCGCAGGACAGCGTTGCGCTTTATGGGTCTGGCGGGTTCACGTCCTATGACGACGACCGGCTGGCGCGACAACTGGGCGGCTGGGCCGATGACGGGTTCGCCTTCGTCAAGATGAAGGTGGGGCGCGACCCGGCCCGCGACCCTGAACGGTTGCGCGTGGCCTGCGAGGCGATTGGCGACGGTTGCGAGTTGTTCGTCGATGCCAACGGCGCCTTCACCCGGAAACAGGCGTTGCTGATGGCCGAAATCTTCGCCCGCTGCGATGTGCGCTGGTTCGAGGAACCGGTCTCGTCCGACGATCTGGCGGGTCTGCACCTGCTGCGCGATCGCGCGCCGCCCGGCATGGCGATCACGGCGGGGGAATACGGCTATGACCCGTGGTATTTCCGCCGGATGCTGGAGGCGGGCGCGGTGGACGTGCTACAGGCCGACGCGACGCGCTGTGGCGGTGTGACCGGCTTTCTCAAGGCCGCACGACTGGCCGAGGCGTTCCAGGTGCCGATTTCCGCCCATTGCGCGCCCGCGCTGCACCTGCATGTCTGCGCCGCGCTGCCGGACGCGCAGCATATCGAATGGTTCCACGATCATGTGCGCATCGAGCATTTGCTTTTCGAGGGCGCGCCGGATCCTGTGCAGGGTCGCGCGGAGCCGGATTTGTCGCGTCGCGGATTCGGGCTGGAGATGAAACCGCAGGAGGTTGCGCGGCATGCCCTCTGACTTCGACGACACAGGGTCGAACCAGGTCGCATTTACGGCAAAAGTGGAGAGACAGATCGGGTATCGGTCGCTCGATCCGAAAAAACTCTTGGAGTTCCACCTGCTGCAAGCCCTACACTCAACCTATAGTATCCACCATCCGGGCCGATACCGGAGATTGCAGGAGTGATATGTGACATGCTGACAAGACGCCATTTCGTGATGACCGCCGCCGCGCTGTTCTCGACACCTGTTGTGAAACCGGCCTTCGCGAATACCGCGCCGACCAGGGCGCAGAAAGCGGCCTGGGACGCGCAGGTGACGCCGCCGAACTACGACCCCGCGACATCCAATCCATGGGGTCTGCATCCGCGCTTTCTTCCGACCCGCGTGGTCGCGAATGACGGGCTGACACCGGGCGACATCCATGTGGATGCGGTCGCGCGCTATCTCTACCACATCGAGGAGGGCGGGACCGCCATGCGCTATGGCGTCGCCATCGGGCGGGGCGATCTCTACGAATCGGGCACCTATACGATCCGCCGCAAGGTCGAGTGGCCCCACTGGACCCCGACCCGGAACATGATCGAGCGTGAGCCGGGACTTTATGCGAAATACAAGGACGGGATGGAGCCGGGCCCCAACAACCCGCTCGGTTCGCGTGCGCTGTATCTCTTTGTCGGCAACCGGGACACGTATCTTCGCATTCACGGCTCGCCTCACCCCCGGTCGATCGGTGGGCGCGCCAGTTCGGGTTGCGTGCGGATGGTGATGGCCCACATGAACGATCTCTATCCAACCGTCAAGATCGGATCGACCGCGTTTCTCTACCCTCCCGAAGACCGCATCACCGCGCAAAGTTGAGACGCATTGCGGCATCGCGCAACGCTTGCGGGTCAGGATGACGCCAACGCTTCGTCGCGTTGCGCGCCGGGGTCGAAGATGAGCGGCGATTGATGATCTGCTTTCGCGTTCTTACGCCGATCGCGCGCAGATCGGCCGCCCGTCAACCGTGCGAAGCGGCAGCAAGGTGGTTTCCACGGGTCCGGCGTGTCGATACCAATAGCATCCGTCTTCGGAGCGCAGACGCGCGGACCGAAGGTCCTGGTTTGGGGCAGCCATCGAGGCCACGGATTCGGGAAGCTCTCCGATCTGCGAGTTGGTCGCCTCGGGTATTGCGGTCAGCGATGCCGAGCACGCGCCCAGCATCAGCGTTGGTATCAGCAGCATTGCGGGGCGAAGCACTCTCATGTGGTTGTCCTTTCACGGCGTTTCTCAGGATCTTTGCGCGTAAAGGTCGCATTCCACGAAACGAACCGCAACGCGGAAGTGTACGCAGGCGAGGGTCGTCAGCTTGCCGCGCTGTTCAGGGCAGGACGATTCCTCCGAAAGCTTGGGCGAGGAACGGGCCGCTCAGGATCCCCAAACCGATCAGCGCAATGGCACAAAGCACGGCCATTGCGCCGCTGGCCCGGCCCAACGTGGCGGGCCTCGCATCCGGTGGAGCGGCGAAATACATCGGCGCGATGACCCGCGCGTAATAGAACAGTGACGCGACGGTGTTCAGCACCGCGGCCAGCGCCAGCCACGCATAGCCGCCGTCGATGGTGACCAGGAACAGCCCGAGCTTGCCCACGAAGCCGATCAGCGGCGGGATGCCGACCAGCGACAGGAACGCCACGATCAGCGCCGCCGCCATTGCCGGTTGGGTGCGCGCCAGCCCTGCGTAATCGGCCAGCGCTGTGCGCCCGCGCAGATGGGCGATCACGGCAAAGGCGGTCAGGTTGGCCAGCGCATAGGCCGCGAGGAACCAGATCAGCGACGGCAGCGCGCGGGGCGCCAGATCGGCCACCGCCACCGCCATCAGCGCATAGCCCGATTGCGACACCGAGGACCAGCCGATCAGGCGGCGCACATCCTTCTGCCAGAGGGCGGCGAGGTTGCCCAGGGTCATCGTCAGAACCGACAGCGCCGCGATCAGCGGGCGCAGCATGTCCGTCTCGGGGAACAGATGCACCAGCCGGTAAAGCGCCAGCGCCGCGCCGATCTTGGGCACCACGGTCAGAAAGGCCGCCGCCGGGACCGGCGCGCCTTCGGCCACGTCGGGCATCCAGGCGTGCCCCGGCACCGCCCCCAGCTTGAAGGCAAGGCCGCTGACGATCAGGGCAAGGCCGGTCAGCGCCAGCGGCGACGAGACCTCCGCGCCCTTCAGCGCGGCGTAATCGCTGGTTCCGGCCATGCCCATCACCAGGATCACCCCGATCACCAGCAGCGCATTGGCGAGCGCGCCGATCAGGAAATACTTCATCCCCGCCTCGACCGAGAGCGCCCAGTCGCGGTGCCAGGCGGCCAGCACATAGCCGGTGACCGAGGACAGCAGCACCGCCATGACCAACTGCAAAAGATCCGTCGCCCCCGCCATCGCGATGGCGCCGAGCGCGGAGAACAGCGTCATCGTGTAGAACTCACCATGCCGCCGGTCGGCCTCGAACCAGCGCGGCGCGAGGGTGAGGCACAGCGCCGTCGCGACCACGATCATCCCCCGCGCCCAGAACGTCACCCCATCGAGCGCCCAGGTGCCCGAGAAGGTCAGCCGCGCCGCGCCCGCCTGCGCGAAGGCCCAGAGCGCCGCCACCGCGAGCGCGGCGAGGGCAGGGGTCAGGCACCAGCCCAGCCGTCGTTGCGGCAGCACCATCGCCAGCAGCAATGCGGCGATGGCCCCCGCGATCAGCGCGATCTCGGGGCCAAGATCGGCGACGGGCATCTCAGCCGCCCCCGAAGGTCAGCGCCGCGCCCGCCCCGATCATGTCGAGCAGCCAGGCAGGCCAGACCCCGATCAGCACGACCAGCGCCAGCAGCGCGGCGAGGATGCCGATTTCCGTGCGCGACAGGTCGGCGAATCCGTCCAGCACGGGCGGCCGGTCGCCGAAGAAGATCCGTTGCAGCATGCCGAGGAACAGCGCCGCCGTGACGATCAGGCCCAGCAGGGCCAGCGCGGCCAGCCATGGCCAGATTGCAAAGGCCCCGATGAAGATCTGCACCTCGGCGACGAACCCCGCCAGCCCCGGCAGGCCCAGCGAGGCGAAACTCGCCAGCCCCATCGCCGCCATCATGCGCGGCGCATTGCCCGCCAACCCGCCGTAATGGCCCAACTCGTAGTCCTGCGTGCGCGCCCAGAACGCCCCGGCGATCAGGAACAACGCCCCGGTGATCAGCCCATGCGCCACCATCTCGACCATCGCGCCGGTCAGCGCCAGATCGCGCGCGGCCTCGTGCCCGGTGACGGCGGAACCCGCGACGGCGATGCCCAGCACCGCATAGCCCATATGGTTCACGGAGGTATAGGCGATGCGCCGCTTCAGGTTCTCCTGCGCGAAGGCGACGATGCTGCCCCAGAGGATCGAGATGAGCGCGACGATGGCGATGGCCAGCGCATAGGTGGCAAAGGTCTCGCGCATCATCTGCATCGCGATGCGCACGAGGCCATAGGTGCCCATCTTGAGCAACACCCCGGCAAGGATCGCCGAGGCCGGTCCCGGCGCGTCCACATGCGCGGGCGGCAGCCAGGTATGCACGGGAAACAGCGGCGTCTTGATGGCGAAACCGATCACCAGGCCCAGCAGGATCAGCCCGGCGCGCAGGTCCATCCCCGCCACCGGCTGCAGCGCGATCAACTCGCGCATGTCGAAGGTCAAAGGATCGGTCATCAGCACCAGCGCGATGATCGCCAGCAGGATCAGTAGCGAGCCGGCCAGCGTGTAGAGAAAGAACTTGAGCGCCGCGCGTTGCGCGTCCCCATGCCCCCAGCGGCCGATCAGGAAATACATGCCGACAAGGCTGAGGTCGAAGAACACGTAGAAGAGCAGCAGATCGAGCGTCAGGAACAGGCCCAGCGACGCGCCTTCCAGAAACAGGAACCACGCATAATACTGCCGCGCATTCACTTCGCGCTCCATCGGCCAGGCGATGGCGGCGATGAAGAGCAGCCCGCTCATCAGCGCCAGCGGCAGCGATATGCCGTCGACGCCGACCCGCCAGGCGACGCCGAGCGCGGGAATCCACGGGATCTCCATCTCTGCCTGGAACCCGGCGCCGGGGGTGAAGCCCGCCCAGACCACGACCAGCGCCAGGAGCGCCAGCGCCGCCGTGGCGACGGCGATGGCGCGCGACAGGCCCCCCGACAAGGGCGCAAAGGCCAGCAGCGTGGCGGCGGCAAAGGGCAACAGGATGGCGAATGTCAGCATGTCAGGCCTTTCCGAAGATCAGGAACAGGATGGCCAGCGCCGCCCCGATCCCGAAAATGGCGTAGTAATGGTGCGACAGCCCGGTTTGCAGCCGCCGCACATCCGCGCCGGTCCGCCCGGTGATGCGCGCAGCGCCTTCGGGCAGGCCGTCGCTCAAGGTCTCGCCGGGGCCGGCGCCCAGCCGTGCCAGCGCGCGGGTCATGGCCGCCACCTGCCATACGGCCGCGTTGATGAGGCCCTGATCGGCCTGCATCGCGCCCCAGGCACGCCGCCCGCCCCGCGCGACAGTTCGCGCGCCCAGGGCCGCACCGCGCGGAATCGCGTCGAGCACGGAATCGTCCAGCCGCGCGGCAAGGGTTGCGAGACGCTCGAACGGCCGCACGATTCCGCGCCCGATCAGCGCCGGCAGGCCCAGCCAATCGGCGGCATGCGGCTCTGTCGCAGTCTCGCGCCGCGCCAGCGTCAGGCCGGCCAGAAGGCCCACGGCAAGCAGCGCCAGCGAGGCGCCGATTTCCAGCGATCCCCCCTCGGGCAGGCGCATCGGCAATGCCGCCTGCACAGGGCCAAGCCACAGCAGGCCGAGGGCGGTGCAGGCCAGCGCCAGCGCGCCAAGCGCGGCAATCTCGGGCCAGTGCGGTCTTGCCTTGGGAACCGCATTCCCCGGCCCATAGGCGAGAAACCAGAACCGCGCGGCATAGGCGGCGCTGAGCGCGCCCGCGACCATCACGGCAAGCCCCAGCAAGAGGCTTTCGTGCATGGCGGCGGCGGCGATCTGCTCCTTGCTCCAGGCAGCCCCCAAGGGCGGGACCGCCGCCAAGGCCAGAGCCGCCAGCGCAGTCAGCCCGGCCGTCCACGGCAGGGCGCGCATATATCCCATCTCGCGCAGCCGGTAGGTTCCGGCCGCGTCTCCCGCGATCCCGGCAGACAGGAACAGCGGCGCCTTGAACGCGGCATGGGTCACCAGATGCACCACCGCGACGCCCGGATAGCCCGCGCCGACCGCGACGAACATCAGCCCCAGCTGCGCCGAGGTCGACCCCGCCAGCAGCTTTTTCGCATGCCCCTGCATCACCGCCACCGCGCCGCTCGCCAGCGCGGTAAACAGACCGAGCTCGATCACGGCGCCGCTCCAGCCCGGCACATCGGCCAGCCACGGATGCAGCCGTGCCAGCAGATACGCCCCCGCCGCCACCATCGTCGCCGCATGCAACAACGCCGAGACCGAAGACGGGCCGTCCATCGCGCGAAACAGCCACGGCGCGAACGGCCCCTGGCCCGCCTTTGCTCCGGCGGCGATCAATATCCCGAACGCCGCCAGCGCCAGCGGCACCCCGTCAAGGCGACCGAGCGCGGCGTAATCGAGCGCGCCCGCGCCGCTCCACGTTGCCATCAGCGCAAGGAACAGACCCAGATCGCCGAGCCGCGTCGTCACGAAGGCATAGCGCCCCGAGGCCATGTTCGCACGGTCGCGCCAGTGATGCCCGATCAGCGCCCAGGAGCAGAAGCCCATGATCTCCCAGCCGATCAGCAGGGTCAGCAGATCGGCGGCGGTCACGGTGAGCAGCATCGCGCCGCAAAAGATCAGCATCAGGCCCAGCAGCCGCGCCAGCCCGCGCGCGTCTTCATGGGCGGCGGCGAAGATCAGCACCGCCAGCGCCACCGCCGGAACCGTGATCGCGACCGCCGCCGAAAGCGGCGTCAGCGCCAGGTGCAACGCCAGCCCCGCGCCCCAGGCGAAGCCGCCCTGCCACCCCTGCGCCGCCGCCAGCACCGCCAGCAACAGCGTCCCCGCCGCCGCGCCGCCCGCCAGCAGTCCGAGGCGCAGGCGCGATCCGTCGCCCGAGGCCCAGAGCGCCAGCCCGGCCAGCGCCGGAAAGAGGGGGAGCGCCCAGAGCATCAATGCCTCATCGATGTCAGGCTTTCGGTCATGTCGGCCTGCCGCTTGCGATAGACCGCGACGACAAGCGCGAAGCCCACCGCCATCTCGACCGCCATCACCGCCATGACGATGATCGCCAGCAACTGCCCCTCGGGCGCGCCGCCAAGCGAGAACGACCAGAACCCGATCACCGCGAGGATCGCGCCGTTCAGCATCAGCTCCAGCCCCATCATCAGCATGACGAAGCTTTGCTGCGACAGCGCGCCATAAAGTCCGATGCCGATCAGCGCGGCGGCCACGATCAGGACGGTAACCAGCGTCATCTCAATGCCCTCCGTGGTGATGGTGATGCCCGGCGCTCTCATCCGGCTTGCGCCCTGCCGGCTCGCCGCCTGGCGTCAGGCCGGGCGGCAGTGATCCGGCATCGGATGCGCCATAGCGTCCCGAATGCGCCGACAGCACCACCGCGCCGATCATCGTCGCCAGCAGCGTCACGCCCGCGGTCTCGAAGATCAGCATCGAGGGCCCCAGCAATTCGTGGCCCAGATCGCGCACCACATCGGCCCCTTCCGGCACCCTTTGCACCGGCAGGTCCGACAGCAGCACCGCCGCCGACAGCCCGGAGAAGGCGACGACCCCGGCGGCGATGGAAAAGCGGTGCTGATGCACCATGACCATCGGGTTCAGCCCCGCGGGGTTCATCATGAACATGACCATGAACAGCGCCATGACCATCATCTCGACCGCCATCATGAAGATCGTGGCGATGCCGATATAGGGCGCGGCCAGAAGCACCGCGATCAGCCCCACGGCGATGAAGGATACCATCAGCTGGAACGAGGCGCGCACCATGGAATCGACGCGGAAGACGCGCCAGCCGGACCAGATCGCCAGCGTTGAGAGCGCGAGGAACAGCGCATCGGTCATGGCAGCACCTCGACGCCCACCAGCGCCAGGCTGGCGAAGGAGAGCGGCAGCAGCACCACCCAGAGGAAGGTCAGCATCCGCGCCGGCGGCATCCGTGCGAAGAACCGCCCGGCGGCGACGCTCAGCGCCATGAGGACCAGGGTTTTGAGCAAAAGCCAGACCGGCCCCGGCAGCACCGGCCCCAGATGGCCGCCCAGAAACGCCGTCGCCGCCATGGCCGAGAACGCAACCAGCATCGCCGCCCGCGCGAAGTGCCACAGCGCCAACGCCGGGCCGCTTTCCTCGGCCGAGGTGCCGCCCGCCAGTTCCGCGCCGTCGGCGTAATCGAACGGGCCGCGCAGGGTGATCGCCAGCCCCAGCGCCATGAAGAGCGGCAGGCCGAGCGGCTGGCGGATCACGTTCCAGATCTCGCGCTGCGCCTCGACCACCTCGACCACCGAGAGCGATTGTGCCGGGAGCGCGGCGCCGATCAGCACGAACATCGACAGAAGCATCGCGGGCAGGCCGATCGCGACATAGCGATAGGCCCCGATCAGCGGCAGCGGCGCATTCGGCGACCAGCCATGCAGGAAGACGACGACCACCGTCAGCGCCTCGCAGGCCCCCCAGAGGACCAGACCGGTGGAGATGTCGCTGGCCACCACGCCCGGCGCCAGCGGCACGACCGACAGGCCGACCAGCGCCAGCGCCAGATACCAGCCCGGCGCCAGCAGACGGTTCAGCCGGTCGGGTGCCTCGGTCGCTGTGTTCGGGCGCAGCAGCAGCGCCGCGCCGTTTTGCAGCGGGCCGATCAGGACGGCGCCGCGCCCGGTGCCGATGCGGTCGAACATCGCGGCCACCCAGACCAGCGGCGGCAATGCCAGCAGCAAGGTGAGGGCGGCGGCGATCATGCGGCTTGCCGTTCCATGCAGACGGCGCGCAGCTGCGAGGGCGGGAAACTGGCCAGCCACAGCACCGCCTCGGCCCATTCCAGCCCGGGCAGCGCCTCGGACAGCGGTTCGGGCGTCTCGGCCACCGTCCCGCCCCGCAGCCATGCCGCCAGCCGCCGCCGCATTCCCGACCCCTTGGGCAAGACCATGAGCGCCCCGCGCGCCCGCGCGGCGCGCGGCCCGATCCCCATCAGCCGCAGCATCCGCGCGGCGCAGAGATCGGGCGCATCGCCCTGCACCCCTTGCTCGAAGGGCGGCGAGACAACGGTGACTGAAACGATCACGTCGCCCTGCAGGGTCAGATCCAGCGCCAGTCCCGGCGGCAGCATTGGCAGGAACGGGCCGAACCGCGCGCTATAGGCGTCCAGTTCCAGCCCGTCGCGAATGTCCTCGGCTGTCATCGCCATCGGCCGACCGTAAGGATTGCCCCCCATCATGCCGCGCCCGCCTTGTCCGTGCGGCCCCATCCCCTGCCAGGGATGCGGCGGCACGTCGGGGCGCTGATCGGGATCACTCGCCTCTGCTGCTGCCCGGATCGCGGGCAGGGGATCGTTGCCCGCCACGGCCTCGCCGCGCGCAAACAGCGGCGCGGCCTGCCACCAGACGGTGCCGCGCGGGGGCGGAAGCTGCGCGTGCAGCCGCTCCAGCGCCGTCTTGTGTGCCGCATCGACCGCACCGGCGACCAGCAGGACGCGAGCGTGGCGGGGGCTGTCAACCAGACGCAGGCCGGGCCGGCGCCGCAGCCCTTCGACCGGCGCCAGACCCTGTGCGCCAGCCACGGCAAAAACCGGGATCTCGGCCCCCCGGGCCAGGGCGGAAAGCCAGTTCATTGCCACCGGAACACCCCCTCGCGCCAGCCATAGAGGATGCCGACGGACAGGATGCCGAGGAACATGCCCATCTCGGCCAGCGCCACAATGCCGGTTTCCACATAGACCACCGCCCACGGATACATGAACATCATCTCCATCTCGAAAGCGATGAACAGCAGCGTCATCGGGTAATAGCGCACATGAAACCGCTGCCAGGCATGGGTTTCAGGCAGCCCGCCGCCGAGGAACGGCGCGCGCCGCGGCCATGTCGCCTCGGTTTTCGCGCCGATCCGCTGCATCGTGACCGCAAAGGCGATGGCAAGCAGCACAAGGATGAGGGGCATCGCGATCCCGGTCATCGTCCCGTCCTCCGTTCACGTTCCGCGCGGGGTCATTCCCGACGCTTTATCGCCCATTCCGTGAAGGATAGCATATCCAACCGCAGTGTCGTCCGACCTACCCGTGCCATTCCGAAACGACGCTCACGGCGCACACCGGTAGAAGCCCCGGAAACCGGCCGTCAGGCCGGCATCCAGCTCAAGGGTCAGGTCGGCCTCCTGCATGGCTCCCGCCGCGTTCAGGGCACCGCCACCCGGTGCGCTCACCTGCATGGCAAGGCCGTCCGCGCGCGGCGCGACCCCGGTCGCAACGTCGCCGTCCGATGGAACGTCGAGGCGCACCAGATCGCCGCTGAGCTTCACCAGGCCGGCCATGCCGTCATCGACCGAACCGATTGCCAGAACCGCCGGACTGTCGGAGGTATAGGCGAAGGTGCAGGCGGGGCCAGCGGGGAAAAGTTGGGCGATTTCCTCTTCGGACATGAATTCCGGATCGAGAACGGGAATATCGGCAGTGGAAAGAGCCTGTTCGAGACTTACCACGTCGCCGACACGCCCCTCTTCCGGCTCCGACCTCACGCCCGACGCCTCGATCTCGTCGACAAGATAGCGCATCTGGGCGATTTCCTTGTCCTGCGCATAGATGATTTCATCGGCCAGCTTGCGCACGCGGGCATCTTCGATATTGGCCCGGCTCGACGTCATGATGGCGATGGAATGGTGCGGGATCATCGCCCGCATGTAGCTGGTATCGCCCACCGTCGCCTGACTGCGCACCAACCATAGAGAGGCCGCGAAGGCCAGCACTGCGCCAACGAAAATCGAGGCGTTGATCGTCTTGCTGGAATACATCGACAACATGAACCCCAGCATGATGATCGCCATCGTCGCGCCCATCAGCACCGCCATGTAGGTCCGCGTCTCGGACCAGAAGACATGCGCCCAGAGGTAGGTGTTGAGATACATCAGAATGAACATCACGACCGTCGAAGTCGCGATCATTGCGGCAAATCTCCAATAGGACATGGGTGACCTTTCAGCTTCGCGTTGAAACAGGGAAACGACATTCCAGCGCTGGATGGTTCCGAAGTTTTCGAAAGCCGGGAAATGCAATAGGTGTCAGGACGGTCGTCTTGTCGTCACCAGAAAGATGGTCGAGGCCGAACACCTGATCAGCAGGGAACCGTTCAGCGCCTCGATTCCCGCCAGAAAGCGCAGATGACCCGTCCATTCACCCACATAGAAGCCGACCGCATCGAGCGCTGCCTCGGCGACATGCGCGCTCGCCAGGACACAAGGCGATCAACAGCGCACGCGCGCAGGCCGCCACACGATCCGAAAAGAATGATGGCCAGCCCTGCAGCCGGTGTCATGCGCGACCGTCCCTCTTAACCCGCTTCATTCAGCAGTGCGATTTCCTCCTGCGTCGGTGCAAGATCGGCCAGAATGGGGCAGTCGGGCCGGTGGTCTCCGGCGCAGGCATCGACCAGATGCGCAAGCGTCGCGCGCATATGCGTCAACTCCGCGATCTTCCGGTCGATCCGGTCAAGATGGTCCTCGGCGATATGCTTGACCTCGGCGCTGGTGCGGTGGTCGTCCTCGTAGAGCTTCAGGAGATTGCGGCAATCCTCGATGCTGAAGCCAAGCGCGCGGGCCCGGCCGAGGAACGCCAGCTTGTGCACGTCGCGGTCGCGAAAGCTGCGATAGCCGTTGGCGCTGCGCAGCGGCTTGACCAGCCCGATATCCTCGTAATAGCGGATCGTCTTGGCCGGCAGGCCGGACCGTTCCGCGACCTCTCCGATGTTCATATCAAAGTCCTCCTTATTCGGCCGGGGCAGGGGAAAGTGTGGCGGCGGGGCCGACCGTCCTCGTCTCGTCCATTGCCGGGGCGATACGGCGCAGCCTGAGCGCGTTGGTCAGAACGAAGACCGAGGACAGCGCCATCGCGCCCGCGGCCAGCACCGGCGACAGGAGCAGGCCGAACACCGGGTAGAGCACGCCCGCCGCCACCGGGATCAACGCCACGTTGTAGCCGAAGGCCCAGAACAGGTTTTGGCGGATATTGCGCATGGTGCGGGTGGAAACCCGATACGCATTCACCACGCCGCGCAGATCGCCCGACATCAGCACCACATCGGCGGATTCGATGGCCACGTCGGTTCCGGTCCCGATGGCGATGCCCACTTCCGCATGGGCAAGCGCCGGGGCGTCGTTGATGCCGTCCCCGACAAAGGCCACCTGCCGCCCGCCGTCCCGCAGATCGTCGAGTGCGGCGACCTTGCCGTCGGGCAGAACCCCGGCGATCACCCGGTCGATGCCGGTTTCGCGGGCGATGGCCTCGGCGGTCTCGCGCTTGTCACCGGTGATCATGGCGACCTTCAGCCCCAGTTCGTGCAGCGCGGCGATGGCCGCAGCGCTTGAGGGTTTCACCGGGTCAGCCACGGCGATCACGGCGGCCACCCGCCCGTCAATGGCGGCGAAAAGCGCGGTGCGGCCCTGTTCGGCCAGGCGCGTTTCCGCCTCGGCCAGGGCGCCGATCTCCAGCCCTTCGCGGGTCATCAGACGGTCGGCGCCCACCAGCACATCGCGCCCGGCGACGCGGGCACGAACACCGTGCCCGGTGATCGACTCGAAGCTCTCCACCTCATGCCTCGCCGCCTTCTCGGCGCGTGCCGCGCGCACGATGGCATCGGCGATGGGATGTTCCGACTGTTCCTCGACCGCCGCCACCAGCGCCAGCACCTCGGCCCGGTCGAACCCGTCCGAGAGCACCAGATCGGTCAGTTCGGGGCGGCCCTCGGTCACCGTGCCGGTCTTGTCGACGGCCACGACCCCGACGCGCGACAATTGCTGCAACGCGTCGCCCTTGCGGAACAGCACCCCCATCTGCGCCGCCCGTCCGGTGCCGACCATGATCGAGGTCGGCGTGGCCAGGCCCATGGCACAGGGGCAGGCGATGATCAGCACCGACACGCCCGCCACCAGCGCATAGGACAGCACGGGCGACGGGCCGATGACCAGCCAGACCAGAACGGTCAGCGTCGCGAATGCCATCACAGCAGGCACGAACCACAGCGTGATCCGGTCGACCATGCCCTGGATCGGCAGCTTGGCGCCCTGCGCCTCTTCGACCATGCGGATGATCTGGGCCAATGTGGTATCGGCGCCGACGCGGGTGGCGCGGAACTGGAAGGAACCCGTGCCATTGACGGTGCCGCCGGTGACCGGATCGCCCGCAGCCTTGGCCACCGGCACCGGTTCGCCGGTGATCATGCTTTCATCGACATGGGCGCTGCCTTCGATCACGTCGCCGTCCAGGGCGATCCGCTCGCCGGGGCGCACGACAAGGATGTCGCCGGTGCGGATCTTCTCGATCGCCACATCCTGCGGTTCGCCATCCACCAGAACCCGCGCGGTGCGCGCCTGCAGACCCAGAAGTTTCTGGATCGCCGCACCAGTGCGGCCCTTGGCGCGGGCCTCCATCCAGCGGCCCAGCAGGATCAGCACCACGATCACCGCTGCCGCCTCGAAATAGACCGCGCGCGCAGTTTCCGGTAGCAACGCGGGCGCGAAGAGCGCAACGAGCGAGTAAAGATAGGCGGCGGAGGTGCCGACCGCGACAAGGCTGTTCATGTCCGGCGCACCCTTGAAAAGCGCCGGAAAGCCCTTGGTATAGAAGGCACGGCCGGGCCAGAACAACACGACCGTGGTCAGCACGAACTGGATCATCCAGCTTGTCTGATGCCCGATGGCGCGCCCGATCAGGTCATGCACACCCGGCACCATATGTGCGCCCATTTCCAGCAGAAAGACCGGCAGGGCAAAGGCGGCGGCCAGCGCGGTCTTCCGGGCCATCGCCCGGGCCTCATCGTCCTTGCGGGCGCTGCGATCCTCGGGCGTGGCCTCCTCTGCCGGCTCCGCCGGATAGCCTGCGTCCTCGGCGGCCTTCAGCAAATCGGCCAGCGCCACGGCCCCTTCGGCATAGGTGACGGTCGCCGTCTCCGAGGCGAGATTGACGTTCACGTCCAACACACCCGGCACCGCCGCCAGCGCCTTGTCCACCCGCCCCACGCAGGAGGCGCAGGACATCGAGGCCACATTCAGACGCACGGTTTCCTTGCGCGCGGGATAGCCCGCCTCCTCAAGCGCCGCCACGATGTCGATGATCCGATCCGGCGCATCGACCTGCGCCTGCGCGGTTTCATTGGCGAGGTTCACACGGACATCCTCGACGCCCGGCAGCGCCGACAGGGTCCGCTCGACCCGCCCGACGCAGGAGGCGCAGGACATGTTCTGGACGGAAAGCCGAAGGGTTTGCGAATCTGGCATGGCGGACTCCTGACTGGATTTGTCCGAAAGATAGGGGTTCCACTTGGTGGAAGGTCAATGGGGTCAAGAAATATTCCATTCCGTCCTTGACCTTCCCACGGTGGAAGACCTCACCTGAACTGGCATCCGAAGGAGATAGGCATGACCAGATTGAGCGTACCGGACATGAACTGCGGGCACTGCACCGCCGCAATCGAAAAAGCAATCAAGGCAATCGACCCAACCGCCAAGGTTTCCTGTGACCTAGGGGCGCGTATCGTGGAGGTGGAGAGCTTCTTGAGCGAACGAGCCGTTTCCGAAGCAATTCGTGATGCTGGATATGACGTAAAGGCACCGGCAGCGACCTGATCCGCGCGTCGCCCGGCTCCTGCGCGAAGCCGGCAATCGGCACGACGGTCAGGCCAATCGCCAGCGCGGTGGCTCTCATCGGGTGCGTTGTCAATTTTCGTCACGCTCGACAAACAGCGCGTTCAGGTTCAGCCTGCGCGCGGTCTTTGCCCCCTCCAAGCCCCCTTGCACCATCAGCGCGGTCGCCCAGGCATCCGCCTCCATGCAGGTTTCGGCCAGAACGGTGACCGAGGCGGGCGATTGCGTCAGTGGACCACCGCGGATCGGGTCCATCGTATGTGACAACCGCTGCCCGCCAAGTTCGACCCAGTGCCGATAATCGCCCGAGGTCGCCACGGCGCAATCCGACAGTTCGAGAATCGACAGGGGTGCGCGTGTGTCGAGATCGGGACGCTCCACCGCCACCGTCCATGGCCGGTCCGGCGCGCGCTGACCGATGGCGCGCATGTCGCCATCGAGGCTTGCCAAAGCGGCTTTAATATCAAAGCGTTTCAGAACATCCGTCATCCGGTCCACCGCATATCCCTTGGCGATGCCCGACAGATCCAGCGTCAGCGGGGCCCGCTTGCAGACCCTCAGCGCGTCGATGTCGAGGTCCAGAACATCATGCGTGGCAGGGCGGTTTCGACACAGGGCCTCCCGCATCGCCTTCGTGTCTGCCTCCTGCGGGCCGAACCCCCATGCGGTGACGACATCGCCGACGCCGATATCAAAGGCCCCGCCTGACAGCCGCCCGATTTCAATGCTTTTCGCCAGAACCTCCATCACTTGCGCAGGCATGGCGATCCACTCTCCGACAGGCGCATGGTTGAGGCGCATGAGATCGCTGTCGGGCTTCCACGTGGACATCTGGCGGTCCACCATGTCGACGGCGTCGGCCAGCGCGTCCCGGATCGGTGCCGGATCGGTCGTCGCCGGGGCATGAAACAGCGCCGCCCAGCGGGTGCCCATCGTCGGCCCGTTCAGCGCGTGGCGCACCGGATCAAGCACCGGATCAATAGGTGTCTTCGACATATCGTGCCTCTGCCTTCAACAATGCCGGGGTCAGACCGGCGGGTATCAGAATATCGGCCAGCGCCTCGGCGACGCCCGCCGCCATGTCACGACCGCCGCAGACCAGCACCTGCGCGCCGTCTTCAATCAGCCGCGCGATGCGGGGCGCATCGGCGCGCAGGGCATCCTGCACCCAGGCCCGCGACGGCGTGCGCGAAAAGGCGGTTGTGACCGAGGTCAGCCGTTTGTCCGCCTGCCAGTCCTGCAATTCCTGCGCATAAAACAGGTCGCTGTCGGGGTGGCGCGCCCCGAAGTAGAGATGCATCGGACGTCCGGGCCGATTGGCCCGCGCGAACCCCGCCAGCGGGCCGATCCCGGTGCCCGCGCCGATCAGGATCACCGGTTTGCGGTTATGGGCCGGGCGGAACGCGCGGTTATGGCGGACGAACCCTTGGACACTGCCACCGGGGCTGAGGTTCAGAAGCTGCCCCGAACAGAGCCCGCCGGGATGGCGGCTGACGCAGATTTCCAGAAACCGGTCGCGTGTGCCCGAGGCCAGCGAATAGAACCGCGGCACGGGTGAGCCGTCAGGCAGGATCCCCAACAGGTCACCGGGGGCGAAGCGGCCAAACCCGCGCCCCTTTAGCCGCGCGAAAACGCCGGCTTTCGGCAGGGCAAAGCGCAGGATCGCGGCCGGAGCCTGCATGTCGGCGCCGTAATCGCGCCGCGAGACCAGGGTCAGCGCATGGCTGCGCGGGATCGCCGGGCTGTGCGACAGGTCCAGCGGAGTGCCAATGACTTCACCCAAAGCCCTGCCCCAGCGGGCAAATTCCTGCGGCGACTGGCGATCGATGGTCGCCATCGGCATCAACTCGGGCCAACCCTTTTCCTGCGCCGCGCGGGCCACGTGGATGGCATAGCCGCAGAATTCAGGAAACTGCCGATCGCCAAATCCCAGAACCGCCAGTGGTATCTTTCGAGCTTCAGAACGCGTTTCCAGCCGCTCAAGAAACCCCTTGGCCGAGGCCGGAGCGGTGCCCTCGCCATAGGTTGCGGCCAGCAGGATCACACGCTTGGCGTTCGTGTAACGGTCGGGCGCAAACCGCGCCATCGCGTCCACATGCACGCTGTGGCCCGCCTGCGTCAGCGCGCCGTGCAGCGTCGCGGCAAAGCCCCAGGTGCTGCCGCCCTCGCTGCCCACGAGCAGGATCGTGTCGGCCTGCCCGGCGGCGACATTGCCCTTGATCCGGGGCCGCGCGCGACTTGCCTGCACCCAGAGGATCACGCCGGTGCCTGCCATGAAAGGGGCGCCAAGCGCCATCAGCCCGAGGATCAGGCCCAGCCACGCCGCGCCCTGCCCGGTATGCAACATGTAGATGGTTTCGGTCAGGCGTTGCCATGGTCCGGCATCGCTCCAGACCAGCGTCGCGCCGGTGCCCTGGTCCAGATAGCCCGAACCGCTGCCGGTCTTGAGCGTGAACACGTCCGTCGGATCGCCGGGATAGGGAAAACTCAGTTCGCGCAGGCGTTTCACGGGCGTTTCGCGCAACAGCGCGATATTGCCCGGTCCCGCCCCTGTCTGGCCGCTGACCTCGGCCGGGAATGCAGGGCCGATGCTTTGGGGGATCAGGTCGAAGGTGCTGGCGGTCATGAACAGCGCGGTGATCGACGACAACAGCAGGCCGACCACGGTCAGCCGGGCGACCTCGACATGCAACCGCCCCATCAGCGGACCACGCAGGCGCGCAAAGATGTTTCGCCAGCCGCCGACGCGCCGCGCGGTCAGCATCAGGCCCGAGAGCGACAGCACCAGAAGCGCCCCCGCCCCGGCGGCTGCCGTCAACCGCCCGGCATCGCCCAGAAACAGCGAGCGGTGCAAATTGGTCATCCAGCGCTGGAACGCGGACGGCTCGAAATCGGCCACCCCCGCGCCGGTTTCCGGGTCGATCACGACCGCACCCGGTCGCCCGTTGTCAAAGTAGAACGCAGTGATCCGCCCCGACGGCGCGCGGCGGATCTGTTCGACACCGGGATAGGTGAGGGTCACACGCTCGGCCAGCGTGGCGACCGTCAGACCGGGTTCCGACCGGGCCGGGGTCTGCGCCCCCTCCCACGCCGGCAGAACGGACAGGACCGCACCGCTGAGCGTCATGACAATGATCAGCACTGCGGCAATCAGGCCGGGGAATTTGTGCAAGGCACGGAGCATGGCGGGCGTCCTTTCCGGATTACATGTCGTAGGTGAAATCACGGATATAGCGGCGCCCCGGCACCGGCTGGCCCGCGCCTGCGGTGGTCAGCGGCACGACCACTTCGGAGGGGCTGTCGCGCATTTCCTCGACCGAGGCGTCGATATGCAGCTGATACCCCGCGTCAAACAGCGCATCGGCCAGATCCAGCGTGATCTTCAACTGCTGCCCCGCCCCGACGCTTGCGCCGGTGATGCCGTCGATCTCGGCCGGATTGCCCGCCGTGGCGCGATACCAGTCGCTGAGATGTTCGTAATATTTCGCCTTGCCCCCGGCCATCCAGAGGCTGCCCATATAGGTGCCTTGCGCGTCGGTGACGTAAAGCGCCAGATACGCGCCATCGCCGCCATAGGCGTTCAGGTTGGTGGTCAGGGTGACCGGTTTGGCAAGCGCCAGTCCGGGCACGGTGAGGGCCGTTGTCAGGGCAAGGGCGGATAGCAGGGTTTTCATGACGTGGTCTCCGTGTCTGAAGGTTTCGGACACTGGATGCCGGATTCGGCTGATCCCGACCTGACGAAAAACCGGAAACCGCTTCAGCCTGCCGTCAGGATCGCCCTGCATGTTGCGCCCTGTGGCCGCGGTCTGCACGCCGCGACGGCCTTGAAATCCGACCCGCCCTGTCCGGGTGCCGCGCAAATCTGGCAGAGGACGATTACAAATATATTCAGAATATGATATATAAAATCCACCCACACCCAAGGAGGGTTATCTCATGAGACCCAACGCCGTTTCCCCGTTATCCTGCGCCGCCGTTCTGGTTCTGGCCGGAGCCGGGTCCGCCTTTGCCGCCGATACCGAGCTTCGCGAGGATGCGCTGTTCCTGTTCGAACCGATTCCCCAGACCCCCGATCCCGCGCTTTCGCCAGAGGCCATCGAGTTGGGCAAGATGCTGTTTTTCGAACCGCGTCTGTCCGAGGGGCATAACATCAGTTGCAACACCTGCCATAATCTCGGCACCGGTGGCGTCGATCTTGCGCCGGTCTCGTTGGGGCATCGCTGGCAGAGGGGCGCGCGGAATTCTCCGACCGTGCTGAATGCCATATTCAACACCGCGCAATTCTGGGACGGGCGGGCCGCGACCTTGGAGGAACAGGCCGGCGGCCCGATGATCAACCCGGTCGAGATGGGCTCGACCCCCGAACATGTCGTGGAACAATTGCGCGGCATTCCCGGATACGAGCCGCTTTTCGCCGCGGCATTCCCCGGCGAGGACCAGCCGGTGACATTCGAGAATGCCGCGAATGCCATCGCCGCTTTCGAGGCGACGCTGATCACGCCGAATTCCCCGTTCGACCGGTTTCTTGCCGGTGATGACGATGCCATGACGGAGGAGCAAAAGGTTGGATTGCGGGCATTCATCGACGAAGGCTGCGTCGCCTGTCACAGCGGGATGAACCTTGGCGGCGACAGCTATCAACCCTTCGGCGTGGTGGAAAAACCCGATTGGGCATTCCTGCCGCCCGATGACAAGGGCCGGTTCGAAGTGACGCGCGCCGAAGAGGACGCCTATGTGTTCAAGGTGCCCACATTGCGCAACATCGCGATCACGCCACCCTATTTCCATTCCGGCTCGGTCTGGGATCTGGAAACGGCGGTCAGCGTGATGGGCACGGCGCAACTTGGCGCGACGCTTGAAGAGGGGCAGGCAGCCAGCATTGTCGCCTATCTCGAAAGCCTGACCGGCGAGATGCCCGAAATCATCTATCCGACCCTGCCCCCGAGAACGGCGGACACACCGCGTCCGCGACAGTGAGGCGGTAATTCGCCATGATTATCTCGGCAGGTGTTTGGAGTGGGGCAGCGTAGCGCGGGGGGTGTGCCGTATCCGCAGTGCCTGGCGGGTGCAGTCACTTCGGCAGTCCGGGGCCAGCCCTGGACGATTCTCCGTCGTAGCGGCGCGCCTTGCTATGATCGTGGGACGCTGGCCCAACCGATCCAGCGCCTTGCGATATGTCTCGGCTTCGGCGATCATGCGGGCCATGCTTTGCTGCCGCCAGCTGGCCAGACGCTCCGAGACGACATGGTGGCACGGTCCCGGGGGCATGATCGGAGTTTTATGAAAGCGATTGTTCGCGTGATTGCGACGGATCGGAGTGCCGCGACCAATGGGATGATGTTGTGAACGAGATGGTGACTCAAGGCGCGCCCCGGTCGCTGTTGCGCGACCGGTCCTTTGTCCTGTCGCTGCTGACGGTTCTGGGGATGCTCTTGGCTATGGCCGGAACATGGCTGCCGGGCGATGGGCTGGCCGCGATCACTATTCCGGCTTTGGCACTGGTGTATCTTGCCGGGGGTCTTCCGGCCGGGTGGCGGGCCGTGTCGGCACTGTGGCGGGATCAGGTTCTTGATATCGACCTGCTGATGGTGGTTGCCGCCGTGGCAGCCGCTGCCGTCGGTGCTCCGCTTGAGGGGGCGGTTCTTTTGACGCTGTTCAGCGTTGCCGGCACGATGGAAAACCGCGCACTGGGCCGCGCGCGCCACGCGATCGAGGCGCTGATGGCACTGCGCCCCGAGACCGCGCTGCGCAAGTCCGCGTCAGGCGCGGTCGAGGAGGTTCCGGCCGCCGCGCTGGAGGTGGGTGATATCGTGGTGCTGCGCCCCGGCGCGCGGGTGCCGACCGATGGCACGATCAGCCTGGGCCATGGCGGCCTTGACGAGGCCAATATCACCGGCGAATCCATGCCCGCCTCAAAAGGGCCGGGCGAGCCGGTTTTCGAGGCCACGGTGAACCTTGACGGGGTGCTGGAGGTCACGGTCACCCGCAGCGTCGGCGAAAGCACCATCGCGCGCATGATCCGGCTGGTGACTGAGGCGCAAGCGGCCCGTGCCCCGTCCGAGCGCTTCAGCGCCTGGTTCGGTCAGCGCTATACCATCGCGGTCCTGATCGGGGCAGTTCTGGCCTTTGCGGCGTTCTATTGGTTGAACGGCGATTGGAAGCCCGCGCTTTACAAGGCGGCGACGCTGCTGGTTGCCGCCAGCCCCTGCGCCATCGTCATCTCGGTCCCGGCGGCGATCCTGTCGGCGCTGTCAGCCGCCGCGCGCGGCGGGGTGCTGTTCAAGGGCGGCGCGGCGCTGGAAACGCTTGCGGCGGTCCATACCTTCGCTTTTGACAAGACCGGGACACTGACCACCGGTCAGGCCGCTGTAACCCAAATCGTTGCGCTGGATGGCGACGAGGCGGGCTTCCTGTCACTGCTGGCCGGGCTTGAGGCGCATTCCGAGCACCACGTCGCCACGGCAATCCGGCGCGAGGCCACGAAGCGCGGTATCGACCCCGTCGCGGTGAACAAGGTCACGGCCCGCCCCGGTGCCGGCATCACCGGCCATGATGATCTGGGCACGGTCTGGGCCGGAAACACCTATCTTGCCGAGGCCATGGGCGCGCCTGTCGATGCCGCGCGCTTGCAGGCGCTGACAGATGGTGCCGATACGGTGATCTATCTGGGGCGGGGCGACAGCGTGCTGGGTGCGGTCAGCGTGGCTGACGAGGCGCGTGCCAGTTCCGGGCCGGCACTGGCCGCCCTTCGTGCCAGCGGTGTGCGCCGGATCGTCATGATGACCGGCGACAGGCGGGCGGTGGCGCTGCGCATCGGGGCAGAGCTTGGCTTTGACCCCGACGAGATACACGCCGAAATGCTGCCCGAGGACAAGGTGCAGGGCGTTGCACGGCTTGGCGAGATGGGCCGAGTGGCCTTTGTCGGTGACGGTGTGAACGATGCCGCAGCCCTTGCGCGCGCGGATATCGGGATCGCGATGGGGGCCGCGGGTTCCGAGGTCGCACTGCAGGCCGCCGACGTGGCCCTTCTGTCCGAAGATATGCGCCAGCTCGCCGATGCACATGGTATCGCCCGTCGCGCGGCGACGATCATCCGCCAGAACCTGATCTTTGCCATCGGGGTCATGATGGTGTTGGTCATTGCCGGGCTGTTTTTCGACTTGCCGCTGCCGCTGGCGGTCA
This sequence comes from uncultured Sedimentitalea sp., assembly GCA_947504115.1. Taxonomy (GTDB): domain Bacteria; phylum Pseudomonadota; class Alphaproteobacteria; order Rhodobacterales; family Rhodobacteraceae; genus Pontibaca. Next base: position 97,566 of record CANNGH010000010.1, read on the forward strand.
TCGGCCATGAGGGCGGGACTGTGCTGGTCGTGCTCAATGGGCTTCGCCTGCTATCGAACCCCGGCCGCCGTGCAGCGCGGGGCGCGGTATCTCGCAGGTCACGCTCTTCAACTGGAAAAAGAGCATCAGACTGGTCGTAAATACCGCCGATGATCTGCAACATGCTGGTCGCGCGGGTCAGGTGATGTCGCCCGGTTCAGGCGCACGCTTGCGGCCGGTGATCATGGCGCGGGGCAGGTTCTCGTGGTGGCGGCGCGACGCGACGATCACGCCGGCGATATGCAGCACGATGAGCAGCAGCATGAGATTGGCCAGAACCTCGTGCGCCTCTTCCAGCGCGTCGCCGCCGATCCTGCCGCCCAACCGACCCTCACCGTCATCGGCAAGGGCCGGGGCGACGATCTGCGGCAGCGACGGAAGATAGGCCAGCCGCGCCGGCTCGACCATCAGCCAGCCGGTGAAGGCGGTGGCCGACAGCGTCGCCAGAATTGCCAGGACCATCACCGCCCCGGCCGGGTTATGGCCGACATAGCGCGCCTCGCTTCCACGAACCATGTCGCGCAGATAGCGCATCACCGCGCGCGGGCCGCGAACGAACTGCGAAAACCGCGCATAGCGCGGCCCGACCATCCCCCAGACCAGCCGGAGGGCGATCAGGCCGGCGGCGGCATAACCGGCCCAGATGTGCCATGTCTCGCTTTCGTCGCCGGTCAGCCAGGCGACCGCAAATGCCAGCACAAGCCCCCAGTGGACCAGCCGCACCAGAGGATCCCAGACGCGGATCATCACTCGACCACGGGTTTGCTGCCGGGCGTGAACAACCCGTTGGCGGGCGCTTGCTTGGTTCCTGCGGGGGCCGGGTTCGCGCCACGGTCACGATCGTCGTCATCGTCGTCCTCGTATTCCATCTCGACCAGCGCCAGCGTGGCCGGATCGAGCTTGACCTCGATCCTGCGCCCCTGCGCATCGCGGCCCTTGACCTCATAGCAGCCGTCGTCGGTCTTGATGCGGCGCACGGTCCAGCCCTGCGTCTCGGCCATCGCCTGCACCGCCTCGCGCGGTTGCCAGTCGGCCATGGGCACGCGGCAATCGCCATCGCCGTATTTCACCTTGACGGTCGCCAGCGTGGCGGGATCGAGCTTGGCCTTGACTTCGCGACCCTGCGCATCCTGGCCCTTCACCTCATAGCAGCCATCGTCGGTGCCGATCTTGCGCAGCGTCCAGCCCTGTTTCTCGGCCAGCGCCTGCACCGCCTCGCGCGGCTGCCAATCGGCCTCGGGCACGCGGCAGTCGTCGTCGGCGAATGCCATACCGGCCGCGCCGAAGCTCGCCAGCAGGGTTGCCATCATCAGATATTTTCTCATCTTCCCGTCTCCTGTAACCAATGTGAGACCGTTGTCGCGCCTGAACCTGACGCCGACCTGAAGCAGCCGGAATCCCGGCTTCAGGTGTGCGTCAGCTTGATCGGTGATAGAGAGGCTGCAAACGGGACAGGACAATACCATGCGTGTGCTGCTGATCGAGGATGACACGGTGCTGGGCGCGGCAGTGCACGACCAGATCGCCGCCGATGGCCACTCGGTCGACTGGGCCGCGCGGCTGGACGCTGCACGCGAATATCTCGACGTGGCCGCCTATGACCTGATCCTTCTGGACCTGATGCTGCCCGACGGGCGCGGCCAGCCGTTTCTGCGCGCGCTGCGCAAACGCGGCGATGTGACGCCGGTGATCATCCTGACCGCGCTGGACCAGATCAGCGACCGGATCGAGGGGCTGAACGCAGGTGCCGACGATTACATGGTCAAACCTTTCGATCTGTCGGAACTGTCGGCGCGGGTCGGTGCGGTGGCGCGGCGCTATTCCGGCAACCCCAACCCGCTGGTCACGCTGGGCGATCTGGAGATCGACCTCGCCGCGCGCTCGGTGCAGCGCAGCGGCAGACCCGTGCCGCTGACCGCGCGTGAATGGGTGTTGTTCGAGGCATTCGTTCAACGCCCCGGTCAGCTTTTGTCCAAGGCCCAGCTGGAAGAGCGGCTGTATTCCTTCGACACCGAGATCGAGAGCAACACCATCGAGGTCCATGTCAGCCGGTTGCGCAAGAAACTGGGGCGCGAGCGGATCGAGACCGTGCGCGGCATGGGCTATCGGCTGGGTGCTTCGTGAGGGGACCGCGTTCGCTGCAGGGACGGCTGGCGCTTGGCCTCGGGATCGGCCTGACGCTGCTGTGGCTGGGCGCCGCGTGGGCGACTGCCACCATTTGGCGCGGCGAGATGGACAAGGTGTTCGATTCCACGCTGGAAGAAACCGCACAGCGCCTCCTGCCCCTGGCGGTTCTGGACATCCTTGACCGCGAGGATGAGGGCGTCAGCGAACGCATCGCCACCCTGCGCCAGCACGAGGAATTATTCACCTATCTGGTGCGTGACAAACAGGGCCGCGTCCTGCTGCGCTCGCACGCGGCCCAGGATGCCGATTTCCCGCCGTTCGACGGCATGGGGTTTCGCCAGACCGAAACCCACCGATTGTATTATGACGCCGCGCTTCAGGGCACCGTCACCATCGCCGTGGCCGAACCGCTGAGCCACCGTGCCAAGGCGGCGCGCGATGCGCTGATGGGTCTGGCGCTGCCGCTGATCGTGGTCGTTCCGCTCAGCCTGATCGGGATCGCGGCCATTGTGCAACTCAGCCTGCGCCCGGTCCGCCGGTTCAGTGATGCCCTGGCCCGCCGTGGCGCGCGCGATCTGTCTGTGGTCGATGACGCCAACCTGCCGACCGAGATCGCGCCTGTGGCCACGGCGGTCAACCAGTTGCTCGACCGGCTGCGGCGGGCATTGGATTCCGAGCGCAGCTTTACCGCCAATGCCGCGCATGAGTTGCGCACGCCGGTCGCTGCCGCCCTAGCCCAGACCCAGCGGCTGCTGGTCGAAACTTCTGATCCCAAAGCGGGCCAAAGGGCGGCCGAGCTCGAAGCATCGCTCAAGCGCCTGACCCGCCTGTCGGAAAAACTGATGCAACTGGCCCGTGCCGAAGGCGGTCGGTTGCGGCGCGATACGATGTCTGATCTGCGGCCCGTGCTGCGCATGGTCCTGTCGGATTTCGAGCAGGTCGCGGGGGTCAGGCGTCTCGACGCCGAGATTGCGGAGGATCCCGTCCGCTCCGACATCGACCCCGACGCCTTTGCCATCCTGGCGCGCAACCTGATCGAGAACGCGCTGCGCCATGGCAGCACCGATGCGCCCGTGCAGGTGCGCCTTACCGCCGACGGCGTTTTTCGGGTGATCAATGACGGCCCGCCCATAGCGCCCGAAAGGCTGGAGCGGCTCACCGCGCGGTTCGAGCGCGGGCAAACGGTCTCGACAGGCAGCGGGCTGGGCCTGTCCATCGCAAAAGCCATCGCGGAGGGCGCGCAAGGCAGCCTGACCCTGCGCTCGCCAGCCTCGGATCGTGAAGACGGGTTTGAGGCCGTGTTTCAGGCACCGCCTGTCCGGTGAATCCTTGACACCTGACGTCCACCCCTGCTCACAGTTGGTATTGCAACGGCATATCCATATGATAGTAACTGCTCACTACCTATCTTTCTAGCTGGCAAGGAACCTGAACGTGAAGATCCCTCGTGGCGTACGTTTGCTCCCGCCCATCGCCCTGGGCTTGGGCGTGGCGGTCTGGCTGGTCTTCGCCGCCGAGCCCCCTGCCCGCGTCGATGAGGGCGAACGCAGCGTCGTCGCGCGCACGATCAGGGCCGAGGAAGCGCCGGTGCGCGCCGTGGTGCGGGGCTATGGCAACGTGCAGGCCGCGCGGCGCTGGGAAGCGGTGTCCGAGATCGCCGGGACCATCGTGTGGCGTCATCCGGATCTCGACACCGGCAACGTGATCGAAGCGGGCACCACTGCTCTCAGGATCGACCCGACGGCCTATGACCTCGCACTCGCGCAGGCCGAGGCGGATCTGGCGGCGCTGCGGGCGGATGTCGCCCAGACCGACATCGATGCCGCCAATGCGACGCGGCTGTTGACGCTGGAGCAGAGCCGGCTGGATCTGGCCGAGACCGAACTGGCGCGGATCCGGGATCTGCGCGCGCGCGGCGTCACCTCGCAATCCGCGCTCGACGCACAGGAGCGCACGACATTGCAGGTGCGCCGCAGCGTCGAGGAATTGCAGAACACGATCGATCTCATCCCCAGCCGGCGCAACCGGCTTGATGCGCAGATGGCCCGTACGCGGGTGGTTCTGGACCGCGCCAAACGGGATCTGGCAAAGACCGATATCGTGGTTCCCTTCGATTTGCGCGTGGGCACGGTGCATGTCGAACGCCACCAGTTCGTCACGGCGGGCCAGAAGCTGGTCACGGCGGACGATATCGCCCGCGCCGAGATCACCGCGCAGATGCCGGTGGTGTCGTTCCGGCGCCTGCTGGGCGGCGCCGGCGAGGGCGGGCCGGTGACACCGACGGGGCTCGCGGCGCGTTTCGACGACATCTCCGCCGAGGTGCGTCTCGTTTCCGATCCCTCCCAGACCTGGCCGGGCCGGTTGGTGCGGGTGGAAAGCGCGCTCGATCCGCAGGCGCGCTCGGTGCCGGCGGTCATCAGCGTCGACGATCCCTATGCCGGGGCCAATCCGCCGCTGCACCTGCCGCTGGTGCCGAACATGTATGTCGAACTGGTCCTGACCGGACCGGTGATCGCCACGGCGATAACCCTGCCCGACAGCGCCGTTCATCAGGGCGATCTGGTCTATCTGCGCGATGACGCGGGGCGGCTTGAGCTGCGCAAGGTCGCGGTCGCGTGGCGGCAGGGCGGACAGGCCGTTCTGGGCGAGGGCATCAGCCCCGGCGAGGAGGTCATCCTCGACGATCTGATGCCGGCGCTCCCCGGCATGCTGGTGGCTCCGGCGGGGTCCGGGGAATGATCCGCTGGTTTACCGGGCACCCGACGGCGGCCAACCTGCTGCTGGTGCTGATCCTTGCCGCCGGGGCGATGGCGGTGCCGACGCTCAAGCGCGAGACCTTTCCCGATTTCCGCCCGGTCGAGGCCGAGATCAGCGTCGAATATCGCGGCGCCTCGGCCGAAGAGGTCGAGGACGCGATCTGCCGGCGCATCTGGGACGCGGTGGAAAGTGTCGAGCATCTGGACGAGTTGACCTGCACCGCGCAGGGCAGCATCGCCCGCGCGGTTGCGACCATGGCCCCCGGCGGCGACAGCGCCCGTTTCGTCAACGATCTGCGCACCGAGGTCACCGCGGTCGATGATTTCCCCGATGGCGCCGACCCGGCCATCGTGCGCGAGTTGCATCGCACCGACACGGTCACCTCGGTCGC
>CANNGH010000011.1 GCA_947504115.1 uncultured Sedimentitalea sp.
CTTCTCTTCATCGTCTGTCTCCTCAGTTGGAGAACAGGCTAACCTCAAATCGAGGACTTTTCAGGGGAGCAGGTCACATCGCGCCGCCAAGGCTGCGGCGATTGCGGCGCATGGCAGCCAACTGGGTCGGATCGTCGAAGATGATCCCACCGGCTTCCGCCTCGATCCCGCCATGGTGCGGCTGTTCACGCTGCAGGACGAGTTTTATTTCGAGGTGCCGCCATGCGCGTGACGCTGGACCAGTTGGAAGAGAAGTATCGCGACAGCGCCGATCTGAACCTGTCGCGGTTTGGTGCCGCTCCTTTGATAGCATAATGTGCAGCAAAGGAGACGAGCTATGGGCACGGGAAGAACGGATGAATTCCGCAAGGATGCGGTGCGAATTGCGCTGACCAGCGGGCTGACACGGCGGCAAGTTGCAGATGATTTGGGCGTTCGACTCTGAACAAGTGGGTGACAGCGCACCGCGACACGGATGTGGTATCGCCCGAGGATCGCGATCTTGCGCAAGTGAATGAACGGCTTCGGCGCGAGAACCGCATTCGATCACACGTCATCAGGATTGGAAACTTCTTGCATGACGGGCGGCAACCACAGAAGCAGCCTGTCAAATGTTCGGCCAGCGTCAGGCAGGCGGTGCCAATGGCGCGGTTACGCATTACCGTGATTCAACCGATTATTAATCTATCATGCTTTTGGAGATACCGCGTGTCCGCCCGCATAATGGCACGATCACATGTAATCTTGGAGCGCTGTATTTTGGCTGCAACGGGCGTCACCGGGTCACCAATGGATACATCTATCGGAAGAAATTCCGCATTGTCACCCTCGGCAAGTGCGCTAGTAAGAGCATTACGTACATCCTCCTCCATGTTCGAAGAGGTTAATTGTCCCGCTTCGAAGATCGCCAAAAGAATACCTTCATTATTATATGCCATTAACTTAATATTGAATTTTTCAAGGATGGCCGCGGCAAAATTACGAAGAATGCAGTTAAACCTCTCGACAGAAGCGTTATTGTAGATACTAACAATCTGATCGATCCTGATTGCAACTATTTGAGTGTCCGGAAGCTGATCGCGTGGAAGCTGAGTCAAATAATTGCAAAAGGCTGCGTAATCAGCGAGACCTTCGACACCTTCAAACCGGATATTATCTGACAGCGGAATCGACTTGTTCGGCACTTCGACTACACTCCCCTTATCCGCCGTTCGGGTCACGGCCGCCGATCGCCGCTGCACCAATACAGCTTCCTGAGCGAACTGCAAACGCCGGGAAAAATCAGTGATATCAAATGGCTTGGTTAAGTAATCGGTAGCCCCCGCTAGAAAAGCGCGATCTATATACTTCATGTCTCGCATCGCCGTTAGCATGATGATCGGTGTCTCGCGATAGCTTGGTAGTTGTCGAACTCGCGCACAAAGCTCGATACCGTCCATCTCAGGCATATTTATATCAAGCAACAGGCAAGCGAAATCCTCCTCCGCGGACTTCAGTGTCTCGAGCGCGCGCTTACCAGACGATACAGCGGTGACCTCGAAAAAGCCTGCGGTGGCAGAGATCAATGGTATTAGCTCAAGAATCGAAGGATCGTCGTCCACGGCAAGTATTTTCATCGGCGACGCGGAACCATCCTCTACTTGCGCCGACAGTAGAGGATCATCAGCTTCCTCGAGATTTACCTCATCCGATAGCGAGTTGCAGGATGGAGAAGAGGTTTTTGCCGCAGCCTCTTCTTCGTGTGCCGATCGTCTAGGGTCGTCGTCCAGCTCGCCTAATGTGAACCGCACGAGCGGGACCGCAATCACTCCGATACTTCCGACCAAACTATAGAGAAGCAGAGCCGACCAGACGGACGCTCCTGTCGTAAGAGCAGCCAAAAAAGCTGCCAGACCCGCCATCATTCCGACAAGAAGATATCCCAAGATCATCGAGGCGTCTCCAAGCAGGGCTGCATCCGAAAGACATGCCTAGATAAGAGTCAACCCAGAGTCAATCAACTGGCAGGCGAACTCCGGATCTGCTAAGTTTTGTCACGGATATGCGGCCATTCAAATTGAAGTCGGGCTGGCGTTCACTCATAGATAGCTTGAGCGCGTGAAAGCCCCTCCGCCTCTCGAGGCGATGTTGACTTGGGGCGGGCCCACTGAAGTGCGGAGACAAGGCGGAAATATCCATGTCCACGAGACGAAGCGCGACATGCAAGAGACGGATTCGGTGGTTGATGACCGCTCGAGGGAGCCCAGGCGCGATAGTACGATCGCGCAACAAGGCGCTTCTGGTGCGTCAGATGTCTGACTACGCCAATGTCAGCACACGCCTCCTCCCTCAAAGACTGATCATCTACACTGCAGCTCTTTCTCTGGCGGCATTCTACTATAGCGTTTTCGTAACTTTGATTACCGGGGCGTTAATGGTTATATCCGAAATCTATGACTATATGCTAGCACGTCGTGTCCTTCATCTTGGTACGGTCTCAAGAAATGTGGTTGCACGATTTTTCTTGCTTACCTACATTGGCGCTATTTTTAATTCACTCGTTATCTCATTTTACGCAGTTTCCATTGCGTTGCTTCAAGGGCCAACAACACACTTTATGCCGTTATTTTTCTTATTTGCGGCTGCCCTATTCGCAGCAATGAACAGCCACCAGATACCTTCAATTCTAATTATACGACTATCTCTTTATAGTTCGGTCTTTCTAAGCATTCCGCTATGGGATATTTATATCACTGCGGCACCGATAGCTTCAGATTTGTGGGCGCAACTATTTACAAGCCTTTTTGTTTTATTTTTTATTTTGGATAGTTCTCGTGTATACCTCAAGCTTTACAAGCAAAACCTCCTCCAAATGGAAATTTTGAAACGAGACAACGAGAGGACAAAGGCCGTGTCCGAGATGAAGTCTCAATTTCTGGCAACGGTCAGTCACGAATTACGAACTCCACTCACGTCTATCAAAGGCTCCCTTGATCTCGCCAATTCTGGCGTGTTTGGGCACCTGCCGGAAAAGTTTGCACGCGTATTCGAGATCGCCCAGCGTAACGCCGACCGACTAAATGTATTAATTGACGACCTCCTGGACCAGCAAAGCATAGAAGCTGGAAGAATGAGATATGATTTTAAACCAGTCCAGCTGGCGGAGTTCGTTCCTCGCGTCATCGGAGCCAATCTTTCATTTGCTGATAAATTTAATATTAATCTGCTTCACAACTCGATCGAAAGGGATGTTTTTGTCACCGCCGACCCGGAACGTTTGGAGCAAGTGTTGTCAAACATTATATCCAACGCAATCAAATTCTCCGAGGCCGGCAGTAAGGTCGAAATAAGCGTCGAGGCCACCGAGGAACGAGTGCGCCTCAAAGTGGTGGACGACGGAATTGGGCTGTCTGAATTGGATCGGGATAAGGTATTCGATCAATTCAGACAGATCGACACCTCGGATTACCGACGGGCAGGTGGTACGGGCTTGGGCATGCACATCTCGAAGCGCATCATCGAAGCCCATGGCGGGAAGATCGACTACCTCTCGAACCCGGAGCGGGGAACGACATTCTACGTGGATCTAGCACGGCTTAAAAATCAAAAAGTCGAGCAATAAATTTCTGTTTCACCGATTACAGACACCGCAACCTTTTCTAATTTTCCGAGACCCAATCACCGTCGCCCGCCCCGGTCGTCGATGTTGCACAAAAAAACTCAACCGCTTGGATGAGTGTACTGGATCGACAGCTCCAGCAGCATTTCCCCGAATTCGGGCTCGGCTTCCGGCCCCTGACGGGTCAGACGGTGCAGGCTTTGAAAATCGGCGAAGAGCTGTTCGCGTTCGCTATCGGTGAAATCCCTGTCCGACCGGGAGAACGCGCCAATGCTTTTCGAACCGCTGTCAGAGGTCGCCATGACCGTCCAGTAGTTCAGGCCGAACTCGCTCGCCTTGTCAAAAACACCTTGGTCATCCAGCTCTTGAAGCTCGGACAAGGATGCGATGCCATCGTTGGCAAAACCCCACCTGACGGCCGGATCTTTCATTATAACCCCGTTCCGAGCATAATACTCCATCCACTCTGCCTCATAAGTCTGGAAAAAGTATTTGGGGGTCGCGAACTCGACTTGAAAAGCGGTGGCAAAGCCGCTCGGACTTTGCCGCTTCAGTCGCGTTAACAATGATCTCAACTGATCCGTAAGATTCATACCACAACCCGAGCACCTGCCCGGCCAATTAGCATACGCGCGCGGAGCATTAAATCGATAACTTTTCGTGGCCTTGGTGTGAAAAAGCTGCTTGTCACTGCGGGTGGATCCTGACCCCAGCGTGGTCCGCAGACATCGACCGGATCGGACATCGTGCTCGTTTTGTTCATCCAACCGCTCGATATCATAGTCGAGCTTGCTAAGCGATCGTCTATCATTCGCCCTCAAATCCAGCCATGTGCCTTCGCTTGACCAACAGCTTGCGTATTGGTGCGCGCGCTCAGCTTTGAACGTGCGTTGTTCAGTCGCAGCTTTACCGCACTTTCACTGATGCTCAGCTGGTGCGCAATCTCCTTCAGCATCAGGCCGGCTGCCAGCATTTCCAGCGCGTCGATTTCAGCCTTTGTCAGGGCACGCGCAGGTGTGAGCGCCTGATGCATTTCGCCAACGGCGCTGCTCAGGGTCTCGAGCTCATGATCGTTGAACTCGCGATCGGAGCGCGCGAAGGATCCGAAAGAGCGCAATCCCGGCGGGTCATGATGCACCACACTGATTGCCGCCCCATAGTTCAATCCGAACGACGCCGCGGTTCTCATTACCTTGCGGTCGTCCCCGTTGGAAATCGCGCTCCAACGGGTGCAACCCGAGTTGTCGAAGACCCACCGCATGATCGGGTCGAAGATCACCAATCCCTGTCGTGTGTAAAGGTCCACCCATTCCTGCGGCAGCGTATTGCGTTGATATTGGGGAAACGCGAAGCCGATGCGAAGCACCAAGTGATACCCGGCTGGGGCCAGGTCATCGAGATCATAGTCGGCAATGCGGCTGTCTATGGTTTTCATGCGCGACGGCATCGACTGTCAGCTTCAAGCGGACAATCAGGCGACCCTTTCTTCTTGATCCGGCTGACGGAGGACCTGTCCCAAAAGACAGGTATTCGCTCTGTCACGGATGCGGTTAACAACTGAACAATACGCATGTCTCTCGTAACTTAGTTAACCAGCATCGGAATGTCAGTTTTTCCATACCCTGAAATTAAGCCCGCGGTCGGCGTGTTTTTGCGTGTTCTTGTTCAACGTTATTGCCCAACTCAAAGGTTCCATCGTGAAAAGATTTATGATTTCCGCCGGGCTCCTCGCGGCACTCTACGGCATGCCTGTAAATGCAGGAAGCTTGGATCTTCCCCCGCAGCCGATTGTCACACCGCCTGCGCAACCCCTGTTCAGCTGGACCGGCCCTTATGCCGGCGTCAGCGCAGGAACCACCCGAACCAAACACAAGCGCGCCACCTATGGTCAGCGTGACGTGATGGGTGAGCGCCCGACATGGGGCGAGAGAGTCGAGGGAGTCGGAGACCCTTATACCAAGGGTGACTTTGTGACCGACCTGAAGCAGCGCGATACCTGCGATCAGTTCGACAGGGGGGACGATCAATCCTTTACTTTCGGAGCGGGCCAACCGTGGGCCTACTCCATCAGTTGCGGAGACCTGTTGGACGCTGCGAGACGCGGTGAGTGGTTGGATAGCACTGTGTCAGCGGCAGGAGGAAGGCCATATGAAATGGGAGAGGTCGTTGAATACCAGACTGGTATCGAGGAATATCCCACAGGCGAAATAGAACGCTACCAGACGGGCACCGAGACCATCCGGCAATCCCACGCGACCTATGGTGTGTTCGCTGGATATCGGCACCAATGGAGCAGCGGTGCCGTGCTGGGCGGAGAGCTTGGATACCACCACTACAACAGCACTGGCAGCTTTGAGGCCAAGGCGCAGCTTGGCTATGCGATCAGCCGCGCCCTGCCCTACCTGACGGCCGGATATGACTTTGAGGAAAAATCATCTCTTTACGGCGTCGGATTTGACTACGCGCTGACCGACCGCTGGATTGCAGGTGTGGAATATACTCATGCCGACAAGACTGGCACCGATCGTGTCAGTGCCAGGCTGGCGTTTAAGTTCTGATATGCGAGCCGCGCTTTACATTGCTGTTTTTATTCTGGCGATCCCTCTGCTCCCCGGAATCCTTGTTGCGCTATGGCTCGAGAAAAAGCTGGAGAGGCGCAAGAACCGCCATATTGATGGGCGCTCCGACCACAGATCCTCGAAGAAGGACGCATATCCCCCCGATAAAAAGGACAACTGATCTTACCGTTCCCCACGTCTCGCGCCCCGAGAAGCCCGCGAGCATCCTTGCCGATCAGAGCGTTTTGCCGGAGTGGAGTCCTGTCTGAAAGGAGCGGCTCAGGTCGAGCGGCTGACTGCCGGGCGGTTTTCAAAGCCCGCTTTCGGTTTTTGCGCTGTTTGCCCCTATGGACCTTACCGAAAGCGTTGAACGCCCCGGTCTATTGCTCGATGATGAATGACGTTGAACAGGGATATCATTGTGTGGCAAGAAATAGGAACGACCATCGTCAGCGAGTTTTCGGACATTCCGGATGTGTCCACCATAACGCGTATCACGGTGCGGCTGGTGCTCGCTGCACTTCTCGGCGGCATCCTCGGTTATGAACGGGAATTGAAAGCCAGAAACGCCGGGGTGCGGACCCATATGCTGGTGGCTGTAGGGGCTGCGCTTTTCGTCATTGGCCCGTTGCAGAGCGACATGCCCATGCCTGACATGTCGCGGGTTCTGCAAGGCATTATCCAGGGGATCGGTTTTTTGGGGGCGGGGGCGATCATCGTGCGCGCAACACAGCAGAAGGTCCAGGGCCTGACCACGGCGGCAAGCATTTGGGCAACAGCCGGAATCGGCGTGCTCGCAGGCCTGGGACTGGATGCCACCGCAGTCCTTTCGGCAATAATCGTATTGATCATCCTGGCGGTAATTCCTTTTATAAAACCGCTCAGGAATAAGGCCGATGCCGATCAAAAGGACCTATAGCTCTGCCCATGAATGTTCCGGTCCAATGAGACACCGAATAGATGCCACGGACGCTGTCGCGCCGGTTGGTCCGAGACATGCCCGTTGCCGGTGATTCCTTGCCTATTTGTGGCTGGAAGAGCATGCGCTTGGCAGACGGCAATGCGCGATGGTCAGCACGCGGAAAGGCCGAGAGCCGGCCCGCCCGCTCTAGCTGTTGTTGCCCACGTAACGACTGCCGGCAGTACCTGATGTCCGGGCCGGGATTTCTTTGCGGATGATGTAGGCGATGCCAGCCAACATCATGGCGATATTGCCAACCACCATATACGCTACGAATGCCCAGCCGAACGCCGCTCCGATCAGCAGGCTGATTCCCGCTGCAATCAGGCCCGCAATGATGCCGATGAGCAGAAATCCGACAACCATGCCGCCCTCCCCTTACACCGCATCCGCGAGGACGCGCGATCTGGATTCTGAAACCAACCTCTGACCCGCACCTGTCATGTCAGGCGCGCCGGCCAGCTGCTCGGCCCGCTCGGCACCGACGAACACGTCGCCCTCGACCCCCGCGAAGGCCCGCAGACGATCGATACGCTCATCCGTGCAATCGAGCAGCGCCGCCATTGCCGGAACCTTGCCCATCGGGGTCGTCTTGCCGACATAATCGTAGGCGATTGTATATTTGACAAACCCGACACGATCACCCAAGTAGGGACTGCGTGACAGGCCGGATCAGTCGTCGGATGACTTCTTGTCTTCCGGATTCTGCTTCACCAGCTTCTTTAGCCGTTCCTCAAACCGTTCTTCGTCGTCGTCCGTCTCTAACTGACGGGCGGCTTCTTTGAAACGGTCAAGTTGGGTTTTCTGTTTGGTTTTCATTGATCAAATCCATTTGCGCATACTCAGGTGGCAAATCCAAATCCCATGTGTGCTTCACGCTCAACCCCAACTGTTTTGCGAACTTTGACTGATTGTTATCGTCTGTATAGAAGATTTCAGCACCTCCAACTTTCGCGATAACTGCGATTTGCCTGTCGAATTTGACTTCCTGCCATCCGGCAGATACGCCAGACTTCTTATCGCCGCTTACTCGTGCGCGCCTGTTTACGTCTGCGAGTTCGATGGCACAGCGAGCATCAAATGGTGCAATGTCGAAGGCGACAGATCGATTAATTTCACTTATGGCCTTCCCCATGTCTGGAACTGCGGCTAGCAGTTCCGACAGGCACGGTGTGGGCACGATTACTGTGTCACCTCTTTTACTGTGGCGATCTATCAGCGCTTCAATGCGCTGCAAACAGTATTCCACAGGGCTGCCGGTCGCGGGATTTGGCGTCGGTTTGGTTCTTGGATTCAACGCAAGTGAAAGAAAAGTGTTATCAAACGCAACTATCAATGCACTTGCCCGCCATTCTCTTCAAAATCACGAATTTCGCCAAGAGGATCGTCAGGCCAATTAACCCCCATTTCTCGGATGCGATTCACTGCGGAGCGTAAGCTCTCTCTTTGGACGGGGGCAAAATCAGTAATTGCGAAGTCGTCTATATCCCATGCTCCAACTTCACTGCGTGTCCACATGCCGCGACCGCTAACTTTCACTTCTTCAAAAAGGAAATCGCGCAGCGCTTTCGCAATATCTCGGGTTGTGGAGCAAAACACCACGCCATAAGCGCTAGTATTGATGCGAACTTTCACATCATCCTTGGTGCCCGCAATGTGATACAGTTCACCAGTAAAGGTCGCTGCGTCACGTATTCTAAGTTGCACGGCATCATCAGAGCGCTTCCCTGGGAATTGAATGACGTTTTGGCTTTTCGCGTCGGAAAACACCCCGCTCGTGCCGTCTTCTTTCAGCATGGCGTTGATTGTGTCGTGCGCTCTTTTGGACTTTTGAGACGCGGTTCCCTCCTTGATCGCAATCAACCGCTTTATGAGAGTGCTTTCATGGTTCCTATCGATTGCAAAGGCGCTGCCATGACTGCTTTCAAACACGCCGACCAAGTGCATGCTTTCGGCTAAGCCGAGCATCTTCTTGATCTCGGAGTAATAGTCCACCAGCCGCCCGAAAGGCATGCTTTCGGGCGTAAAATCGGCAATCTTGAAGGTGTACTTCGTGGTTTCTGTCATATCCTGCGCCTCCGGCGCAGATTCTACGCGCCCAACGAGTCCCGGTAAAGAACTCTCTTGCCAACAACCCCAGATAATGCCTTGGACGCTCTTTCCACATCGTTGACGCCGTTCGCTTCACGATTGTTGTAGCGGAAGTCGAACTCCGCAGCGTAGCGGTGCAGGTGCTGCTTTCCGCAGTGCTGATAGATGCCTTTCATGCCGCGCTTGAAGACGCTGTAGAAGCCTTCGACGGTGTTCGTGTGAACCTGCGGTTTTTCGCGCTTCACATACTCGCCCTTGCTGTGCGTGGTGAAATCGTGGTCTGCGAAATCGCGGCCAAGGTGCGTATACTGCTTGGCTTCGTCGGTGTAGATCACGGCTTCTTTCGCGATGTTCTCGCGCAGGATCGGCACCAGCGTATCCTTCTTGATGTCGTCAACCACGATGGATTTAGCTTGCTTGGTATCGCGGTCCACCAATGTCAACATGGCGTTCTTGTGAGCATACCCGCGCGCACCCTTCTTCTTGGGTTTGTTTGGGTTCTGACCGATGAAAGTTTCATCCACTTCAACTGTGCCGCCATTGCCGCCCATCGGGGCTAGATCTCCGGAGCGCATACACTCGCGGATACGGTGCGTAAGGAACCAAGCAGATTTGTAGGTAATGCCGAGAACGCGGTGCAGTTGATGGCTACTGATGCCCTTCTTGCTGGACACCATCAAGTGAATGGCTTGCAGCCACAGGTGCAGCGGCAGGTGGCTTTCCTCGAAGATGGTGCCCTTGCGCACAGTGAACTGCTTACGGCACTCGCGGCACTTCCACAGGCCGTGACGCTCTTTGCCTTCTGGGTTCTTCTTGCTGGGCTTGGTGCGAACGCCTTCCAGCTTGTAGGCGCTGTCTACCACGCCGCAGTGAGGGCAAACCGGACCGTCAGTCCAGAGCATCGCCTCGACGTGCGCGAAGGCTGCTGCTTCATCGTGCATGTAGGGGGCGGAAAGAACGGACATGGCAAAAACCTCAACTTGTTGACACCAATATAGGAATCTCAGGTGGGTTTGTCAAATATACAATCGCCAAACTGACGTTTGCAATGCCCGTCGATCGACGCCGGCATGACCTTGCAGCTTGATCAGGCCCGAATCCACATGCTCGGAGAGCGCCGCAGGAAAAATTCAACCAGGTTCGAGACACATCCGGCGCCGGAGCGGGGCACGGTTCACGCTATACAAGCGAAAATCGACGCCATGTTTCCCGGTTTGACAGCAGCGGCACGTCGAGATGCTTTCTTTTCTGTCTCATTGCAGGTGTGGCTGCCGCGCCCCTTCACATACGTTGCAGGATAACGATCCTGTTGGTGTTGGTTCCCAGTTTGCCATTCTTCACGCCATAAATGTGAGAGGATTTCGTGAAGGCAGCGTCGTGAACGATCACGCCGAGACGGCGGCAGGGAAGGTTTTCTGCGGCAGTCCAGACATGCTTTTCAAGAGCCACGGAACCGCCCCGAATCTCGCCCACTTCCAGTGCAATGTAACCGCCCGGTTTCACGATCCGCACCATCTCGATCAGGGACTGACGGATCATCGCCCGCCAGTCATCGAGGGACACGAAATGGGAGAACGCGATATTCCGGGGGTCGAGTCCCGCGAACCAGAGCTTCATCCAGTTCTCCTTGCCGTAATCGACGACATCCGCGAAGGGCGGGGAGGTGAGAACCAAATCGACGCTGGAATTTTCGATCCAGGGCGTATCCCAGGCTGGATCAGTTCCGAGCTGGTGGGTGGCGGTGGGGGGAACGCAGCCTTTCCGCAAAAGAGAACGGGACTTTGCGGCAATGATCGCGGCGACATCGCGTTCCGGGGGCATCAGCCCACTTTTCTTGTTGAGGCGCTGCTGTCCCGCGATGGACATCATCTGGTTCGGCGGCAAGGTGAGCCCGCTCATGTACCCCGCTGAATGGCCGGTCAGGCGCGCCATCGCGGCCATGCGGATCCAGTCCGCCGCTTGATCGGGCGCCTGTGCATCGAGACGCGCGTCGATGCCCAGATCGCGACGCAAGGCTCCAATCTTCCGGGCGGTTTTCGGATGAAAGAAAGACCCCATATCATCCCGTCCCAAGTCACCATGGGACCAGTCGATCGACGCAAGCCGATCCAGAACGCCCGCGAGCGTGATGCTCGGGTCGAGGCGCGGCCGCGTGATGAGGGCGGAATAAGGATTGATGTCGGTGCCGTAGCCGATCCGCCCCATGAGCGCGCATTGCAAGACCGTCGTGCCACTGCCGAGAAACGGATCATGCACGATATCGCCTGGCTGCGAGAGCCTGTCGATGAAGAATGATGCCAAATGCGGGCTGAAGGAGGCGCGGTAGGGAAATTCATGAAGAGGGTGCCTGCCCGCTCTGCCCGGCGGCCAGAAGCTGTTCACGTAATAGGGGATATCGCTTTCGATAAATGCGGCTGTTGCCCGGTCAAGATCGCAGAACTCGCGGACGCCAGTGAGAAACGCCAGCGGTTCGATCGTCTTGGACGGTGCGGGCGGTGTTTTGGGATTGGCCGGCGCCAATGCCCGAATAGGCGGCTGGATCGGCTGGTTGCTTTCGCTCCGGTGATCCGGAGCCGCTGCGGGGGCAGAATACGGTTTGGTCCCGCGCTTGTAAATGGCAGGTCTCTCCAGCGAGAAAGGTGAGGAGAACAGGTGGCACTTCATTCGGTTTCCTTCTTTTGAACGGGTCGGCAAGGCCGCCAAGAATTGCAACCCTCATCCAGAGTCACAACCTGTTCTTATGGGCGAAGCGGAAATTTTTCATCCGGTCTGCATCCATTTTATGTGGATAACTACCTGAACCTTCGGGAATTTAGTGTCGCTGGACCGTGCGCGGCGCAAGGTCCGCTGATCCAATCAGCAGAAAGTGCCTTCAAAAGGACATATAAATCGTATCGCTCGCGCAATAAGTATTTCCGGGCATGAAGAACTGACCTTTTTGCAGTGTCATTTATCCGTAAAATTTTTTCAGACTCTTTCACCAATCGATGAGCTGGCGATGGGGTAGAGGCCCTTTGCACGAAGGTAAAAAACAAAAAACGTTCGATTAGCAAAAGAAATGAAAAATTCTCACTTGGCTTCGAGGCAATCTTAAAGGAAAAAGATAGAAACCTGCAAAAGCAACCATAAAAACAAAAAGCATGATTTGCGATGCTTTCGACCTCTACTTGTTGAACGCTGCGAGAGTTGAGCTGCCATCCCATCGGGCGCACGTCAGCTGGCCGCCCCCACATGTGACCTGCTTTGCTCAACATTCTTGCACGCCGCTATCGTTTCCCAGCTGACATAGGATTCCCATTGAGTGCCATATTTGGGGCATGAGACGCTCCGACATTTGCCTTTACCTTGGCCCCGCCGACCGTGCCGGGCTTCAAGCCCTGATCACCAACCGCAACACTGCGCGCAAACTTGACTGGCGGGTCGCGATCGTGCTGGCGACGGCGGACGGCCATGGCTCCTTCGAGATCATGCGCCGCGCGCGCACGTCTGTAACCGCCGGACGTAATCTCCCCAGAACCGCCGTTTGAAAACTCCCCGAAACGCGAGCGGCGTTGGCGATTTCCGGACCTCATATATCCGGAAATTGGCGACGCTGCGGGATGCTGGCCAGATGCCCCGAACAAAGGAACGGGGGCAGACTGGTGCAGGGACTGAGGGAGATCGTCATGATCCACGATTTGAAAAAACAGGGGCTGAGCCTCACGGCGATTGCGCGGAAGGTCGGTTGCGATCGCAAGACCGTGCGGAAATATCTCGAGCGCGGCCTGGAGGGGCCGGCGTATGGCCCGCGCCAGCCGCGTGACCGTCTGGTTGATCCTTACGAGACCTATCTGCGCGAACGTGTCCTGACCTTTCCCGATCTCAGCGGTGCGCGGCTGCTGCGGGAGATCCGGGATCTGGGTTACGCGGGCGGTTACACGGCGGTCACCGATTTCCTTCGGGAGGTCCGTCCGCCGACACGGACGCAGTTCGAGCGCCGGTTCGAGACCCCACCGGGTCGACAGGCGCAGGTCGACTTCGCTGAGTTCACGGTCACGTTCACGGACGAGCCCGGCGTCACGCGCAAGGTCTGGCTGTTCTCGATCATCCTGGGTCACAGTCGATGGCTCTGGGGCCGGTTCGTTGCAAGCCAGAACCTGCAATCGGTCATGCGCTGCCACATCGCCGCCTTCAACGCCATGGACGGGGTTCCGGAGGAAATCCTTTATGACCGGATGAAAACCGCGGTGATCGGCGAGGACGAAGCTGGTGTGGTCACCTACAACGCCTCTCTCGTGGCGCTGCTGAACCATTACGGCGCGGTGCCCCGTGCCTGCCGACCATATCGGGCCAAGACGAAAGGCAAGGTCGAACGCCCGTTCCGCTACATCCGACAGGACTTCTTCCTCGCACGGACGTTCCGGAACCTCGACGACCTGAACGCCCAGTTCGACGGCTGGCGGACCGGCGTCGCCAACCCGCGGGTTCATGCGACGACACGGCGCGTCGTGAACGAGGCATTCTCCGAAGAACGGCCGAGCCTGATCGAGCTGCCAGTGATCCCCTACAATGCGGTGCTGACCGTGGAGCGGCGGGTCAGCCACGAAGGCATGGTCTCGGTCGACGGGAATTACTACAGCGTCCCGGATACGACCCGCAAGCGTGTCGTCGAGGTCCAGAACCACACGCACGAGGTTCGGATCTTCGAGGAGGGCGCGCTGATCGCCGCGCACCCGGTTCTGGAAGGCAAGAACCAGCGCCGTGTCGATCCCGCACATCGCAAGGCACCACCGGCACGGCGGCCAGCCATACCGGCCCCCGGCGTGCCTCTTCGACCATTGTCCTTCTACGACGCCGTGGGCAAACGCCTCGCGACCGAAGGAGCGCGCTCATGACCGAACTCCTCGACAGAATCCGGGGCGCACTGGTCGGGTTGAAAATGCCCCGCGCGATGGAGGCCTTGGATCACACTGTTCAGCGGTTCGAAAAAGGCGAGATCACCGCCATCGAAGCGATCGACGCGTTGCTGAGCGAAGAATACGCGACGCGCGAAACCCGCCGGATCGATGTCGCCCTGCGCACCTCGAAGCTCCTGCCGATCAAGACGCTCGAGAGTTTCGACTTCAGCTTCCAGCCATCGCTCGACCGGGAACGGATCGCGGCCCTCGCCCAGCTCGACTTCGTCCGCCGCGCCGAGGTCGTTCACTTTCTGGGACCGCCCGGCACCGGCAAAAGTCACCTCGCTACCGCGCTCGGCGTTGCCGCGGTGAAGTCGGGTCGTCAGGTCTACCGCGCCTCGCTGGCCGAGCTGATCGACGCCCTCGCCAAGGCCGAACGCCAGGGCCAACTCGCTGAAAAGATCCGCTTCTACACACGCGCTTCGCTGCTGATCGTTGACGAAATCGGGTATCTGCCGATCAGCCAGGGCGGCGCCAACCTGTTCTTCCAGCTCGTGAACGCCCGCTACGAGAAAGGGGCGATGATACTTACGTCGAACCGTGGCTTCGCAGAGTGGGGTGAGGTCTTCGGCGATCCGGTTGTCGCCACCGCGCTGCTGGACCGACTTCTCCACCACGCCGTCGTCGTCCAAATCGAGGGTGCCAGCTACAGGCTACGCAGTCACGCGGACCTCATTCCCGAACATGTCCGCGCCAACGCCCCGATCGCACCGCCACCGCCGCCCAAACGCCGTGGCCGCCCACCCAAGAATGGAGCTGCCAATTCCTGAAACCGGCTGATTACCGGGCCCGCCAGAGTGGGGAATTTTACTTCGGCACTTCTGGGGAAAGTTCAGTCGGCGTTGACACACGTCACCGCCCACGGTCTGACGGTGGCAGCAGCGGTATCTCGACGAGGGTGTTGACGGTCCAAGCGCGACAAGACCCGGCGCTCACGGGTGCCGCCACTACCCGTGAAAACCCGGTTGAAGGTCATCTGTCATCGCTAGGACGCTTCTAAACACCCCGCCCAATGCCACGCACTGGAGCCGCGCCCTGATGGCTTACGCTATGGGAATTTCATCGTCGAGTGTCGGGCGCATCTGGGCCTAGGCGGGAGTGAAGCCGCATCTCCCGAAGGGGTTCAAGGTCTCGAACGACCCGATGTTCGAGGAGAAGGTCACCGAGATCGTCGGGCTTTACCTCGACCCGCCGGACCGGGCCGTCGTGCTGTGCGTCGACGAGAAGTCGCAGATCCAGGCGCTCGATCGGACGCAACCCGGGCTGCCGCTCAAGAAGGGCAGCGCCCCCTTTTCATGACCCATGACGTCAAGCGCCATGGCACGACCACCTTGTTCGCAGCACTCGACGTCAAATCCGGCCAGGTCATCAGCGAATCCCAGTCACGCAACAGGGCCAAAGAGTTTCTCAGGTTCACTGCGCAATATCGACAAGGCCGTCCCACCTCAGCGCGATATCCATCTGATCCGTGATAACTACGCCATCCACAAGACGCCCGACGTTAAGGCGTGGCTGGCGAAGCACCCCCGCTTCAAGCGGCATTTCACGCCCACCAGCGCCGCATGGCCGAACCTCGTCAAACGGTTTTTCCCGGAGATCACATCGAGGCGCATCCGGCGCGGCAGCAATTCAAGCGTCGATGATGTGGAAGCTGCGATCTATGATTATCAGGCGCATCACAACGAGAAGCCGAAGCCCTTCGAATGGACCAAGACCGCCGAAGATCTCCTCACTCGGGACCGATGTTCGCTGGACAAGCTTGATGAAAGTCGCGGAAACCGGTAAGAAGCGTCAGTCTCGGAGTGCCAGAACATCTTGCTTGTCGCGCTGCACAGGATGGCCGGATGTCCGAGAATCGGTGGCCGCATGATCTTGGAACGGGCACAAATCTTCAAGATTTTCCGAACGGCTGTAAATAAATGCCGAATTTCGGCATTTAAATATGGCGAAAGCGCGCTGCGGCCGATGTCCGTAAAACAGAATGCACCTGCTGATGGTGTCCGTAAAATGGAATAAACAGATTGTATCGTCCGGCAATATAGGATTCCAGCTGCTCTCGCCTGCTGCTGTGGTTGCCGTTCGTAATGCAAGAAGTTTCCCACCCTGTTGACCTGTGATCGAGTGTGTCGTCTGTGAAGTCTCGATGTGCGACACGTTCAGAAGCCGCGATGCCGTCATTGAGATCAGCGAATCAGGTCCACATTTCAACCCTCGCCATCCAATTCTCCGCATAGCTTAACCGCTACTAGGGCGGAGCGTAGATGAATAATTCTCCAAGCCAGCCCGAAAACAATCCACAGCAAGTCCGAATAAAACGCGAAAGAAGTTCGGTGGAAAGGCCAGATTTTCGAAAGATTCCTCGAGAACCAGAGAGCTATTGAACCCAACGAAAACAGGACGCCATGAGCAGGTCAAGGGATCAGAAACGCCCGTTTCCGCGCCCTGACCAGCCCCATGCAACTTCCTGTAGTTCGCCTCTGACCCGGTTTACAGGTCCGGTGCGTCCTTAGATCCGGCGACCGACCGCAGCCATTCCGCATGAACCGCCTCGGCCTGCATCGTGATCGCGTTCGCATTTTCAGATCGCGCGACGTTGTCGATCACATGCACGTCGATCCGGTCGATGGTGTTCGGCAGGTCGCCAAAATGCAGCTGGACGAAAATATTTGCATCGCACCCTTCCTGCAATGCCCGCGGGTCACGCCCGTTGCCGAACCAGGCGTTGGCGTTGGCATCGCTGTAAAGGATGTCCGAGTTGCCGCGTGCGAGGCCCGGCGGCTTGCACTTGAGCGAGAACAAGAGACGGCGGCTGTCGCTCTCCGCCACCAGCTGCCCATCCTTGTGATAGTCGGCAATGTCGATCCACAATCTTCCCTGCTCCTTGATCCGGCTCGGGGGGCCGTATTTCGCTGTTATGCTGTCGAGCATGACCTGCGTGTCGACGGGCTCGGCAATCGTCTGGCTCCGCCTGATTTCCTGCACTCGGCCGCCGACCGACGGACTGCCGTAGCTGACCCACAGGAACTGCCCATTCGTATATTCCGCCAGCGCGCCCAATGCGTCGGCCTGCTCGGAATACATGGTCAGGCCAGCAGAGGCCTCGATCGGCTGGAACGACATCCGGAAACCGTCGTTCCAGGAAAAGGTCGGCATTACCTCCCCGCTCCGTGGGCGATAGCCCATGCGCTTTGGGTCGTAAGGGCCCGCGCCGGCGATCTCCTCGGCGTTTTCCATGAGGGGCAAATCGGCAGCAGCGAATGCCGCTTGAGCTTCATCCTGGGTCATCCCGATGCGCAGGCCCAGCACGTCCGTGACGGCGTCGGCCGCAAAGCCGGTCGCGGGGACGCTATCGTTGACCTCCAGAGGGATGGGAACGGGGGCGGATTCGTCGGCGAAGGTCGGGGCAGCGAGCGAAAGCAAAAGTGCGGTCGCCGCGCAGGAAGTGTGAAAAAGGTGCGCGATATTCATCAGTGATCTCCGGGAGTGGATGCCTGGGTTTCGGCTCCCGGAGATGTCATAGGCGAGATCACATGTAACTACGGCCGAAAGACGGTATTGCAGACGGGGTCACCCTCTGGCCCGCACCATGTCAGGGGCGGGCTCATCAGCGGATCCGCGGGCTATTCCTGTTCGCCTCCGTCCGGCGCGACCAGATCCACATGGCTGACGCCAAGGGCCACAGCCACTTGATAGATCGTGATCAGCGTCGGGTTGCGGCGACCACTTTCCAGTCCGCTCAGATATTGCTGGCTGAGTCCCGACAGCTCGGCAACCTGCTCTTGCGTGAGACCCTGCGCCCGGCGCAAGCGCGCAAAATTCCTTCCGATGAGGCGCTTCATGTCCATCCTCTCCGAATGCCAGTTTACATACTATATGTTTACCAACTATAATATGTTTTTCTTTACTGCCCGGCGATCATCGCCGATCTCAAATAGCCGACATCGAGAACATGGAGTTCGCCAAACTCAACGAGAAACCAACACCATATCCACCACGCCCGAAAAATAATGATCCAGCAGGTCCAGAAAAGCTCGATCCCACTGCAAGGTCGACGCATCTTGTCGGCCTTACGTTCTTGGACGAACAGATGCTGAACTCACATGGCAGCCGACAAGCCAACTCCGGTTTATCGAAGCGCGAGCGCGAAGTTCTTGTCTGGGCCGCGAACGACAAAATTGCATGGGAAAAATTGCATGGGAGACGTCACGACTCCTCGGCCTCACCGAGTCGACCGTCAAATCCTACATTGCCAACGCCTGCAGTAAGTTGGGTGCGCAGAACAAGGTCCACGCGGTGGCCCTTGCGATTACGCATGGCCTCCTTTCACAAAAACGCCAACCTCTCTGCTGCAAGAAACTTTCGCTTCGGCGACATCAATTAAAAATCCGACTATCCTAAGTTTTCGGCAGATAACCATTTTCTTTGAGCCAGTCGGTAACCAGCTTGTCCAGCATTGATGAAACCGAACGAGAATCTTCCTTGGCGGCTTTTTCAAGCGCCAGTTTTGTCTCGGCGGGAAGCCGGAAAGATATCGGGACGCTCTTATTGCTCATTTGTAGTTATTTGTAGTTGACCTATGCTGCGTTGATTGATACGTTTAACTACATAGAACTACAGAAGGCAAGCGGGCCGAGGGGAAGGTGGAAGCTCCCCTCTCAGCCCTAACCGAAACCGATCTGGTTAAGGAGATCGATAATGGCTACCGTCGTCCATACCACCACATCTGATATGCGGGAAGGCCCTGCCCGCTGCAAACAGCCGAGCACGGTCACGCAGGAAACGATCTTTGCCGCGTGCAGCACGTCTGACCTGCCGCGCGTCACCCGCTTCTCCGCTGCATTTACGGATTTCTTGCCGATCCTCGCCCGTTTCGTCGAGGATGAGCGTGATCTTGAAGATATTTCGTTCAGCTACGATTCGGCCTACAGCGACTGGTTTCGCGATGCCGCCATAGCACGGGATCGCCTCGAGAAGGCCATCGGTGCGCTCCACGCGCTGCCTGTTCATCTGCCGGAAGACCGCCCGCTCCATCGCATTGTTACGCTGGTTGCGGATATGTTGGAGGCCACCGACCCGGCGCGGCCGCGGCGATTGCACCGCGACATGAAGGCAGTCTTTTTCCAACAGTTTCAGGTGCGCGGTTTCGGTCCGACCGCACGGGATCGCAATGCCTTGCTTATTCAGGCGCGTCATCTGATCGACGCCATGGCGAAGCTGCCGCTGTTCGATTTCAGTTCCGAAGAGCAGATCGATTTTCCGGATACTTGCGACATGTCGCTGGGCAGCATCTAAACGCTGCAATTTCCCAACTCATCCGTCAAACCGAAAGGAGCCGCAGGCCTCTCCTTAGGGGCCTCGCGTCCGGTGGGCGAGGTGCGTCCGGCTATGTCCCAGGCGCAGCCCGCGTCCCCAATCCGTCCATCTTTCCAGAGGAGATGACACACATGTCCAAATCCATGATGACCGCTTTTTCGCCCGAGCACCTCTCCGGCTCTACCGGAATCACCCATATAATCGACCAGCAGTCCGGCTCGGCCCGCGTCGCCGCGCACGCGCTTCTCGACAACCTCGACGCCGAAGGCCTTGCCCTTTTGCGCCGCACGGATCATCGACTGCGCCGCGAGAACACGCCGCGCTTCCTGTGCGGCTATTGCAAGACTCCCGTCCATATCCGGGTGATGTCTGTCGACGAGAGCGGCTGCGTCGGAGGTCGTCGCGCATGTTTCGTCCATGATCCGCGCCCCACGCCCCGCGATTGTCCGTTCGGAAATTTCGCGGATCAGTCCAGCCCCGCGATGATCGACGGCGCCCGCTTTAACGGGCGCCAGGAAGGCGCACGCCACAGGTTCCTGAAGGCGTCGCTGTGCCACATGTTGCGGACTGATCCGCAGATCGCGACGGCGGATTGCGAGGTCCTGATCACAGGCACCGGCCCCGATGGCCGCGCCACCTGGCGCCGTCCGGACGTCCTTGCCGTCACAACCGATGGCCGCCGCATCGCGTTCGACGTCCAGATCGCCCCGCCCCTGCTCGCCACAATCGACGGCCGCGAGCGCTTCTATGCCGCGCAAGAGACCGCGTGGCACTGGGTCGTCGACACCGACCAACCCGAACGACTGAAGCTGCAGGGCATGCAGGATCTAATCCTGCCGCAAGGCCGTCGGGTGATCGGGTTCAACGAAGAGATCGCCGCATTGGCAAAAAAGGATACTCAGATTCGCTTCAATCTGCTGCACGTTACAGAAACCAACGATCTGCATTATTTCAAGGTGGCGCGCCGGATCATCGGGCTGGACCAGGCGCTTCTTCTCGCGGGTCGTCCGACGCGTGGACCCGCACGGATTGCCTCCGATTTCCGTGCGATTGCGTTCTTCGAGTCTCTCCACCGGGGGGAGATCACGCGCGCGGCGCGTATTTTTGACCTGATTTCGGCAGCCGACGGTTTTCCGGACTGGAATACTGCGCGGCGCGATCATCTGCCGGATATTCTTCTTGTTCTCGTGGCACTTGGCTTCGGGCGCAAGACATCGGCCATCGAGGCCAAGATCCGCATCTTCCTGACCGCAGTCCCAGCCAAATACGGACCCCGTTTTGCGCCCCGTGAATGGGCATTTCTCATCCCCAAGATCGCCGCAACCGACAAGCAGGTTGCGAGCCGGATCATCCATTGCGCCCCAGACCTTCGCGTCCTGCTCGATACCGCAATGACCGAAATCACAGCAGAGCCTGAGACGTCGGCGCTGCTTTGGGCAAAATGGAAACCGCTGCTGCACCGGCTCTTTCCCCGGCTGAAGATCCCGTAAGGCGACCTCTTCCGACATATGCCTCTCTTATTCCCAAAAAGTGGAGACCTTACATGACTACACAAGAAAATCACCCCAATACCCCCGCTTGGCTGACCTTCGCCACGGGTGCCATCAATGCGATGCAATATCGCAGCGCGCCGCAATATCCCATTCCGGTATCGGAGGACGATCCTGTCGGGGAGTTCCTCGGCGCGCCCGATCCGCTGCCGCCGATGGTCAACCTGTCGAAGGAATGGGACGCGATGCGCAGTGCAGGCGACCCTGCTTTTTCGATCATGCGCACCCGACAGATCGGCGCGACGCTGGAACTTCTGTCCGTCCTGCGCCTCTGCGCGACCCTCAAGAATTACCAGACGGCCGATGCGCTGACCGATCCGGCGGCGATCTCGTCGCTCGATGTCGGCCACCCCGACTGGATCCAGCCCGTCACCCGGGCGCTGCAGGACCTGCTGCCGGATCACACCCTGATCTACGCCCCGGAAGAGCGCCGGAAAGGCGACCTGCTGGTGGTCGCACCTTCGCCCAGTCAGGACATGGGCATTGCAAAGGACGCCGCCAGGTTCGCGGAAACGATTAGCGAAGCCTTGCAGCATGAGACGCCGATGCTCCTGATCACGGCGGGGCTGCGCGCCTTGCCCGACAGGACCGCTCGGCTCCTCCCGCCCGCGATCCGCCTTGCGCCCTTGGATGCGGACATCGTTCTGGCCATGCTACATTTGCGGTTTGAGGATGGGGATGCGGGCTGTCACGAAGATCTGCGCCGCCGAATGCCCGCGCCTGATATGCTCGCGCGGTTGGATCTGGACGCGCTTCATGCGGCGTTTCGCGGAGCCGATGGCGCGGCGATCGTCCGGAAACTCCGCGAACAGGGTGAAGCGCTCACGCCGACGGATGGCCAGACGCTGGATCAATTGGGTGGCGGCAGCGAGGCCGTCGCCATGGCGCGCCAGATGGTCGCCGACCTGAAGCTCTGGACCGAGAGTGGGTTGCCGTGGTCCGAGACGCTGCATTCCATGCTTTTGCACGGCAAACCCGGCACCGGAAAAACCCACCTCGCCCGCGCGATGGGACGCAGCAGCGGGCTGCCGCTGATTCAGGCCAGCTTTGCCCGGTGGCAGAGCTGCGGCCATCTCGGTGATATGCTGAAGGCGATGCAATCCACCTTCACCGAGGCAATCGCCGCCGCGCCCTGTATCCTCTTTATCGACGAGATCGACGCGGCAGGGAGCCGTGAGAGCGATGAGATGCAAAATACGAGTTACCGGCGGCAGGTGATCAACGGCTTCCTGGAGCAGGTCGACATCGCCATGCGGGCCGAGGGTATCCTGATCGTCGGGGCGTGCAATAACATGAGCGCCCTTGATCCCGCCATTTTGCGACCGGGCCGCTTCGACAGCCTGATCGAGGTGCCTCTGCCCGGCCGCGCCGCCCTGTCAGCCATGTTCAGGCAGCAACTCGGTCACGATCTGGCGGATTCCGATCTGGCAGGGCTGGTCGCGGCGGCCATCGGTGCCACGCCTGCCATGATCGACTCCAGCATCCGTGCTGCCCGCAGTCGCGCCCGCGCTCTACGGCAACCTCTGCAGATCAGCGACATCATTACCTGCCTGCACAATGGCGAGACGCCCGATCCCGCGCTCATGTGGCGGATCGCGATCCACGAATGTGGTCATGCCGTCGTCGCAATCGAACGTTGCCTCGGGACCATCCGGCATGTCCGGATCGGCATGCGCGACGGTCATACGTCATTGTTGACGGACTTGGGCGCCGGTTTGCTGCGCGATCACGAGAATCTGCTGGCCTATGTTCTCGCAGGTCGAGCGGCGGAATCCATCCTATTCGGATCGACGGGCAGCGGGTCAGGCGGCTTCTCCCAGAGCTGCGATCTCGCGTCGGCCAACCGGATCGCACTGGGGATTGAAACCGCTTTCGGCTTTGGCACCGATGGCCTGATCTGGAGCCCCGGCGAGATAACCGAAAGGATTGCGGACCCGGTCCTTCGGGCCGCGGTGCGCAACCGGCTGGACAAGGCGGAGGCAGATGCGCGGCGGGTTCTGCATCGGCATGAGGTGCTCCTGCTCGAAATGGCCAAGAATCTGCTTCGGCACCGGATCCTGGAGGGGAGTGTCCTTCAGATCTGGATCGACCGGATCACCGGGGACGCGTCCTGGGACCCGGACGATCCGTCTGGCAGGCAAATGGTGAAGGAGAGCGACGATTCCTGCGAATATGACGTGGATGGCGTTCTGCTGCGCCACCGGATCGGCGCGTCGTGAATGTGGCAATGCCCCTCGGCTCTCAGTCTGGAGTTGGAGCAACGAGTGACTTCGACCATACATGCGTGGGTGTTCACGCTTTGGAAATAAGATTTCTCACCTGTTAAAAAGCGTTTCGAAACAGAGCGATACCGGCCGCCATGTCGTAGGAGATGATTGCCCATTTTTTTATTCTGTATCTTTATAGCTACCAGTTTTTATATTTTCTTTTCTCTTTCTTGCTTTATAGGGATAAAAGATATTCAGAACTTTGCAAAAGGAAATGAAGTATTTTTTTATTTTTGATATATTTTTTGATAAGGGAAAATCCGTGTTTTTGATCCCGTCATGGCTTTTAGGTTTTAAAGATTTCGATAATCTTGCATTGTTTTCAATACAATAGATGCGAAATCCTTTTTCAATTCTCGTGTTTCCCACCTGACACTGGATTCCCATTGTTTGCCTGATATGCCATATTTGAGGCGTGAGACGCGATGCCATTTGCCTTTACCTTGGCCCCGCCGCCAGTGCTGAGCTTCAAGCCCTGATCACCAACCGCAACACTACGCGCAAACTTGTCTGGCGGGCCGCGATCGTGCTGGCGACGGCGGACGGCCACGGCACCTTCGAGATCATGCGGCGGGCGCGCACGTCACAGCCCACGGTCTGGCGGTGGCAGCAGCGGTATCTCGATGAGGGTGTTGACGGTCTCAAGCGCGACAAGACCCGGCCCTCACGGGTGCCGCCACTGCCCAGGGAAACCAGGCTGAAGGTCATCGCCAGGACGGTTCAGGAACCCGAGAAAGCGTCAACTCAAAGACATCCTCGAACGCGCCGACTGAGTCGGACAATGTCGAGGGAGCGTTGGCCTTCATCGACTGGATGCTCGCTCCGGAATTCTACGCAGAATGGAACACCCGCGTGGGCGCGCCGGTCTCGGCCAATGTGCAGGCGGTGGAGGCATTGCCCGAGGACGCCTTCAATCGCCGCGTCATGGGCGACCCGGAGGTGGCCGAACGGGGGTAGTTCCAGGCGCCGATCACCGACGCGCAGCGCGAAAGCTATCTGCGCACATGGCAGGAACTGAAGGTCGGAGCGGACTGACCGCGGCGAAAGGGTCGGGCCTTGGCGCAGGGGACGGCACGGCGGGGCGGTCTGCGCGCGGCGCTGCCGCTGCTGCCGGGCTATCTGTGGCTCACGCTGGCGATCTTCCTGCCGCTTTCGGCGATGGTCTGGTTCTCGTTCCTGTCCGACCTGTCGCCGCTGGCCGGGCGGGGGCACCTGACGCTGGAGAACTATGTCGCCTTCTTCGGCGACAGCCTCTACCCCCGGTTGCTGGGCAAATCCCTGTGGCTGGGCGTGCAGGTGACGTTCTAGTGCGCGGTGATCGGCTTTCCGGCGGCGTTCGCGCTGACCACGGTGCTGAAGGGGCGCGCCCGCGAGGCGATCTTTCTGCTGGTGATCCTGCCGTTCTGGAGCAACGGGCTGGTGCGGATCTTTTCCTGGGCCATCGTTTTGCGCGACGGCGGGATGCTCGACCGTGCGGTGAACGCGGTGCTGCCCTTCGAGGTCGATATCGACCTGATGTATTCCTGGACGGCGGTGCAGATCGGACTGGTCCATTCCTACCTGCCCTACATGGTGCTGACCTGCTATCTGACGCTGCAGGCCATCGACGATGACCTGATCGAGGCCGCGCGTTCGCTGGGGGCGTCGCGGCTGGCGGTGCTGTGGCGGCTGGTGCTGCCGCTGTCGCTGCCGGGGCTGCTGGCGGGGGCGGCACTGATCTTCATCCCGGTGGTCGGCTCGTTCATGGAGCCGCGCATCCTCGGCGGGCGCAACGGCACGCTGTACGGCACGGTGATCGAGGATCAGTTCACCGCCGTCTATAACTGGCCGCTCGGGGCGGCGCTGTCGTTCATCCTGCTGGCGGTGGTGCTGGTGATCCTCGCGGTGGCGGCGCCGGTGCTGCGGAGGGCGGGATGAGCGGGCGCAGCCGTTTCCTCGCCGCGCTCGGC
The DNA here is from genome assembly GCA_947504115.1 of uncultured Sedimentitalea sp. Taxonomy (GTDB): domain Bacteria; phylum Pseudomonadota; class Alphaproteobacteria; order Rhodobacterales; family Rhodobacteraceae; genus Pontibaca. The sequence continues at coordinate 25,225 of CANNGH010000011.1, forward strand.
CGAGTCTGGCTGGGGCTGCTGCTGGCCTTTCTCTACCTGCCGCTGGTAATCATGGCGGCAATGTCGTTCAACGCCTCGCCGTTCTACCAGCTTCCGTTCGACTGGACGCTGGACTGGTATCGTGCGCTGGCCGAAAACGACGGGCTGATCCGCGCCACTTGGAACAGCCTGAGCATCGCGGCGATGACGACCGCCATCGCCACCGTGCTGGGCACGGCGGCGGCGCTGGCGCTTTGAAGCACCATGCCGATCTGGCGCTTTTCCACCGGCACCCGCGCGACCGGTTCGCCGCCGATCAGGACGCGCCTCTCATCGGGATAGTCGAACCCGGCAATCAGCCGCGGCAGCGTCGTCTTGCCGCTGCCCGAGGGCCCGAGCAGCGCATAGAACTCGCCATCGGCAAAGGTCACCGACACGCCGTCGAGCGCCCGTTGCGTGCCGAAGGTGCGGATGACGTTCTCGACCCGGACTTTGGCCATTCAGCGCGCGCTCCCTAAACCGACGAAACGCGCGACCGCCAGCATCAGCCCCATCGACACCAGGATAATGAGGCTGGAAATCGCGTTGATCTCGGGGGTGAAGCCCTTGCGGATCGCGGCATAGATCTCGACCGGCAGCGTCGCCTCGCCCGGCGTGGACAGGAAATACGAGACCACGAACTGATCGAAGGACACCGCGAAGGCAAACAGCGCCCCGGCGATCACGCCCGGCAGGATCGCCGGCAGCGTGACCAGCCGCGTCACCTGAAGGCGAGGCGCCGAGCGCGCGGCCGGCTTCCTCCAGTTCCGGCGGAAAGCTCTGCAGCCGGGCCGAGACCACGATCACCACATAGGGCGAGGCCAGCGCCACATGCCCCAGCAGGATCGCGTGCAGCCCCCGCCCGATGCCGGTGCCGAAAAAGAAGATCAGCATCGCCGTGCCCGAGATCAGCCACGGAATCGCGATCGGCGGGAACAGCAGCACCTGCAGCACGCGCTTGCCGGGGAAATCGTGGCGGTAATCCTATGCGCTTTTCCCGAACATGGACGTGGCGGCCAATGTCGGGTTCGGCCTGTGGGTGCGGGGCGTGAAGGGCGCAGGGCGGTCGAGGCGGTGCGGCGTGCGCTGGACCTGGTGCAGCTTGGCGATTACGCCAAACGGCGACCGCATCAGCTTTCGGGCGGGCAGCGCCAGCGGGTGGCGCTGGCGCGCGCCATCGTGACCGATCCGCAGGTTCTGCTGCTGGACGAACCGCTGAGCGCGCTGGACAAGGCGCTGCGCACCGAAATGCAGTTGGAATTGCGGCGCATCCAGCGCGAGATCGGCCTGACCACGATCTTCGTCACCCACGATCAGGACGAGGCGCTGAGCATCGCCGACCGCGGCTCGATCGCCGTTCGCCAGCCGGCCAGTGCCGGCAGGACGAGTTCCTGCAGACCCGTTCGCGAGCCACCTCTGTATGAGCGCGGTGCTGTTCAGGTTCTTGCTCGCCTGACGCGAATCAGCGGAAAAATTGAGATGTTGTATCCGGTCGTAAGGTCACTCTCGTTTCAGCCTCTCCATCGCCCAGCCGACGCTGAAACCGTGGAGGATGGTCGACAGAAGGATGACCAGCCCGACGAGCGACCAGAGCTGGTTTTCGTTGATGAATTCCAGTTTGCTGCCAGCGTAGCACAGATAATAGATCGACCCGATGCCGCGCACCCCATAGACCGAAGCCACCGCTCGGCTGCGATAATCAAGATCGGTGTTCAGCAGCGCAATCCAGCCGGAAACAGGGCGGATGACCACAAGCAGCACAAGAGCCACTATAAAATGTCTCCAGTTCAGATCCGCAAATAACAGCGGTAGAACGCTGCCGAGGGCGACAAGCAACAGCGCGGTAAGCGCGTCTTCAATGGATTCCGAGAAATCGTGCAGGCGCCGGTGGAAATGGTGATCCTCTTCCATCCGCCGCAAGGTCAGTCCCAAAATCGCGACAGAGATGAAGCCATAACCTTCGGCCATCTCGGTCGAGCCGTAACACAGCAGGACACCGGCCAGCGCGATCACACCAGATCCAGTTTCGGCCAGAAGCGCGCCTTTGGGGATCGTGAAAAGAACATATCCCAGAGCCTTGCCGCCAAGCCAACCCATGACAACTCCGACAAGGATCCGATACAGCACATCTCGCAAAAGCCAATCCAGCGCCCAGCCGGTCGGATTGAAACCTTCCGCGGCAACGAGAAGTCCGAGGTAAACGAAGGGGAAGGCCAGCCCGTCGTTCAACCCCGCCTCGGTGGTCAGGGTAAAGCGAACGGGGTGTTGGTCGCCTTCGTGCGGCGGACCGACCTGCACATCGGCTGCCAGAACCGGATCGGTAGGAGCCAGCACCGCCCCCAGAAGGATCGCGCCGCCTATCGTCAGTCCGGCAATTTGGGTGCCCAAGACCGCAACCGCCAAGATGGTCAGCGGCATCGCGATACCGAGCATCCGCAAGGTCGGCGTCCATTTTCTCCAGGGCCGCAGGCGGTCGATCCGCATTCCCGCGGCGAACAAGGCGACGATGACCGTCAGTTCGCTCACCAATTCCCACGGCAGGGGGGTCTGACGCGGATCGGGCAGCGTCGGCAGATCCGGGATCGACAAGGTGGCTCCCGCACCGAACAGGATCATCAATGGAGCCGCCGCCGGTTCGCGTTTGGATATCAGACGCGGCAACCACCGCGCCAGAATCACGATCGCGCCGACGATTGCCAGAGCGACATGGTAGGAATTCAACTCAAAAAACGTTTCTTGCTTCATGTTTAGACAATCTTGCGCTTGGGCCAGATTGGTGCCGGGGGCATTTCTCCACCGATTCTCTTCACCTTTTATGTGCATAACTTTTGTGGGGAACCCGAGACAGCGATATCGGTCTCGAAAGCAGTCGCTTCGCCATCACCTGCGGCATTTCATGGAAGCGGCGACCGGAGGTTTTCCGCCCGGCCGCCGCCTCCATGGGTTGCACTGCTTTGGGCTACGCCGCTCGTCGCGTCACTCGAAAAAGAAGCGGACCATCTCGGCACTGGCATCCGGACCCTTCGCATCGGTGTAGGAACCGCCTGCCCGGCCACCCGACCATGCGTGCCCCAATCCGTCGACCACCCAATATTCGAGTTCGACCGAGCCATCGGCCCCCGTGGTAATCCGGCGATGGAAGGACCGCCCCGACACGTTGCCGCGTTCGTCGGTCTCGATGGTCTGGGGCGAACCGCGATCCATGGCGTGCCGCGCGATACGCTCTGCGTTCGAGGGATGCACGGTCGAGTCCGCCGCCCCGTGGAAAACGATCGTGCGAGGCGCTGTCGAATTCGCATGGGACGTCACCGGGTCCGGTCCGGTTCCCGCCATCGCCCCGAAGGCCGTCGCCACGTCCTTTGCGGCGCCGAAGGGCAATCCGGAATGTGCGCCCACAGCGGAAAACACATCGGGATAGGTTTCGCCGAGGATCACGGCCATGGCGGCCCCGGCGGACAGCCCGGCGACAAAGGTGCGGTTCCGGGCGATGCCATGCTCGGCCATTGCCGCGCGGGTGATCCCGGCAAGGATCGCAGGCTCCCCCCGCTCCCGTCGCTGATCGCCACGGCTGAACCAGTTCCAGCAAGATTGCGCATTGTCGCCGCGCGATTGCTGCGGGTAGATCACCACAAAGCCGTGTTCCTCCGCCAGGGTATTCATTCCGGTGCCGATGGCGAAATCCTCGGCTGTCTGGGTGCAACCGTGCAGCATGACGACGATGCCCGTCACCCCCGCCGTCGCGGAGGCGGGAACATAGGTCCGGTAGGCGCGGCTCCCGGCTTCGCAGGTGAACTGCTCCTGGCGGAATTCGGCTCCGGTCGGGATGGCAACCTCCTGCCGGGCGGTCGTTGCGAAACGCGCCTTCAGGCCCGACAACAGGTCGTCCATCGCCGGTGCTGTCCCGGCTGTTGCGCCCGGTCCTCCGGCAGGTTCGGGCATCAGCCCGTGTCGGGCGAGCGTGCGCTGCACCAGATCATTGGCGGCCGAGACATGTGCGAGACGTGCGTCTTCGGTCGCCCGGTGCCGCGCACCGACGTTCAAGTTGATCATTTTATCAGTCCTTAGCAAAAGAAGACCCTTCACAGAGACCGGACGAAGCGCCGACCGGTGTTCCCCATGAAACCTCACCGCAGCCTCCAAAGGAGGCGCCGGCGCGATCAGCTGTCATTCATCGTTATTCAGTCCGGGGCGAACGGAACCACAGGGTCCACAAGGGTGTTTAGCCTGCGGTTGCCTACATAAACCCATAAATCGAAGTGAGGCTACAAATGGATCATTCCAAGCATACCCCTCTGCGCCCCGACGAACTGAACGCTGCGACCGCCGAAGGTGCCAATGTCTACGGACCAGATAACGATAATATCGGCAGCATATCCCACTTTCATGGAACCGGTCGGAATGCGCAGGTTGTCGTGGATGTTGGTGGGTTTCTTGGACTCGGCGCAAAACCAGTGGCTTTGGATGTCTCGCGCCTGAACTTTATGCGCGATGAGAATGGAAAAATTCACGCGGCAACTGCCCTGACAAAGGATGAGTTGAAGAATTTACCTGAACATAAACACTAAGCATCGCCTCCGGATGTCTGCCTGACATCACGCTCGAGGGGGGGTTATGGTCGAGTTTCCGGAATTCATCCTCAGAACGATCTTCGCCGGCACCTGCGGTCTGGTGATCGGGCTTGATCGTGAAATCAAGAACAAGCCGCTTGGGGCACGCGCCTATATCCTCGTTGCGTTGGGATCGGCGGCGTTGATGACCGTGACGCTCAATTTCTCGCTCAGTTCCATGGCCGATGACAGCAACATGTCGATTGACCCGACCCGGCTGATCCAGGGCATCGTCGGCGGTATCGGCTTTCTCGGCGCGGGTGCCATCATGACCAACGACGACAGCGGGCGTCTGCGCGGGGTCGCCAGCGGTGCGGCAATCTGGGGCGCCGGCGCGATCGGCGTCGCCTGCGGCTTGGGTTACCTCGCGGAGGCGGCGTTCATCGCAGTGGTGATCTTCGCCATTCTCAGCCTGCCGGATTGGGTCCGGCGGGCAGCGGGAACCGACAGTGACAATCAGTCTGCCGAAGCGTCGCGGGATAAGGACACACCCCCTGATCGTGGTGCAACGCCATGATCTTGCCGTTGGCGATCTATGAAAGGCGCCCTACCCCGCGCAGCCTTGCGAAAGGAAGAAATCGTTGACCAAGGACAAAACTCCGAAACACGCGGCGAAGCTGCGCGGCGATATCGACAAGGGCAGGAGCGGCGACAAGATCGGCTTTCCCGATCCTGCGGCAGCACCGCTTGGCACCGATGCCGAGGCCGGAGGGGCCAGCCCGTCGCCCGCGGAGGTGCGGACGGCGCATCGTCACGAAGTTGAGCGCCGGCCCGCCGGCCCGGCGGCGGCGCGCGAGCCGCGTCCGATCAGTGCCGACGGAGCGGCCCAATCGAGGCGCAGAAGCTGGATCGCGATCCTGGCGGTTGTCGCTCTGGCGCTGATCGGGTTTCTCCTGCTCTGGGCGGTCCTGCAATGAACGCGCGCCACGCGTTGGAGCATTCGCTCGACGCGCTGTGCGAGAAACTGCGCGTTCACGCTGTCGTGCAGGAGCGGGAATGCGATCTCGCACCATCGGTGGAGGTGCTGCGTCAGGCGCAGCTGCTGGAGGATTCCGGAAGGCTTCGGCCCACCCGCACGGTGCGGCGCTTGATGCGGATAGCAGGAGCGAACCTGTCCGTCGCGCGGCTGATGGAAGGGCACGTGAACGCACTGCGGCTGGTGGAGGAACACGGCAACGCCGAACAGCAGGCAGAGGTGCGCACGCTGGTGCGCGATGGCGCCCTTCTTGGTGTCTGGGGCGCCGATGGGGAGCGCCCGATTCAGGCGAAAGACATCACTGGCCTGCTTGACGGGGGCAAGAAATACGCCTCCGGCCTCGGCACCGTCACCCATGCCATGATCACGGTCGATGTGGCGTCGCGCATCCGGCTCTGCGTGATCGACGTTCGGGACGAGGCGCGGCAGGACGGCACAAGCTGGTCCATGTCCGGCATGTGCGCGACCCGCTCGGGAACATTCGATGTCACCGGCATCGATGGCGCGGCCGCCATGTGGGTCGGCGCAGCCGATATCTATACGAATGAACCCGGCTTCATCAGCGGCGTCTGGCGGATCGCGGCGCTTCAGCTGGGGGCGACGCTGGGCCTGCTGGAGGCGGCGACGCGGAAGCTGTCGGATCTCGGGCGTCTTGAGGCGGAGGCGCAACTCGCGCGCCTCGCGCCGGTTGCGATCCGCGCTCTTGGAGCGGAAGGGCTGGTGATGCGCGCCGCCGAATTCGCCGAGAGCGAGGCGGCCCAGGCTGCGCCCGAACACGCGGTCGCGCTGTCGGGCGCCGCGCGCCTGCTGACCGAGGAGATCGGTTTGCAGGCGATCGCCGCCATCGAACAGAGTCTCGGCCTGGAGCATTTCGCGATGGACTGCGAAAGCGGGCGCATTGCACGCGATCTCGCTGTCTACATGCGGCAGGCGGCGCGGGATGCACTGCTGCTGCGCGCCGGGCGGCATCTTCTCGCGGATGCGGGCCTGTGGGAGGCAATATCGTGAGCGCGGCGGCTCGATTGATCGAGGCGCCCGGCATCGCGGCCGGTGCAGCGCCGATCGTCGTGCTGGCGCCGCATCCCGATGACGAGAGCCTGGGCTGCGGCGCGCTGCTCGCGGCGGCATTCGCGGGAAAAGGGGCCCGGGTGGTCTGCCTGACCGATGGCTCCGGCTCCCATCCTGGCTCCCGTGCCTGACCGCCCACCCGGCTGGCGCAAAAACGCCGCGAAGAATTATGTGAGGCGGTGCGCCGTCTCGGCGGATGCGAGGAGGACGTGACATGGCTCGGCCATCCCGACGGTGGGCTCGGCGCGCTGGAGCCGCAGCCGATCGCGCGGCGCATCGCGCAGATCTGTAATCGGTTGGGCGCGCAGCGCCTCTTCGCAACCTCCCCACTCGATCTTCATGAAGATCACAAGGCTACGGCGCGGATCGCCGAGCTTGCTTGCCGGTTATGCGTGGACTTGCAGCTGTTCCATTTACCCCATCTGGTCGCGCTGGAACAATCCGGAGGTGGAGGACGCGCATGGCGTGCCCGACCGGCCTCTGGTGTCATCAGCCCGCATGCGTCGGCGTATTGGCTGGCCGGAGCAGCCGACATTGTTGACGTTCGGCCTGCTCTCGCCGGGCAAGGGGATTGAGACGGCAATCAAGGCCTTGCCTGACATTCTTGAGCGCGTGCCGAACGTCCGTTATGTCCTCCTGGGAGCCACCCATCCGGCTTTGCTGGCACGTGAGGGCGAGCGCTATCGCGATGGTCTCGTCCTTTGCGCACGACGGCTTGGAGTCGACCATGCGCTCCACATGGAAAACCGCTATATCGACGATACCAGCCTTTGCGATGCACGCAGGCGGCGGACGCATATGTCACCCCCTACCTCAATCGGGAGCAGATCACCTCTGGCACACTTGCCTATGCTTTGGCTTGCGGAGTGCCGACAGCGTCGACACCATACTGGCACGCAAGGGAGGTGCTGGACCCGCGGGCCCTCTTCCCGGCCGGCGACGCCCCCGCCCTTGCGGCCAGAGCGATTCCGCTGCTGTCGCGGCAGTCGTTCCGCGACTTGGTGGGCCGTCAGCTATGGTCCGCAAGCCGCTCCGCGATCTGGACCGTTCAGAGACAGGAATTAACGGCCGTTCTGTGGGCCGCTTCGCAGCGGGTCCTTCCCGCCACGCCGGGGAGGGACGCCAATGCGCATCGGCATGATCGCGCCGATCGCCTGGTCTTGCCCCCCGCGCGGGTATGGACCATGGGAGGCGGCGACAAGCACCTTGACCGAAGCCTTGGTAGCAAGCGGTCATGACGTGACGCTTTTTGCGGCGGGCGGATCGGTGTCGGCCGGTCAACTCCATGTGACAGCGCCGCATCCCTATGAAGAGGCGCCGCTCGACGTGAAGGTCTGGGAGACGCTACATCTTGGCGCCGCCGCCAAAGCGGCCTCACGAGGTGAGTTTGCTATCATCCACGTTCAGTGCGACTTTCCTGCGCTTCCCTATGCGCGGCTTCTGGACACGCCTATGGTGGTCACGCTGCACGGTCTCGGACCACCTGCCGTTCGCGAGGCAGTCCTGCCGGTCTGGCGGGCCTACATGAACGACGCGCATTATGTTGCCATCTCGCAAGCCGACCGCCATCCTGCTCTGCGCTATGCCGCGACAATCTATCACGGCCTCGACCTCGGGGCGTGGCCGGTAGCGCTCCATCCCGGACCCCATGCGCCGCTTGCCTTCTTCGGGCGCTCGCATCTGGACAAAGGTCCAGCGGAGGCGATTGACGCGGCAAAAGCGGCGGGCATGCCGATCCGCCTGGCCGGGATCATAGCTGACCAAGCTTATCATGCGGCGGAGGTCGAGCCGAAGCTAAATGGAACGGAGGCGGTCTGGATCGGCTTGATGGAGGGTGCCGCCCGGGCGCGGTTCGTGGGTTCGGCCCGGGCGCTCCTGCATCTGATCACATTCGATGAACCGTTCGGTCTGTCGGTGGTCGAGGCGATGGTCTGCGGGACACCGGTAATTGCTCTGCGCCGCGGCTCCATGCCGGAACTGATCGACGACGGAGTCACGGGGTATCTCGTGGAGCACCTCTCGGATGTGCCCGACGCGATCGCAAAGCTGCCCGGAATAGACCGCGCGACCGGTGCCGCCCACGCCCGAGCCCGCTTCGCAGCGGAAGTCATGGCCCGAAACTACGAAGCCCTCTATCTATCGCTCATAGGCAACAGATGAGGGTTTGAAAAACAAGGTCCCTGAACAGAGGGACCCTCAGACGGCGCATGATTTTCGCGCCCGGGATGGCCTTTTCGAGGTGATTACGAAACTCGTTGACACGCAGGCATGGCTTTTGACCCTGATTTCGTTCGCCGCGATTGCTCCAAGGCTTCCGTCGCAGCCTGGAATGTTGATCGGCACTCTCCGCCTTCACCTATCGTCCGCGGCGCTGCTGCGTCCATCCCTAGCAAGATTGGTCATTATAACCGTCGGCAATTCATTTTTGCATGGCGCCATGTGGAGTTCATTTCAGTGGCGGAACGTTCCGTTCTGCACACGGGAACCAAATCGCTTTTCCGTGGTTGCTCCAGCGTCACTTCCTGAGGAGCAGGGTCATGCACATTCGCGAGGTAATTGCATTTTTTCTGGGCGTCCTGTTGTCAGCGGTGTTTTTCGGCCGGGAGCATCGCACCGCCTCCGCTTCCCCGCGCGCTGCAGACGGGGATGAAGATCACATCCGCGTGGCCGGGCGGAGGGAGATGACACACCCGCCGCGCGAATGGGACGTGATCGACGAGGCCGTGGATGAATCCTTTCCGGCCAGTGATCCGCCCGCCACCTACTGAGCGGTCCGTGCGAAGGGGGTGATAATAACCGGCACGGCGGCGGCGCGGTGCCAGCCAGCCATGCCATCGGGACGGAAAAGCCATGCCGAACACGGATCTCGTCTCTCCCTGCGATCTGGCGGAGCGCGCGCGTCAGGTGATGCAGCAGGTCTGCGAGCGTGGCTGGTCGGTCTGCACCGCGGAGAGTTGTACCGGCGGTTTGTTCGCGGCGCTCCTCACCGACATCGAGGGCTGTTCCCACGCATTCGATCGCGGCTTCGTCGGCTATACCGAACAGGCGAAGATCGATCTCCTGGGAATCGATGTCCGGCTCCTGACGCAAAAGGGCGCGGTGTCCGAGGAGGTAGCGATCGCCATGGCGGAGGGCGCTCTTTGGCATTCGGAGGCGCATATCGCACTCGCCGTGACCGGATTTGCCGGGCCGGCCGAGAAAGAGGACGAGGAAGGGCAGGTTCATTTCGCGCTCGCCTGCCGGGACGCCGAAACCCGCCATCGCTTCGAGCATTTCGGCCCTCGCGGCCGCGAAGCGATCCGTCAGCTCAGCCTCGTGACGCTGCTCGCCCTGCTGGAGGAGGCGGTTCTCGAATGCTGACAGCGATGGGCCACGGGGGGGTGCGCCCCTGTCCGCTTCAAGGATATTGCAAGCGCACGGTGCGCGCGGCCCTTCCGGCAGGACCGTCCCTCCGGCCGTCCCTCCGGCCCGCGCATTCCCGCAGACGGTCGCAGCGACGAAACAGGACGTGAACATGCAGGAACAGGTCGTGCCGTTCGATCTCGTGCGGATGTTTTTTGGCGAGGATCCGGCGCTCTTCTATCTCGAAATCGCGTTTCGGATCTGTCTCATCTATCTTTACTCCTTGATGTTGATCCGGTGGGTCGGCGGCCGTGGTATCGCCCAGATGTCCACAGTGGAGTTCCTGCTGGTGATCGCGCTCGGTTCCGCCGTCGGCGATGCGATGTTCTATCCGGAAGTGCCGATCCTCCACGCTATGCTGGTGATCACTGGCGTCGTGCTCATCAACAAGGCGCTTGATCTTCTCATTTTCCGGTTCCGCCCGCTGGAGCGCGTGATCGATGGCATCACACGTGAGGTGGTTCGGGATGGTGTCATTTGTATCTCCACCTTGCGGGACCAGCGGATCGGGCACAGCGAACTCTTTGAAAGCATACGGGAGGCCGGTTTCACCAATCTGGGTCAATTGCGCTCGGCCTATCTCGAAACCTCCGGTCGTTTCAGCTTCTTCGCATCCTCCCAGCCGACCTATGGCCTTTCGATCGAACCGCCCTGGACCATCGAGCCGCCGCTGCGGCTGGGACCGCGGGCAGCAATAGACAGCGCGGCCCGGTCCGCTTGCTGCACCTGCGGAACAGTGTTGCCCGAGGGAACACCCATGACGCCAGACGCGTGTCGCACCTGCGGCGAAGCCTCATGGATGGCAGCCGCCCTGCCGCCGCCCCCTGTCGGCAGGAAAGCATCCCGGCAAAGCCGATAGGCGAGGCCTCTCCGGTGCTAGCTGGCGAAATTTCAGTTGCCTCGCGGAGGGACAGGCGCAGCTTGCTTTAATGCCGCTGTCAAGGAGAGCTGCTCATGCGGTGTGGCCGGGACCGTTCGCCTGCATCGCAGGCGTCGCGCTCCGTCTTGCGGTCGACGGGGGCAATGGCATTTCCGCCTCGGAGGGGGCGGGGCGACATCGGCAACTGTCTTGCCGAACATTGACGTCTCGGACGCGCGAGAGAGATGGGAACCTTCGGCGCGGTTTTCGGTTATCCGAACATGATGAGCACATTGGTAAAGAGGAGGCCGTCATGGCCAAGGAAAAAACCCTGAAGGATCTGTTCCACGACACGCTACGCGACATCTATTTCGCGGAGAAACAGATCCTGAAAGCGCTGCCCAAGATGCACCGGGCGGCGACGAACGAGAAGCTGCAGAGCGCATTCGAAAAGCATCGGGAGCAAACCGAGGATCATGTAGCACGCCTCGAGCAGGTGTTCGAAATGATCGAGAAATCCGCGCGGGGCAAGACCTGCGAGGCGATCAAAGGGATCATCGACGAAGCCGAGGATCTGATCGCGGATTACAAGGACACACCGGCGCTGGACGCGGCGTTGATTTCCTCGGCCCAGGCCGTGGAGCATTATGAAATTACCCGCTACGGCACCCTGTCGCGGTGGGCCAGGGAACTGGGCCTGAAGGATGCCGCAAAGCTGCTGGATCAGACGCTGAAAGAAGAAAGCCAGACCGACCAGAATCTGACCAAGCTGGCGGAAGCCACGGTAAACGAGGCCGCGCAGGGCGCGACAGCATAGGGCGCTGTTGAAAACATGGCCGGCGCGCCTGTCCGATTCTGGGCGCGCCGTTTTCTGACCGCCGCAGGCGGCAAGGGAGGCTACGCGTATGACCGAGGAATTCCACCCGATGGACAGCCCGCAGGACCAGCCGGGCCGCGAGCATGCGATGGAGCCCGAGCCCGATTACACCCCGCGCTATCCCGGCTCGGGGCGGCTGAAAGACAAGGTAGCGCTGATCACCGGCGGCGATTCCGGCATCGGGCGCGCCACGGCGATCCTTTTTGCGCGCGAGGGCGCGCGGATCGCGATTGTTTATCGTGACGAGGCCCGCGATGCGCAGAAGGCGAAGGAATTGATCGAAAAAGAAGGTCTGGAGGCGCTGCTGATCCAGGGCGATGTCGGCGACAAGGCGTTTTGCGAGGACGCGGTGGCGCAGGTGATCGACCGGTTCGGGCAACTCGACATCCTGGTGAACAATGCCGGCGAGCAGCATGCCCGCGACAATCCCGAGAAGATCGAGCAGGCGCAGATCGAGCGCACCTTCCGCACCAACATCTTCGGCACGATCTTCATGACGCAGGCGGCGCTGCCGCATCTGGACCGGGGCGCGCGGATCATCTGCGTCACGTCCGTGACGGCCTGGAAGGGCCAGGATCTGCTGATCGACTATGCCTCGACCAAGGGGGCGATCCTGGCCTTCCTGCGCGCCATGTCCAGCAAGCTGGCGCCGAAGGGCATTCTGGTCAACGGGGTGGCACCGGGGCCGATCTGGACGCCGCTGATCCCTGCCTCGTTCCCGGAAGAGGCCATAAAGGATTTCGGCAAGAACACGCCGCTCGGCCGCGTCGGTCAGCCCAACGAGGTGGCCCCTTCCCTGCTGTTCCTGGCCTGCGAGGATTCCTCCTACATGACCGGGCAGGTGCTGCATCCCAACGGCGGCACACTGGTGGGTGGCTGAACCCGCGCTGTTGCAGAGCGGCATCCGCTTAAGGCGATCCCATTCCGGCGCAAGAGAATTCCCTCAAAGGAAGGAGCACAAATAGCTTCGCTGTCACGCGCACGCTTTGCATGTCCTTCTCGATTATCGTTCGCGACCTTTGGGGGGGAATGGGCGGACCGGGGTCAGTGCCATCGGGATCCTTCGATACCTTTCCAGCCGGATCGATGCGTTGCATACGCTGATCGATCACGCCGTCCGGACGATGACGCCGTCGCTCGAGCGCCGTATCGGCAGGCTTCGGACCAAACTCTCCTGTCGGTCTGGTTGCCGATCTCGCCTGGCGCGAGCTTCGCGATTGTCGGTGAGCACCGGAAGCGGCGTGAAGTCCAAGCGCCAATCCCACTCCGAGTGCCCCAAGACCGGCAAGGACACCTTGCCAGCCCAGCACAAGTTCCCATCCCGGTGTCAGGCGCGCGGGGATGAGCCCGTAATCCACTATGCCGGCGATGACAGCCGTGCCCAGCCCGGCTGTCCAGGAGGCCGTGCCGCTGGAATGCAGCCAGCGACGGACGAGGTAAAGCAGGAGCACAGCGACACCCGCCCAAAAGAAGCAGGACAGGACGTGAAGAAGCGTGCCGCTGCCCGTATGCGCCCAATCAGCCTCTGCAACTTCTGCCGCTTCCGGTCCATGAAACGCATGGCTCGTTGCATTCAACGGCATCCACCACGACAATCCCTCAGCTGCCGAAAAGAGGCCCAAACCGAGGACAGTGAGCACGACCGCTCCCGTCCCCGCCGTGAAAAATGCGCGTCCTGGACGTTCCATCGGTGCCTCCGTGCTGGTTCGAGCTGGTTCGAGCATGATACCAAACTGCTTTACCCGCCCGGTTGTTCCCGAAGCATTTCCGATCGAAAATGTGATTTGTACGCGGGCGGACGTAAGTCTGCGGTTAAGCGAAGGTTGCTCGTCATCCACGGCAAGTGTGAGAGGCCGCTGGCTGGAAACCTCTATCCTGCCCTGATGAAATTGCCCGCATTACAACGACATTTGAGCACACCGACTTCTTTCTCAACTAGGGCCTGTGGACATTCATCTTGATGCAATCAGTGCAGCGGCAAGGTTCCAATTGGCGGTGTAGCTACAATCGGTCTTGTCATAGCGTGTTGCTATACCTCTGAATTCCTTGATCTTCGCGAAGTAGTTTTCAACCAGATGCCGCCACTTATAGGCTTCGGTGTCGTAGTCACGCTGTTGCTTTCGATTTGATTTCGGTGGGATCACGGCGCTTGCGCCACGTTCGTCCAGCTCCTCCAGAAGCCAGTTGGCGTCGAACGCTTTATCCGCCAAAAACGCGCCGAAAGAGACATCCTCGATATACGGGAGACGACTTCACCTCCCTACGCAATTATGGAAATTACGGGCGGTCCGGCCAGGAAGTGTATGCCCGGCGGGGACGGGACGACCGAGATTGGGGCGATCGCGCCATGGATGAGGTCAAATCCTGGTTCGGAGATGAGAACGCCGAGCAGCGGCGGGAGCGCGACCATCGCGGACGCGGTCCCAAGAATTATCAGCGTTCGGATTCCCGGATCGAGGAAGAGGTCAACGACCGCTTGACTGATGACCGGCGCATAGACGCCTCCCATATCGAGGTATCGGTCTCGGATCGCGAGGTGATCCTGGATGGGACCGTCTCCACGAAAGCCGAGAAACGATGGGCGGAAGATTGTGCCGACGAGGTATCAGGGGTGACACACGTGCAGAACAATCTCCGGATTTCGGCCCAGTCCGACACGCAGGAGCAGTCTGACACGCAGGAGATTTTGAGCGGCAAAACCAGCCTTCAGATAAGAAGGCGTGAGCGTCCTCTGAAAAGACCTCACCAAGCCCGGCGCGCTCGTGGGAGTGGGACAGGGGCAGACAGATCCATTCCACTCCCGTGGCCGCGGCGAAGGCCGGTATCAGCCAAGCGACCGGTTATCGACTGCAGGCCGACCCGACGTTGCCATCGCAGAAGAAGATCCCGCGCAGCCGACGTCGACCGGATCCGCTTGCGGATATTTTCGACACGGAGGTCGTGCCGCTGCTGCATTCCCCACCGGGGATCCGGCCCGCGGCGGTTTACGAGGAATTTATGCGACGGCACCCCGACCTGGGCACTGGCATCCGGCGCACGCTGGAGCGGCGGATGCGCGCCTGGAAGGCCGAGCATGGCCCTGAACAGGAGGTGATCTTCCGGCAGACCCACACGCCGGGCAAGAGGAGCCTGTCAGATTTTACCGCCATGGGCAAACTGGGCGTGACCGTGGCCGGTGAGCCGTTGGATCATCGGCTGTATCACTTCCGGTTGGCCTATTCCGGCTTCGAGCACGTCCATGTCGTGCTGGGCGGCGAAAGCTATGTAGCGCTGGCCGAAGGGCTTCAGAATGCCCTCTGGACGCTCGGTGGCGTGCCGCGGGAACACAGAACCGACAGCCTGTCGGCGGCTTTCAAGAATCTGGAAAAAATCCCAGGCGGATCTCACCGACCGCGTCGATGCCCTGTGCCGTCATTACGGCATGACGCCGACGCGCAACAACAAGGGTGTCGCGCACGATAACGGCGCCATCGAAAGCCCCAATGGTCATCTGAAGCGCGCCATCGAGGACGCGCTGGTCATGTGGGGCTCGCGCGACTTCGAGGATCTGACGGCCTACCGGCGCTTCATTGACGAGATCGTGGGCCGGATCAACGCACGCAATGCCAAGCGCGTCGACATGGAGCGCGCCAGTCGCAGAGTCCATCCGGGATCATATTCTTTCCTGGCAAAGCCTTCGCAGCATTGATCGAATGAACGCCCATCGCAGGAATGCCAACGCGTTCTGGTTCAGGCACTCCCAGTCCTTGGCCAGGCGGCGGCAGCGATTGAGCCATCGATGGTCCGCTCGACCACCCACCGCTTGGGCAGGACGACGAATTTTCCGACGTCCGTGCGCTTGACGATCTCGACATTTACCTTGCGGCAAACCTCCTTCAATCCCTCCCGGAATTTCGGCCCCTGATAGCTGCTGTCGGCGTAAAGTTTCAGAAGTGAAGGATACCGTCCGAACAGAGCACCCATCAGCAGAACGCCCCCGTCACGGTCCTGAATGGCAGCCGAATGCACGATGGCCTGCATCAGGAAACCTTGGGTGTCGACGAGAATGTGGCGTTTCTTGCCCTTGATCTTCTTGCCGGCGTCACAGCCCGGCGCATCGATCAAGACCCCCCTTTCTCTGCGCTTTTGACGCTTTGGCTGTCGATGATCGCGGCAGTCGGGCTGCCGTTTCGGCCAGCCATCTCCCGGCACCGGTCGTAGAGCGCATGATGGATGCGATCGAGTGTGCCATCATGGTTCCAGCGGCGGAAGTAGTTGTTTACCGTGCTGCGCGGCGGCAAGTCCTTTGGCAGCGCCGCCCATTGGCAACCGGTGCCGAGAATGTACATCAGTCCATTGACGATCTCCCGCATCACGACCGTCCGTTTGTTTCCACCCCGTTTGGCGGGCGGGATCAGTGGCGCAATGATCTCCCATTCCTCGTCCGTCAAATCGCTGGGATAGCGCAGTCCACTGCGGTCATAACGACCGCGGTTATCGTTGGTCCTCATCCAGAAGCTCCTGCAAAACCTTGCCTCTGCCAAGGATTCACAAGTGATTCCAAAGATTCAAGATGATCTAGGACGGACACTCAGGCCTTTAACCTGCGTCCATACGTGCATGGGTGTTCACGCTTTGGAAATAAGATTTCTCACCTGCAAAAAGCATTTCGAAACGGAGTGATACCAGCCGCCATGTCGTCGGAGGTAATTGCCAATTTCTTATTCCGTATTGTTGTAGCTGCCAGTTTTATATATTTTCTCTTTCTTGTTTTATCGAGATGCAAGATATCCAAGTCTTTGAAAAAGGAAATGAAGCATTCCTTTATTTTTGATATATTTTTTGATAAGGGAAAAATCCGTATTTTTGATCCCTTCATGTTCTTTAGGTTTTAAAGATTTCGATAGACTTGCCTTCTTTCCAATACAAAAAATGCGAAATCCTTTTTCAAATTCACTTAATCCACATAATTCAACACGTTGAGCGCTATCGCCGGCCCCATTTTCAGGTCATGAGGTTCCCCATGCTTCATAGTGATGTGCAGATCGTCGGACAGTGTGCCGGCCTCATTCACAGCACGATGCCCCGGCTGACCCAGCGTCAGACCGGGCGGGAGAACTCGGCCGATGGCACGGGACCGGAAGAAACATGCAAGCGACAGGGAGGTGCGCACCACCCCGCCCCCAGCCGCTACAGTTTCGACCAGAACCGCGTATGTTGCGCGCATCGAAGCCGCGATGACCAAGATCGCTCGTGCTCTTCCTGAAAATCCTTCACTTGGTCTGATCTGGACGCGGCTGGAGAATATGCACGCGCAGGCCGTCACCCAACAACGAGCGGAGACCGAGGCCCAGGCCGGCGCCCGCGCGTGGCTGGCGGCTCAGAACGAAATGTCGGTCAGAAGTGCGGCCGTGTCGGCCAGTGACAAACCCGCGCCGTAACGTTCCCTGTCAATGTCGTGCCCCATGAGGTCAGCCTTGACCCGCTCGGGAAAGTTCGCTTTCAGCATCCGGTCTTCAAAGGCATGCCGCAGGCTGTAAACCACGTGGTCGTCGGATTCCATGAGACCGTTGTTCCGCAAGAAGTTGAGCTGTGCCGCCGAGAGTGATGACGGTGTCTCGCGGTAGCGGGGAAAGCCGTCGGGAAACTTTCGCGCGGCTTCGAGGGCAACGCCAACCAGCGGAATGTCCCGCATCGCTCGCTTTGTCTTGACGACACGTCCATCCGCCCGGATTTGGATGTGCGGAACATTCGCATTCAGAGCCAGTCGCGCAGGCGTAAGGGTTGCAACCTCCGACGGACGCGCGCCCGTGTTCATGCAAATCAACAATATCGCCCTGGCTTCGGGATTGAGCCCGTCGAGCGCACCTTTCGCCAAGAGCCGATCCCTGATCCAGTCGGACGAAAACGGAGGCGGTGACACCGCATCGACCTTCGGCAAACGCCAGTTGCGCTTGGGAATTGGCAGGATGACTTCCAGCCCCAAGCCGTCGATCACCGTGTGGAGCACGTTCGTCAATTTGTCGAAATCCTTGTTCGCGGTGTTGTTGGACCGATCCTCCAGATCAATTTTCTCAATCCAGAACGAGCGGAACGACAAGAAGTCCTCGCGCCTGAGAGCCGTCAACGGCCGATCACCATTCACCGCAATCCATCGATTGAGCGCCCGCTTGAACGGATTCTCCCATTTCCTGATTTGATCGCGGGATTTTCCCAGTCGTCGATCCGGGGTCAGCTTGTGAAATTCGGACCAGACTTCCGACATCAGCAGCGGTGGCGCTTCTGCGGTGCCCATCAAGGCGACGGTTTCATCCGGATCAACCCGATCATTCGTCACGCTTATCGCTTCGATCCGTTCCAGCAGTGCATCCTCCGGAAGGGCCGCGATCTGCGTCACCGGCAAATAGTTGAAGCCTCGATCCTGAGCGACCTTGCGAACCGCATCATAGGCCGCCCGCGCATCGGAGGCCCGACCGTCGAGCTTGGCCTGCCAGTGGTCGAGCTGCGCCTGCCAGACCCGGGGCGCCTTCTGGCTCGCAAGCCGATGCGAGTCGGTCTCCAGTGAAATGGAAATGACTCTTTTACGGGTCTCGACAAGCTCATACCGCTTGGGAATTCGTCTCACGAGATACCAAGTCTCGCCTCGCAGCGTCAGATTCAGGGGTTTCGGCATAGCGGGCTCCTACCTTAGGAGCGACGACCATACCGGAATGTCATGCAAAATGTCATGCAAAATGTCATGCAGAAAACGCCGGACAAAAGCAAATTTAAGGAACTTCTCAAGAAGTTCAGATTGTTAGAGATAGGGAATTTCCTGAAAGTGGCGGACCGAGGAGGATTCGAACCCCCGACCCCTTGATTCGTAGTCAAGTACTCTATCCAGCTGAGCTATCGGTCCACAATTGCGGGGAATAGACGTGGGAGGCGGGCAATGCAAGGCAAAAATTCCAGGCTGCAAAAGGCCTCTGGTTCAGCGGCAGAACGTCTCGCTCTCGCTGCGCTGTCCCAGGCTTCGCGGAGATGCGGATCGGGAAAAACCGGCAAGCCGAGCGGAGGAGGGGCAGCGCGATATGCGGCGCGGATGCTGGTGAGCGACGGCGGCGCATCCGCTCCACGCTCGGGTTTCTCGCTGCGCACGGCGGAAACTCGGTCTGATTGCTGTTTGGCGCCCCTTCGCTGGCTCCTCCCGTTCGCGGGCCATTCGTCGGCCTGCACCCGCAGACCGCTCGGAAAGGCTTCAGCCGTTCGGCGAGATCTTGTCGCCGAGCGGCAGCACGATCCGGAACACCGTGCCGTCCGGGCCGGTGCGGTCCAGGTTGAGCCATCCGCCGTGGCCACGCACCAGTTCGGACGAAATCGCCAGACCCAGCCCTGCGCCGCCCTTGCGCGCGCCGCCCTGAAACGGCGTGAACAGGTGGGTTTGCGCCTTTTGCGGCAGGCCGGGGCCGGTGTCGGAGACGCATATCACGCAATTGTCGTCGTCTTCCGTCGCCGTGATACCGATTTCCCCGCCTTTTCCCGATTGCACCAGCGCCTGACGCGCATTGCGCACGAGGTTGAAAATGACCCGGAACAATTGCTCGGGATCGGCGCGCACCATCAGCGTGGCCGGCACGTCTTCGGAGAGGCTGATGTCCTGGGACTCCTCTACCGCCAGACGTTCGCTGTCGAGGACGTCCGAAACGATATCCAGCAGACGCACCCGGCTGAGGCGCGGCGGCGGCTCCTCGGCCTTGCCGAAGGCGAGCGTGGATTCGGTCAGGTTGATCGCACGGGTGATCGAGTTCACCAGTTTCGGGGCGAGACGGCGCACGGCGGGATCCTCGCTCGCGCCGATACGGTCCACGAATAGTTGCGCGCTGGTCAGGATGTTGCGCAGATCGTGGCTGACCTTGGCGACCGCACCGCCAAGCTGCGCCAGCCGTTCCTTTTGCTTGAGCGCCTGCGTCAGTTGCGTCTGCAGCGTCAACAGCGCCTCTTCGGCCTCGCGCAGTTCGGCGACACTGGCGCTCGGCGTGATGATGCCGCGCGCATCCTCGGGCGCGGCGGCATAGCGCTGCATATAGCCGACGACCCCCTTGATCGGGCGCACGAGAAGCATGCGCACCGCGATGAACAGCAGCAGCGCCGTAAACACCGATATGACCGCCGACAGAGCGAGGATGCGCAGGCCATAGTCGATCATCGCCGCGCGCAGGGGCGCCGTTTCCATCGTGATCTCGATCAGCGAACCGGCCTGTCGCACCGGGGCGCCGATCACGCGGATGATCTGGTTTTCCGGCTTGAACAGTCGTGCCATCGCATCGCGGATCAGGGTGAACGCTCCGGCGTCGCGCAGATCGAATGTGGCCGAGATCGCCTCGGGCAGCGGCGAATCCAGCACCAGTTGGCGCACCTCGTTGCGGCGCAGCACGACGTTGAACACCTCGGCGTTTTCCAGCAATTCGGTCTCGAGCCGGCTGTCGATGATGTCGTCCGCCAGCAGCGCAAGCGAGGCGATTTGCGCCCGCTCCAGCCGATTGCGCAGGTAATCCTCGCGAAAACGCGCGACCGACGGCACGAAGATCAGCACCTCGGCCAGCATGACGAAAACCGTGGTCAGGATCAGGAAACGGCCCGAAAGCGTGTTCAGCATGTCGCCCCTTCTTCGGTCAGGGCACCCGGTTCTGGATCAGCCCCACGATCCGCTTGATCACAGGATTATCAAACAGTCGGGGCGAGAAATAGGCCCCCGCGGCACGTTTGTTGATCTCGCCCAGCGTCGGATAGGGCGCGACCATCGCCGCGACCTGGCTCATCTTCAGGCGGTTCGCCAGAACAAGTGCCCAGAGGCCGATCAATTCGCCTGCCTCGGCACCGACGATGCCCACCCCGACCGGACGGCCCCTGACCACCATCACCTTGATGAACCCGGTGGTCCGGCGTGTGGCGATGGCACGGTCGTTTTCGCCGTAGTCAAAGCGCACAATTTCCACCTTGTCGCCATGCGCCGCGCGCGCCTGTGTTTCGGTCATGCCGATCTGTGCAAGCTCCGGATCGGTATAGGTGACGCGCGGGATATGCGTGGCTTTCGCGCGCGACGGCAACGCGAACAGCATCGAGCGGATGACGATGTTCGCATGATACGCGGCGACATGGGTGAACTGCATGTCCCCGGCCACGTCACCGATGGCATAGATGCGCCGGTTGCTGGTGCGCAGGCGGTCATTCACCGCGATGCCGGTGCGGGTGATGTCGATCCCGGCCGCCGAAGGGTTCAGCCGGTCGATATTCGCCTTGCGCCCGACCGCCAGCAGCAGATGGCTGCCCGTGAACACGCGCCCGTCTTGCGTTTCGACCTCGATGGCCCCTGCCCTGCCGCGAATGTTGGCGGCCTTGGCGTTCTCAACAATCTCGACCCCTTCGCTGCGTAACGTTTCAAGGACGACCGCCACAAGATCGGGATCATCCTTGCCCAACGCACGCTCGCCCTCGATCACGGTGACATCGCAGCCAAGGCGACGATGCGCCTGCGCCATCTCCATGCCGACGGGGCCGCCGCCGATGATCAGCAGATGATCCGGCTTTTCGCGCAGGTCGAACAGCGTTTCGTTGGTCAGATACGGCACCGAATCCAGCCCCGGTATCGGCGGTACGAGCGGGGATGAGCCGGTTGCGATGACGATGCGCCGGGCCGAGATGACGTGATCGCCCGCCTGCATCTCGGTCGGGGAAACGAACCGTCCGAAGGCGCGGATGACCCGGACGCCCAGATCCGCGAACCGCTCTTCGCTGTCCACCGGCGCGATTTCGGCGATGGCACCGGCGACATGCGCCATGACGGCGGCGTAATCGACCTGCGGCACCGCATTCGCCACCCCGAATTGCTCGGCGCTCGCCTGCGCATGAGCCGCCTTGGCGCTGGCGATCAGCGCCTTGGAGGGCACGCAACCGTAATTGAGACAATCGCCGCCCATGCGGTGCCCCTCCAGCAGGACGACATCGGCGCCCATCTGCACCGCCCCCGCCGCAAGCGACAATCCCCCCGATCCGGCGCCGATGACCAGAATATCAGTCTTGATACGTTCCATCCTAGATCCCCGATTTGCCCCGCACCGCCCGCAGTACGATGGGCAATGCCGCCAGCGCGCACAAGCCCAGGATGGGGCCGATCACCTGCGGCTCCCACAACAGCGACAGGTCGGGTGTGTCGCCACGGTCGAACACATCGCCCAGACCCACGCCGATCGAGGTGAAGACGATTGCACCTGGCACTATGCCCAGCGCCGTCGTCCACAGAAAGCGCATGAACCGCACGCCCACCAGTGCGGGCAACAGGTTGGCGATGAAGAACGGCACCGCCGGAATCAGCCGCAACAGCAACAGCACGCTGATCTCGTTCTCGCGCAGGCGGGTTTTCAGCCTCTTGATCGTGCCTTGCGACGCATCCAGACGTGCCGACAGCGTCGCGCCCAGCCCCAACCGCGCCGCCCAGAAGATCGCGCAGGCGCCGATGGTTGCCGACAGCACGTTCAGCACCGTGCCCGGCAGAAGGCCGAACAGAAAACCGCCCGTCACCGACGCCACTGCCGCGCCCGGCAGCGAAAAGGCGACGACGGCCACGTAAACCAGAACGAACAGGCCGACCAGAACCGCGAAATGCTGGTCGCGATAGATCAGCAGCGCCTCGCGGTTGGCGCGCAGGGTTTCGAAACTCAGGTAATCCCGCAGGGCAAATGCGCCGATAGCGGCGACAGCGACAATCACCAGCAACGGCAGATGCCGGACAAATCCGGTTTTCGAGGTCTGCGACGTGCCGGCCATATTGCTCTCCTGCCCCGAATTGTGCTCTGGCCAACATGCCCACAACCGCCAGCAAGGGACAGGCCGTTCACGCGGCCTTGATGCGGGCAGGCGATTTCGTGAGGATCCCACCGCGAACCCGGCGCGCGGCGAGGATCGCGCGCGGGAAATGTTGCGACGGACGCCGGATTTGCGCACCTCGGGGTTTGACTTGGCGGTCGCGTCCGCTTAAAGGACGGGCCTTGTCAACGATAACGGGGGGCGAATCCGCGCCGCACCCGACCGAATTACTGGAGACGGAGCGATGAAACGCACCTTTCAACCCTCGAACCTGGTTCGCAAGCGTCGCCACGGGTTCCGCGCCCGCATGGCAACCAAGGCAGGCCGCAAGATCCTGAACGCGCGCCGCGCCCGCGGCCGCAAGGAACTGAGCGCCTAAAAGCCTCTCGGGCGCGACAGACATGACACCGCCGGACGACCCCCAGGACGGCACCGCCGCCCAAGGGTCGGAGTCTCCGGCGGTTTCCGTGCGTCCGCTTGAAACCCTGACCAAACGCGCCGATTTCCTGCGCGCCGCCCGTGCCCGCCGTCAGGGAACAGCCGGAATGATGGTGCAGGCCCGCCAACGCGGCGATGATGCGGGGGGCGGCATCCGTGTCGGCTTCACCTGCTCGAAAAAGGTCGGCAACGCCGTGGCCCGCAATCGCGCCAAGCGCCGCCTGCGCGAGGTGGCGCGCATCGTCCTGCCCGAACTCGGACGCTCCGGCTGGGATTACGTGCTGATCGGCCGCCCCGAGGTGACGGCAACGCGCCCGTTCGACGCGCTGCAGGACGATCTGCGTTACGCGCTGCGCAAATTGCACCGCGACCGCGCATGACCCTGTTCGCCCGCCTTCTGTCGCTGCCGGTTCACGCCTATCGCCTGATCTTTTCGCCGTGGGTTGGATTCAACTGCCGCTATCAGCCCACGTGCAGCGCCTATGCGCTGGAGGCTTTGGAAAAACACGGCGCGCTGAAAGGCGGCTGGCTGGCCCTGCGCCGCATCGGTCGCTGCCACCCCTTCGGCGGCTCGGGTTACGATCCCGTGCCGGACCGCGAGGGTTAGCGCGCCACGTACCTCATTCAACCCGTGCAAGATCGTATTGCCTAGCCTAGATAAAGGCGACGCGAACATGAAAGGACAAGGCTGATGACCGATCAAACCGAATACACGCCACCCAGGGTCTGGAAATGGGATCGCGATTCGGGGGGGCGCTTTGCCAGCACCAACCGCCCCATTGCCGGTCCCACCCATGACAAGGAATTGCCCGTCGGCAAACACCCGTTCCAGCTATATTCGCTGGCAACGCCCAACGGGGTCAAGGTGACGGTGATGTTCGAGGAGCTTCTGCAAAAGGGTCACCAGCACGCGGAATACGATGCGTGGCTGATCGACATCGGCGAAGGCGATCAGTTCTCCAGCGGCTTTGTCGCGGTCAATCCGAATTCCAAGATTCCCGCGCTGATGGATCACTCGACCCAGCCACCGACCCGCGTTTTTGAATCGGGTGCGATCCTGCTCTACCTGGCCGAGAAATTCGGCGCGTTCCTGCCCGAAGATCCGCGCGCACGCCCCGAATGCCTGTCCTGGCTGTTCTGGCAGATGGGTAGCGCGCCGTTCCTGGGTGGCGGGTTCGGTCATTTCTACGCCTACGCGCCGGAAAAGCTGGAATATCCGATCAATCGTTACGCGATGGAGGTCAAACGCCAGCTCCACGTTCTGGATCGCCATCTGGCGGAAAACGACTATCTCGCCGGGTCCGACTATACCATCGCCGACATCGCGAACTGGCCTTGGTATGGCCAGCTTGTGCTGGGGCGTCTCTACGATGCCGCGACATTTCTTGACGTCGAAAGCTATGGGAACGTGATGCGGTGGGCACGTCAGATCGACGACCGCCCCGCGGTTCAGCGCGGCCGCATGGTCAATCGCAGCTTTGGTGAGCCGGAAATGCAGTTGCACGAACGCCACCACGCCTCGGATTTCGACACGCGGACCCAGGACAAGATCGGCGATCAGGGCGCCTGAGCCTGAAGGATCAAAATCCCGCCGGAGCCGTTGCCACGTTTCCAGCCACAGACCACCGCTATATTATAGCTGTGCGACGTGATTATAGCCGTGCGACGTGGCCTCGGTGCCGTGCGGCGCAAGACCAATCACGACCCTACTCTCCCGGAGGCGGGTCGGAATTTTCTATAGCAATTCCATCTCTTACGACCCAAGAGGAAATCGAAATGGCCAATGAGTCCCGGGTCAGACACCCCGCCGCAAGGCGAAGATACCGCGCATGACCATTCCGGCCCACACCCGGACGCATCGCGGCCCGCCGCATATTGCGACGCTGATCCTGATGTCGGGGCTGGCGGCGCTGGTGATGAACATATTCCTGCCCAGCCTGCCGCGCATGGCGACGTATTACGACGCGGATTACGCGCTGATCCAGCTTTCGGTGGCACTCTATCTCGGGGCCAGCGGCGTGTTGCAGATCTTCATCGGGCCGCTGGCCGACAAGATGGGCCGCCGTCCGGTCACGCTGGTGGGGGTGGGCCTCTTCATGCTGGCCACGCTCGGCTGCCTGTTCGCGCCCACGGTCGAGATCTTCCTGTTCTTCCGCATCACGCAAGCCGTCGTCGTGGTGTGCCAGGTGCTGGGCCGCGCCGTGGTGCGCGACATTTACCCCGAGGACAGGGCCGCCAGCATGCTGGGCTATGTCACCATGGGCATCGCCGTGATTCCGATGATGGCCCCGGCCCTTGGCGGCGCGCTGGACGAGATGTTCGACTGGCAGGCCAGTTTCTGGCTGCAATTCATCCTTGGCGGACTGACGCTGCTGCTGGTCTGGTTCGACATGGGCGAGACCGGTCAGGCAAGCGGCAAAAGCCTGATCGCGCAGTTCGGTGAATACCCCGAATTGCTGTGCAGCCCGCGCTTCTGGGGCTATTCGCTGGCGGTCGCGGCCTCGTCAGGGGCGTTCTTTTCGTTTCTGGGCGGCGCGCCGTTCGTCGGCAGCGTCGTGTTCTCGTTGACGCCGACCGAGCTTGGCTTTTATTTCGGCGCGCCCGCGATCGGGTATTTCACCGGCAATTTTCTGACCGGACGCTATGCGGTGCGGGTAGGCATCAACCGGATGGTCCTGATCGGGGCACTGGTCGTGGCGTTCGGCATGGCGCTCGCGCTCATCCTGTTTGCGGTGGGTTTAGGCAGCGCGCCGGTATTCTTCGGCTGCATGATCTTCGTCGGGCTGGGCAACGGCACCGCCATCCCGAACGGCACCGCCGGCATGCTGTCGGTGCGCCCGCATCTGGCCGCCACCGCCTCGGGACTGGGCGGGGCGATCATGCTGGGCGGTGGCGCGGCGCTGAGTGCGCTGGCCGGCGCATTGCTGTCGCCGGAAACCGGTGCCTGGCCGCTGATGTGGCTGATGCTGGCAACCTCGGTCCTGTCGCTGCTGGCCATCGGCGTGGTGATCGCGCGCGAATGGCAGTTGCGCCTGTAACGCCGCTTGCGGACGGAGCTTTGCAAATATACCCTGCGCCGGCGGGAAATTTGCAAAGGTGCCGCATGGCGATCCAGAAACTCTATGCCGGGGCCAAGCTGCGGGAAATCCGCACCCGGCTCGCGCTGACGCAAAAGGACTTTGCCGCCAAGCTGGGCGTGTCCCTGCCCTATCTCAACCAGATGGAGAACAACAACCGTCCGGTCAGCACCACGGTCATTCTGGCGCTGGCACAGGAATTCGGGCTGGACGTGACCGAATTGTCCACCGGCGACAGCGAACGCATGGTCAGCGACCTGCGCGAGGCGCTCGCCGATCCGGTCTTTGCCGACACCGAGCCGCCCTTGGCCGATCTGCGGCTGGCCGCCTCGAACGCGCCGACGCTGGCGCGCGCCTTTATCGAGTTGCACCGCGCCTATCGCCAGACCCATGAACGCCTTGCGTCACTGGACGAGGCATTGGGGCGCGAGGACACCCGTCTGCAGCCCAGCCCCTGGGACGAGGTGCGCGATTTCTTTCACTATTGCGACAATTACATCGACGCGGTGGACCGCGCCGCCGAACGCTTTGCCGAACGCGCCGGACCGGATATCCGCGCCGGCACCCTGCGCCATCTGGCGGCGCGTGGCGTGACCGTGACATTTGCCGAAATGGACCTGCTGCGCAGCCATGACGCCGAAACCGGCACCCTGCGCCTGTCGGCGCGTGCCGCACCGGCGACGCAATTGTTCCAGCTGTTGCTGCAGACCGCGCTGCTGGATCAGGACAAACTGCTGGAGGCGACGCTGGATTTCGCCCGCTTCCAGAGCGATGCGGCCCGCGCCATCGCCAAGATCGGGCTGGCCAATTACTTTGCCGGGGCCGCGATGATGCCCTATGGCGCGTTCCTGACGGCGGCGCAAGGGTGCCGTCACGATCTGGAGGTGCTCGCCACGCGGTTCAGCGCCTCGATCGAACAGGTGGCGCATCGCCTGTCCACGATGCAGCGGCCCGGCGCCAAGGGCATCCCGTTCTTTTTCGTGCGCGTCGATCAGGCCGGCACGATCACCAAACGCCACAGCGCCACACGGCTGCAATTCGCCCGCTTCGGCGGGGCCTGCCCCTTGTGGAATGTCCACCGCGCATTCGAGACTCCGGGACAGTTCCTGCGGCAACTGGCCGAAACGCCGGACGGGGTGAGATACATCAATCTGGCGCGCGACGTGTCCAAACCGGGTGGCGCATGGGGTGCACCGGTGCGCCGCTATGCGATCACGCTGGGATGCGAATTGCGCCATGCGCGGTCACTGGTCTACGCCGACGATCTGGACCTGACCAACACCGCCGCGTTCGAACCCATCGGCATCTCCTGCCGCATCTGCGAGCGCAAGACCTGCCACCAGCGCTCGGTTCCGCCATTGGAACGGCGACTGTCCATCGACACCGACGAACGCGGGGTGCTGCCTTACCGGGTCGAGTGACCGCCGCCTAGCGCTGCGCCACCTGCCACGCGGGATTGATCCAGGGCTCGTCGTTGGCGCGCGCCAGCGGAGTGCGCTCCAGCAGGTGATCCGACATCTTCTCACCCACCATGATCGACGGCGCGTTCAGGTTGCCGTTGGTGATGCGCGGAAAGATCGAACTGTCGGCCACGCGCAGCCCCTCGACCCCGATCACCCTGCCTTGCGGATCGACAACCGCACCGGGATCGTCGGCGCGCCCCATCCGGCAGGTCCCGCAGGGGTGATAGGCGCTTTCGACGTTATCGGCCAGCCACGCGTCCAGTTCCGCATCCGATTGCAGCGCCTCACCCGGCTGGATCTCGTGCTTGACGAACGGGGCGAAGGCCGGTTGAGCGAAAATCTCGCGCGTCAGGCGGATGCAGGTGCGGAAATCCTCCCAATCCTGCGGGTCGGACATATAGTTGAAACGGATCACCGGCGCGGCCTCGGGCGCGGCGCTGCGCAATGTGACGCTGCCCCGGCTGGCCGAGCGCATCGGCCCGACATGGGCCTGGAACCCGTGCCCCTCGGCGGCGGCCTGCCCGTCATAGCGCACGGCCATGGGCAGGAAATGATACTGGATGTCGGGATACTTCACGCCCGCGCGGGAGCGCACGAAAGCCGCGCTTTCGAACTGGTTGGACGCCCCCAACCCGGTCTTGCCGACCAGCCATTGCGCTCCGACCCACGCCTTGCCCCAGATGTTCCAATGCTTGAACAGCGTGATCGGCTGGCTGGCCGCCATCTGGATGTAGATTTCCAGATGGTCCTGCAGGTTCGCACCCACGCCGGGGCGGTCGGCGCGCACCTCGATCCCGTGCTCGCGCAGATGCGCGGCAGGGCCGATGCCCGACAGCATCAGCAGCTTGGGCGAGTTGATCGAGGACGCCGCCAGCACCACTTCGCGCCGCGCGCGCACGATCTGTCGCTTGCCCTTGCGCTCGATCTCGACGCCGGTGGCGCGTCCCTCCTCGAACACCACCCGGCAGGCCAATCCCCGCACCAGATTGCAATTGTCACGCTTCAGCGCCGGGCGCAGATAAGCATTGGCCGCCGACCAGCGCCGCCCCTGCCAGACGGTCTGCTCCATCGGGCCAAAACCTTCCTGCTGCTCGCCGTTGTAATCGTCGGTCACCGGATACCCGGCCTGTTTTCCGGCATCGACAAAGGCCGCGTAAAGCGGGTTCTGACGCGGCCCGCGTGTGACTCGCGTCGGCCCGCTGTCGCCGCGCCATTCGGGCGCGCCACCGTGACCGCCATCATGCCAGGATTCCATGCGTTTGAAATAGGGCAGCACGTCGGCAAAGGCCCAACCGGTCGCCCCGACGCTTTCCCAATGGTCGAAATCCAGCGCGTGGCCGCGCACATAGACCATGCCGTTGATGCTGGACGACCCGCCGATGACCTTGCCTCGCGGGCAGACAAGACGGCGATCGTTCAGATGCGGCTCGGGTTCGGTTTTGTAGCCCCAGTCATAGCGCGGCATGTTCATCGGATAGCTGAGCGCGGCGGGCATCTGGATGAACGGCCCGATATCGCTGCCGCCATGCTCGATCACCAACACCGACGCTCCCGCCTCGGACAGGCGATAGGCCATGGCGCAACCGGCGCTGCCTGCGCCGACGATGACGAAATCGGCGATCATGGTGCCATTGCTCATGCCGTCGCCCCGGATTGCAGAGGGTGCGCCGGACTCTTCATGCCTCCGGCGGGGATATGTGCAGCCAGAAGAAGCATCTATTCTCCTCTCGGGAATCGTTGTGCGGTTTCAAGGATGTTCAGATCCATGTGGTTGCGCATGTAGCGGTCGGACGCCTTTTGCAGCGGCTGATAATCCCACGGATAATAGCCGCCCTTGCGCAGCGCCTCGTAAACCACCCAGCGGCGCGCCTGGCTGGCGCGCACATCAGCATCGAACCGGGCCAGATCCCAGCGACGGTCTGCCTTGGCGCGCAGGGCGGCCAGCGTGTCTGCATGGGCGGGATCGGTGGCGAGGTTGGTCAACTCGTCCGGGTCGGTTTCAAGGTCGAAAAGCTGGTCGGGGTCCAGCGCGCAGCGGATGTATTTCCAGCGCCCGTCCCGCAGGCAGACCAGCGGCGCATCGGACCCTTCGGCGGCGTATTCCATCGCCACCGGGTCGGTTCGTGCGCCGCCATTGGCCAGAGCGGTCAGATCCTGCCCGTCGGTCCAGGGTTCGGTCTCGGTCAGGTCGATACCCGCCAGCGCGGCCAGCGTCGGGGTCACGTCGAGCGTCGAAACCGGCGTGTCAATGCGGCCCGCTTGCAGGCTCGGCGCGCTGATCATCAGCGGCACGCGCGCTGAACCTTCGAAGAAGGACATCTTGAACCACAACCCGCGCTCGCCCAGCATGTCGCCGTGGTCGGAAAGGAAGACCACGATCGCCTCTTGCCGCGTGTCGTCGAGCACCCGGAGGATCTCGCCGATATGCGCGTCGAGATAGGAGATATTGGCGAAATAGGCACGGCGCGCGCGGGCGATATCGGTGTCGGTTATGTCGTAGCTGCGCCAGTCATTCGCATCGAACAGACGCTTGGAATGCTTGTCCTGATCGTCATAGGGGATCGCCGGAACATGCGGCGCGAGGTGGGCGCAATCCTCGTAGAGATCCCAGTATCTGCGCCGCGCGACATAGGGATCATGCGGATGGGTGAAGCTGACCGTGAGGCACCACGGGCGCGGATCATGGTCGCGCGCCAGATCGTAGAGTTTGGCGCGGGCGTGATAGGCGACCTCGTCGTCGTATTCCATCTGGTTGGTGATCTCGGCCACGCCTGCACCGGTGACGGAACCGAGATTGTGATACCACCAGTCGATGCGCTGCCCCGGCTTGCGGTAATCGGGGGTCCAGCCGAAATCGGCGGGGTAGATATCGGTGGTCATCCGATCCTCGAACCCGTGCAACTGGTCGGGGCCGACGAAATGCATCTTGCCCGAAAGGCAGGTGTAATAGCCCGCGCGGCGCAGGTGGTGGGCATAGGTCGGGATGTCGCTGCGGAACTCGGCGGCATTGTCGTAGACACCGGTGCGCGAGGGCAATTGCCCGGACATGAAGCTGGCCCGCCCCGGCGCGCAAAGCGGGCTGGCGGTATAGACGTTGGCGAAGCGCGCGCTGCGGTCCGCCAGGGCGCGCAGGTTCGGCGCGTGCAGCCAATCGGCGGGGCCGTCGGGAAACAGCGTACCGTTCAACTGGTCCACCATCAGGATCAGGATGTTGGGCGTCGTCATGTCGCCTCCCTCAGCATGTCGAGAACGCGCAAGGCATGATCCACCGCCATCTGCGGCGTGTCGGGATGGTTCAGCGCGGCGCGGATATAAAGCCCGTCGATCAGCGCGGCGAGGGTCCGGCCCGCGCCCTCGGGATCGGCACAGACCGGGCGCAGCGTGTGGGTCAGGTTGCTGCGGATGCGGTGCTGATAGATGCGCCACAGACGCAGGGCCTGCGGGTCTTTCTGGGCCAGCACGTAAAAGCTCATCCAGGCGCTGATCGTTTCGGGAGTGAAGCAGACCGGCGCGAAGGAAGCGCGGATGATCGCCGCAGCGCGGTCGTGGGGCGCGGCGCTGCCCAGTTCGGCGCGCACCTCGGCCCCGAAATCCGACAGGATGCGGCGCATGGCGGCGAGGAATATCTGATCCTTACCGCCGAAATAATGATGCGCCAGGGCGCTCGACATGCCGGCGCGGCGGGCGATCTGGGACACGGTCACATCCAGCGATCCGGCCGCGCCGATCTCGGCGATGGTCGCCTTGACGAGCGCCTCGCGACGCATCGGTTCCGCTCTGACTTTCGGCATTGCAGTCTCCACAGGACGTGGAGAACACCCTAATGAGTATTGACTGATCAGTCAATCAACGGCATTTACATGACCAGCAACCGCGCCGCGATGGCCCACATCACCAGCGCGATCAGCAGGTCCAGCACCTGCCACGCGCGGGGCCGCGCGAAGAGCGGCGCCAGCAGCCGCGCGCCGTAGCCAAGGGTGAAGAAGAACACGAAACTGGCGCAGATCGCGCCCAGCGCGAACCACAGCCGGTCGTCGTATTGCGCCGAGACCGAGCCCAGCAGCACCACCGTGTCAAGATAGACATGCGGGTTCAGCCAGGTCAGCGCCAGCACCACGCCCAGCGTGCGCCACAACCCGCGCCCGCGCCCGTCTTCGGCCTGCAACGTCTCGCCGCCGCGCCAGGCGCTCAGCAGGTTCAGCGCGCCATACCACAGCAGAAAGGCCGCGCCGCCATAGCGCATCACCGGCTCCAGCCACGGCAGCGCCTGCGCCAACGCACCGAACCCCGCAACCCCGGCGGCGATCAGAATCGCGTCCGACAGCGCGCAGGCCAGACAGACGGCGAACACGTGCTCGCGCCGCAAGCCCTGCCGCAGGACAAAGGCGTTCTGGGCCCCGATGGCGAGGATGAGGCTGAAGCCGAGGGCGAAACCGGGCAGGAAGGCGGGGCTCATGGCGTCTCCGGGCTTGTTTGACGAAACGATGCGCCGCGCTTAATGCAGTCGGTGGCCGTCCGCTACCCATCGCCCGAGGATCCTGATGTTCTCCAAGGACAAGTTGACCTACCGCGCCCTGCCCCTGCCCGACCGTGCCGACATGACCGACGCAGAGATGCGGCACGAGGCGCAGGCGTTTCTGGACCACATGCGCAAGCGCCATACCGTGCGCGACTACAGCGATCGCCCGGTGCCGCGCGAAGTGATCGAAACCTGCATCCGCACCGCCGGCAGTGCGCCGTCGGGGGCGAACCACCAGCCTTGGCATTTCGTCGCCATTGCCGATCCCGCGCTGAAACAGCACATCCGCGACGAGGCCGAGGGGGAGGAACGCCGCTTCTACGCCGGCGGCGGCGGGGATGAGTTGATCAGCGCTCTGGAACCCATCGGCACTGATGCCGACAAGCCGCATCTGACAATCGCGCCGTGGCTGATCGTGGTTTTTGCCCAGCGCTGGGGCGAATTTGACGATGGCACACGTTACAAGAACTATTACGTGCCCGAAAGC
The DNA here is from genome assembly GCA_947504115.1 of uncultured Sedimentitalea sp. GTDB lineage: Bacteria > Pseudomonadota > Alphaproteobacteria > Rhodobacterales > Rhodobacteraceae > Pontibaca. The sequence goes on from CANNGH010000011.1 coordinate 57,837, forward strand.
GTGAACATCGCCACCGGGTTCCTGATCGCGGCGCTGCACCATGCGGGGCTGTGCAGCCTGACGCACACCCCCAACCCGATGAAGTTCCTGAATGACGCGCTGGGAAGGCCCGCATCGGAAAAGCCGACCATGATCATCGCGGTGGGCCATCCGGCAGCGGATGCGACCGTGCCGGGGGTAGCGAAGGTCAAGAAACCACTTGCGGAAATCGCGACGTTCCTCGACTGACCCAACCGATCAGAGTTGATCCATCACCTCGTCGGAGGCTTCGAAATTGGTGGTGACGCGCTGCACGTCGTCGTCATCCTCCAGCGCATCGACCAGCTTCATCAGCTTTTCCATGTTCTCGAGGTCCATCTCGGTCGTGGTGGTGGGCCTCCAGACCAGCCGGGTCGCGTCGCTTTCGCCCAGTTCGGTTTCCAGTGCGGTGGCGACATCGTTCAGATCGGTGTCGGCGCACCATATCGTGTGGCCGTCCTCGGAGCTTTCGACATCCTCGGCCCCGGCCTCGATCGCGGCCATCATCACCGTGTCGGCGTCGCCGACGCTGGCGGGATAGACCACCTCGCCCTTGCGTTCGAACATGAACCCGACGCTGCCGGTCTCGCCCAGATTGCCGCCGTTCTTGGTAAAGGTCGAGCGCACGTTGCTGGCGGTGCGGTTGCGGTTGTCGGTCATCGCCTCGACGATGATCGCGACGCCGTTGGGGCCATAGCCCTCATAGCGGACTTCCTCGTAATCGTCGCCCTCGCCGGCCTGCGATTTCTTGATGGCGCGCTCGATCACGTCCTTGGGAACCGAGTTCGACTTGGCCTCTTTCACCGCAAGGCGCAGGCGCGGGTTCTTGTCGGGGTCGGGGTCGCCCATCTTGGCCGCAACAGTGATTTCCTTGCCCAGCTTGGAGAAAAGCTTGGCCCGCACGGCGTCCTGACGCCCCTTGCGGTGCTGGATGTTTGCCCATTTGGAATGGCCGGCCATTGTGGTTCCTTGTCCTGCTTGCGTGACTGCGCTCATATAGACCCGACCGCGCGTCCTGTTCAAGGTATCGCCCGCCGTGCGGCGGTGCTTTCGCGGCGCTCAGAGCGGCCAGAGCAGCGGGATCAGCGCCGAGGCCAGCAGGCCGATGCTCAGGTTCAGCGGGATGCCCACACGCAGGAAATCGGTGAACCGATAGCCGCCCGGCCCGTAGACCATCATGTTGGTTTGATAGCCGATGGGCGTGGCGAACGACGCCGAGGCCGCGATCATCACCGCCACCACCAGCGGGCGCGGATCGAATCCCATCGCGCTGGCCAGCCCGATGGCGATGGGTGTCACCACCACCGCCACCGCGTTGTTGCTGACCAGTTCCGTCAGGATCGAGGTCAGCAGATAGATCGCCCAGACCACCAGAAACGGTGGCAGCATCTTGAGCGTCGGTGCGATGCCGTTCACGATCATCTGCACCGCGCCCGAGCTTTCCAGCGCCGCGCCGATCGCCAGCATCGAGAAGATCAGCGCCAGAAGCTGCCCGTCAATGAAGGAAAACGCCTCGTCCGCGTCGATACAGCCGGTGACCAGCACCACCGCGACGGCGAGGATCGACAACATCAGGATCGGCGCGACGCCCAAGGCCGCCAGCAGGACGATTCCGATCAGCGCGGCGATGGCGATGGGCGCATGACCGCGCCGGAACGCGCGCGCCGATGGGCGCGACACCTCGACCATATCCATGTCCGACGACAAACGCTGGATGTCGGCGGGGGCGCCCTCCAGAAGCAGCGTATCGCCGACGCGCACCACCAGCCCGTCCAGTTGCTGGCCGATATTCTGGTTCCGCCGGTGCACGGCCAGCGTATAGACGCCATACCGCCGCCGCAGCCGCAGCGATCCCAGCGTGCGCCCGACCATCTTGCAGCCGGGCGTGATCAGCACCTCGACGGTGTTGGTTTCCACGGCCGAGATCTGATCGACGCGCTTCAGTTCCTTGTTGCTTTGCAGGCTGAGCAGTTCCGCCATCTGCGTGCGCAGCACCACCAGATCGCCGGCTTGCAACGTGACCCCGTCCAGATTGCGCCGCAACGACTGGTCGGCGCGGATCACGTCGATCAGACGCACGCCCTCGCGTTTGAACAATTGCACATCGGTGACCTCGCGTCCGATCAGGTTGGATTCGGGGGGGATGAACGCCTCGGTAAAGAATTTCATCTTCGAGCGGTCCGAAAGCAGCATCGCCATGCTGTCTCGGTCGGGCAGTAGACGCGGCGCGACGAAACGCAGGTAAAGCATCCCCCACGCCACCACCGCGATGCCCAGCGGCGTCACCTCGAAAATCGAGAACGCCGCCAGCCCCTGCGCCCGCGCCACACCATCGACCAGCAGGTTGGTCGAGGTGCCGATCAGCGTCAGCGTCCCGCCCAGGATCGCGCCATAGCTGAGCGGGATCAGCAGCTTGCTGGGTGCCATGTCCAGCGTGCGGGCCAGCTGGATGAAGACCGGGATCATCACCACGACGACCGGCGTGTTCGAGACCACCGCCGATGCGGCCACCACAAACGCCATCAGCATGAGGATGGCGATGCGCGGGCGCACCTGCGCCTGTTTCTGCGCCAGCGTGGTGAAGGCATGCAACGCCCCTGTGCGCACCAGCGCGCCCATGATGATGAACATCGCCGCAATGGTCCACGGGGCGGGGTTGGCCAGCACCGGCAGCGCCGCCTCGTAAGGCAAGACGCCGGAGATCAGCATCAGCGCGACGCCCGCAATGGCGACGACCTCGGTCGGCAGCGTCTCGCGCAGGAAGAACACGAACATGACGCTCACGATGATCAGCGCAACAACGGCGCTGCCCGTGTCCGAAAGCTGGAGGAAATTCATATCGGTTGTGGTCTGCCCATGCCCGTTGCACGCCGGATGGCTGACGCCCAGCTTCCCCGATCAATGCGCCGGGGGCAAGCGCCATATCCCGGCGCGACCGACAAGCCGGAGCCCTCAGGCGGCATGAACGATGGCGATCCGTGCCGTCACGGGCCGGCGTGCTCCAGCCGGCCGCCGATGCGGATCATGCGGATTTTCTGCGCCTTGCCGGTGGCGTCGTCGGTCTCGACATAGACGCCGGACAGCGTCGCCTCGTCCATTGCAGGGGTGAACCGGGCCTTGGGCATGCCGGTCACAAAGCGGCGCATCGGTTCGCATTTGTCCATGCCGATCACCGAATTGTAGTCGCCGCACATGCCCGCATCGCTTTGATAGGCGGTGCCGCGGGGCAGGATCTGCGCATCCGCCGTGGGCACATGGGTATGCGTGCCCACCACGAGGCTGGCGCGCCCGTCGCAAAAATGCCCCATCGCCATCTTTTCCGAGGTCGCCTCGCAATGCATGTCGACGATCACCGCGCTGGCCTGCCCGCCCAATGGGTGCGATTTCAGCACCGGTTCGATGGCCGAGAACGGATCGTCGAACGGGCGGTTCATGAACACCCGTCCCAGCGCCTGCGCCACCAGCACCTTGCGCCCGCCCCTGGCCTCAAACAGCCGCGCGCCCTTGCCGGGCGCGGCTTTGGCGAAATTCAGCGGCCGCACCACGCGCGGTTCGGTCTCGATGAATTGCAGCATGTCCTTTTGGTCGAAGGCGTGATCGCCCAGCGTGACGCAATCGGCCCCGGCATCCAGGATCAGCTTGGCGTGATCGCCGGTCAGGCCCATCCCGCCCGACGCGTTCTCGCCATTGACCACGACGAAATCCAACCGCCAGTCGTCACGCAGCCGCGCAAGGTTGTCCCGGATGGCGGCGCGCCCGGCGCGGCCCATCACGTCGCCCAGAAAAAGCAATCTCATGCAAACGTGTTAAGGCGGAAACCCGCCACGGGCAAGTCCCCGACACCTTCCGCCGTCATGTCACGCGGCAGCGGCGGCCCAATTCGCCATTTCCGGCAAAAGCGTGTTCAGCGCCGCCTGGAACGCCGCCACGACAGCAGCAGGCGAATCGTCGGCGGCGGGCGCGGTCTGCCGCCAGACACGGCTGGCAATCACGCGCTGGTCACGGTCGCGCAGCAGCGTCAGCGTCATGTCCACCGTGACGTTCAGCACATCGCCCGTCACTTCGGCCTGGAACGCGTCAAGCCGGGTCAGCAGCGCGACATCGGGCACAGGTCCGCCCTCGCCCGGACCGACATAGCCCAGCCGCCCGGTGCCCGCGATCGAGCGGATCAGCAGCGATTGCATGACCTCGGGCAGGTCGTCCGCCCAGCGCGCATCGGGCAGATAGGTGATCGCCAGCGGCGACGGCTTGATCATGATCCGGTCGGTCGCGATGGCGGCGGCGGCGTCGGGGCGCGCCACCAGCAGGGTCCGCCCGGATCGCCGCCCGCCCGCCGGCCCCGAAGCCGGGATCAGGTCATATGTGTTCAGCGGCGTCGCCGCCGTGTTCAACGAGGTCAGCGCGGTGCAGCCCCCGAGACTTGCGGCGCCCCCCAGCAGGGCAAATCGGCGGGTCATCATCATGGGTCGCATCCTGTCATCTCCGATATTCGGGCACACGTTCATCCAGCAGGAACCGGGCCGGATCCCGTCCGATCCGGCGCACCAGCTGCTCCAGCGACCGCACGAGGCTGCGGGCCTCGGACCCCAGCCGCGAAAGTTCCGGCAGGCCGCTGCCGGTGAACTGGGTGATACCGGGGGCGGCCCCCTCGACGGTCGATTTCACCTGGCCAACCACCTCGTCGGCGCGGGCGATCAGGGCGCGCAGGTCGGCGGTGATGGCAGGCAGATCGTCAGACACCTGTTCCGCCGCCGCGCTGATCCTGTCGCTGGCCTGGCGTATATCGGTCAGCACCGGGCTGAGATCGGTGGACATGACGCCCGTCGCCGTGTCGAACGCCGTTTCCGCCGACGCGAGCGCGCGGTCCGTCGCCCCGAGCGAGCGGTCGAGATTGTCCATGGTCTGACCCGCACGTTCGAATATCTGCGTCGCCGTTGTCAGCGTCTTTTGCGCATCCGCCGCCAGCGGGTCCAGCCGTCCGGTCAACCCCGTCAGATCATTGGCCACGCGATCCACAGCGTCGGACGCCGTGGCGACGGCCCCGCGAATATCGGCGACCACGACGGGCACGTCCTCGTTGACGACGGTCTCGACCGTGGCGATGGCGCTTTGGGCATCGGCCAGCACCTTGCGCGCGTCCGACACAAGAAGGGTGCCTTCGCCATCCACCAGTTCATAGAAGCTGTCCGACGCGCCGGTAACGGCGGAAAACGCACTGTCGGCCTCGGTCAGGGTCGTTTCAAGCTGCGTCAGGCGCGCATTCAGAAGGTCCGCGGTTTCGCCGAACCCGTCCAGCGTGCTGCCCGAGCGTTGCGACAGATCGACAACGGCCGCATTCAGCGCGTCCACCGTATCGGAAATCTGCGTCACGATGCCGGGAACCTGTTCGCGCATCAGCTTTTCGGCCTCGGCAAAGGCGGCCCCCGCGTTGTCGATGGCCCCGGTCGAAGAGGTGATCGCCGCTTCGGTCGAATCGAACGCCCCGGTGGCCGCCGCCAATGTCTCGTCCGCATTGACCAGCGTGGTCTGGATCGAGGCGCCGATGGCGTCCAGCCGATCCGTGAACAGGGTGATCTGCTCGGTCGCGTCGCCGACGATGCCGGTGATCGAGGAAAAATCGCTCAGCGCCTGCTCCAGCCCGCCCGACGCGGAGTCGAGGTTGCGCAGGATGTTGCCAACATAGGCCTGGTTCTCGGGTCCGGCAATTTCCTGGAACCGTTCCAGAAGTCTCGTCGCCTCGGTGATCAGGTCGGGCGCGTCCTCGACCAGTTGCTGCACGGTGGAGCGGCGCGAGGCGATGATCGGGATTTCACCCGGCGGCGCGGTCAGCTCCGGCGCGTCGCGCTGCCTGTTGGACAGTGAGATATAGGACACCCCCGTAACGCCCGACGAACTGAGTTGCGCCACGGTGTCTTCGCGCACCGGGGTCGTCGCGTCGATCTCGATGGCGACGAAGACCTTCGAAGGGTCGTCTTCCCAGATGCGCAGGTCGATCACCCTCCCGACCGCGATACCGTTGAACTGCACATCGCCCGACGTGCTCAGCCCCGACACATCGTCGAACAGGATGCCATAGGTCGCGTATTGCCGGTCAAGCTGCACGCTGGCCAGCCAGACCATGAAGCCCAGCGTACCGATGATGCCCGCCAGCGTGAAAGCACCGATCAGGATGAAGTTCGCGCGCGTTTCCATCAGCGCCCCCCTTTCGTTTCCAGCGCGGCCCGCGCCCGCGGCCCGTGGAAATATTCATGCACCCAGGGGTGATCCACCTCCAGCATCTCGGCCATGGTGCCGACGGCCAGCACCTTTTTCTCGGCCAGCACGGCAATTCGGTCGCAGATTGCATGCAAAGAGTCCAGATCATGCGTGACCAGAAACACCGTCAGGCCCAGCGCCGCCTGCAATCGCAGGATCAGCGTGTCAAAGGCCGCTGCCCCGATCGGATCCAGCCCGGCGGTGGGTTCGTCCAGAAACACGATTTCCGGGTCCAGCGCAATGGCGCGGGCGAACCCGGCGCGCTTGCGCATGCCCCCCGACAGTTCCGAGGGGTATTTCGTCTGCGCCACCTCGGCCAGTCCGACCATGCGCACCTTGATCCCCGCCAGCGTCTCGCGCAGATCGTCGGACAGGTCCAGTTGCTCGCGCATCGGGGCCTCGACGTTCTGGCGCACGGTCAGCGACGAGAACAGCGCGCCATCCTGGAACATGACGCCCCAGCGGCGGCGCAGGTTGCGGTATTCGTCGGGCGAGGTGTCGCGCACGTTCTCGCCGAAGACCTCGATCCGGCCCGCGTCGGGTTTCAGCAACCCGACGATCTGTTGCAGCAGCACCGACTTGCCGGTGCCCGAGCCGCCGACGATGCCGATGATCTCGCCCCGGCGCACGTCCAGATCCAGACCGTCATGCACGGTATGGCTGCCAAAGCTTTTCACCAGTCCGCGCACCTTGATGATGGGTTCTGTTCCGCTCTCGCTCATCACACCCCCACCAATGCAAAGAACACCGAGAATACCGCATCCACCACGATCACCATGAAGATCGCCAGAACCACCGAGGTCGAGGTCAGCCGGCCCAGCGATTCCGCGTTGCCGCCGACCTTCATGCCCTCGTAACAGCCGATGATGCCGATGATCAGCGCAAAGAACGGCGCCTTGATCATGCCGACCCCGAAATGCCAGACATCGGTATTGGAGACCAGCCGCGACTGGAACACCGAGGGCGACACGCCCAGTTCAAGCCACGACATGATCGCGCCGCCGACCAGGCCGGACACATCCGCGATCAGACCCAGGATCGGCAGCATCAGTATCAGAGCCAGTATCCGCGGCACCACGAGGATCTCCATCGGGTTCAGGCCCAAGGTGCGCATGGCGTCGATCTCCTCGCGCATCTTCATCGACCCGATGGCAGCGGTAAAGGCCGAACCCGACCGCCCGGCAACGATGATCGCCGTCAACAGGATGCCCAGTTCGCGCAAGACTGAAATCGCGATCAGATCGACCACGAAGACCTCGGCCCCGAACTGGCGCAATTGCGTCGCGCCCTGAAACGCCAGCACCACGCCGATCAGGAACGCCATCAGCGCGACGATGGGAATCGCGTTCCAGCCGACCTGCTGCATGTGATGCACCAGCGACGTCATGCGAAAGCGGCGCGGATGGATCGCCAGACGGCCCATCACCGCGATCACCTCGCCCAGGAAGCTGGTCAGTTCCAGCGCGATCCGACCTGCATTTGCCGTCGCGCGCCCGATATCCTCGATCCGGTCGGAGAGTGTCGGGCGGCTTTCGGCCTCTGCGGTTTCGGGCGGCATGCTGGCGCGGACGGTTTCCAGAAGCTGGCTTTGCGCGTCGCTCGCGCCTTTGATCGACACGTCATCGCCGTCCGGTGAGATGCGGCGCCCGAGATCGAGGATGAACCACGCTCCGGCGGTATCCAGGTGTTCGATCCCGGAAATGTCGATCGCCCGCGCCTCGGCCACATCGCGGTCCAGCCGCTCCACCGTCTCGATCAACAGATCGCCGGACAGGAAGACACAGCCATCCGAAACGGTCGCATCGACGGTTGCGGACCGGCTCTCCTCTGTCTGGGCTGGGCGTGGCGTCATCGTTCCGTCCCGGTGTTCACGGCGTTCAATCCGACGGGGCGTCGCAACATGCCGCGCCGGTGCCGCCCTACTTACAGAACACGCCGCAAGGCATCCATCGGGCAAATCACATTATTTTCCGACCGTGACCTGCCGATCCCACCTGGCTCATCCGGCGGGATCGGCAGGCTTACCGTCCGGCATCCCTTCCTGGCGTGTCGGCGCTGGCCACTGCACCTTGATATGGGTTAAATACACGCGACGGATTGCGTGCTATCGTTACGCAACGAAACGCGATGGAGTATGAACATATGCCCTATTGGGACAAACGTCAGGTTGCCCCCGGCGTGAAATTGCAATGGGGTCCGCTTTCGGCCCCGCAACTATACGGCGTGCTGCATTTTCAAAGCACCTTCATGGGCGAGAGCGAGAGGGTTTCGGCGAACTGGTTGAAGCGGCAACAGGATTTCGCCGGCTTGGCGCTGCGCACGGGGACCGAGATGTCCAAGGCCGGACTGGCCGATCCGGCATATGCGCTGAAACTGTTGACCGATTTGCAGACGGCCTCGGCGCAGCACCTGAGCGACGACATGCGCGAGTGCACCGAGATGGCGGCGCGCTGCATGAGCTGCCTGTTTCCCGGCTCGAATCGCCCGGCATCATCAGCGGACGACACGAATACGCCGTCCAAATCCGCCGCGCAGATCCCCGACGCGGCCTGAACCGCGCCGCAGGCGGCATTCCGCCCAAGGGCCGCCGCGGCAATCGGCTGCACCCCTATCGCTGTTTTCCCGATCCCCGTCCGCCCCGGACGGGGATAAAGGGTATGCGTGATCGCATGTTGCGATAACAGCCCAGCTTTCTGGAGATTTTTGAATGCTTTACGTCGACATGCCAACCGCGCGCGAAATCGGTGCGCTCAACCAGGTGCGATCCGATGCCTGTGTCTCGATCTATCTTGAAACCACGCCGCTGACGCAAAAGATCGGCGAAAGCCGCACGAAACTCGGCAATCTGGTCAAGACGGCGATCGGCCAACTGGAAGCGGCGGAGTTCGACAAGCGGCGCATCTGGTCCTTGCAGGAACATTTTGACGTCCTGCTGGAAGATGACGATTTCTGGGAGCATCAGGCCCACAGCCTCGCCATTCTGGCGACTCCGGACCGTATCCGAACTTACCGTCTGGCCAACAAGCTGACCGATATGGTCGAGGTCTCGGACCGCTTTCATCTGAAACCGCTGCTGCGCGCGATCGCCTTTCCCCATGCCGCCCATGTTCTGGCGGTGTCCGAGAATGCGGTGCGGCTGGTCGAGGTGTCCTCGGCCCTGCCGGCACGAGAAATCCGCGTGCCGAACATGCCGCGCGATGCGGCCAGCGCCGTCGGCAAAGCGTCGATCAACGACAGCGGGGCGGGCCGGCGCATCGGTGGACTGGAAGGCCAGAAAATCCGTCTGGGCCAATATATCCGCAAGATCGATGCAGCCTTGCGCCCGATCCTTGCCGATTCGGATATCCCGGTGATTCTGGCCTCGACCCTGCCGGTCGATTCGCTGTTCCGGTCGGTCAGCGCCGTTCCCCTTCTTCCCCAAAGCATCGAAACCAGCCCCGACCACATGAGCGAGGCCGACCTCGCCAAAGCCGCCAGACCGGTTCTCGATGCGTATTACGACAGCCAGATCAGGGAATTTCACGACCTGTTCGATCAGCGCGCCGGGCAGAACCGGATCGCTACGGACATTTCGGATGCCGCGCGGGCGGCCACGTTCGGCGGTATCGACAGCCTGCTGATCGACATCGATTCCGTGGTCGAGGGCACGATCGACGACGAAACAGGCGCCGTGGCCTTCGGTCCCGAAGCCAGCGCCGGAACCTACGGCATCGTCGATGAGATCGCCGGGCGCGCCCTGCGGTCAGGGGCGCGCGTCCTGGCGGTGCGCCGCAGCGACATTCCCGGCGAAAAGGACCTGGCGGCGATCCTGCGCTATCCGGTCTGACCTGCCCGGTGGCGCATCGCGTTTAACGGGTTTCAAGTATCCGCCGATTTGACGCGGCATCCTCTGGCGGGGGCCGGGCGATAAAAGTCCGGACCGCCATCGCAATTCGCACGGGCACGGATTAAAGCAGGAGCCGACCGTCCGCTGTCGGACCCTGCCTTTTTGCCTCAAGGATCGTGCCCATGCGAGATCTCAAGACGAAATCCGACCGCGTTATCCCGGCCTCCGACGCACCGGCCGACATCGTCGAAGCGTTTCTGCGCGCGGCGCACGGCATCGACGTTGCCGCTTGGCTGGCCGAACTTTCGCCGCCCGAGGCGCTGCGCCGTCTCGCCGCGATGGAATTGCCGCGGCGGGCCGCGGTGTTCGGCTTCCTTCCCCTGACTGTTCAGGTCGATTTCGCGGCCGCAGTCACGCCCGCGGAACTGGCCGAGATCGTCACCCGCATGGATGCCGACGACCGCGCCGACCTGTTCAACGAACTCGGCGAGGATCAACAGAACAGGCTGATGCGCAACCTCGCCCAGGCCGAGCGCGAGGATATCCGCCGACTTGCCGGACATGCCGAAGGCACCGCCGGCGCGATCATGACAACCGATTACGCCACCCTGCACGCCGAGATGACGGCGCAGGATGCGATTGCGGAACTGCGCCGCGCGGCACCGGAAAAGGAGACCATCTATCGCTCCTACGTTCTGGACGACGACCGCCGGTTGATCGGATCGGTGCGCCTGCATGAACTGATCCTTGCCGCCGCCGACATTCCCATCGGCGCGATCATGAACAACGCCCCGGTTTCGGTGACGCTGGACACCGATCAGGAAGAGGTCGCCAAGACCATCGCGCGCTATGACCTTCTGGCGCTGCCGGTGGTCGATGCGGATGACCGGCTGATGGGGATCGTCACCCATGACGACGCGGTGGATGCGATGCAGGCCGAGACCACCGAAGACTTCCAGCGGATTTCCACCGTTCTGCCCTTCACCCAGAGCCTGCGCGAGGCAGGGATCGGCGTGCTGTATTCCAAGCGCATCGTCTGGCTGGTGCTGCTGGTCTTCGGCAACCTGTTTTCCGGGGCGGGAATCGCCTATTTCGAGGACACGATCCTGGCCTATGTGGCGCTGGTGTTCTTCCTGCCCCTGCTGATCGACAGCAGCGGCAATGCCGGCTCGCAATCGGCCACGCTGATGGTGCGGGCGCTGGCGACGGGGGATGTCGCGCTCAAGGACTGGCGCGATCTGATCCTGCGCGAACTGTCGATCGCCGCTGCACTGGGCGCGACCATGGCGGTTGTGGTCTTTCCCGTGGGATTGTTGCGCGGCGGTCCCGAGATCGCCTATGTCGTTGGCGCGACCATGTTTCTCGTCGTGATCGTCGGCAGCCTTGTGGGCATGTCGCTGCCGTTCCTGCTCAGCCGTCTGCGGCTTGACCCGGCAACGGCCAGCGGGCCGCTGGTGACGACGATCTCCGACGGCGTCGGCGTGATCGTCTATTTCTCGATCGCGACGCTGCTGTTGTCGCTGTAACGCCGTCGCGCGTCACCGCCCGTCGATGCGCAACGTGAAATTGCGTTGCGCGCCCTCGGGCGGCGGCGGGAACGGCGCGGCGCGCCTGATCTGTTGCAGCGCGACCTGATCCAGACGTTCCGAACCCGAACTGCTGGCGATGCTGAGCGCTGCCAGCCCGCCATTGGCCGCAATGCTGAAACTGACCTGCGCCGAGCCGCGCGCGTTGACGCGTTCGCGCCGCGTGCGCTGGATGCGGCGCATGACCTGGCCGGGATAGTTCTCTGCCGCCGCATTCCCCGATTGTGTGGCGGCGCTTTGCGATGGCCCCGCCTGCTGTTTCGGCGCCGTTTCCCTGCCGCCGGCATCGCCTGACCGCGCGTTGCGGTTGGCATTGCCCGATTGCTGCGGCGGCGGCACGGGTTGCTTCGTTGCCTGGCGCTTCGGCTGGGGCCTGGGCCGGTCGGGCCGGGCCTCGGGCCGGGCGGAGTCTTCGGGCGCGTGGGTTTCGGTGTCGGCCTCGATGCGGTCAACCGGGTCCGGCGATGGCGCGGGCGCCTGTTCGACCGGCTGCGCGATCTCGGGCGCGGGGGCGGCGCTTTCCTGCGGAGGGGCGAGAGCGGCCATCGCTCGGGCGTTCGGTGCCGGGGTCTCGGTCGGCGCCTCGATCTCAGGGGTTTCCGCGACCGGGGGCGGAGGCGTTTCCGTTGGTTCCGCCTGTATCGTGGTTTCCGGCTCGGGCACCGATGCGCCCTCGGCCATGTCGGCGAAGGAGTCGCCCAGCGTCGAGATACTGGCCCCGCCGCCGCCCTGCACCGCGATCCGGTCGGGCTGACCGGTCGGCAGCACGGCGATGGCGGCGTGCAACGCTCCGGCCAGGGCCAGGCAGGCCACAGCGATATAGGGCGAGCGGGGAATCATGGCAGCGCCCGTTCGGTCACGACCATCACCCGCGCCGCGCCGCCTGCGCGCAATTCGCTGGACAGGCGCACCAGCACCTCGGCGGGCAATTCCCGGTCCGGCACAATGCGCAGCGTCTGCCCCTGCCCGCCCTCGGGCTGTGCGGCCATGAAGGCCGCAGCCGTTTCCACCGGCTCGCCCCGCCAACTCAGCCGCCCATCGGCATGCACCACCAGCGTATCCGGCGGCGCGCGCCCTTCCAGCGTGTCGGTCCGCACCAGCGTCAGATCACCGTCCATGGGCGCGGCCAGCGTGCCCGCGATCATGAAGAAGATCAGCATCAGAAAGACCACGTTGATCAACGCGATGGTCGGCTCGCGCGCGCTGGCGGGTTTGGGGCGGGCAAGGCGGCTCATTGCAGCACCGTCACCTCAAGGTCATCAACTCCGCGCAGCACCGCCAGCACATCGACCAGCCGCTGCGACAGCACCTCGCCCGACAGGCTGACCAGCAGGCGGGTTTCGTCGCGTTCGGCCAGCGCCGCCTTCAGTCCATCCAGCGCCACCGCCTCGCCATTCAGGCGCAGCGCCGTTTCATCGACCGACAGGAATAGCGGCGCAGCGTCGGCGCTGGCCCCGCCGCGTGCGGCACCCGACAGCTCCACCTCGCCGAACCGCGAAAAGGTCGAGGTCAGCATGAAGAACAGCAGCAGCAGAAAGATGACGTCGATCAGCGACGTCATCGACAATGGTCTGCGACGGGGCTTGCGGATCTCAAGCGGCATGGACCTGTGCGTCCCGCGTCGCTGTCGTCGGGGCCAGGATCGTGCGCAATCCACGCTCGGCAAAGACCCGCTCGCGGTGCATTCGCCCTTCGAACCACGACAGCACCAGCGCCGAGGGCATGGCCACCGCCAACCCGGCGGCGGTGGTCAGCAGCGCCACCCAGATGCCCCCGGCCAGAAGCGACGGGTCCACCGCGCTGCCGGCATCCTGAAGCGTGCGAAACGCCTCGATCATGCCCAGAACGGTGCCGAACAGACCCAGAAGCGGCGCAAGTTGCGCGACCACGTCCAGAACCTTGAACCCGGATTCCAGCCGCGCGAACCGCGCCTCGGCCTCGGCGTCCAGCCGTTGCGAGACAAGCGCGTTGCCAGTGTCGGCCTGACTTATGGCATGGTCGATCACCGGGGCAAGGTAGCTGGTGCTTTGCGCCAGATGCTTTTTTGCCTTCTGCCGCTCGCCCGCGTCCCAGGCGTCGATGGCCGCCGACAGCGCACGATGCCGCCCGACTCCGGCAGCCTGAAACTGCCACAGCTTATAGAGAATCAGCGCCAGCGTCAGCACCGACACCAGCAAAAGGATCGCGACGACCGGACCGCCGAGATCGAGGACATTGCCCAGCGAGGTGCGCAGGTCTTGCATGATGTTCATCCCAGAAGCTCGATATCGCTGCGCGAGGTGAGGGTCAGGTTGTTCATGCACGCCCCTTTGGCCACGCCCTCGCCCTTGCAGGTCTGCGCGCCGTTGAACAGGATGCGCTGGATGCCGTCGCAGGCGATGCCGTCGATCTGGAACTGGCGCACGCGCGGACGCCCGGCGGGCAGGTCGCGCATGTCGAACAGCGTCAACCGCTCGACCGCCCCTGTCGCGTCGAACAGCACGGTTTCGAACACCGCCTCGGACAGGTCCGCGCCCAGCCGGTTCTCCACCAGAAAGCTGATGCGGCAGGCGCCGTCCACGTCGGCAGCGGTGTTCAGCTCGATCTGCAAACCGCCCGGATCGGTGGTGTCCTGCGCGGTGGCGGGACCGGTCAAGCCGGCCAATGCCAGCACGGCGGCCCAAAGGGATGTTGCGAATGGTCTCACGCTCGGACCTCCTGTGCCGGTCAGGCCGGTTTTCTTTTTATCCATCATGCTTGCACCGGATAGTAAAGGTGACTAAAAGTGTCAACATAGAAGGATCGCGCCAAGGGTGCGATCAATCCAGCTACGGACGTGCGAATCGTCCCAGCCAGACATCCCCTGAAATCGACGAACAAAGGTGGCTTGCATGGCACTGGACTCTACCCCCACACCCGACGACATCCGCACGGCAAAGGCCGACAACCCCAAGATGCGCGAGCGCGACCTTGCAGACAAGCTGGGCATTTCCGAGGCGCAACTTGTCGCCGCCCATGTCGGGCAAGGCGCGACGCGGCTGCACGCCCATCCCGACGGCATCATCGAGGCCGCCTGTTCGCTGGGCGAGGTCATGGCCCTGACCCGCAACCAATCCTGCGTCAGCGAGGTTGTGGGACGTTACGACAATTACAGCTCCGGCGCACATGCCGCGATGGTGCTGAACGACAGGATCGACCTGCGGATCTTTCCCAAATTCTGGGTCCACGCCTATGCGGTCGAGAAACAGACCGACACGGGCATCCGGCGCAGCCTGCAGATCTTCGATGCGGCGGGCGATGCGGTGCACAAGATCTTCCTGCGCGACGAATCGGATCCGGACGCATGGGCGCGGGCCGTTGAAACGCTGCGCCACGACGATCAGGCCGAGACGCTTGAGGTCAAGGCGCGCACGGCCCCACCCCCGGCGAAATCCAATCCCGACAAGGTCGAGGCGCTGCGCGACTCGTGGGCGAAGATGACCGACACACACCAGTTCTTTTCCATGGTCGGACGGCTCAAGATGAACCGTCTGGGCGCCTACAGGATCGTCGGCGCCCCCTTCGCGCGCCAGCTTGCGACCGAATCGGTGGACCAGATGCTGAACGCGTTGCGCGATGCCGGCATCGCCATCATGATTTTCGTCGGCAATCGCGGCTGCATCCAGATCCATTCCGGCCCGCTGGAAACGCTGAAACCCATGGGGCCGTGGCAGAACGTGCTGGACCCGACGTTCAACATGCACCTGCGTCTGGACCGCGTGGCCGAGGTCTGGGCCGTGGACAAGCCCACCAAGCGCGGCGCGGCGGTGTCGCTCGAGGCATTCGACGCCGAGGGCGAGTTGATCTTCCAGATCTTCGGCATCGGCAAGGAGGGGCAAGACACAAGGCCGCAATGGCAGGCCATCGTCGCCGACCTGCCGGAACACAAGGCCAGCGAGGTCGCGTGATGCGCCGCTTTCTGTCTGCCGCCGGCGCGGCGCTGCTGGCGCTGGCTCTGCCCGCGTCAGCGGACCCGGCCCAGCGCATCGTCTCGATCGGCGGTTCGATCACCGAGATCGTCTATGCACTGGACCAGCAGCACCGCCTGATCGCGCGCGACACCACGTCGAACCACCCCGAGGCGGCGCTGGACCTGCCCGATGTGGGCTATGTGCGCGCACTCTCGCCCGAAGGCGTGCTGTCGATGGACCCCTCGCTGGTGCTGGCCGAGGCCGATGCCGGCCCGCCCGAGGCGCTGGCCGTGCTGCAAGAGGCGCAGGTGCCGCTGGTGCTGATCCCGGACGAACCCACGGGTGCGGGCATCGTCGAGAAGATCCGCGCGGTGGGTGTCGCGCTGGATGTCGAGGCGCAGGCCGGGGCGCTGGCCGAGGACGTGACCGCGCAGCTTGATCGGGTGACCGCGCGGGCCGACGCCATCGCGGACAGCGACCGCAAACGCGTGCTGTTCGTGCTCAGCGGCGAAGGCGGGCGGATACTGGCCGCCGGGCGCAACACGGAGGCGGCGACGGTGATCGCAATGGCCGGCGCGATCAACGCGCTGGACGGGTTCGACGGCTACAAGCCGGTCAGCGACGAGGCCATCGTGCAGGCCGCGCCCGACGTGATCCTGATGATGACGCGCGGTGGCGAGGTGATGGTGGATGACTACACCCTGTTCGCCCTGCCCGCCATCGCGGCGACCCCGGCGGGCGAAAACCGCGCGGCAATCCGCATGGGCGGGCAATACCTGTTGGGGTTCGGCCCGCGCACAGCGCAGGCGGTGCAGGATCTGGCGGATGCGCTTTACGGAGAGCAGGACAATGACCCTGGCAACCTGTAACGAGATCGCCGTGGCGGACCCGCCCGACCGCGCGGCGGCGGCGCGGCGGCTGAGCCTCTGGCTGGGGCTGGCGCTGCTGGCGACCATGACGGCCAGTCTGGCCACCGGGGCGGCGGGCACGTCTCTCTGGGCGGCCTTGGGCGATCTGGCGCAGGGCCGCGCCCTCTCGCGCGTGGACGAGACGATCCTGTGGAACATCCGCCTGCCGCGCACATTGATGGGCGCGCTGGTGGGGGCGGCGCTGGCCGTGTCGGGCGCGGTGATGCAGGGGCTGTTCCGCAACCCGCTGGCCGATCCGGGGCTGGTGGGCGTCAGCGCCGGGGCCGGGCTGGGTGCGATTTCCGCCATCGTTCTGGGCGCGGCGCTGCCGGCCGGAATGATGGCGCTGATCGGCGCGCATCTGGTGCCGATGGCGGCGTTTGCCGGGGGCTGGATCACGACGCTGGTGCTCTACCGCGTCTCGACGCGGGGCGGGCGCACCTCGGTCGCGACGATGCTTCTGGCGGGGATCGCGCTCGGCGCGCTGGCCGGCGCGGTGTCGGGGCTGCTGGTCCATGCCGCCGACGACCAGCAATTGCGCGACCTGACCTTCTGGGGCCTGGGATCGCTCGCCGGGGCGACATGGGGCAAGCTGATGGCCGCCGCCCCGATCATCCTTGTCGCGCTGCTGGGCGCGCCGTTCCTGGCGCGCGGGCTGAACGCGTTGGCCCTGGGCGAGGCGGCGGCGGGCCATCTGGGCATCCCGGTGCAGCGGGTCAAGAACCTGGCCGTGCTGGCCGTCGCCGGTGCCACGGGGGCCGCGGTCGCGGTGTCGGGCGGCATCGGGTTCGTCGGCATCGTGGTGCCGCACCTCTTGCGGCTGGCCTCGGGGCCGGATCACAAGACGCTGTTGCCCAATGCGGCGCTGCTGGGGGCCAGCCTGCTGCTGGGCGCGGACATGATCAGCCGCACCATCACCGCGCCCGCCGAACTGCCCATCGGAATCGTCACCGCGATCCTCGGCGCGCCGGTCTTCCTGTGGATCCTGCTGCGCCGCCGCATGGTGGTTGAGCTATGAGCTTTGTCGGGCGCAATATCGGCGTGGAACTGGGCCGTCGCACCATCCTGCATGGTGTCGATTTCAGCGCGACAGCCGGTCAGGTGACCGCCATCGTCGGCCCCAACGGATCGGGCAAGAGCACGCTTTTGCGCGCACTGTGCGGCGAAGTGCGCTGCACGGGCCGGGTCGCGATCAACGGGCGGGACACAAGCCAGCTCAAGGGCTGGCAGCTGGCCGGTATGCGCGCGGTGCTGCCGCAGGCGGCCAGCCTGGCCTTTCCCTTCACCGTGATCGAGGTCATCCGCCTTGGCCTGAGCGCGGGCGTCTCGGTCAGGCGCGATCACCTGCCGTCGCGCGCGCTGGAGGCAGTGGGCCTCGCAGGCTATGGCGGGCGGTTCTATCAGGAGCTTTCCGGCGGCGAGCAGCAGCGTGTGCAACTGGCGCGCGTGCTGACACAGGTGTGGGAGCCGGTGGCCCACGGCGCCCCCCGCTGGCTGCTGCTGGACGAACCCGTCTCCAGCCTCGATATCGGCCACCAGCTCATGGTGATGGAACTGATGCGCGACTATGCGGCGCGGGGAGGCGGTGTGATCGCGGTGATGCACGATCTGAACCTGACAGCGATGTTCGCCGATGCGGTCACCATGGTTCATCGCGGCGAGATCGCCGCCACGGGCACCCCCGCGAAGGTGCTGACCGACGCCACCCTGTCGCGCGCCTATGGCTGCAACCTGCGCGTCAACTGCCAACCGCCACAGGGCGGAACATGGCTGCTGCCGCATGCGGCGACGTTGCGGGCGGGTTGACACTGCGCGGGCGGGGCAGCTAGATCGCGCCAAATCCGACCGCAATTCTCGATCATTGCCGGCCCCTCGCCAACCGTGGCCCATCCGGCCAGGGCAGAGGCCATATGAAGGGACAGACGATGACGAAACAATCAGGGAACCGCCACCACCCGGCGCGGCTGCTGGCGAGCGTGGCGGCGGTGACGTTGCCGTTGGCCGCGGGCGCGCAGCAGGCCGACGACGATGCGACCTATCTCGGGTCGATCACGCTGCTGGGGACCGGGCTGGAAACCTCGGTTTTCGAGAATCCCTCGGCGGTCACGGTGCTGGACGAGGAGGATCTCTCGCGCATCCCGCCGGCGCGCGTGGCCGATTACCTCAAGGACATTCCCGGTGTGCGCGTCGAGGAACAGGGCATCGCCCGCATCCGCATCCGCGGCGAAGAGGCCCGGCGCACGCGCATCCTGATCAACGGGCAGGCGATCACCGATCACACCACCTATGGCCCGCCGGTCGTGGTCGATCCCGCCACGGTCGAGCGGATCGAGGTCGTGCGCGGCGCGTCCTCGGTCGTCAGCGGCCAGCGCGCCATCGGCGGGACGATCAACATCATCACCAAGCGGCGCACGGATGAACCGTTCGAAGCGTCTTCGACCCTGTCTTATTTCGGCGCATCCGATGGTTGGCGGATTTCCAACTCCATCGCCGGGCGCGAGGGTGGATTCACCTGGCGGCTGAATCAGGGCGCGTCGGAAATCGGCAACCGCCACGCCGCCGGCATCGGCGAACTGGTGCCCTCGGACGTCTCCGACCGCAACCTGTCGGGATATATGGGCTATGAGTTCGGCAACCACTGGATCGGCCTCGAGGCGCAGGCGTTTGACCTGTCGTCGAATGTCTATATCGCGCAGCCCGGCTTTTCGATCGGGCTGCCGAAGCGGGACCTGCGCAAGATAAACGCGTTCTACGAGGGCACCGACCTGACGCCATGGCTGACCTCGCTGAAAATCGACGCCTATCATCAGACCATCGACCGCGAGTTCCGCAACCGGTTCGGACCCATCCGTTCCGACAGCATGGATGAACAGGCCACCTATGGCATCAACGCAACGGCTGAGTTGCAGCTTACGGAAAACTCGCGAACGATTGTCGGCGCGCAATATGAAAACGATTTTCTGGATGTCGACGCCACCAATGCACGCACGATCCTTCCGCCACCGGACCCGTCGGACCCGCTCCGGCGCTACGAGGAATCGCGCATCGTCACCACATCGGTTTTCGCGCAGAACGAGATCACGCTGTCGCCCCAATGGGCGCTGCATTTCGGCGGGCGCTACTACCATGTCGAGGCGGATCTGGAGCAAAGCAACATCAATGCGCCGACCAGCCAATCCGATGATCGTTTTCTGGTGAGCGCAGGAATCGTCTGGACGCCCAACGACGAATGGGCCCTGCGGGGGCTGTTTTCGCAAGGCTACAACTATCCCACACTGAATCAGTTGTTCAGCGAAGCAGTGGGTGGGCGCACATTGGTGCTGCCCAACCCGGACCTGAAAGCGGAAACAGCCAACAACTTCGAACTCGGTGCGCGGTTCGACAACGGTGCGACAATTCTGGATACCACGATTTTCTACACCGAAGCGAAGGATTACATCGACCGGCAGCTGCTTCCATCCGACGCTTCTGGCCGACGCTCCCAATATCGGAACATCTCCCAAGCCGAAACCCTAGGTCTCGAGATCTACGCCGAACACCGGCTGGCGAGCGGGCTGACACCATGGGTCTCGGGCGCGCTGATCGAGCGCGAGTTCAATTATGCCAGCGGTTTCACATCCACCCACAGCGGCACGCCCTTCGTTTCCGGAAGCGTCGGCCTGCGCCGTGATTTCGAGTTTCGCGGCATGGCAGCCTCGTTCGATCTGTTCGCCACCGGCGAAAGCCATGCCAAGCTGCTCGAGCCGGATGCGAGCACGGGAGATATCGAAGTCACGGAAAGCGGCGGCTGGAGCACCGTGAACCTGCGCGGCGCACTGGAGTTGAACAAACACGCGACCGTGTCGCTGCAGCTCAACAACATCTTCAACAAGCAATACGAACCGTTCGACCAGATGCCGGGTGGCGAGCGCAGCCTGGATGTGGTTCTGTCGGCGCGGTTCTGACCCTTTGAGCGGAGAGACCCCATGCTGAAAATCGCCCTTTTGACCCTGACCCTGGATGGCGGGGCCGTCCACATGGCAATGACCGAAGCCGAGTCGCCGGAAGAATGCAAAGGCAAGGCCGAGGCGGTCGAGCAGGTCCTGATCGGCGCCGGCTATACCGTCGTGGCGATGCGCTGCGGGCAGACCGACCTGAACCTCACACCCTACGACCACGGCGCCGGCGATCGCGACATGAAATGGCACTATCATGTCACCGTGAACGGCACGGCGCTGGAGGACGGTTTCAGCGCCCGCCCGGTCGAGGCCGGCACCTGCACGGCCGAGGGCGATGGCGCGTATTGCGCCGTCTCGGCGCAGGGTCCGCAGGCGGAGTGAGCGGCGCGGGCGCGTCCGTTACGAACGCGCCGCGACCGCCATGCGCGACGTGCGGCGCGTGATTGCCAGACGCCGCAGGAACGCCGCGATGAAGATCGCCGTCAGGATCAGCACGATGGTGGCGGCGGGCGCGCTGTCGATGAAGAAGCTGGCATAGACCCCGCTGACCATCGACACCGCACAAACCGCGACCGAAACGATCAGCATCCGCCCGAAGCTGCGCACGGTCAGGAACGCGATGGCCCCAGGCGTCACCAGCAAGGCCACCGCCAGGATCAGCCCCGTGGCCGTCAGCGTCGAGACGATGGCCAGCGACAGCACCGCCAGCAGCCCGTAATTCAGCAGCCCGGTATGCAGTCCGCTGGCCCGCGCCTGCGCCGGATCGAAGGCGTGCAGCAGCAGATCCTTCCATTTCAGCACCAGAAACGCGCTGACGCCCAGCGAGATCAGGCCGGCCGTCCAGAGATCCTGCGGCCCCACGCCCAGCATGTTGCCGAACAGGACATGGTCCAGATGCTCGGTCGTGGTGATCGAAGTGTACATGATGATCCCGACCCCGAACATGCCCGAGAACACCACGCCCATCACCGTATCCTGCTTGATCCGGCTGTTCTGCGACAGATAACCCGTCAGCAGCGCACAGGTCATGCCCGCGCCGAAGGCGCCGACGATCAGCGGGATGCCCGTCATCCATGCCAGCACCACGCCCGGCAGCACCGCATGGCTGACCGCGTCGCCCATCAGCGCCCAGCCCTTGAGCACCAGAAAGCAGGACAGCAGTGCGGTCGGCGGCGCGACCAGAAGCGCGATCCAGAAGGCGTTCTGCATGAACGGGAACTGGAACGGCAGAAGCAGGGTATCGATCACGGGTGAACCTCCTTTTGCACGGCGGTGGGCGCTGCGGGCACATGATGCTGCGCAAGCGCCTGCGACGCCTTGCGCCGCGCGGCCAGCGTGCCGTGCTTGGGCGCGAAAAAGAACGCCAGCAGGAACAGCAGCGTCTGCAGCGCGACGATCACGCCGCCCGTCGCGCCGTCGAGGAAATAGCTGATATAGGCCCCCACAAAGCTGGTCACGGTTCCGATCAGCACCGACACCACGATCAGGCGCGGAAAGCGGTCGCACAGCAGATAGGCGGTCGCCCCCGGTGTGACCACCAACGCGATCACCAGAAACGCGCCCACGGTCATCATCGCCGCGACGACTGCCGCCGACAGCAGGATGAAGAACACCGCCTTGAGCAGGTCCGGGCGCAGACCGATGCTGCGCGCATGGTTCTCGTCGAAGAAGACGACCATCAGGTCTTTCCATTTCGCCAGCAGCACCGCCATCGACACGAACCCGATGATCGCCAGTTGCAGCGTGTCGCCGGGCGTGATGGCCAGGATATTGCCCATGATGATGGTCTGGATGCTGACCGACATCGGCGACAGCGACACCATGAACAGGCCCAGCCCGAAGAACGAGGTGAAGATGATACCGATGATCACGTCGATCTTCAGCCCCGAGCGCCCCGACAGGAACAGCATCGAGCCGGCCGCCAGCGCGCCGGCGATGAACGCGCCCAGCGCGAAGGGAAGGCCGAGGATATAGGCCCCGGCCACGCCGGGCACGACCGAATGGGACAGCGCGTCGCCGATCAGCGACCAGCCTTTCAGCATCAGGTAACAGGACAGGAAGGCGCAGACCCCGCCGACCAGCGCCGACACCCACATCGCGTTGAACATGTAATTATAGCTGAACGGCTCAAGCAGCAGGTCGATCATGGCTGGTCTCCGGCATCGGGCTTGTTCGCGGTGACCGCCTTTTTCCGGCGGCCGCGCTTGCCGTATTTGACGAAGGGGCGTTCATCGTCGGTCAGGATGGAAATCTCGCGCGGGTCGTCGTCGTCGTGCAGGTCGGTGCCGCCCAGCGTGAAGTGCCGCAGCACGCCACCAAAGGCCCGTTCGAGATTGTCATGGGTAAAGGTCGTCTCGGTCGGGCCATGGGCCAGCACCGTGCCCTTGACCAGAATCGTGCGGTCGCAGAATTCCGGCACCGACCCGAGGTTGTGGGTGGAAACCAGCATCACCCTGCCTTCGTCCCGCAACTCGCGCAGAAGCGCGACGATCTGCTCCTCGGTCTTGACGTCCACGCCGGTGAACGGCTCGTCCAGCAGGATCACCTGCCCGGCTTGCGCAAGGCTGCGCGCCAGAAACACGCGCTTGCGCTGGCCGCCGGACAGTTCGCCGATCTGGCGGTGGCGGAAGTCCTGCATGTTGACGCGGCGCAGCGCTTCATCGACGGCCGCGTGATCGGCGGCTTTGGGACGCCGCAGGAACCCCATGTGACCGTAGCGGCCCATCATCACCACGTCCTCGACCAGCACCGGAAAGGTCCAATCAACCTCTTCGGCCTGGGGCACATAGGCGACAAGGTTCTGGCGCAGGGCCTGTTTCACCGATCTGCCCAGCAACCGGATTTCGCCTCGCGCGGCGGGCACGAAGCCCATGATGGCCTTGAACAGCGTCGATTTCCCGGCGCCGTTCACGCCCACCAGCGCAGTGATCGTGCCGCGCGGAATTTCGAAACTGGCATCATACAGGGCGGTGTGGCCGTTGCGATAGGTCACAGTCACGTCGCGGACAAGAATACCGCCCGCCGGTCCTTCGGCGTCGGTCGCGTCCATGGCTTCGGGGGTTAGGTCGAGCATCATCTCATCCTTGTTCGTTCTGGCTTGTTCGTTCTGGCATTCGGATCGTTCGGCAGGCCGGCCACAACGAACAGCGGTTCGCGATGGCGCAAAGGTCGTGGGCGGCGTCGCCTCAGTTCGTCTGCGGCGCCAGCGCGTTGGCGATCGTCTCGGCATCGACGCGCAGCAGGTCGAGATATGTCGGCACCGGGCCGTCCGCCTCGCTGAGGGAATCAACGTAGAGAACGCCACCGTATTCCGCCCCGGTCTCGCGCGCGACCTGCTTGGCCGGGGCCTGATTGACAGTGCTTTCGCAGAACACCGCCGGAACGTCGTTTTCGCGAACCGTGTCGATCACCTTGCGCACCTGTTGCGGTGTGCCGGTCTGATCGGCGTTGATCGGCCACAGATACGCCTCTTTCAAACCGAAATCGCGGGTCAGATAGCTGAACGCGCCCTCGCAGGTGACCAGCCAGCGCCGGTCCTCGGGCACCGACTGGACGCGCTTGCGCAGGGGTTCGATGGTGTCGCGGATCTGCTGCTTGTAGCTTTCGGCATTGGCGGCATAGGTTTCGGCGTTGGCGGAGTCGTGTTCGGACAGCGCATCGCGGATGTTGTCGACATAGACCAGCGCATTATCCAGCCCCATCCAGCCATGCGGGTTGGGCAGGCCCTCGTATTCGCCCTCGGCAATCGACACCGGCTCGATCCCCTGGGTCAGGGTGGCGGATGGCATGTCGCCCAGATTGTTGACGAACTGTTCGAACCAAAGCTCCAGGTTCAGCCCGTTCCACAGGATCAGGTCGGCATCCGAGGCGCGCACGATGTCTTGCGGCGTCGGCTCGTAGCCGTGGATTTCGGCGCCGGCCTTGGTGATCGACACGACCTCAGCCGCGTCTCCCGCCACGTTCTGCGCCATGTCGGCAAGGATGGTAAAGGTCGTGACCACCTTGAACCGGTCCGATTTCTCCTGCGCGTGGGCGGTAAAGGCGAACAGCGTTGCCGAGGCAATCGCCGCTGCCAGCGTGAGGATTCGGGAGGAGGGTCGTGTCATGCTCTGACTCCGGTCTGTTAATGCGATGTACTGCTAATGCGAAGCAGTCGCAACTGTCAAGTGAATTGAGAATGATTCGCAATATGGCACCAACGCTCCCCCGGGTGCGTCAGTTCAGCGCCAGCGCCGCCTTCCTCCCCTCGTAGATCGCAAAGGCCGCATTGCGCGGAGCGTTGGCATCGCCGATCAACTGCGCGGCAATGCCGCGTTCCGCCAGTTCGCCGCGCAGGCTCATATCCGCGACATTGACCGTCGCCAGAACCAGCGACTCCGCCGGCAGATGGCTTTGCCGGCCGGTCAGCAGCGATTGCAGGGTCGCACCCTCGCCGCTCCATCCGGCAATGGCGGTTTCCACCACGAAGTCAACGCCCAGGCCCGCCAGTTCGCGACGCAGCGGCCAGTCGGCGGCAGAGCGTTGCAGCTCCCGGCCCACCATCGGGTCTGGGGTGACGATGGTGACGGCGTGACCGTCCTGCGCCAGTTTCCACGCGGTGCCGCAGCCACGCCAGTTGCCGCCCTCGTCCAGCACGACCACCCGGCGGCCCAGACGCGCGCGCCGCGCCATGGCGTCTTCGCAGGACCAGACATTGCCGCTGTCGATCCCCGGCAGTTGCGGCAGATGCGGCAATGCCTTCTGGAAACCGGTTTCGGCGGGCAGCGAACCGGTGGCAAGGATCACGTGATCGGCGCCGAAACCGGCGATATCCCCGGCATCGAGATATGCGTTATAGCGCAGATCGACCCGCAACCGGTCGAGTTGCCGACCATACCAGCCGATCAGATCGGTGATCTGCCCGCGCCTCGGCTGCATGCCCGCCAGCCGGAACTGGCCGCCCGGACCGGGGCTGGCCTCAACCAGTGTCACCTCATGGCCGCGTTCGCCCGCCACGCGCGCGGCCTCCAGACCCGCCGGGCCGGCGCCGACGATCAGCACCCGGCGCGACGTCGGCGCGTTGTGAAACCGGTCGCCGCCCCAATCCTGTTCGCGCCCCACGGACGGGTTGACCAGACAGGAAATCCAGTAATCCCGCCCCCGCCTGCCCCAGCATTGCTGATTGCAGGAAATGCAGCCACGAATATCCCCGGCCCGGCCCGCTTCGGCCTTGGCGACAAGGTGCGGGTCGGCGATCTGTCCGCGCACGATCGAGACCAGATCGGCCTCGCCCGCGCCTAGCACCGCATCGGCGTTTTCCGGCGTGCGGATATGGCTTTCAGCCGTCACCAGCGCATGTTTCACCACCGATTTCAGCCGTGCCGCCAGATCGACGCCCAGTTTCTCCCGATAGAGAAATGTCGGCATCAGCTTGGAAAAGTCGAAATAGCCGCCGGTGCCGCAGGTGACGTAATCCATCAGCCGCTCAGCATCGTGCAGGGCGACGATTTCCGCCGTTTCCTCCCGGCTGAGCGCGGCAGCGACGTCGGGTTCGTCATTGACCGCAAGCCCGACGATGAAATCCTCCCCGCAGGCCGCACGGATGCGGCGCAGAACCTCGCGCGAGAACCGGGTGCGGTTCTCAAGGCTCCCGCCCCATTCGTCGCGGCGGGTGTTCGACATGGGTGTCCAGAACTGGTCGAGCAGGCCATGATAGGCCGCCCAGACCTCGACGCCATCAAACCCGGCCTGCTGGCAGCGCCGGGCGGCGGCAACGAAACTCGCGATGGTTTCCTCGATCTCGTCGGTGCTCATCTCGTGGCTGCCGTCGCTGTCGTGCCAGCTTGGCCCGCCCGAAGGCGACCAATGCGCGTGCCAGGAATTGTCGCCGTCGCCATGCGCGCCCACATGGTAAAGCTGCTGGATCATCACGGTATCATAGGGGCGGCAGGCATCGGTCAGGCGGCGGAAATGCGGGATTACGGCGTCGTCGCAGGGGCGGAAATTGCCCCGCGTCAGAACGGCGGCGGGATGGACCGGCATCGGCTCGACCACGATCATCGCGGCGCCGCCCATGGCGCGCTCGACGTAATAGGCAATGTGCTGCTCGCCCGGCAGACCGTCGCGGGCCATGTTGGTGGTGTGGGCGCCAAAGACGATGCGGTTCTTCAGCTTTCTGTGACGCAAGCGCGCGGGCCTGAAGATATGAGAAAAGCCGCCCATCGCTTCCTCCCCGCCCGCGATCGCCCCTCATTCAGAGCGCGGATTTGACACCTCTGTCAAGAGAATCCGCCGCTCATGGCTTGGGCAGGCGCGGGACGCTGGAGATCAGCGCGCGCGTGTAGGGGTGGCGCGGCGCGGTCAGCACCTCGCGTGTGGGGCCGTCCTCGACGATGCGGCCCTTTTCCAGAACGATGATGCGGGCGCAAAGCGCGGCGACGACGGCCAGATCGTGCGACACCATCAGCAGGCTCATCCGGTGCTGCAACCCGGCCAGCAATTCGACGATCCGGGTGCGGGTGGACAAATCCAGCGCGCTGACCGGCTCATCGGCCAGCAGCAGCCGCGGGCCGGGCACGATGGCGCGGGCGATGGCGATGCGCTGGCGCTGGCCGCCGGAAAATTCGTGCGGATAGCGGTGTATCGCGTCCGGTGGCAGCGAGACCTCGTCCAGCGCCGCCGCGACCTTTGGGCCATGCGGGCGATCAAGGCGCAGGGCGCGCAGCGGTTCGGCCACGATGTCGCCGACCTTCTGGCGCGGATCGAGCGAGGAATAGGGATCCTGGAACACCGTCTGCACCTGCCGGCGATAGGCGCGCATGAATCGCCGGTCGCCTGGGTCGAGCGGCGCACCGTCGAAAGTGATCCGCCCCTCGGCGGGCCGGGCCAGTCCAAGCAGCAGCCGCAGCAGCGTGGTCTTGCCCGAGCCGGATTCGCCCACCAGCCCGACGCTGTCGCCCTCGTCCACGCGGAACGACACGCCTTTCAGCACCGGCGCCGCGCCGCCATAGGCATAGGTCAGATCCTGAACGTCGAGCAGGCTCATCCCCGCCCCTCCAGCGCGTCATCGAACCGGCGCGCGGCGGCGACCAGATCCTGCGTATAGGAATGTTGCGGCGCGCGTAGCAGGCGGTCCACCGGGCCGCTTTCCACCGCCTCGCCGGCGCGCAGGACAAGGGCGCGATCGCTGACCTGGGCGACGATGGGCAGATCGTGGGTGATGAACATCAGCGCCATGCCGCGCTCGGCCACCAGACGGCGCAGAAGGTCCAGCAATTCGGCCTGCGTTGTGACATCCAGCGCGGTGGTGGGTTCGTCCGCGATCAGCAGGTCGGGGCGGCAGGCCAGCGCCATCGCCAGCGCGATCCGCTGGCGCTGACCGCCGGAAATCTCGTGCGGAAAGGCGCGGATCAGGCGGGCGGGATCGGGCAGGCGGACCTCGTCCAGCAGGCGCGCGATCTCGGCGCGCAGGGCGCTGCGCGTCAGCGCCGCGCCATCGCGGCGGGCACGGCGGCGGATCGGCTCGGCCAGTTGGCGCCCGATGCGCATCAGCGGGTCGAGCGCGGTCAGCGGTTCCTGAAACACCATGGCGGCGGCGCGGCCGCGCAACGCGCGCAATTGCCGTTCCGGCGCGCCCACCACCTGCTGCCCGTCCAGCCGCACCGACCCGCTGGCGCGCAAGCCCCCCGGCAAAAGCCCCATCACCGCCAGCGCGGTCAGCGACTTGCCCGAACCGGATTCACCGATCACCCCCAGCCGCTCGCCCGGCGCGATGATCAACGACAGGTCGCGCACCAGCACCTTGCCGCCGGTGCTTATGGTCAGCCCGTCGATCTCCAGCAGCGCGCCCATCAGCGTTGTGTCGGGTCGTTGCGCGCGCGCAGCCCGTCCGCCAGAAGGTTCATCCCGATCACCAGCGTCACCAGCGCGATGCCCGGCGCGATGGCCCCGAAGGGCGCGACGAAAACGGTGCCCTGCGCCTCTTGCAGCAGCCGCCCCCACGACGCGTTGGGCGGCGGCGGCCCCAGCCCGAGATAGGACAGCGACGCCTCGGCGATCACCGCCAGCCCGAATTGCAGCGCGAAATTGACCGAGAGCGTCGGCCAGATATTCGGCAGCACATGGCGGAAAACGATGCCCGGCCAGGACGAGCCCGAGGTGCGCGCGGCGGTGACGTAATCCTGCCGCAGCACGCGCTTGACCAGAATGCGCGACAGCCGGGCGACGATGGCGGAAATCGCGATCCCCAGCGCCAGCGTGGCGGTGCCCAGCGACGGGCGCTCGCTCGCCGCCACCACCAGCATCGCCAGCAAAAGCGTGGGAAAGGCGATCAGGATATCCAGCGCCGCCGCCAGCACATCGTCCAGGAACCGCGTCGCGAAGGCCGCCAGCACGCCCAGCGTCACGCCGATCGCCGCGCCCATCAAGACCGCCCCGGTCCCCACGATCAGGGCGATGCGCGAGCCGATCATGATCTGGCTGAGCATATCGCGCCCCAGCCGGTCGGTGCCGGCGGGGTGCAGCCATGACGGTGCCTCAAGCCGTGTGCCCGCGGTGCCGGTCGGATCGTAGGGCAGCCAGACCAGCGTCAGCAACGCGATCCCCAGATGCAGCCCGACCAGCACCAGCCCTACGCGCAGCGTGCGCGAGGGACGGCGGCGCGGTGGCACGGTGGCCTGCACATCGGCGGCGGTCATGGCGCGCCCCTGCGGCGTTCGCGCAGGCGCGGGTCGATGGCGCGCTGCGCCAGATCGGCGGCGAAGCCGATGCCCAGCACCAGCAGGGTAGAGACGAACAGAACGCCCTGCACGGTCGGAAAATCGCGCTGCTCAATCCCCAGTAGCAGCATGGACCCAAGCCCCGGCAACGAGAACACCCGCTCGACCACCACCGCCCCCAAAAACGTGGTGGCCAGTTCGATGCCAAGGATCGAGATCACCGGCACCGCGCCGTTGCGCAGCCCGTGGCGCACCAGCGCCTCGGCAAATCCCGACCCCATGGCGCGGGCGGTGCGCAGGAAATCGCTGTCCAGCACATCGAGCGTGGCCGAGCGCACGTAACGCAGCAAGGACGCCGACATGATGATCGCGATGGTCGCCACCGGCAGCGTCATGGTGCGGACCGCTTGCGCACTGTCCCGCCAGCCGTCCAGCGGAAAGCCGCCCGAGGGAAAGATCCGCAGATGCACCGCAAAGACCGTCACCAGCAGAATGCCGATCCAGAACACCGGGATCGCGATGCCAAGCTGCGAGATCACGGAAATCACCGCGCCATACCAGCGATCCCGCCACACCGCCGCCATGATCCCCAGCGGCAGCGCGATGAGGATCGCCAGAACGAATGAAATGAAGGTCAGCGGCAGTGTCACCGTCAGCCGCTCGGCAATCTCGCCCGCGACGGGGCGGCGGCTGACATAGGAGTCGCCCAGATCCAGTCGCGCCAGATCGCCCGCGAATTTTGCGAATTGCTGCGGCAGCGACAGGTCGGACCCGACCTGCCGTCGCGCGGCCTCGATCTGTTCGGGGTCGGCACCGACACCGACCAAAGCGGCGGTCGGATCGCCCGGCAGCAGGCGCAGCAGCGCGAACAGCACCAGCGTCGCGATCAGAAGCGACACACCGAGAATCACCAGACGGCGGAAGATATAGGCGAGAATGGCGGCGCTCCCTTGCGCGCCGCCCCGGCTGCAGGCGGGGCGGGTCCGGCGTTACTTCGCCTTCTTGATGTTGCTGACGAAGAACTGCGAATTCAGCCCATTGACCGGATAGCCCGACACATCCGCGCGCGACACCACGATCTGCGGCGCAAGGTAAAGCCAGTCGCTCGCCGCGTCCTCGGCGATGATGCGGTTGGCCTGTTTCAGCTTTTCGTCGCGCTCGTCGGTGGTGGCGCTTTTTTCGGCGTTGTCGATCAGGTCGATCACCTCCGGGTTGTCATAGCCCCAGTAAAAATCGGGATTGCCGTAGAACACGATGTCGCGGTGGTTGACATGCTCCTGCAGGGTCGCCTGAAAATCGTGCGCCTGATAGATCTTGGTGTACCATTCGTTGGCGGTGATGACGTTGATATTCACCGTGACGCCGATCCCGGCCAGTTCGCTTTTGATGAACTCGGCCACGATCGGATGGGGGTCGTAATTGGGCGTGTCCAGCGTGAACGCGAACCCGCCGCCGTGGCCGGCCTCTTCCAGAAGCTTTTTCGCGTTTTCCGGATCATAGGCGTTCACGTCGCGCAGATCGACGAACCAGGGGTCGGTGGGTGGCACGAAAGACCCTATCAACGTGCCGTAATCGCCCCAGATCGCGCCCAGCAGCTTTTCGTCGTCGATGCCCTGCGCGATGGCGCTGCGGACCTTTGCATCGTCGAAGGGCGGCTTGCGGGTGTTATAGGCCATCAGAACCTTGGTGGTCGACTGGCCTTCGGTCACGGTGAAATCCGGCGTGCCGGTGAATTGCGCCAGCAGGTCGGGACTCTGGACCGATGTGATGATGTCGACCGCGTTGGTCAGCATCGCGTTGCTGAGCGCGGTGGCGTCGGTGAAATAGCGAAACTCGACCGCGCCATTGTCGGGTGCCTCGCCCCAGTATTCGTCCCAGCGGTCGAGTGCGAGGCTGGAGCCGCGCCGCCAGCCGGCCAGCCTATAGGGGCCAGTGCCGTCCTCGCTGTCGGTG
The DNA here is from genome assembly GCA_947504115.1 of uncultured Sedimentitalea sp. Lineage (GTDB taxonomy): Bacteria > Pseudomonadota > Alphaproteobacteria > Rhodobacterales > Rhodobacteraceae > Pontibaca. The sequence continues at coordinate 88,946 of CANNGH010000011.1, forward strand.
ATGTCGCCGGCGGCATCGTTGACGATCCAGACATAGCTGAGGTTGTAGGGCAGCGAAATCGAACGCGCGTTCAACGCGATCTCGACAATGTTCTCTTCGGGCGTGCGGATGTCCGCGATGGGCGCGAGGCTGCTGCGGCGCGAGCTTTGCGACTCCTCGGCCATCACCCGTTCGATGGAATATTTGACATCCGCCGCGGTCAGCGGATCGCCGGAATGAAAGCTGACGCCGTCCTTCAGCGTGAAGGTGTGGGTCAATCCGTCCTCGCTGACCTCGTGACTTTCGGCCAGCACCGGCTCGACCGCGCCGCTGTCGGACAGGCGGAACAGCCCCTGATAGACATTGCCGTTGAACGCCTCGGTGATGCCCTGCCCCGCCCCCTTGGTGTTGTCGAGGTTCTGCGGCTCGTAAAGCGAGCCGATGCGGATGGTGGCGTCGGGGTCGTGGTCCTGCGCCAGTGCCGGGGCCGTCATCGCGGCAAGGGCCAGCAACAGGGCGGTGAGGGGGCGTCCGGTCATGGTCGTGTCCTTTTGCGTGGCGGATTGCGCCAAAGCCTAGGGCAATCCTGCATGCGCCGCAATCATCCGGCCGGGCGCAGAACAGCAAAAGGCCGCCGCGGCGATCGCGGCGGCCCATTGTTTCAAGCGCGGCATTGCGCGGCCTTGACGGGCGCGCGCACGCGCCCGTTCCGGTTACGCGATGATCTTGGAGACGACGCCGGCACCGACGGTGCGGCCGCCTTCGCGGATGGCGAAGCGCAGGCCCT
>CANNGH010000012.1 GCA_947504115.1 uncultured Sedimentitalea sp.
GATTTGCCATTTTGCTTTTTGTCATAACCATCATCCTTACTTAAGTTGATGGTCTCCGACAAACTCGGAGCGATTCAGTTGGCCTGCTCGATCCTGAGGTGACCCTGCGGGAGAATTTCCCGATGGTGAACCCCAACGCGACGACGCATGCGGCCCATGCGGCATTGGCCAGGTTCGGGTTCCGAGCGGATGACGCCCTGCGCCGTGCGGGTTATCTGAGCGGAGGCGAGCGGCTACGCGGTGGCCTGGCCTGTGTCCTTGGCGGCACCCCGCCGCCTGCCTTACTAATTTTGGATGAACCGACCAGTCACCTCGATTTGAGCGGCATTGAAGCCCTGAAAGCGACGTTGACCGCATATAATGGGGCGGTCCTTGTGGTGAGCCACGACCAGGCCTTTCTCGAAACGCTCGAACTGGACAGGGTTGTTCAACTAAAGAAATGACGCCCGCTTTGTCCGCACAACAGTCACACAAAGCTGCAGTATCATGGAGCTGTCTCGTATTCTTCAGGATAGAGGCCTGGGAGCCATCGGTATGCCACCTCCGCCGGGAATGCCAGCCGGAGCGGCGCGTGGTCGCTTGCTGCATTCAGCATGCCGCGCTCAATAAGAGCCGACATGGCCACACGGGTTGCTTCCTCTCCATCGCCCGTCAGGGCCCTTAGATGTTCGCGCTCTACCTGTCCCGCTAGCGCAGCCTCCCGCAGCACGACGTAGCTGCCAGCAGGTAAACGCTGGACGCAGATTTCTTCTTCGACATGGAGCTTCATGCGCCGCAGCAAGTCCTCAGGATCGAGCAGCTTGTCCATGAAACGGACCTGATTGATGGCCCGGTCGAGGAAGAACCGGCAGAACGACAACAGACCCGCCTGTGTCAGGTTCCCACGTCCATCCCGATCACCGCGACGCGGCCCATCCGCAGCCATCAGCAGGCGTCTGTAGTTACCGTTCTCGCAGGCCAGCCCTCGCGCTACCGACCACTGGCTTGTGTCGATCCCGAGGCGCTTGAGCAAAGCATGAGCTATCAAGCGCGCCACCCGTCCGTTGCCGTCAAGGAAAGGGTGTTTTCAAAGGAACCGGTGATGCACCGCCCCTACAACCTGGATTTGCCGCATCCGGCTGAGCGGTGGCGATGCGTAGGCTTTATCGAACCGGGTGAGAAACCGGGGGAGGTCGGCGTGTCGCGGCGGAACATGCCGTCCGATGATGACATCGGCTCGCCGTAACTGGCCGGGCACAACCGCATGGCTCTGGCCAGTTGCCGGATGCCGGACTTCGAGCATGTCTTCTGGCAGACGTTCACAGAATTGCTCGTGGAGCCAACGGGCATAGGAAGTCGTCGCTGGCCAATTTGCGGGATCCCGTCCTTCGTCGATCAGACGTTGAACCCGGATATGCGCCAGTGCTTCTTTCTGCAGATCGCGAAGATGCGGCTCGGACGAGAAGTCGCCCGCCAACGCCCTGTCGATGTCACGCGGAGGCGTGTCGCGTCCCTCGATCAGGTTGGAGTAGTGAGAATTCACCGTGCGGATGAGATCGCCCACCGACTTTCGGAGTTCTGGCAGGATCCGCTCCGCCAGTCGATCGGCTTCCGCAATGAATGTGATCGCGCGCTCTTCCAGCCCAATTGCCGCCTCTTCGGGCAGCATCGGTTCCATCGCGGTCACATCCATCGGAGGGGCTTGTCGGCGTCCATGTCGCAATTTTCGATCATTAAATCAGAAAAGTAAACGGAGCCCTGGAACGAACGCCACCGGTTCTCATATGGGCCCATCACAACCTGCTATCGCTGTTTATCCCTGTGCGAGACACCACGCCCCTTTGGTTTTCCAAAGAAAAGTGAGCCGAAGTATATGTCGGCTGATGACATAGGCAAGAAAGCAATATATCTTGCTTGCAAGAAGGGTAGAAGATGCCGAAAAACCAAGGGGACTCCCCCGCCAATGCGACTGCAAACATCAATCTGAAGGTTTCCGAAGATGAAAGATGGGCCTTCAAGGAATGGTGTGCGCGTAATCGAATATCTCAGGTCGACGCTTTTCGACGCGCATTCGAGCTTCTGAAGCAGGATACCGAAAAAGATGGCTGAAACGCCGACAATGAACTCAAGGACAAACAATGGCTGATGCGCGCGCCAGCAACACCTCCCTCGCCGATTTCATCTGGAAGAACGCCGATGATCTGTGGGGTAACTTCAAGCATGTAGATTTCGGTAAGATCATTCTGCCCTTCACCCTGCTGCGCCGGCTGGAATGCGTGCTGGAGCCGACCCGCGAACAGGTGGTCGAGACCCACAAGGCCATGTCCGGACAGGGCATCGACCTCGATGTCGTGCTGCGCCAGACGACCGGGTATTCGTTCTACAACACCTCGTCTTATGACCTCGCCAGCCTCGGGGCGACGCGGACGCTTGCGAACCTCAAGGATTACATCTCGAAGTTCTCGCCCAATGCCCGGCGCATTTTCGAGCAGTTCGATTTCCTGAACACGCTCGAGCGGATGGACCGTGCGGGCGTCCTTTACAAGATCTGCCAGAACTTCGCCAAGATCGACCTGCACCCCGAGGCCGTGCCCGAGCGGACGATGTCCAACGTCTACGAGCACCTCATCCGCCGCTTCGGCGCCGAGGTGAACGAGGCTGCCGAGGATTTCATGACGCCGCGCGACGTGGTGCATTTGTCGATCGAGCTGCTTCTCGATCCCGACGACGATCTTTTCGTCAGCAACCCGGGCCTCATCCGCACGCTTTACGACCCGACCTGCGGCACCGGCGGGTTTTTGTCCGACGGCATGGAGCATGTGCAGAGCCTTCAGGACCGCTATGGCACCGCGCCCGTCCTGGTTCCTTACGGTCAGGAGCTTGAGCCCGAAACCCACGCCGTCTGTCTCGCCGCCATGCTGCTCAAGACGCTGGAGGCCGATCCGGGGCGCGATCTGTCGAAGAACATCAAGCTTGGCAGCACCCTGTCGGACGATCAGCACCGGGGCGAGAAATTCCATTACTGCGTCTCGAACCCGCCCTTCGGCAAGCCCTGGACGCTCGACAAGCCCGCGGTCGATCGCGAGCACAATACGCAGAAATTCGAGGGGCGGTTCGGCCCCAAGCTGCCGCGGGTCAGCGATGGCTCCATGCTGTTCCTCCAGCATCTGGTGAGCAAGCTGGAAAGCCCCGAGAACGGCGGCGGCCGCGCGGCTATCGTCCTGTCAGGCTCACCGCTGTTCAACGGGGGCGCGGGTCAGGGGGAGTCCGAGATCCGGCGGCGCCTGCTGGAAACGGACGTGGTGGAGGCCATCATCGCCCTGCCGCAGGAGATTTTCTTTCGCACCGGGATCGGCACCTATATCTGGATCCTGTCGAACAAGAAGCCGGACCACCGCAAGGGCCGCGTCCAGCTGATCGATGCGACCGAGATGTTCGAGCCGATGCGCAAGTCCGAGGGCAACAAGCGCCGCCGAGTCAGCGAGGAGAACACGCGCGATATCGTGCGGCTTTACTCCGAGGCCGAAGAAGGCAAGAAAAGCAAGATCTTCGACAGCACCGCCTTCGGTTATCGCCGGGTGCGCGTGCTGCGGCCCCTGCGCAAGAGAATGGTGATGTCGCGCGAGGGGCTGGACAAGCTGGAGGACGAGAAGGCCTGGACAAAGCGCACGGAGGCACAACGCGCCGCCTGGGCCGCCGCCTTCGAGACGCAGATGGGCACCGAGCAGGACTGGCACTGGATGGAGAGCTTCGCCAAGGCTGAGGCCAAGGCCGATCCTTCCCTCGGCAAGGTCGATGCCACGCTCATCAAGGCATTCCGCGCCGCCTTTGGTGTGCGCTTCCCGGACATGGATCCGGTTTGCGACGCGAAAGGCAACGTGCTGCCCGACGATGACCTGACCGATTACGAAAACATCCCGCTCGGCACGCCGATCGAGGACTACATGGAAACCGAGGTGCTGCCCCACGCCCATGACGCCTATGTGGACGAAAGCTATCGCGACGAGACCGACGGCGAGGTCGGCATCGTCGGCTACGAGATCAACTTCAACCGGTATTTCTATGAATACCAGCCGCCGCGCGATCTGGAAGAGATCGACACGGAGTTGAAGGCGGTCGAGGCGCGTATTGCGGCGATGTTGGAAGAGGTGACGGAATAATGCGCCTTCGATACGCAATCGAAATGTCACCGCGCGTCAATACTCACCATTTACCGGATGATGCGCAGGTTACGTTTGCCCCGATGGAAGTCATCTCAGACGGCCTTGGAGGTATGGACACATCCCGTGCGGAACCGCTGAAGGATCTTGTCTCCGGGTCTTACAACCCCTTTGAGAGCGGCGATATTCTTCTGGCGAAGGTTACGCCGTGCTTCGAAAATGGGAAGAAGGCGCTCGTTCCGGAACTGCCGAACAAGGTCGGCTTCGCTACGTCCGAAGTTCATGTGCTTCGCCCGGATACCGCGAAAATCGACGATAAGTTTGTTGTTTATGTGCTCAGTTCCCGCCCTTTCATGTTCGAAGGTGTTCGGAGCATGACGGGCGCGGGTGGTCTGAAAAGGGTCAGCCCACTAGCCGTATTGGATCACCGTCTCGTGGTGACGGATATCCGTCAGCAGCGCGAAATCGCCACCTACCTCGACCGCGAAACCCGGCGCATCGACGATCTGATCGCGGAGAAGGGCAGCTTCATCGCCCTGCTGCGGGAAAAGCGGGTGGCCGTGATCTCCCACGCCGTCACCAAAGGTATCGACGCAGACGCGCCGATGAAGCCCTCCGGCGTCGAGTGGATTGGTGATATTCCAGCTTCGTGGAAGCTGACGAAGCTCGGTTACCTTGGCCGTTCTGCCAACGGCATCAATATTGGTGGCGATGCGTTTGGAACAGGATATCCGTTCATCAGCTATGGTGATGTATATAAAAACAGGCAACTTCCTGAGAACGTCAAGGGGCTTGTTGAATCTTCTGAGCAGGATAGGCGGACCTACTCGGTTCGCACCGGAGATGTGCTCTTCACCCGGACGTCCGAGACAATCGACGAAATTGCGTTTCCGAGTGTGTGCATGAAGAACATTCCGGACGCAGTTTTCGCCGGATTCCTCATCCGGTTCCGGCCGTATCCAGGCGCTCTGGTCCCGAGTTTCTCGAAATATGCATTTCAAAACCGAGCTGTTCGGCACTATTTTTCCCGTGAAATGAAGCTGGTAACAAGAGCTTCACTTAGCCAGGGCCTCCTCCAAAGCCTTCCTGTGCCTTTGCCCCCAATAGATGTGCAGCAGAAAGTCGCCGCGTATCTGGACCAGAAGGAAGCCAGATTTACGGAACTTGTTTCCGAGACCGAACACAGCATCGCCCTTCTCAAAGAAAAGCGGGCAGCCCTCATCACCGCCGCGGTTACCGGCAAGATCGACGTCAGGAGCGCGGCATGAGCGACCTTCACCACGAAAAGAACCTTGAGGCCTATGTCGTCGCCAAGCTCGAGGAACAGGGATGGCAGCGCGGCAGCTCCGACCGCTACGATGCGGATTTCGCCATGTATCCCGATGATCTCGAGGCCTGGCTGACGGCCACGCAGGGCGACAAGTGGGACAAGCTGGTTGCCGGGAACGGTGACAAGGCCCGCCAGACCCTCATGAAGCGGCTGGAAAAGGAGCTGACCACGCGCGGCACCATCGACGTGCTGCGCAAGGGCATCTCCATCGCCGGGTGCGGCGCGCTCGACCTGTCCGAAGCCGCCCCCGAGGACAAGCGCAACGAGGACGTGCTGCACCGCTATGCGTCCAACATCCTGCGCGTCGTGCCGCAGCTGAAATACCATCCCGGCCGCGACCTCGCCATCGACCTCGGCCTGTTCCTCAACGGCCTGCCGGTGGCCACGGTGGAGCTCAAGACCGACTTCACCCAGTCCGCGACAAGCGCGCGGGACCAATACAAGCGCGACCGCCTGCCGGTCGATCCGGTCAGCAAGCGCAAGCACCCCCTGCTGACCTTTGGCCGCGGCGCCATCGTGCATTTCGCCATGTCCGACAGCGAGATCTGGATGACGACGAAACTCGCGGGCGAGAACACCTTCTTCCTGCCCTTCAACCGGGGCTTTGACGGGCACGGCGGCAACCCGCCCCGCGCGGATGGCGAATACCCGGTCGCCTATTTCTGGGAGGATATCTGCCGGCCCGAAACCTTCCTGCGCATCCTGCACAGCTTCGTCTATGTCGAGAAGAAGGACGTGGTGGACCTGCGCGGCAACTGGTCTGTCAAGGAAACGCTGATCTTCCCGCGCTTTCACCAGCTCGATGCCGTCAACAGCATGGTTGCGGACGCCAAGGACAAGGGCCCCGGCCAGACCTACCTGTGCGAACACAGCGCGGGCTCGGGCAAGACCAGCACGATTGCCTGGACGGCACATGACCTGGTGAAGCTGCGCAGCGATGACGGCAAGCCGATCTTTCACAAGGCGATCATCGTCACCGACCGCAATGTCCTCGACGGGCAGCTTCAGGACGCGGTCCAGCAGATCGACCACCAGCGCGGCCTGATCGCGGCCATCGATCGCGAGGGCTCGTCGAAACCCAAGAGCAAGCAGCTCACCGAGGCGATGCTGGACAATACGCCCATCATCGTCGTGACGATCCAGACCTTCCCCCATGCGATGGAGGCGATCCTCACGGAGGCCTCGCTCAAGGACAAGGGCTTTGCCGTCATCATCGACGAGGCGCATAGCTCGCAGACCGGCAGCACCGCATCGAAATTGCAGGCGACACTGGCCATGTCGTCCTTGGAGGATACCTCGCAGATGACGATCGAGGAGTTCCTCGCCGAGGTGCAGAAGAGCCGGGCGCGTCCTGCCAACATTTCGCATTTCGCGTTCACCGCGACGCCGAAGCATTCCACCATGATGCTTTTCGGGCGCCCCGAGGACCCCACCCGCCCCGCCGGGGATGACAACCTGCCGCGCGCCTTCCACAAATACGAGATGCGCCAGGCCATCGATGAGGGGTTCATCCTCGACGTGCTGCGCGGGTATGTGTCCTACAAGACCGCCTACAACCTCGGGCTCGAGGTGACTGAGGAGGATCGCGTCGATGGGCGCGCCGCCAAGCGCGCTCTTGCCCGCTGGATGAACCTGCACCCGACGAACGTCACCCAGAAGGTGCAGTTCATCATGCAGCATTTCACCGCGAACGTGGCGCATCTGCTGGACGGCAAGGCCAAGGCGATGGTCGTGACCAGCTCCCGCCCCGCCGCAGTGCGCTACAAGAAGGCTTTCGATGCCTATATCGAGGCGCATCCCGAACATGCAGGCATTCGTGCCATGGTGGCATTTTCCGGCAAGCTGACAGGACGCGAGGTCATGCACGCGACGGACGAGCGGATCGCCGGGGGCACCTTCGAGTGCGACGAGGACGCCGAGTTCACCGAAGCCAACATGAACCCCGAGGCCCGTGGCCAGGATCTGCGCATCGCCTTCGACCGGCCCGAATACCGGGTGATGATCGTCGCCGACAAGTTCCAGACCGGCTTCGACCAGCCGAAACTGGTGGCGATGTATCTCGACAAGAAGATCGCCAACGAGGTGGAGATCGTCCAGACGCTGAGCCGGCTGAACCGCACCTTCCCCGGCAAGGACCAGACCTTCGTGATCGACTTCGTCAACGAGCCCGAAGCAATCCGCGCCGCGTTCGCGCGGTATGATGCGGGCGCGCAGGTCGAGGAGGTGCAGGATCTCGACGTGATCTACGACATGAAGACGGCGCTCGATGCGGAAGGCATCTATGGGGATGCCGATCTTGCCGCGTTTCGGGAGGCCCGCTTCCAGACCGCGAGACGGCTCGCTGCCGCCCGCGATCCGGAACACAAGGCTATGTTCGCTGCGACCCAGGTGCCGACCGATACGTTCAACGACCGCCTGCGGAACCTGCGAGCCGAGGCCCAGGCCGCAGAGGATGCCTACCAGGCCGCCCGGCGTTCCGGGGACGACGCGGGCATGAAGCAGGCCGATCACGATCGAAAGCGTATCGAGGGCCAGATTGCCGCGCTCGGGAACTTCAAGTCCGGCCTGGCCCGATTCTCGCGGACCTACGCCTATATCGCGCAGCTCATCGACCTCGGCGATCCGGATCTCGAAAACCACGCCGCATTCACGAAGATGCTGAGCAAGCGCCTCGATGGCGTGCCGCCCGAGCAGGTGGACCTGTCCGGCATCAGCCTGACCGGATACGACATTCTGCCGGGCACAGGCGGACCCGCTGGAGATGATGATGAAGATGCAGACCTCGTCCTGCGCCCGGTGGGTGCCGGTGGCGGTGATACGACCGGAAAGACACCGCTTTATCTTCAGGAGATCATCGAACGCCTGAACGGCATTTTCGGGGATGCTGCGCCGATCGAGGACCAAGCCTCCTTCGTGAACCAGATCGCGGCGATCACCCGCGAGAATGCCGTCGTGGCCGCACAAGTCGCCGAGAACCCAAAGGATCAGGCGCTGAAGGGAAACCTGCCGGGGGCGGTTCAACAGGCCGTCGTGAGGGCGATGACCTCGAACACCTCACTGGCTACGCTCCTGCTCAAAGAAGACAGGCAGGGCATCGGCATGCTGACAAGCATGATCTACGACATGTTGAAGAATGGAGAAGAAATCGATCTGAGGAATTGAGAAGTTCAGCCTATGTATGCGGTCATTTTTCAGGGCTATGCGATAGTGGAACGATTGTATGTCTGACGAAGAACTTACACCCTGAATTCTTGCATATATTAGAGGTGCGGAAAAAGAGATTTGAATTAGAGATATCTTCAAGCAATTCAATTTCACTATCAGATGCGAGTAGACGTTTTTTCCACTCTCTCAAGACCTCTATCGCATTCCCACCACGATAATATATTATAAGTTCGCCGTGATCCCGCCCAAACATTGCAGTTCCATAGCGAGTAGATAGCTGGCTGAAGCCATCTTGAAGCCAGCCATAGCTTTTGTGGACTTTGGCTTCCCCAAGCCACATAAAGCCATGATTTCCCTCTACAACGATGTCGCAATGGCCGTTCACATCCTGTTCGTTCCGTGCTGCTATCCCACCAAAGCTCAACATCTGCGCGACCTGTTTGCTTAGCTGGTTCTCGCCCAGATCAGCATCGATTTTACGCCCATCGACCAGCCGACTGTAGCATTCCGCCAGCGCCTCCTCGAGGATCTCCAAACGGTCTTCGTGTCCGGATGCAAACTGCCAACGGAGCATCCGGCCGCCTGGTGCATCTCCAAAAAATTTTAGATAGTCGTCGATCGATGTATTTTCAGGATTCATCGGCAACGTCTTTTCTGACCGAATAATAAAGATGAACGTAGCGCATTGGATCCGTAATTGGATTTCCTGTCATAGGATGCGAAAGTTCTCCAGTTGAAATGAGCTCTCGGAACGTTTCATCATCAAGGTGAAGCTGCCCATCATCAGGATCGTCAATGTAGCCGTGTGCTTCCAGCACAGCCGCTTCAAAAGTGCTGAGGATACTTAAAGCGGAAGGTAGTATTCGTTTTTGCTCTTCATCCTTCATACGCTCAAAGAAAAAAGGGAGCGTAAGAAACGCACCATCGCGTTCTGAGAGGGCTTCCAGCGTTTCCAAGACAGCCAGACAGGTGCTGCGCATCTCTGGATCCAGAGAGACGGCAGCTAGAGCCTTTTTTGCCCGATGGAGGTCCATCTCCTATTCTTGCACTGAATCTGAAAGAAACTGAGCCTTTTTTCCTAGACGTTCAATCACGAACTCGTAGTCTGCCGCGCGCACACAATCCCTGATCAACGCGCCGGTGATTATTGGATTGCCACCCTCACCTCGACCTGAAGGACCCGATGCCGCGAGTGATATCGCTGGTTGATAAAACTGATCATCCTCCGAAAAGCCCCATTCTACGGTGATCTTGTAAATTGCGATCGCGTCCACTGCACCTTTCCCCGCAACGTGATACGGCTCGTCGCGCTGATCGGCGTCTAGACGGCGTCGGGGCATTTTTTCGTCCTTGATGCCCCCAGTTGTGGTCTGAAATGTCATCTGCGTGACAGTTCCTTCCTTCGGATCTTCGTAGAACGGGCGGACCGCCGGGAACAAGTTTACTGACTTGTCCAGATGCACAATGCCCCAGTTATTCACAATGCCCTTCAGCGCTGAGTGAATGCCATGCACATCTGCTTCAGGTATGCCTTTCGGATAATCCACTCGAATTTCAATGAAGTCCCGGTGGTGCGGCACCCAGATAACGTGGAACATCTGGACCGGCTGACGGACTAGGCCGACTACTTCCTCATACCGCTCGCGCATGTCCTTGGGATGTTCAAACTCAGCAAATGGAATTTCTTCACGAGTCTTGACCATCAATACAGAGCTCAAAACCACGCCGATCCCATCTTCGTTGCTTTCAACCTGCACCACATCGATGTCACCAGTCGCGGCTCGAAGGTCTTCATCTTCCATCAGGTGAGGATAGCGCCGGTAAGCCGGAACCTCTGCAGGTTGCTGTTGCTGGATCGACGCTTGAAGAGCATCGCGGGCCGTTGGCTTGATTTCGTAGAGCTTCGTGTATTTTTCCCCACATAAGATGTGTTCGATGAGACCATCTTCGATCTTCCCGAGGTCAAAGTTCTGTGGTGATGCGTCGAGTTTTTTTAACGTGCTGTCCCAACCATGGCTCGTCGATATCCCCGCAGAATTGAGTAGCTTCCTTGCATTTGTCCAACTCATACGATGGCGGAGTGTGCGGAACATTTTCTTCATTTGGATATCTACTCGTCATAGCCTTTAGGTTGTCACATTGCCCCGATTCATGACGGTGGGAAAGCCGGAAATTGAGGGTCCGAACATTCTGCGCGCTTCAAGAACAGAGCCGGTGCTGGGTTGATGGGCCCTGTGAATCGTGGGTTTCTTCCGGTGGTTTCATATGCCAACGGCCGGATCACCGTGTAACCATCGCTGCATCCGACGGTGCCTTGGAGTGCGAGTGACAAACAGGTCCGTCAGCCGTCCCGCTCCAGTATCAACTGTTGCACTATTGCCGCAGCCTGGCATCTCCCGGCGCGTCTCGATTGCGGACCGTTTCTATGGCAAATGCGGAAGAAAACCTGTCAATTGCGGCAAGTTTGCCCGCAGATGACAACAATTGCGGCACGAAGGGTCAGAACCATTGTCCCGGTTCAATGAGCCCGAGATCCAGCAACTGACGCGAATCCCACTCGAACGGGATGGAGTTGCGCCAGCGGAAGGTGTCGATATCGAAGGTTGAACCGGGGTTGCGTTTCAGCGCCTTGGCCGCGCGGAACGAACAGATGGCTGCCGTCAGGTTGTGATGCCAGGGACAGGCATAGGTGTTGTATTCCTGATCCGAAAACGTGTGGTCGGGCAGCAGCCGTGTGCCCGGCGCGGCGCGGAACAGGGCGATGCGGTCGATCTTGCGCCGGGTTGCGGGAATGTGCTCTTCATAGCGCCAGCGCAGCCCGCCGAAGAAATCCAGTTGTCGGTCGCGCTGGTGGCCGGTGGCTGGATCGGTGCGCGCCAGAGCGTAATAGCCGGACCGGTCCAGATGCGCCTGGTCCAGCGACACCGCCAGTTCGAACTTCGCCAGGTCGTCGGCGTAGAGGTCGATCACATAGGTCAGCATGGCGTCGCGCCGTTCCTCGGTGTGGAAGGTCAGCATCTCGCCCACGCTGCGGGTTTCGCAGAAGGGGTAGAACAGGTATTCGGCATTGTAGCAGTAATAGAGCCAGATCCCCGGCGCGGCGTCGATCACCCGGTTCACGGCATCGAACACCGCAGTCTCGGGTCCGCAATCGAAGGCGATCCGGTGCACGTGTTCGCCGGAATCCTCCGGCAGATCGAACGCGTCGGGCATCAGCACCAGCACCGCCGCAAAGCCGCAGCTCAGGTGATGGCGCAGGGTGCTGGCGATTTCGATGTCGTCCTCGACGAAGATCATCGCGACCGGCCCTTCGGCCAGCACCGCCTTGCCGACCTTCAGGAAGCTGTCGAGCGAGTCGTATCTCATATGCCGACCTCCGGGCGCGCGCGTTCGTCTGGTTCTCGACCGCAGAATCGGGTAACTGCGTGTCGATTGCAAGCAGGCGCGGCCCTGATCGCCACGCCGTTCCCGACCCGAAAGCGGCTCAGACATGACCACGTCCAAGAAATTGTTCATCAAGACCTATGGTTGCCAGATGAATGTCTATGACAGCGAACGCATGGCCGAGGCGCTGGGTGGGCAGGGCTATGTGCAGACCGCGACCGCCGACGATGCCGACATGATCCTGTTGAACACCTGTCACATACGGGAAAAGGCCGCCGAAAAGGTCTATTCCGAACTGGGCCGGTTCAAGGGATTGAAGGCGGAGAAACCCGATCTGAAAATCGGCGTCGCTGGCTGCGTGGCGCAGGCCGAGGGCGAGGAGATCATGCGCCGTGCGCCGCTGGTGGATCTGGTGGTGGGGCCGCAGAGCTATCACCGCCTGCCGGAGCTTGAGGCCAAGGCGCGGCGGGGCGAGCGGGCGCTGGACACCGATTTCCCCGAGGAGGACAAGTTCGCGCAATTGAAGGCGCGCCCCAAGGCACGGCGCGGGCCGACGGCGTTCCTGACGGTGCAGGAGGGGTGCGACAAGTTCTGCGCCTTTTGCGTCGTGCCCTATACCCGCGGCGCCGAGGCATCGCGGCCCGCTGCCCGCGTGATCGACGAGGCGCGCGATCTGGTTGAACGCGGCGTGCGCGAGATCACGCTGCTGGGCCAGAACGTCAACGCCTATCACGGCGCGGGCGAGGGCGGTGAGTGGGGGCTTGCCCGGCTGATCCGCGCGCTGGCCGAAATCGACGAGCTGGAACGTATCCGGTTCACCACGTCGCACCCGAACGACATGGATGACGACCTGATCGCGGCGCATGGCGATTGTGCCAAACTGATGCCCTACCTGCATCTGCCGGTGCAATCGGGCAGCGACCGCATCCTGAAGCGGATGAATCGCAGCCACACTGCCGAAAGCTATCTGCGCCTGATCGAACGCATTCGGGCCGCGCGCCCGGATATCCTGATCTCGGGCGATTTCATCGTCGGTTTCCCCGAAGAGACCGAGGCGGATTTTCAGGCGACACTGGATCTGATCGCGGCGGTGGAATACGGACAGGCCTATTCCTTCTGCTATTCGCCGCGTCCCGGCACACCGGCCGCCGAACGCCCGCAGGTGCCGGCGGACGAGGCGGCCGAGCGGCTGCAACGGCTTCAGGCATTGCTGGCGGATCAGCAGCGGCGTGTGCAGGACGCCATGATCGGTCGCGAGGTCGGCGTGTTGTTCGAGAAACCGGGTCGCGAACCGGGCCAGATGGTCGGCAAGTCCGATCATCTGCATGCGGTTCACGTGAGCGATCCGGGTGTCGAGGTCGGCGCGCTGCGCCGGGTGCGCATCACCGCGTCGGGCCGGAACTCGCTGGCGGGCGAAGTGATCGCCGGGAAGTGAGGATTGCGTGCAACGACCCCTGACCGAATGCGCCGATTTTTCCGGATAATTCATTCTGGACTGGACGTTGCCTGCGCATGCTGGCTTGATGAGGCCAACACAAGACCCGTCGTTTCGGGTGCAGATTCTGGGGTGTGATGTCTTGAAACCTGTTCGTTCCGTATCGTGTGCAATGTGCAACCGTCTGGCAGCGGCCGGATCGGCGCTGGCGCTTGCCTGTGCCTTGGGTGGCGCCGCGCAGGCGGGTAATCTTGAGCCGGTGATCGTCGAACCCGCCGTGACCAGCCCGGCGCTTCCCAGTTGGGACGGGTTCTATCTGGGCGGCAAGGCCGGCTATGCATTCGAGGGCGACGAGAAGGTCGGGCATGCAGACCCGTCGCGCACGCTGGTGACGCCATCGGCGGGCACACTGGAATACTCCGGTTTCAATTACGGGCTGCGGCTGGGATGGCGCGGGCAGCGCGACATGGCAGAGCGTGCGTTCGTTTACGGGGCCGAACTGGGCTATGACGGCGGCAATGTGAAGGATTCGTTCAGCAACGGCTACTCCGCGTCGGTGGACACGAACCATGTGCTGGGGCTGCGTCTGAAAAGCGGCTTTACCAACAAGAGCCGCGACACGCTGTTCTACGGTATCCTCGGCTATGTGCGGGGTGATTTCGACTATGCGGTCAACGGCAGCGCTGGCGGCGATACCCTCGACCTTGACACCTCGTTCAAGTCCGACGGGTATTCCGTGGGTCTGGGCGTCGAGCATATGCTGACCGAGCGTTGGTCGGTGAACGCGGAATGGGAATATCTCGAATTCGGCAGCGAGCGGCTGAATGACGGGGACGGGTCGTCCACCAAGACCACGCCGAAATTCAACAACGTGCAGCTTGGCGTGAACTTCCGTTTCTGAGTGCGGGCCAACCCGCATGTGCCGCGCCTCGTTCCACCTGTGAGGGTGGCCGTTTCTTGCTTCTGCCGCTCGAAATCGTCGTGCTGCGCCTTGCGCTGCGCCGGCGATCTTGGCACGGTTGAGCAGGATTGCCAGAACAGGAGAGCGGATTGGCCATTGGCGCCCTGACCCCACCGCAGCCGCAGGACGCACCGCGCGATCTGCAGATCGAATTTTCCGACAACCGCCTGTTGATCGACCTTTGCGGCGAATACGACCGCAATCTGGCCGATATCGAGCAAAAGCTGGACGTGCAGATCATGCACAAGGGCAATGTGTTGTCGATCATGGGCGAGCCCGAGGCGCAGAAGCAGGCGGCAGAGGTGCTGCAGGCGCTTTACGCGCGGCTCGAGTCCGGGCGCGATGTGGAAAGCGGCGACATCGACCGGGAATTGCGCATGGGCAACGATGCCGCCGAAGACCGTTCCGGCGATCAGCTTGAGATGTTCCGGGGCGGCAAGGTCGAGATCCGCACCCGCAAGAAACTGGTCGAGCCGCGCACCGATGCGCAGCGCACCTATGTTCGCTCGCTTTTCGCCAACGAACTGGCCTTTGGCATCGGTCCGGCCGGCACCGGCAAGACCTATCTGGCGGTGGCGGTCGGCGTATCCATGTTCATCGAAGGGCATGTCGATCGGATCATCCTGTCGCGCCCCGCGGTCGAGGCGGGCGAAAAGCTGGGCTATCTGCCCGGCGACATGAAGGACAAGGTCGATCCCTACATGCAGCCGCTTTACGACGCGCTGAACGATTTTCTGCCGGCCAAGCAACTGGCCAAGCTGATCGAGGAAAAGCGGATCGAGATCGCGCCGCTGGCATTCATGCGCGGGCGCACGTTGTCCAACGCCTTTGTCGTGCTGGACGAGGCGCAGAACGCGACGACGATGCAGATGAAGATGTTCCTGACCCGTCTGGGCGAAGGGTCGCGCATGGTGGTCACGGGCGACCGCACCCAGGTCGATCTGCCGCGCGGCGTGCTGTCGGGGCTGGCCGATGCCGAACGGCTGCTGGCGGGGATTCCCAAGATCGGGTTCAACTATTTCACCGCGCGTGACGTGGTGCGTCATCCTCTGGTTGCCGCCATCATCGACGCCTATGAGGCCGATGCCTGACCCGCGGCATTTCGCCGCACTCAGCGGCGGCTTGTGCTTCGCCGGCATCCGGATCACATCGTCGCCATGAGTGTCGAGACAATGATCGAGGATGCGCGCTGGCAGGCGGTCGATCTGCCGCTTCTGGCCGAGCGCGCCGCCGCCGCCGCGCTGGCGCATCTGCACCTTGACCCGGAAGGGTGGGAGATCGCGGTTCTGGGTTGCGATGATGCGCGCATCGCCACGCTGAACAGCGATTTTCGTGGCAAACCGGCGGCAACGAACGTGCTGTCCTGGCCTTCGCAGGAACGCGCCGCGTCCGCTGACGGCGACCGGCCGGATCCGCCCCAGGGGCCGGACCCGGAACTGGGCGATATCGCCCTTGCCTATGACACCTGCGCCGCCGAGGCGCGGGACCGGGGCAAGCCGCTGGACGATCACGCGACCCATCTGGTGGTGCATGGCGTGCTGCATCTGCTGGGGTTCGACCATGACCGGGACGGGGACGCGGCGTTGATGGAGCGGCTCGAGACGGAAATACTTGGCAAATTGGGTCTCGATGACCCATATCGGTGACAACAGGGCGTTCCTGAAGCTCGATTCTGGACTGGAATGATGGACGACGACATAGACGGAAGTTCTGAAGCAGCGCAGCGCGCGCAGCCCAAGGATGAAATCGCCGACAGACCCGAGGAAAGACCGGGTTTTTTCGGCCGCATCTTCGAGGCTTTTTCACCTTCGGAGGATGAGGACGACACGCTGAGCGGCGGTCGGTTGGCCAATTCGTCGCATGGCATGATCAACCTGCGCCGGATGCGGGTCGAGGACGTCGCGATCCCTACCGCCGATATCGTCGCCGCTCCGGTCACCATCACCAAGGATGAACTGGTCGAGCTGTTCCGCGACAGCGGCATGAGCCGGATACCGGTCTATGACGGCACGCTGGATACGCCGCTGGGATTCGTGCACCTCAAGGATCTGGCGCTCAGCCACGGGTTCAACGGCAACACCGCCGAGTTCGACCTCGCATCGATGGTGCGCCCGGTGCTGTTCGTGCCCCCCTCGATGCCCATCGGCGTGCTGCTGACAAAAATGCAGACCGAACGGCGGCACATGGCGCTGGTGATCGACGAATATGGCGGCGTGGACGGGTTGCTGACCATCGAGGATCTGATCGAACAGGTGGTGGGCGAGATCGCGGACGAACACGATACCGACGAGGACCAGACCTGGATCAAGGAAAAGCCGGGATGCTACATCGCGCAGGCCAAAACCCCGCTGGAGGAATTCGAGGCGGAGATCGGCATGTCCCTGACCGAAAATGAAGACGTGGACGAGGAAGAGATCGACACGCTGGGCGGGCTGGTCTTCATGCTGACGGGCCGCGTGCCGACGCGCGGCGAGGTCGTGCAGCATCCCGACGGCCCCGAATTCGAGGTGATCGACGCCGATCCGCGCCGGATCAAACGGATGCGCGTGCGCCTGCCGGACGCGCATTGATGCTGGCGACATCGCGGCGGCGGCTGCTGATGCGGATGATGTGGGCGGCGCTGGCCGGGGCACTGGCGGCGCTGGGGCTGGCCCCCACCGGCTGGTGGGGGGTGACGGTGGCGGTGCTGCTGGCACTGCCCGCGCTGCTTTCGGGCGATTGGACGCCGCGCGCGCAGGGCGCCATCGGCTGGGCGCTGGGTCTGGGATATTTCGCCCATGGCCTGTTCTGGATCGTCGAACCGTTCCAGGTGGATGTGGCGCGCCATGGCTGGATGGCGCCCTTTGCGCTGGTGTTTCTGGCCGCCGGACTGGCGCTGTTCTGGGGCGCGGCCTTCTGGGGCGCGGCGCGTCTGGGGCGCACGCCCGTGGCGCGGATCTGGGCGCTGGTGGTGCTGTGGTCGCTGGCGGAATTCGCACGTGCCTACCTGTTCACGGGATTTCCCTGGGCGGCATTGTCGCAGATCTGGATCGACAGCGACGCCGCACTGCTGCTGGCGTGGATCGGACCGCATGGCCTGACGCTGGTGACATTGGCCGCGACCCTGCCTGCGGGCCTTTTCCTGTTCGATCTGGCGACCTCACACAGGTCCGCCAGCGCGCCCCATTCCCTGCCCGCGCTGGCACTGGTGCTGTCGGTCGGCGCGATCACGGCGTTGCATCCCGAGGTCACGATGACCGAAAGCAGCGTGCGTCTGGTGCAGCCCAACGCGCCGCAGAACGAGAAATGGGACCCCGCGCGCATTCCGGTCTTCTTCCAGCGCCAGCTTGACTATACCGCCGCCGATCCGCGACCCGACTTGATCGTCTGGCCCGAAAGCGCGATTCCGTGGCTTCTGGACGATGCCGGTTCGGCGCTCGAGGCGATTGCCGCCGCTGCTGCGGGAACGCCGGTGGTGCTGGGGGTGCAGCGCGACGAGGACGGGCGCTATTACAACGCCATGATCCAGCTGGATGCGACAGGTGCGGTGGCCGGCATCTATGACAAGCACCATCTGGTCCCGTTCGGCGAATATGTGCCGTTCGGCGATTTGGCCGCCCGTTTCGGACTGCACGGGTTCGCAGCGCAGGAGGGGGCCGGATACAGTGCCGGACCGGGGCCGGTGCAGATGCCGTTCGCGACGCTGGGGCAGGGCGTGCCGCTGATCTGTTACGAGGCTGTCTTTCCCCAGGACGTGCGCGGCACCGAGGTGCGGGCCGATTTCCTGATCCAGATCACCAATGATGCTTGGTTCGGCAGGAACAGCGGCCCCTATCAGCATCTGGCGCAGGCGCGGATGCGGGCGATCGAGCAGGGTCTGCCGATGATCCGGGCAGCCAATACCGGCATTTCCGCCATGATCGACCCGCTGGGGCGGATCGTGGAAAGCCTGCCGCTGGGGCAGGCGGGGTATATCGACGCGGTGCTGCCGGCACCGCTGGCGCCGACGCTCTATGCCCGGTGGGGCGATGCGCCGGTCTTCGTGCTGCTGATGCTGGCCGCGGCGGGGATGGCTGTTGTGCAATTGCGCGGCCGACGCCGAAATGCCGATTGACGCCGGACAGGAGCGGGCGTAACCCTTGGCGACCCCCGTCACAACGGCTTCCTGACGTGACGGGATGAACCCCAATGGAGCACACTCATGTCACGCGACAATTACATCTTCACCTCGGAATCCGTTTCCGAGGGACACCCCGACAAGGTCTGCGACCGTATTTCCGACGCCATTCTTGATGCAATGCTGCGCGAGGAACCCCAAGCCCGCGTTGCTGCCGAGGCCTTTGCCACCACCAATCGCGTGATCGTCGGCGGCGAAATCGGTCTGAGTGACAAGGCCAAGCTGCATCAGTATCTGGAGGGAATGGAGGATGTCGTCCGCGCCTGTATCAAGGACATAGGATACGAGCAGGAAAAATTTCATCACGCCACCTGCAAGATCACGAACCTGCTGCACGAACAATCGGCTCATATCGCGGTGGGAGTGGATGCGGCAGACGGCAAGGACGAAGGGGCCGGCGATCAGGGGATCATGTTCGGCTTCGCCACCCGCGAAACCGAGGCGCTGATGCCCGCGCCGTTGCATTATGCCCACGCGATCCTGCGACGTCTCGCCGAGGTGCGCAAAGACGGAACCGAGCCGGTTCTGGGTCCGGACGCGAAAAGCCAGCTTTCGGTGCGCTATCGCGGCGGCAAGCCGGTCGGCGTGGATTCGATCGTGCTGAGCACGCAACATCTGGACCCGACGCTGAGCAGCGGCGATGTCCGCGCCATCGTTCAGCCCTATATCGAGGAGGTGCTGCCCGAGGGCTGGCTGAACGGCGACACGGTCTGGCATGTGAACCCCACCGGCGCCTTCGTGATCGGCGGGCCGGACGGCGACGCGGGGCTGACCGGGCGCAAGATCATCGTCGATACCTATGGCGGTGCAGCCCCGCATGGCGGCGGCGCGTTTTCTGGCAAGGATCCCACCAAGGTGGATCGCTCGGCCGCCTATGCGGCGCGCTATCTGGCCAAGAACGTGGTGGCGGCGGGGCTGGCGGACAAGTGCACGTTGCAGCTGAGCTATGCCATCGGGATAAGCGAACCGCTGTCGCTTTATGTCGAAACCCACGGCACCGGAGAGGTCGCCCCCGAGGCGATCGAGACCGCGCTGCGCGAGGTCATGAGCCTGACGCCGCGCGGCATCCGCGAGCATCTGAAGCTGAACCGGCCGATTTACGAGCGCACCGCCGCCTATGGCCATTTCGGCCGCGAACCGGACGCCGATGGCGGGTTCAGCTGGGAGCGCACGGACTTGGTCGAGGCGCTGAAAGCGGCGGTTTGACCGAAAGGCGCGGCTGCGCCGCACACGATTATCGGGAATGAGGGGCGCTGCCCCTCAAACTCCCCGGGATATTTCCGGCCAGAAGACGATATGGGCGTGGGTCAGGCGACCGCGTAAAGCGATTCGTAGATCGGCGTGAGCGTGTCGTCCTCGAAGAGCGAGGAGACCGACGTGCCGTTCCAGATGTTCAGGATCGCCTGGGCAAAGATCGGCGCGGTCGGCACGATGCGGATGTTGGGGGCGTCGAGAACCGCCTGGCCGGGCTGGATCGTGTCGGTCAGCACCAGCGATTTCATCACCGAATTCGTCACCCGTTCCACGGCCGGGCCACTCATCACGCCGTGGGTGATGTAGGCGTGAACCTCTTTCGCGCCATTGTCGAGCAATACGCCGGCGGCCTTGCACAGGGTTCCGGCGGTGTCGCACATGTCGTCGACGATCAGGCACGTCTTGCCTTCGACGTTGCCGATCACGGTCATCTCGGCCACTTCGCCGGCTTTTTCGCGGCGCTTGTCCACGATGGCGAGTGGCGATGCGATGCGCTTGGCCAGTTCGCGCGCGCGCCCGACGCCGCCCACATCGGGCGAGACCACCATCAGGTCGTCCATCCGATCCTTGAAATGCGTCTTGATGTCGAGCGCGAAGACCGGGCTGGCGTAAAGGTTGTCGACCGGGATGTCGAAGAACCCTTGGATCTGCGCGGCGTGCAGGTCCATCGTCAGCACCCGTTCGATCCCCGCTTCGACGATCATGTTCGCCACCAGCTTGGCCGAGATCGGCGTGCGGGCCTTGGTGCGCCGGTCCTGCCGGGCATAGCCGAAATAGGGCAGGACGGCGGTGATCCGGCTGGCCGACGAGCGGCGCAGCGCGTCGGCCATGATCAGCAGTTCCATCAGGTTGTCATTGGCCGGATTCGACGTGGGCTGGATGATGAACATGTCCTCGCCACGCACGTTCTCGAACACCTCGACGAAGATTTCGCCGTCGTTGAACCGCTCGACCCGCGCGTCGACCAGGCCGGTATGGATGCCGCGATGCATGGTCATGCGCCGGGTGATGCCCTGTGCAAGCGGCAGATTGGCGTTCCCGGCGATGAGCTTGGGTTCGGTGAGGTTTGGCATGTCTCGGGGTCCCTGGGGCAGCTGGGCGATCCAGTGAAGGATTCGCGATGTTGACACCGCTTAGCACGGCCTTACGGTCGCGCAAAGAATTTGGGCCGGGGAAATCGCACATGTCGCATTCGGGTCATGTTTGTTGCGGCGGGCGGGCATGAGCCGGACGCTGCATGTCGCCCACTTCGGACAGGGGCCGCGCCGGGTTCTGGCGCTGCACTGCACGCTGGCCCATTCCGGCGCCTGGCGCGGGCTGGCGGCGGAGATCGGCCGGGAGGCGACGCTGACCGCGCCGGATTTGCTGACCCATGGCCGCAGCCCGGATTGGGACGGGCAGGGGGATTTCCAGGACCGCAATTTCGAGGCGATGACGCCATTGCTGGATGGTTCGATGGATGTGATCGGCCATTCCTTCGGCGGCACGATCGCGTTGCGGCTGGCAATCGCGCATCCCGAACGCGTGCGCAGCCTGACGCTGATCGAGCCGGTGCTGTTTTCCATCGCCCGTCACGATGCGCCTGCGATGATGGTGGAGCATGAGCGGATGATGGCCCCCTTCATCGCGGCAATGGAGGCGGGGGACGCGGCGCGGGGGGCACGGCTGTTCAACCGTATGTGGGGCGGGGCCGGGCCGCGTTGGCCGGACCTGCCCGAACGCACGCGCGCGGCGATGATCCGCAGCGTCCACGTGCTGCCTGCCACGAACGCCGCGGTTTATGACGACCATGCCGGCATGTTGGCCCCCGGCGTGCTGAATTCCGTATCCATGCCGACGCTGTTGCTGCGCGGCGCGGATACCGATCCGATCATCGGTGTCGTCAATGACGGGCTGGCGCGGCGCTTGCCTTCGGCCGAAAACGAGGTGATCGAGGGGGCGGGTCACATGCTGCCGATCACGCATCCCGCCGAGACTGCCGCGGCGCTGCGCGCGTTCTGGGCGCGCTGAGGATCAGCCGGTCAGGATGTCGATAAACCGGTCGATCTGTGCCGCGTCTAGCGACCAGTCGCAGACCATCCTTGCGCCCAGCATGCGGTCGGCGGGGCCATCGAAATCGCCCTCCCACGGATAATATTGCGCCCCTTCCGCCTGCAGGCGCTTGTGCGCGTCGCGCGGGAAGGCGGCGAAGATCATGTTGGCATCCGGGCGGTGCATGAACTGCGCTCCGGCCTGTTCCAATCCGCTGGCAAGACGCTGCGCGTGGGCGTTGGCCTTTGCCGCGCAGTCCAGCCACAGATCGTCGCGCAGATACGCGGCCATCTGGGCCGACAGATAGCGGTGCTTGGAAAACAGATGTGCGGCGCGTTTGCGGCGATACTCGAATTCCTGCGCTTTGGCGGGATCGAAGAAGATTACCGCCTCGGCACCCATCAGACCGTTCTTGGTGCCGCCGAAGGACAGCGCATCGACACCCAGTTTCCACGTCATCTCGGCCGGGGTGCAGCCCAGTTTCACGATCGCATTGGCGAACCGGGCGCCGTCCATATGCACGGGCAGGCCGAACGCGCGCGTCACATCGGTCAGCGCGCGCAATTCGTCCAGATCATGCACCGTGCCGCATTCGGTGACTTGCGTGATCGAGACGGGGCCGCGCTGGGGGCCATGCACACCGCGCGATTCCTCGGCGAGAATGGCGGCGCGCAGGGCCTGCGGGTCCATCCGGTCGCCGCCCGGAACCAGCGTCAGCTTGGCCCCGCCGGAATAGAACTCCGGCGCGTTGCACTCGTCCTCGTGGATATGGGCGACGGGAGAGCAGAACACCGTCTGCCAGGGCTGGCAAAGGGTGGCCAGCGCCAGGGCATTGGCGGCGGTGCCGGTCGCCACAAGATGGATGGCCGCCTCGGGCGCCTCGAACAGATCGCGCAGGCGCTGGCGCACCTCGTCCATCAGCGCGTCGTCGCCATAGGGCAGGGCGTGGCCATGATTGGCGTCGCTGAGGGCTGTCATGACCGCCGGGTGCACCGGCCCCGAATTGTCGGAGGCAAAGAACATCAGGTCGGCTCCTCGATGATATGATCTTCCCAGTCTTCTTCCGGCGTGTCGAACTCGGAAACCGTCTGGCCCCGGAGGGACACGCCGGCGCGATGCACGCTTTCGGGATCGCCCGAGATCAGCGGGTGCCAATCATATAACGGCTTGCCCTCCCACAGCAGCCGATAGGCGCAGGTTGCCGGCATCCAATAGAGGTTCTTTTCCAGAGTGCTCGGACGCAGCACGATACATTCCGGCACGAACTGGTGGCGGATCTCGTAATGCGCGCAGAGACAGGTTGCATCGTCCAGCAGGCGGCAGGCCACGCGGGTCAGCTCGATCTCGCCGGTGTCCTCGTCCTCGAGCTTGTTCAGGCAGCATTTGCCGCAGCCGTCGCACAGCGCCTCCCATTCGCGCCGGGTCATCCGGTCGAGCGGCTTCTTCTCCCAGAAGCGTGCGGACAGCCCGTCACGGTCGATCGGATCGCTCATATCTGGGCCAAAATCGCGCGGGCATCGGCACAGTCGCGATCCATCTGGGCCACGAGGGCCTCGACGCTGTCGAATTTTTGCTCGGGGCGCAGATGTTCGATCAACGCGACGGACAGGGTCGCGCCGTAAAGATCGCCCGAGAAGTCCAGAAGATAGGTCTCCAGATTCGCCCGGTTTTCCCCGAACATCGGGCGCACTCCGATGCTGGCCGCGCCATGATGGCTGCCCTTGTGCGGCCCGTCGAGGACATCCACCAGCACCGCGTAAACGCCGAAAGCGGGCGGATGCAGCCCGTCGATCGACATGTTGGCGGTCGGATAGCCCATCGTGCGGCCGCGCTGTTCGCCGGTGATGACGCGGCCCTGTATACGGTGCCAATGGCCCAGCATGGCGGCGGCATCGCGGGTGCGGCCATCGCTCAGCGCCTGCCGGATCGCGGTCGAGGATACCGTGACGTCGCCGTTGCCCAGCAGCGGCGCGACGGTGACGCCGAACCCCATGTCGCGACCGAATCGCACCATGTCGGCGGAACTGCCGCTGCGGCCCTGGCCGAACCGGAAATCCTCGCCGACGATCACATGGGCAAGCCCCAACCCGTCGGCGATCACGTCGCGGGCGAATTGTCCGGGGCTCATTCCGGCCAGCGCGGCGTTGAAATTCAGCTCGTACAGCAGATCGACACCGATCTTCTCCAGCCGGCTCGCCCGCGCCTGCCGACCCATCAGCCGAAAGGGCGGAGCCTCGGGCGCGAAATACTCGCGCGGGTGCGGCTCGAAGGTCAGCACACCCAGCGGCGCGTCGGGCGCCGCTTGACGGGCCATGTCGATGACCGAACGGTGGCCCAGATGCACACCGTCGAAATTGCCGATGGCGGCGCTGGCGCCCCGATCCTGCGGCTCGACAAACTGATAATCACGGACAATACGCATGGCCTTTGCCTAATGCGCGACGACCAAAGTGTGAAGCGGTTTTGCATCACGAAAACCACGGATCCGTCTTCGACCCGTGGCAATCAGGCGTAGGGCGGGGTTCACCCCGCCTTTCGACTCAATCGAACTTGCGCGACGGTGCCAGAACCGTGGCTTCGCCCACCAGCACCTTCTTGCCATCGACCGCGCAATGACAATCCAGCTTGACGCGGCGTTTGGCCATGTCGATGTCGATCACCTTGACCTCGGCATAGACCATGTCGCCGGGACGCACCGGGCCGAGGAACTTCAGCGATTGCCCCATATAGACCGTGCCGTGGCCCGGCAATTGTTCCCCGATCACCGCCGAGATCAGGCCGGCGGTCAGCATGCCATGCGCGATGCGACCCTCGAAAATGGTGTCCTGGGCATAATCGTCGTCCAGGTGCACCGGGTTCCGGTCGGTCGAGATCTGCGCGAACATCTCGATATCCTCATCCGTCACCACTTTTTGCAGGTGGCGCGTCATGCCCATTTCGATGTCTTCAATACAGATCGTGCCACGGGGCAGATTATCCAACATGATATCCTCGTCTCTGATCTCTGCGGCAATTTTCAGGCTGCCATAGTCGCTTTCGCGTAACTTTATTACTTTGCACGCGCAGAAAATCAAGCCTTAAAATCATCACCGCAACGCGCCGATCGCATAGGTCGGATTGACGGTTTCCCTTTCCAGATAATCCTTTAGAGCCGATTCTTCAGGTTGATGCGTGGTTCTCGTTTCCTTCAGCGCCAACCCGCCACTGATGAAAAGAGAATCGATATCCTCGCCCATGGCCCCGCGGATATCGGTTTGCGCGCCGTCTCCGATGGCCAGAATCGATGCCGATCCGACCTCGCGGCCCAGCGCGGCGAGACGGCGGCGCGCCAGATCGTAGATCGGCGGATGGGGCTTGCCGAAATAGTAACTTTCCCCGCCCATCTCGGTGTAAAGTTGCGCCAGCGCCCCCGCGCACCATTCCCGCTGTTCCCCGCGATCGACCACGATATCGGGATTGGCACAAAGCAGTTTCAGCCCTTTCTGCTTTGCATAGAGAAATTGCGGCCGGTTGACCGCAGGGTCGGCATAGGGATCGAAAGGTCCGCAGCAGACGATGCCTTCGGCCTGCTCCAGCGGCACGCGCTCGATCTTCACGGGATCGTCGATCACCTCCATGGGTTCGAAGAATCCGGCGTCGCGCTCCCACTCGCCCATGAACCAGACCTTCTGGCCGACGACGCCTTGAAACATGGCGGCGCGGGCGCTGTCGCCCGACGTGGCGATGGCATCCCATGCGTCGTCCGGCACCCCGAACCGTGACAATTGCTGCTGCACCCCAGCGCGGGGCTTGGGCGAATTCGTCACCAGCACGACCACGCCCCCGGCTGCGCGATAGGCTTGCAAGGCTGCCACCGCATCGGGCATGGCGCGCACCCCGTCATGCACGCAGCCCCAGAGATCGACGAACATCGCGTCATAGCGGGACTGGATATCGGCGAGCGATCGGATGATCTGGGTCATGTGTGGCCTCATCGTGAAAAGGGTGCGGGGCGTGCCGCGTCACTGCGACACCACCACGAAACCGCCCCCGCCACAAGGCCGGGACGTCCCGTTCGATCTTGCAAAACCGCGCGAAATCCGCACGCTGCGCGGGCGTTACCCGCCAATGAGGGATGCATCATGCTGGACGGACTCCGCATCATCGAGATCGAAGGCCTCGGCCCCTGTCCCTTTGCCGGCATGATGCTGGCCGATATGGGGGCGGATGTGATCGTCGTGCATCGCCCCGGCGGCAATCCGGCGCCGGGGATGCCGCACGCCCCGATCCTGGATCGCGGCAAACGGTCCATCGAACTGGACCTGAAGAACGCCGACGACAGCGCCATCCTGCTTGATCTGGTCGGCACGGCCGAGGCCCTGATCGAGGGCTTTCGACCCGGCGTGATGGAGCGACTGGGGCTTGGTCCCGCCGAGTGTCATGCTGTCAACCCCGCGCTTGTGTTCGGGCGCATGACCGGCTGGGGGCAGAGCGGACCGCTGGCGCAGCGCGCGGGCCATGACATGAACTATATCGCGACCGCGGGTGCGCTCTGGTATGGTTCGCTTCCCGGCCAGACTCCGATGGCACCACCGACGCTGGTGGGCGATATCGGCGGCGGGGCGATGTATCTGGCGCTGGGTGTGCTCGCGGGGATCCTGAATGCGCGCGCGACCGGGCAGGGCACGGTGGTGGATGCGGCGATCCATGACGGCACGGCCAGCATGATGAACCTGCTGATGACGCTGGGGCAAGGCGGCGGTCTGAGCGAGGCGCGCGGGCAGAGCCTGCTGGACGGCCCGCATTGGAGCCGCACCTATCGCACCGCCGACGATGGCTATGTCAGCGTGCAATGTCTCGAGCCGAAATTCTACGGCATCTTCCTTGACCGGATGGGCCTCGCAAAGGATCCCGATTTCGCGGCGCAATTCGACAGGGCGCGGTGGCCCGAACTGGGCCGGCGGCTCGAATCGCTGTTCGCCAGCCAGCCCCGCGCGCATTGGACGGCGCTGTTCGAGGGCACGGATGCCTGTGTCGCGCCGGTTCTGACACCGCGGGAATCGATGCGTCACCCGATCAATACGGCGCGGCGGACCTGGCATGAGGCCGATGGCGTGATGCAGGCCGCCCCGGCGCCGCGTTTTTCCGGCGCGTCGGAATGGACCCCGCCACCGGTGCCCGAGCGCGGCGCGCACACGCGGTCCATACTTGAAGAATTGCGCGCAAGGCGCTGAAATTACGCAAGCCTTGCCCGCGCCCGTATGCCCGCCAATAGCATGGCGGTCTCGTCGGCAATGATCGCGGGCGCCCCCTGCAGCGACAATGCCCGGTGATACGCACCCGCCGCTTCCGTTTCGCCCAGAACCGCAAGGTGCTGACCCAACCAGTAGGGACGCGCCGCCGCCAGTTCCGCGCCGACCGCCAGCCCCCATAGCTGGGCGCGCCCGATTGCGGGTGCCTGTGCGGTCAGGCGGTGCCGTGCCGCGATGCCCGCCAGATCCGCGGCCAGCCGTTCCGGTCGCGCCATCGCGTCATCGATAGCGGCGGCAAACGCCGCTTCATCCCATCCCGCGTCGGCACCGCAATGCGACAGAAGCGGATCATCGGTCAGCGCTTGCAGCAGGCCGGGCGTGAGAAAACACTGGAAGCTGACGACTTCGCCGGCGCTTATCTGCGCCCATACGGTCTGCGTTCCGGTCAGGCATATCACACCGTCCCAGCCCGCGTTCAGCGACAGAAAGCCGGCGATGCGGGTTTCCGGCCCCTGCATGATGGCGGGCGGCCGGGCCTGCGACAGTCCCGGCAGACAGGACAGCGCGATCCGCCGGTCCTGCGTCGGCATCGGATGGGCTGGCAGGTCAAGCGGTTTGGCCGGCACCGGTTGCAACGCGACATCGCTGGTCCCGCAGGCCACGATGTCCACCGTCCGGTCCGGGTCCAGCCAGTCCTCTACCAAACGCAGCAGATTGGCTTCCAACCCCTCCCCTGTCGGCTTTGCGTGGGCCGAAGCGACGGGCCGTGCCTCCTGCATGGCCCAGACGGACAACACCTGTGTTCCAATGTCGCACGCAATCCAGTCGCCGACGGCCGCTTTTCGCATGATCCGATCCACCCGCACTTGCCTTTTTGCCTTTCCTACCCCCTGCCGGACCTTTCGACCAGTCCGGCGCCTCCTCATCGGGCGCCGATTTCTGTATGAGAGGGTTAACAAAAGGTAACGAATACCTTGCTTGTCGGGCGCATTTCCTTAAGGTTACCCTGTTGAGGCTGAAGGTCTGGTGGAAACAAAGTGTTTTCCGTAAAAAGAAGTCTTGAAGTGCGATCAAAACGAACTCTATTCGCTGGACGCATGTGGATTTTCAAGCTGGATCGGACAAGGTATTGAACCGGATCCGTGCGATTTGAGTTCAATTCGAGTGAGTGCCGGAAATGTCAGTTCCGGTCAGTTTGACGCTGAAGAACCGGGACGATCATTTCGTCTGACACCCGGGCTCCCATTTTGGGGAGGTTGCTCTTGGGGGGCAATAATGAAAGAGATTGGTGTAAATATTGGTCCGGTCCCGATTTATGATGCAGGGACCGCGGGGGACGGGTGCACAAGTGCGATGAGTCTCTATCTGCCGCGTGATTCAGGGCAAATGACGTTTGGTCAAAGCGGCACGTCGCCGGATGATTCGGCCGGGCAGCGTCCGCGCCGCATGTCGCCCCACGGGCTTTATCGGCAGATCGGCAAGCCGCTGCTGGACATACTCTTCTTGTTCTTATCCTTGCCGATAACATTGCCGATCATGCTGCTATGTGCGTTCGCCCTGTGGATCGAAAGCGGCAATCCGTTCTACCGGCAGGCCCGTCTGGGAAAGGACGGTCGCGTTTTCTGGATCGTCAAGCTGCGCACGATGGTGCGTGACGCGGATCGGCGGCTGCAGGAGCTTCTCGACGAGGATCCGGCGCTGGCCGAAGAGTGGCGGACGACCCAGAAACTGCGCGACGATCCGCGAGTGACCCCGCTGGGTGCGGTTCTGCGCGCGAGTTCGCTGGATGAATTGCCGCAGTTGTGGAACGTCTTCAGAGGCGAGATGAGCCTTGTCGGGCCACGCCCGATGCTGCCGGAACAATTGCCGCTTTACGGCGATCCAGCCGCCTATTTCGCGCTGAGACCGGGGCTGACGGGCCTCTGGCAGGTGTCCTTGCGCAACACCGCGCAGTTTACCGATCGCGCCCGGCTGGACGAGAGTTATTGTGCCAACCTGTCCTGCAAAGGCGACATTTCGTTGTTGATACGGACCGTCGGGGTGGTATTGCGCCGGACAGGGTGTTGAGCGCGCCTTAATTCCGCCTATATGCTGAACCATGTACAAACGAATTGCCGATCGCCGGTTCAGGTGTAGCGCATGATTCAGAAACACGATCCGGGCGGCGCCAATCCTGAGAAGGACGAGCCGAGCGGTAGTTCGGATGCCAGGCGACCCATGACGCAGATATCGCGAAAAAAACAGTATCGGGGCTCCGCTCCGGCCGACTTTGATTCGCTGGTTTTTCCTCCAGACGAGGACGCGCTTGTACGGACCGACTCGACCACGATCGCGCCTTTGGGCGCCGCCGATCCGGCGGAATCGTTCGCGTCGCTGCCGCTTGTGCCGGTCGACGGGCGCGGGCAGCCGGCGCGCGGCAAGTTGCTGGTCGATTTTTTTCGCCCCGATCCGGCCCGTCGGGCATTCGATCTGTTGCGGACACGGTTGCTGCAATCGCTGCGTGCCAATGGATGGAACCGAATCGCCGTCGCGGCACCAACCTCGGGCTGTGGTGCGACTTTTACGGCCGTCAATCTGGCGCAAAGCATCGCCCGCGTACCCGGCAGCCGGACGGTGCTGATGGACATGAATCAACGCGATCCGGGCGTTGCCACGGCCCTGGACATGGCCGGCCACGGCGACCTGCGCGATTTTCTGGCCGGTCGTATCGGTACGGACCGGCATCTGGTGCGCATCAGCGATACACTGGCTGTCGGATTGACCCAGAAGGCCACCACCGGCGCCGCCGAAGCGCTGCACGATGTCCGAAGTGCCAATTCGCTGGTGCGTATGAATGCGGCGTTGCGCCCGGATGTGATTCTCTATGATTTTCCTGCGATCTTGGAACATGACGATCTGGCCGCGTTCCTTCCCGAGCTTGACGGCGTCCTTCTCGTGATCGACGGCACCCGTACATTGGCGCACGAGATCGCTGCTTGCGAACGGATACTCGAAGGGCAAAGCCAGTTGTTGGGAGTGATCCTGAACCATGCGCGCGGGACCGGAAAATGAAATCGCACGGATGGGCGCTTGCCGCCTGAGGCCTGATTGAACAGTAGGAGGCGCGACATGGGTCCGATACAAACTCTGGATGATATCGTCGATATGCTGCGCCGTCGCGCGATTTTGATCGTGGTCGTGACGCTGCTGGGAGGCGTGGTTGCGGTTTTTTACGCGCTTTCGCAACCGCATGTTTACACGTCATACGAGGTGCTTCAGATGGCCCGCCCCAAGATCGCGGATGAGTTGGCGCGCTCGACGGTGCAGGGTTCGTCCGCCCGGCGGCTTCAGCTTATCCAGCAACGGCTGATGACGCGGGACAGCATGTTGGAAATAATTGAAACGCTCAGCCTTTACTCTGATCTGGCATTAACGCCCAACGAGAAGGTAAAACTCTTGCGCCAGTCGGTGAATGTCGACGTCGTGGCCGCCGCCCGCAGTGGCTATTCCGATGACGGCGCCGTTTCGGTGATCACGATCAGCGCCGATATGGAAACCCCCGAGCAGGCGCAGGCCGTGGCGCAGGAATTGTCGCGCCGCACGATCGACCTGAGCATGGACACGCGGATCGAGCAGGCACGCGAAACGCTGGAGTTCTTCTCGGCCCGCGAAGACAGATTGCGCGCGGAACTGAGCGCGCTCGAGGATGACATCGTCGCATTCCGCAACACTCACGACGTCTCCTTGCCGGGCAGTGTCGAATCGCGCCGCTCGGAGATAGACGCGATCAATCAGGCGGTTCTGGACATCGATCGCGAGGTCATCTCGATCCAGCGCGAGGCTGAACGCGAAATACGCATGGCGCGCGAGGCGACCGCGCAGCGGTTGCGTCAGGATTACGACGATCAACTCGGCACCCTGGCGGCACAACGCAATCTTCTGGTAGGCCGTCGTGACGATCTGATGGCCTCGATCGAGACGACGCCTGAAATCGAGCGTAGACTGAATGCGTTACTGCGCCAGCGCGACGACGTGCAACGCCAGTTGGATGTTGTCGTGACCCGGCAGGCCGAGGCCGATGTCGGTTTTCGTCTCGAAAGCACCAATCAGGCCGAACGGCTGACCGTTATCGAACCCGCTGGTCTTCCTGACTATCCCTCGGGGGGCAGCCGGAAGAAGGTTGCGGTGATGGGCGGTGCGGCAAGCGTCGGGCTGGCGCTTTTTCTGGCTTTCCTGCTGGAACTGCGCAATCCGGTGATCCGCAGCGCCGCACAGATGCAGCGCGAAACCGGTCTGGAGCCGGTGGTGTCCATTCCCACGCTGAAAACGAAATCCTGATATCGATGGCTGTTTCGCGGCGCCGGTTGGCGGGTAGACCGAGCGGAGAAAGAGTCGGCCGGAGACGCTGCTGTTTGTTCAGGCCAGACGAGAAAGTCCCGCGATCAGATCCGCGTGCAGCACAAGGGCCAGAGCGGTCAGTCCGGTCGCCAAGGCAAAGAACAGCAGATCGTGCCGCGCATCCCAGACCCGATGCCGGCATGCCAGCCAGATCAGCACCGGATGCGCGAGTAAATGCGCCAACCCTACCGCAATGAGCGCGCCGACGAGGCCGAAGTTGATGACACCGGTCAATAGCAGCGACACCTGCAAAACGGCCCGCGAAGCGGATAACAGGGAATACGAGCGGCTGTTGCCGGCGGCGAGCGCGGCGTGTTCGTAGCTCATCCCGATCACCGCCGGCATTTGCGCGCAGGCGAGCAGGACGACCATGGGTTTCGCCAACGCATACCGGTCGTCATAAAGAAACCCGACAACCGCCGGACCCAAAAGCGCCATGAGCGCAAGCAGCGACAACAGGGCCGCGCTCAACGCATATCGCATCAGTCGAAGCTTGCGATGTGCCGTATCGTTCGCGCCCTTGCCGAGATCGCGGTAAACCGGAATCAGGATTTTTCCGGTTATGGTTTGCCCCATGAGAAGCGGAAAACTGGCCAGAAAATAGCCAATGTTGTAAAGACCCAACGCGTTCAGGGTGATGAACCGCCCCAAAATCGCGCGATCTCCCTGGTTGCTGACGAAGGAAAATGCAGTGGACAGGAATATCCATTTTCCGAAATGGATCAATTCATCGGCAGCGGTACGTTCCCAGCGAAACCGGTTTGCCGCGCCGGGCAACATGAAATGCGCCAGCACCAATTTGGCCGCCGCGCCGACCACGCCGCCGATGACCAGCGCCAGAACCGAGCGGGTGGCCAGTGCCAGTGTGATCATCGCGATGAGACCGACCAACTGGCTGAGCAGGTCGAGAACGACGACGCGGCCCATCAGCAGATGCCGGTGTGCGGTATCGATACGGGTCGGCTCGAACCCAGCTATTGCCAGCGAAATCCCCGCAAGCGGCAGGTAAAGCGCCAGTTCGGGGGCATCGTAGAACCGCGCCACCGGCAGCGCCAGCAGGCCGGTCAGCGCCCAGAGCGAAAAGCCCCGGGCGACTTTGATCGTCCAGGCCGTATCCAGAAAGTCCGGATCATCGCCCCGTTCGCTCTGGGCGATGGCCGGAGAGGTGCCGACATCGGAAAACATCGCCAGCCCGACCGTCACCACGGTCACCAGGGCCATCAGGCCGAACGCCTCGGGAAACAGCAGACGTGTCAGGATCAGGTTCGAGACCAGACGCAACGCCTGGCTTGCTCCGAAGCCGAGCACAAGAAACGAGGCGCTGCGCAGCCCGCGCGCCATCAGCCCGTCGCCCCGGAACGCGCCAGTGATTGCCCGCATCGGTTTTCTTGCCCTTTTCGTGAGTCGGCGGCAAGCTAGGCGCACCACCGGACGCGGTCAACGTGTCGCGTCGACAAGGCGGGCGGAAAACGCCGGAGGATCGCCAACCGGCCGACGGTCGGATATGAACGCTTTTCTCCTTACGCCCAAATGGTTAGCGTTGGGCAAACAACGCAGGTGCCGGTGTGAACGTCGCATATATCCTCAATACCTATCCGCAGCCCTCGCACAGCTTTATCCGGCGCGAACTGCGCGCTCTCGAAGCGGGCGGCGCGCGGATTGTCCGGCTGGCGATGCGGCGCAGCGACAGCGATCTCGTCGATCCCGCAGACCGTGAAGAGGCGGCCCGGACCGAGTATGTTCTGGACCTTGGCGCAGCGGGTTTACTGCGCGAAACATTGGCCAACGCGCTGTCCGGTCCGGGCCGTTTCGGACGTGCATTCGCATTGGCGTGGCGGATGGGTCGTGTCTCGGAAACAGGCCTGGCGCGCCATCTGATCTATCTTGTCGAAGCGTGCGCCGTCGCGCGCCGTTGTGCGGAGTTGGGACTCGACCATGTGCACGCCCATTTCGGCACCAATGCCACCGCCGTGGCGCTTCTGGCGCAGGCGGTGGGCGGGCCGGGCTACAGCTTCACCACCCACGGTCCCGAGGAGTTCGACGCGCCCCGCGCGCTGGCGCTCGGGCTGAAACTGGACCGCGCCGCGTTTGCTGTCGCGATCAGCCAGTTCGGGCGCAGTCAATTGGCACGCTGGGCGGCGTTCGACACCTGGCCGCGCCTGCATGTGGTGCATTGCACCATCGAGCCCGAGCATTTCGCCGATCCGCCGCCACTGCCGGACGGGCCCTTGCGACTGGTCAATATCGGCCGCTTCGTCGAGCAAAAGGGCCAGATGCTGCTGGTCGAGGCCATGGCGCGGCTGCGGGACACGCAGCTGGATGTCCATCTGATGCTTGTGGGTGACGGCGAAATGCGTGCCGATCTCGAGGCCGCGATCGCGCGCCATGGTCTTGGCGACCGCATCATCCTGACCGGCTGGCTGGACGAGGCGGGTGTGCGCCGCGAACTGGCCGGCGCGCATGGCTTGATCCTGCCCAGCTTTGCCGAAGGCCTGCCGATGGTCGTGATGGAAGCCATGGCAATGGCGCGCCCGGTCATCGCCACCTTTATTGCGGGCATTCCCGAACTCGTGCGCCCGGAGGAAACCGGTTGGCTGGTGCCCGCAGGCGATGTGGATGCACTGACGCAGGCAGTGGCGGAAATGGCCGCCATGCCGTCGGACCGGCTGAGCGGGATGGGGCAGGCGGCGCGCGCCCGGGTGCTGGAACGCCATGATGCCACGCGCGAGGCCGCGAAACTGGCCGATCATTTCGCCCGCGCCATCGCCGCCCGCGCGTCATCCGATCCTGCCCGATAAGACAGAGGGCCGCCGCGACCCGTCCGGGTCTCGCCGGTGTTACTGCGCCGCGACCACCGCATCCCACCGCGGGTTGCTGTCCGATAGATAGCGCAGCGCACCCCAACTGCCCCATTTCGACGGTTTGCTTACATCGACAAAGATATTGAACATCTGCCCGCCCCGTTCGAACCAGCCGGCGATCAATTCCTGATAAAGCGCACCCATTTCCGGGGTATAGTTCAGATGGGTGAAGAAATCGGTCAGCGCCTCGTCATCGACCATCGGGCCGATCCCGACGACATGGGTGCCCCCTTCATACATGATGAGGTCCAGATCGCGCTTGCGCGCAACATCGAGATGCCAGGGCAGGGTCTTGTCCAGCAGATCGCTCAGCGTGTCGGACGCATCGCCGCTGATCGAGCCGTCGCGGAGTTCCTGTCCGGCCAGCGCGGCCGCCGCATCATAGCGGTGTCCGGCGATATAATCGTCGCGTGCGTCGCCGCTCAGCGCCTGCGCGTCCGCTGCCTGCTGCGCCGCGACCAGACTTTCGTCGATCCAGCGCCGGACCATTGGCGCGCGGTCTTCGGTGCCCAGGTTGCCGCCGAAATACCCCGTGATGGCATATGCGTCGAAGGCCGTGAACGGTGCGGGATGGCCCTCGTCCTGCCAGAGCGGCGCGTCCAGCGCCATGTCCTCCAGACCCAGCCAGCCGGCTTGGGACGAGATCACGCGCACCAGCCTTTCGTCAGCTTCGGCACCGAACGCATCGCTCCAGATGTTGGCGATCTGGGCCGCGCGCATGCCATAGAACTGCATCCATGCATCCTTTGCCTTCCAGCGCGCGCGGGCCTGTTCGTCAGCCCATCCGGCTTGCTGGAATTGCCAGTTCCAGACCTCGTTGGAATATTCGACATAGGCGCGCTGATCCCCGTTCAGCCCCGCGCGCACGGCGGCGGCAAAGCGTGCATTGTAATCGTCAGTGCTGCGGTGAGGCACGGTGAACCACGCATCCACGCCCAATTCGTTGGCCAGCGCCACCATGATCTCGAGCGGCACGCCCTTGCGCGTCCAGGTGTAGTCGCTCGGCAACGGGCGGTCCTCCCACTGGCTTTGCTCTGAATTATTGGTGCTCATCCAGTCCATGAATCGCAGGAGGTCGAAGTTGGCGATGCGTTCCAGCCAGTCGGGGTTGAAGATTCCCCCCGCCTCATAGGCCGCGATCTTGTCCTCGGCGATCACGGTGATGTTGCGCACATGGTCGCCGGTGCCCTTGCGGTCGGTGCGCTGGATTCGGATATCGACCATGCCGGGGCCGGGGGTGAAATCGAACGACACCTCGTTGGTACCATAGCGCACGTTCTGCGCGCGTCCCCCAACCTCGACGATGCCATCGCCCTCAAAGCGCAGCCGATAGCGGCCGGACAGCGAAACCGCCGCTTCCGGCAGATCGGTCAGGATGAGCGTCCCGACCGAACCGAGTCCGGGCGGGATCGTCACCGGCCAGCCGTCTTCATCCAGATGGCCCGCCTTTTGCAGATCGTCATGGTCCATGCCGCCCCACTGCCCGGGCATGTGCCCGATCCACGAACGGGCGGTTTTCATCACGTCCAGAAACGGTGCTTGTGTGCTCCAGTCGCTGATTCCCGATAGGTTGACCGCCATGATGCGCGGGTTCGGTTCGTTGGTCTGTCCGGCCTGGGCCGCATTTAACGGCGCGAAAAATAACGGGGCTGCCAGCAGCAGGGCGGCAAGCGGCGCGAAAAGGCGCTTCACGGCACGACCCCGGTCTTGGGATAGGTGGTCACGACCTCCCACACGGTTTCCTGCATCACCCGCGCGGCCTCCGGCCCCGGCGCATCGGCCGTGGAACCATCGGCGCGCAGCACCTGCCGGGGCAGGCCCACGGGCGAGCGATGATAAAGCACCGCGTAATGCGTCAGCGCCACCAGGTAATTGCCCAGATCGCCCATATGGATCGGGTCCAGTCCGCCCTCGGGGTCGCGGGCGAACAGGGCGGTGCGGTCGGGCACGTTGTCGATGCCGCCGGCATCTTCGACCTTGCGCACGAAACGTGCCAGAACCTGCCCCGCCGGGATCACATGGACAGGCCTTTCGGTTCCTGCGCGGGCCAGATCGGGCAGCAGCACGCGACGCTCCCAAAGCGTTTCCAGGTCGCCGTCCAGCCGCCCCAGCCAGTCGGGATCGGTCAGGGCGTGCCATGTTTCGTAAAGATAGACGCGGGTATCGGGATTGGCCGCGCGCGCCAGATCGGCCCACAGGCTCAGATAGCGCGCCGAGTGGTAATAGCGGATGGCATCGCGCAGTTCGACCATTTCGGTCAGGATCACGGCGTCGTAATCTCCCGAGGCGATCGCCTCGTGCGCGGCGCGAAAATGCGGATGGGCGTTCTCGGTCTCGAAGCCGTTGATCTCCACATCGGGTTCCCAATGCGCGCGCAGCGTCGTTCCCCAGCCCAGTTGGCTGGCATATTCATGGCCTTCACCGGAGAGTTGCGCCAGCATGGCCGGCATGTCGCGCCCGACAAGGCTGTGCCCCAGATGATACACCCGTAACGGAGCGTCGGGCGCGGGCAGCGACGTGGCATAGGCGGCCTCGACCGTTGCCGCATCGGGCGTGCGGTTGCGCGACAGCACCCAGACGGTCGCACCGGCCAGCACCAGGGCCAGAAGCAGCAGAAGAACGGGATAGTAGCGCAAGATCATCGTGGTCACCAAAAACCTTTCCGGGTCCATGCCTTATCGTCGTAGGCGGGCGTCATGCTGCAAGCGCCATGCCGGTGACGATCAGCCCGCCGCCGATGGCAAAGCGCCCTGCAAGTCGCGTGTTCCGCATGAAGGGCGCGACGGTTGCGGTAAATCGCACCTCAAACCGACCGGCCGCCGGATCGAGCGCGATTTCCAACCCGTCAAAGCCGAACAGGCGCCGCGTGAGCATGTATTGGCATTTGTAAGCGGCCTCCTTGGCCGAAAACATCACCTTCGCCCATTGCCCCGCCCGCGAGCGGGGTTGCGTCGAAAGCCATGCGCGCTCGGACGGGGTGCAGATCGAGGCGATCAGATCGTCCTCCAGCGGCGTGTCGTCCTCCACATCCAGACCCAGCGCCTGCACATCGCCACGCCGCGCGACGGCGGCAAGGCAGCAGGTCCGGCAATGGCTGATGCTGCCGATGATATCGTCGGGCCAGACCGGAGCGCGGTCCGCGCCCATCAGGACCGGGGCGGGTGGCAGCCCCAGCTCGTCCATCGCCCTTCGCGCAGCGGCACGGCCGGCCGCGAATTCGCGCCGGCGCGCTGGCACGGCGCGCGCCACCGCCACGCGCTCCCCTTGCAGCAGCGCCGGATGATCCTCGCGTGGATCGCAACCGGTCAGCGCCACGTTGCGGGCGAACAGCAGACGCGCCAGATCCAACCCCGCCAGATGGTCGCGGCGGGCAAGGGTCGTGCTCATCCCGTCCTCCGTTGGCGTTCGGCGCGCATGGCCCGGCGCTTGGACATGGTTTCGGCCTTGGCGGGATCGTCGTCCGGTGTCTCCGGCGCGGTTTCACCGCCCCCCACATGGACGGCAAGGGCGCCCAGCGTCGGAAAGCGGAAGATGTCGGTGATCGACAGACCCGGCAGGTCCAGCGCCGTGCGGATTTCGCGATGCGCCTGCACCGCCAGCAGCGAATGGCCGCCAAGCTGAAAGAAATTGTCCTCGGCGCGGATATCGCCCACACCCAGGATACGCGACCAGATCGCCGCGATCTGCGCCTGCGAACCGCTGGCAGGCGCGGGTTGTGCTGGCGCGGGGGCGCGCTGCGGCACCGGATCGGGCAGGGCCTTGCGGTCGATCTTCTTGTTGGGGGTCAGCGGAAATTCATCCAGCCGCGTGATGTGCGCGGGCATCATCACTTCGGGCAGGTGATGGGACAGATGGGTGCGCAGCGTCTCCTCGGGCAGGGTGCTGTCCGCAGTGTAATAGGCCAGCAACCGCGGATCGCCGGGCACGATTTCCCGGGCAATCACGACCGCCGAATGCACGCGCGAGAAATCGGCCAGCGCGGCCTCGATCTCGCCCAGTTCGATGCGTTGGCCGCGGATTTTCACCTGATGGTCGGTGCGTCCGAGATAATCCAGGCTGCCATCGCCCCGCCAGCGCACCAGATCGCCGGTGCGATAGATCCGCCCCTGCGGATCGAAGGGGTCGTCGGTAAAGACGCTATCGGTCAGGTCGGGGCGCTGCCAATAGCCGCGCACGACGCCCGCGCCACCGATGAACAACTCGCCCGGTGCGCCGACCGGACAGGGTTGGCCGGTTGCGTCCAGCACCCGGATCACGGTGTTCGCGATGGGCGTGCCGATGGGCTGCGCGCCGGGTGATACATCGCCGATGGGCTGAACCGTGGACCAGATGGTGGTTTCCGTCGGCCCGTACATGTTGAGGATCTGCGCGCGGGTGCAATGTTGCAGATCGCTCACCAGATCGCCGGGCAATCCTTCGCCCCCGATCAGCAGGTGGCGCAGATGCCCCAGCGCCAGGCGCGCCTCGTCGTTCTGGGCGATCATCCGCGCGAGCGATGGCGTGCATTGCAGATGCGTCACGTCATGGCGCAGAATCTGCGCCGTCAGCGAGAAATCGTCCGCTGTCAGTTCGGCGGGCGCGTTGGCGCGTTTCAGAACCTCGGCCAGCGGTTTCAAACCCTCCATCACGGTGTCGGGCGCGATGCCATAGTCGATCAGGCAGGCGATTTCGTCGACGCCGATCCGCTTGAGCTGTTCGGTGCGCGCCAGCGCGTCCTCGATGGTGCCGAACAGGCCCGACTCCTCGAAATAACGCTCAAAAGCGAAATCGAGGATCGCTTCGAGTTCGTCCTCGTCCAGCATGCCCAGATCCATCTCGAACGGATTGGTCACGCCCTTGGGCCGCTTGAATGCCGGAAATGCCCAGGCATATTGCTTGATCAGACCGGCGGCGCTGCGCAGGTAATCCTTCATCGGTTCGCGCGCGATCTCGCGGGCTTTTTCGCGACTGTCGGCGAGGAAGCTGTGCAGCATCAGCGTCACGGTGAAATCCGCCGGATCGTGCCCGGCCTTGCGCAGGGCAGCGTGGTAGATTTCGATCTTGCCTGCCACTTCGTCGATGGACTGGCCCAGCAGGTGGGTCAGCACATTCGCGCCGATCTCGCCGGCTTCGCGCCAGGTGTCGGGATTGCCGGCCGTCGTTACCCAGACCGGCAATTCGGACGAAACCGGGCGCGGCTGGGTGACGACCGCATGAGGGGTGCCGTCGGCCTTGGGGAATTCCACGGCCTCGCCCCGCCAGAGCGCGCGCAGCTTGTCGATCGCGTCATACATCGCGGGCTTGTTCGCGGGCGGCGTGTTCTCGGGGCGCAGCACGAAATCGTCCGGCTGCCAGCCGCTGGCGATGGCCAGCCCCGCGCGTCCGGCGGTCAGGTTGTCGATCACCGCCCATTCCTCGGCAATGCGGGCCGGGTGGTGCAGGGGGGCCACGCAACTGCCCGCGCGCACCGACAGGTTCCTGGTAACCGCCGCCACCGCCGCGCCGGTGACCGACGGGTTGGGATAAGGGCCGCCGAAGGCGTGGAAATGCCGCTCGGGCGTCCAGACCGCGTTGAATCCGTTGGCATCGGCGAATTTCGCGCCTTCCAGCAGCAATTCGTACTTCTTCGGGCCGGCGCCGTCGTCATTGCCCCAGTAGAAGAGGTTGAAATCGATATGCCGGTCGGAAACGGGCCGGGATGCGCCCGAAACGGCGGCACGGTTCTCGTCTCCCAGCAGCACCACCTTGAACCCGCGTGCCAGCGTCCAGAACAGCTCCAGAACCGAGATGTCGAAGGACAGGCTGGTCACCGCCAGCCAGACGCTGCCGGTATCGTGGTCGATCCGCGCATCCATGCCGGTGAAGAAATTCGAGACGTTGCGATGCTCGATCATCACGCCCTTGGGCGTGCCGGTGGAACCGGAGGTATAGATCACATAGGCCAGATCGCGCGCCGTGGCGCCGCCATCGACATTCTCGGCCTGTTGCGCCGCCGGGTCGATTTCCACGATGGTCGCGGCGCTTTCGGGCAGGGTGGCGCGCAAGGTCGCATCGGTCAGGATCACGCTGGCATTGCTGTCGCTGACATAATGCGCGATCCGGTCGGCGGGATAGGCCGGATCCAGCGGCACATAAGCCCCGCCCGCCTTGAGCACCGCCATCGCGCCGATCACCAGATCGGGACCGCGCGGCAGGCATATTCCGACATTCTCGCCGGGGCCGATCCCCGCCGCGACCAGTTGCGCCGCGACCGCGTTGGCGCGCGCATTCACCTGCGCATAGGTCAGGCTGCGATCCTCATGGACCAGTGCAACCGCGTCCGGCGTGCGCGCGACCTGTTCCTCGAACGCGCGATGCATGGTCAGGTCGGCATCCCACGGCGTTTCTGTGCGGTTCCACGTCTCCAGCACCAATTGCCGTTCGCGGTCGGGCAGGACGGCCAGGCGATCGATGGGGTCCTGCGGCGCGGTCGTCAGCATTTCAAGCCGGTCGATCAACAGCGCGATCGCCGCATCGTCCAGCCGTGTGCGGTCATGGATCAACGTCGCGCCATCATCGCTCAGCGCGATGGTCAGCGCGGTGCCCGCAATCGCCTCGTCCTTGCCCAGGGACACCGCGACCTGCGGCATGGCCGGCGCGGCGGTCTGCGGATCGCGGGCGATCAGGTCGGCGGCGAACCCGCCATGTTGCGCCAGCCGGTCCAGCGTGGTCTGCATCGCGGCTTCGGTCTGTTCCAGCGTGTCCTCCCCGCGCACATGCAACGGCACCCAGGGCGCGACGATTCCTGGATGTGCGGTCGCATCCTGCGCAAGGCGGTCATCGCGCAACGCGATATCACCGGCAGCCGCGCCCGAGGAGCGCAACGTCAGCGCACCGATCCGCGCCAGCGCCGCTGCGCCGGTCGCGCCGATGTCGAGCTTCTGGCGGACCCAGTCCGGCGTGCCCCCGGGACGCTCGGCCAAGGGCAGTTCCATCGGCTGTATCCGCGCAAGGGCGGCGCGCCAGAACGGCTCGGCCCCGAGCATCCGCTGGATCAATGCGTCGAGCGTCGCCGTTTCGTCCGCATCGGGGCTGGTCAGGACCGCGCCCTCCCGCGTCAGATCGCCCGCGCGCAGCTTTTGGCCATCGGTATCGCGCAGGTCGCCAAGGCGCAGCGCGCCATCGGCACAGGCGATTGTCAGCGTATCGTCCCCGACCGCCAGAACCGTTCCGGGAGTCGCGGGATCGGTCTCCTCGGCGCTGGCCTCACCGACCAGCACGACGCGCCCATCAAGGACGATCTTGGCGCTGGTCAGGGGATTCCAGTAGCCACCGAAATCCAGCCCCCGCACCAGTGCCGCGTTGGCGCTGGCGCTCCGGGTGAAATCCAGCTGCCCCGCAGCCGCCGGGCGGGCATCGCGGGCGAAATAGCTGCGGCCGGTCAGATCCTGCGGCTGGCGCTGCAATCGCCGCCGCTCAAGTTGCGCCAGAACCTCGCCGAAACTGTCCAGCCCTTCGGCATAGCATTTCGAATTGAGCGTAAAGGCGGTGTCGTCCTTGGCGATTTCGAACAGCCGCTGGGCCAGGATGTCGCCCGTGTCGATGCCGCCCTCGATCATGTGCCAGGTCACACCATGACCCGGTTGGCCGTTGATCAGCGCCCATGCGGGCGTGTTCAGCCCGGCATAATGCGGCAGCGGCCCGTCATGGAAGTTGATCGCGCCCTGGCTGGGCATCGCCAGGACCGTATCGGGGATCAGCCGCAGATTGGCGATGGACAACAGCCAGTCGAACGGCGCGACATCCAGGTTTTGCAGGTCCGTCTGCGTCGCCAGACCCTTCTGCGCGGCCCAGTTCTGCACCGTTTCATCCCGCGAAATCACCGCGCGGATCGTGTGGCCCCGCTCCAGCAGCATGTCGCCACAGCCGACGACCAGCGATTCATCGCCGATCAGAACACAGGAAAAAGCGGTCATTTTCTATCCTTCAATGTACGCGATGCCGACGGTCCGGCAGCGCCGGGGCTGCGGACCAGGTGTTTGGTTCCATGCGCGATCAGGTCGCGCTGAAATCCGGGGGGATCGACCCGCGGACTGTTCAACAGCAACCGGCGCAGCCCCCAGACCGTGCCGCCCGCGATATGCGCCAGTGTCGCCACCGCCCAATAGGCGCGTCCGCGCGTCTTGATGAAATAGTGCTGGCGCGAATCGAACCAGTAGGAGGGGGTGCGGCTCCACGCCTTCATGCCGGTCGAAACCGAGCCGATATGTACGATCCGGCTGTCCGGCACATACCAGCACTCCCAGCCCGCCCGCGCGGCGCGGTGGCAAAGCTCGGTCTCTTCGAAGTAGAGAAAGAAGGTTTCGTCGAACAGCCCGATCTCGTCCAGCATGGTCATGCGCATCATCACGCTGGCGCCGGCAACCCAATCGACCTGTGTGGCCTCGTCGTAACTGGGCAGGGGAACGATGTGACGGGCCAGAAGACGCGAAAAGACACCGGTGCGCGCGCTGCTTTCGAATTCGCTGGCGATGGAGGGGAATCGGAATGCCGTCTGATGCTCGCTGCCATCCTCGCCGCGCACGCGGCTGCCCGCGAGGCCGGCCGCCGGATTGGCGCGCATGAAATCGAGCAGCGTCGCGATCGCGCCGGGATCCGGCCAGGCGTCCGAATTCAGCAGATAGACGAAATCCGGGCGCGATCCATCGGCCATTCCGGCGCGGATGCCGACATTGTTGCCCGCCCCGAACCCGCCATTACGGCCGGAATCGATCAGGCGCACGCGGTCGTTCACGTCCCAGCCCTCGCGCGCGATGGTCTCGGATATCAGACGATAAGACCCGTCCTGGGAATCGTTGTCCACGATCACCAGATCGGCGCGCAGATTTTCGCTGTCGGCCAGCGCGGCGGCGGCCGCATTCAGCGTCAATTCCGGCGTGCGGTAGTTCAGGATCACGATCAGAACGGTCGGGTCGGTCATAAACGTTCACTCGGCAGCTTTCGCACCATGCCAGGGCGCGGAATTTCGGTGTGCGGGATGGGCGGCCTCGGCAGCCGCGATACAACTGCGCAACCGTTCGGCCAGAACGGCGGCGTTGGGTGCGAGAACCATGCTGTCATGGTCGCCCGTCACCTGGAAGACTTCGATATTGGGGGCGTAGCGGGTCCAGTCGTTGTCGGCAAAGACATATTCGCGCGCGGCGCTGACCCAATTGCCGCCGGACACCTTCCAGTGTCTGTCGAGCGGTGGGCGGAACAGCGCCAG
Organism: uncultured Sedimentitalea sp.; assembly: GCA_947504115.1. Taxonomy (GTDB): domain Bacteria; phylum Pseudomonadota; class Alphaproteobacteria; order Rhodobacterales; family Rhodobacteraceae; genus Pontibaca. The sequence continues at coordinate 43,548 of CANNGH010000012.1, forward strand.
GGGTCCGTCCCAGGGATGGATCTCATATTGCCCCACAGCCTCGCGGAACGCGGCTTCGATTTGCAGGTCGTTGAACGCGACATCCGACGCCACGGACCCGGCCCGCGCGCTGGCCTGTCGGCGGCGCTCGAACTCCCAGGCCAGCCGGTTACCGGCCCATTCCGTAAGATAGGCGAACCCCTTATTCCGGAATTCCGCCAGCTTTATCAGTGTTTTGTCTTTCCGGGACAATTCGGGACGTCGCGGCAGCGGCGTGTCCAGAAACGCCAGAAGCGACACGGTTTCGCCCGCATCGCGCAATTGCTGCGCCATCTCGTAGGCGGTGATGCCGCCGCCGGAATAGCCGCCCAGCATGTAGGGGCCATGCGGCTGGATCGTGCGTATCTCGGCGATGTAATCGGCGGCCGCCTCGACCAGCGAGGTGTGGGGCGCATCGCTGCCGATCAGCCCGCGTGCCTGAAGGCCGTAAACCGGGCGATCCTTGCCCAGCAGCAATGCCAGCTGACGCAGGTTCAGCACGTTGCCGAACATGCCGGCGACGACGAAAAACGGCGTTTGCCCTGCCGCGCCCTTGTGCAGCGCCACCAGATGGCGATGGCGCGGCGTCTGGGATGTCGCGGGCGTGTCGTCGCCGGGTTGTTCGGGCGCATCGACCGCGCCGCGTTCCTGTGTGATCAACGCGGCCAGTTTCTCGACATTCGGCGCCTCGAACAGCACCGAAATCGGGAACTGCACGTCATACGTCCGGTTGATCTGCGCGAACAGGCGCACGGCGATCAGCGAATGGCCGCCAAGGTCGAAGAAACTGTCCTCGACCCCGACCTGACCGATACCGAGCAGCGATTCGAACTGCCCGGCGAGCGTTTTCTCGATATCGTTGCGCGGCGCCACATAAGCCGTGTCGAGATCGGGTCGGTCAAAGCTCTGCCCCTCGTCGCCCGGAGGCGCCGACGAACGGTCGGCCTGCGCGATCAGCGCGTGCAGGTCCAGCGGCGACACCACGATTTGCGGATGTCCCAGCGCCAGCGCACGATGCAGCGCCAGCGGACCCTCGTCGCCACGGATGCCCTGTGCAATGGCATCGTGCAGGCGCTCTTCCTCGGGGGAAAGCGGGGCTGCGGCGGCGGCTTCCAGCCCCAGATCGGCCGCGCTGGCGTCGGGTCTGGACGGATCGCCCAGATCCAGCCCGTCGGACATTCGCGTCATCTGGAATCCCTTGATCTCGGCGCAGACGTGTCCCTGCTCATCGCAGAGCGTCACGTCGAAGGAGACGAAATCGGCGCTCGGCGGTGCGCCGGGATCGAGCCGGACCCAGCTATGCACTTGTGCGGGCAGGGAGGCGAAAACCCGGATCGTGCGATAGGAGACCGGCACCCACAGGTCCCGCCCGGCGTAACCCGGGATCAGGCCCATCGCCCAGCCGGTCGCCAGATCCAGCAGACCGGGATGCAGGATGATTCCGGGGTCACCCGCCGCCGCGGGCAGGTCCAGCCGCGCCAGACCTTCGCCGTCGCCAAGTGCGGTTTCGCTGAGAACGTGCCAGCGCGGGCCGAACTTCAAATGCGCTTCCTGCGGCGATTTCAACCGGTTGTCGGGCGTTCCTGATGTCTTATCTGCGCATCGCGCGGCGATCCGCGACAGGTCCAGCGGCGCCGGACGCGCATCCGTCAGCGGCGCGATCCGCGCCTGTGCGTGCAGCGCATATCCCTTGGTGCCGGCCGCACGGCTGTGCAGCGTCATGGTCTGCCCGTCACCCTCGGACGTCAGGCGCATGACGATATCGCGCGTGGCATCCTCGGCGACATGCAGAGGGCGCAGGAAATAAAGGTCATCGATCCGGAACGTGTCGGTCCCCTGCGCCTGCATCGCCTCGGCGGCCAGTTCGATATATCCGGTGCCGGGCAACAATGCCGCGCCCCGCGCCGTGCGGTGCTCATCCAGAACCCAGCGGTCCTTGGCGCGATAGCTGGCAAAGAACACGCGGTGGCCGTCGCGGTCGAACCCGGTTTCGTCCAGCAGCGGCAGATCGGCGGGGGTGCGTTCGACCGTCGCGTCCTGGCCCAGCCGCGCGGCCATTGCGTCGGCGGCCATGCCGATATCGGCCCAGACGCCCCAATCGACGGCGACGACCCGTGTCTTGCCGCCCCGCCGGGCCTCGGCGAAGGCGTTCAGATAGGCGTTCGCCGCGACATAATCGATCTGCCCCGCCGGGCGTGTCACCGCGCTGGACGAGGAGCACAGCACCATCAGGTCCAGCGAGCCGTCGGGGAAAAGCGAATCGAGCACCCGCAAGCCGGTGATCTTGGGCGCAAAGACCGCCTCTACATCCGGGGTCGTGCGGCTGAGGATCGGGCCATCGTCGATGGTGCCGGCGGCGTGGATCACGCCGTTGATCGGGCCGAACGCGGCCTCGGCCTGCGCCACGGCGGCGCGCATGGCGTCGGGATTGGTGATATCGGCGGCCACAGCCATGACCCGGCCCTTGCCCGATTCCTCAAGCGCCTGGATTGCGCGGATCGCGCGGGCGACGCGGTTGGCGGGGCCGTGACGGCGCAGATGATCGTCCCAATCGCCCCGGTCGGGCAGGGCGGTTCGGGCGGTCAGAACGATGTTGGCATCGTGCCGCGTCATCAAATCGGCGGCGATGCTCTGGGCGATGCCACCGAACCCGCCGGTCAGAAGATAGGTCCCGCCCTGCCGGAACAAGGTATCATCGGTGGCGGGCAGGGGCGCGGGGCGAAAATGACGCTCCATCCGTCGCCCGTCGCGCAGCGCCGCAATCGTATTTCCGGGACTGGCCAGAAGCTCTTCGAGAAGACGCCCGGCCAGATCGTCATCGAGCGCATCCGCCTCGTCCGTTGCCCGCAGCCGGGCCATGAACCCGCGCGGCACCGCGCGGTGCGGCAGGTCGATATCCAGGGTGGCGCAGGTGATGCCCGGAAATTCGCGCGGGATCACCCCGGCGGGGCCGGAAACCGTCGACTTTTCCGGCCAGGACAGCGGCTCATCCGCCACTTGCGCCGCGCCGTTGGTGATGATGGCGATATGGGGCGGTGTCGGAAGGTCGGCGCCGGACAGCGCCTGTGCCAGCCACATCAGGCTGTAGAATCCCTGCTCCATGTTGCGGTCGAAAAAGCTGCTGCCGGGGCGGAATGTCTCGTCCTGTGTCAGCAGCCAGAAATGCGCGATCCGTGTCGGCAGATGCCCGGCCTGTTCCAGATCGGCGATCAGCGCGTCATAGCCCGCGCGCCCCTGTTCCGGCGCGAGGATGTAACGGCCCTCGTCCAGACGGGCATAGGTATCGCCCGCGCGCACCCGCGTCACCGCGTGGCCGGCTTGGTCCAGCCGTTCGGCCAGCGCGGCGGCGATGCCGTTCTCGTCCTCGAAAATCAGCCAGTCCTGCCGGGGCGCATCGGCAAGATCGCGGGTCACGTCGATGTCGCATTCTGCGGTGCGAGGCCGCCATGAGGGCCGCCAGCCCCAGTTCGCGATGTCGTCGTCGCGGCTCAGCACCGGATCGGGGGCCGTTTCCGTGGATTTGCCCGGTTCGATGAAATAGCGACTGCGCTGGAATTGATAGGTCGGCAGCACCAGCCGGTTGCGCCGGGACTCGCCCCATATCTGGGTCCAGTCGGCATTCACGCCGCAGGCCCAGAGCCGCCCGATCACGCCCAGAAAATAGGCATCGTCCGCCATGTCCTGATCCGGATGCCGAAGCGAGGACAGCACCTGAGCGGGCTTGACCGCATCGGCCATCTGTGCCAGCGCGCTCAGCGCCTTGCCGGGGCCGACCTCGAGAAACACGCGCGGGGCGCCCTTGGCCAGCGTGGCGATGCAATCGGCGAACAGCACGGTGTTGCGCAATTGCTGGACCCAGTAATCGGGGTCGGTCGCCTGATCGTCGCGCAGACGCTCGCCGGTGCGGTTCGAGATGATCGGCAGCGTCGGCGCATTCAGCGTCAGACCGCGCAGGAACGTGCGGAAATCCTCCAGAATCGGATCGAGCATCCTGGAATGGGCGGCGATGTCGATCTGGATGCGCTGAAACTCCACCTCGCGTTCGGACAATTTTGTCGCCAGCCGGTCGAGGGCCGCCTGCGGCCCCGAGACGGTGGTCAGTTCGGGCGCATTGGCGGCGGCGATGTCCAGATCGTCGCCGATCAGCGCGGCGGTCTCCTCCATCGGCAGCGCCACGCTCAGCATGCCGCCCTCGGGAACGGTATCGAACAGCCGCCCGCGCAGCAGCACGAGGTCGATGCAATCCTCGAAGCTCATCACGCCGGCCAGACAGGCGGCGGTGTTCTCGCCCATGGAATGGCCGACCAGCGCCGCCGGGCGCACGCCCCACGACATCCAGAGTTGCGCCAGCGCATATTCCACCATCATGATCAGCGGCAACTGCACCGACGGTTTGGTCAGCGCGCGCGCGGCCTCATCACGCTTGTCGGGGTCGGGCAGCCAGAGCGCGCGCAGATCGTAATCAAGCTGCGGTTGCAGATGGTCCAGCCCGCGATCCATCCATTCGGCGAAGACCGGCTCGGTCTCGTAAAGATCGCGCGCCATGTCGGGATATTGCGCGCCGCCGCCGGGGAACATGAACACGGTTTCGGGCGCGTCGCCCAGCACGTCATGGGTAAAGACGCGCCGGCTGTCGCCGCTTTCCAGCAGTTCGGCGGCTTCGGTGGCGGTTTCGGCCACCAGCACGCGGCGCCGTTCGAACCCGCGCCGCCCGTCTTTCAGGGTAAAGGCGACATCGGCCATGTCGAGATCGGGATTGCCGCGCAGATGTGCCGCCAGCGCGGCGGCGTTGGCATCCAGCGCCCCACGGCTGCGCGCCGAGAGACAGAGCACGTGGAACGGCCAGTCGGCCTCCTCCGAGGGGGCACGTTCCGGCGCTTCCTCCAGCACGACATGCGCATTGGTGCCGCCCACGCCAAGCGCGTTGATCCCGGCGCGGCGCGGTCCCTTGTGCGGCGTCCAGTCGGAGAGGCGGTCGTTGACCCGGAACGGGCTGGTCTCGAAGTCGATGGCGGGGTTGGGCTTTTCATAGCCCAGCGAGGGCGGGATCTGGCGGTGATGCAACGCCAGCGTCGTCTTGATCAGCCCCGCCACCCCGGCTGCGGTATCCAGATGGCCGATATTTGTCTTGACCGACCCCAGACGGCAATAGCCGGTGTCGTCACTCGTCTTGCGGAACGCCTCGGTCAGCGCGCCGACCTCGATCGGGTCGCCCAGATAGGTTCCGGTGCCGTGGCATTCGACATAATCGATCGTGTCGGCCGCCACGTCCGCATCCGCCAGCGCCGCCGCAACCGCCGCTGCCTGCCCGTCCACCGAGGGCGCGAGATATCCGGCCTTGGCCGCACCGTCGTTGTTCACCGCGCTGCCCTTGATGACGGCCCAGATGTGGTCGCCATCGGCAATCGCGTCCTCCAGCCGGCGCAGCGCCACCACGCCCGAGCCGCTGCCGAACACGGTGCCCTGCGCGCGGTGATCGAAGGCATGACAATGGCCGTCGGGCGAGAGAACCTCGTTTTCCTTGTAGAGATAGCCGCGCCCCTGCGGCAGTTCGATGGTCACGCCCCCCGCAAGCGCCATGTCGCAGTCGCCTGCACGCAGCGCGCGGGCCGCGTAATGCACCGCCACCAGCGAGGTGGAGCAGGCGGTCTGCATGTTCAGGCTCGGCCCCTTGAGGTCGAACACATGGCTGGCCCGCGTGGCCATGAAATCCTTGTCGTTGCCGGTATGGCGCAGCAGGAACATGCCCACATCGTCGACCAGATGCCGGTTCGAGCAGATGTTGAAATAGAAATAGCTGCCCATGCCGCAGCCCGCGTAGACCCCGATATTGCCGTTCAGCGTCTCCGGCGGATGTCCGGCGGATTCCATGGCCTCCCACGCGGTCTCCAGGAACTTGCGGTGCTGGGGGTCGAGGATCGCCGCCTCTTTCGGGCTGAAGCCGAAGAACTCGGCATCGAACATGTCGAAACCGTCCAGCGGCGCGGCGGCGGGCACGTAATCGCGGTGGCGCAGCAGATCGGGACGCTCGCCCGCGTCCAGCAGCGCCTGTTCGTCCAGAACGCGGATCGATTCGACACCGTCGCGCAGATTGTCCCAGAATGCGGCTGCCGATCCGGCACCGGGCACGCAAAGCGACAGACCGACGATGGCGATGTCCTCGCGCGCGCTGCTTTCGTCAAAAGTTTTCGTCATGACCTACCAAATGAATTCAGAAACGCGATCACATCACCCCCTGATTGCGCGACGGCGGAGACACCCGCGATGTCTTTCCGGTTCTGCGGAACGAAGTGCGGCGACCGTTGAAAATGTATCTGAAAGAATGCTTCATACAACACGGAACCAGGCCCCACACAACAATAACACAGGGATTCGTGGGATTGGTCGCACGATAACAACTACCCGCAAGAAGTCCATGCCCGCATAGCCTCTAGAGAATGGTGCGGCGTGGGCCGGTTCGCCGCCGTCCGCCGATGATCGCCGCGCCGGCCCGCGCGGCCTGCGGTGGCTTTTCCGCCTTTTGCGTGGCCGCCTGCTCGGCATGACCCAGAACCGCGCCGGCGCACAGCCACGTAAAGGGCACCAGCGTGGCATTCACCAGCATGTCCACCATTGTGACGGCAACGATCAACGCGACGGGCGCTGCGAAGGGTGACATCGATCCGTCGGCCGAAAAACGTCGGCGCCGGCCCAGCAGCAACAGGGGCAGCGCCAGCAAGCCGGTCTCGGCGATATAGCCGATCCATCCGTACGAGCCGAACACGATGATCCAGCGGCTGTCGGTGATCGTTATGGATTCGCCGGTTTCGCTGTCGCGCACCAGATTGCGCCCCCAGCTTCCCCAGCCGAACCAGGGTTTTTCCTGCGCGCGCGCAATCAGGAGTTCCTCGTTGTCGAACCGAAACTCCAACGACTGGGACCGCTCGGGATTCAAGGCGGTGGCCTGTTCCACGACGGCATCGAGCGGCAAGATTCCCGCATTGCGCATCATCGGATAGACCAAGGCGGCCAGCGCCAGCATCATCGCCAGCCGCACCTGCGTTTTCGGGCTGGCCAGCAGTGCCACCGGTGTCAGCGCCAGACCATAGGCAAGCGCCGCATAGCTTTTGCACAGCACGAGTATCATCCCGAGATAGACCGTCAGTGCAATGAACTTTCCCCGCTCGTCCGTAAGCTGGCGCGACAATGTCGCCGCTGCCAGCACCGTGGTAAAGAAGAACAGCGCGACCCAGAGACCATGAGGCAGGAACACGATGGGGCGGAACCCGCCGGCGCGCATCATCTGCTCGAAACTGTGCTGGAAGAAGCCGTAGATCCAGACGTTGATCTGCGGGCTGAAGCGGATTTCGATCAACGCGGGAATCGAATAGATCGCCCCCGCAATCACGAGGGCGACCAGCAATTCGCGCAAGGCCGTTGCGCTGGCCAGATGTTGCCGGGCGAGAAGCAGCGGCAGCAGCACCATGATTTGCTGAGCGATCGTCAGGATCGTATCTTTTACGGTCAGACCGGGGATCGGCGGGGCGGCCTGACCCAGGATCATGCCGGGAAACACCAGCGGTTCGCCATTGAACATGCCTGTCGGGATCGGGCTCAGAACGAACAGCACCATCAACACGCGCGCCAACGTCGAGTGCGGCCACAGCGCCACCTTTTGTTTCATCACGAAGACGCAGATGAACCACGGGGCGACGCTGGCGATGGCGAATTTGTCCAGACTCAACCCCGGCAGATCGAAAGCGGCGATGGGGGGCAGGAAAAGATAACCGCCAAGGACGCTCCATATGATCGCCCGTTCCAGCGGCATCCGGCGGAACATCACCAGGCAGATCAGCGGCCAGAGGGCCAGCATCAGATAGGCAAGGGTATTGGGCATGCGGCTTTCGGTTTCAGCAGCGGATCGGGCAAAAAACCCGACAACGTCTGCTTTTGGCAAGGTGTGCGATTCGGCGCAAATGCACCTTGCTATAGCAAGCGGCCCGGTCCGAGTCGCGGGGCTTCTGCCCGCAAGATTGTTTCGGGGCGATGACATCGCGTTGATATGTCGAAAACAAGGCGCAGACCGGGCAAAAACCGGGATTATCTCCCGAGGGGCATGCTGCGATGACGCATTGCGAAGATGCCGTTGCGATCCGGCTGCTTGCCGCTAGAGTCGCCGCGCGGGGAAAACGGGCGCAGAAACGATCGGAGCCGGAATATGCAGTTCAGTTTTCATGACCGGACGATCCGGGTGAACATTCCTGACCGTGCCGCGCTGGAACAGGCGCTGAACGCGCGCCTTGAGGCGCGGCAGGGCTTTGCGCTGGCGACGGTCAATCTGGACCATCTGGTCAAGATGCGCGCGTCGCCGGACTTTGCGCGCGTCTATGCCGGGCAGGATTACGTGGTGGCGGATGGACGGCCGATCGTGGCGCTGTCGCGGCTGGCGCGGCGACCCGTGGACCTTCTGCCGGGATCGGATCTGGTTGTGCCGCTGTGTCGGATGGCGGCTGCGGCGGGCGTGCCGGTGGCGTTGGTCGGCAGCACGGAGGTGGCGCTGGCGGATGCTCGCAAGGTGTTGTGCGCTCAGGTGTCCGGCCTTGAGGTGACGCTCTGCATCGCGCCCTCGGCGCCGTTCGATCCGGACGGGCCCGAGGCGGAGGATATCTTGTTGCGGCTCGAAAGCGACGGCATCGGCCTGTGTCTTCTGGCGCTAGGCGCCCCCCGGCAGGAGGCGCTGGCGCTGCGCGGTCGCGATCTGGCGCCCGGCGTCGGGTTCGCGTCGATCGGTGCGGGGCTGGATTTTCTGGGCCGCCACCAACGCCGCGCGCCGCGCTGGATGCGGCGGGTGGGGCTGGAATGGCTGTGGCGTGCGCTTTCCAGCCCGCGCCGCCTGATCCCGCGCTATGCCGCCTGCGCCGCCATCCTGCCGCGCGAGGTGGTGCGGGCGCGCCGCCTGCGCTGAGCGTTCATTTGTATTCGATCAATCCCACACGCCGCCCGCGCAGCCGCGTGAGGTGAAACGCCAGAACGCCCCATGCCTCGGGAAACTTTGCCAGCGTCGTGAAGAACGCGCGCTCCCACGCGCCGCGATCCGCCCCCTCGCGCAGCGCCAGCCGCAGCACCTGCGCCGGATAGGCCAGCAGCAGCAGCCAGCCCAGCGGGTGCATCAGGCCCAGCCCCACCGCCGCCAGCGGCAGGGCAAGCCCCCAGATCAGCGCGCGCCGTGTCTCGTGGCCCCAATGCCCGCGCCCGTGCAGCGCCGCGCCCTCGGCAAAGGCGTGACCGGCGCGGCGGCTGCGTCTGGCCCATTGCGACAGCCGGTGGATATTGGCGTCATGCAGGGTCATCTCGGCGTCGAGGCGCCAGATCTGCCAGCCGCTGGCGCGCAGGCGCAGGCAAAGCTCCGGCTCCTCGCCGGCGATCAGATCGGCGCGATAGGCGCCTTCGGCCCGCACCGCGTCCAGCCGCATCAGCGCATCGCCGCCGCAGGCCAGCGCCCGCCCGACCGGGGTGTTCCATTCGCCGTCGCAAAGCCGGTTATAGACCGAAGCGTCAGGGCGTTCCTCGCGCCGGCGACCGCAGACAACGGCGGCATCGGGATGCGCCGTCAGAAAGGCCGAGGCGGTCGCGATCCAGTCGGGCTGCACGGTGCAATCGCCATCGACGAACTGCACGAAATCCGCGCCGTCCAGTTCGGCAAGCCCGGCATTGCGCGCGCGCGCGGCGGTAAAGGGCTGCGTCATGTCCAGATCGACGACATGCGCACCGGCCTTGCGTGCCGCCACGGCGCTGCCATCGGTGGATCCGGAATCGACATAGACGATCCGGCGCACCTGCGGTTCCAGCGAGGCGATACAGGCCAGCAATCGCGCGCCCTCGTTGCGCCCGATCACCACGGCGTCGGTCACGGGGTCAGTAATCGCGCTCATAGAACAGACCAAGAGAGGTGGCGCCGGTATTGTCCGCCATGCCCTTGACCGTCAGGCTTTTGGTGACGTCGAGGTTCAGGTTCACTTCGGTTTCGCCCTGTGCGTTGATCGAGAAGTCGGTATAGATGTTGTCGGACAGATAGTTGCCCACGCCGACCTGTCCCGAGCCGCTGGCATCGGTGCCGATATCCAGCGTATCCAGCCCCAGACTTTCGCGCAGACGGCTGACAAAGCCGCCCCCCTTGCCGCCGAGTGTCGCCAGCGACGACGCCAGTTGCGCGATCTTGACCGGCGAGAGCGAGGTGAATTCGTCGCCGAAAACAAGCATGGCAAGTGCCTCTTCGCTGGGTCGTTCGGGATCGGAGGTGACTTCGATGACCGGCGCATCGAGCGGACCCGCGATCAGCAGCGTGGCGCTGCCTTCCGAGGTCGTGGTGCTGGCGGAGAAATCCATCACCGGCTGCAACCGGCCCTGAAGCGTGATCAGGCCGCGATCCAGTTCCAGCCGCCGGCCCAGGATGTCGAAGGTGCCGCGCAGCAATTTGATCTGGCCCGAGGGAACGACGTTTCTGGTGGTCCCGCCGACGCGGATCGCGCCGCCCAGTTCCGCCTGCAGGCCGCGCCCGCGCACGAAGATGCGGTTGGGCGCGTTCAGTTGCAGATCCAGACCATAGACCGGGGCGTCGCCGCCATTGCCCTTGTCGATCAGGCCGGCATATTTGAGCGTGCGATAGACCGGCGCGGATTCCCCGAGATGGCGGATCGACGGTATCGGCGCCGCGCCCACGGCCCCCGAAAGCGCCGCGATGTTGACCTCGGTTTCGCCGAACGTGACCTGACCCGACAGCGTGCCGCCGCCCAGCAGCGACCCTTCGAAAGCGAGTTGCCCGTCGGCGACCGATTCGACGCTGACATTGTCGGTGATGACGATCTGGCTCAGCTGCGCCGACAGGCTGGCGTCGAATGGCGGGGACAGCGTGATCGGACCGCTGACGCGGAACTGCCCGCCCGCGCGCAAGCCACCCGTGGCGTTCACCTGCGCGCGAGCGTTGTTCAGCTGCACCGTGGCGTTGATGCCGGTGAGGGAGGTGCCCGCCGCCGGCAGCGCGACGCTGGCGCCGTTGGTGCTGACCGTGCCGCTGAGCGCCTGCAGCGATGGCTGCCCGTTCAGCGACAGATCGAACTGCGCCAGACCGCGCACCGAATTGGGCGACATGAAGCGGTTGGCGGCGGCCAGTTGCAGCTGGCCTCTGGCGTTGATGTTTGCATTCAGGTCGGTCTCGTCCAGAGTGCCGTTCACATTGGTGGAAATGCCCGCCGGTCCGGTGGCGTTGGCGTCGATCCGCCATGTCGTGCCGTCGCGCTGCGCGTTGCCCTTGGCGGTGACGGTGCCGGGTGCGTCGGGCACGAAGCGTTCCAGCCGCGTCAGCGCCGCGTCGAATTGCAGATCGGCGCCGCCGTCGGGTTCGATGCTGCCCTTGAGATCGGCGAACGATCCCGAAGGCCCCTCGACGCGCGTGTCCACGTTCCAGATCGACCCGTCGCTTTGCGCGCGGCCCTTGGCGGTGACGGTGCCGTTGATTTCCGGCACGAACCGTTCCACCCGTGTCAGCGCGGCGTCGAATGTCACATCGGCGCTGCCATCGTCGCTGTAGCGGCCCGAAAGATCGGCAAATGCGTCATTCGGCCCGTCGGCGCGCACCGTGCCGATCCAGTCGGCGCCCTTGTGTTCCAGATCGCCTTTCACCGTCACCGGGCCGGATGCCCTGGCCACCACGCGCGCCAGATCGTCCAGCCGCGCGGTGAAGGTCAGGGTGCTGTCCTCGGTGCGCAAATTCGCCTGCGCCTGCGCGCTCAGCGCCTGTCCGTCCAGTTGGAACCGGTCGATGCGCAGCCCGTTCTCGTCGCGCGCCGCGTCCATCTGCAGATCGGTCTCGCCCGCGATCAGCTTGTCCAACTGGTCGATCCCGGCGCTCAGATCCTGCGCCCGCGCGTTCAGTGTCACGTCGAAGAAACCACCCAGCGGCGCGCCGTCGCCCGTCAGCGTGGCCTTGACCGAACCGCCCAGCGGACGACCGGCCAGACCGGAGAACCTCGACAGGTCGCTTGCCGTCACCTCGACGCTGCCGTCCATGCGGAAACCGCTGCTCAGCCCGTCGATCCTGCCGGTCAGGGCAGCGGCGTAATCGCTGCCGTCAAGGCGGAAACCGCGCAGGTTCAGGACGTCCTCGCTGGGGCGGTCGAAGCGTCCGGTCAGGACGATGTCCTCGCCCACCGCGCGATTGAGGTCCGCGTCCTTGAGGTCCAGCCCCTTGAGCGCGGCATTGATCCGTCCGCTGATGTCGAACCCGTCGGACTGGTCCAGCGTCCCTTCGGCATTGATCTCGGCGCGGCGCAGTTCCAGATCGGACCGGCCCAGCCCATCGAGGCCCAGTTGCAGCGTCCAGTCATTGCCGGTTCCATCGACCCGCGCGGTGATGTTGGCGGCCTTGATCGTGGTTTCCGGCCCGGAAATCGGAAGCACCACGGATTCGCCCTGCGGCGGCGCAATGCGTCCCTGCAACAAAAGCCGCTCCACACCGCCGCCCGCCGCGATATCCAGCGCGCCGTTCAGGATCAGCGCATTGGCTTCCACGTCGAAGTTCCCGATGGTCACGGTGCCGTCGGCATCGCTGCGCCCGGACAGGTCCAGCCGCGTCCGGGTGCCGAAAAACTCGCGATATTGTGCGGCCATCAACGGCGTCACGTCGCCCGAAAGCTGCGCCTGAAAGGCGATGCTGTCGCGCTGCTCGCCGCCTTCGGGCGCATCGGGGTCGGGCACGCCGGTCAGGCTGACCTGTCCCGAGAACCGATCCTCCCCGTCCGAGGCCAGCGCGATGTCGGCAGTGAAATCGTTCACCGGCCCCTTGCCTTGCGCGCTGAGGCGCAGGGCAGGGGAATCGGGGATGTTGAGCAGTTCCGACAGCAACCCGCCCTCGTCCTCCTGCACCACCAGATCCAGCGTGATCTCGCTGGTTTCGTTGCTGTAACCGGCGGTGAGGTCGATCCGGTCCGAGGGCCGGTCCAGCCGCGTGATGTCCAGTTCGGACTCCAGCGTGCCGTCGGCCAGCGACAGGGCGCCGTCGACCGTCAGTTCGGCGGCGATCCCGACAACCGGTTCGGCCAGTTCCAGACGGCCCACCGACAATTCGCCGATATTGACCGCCACCGGCAGTTCCGGCAGGCGGAACGGCTGGGCCTCGGGGGTTGGCAGTTCCGGGTCGGGTTCAACCGGGGTCGGCGCGCGCGCCACGATGATCTCTTCTGCGCTCAGCGTATCGACCGAAAAATTCCGGCGCAGCAGGGCCAACCGGTTCCAGTCCAGCACCGCGTTGTTGATGGTCAGCCACACGCCGTCATCGTCGGCCACGGTGATCTGGCGAATGGTGGCGCGCGAACTCAGTGCACCCTCCAGCCCGACCACATGGATATAGCGGTTGTCGCCCGACAGCAGATCCTCGAGCAGGTTGACGACAAAGCCGCCCGGCTCTTCGGTTTCGACCTCCTGCGCCGCCAGAGGCGCGGCGAAAGCCGTGAGAGCGGTCAGAAGGAACGCCAGTATCCGCATCAGAATGCCTGCCCTATGCCAAGATAGAATTGCAGCCCGTCGTCGGTATCGCCATCGACCGGCAGCGCCAGGTCCAGCCGCAGCGGGCCGAGACCGCCCAGATCATAGCGCACGCCAAGGCCCGCGCCGGAATGACGCGGTGAACCCGATCCGACGAACTGTCCGCTGTCGACCGCGCCGATGTCATAAAAGCCGACCAGCGAGATCTTGTCGGTGATCCGCCCGCGAATCTCGGCCGAGGCGGTCAGAAGCGCGCGCCCGCCTGCGGTCAGGCCGCCGACCGGCACGCCCAGCGATTGGTAGGGCTGCCCCCGCACCGTGCCCGCGCCGCCCGAATAGAACAGCATGTCGGGCGAGGTTTCGGACAGCGACGCGCCCAGCACCGTGCCGATCTGCACCCGCCCGGCCAGCACCACCCGGTCTTCGGCGCCAAGGCCGATATAGCCGCGCGCATCGGCGACAAGCCGTGCCCCCGACGCGGTGCCGGAAAGGCCGAGGAACGGTGTCATGTTCGCTTCGAGGAAAAACCCGTCGGTGGCGCTGACCGGATTGTCGCGCCGATCCCATTGCGCCTTGACCGGCAGGGTCAGCATCTCGAATTCGCGGTCGTCGCCAAAGGCGTCGTCGGCCCAGTTCTTGCCCGCCTGCAGCGATGCCTCGGCCCACAGATCGTCCGAGAATACCCGCCGCACACCGCCGCCCAGATGGAACCGGGTCAGCGAATAATGCGGCTTGTTCTGGCGTTCCAGTTCGGCGATCCAGAACACGTTGTCGTCCGGCCCCAGCCTTGCGGGCTGATCGAGACGCACCAGAAAGATGCCGTCGATATCCTCGTCGCCGCCGATATTGCGCAGCCGTCCCTCAAGGCGCAGCCGCTCCGCCGCGCCCCACAGGTTGCGGTGCATCCACGCCGCCGAAAGCTCGACCCCCGTGCGCGAGGAGACCTCGGCGCCAAAGGAGATGCGGCGGGGTTTCTCGTCCTCGACGCTGACGTCGTAATCCAGCGTGCGGTCGGGGTTGGGCTGCTCGGCCTCGGTGAGCGCGACCGAGGAAAACGCACCGGTGCGCCGCAGCCGCGTGCCGACGCGCTGGATCTGTTTCGGGCTATAGATTTCGCCTTCGGGAAAACCGGCGATGCGGCGGATCGCCTCGCGCCGCACTGCGGACTCTCCGGTGATCGTCATGCGGCCAAAGCGCAGCCGTTGCCCCGGCAGGAGGTCGATCTCGGCATCCAACTGTTGGGCGGGATGGTTGGCGACGATGCGTTGATCGCCGACGCGGGCCTTGGCGTGGCCGATCTCGCGCCAGCCTTCGACACCGGCACCGGCGGCATCCCGAATGGCCCCGGTGCTGGCCGGTTCGCCGCTGGCGAACGTATCGGGCATTTCGGTATCGGGTGCCAACGGGGCCACCTGCGCGCGTCCGAATCGGAATGGCGGGCCGGGCTGAACAATGATGGCGATGCTGTCGACGCGGCTCGGCGGGTTCAGGGGCGGGATCGTCGCCGCCTCGCGGCCATTGACGGCGATCCGCACGACGGGGCTGAAATAGCCGTTGTCGTAGAGCACCTGGACCATGGTGCGGTAATCGGCATTGGCGGCCGCCAGCAATTCCTGCGCGGTGGTCAGATCATTGGTCTCGGCCGAAATCACGGACGAGGCCGCCTCCAGCTTGTCGGTCAGCTTGTCGTCCGCTCCCGGCGCGGTCAGACTGACATCGGCTGCACGCGCCCCGACGGGAAATGTGCTCAGCAGCGCCAGCGCCAGCGCGCCGAACCTCCCGCGCAGCCGCGGTGCAAGGAATTGATTCGCCTGTATCACGTCCCGCCTTTCCGTTCCTGTGAAGCCGTCATTGTCCCTGATTATCACCGGAGTGCAACGCGGTTAACCGGCAATGGGGTCCCGTCCGGCGGATTTAGAACATATTCGGCCGGCAACCAGGTGTGATGCGCGCCGGTTCGTCTCACTGGTGGCGAGGGGGCTTCACACGCCCCCGACAAGGCTCTATGTGTACCGTTGCATGCGGGAGAACCGGAATCGCTAATCCGGTGCCGAAGGAGCAACCGCCCCGGAAACTCTCAGGCCCAGGGACCGCAGGCAGGCAGACACTCTGGAGAGAGGCACGATCCTGTGCCCGCCGAAGGGATAACGATCTCAGGCGAAAGAACAGAGGGGGCACCGCATTTTGCGCGATATGCGCGTTGAAACCGAGGTGCCGAATGAAAAATCCCAGAACCCCGTGCCGCGCCTTGGTGCGCCCATGACGGATCTGCTGAAAACGCCGCTGTTCGATCTGCACCGCGAACTGGGCGGCAAGATGGTCGGGTTCGCCGGTTACAACCTGCCGGTGCAATACAAGCCCGGCATCATGGCCGAACATCTGCATACCCGCGAAAAGGCGTCGCTCTTCGATGTCAGCCATATGGGGCAGGTGATCCTGTCGGGCGCGCCGTTGCCGCAGCTTGCCATGGCGCTGGAAACGCTGATGCCGATGGATGTGGCGGGTCTGGGCGAGGGGCGGCAGCGGTACGGGTTCTTCACCGATAGGAACGGCGGCATTCTGGATGATCTGATGTTCGCCAATCGCGGCGATCATCTGTTCCTGGTGGTCAACGCGGCCTGCAAGGCCGACGACATCGCGCGCCTGAAAGCCGCGCTTGAGCCGGATATCACGGTGGACGAAATCACCGATCGCGCCCTGCTCGCGTTGCAGGGGCCACGGGCCGAAACGGTGCTGGCCGCGCTTGATCCCGCGGCGGCGGAGATGCGGTTCATGGACATCCATAATCTGACGCTGGAGGGGGTCGAGGCGTGGGTGACGCGCTCGGGTTATACCGGCGAGGACGGGTACGAGATCTCGCTGCCCGCCGACAAGGCCGACGCGTTCGCGCGCCGCCTGTTGGCGAACGACGACGTGCAGCCCGCCGGTCTGGGGGCGCGCAATTCGCTGCGGCTTGAGGCGGGGCTGTGCCTTTACGGCAACGATATCGACGCAACCACCCTGCCAGGCGAGGCGGGCCTGGGCTGGGCGATCCCCAAGGTGCGCCGCCGTGGTGGGGACCGCGCCGGCGGATTTCCCGGGGCGGACCCGATTCTCGATCAACTGGAGCAGGGCGCCGCGCGCAAACGTGGCGGATTGCGCCCCGAAGGCCGCGCCCCGATGCGCGAGGGGGTCGATCTGTTCGCCGACGAGACCGGCGGCGAGCCAGTCGGCGCGATCACCTCGGGCGGGTTCGGCCCCAGCGTCGGGGCGGCGGTGGCGATGGGCTATGTGTCCGCCGATCTTGCCAGTGTCGGCACGCGGCTTTACGGCGATCTGCGCGGCAAGCGATTGCCGGTCGAGGTCGTGGCGCTGCCGTTCGTTGCGCCGGGACAGAAACGTTAACCCAATCATCGAAGGTCCAAGGGAAACCGATCCATGAAATTTACCGAAGAACATGAATGGCTGCAGGAAGAAGGCGATCTGATCGTGATCGGCATCACCGAACACGCCGCCGAACAATTGGGCGATGTGGTATTCATCGAACTGCCCGAAGTCGGCACGGAAGTGGTGCGCGACGACGAGGTGGTGGTGATCGAAAGCGTCAAGGCGGCCAGCGACATCCTGGCCCCGCTCGACGGCGAGATCGTCGAGGTGAACGAGGCGCTGACCGACAATCCGGCGCTGGTGAACGAGGACGCCCAGGGCGACGCGTGGTTCTTCAAGATCCGCCCGAGCGACCTCACGCCCATGGACGATTACATGGACGAGGCCGCCTACAAGGATTTCGTATCCTGACTATCGCTCCCTGCCTGCGCCGCTGCCCCGCACCGGGCGGTGGCGCAGGCTGAGACCGGGTCTCCGGGGGAGTTCCGTTGGCAATACGCGACAAGGTGAAGGTGCGCCGCCTTGATCTCTGGAGTTGGGAAAGACCATGCCGTTTCAACCGATCGATTATCTGCCTTACGATTTCGCCAACCGCCGCCATATCGGACCCTCCGAGGCCGAGATGGACGAGATGCTGAAGGTGGTGGGCGCCGAAAACCTCGATGCGCTGATCGAGGATACGGTGCCCCGCGCGATCCGGCAGGAAAAGCCGCTGGACTTCGGCAAGGCGAAATCGGAACGCGACCTGTTGCATCACATGCGCATGGTCGCCGGCAAGAACCGCGTGCTGACCAGCCTGATCGGGCAGGGATATCATGGCACGGTGACGCCGCCTGCGATCCAGCGCAACATCATGGAAAATCCCGCCTGGTACACCGCCTATACCCCCTACCAGCCCGAGATCAGCCAGGGCCGCCTTGAGGCGCTGTTGAACTTCCAGACCATGATCAGCGACCTGACGGGGCTGGAAATCGCCAATGCGTCGCTTCTGGACGAGGGAACGGCGGCGGCCGAGGCGATGACCATGGCGCAGCGCGTCGCCAAATCCAGGGCGGGCGCGTTCTTTGTCGACCGGGATTGCCATCCGCAGACCATCGCGGTGATCCAGACCCGCGCGGCGCCGCTGGGGATCGAGGTGATTGTCGGCGACCCGGACAAGCTGGAGGCCGATGCGGTCTTTGGCGCGGTGTTCCAGTATCCCGGCACCTATGGGCATCTGCGCGATTTCAGCGACCAGATCGCGGCGCTGCACGAGGCCAGCGCGATCGCGATCATGGCCGCCGATCCGATGGCCCTGACCCTGCTGAAAGAACCGGGCGCGATGGGCGCCGACATTGCCGTGGGCAGCACGCAGCGCTTCGGCGTGCCGATGGGCTATGGCGGACCGCACGCCGCCTACATGGCGACGCGGTCGCAATATGCGCGCCAGATGCCGGGGCGGCTGGTGGGGGTGTCGGTCGATGCCCATGGCAACCGTGCCTATCGGCTGAGCCTGCAGACCCGCGAACAGCATATCCGCCGCGAGAAGGCGACAAGCAACGTCTGCACCGCGCAGGCGCTGCTGGCGGTGATGGCCGGGATGTATGCGGTGTTCCACGGTCCCGAGGGGCTGAAAGCCATCGCACAGCGCATCCACCGCAAGACCGTGCGGCTGGCCCGTGGTCTGGAAGGGGCGGGGTTCCGCGTCGATCCGGCGACGTTCTTCGACACAATAACCGTCGATGTCGGCCCGCTGCAGGCGGCCGTGATGAAATCCGCCGTCGACGAGGGCATCAACCTGCGCCGGGTCGGGGAGACCCGCGTCGGCATCAGTCTGGACGAATGCACGAACCCTGCCGATATCGAGGGCGTCTGGCGTGCCTTCGGGCTGGTGCGGGCGGATGACGATTTCACGCCCGAATACCGGTTTCCCGAAAACCTTTTGCGAACAAGCGATTACCTGACGCACCCGATCTTTCACATGAACCGCGCCGAGACCGAGATGATGCGCTACATGCGTCGTCTGGCGGACCGCGATCTGGCGCTGGACCGGGCGATGATCCCGCTGGGATCGTGCACGATGAAGCTGAATGCGGCGGCCGAAATGATGCCGATCAGCTGGCGCGAATTCGCCAACCTGCACCCGTTCGCGCCCGCCGATCAGGCGCAGGGGTATCGCGAACTGACCGACGACCTGTCGGCCAAGCTGTGCGCGATCACCGGTTACGACGCAATGTCCCTGCAGCCCAATTCGGGGGCGCAGGGGGAATATGCCGGGCTGCTGACCATCGCCTCGTGGCACCGCGCCAACCGGCAGGGGCACCGCAACATCTGCCTGATCCCCAATTCAGCCCATGGCACCAACCCGGCCAGCGCGCAGATGGTCGGCTGGAAGGTAGTGCCGGTGCGCACCGCCGAGAACGGCGATATCGACCTGCAGGATTTTCGCGCCAAGGCCGAGAAATACTCGGACGCGCTGGCCGCCTGCATGATTACCTATCCCAGCACCCATGGCGTGTTCGAGGAAACCGTGCACGAGGTCTGCGCGATCACCCATGAACATGGCGGGCAGGTCTATATCGACGGGGCCAACATGAACGCCATGGTGGGCCTGGGCCGTCCCGGCGATCTGGGCGGCGATGTGAGCCACCTGAACCTGCACAAGACATTCGCCATCCCCCATGGCGGTGGCGGCCCCGGCATGGGACCGATCGGCGTCAAGGCGCATCTGGCGGCGCATCTGCCCGGACATCCGGAAACCGGTGCCGCGCAGGGGCCGGTTTCGGCGGCGCCCTATGGCAGCGCGTCGATCCTGGCGATCTCGTGGGCGTATTGCCTGCTGATGGGTGGCGAGGGGCTGACGCAGGCCTCCCGGGTTGCGATCCTGAACGCGAACTACATCGCACAGCGGTTGGACGGGGCCTATGACGTGCTTTACAAGGGACGGACGGGCCGCGTGGCGCATGAATGCATCGTCGATACCCGACCCTTCGCGGAAAGCGCGGGAGTGACGGTGGACGACATCGCCAAGCGCCTGATCGACAACGGCTTTCACGCGCCCACGATGAGCTGGCCGGTGGCTGGAACCCTGATGATCGAGCCGACAGAGAGCGAGACGAAGGCGGAAATCGACCGGTTCTGCGATGCGATGCTGGCAATCCGCGAGGAAATCCGCGCGGTCGAGACTGGCGAGATCGATCGCGAGAACAACCCGCTGAAGAACGCACCCCACACGATGGAGGATCTGGTCCGGGATTGGGACCGGCCATATTCGCGCGAGCAGGGGTGCTTTCCGCCGGGTGCTTTCCGCGTCGACAAATACTGGCCGCCGGTGAACCGGGTGGACAACGCCTATGGCGACCGCAACCTGGTCTGCACCTGTCCGCCGATGGAGGATTACGCCGAAGCGGCCGAGTGAACCGCAGATGGCGGGCTGAAAGGCCCGCCATCAGGGACGGAGATAGGTATATCCCTGTTCCTGCAGCTCCATCAGACGCACGGCACCCGATGGCACGACCGTGGCTTCGTCCAGCAGCGGCACGTCATGTTGTGCCTTCTGTTCCATCGCCTGCACGGTGTTCAGACAGGCGGAAAAGCTGATATGATCCAACTCCAGATCCATCATGGCGATACGGTCCTTGACCGGCGAGGTATCGGCACGCAGCATGTGCAGACCCGGACCATAGGTGACGATCTCGATAGCGACCTCCTCACCCCTGTCGGCATAGTGTTTGGCGATATTGGCGGCGTTGTTGAGCGCCATGTTCATGGTCGAGAGTTTTTCCTCGTCCACATGGATCGCGACCTTGTGCGCGGGTTCGGCGAGTGCCGGGGACAGGGTGGCGATGGTCAGCGCCACGGTGGCCAGGGCGGTGCGGATATGGGTCATGGATGAACTCCTCCCTCGGGGTTACAGACCTTGCACAATCGCGGATGACGGCGGGGCGGACAAGAGGCTTGCCGGGTTCAACCGATTATTTGCCCGGCTCACGCGCCATGGCGCGCTAGGGTTTCTCAATCGTCGCGTCCGGGTGCGCGTCCAGCAGTTTGGACAGCCGGAACCAGAAGAAATCCGGACCCATGTAGCCCTCGAGCCGGCCCAGTTCCTTGCCCTCGTCGATCAATACGAATGTGGGCGTGAAGATCAGGGCCGAGCCGAAATCGATATCGTCGGGTGGGTTCTTGATGTCGACCCGCCGCAGCGGCGCGCGTCTGCCTTCCTCGGTGTTGGGATAGGCGGGGGCGATGTCGTTGTTCCACCGCTCGCACCATTCGCATCCGTCCCGTTCCACCATGACCAATTCGGCCGCACCGGCCAGCGCGGGCGACAGGAACACCATGATTGAAAAGACGATCGGATTACGACGCATGGGAGTTCCGGTTGACGCAATGAACACTTGCTGATTAATGTATATGTAATACCTGTTCAAGCCATGATGGAAGCCCCGCATGTTGGACGTCTCGATTCTCGGCGCCCTTATCGGGGGGCTGGTGGTGTTCTTTTCGCCCTGCGTTTTGCCCATCGTGCCGTTCTATCTCAGCTACATGGCCGGGGCGTCGATGTCCGAGATCAGCGCCGAGGGCGACCTCGCGCCGGGCGTGCGCAAACGGGCCTTTCTGGCGTCGGTCATGTTCTCGCTCGGCATCATCACGGTGTTCGTCCTGCTGGGCGCGGCCGCCTTCGGGCTGAGCCAGGCATTCCGCAGCTATCAGACGGAATTCCGCCTGTTCGCGGCGCTGATCGTGCTGATCATGGGGCTGCATTTCCTGGGCGTCCTGCGCATCGGTTTCCTGAACCGCGTCTTCCAGATGGAGGCCGGGGACACGGCGAACATGTCGGTTCTGGGCGCCTATCTTGTCGGTTTTGCCTTTGCTGCGGGATGGACACCGTGCGTCGGCGGCGTGCTGACGGCAGTGATCTTTACCGCCAGCACCGAGGCGACGGCGTTGCGCGGTCTGGTGCTGATGCTGGTCTTCGGGTTCGCCATGACGACACCGTTCATGGTGGCATCGCTGTTCATCGGCCCGTTCCTGCGCTTTGCATCGAAATTCCGCCGGCACCTGCCCAAGGTGGAAAAGGCCATGGGACTGCTGTTGATCGTGTTTGCCGGCCTGATCGCCACCGACAGCGTGAACTACATCGCGCAATGGATGCTGGATACTTTCCCCGTATTCCAGCAAATATAGGACAAGGAGAACCGCCATGAGACCTATCCTGACCCTGATGACAGCTCTGCTTCTGGCGCTGCCGGTCGCGGCTGCGGAATTGGGCGATGACGGTCTGCACAAGACGGATTGGATGCGCGATACGTTCAAGGATCTGCCGGCTGATCTGGCCGAGGCCAACGACGAAGGCAAGCGCCTGATGATCCTGTTCGAGCAGCGCGGCTGCATCTACTGCGCCGAAATGCACGAAAAGGTGTTCCCGCGCGAGGATGTCGCAAACTATCTCCGCGAAAATTACTTCGTGGTGCAGATGAACCTGCACGGCGATACCGAGATCGTCGATTTCGACGGCGAAACCCTGACCGAGAAGAAAGCCGCGCGCAAATGGGGCCTTCTGTTCACGCCGTCGATCCTGTTCCTGCCCGAGGACGTGCCCGAGAACATGACGGCCATGCAGGCGGCGGTGGCGATGATGCCGGGCGCCTTCGGTGCGGGCACGACGCTGGATATGCTGACCTGGGTCAATGAGAAAAGATACGAACTGGACGGCGAGGAGGATTTCCAGCGCTACCACGCCCGCCGCATAAAGGAGCGCAACGACGGCTCGACCGAATGAGCGGAGGGAGGGCCGCCGGCAAAACAAATTCATTAATATGAATTTATTCTTGCTTTGAGCGGCCGGTGTATCTAAAAAAGATGCAAAAAGAATGTGTATTGGGAGGACGCATGAAAAAAGCCATCACAACCGGCATCGCCGTTGCCTTGTCGCCAATCGCCGTTTGGGCGGCCGATGTCGCGCCGGGCCAGATCGTCTATGAGGACGGGACTGTCGAACAATCCCTGACCGGCGCGCCCGGTGATCCCGAGAACGGCGCCATCATCATGAAAACCAAATCTTCGGGAAACTGCATCTCCTGTCACGAGGTCACGGCCCTGAAGGATGCGCAGTGGCACGGCAACATCGGTCCCGTTCTGGACGGGGCCGGCGACCGCTGGAGCGAGGCGCAGTTGCGGGCCATCGTGACCAACGCCAAGGAGGTCTTTCCGGAGTCGA
Source organism: uncultured Sedimentitalea sp. (assembly GCA_947504115.1). Taxonomy (GTDB): domain Bacteria; phylum Pseudomonadota; class Alphaproteobacteria; order Rhodobacterales; family Rhodobacteraceae; genus Pontibaca. The sequence goes on from CANNGH010000012.1 coordinate 66,649, forward strand.
TGATGCCGTCCTATTACCGGGTCGACGGCTTCACCCGTCCCGGCAATGCCTATACTGGCAAAGCCCCCGATGGTCCGATCGAACCTTTGCTGACGGCCCAGCAGGTCGAGGACGTGGTGGCCTTTCTTTCGACGCAAAAGGACGAATGACGGGGAGCATCCCCAGTGAGGAGACAAACATGAATTTCACAAGACGCGAAACCCTGGCGCTCGGGGCGGCAGCGATGGCCGTGGCGGCCCTGCCGCTGCCCGCACTGGCCAAGACCACCGACGAACTGATCGCCGAATTCACCGGCGGCGCCGACGTCGCGGACGAAGGTGTCGAACTGGACGCACCCGAGATCGCCGAGAACGGCAATACCGTTCCGATCGAGGTGGCCGCGGAAGGGGCCTCTGCCATCATGGTGCTGGCCGGGGGCAACCCGACACCGCCGGTGGCGACGTTCAATTTCGGCCCCCTGGCCGGCGCCAGCCGCGCCAAGACCCGCATCCGCCTTGCCGGAACGCAGGACGTGATCGCGGTGGCGAAACTGGCCGATGGCAGCTTTGCCCGGACCAGCAAGACCGTGAAGGTCACAATCGGCGGCTGCGGCGGCTAAGCGAGAGGAGAGCAAGACATGGCAGATAACGTACGCCCGCGCGTGAAGGTCCCCAAGAAGGCGGCCGCCGGCGAGGTGATCTCGATCAAGACCCTGATCAGCCACCCGATGGAATCCGGTCAGCGCAAGGACGGCGACGGCAATACGATCCCGCGCTCGATCATCAATCGCATGGTTGTCGATTTCAATGGCGAGAACGTCATCGACGTGACGCTGGAGCCGGCGATTTCGACCAACCCCTATTTCGAGTTCGACGCCACGGTGCCGGAATCGGGCGAGTTCAAGTTCACCTGGCACGACGACGACGGCTCGGTTTACGAAGATACACAGGCGATCGAAGTCGGCTGATAAAAAAGAACAAGCGCCTTGCCGTCCGTCATGGAGGGCAGGGCGGCTCAAGGGAGGAAACCAACCAGATGAAAAGAACCGCAATGACCGCCTTGGTCGCGGCGCTGATCGCCGCGCCCGTCCTAGTGGCTGCCGGCCCCGACGACGATACGCTGGTGGTGAACGGCGAGATCGAGATGACCACCAAGGCCCCGGCGCCCGCCCACATGGAAGGCACCGGAATCGACACGATCATGTCGGGGTGGCATTTCCGCGAGGACGAGACCCAGGCCCTGCAGATGGACGACTTCGACAATACCGGCATGATTTTCGTCGAACAGGCGCAGGAAGTCTGGAACACCGTAGAAGGCACCGAGGGCAAATCCTGCGCCTCGTGCCACGACGAGGCGAGCGAGAGCATGAAAGGCGTGCGCGCGGTCTATCCCAAGTGGGACGAGGACAAGGAAGAGGTCAAGACCCTTGCCATGCAGATCAATGCATGCCGGACCGAGAACATGGGGGCCGAGGCCTATAAATACGACTCTGTGCCGATGGCGTCGATGGAGGCGCTGATCGCGGCCCAGTCGCGCGGCATGCCCATGAACGTCGCAATCGACGGCCCGGTCAGGGAGACCTGGGAAAAGGGCAAGGAAATCTACTATACCCGGTATGGGCAATTGGAACTGGCCTGTGCCAATTGTCACGAGGACAACTGGGGCAACATGATCCGCGCCGACCATCTGAGCCAGGGTCAGACCAACGGATTTCCCGTCTATCGCCTGAAAAACACCAAGCTGAACACCGTGCATGGCCGCTTCAAGGGGTGCATCCGCGACACGCGCGCGGAAACCTTCGCGCCGGGCAGTCCCGAACTGGTGGCGCTCGAGTTGTACGTTGCAAGCCGCGGCAATGGCCTTTCGGTCGAAGGGCCATCTGTTCGCAACTGATGCCGGATTGCCCCGCGCTGCCTGTGCGGCGCGGGGCAATCCGCAGGCTTGAATTCCCAATTGCGCGTTCATGACGCGAGAGGAAAGGTTACCCATGATATCGCGCCGCGATTTTCTTCAGACGAGCATGGCCGCAACCGCCATTCTGGGCGCATCCGCCTATGGCAATTGGGGGCGGTTGGCCGCGCAGCAGGCGCTGACGCAGGACCAATTGCTTGAATTCGACACTTTCGGCAATGTCAGCCTGATCCACGTCACCGACATTCATGGCCAGCTGAAACCGATCTTTTTCCGCGAACCCGAAGTGAACCTGGGCGTTGGCGGCAACAAGGGCGAGGTGCCCCATGTTACGGGCGCCGATTTCCGCCGTCTTTACGGCATCGATGACGGTAGTCCATCGCATTATGCGCTGACCTATGACGACTTTACGGCGCTCGCTCGCGAATATGGCCGCATGGGCGGTCTGGACCGGGTCGCAACCGTCGTCAACGCGATCCGCGCGGCACGTCCCGATGCGCTGCTGCTGGATGGCGGCGATACCTGGCATGGCTCGTATACCTGTCATCACACGCAGGGGCAGGACATGGTCAACGTGATGAACGCGCTGAAACCCGACGCGATGACCTTTCATTGGGAATTCACGCTGGGATCCGAGCGGATGCAGGAGATCGTTGAAGGTCTGCCCTTCGCGGCGCTGGGGCAGAACATCTTTGACGCCGAATGGGATGAGCCGGCGGAATTGTTCAAGCCCTACAAGTTCTTTGAACGCGGCGGCGTCAAGATCGCCGTGATCGGGCAGGCGTTCCCCTATATGCCGATCGCCAATCCCGGCTGGATGTTTCCGGAATACAGCTTTGGCATCCGCGACCAGCACATGCAGCAGATGGTGGACGAGGTGCGCGAACAGGGTGCCGGTCTGGTCGTGCTGCTGTCGCATAACGGCTTTGACGTGGACAAGAAGATGGCGGCACAGGTCAAGGGCATCGACGTGATCCTGTCGGGTCATACCCATGACGCGCTGCCCGAGCCTGTTCTGGTCGGCGACACGGTCATCGTCGCCAGCGGGTCCAACGGCAAGTTCGTCAGCCGTGTGGATCTGGATGTGCGCGACGGGCGGATGATGGGCTTCCGTCACAAGCTGATCCCGATCTTCTCGGACGTGATCGCGCCCGATGCGCAGATGACGGCGCTGATCGACGAGCAACGCGCGCCCTACAAGGACGCGTTGGCCGAGGTGATCGGCCAGACCGACAGCCTGCTTTATCGCCGGGGCAATTTCAACGGCAGTTGGGACGATCTGATCTGCGCAGCCTTGATGAGCGAGCGCGAGGCCGATATCGCCATGTCGCCGGGCGTGCGCTGGGGGCCGTCGCTGCTGCCGGGTCAGGACATCACGCGCGAGGACATCTTCAACGTCACCTCGATGAGCTATGGCGAGGCGTATCGCACGGAAATGACCGGCGATTACATCAGGATCGTTCTTGAGGACGTCGGCGACAACATCTTCAACCCCGATCCCTATTACCAGCAGGGCGGCGACATGGTGCGTGTCGGCGGTCTGGGCTACCGCATCGACATCTCCAAACCGCAGGGCCAGCGTATTTCCGACATGACGCTGCTGAAAACCGGCGAGGCGATCGATCCCGAGAAATCCTATGTGGTCGCCGGTTGGGCATCGGTGAATGAGGGCACCGAAGGCCCGCAGATCTGGGATGTGGTCGAAAGCCATATCCGCAAACAAGGCACGGTTTCGATCGAGCCCAATACATCCGTCAAGGTGGCCGGCGCCTGACGTACCAACCGTTTTTGCATACCAAAGACAAGACAGGAGACCGGACGCATGACGTTTCGTTTCAAGGGAAAACCGCCCTCGCGCCGCCAGTTTCTGGCCGGCGCGGCGGCCTCGACCGCCGGAGCGATCAGTGCCGGCGCCGCGCGCGGCGAAGGCGATCCGCTGATCACCGAACCGCAATACTGGGCGCAGGGATTCGGCGATCCCGTCGATGAAGCCCCCTATGGGTTGCCGATCGAATTCGAATCCGATGTGATCCGCCGCAATGTCGATTGGCTGACCGCGGACACGATCAGTTCGGTCAACTTCACTCCGATTCACGCGCTGGACGGAACGATCACACCGCAGGGCTGCGCGTTCGAGCGGCACCATTCCGGCGCCATCGAACTGAGCAAGCCGGATTACCGGCTGATGATCAACGGGCTGGTGGATACACCGCTGGTCTTCAGCTATAACGATCTTGAGCGGTTTCCCCGCGAAAACCATGTGTATTTCTGCGAATGTGCCGCCAATAGCGGCATGGAGTGGGCCGGGGCGCAGTTGAACGGCGCACAGTTCACCCACGGCATGATCCACAACATGGAATATACCGGCGTTCCGCTGAAAACCCTGCTGCAGGAGGCCGGGCTGGATGCGGCGGGCGACCTTTCGGACAAATGGGTCTATGTCGAGGGCGCGGACGCATCATCGAACGGCCGCTCGATCCCGATGGAAAAGGCGCTGGAGGATTGCCTTGTCGCGTTCAAGGCCAACGGCGAGGCGCTGCGCAAGGAACACGGTTATCCGGTCCGCCTGGTCGTGCCCGGCTGGGAAGGCAACATGTGGGTGAAATGGTTGCGCCGCGTCAAGGTCACGGACGGCCCGGTCGAAAGCCGCGAGGAAACCAGCAAATACACCGATACGATGGCCGATGGCACCAGCCGCAAATGGACATGGGTCATGGACGCGAAATCCGTCGTCACCTCGCCCAGCCCGCAATCGCCCATCACCCACGGCAAGGGGCCGCTGGTGATCAGCGGTCTGGCCTGGTCGGGTCGCGGTGCGATCACCCGCGTCGATGTGACCAAGGACGGCGGCAAGACATGGCAAACCGCCCGTCTGGCCAAACCGGGCGAGAAACGCGCGCTGACGCGGTTCTATCTCGATACCGAATGGGACGGCGAAGAGATGCTTCTGCAAAGCCGCGCCATGGACGATACCGGTTATGTGCAGCCCACCAAGGATCAGCTGCGCGAGGTGCGTGGTCTGAACTCGGTCTATCACAACAACGGTATCCAGACCTGGCTGATCAATTCGGACGGAAAGGCGGAAAATGTCGAAGTCTCGTAATCGTGTTCTGAGCGCGGCGCTGATCGCCTCGTGTTTTGCCGGCCCGGCGCTCGCCGAAAGCTTCGGCCTGGGCCGGCCGGCCACCCCGGACGAAATCGCGGCCTGGGACCTGGATGTCAGCCCGGACGGCACCGGCCTGCCCGAGGGCGAGGGCGACGTGTGGACCGGAGAGGAACTGTTCGAACAACATTGCGCGGTCTGCCACGGCGATTTTGCCGAAGGCGTGGACAATTGGCCCAAGCTGGCAGGCGGTTTCAACACGCTGGACCGCCAGGATCCGGTCAAGACGGTCGGATCGTACTGGCCCTATCTTTCAACCGCATGGGATTACATCAACCGCTCGATGCCGTTCGGAAACGCCCAGACCCTGACGGCGGACGAGGTGTATGCAATGGTCGCCTATATCCTTTATTCCAACGGTTTGGTGGATGACGATTTCGTTCTGTCCCGCGACAACTTTCTGGATGTCGAGATGCCCAATGCCGACGGCTTCTTCGTCGATGATCGGCCGGAAACCGAATACGGGATCTTTACCGGCGAACCCTGCATGGAGAACTGCAAGGAAAACGTGGAAATCACCATGCATGCGCGGATTCTCGACGTGACGCCCGATGAAGGCGGCGAATGAAGGGGCGCAGGCCCTGAAATACCGACGGAGGACCGGATGGGACGATATGGACTGTCCTGACGATCCCGCATCACGACCGACACCGCCGGTTCCACCGGCATTCAAAGGAGAAGACCATGAAACGATTTGCAATCATCGCCGCACTGGCGTTTGCCGCCACCCCGTCGCTGGCCGAAGAGGGTGCCACCACCTATGACTTCGAGGGCAGTTTCGAAGACGCGACCTTTGCCGTCGAGAATGCCATCATCGGGCAGGGGCTGGTGATCGACTATACCAGCCATGTGGGCGACATGCTGAACCGCACCGCCGAGGATGTGGGCAGCGATGTGAAGATCTTCGACTCCGCCGACATTTTCCTGTTCTGCTCGGCCCAGCTGTCCCGCCAGGTGATGGAGGCCGACCCGATGAATATCGCTCATTGCCCCTATGGCATATTCGTCACCGACCGCGAGGGTCAGGTACAGATCGGATATCGCAACCTTCCGGACGGGCCGATGCAAGACGTTCAGGCGATGCTGGATAAGATCGTGCAGACCGCCCGCGAATAGGCTGGTCGCGTCCGCGATTGACGCAGGTCAAGGCGGAGCGCGGCATTTTCGGGTATCTGGCCGATCATGGGTTCCGGCGTTTCGGGTGGCCGCATGATTGAAGCTCTTATCGATACACTTGGCGACGGTCGCGTGCTGATGATTGCCGGACTGGCTGTCGGGATGTTGTTCGGTGCGGCGGCCCAACATTCGCGGTTCTGCCTGCGCGCGGCAACGATCGAGGTCACCGAAGGCGGTTTCGGCCCGCGCCTGGCGGGATGGCTTGTCGCCTTCTTCACCGCTCTCCTCGCGGTGCAGGGCGCCATCGCGGCCGGCTATCTGGACGTGTCGCAATCGCGACAGTTGGCGGCCACGGGAAGCCTCTCCGGCGCCATCATCGGCGGGCTGATGTTCGGTTGCGGCATGATCCTGGCACGGGGCTGCGCCAGCCGTCTACTGGTTCTGTCGGCCACCGGCAACATGCGCGCCCTTGTCAGCGGTCTGATCCTGACACTGGTCGCCCAGGCATCGCTGCGCGGTGCTTTGGTCCCTGCGCGCGAGGCCTTGTCCGAGCTCTGGCTGGTAGAGGGCGGCGACGCGCGCAACCTTCTGGCGCGTCTGGGGCTGGAATCCGGTCACGCGGCGCTGCTGGCTGCGGGTGCGCTGGTGTTGTCGCTGGGGCTGGCATTCCGGCGCCGCGTGCCGCTGACCCGGACCATCGCCGCCGCGTTGGTCGGCGTGGCGGTCGCGCTCGGTTGGATCACGACCTATCTGATCGCCCAATCATCGTTCGACATCATCCCGATCGCGTCGATCACCTTTACCGGCCCGTCCACCGACACGCTGATGGGGCTGATCAACAACCCGGAACTTCCGCTCGGGTTCGGTGTCGGCCTTGTGCCGGGGGTCTTTGCCGGTTCGGCGCTTGCCGCCATCGCGACCCGCGAATTCAGGATCCAGCGCTTCGGCCCTGACACCCCGATGGAGCGCTACATCATCGGCGCGGCACTGATGGGATTTGGCAGCATGCTTGCCGGTGGCTGCGCTGTCGGGGCCGGCATGTCGGGCGGGGCGGTCTTTGCGCTGACGGCGTGGGTCGCGTTGCTGTTCATGTGGATCGGTGCGATGGCAACGCAATTGGTGTTCGTCAGGATCGCATCCGCCAAGGGGCGCGTCGCGGCCTGAACACGGCACGTCGGGATTGAGCCGAGGCAACCAGTGTCGCCCCGGTCATCGGATCGACAAGCCGATATGACCCGGCCTATTCGAACTCCATCTGCTCATAGACACGGCCCGCGTTCTTGGTGGCCAATTCATCGAATGTGTCGAGATTTTCATAGGGTGATTGATCGACGTAATAGGCGTCCGCCAGATCGCCGCCGTTGTCGAGGTGCTCGCCGATCTTTTCCCGCAAATAGACCAGATAATCGCGCGTATAGCGGCGCACCTGATCCATGTTCGTCGGATGGCCGTGGCCGGGAATGACATAGGTGGCGTTCAGCGCCTCGAATTCATTGTCCCAGGTTTCCAGCCATTCGGCGGTATAGGTATCAGCGAAGATCGGCAGCATGCGCTCATGAAAGGCCATGTCTCCCGAGATCACAAGACTTTGTTCCGGAAGCCAGATCACGATGTCACCGGGGCTGTGGGCCGGGCCGAGATAACGCGCCTCGATCCGGAAATCGCCCATCTCGACGATATATTCGTCACTGAAGGTTTCTGTCGGACCCTGTATTTCAGTGCCTTCGGCCTTGTCCTTGTTATAGCGTTTCATGCCCTCGAGGATCGTGCCGCCGGTTTCCTCGACGACGCGGGCGGCGTCCTCGTGCGCGACGATCGGGACACCCTGTTCAGCCCAGTAATTGTTGCCCAGAACCGCGTGGCCCTGCCCATTCTCGTTGAACACCAGCTTGACCGGCTGATCCGTGATCGCCTTGATCTCGTCATGCAGCGCCTTGGCCAGCCCGTAGGCCGCACCGCCATTGACGACGATCACGCCATCCCCGGTGACGATGAAGCTGAGATTGTTGTTGTGGCCCGAATTCTCATAGGTCGGCGGCGCGGTGGCGCCGATGGCGGAAAAGACGCCGGGAATGAACTCCACCGGTTTGTTGTAAAGCAGGGAGCCGGGATATTTGTCGGCGATGTCCTCGCTTGCGAACGCTGCCGGGCCTGCCAGCAAGGCGGCCAGAAAAAAGGATCGGAACATTTGCGTCACTCCTGTACGAATCTATAAGCGCTGTCCTTGCGCTCCACCCGACCCAGGCCACCGCCGGGCAGGTGAAAACCCACCATCGCGATCCGGTCCCTCGCCAGCTGATCCAGCAATCGCTGTCGGGTTCGCGCGCCCAGATCGGCATCCTGATCGGATCCGCTGGCCCAGTCCGGGCGCTCGAATGCGACATGATGATTGCCGATGGCATCGCCGACCACCATCACCGCGTCATTACCCGAGCGGATTTCGAAAGACATGTGCCCCGGCGTGTGTCCGAACGTGGCATGCGCCATGACACCGGGCAGAACCTCTTCGCCCGCCTTGAAAAAGCTGCACCTTTCCTCGATCGTGTCCAGCCGCCGCGCAGCGCCCACGGCGAACGAGGCGCGGGTCTCGCCGATCGTGTCCACGGTCCGGGGATCGCGCCAGTACTCCCATTCGGTCTGGCCTAAAAGGTAATCGGCGTTCTGGAACAGCGGATCGTCGAAATCATCCAGCACCCCCCACAGGTGATCGGGATGCCCATGTGTGAACACGATATGGGTAATGTCATCCGGGCTCAGCCCCAACGCGTCCAGCGCACCCGTCATCTTGCCGGCACTCGGCATGAAGCCGGAACCCGACCCGGCATCGAACAGCACGTTGCGCGCGCCGTCCTGCATCAGCGTGAGGTTGCAGGGCGGGTGAACTTCGTCCCGCGGGATGTCGTGGCGGGCCAGAATTGCCGCCAGTTCATCCTCGGGCAGATCGCCGAAAAAGAAATCTCCCGGCAGGACGAGATTGCCGTCGCTCAGCGTCGTGATCCTGATTCCGGCCAACTCGGCCACGGCGCCCGCAGTCGCGACCCCGCCAAGCCAGGCCGTGCCCAGGGCGCCCAGCCCTGCCAAAACGTCGCGTCTATTGAGCGTCATGACTTCCCCCCATCGGTCTGCACACCAGCCTAACGGGCCATCCCGCCAAGTCTCAAGACTTTTCCACATGATGTTGATCTTGCGCAACCTTGTCCAGCGGCGCGCGGCATCCGGCCAGTCGGGCAGGGCGGCATGCAGTTCTTGTGCGCTCTGGCTGGATTACGCTGCTTTTTTTCGTATCTCTGCACTGGATGCCGCGCCGGTAGAGGGCAAACACCCGCGGCGCATTCGCTCAAGATCGCCGGAGAACGATTTTTGGTCCGGCGCGCTCGGCACGGCAGGCCTGTTGGATATCGTCGCGGTTTCACCGTCCAAGATCGAGCGTTCACACCAGGATTCCTGGTCAGCTTGCCACCACGCAGAGCCATGAAAACACCACGTTTCCCAACCACGCGATGAACAGAAACACGTGTCATCGAAGAAATCTCGATGGCAACATGAATGCTGACAAGCCAACAAAAAAACAGCCTCATGAGGGGCTGTAGAACGTCGAACAAAACTGAATGAGAATGGCAGATGGCGGAGACGATGGGATTCGAACGCGACAATCTGCGCGCTGAAAATGCCTTATTTATATGATTGTTCTGCCATTGTTGTGGTTCAGGGATGAGTCGAATTGTGTAGCAAAATGTGTAGCAACGGCGTCGCTTGATGTCTGCGACACCGACCGCAGAATAGAGGTGGCACGAATGGCAGGACTGATCAAGCGAGGCAAGACTTGGCACCTGCGGATGCGAGTGCCCAGACGGTATCTGGCCGTCGCTGGCCGCAAGGAAATCCACCGCAGCCTGGAGACCGACAGCGAGCGCCGTGCGCGCGAGTTGTTGCCTGATGTGAGGGCCAAGCTGCTCGCCGAACTCGACCAGATGGCGGTCATCAATGCTCGGCCGGAAGAAGCCGACGCATACCGGGCCGCGCAGAAGATCGCGCAAGCCAGGGGCTTCACCTACCGGCCGCTCTCCGACTTGCTGGAAGCGCCTATCGACGAGATTCTGGAGCGCGTAGAGGTTGCGGCCGCCGACCCGGCGACAGAGACCGCCAAGGTGCTCCTGGGGGCTATGGAGGAGCCCGCTCTGCGGCTCTCTGGCCTGGTTGATGAGGTCGAACGGATCGCGGCGCACGACAACCGCTACAAGAGCGAGAACCAGATGCGCCTCTGGCGCAATCCGCGCAAGCGGGCGGCTGCCAATCTGCAAGCCGCGCTCGGTGGCCGGGATGTGCTGGTCTCGGAGATCGACCACGCCGCCGCGCTCAAGCACAAAGCGTGGTGGCAGAGGAAGATCGCCGCCGAGAACCTCTCGATGGAGAGCGCCAACAAGGATTTTGCCAATATGGCCGGGATGCTGCGCCGCTACTACGAGAGCATTGCGCAGCCTGATCCGCCGGAGCCCTATCACCGGGTATCCCTGAAAGACCGGCACAAGGCCGAAAGCCGAAAACTCGAGATTCCGGTGGATTGGATCGTCGAGAAATGGTTCGCGCCCGGTGCGTTCGACGGAACGAACGACGAGGCGCGGGACATTCTGCTCATTTCGATCGAGACGGGATGCCGGCAATCCGAGATTCACGATCTTCCGCCGGGCGCGTTCGTGCTCGATCATCCATTCCCGCATTTCGAGATCAAGTTCGAGGACGGGGACAACCGCCGTGAGATCAAGAACAGCGCATCCACGCGGATCGTGCCCCTGGTCGGTGTCGCGTTGGCCGCAGCCAAGCGCCATCCCGACGGCTTTCCGCGCTATCGCGGCAAGAGCACTTACTCGGCGACGATGAACAAATATATGCGGAGCAATGGCCTGCTGCCGTCGCCAAATCACACCATCGGCGGCGTTCGGCATACTTGGGAGAGCCGTCTTCTGGCGGAGACCAAGCGGATGGACATCAGCGGCGAAATGATGGGCCATAGCGTCAAGCAAATCCGGGCGCGTCCGGTCTATGGTGATGCGATGGCTTTGCCGGACAGGCATGCGCTTGCGAGCCGCGTTATGCTGCCCGTGCCGGAGCACTTGAAATAGGAGAACAACAAAAACTTTGCTCGCGCACACAAGTATTCCCGCACTCCTCGTCAAGCCTCGACACATTACATCGCAAGGATGATCTTCGGCTGGCTCTTCAGGGCGTTACTCTCGCGCACCATCAAAACTCTCCACACCCACAAGCGTCGCTTAGAAAAAGGCCTTGGCGCGGCATAATGGGGACGCTGACAAAGCTGCGTTTCAAATGTAAGAAGGAAACAAAATGACATCTGAGAACGAGTTCAACCTAATGGGCTGGTCCGGCACAATCCCATTGTGTGACGACCTTTGGCTTGGAATGCAGGCAAGAAATATTGCTATCGTGGACTTCACAGTCCTACGGGGGATCGAGAGCGAAGCCGCCCAAGCGTATATCGAGAGGGAACGCACCCCAACAGATATTTTGCTGCCTCTCTCCGCACTGAGCCAGATGTGGATTTTTAGCGTCTACGAATTTCTGCGAACTTGGCGCCAACGCGCAAAGGACATTATTGAAACAGCTGACAAAGTTGCCGCTATTGACCAAGAGGGGCGTCCTGCTGCTTTACTCGAAATAGTGGAGGCCGCGAAAGCAAAGGAAAGAATGGTAAGGGTCGCTCCCACCTGGCACTCGCAACATCTCGAAAAGGTAGACGATGAAGAGTTCGTTTCATCAATTCGAGAATATTGGAACTTCTCAGAACCTATTTTCCGAGAGGCCGAAGCTCTCAGGGTTACATTGGCAAAGCACGAGGTTCCGAAGACACGCGGACTTGTCGCTGAAGCGCTCGGCTACGGTCGAATGAACCATTTCACTGGTTCAATGTATTGGTTCGTAACGTTAAAAGACGACAGCCAAATCCAAATTGATCGGCGCAAACTCGGGAATGCTCTCTTCGAGATTCTGGATGATGGATACCAATAACGCGTCGGATATGGGTTTCGCCAAACACATCACGCCGCCCGGTGGGGGGCGGCGTGGTTGGCGATTTCGGCGGCTTGGAAGAGGAGGTCTTGGGTCTCTTCGAGCCTGGCAAGTTCGGTGTTGAGCCGTTTCAGCAGGGGGAGCATCCATTCTTCGCCGTCGGTGATCTTTCTTACAATCTGCGCTCTGGCGTTGCGAACCCTGTCGATCTTGCGTTGCAGTGATCCGGTCGGGGTCCGGTGGATGCGGGCGAGTTGGGGAGCCGCTGCCCGGGCGGCGTGTCTGGTCGACATGGCACTCCATACCCCACCATCGCAGGCGCGCGGCTGGTTTCGGGGGATTGGGGCTGGGTGTCTACATGTCGGATCTCCTGTGTTCTGACGATCCATATAGGAAACAGAGTCGCGCTTGCGTAGGTTGCGATCTGGAAACATTGTGTTCTCGTATGGGTTGCGGGGCAGGCCCCGTGCGCGTTGCGCACACGGGGCGTTGTGATCACTTATCGCCATTGGCAGCCTCAGCTTCCGCGGCAGCCTTGGCGGCTTCTTCCTCGGCCTTCCAGCGATCGACCTGCTCCTGCGCGCGCTCGGCGACGCCCTCGGGGGCCTTCGCGTGCTTGAAGAGCCGGCGGCGGTTGGTGGCGGTGGCAAAGCAGCCGATTTCGTAGAACATTTCTTCGATCTGCTCGGGCGCCGTTTCCTCCAGCCAGTCAAGCCAGGCATCGAAGGTGTCGGCGATGGCCTTGCGGGCTTCGCGCTGGATCTTGTCGTCCTTGCGGGCCTGCTTGTCGGCCAGATTGCCAACCGAGGCCATCGCCTTCTCGAGGCGCAGTTGCATGGCCGGGGTCATTTGGAACTGCGACGCGCGGGGTTTGCGGACGGGTTTTTGGGACAGGGATTTCTTCATTTTTTGGTACTCCAGTTTGCGTTTGCGGTTTCACCGGAGCCTTGGGTTTCCGCCCGCCGCTTCCGGCTTGCGCATAATGTGGATGTGAAAGAATCCGCGGCTTAATCGAGCTAAAACCGGATTTTGCGGATTGACATCTATGTCGCTGAAATAATTGAACATGTTTTTTGGCAATCCGTATTTCTTCTTTCAGGTGAAAGATTCTGAGGGTTTTGACGCCGCTTTTTCACGGCTCGTCGACGCTCGGCTCGGAGCCTTTCGAACGGCCTTTTGAACGCGGATCGAGCGCCATGATTTTCGCGGTAAGCTTGCGCCGGATCCGCGCGATCTTCTCTCGCTGCGCGGTCGGGAAGTGGCGAGCAACTTCGACAATCACCTCATCGGCCGCCTTGATCTCGGCGAGCTCGGCCGCGATGCGGTCCTCGGCCGCGCGCCGCGCCTTTGCCTCGGCGCCTGCGCGCAGGCGCTTCGCAGCGGTGCGGAAGGCCTTTCTCGCGGCGGCAAAGCCGCGGGTGGCTTTTCGAACCAGCATAGGTGAATCTCGTTTCGCGTCAGTGTCGGCTGGCTTGAGAGCGCGCCCATCCGCGTCGATCTCGCCCGCTGACACCGCATCGGCGAAGGCCAGGATCGTCGCTGCATCCTCTTCGCGCTCAGCGACATCGCGCTCGCGCAACTCAACCTCGGCGGCCTTCTCGGCGAGGCGCCGGTCTTCTTTCGCCCGCCACTCGGCCGGGCGAACATGGCGCGGGTTGCGCGGCGGCGTCCGCCCATCGTTCAACGCATCGCGGATCGCCTGCTTGCGCCGCTCGCCGCGCACGAGACCGATTTCGCTGAACCATTCACCCACGCTATCCTGGGCTTTCTCGTAGTCCCTGATCAGCGCCTGGGCCGACGGCTGCAACACCCGGCATTCCGTTCCATATTTCCGGACGGTCGCGCGAGGCATGATGACCGCATGAATGTGATAGGCCTGCTCGTCGGTATCCGCACGGGCGTGAATCACGTCATCGCCGAAATTGTTCTTAAACCAGGCCACGGCGCGCTCCTCGAACTGCTGCTCGCGCGCGGTGTTGAACATCTCGTCGCTGCTTTCCGTGTGCTCGAACCACTCCTTGTTGGCGGTCAGGATCAACTCGCGCATCGGCCCATGGCGGGACGCGCGCCACGGATCGCGTGGACCCTCGATGCGCCTCTTCGCCAGATCCTTGCGGCGGTTGCGCCGGTCGAGATCCTCGAGTTCCGCCGCGAAAGCCTCGATCTTCATCAGCTCAATCTCGGCCAGGGCTTCCTGCGCCCAGGTCGCTGTTCCGATCAGGCGGCGCGGCGCGGGCTTGTTGCGATCGACATGCCCAAGGTCGCCGCCGCGGCGTGTGCGGTGCGCCTCGTAGCCGCCGATATCGCTTGGATCCATGCCCTCGAACCGCAGGACCACCGGGTATTTCTTGCTCGCCATTTCGACCTCCGAAGATTGAGGTCAGGAAATGGGTTCATCTTTTCGCGGATTGGAGAAAACGGTCAGACGGGTATGCAAACGGATGTGCGGGGTCATTACTCACTAAACAGCCCGCACTTCGGCACCTGCGGTGCCTGCGTTCGGCCTGCCGCTCGCCCGGGGCGCCGCCCCGGAACCCCGCCCTCCGGGGGCACCTGTGCGGCGGGCACTCCTGCGCGGAGGGCGGCAAGGTCATCATTCCGCACTCCTCCCCCGAACCCCCGCCTGCTCGCAGGGGCCGTTCGCCACGCCCCTGCACCCCTTGGCGACTCCTGAGAGGCTGTCTATATTGCGCATACCTTAAGGTCCCTGATAATCGGGGCGAGGGGCGCGCGGCGAAGACCCTCCCTACCCATTCGCGACGCGCTTCTTGCGACGCCTCGCGGATGGGTGGGGAAGGCGCAGAACTACGCGGATAACCCTTTGTGGCTGTAGTGTATCTTCGTCGCAGTACGGGTGAGCTTCTCTGGCTTGGCCACAGTATCTTGTATGTTTCGGGATGATTGCAACTTTGTTCGCATTATGTTCTATTGATGGGACTTGCGAAACATGTCTTTTGTGTACTTAGGGAGAAGAGGCGGAAGAACGTGCTGACATATAAGAGAACCAGCCTTCTTGAAGCCAACACGCAGACACTGGTCAACACCGTCAACTGCGTTGGCGTCATGGGAAAAGGCATAGCTAAGGCTTTCAAGCAACGTGAACCTGATATGTTCACAGCCTACAAACGAATCTGCGACCAGAAATTGCTGGAGCCTGGCAAACTGTGGCTATGGCGAGGATCGGAGCAATGGGTGCTGAATTTTCCGACCAAGAAGCATTGGCGTAGCCCATCCCGCATGGAGTGGGTAGAAGCGGGGTTGGAAAAGTTCGCCAATACCTATGAAGCCCAAGGTGTGACTGAAATTGCATTCCCCAAGCTTGGTTGCGGAAACGGTGGCCTCGAATGGCAAGAAGTGAAACCTCTAATGGAGCGATACTTATCCGATCTGCCCATCCCGGTTTTTATCCACGATTACACCAAAGGCATCGGGTTGCCAGAACATCTCGAGCAAATTGCAGTAGAGGTTCGCAAATCAGTCAATGACTTGTCCTTTCAAGGTTTCGTAAACGCTTTAGAAAGCGTTTCGAAACTTGCGCCCCAATTGCGTTTGGATGACGAACATGAATTCGAGATTTGTTTCAGAAACAACACTCTTGGCATTCAAACACGAGATCACGATTGGTCATTTGAGGAAGATGACCTCCGTGGTGTATGGCTCAGCCTATTGAATGGCCTCGTAACGAAAGAAAAAGCGGGGTGGACGGCAAAAGGCGCCGCTGTGCCGTTGCTGACGATGATGCAGTTATTGCCAAACGTACGCGCTGTACAAATTCATCGGCACGGTAGATCAGAGCCTGAAATCGCTGTTGAACTAAGGCCGGACGTTGCGGCTTCCTTCGATGCTCGAAGCCCAGGCACGCAAGCTGAATTGCCATGGCACTGAGTGCAGCGTTTGTAGAACAGCATATCGCTCATTGGGAGGCGCAACTCGGTTCTGGAGCCCGTGCATACCGCAAACACTGGCCATCTCGGCTGTTCCACCACGCTCCGCTCGAGACAGCATTGACTATCATCAACGATGGGTACTTGCGTGCTCGAGACGATCCGCAACGCCAACAGATGCAAGACGTGGCGGCCGGTGGAGTGATCGACAATCGTCAAGAAGCCCACGGGCGAGTCCGATTGTACTTTCGCCCACGCAATCCAACACAGTTCCACATCGAAGGCATACGGAAAGCTGCGGACTGCCAATACGGTCCAAATGCGCACGCCCCAATCTTGGTTATGTTTGTTTTGGACGCCAAACGTGTGCTCACGCGGCCGGATGTATTGTTCTCTGATCGTAATATGCAAAAGCATGCAGCACAAACAGGTAACGATGAGCCTTTTTTCGCAAGCATACCGTTTGCCTCAGTATTCCATGATAGTGGGATAGCAGGTGATTATTCTATTATCGAAAATAGATGTGCTGAGGTGCTACCAGCGTCGCCGTTGCCATTGGCAGATGTACTTTCCAGTATCTGGTTTCGGTCTGAGCCTGAGCGCGATACCTTTCTATACAAACTGGGCGCAGCGGCGAGGCAGTGGCAGCCTCTTTGTTTGGTTTCAGAGGAGCTAAAGGTCTTTGATAAAAGGTTCCCATTTGTGGCAGATATCGACTTATCTCGAGAAGGCGTGAGCTTTCGGTTGAATCATCGACATGATCTGCAGAACGTATCGGTTGCTATCCAAGTGCATGATTCTCAGAATCAAATCTGTGTCGATTTCCGCAATGATGACTTTACGACTTATAATCAATCTGGGGGTCGCTGGATTTACAGGGCAGCGCTTGATCCAAGCAGTTACTTGGTCCGCGTCCAGATAGAGAATCACGAGGCTTATGAGGCAATGATACGCTTGGACGACAGTCTGTTCTAACTTTTATGTAGTTGAAATTTGACAGGGGAGCCTCCCTCTCGCCGCTCTCCCGGTCCCGGCTTCAGTTTTGCCGCACGCTTCTTGCGACGCGCAGCAAAACGGAAGCCTTATTCATAAGGGTTCCACTGCTGGTGTCGATTTTTCACACCAAGGAGACCCCAGATGTTTCACCATCCCCAACCCCTCGTCCCGGCCCTTGATTGGACCGCAAACCCGCAGCGCGGAGATCTCGTGCTGTTCCGCTTTCCCGTTGCTGACAGCACCGACCAGAATGAACCACCCAAACGGCGGCCCTGCCTGGTGCTCGATGTCCGCCGGCGGGGCCCGGAGTGCTTTGTCGAGCTCGCCTATGGCACCTCTTCCAAGGGGCGCGCCAATCGTGGTGACCTGCTCCCCTAAGAGTCCGCTTTCATGAGTTAGCTCTGTTCAGTGTTTGGTCTTCTTCTGACCGTTGGTGA
>CANNGH010000013.1 GCA_947504115.1 uncultured Sedimentitalea sp.
TAGGCGCCGCGCGTGCCTTCATCGGTGCCCATCGGCAGGATGGTGACCATGTCGCGCCCGTTGATCGGCTCGCTCCAAGTGACGTCGAAGGCGGCACCCGTGGTGACCTGTTCGGGGCCGGTAACGCTGGCCTCTGGCAGTTCCGGCTCGGGCTCGGGTTCGGGGACTGGCCGGGGTACATCCATCGCCGCCTGTACCTGATCCAGAGCCGCATGCAGTTCGTCCGCGTTGCTCGCAGGCACGAAGACCCCGCCGGTATTTTCGGCGATACAGGACAGGCTGGCATGCGCCTCATCCTTCAAATCGAAGCCGACCACATGCGCGGTGAATTTCACGCCCTGTTTCGCAAGCTGGGCAGACAGCGCGCAGGGATCGGCGTTGCAGGTTTCGACCCCGTCGGAAATCAGCACGACCGTCGCCTTGTTGTCGCGGTAGGACAGCAGGTCGGCGGCGTGCTGCACCGAGGCCGAAATCGGCGTTTTGCCGACCGGCCTGATCGCGTTCACCGTGTCGATGAAACTGGCCTTGTCCAGCGTGCCGGGAGCGATCAGGGTTTCGATATCGGTGCAATCACCCTGTCTGCGATGGCCATAGGCGACAAGGCC
Organism: uncultured Sedimentitalea sp.; assembly: GCA_947504115.1. Lineage (GTDB taxonomy): Bacteria > Pseudomonadota > Alphaproteobacteria > Rhodobacterales > Rhodobacteraceae > Pontibaca. The sequence goes on from CANNGH010000013.1 coordinate 606, forward strand.
CAGATTGGTGCCGCTGTCCCAGTCATCGACCAGATCGGCCATCACGTCGCGGGCGATCTCGATCTTGGAGGTGCCGTCGATCTGCCCCCACATGGAGCCTGACGCGTCGTAGACGATCACCACATCATCCGCAGCGATTGCTGACGTCGCGCAGGCGATGCCGCCAGCCGTGGTTACTGCCGCCAGTTTCCGTGTGATCCGTTTCATATCCCATATCTCCGCAGGCTGTTTGATCGAGAGCGCCGGATGAGGATCGCCGCAGGACGACATCCGGCATGATGCGCCATATTCGCATGATTTGTATCCGCATTCGCGGGGTTGATCCACGGCAAGCGCCGGCTTTCCGCGCGAGGCCCCGTGCACGAGACGGCTCCAGGTAAATTTGTGACAGCACCGTCCCTCTTTGCAAGCTGTGCGCCCGAATCAGGCCGGGCGGGCATCCGTGGCTTCGGGCGTTGCGTTTCCACCGGCACCAAAGGCGCGGTCCTTGAGTTTGCGGAACTTGCCCGACATCTGCTCCAGCTTGGCCTCCCATTCGGGGTTGGGGTGCTGGCCTTCGATCGTCTTGAAATAGACCTGCATCATGCAGGTGATCGCGAAAGGCTCCAGCAGCGCGGCCTTGACGCTCCAGGCGAACAGCAGCGCAAAGACGACCCCGCCTGCGGCCCACGCACCCGGCATCATGTAGACAACCAGCGCCGCCGGGGCGAGCATGACCAGAAACACCAGAAAACCCAGCCCGTAGACGATGATCGCCAGCCAAGCCGCGTTTTTCAGCATCGGCTTGTAGTTCTGTCCGTAAAGCACCAGCGCCTCCTTCGCGGACATCCAGGCGCTGTCGGATTTCGTGCGGATGGCATAGGCAAGGATCACCTCGTCGACGAAACCGACGGCGACGCGCAGAAAGGCCGACAGGATCCCGGCCACTTGCTGCACGCCCGGCACCGGCAGGATGGTCAGGAGGCCGCGCACCAGACCGGTGATCGCCCTGACGACCCCCTTGATCAGTTGATCGACCGCGAAAAGCACGCTGGCCTGCGGGAATCGCTGTTTCACCACCGCCGCCGCATGCGCCACCTGGCTGCGTCCCTGCGGCATCGGATTGCCGTCGATAAGCTCGATCAGCACCGCGATATGGCCCGCCTTGACGATGTAGAGAATGTATTCGCGGGCCCAGTACATGATGGCCCCGAATATACCGAACCCGGCGAACCCGCCCCAGGCGGTCGTCGTGGCACGGAACTCGTCGTCGCCGAACCCGCCGATGCCCCAGCCGATACCCGCGCCCACGCCCGTGATCAGGACATAGCCCAGCGTGATCCCGAAATAGACCGCCATGCGCAGCAGGATGAACGGCATGGTGCGCACCATCATGCCCAAGGCGCTGGCGATGTTGAAATCCCACATATCCTGTCTCCCGGTTCAGATCGGCGCGCGGCGGCGCATCATGTCTCGCATTTGCTGTTGTCGTATTTCGCGGCGCAGGCCCGCGCGGCGCAGGAGTCGATCTGCGGATCGCGCTGCGCCTTGCGGATGTCCACGGTCTCGACCGCCGTATAGGGAACCGACACGGTTTCCATCACCGGCTTGCATTTCGTGGTCGTGCCTTGCGTCTCGCAGGTCGTCTTGCCGCTCGGGCGCTCTTCGTTGCGGTATTTCGTGACCACCTCCTGCCGATGGACGGGCGGGATCTTCAGCATCCACTCCGCCTCGCAATGCGTGCGCTCGGCACGATATTCGGGCGTTCCGCAGGCCGAAAGCAGGGTCAGCGCGGCGGCAAGGGCCGGAACGGTCTTGGGCTGGGGCATGGCGGGGCGGGATCCTTCGGGCATTTGATCCGCTGCCTACGCGATCCGCGCCGCCCGCGCCCCGTTCGTTTGGAGGGGAACGGCGGGAAATTCACACGCGCTGGTTGTATGTCATTCCGGAACCTGCTGAAGTGCCGCGGCAAAGGTGGAGGAGAACGACATGCCCCGGAACGCACTGGCGGGTCTCGCGATGCTGATGCTGGCGGTGGCGCCCGCGACGGCCGGACCCGACGAACCGGTCCTGCGGATCACCGGACGGATCGCCGATGGCGCGGCCGCGTTCGATCTCGATGCGCTGCGCGCCCTGCCCGCGACCACGCTGGAGACATCGACGGTCGTGACCGACGGCACACACCGGTTCACCGGGGTGCTGATGCGGGATTTTCTCGACCGGCTGGAGGCCCAGGGCGACCATGTCACCGCGAGCGCGCTGAACGATTATGCAGTGGACATTCCGCTGGCCGATTTCCGCGATTATGACGTGATCATCGCCTACCGCATGGATGGCGCCGCGCTTGACCGGGCGGACAAGGGGCCGCTCTGGATCGTCTATCCCCGTGACGATCATGCGGCGCTGCAGGACATCCGTTATGATTATCGCTGGGTCTGGCAGCTTTCGCGGCTCGACGTGCGATGAAGCGGCTTGGCGGCGCGGTCCCGTGGCTGGTCCTGCCGCTGGCCGCCGTTCCGGTCTTTGCCGTGTTGCTGACCTTTTCGCTGATCCGCATGGTCGGTGTCGAGACCGACATGCGCGTCGAAGCCGAGCAGAACATGTTGTGGGTGATGCACCAGAGCGAGATCGCCGCGCGACGCCTGACCGAAACCGCGATGCTGGCCGAACTGGGCGAGGCCGGCGCGGACGAGATCGCGCTGCGCCTTGACATCCTGGGCAGCCGGATCGCGCTTTTGAACGCCGGTCCGCAGCGCCGTTTCGTGGACAGGCACGGGTTGGGCGCGGAACTGGACCGGCTGAGCGACACGCTCGACGGCATCGCACCGCTTGCGGCGGATTTCACGTCCGATGACGCCGCAGGGCTGCGCGCGGCGCTCGGCCCGTTCCCGCCGTTTTTCGGGCGGGCGGCAAATGGCGCGATGATCGCGGAATGGGACAATCTGGGCGGACGCCTGGAAACCTATCGCGCCCAGCTGCGCAAGACCATCGTCTCGCTGATCGGCATCATGGGCGCGGGCGGGGTGCTGGCGGCGACGCTGGTCATGGCGCTGCGCCAGTCACGCCAGCGCAACCGGTTGCTGCGGCGGGCGCGGGATTTTTCCGGCCTGCTGATCTCGTCCAGCGGCGAGGGCATTCTGGCGGTGGACGAAACCGGGCGCTGCACCCTCTGGAACGGCGCCATGGCCGCCATGGTGGGGCAACCAGCGGAACAGGTCGTGGGGCGCAAGCTGACCGAGGTGGCCGGTTTCTTCGACATCGCACCGGTGCGGCACGGTGTGGCGCAGGCATTGCGCGGCGAAACCGCCCAACTGATGCTTCAGCCGCTGTTCCGCGACAGCCACGCGCCGCCGCTTCACGTCGATCTGCGGTTCTTTCCGATGCGCAACGAGGGGCGGATCGTCGGTGCCATCGTCTTCCTGCACGACGCGAGCGATCGCCACGCGGCCCAGCAAAAGGAGGCCGAGGCCCGCGACCGGCTGGAAGAGCTGGTGGCCGAGCGCACGCGCGAACTGGACGATGCGCTGCGGCGCGAGAAATCCGCCGCCGATCTCTACCGCAATTTCGCCGCCATGATCTCGCACCAGTTCCGCACGCCGCTGGCGGTGGCGGACTCGGCGCTGCAACGGCTGATCCGGCGGGGGCCGCACGCCACGCCGGACGAGGTGGCCGAACGCGCGGGCCGTGCGCGGGGTGCCATCGCCGGATTGACGCGACTGGTCGAAAGCACGCTGGACGCGGCGCGGCTGGAAGCCGGCCAAGTCGGTGCGCGGCGCCGGACATGCGATCTGGCCGGGATCCTGCACAACGTCTGCGCCCGCCAGCGCGCGGCCTCGCCCCATGCCCGCATCGACATTCGGCAGGAGGATGCGGGGGCACAAGCCGCCTTCTGCGACCCGGCGCATGCCGAGCAGGTGCTGGAAAACCTGCTTTCGAACGCGGTGAAATACGCCGATACCGGATCGCAGGTGTCGGTGCATCTGCATCGTGACACCGACAGGCTTCTCTGCGACATCCGCAATGCCGGCCCGCAAGTGGCCGGCGCGGACCGCGCGCGCATATTCGAGCGCAACTTCCGGGGCGCGAACAGCACCGGCACCCCCGGCACCGGCGTCGGGCTGTTCATCGCCCGCAGTCTGGCGCGGATGCAGGGGGGCGATGTCGCGCTGCTGCCGGGTGACGCCGGGGCGACCTTTCGCCTGTCGCTGCCGCGCCGCGACGGGACAACGGCATGAACGCGCCCCCTCCCCTGATCCTTGTGGTCGAGGATGAATCGACCTTGCGCCAGGACATCGTCGAGGAATTGCAGGAGGCTGGTTATCGCGCTGCCGCCGCAGCGGACGGGCATGCCGCGCTGTCGCTGCTGGCCGAAACCACGCCCGATCTGGTGCTTTGCGACATCACCATGCCGGGACTTGACGGTTACGGACTTCTGACCACCATGCGCGCGGAGCGGCCCGATCTTGCGGCGACGCCCTTCGTCTTTCTGACCGCGCTGTCCGAACCGCGAGAGGTGGTCGAGGGCAAACGTCTGGGCGCCGACGATTATCTTGTCAAACCCGTGGACTACGACCTGATGCTGGCGACTGTCGCCGCGCGCCTGCGCCAGGTCGACCGCATCCGCAGCCGCCACGGCAGCGAGTTCGCGGACCTGCGGCGCGCGCTCTGCGGCCTGTCGGGCGGCGGCGCCGAACGGGCGCTGGACCTGATTGCGATGGGGGTCGTGCTGCTGGACGGAAACGGACAGGTGCTCCATTCCAACCGAGCCGCCCGCGAGATGGTGGCGGAGGCGGATTTCCTCACGATCCGGCACCGCAGAATCCGCGCGCCCGACGTGCCTTCGGACCGGGCGCTGCGGCACGCGGTGTCTGCCATGTTGAAACCGCGGCCGGAAGCCGACGAGCAGGTAAAAGGCGTGACGCTGCACCGAAAGGCGGATGCACTGACGGTTTCCGCGCTGGCTTGCGTTCTGCCGCTGGTGCACCCTGAAACCACCGACCAGCCGCATGTCGCGCTGTTCCTGTCGGCGCCGGCCCGCAAACGACGGGTTTCGGAACAGCTGCTGATCCAGTTGTTCAGCCTGACGCCAACCGAGGCGCGGGTCGCCGCCGCACTGGCGACAGGTGCGCGCCCGGCGGATGTCGCGGCGGAACTGGGCGTGTCGCAGACCACCATCGCTTTCCACATGCGCAACCTCTTCGAAAAGACCGGGACCAACCGCCAGACCGATCTCGTCGGGCTGATCCTCGCCGGGCCGATGGTGATTGCGGCCGGATGATCCGACGATCGATGCTGGACGCCTGTCCTGAGCAATTCAACGAACGTGCCCGTCATCTGGATCACGGCGCGGGGCGCGCGTCAGGCTGACTGTATTCCGAAGTTTTACGGCATCATCGCGTCCGGAAGCCTGTCGGATGCCCAGCTTTCTATTGCTTGCTCGCGAACGGATTCTATGGCGGTGTCCGGAATGTTCCCGGCGCTCTCGTGGCCGCGCAGCGGTTCATCGTGAAAGAGATAGACACGAGACAGAAAGCTGCCGAACTCCAGAGACCCTTCGCCGTAACGTTCACCGTTTCCGCTGGTCGAAACGACGACGCCGCCGCCCCAATCCTGACCACTGTCGTTGTTGGGATTGTAGAAATACACGCGCATCTTTCCGGCCTGGTCCTCGGCGACACGCAGGATCGCGATGGCATGCCAGCCGACGAATTGCCGGTTCGGATCCGTTACCGCGATACCCGCCGGTTGTGGATGACTGACCGGGCGCTCACCGTTATATAGCGGATGATAGGTGGCAAAAAAACGGCGCAGGAAACTGTCGTAATCCGAAAGCTTGCCGGTCGTCACATCGACGGCGACGGCGCAATCGCGCGATACCCACCAGCCGTGAAACTGCGGATTGATCCAACGGTGCGGATCGCCTTCGCGCCCGATGCAAAGCCGCCCCATCTCGGCATAGATCCTGTCGAGATGGGACACCAGCAGCACCGATACCGGATCCGCATCTATCGGGCCGAAACCGGCCAGTCCCAAGGGGAGATCGGCCGAGTTTATCGGCGTGCCCTCGAACTGCATCAGCACGGTGTCGAATTCGGAAGCCTGCGAGACGATGTGCAGCAGATAGTCCGGCTCGATCAGCGACCACATGGCTATCGCACGCGCGGATTGACAGGTCGGGTTGGCGCCTTGGCCCACCCCCAGCGGCTGACCGATGATCTGCAGCAAACCGGCAAGCAGATGGGTCTCGGGCGCCACGGCCTCGCCGAAGCCCAGTGCGATGCGATCACGGGCGTGGCCGCGCAGTTTCTGTTGCAATTGTCGATCCAGGGCCGGCGCCATCGGCGCATGATGCAGCACGCCGCGCTCCAGAAGCAGCGCCAGACCATAGGCCGCCTGGGGTGTCGACAGCGTCACCGCCGCATGGATCAGATCCTCGATCAGGCGGCGGAAGTGATGCCAGCAATCCAGACCGGTCGTGCCCAGACCCAGCGCCGCGGGCACCAGTGAACGGTCGCGAAAATCCAGCACGTGATGCAGAAAGGCGACGTGATAGTCTGAAATCAGGCCGGTGTCGTGCATGGCGCGGGCAAAGCCCATCGCCTCGCGGGACAGGCTGGGCTCGTCAAGATGCGCGATCCGTTCGAGATAGGCCTCGACGCCCGGATCATCGAGCGACGCGACTGTCGGTCCGAACAGCGCGCTGACCAGCCGTTCCGCGCCCAGTCGCTCGCTGCCCGGTTCGGTGCCCTTTTCTTCCAGGGCTACGGCGATCTGCGCGATCATGTCTTTCGCTACACCCACCTGGACCGAACGCTGTTCAAGCAGGCGCCAGATTTCCGTCACCAGCGCACCCAGCACATCCGTCAGCCCGATATGGTCCGCGATATAAGCCAGTATCCGCTGCTTGTTTTCCTGCCGGTCGCCAAGCGTGCGTGTCGCCTCGCTGGATTGTCCGAAGATATCGCGGAGGTTGAGCGCGAGAACCTGCGTCAGGAAATGCCGCGCTGTATCCTGGTGCAGGTTCTTGTGCCGCGCCTCCCCCGTTGCAACGGCCAGGAATCTGCCCAGGCTGACAGCTTCAAGCGCCACGAAGGACGGGTCTTCGGACAGCAGCGTATTGCCGCAAATCTGCGGCAGCAGGGCCTCGGGAGAATCCCAGTCGGACCCGGCGAAAAGCCCCGCAGCATCCATTTGAATTGCACGTTCCCGAATGACGTCCAAGCCTCCGTCAGCCGGCAAGAGGCGCCGGACCACTTCCAGAACCGGACGCTGGTAGCGCAGCTTGGCAAAGGGGCGCGCCCGTTCAAGCCGTTCGATCGCGACATCCAGAGTGCCGGACAGCCGCGCAGCCTGCGCGCGGCTGTCCGTGTCGGTCTGGCGTCCATCGGATGCCGGGGATGAAGATGTCATCAGACGTAATAGTCCAGTTCTTCCTGTTTCTTCAGAAGATCCCGCAATTCGTGCGGATTGTCACCGAAGAAATACGCGAGCCCCCAATGCGTGCCGAAGGCCGACCGTTTGGCCACCTTCTGCTCGCGCGGATCGGACAGTTCGTGGAACTCGAAGAAGGGGTGGTTGGCGGTCTCTTCGGGGACTTCCAGTCGGCTGACCACCCGGCGTCGCGGATAGACCCCGAAACACCCGGCATACCCTTTTGCGTCCTCCACCGGCGTGGGAAAGAAGGCATCCAGTTCATCCTGTGTGGTTTTCGGGTCAAAGGCGACCACGAGACCTTGATAGCCGTTGAACCCATAGGCGCGCTCGATCAGCTCCAGCGCATTGAACCCCGGCGGACGATAGGCGACCTCGCCAAAGTAGAGGGTGTTGTCGCTGGTCAGGAAGTATTCCGGATGAATGAACCCGAAATCGATGTCGAAGGTCTCGATCAGCTTTTCGATCTGCTCGGTGATCCGGGCGCGATGCTGTTCCAGTTCGGGTGTCGCGGGAACAAAGACCGAATAGCCCAGCGTGACGTATTCCGAGATGTTCAGAAACTGGATCTTGCGGTTCTTGATCCAGGCCTCCACCGCGAATTCCCAGCCATCGAGATGGCTTTCCAGCAATGCCGGAAACTCGTCATCGGGGATGTTGTCCACGTCTTCGGGGGTACGGACCACGCGGTGCCCGGCTGTGCCTGACTTGTCGAACGCCTTGAAGTGGATCGGATCGTTGACGTCGCCGTCCAGCTTCAGCAATGTCTGGTTCACGCGCTTGAGGAACCGGATCACGTCGCCGCGATCATGGGCTTCCTCGAAGACACCCACGCGTATGCCGCCCAATTGCGCGCGTCGTTTCATCAGCGACTTGTCGCGGAACAGCATCGCCTGGCCCAGTAGCCGCGGATTCTTGAGCAGCACCGCATTGATCGCACCGGCCCATTCCACGGTTTCCTCGAAAATCGGTATGGCCACGTCGACGCCCATCTCTTCCAGCCGGTGCGCCAGTTCATAGGAGCGTTCGTTCAGCCGGTCGAAATCCCACGGCAGGAAAGGAATGTCGTTCTGCACGCAATATTCTTCTGCCCAAGGCGGTGCCACCACCACGTAACGGCGATCGAACCGATCAATCGCGTCGATGGCGTTGAGGCTCCAGCCGAGGATGGCAACATAGCCCTTGTCGGGGTTCTTGTCGGTCATTCGTCTTTCCCTTCTTCGACAGATGTCGGCTACGACAGGCTCGCCCTGTCCACTCGCCGATCTCTGCGATTTTCTGGTTCTTGATCTGGTTCTGATGTGAATTCGCGAGGCGTCGCTCTCACCACCGGCCTCTCGACAGGGGAGCATAAGGATTTTCGAGGCTGGCCGGGGCCGGTTGCCCTCACATCAGGCGTTTGATGGGTCCGTCGGCGCTCAGCGTCTTGGAGCCGTCAGGCAGTTCCTTCAGTTCGAGCCATCCTTTTCGGTGGTCGATATCCACATAAAACACCCACTCATCCTGTTCGACGAGCGCGATGGCTTGTGCCTCGGACAATTCCCAATCGCTTTTGCCGAACAAGTTTCGACAAATGCCACCGATCTTCAAGATCCTGGCTCCTGATGGGTCGGTCTTGACCCACGTTACTTGCGCTGGTGACGCCATGACAACTCACTCCCTCCTGAACAAGATAATGCGGCTGCCGCTTCCAAGTTCAACCGCACGAGACGCAAGATGTTGATTTCGCGAATTTAAAAATCGCACCTCACCATGCTTCATGCTGCTACAGGAGGCCGGGTCCGGTCCCTTCTTGAGCATTCCTGGCGACCGCGCGCCACGCCCGGCCAGCTGTGTCTGGTCAACGTCGGGTTGTCTATGTGGGAGGGCATGGCTGATCGGACGATCAGCCATGCAAACACCAGATTTACCTCCCATTCGCGCACTGGCGCGCACGACAAGCATCATCCGGGCAGTTGGAAGACCTGGTTGGCAATGATGACCACGACGACACCCGCGGCCAGCGTCAGGTAGGGCAGCATGCCCGCCTTGCGCACCGACAGATCCGGATTGCCGCCGATCTTGAGGTCATCGAGCATCTTCTCGGGGAAGCGCCCCTTGTCGGTCACGTAGTGACGCCAGGCAAAGACCGGCAGGATCAGCGCGATCGCGATGACCGCCGACAGCAGCGTGCCCTTGCCCCAGACGTTGGCACCGGCCCCCAGCAGCATGGCATTCACGAAGGACAGGATCCCGCCGATCCACAGCATGATCGTCGGCGCCCTCCACGGACGATGCGCGTTGGCATTGTCGATCCGGTGGATCCACCCGGAATGCAGGTTGAGGAAGTTGAACACCAGGTAACAGCAGTTCGAGACCGCCAGCACGAACAGGTAATCCGACATCAGCAGCAGGATCAGGTTGAAGCCGAGATCGGTCCACATGGCGTTGGTCGGCGCGCCGTGATTGTTCACATGCGACAGATACTTGGGCAGCCAGCCATCGACCGAGCCCTGGAACAGCGTGCGCGACGAGCCTGCCATCGAGGTCATGATCGCCAGCGTCAGCGCAAGGAACAGCATGACCACCATGACCTGCGTGACGACCGTGTTGCCGCCGGCGACCATCCGCGCCATCACCCCGGCCACTGCCGAGCCGTCCTCGACGCCGGGCTGCAGGATGCCGTCCACCCCGAGGAAGCCTTGAAAGGCCAGCGGCACCAGTGTGTAGATCAGGATGCAGACCGCGCCGGCGGCGATGATCGCACGCACCGTGTCGCGGCTGGGATCGCGGAATTCGCTGGTATAGCAGATCGCGGTTTCGAACGCATAGGCCGACCAGGCGGCGATGAACAGCCCGCCGAGGAACAGCGTCGTGCCCTCGATGTCCCAGGCGCCCGAGATCGGCACCAGCGGCAGCAGGTTTTCCGTCAGCACATCGCCCGACAGGATCGGCACGATGCCCACGATCAGCAGCGGGATCAGCACCGCGAGGCCGATGATGGTCTGCACCTTGGCCGCCGCCGAGATCCCCTTGTGCTGGATCGCGAAGACGATCATCAGGATGATCGTGCCGGTGATCGACGTGGCGTTGATGCGCAGCGACAGATCGTCCTTCATGAACCCGAGGTCGATCAGCGTGATCTGCCAATCATTGATCGCGGCATCGGTTCCGAACAGCGCGGTCAGCAGATAGCCCGCCCCCAGCCCGCCGCCGATGGCCAGGACCGGCGTCCAGGCCAGCCAGTTGCACCACACGGAAAGCGGCGCCACCACCTTGGAATAGCGGATCCAGGCCGCCGCGCCATAGACGGACGCACCGCCGGATTTGCTGGGAAACAGGCCGGCGATCTCGGCATAGACGAACGCTCCGATGAAGCCGAAGGAGACCGACAGGATCCAGATGATCCAGGACGGGTTGCCGACGGTGGCGGCGATGCCGCCGATCGAGAACAGGACCAGTGCCGGAACGCCCGACGCCATCCAGAAGGCATCCTTCCAGCCAATGCTGCGATGCAGGCCCGCGCTGTCGGGCGGGGACGCGTGGTCATTTGCCGAAACCATTGTGTGAACTCCTTGTTGGACATCGGGATCGCTTCGTTTCTTTTGATTCCGTCGGACGGTCGGGGCTGTGCGGATGGCGTCCCGTCACGGGAATGGCGACCGATCCGCGCGCAGCGTGGATCGGTGGCGGTTTCGCATGACCGGGGATCGCCGAAGATCGAGCGGAGCCGCGCGGGCCGCATAATCTGCCAACGGGGTGGCCGGAACCGGCGGGACGTCGGGGCGCGCGAACCGGCACGGCGGCGATGATCGCCCCTGCCCTTCCGCGTGTTGCGGATGGCAGCCGGCGTCCAGCATGCGCCGATATGTCGTGCCGTATCTGCCCATCGTCCCCGATCGTAGGGAAAAGCCCCGCCGCGCGGGGCTTTTCCGGCTGGTTTCAGAAGTGGTTTTCAAGCTCTTCTGCGATTTCGAACATGTCCCCGACGATGCCGTACCGGGCGATGGAGAAAATCGACGCTTCGGGATCGGTGTTCACCGCCACGATCGTGTCGACATGCTTCATGCCCCATTGGTGCTGCACCGACCCGGACACGCCCATCGCGATATAAAGCTTGCAGTTCGCGGCAAGTTGTCCGGACTGGCCGACCTGGCGCGCCTTCGGCAGCCAGCCGTTGTCGGCGATGGGCCGCGAACATCCAAGAGTCGCGCCCATGCTTTCGGCCAGTTCCAGATATTGCTCGACATTGCTTTCGTCCCCGACGCCGCGCCCGATCGACAGGATGAACTCGGCGCCTCCGATATCGATGCCGCCTGCATCCGCGGGCGGTTTCCAGCCCTCGTGCGTGGTCGCGACATCCGCCTCGGGCGGGTCCATCTCGGTCACCTTCGGAGAACCCGATCCCTCGGCCGGTTCGAACACGTTGGTCCGGATTGTCAGCAGCACCGTCTCCTTGCCGGGAAAATCGACATCCACCAGAACCTTCTCGGCATAACCTGCCCGCGTGGCGACCAGTTCGCCGTCTTCGATCTTCAGCCCCAGAACGTCCGTGGCCAGACCGCAATCCAGCTTGACGGCGGCTGCCGGAGCGAAGGACCAGGCATCGACCCCGTGGGCCACGGCGATCACGCTGGGTTTGCGCTCTTTGGCCAGTTCGACGATCACGGCCTCGATCAGGTCGGGCTGGAAATCATCGGTCGCCTTGATGGCGATCACCTCGTCCACCCCATCGACCGACAGCGCGCCGGCATGGGCCTGCGGATCGGCGGCGACGATGGCGACAGCCAGCTGGTCGTCCGCCTGCTTGATGGCCTTCAATGCCGCGATGCTTTCCAGCGATGTCTCGCGAAGCTCTCCGTCGCGTTGTTCGGCGATAACAATCAGATTGGCCATGAGTTACATTCCCCGCAGTTCTTTGATGATTTCGGCAAGGCGCGATGCCTGCTCGGCAGCCGATCCGGTGATCAGTTCGGCCTGCCCCTTTTCCGGTGCATACATGCGCCGCACACGCGATGCCGGTGCGATGGAATCCGCGCTCAGACCCAGATCGTCCAGCGTCAGTTCGTCCACCGGCTTCTGCTTGGCCTGCTTGATGCCCCGCAGCGAGGCATAGCGCGGTTCGTTGATGCCAAGCTGGATCGACAGGACCGCCGGACAGCGGATCGTCATGATCTCTTCCAGCCCGCCCTCAAGCTCGCGGCGCAGCGTGGCGGTGTTGTCGCCCGGCGAATATTCGAGCGCGCAGACGACAGCGGCGTGTGGCCACCCCATCAACCCCGCCAGCGCCATGCCGGTGACGGCCGAGCCGAAATCGGACGATTGCGCGCCGGTAAAGACCATGTCGGGCTGTTCGCGTTCCACGACCTTCGCCAGCACGCGGGCGATGGCAACGCCGTCCGCGTCGGCCAGCGAGTCGTCCCAGACGCGGATGCCGCGATCGGCGCCCTTGGCCAGCGCGGTGCGCAGGGCATCGTCGGTATCCTCATCGCCGACCGTGACGATCACCACCTCGGCGTCGTCACCCGCCGCCTCCTTAATCAGCAACGCTTCCTCGACCGAGTAATGGTCGAACTCGTTGAGATCCTCTTCGAAGAAATCCTCGTCGACATCGCGGCCGTCATCGCGCATTTCGAACTCGTCATCGAGCGCGGCAACCTGTTTCACCGTTACCAGTATCTTCATGTCAGTATTCCACTCCTATTGTCAGTCTCAGGTCGAGGTTGCGGCGGCGCGCGCCAGATTTGCCGCAGCGGCAAAGCGCACCTGCGGTTCGGGATCCTCCAGCAGGCGTTCGGCCAGTTGCGCCGCCAGATCGTCGCGCCCGGCGAGGATCGCGCGATTCAGCGGATAGACATCCTCCGCCAGCACGGCGAGAGCGTCGGGCGGTGCCGCACGATTGAAGGCAACCGCGCGGCGGACATCCTTGTCCGGGTGGCTTGCGATCGCCTCAAGGCGATCGGGGGGCGTACAGGGGTTGCGCCCCAGCGCCCCCAGCACATCGTGATCCGCGTCGTCCAGCAGCACCGCGATCGCCGCGTCGGGCGCATCCTCGCGCAGCGCCACGCCGGCCCGCACCCATGGTTCGGGGTCCGTCGCCAGCGCGGACAGAAGATGCGGCGGACAGGCCGCGTTGCGCGAAACGCTTCGGCGCACGGCGGCGTCGGGATCCTGCGCCAGTTCGCCAAGCAGGGCCGCGGGGACATCCGGGTTGCGCGCGATCCAGCGGCGCACCCAGTCATCGGGATCGGCGGCCAGCCGCGCGATCAGCGCGCGCGGAAGCCGGGAGCGGCGGGCAAACAGGCGCCGAACCTTCGCCGAAGGATCGTCGGCATCGTCAAGACGATCCCCCGTTATCGCCGAATTGCGCACGGCCGCCCCGCGCACCTGTTCGTCCGCATCGCCCAGAAGGCGCAACAGCATCGCATCCGGAAGCGCCGGATTGGCAGCACATTTACGACGGATCAGCGGATCCTCCGCCGCCTCCGCCTCGGCGAGGATCTCGGTCGGGCAATTCGGATGCGCTGCCACATCGGCCCGCACCCAGACATCGCCCGAATTCCAGAGATGGCTCAGGATCGACTCATCCGCCTGCGGAGCGGCAGCGGCGTGGCGCGCGATCTGTTCGTCCTTTTCGGTCGCCAGTCCGGCGATGACCTCGGACGTCGCGGCGGCATTGCCCGTCACCGCGCGCCGCACCTCGATCGACGTGTCCCGCGCCAGTTGCGGCAAAAGCTCGCCGGCATTGGCATGGGCGGCGATGTAACGGCGCACGCGCGCCGGCGGGTCACCTTCCAGCAGCCGCGCGAGTGCGCTCGCCGGGGTGGCCGGGTTCTTTGCCAGCCGCAGCGTCAGCGGCGCATCCGCGTCGCGCGCCAGACGGTCGAGCAGATCCGCGGGGGCATAGGGCGCGGCGGCCACGATCAGCCGCTGGCGCCTTGTGGGCAAGGCAACGTCCACCAATGCGGCGTCCTGGGTGCGTGCATAGGCGCCAAGCGCGGCATAGGGATCGCCCGTTGCGACAAGGCGGTCGATCAGCGCGCTCAGGGCCGTCGCGGAACCCATGTCATGTTTCTCCGCGGTGTTTTCGTTCATGCCGATGCCGCCGTTTCCGATGCGGTCTCGTCGTCTTCGTCGGGGGCGGGATCATCGCTGAGGCCCATCGCCTCCTCGACCAGTTCGATCAGTTCCATGACCCGGAAATTGTCCTCGTTTCCGGTTCCCTTGACGCCGTCCTCCATCATGTTCAGGCATTTCGGGCAGTTGACGACCAGCACATCCAGCCCGCCGATTCCGGCCGCCTCGGCAGCGCGCAATTCGGCCGGTTTCTTGGTATCGGGCGGATCGCCCAGCCAGATGCGGCCACCGCCCGCGCCACAGCAGAACGAATTGTCCCGGTTGCGCGGCAGCTCGACCAGATCGAGGCCCAGCTGTCCCATGACCTGGCGCGGCGGTTCCACATCGCCGTTGATGCGGCCCAGATGGCAGGGATCGTGGAACGTCACGCGGTAATCCAGTTCCACCGGCGTGGGAATCTTGCCCTCGCGGATCAGGCGTTCCAGCATCATGCTGGCATGTTCGATAGTATAATTGCCGCCGAATTCGGGATATTCGTTCTTGATCGTATTGTAGGTATGGGGGTCCGTCGTCACGATCGTCTTGAACTCGCAACTGTCCAGAAGCTCGATATTGGCTTCGGCCAGCGCCTGGAACAGCCCTTCCTCGCCAACGCGGCGCACATCGTTGCCGGCGGTCTGTTCGTCCTCGTAGAGAATGCCGAAACTGACGCCCGCAGCGTTCAGGATGCGCGCAAAGGCGATCGTCACCTTTTGCGAGCGCGGATCGAAGGAGGCGTAATCGCCCACATACCACAGGACGTCCACCGGCTCCTTGCGCGCGTCCTTGATCTCGAAGTCCAGCTTTCTGGTCCAGCGCGGCCGCTTGCGCTTGGATTCTCCCAGCGAGTTGCCGGATTTCTGCAGGCTTCTGAGCGTGGGTTGCAGCATCGGGTCGAACTCGCCCTCCTCGACCAGCGCGCGGCGCATCTCCACGATCATCGGCAGGTGTTCGATCCCCACCGGGCAGATCTCGATGCAGGCGGCGCAGGTCCGGCAGGACCACAGCGTCTCGGGGCGGACCATGTTCACGCCCTCACCGATCACCCGCACCGGTTCGGCGGGCGGCGCGGATTTCCACTGGGTGTCGTTGGCAAGCTCGCGCAGGGTCAGCACCAGATCGCGCGGCGACAATGGATAGTCGCCCGCACGCGCCGGACAGGCCTCGTGGCATTTGCCGCATTTGGTGCAGGCATCGAACTGGAGCAGATACTTGTCGGTGAAGTCGCTGAAATGGCTGACGCCGATATGTTCGGCATCGACATCCACCGACGGCATCCGGCGCTTGCCCTCGGGATCGCGCGCCATGAGCGAGCCCAGCGTGGTGAAGATGTGCATGACCTTGGTATAGGGCACGAGCGCGATGAAGGTCAGCGCCAGGATTCCGTGGAACCACCACAGCCCCATGCGCAGATCGCCGCCCCCCTCGGGGCCCAGACCCAATCCCATCATCACATAGGCGATGGCGGTGCCCACCGGCGCGTGCCAGCGCACGTCCCAGACGATGGCTTCGTTCTGAAGCCAGACCACGCGCGACGCCTCAAGCAGGAAGCCGGTAATGGCGATGATGATCAGCGTCCACAGAAACGCCCAATCCTCGCGCCGGTAACCCGAACGGTCGTAATCGGGGTCGCCGGGCTCGCGGTCGGGGCGGGTATAGTCCAGCTTGGGCAAGGCCAGCCATTTGCGCCGGTACATCATGTAGAGCAGCCCGACGATCAGCGCCACGCCCGCCACGTCCATCACGATTCCGAAGACCAGATAGAACCAGCCATACCAGAAGTGGAACCCCAGCGGGCCGGTGATGTCCTGATCCAGCGTGATGAGGCTGGTGCCGATGAAAAGCAGCGTGAAGCCGTAGAAGATCCAGGCGTGCATGCTTCCGGCCATCCGCGCGCGGCGCTTGACAGTCCGGTGCGACAGCACGGTTCCCACCATGTTGCGGAACCGCGGCCAGAACGGCGTCCACGCGCCCGAGCGCACGCCGCGGCGATATTTGCGGATCTGCGCCCAGACCCCATAGAGAAAGACGCCGATTGCGATGACGGCGACGATGTAGAACACGATCAGCATCCAGGTCGGAAAATCCCGGAAGAGAATCCGCGTTATATTCTCGGGGTCGTAGTCGGATGAAAACATCGCTGCCGTTCCTCGTATTTGCGACCGCCCGACCGGGGTCCGGGGGTCATCCTTGTTCGTACGGGGCGGCCGCGGCTTGCGGCGCGGCCGCCCCGGATGCGATCTGGATCAGCTTCGCCATTCCTGCCGGTGTTCGCCGTCAGGCTGGAAGGCCGTGCCCCAGACCGACACCTCGCGCTTGTAGGGCAGCGGGAGCTGCGGCTCGTCGTCCTCGATCTCGCGGGCGATGCGGTGCCCGTCAAAGGTGGAATCCGCCATCAGCTTGGGCGCCCAGGCGTCGCCGATGACGTAGACGCCCTTGATGTCGTTCTTGGCCCATTCGTCCTTGCGCGCCATCAGTTCGCGGTACAGCCCGTCGTCGGAATGGCGTCCGGTGGTCAGAACCAGCGTGTCGAATTCCAGCCACTGATGGCTGCGGTTCTCGTCGCGCGGCAGCTTGCCGGGGCCACGATATTCGCGCCGTGAGCCTTCGGCCCAGATGTCGTAATATTCGATCCGGCCCTCCTCGACGCGCGATGCCCAGGCATCGCCGATGACGTTGATGTTCATCTCGATAAGACGGCGGCGCATGTTCGGGTATTCCAGCGTGAAGTGCATGTAATGCCCCAGCTCGACTCCGGAGATCACCGTCACCTCATGGCCCTTACCCGACAGCATCTCGGCCAGCGACGGCGCCATGAAATAGGTGTCGGCGTTCAGGATCACCACGCGCTTGCCGATTTCCTTTTCGCCGCGGAAGATCTGCTCGGGCGTCACCTGATCGGGGCGCGAGGCATTGATGCCCGGCACCACATCGTGTGTCAGTGCATTGACGCCGTCGGTGTTCCAGGACGAGCCGGTGGCGATGATCACCTTTTCGGCGCCATATTCGAGAACGTCATCGGCCGTCAGCCGCTTTGCGCCCAGCGACACCTGGCTGTCGCGCTGTTTCTTGACCAGCTTGTCGAGCTGCACCTCGCGATAGTCGCGGTGATAGCCCCATTCGCCGAGTCCCGGCAGGGTGGTGATGTCGTTGAGATGGCCGCCGATCTTCTCGGCGCTGTCCACGAGATGCGTGACATAGCCCCGCTCCATCAGCACGCGCGCCGCCTCGGACCCGGCCGGACCGGCACCCACGACCAGTATCGTGTCGTCGGATTGCGCCTTCTCGAATCTTTCGGGGTGCCAGCCTCGGCGGTATTCCTCACCGGCGGTGGCGTTCTGGGTGCAGATCATCGGCGGACCGCCGATCTCCCAGCGCGAGATGCAGACGTTGCAGCCGATGCAGGTGCGGATGTCGTCAAGCCGGCCTTCCTCGATCTTCTGCGGCAAGAACGGGTCCGAAATCGACGGGCGTGCCGCGCTGATGATGTCGAGTTCGCCGTTGCGGATCACCTCGGCCATCTTCTCGGGATCGGTGAAGCGGCCAACACCCAGAACGGGTTTCTTCGAGTTCTGCTTGACGAAGCGTTGCCACGGGATCTGGTGGCCCTGGCGATAATAGCGCGACGGGCCGGCATCCTCGCCCCACTGGGCGATGTCACCGACATTGATGTCCCAGACATCGACCAGATCGTCGGCCATCTTGATCAGCTTGATGCCGTCTTCCTCGACCTCGACCGACGCCGGGCCGATCAACGTGTCGATGGCAAAGCGCGAGGCGATGGCGAGATCATCACCGACGGCCTTCTTCACTTTTTCGAGGACCTCGACCCAGAACCGGCCACGGTTCTCGACGCTGCCGCCGTAGCCGTCCGTGCGCCGGTTGTAATACGGGCTCAGCCATTGCAGCGGGCCATAGGTGTGGCCGCCGTAGATATTGACGAAATCGAATCCCGCATCGCGCGAGCGGATCGCAGCATCGACATAATACTGCTGCACCTGCTTGATGTCGGCCTCGTCCATCTCGTGACAATAGGTCAGCGTCTCGAATTCCGAGACGAACTGGCTCGGGCCGCGCGCGGTGTGGCGCGTCTCCATGTTCGGCGCATGGCCGCCGCCATACCACAATTCGATACCGGCAAGGCAGTCGTATTCATGTACCGCATCGGTCATGGCGCGCAGGTTGCGCACGTCGCCCGCGTCCCAGATCCGGGCCGAAACGCGCATCGTGTCGTCGGATTCCGGATGAATCGAGCAATATTCGGTGTTGATCGCGCCCCAGCCGCCTTCGGCCTTCACCGCGCGATGAGCGGCCTGGAAGCCGGGCCGATCCGTTCCCGCGCCGATGCAATGCGGGCTCTGATGAAAACGGTTGCGCATCGTCTTCGGGCCGATCTTGATCGGCTCGAACAGGATATCGTATTTTTCAGGTCTCTTGCTGGCCATGTCGTCTCTCTCTCTCTTTCTTCCGTTTGCGACCGCACCGGGCGGCGCAAGGCGTCGTCATATCGTCATCGGTACGCTGGCAAGGACCGGATGCGATGCCGGGGTCCGCCGAGCCGGGGATGGATCATCATCCGCTCCCTCCGGCACGGCCGCCCCGGCAAGGCGCCTTGGCCCTATGCGCGCGGGCGCTTCTTCTCCTTGTCGTAGAAGGGCAGATTCTCGACCTCGAGTTCCTTGG
Source organism: uncultured Sedimentitalea sp. (assembly GCA_947504115.1). Lineage (GTDB taxonomy): Bacteria > Pseudomonadota > Alphaproteobacteria > Rhodobacterales > Rhodobacteraceae > Pontibaca. The sequence continues at coordinate 19,794 of CANNGH010000013.1, forward strand.
CGTCGCCACCATCACCAAGCTTGACCTTGGCCCCTTCGGTCACGTCCGGATCAAGGAAGGCCATGGCGATCGACTTGCCCATACGGCTGGAATAGGCGGGGCCGACCACGGTGCCGACCTTCTTGCCATCCTGATAGAGCCCGTCTTCGTCACCGAAGACGTTCGAGTCCGAGGCGACGGACACGCCGCGCAGGATGTGGCGCTCCTTGCCTTCCTTCGCCAGAACCGCGTCCTTGCCAAGGAAATCATCCTTGTTCTTGTCCACGACGAACCCGGCGCCGACTTCCCATGGCGTGTTGGTTTCGTTGGCATCGAACGGATAGAACAGCAGACCGGCCTCGACGCGGACCGGATCGAGGCTCGCGAACGAGCAGGCCATGACGCCGTGTTCCTTGCCGGTCTCGAGAATTTGCTGCCACAGATGAGGCGCATCCTCGGGAGTGGTGTAAATCTCGTAGCCGCGCTCGCCGGAATAGCCGGTGCGCGAGATATGCACGTCGCGGCCGAACAGGTTGAAATCGCCGTGCTGGAAGAACTTCAGCTCGCGCAGGTCACCGCCGCTGGCGTTGGGCGCCAGAACGTCGATCGCCTTGGGGCCCTGCAGCGACATGATCTGAACCTCGTTGTCCCATTCCAGCGTGGCATCCTTGCCCTTGGCAACCTCTGCGATCCGGTCGCCGCTGGTGCCGGTGCCGATCACCCACCGGAACTTGTCGTCGGCGTGGCAGAAGCCGATACCGTCGTCGCAGATGGTGCCTTCATCGGTCAGCACCACGGAATAGGTTGCCTTGCCCGGCTTCAGCTTGCTGAAATCGCGGGTGCAGGCCTTGTTCAGGACTTCACGCGCATCGGGCCCCGTGACCCAAAGCTTGCGAAACGCGGTCAGATCGTACAGCCCGGCTGCATCACGCACCGCGTTGTGTTCCTGCTCGACCGTCTGTCCGGAATAGGTTCCGGCCACGTTCAGGCCGTTCCATTCCACGAATTCTGCGCCCAATTTCTTGTGCTCGTCGACAAGTGCGGAAACGCGTTCTGTCATTTTTCAGATCCTTTCAGTGATGTGTTGTGTGAAGGGACATGCATGCCCCTTCGGGTTCGGGTGATTTAGGGCCGGTCCGCCATCGTCCAGCTGCGGCCAGGACCGGCAGCGGGGGGCGGCGTTCCGGCGAAGGCCAGACAGGCGGAGCGTCCGGTTCCCGCCGGTTGTGCCCGGCGGGATGGGGATCGCCGATGCCGGGGCGGAAGCGGGAAATCCCGCGCGCCCCGACCCGCCGGTCATCCTAGAGACGCCATTCAAGCTCGGGGTTCTCGCCCGGATTGTAGGGCACGCCCCAGACCTTCTGCTCGCGCTTGTAGGGCTTCTGGTGCTGCGGGCTCTCGTCCTCGATCTCGCGCGCCAACCGATGGCCGTCGAATGTAGCGTCGGCGATGATGCGCGGCGCCTCGGCGTCCCCGATGACAAAGATGTCCTCGATCTCGTTATCGGCCCATTCGTCCTTGCGCGCCTTGAGTTCGCGGAACAGGCTGTCGTTGGAACGGCGGCTGGTCACCAGGATCACCGTGTCGCAATCGTGCCATTCGTGGGTCTCGTTCTGATGCCGAGGCTTCTCGCCGCTCCCGCGATATTCGCGCTTGTAGCCCTCGCCCCAGACGTTGAACAGTTCGACCCTTCCCTCCTCGACGCGGGAGCATCCAGTATCGCTCAGGACCGTGATGCCAAGGTCATGCAGCATGCGATGCATGTTGGGGCCTTCCAGCGTGTAATCCATGAAGCCGCCGACGCCAACCGCACTGGCGATCGTGACCTCGTGGCCGGCCCGAGCGTACTTCTCGGCGATGCTGGGGGCGGTATAGTAGGGGTCATAGTTGACGATCATCACCCGCTTGCCGACCTCTTTGCCCTCATAAACCTGTTCGGGCGTCAGCACATGCGGCAGCGACGCGTCGGCCCCTGGAATCGGCCCGTGCGTCAGGTGGTTGATACCGGTCGGACTCCAATTGGCACCCGTCGCGATGACCACACGCGTGGCACCATAGTTGAGGACGTCATCGGCGGTCATCCGCTTCTGACCCAGCGCCAGCTGCGACCCCTTGTTCTTCTTGAGCAGCTTGTCGATCTGGACCTCGCGGTAATCCCGATGATAGCCCCACTCGCCAAGACCCGGCAGGGTCGCGACGTCGTTGACATGGCCCCCGACCTTGTCGCGGTCGTCCACGATATGGACGGTATAGCCGCGCTCCAGCAGGACCCGCGCACATTCCGATCCGGCCGGTCCGGCCCCGACGATCAGCACGTCCTTGTCGGACTTGGCGGGCTCGAACTTCTCCGGGTGCCAGCCGCGGCGGTATTCCTCGCCGGCAGTGGCGTTCTGGGTGCAGATGAACGGCACGCCGCCCATTTCCCAGCGGCCGATGCACATATTGCAGCCGATGCAGGTCCGGATATCATCGATCCGGCCCTCCTTGATCTTCTTCGGAATGAACGGATCGGCGATGGACGGTCGGGCCGCGCCGATGATGTCGATGATTCCCGAATTGACGACTTCCAGCATCTTTTCCGGATCGTAATAGCGGCCCACGCCGACCACCGGCTTGTCGGTTGCCTCCTTGATATGGCGGATCCAGTCGTTCTGGTGGCCGATCTGGTAGAACCGGGACGGTCCCGCATCCTCGCCCCATTCGGTGATGTCGCCGATGGTGACGTTCCAAAGGTCAAGATACGGAGATGCGAGTTCGATAAACTTGAGCCCATCTTCACCGATTTCGATCTCGCTCGGGCCTTTGAGCGTATCGATCGCGCAGCGCGTCACGATCGCCAGATCGTCGCCCACGGCGTTGCGAATCTTTTCCAAGGTTTCGATCCAGAACCGTGAGCGGTTCTCGACGCTGCCGCCATATTCGTCCGTGCGCCGGTTGTAATAGGGGTTCAGCCACTGCATCGGGCCGTAGGCATGGGCGCCGTAAAGGTCGACGATGTCGAAACCGGCATCGCGCGCGCGCAGGGCGGCATCCACGTAATGCTGCTGCAGGCGCTGGATCTCGTCCTTGTCGGCCGCATGGTTGTAGGTGAAGCCGGGACAGCCCGGAACCGTCGCGAAATCCGAGTTGTACTGGCTGGGTCCACGCGCGATGGTCCGCGTCTCAAGCCCGGGACCATGCGGCCCGGCATAGAAAAGCTCGCAACCGGCCAGGGCATCATACTTGTGGACCTGATCGACCATGGCACGCAGGTTGCGCACGTCGCCCTCGTCCCAGATGCGCGCGGTGATCCGCAGCGTGTCGTCGCATTCGGGGTGGATCGAGCATTGTTCGGTATTGATGGCACCCCACTCGCCCTCGGCCTTGACCCCGCGATGCGCCATCTGAAAGCCAGGATGGTTCGTGCCCGCGCCGATGCAATGGGGCACCTGGTAGAACCGGTTCTTCAGGGTCTTCGACCCCAGTTGAATCGGCGTGAACAATATGTCGTAGGCCGAGTTATTATCTTTAGCCATGATTTTCGCTCTCCTTGCAGGTCGGTCCGAGATCTAAACGCCTTGGAGGGAATCGACTTGGAACAGGAAAACGCAATTGATATTCAATCGCCAGACACCTTCATACACGCATCAATAAATGCATGTATAAATAATAATCCAGACAGGTATTGCACCTCCGATCGTCCAATTTAAGACGCCGGGGGTTTCCCTAGATTACATTCGAAAACGCAGATACGTCCTCGGTGTTTTCTGTTCGCTGATTCCTCCCTCCAGATGACCCTACGTCGCTAAAAGTGAAAACTCAACGAAAACGTATTCGTGCGTCAGATTAACGCGGAACAACTAATTTTTCTCTTCAAGTTCAAGGTGATAACCGGAACTGAAAATGGTGGTTATTAAATGTATCATTTCTGACTTTTATAAATGCGTTTTGGCGCTCGCGCGATGGCCCAAGCCAGCGAGTCTTTGCCGTCGCCATCATTTCTTTGCCGTCGCCATCATTCGCGCAAAACACGAGCGAAAAGACCGCTGCCCGGGCGCGATGTCCGGCGTATCACAACGATGGAAAGACGACTGGCGAAAGCAATTGCCTGGGTTCAACTGGAAGGTGGCCGCGCGCCTACCTGCAGCGATAACGCGCGCTCGCGACACCTGAGGCACCAGCATGACACCTGCAAGCCCTTGTATTCCAACGCCCACACGGATCTCTCCGGCAGATGACACCCAGCGTAATGACCGTTGCCAGCATCTCCCCCCTCTCTGAGGTGACGTTTGGTCAAGCGTTGCACAAAAAGACCTTAAGTCAACAAATTTTCATCGCAATACACACGAGACGGCGGAAACCCGCGCGAAGTAGGCTAGCGCGCGGGCAGCGACGTCGGTGGCGGCGGTTGCGCGTCCTTTTTCGCCCGGCATCGATACAGACCTCCCGCGCTCGAACAGGAAATGATTTGTTTAAATTGTGTAAGCAAAAAAACGCCGTGAGACATTCAGAAGTTTGCGTTTATTGCCTGCTCTTCTGGGCCGATCGGTTCGTACGAGACGGCAAAAAATTAAACGCGCTTTCGAAATGTGGCCAGGGCAAAGTGCCTATGCGAATCTGGTTCAGGATGTTACTATGCCGCTAGCAGATATAGGGAACGTCCGGACGCGCCTGAAGGCCGTCGTTTTTCTCTGCGATCTGGATTGCTGTCTGACTCGGCTCAAGGCCGCTCAGGCACCATATGGCGGTATGCTATTTATGATTGATGTTTTTGGATCCGATAGCCCGCCGGTTCTTGAAATGGCGCGACGTATTGCAGACGACGGTCCCCAGATATTTCTGACATCAGACGATTTTTGTAAGAAATATGGCGCCCAGGCTTACGCGATGATCGTCAATGGAGAACTGATTTCGCCATTGTGGAAACAAGGGATCTGCGTTGCCCCCGCGCAATATGCGGGTGAGAATTCTGATATCCCGGTCGGGGTCAAGCTGGTGCGGAAATCCAGATAGATCCTGCGCGCATGGGCGCTTGGCCAGACGCATATGCGCTGCCGCTTCTCCACCATGCGCACGAGCTTGCGGCGCTTGGCGTGACGTAGCGCTTGGACGGCCTTGAACACGACGGAGTTTCGCAGAGCGGTATCCGTGATCTCGAGATCGCGCTCGATCATCACCCGTTCGGCCAGTTCCCGCGTCGTTATCTCCGCACCAGCGCCGAGATGCTGAACGCAGATCTCGGCGATCTCGCCCTTCTTGAAGAACCCGTGGCTCACGATGTATCGCGCCCGCTGGCGCTCCGGCGCCGAGAACAGCGCGATGGTCGCGTTCACGTGGGCAAGGTCGTGCTTGGCATGCGCGATCTGGGCCTCGTTGGCCTTGATCTGCCCGAGAATCTCGGCGCGCTTTTGCTTTGATGTCTGGAAAATCAGGGGCTCGCTCATGCCACCGATTGCACCCTAAGCCGCCATCACAGTCCATCCGACAATTTGGTGCATCTGCTACCTAAGACCGTAAAAGCTCGTCGCGGAAACTACTTTTGAATGACTCCACGAAAGCGTTCTGCATGGGCTTCCCCCTCTCGGGAGCATGCCTTGCATGACCCTGCCGGGCAGCGGGACGCGATGTAGTGCCAGTCGATCCGCGTCTCTTGGCATCATCTGAGCACCGCCATACTGGTCGGTTCCGTCCCGTTGTCGCTGACAATCGTTCTGGGCCACCCGCGTCACGCCATGATCGCCGTGAGAGCCCGAGTGACGCGCAGCCCCGGGAGTGAGGTATCCGACACTTCGAGACCGCCGAACTTCGCCTTCCACTTGTAGAACGTCGCCGAGCTGATCCCATGCTCACGGCACACATCTGCCGTCGAAACGCCGCTCTCCTGCTGCTTCAGGATCGCGATGATCTGCTCTTCGCTGAACCTTGATCTCTTCATTCTGTCCGTCTCCTTCGTTGGGACCGACTCTCCCTCAAATCGGAGGAGGAAATGGGTCTCAGGTCATTGCACGCGTCGCCTTGGACCACGGAGCAGAAGGAAGAGAGCATGAACAAGGCAACACGGGATCGGATCATCGGCATAGACGTCAGCCGCGATTGTCTAGACATTTACTGTCTGCCGGGCGGCCATAGGTTGCGATTGCCGAATACGGATGAGGGACATGCGCGGCTCGTCGATTGGCGCAATCAGGCGGCGCGTTGGTTTGTTTTGAGGCCACCGGCGGACAGGAATGGCGTCTATGGTCCGCCTTGGACGCCGCGGGGATCGCGACACGGAAACTGCCTCCCGCGCAAATCAAGGCCTTCGTGGCCAGTCGGGGCACACGGGCCAAGACTGACAGGATTGACGCGGAACTCATTGCGCGGTTCATGGCTCTCCGGCCCGATGCAGGGCGCACCATTCCGCATGGAAAGATACGCCTTCTCAGAGCCTCGACGTCCAAGCGTGGTCAGTTGGTCGAAACACGCAAACGGCTGCCGGCGCAGATCAGGGCGCATGGAAAGCTGGGATCGGCGGGTCTGTTCGAAGCCATGGATGCCGAGATGAAAAACCTCCTGGATCGTCAGATTGCACCACTTGAGGCCCGGATCGAGCAGACCATGGTCTCAGATGCTGAACTGGCTGAGACCGCCGCCATTCTGCGTTCCGTCCCCGGGATCGGCCCCGTCACCAGCACCATGCTGATTGCCGAAATGCCAGAGCCAGGCCAAATCCCGGGGAAACAGGCCGCAGCCCTCACCGGCCTCGCGCCCATCGCACATGACAGTGGAGCGAGGCGCGGCAAGCGCGCCAGTGCAGGCGGACGGCGCTTGTTGAGGCATGTCATGTTCCAGACTGCTCTCGTCGCAAGCCAGCACCACCCAGTCCTGAAGGCTTTCGCCGACCGATTGCGCGCCGCCGGCAGACCACACGAACTCGTCATTACGGCGGTCGCTCGAAAGCTCGTCACAATCGCCAACGCGGTGTGCAGATCCCGCCAGAAATGGGAAGTTCAGCCCGCCTGGAAAATACAGTTGCCATAATCAGCCCCAGAGATATGTTCCCGCTGATAATGGACGCGTCATCGAGGCGGGCGAAGGCAGCTGCAATCTTGTCTGCCCTTTTACCGTCATGGGTTTGCCAACACGATCTGTAGTGCCGCGTGCAATCCATCATGAACGCCCACCTATAGCGAAAGGAGATTCTTTGCATTCTTCATATGCCGTCGGACCAGTTCCTTTTGCAGTATACGTGATGGAATCGTCTGTGCTGGGGATCCCAAATAGCCGCTTGCGCCCACCTCCGGAAAGAGAGATAAAAATTCCTTCCGTTTTTCCGTGCTCAGCATATTTTGCGTTTCGAAAGTTATTAAGAGGCTCTCGGTTGGTGCGCCTTCAGCGAATATTACTTCGTGCTTTTTAAATACAAGGTGGAAATATTCGACGCTCTCAATATCGTCCTCGACATAAATCCCTGGCAATTCGGTCAATCTTATTGCAGCAACGAGAGCGGTCACTGACCCGAGCATACGTTTGACAATATTGGACTTTACGACCATGCGGTGTTGGCGCGACACAACCAGATCTCTTTTAGGCAACCCCGAACCCAATGCTCCAGCAGTAATTCTTATCGGATAGAGCTTTGCATTCTTCCGGATCTCATTTGTCTCTACAATCCGGCTCATGGTCAGGACGAGTTCTTGAAAGCCATTATCCTGGGTCAGCACTTTGCACCCTGCTTTCAAGTCCTCTACAGGCACATCACCGCGATCTGTAGTGATCAGTGTTCCACGGACGATACAAGGCACACCGGTTGTTGGCACCAGATCACCGGCATCCCTCATGGTGTCGATGTCCGAGTTCCATCTTAGATCACCCAGAAGGCCGCCGGCAGGAAGCTGGGAGAAATCAACGACCATCGTGGTATAAAGATCTCCTACGGCTGGGCTTCCTGTAATATTTACAATTCCCGAATATGTCACTGTTAAGTCGCCGGTCGTATCTTCATATTCGGGAGCTAGCATAAAGGGAAAGCCATTCAATGAGCCGGGCGTAGAGTTTCCATCTGGATAATCATCATAATCCAAGGTTGTATCGAATACAGAGCTGGCGGGCTGCAAGTCAATTTCAAGCGAAGTTAAAAGTTTGGTTGTAGATAACTCGTGCCAATCGTATCCAAAGGACATATCGATATCTGTGCCGGTAGCTCCGCCAAGGGTGTATGGATCAATTGCATGCCATGTCAGTATTTCGGTAGAGCCGTCAGAATATGTGGCCTTGATCTTAGCACCTTCCAAATCGACTCCGCGCGAGACGGTATCGTCGCGAAGGCCGTTGACGGTTTCATGCGGGTTCTCGTTGAGCCTAACAATATCAATTGACATTTGTCAGATCACCTTTTTTCCATTTCCATTTACAACTAATAAATTTTCGCCGAAGTTCAGCCATGTAACGCGCTTACCAGCGTGTCGGGTATTGTGACGTTACCGCCTGCCGGCAGGTTCATCGGATCATTCTTTCGCGGCCGCACCATGTTGTGAGAGGTTCCGATGAATTGTTAGGCGGAAAACAAACTTTATAGTCCGGCAGAGGTTCCTGCAATAGCGGACGGGCCTGCGGATGGCAGCCGAAGTCCCCCAAAATTGAATATTATTTTAGAAGCGGTGGAAAGTGTCGAGCATCTGGACGAGTTGACCTGCACCGCGCAGGGCAGCATCGCGCGCGCGGTTGCGACCATGGCCCCCGGCGGCGACAGCGCCCGTTTCGTCAACGATCTGCGCACCGAGGTCACCGCCGTCGATGATTTCCCCGATGGCGCCGACCCGGCCATCGTGCGCGAGTTGCATCGCACCGACACGGTCACCTCGGTCGCGGTGGCCGGCGATCTGCCGCCCGCGCATCTGGAACGCTACGCCGCCGGATTGCAGGATCGGCTGTCGGCCCTGCCCGGCGTGGCCAAGGTCACGCTTTCCGGCTTCGGTGTGCGCCAGTTCGCCATCACCGTGCC
>CANNGH010000014.1 GCA_947504115.1 uncultured Sedimentitalea sp.
CGGCCTGGATCGATCAACCGAGTGCCGGATTAACGGAGACAGAGGTTCGAAAAAGAATAACGTCGCTCTTTCTAATTAGGGTGGGGGTGCGCCCATTACAATAGGCCAGCACAGCGTGGCGGACTTTTGTGCCATACTGGGCGCGGTTCAGGGTCATCGCGCCATCCCGGATCGCGGGCCAGGCGAAGGAACTCTCCTCCAGCCGCTTGTAGGCCATGACGAGACCGCTGCCGTCCCAGAACAAAATCTTCATCCGGTCCGCGCGCTTCGCCCGGAAGACGAAGACCGTTCCGGTGAACGGATCTTCGGCCAAGGTCGACTGCACCAGGGGGGCCAGGCCATCATGTCCCTTGCGGAAGTCTACCGGCTTCGTCGCCACCAGGATGCGGACGCCCCGGGACGGCATCAGCATGTCGGTGCTTCCAGAGCATGCACGATCGCGGCGATCCGATCTGACGGCGTGTCGGGTGACAGTTCGATCTGCATCGCCCCCCTGACCATCCGGATCATCTGCTCGGGTGTCGCGTCCGGCGGCTCGTTCGTCTCGGCCGGATCGCAAACGATCAGCGGTGCGAAGACCGGCTCGCCGATCTCCGCGGCGGGGAGAACCAGATGTCCCTGCTTTGCGAGACGCCGCCAGGCTGAGAGCTGGTTCGGACGGATGCCATACCGCCCCGCGACCGCATGCACCGTCGCCCCCGGCTCCAGGGTCTCCGCCACAGCCCGGGCCTTCGCATCGTCCGGCCAATGTCGGTGACCCGACGCGTAGATCTCGACGCCCAGAGATTTGAGAAACGAATTTGTCGCGCACATTGCGAAACGCACTCCCCATCATGAGATGGGTATCACCTCGCAGCGCCAGAGCAACTACAACGTGGGACGCAGACGCCGATTACCCTTAAGCGCGCACGCCGCAGACTTGATCGCCCGGTTGACCTCGGCGGGATCGGTCGCAGGTTGGCGACTAAATCGCGCGCAATTGAAGACTTCCGACCTCATGCGCCCGGTGATCGACCCGGTTCGGCACGATCTGCATGTCGGTCAACTTCTCAACCGTTTCGCCATGCCGGGCACCGAGGTCGTTATGGTGACGGCCAACGGGCAACTGGCGGGAATCCTGACGCGATCCGACATCATCGGCCTTTTGCCAATGGGGTCCGACGAACGCCGCGCGTTCATCCCTAACCATCGCGCGTCATGTCGGTTGGACGAACACCCGCTCCAGATCTTCCTGTGGCACCCGGATCGCGCGATAGGCATGCCATGTTCCGTGTCCGAGCAGCGGAAAGATCAAGATCAGCGCCACAAACCCGGTCAATACCGACACCGCGATCAGCACCGACACGATCGCGCCCCATGCCAGCATGACGGGCAGGTTGTTCCAAACCAGCGCCATGCTGATGCCCATCGCCGACAGCGCGTCGGTTTCCTCTTTCAGCAGCATCGGCACCGAGAACACGCTGATCGCGAACGAGAAGGCGGCGAACAGCGCGCCGACAAGGCATCCGACCAGAAGGATCGACCAGCCGATCGGCGTGAAAAGCAGCATCGGCACCAGTTCATCCACGCCGGGAAACGCGCTCACACCGAAGAAAAGCGCATAGATCAGGACCGCCGCGCGGATCCAGAGCATGAACAGTGACAGCAACAGCACGCCAAGGAACAGGCCCTGATATCGCGAGCGCGGGCGCGGAAAGATCATCTGCAGATAGGTGGTGCGTTCGCCCCGCTGCAAACGGCTGCTCTTGACGTAAAGGCCGTTGGCAAAGACCGGCCCCAGCACCATGAACCCCGCCAATGCCGGGAACAGAAAGTGATCGAGTTCGGTCCAGAATATCCCCAGTACGAGGGCAATCGAGATCAGGAACATCACCAGCCCGTACAGCAGGCTGGGCAGCGGGTTCGTCCAGAGATCGCGCCAGCCGGCCCATAGCCACTCCCACGCCGAACGCAGCGGAAGATCCCGCGCATGCGGGCTTTGGCGCGGCAGCGGGGGCACGATCTTGGGCAGTCCCTCGGGCTGGTCGGGCAGTGGATCGGGCGAAGGCGGGGGCGTGTCGCTCAGCATGACGGTTTCGCCGCGCGATAGGTGGCGGCGCCCTGGGTTGCGGTTTTCAGATGGGGCACGCAGGCGGGCTGGCTGGTGAATGCCACGACAATCAGATGCGCATTCGCCGCGGCAAACACAGCCACGACAGCCAGCGCCATGGCGCTTCCCGCCAGTCGCGCGCGCGTCCAGAAACGGGGGCTTGTGCCGGTGGTCATTGCGTCGCCTTCCGATCCTTTAGATCCCGCAGGTAGACGGTCAGGATTTTTCGATCGGCCTCGTCCAGCCGCCCCTCCCACGCCGGCATCCAGCCCTCGCGCCCTTTGAGGATGGTGGTGAACAATGTCTGGTCGTCGCCGCCGTAAATCCATTGGTCATCGGCCAGGTTCGGCGCGCCCAGATCGGTGTTGCCGGTGCCGTCATCGCCATGGCAAGAGGCGCAATTGTCCATGAACAATTTCTCCCCCGCTGCCAGCCGGTCGGGATCGGAATCGCTTTCGATGCCCGACAGCGACTGAACGTAGTTCGCCACGGTCCTGATCTCGTCGCGCCCAAGTACGCCGTCGAACGCCATCATCTGGGCAAAGCGGGTGTCGGGATGGTCGGCATTGATACCCACGCGCAGCGTCTCCATGATCGTGTCGGGATCGCCACCCCACAGCCACGCATCATCGACAAGACTGGGATAGCCCGGTCCGCCTTGGCCGAAGGTGCCATGGCAGGCCGCGCAATTGTCGCCGAACAGCGCCGGGCCTGTGCCCGCGACGATGGCCGCCAAGGCGGGGTCGGCGCGGATTTCATCGACGTCCAGCGCCACCATCTGTTCGCGCCAGTCGGCCCGGGATTCGCGCATCACCGCGACCTTCTGTTCGACCTGATCGCGCTGGTCGATGCCCAGAATCCCCTTGGTATAGTCGTTGATGCCGGGCCAGGCCGGCAGCAGGACCCACGCGATCAGCGCATAGAGATGGCTGACCAGAATGAACCACCAGATCGACTTGGGCACACGGGTGTTCAATTCGGTGATGCCGTTCCATTCATGGCCGGTGGTCTTGTGGCCGGTCAGGGGATCGCGGTCCTTGACGGTCATCGCGACTCCTCCCCGCCTATGGGGCCGTTCTCGTCATCCAGGATCGAGTGTTTGGCGCGGTCGAACTGGCCCCGGTTGCGCGGCCAGAACGCATAGACGCAGATGCCGATGGACAGCGCGATCAGGTAGAACAGCCCGAAGGACTTGGCGATGCCGACGATGGTATCATGCGACAGGCCCATCATTGCACGGCCTCCATATCCGCCTCGATGGCGGCGGATTCGGTGACTTGCGCCACATCCGTCAGCTTGCCGAGGATCTGGAGATAGGCCACCAGCGCGTCCATCTCGGTCAGGCGTTGGGTATCGCCGTCAAAATTGCGTATTTGCGTGTCGTCGCCGTAACGCTCTAGCACCTCGTCGCCCCGGTCGCTGTCCGGGCGCACCTGCCCCAGCGCGTCGCGGGCCGCGTTCTCGATCATCTCGTCGCTATAGGGCACCCCGACCGCGCGCAGGGCCGCCAGCCGGGCGGGCAGGCTGGCGGTTTCCAGCGGGGTGTCGGCCAGAAACGCGTAATGCGGCATCACAGATTTGGGCACCACCGCGCGCGGGTCGATCAGATGCGCCACATGCCAGTCGTCGGAATACTTGCCGCCCAGCCGGGCCAGATCCGGCCCGGTGCGTTTCGAACCCCACAGCATCGGGTGGTCGTATTGCGATTCCACCGCCAGCGAATAGGGGCCATAGCGGTCGACCTCATCCGCCAGCGTGCGGATCATCTGGCTGTGGCACAGGTAACAGCCCTCGCGCACATAGATGTCGCGCCCGGCCTGCTCAAGCGGCGTATAGACCCGCATGTCGGGCGCGCTTTCGACGGTTTCGTCGATGGTGAACAGCGGCGCGATCTCGACGAAACCGCCGATCGACGCGGCAAAGATGATCCCGAGCGCCAGCCCCATCGAATGGCGCTCCAGCCGGTAATGTCCGGCCTGGATCGGGTAGTAGAGTTTTTGCAGCCAGCGGATCATGCCATCACTCCGCCACCGGGACCGCAGGTTCACCCGCTTCGGACCCGGTCGGATGGTCAAGCGTGTGAACCTCGCCGCGCACGTCGCGGGCGGTCATCCAGATATTGTAGAAACCGATGATCGCCCCGATCAGGAACAGCAGCCCGCCGATGGCGCGCGCGATGTAATAGGGATGCATCGCCTCGACCGTATCCATGAAGGAATATTGCAGCGTGCCGGCCTCGTTATAGGTGCGCCACATCAGCCCCTGCACGATGCCGGAATTCCACATCGCGAAAATGTAGATCACCGTCCCCGCCAGCGCGAGCCAGAAATGCCATTCGACCAGCTTCCAGGAATACATCGTCTCGCGCCGCCAGATGATCGGCGTCGCGGCATAGATCGCGCCGAAGGTGATCAGCGCGACCCAGCCCATCGCCCCGGCGTGCACATGCCCGACCGTCCAGTCGGTATAATGCGACAGCGAGTTGACGGGCCGGATCGCCATGAACGACCCCTCGAAGGTCGAGAGGCCATAGAACACCGCCGCCACGAACATGAACCGCAGCGTCGCGTCGTCGCGCACCTTGTGCCACGCCCCGTTCAGCGTCATCAGCGCGTTACCCGCCGACGCCCAGCTTGGCACCAGCAGCATCACCGAAAACGTCATGCCCAGCGTCTGCACCCAATGCGGCAACGCCGTGTAATGCAGGTGGTGCGAGCCAACCCAGATATAGAAGAACACGATCCCCCAGAACGACAGGATCGACAGCCGGTAGGAATAGATCGGTCGCTGCGCCCGCTTGGGCAGATAGTAATAGAGCATGCCCAGAAAGCCAGCGGTCAGGAAGAACGCCACCGCGTTGTGACCATACCACCATTGCGTCATCGCATCCTGCACACCCGAGAACAGCGAATAGCTTTTCGCTGCCGTGAATGACGCGGGCACCGCGAGATTGTTGACGATATGCAGCACCGCCACGACCAGGATGAAGGCGAGGTAATACCAGTTGGCGACATAGATATGCGGCTCGTTCCGGCGGGCCAGCGTGCGGATGTAAAGCGCGAAATACGCGACCCACACGATCACCAGCCAGATATCGGCATACCATTCGGCCTCGGCATATTCCTTGGACTGGGTCACGCCCATCACATAGCCGGTCACCGCCAGCACCACGAACAGGTTGTAGCCCAGCAACACGAACCACGGCGCGATCTGCCCGGCCAGCCGCGCACGGCTGGTGCGCTGCATCACGTGCATCGACGTCGCGATAAGGGCGTTGCCGCCGAAGCCGAAGATGATGCCCGTCGTATGAACGGGCCGCATCCTCCCGAAACTGGACCAGGCCGCATCAAAGCGCAGGTCGGGATAGGCCAGCATCCACGCCACCCAATCGCCGACGCCCATGCCGATCACCGCCCAGACCATCGCCAGCACGATGCCGACCTTGATCGGGTCGTCGTAATATTCGCGGCTGCGGTCCTCGGTCGGGGCCGGAGCGTCGAGCGACGCGCCCAAGACAAAGATCAGCCCCAGGCTGGCGATCAGCACAATGAAGCCGTGAACGCCCATCGCGTCGCCCGCGCCGAGGGCTGCCATGGCCAGTCCGACCAACGCGATAACTACAAGAATGAGGAGGGCGACCTGTCGCTCGGCAAAAGTGAGTTTCGCAGCCATTGCTCCCTCTTCCTTAGCTTTGCACCCCAAGCCGCCGATGCCAAGTCCAGCAGGCTGATCCCAGCGGGGCGCGCGAGTCGATACGTATATTCTATAAACATGAATTGGAATCGAGGCGACATTATAGCGCAGAACCTGCGAAATTGAGAGGAAGCTATGTCAGGTTCCGTAACCGACGGATCGTCCGAGTGCTCGCTGATCGGATAGGGTACAGGATCGGATATAGTTCGGGCGCTGCCAACCATGACGCAACCTTCCCGTTCGCAATTACGAGATTGAATCAGAGATCACCGAAATGCGCAACTGTAGTGCTAGGATCTGAGGACAATCATCGTGAAGCGATGAGGGTTGCGACAAGGTTCCAGTTGGCCGCGTAGCTGCAATCGGTTTCATCATAGCGTGTGGCTATCCCTCTGAATTCCTTTATTTTCACGAAGTAATTCTCCACTAGATGCCGCCATTTGTAGACATCCGCGTCATAATCTCGCTGGATTTTGCGGTTGGCCTTGGGCGGAATCACGGCGGTTGCGCCGCGCTCGCCGAGGTCTTGCAACAGCCAGTCCGCATCAAACGCCTTGTCCGAGAGCAGCGCATCAAAAGAAACGCCTTTGATCAACGTTGCGACACCTTTCATGTCATGCGCGCCGAAGACACGCACATGGAGACCGACGATCTGACCGTCCTGCCAGCACTCGAGGCGATCGGCGTGAGCCTTGATCTCGACTGGCCGGCCGACCGCGCGGGTATCGACCGAGTAACGGTTCTTGTCGACAAAACACCCAAGCGGAGGGTGAAGGCGAAGCTGCGCGACGACCGCGCCGAGGCTGTCGGCCCGAACGACGTATGGGCGATGCATTGCCCGACAGGCGATTGCGCAAGCAAAAAGCTCCGGGTTCTGACAGTTGTCGACACCTTCTCGCGATACGTGCCCGTGCTCGATATACGGATCAGCTATCGGGGCGAGGATGTGGTCACGACACTGGATCGGGTTTGTGGGAAAACCGGCTATCCCAAGACGATCCGGGTCGACCAGGGCAGCGAGTTCATCTCCCGCGACATGGACCTCTGGGCCTATCAACGCGGCGTCACGCTCGACTTCTCACGGCCGGGCAAACAGACCGACAACGCCTTCATCGAGGCGTTCAACGGCCGGTTCCGAGCGGAGTGCCTGAACGCGCACTGGTTCCTGACGCTTGCAGATGCCGTCGAAAAGTTGGAGACTCGGCGTCGATACTACAATGAGGAACGGCCACACAGCGCGATCGGCAACAAGGCCCCGATCACGCTGACGAAATCGGGGGGGCATCACCAGCCTGTCACCCTGATCGAAGCCGGAAAACTCTCGCCAACGCCGGCAGAAGGTTCGGGGTCGGACCAAGTCGGCGCAGACTCTACGCTACGGTGAGGGATCTCGCGGGGGGCGGGTAAGGCAGGGAAAAGATCAGACGCGCAATGACGAACGCGATCGCGACGACGACGATTGGCGCCGCAAGGGCTTTACTAGCCGACGCATCGGGTCGTCATCGACGGTTTGCTTTCAACGATCTGCACGTCCGGGCCCCGTGAGTTGCTTCGATCTTCAACCGTCTTCACTTCTGCAAGGGTAACGCCGAAAACGCGCCGCGCAATGTTTTGATCGCGGATGGCACGACCATTTTACGTGTCTCCTGGCTCAAGGGGAGGGGCCGTGGCAACCACCGGTGGCCGCCTTGTCCCGTTGTTTTCGCTTCGGAAAAACGAAGACCGTTGACGGCAACACGGTTTTGTTGCGAGGCTGGGAGTGTGGACCCGATCGCCGATTTGCCTCGAGCCGCCGGCATCGCCCGGCCACTCCCAATTCAAGGAGAGACCGCATGATTTCCTTTCGCTTCGCCGCTCTGTCGCTAACACTCGGCGCGCTCATCGCCGGGCCGTTATCGGCCCAGCAAGAGGACGCGGCCACGACGATTTTCGAGAATGTCCGTATCTTCGACGGAACCGGGGCGGCGCTTTCGCCACCCTCCAACGTGCGGGTGCGTGGCAATGTCATCGAGTCCATCTCGACCGATGCCATCGAGTCCGACGACGGCACCCGCACCACCGTCATCGACGGCGAGGGCAAGACGCTGATGCCGGGGATGATCGACGCGCATACGCATATCATCCTATCGACGATTCCGATCCCGACCATGATGACGGGCGATCCCAACTATATCGCCCTGATCAGCGGGCAGGCCGCCGAAGGGATTTTGATGCGCGGCTTTACCTCGGTGCGCGATCTGGCCGGGCCGACCTTTGGCCTGAAGCGCGCCATCGACGAGGGCATTACCCCTGGCCCGCGCATCTGGCCCTCGGGTGCCATGATTTCGCAGACCTCGGGTCATGGCGATTACCGCACGATCCATGATATTCCCCGTGGTCCCAACGCCGCGCTTCACCATACCGAACAGCAGGACTTTGCCGCCGTCGCCGATGGCCGCGCCGAGGTGTTGCGCCGGGTGCGCGAGCAATTGATGCGCGGGGCAAGCCAGATCAAGCTGGCGGCGGGCGGGGGGGTCGCCTCGGACTACGATCCGCTGGATGTCAGCCAATACACCGAGGACGAATTGCGCGCCGCCGTCGAGGCCGCCGAGGATTGGGGAACCTATGTCACGGTCCATGCCTATACGCCCGACGCGGTGCAGACGGCCATCAATGCCGGTGTGAAGTGCATCGACCACGGCCAGCTTCTGGACGAGGAAACGGTGCAGATCATGGCCGACAAGGGGATCTGGTGGAGCATGCAGCCCTTCCTGGATGACGAGGATTCCATTCCCTTCCCCGAAGGCTCGGCCAATCGCGCCAAGCAGCTTGAAATGACCAATGGCACCGATAACGCCTATGAACTGGCCAAGAAGCACGGCGTCAACCTGGCCTGGGGCACCGATACGCTGTTCGATCCGAATCTGGCGCCGCGCCAGGGCGCGCAGCTTGCCAAGATGGTGCGCTGGTTCGAACCAGCCGAAGTTCTGAAGATGGCAACCCATGACAACGCGCAACTGCTGGCGCTGTCGGGCAACCGGAGCCCCTACAAGGGCGAACTGGGCGTGGTGAAGGAGGGCGCGCTGGCCGATCTGCTGCTGATCGACGGCGATCCGCTGGCGGATATCGACCTGATCGCGGACCCGGCCAATCTGGTCGTCATCATGAAGGACGGGCAGATCTACAAGAACGCGCAGGCCGAGTGATCGTCCTGCAAACCGGTCGAAGGGCGCGGTTTGACCCGCGCCCTTTGCGTTTTTATCGGAAGTAGACCGCCGTCATCAGCGCGATCACCTCTCCGGCGTCGTCCTTCAGCGCGAGCGTCTCGCCGCTGATCGCGTAACTTTTTGTATCCATCAGCACGCCAGCCGAGCTGCGCTCCATCGCATCCAGCGGCGGCGGGCAGGCCATCATCGTCGCGGCCCCGACTCCGAGGGTCATCGTGTCGTCATCGACCTCATACCCTCCGACCATCTGGTTACAGCCGACCGTGGCGGCATAGCGCGGCTCTTCGTCCCCGGTCAGCAGGACATGCGGCTCCCGCGCGCCCTCCGCGACCTCAACACGTTCGCCGCGCAGACTGTCGATCCGCCAATACGTGCCGGTCAGCGACGCATCCGCGCGCTGCCGCTCGCAGGAGATGCCGGGGCGGGTGCGGATGAAGCGGTCCACCACCAGACTGCGTCGATCCGGCCCTTCCATGGCGGGACGCATCAGCAGCGATCCCTCGACATGCACGTAAAGCGGCGCACCCGGACCCGCGGTCTGGTCCAGATAGGCGCGCTCCAGCGCGCGGTAGTCGCCCTCTTGTGCGATT
Organism: uncultured Sedimentitalea sp.; assembly: GCA_947504115.1. Lineage (GTDB taxonomy): Bacteria > Pseudomonadota > Alphaproteobacteria > Rhodobacterales > Rhodobacteraceae > Pontibaca. The sequence continues at coordinate 9,579 of CANNGH010000014.1, forward strand.
GGATAAGTGCGGTTCGTCACGCATTCGGTGAAGGTCGCGGCGTCGGCCATGTAGGTCATCATGCCGCCCAAAAACATGTCTTCCATGTCGGCCTCGGTCAAACTGCCGTCGCTGGTGAGCGTCTTGTCCAGCGTGGTGGTTGTTCCCTCGTCCTTCATGTCCAACTGTTGCAGGGTTTGCGCGTCAACGACACGCCATGTGGCGGGGGCGTCGCCAAGCCCCCAGAGTTTCAGCGCGTTTTTTTCGGGGACTGCGGACCACAGGCCCAGATCGCTTTGCACATTGCCATCCTTGTCACCGCCGACCCATCTGCGCCGCAGGTGAAACGCCTGATCCGGCCACAGGTCGAGGTAATGCTCGACCCCCTCGCAATCGACGCAGGGCAGTTGCCCGATGAAACTCGCCGGAAGGGTCAGGCCATAGGTGAGCACGCCCGTGTCCACAGTGCCGGGCTGCTCCTGCGCGGCGCGGACCATGATGATTTCGGCCCGGTCGGACGCGCCCTGGGTCAGCACCGGCACATGGGCGTCCGTCGTGAACATCATGCGCTCGCCCGCCCAGAGGGTGCTGCGCACCGCATAGCGGTGGGCCGGCTCGATCGCGGCGGGGTCATATGCGATCTCGAACGCGTAGGGCGGCGCGCCGGCATCCGCGATCTCGGTCCGGCCCAGCTCGGTCGCGGAGGCGTCCGCGCGCGACACGTCCAGAAGCACGCCGACCAATCGCGCGTCCGGTGGCGGCGCGATCCGTTCGCGATAGATGGCGGTCACGCTGACCGACTGCGCCGCAACCAATTGCGACATCATGGCAAGCGCCAGAACCGCCAGCCCCCAAACCCTCATTTTCCGCATTCCGGATACTCCTGTTTTCCCAATGCTATACGCACAACTGTAAACCCTATGTCCAAGTGCGACGAACTTGAAATATCAACCTGCCCATGTGTGTCCGACGGCGAAGGAAAGGTTTCAGGCGCATGGAACCGACGGCACGCACCAGCGCCGGAATTGGGCAACGATTGCCATCGACAGGGGCGTGTCAGTCCGCGGGCACGAATGTGCCAGTGGATTTCGGATCGCCCTTGATGCGCATCTCGGTCTGCGGATAGGGAATGGTCAGGCCACGGGCGTCGAAGGCTTCCTTCACTTGGCGGGTCAGGTCCCAGTAGACGTCCCAGTAATTCTCGGCACGCACCCACGGCCGCACGATGAAGTTGACCGAGCTTGCGCCGAGTTCGTTGACGCGGATCACGGGGGCGGGGTCTTTCATGACCTTGGGATGAGCGGCAAGCACGGTCTCCAGCGTCTCCTGCGCCTCTTCGATCGAATCCTCGTAGCCTATACCGAAGACCAAATCGACGCGGCGCGTATCCGATGCGGTGGTGTTGATGATTACGTCGCCCCAGACCTTGGAGTTCGGGATCACGATGAACTGATTGTCAGGCGTCGTCACCGTGGTCGACACGACCGACACCTTCCGCACCGTCCCCCCGACGCCCGCGACCGTCACATAATCCCCCTCGTCGAAGGGCCGGTTGATCATGATCATCAGGCCCGCAGCGAGATTGCCCAGCGTGTCCTGCATCGCGAAGGCGACGATGAAGGATGCGCCGCCCACGAGCGCGAAGAGCGGCGTGACGTTCACGCCCATCGCGGCGAGCACGATCATCAGGCCGACGGCGATCACCAGCCAGTAGACGACCATCGCGAGAAAGCCCTGCAGGAGTTTCGAGAGGTTCGGCACGCGCCCGAACATCCGTCCCGACCACGCGCGCACGATCCTCGCCACAATCAGCAGTCCGAGAAGCGCGGCCAGGATCACCGCAATCCGGATCGCGAGCTCGATCCCGCCCTCGGGCGAGACGAGCCAGGCGAGGATGTTGCCGACGATCTCCTGTGGCTCGAGCGTGGCGGTCTCCTCGATGGAAATAGCGCTTCGGTATGTCCTGAGCGAGTCGATCAGCGCCGGGTCTCCGCCCTTGGCTTCGAGACTGCTGACGACGGCGCCGTATTTCTCGAAAATATCGCCCCGCGCCGCGATCAGGTCTGCATGGGCGGCCTGTTGCGCCTCGGTCACGTCAGCTCCCGCCTCGCGCAGTTCGAGGTTGCGCTCGACAACGGCAAGGGTGGCGTCGCGGGCATTGGAGCGCCACGCCTCGGCCAGGGCGGTCAGTTCCTCGACGGTCTGCGGCACGAGGCGCAGACGCAGTTCGTCCAGCGGAATCGAGGGGTCGTCAAGGCCGGGCGAATAGGCGGGCTCTTCCGAGGCGGCGGCCTCCTCGCCCGCCGCCTGGGTGGTCGTGGCGGCGGGCGGCTCGCCGCTGTCCCCGGTCTGCGCCGTCGCCGGAACGGCCAGGGCAAGGAACAGGCTCAGCAAGACGGCGCAAGGCAGAAAAAGGCGGTGCATGACAGGCTCCACGTATCGGGGGTGGTCAGATCCGGCGCAGTTCCTGCACGAGGCGGGTGAGCCCCAGCGGGCTAAGGGCCAGTGCATCGTCATGCCATTGCCTGCGGTCGAACGAGGCCCCGGCACGCTCTTTGGCGGCGGCGCGCGCCTCAAGCCAAGTGCGTTCACCCAGCTTGTAGGAGGAGGCCTGGGCCGGCCAGCCGAGATACCGGTCGACCTCGAGCGAGGCCGCGGAGGGCGAGAAGCCGGACGCGATCGCGATCGCCTCGACGGCGCGCGGCGCGGTCCAGTGTTCGCCCGCGCCCGGGAACACGGCGGGGATGATGCGGTCGGTGTGCAGGCCGATATCGACGATCACGCGCGCGGCGCGGAAGGCCTGCATCGCAAGAAAGCCCAGACGCGATGGGGGTGTGTCGAACAAGCCGAGTTCGTCCATCAGCCGTTCGGCGTAAAGCGCCCAGCCCTCCGCATGGCCTGCGGCGCCGCCGACACGCTGGACGCGGGTCAGATCCAGAAGCCGCGAGCCGCCGAGTTGCAGATGATGGCCCGGCGCGCCCTCGTGGAAAAGCGAGGTGGCGGCGCTCCATGTGGGCAGGCGCGTCTGACCGAAGGTGGGCCAGAAGACGGCAGCCGGAGACGAGAAATCCTCGGGCGGGGCGACGTAGAACGGCATGGCCCCAGACCCCGATTCCGTCGTCTCCACCACGACGGTCTGCATCGGCGGGGGGATGAAGAATTCCGTCCGGCCAAGCTCGGCGATGGCCTTGTCGACAAGGGCTTGGGCCCAGTCGCGGAACTTGTCCACCCCTTCGATGTTATGGGCCGGGTCGGCGTCCAGCGCGGCGCGCACTTCGGCCAGGGACGCGCCGGGGGCGATGCGTGCGGCTTCGCGATTTTGCTCGGCCACGAGACGGGCATATTCCTCGGTCGCCCATTCATAGGTTGCGTCGAGGTCGAGATCCTGCAGGCCAAGCCAGAGATCGGCCTGGATGGCAAAGCGTTCGGGGCCGATCCCGATGGCCTCCGCAGCGTTGGGCGCGTAGCTTTCGCGCAGCCAGAGCGCTGTCTCGCCATAGGCGCGATCGGCTGCCTTTGCCGCCTCGTCCAGCCGGGCGCGCAGCGGGCCATAGCCCGCCACATAGGAGGCGAACCAGCCCGCGTCGGCCCAGCCCCGGCATTGATCGGCCACCGCCAGCGCCATATGGCGCGAGGCCGGCAGCCCGGTGTCGAGTCCCGCCTGAAGGCTTTGCACATAGCCGGCCATCGCGCCCGGCACCGCCTCCATCCGCTCGGCGACGCGGCTCCAGTCCCTGTCGATCTCGACACGGCCCACGGGAATCTCGCCTTGGGTACTTCGCTCCATCAGGTCGAACGACGACAGCAACATCGCCGGCGGGCCGACGAAGAAATTTGTCGAAAGACGGCGAAGATGCTCGCCCGCCTCGTGCCCCCTCAATACCGCGGTACAGTTGTCGCGCAGGAAACCCGCCGCGATCTCCTCCTTGCGGTCGACAGGTCGCGTCGCGTCGAGCTGCGCAAGCGTATCGCGCATGAGGTCCGCCGTCCGTTCGGCGCCATCCACCGACCAGTCAGTGACATCCGCACGACTGCGCCCTATGCCAAGCACGCGGCCCGAGAAGATCGGGCTTGCGTCGGCGAAGCGATCGACGAAGGCGTTGCATATCTCGGTCACGCTGGGCGTCTGAGCGAAAGCTGCCGAGCCCAGCAGCGGGACAAACCCCGCCGCCGCCCCGGTGCCAAGCAGGCCGCGGCGCGTTATGCCGCCGACAAGTGGATGGAACCGTTCACGCATCTCTTCATCTCCCTCTTTGGAACCGATCCGTCAGCGGGCGCGGATGGCAATACGGAAGCCAGCTTCACGCGATTTTCAGTTGAAATGTAACCGACTTTTTGCGCCACGTCACAATTCGTGCCATTGATTGGCCGGAATCCGGGCCGCAATGGGCAGACCTTTCATTCACGGCCCGGCTGAAACCTATTGCTCGGCCTTGTCCGTCGTGACCGTAAGAACCTTCAGCCGCACGAGCTTTTGCGTCAGTGTCGCGGTTTCCCGCATCATCCGTTCGGGCAGCCCGGTGGGGTCGAGATCGCTCATCACACCCGGCGGCGTCGCAAGCTTGCCCACGCCGGTTTCCACGACCAGCCCACGCTCCATCAACTGACGCACATGTCGCGCCACCGTCTCGCGTGGAATTCCGGTGATGTCCGAGAGGCGACGGCGCGACACCGTGCCGATCATGTCGACGGGCAAGGGGGTCACCCCGGTGAAATCACCCCTGTTCGGTGCCCTTACGAATTTTTGCGCGGCCGCGATCGCGATCAGCGTGTAAATCTGTGCCGGTTCCGGTCTGAGGTCCATCGTGCGCTGGATGTCGGCGAGCAGGTTCAGCATGCCGTTCACGATCTCGTAGATCGCGAGACGTTGTTTGCTTGCGAACTGCTCGGCGTCGATGTGGATTCTGGCCGGCGGGTGGTTATCTGTCGACATATCCGCCCTTTTTCGTCCGTGCCTGCGCAACGCGCACCGATCAGCCTTCGTGACCGGAAGGAGGCCACCCCCACAGCATGTCGGGGAAAAGTGGCCCGGATTCAAGCCAATTCGACACTCAACCGGAAGTTGGTTATCGAATAGCTGATGACGGGGGCCGATCGGTTCTGCACAGTTACCGGACAGGAGCCGTTGTCATGATCGAAGAACGCCTCATGGATCCGTCGTCGCGACCACGTCGTCATGGCGCAACGCCACGACGGGCGAGGATCTCTTTCACGTGGCAATTGCGATTGCCGCGGGCGGCCTTCGGGCCTGACGGTCGAATTCCACTGCGGTGATCGCGCGCGGGAAAAGGGCTCACCGGTCACGACTGCCGTGGCGCAAACCCTCGAAGGGAGGACCATCATGTCAACGATATCCGCAAGAACCCGACACATGCGCGCCATGCGCAACCGCAACGGCGGGACCGCCGCCCGGTTCCGGTACGGCCTGCTGAGCGTTTCCGCCGCGATCCTGCTGATGCTACCCGCCGGTCATGCGACGGCGCAGGAGGCTGCGCCCGTGAACCACGTGTCGCCCGAGTTGATGACGCGCGTCACGGACGCAATCGATCAGGACGGATCGCGCCTGACCGACATCTTCAAGGACATCCACGAGAATCCCGAACTCGGCTTCATGGAGTCCCGCACCGCCGGGATCATTGCGGACGAATTCGAGTCGCTTGGCTACGAGGTCAAGACCGGAATCGGCGTGACCGGCGTCGTCGGCATCCTGCGCAACGGCGACGGTCCGACGGTGATGTACCGTGCCGACATGGACGCCAACGCGGTGGAGGAGGCGACCGGCCTCGACTACGCCAGCACGGTGCGCGTCACGCGCCCCGATGGCGTGGAAGTGCCGGTTGCGCATATGTGCGGGCATGACGCGCATGTGACCTGGATGCTCGGAGTCGCCAAGGTCATGGCCGAGAACAAGGACGATTGGTCCGGCACGCTGATCTTCGTTGGCCAACCCGCGGAAGAGCCGATCACCGGTGCCGCCGCGATGGTGGAGGACGGGCTCTACACAACCCATTCCGTTCCGGTTCCCGACTACCTTCTGGCGCTGCACACCGCGCCCGTCGGCACCGGGCTGGTCGCCGCGCGGTCCGGTACGATCATGGCGGGAACCGACCAGATCGACGTGACGTTCCACGGCGTCGGCGGGCACGGCTCGATGCCGCATCTGACCAAGGATCCCGTGATCATGGCGGCCTATGCCGTCACCGAATTTCAGGCGATCGTGGCGCGGGTGCTACCGCCGCTGGACACCGGTGTCGTCACCGTCGGATCGATTCAGGCCGGCACCGACAACAACGTCATCCCGTCGGATGCGCTGGTCAAGGTCAACATCCGCTTCTTCACGTCTGAGATTCGCCAGAAGATGATCGACGCGATCACCGCCATTTCGAACGGGATCGCGACGACCTACGGCATGCGGCAGGACCGGTTGCCCACGGTGGCGATGAAGGGCCATTCCCCGGCGCTGGTCAACGATGCGGAGGCCGTGGATCAACTGGTCGGGCCGCTGCAGGCGCTGGTTGGCGATGCGAATGTCGTGAAGGAATTCCCGCCCGCGACTGGTTCGGAGGATGCGCACCTGCTGCGCGGCGACAACCCGGATGTGAAAGTGGCCTACATGGCCGTGGGAATTGCGGAACCAGCAGCTTTCCAAGCCGCCGTGGCGGACGGGCGCATGATCCCGTTCTCGGCCCACAACCCGAACTTCGTCGTGGACCTCGACGCCATCCCGCTGGGAACCAAGATCGGCGCGGTGTCCTTGCTCGGGCTGCTCGCGAACCAGGACTGAAACGCCACGGACTCTTTGGGGCCGTGGACAATATCACCGTGAGGGGGAACGTCATGACAGATTTTCAGTTGTCGCGCCGCTCGCTGCTGGCCCTAGGGGCCGCCAGCACGGTCCTGTCACCGACACTGGTCAGTGCGCAGCAAATCTCGATGAGACCGAACGAGGACGGACCCTACGATCTCGTGCTGCGCGGCGGGCGCGTGATCGACCCCGAAAGCGGTTTCGACGAGATCCGCAATGTCGGTCTGAAAGATGGCCGCATCGTCGCGATTTCGCAAGAGACCCTCGAAGGGGCCGAAACCCTCGATGCCGAGGGGATGATCGTCGCGCCGGGCTTCATCGACCTTCATGCGCATGGCCAGCAGCTTCCCGCCGCCTGGGTCCAGGCCTTTGACGGCGTGACGACCGCGCTGGAGCTTGAATCCGGGCTGCTGCCGATCTCGCGCTACTACGACCTAACGGCTGGCGAGGGCCGCCCGATCAACTATGGCGCATCCGCCGCCTGGACCTATGCGCGCATCGCCGAAAAGGAAGGGATCGAGCCCGACGGCACGTTGCAATGGTTCCAGCAGGCCTTTGCGCTGGACAACTGGCAGAACACCCTCGCTACCCCCGAAGAGTTGGAACGCATCCTCGACCGTGTCGAAAGCGGGCTGCGCGATGGGGGCATCGGGATCGGGATCAACGCGGGCTATGCGCCGGGATACGGGCGCAAGGAATATTACGAACTCGCCCGCCTTGCCGCGCGGCACAAGGTGCCGACCTTTACCCATGTGCGCTATATCAGCGTGATCGAGCCGCTCAGCGCGTTCGAGGCGCTGGAGGAACTGGTTGCGCTATCGGCAGCCACCGGCGCGCACATGCATGTGTGCCACCTCAACAGCAGCGCCGGACGCGATGTCGAGATTTGCGCAGAGCTGCTGAAGGGCGCGCAAGAGCGCGGTCTGCCGATCAGTGTCGAGGCCTACCCCTACGGCGCGGGATCGTCTGCGGTCGGTGCGGAACTCTATCGCGGAAACTGGCTGGAACGCTGGGGTGCCCCCGATGCGTCCAGCCTGGAATTGAACGGCGTTCCGCTCACCCAGGCCAAGATCGACGAATTGCAGGCGGCCGAGCCGGGGGCCATCGTGGTCATGCATTTCCTCAGACCCGACGACGACGCCGATGACCGCCGCCTGCTGGATGAATCCGTCCTCTTTCCGGGCGCCGCCATCGCATCCGACGGCATGCCCTGGAGCGTCGGGGCATCGCTGGTCGAAGGCGATGTGTGGCCGCTTCCCGACGGCGCCTTCGCGCATCCCCGCTCGGCCGGGTGCTATTCGCGGTTCATCAGCGGCTGGGTGCGCGAGCGGGACGCGATACCGCTTGCCGACGCCCTGGCCAAGACAAGCCTGATCCCGGCCCGGATCCTTGAGACGTCCACGCCCCAGATGAAAACGAAAGGGCGGCTGCAGGTTGGTGCGGACGCGGACATCGTGATATTCGATCTCGCCTTGATCGAGGACAACGCGACCTTCGTGGCACCGGCGCAGCTCTCATCGGGCGTGCGGCACCTTGTCGTGAACGGCACCCCGGTCATTCGCGACGGCGCGCGGCAGGGCGACCGGTTGCCGGGCCGCGCGATCCGGCGCCGGGGCTGACTGCGAGATGGTGCCGATCACGCTTGTCACCGGGTTTCTGGGCGCCGGCAAGACGACGCTCCTTTCTAATGTCCTGAGAGATCCCCAAGGTTTGAATATTGCCGTGCTCGTCAACGATTTCGGCGCCGTGAACATGGACGCCGAACTTCTGCGCGACACGGGCGAAGAGATCATCTCTCTCGAAAACGGCTGCATCTGCTGTTCGCTCAGCCAGGGACTGCTTGCCACGGTGACAAAAGTCCTCCAGCGCACCGATCCGCCGGACCGGATCCTGATCGAGGCGTCCGGCGTGTCGGACCCGTTCGAGATTGTCGAAACCCTGGCGGATCCGGAGTTGCGCGACTATGCGCCACTGGACGGTGTGGTCGCGGTGGTGGACGCTGACACCATGACAGACCAAACCTTGGAGGTCGCTTCCCTCGCGCGGCGGCAAGTGGCCTGCGCGGGTCTGGTCCTGCTGAACAAGGTGGACCTTGCGGGTTCCCCTGACGCGGCGCGCGCATGGGTCAGATCGGTTTCGCCAGATGTGCTCATCGTGGAAACCCGACATTCCAACGTTCCCTTGCCAACGCTGTTGGGGGTCGGTGCGAATACAAATATGGAGGGCGACAGCGCCAAAACGCCGGCCTTCGAGAGCACGGCCTTCACCTCGACGTCACCAATATCCCTCCAGCGTCTGCACGATCTTCTCGGTACGCTGGCGCGCGGTATCGTGCGGGCCAAGGGCATCGTCAACCTTGTCGAAAAGCCCGACCATCGCTGCCTTTTTCAGGTTTCCGGGGGCCGGGCAACGCTAACCGTTGGACGGGCTTGGGGCGTCGAGAGCGCGCAAACCCGGCTTGTGTTCATAGGCTTAAAGGGATCAGTCGATGCGTCCGCGATCCGGAGCAAGCTTGAGGATGTTGCGAGGCAAGGGTCGGCGCAGGATAGGGACACGCTCCGACAAGCCCGTTGATCGGTGCCTCACAACCATCGTCATGTTTTGTTTACGAAATGTCGAAACGGATCCGGTGGTGCGCACCATCATTGCCGCTTGCCAGATCACGGTCGCGCTGCAACCATTCCGCGGTCACGTTTTACTGCAGGGATAGGGTGCGAGACTGCTTGTCGGATTGGTCGTGTCACGGGCCAGGACGGCGATTCGCGTGTAAGCGGGAATTGAAAAGATCGTTCGCGAGGCTGCTGTCCCCAGCGAACAGGAGCTAAAAGGATGGCAAAGTCGGGAAAGCTACGCGCCGTCTGTTCGCACGGAGACGGCACATATATCAGAGACTCACAGCACTCAACGTTCGTCTCCGAAGCTCAGTTGACTTACGCTCAGAAACGCATGGCGTCATGGCAAGCACGAGATTGAGTTTTGCAGTGTTTCTCGTGGCGATGGAATTTTTCGCGTCAACCCGATGATACTGGTCGGTGAGTTTTTCCCTCATGAGCGTTACTTGCTCGATCAGCGACTGCAGAACCTCGGATAGTGTCACGATGCTCACATCTGCGAAGCGCATCCGCTTGTAGAGCCCGGCGATATCTTCCTGATCCCGAGACAGCCGATCCAGCGATTCCGTAAGGATCACGTCGAACCGCCGCTTTAGCCCGTCGGCGATCAATTCCTGAACACCTGGACGGAGGAGCGAGGCTCTGGAGATCGCGCGATCTGTATAGCCGTTGACCTGCTCCCCTGAAAAGTCCTCGATTTGAGGTTAGCCTGTTCTCCAACTGAGGAGACAGACGATGAAGAGAAGC
>CANNGH010000015.1 GCA_947504115.1 uncultured Sedimentitalea sp.
TCTATGCACAGCGCGACGTGCTCGATATGGTCGCGTGAAACGAAGCTATAGGTCTCCGGTGAAACCGGGGCGATTCAAGAAGGGCAGAGCCGTGTTTGGCTGCGCGTCACGCCGGAGGCGTGCTTCCAGCACGACGATACCGGCTCTGAGGGACATTGTCGCTGACCATTTTACGGATCGCCTCTGCCCGTTCCCAACTCACGTAGCCTTCATGAGTACCCGGCTTCAATGCAAGCCAATCATCACGGTCTTTCCTGTGAACAGCCGATGCCCCGAGCCCTGGCGATGTCCGGGTTTTGCCATAGGCATAAGCCCCGCCATAGGCCGGATTGACGATCATGCGATGGATGGTGGCGTAGGTCGGGCGGCGTCAGACCACCTCACCCTGTTTGCGCAGGCTGGGGAGTTCAAGGTCATGTTCGAGGAACCACATGAGGGCCTGCCGCGCGCTCCCCAACTCGGCAACCTTGTCGAAGACCAGGGAGATGGCCTCTTGCACCCGGCGGTCCGGGTTCTTCTCGAGCCGGTCGCCGACCTTCACGAAGCCGACAGGGGCCGCGACGACAAGTTCGCCGCGCCTTGCTTTCTCGTGGCGTGCCGCGAGGGATCGTTGCCGGAGAAGGTCGAGTTCGTACTCGTTCAGGCTGCCCTTCAGGCCCAGCAGTAGGCGGTCATTGCCATCGCGCGGCGCATAGACAGTCTCTTGGTCGATCAGCACTGTATCTACGACACGGCACATCTCTACGAGCTGCTGCCAGTCTCTGCTGTTGCGTGCGAAGCGGGACACTTCACGCGCCGCAACGGCGCCGACCTTGCCAAGGCAAACATCTGCGATCACCCGGTCAAAGCCTTCCCGCGCGACCCCTCCGGCGGCAGACCGGCCAAGATCGTCATCCACGGTCTCGATCCGGTTCCAGCCCAAATCAGACAGCCGCTCCCGCATGGCATATTGCAGGGTGCTGCTTTCTCGGTTGTGCAGGACCTGATGGGCTGATGACTGGCGGACGTAGAGGATCGCCTTGCGCTCCAGATGCTGCGGACCGATCTTCTCATGCTTCATGATCGTTCCCCCCGTCCGCCGCGACAGCGTGTTCTGCTATCAGGCGTGCCATCAACCGCGTCAGCGCCTGCCGCGTGTCGTCTGGCAGGCTCCGCCAAAGCGGAGTTAGGGCCGTGGGAGTGGACTGGTTGTCCGGGAACAGCTCGAGTTGCGTCTTCATCGTTTTGCGCGGCATTGGCCAACCTCCGAATCTCGTGTTCAGAGTCCAATGCTGCGCCAACAAGGGATCGGAAGCCGGAAATATTGTTCGAGTTCCGGCCAGCCTCGCAGATCAGCCCCGCAACGGCCCTCAGGGCAGCCAGATCTACATGCGCCGCATCAACGCGGTGGCAGGCGGCACATGCCGCCCGATCAAACATCCAAACGGGCACTTCCAGAAGCCGGTCCGATCGGCGACCCGTGAGATTGCACCGAAACACAGGATCCCCAGCCTTCTCAATCGTCTCATAGATATAAACCGATCGCCCGAACCAGGGGTGCCATCGATAAAGAACCTCGTGCCGGTCGGGAACGTGGGTGTTCTGGCGTTCAGTTGTACAATACCAAAAGGCCCCATTCGAGCCTCGACGGGCTCACCCCGCGGCAGTATCACCAACGGTCAGAAGAAGACCAAACACTGAACAGAGCTAACTCATGAAAGCGGACTCTTAGGGGAGCAGGTCAGATGGGGTCCGCTGGTCACGCGCAACATGGGGCAATCTGAATGGGCGCGCGCAAATGCCGGATCGTCCCAGCGTGACCAGACCGGGTAATGAAAGAGACGCAAATCCGGGCACAGCTGGCGGACCACACGCGCGATCCGCGCGGTAGCCTTGTGATCGCGATGATGATCCAGCGGCGAGGGCGCGAACAGACGCTGCGCGCCCAGCTGGCGGCAGATCCGCGCGATGCACCGGGCAATCGGCTGCGAGTCTTGCGCGTCCAGTTAACCATCGGGATGACCAAGCCATGTCACGTCCTCATCGCACCCGTCGAGACAGCGCACCGCCTTGCGCATTTCCTCTTGGCGCTTCTGCGCCAGTCGAGAGGGCGGCCAAGCGGCCGAGCCGGGATGCGAGCCGGAGCCGTCGGTCAGGCAGATCGGCCGCGCGCCGGTCTTCTGGAACGCCGCCGCGAGCAGCGCGCCGCAGCCCAGGCTCTCGTCATCGGGATGCGGTGCCCGCACCACGACAGGGGCGTCTCCGGCGAGTTCCTCCGCGGCAAAACAGTCGGGACTTGTCGGACGCGCTGCCGCGGTCATGCCATGATATCCCACAAGTTCGGTTGGCCCAGCACATGCCGCCCGACCCGCATCACCAGCCCTTCCGCTCCAAGAGCGCGGATCGCAACCGGCGCGAGGTGCGCGAGTTGCGCCTCCGCCTCAAGACGCCCGAGATCCGACAGCTTCCGCGTCGCCGCCTCCAGCGGGCCCAGCCTCGCACCCAGCTGAAGCGCCGCGATCCGCCAGACGCCGCTGATGAAGCCGGGTTCATTCGTATAGATATCGGCTGCGCCGACCCACATGGCGGCCGCGCCATCGATGCCGGTGACATCGAATGTTCCCGAGCGGGTCGCGCACATGCCGGACATGGACCAGCTTGTGCCGTCCTGCCGCGCCTCGTCCCGAACGTCGATCACGCAGAGCCGGATGCGCGACGCCACATCGACCGTGATCATGGCATGGGTGACGGTGCCGAGGCCGGAGGCGTATTTCTTGCCCCCGTCAAGCGGGCCAGTGATGTCTTTCGCCTGAACCGGGCGCTCCCCGTCGGCGCCCCCGGACGCCGAGAAACGCGCCCTCGCGCACCAGATCCGCCACCCCGTTCGCAGAGCCACGTGCCTCCACCAGCCGAAGCGCGTTTATATGCCCTTCCAGCAAACCCGCGACCGACAGATTTGCGCCGGCGATGCGCATCAGATGCCCGGCGGTGTCGCGTTGCGCCGGTTTTCCGGACTCCTCGATCAAGTTCGCCTGCCGCTGCAGGTCCACCGATGCCGTCACGTCTTCGCTGCGGTCCTGCACGATCGCATGAACGCACAGCTTCTCACATAGCGCGTCGAGGGAGAGCTGGAAAAGGTGGCCCGCGTGCATTGCAGGACCGCATAGAACAGAAGGAATCCGGTCAGAACCAGTCCGATGATCATCAATATCGCGATCCAACCTCTCCGCCTGAAAGGAGAAGCGCCTCTGGAACTGATTTGACGTGGGTCACTTGCCGCCGCTGGACCGGAAGGATGCCGTTCGACTTCGTGACGATGCGCCTTTCGCACCTCCTCGGGCGACGGGCTGGCCCCTCCGGCCTCGGCATCGGTGCCAAGTGGCGCCGCGGCGGGGTCGGGAAATCCGATCTTGTCGCCGGCCTTGCCCGTGTCGATATCGCCGCGCAGCTTCGCCGCGTGTTCCGGCTTTTTCCCGTTAGTCATGGCCCCTCTCCCTTATTGAAAGCTGGGTTGGAATTACGATCGGCCGAAGGATCGTTATCCCGCGCTGCCTCTTCCGGCTCGCTTCCGGTAATGCGCCGGAACCAGCCGGAAAGGTTCAACACCGCGAAGATGATCCTCGAGATGAACGCGGCCTCTCCGAGATAACCCAGCCCGCAGGCCACCCCGATCGCGCCCGCGCCCTAGATCGCCGCGCCGCGGGGGGCCCCCCCCCCCCCCGGGGGGGGGGGGGGGGGGGGGGGGGGGGTTTTTTGGTTTTGCGGGGGGGTGGGGGGTTGGAAAGGGGGGAAT
>CANNGH010000016.1 GCA_947504115.1 uncultured Sedimentitalea sp.
GCCCCGCCCTGAAGAAAGGCACGGCGGGTGGGGTTCGTGTAAGACATCTGCGTCTCCCTGGAGTGAATTTCGTTGGCGTGACTATACATTAAAGGCCGGAGAGCTGGTTTCCTGGGTTATGACCCGTTCACAACCCGATTTACGGTCATATTACTCTCTTGATGGCCGAGCATCGCTCTCGGGAGGCCAAAACGAAGCCGTGACAGCCTTCTTTTTGCGCGTTCGCGCTACGTTTGGAGCGCACCTTCACCTACCATAAGATGCCATGTCGAGTTTGGCGAAGATCTCATCATGGCGGAGTTGTGCCAGTTCCTCAGATGCCATGTCTTCGGAGACCAGTTCTTCCCACTTGCCGACGAGCAAGACATATCGGTCGATCTTGGCCGCAGCATCGGTCACACCGCGGCTTTCCAGAATCTGGGCTGCGTTGGCGAGTTGCTCGTCGATAAAGCTCTGCTTTGCCGCTTTAAGGGTATCATCCATCTCGATGAACTCGAGCCCCTCGACATCCCGCGCCCCTTCAGCCCCTGCAAGAAACTCCGTGATGCCTTTGGCGATGCCATACTGAGACGCGCGGGCCAGCGCAGCGCGATCCTCGGGCGTCATGCGGTCCCATAGTGTCCGGCCCGCGGTGGCGGTGGCAGCGCCGTTATAGACGCCGAGCCCGATTTCGGTCACGTAATGCACCAGGTCGCCCAGGTCGTTCGCGATAATATCCTGGTTGCTGTCGAAAGTGCCGGCGACGGCACCTCGATCGAGGGCGTCCGCAAGTTGCGACGACGGAAACTGGACGACCACTCCGCCCTGTTCCTTGAGGAACGCGGCGAAGAGGGGCGCCCCGGTCCGTATACGAACGCCGCGCAAGTCCGCTGCTGTGCGGATCGGCTTCACGGTCAGCAGGTTGTAGGGCGGCGTCGCACCCGAGCCGAGATAGACTTGGCCGTTTTCGGTGAACTCAGCCTGGCATTCCGCGCAGGTTACAAGATACTCGGTCGTTGCCGCCGAGATCGCCTGACTGTTCGATCCCACAACCGACAGTTCCGACGGCAGCGCCGCCTCGGCAAACTCGGCTGAAAAATAGGGAATGACGAGCGCTCCAAACTCGGTGGTGCCATCGCGCAATGCCGCACTCATCGCGATTGGCGTCACAAGGCCGGATGGCGTGTCCTGCAAATCCCATGCGCCATCCGTGAACTCCGAAAGACGCGCACTAAGCTCGGGATAGATGGATGCCGCGATCGGGTGGTCGGGGCCAAAGCCAGAGGTCGCTCGGATGGTTTCGGCCGTTGCCACGGACGCAACCGACACCGCAGTCGCGAGCGCCATGCTTATCGCAAGTCTCGTTCTCATGTCTTCCTCCATTGGTGTCGCCGCGTTTCTGAGGGTCCGGCGGCGCTGTCAGATCCTGAAGTGGCTCCGATCTCAACCTTGTCCAGCGAGAACACCAGCTTTACAGACAATTCGAGCCTGATGACACCATTCTGTCAGGTTTTCAGACCGACTCGGAACCCCGCGGTCACGCGATGCACCGCTTGTTACGCATAAGCCTTATCTGAAGGGGGCTACAGCGTTGCGAAGGAAAAGATCGCTCCGAGGACTGTCATCTCCGCCGATGAGGCTGCACATTGGGATGTTCTCGAAACCGGCCCTCGACATGCGCCGGGTCAGCCATGCCGAGGCCTACAGCCTGGGGGGAATTCATGCCAATCTTGCAGAAAGCTACTTCTCGCGGCTCAGGCGCATGATCGGGGGTCAGAATCTGAAGGTGGATGGCCGGCATCTCGGTGCCTACGCGATCCATGCCGCCTGGCTCGAAGATCATCGTTTGGAAAACAACGGTCGGTTGGCAGATCGATTGATCGACGGCGCGCTCGCAGCGCCGGTCAGTCGGGATTGGAAAGGCCAATGGCAGCGACGCGCAGCGTGACGGGATCACCGGCTGCCCAGACGCACATACCTTTTCGCTTCTCGACCATCCGTACCAGCTTGCGCCGCTTGGCGTGACGGGGTGCCGGAACGACCCAGAACACCACCGAATTCCGAAGCGCCGCATCCGAAATGTCGGGACCTCGCTCCGCCATGAGCCTTCAGCGAGTTCCCGTGTGGTTATCTCGCCCACGCCAAGGTGCCGCGCGCAAATATCGGTGACCTCACCTTTCTTGAAGATCATTTGCCGGAGGTAATAGATGATGTTCCTTCTCCGACACTAAGCAAATTCAAGCTGACATGCGAACGGATGCGGAAAAAATGATCCGCTTTTACAACAGCGCGAATTGGTGCGGCTCCACCCGATAACTGCGGCGGCGGAACTCGCCTGCGGGCGCGCTGCTTGGCGCCACCCCACTGCACTGGGTCTGCATTTCAACGCAAGCCGGTTTTAACTTCGACGTTGGCAGATGGCAGCACGCCAGACTAACGCCAACGGGTGATACGCGCGAGCTTGCCACTCACTGTCCGACATAGCTGTCGGTGTCGGTGATCGCCGCGTACGCGAAGCCGAGGGCCGACATCATTGTGGCGTGGACCGATGCTGCAGGGACGGTCACGCCGTCATATTCCAGATCGCGCGTTGCGCAAGCATCCTGCACTACTGTCGTCTGATAGCCGAAGTCGCTGGCGGCGCGGGTGGTTGCGTCGATGCACATATGGCTCATTGCGCCGATGACCACCACTTCCTCGATCCTGCTCTCGTCCAGGATCTTCTTGAGATCGGTCTTGAGGAAGGGGTTGGGATAATTTTTCACGACCACGGTCTCGTCGGCCCGTGGGGCGACTGCCGGGTGAATTTCAATTCCATCGGAATCGGGCGTGAAGAACGGCGCATCCTGACTGGGAAAAATGTGTTGAATGTAGATGACGCGATCACCGCTCTCGCGGGCGGATTCGATCACGCGGGCGGCGTTCTCGGCGGCTTTTTCCATGCCGACGAGTTCATATTTGCCTTCGGGAAAATAGTCGTTCTGGATGTCGACGACCACAATGGCGCGCTTGCTCACGGCTTATCCTCATTATGTTGCTCATATTGCCGGTGACACTACGATAATTGCGGCGGCCTGTCAGGCTCAATAATACAGGCGTCATGGAAAGGGTGGGGGAGATAACGACCGATGCCCTATATTCCGCAAGCTGCGGCCGTACCCTCAGACCGACTCTCGGCATGGTGCAAACGTGGGGGCGCGGATCTGAAGAGGGTCACTGCCGACCCATCGCCAGGGCCAGCCCGTCGATGCGGCGTATCGAGACACTGCCAATTCCCGATTGCGCGGTCAGCGCATCGGCAAAGAGCTTTTTCAGGCGAGCCGTAGCCAGCATAGTCTTGCGCTGCAGCGAGAGGCGGAACCAACCGATCGAACCGTAGTTTGACTGGACGGAATGGACTTTTTTAACCCGGGATCGAGCGCCGCGGAATCACTCGTCACGCATGTCGGAAGAGAACATATGATTGAACTGGCCCCCCTTTCGACCGGCTACTCAGGCATAACCATTGAGGCTTAGGGATAGCCCTAAGCACGTGCTTATGTCTGACTATGAGATCATCACCGATGGCGGCCGCCTGCGGGGGGGGGGGGGGGGGGGGGGGCGGCGGGGGGGGGGGGGGCGGCGGGGGGGGGGGGCCGGGCGCGGGCCGCCGGCCGGGGGGCCCGCGGGCCCCGGCCCCCGCGGCCGCCGCCGCCGGCCGG
>CANNGH010000017.1 GCA_947504115.1 uncultured Sedimentitalea sp.
CGGCTGTCGG
Source organism: uncultured Sedimentitalea sp. (assembly GCA_947504115.1). Taxonomy (GTDB): domain Bacteria; phylum Pseudomonadota; class Alphaproteobacteria; order Rhodobacterales; family Rhodobacteraceae; genus Pontibaca. Next base: position 11 of record CANNGH010000017.1, read on the forward strand.
CCCTGCCCGGCGTGGCCAAGGTCACGCTTTCCGGCTTCGGTGTGCGCCAGTTCGCCATCACCGTGCCGCGCGCGGTGATGGAGCAGCACGGCCTGACCATCGCCGGCCTTGCCGCGCAGATCGACTCACAAAGCCTCGACCGCCCGCTGGGCAGCCTGGAGACCGATGCGCGCGAGATCAGCCTGCGCTTTACCGACGAACGCCGCAGCATGGCCGCGCTGGCCGGTCTGGTGGTGCTGTCCAGACCCAATGGCGCCAAGCTGACGCTGGGCCAGATCGCCACCATTTCCGAAGGCTACAGCCCGCAGGAGGAACGCGCGTTCCTCGACGGCCAGCGCGCCGTGTTCCTGCAGGTGGACAAGGCGCTTGGCGCCGACGCGCTGAAGGTGTTCGACCAGGTCGCGGATCTGGTCGTCGCGGAACGGGCCATGGTGCCGGATACGCTGCGGCTGGAGATCGTCAAGGACATGACCAGCATCGTGCGCGAACGGCTGGCCATGCTGGTGCAGAACGGCGCGCTGGGGCTGGTTCTGGTGATCGGCGTGATGAGCCTGTTCTTCCGCCCCGGTTTCGCGCTCTGGGCGGCGATGGGCCTGCCGGTGGCGTTTCTCGGGGCTTTCGTGGGGATGGCCCTGCTGGGGCTGTCGCTGAACATGATGACGCTGGTGGCGCTGCTGATGGCGATCGGGATCGTGATGGACGATTCCATCGTGATCACCGATTCGATTGCCGAGGCGGCGGCGCGCGGCGCGTCCCGCACCCAGGCCGCCGTGCAGGGCACCCTGGCGGTGATGCCCGGCGTGCTGGCGTCCTTCGCGACGACCATCGCGGTGTTCGGCCCGCTCGCCTTTCTGGCCGGGGAACTGGGCGCGGTGCTGGAAGTCGTGCCGCTGGTGCTGATCGCCGCCCTTGCCGCCAGCCTGGCCGAGGCGTTCTGGGTGCTGCCCCATCACCTGAGCCACGGGTTGAAAGGCGCCGACAAGCCGCCCGCGCGGTGGCGCGCCGGGTTCGACCGCCGGTTCGACCGGTTCCGCGAACACCGCGTCGGCGCGCTGGCCGATCTGGCGATCCGCTGGCGCTATCTGACGACGGGCGCCACCATCGCGGCGCTGATCGTGACCGGCGGGCTGATGGGCGGGGGCTATCTCAAGCGCGAGGCGATTCCGGCCATCGACGGCGACGTTCTCGAGGCGCGCATCCTGATGCCGCAGGGCACGCCGCTGAGCCGCACGCGCGCGGTCGCGGATCACGTGAGCGCCGCGCTCGCCCGCATGGACGCCGCGTTCACGCCGGACCAGCCCGACGGTGCCGCGCTGGTGAAATCCGTGCAGCTGCGGTTCAACCACAATGCCACCGCCGGCGAATCCGGCCCCCATGTGGCCACGATCAGCGCCGATCTGCTGGGCGCCGAAACCCGCAGCGTGACGCTTGACGAGATCGTCGCGCGCTGGCGTCGCGAGATCGGCGCGGTGCCGGGCGCGCTGGCGATCCTGCTGACCGAACCCGGCCTCGGGCCGCAGGGCATCGCCATCGAGATCCGCCTGTCCGGCCCCGATCTGGACGTGCTGGCCCGGGCCGCCGATGCGCTTCAGGCCGAGGCCGAATCCTATGCCGGCGTCTTCAACGCGATCCATGACCTGCGGCCCGGAAAGCCCGAGCTTCGCCTGCATCTTGCCGAAGGCGCCACCGCGCTGGGGCTGACCGCCCGCGACGTGGCCGACCAGCTTGGCGCGGCGTTTCTGGGCCGCGTCATCGCCACGGTCCAGACCGGCGACATCGCCCACGAGATCGAACTGGAACAGGCCGCCGTCGATCGCGATTCCCGCGACGATCTGCGCGATTTCACCATCACCCTGCCCGATGGCAAGCCGGTGCCGCTGTCGACCGTGGCACGTATCGACGAGGCGCGGGGCTGGTCCGGCATCACCCATGTGAACGGGCAGCGCACCGTCACCCTGCAGGCCGATGTCGACACCCGCATCGGCAATGCCGACGCCATCGTGGCCGAGCTGACAAACGACTTCCTGCCCGCACTTGCCGCCCGCATGCCGGGGCTGGGCTTCGCGGTCGGCGGGCAAAGCGCCAATTCCGCCGAAACCGTCGCCTCGATCCTGCGCGGCTTCCTGGTCGGGCTGGTGGGCATCTATGTCGTGCTGTCGTTCCAGTTCCGCAGCTATGTCGAGCCGATCATCGTGATGCTGGCGATCCCGCTGGCCTTCATCGGCGTCATACTGGGGCACCTGGTCATGGGCTACAACATCTCGATGCCCTCGCTGATCGGGGCGGCGTCGCTGGCGGGTATCGTGGTCAACAACTCGATCCTGCTGGTGCAGGTGATCAAGCGCCGCGCGCTCGAAGGCATGGATCTGGCCCGCGCCGCCGGTCAGGCCAGCCGCGAACGGTTCCGCCCGATCCTGGTGTCGGTCTCGACCACCCTGATGGGCCTCGTCCCGCTGCTGCTCGAGGGCAGCACCCAGGCCCAGACCCTGAAACCGCTGGTGATCTCGGTCACCTTCGGCCTGCTGACCTCGACAATCCTCGTCCTGATCGTCCTGCCCGCCTTCTACGCCATCCTCGACGACCTCGGACTGGCGCAGGCAACGCGTAAACCAACGGAACCCGCCCAGAAAGAAACCGGAGCAGTGCCGCGATGATGCAAGGCGA
>CANNGH010000018.1 GCA_947504115.1 uncultured Sedimentitalea sp.
TGAATCGCTCCGAGTTTGTCGGAGACCATCAACTTAAGTAAGGATGATGGTTATGACAAAAAGCAAAATGGCAAATCGCTACTCGCCTGAGGTCCGCGCGCGTGCGGTCCGGATGGTTTTTGAGCATCAAGGCTCTTACGAAACGCAGGCGGGCGCGATCGCGGCCATTGCACCCAAGATCGGCTGTATTCCGCAGACGCTGCGCGAATGGGTCAAGCAGGCCGAGAAAGACAGCGGCATGCGCGACGGTGTCTCCACCGAGGAACGGGACCGGATCAAGGCACTGGAACGTGAGGTTCGCGAGCTGCGCCAGGCGAATGAGATCCTGCGCAAGGCGTCAGCTTATTTTGCGCAGGCGGAACTCGACCGCCCACTCAAGCGATGATCGCTTTCATTGATGATCAACGTGTTGTTTACGGCGTCGAGTCGATCTGTAGGGTCCTGCCGATCGCGCCGTCAACATATTACCATCGCCTCGCGTGCCAATCCGACCCTTCCAAGGCCTCGGCCCGGCATCAGCGGGATACGGAGTTGCGTCCGGAAATCAAACGGGTCTGGGATGAAAACTATCAGGTCTACGGGGTCCGCAAGGCGTGGCATCAGCTGAAGCGTGAGGGCTTTGAGCTGGCGCGCTGCACGGTGGAGCGACTGATGAAACAGATCGGCATCCGTGGCGCGGTGCGTGGAAAGGGGGTCAAGACGACGATCCCTGACACGTCAGCGCCCTGTCCGCGCGACAAGGTGAACCGCGTGTTCCGAGCACCAGCCCCGAACCTACTCTGGGTTAGTGACTTTACCTACGTGTCGACATGGCAGGGCTTTGTCTACGTGGCTTTTGTCATCGACACGTTCGCTGACCGCATCGTCGGATGGCGGGTCTCGCGGTCCGCCAAGACAGACTTTGTTCTCGATGCGCTGGAACAGGCCCTGCATGATCGACGGCCTGTTCAGAAGGGCGGACTGGTCCATCACTCGGATCGCGGCGGGCAATATCTGTCCATTCGATACACAGAGCGATTGGCCGAAGCTGGCATCGAACCATCGGTCGGCAGCGTTGGTGACAGCTACGACAACGCCCTCGCCGAGACGATTAATGGCCTCTACAAAACCGAGCTGGTCCATCGCCAGGGGCCATGGCGCAACATGCAGGATCTGGAAATGGCCACCCTCGGATGGGTCGATTGGTTCAACCACAGACGCTTGCTCGGGCCCATCGGAAACATCCCGCCAGCAGAGGCTGAAGACAACTTCTATGCACAGCGCGACGTGCTCGATATGGTCGCGTGAAACGAAGCTATAGGTCTCCGGTGAAACCGGGGCGATTCA
>CANNGH010000019.1 GCA_947504115.1 uncultured Sedimentitalea sp.
GATTTGCCATTTTGCTTTTTGTCATAACCATCATCCTTACTTAAGTTGATGGTCTCCGACAAACTCGGAGCGATTCATCTGGCCGGGTTGCTGCGCTGCCGGCGTTGTGGCCGCAAGCTGACGGTTCGCTACACCGGCAAGAAGCATGATATCCCGCGTTACTCCTGCTGGCGCGGCCTTTTGGACAACGGCGAAGCGCGCTGCATCGCTTTCGGCGGATTGCGGGTCGATGATGCCATTGAACATGCGCTTCTGCAGGTGGTCGGCCCCGGCGCCATCGCCGCCGCAGAGGCCGCCGCCAGGCAAGCGGTGCGTCAGAAGGATCAGGTTCGCGATGCGCTCTGCCGGGACCTGGAGGCGGCTCAATATGCGACTGACCGGGCTTTCCGGCAGTATGATGCGTCGGACCCTGAGAACCGTCTGGTGACCGCCGAACTGGAAGCCCGGTGGAACCGGACGCTCCAACGGGTTCAGGAGGCCGAGCACAAGCTTGCGCACCACGACGCGATCAGCCCGAACGGGACAGCGCTGCCGGTGGAAGATCTGGCAGCTCTCGGGACCGATCTTGAACGCGTCTGGTTCGCGCCGGTCACCGATGCCAGGCTTAAGAAGCGCATCACCCGCACAGTGATCCGGGAAGTGGTGGCAGATCTCGATGACGGGGCGTCCGAGATCGTTTTGCTGGTTCACTGGGTCGGCGGCGCCCACACGGAAATCCGCCTGCCAAAGCGTCGGCGTGGACAGCGCAACGCAACACCGCCAGATATTGTCGAGGCCGTCTGCCAGCTTGCGCGGATCGCCAGCGACGATGTCATCGCCGGTGTCCTGAACCGGAACGGCCTTGTCACCGGAAACGGCAACCGCTGGACAAGGGAGCGGGTCACAGCATTGCGGTCCTACCGCAAGATCCCCGTCTTCAAGCCCGATCCCAATGGCCTCACCCCTTGGCTCAACCTCTCCAGCGCGGCCAGGCTTCTCGGGGTGGCACCAAAAACATTGCGGTTGGCAGCAGAAGCAGGTGAAATCAAAGCTGGTCACCCGCTTGCTGACGGGCCGTGGGTGTTCGAGCGAACGGAACTGTCAAAACCGGCGGCACAACAGCTTAAGAAACGGGCGCGGCAAAACTCCAAACACACCGCAGTATCGCACCCGGATCAGCAAAACCTATTCCCTTCAACAACATAGAAAGATGGGCGCAATGAAGCAGAGTTGTAGTCGTCGCGCCATGCCGCGATCATGCGGCAGGCATGGCGCAGAGACGGGAACAGGTGCTCGTTGAGGCATTCCTCACGCATCCGGCCATTGAAGCTCTCGACCAGAC
>CANNGH010000020.1 GCA_947504115.1 uncultured Sedimentitalea sp.
TGACCTGCTCCCCTGAAAAGTCCTCGATTTGAGGTTAGCCTGTTCTCCAACTGAGGAGACAGACGATGAAGAGAAGCCGTTTCAGCGAAGAGCAGATCATTAGCCTTCTGAAGGAGCACCAGGCGGGGCTGAGCGCTAAGGAACTGTGTCGCAAGTTTGGGATCAGCGACGCGACCTTCTACAAGTGGCGTTCGAAATACAGCGGCATGGAGGTGTCTGACGCGCGGCGCCTGAAGTCTCTGGAAGCCGAGAATGCAAAGCTCAAGAAGATGTTGGCGGAGCAGATGCTCGATGTCGCCACGCTGAAAGAGATGCTGGCAAAAAACTTCTGAGGCCCGGTTCAAGGAGGAATGCCGTGGACTGGGCAATGAAGACCAAGGGCTACAATCAGAAACGGGCCTGTTCCCTGGCCGGGATCGATCCACGTGTGTATCGGCGCAAGTCGAAGCGACCGGCGGACACCGAGTTGCGGGCCAGAATGAAGGAACTGGCGTCCGAGAGGCGACGGTTTGGCTATCGCCGCCTGCATATTCTTCTGAAGCGTGAGGGCTGGGAGGTGAACTGGAAGAAGCTCTACAGAATCTACCGCGAAGAGGGGTTAACCGTCCGTAAACGGAGCGGTCGCAAGCGTGCTGTTGGCACCAGAACGCCCATGGCTATCCCGCAGGGGCCGAACCAGAGGTGGTCGCTCGACTTCATGTCGGACGCGCTGGAAGACGGGCGAAGGTTCCGGGTTTTGAACGTCATTGATGACTTCACCCGGGAATGCCTGGCGGCCGTCGTGGACACATCCATCGGCGGTGCGCGTGTCGCCCGCGAGCTGGACCGGATCGCTGAGTTGCGTGGCTATCCCTGCATGGTGGTTTCGGACAACGGCACCGAGCTGACATCCAACGCGATGCTCAAATGGCAGGAAGACCGCAAAGTCGGGTGGCATTACATCGCACCCGGAAAACCGATGCAGAATGGTCTGGTCGAGAGCTTCAATGGCCGGATGCGTGAGGAATGCCTCAACGAGCACCTGTTCCCGTCTCTGCGCCATGCC
>CANNGH010000021.1 GCA_947504115.1 uncultured Sedimentitalea sp.
GTCAAGAACATGATCACGGGTGCGGCGCAGATGGACGGCGCGATCCTGGTGGTGAACGCCGCCGACGGCCCGATGCCGCAAACGCGCGAGCATATCCTGCTGGGCCGCCAGGTCGGCATCCCGACGATGGTCGTGTTCATGAACAAGGTCGATCAGGTCGATGACGAAGAGCTTCTGGAACTGGTCGAGATGGAGATCCGCGAGCTGCTGAGCAGCTACGAATATCCGGGCGACGACATTCCGATCGTCAAGGGCTCGGCGCTGGCCGCCCTGGAAGGGCGCGATCCCGAGATCGGCGAGAATTCGATCCGCGAGCTGATGAAGGCCGTGGACGAGTGGATCCCGACGCCCGAGCGCGCGATCGACCAGCCGTTCCTGATGCCGATCGAGGACGTGTTCTCGATTTCGGGCCGCGGCACGGTGGTGACGGGCCGGGTCGAGCGTGGCGTGATCAACGTGGGCGACGAGCTGGAAATCGTCGGCATCCGCGACACCAAGAAGACCACCTGCACCGGTGTCGAGATGTTCCGCAAGCTGCTGGATCGCGGCGAGGCGGGCGACAATATCGGCGCGCTGCTGCGCGGCATCGACCGCGAGGGCGTGGAGCGTGGCCAGGTGCTGTGCAAGCCCAAATCGGTGAACCCGCACACCAAGTTCGAGGCCGAGGCGTATATCCTGACCAAGGACGAGGGCGGCCGTCACACGCCGTTCTTCGCGAATTACCGCCCGCAATTCTACTTCCGCACGACGGA
>CANNGH010000022.1 GCA_947504115.1 uncultured Sedimentitalea sp.
GATGTCATAGAGACGATCCAGGCCCAGCTTGTCCTCGTCGATCTCGGCCAGTTCGTAATCCTCGATGATCTCGGGTTTCTCGTAGGCCATGTTCGGCCCCTCCGGATCCTCGCATTTGCGCATCGAACACAGCACGGTGTTGGCGGTGGTCGCCTGGGACAGCCCCGAAGACCGCTGCGTCGAGGTCAGGAAATTCACCAGACCCGAGTTGCAGCGCCCCTTGCTGTCCAGCGACGGCCACGCCCCCTCATAGACCGACACGACGCCGGGCATGATCTCGTCGGACACGATCGCGCCGACGATGATGGTGCCGCGCTCGTTGTAAAGCTCGATCAGATCGCCGTCCTCGATGCCGCGCGCTTCGGCGTCCTGCCGGTTGATCCGTGCCGGTTCGCGGCCCTGGATCTTGTAGAGATCGCGCAGTGTGCTCGACTGGTCCATCTGGCTGTGCAGGCGATACCACGGGTGCGGGCTGACCACGTGCAGTTGCCCTTCCTTGGCGTTGCCCAGATATTCGTGCTTTTCCAGCCAGACCGGCATGCCGGGGCAGTCGTCGATATCGAACCCGGCGATCTCCTCGCAGAACATCTCGATCCGGCCCGAATTGGTGTGCAGCGGGTTTGCTTCGGGATCGGTATAGAAATCGCCGTGACGCACCCAGCGGCGGGCTTCCTCGGGCACATCCTGCCGCGCATAGCCCTTTTCCCAGAA
>CANNGH010000023.1 GCA_947504115.1 uncultured Sedimentitalea sp.
GACCAGTCGCCCTGGGTGTTGGTGCATCCGCCCATCAGGTTCATGAACCGTCCCTGCATCACGTTGGGACGGAAGTTGCCGGCATTGGCCCAGCCGCCATAGGAGGACGAAAAGATCGCCTCGTTGCCGTGGTTGGTGGCGGTATCCAGCAGCGCCTTGGCGGTCAGGCTGAACACGGTGTCCCAATCGACGCGCACGTAAGGTTCCTTGCCGCGCAGTTCGGGTTTGGTATCGCCGCTTTCCCAGTTCTCCAGATAGGATTTGCGCACCATCGGATAATTGATCCGGCTCTTGTCATAGGTGCGGTCCTTGACGCCATACATCAGCATTTCGGTCGGTTGCGCGTCGATCTCGGTGACGGCGTTGATGTTGATCAACTTGCCATCGCGCACGACCGCCTCGAACGGGCCGTAATGGGTGGCGTGAAAGATCCGTCCCCCGAACGAGTTGGGATCGATCGACGCCAGCGCCGTGGTTCCCATCAACGAGGTCGCCCCGAATGCGGCAGCCCCGCCCTGAAGAAAGGCACGGCGGGTGGGGTTCGTGTAAGACATCTGCGTCTCCCTGGAGTGAATTTCGTTGGC
>CANNGH010000024.1 GCA_947504115.1 uncultured Sedimentitalea sp.
AACTTCCGTCCCAACGTGATGCAGGGACGGTTCATGAACCTGATGGGCGGATGCACCAACACCCAGGGCGACTGGTCGGCGGGCGCGTCGCAGATCTGCCTGCCGCGCGTGATCGGTGATATGGAGGTCTATTCCGGCCAGACCGCGTGGGAAGTGATCCGCGACAATACCGAGGTGTTCGTCTTCGTGGGCTGCGACCCGATCAAGAACAACCGCATCGAATACACCGTCGCCGACCACCAGATGCGCGGCCCCTGGGCGCAGATCCGCGACAGCGGCACGAAATTCATCTCGATCAACCCGCAGCGCACGGCCTCCGATGACTACGTGAACGCGGACTGGGTGCAGATCGTGCCAAATACCGACGTGGCGCTGTTCAGTGCGATGGCGTTCCATGTGCTGGAAAAGGGGCTTGAGGATCAGGCCTATATGGACAAGTACACGGTCGGCGCGGACAAGTGGATCGCCTATATCAGGGGCGAAACCGACGATACGCCCAAGACCCCGGAATGGGCGGCGGA
>CANNGH010000025.1 GCA_947504115.1 uncultured Sedimentitalea sp.
CGGATCAGCCGGTTGGTGTCCTGCTGGTGGGACATGAAGTTGTTGCCGGCGTTGAAGATCATCTTCACGTCGGGATAGGTGCCGGTCATGCCGTTATAGATGAACTCAGCACCGGGGTTTTCCAGCATCTCGGTGATGCGGCTGGCCGGGCAGATGCCTTTGACGAAGTTGCGCCCCTGGCTGAGGCCGGTGGGCGTCGATTTGAACGATTGCGGCATGCCGCCCGACCCATAGTGCCACGAGAACCCGACGCCCTGACCCGGCTTGCCGATCTGACCGGTCAGCGCGGAAAAGTTGATGATCGCCCAATGGGTCATCTCGCCGTGCTGGGCGCGTTGCAGCGACCATGCGCCGGCAATCTCTGTCTTCGAGGTCGCCATCAGTTCGGCCAGTTCGCGGATCTTGTCGGCGTCGATCCCGGTGATGTCCGCCGCCCATTCCGGGGTCTTGGGCGTATCGTCGGTTTCGCCCCTGATATAGGCGATCCACTTGTCCGCGCCGAC
>CANNGH010000026.1 GCA_947504115.1 uncultured Sedimentitalea sp.
GTATAGAAATCGCCGTGACGCACCCAGCGGCGGGCTTCCTCGGGCACATCCTGCCGCGCATAGCCCTTTTCCCAGAATTCCTCGAACGGAGTATGCTCCGAAGCCGCCGAGCGCCCATAGGCCTGCTCGATATGATACATCAGGTCTTCGCCGTCGGTGAACTGGGTCCACAGGTCCATCTTGTCGGCCAGTTCCTCGAAGATGTGATAGTCGGACATGCTCTCGCCGACCGGTTCGATCACCTTCTTCATGGCGTAGACCTTGTCGTTGGAATAGGTGCCGCCAACGCTGATGTCGTCACGTTCCAGCGTGCTGCAGGCGGGCATGACGATATCCGCCCAGCGGGTCGCGGCCGTCCACCAGACATCGACGCTGACGATGGTTTCCACCTTTTCCAGCGCCCGGATCAGCCGGTTGGTGTCCTGCTGGTGGGACATGAAGTTGTTGCCGGCGTTGAAGATCATCTTCACGTCGGGATA
>CANNGH010000027.1 GCA_947504115.1 uncultured Sedimentitalea sp.
GTATAGAAATCGCCGTGACGCACCCAGCGGCGGGCTTCCTCGGGCACATCCTGCCGCGCATAGCCCTTTTCCCAGAACTCCTCGAACGGAGTATGCTCCGAAGCCGACGAGCGCCCATATGCCTGCTCGATATGATACATCAGGTCTTCGCCGTCGGTGAACTGGGTCCACAGGTCCATCTTGTCGGCCAGCTCCTCGAAGATGTGATAGTCGGACATGCTCTCGCCGACCGGTTCGATCACTTTCTTCATGGCGTAGACCTTGTCGTTGGAATAGGTGCCGCCGACGCTGATGTCGTCACGTTCCAGCGTGCTGCAGGCGGGCATCACGATATCCGCCCAGCGGGTCGCGGCCGTCCACCAGACATCGACGCTGACGATGGTTTCCACCTTTTCCAGCGCGCGGATCAGCCGGTTGGTGTCCTGCTGGTGGGACATGAAGTTGTTGCCGGCGTTGAAGATCATCTTCACGTCGGGATA
>CANNGH010000028.1 GCA_947504115.1 uncultured Sedimentitalea sp.
GGGATGCTCCTGCAATGCCATTGAGGAAGTCGTCGCCATTGCACATCATGCGGATGGCCGACTTGTCATGCGAAATAAATCATCGCTCTGGCTGTGCGTGCGGAAAGGCGACGCTTGGCGCAGCGACTGTCATGTGCGGCGCACGGAAACGCCGCATTGGGATATGCAGCAGCCACCTTCAGCATTGTCGTCAGGAGCGAGGATAAAACAGGGCGGTGTGAATCCGCCCTGTTCGGAAGTTTACTCCAGAGCGAGATTGGTCGCGGATTCGCGACCGTCACGGCCCGACTCGATATCGTAGGTCACCTTCTGGTCATCTGCG
>CANNGH010000029.1 GCA_947504115.1 uncultured Sedimentitalea sp.
AACTTCCGTCCCAACGTGATGCAGGGACGGTTCATGAACCTGATGGGCGGATGCACCAACACCCAGGGCGACTGGTCCGCGGGCGCGTCGCAGATCTGCCTGCCGCGCGTGATCGGCGATATGGAGGTCTATTCCGGCCAGACCGCGTGGGAAGTGATCCGCGACAACACCGAGGTGTTCGTCTTCGTGGGCTGCGACCCGATCAAGAACAACCGCATCGAATACACCGTCGCCGACCACCAGAT
>CANNGH010000030.1 GCA_947504115.1 uncultured Sedimentitalea sp.
TCCGCCGCCCATTCCGGGGTCTTGGGCGTATCGTCGGTTTCGCCCCTGATATAGGCGATCCACTTGTCCGCGCCGACAGTGTACTTGTCCATATAGGCCTGATCCTCAAGCCCCTTTTCCAGCACATGGAACGCCATCGCGCTGAACAGCGCCACGTCGGTATTTGGCACGATCTGCACCCAGTCCGCGTTCACGTAGTCATCGGAGGCCGTGCGCTG
>CANNGH010000031.1 GCA_947504115.1 uncultured Sedimentitalea sp.
TCGCGGATGGCGAAGCGCAGGCCCTGCTCCATCGCGATCGGCGCGATCAGCTCGACCTCGAACTTCAGGTTGTCGCCCGGCATCACCATCTCCGTGCCCTCGGGCAGCGTCACCGTGCCGGTCACGTCCGTCGTGCGGAAGTAGAATTGCGGGCGGTAATTCGCGAAGAACGGCGTGTGACGGCCGCCCTCGTCCTTGGTCAG